>JARKPB010000017.1 GCA_029975475.1 Anaerolineaceae bacterium
GCCCCCGGTGTCAGAATAGTTGTCGCCTAATCTGAATAATCTAAATGTGAAGACCGGGGGCGGATAAAGAGTGTCGAATGGCTCGTTATTCAAGTGAGCGCAAGGCTGCTTTGCTCAAGAAGCTGCTGCCGCCCATCAATATGTCGGTGGCCGAGTTGGCTCGGCAGGAAAACATCAGCGAGGTCACTCTGTATAATTGGCGCAAACACGCCAAAGACGGAGGGTCTCCTGTGCCCGGGGACAACAAACTGACCGATGAATGGCCCGCCGAGGCCAAGTTCGCCGTCGTGCTGGAAACCGCTGCGCTTTCCGAGATTGAACTCAGTGAGTACTGCCGCCGTAAGGGTCTCTATCCCGAGCAAGTCCAGCAATGGCGCCAAGCCTGTATTCTGGGCCAGCAATCCGCTCGTACCTTACAACAGGCGGAGAAGGCACAGGCCAAAGCGGACAAGAAGCGTATCCGGCAACTGGAGCAAGAGCTGCGGCGCAAAGACAAGGCCCTGGCCGAGGCAGCAGCTCTGCTGATATTGCAAAAAAAGCTCGATGCCTACTGGAGCAACGTCGACGAGGACAACTGACCTCGTTGCCAGAGCGGCAGCAATACGTTGCATGGTGGCGCGAAGCGCTTGAAGCTGGCGCCCGCAAGCATCCTGCGGCCGAGGTGTTGGGGCTGAGTCTGCGCACGCTCCAGCGCTGGTTGGCCGGGCCTGAGCTGAGTGCCGATAGGCGACCGGATGCGGTTCGTTCCATACCTGCTCATGCATTGAGCCCAGAGGAGCGGCAGGCCGTGCTGGACGTCTGCAATAGCCAGGAGTTCGCCTCGTTGCCGCCGAGTCAAATTGTGCCACGGCTGGCCGACCAGGGGCGCTACTTGGCCAGTGAGTCGAGCTTCTATCGCATCTTGCGGGCGGCTGACCAGCAGCACAGGCGTGGCCGGAGCCAGCCACCGCGCCATGTGCCGGTACCAACCAGCCATACCGCGACTGGGCCCAATCAAGTGTGGTCCTGGGATATCACCTACTTGCCGTCACTCGTGCGCGGCCAGTATTACTACCTCTATCTGATAGAGGACATCTACAGCCGCAAAGGGGTGGGCTGGGAAGTGCATGAGCAAGAGTGCGGTGAACGGGCGGCGGCGTTGCTGCAACGGAGCATCATCCGCGAGCAGTGCTGGAAGCAGCCGCTGGTCTTGCACTCGGACAACGGCGCGCCAATGAAGTCAGTCACGCTGCTGACCAAGATGCATGACCTGGGTGTCACGCCCTCGCGGGGACGGCCTCGGGTCAGCAACGATAATCCGTACTCGGAGTCATTGTTCAGGACGCTGAAGTACTGTCCGCAGTGGCCATCAGACGGCTTTGCCAGTCTGGAAGCGGCCAGGGAGTGGGTGCGCGACTTTATGGCCTGGTATAACGAAGAGCACCGGCATAGCCGTATCCGCTTCGTCACACCCAACGAGCGGCATCGGGGTGACGATAAAGCCCTGCTGGCGAAACGGGATGCTGTGTACCAGGCCGCCCGAGCACAACACCCAGCGAGGTGGAGTGGCAAGACGCGAGACTGGACACCTATCGGTGCCGTGATGCTAAATCCGGAGCGGCCCGAGAAACCCGAGCCGGAGCAAAAAGAGGCTGCTTAAAACAGCTTTGCGCGACAACTATCTTGAAAAACGCCG
>JARKPB010000006.1 GCA_029975475.1 Anaerolineaceae bacterium
ATCGGCTGGGTCTGTTTCAGTCCCAGATAGACCACCGGATCCTGGGTCAGATACTGGTTTTCGCTATAGGCGTCAAACCAGGTGGTCGGACAGTTGTTGAACAGTGCCACGTGGGATTTTTGCATGCTGATGGGGAAAATAATCAGCAGCCGAAAGTAATCAAAGCCCATTTGATGACTGAAGCGCTCCAGCAGTTGCTGGATATCGCTGGTTTTTGTTGCCTTGGTGAACTGGTCGATATGTTCCCAGATCGCATCGTTGAGCATTACTTTCTCCTTTTTCGATCTCTATCACACTGATCGAAAAGATTTTTTCTCGTTATTTATATTTGTGCGGTGGCTATTGGCGCCACTTATTCCGTGCGTGCTTAAAAAGTAACCGTTCACCGGGAGGATGTTGACAACAACTCTTCCGGGAGCGGGTAGTCTGTTTTCTCTATGCAGGCACTGACCACGGCCCTCAGCCATTCCTGCGGGCAGCGACCTAACCGCTTGGCTGTCTCTATCAAAGACAAGATGCGCTGCCGAAACAGCTCTCCCCGATGTGACCAAACGCCATAGCTCCCCTTGCGCCACAGCACATACCCGCGTAGCGCCCGTTCCGCCTCATTATTGGTCAAGGCTATCTCGTCGTTTTCCAGAAAACGCCACAGCATTTCATCATCCTTGAGCAGTAGCCGACAGCGACCTCGGTAGCGCTTGCTGCACAGCAAACTGCCTCGCCCCAGCTCTTTTCGCCAGCTTTGCCGACATCGCTCAAGCCTTCGCTGATATTGTTTCTGGCTCAACACGCCTTGTTCATAGCCATGTCGAACCCTGAATACGCTATTTGCGAGAAGCACCAGTCGGGCCCCAATGGGCTGATTGACCTTTTCGCCGCTGTCGGCAATCGCTGCCACATTGCGCAGTACATGGGCCCAGCACAGCTGACGCTGGCTGCTGTCGATGAAACGGTATCCTGCGTACTGGTCTGTCACCAACACGCCATCCAATTCTGAGCCCAGCAGCCGTTTGGCCGCATCCTGACCCCGGCCAAACGCCGTCATGAAACAGACGGCCACCTTGCTCAGTGCCAGCCACATCCAGCGCCGCTCACCACCACGCTGATGCCGTGTTTCATCGGCATGGATACAGGAGGCTGATTGCACTTGTTGTTTGATGGCCTGGTGCGTCGGGGTCAACATGGCACTGACTCGCCCTTGCGCCTCGCTGATAGCGCCGCGACTGAAGCTCAGGCCGAAGTGCTGTTTAAGCTGTTGTTGTATCTGGCTAATGCTCTGGTGAAACAGACCACTTTGCAGGGCGATGTAGCTCAGCAGGTTGGTCCCCATCTGGCTGCTGCTCACCGTCTCGGGCAACGGAGCCGGGCTGGTCTCGATGCAATGACAACAGGTGCCGCTAAAGAGCTGATGTTCGGTCACCCTGTAGCTGACCTCGGGCAGGTCAAAGACCTGATGGACGCGGTAGGGTTTGTCATGAAATACCACATTGCCCCCACAGCAGGCGCACTGTCTGGCAGGGTAATGGGGTATTACCGTCAGCCGTTCATCCGCTGGATGACGCTCACGCCGAGCGCCTTTGTGGCCCGGTTGGGCGCCGCGTTTTTTACCTGAGGCAAGGCGCGGCCGAGCAGGTGGTGGTGAGCCTGGCCCATCACTGGAAGGAGGCTTGGAGGAATTGCCGCTGTGCTGGTTGAGTCGGTCTTCTAGCTCGGCGATGCGCGCCATCAGCTTCTGAATAAGTTCATTAGCCTGCTCAAGGGTCAGCGGCGAAGCGGCCGGTGGGGTCATGGATGTGCTCATGCCCCTGATGGTGCCAAGCTGACAGGATCACGCAAGAGGCAATAGTGGATCACCGGACGATCGTCTCATTTTTTACCTGTCAACTGGTCTGGGTGAACCGTTAC
>JARKPB010000010.1 GCA_029975475.1 Anaerolineaceae bacterium
TAATCCAGAATCTTGGTAATAACGCCCGCGCCAACGGTCAGACCGCCTTCGCGGATCGCAAACTTCGAACCCTGTTCCAGCGCCACCGGGATGATCAGCTCCACCGTCATGTTGATGTCGTCGCCCGGCATGACCATCTCCACGCCCTTCGGCAGCTCGATCAATCCGGTTACATCCATCGTCCGAATGTAGAACTGCGGCCGGTATCCCGGGAAGAACGGCTTGTGCCGCCCGCCTTCTTCGCGCTTCAGCACGTACACCTGCGCTTCAAATTTCTTGTGCGGCGTGATGCTCCCAGGCTTCGCAATTACCATCCCGCGCTCTACATCCGTCCGCTCTATCCCGCGCAGCAGCAGCCCCAGATTGTCCCCCGCAATGCCTTCATCCAGCATCTTGTGGAACATCTCTACCCCGGTCACCACCGAGCTCTTGCTCTTCTCCTGCAGCCCGACGATCTCCACCGGGTCCCCAACCTTGATCCGCCCGCGCTCAACACGCCCCGTCACCACCGTCCCGCGCCCTTTGATCGAAAATACATCTTCCACCGGCATCATGAACGGCTTGTCGGTCTCGCGCGGCGGCTCGGGAATGTATTCATCCACCACCCGCAGCAATTCCTTGATGCATGCGTATTCCGGCGCGTTCGGATCCGTGCTCGGGCTTTCCAACGCCTTCAGCGCACTCCCGCGCACAATCGGCGTCTCGTCCCCAGGGAATTTGTAGCTCGTCAGCATTTCCCGCAGCTCTAATTCCACCAGCTCCAACAGCTCCGGATCATCCATCATGTCCACTTTGTTCAAGAACACCACGATGCTCGGCACTTCCACCTGCCGCGCCAGCAGCACGTGCTCCCGCGTCTGCGGCATCGGCCCGTCCGGCGCCGCAACTACCAGAATCGCGCCGTCTACCTGCGCCGCACCCGTGATCATGTTCTTGATATAGTCCCGGTGCCCGGGCATATCCACATGCGCGTAGTGCCGCTTCTCGGTCTCGTATTCTACATGCGCAATGTTGATGGTGATCCCGCGCGCTTTCTCTTCCGGCGCGTTGTCAATCTGATCGTAGGCTTTGAATTCCGCTTTCCCTAAAAATCCACAGTATTTCGTGATCGCTGCGGTCAGCGTCGTCTTCCCATGGTCAATGTGCCCCATGGTCCCTACGTTCAAATGCGGTTTCGATCGATCACATTTTTGCTTGGCCATGATAGCGCTCTCCTTCGACTTTCGTGATAATTACAGCAGTTTGCTGCGTCCGGCAAAGAGAGCCCTCAATGGGACTCGGACCCATGACCTCACCCTTACCAAGGGTGCGCTCTACCACCTGAGCTATGAGGGCTTGCCGTTTTGACAACGACGTGCTACAGTTTTGGTCTTTCGACCAGTGGACGGTGTAGGAGTCGAACCTACGAAGGGCGTCGCCCAACTGATTTACAGTCAGTCCCCTTTGGCCACTTGGGTAACCGTCCATGCCTCACCAGCGGTTGCCGGTTCGCAGATGAGATGATCCGCGAAAACCATCTCATTTGCCAGCCTGCAACTGAGCCGACGACGGGAATCGAACCCGTAACCTACCGCTTACAAGGCGGTTGCTCAGCCGATTGAGCTACGTCGGCGCAAGATTAAATTGTTAAGTTGCGCACACAGCGTGTCAAATTATACCAAAACTTCCAGTGCTGACAAGGCTTAAATTCCCCGCCGGGCCGGAATTGGCGACAACGGAGGCAGAGTCTATCAAATCTTGAGCCGCGAGTCAAGGATTCGACCATTCTGTTTAATTCCCTATTCCTCAGGAGGATGCTCGAGGGGAAGTTCTGTGTTAAAATCGCCCGGTTGAAAACCATTCTATTGTATAATGATTCCGACGGGTTGGAGGTTGCATGGAAATCAGCTGGTACGGACATTCCTGTTTTCGTCTGACAGAACGCGGCATGGCCACGGTAGTGATGGACCCTTATGATTCTGCCTCGGTCGGGCATGATCCGCTAAAACTTAAAGCGGATATTGTCACGGTCAGCCACAATAAGCCGGGGCACAATCATCTGGGCGCTGTAAAGGGCTTCGAGCACGCCATCACCGGCCCGGGCGAGTACGAAATTGGCGGCGTTTTTATTACCGGTGTGCAGACCAACGGTTTTTCCAAAAAAAACAGCGATGAACCGCGCAACACCCTGTACCTGATTGATTACAACGGCATCAACGTCCTGCATCTCGGCGGGATGGACCGGGTCCCCAGCCAGTCGGAAGTGGAAGATCTGGGGCCGATTAACATCCTGCTGGCTCCGGTCGGCGGCGGCAGCAGCCTGAATGCGGCGAAAGCCGCTGAAGTGGTTGCCCTGCTGGAACCAAACATCGTCATCCCGATGCACTACGCCACCCCCGGTTCGTTGATTAAACTCGATTCGTTGAGCAAATTTATCAAGGAAATGGGGCTGGCAGAAATCTCGCCGATTCCTTCTTTAAAAGTAACTTCCATCAATGCCCTGCCGGATGAAACCCAGGTGGTGGTGTTGGAACAGCAGCACAGTTAACAGGTGCAGCGTGTCAGTGAAGTTAATCATGACCTGGGACATCGCTCCCAACCGCGAACAGGATTATTTTGAATTTGTCGTGCGTGAATTTATCCCCGGCGTCCAACGCCTGGGGTTTGAACTCAGCGATGCCTGGGCGACGGTATTTGGCGAACAACCGCAAATTCTGGTTGGCGCGACCCTGCCCTCCCCCTCCAAAGCCCGCCAGATTATGCGCTCCGCGGAATGGAACCGGCTGCACACCCAATTATTAGAGCTGGTTCAAAACTACAGCGAAAAATTAGTGGAAGCCCGCGGCGGTTTTCAGTTCTAAATCCTCATGACTCTTCGGATCGCCCCGCGGCTGCTGCCCTGGTACGCAAAACATGCGCGCGGTCTGCCCTGGCGCGGCAGCCGGGACCCGTATGCGGTCTGGGTTTCTGAAATTATGCTCCAGCAGACGCGGGTGGAAACGGTTATCCCCTATTTTGAACGCTGGATGCGGCGCTTTCCGGACGCTGCCGCGCTGGCCCGGGCGGAAGAGCAGGAAGTGCTGAAAGCCTGGGAAGGACTGGGGTATTACAGCCGGGCGCGCAACCTTCAGCGCGCGGCGCGCGAGATTATGGAACGCTTTGGCGGTCAGCTGCCCGCCGATGCGCAGACGCTGAAGAGTCTGCCCGGGGTGGGAGAATACACCGCGGCGGCGATCGCCTCGATCGCTTTCCAGCAGGACGAAGCCGCTCTGGACGGCAACATCCGCCGTGTGCTGGCGCGGGTTTTCTATATGGACCTTCCGGCGCGGACTCCGCAGGGTGAAAAACAACTGCGCGCGCTGGCGCGCCAGGAGCTGCCCGCCGGGCAGGCTGGCGATTACAACCAGGCGCTGATGGATCTGGGCTCAGCGATCTGCACCCCGCGCAGTCCGCAGTGCCAGCGCTGCCCGCTGGCGGATATCTGCGAAGCGCGCAGGCGCGGGAATATGGAAGATCTGCCGGTGATGAAAGATCGCGCCCGCGTACCGCACCACACCGTCACCGCAGCGGTGATTCAACGCGGCAGACAGGTGCTGCTGGCGCGGCGGCCAGCCGGCGGGTTACTGGGCGGCCTTTGGGAGTATCCCGGCGGCAAGACTCAGCCGGGAGAAAGTCTGAACGAGTGTCTGCGGCGCGAAATCCGCGAAGAACTGGGGGTGGAGATCGAAATTGGCGCTGAATTTGGCATCTACCGCCACGCCTATACCCATTTCAAGGTGACCCTGCACGCCTTTCTTTGCCGGATCAACGGCGGCGAACCGCAGGCGCTGCACGCCAGCGAACTGCGCTGGTGCGAGCCAGAGGAGCTGGAGTCCTTTCCAATGGGCAAAATCGACCGCCAGATCAGCAGGCGCTTGATGCAGCAGGAAAGTTTGAGAAATGAAACTTCCGCCTGAATCCGCGGAATTTCGCGAGCAGCGTTTGCGCATGGTCGCCGAGCAGATTGAACAGCGCGGCGTGCGCGACCCGCACGTGCTGGCTGCGCTGCGCGCGGTTCCGCGGCATGTGTTTGTGCCAGAAGAAAGCCAGCTTTTCGCCTACGGCGACTATCCGCTCTCCATCGGCAGCGGACAGACCATCTCCCAGCCTTACATCGTGGCATTAATGACGGAACTGGCGCAGGTCACGCCGGACAGCCGCGTCCTGGAAGTTGGCGCGGGCTGCGGCTACCAGGCGGCGGTGCTGGCCTGTCTGGCAGATCAGGTCATCGCGGTGGAACGGCTCGAATCCCTCGCCGAGACAGCCCGGCGGAACCTGTCGATTTTAGATTGCGGTAATGTCGAGGTGATCTGCGCGGACGGTTCGGGCGGATGGCCGCCAAACGCCCCTTACCAGGCGATCCTGGTCAGCGCCGCCGCGCCGGAGGTTCCGCCGCCGCTGCTTGCGCAGCTGGCGGAAGGCGGGCGGCTGGTCATCCCGGTGGGCGGGCGCTCGGTCCAGTCTTTACAGGTCTGGCACAGGCAGGGCGGTGAAACCACCCTGCGGGACGTGATCCCGGTATCTTTCGTCCCGTTACTCGGCCAGTTCGGCTGGCGGGAGGAAGAGAGTAAGCGGTAACGGGCGAGCCAGACGGGCAGGCAGATGGGCTGTAACTCGCTCTATTCGCTTAAATCATCAACCGGCGATTTCTCGCCGGTTGACACAGCGCGGCGAGATTACTCGCGGCTGAGGGTGACAAAGACCATCGGCCTGCGGTGGGTTTCCGAATAGATATAGTTGCTGATCGCCTGTTCCAGGTCTTTCCGCGCCGAACCGTTGGCGCGGGCAACCGTGTCGTTGATCTTCTTGCGCATGCCTTCCATCAAGGTGTCAGCATCCCCGGCGACCATAAACCCGCGGGTGATCAATTCCGGTTCGCGGCTGACGCGCCCGGTGGCGTAATCCAGGGGCACATTCACCATCACCACCCCGTCGCGGGCCAGCTCTTCGCGTTCGCGCATTACCGCCGGGCCGACATCGCCCACCCCGGAGCCGTCCACAAAGACATAGCTGTTCGGAACGCGCTCCGCCAGGCGCATCTCGCCGTCCAGGAACTCGACCACCTGGCCGTTCTGGATAACCTGAATGCGGTCTTCGCGGATGCCAACCTGTTTCGCCAGCGAAGCGTGCTGCTTCAACTGGCGCAGCTCGCCGTGAATGGGGATAAAGAACTTCGGGCGGGTCAGATGAAAGAGCAGTTTCATCTCTTCCTGGCTGGCATGCCCGGAGACGTGCACGGGAGCGATGGCTTCATAGACCACATCCGCGCCGCGTTCAAACAAACGGTTGATGGTGCGGTAGACATTTTCTTCATTGCCGGGGATGGGGTGAGAAGAGAGCACAACCGTGTCGCCGGTCTTGATGTCAAACTGGCGGTAGGCGCCAATCGAAAGGCGTCCAAGGATCGAGGTTGGCTCGCCCTGAGAGCCAGTGCACATGATGACCACATCCCTGTCTTTCATGTTGAGGGCTTCATCCAGGCTGACCTGCAGCCCATCCGGCAAATCCAGGTAGCCCAGCTTGACAGCGATTTTGACATTATCCACCATGCTTGGGCCGGCGAAAGCCAGTTTGCGCCCGTGGCGGCTGGCAGCGTTGGCCACCTGCTGCATGCGCGAAATCAACGAGGCAAAGGAAGCGATGATGATGCGGCCGGATGCCCGGGTAAAGACATCTTCTAAAGCGGCATCCACCACCCGCTCGGACGGGGTCCAACCCGCTCGTTCCGCGTTGGTCGAATCGGAGAGCAGCGCGAGGACGCCGCGGTCGGCGAACTCAGCCAGCATGCCGTAATCGCTCGGCCAACCGTCCACGGGGGTGTGGTCAAATTTGTAATCGCCCGAATGAACGATCAGTCCCTGGGGCGTTTCAATTCCCAGGCCGACGCCGTCCGGGATGGAATGGCAAACGTGGAAGAAATCCACTTTAAACGGTCCGATCTCCACACGGTCGCCAGCCTGGACGGTGTGCAGCGTGGCGCGCTGCAGGACGCCATGGCGGGCCAGTTTCACTTCCAGCAGCCCGCGTGTCAGCGGGGTGGCGTAGATCGGCGCGTTAACCTGTTCGAGCAAATGACGGATCGCGCCGGTGTGATCTTCATGACCGTGGGTGATGACAATCCCGCGCACTTTTTCGCGGCGGTCAATTAAATACTGCATATCCGGGATGATGTAATCAATTCCCAGCATGTCATTTTCCGGGAACATCAGGCCCGAATCAACGACCAGAATGTCGTCTCCGTATTCGTAGACCATCATGTTCCGGCCAACTTCGCCCAGACCGCCCAGCGGGACGATCCTTAAGGGTGTTTTATTCATTTTTTCTACCTCTTACCTAAAGCCTTTAACAGGCCAATATATTTTTAATTAACAGACAAACCCCGGTTCAACCAGCGACCGGGGCGCAAAGCGTAATCTTCAGCCGTTCCCATGAGCGCGTTTCACAACAACCATCGGCCATTAGCCGGTAATTCACCGAATATCTGCGAAAATTCTAACACAGGCGGGGATATTTGTCAAAAGCGCCAGCCGGCCTGTGCAGCCCAGGGAACAAGGACCCAAACAACTTCACCAAGTCTGAGGGTTAACGGGCCGCCTTTCGAGCGGCCTGAACCAGAGCGCTGACCCGCTCTGAATCCACCGGCGCCTGGATCCTGCCGTCGCGTTTGAAGAATGAGCCGACAATAGCCCCATCACAAATTGACAGGATCTGGGGGACGCTGTGCGGGGTGACCCCGCTGCCGGCCAGGAGCGGCACCTCCAGGCTGGCACGCACCTGGCGCAGGTCTTCGATTGAAGCCGACTTTCCCGTGCCAGTCCCCGTGACCACGACCGCGTCCGCCAGACCGCGGTTCTGCGCATCGGCGGCCGATTCACCGAGCGGGCGCGGCCACATCGCCTGGGTATTTTTCCCCTGCACATCCGCCAGCACCGCCACATCCTCGGCGTACAGGGCGGTTCGCTCGCGCTGGAGCTGGGCAGCGCAGGCGGGGATCAGCCCGGTTTCCGCGTAAGCCGGATCAATATACACCTCGGCCCGGATAAAAGCGGCTCCAACCGCCCGGGCGAGGGCCAGTTCAGAAACATAGTCGTTATAGAGAATATTGACCCCCACCGGGATGGACGCGCTGGTTACCACCGCACCGGCGACCGCCGCCATCGCGGCCAGGGTGACCGCCGGCACGCTGGCAGGCAGATAGGGTAAATCCCAGAAATTTTCAACAATCACGCCGTCCACCCCGCCGCGCTGAAGCGCATTCAGTTCGCTGAGCGCGAACTTTACCAGCGCGCTAAAGCGAGCGTCTTTTCCGGCCGGTGTGCCCGGCAGGGGAGGCAGATGGATCATCCCGATAATGGGTTTTTTGGAAGAAAAAACATCCTGAAAACGCGTGCGCCGGCTGGCGCTGATCGGCTCAAGCATCTTTCACTCCTACCACGCCAACAAATAACTGCCCCAAAATCGGGCGGTCATCGGTCTCGTTAAACAACGAGACATTTCCGCCGACCACAGGGATTTGATTTTCCCGGCAGGCATCCGAAAGACCGCCCAGCGCGGCGCTAATTTGCCAGCTGATCTCGGGTCTTTCCGGGCTGCCGAAATTGAGCCCGTCCGTCAGACCCAGCGGGCGCGCACCCTGCGCCCTTAAGCGGTCGCAGCACTCCTGAACCAATCGAAAGGCGCACTGGTACGGATCGCGCTCGATTTCCGCCCCATTGCAGGCGGTCTGCAGCAGGACCGCTTTTTTCAGCTCCGGCAGGTCAATTTGCGCGCCTCCGGCTGACGGGAAAACAGCCGGGCCAATCTCCAGGCCACTGGCTTCTCCCCTCCCCAGGCTGACTTCAACCCGGTTGAAAGCGGATTCTTGGAGCAGTGGAGATTCCTGCTGATGAGTAAAATACGCCGGATGGTCGTTGATCGCAATCCGCGCAAAGCCGTCCACCACCAGGTCTACGGGCAAATCCGCCGCGGTCTGGCCGCCTTCCAGCAGGACGGCGCGGCCGCCGGGAGTAATTTCACCGATCAGCGCAGCCTGCAAGCGCGGATATTCCTTTAGAAGCGCCATTGCCGCTTCAATCTGATCCGGACGGACGGAGACCAGCATCCGTTCCTGAGTTTCTGAGAGCATTAGCGCGTAAGGACTCATCCTGTCCGCCGATGGAACGGCTGAGAGATCCAAACGCAGCCCGGCGCCAGCTTTATGAGTCATTTCAAAGGATGAACAGGTCAGGCCAGCCGCACCCATGTCTTGAATTCCCACCAGCAGCCCAGATTCAATCAGCCGCAGGGTCGCGAGCATCAACTCCAGCCCGGCCAGCGGATCGCCGGCCGGAGGATGGGCTTCAGTGTGTTCATCCATGCCTTTCGAGGCAAAAGCGGCTCCGTCCACGCCGTGGGGACCGGTGGGCAGGCCGTAATACAGCAGGCGGTTGCCCGGCTCTCCGGCGCTGCTGCGGGTCAACCGTCCGCGCCTTGCCAGGCCCAGCACAAGCACGTTGACCAGAGGGTTGGTCTGATAAGAAGGATGACAGCGCCAGTCCAGGCCGAGGTCAGCGATGCCGCAGGCGCGGGCGTACTCCGCGGCGCCGCGGCGAATTTCTTCAACCATGCGCCGGGTATCTTCAGCGGCTGGATCCCCGCTGCGCAGGAGAGTCAGTACCCCGATCGGGCGGGCGCCCATGGCCATCACATCGCGCACCAGCCCGCCAACACCGGTGGCCGCGCCGTCATAAGGAGCGACGAAGCTGGGATGGTTGTGAGATTCAACCTTAAAGACCACCGCCCAATCAGGGTCAATTAAAACCGCGCCGGCATTTTCACCCGGTCCCTGCGCCAGCCAGGGGGCGCTCACCGGGAATTGTCGGAATAGCGCGCGGGTATGTTTGTAGGAACAGTGTTCAGACCACATGGCAGAGAAAATACCCATTTCCAGGTGGTTCGGTTCGCGTCCCAGGCCCTGCAGGATGAGCGCATACTCCTCGGCGCTCAGGTGATAGTCTTTTGGATCGGGCATGTGTCAAACCTCCAAATCAGCTTTTTTTCAGGCACTCATCTTCTTGATAAATTCCTGAACGGCAGCGGCAGATTCCGGCGCGCCGCTGGTCGCTCCCATCTTTAACGAGGCCATCGCGCCAACCGCATTGGCAAAAGCGAAAGCCCCGGTTTCATCAAAGTTATTCAGAACGGCGTAGATCAAACCGGCGTTGAACGCGTCGCCCGCGCCGGTCGTATCCAGGGGATGAATCGGAAATGCCGGTGAAAACAACGGCGCTTTGCCCGCTTGATAGCGGACGCATCCCCGCGCGCCTTCTTTTACCACCACCCGGCCGACCCCCTGTTGAAGCAGATATTCGACCCGTTCGGGGCGGGAACCGCCGGGAGTAAGCATCTCAAATTCAACCGCATTGACCAGAAGAATATCCGTGAGCGCGATCAGTTCCGGCAGGCGGTCTGGATGCGTCTCAATTAAGATCGAGCCGGGATCCAGGCTGGCGGGGATTCCCAGCCGGCGGGCGCGCGCCAACAAATCCAGCCCGACTTCAAACACCGGCCCGTTCAAATGCAGCCAGCGGCAGTCCCGCAGAAGTGAATCCGGCACATCCGCGCCGCGCAGGGCCAGGTTCGCCCCGCGGTAACAGAACAGCCGCCGCTCGCCACCCGGGGTCACCACCCCGAAGACCATCCCGCTGGATTGACCGTCAGCCGTCTTTATAAAAGTGTCTGCCACACCACGGCGGCGCAGCAGCCCGCGCAGCTGCTCTCCGGCCGCGTCGCTGCCCAGCGCGCTGAAGAAAGCCACCTTCAGCCCCAGCCCGACCGCAGCCACAGCGGCGTTGGCGCCAGAGCCGCCCAGAAAGCCGTTCAATTCATCCATCTCAACTTCCTGATCCGCCGCGGGGAAAAACGGGCAGCGGCCCAGGTAATCCAGATTGATATCCCCGATGATCAAGACATCCTGATCGTGCATCTTCACCGCCTTAAGAGCGGCGGGAGGGTTCCCCCTCCCGCCCACTGTCATCCGATTACTTTGCCGGGAGATAATCGTTGGTGAACAGGTCTTCGACGGGAACGACCTTGTCAATTAATTGAATATCCAGCATGAACTTCTGGACTTCTTCCCAGAGTTTACCGTCCTGCAGGCCGTAGACATCCGTCTTCAAGACTGGCAGGGTCGCCTCCCAGGAGGCTTTGGCGTATTCCTTGCTGAGCGCATCCGGATAAAGTTTCTCAAAGATCGCGAGGGCTTCATCCGGGTGGTCAACCGAGTACTGCAAACCTTTCATGGTCGCGGCGATAAACTTTTTAACGGTTTCGGGATTCTTCGCCAGATAATCATCCGAAGTGGCAAAGACATACACATACACATCCGGAACGCCAAAATCGCGCGCCATCAGGATAATGGTTTCCATCCCGCCGGTGATAAGCGCTGAGGTCTGTTCAGCATTGGTAATGCCGCCGATGGCGTCTACCTGCCTGGCGAGCAGGAGGGGCACCGTATCCGAGGTAGCCGGGAGCACTTTGACCGACTCGGGGTTCAGGCCGGCATAGGTCATCATCGCCTTGAACGAAGATGTGTCCCAGGTGTTGTCATACAGGCTGATGGTCTTGATGTCCTTCAGCTCGGTGATCCCGCTGTCTTTGGGGATAATAATGCCCCAGTTGTTGTAGCGAAAAACCGCCGCCAGGCTCTTAATCGGCACGCCCGCCGCGCGGCCCAGAATCACATCCAGCTGGGTGGTGTAAGCGAAATCCGCCTTGCCGGTGGCCACGTATTTGGGCGGGTCAGCCACAGTGGCCGGGACGACCGTGGTAACCTTCAAACCAACTTCCTGATAAAAGCCTTTTTCCTGGGCTACCAGCCAGGGGATCCAGCCAACCCAGGGAGTGGGCCAGTCGCCCACAATCGTGACTTCCTGCAGTTCACCCGCCGCGGGCGCCTTTGCGCTGCCGCCGCAGGCTGTCAGCAGCAGAGAAAGGACCACCAGGAAACTCAGAACGAACAGACTCTTTTTCATATTCTCCTCTCATTTCGTGTAAAAAACTACCAGGATTTAGGACCGGCTCAGATAGGATTGGATACTGCGCTTGACCTTACCTCCTTTTTGCCAGGGGATCAGCAGATTTTCAATCGCCTGAGCGATGAAGAACAAAATGATCCCCATGATTGAAGTCACGAAGATCGCCGCGAACATCTCCGGCGTGCGAATTTGCGCGTTGGTCTGGAGGATATACGCGCCCAGGCCGCGGTCGGAACCGATCCACTCCGCCACCACGGCGCCGATCACTGAGAAGGTTACCGCCACCTTGGAAGCCGAGGTGATAAACGGCAGCGCGTTGGGAAGCTGCACCTTGCGAAAGATCTGCCAGCGCGAAGCGCCCATCGAGCGCAGCAAAGTGATCAGGTCAGGGTCGCAGGCGATCAACCCGTCAAAGGTGTTTACCGTCAGCGGGAAGAAGACAATCAACGCCACCACGATAATTTTTGGCCAGATGTTATATCCCAGCCAGATCACCAGGATGGGTCCCAGCGCCACCACAGGCACCGTCTGGGAAATCACAATGATCGGGTTCAATGCCCGGCGCAGGGTGGTTGAGAAGAACATCACCAGCGCCAGGCCGAACCCAACAATGAAGCCGACCAGGAAACCGAGCAGCACTTCCTCGAGGGTGATGCCCATATGCCGCCAGAGGATCGCGCGCTTCAGAATCGCGACTGTCACAATGCGGGACGGGCGCGGCAGCAAGTATTCCGGGATATTGAACCAGAGCGAAGCCAGTTCCCAGGCGGCGATCAGGCCGGCCAGCAAGAGCAGCGGCGGGAGGATGGTTTTCCATTTGCTTTCAGCGGTTGTTGCCATGCGCCCTCCTATTTTCCCATACCGTTGGGGGATTCCGTCTGACCACTATCTGATTCACGCCGCAGCAGGGCAAATAACTCGGTGCGCAGTTTTATGATTTCAACATTCCCCATCATTTCATAACTGCGTTTCTCGGGTAATGGCACCTGGATCGTCTGGATGATGCGGCTGGGACGGTGGCTCAGCACCAGCACTTTTTCGGCCAAAAAGAGGGACTCATCCACATCATGGGTAATAAAGATGATGGTTTTTTTACTGTCGCGCCAGACTTCATGCAGCCATTCCTGCATGGAAAGGCGGGTCTGGGCATCCAGGGCGCCAAAAGGCTCGTCCAACAGCATCACTTCGTTATCAAGCATCATGGTGCGTAAAAAAGCCGCGCGCTGGCGCATGCCGCCGGACAGGTATTTCGGGTAATAGGCTTCAAAGCCTTCCAGTCCATAGCGCCTCATCAGTTCGCGCGCCCGGGCTTCGCTTTTGGCGCGATCCCGGCCCTGTATTTCCGTTCCAAGAAGGATGTTCTCCAGGACGGATCGCCAGGGGAGCAAGAGATCTTTCTGAAACATGTACCCGACCAGCCCGGTTTTACCGTTGATCAGGCGGTCGCCGAGATAGATGTTGCCCGCAGTGGGCGGCAGCAGCCCGGCAATGGCATTAAAGAGTGTGCTCTTGCCGCAGCCGCTCGGCCCGAGAATACAGGTGAAACTGCCTTCATCAGCGTCAAAGCTGATATCCTCCAGGACATCCACCCGTTTGTTTTCATCCATCTTGAACGAAATCGAAAGATTCTCCAGGCGGATCTTGGCATTGCGCCGGGCAGCCAGGGAAAAGTCAGAGTTGAGTACGCTCATGGTTTATGCTCGCTCCGGGTTAAGCGCCAGGGCTTCCAGCAGGCGCAACGTGTTTTCTGCATCCGTAAAATCGGCGGTTTCCACCGGCGCATGATGATAACGGATTGGCAGCGAGATCGCGGCGCTGCGGATGCCGCCCGCCGCATAGGGCAAGGGATTCATCGCCGTGCTGATGCCAACCACAACCTCGTCCTGCAGCGGTAAATGATTGGCTTCCGCCAGCGACTGGATATGACCGGCCAGCCTGGCATCCGGAACATAGGACTGCCCTTTCCCGCGCACGGTATCCAGCCATTTCAGGGCCGGCCCGGCGCCCAGCTGGATGCTGGACTGATCGCCGTCTAAATCCGGGCTGTCAAAAGTCAGGGTGCCGTCCAGACCGACCAGCAGATCCGGGCGAACGCGTTCTACCACCGGCCAACCGCCGAGCTGCATGGTCTCTTCCTGAACCACAAACGCCAGGTGGAGCGAGCAAGCCGGTTCGCGGTCGGCGAACAAGCGCGCGAGTTGGATCAACAAAGCGCAGCCCAGCCGGTCATCCAGAGTTTTGCCGCTGAAACGGCTGGTGCCCAACCGCTGCAGCGGACAGGCCCAGGTGAGGCCGTCGCCAACCCGCACACCCATATTTAAGACTTCTGCCTGCGAGGACGCGCCAACATCCACATACAGGTCTTTTAATTCATAAAACTCTTTCCGATCCAAGTGGAACGGCAGGATCCCCATAACCGCCGGCAGCGGCCCGCCGCGCGTCCAGAGGCGCACATGCGACCCAGGCAGCGCCATCACATTCATCCCGCCGACGCGCTCAACTTTTAAGAATCCTTCCGGGGTGATGCGGCGGACAATCAGCCCGACTTCATCCATGTGAACCATGAACATCAATTTTGGGCCCTTGCCGCTCCGCACGGCGCACAGGTTGCCAAGCGGATCGCGCTGAATCTGCCACTTTTCCGCCGGCAGGGCGGATGATATGGCATCTGCCACCATGGCTTCCCGGCCAGGCAGACCATACGCCTGGGTGAGCGTTTCCAGCAATGCCAGATCCAAAGCATACGAACTCATGATGACCTGCCTCCCCTCAAACGTTCCATCTGGGCAGTGCGATCAGCCAGAACGCCGGCTGAACCCACATCCTTGCGGTGGCGCAACTCTGGCGGTTCAAAGCGGGCCAGGAAATCTTCCATCCGCGCGCTGATGGAAGCCGGATCAGGCCCGCTGCCGTACAATGCCAGCGCGCGCGACCCCAGGGTGCGCCAGACGTCCCCGTCTTTTTCCACAGAAGCCGGCAGGAGGGTGAAGCCGGCTGCCTCTACCGCGGTTTGATCAAACCGGAAAGAGATTCCAACCGGGCTTTTTTCAGGATACTCCTGCGGCACCAGGTATTTCACCACGGTCGCGCACGGCTGAAAAACGGGCGCGGGCAGCCTGCCAGAAGCCACCTCGGCCAGCAAGGCAGGCGCGTTTGACTCCAGCAGCAGCATCTCGTTAATTCCTTCGGGGTCGCCCAGGCGGACATTAAATTCAATCACCCGCACGCCTTCCGCGGTGGCCATAAACTGTCCGTAAAGAAAACCGCGGTAAGCGGTCCCGCTTTCTTCCTCAAGCGCCGCGACCACATCGGCGAGGATTTGATCCGCCGCACGCAAATCGGCGGGCTGCAGGAATGGAAGACTGCCGTCCGCGCAGGTGTAGGCGCCCATTCCGCCGGTCATTCCGCCGGTATCCCCGTCGCGGGCATACTTGAAATCCTGCGCGACCGGCATGCCGTAAATTTTTCCATCCGCTACCAGCGCGATCCGCGAAAATTCCTGCCCGATCAAGCGCTCTTCCAAAAGCACCTGACCGGAACGGTCGAGCTCCTGCCGCACCTCCTCAAGCGCGGCCGCAAGACCGTCCAGGTGAACGCCCATGACTTTAACGCCCTTCCCGCCGGTCAGACCGACCGGTTTAATCGCCGCCTGGCCCACCCGGCGCAGGAAGGTCTCGGCAGAAGGTAGATCAGCGGCCAGGGCCCACTGAGGCGATGCGCCGGGCACACGGCTCTGCAGCAAATCGCGCATAAACGCTTTGCTGCCCTCCAACTGAGCCTGATACCGGGTAGGTCCAATCGCCGCGATTCCGACAGCGCGCAGAAGATCAACCACGCCAGCCATTAGCGGCGCTTCCGGCCCAACCACCACCAGGTCTGCCCCGGCCTGCTGAAAAAAAGACGCCATCGCCCGGGCATCGCCGGCTGAACCTACGGTTATATGCCCGGTCAGAGCGGTCAACCCCGGGTTGGCGTGGCCAGCCCAGACGGACAAAGGTGCGCCCGGCTCTCCGCGCAGGAGGGCGCGGGCGATCGCCACCTCCCGCCCGCCGCTGCCGATTAAACCAATCTTCATTTTTCGTTTCAAACTCCCTGTCCCGTTAAAGTCCCGGCAGATCGTTCGCGGCGCGAGGATTGCACGGTGAATTCGTAAAGGTCGCTGCGCCAGAGAATACGTTTGTATTCAATTGGCGTGCCGTCCTCCAAATATGCGGTTCCTTCGGCCGCCAGCAGCGGGGAACCGGTTTTAATCTGCAGCAAGGCCGCCTCTTCGCGGCTGGCGATGACCGGTTTGATGGTTTGTTCCTGCCAGGAGATGCTCAAGCCGTAATCCTCTTCGATGACAGAAAAAAGCGACTCGCGCGAAAAATCCCGGCGGTCAAGACCCGGGCATAAACGTTCGGGGATAAAAGACACCTGATGAGCCATCGGCTGACCGTCTGCCAGGCGCAGGCGCTCCAGGCGAAAGATATTTTCTTCCGGCAGCAGGCGCAGTTTTTCCACCAGCAGCTCGGAGGGGGATTCCTGACGCAGGGAGATGACAGCAGAACTGGGGCGCATGCCTTTGAGGCGCATTTCTTCTGAGAAACTGGTCAGGCGCTGCAGCCCGTAGCGCACTTTACGGTCAGCGACAAAGGTGCCCCGGCCTTGAACGCGGGTCACCAGGCCGCAGTGCGCCAGTTCCTCCACCGCCTGTTGAGCCGTGTTGCGGCTGACCTGAAATTGGACCATGATCATGCGTTCGGACAGGATGGGGTCGCCCGGTTTCAGGCGGCCCGATTCGATCTGTTCGCGCAGGAAATCGCTGATCTGCAGATAGAGGGGTTTAAAACTTGCGCGCGCCAAAACACCCATACCATCCTCCAGTTAACAGGTTGACCCAACCAGTTAACCATATTGTACGGATGTTTTCATAAAAAGCCAAGTGATAAAGGTCACGGGTTGGGCAGGGAAAAGAAAGGCGCGCCAGACCGCTGACCGCGTCCTGCGATCAACTCGGTCGACCCTCCGCCCCGGGATTATTCCAGACCGCTCTTGAGCGCCAGCGCCAGGTCTTCGGTGATGCCTGGAACGCGGGTCAGCTCCTCCAGCGAAGCCTCCAGAATGGCGTCAATCGAACCAAAACGGGTCAACAGCGCTTTGCGCCGGTTGGGACCGATGCCGGGAATGGCATCCAGGCGCGAAGCCAGACCGATCTGGCTGCGGCGTTTGCGGTGGGCGGTGATGGCAAAGCGATGGGCTTCGTCGCGGATGCGCTGAATGAGGTACAGCCCCTGGGAATGGCGCGGGAGGAGCAGCGGCTGGTCCCGTCCGGGCAGAAACAACTCTTCCTGCTGTTTGGCCAGCCCGACCACCGGCACCTGACCGCTCAGGCCGAATTCTTCCAGCACCTTTACCGCCCGGCCGAGCTGCCCTTTCCCGCCGTCCACCATTAATAAATCCGGAAGAAAGGCAAAGGAAGGATCCACTTTCTTGCCCGGGCCCTTCTCTTCCTGAGCGGCGCGCCAGCGCTTAAAACGCCGGGTCAGCACTTCTTCCATACTGGCAAAATCATCCGGCCCCTGCACGGTCTGGATATTAAAATGGCGGTACAGTTTTTTACTGGGCGTGCCCTGTTCGAAGACGACCATACTGCCGACCGAAGCGGTGCCCTGGGTATTGGAGATGTCGTAACACTCAATCCGGTTTGGCGCTCCGGGCAGCTGCAGCGCAGCCTGCAATTCCGCCAGCGCTTCGGTCTGGCGTCCCTTATCCGCCTGCCACTGAGCCCGCAGGGCACGCAGGGTTTCAGCGGCGTTCTCAGCGGCCATCCCGACCAGGGCTTCCTGCGGGGCGCCCTTGCGCGGCACGCTGAGCTGCACTTTCTGGCAGCGCTGGCTGTGCAGCCATTCGCGGATGACCCTGGCTTCTTCGATCTGATGGGGAAGCAGGACCTCGGGCGGAACGTATGCGGCTTCCGCGTAGAATTGTTTGACAAACTGGGCGATCACTTCGCTGTCGCTGGCCTCATCGGTGCCTTCAAGGATAAAGTATTCCCGGCCGATCAACTTTCCAGAGCGAACGAAGAATATTTGCACACACGCTTCCCCGTCTTCGCGCGCCATGGCGATTACATCCGAATCCAGCTCTTCCGTGCTGATCACCTTCTGCTTTTCAACCACGCGGTCAATGGCCTGGATCTGATCCCGCAGGGCAGCGGCGCGCTCAAAACGCAGGTCTTCCGCTGCCTGTTCCATCTCGCCGCGCAGGCGGTTGATAATCGGCGCGGTGCGCCCTTCAAGGAACTGGCAAAGATCATCCACCATCTGACGGTAAGCCGCTTTATCGATCGCGCCAATACACGGGCCGGAACACAGACGAATATCGTAAAACAGGCAGGCGCGGGTATCTTTTCCGGTGATCACCCGATCGCAGGTCAGATACGGGAAGATGCGCCGCAGCACATCCAGAGTCTGGTGCACCGCCCAGGCGGACGTATACGGGCCGAAGTAGCGCGAGCCGTCCTGAACCATACTGCGGGTAACGGTGACAGATGGAAACTCGTTTGCCCAGTGAACTTTGATATAAGGGTAGCGTTTATCGTCTTTCAGCCGGATATTAAAGCGCGGGCGGTGTTTCTTGATCAGATTCATTTCCAGGATCAGCGCTTCAAGCTCTGACCCGACCACAATCCACTCAATGGTTTCAATACTCCGCACCAACTGACGGGTTTTGCCATCCAGACGGCTGCTCTGGAAGTAAGAGGATACCCGATTTTTAAGGTTGACGGCCTTGCCGACGTAAATCACCTCGCCGGCGGAATTTTTCATGATATAGCAGCCCGGCCGGGTGGGCAGGGTGGTCAAAATACCTTTCAAATGGTCGCTGATTTCGATCATATAGACGGGATTACGCGGTTCAACTGCCGCGCGGGCGGCGGGATTTTTCCGAGCGCGCCGCGCCGGCGCGGTAGGGCGGCACATCCAGCAAATAGATCCTGCACATGCGTTCATCCAGCATGCGCGAGCGGATGCGCGCATCCAGTTCTTCCAGCGCTGCGCTGGTGGTGATGACCATGGGCAGGCGCGCCATATAGCGGTAATTGAAAATCTGATTCAGCTTTTCGCGCGCCCAGGGAGTCGCGCTTTGCGTCCCCAGATCGTCCAGAATCAGCAGCGGGACAGTGCGCACGCGCTCAAAGCGTTCATCGAAGGATACCGTGCTGCTCGGGCTGAAAGTCGCGCGCAAGTGATCCAACAAATCCGGCACCGAAATCATCACCGGCTCTTCGCCCATGCCTTTGCGGTAATTCCCGATCGCCGCAGCCAGATGGGTTTTGCCAGATCCATAATCACCCAGCAGCACCAGCCAGCCGTACGGCTCCTCGGCGAACTGCTGGGCGGCATGAAAGGCTTTTTCCAGGCTGGCGCGTTCTTCGGCCTTTAACTTCTCGGGTTCGCGCAGGCTAAAATTACCGAAAGTGCGGTCAGCCATCAATGAAAGGGCGTAAATCAACGGATCGTGATTTTCCTGAACCGGGTTGCGAAAATCCGGCGCGGTGATCTTGACCACGGTTACCAAATCCGGGTCCAACAGGCGCGAGCGCACGCGGTCTTCGAGATCAGCCATGGTGAAGTTGGTGGTGATCACGGTCGGCAGCCGCCGCACATACCGGTGATCCATGATCTGAAAGAGTTTTTCCTGCGCCCAGGCTGTGGTGTTCTGCGTACCGAGGTCGTCCAGCACCAGCAAGGGCGCGTTGCGAATTTCCTCAAAGCGCTGTTCATAACTCTCGTCAACACCGCTGTAGCTGGCGCGCAGCCAGTCGAGCAGATCGGGCACGGTGAGGAACAGCGCTTTTCCGCCAGCGGCAACCACCGCGTTGGCGATGGCGGCAGCCAGATGGGTCTTTCCGCACCCGTATGTGCCGGTGAGCAGCAGCCAACCGTGGGGGTGATCGGCAAAGGTCTGACTCTGACTGAGGGCGTAGCGCAGGGAAGCCACCGCCTCATCACCCAGCCCCAACCGTCCCGCGGGATTGAAGCGTTCAAACGTTAGATTGGACAGCGCTTCGAGGTTGCTGTAGCGCAGCAAACTACTCTGAGCGGCCTGGAGGACAACCCGCCGGCGGCATTCGCACACCTGGACGCGGCCAAAATTCGGGTCGCCAACCGGTAAATCTTCGCGTACGTACCCGATGCCGCCGCAAATTGGGCACTCAGGATCGCCTGGATAATTTGCCCGGCGCGGGTTAGCGCTGGATAAGGTCTCCAAATTCTCCCTGGGTGTACTTTCGGCGACCTTTTTTAGCGTTTCGCTGATCGGTTTCATCACGTCCTCTTTCCTGCCAGGCTTTCAAGACTGCGTCCACATAGCGCCACGAACGGGCATTATTTTCCACCGCGGCGCGAAAAGCATCCGCAATCACCTGCAGCGGGTAGGTCTTTTCGGCGTCTTCCAGCGCTTCCGCAATCAGCGGGGTAAGCGGGCCGATATTGGCTTCATACAGCGCATAGATATTGGGCCGCTCCGGGCGAAGTGGAGGCGCGGGTGTGCCAGAAGAAGGATCCCATGCGCCAGCCTGCAGGGCTTTTAGTCCCGCCCGTCCGCGCGGCGTGTTAAGAAATAACACCTGACCGGCCTGGCTCGGAGCAGCCAGGAGAGTACCGCGCGCCAGGGCTTTCTCCAGCGCGGAGTTAAATGCCGCCGCTCCGCCGAGGGCTGCCAGCAGCGCCGTGTCAGCGCGCAAATCGTCCTCCAGCAGGCAGCGGAGACTGCCTTCCATCTGGTTAATTGCCCAGAAACAATACAGGCTCAGTTTTAACTCCCCAAGATCATCTATGAGGGGGAGCAAACCGGTAAAAAACTCATCCGGCAGCGGCGTTAAGCGCGTCTTCCTGTCGGAAAAACCAGTGAAAGCAGACATCAGTGTCTTTTCTCCCCGCGGGCAGCGGCCGGGCGGGCCAGAGCGGCGTTTTCAAAACGCGCCAGATTGTTTAGAAAGACCAGTTCCACAGTTCCCACCGGGCCGTTGCGGTGCTTGGCCACCATCAATTCAGCGATGTTCTTTTTCTCGCTGGTTTCGTCCATCGCGTCCGGGCGGTGAATGAACATGACAATATCCGCATCCTGCTCCAGAGAACCGGATTCGCGCAAATCGGACAGCACCGGTTTTTTGTCTGTGCGTTGTTCTACCGCGCGGGAAAGCTGGGCGGCGGCCAGAACCGGCACGTTTAATTCACGCGCGAGAATTTTCAAGTTGCGCGAGATATAGGAAACCTCCTGCACGCGGTTGTCATTGCGGGTATCACCGCTCATTAACTGCAGGTAGTCTACAATCACCAGGTCCAGTCCAAATTCCATGAACAGGCGGCGGCACTTGGTGCGCAGCTGCATGGGGGTGAGCGCGGGGGTGTCATCCAGCCAGATGTGCGTGTCACTGAGCACTTCAATGGAATGGGTGAACAACGGCCATTCGTCATCATCCAGTTTCCCGGTCCGCAGCCGCTGGGTATCAATGCCCGTCTCCTGGGCGATCAAGCGCTGAACGAGCTGTTCGTTGGACATTTCCAGTGAGAAGATCGCCACGTGTTTTTTATGCCGCTGGGCAGCGTTCTTGGCGATAGAAAGCAAGAAGCCGGTTTTACCCGAACCCGGGCGGCCGGCGATAATCAACAGATCTGATTTTTGCAGGCCGCCCAGTAAACGGTCCAGATCTAACAAACCGGTTGGCACACCGTAAATTTCATCGGTGCGTTTGGACAGCAGATCAACCTGGTCATAGTACGCGCTGATGACTTTATCAATGGGCTGCAAGTCCCGCTGAATGCGCCGTTCGCTCAGGCCGAAGATGGATTTTTCTGCCTCGCCGATGATCGACTCGACGGTTTGGCGCTGGTCATAAGCGGATTGCGCCAGCTGGTTGGCGGCCACCAGCATACGCCGGCGCACAGCGGATTCTTCAATGATGCGCCCGTAGGCTTCGGCGTGCAGCGAGGTCGGGGTCTGATTGATCAGCGCCATCAAGTACGCCTGCCCGCCAACCTCCCCCAGGCGGTTTTGCTGTTCCAGCTCTTTTGACACCGTCAGGATATCAATCGGTGTGCGCCGCTCATGAAGGCGGGTAAACGCCTCCCAGATCCAGCGGTTGCGGACGATGTAGAAATCATCGGCGCGTAAAAACTGCGCCACTTCATAATAAACATCCGGGTTGATCAACACAGCGCCAAGAACAGCCTCTTCCGCTTCGCTGCTGAAAGGCTGGGTCTGGACATTTGCCTGTTCCACATCATCGTAAGGCGAAAGGTCGCTCATCTTGTCTCGCTTGTTTTTAAGATGGATTGAAGGCTGCTCTGGCCCGCGCTTCTCGGCCCCCGGTCAGGTTAAGATTTCGGAGCGTCTGGATCGTCATCCGGTTCAGAAGGTTGATCCTCGCCGCTGGACGGGTCGGGAGAATCAAGATCGATTCCCTTGAGAAAATCCTCAAATATGGACAGACGGTCTTCAGAATCCGGGCTGGGCGCCTCCGGGCTGGCAGTCGGCGGTTCGGCTTCCGCCGGCTCAACCGGTCGTACTTCGCGTTCCGGGGAGATGCCGCCTTCCAGCATGACCTTGCGGTTCACCAGCACAGGCACATGCGCGCGCACAGCCAGGGCAATGGCGTCCGAGGGGCGGCAATCCACTTTTTGAATTTCACCGTCGCGTTCTAACACCAGGTTGGCATAAAAGACATCTTCGCGCAGATCTGTGATCTCAACCTGCAGCAAACGCACATCCAGTTTGGATAACAAGTTCTTGATCAGATCGTGGGTTTGCGGGCGGGCCACTTCAATCTCTTGCAGCGCGATGGTGATGGCCTCGGCTTCATACGGCCCGATCCAGATGGGCAGATAGCGTTCAGCGTTGAGCTCGCGCAGCACAACGATGCGCTGCTGGTTGGTCAAACTGACTCGCACGCTGTCAATGGTTACTTCCACAAATACAGACATGCCCGATCTCCTTGGCAGCAGGGAGCTGCCTGCTTAATTCTAACACGGGCAGGAAGCAGGCGCAACCAGCCGCAATTGAGTGCATAAACACGCAAGCCATGATTTTTAATCTTAAGAAAATTCGGCCTTTTTCCTTAACAAATCTTAAGTTTTGTGTATAATAAGCCCACCTGACCGGCTATCAGCCCGTTCAACGTAACAAACTGGCAGTTCGGCCTCCACCCATTTGATCAATGGCGCCTGCGGGGAAAATTAACGGGAGAGCTGCCTGCCGCAACGAAACGCTGGCCAAAGCGTTACTAATAGCAATAGATACTTACCGGTTCACCTCCTGTGCCAGCGGCCAGGAGCGATATATTTGACGGCGGACAGAAGGCCACTGATGAAAGCAAAGGTTCTGCTCATTGAAGGAAAACGCGCTGACAATCCATCCTTTATGGCTGGATTGATTAAAAAAGGATTCGAAGTCGAAACCGTTCCTTCCGGTGCCGCCGCGCTTGAATCGCTCGCCAGGCAGGTTCCCAACCTGGTTGTGATCAACGCCGCTTCCATGCGCACGAGCGGAAAACGCATCTGTCAGGCGATCCGCCAGCAGTACAATCAGCTCCCGCTGGTGTTAATTCTTGATCCGTCCACCGAGCGGGTAGATCCTCAGACAGCGGATGTCATTCTCACCCTGCCGTTTACCCCGCAAAAATTAATTAACCGCATCCGGCCTTTCCTGCCGGTCGAGAAAACCAACATGCTCAAAGCCGGACCGCTGGAACTGGACAGCGATTCACGCTTCCTGGTCTTTGGCGGTAAACAGGTTCGCCTGACTCCGCGGTTGACCGTGCTGCTGCGTTTGCTGATGGAACATTCGGGCGAAGTCGTCAACCGCAAGGATCTTTTCCGGCAAGCCTGGGACACCGATTACACCGAAGACATGCGCACCCTGGATGTGCACATCAGCTGGTTGAGAGAAGCCTTTGAAGAGGACCCCCGTCATCCGCGCCTCTTGAAGACCGTACGCGGCGTGGGTTACCGCCTGGATGTCGGCCTGGGCGGGCCAACCCGCCCCAACAAACGCGTAAAGCCCGGCGGCTGAACCTGGTTTTTCCCCATTCTGAGGGGTTTGCATTACAATTCTCCTGTAAGCATCGATTGAGCGCTGGAGACCAGGATGAACGCAACCCCAACTTCTTTATTAACAATCCAATCCTTACCCCAAACACCCATTGGCACGATCAGCCTGGCGGCCAGCCCGCGCGGCCTGACGCACGTCTGGTTTGGAACGCCCGAAGCGCTGGCAGCCGCTACCGGCGGACAGCCAGGTGAAAGCCCGATTTTATCCCAGGCGCTGCAACAACTGGCGGCGTATTTTTCCGGCGCGCTGAAGCAATTCTCCCTGCCTACAGATCTGACAGGGCGCAGCGAGTTTGCCCGGCGGGTATTACAGGCCTGCGCTGCGATTCCGTACGGCGAAACCCGTACCTATGCCTGGCTGGCCGCGCAGAGCGGCAGACCGGCTGCGGCGCGCGCGGCCGGCGGCGTGATGGCTGCCAACCCGCTGCCGATTATCATACCCTGCCACCGCGTGGTGACCGCCGCTGGCCGCCTGCGCGGATATTCCGCGCCCGGCGGGCTGGAAACCAAATCAACCCTGCTCTCACTGGAAGGAATTCGCGTTGTCAACCAGAGACTGGCTTAAATTCACGCTGTTAGGGGTCATCTGGGGGTCTTCATTTTTATGGATCAAGATAGGACTGCGCGAGGTGGGGCCGCTGACCCTGGTGACCTACCGGGCGGCTTCCGCAGCTCTGGGTCTGGGAATTTTTCTGCTGCTGAACCGGCGCCTTAATCTGCGCTGGAGCCATCTGCTCCCATTTTTGATTCTTGGCGTGGTCAACGCCGCCGTGCCTTTTGCGCTGATCACCTGGGCTGAGTTGACGATCACTTCCGGTATGGCGTCCATCCTGAACAGCACATCACCGCTGTGGGTCATCCTGCTGGGCCCGCTTTTCCTGGCGGACGAGAAGGTAACCTGGGCGCGGACCGCCGGCCTGCTGCTGGGCTTCGCCGGCGTGGTGGTCTTGATGATGCGCTCGCTCAACGGAGCGGTCTCCCCCCTCCCCGGGGTGGCCGCGATGCTGGTGGCGACCTTTTGTTACGCGCTGGGGGCAATTTTCATCCGCAAGAACAAGGCGGAACTATCCACCGAAATGCGCGTTTTCGGTCAGTTCTCGACGGCCGCTCTGGTGATGCTCCCGGCGGCGGCCCTTTTTGAGCCGCCCTTTGAGATTCCCGCGCTGCCGCTGACCTGGACGGCGCTTTTATGGCTGGGACTGCTGGGCTCGGCGCTGGCTTCAATTCTATATTTTGACCTGATCAAATCCGCCGGCCCGACCCGCGCGCTTCTGGTCACGTATATCTTTCCGCTGGTCGGGGTGATTCTGGGAGCCATCTTTTTACAGGAAAGTGTGAGCATCAACCTGGTCATTGGCGGCGCGATGATCCTGGCGGGGATCTGGATCGTCAATCAAGGTCTGCCGTTTGGCCTGGCAAAAAAGGAGCTGTCATGAGTTTCCGCGCTGGTTTTGTGGCTGTGGCCGGCCGGCCCAATGTGGGCAAATCGACCCTGATCAACCATATCCTGGGGCAAAAAATCGCCGCCGTCTCGCCGCGGCCTCAGACCACCCAGCGCAACCAGCTTGGAATATATACCGATGAGCAGGCGCAGATTGTGTTTGTGGACACTCCCGGGCTGCATAAACCAGTTCACCGTTTGGGCGAATTTATGAATCAAGAAGCGCTGGAGGCGCTGCTGGACGCCGACCTGGTGCTCTGGCTGCTGGATGCCAGCCTGCCGCTGACCGATGAAGACCGCGCCATCGCTGCCAGGTTAAAAGAACAGCCTCGGCTGCCGCCCGTCTGGCAGATTCTCAATAAAGCCGACCTTGCCAAAAAAACCGCGCTGGCGGCCAAAGCCGCCGAGGCAGGCCAGCTCTTCCCCGTTGAAAAACAGTTTACAATTTCAGCCATTACCGGTCTGGGCATCGCGGAACTGCTCGCGGAAATTCGCGCGCGGCTGCCGGAGGGCGGCGCTTTTTATGACAGCGATCAAATCACCGACCGCTATGAACGCGATATCGCCGCCGATCTGGTGCGCGAAGCCGCGCTGGAGCATCTGGAAGATGAAATCCCGCACACGATCGCGGTGAAGGTCGAAGAATATAACGAGCGCGGGGAGAGCGGCGCGCACATCCTTGCGTCGATCTATGTGGAACGCGAAACGCATAAAGGGATTGTGATCGGCAGGCAAGGGGAGATGCTCAAGAAGATCGGCACAACCGCGCGCAAAGCCATTGAAGAGATGAGCGGCCGCAAAATCTTTCTGGAATTGCACGTTAAAATCAAGAAAAACTGGCGAAACACGCCGGAAGGTCTGCGCTATTTTGGCTTTATTCGAGAAAGAGGTGGAAAATGAGCCTGATCTGGGGAATTCTGGCCGCCGCTGCGGCCGTGATGGACTGGCTGGCGCTCTATTTTCACTGGAATAAGATCAACCGCATCACCAAACCCGCCGTGATTGTGTTCTTCCTGCTGCTGGGCTGGCAAATCAGCGCCTGGCAGGGGGCGCTG
The DNA here is from genome assembly GCA_029975475.1 of Anaerolineaceae bacterium. GTDB lineage: Bacteria > Chloroflexota > Anaerolineae > Anaerolineales > Anaerolineaceae > JARKPB01. The sequence continues at coordinate 25,622 of JARKPB010000010.1, forward strand.
GTGTGGTTTGGGCTGGCGCTGCTGGCCAGCCTGGCCGGCGACGTTTTTCTGCTGCTGCCAGAGCGGTATTTCTTTGGCGGACTGGTTTCGTTTCTAATTGCCCATGTGTTTTTCCTGATCGGTTTTAACCAGGACGCCAGCCCGCTCACCGGCATCAGTTTTATCCTGGCAGCCAGTGTGGGCATCGCCGCGGGGATGGCCATGCGCAATTTACTCGCGGCACTTCCGAGCGGCAGCCGCCAGAGCGAGCGCCGCTGGGTGATCATCTACCTGTGCGTTCTGACACTGATGTGGCTTTCAGCCACCCTGACTCTGACCAACCCAGCCTGGCAGGGCCCACCCTCGTGGCTGGCAGCCGGCGGAGCCATTCTGTTCACGCTCTCGGATTTGCTTCTGGCTTACAACCGCTACGTAAAAAAATACGCCCGCGGCCAGCTGGTTGTGCGCATCCTGTATCATCTGGGACAGGCGGGCATTCTGGCCGGGGCGCTGCTGCGCTGGGGATAAGTTGATCACGACCTGGTCAGCGGTCGAAAACCTTCTCCCAGCGCTTCGTGGGCCGACCCGATGACCATAAACGCCCGCGGATCGGTATCTTTGACCATCTCTTTCAGCTGATTTACTTCAGACCTTGTAACGACGCAGTATAAAACCGCTCGTTCTTCGCCGGTATAAGCCCCGGTTCCGACCAGTTTGGTTACCCCGCGCTCCAGGCCGGTCATAATTTTCTCAGCCACAGCGTCCGCGTCCGCGCTGATGATAATCGCGGTGCGAAAGATGCTGGATCCTTCGGAAGCGGCTTCCGCGGCCAGACCGCTGACGTAAATGACCACCAGACCGTAGAGCGCTTTTTCCCACGAGAAGGTGAAACCGCCCATCAAGACCACCAGGCTGTCGGTGATCAGGTAAGCCTGGGAAATGGAAATGCCCAGGCGGAAATTGAGGATGCGTCCGAGAATATCGCTTCCGCCGCTGGTGCCCTGTCCGCGGTACACCAGCCCCAGACCGACCCCCAGCATGATGCCGCCGTAGAGGCTGTTTAAGACATTATCACCCGAGACGCCGCTGGCAGGGATAAAGAAAACCAGCAGATCGGTCAGAAAGGAAAAACTCACGATGGCAAAAGCCGTGCGCAGGGCGAATTTTGCGCCGCCCAGGAAACGCCAGCCAAGAATGAACAAAGGAATGTTCCCAATCAGAACCATTAACCCGATCGGCCAGCCGGTAAAATAATTGATAATCTGAGATGCGCCGCTGATGCCGCCGCTGACCAGGTTGGCCGGCACCAGAAAAAGGCGCATCGCCAGCGCCTGAACCAGGGAACCGGCCAGAATAAAGAGATAGTCTTTAATCGACCGGCGGCTAAACTGGATTTTGCCTGCCCACTGCTCAATTTTTTCTAATCTTTGATTGATATAATCTTTCGGTTTCATCATCCGCGCCTCCGCCGTAATGGTCTATTATAGGTAGAACTAGCGGTTTCGAGAAGGTGCGAATAAAAAGGGTCGAGCTGTGAAATTACCGGTGCGCAATTCATATTTCTGGCTGGCAGTCATCACCGCGCTGATAGGCGCGGCGATGCTGTATGCCTGGAAAAACCCGCCCCCGCCCTACCGCCCCAACGCTCAGAACAACAACTCCGCGACCCGCTCATACGCCGTGTCGGGGCAGCCGCGTCTGGTGGTGGGATACAATCCGGACTGCCCGCCTTATGAATACAGTTTGGACGGACGGCCGGCAGGTTTCACCATTGAAATACTGCGCGGCGCAGCAGCCCTGGAGAACCTGGCCCTGACCTTTGAACCGGGCAGCGAAACAGAGCTGCGCCAGCGGTTTGAACGCGGTGAAATCGATATTCTTTCCGGCGCTCCGTATCGTCCCGGTCTCAGCCAGCAGTACGTCTTCAGCCTGCCCGTTATCGACCAGGTCTATGACATCTTTGTCACCGAAGGATCTTCTATCCGGCAGCCGCAAGACCTGGCCGGGAAACAAGTGATCATCCTGCCCAACGCGCCGTCAGAAACGTATCTGTCCGCGAACATTCCTCTGGCAGTGCCGGTCTACGCAGGCGATATTGAAAGCGCGCTCAACATGCTGGCAGCCGGCCAGGGCGAAGCCGCTTTGCTGCCCAAAGATCAGGCGATTTTGCTCGCCAAATCCGGGAACCCGACAAAAATACGCAATCTGGCTTTCGATCCCTTTTCCATCCCCTACGGGTACGCCGTGCAGCCCGGCGCAGGCGATTTGCTTTACCGCTTAAACCGCGGAATTGCCCAGATGAGAGAAAGCGGCGCTTATTACACCATTTACGAGCGCTGGTTTGGCGTCTCACCTCAGCCGATGGTCTGGAATCTGTTTCGCTACGCGGTGGTGGGTTTATTATTCATCGCCCTGTTTTTAGCCATCTCTGCCGCCTGGCTGGGGGTGCTTCAGCGTCAGGTGCGCCAGCGCTCCGCCCAGCTAGCCGCCAGCGAAGAAAAATACCGCCAGCTGGCAGAGAACGCGTCGGAAGGGGTGGTGGTCATTCGCGGCCCGCAGGTCTTGTATGCCAATCAACGGGCTGCGGATATTATCGGGTACAGCATTGAAGAAATGCTGCGATTACCGATTGCGGTCATCATGGGAGAAGACCGCTACGAAAGCGCGCGCCAGCAGCACCGCTCGTTGATGCTGACCAATGGTCAGGTGAGGTCTTACACCATCAAAGTGCGCACCAAAAGCGGCGAGCGGCGCTGGCTGCAGGTCAACGGCGCCACAGTAAGCTGGGAAGGCGCGCCGGCATATCTGGATATGTTCACCGACATCACAGCTGAATATCAGGCGCAGCTGGCGCTGCGCCAGTCGGAAGATAAGTTTTCCAAAGCGTTTAAGACTTCTCCGGATTCGATCAATATCAACCGCCTTTCGGACGGCGCTTATCTAGAGGTGAATGAGGGCTTTACCGCTTTAACAGGTTACAGCGAAGCAGAAGTCATCGGCATTCCGTCAAATCAAATCAATATCTGGGCAAATCCTGAAGACAGACAGCGCCTGTTGAACGAGGTGATGAAACAAGGGTTTGTCCGGGATATGGAATTCGATTTTCGCATCAAGAACGGCAGTCTGCGGCGGGGATCGCTCTCAGCGCGGGTGATTGAAGTGCAAGGCGAGCCCTGCCTGCTGACCATCACGAGGGATGTCACCGAGCGCCGCGAGGCGGAACAACGCATCCGGCAGCAGGTCAACCGGCTGGCCGCGCTGCGCGCAGTTGACCTGGCGATGATTACCTCAGAAAATCTCACCTACACGCTGCGCATCCTGCTGGATAAAGTCTGCGACCAACTGGGACTGGCCCACGGCGGCATCTTGCTGCGCGAAGAAGAGAAAGAGCTGCGCTATCTGGTCGCGCGCGGTTTTCGCGCCAATGGCACAACCGGACCTTCACCCCTTGCCCGTCAGATTTTTAACCTGGGCCGGCGGCTGGTCCTTGATTCCCTGCGGCCGGAAGAAGCGGAAGGACTGCCGGTTGGAAAAATGAGCAGTTACCTGGGGCTGCCTTTCATCACCCGCGGCCAGGTTGTGGGGGTGCTGGAGCTGTACCACCGCGGAAAGCTGTTTCTGGATGACCAGGATCAGGAATTTCTGGATGCCATGATGAATGCCGGCGCGATCGCGATCGAGAATTCGCGGCTGCTGAATAACCTTGAGCAGGCGAACCGCGATCTGATCGCCGCGTATGATGCCACCATCCAGGGTTGGGCGCGCGCGCTGGAACTTCGAGACGGAGAAACGGAAGGGCATTCACAGCGGGTCACCGAGATGGTTCTGCGCCTGGCGGATGCGCTGGGCGTTCCAGAAAGCGAGCAGCTGCATATCCGCCGGGGTTCGCTCCTGCATGATATCGGAAAGATGGCGATTCCCGATTCGATCTTGTTGAAAAAAGGCCCGCTCAGCGAAGATGAATGGCGCATCATGCGCCGCCATCCCAGTTATGCGTTTGAACTGCTCTCGACGATTGATTTTTTACGCCCGGCTCTGGCAATCCCGTATTATCATCACGAACGCTGGGATGGAAGCGGCTATCCCGGCGGGATTTCCGGCGAGGATATCCCGCTCTACGCGCGAATCTTCTCGGTTGTGGATGTCTGGGATGCCCTGCGCACCGGACGGCCGTACCGGCCGGCGATGACGGATGAAGAAGTCTATCAATACCTGGTAAAAAACGCGGGCAAACACCTGGACCCCCGCATTGTGGACACCTTCCTGCGGCTGGTGTATCCTGATCGGGCCGCACCTGCTCCCGCGAAACCCAGGGAATAAGAGACCTTAAGCGAGGGGAAAACGAACCGGATTTAACCTTTCAGACGCGCCAGTTCCTGACGGAGAATGCGGCGGGCGATCGCCACCATGGTCGCGTAGGTGGCATCCATACCAAAGTACGAAAGCGTCCCAGCGCCCAGGTTTTTTCCTTTGCTCATCGGGGTATCCGAGGCGTAATGGACGATGCCGAGGTCAAAAGGAGCCCCGTAAAGATTGACAATTTCATTCACCGGGTGGCGGCGCGGTCGATACATTTCATATACCGCGGATAAATACGGACCGGCTTCCATTTCAATATCCGTGTAACCTTCGCGGTAGATCACATCCATGACGCGTGAATTTTGCAGGAAGGTCCCCAGCACCGTGACCGCTTTTTGATTATCCAGCACAGTGCCGTTGTTCAGGAAGGGAGCGACATCCACCGCGCGGATGCTGTTTTGAAACAAATAGGTGTTCTGGGTGTGCTCGTCATGCACCACAGCGGGGATCATGACGTCCCCGCGCACGCCGTTCAGCGTGGCCGCCTTGCCCATGATGTACACGCCCTGCAGGCTGCCGACATGTTCGGCGGTCTTGGAAAGGATGTTGTACGCGGCCAGACCCAGAGGGTAATCCACATTCAGAATAACCGCGTCGCTGCGGCGCAGCGCCTGCAATTCAGCCTCGCTCAGCGGCTGCTCGCCGCCCAGCAGGCGGGGGTCAAACCATTCAGGCTGCAAGCCGGAAAGCGGCAGGATCTGGGCTTCAATTTCGAAGATTTCCGGGTTGGTGATGCGCTGAAACCCGAGCCGGTTTTCTTCGGCCCGCTGAGCCGCGCTCATTTGCCCGCCGGAGGCAGATTGCTGGTATTTTTTCAGCACGTAATACAGGAAATTTTCACGGCTGGCGCCAGGTGCGCCGCGCTCAATCGCCTGCCATTCTTCCAGCAGACGCGGATTTTCTTCGCGCCTGACAAATTCAACCAGGGCTTCCTGCTGGCGCAGGGCGAAACCGCTGAGAATATTGGGCAGGCTGTGAGGATTACTGGAAACGAAATAAACCGGCCGATCCTGAATATCACGGCAGGCCTGTTCAATACCGTCCCACCAGGAACGCGTGGCGCGCTGGTAATCGCTGTACGAGCCGCTCAGCAGCTGGACCCGCAGGGAAAGCGCCCGCCCGCGGACGGCCAGCAGGTTATCCAGGAAATTGTCCTCCCAGATCGCCCACAGCCGGGCCAGGTCTTCTTCACCCATTTCCAGAGCCCGGGCTAAAGCAGGAAAACCAGCCGCGTCATCCTCAACCCCGGGGTGGAGGAATTCCTGCGGGCAGCGGTTCAACAGCACATGCAGTTTATTCCACTCAATCTGGTAAGCCACCAGGGTCGGGATCAGATCGTCAATATCAGACCGGCTGGCGATAAACACCGCCAGGCTGTCGCGGCCGTTGAAGAAGCAGCGCCGGCGGCGGGCGCGGGCAGCGGTCGGCATCCAGGTTGTCAGGTCGCCGTAGCCGTGCTGGCAAAAAACCGCGTAACTCTGACCGATGGCGATCCGCTCCACTCTGGGCATTTCAGGCGGCAGGCGCAGCAGGCTGTAGATAAAAGCCGAGGTATCCGGACGGGTAGCGCGCGCATCAGGATGCAGGGATGAATTCATGCCAGCGTGCACTTCTTCCAGAGTGCGGATCTGCACCTCGGTCGTGGACCGCAGCAGGGAATAGATCGTGCGCAAATATAATTCGATTTCTTCCGAAGCAGTGCTGGGAACGGTTCTTTCCATGTAAGTACCCTGTTTCTATTCTAGCACAGGCAAAGCGCGCCGGTTCACCAGATATATCCCCGTCAGCACGACCGCTCCTCCCAGCCACTGCACCCAGTTCAACCCTTCCCCGGTTAACGGGACTGCCAGCAGGGTGGTCAGCACCGGCTGCGCCACCATGGTGGGGGCGACCGCCGAGGCAGGCAGGCGCCCGAGGGCATAGGCGACCGCCAGGTAGCCAATCCCCTGCGAGAACAAACCGGAAGCCAGGAAAACCAGCCAGGTACGGCTGTCGAACCCGCTCAGCGGGTAACCGGCGCTCAGACAGACCAGCAGCAGCACCCCGGCCGCACCCAGGTTGACAATCCACATAAAGACAAGCACCGGCAGGGCGCGCCGCGCGCGCTGGGTAACCAGGTAATACGCGGCGTAGAACAGACTGGAAAGCCCTGCCAGCGCATCCCCGCCGGATAAATGCGGATGGGCAAGCAAATCATAGCCGATGACGAACCCCGCGCCGCCCAGGGTAAACGCCAGCCCGAGCCAGAACTGGCGCGGCAGCCGTTCGCGAAAAAAGAAAAACGCCGCCAGAGCCACCCACAGGGGGGCGATATTATTCAGCAGGGTCAGGTTGGCGATGCGGGTCAGGGCGACCGAAGCGCTTAACAAGGCGTGATCCAGACCGGCCAGCGCGCCGGCCGCAACCGCCAGGCGCAGGGGAACGGCGGGCAGCGAGGAGGTTTGGCGCTGCAAAGCCAGCAGGGCGGGGACGGCAAGCAGGAGCGCAGCCACCAGCATACGGTAGAAAGCGGTCACGGGCCCGGGCGCTGATGATAGACGGACAAAGATGGACGTCATCGAAAGCGCCAGCACACCCACCCCGAGAGCGGCATAAGCGCGCCAGATAGGCGGCGCAGCGGGCAGAACTGGCTGGCTCATGCTCCGATTTTAACATGACCAAACCGGAATGGTTGCAAATTGCGCCGTTCTGACTAGAATCAGCATAGATTTCACAAATTCCCGCGCGGCAATCCTGCCGCCCTGTACACAGCAATCACAAGGAGCGTAGAATGACCACGATCGCATGTCCCAACTGTAAGACGGTCAACCCGGCCACCAATCTGTTCTGCCAGTCCTGCGGAACGCGGCTGGCCCCTGCGCCTCAGGCTGCCGCGCCGACTCCGCCTCCGCCCCCGCAGGCCGCCGTGCCGACTCCGCCTCCACCCCCACCGCCCGCACCCGGCCCTGTCCCGGCGTATCCGCCTGTGCAGCAGCCTGTTTACCCGACCCCGGTTCCCGGCGCCTATCCCCCGCCGCCCGCACCTGGAGCATACCCGCCCCCGCCTGGAATGATGCCTCCGGCCGGCGCACCCGCTGGCTATATGGGCGGTTTCTCGCTGGACAGCCTGGGCGTGCGCATGGAGGGCGGCCTGGAGCTGCTGGAAGGCAAAGGCGATAAAGTTGAAGATCTGGATAAAGCGCTCGGCGAAGCCCTGAAAGAAGCCCAGATCCCGCAGACATCTGTCAGCCGGGTGGAAGTATTCAGCCCGGCCGGCCGCAAGGCGTATCATGTGGTGCGAGCGGCCAGCTGCGCCAGCGCGGTCGCTTACGTTCACCCGACCGGCAAAGACGCCGCAGCAGGCTGGTCTCTGTACTACAAACCGGCTTTGAAGACCCTGAATCTAATCATCCTGGGTGTGGCTGTGGCGGCCCCGGCCCTGATCCTGGCCGGGCTGTTCGGCAGCTGGTCTTTCCAGACTTTCCTGGGCCAGTTTTTCATGTACCTGGTGCTGATGCCCGCTCCGGTTGTCCTGGTCGCGATGGTAGTCGGCAAGCTGGTCAAAGGATACAAGTGGCACTTCATCACCGGCGGGTTTGACAACGCCACCCTGGAAGAGATGCGCCTGCTTGGGCTGCGAGTCAGTAAAATCCTGGCGAAGGTCGTCGAGAAGAAATAAGGCGCGAGCAAAAAAAAAGACCGGCCGGGGTTCAACCGGCCGGTTTTTTCTTCCATTTATTCAAAAGCCCGGGGATCTCGCGGAGCGTCTCCACCTGACGATCCGGCTGGATCGTATCCAGGTGGTCGCGGTTATCGGGCGTATCCGCGCGGCGCGTGATCCAGATACTGGCCAGCCCGGCGTTGCGCGCGCCCAGCACATCCGCGCCAAGCGTATCGCCGACCATCACGGCCCGGTCAGCCCGTACCCGGTGGGCCGCCAGCGCCAGCTCAAAAATTTTAGGGTGCGGTTTACGGTAACCCACCTCGGCGGAAATCAACACGCTGGAAAAGAAGGGGGTAAGCCGGGCTTTTTCAATCAGCCGGTAAACATCCCGGCTGTCCCCGGCGTTTGAGATCAGGCCAAGAGCATACCCCATCTCACGCAGCCGGCTCAGGCAGTCGTGCGCGTCTTCCTCCAGCACCCAGTGAGACTGAGTCACCGCGTAGAGCGCGTCCAGAGCGGCGCGCACCGCCGGCTGCGGCAGCCCGCCGGGGATATATTCAGCGATCAGACGAGTCAGCACCGATTCTGTGGTGTATTCAATAAATTCCGTGTCTCTTTCGCGGTAATAAGCGCTCAGGCGCTCGTGAAAATCGGCGATAAATCGTCCGCGCGGAAGGTCAGCGCCGCTGGCGCGCAGGGATTGAAACAGCTCGGTATAGCCGGCTGCCATCACCTCGGGCCAGGGGGCGTCAAAATAGATTAAGGTCGAACCGAGATCAAAAAGAACCAGATCAAAACTGCGCTTCATACTTTAACTAATAACCCCGTTCGGGGTCAAAACGGTTCAAAAGCGGTTCCCCTTCAAGGTAAAGCCGCAGGTTCTGCTCAAACAGTGCGGCGGCGCGCTGTAAATACGCCGCGCTGATCCCGGCGACATGGGGGCTGACGATGCTTTCCGGCAGGTGCCAGAGCGGATTACCGGGCGGCAGCGGCTCTTCCGGGAAGACATCCAGCGCAACTGCAGCCAGGTAGCCTTCCTTAACCGCTTCCTGTAAGGCGGAGGCGTCCACAACCCCGCCGCGGCCCACATCAACCAGACAGGTGCCTTTCTTCATCGCTTTAAAGACACTCTCGCCGATTAATCCGCGCGTTTTCGGAGTTAACGGCAGGCAGACGACCACAAAATCGCATGCCTTAACCATGGAACCCAGCGCCTCAATCGGGTACAGGCGGGTAAAGAGATTCCCCTGGGGGTCACCGAGGCCTTGCGGGAGGTAACCGCTGTCTTCGGGATGAAAGACATCGCGCTTGGCGGCCAGGATCGTGCAGCCAAAGGGCTGCAGCAGGCGCGCCAGTTCGCGGCCGATGCTGCCGTACCCAATGATTCCGACGGTGCTGCCGCGCAATTCGCGCGGGACAAAACGCGTCCAGCGGTCGTTCGGCCATTCCATTTTCGCCTGATTCTTAATCACCGCCGGCAGGCGGTGAGCCAGGGCGAGCAAGGCGGCCAGGGCATATTCAGCCACCTGAGGCGCCGCCGCTCCGCTCAATGTGGTGGCGATCAGGTCGGGGCGAGCGAGCAGCGGATGCTGGGCGGCGAAATCAACCCCGGCAAAATGGAACTGAAGCCAGCGCAGGTTGGGAACCATCTCTGGCGCTGGCAGCACCCGGTCGGTGTAAAGCACTTCGATTCGCTGCCAGATATCTTCAGCGATGTCCTCGACCCGGCGGGTAGGAATTTCCGTGATTCGCAGGCGCGGGGAGAGGGCGCGCCAGGATTGCACCAGGTCGGCGGGAAAATCAATTGTACACAGCACCTCGATCGGGGATGGTTCAGCCATTGGAAACCTCTGCGCCAGCAATTGAGTGTATTATACTGTAGCCCTTCTGCACTGCGAAAAAAACGGCTCTCATGGTTTGAGAGCCGCTGGGTTTACTTGATATAAATTCCGGTCGGATCCAATTCCTGGCGCAGAATGCGCAGCTCCTGCTCTCCGGGCGGTTCGGTAACCGCCAGAGTTGAGGCGACTTTGAGGTCCCACCCGGTATTGGCTTTGACCTGCTCGACGCTGACGCCCGGGTGCAGCGTGGTCAGATTCATTTCGCCCGTCTCATCCGGTTCCAAAATCCCCAGGTCTGTAACCACCGCAACCGGCCCCTTGCCGCGCACACCCGCCGCCTGGCGCTCGCCCTGCCCGCTGAGGTAACCGGCCGAGGTGGCAAAATCCACCCGTTCCGGAAAACGCCGCTTCTGGTGAGGGGTAATAATGTAACACCGGTTCGCCCAGGCAGCAATTTCCTGAGAGCCGCCCGAACCGGGCAGGCGCACTTTGGGAGCCGCATACGGGCCGATCACGGTGGCGTTGATGTTGCCGTAGCGGTCAATCTGAGCTCCGCCGAGAAAGCCAACATCCACGTTGCCGCGCTGTAGATAGAGGGTGAAAATATCGTACATGCTGACCACCGACATGGCTCCGCTCACCAGGGTCGGGTCGCCAATGGAAAGAGGCAGGCGCGAAGGCCGCGCGCCGATTACCCCAGCTTCGTAGATCATTTGCAGGTTGGGCGCATGCGTGCGGCGCGCCAAATTGCAGGCCAGATTGGGCAGGCCGACGCCCACGAAGACGTTATCGCCGTCGCGCAGCAAACGGGCCGCGTTGACGCACATCAATTCTGCCGATGAATAGGTTGTTTCAGTCATTCGATGCGCTCCTTTCGCCGGCCTAATAATTTCCGTAATCCACCCCGGCTGCCGGACGGGGGGCGACCTTAAGACGGGCGTGAGTTTCCGCGCCCAGTTTCTGCCAGTACTCGCGCCGGTCTTTTACCCCGAAGACCCATTCCTCCAGCCAGCGGTTGGTTTCTTCGCGGCTTTCCGTCACCTTATCCCAGTTCAGATAAAACGCGTTGTCGCGATCATAATAGCCCTGAGTGTAAGAAGGGTGAGCGGCGAAGGGCGCTTCGACCACCGCGTCGACAATGATTTCGGGCACCAGGGTCCGGTTGGGATCAGAGCGGATAACGTCTTCATCCACGATTTCTTCGGCGGTAACGATCACGTGTTTGGCGGCGAAAGCGGCTTCTTTCTGTTCCCCGATGATGCCCCAGATATGCGCGTTGCCGTTTTTATCCGCCCGCTGGGCATGCACGATGGCCACATCAGGATGCAGCGGCGGAACCACAATCACATCCTTCCCGCCGTAGGGATCGGGAACGCGCTTGATGTTCGGGTTGGCGCGCTCCAGGTCCGTGGCGGCGGTTTGCTTCATGGGAATAAATGGAAGCCCGCTGGCCCCGGCCTGAAGGCGGGAAATCATCCCAAAGTGTGAATATTCTTCCCACTCCAGGCGGCCGGCTTCCAGTTCTTCCCGCACGATGCGCAGCGAACCCACGCCGGGATTGCCAGCATAAGAAAAGATCAGTTTGCGGGCGCAGCCCGCCGCGACCATTTGTTCATAGATCAGGTCGGGAGTCGCGCGCGCCAGGACAAGATTCCTGCGCCCCTGGCGGATGATTTCGTGCCCGGCGGCGAAAGGAATCAGGTGGGTGAAACCGGCCGCGTAGACGCAGTCGCCATCATGCACAAACTGCTGCACGGCCTCTTGCATGGAACACAATTTGGACATAAGCCTTCCTGTGGCATGACCCCGGGTCAGCCCGGGGTCAGGGTTGGTCTCTACGCTTTTTCCACGTAGGTACGGATCTGTTCATGCATGTAAAGCTGGAGGTAATGGACGCCGCCCGCATTTTTGCCGCTCGAACCGGAGCCTTTCCAGCCGCCAAAAGGCTGGAATCCCGGCCAGGCGCCGGTGGTCGCGCCCATTGGGCGGTTGGCGTAGGTAACCCCGGCTTCAATCCGGTCAAAGAACCATTCCGCTTCCTCTTTTGTGCCGTAAAACCCGGCTGTCAGGCCGTAATCCACATCGTTGGCGATTTTCATCGCCTCTTCCAGATTGCTGACTTTGCCCAGCGTGGTGATCGGCACAAACATCTCGGTTTTCCACAGGCGGTGATTGAAAGGCAATTCAGCCAGCGTCGGAGCGCAGAAATATCCTTTGGCGAATTCACCTTCGGTTAAGACCTTCCCGCCGGTCAAGACCCGACCCGCTTCAATCAATTCGCCCACAAATGTCTGGTAATCGCGGTAACTGCTTTTATTCACCACCGGCCCCAGATACACATTCCGGTCGGTCGGGTCGCCGATGGTGAGTTTGGCGGTCAGCTCTACCAGGCGGGCAGCCAGCTGATCATACACCGGTTCTTCAATCAGCACGCGCGAGCAGGCGGAACATTTCTGGCCCTGCAGACCAAAGGCCGAGCGCACGATCCCGAGCGCGGCGATCTCCAGATCAGCGTGGCGCGAGACAATCGCCGGATTTTTTCCGCCCAGCTCAAGGATGGCGGGGCGAACCCAGCGGCCAGCGGCAAAATCGCGGTAGATCTTCATGCCGACATCATACGACCCCGTGAAGGTGATGCCGTCCACTTCCGGGCTTTCAATGATGGCCTGACCGAGGGTGCTGCCCGGCCCGGTTACATAATTAACCACGCCGTCCGGGATGCCGGCTTCCAGCAAACATTCGGCAATCAGGCGAGCGGTCCACGGCGTGTCTGTGGCGGGTTTCATCACCACTGTGTTACCGGTTACCAGAGCCGCGCCGACCGGTCCGCCGGTCAGCGCGCAGGGGAAGTTAAAGGGGCTGATGACAACCCAGACACCGTAAGGGCGCAGAATGGAAACATTGGTCGAGTTGTAACCCACCAGCGGATCGCGGCCCATCTGCGTAACAAACCCGCCAGCCGCCTCCATCCGGTCGCAGGCGTAGCGCAGCAGGTCAGCGGTTTCTGCCACATCGCCGATGGCCTCCATGCGGTTCTTCCCGACTTCCTTGGAGACGACCACCGCCATTTCGAAGGTGCGGCGGTCCATGATTTCGGCGGCTTTGCGCACCAGGCGCACGCGCTCCTGCCAGGGTGTGCGGCTCCATTTGGGGAACGCTTTCCGCGCCGCAGCCAGCGCATCCAGGCCATCCTGAGCCGTGCCTTTCTGGAAGATGCCCAGCACCTGATCCGTATTCGCCGGTGAGCGGTCTTCAAATTTCTCGGCAGCGAAGCGCTCTTTGCCGTCAATGATCATGGCGTGTTCTTTACCAATATTTTGATGAAATTGTGCTAACGCTTCTTCAAATCGGGTGTGCAATTCTTCCGGGGGGTTGAACATGGTAGCATAGGTTAACTTAAATGCGCTTTCACCAGCCATCTTGTCCTCCTGTTTAAATGCCGGGTCTAAGCCCTGTGCGGGCAGGGATAAGTATAGCCGAAGCAAATCGGCTTGTCAAAGCGCGGTAGGTTCAGGGGGCTGAGGCGCCTCTACCGCGGCTGAATCTGGCGTCCCCTCCGACTGGGACCGCGCTGCAACGCGCTGATAAAAATCCACAGCAGCCTGCCGCACGGCCGGCGCGCTGGCCCGATCGGCTACCAGCGCAGTGTTGAGGGCAGCCGCGCGCTGGCGCAGCCCCTGATCCTGCAGGGCAATGACCAGCGCTTCAGCCAGCTGCTGCGCCTGGTCCGGCTGCACCAGCAGCCCGTTGATTCCCGGAGTGATCCATTCACGCAGCGAATCGATATCCCCGGCGACAGGAAAGCAGCCGCAGGCCATGGCTTCCAGCAGGGTATTGGGCGTTCCATCATGCTGGCTGACCGAAACCGATACCGCCGCTCGCTGGAACAGTCCCCAGAGCTGCGCCTGAGTCAGGAAAGGCAGCAGGCGAACGCGCTCATCCAGATGGTATTTTTCAACCCAGCGGACCGCCTCTGGCTGACCGGCCATGCCAGGACAGATGAAGAATACGTCAGGGAGGCGTTCGAGCACCAGCGGGATCGCCTGGAAAAACGTGTCATTCCGGACACTGCCGGGGCGGAAGCCGCGCGGATTGACCACCAGCGGAGCGTCGGCTGGCAGCGCGACCGGTAAGGCATCCGCCATGGCGCGCAGGCGGGCAACCTCTTCCAGATCCACACCCCCGCCGCCTGGCAGGACTGCGGTTGGCTTATCTTCCAGAAACCCCCATTGAAACGCCAGGCGGATATCGCGCCTGGTATCCGCCAGAAGGCCGTCAGCGCGCTTTAACGCGCGGCGGGTGAGGGCGCGCATGCGCCCGGAGCGGCGGGCATGCAGGGTCAGATCGTTTCCCCAGATGCTTATCACCAGGGGAAATTCCCGCGGTGTAAAGGCGGACAGCATGCCCTCAAAGGGAATGCGCATGGCGTGAACCAGGTCCGGGTTGGCGGCGCGCACCAGCTTTTGATAACGCTGTCGGGAAAATTCAAGCATCCAGGGGCCCAGACCGTAGCGGATGCCGGTCAGCAGGTTGCGAAACTTACCTACAAAACGGCGGGCTGCCGTGCGGCCGCCCGTGCCGGGCTGCCCTGTGCCAACCTGGCTGCCTGAAAAACCGCCAAAAGCCACCGGGAGGATATGGGTGTGCTCCGTGCCGGGGATTTCTGCGCAGGGATAGGTGGAGATCAGAGTGACCTGCTGTTTCAAGGCCAGTAAACCCTGAACCCAGCGGCGGGTGGTCGGGCTGCGCCCGTCAGCAACGATCAGGATGTGCATTCATTCGACTCCGTCACGGAATGGACTGCCTGGATGAAGATATCGACCATACGCTCCAGGTTGATCTCGTCGCGCACGATTTCATAAGAAGCCTGGCCCATACGGCGCAGGCGCGGAACATCCGAGAGGGCTTCCCTGAGCGAAGCGGTGAGCGCTTCCAGGTCGCCAGGCGGAAGCTGCCAGCCGTTCTGGGGGCGGATAAGATCCGCCTGGGTGCCGTCGGCTTCCGCCGCCATCACCGGAAGGCCGGCCGCCATTGCCTGCTGAACCGCCAGCCCGCCGGTGCCGGGCAGGACGAAAAGGTCCGCGGCGGCGAAGTAGGGCTGCAGCTCAGCGCCGTGCAGCGAACCCGTGAAGACGGCGCGCGGGTACACTTGATCCGCCAGCGCCTGCAGATCCGGGCGAGCGGGGCCATCGCCCACAATGGTCAGGGCGGGTTGAAGCCCGGGCGGCAGGGCTGCGCAGGCGCGCAGCAGCAAATCCACCCGCTTGCGTTCCTGAAGCCGGCCGACAAAGAGCACCGTCGGGGGGGTCCCCCGATTAACAGGGCGTTCGGGGGGCGGGGCGGCTGGGCGCGGCGCCGCCGCGTTCGGCGCGACAAAAATCCGTTCGCGCGGGAAACCGATGGCAGCGTATTCCAGCGCGCCCTGGGTTGAGTAGGTGATCAGGGCATCAAACTGCGCCAGAAAAACCCGCCGCCAGGCGCGGCGCAGCCCGGCGAAACGGCTTCCGGCGCCCTGCGCGCCCAGACCCCAGCCGATGAGCGGTCGGCGGCGGGCGCGCATCCAGCGCACAGCCAGGGGCGACGAGAGATAACGCGGGTTGGCTTCCACGATCAGCACCTGCGGCTGCCAGGTATTCAGCCAGCGCAGCAGACCAGATTGCCAGCAAAGATAGGCTGTACCGTTGAACAAATGCACGTTGCGGGCGCGGAACCATTCAGCCACCTGCGGTCCGCGGCCTTCTTCAACCATTTCCTGCGGGCGGGCTTGCCCGGCGAAGATTTGCAGTCCACCCCGGCAGCGCTCTGCCAGCGCGTCGAAAAAAACCGCCCGGTAGGCAGGCAAGACCCGCTGGATCACTCCCAGTCGCGGCGGCGGATTCATGAAACCACCACCGATACAGTTGAACCCTGCGGAGTCTTTTCCACCTCAATCCGGTTGGGGAAGGCGTCTTTTAGCTCATCCATGTGGGTAATCACCAGAATCTTGGCAAAATCAGCCCGCACCAGATTGATGGCTTCAATCAGGCGCTGGCGGCCCTGCGCGTCCTGACTGCCAAAGCCTTCGTCAACCACCAGGAGCTGCAGCCTGGCGCCGGCGCGCCTGGCCAGCACCCGGGAAAGCGCTAAGCGAATTGCGAAATTGACCCGAAAGGCTTCGCCGCCCGAAAACATTTCGTAAGGGCGTTCGCTGACCGAATCCGCGATGAGGATATCCAGGGTCTCTTTCAAATCCGCGCGTTTTTTATCTTTGTAATCGCGCTGGGTAACAAACCGCACCGACATCGTCCCGCCGCTCAAGCGGTCAAGCAGGTCGTTCGCCTCCTGCTCAATTTCCGGCAGGGCCTGTTCAATCAACAGAGCGGGGATGCCGTCCTTGCTGAAAGCGCGCTCCAATTCTTTATAGCGCAGGATCTGCTGGGCAAGCGCATCCCGGTGGGCAGCCAGTTCCTCGCGGCGTTTTTTGCGGCTTTTCAAGACCTCGACGAGCTGGTTCGCCGCAGCCACTTCGCTGCGGGCGCGGTTTTCAGTTTCCTTCAAGGCGCGCAGCTCTTCTTCAGCCTTATCCAGATCGGGCAAGCCAGCGCTTTCGCGCTGGTATTCTTCAGCCGCCTGCGCTTCCTGGGCTTCCAGCGCGGCGATGTCATCACGGAACACCGCACGCTGATTCGACAGGTCGGCAATCGCTGCCTCGAGCGGTCCAAGAGCTGCCCGGGCGCTGCGCAGCGCCTGCATTTGTTCTTCTGCCGCCCGGCCGTCCTGCTCGCGCTGGCGGGCGGCCTGGTGGGCTGCCGGGTCATAGCCCAGCGCCTGAAGCGCGGCCTCGGCTTCCTTAAGATTGGCGCGAATTTCTGGCAGAAAATCGCCGGCGGCGAGGCGGGCTTCCAGTTCCTCTAAATCCGGCTGGCCGGTCTTCAACCAGTCATCCACCATCATCTGTTTTTGCGCCACATCCGCTTCCGCGTCTCCGGCTGTCTTCAAGCGCACCGGCAGTTCGCGTTCCAGGCGGGTTAAAGCCTCAAGCTCGGTTTTCAATGACTCAATCAGCGGACGCTCCTGCTGCATGGCGGCCTGATTCTGGCGGTACTGCTCTGCCAGTTCATGCCCTTCGCGGTTTAGAGCGGCGATGAGTTTCAAGCGGTCGTCATTCCCCAGCGGCTGACCGCAAAGCGGACAGACTGCCCCGCTGCTGCTTTCCAGTTGATCAATGCGCTCTTTGAGCGCATCCATTTGTTCTTTTAACTGACGGTTGCGGCTTTCCAGGGAAGTCAGGTTTTCATTGCGCAGGTTGCGTTCGTTCTGAAGGGCTTCGCGCGTTTTCAGGCGGTCAAGCAGTTCATCCGCCATCTGGCGGCAGCGGGTGGCTTCCTGCTGAATTCTCGGGAGGCTGGCCTGAATGGCGCGGATCATTTCCGCCTGTTGACGCAAACCCTCACGCCGGGCGCTCAAACGCGCTTCTTCCGCAGCCAGGGCGCGGCGCGGTTCTTCCAGCTTTTTTTCCTGCTCGCGATAGCGAAGCGCTAAATTTTCCCACGATTCCAGTTCCGATCGGGCTGCCAGCCATTCCGCGTACGCCGTTTCGATTTGCGCGGCGCTTGCCAGCAGGCTTGCGTGATTTTGAGCTTCGGCCTGACGCAATGCAAGTTTGTCCTCGACCTCCTGCTGGCGTTCGCGAAGGGTCATCAAGCGGGATTTCAGCTCTTCCCAGTTTTTTTTCTTTTCCGCCAGGCTGGCCGCGCGCTGGCGGTACAGGTTGACCAGCTCTTCGCGGGTCTGGTATTCTTTGCTCAACTGTTCCAGCGCGGCCTGTTTCTGCTGTAAACTGGCGCGGCGGTCTTTTTCCTCACCCAGTTCGGCGTCGATCTCGACGATCAGGCTGTCCACCCTCTGTTTTTCGCTTTCCAGACCTTTTCGGCGCTCGGCAGCCCGTTCTTTGTATTCTTCCCAGATATCCAGCCCCAGAATACTGGAAAGAATGCGTTTGCGCTGGCCAGCATTTTGCGTGGTGAACTGGTCGGCTTTTCCCTGCAGGAAAAATGAAGCGTTGGTAAAGGTCTCGTAATCCAGCCGCAGCGACTTGCGAATGCGGTCCTGGGTTTCCCTGAGCGAGCGCTCGCTGAGCGTCTTCCAGGCGCCGTCATCGGTCTGGATAAAAAAATCCAGCTGGGCAGTCTTGTCTTTGTGTTTATACCGCCGCACACGGTAAAGAAAATTTTCGTAGCGAAAATCAAAACTTACCTCGGCCGCCTTGCTCTGGCTGTTTATCACCGCGTCATCTTTGCCGCGCGCTTCGCCAAAAAGCGCCCAGGTGATGGCATCCAGCAGGGTGGATTTACCTGCCCCGTTGGCGCCGGTGATACAGGCCAGGTCAAACCCGTCAAAATTCAGGCTGACCAGCTGGCGGTAAGACAGGAACCCGCTAATGTTCAGAGCAACAGGATCCATACATCACTCACGGTCGGTAAATTTCCCGGTCACCGCCTGGCAGCGGGGTCACCAGGATTTTATCCACCCGCCGGCCGTCCATATCCACGACCTCGAAGCGGTAATCGGCGAATTCAAAGCACTGCCCGGCCGCAGGGATCGAGCCAACCTGGCTCATGACAAAACCACCCGCGGTTTGAAAGCCAACCCGTTCTTCGCCCGGGAGTTCATCCACGCCTAAAATTTCCTTCAGCTCATCCACCGGCAAGAGACCATCCAGCAGATACGTGCCGTCTTCGCGCTGAATGATTTCCGGTTCATCCCCCTCGAGCGTGGAAGGCATTTCTCCCACAATCGCTTCGAGCAGGTCGGTGGGAGTTACCATCCCCAGCAAACCCCCGTACTCATCAATCACCATCGCGGCTTCGCTGCCGCTCTGACGCATGCTCTCCAGCGCTTTGAGGGCATTGCTGCTTTCCGGGACGTAAGGCACGGGATGAATAAAATCGCGCACATGTTTCAACTCGCCGCGCAGATAAGCGGCCAACAATTCGCGCGCCAGCGCGACCCCTTGAACCGCGTCCAGGGTGTTCTCAGCCACCGGAAATACATTGTAATGGCTGGCTTTGACCTTCTCCAGCAGTTCATCCACGGGCTCGCTCAGGTCCAGCCATTCCAGTTCAGTGCGCGGAGTCATAAGTGCATCCACAAAGCGGTCGCCCAGGCGAAATACGCTCTCGACCATATCCTGCTCCGCCTCTTCAATCACCCCGCCCTGGGTAGCCTGTTCAACCATCACCCGCAGTTCTTCTTCGGTCACCTGCGGTTCTTTCGACTTGGATGAACCGAGAATTTTCAGACCAAGGTCGGTAGATCGGCTGAGCAGCCAGACCAGGGGAGCAGTCAACAGGGATAACACCCGCATCGGCCCGGCGGCTGCCATGGCAATTCGCTCCGGGTTGTTCAAGCCCAGCCGCTTGGGGATCAGTTCGCCGATCACCAGGGAAATATAGCCGGTAACCAGAACGATAATGGTTGTCGCCAGCCATCCGCTGGGCGCGGCCAGCGCCGGGATGCGGGCGATCAAGGCCGCCAGCGGCTGTTTAAACGCCTCATTGCCGATTGCGCCGTTTAAGATGGCGATCAAGGTGATGCCAATCTGGGTCGTGGAGAGCAGCTGGTTGGGATTGACCGCCAGTTCCAGGGCGGTTTTTGCGCTCCATGAGCCCTCTTCGGCCTTTTGCTGCAGGCGCACTTTTCGCGCCGAAACCAGGGCGATTTCTGACATGGCAAAAAAACCGTTGATCAGGTTCAGCAAAAGAATGACGATTAATTCCACCCACGGAAAAGGCATACGCGCCGCCCCTCTTTAGCCAGATTCTTCACTGCCTTCAGCCTGCCAGTTAAATATTTCTGCCGCCAGCCGGTTCAACGCTTCGCGGTTTTCCGCGCTGCCGCCCTGCTGCTTCCAGTACAGTTCAAGCAGCTCTTGCGGGGAATACTGACTGACGGCCTGGTTGCCGGGCAGGCGCAGGCGGGCTTCAACCTGCGGACGGCGCAGCAGATGGAACTCAAATGCGCTCTCACAATCGCGGCGCAGTTCGGTTTCATCGATAAAAACTTCCCAGCCGCGCGGGTATTCCAGCGTGAGCCGCAGCACCGCGCCTTCCAGATCCTGCGGCGCGGGCAGCGCAGATCGAATGACGCGCATACAATCCTGCAGAGACGGCAGCCCGTCCACCAGCGTCAGGTTGCTTTCATTCAGCCGAACATAGCGGTCGATGAAGCGCCGGCCATCCAGTTTATGCCATTCAAATTCCGTGTGCCCCCGTTCTATCCGCGCGGTGACGTAATACTTGTCATCGGCGGCTTCGCCAAAATCCACCCGCTCAATCGAACCCGGATAGATCACCGGGGGGTGAGCATTTTCATTCAGATTCTGCGCTTTATGGATGTGCCCGAGGGCGGCGTAATCAATCCGCGGATCGCGCACCAGCGAACCAGGCAGCACAAGGTCATTTCCGAGCATCACGGCGCGTTCGCCGCCGTACACGGCTCCCTGCACCGAAGCGTGGGCTGTCAATATGACCGGCAGACCGGGATCAGCCTGCTCCAGCCAGCGGTCAACCAGCACCTGATAACGCGCGGCCAGTTGATCGTAAATATCCCCACCTTCCAGGCCGTCTTCCTGCAGGCGCGCGAGCAGGGTGGAACGGGAGATCCACGGCAGAGCGATCACCTGAACAGGCAGACCTTCCAGCTGATCCGGGCCCCAGAAGGACAGTTCGCTGGCGGTAAAAATGTGCGGGATTTCGAGGGTTTCGTATTCCTGCAGGGCATGCGCCCGTTGAGCAGCCGGGGAGCGGTCATGGTTCCCGACCAGCAGCAGGGTGCGAATCCCCGCGCGGGAGAGGCGCATCATGCGCCGGCCCCACTCGCGTTGAAAGGTTGGCACCGGGGTGCGGTCCTTGTAGGCGTCCCCGGCGAAGATGACCAGGTCCACCTGCTGCTCCACAGCGGCATTCACAATTTTGTCCAGCGCGGTCAGGAAATCCAGCGATCGTAAAGGCAGCCCGCTGGCCGGATCAAGACGGCCCTGTCCGGCCATGTCAATGTGGGCATCAGCAAAATGGAGCAGTTTGATCATGGCTTCAAGGAGCAACGCCCCAGGTCTGTAAAGCCTGCAGGGCGGGAGCAAAATCTTTATGCCATTTCAGAGCTGTACGCATGTCCTCGATGGCGGCTTCTACCTGGCCCAGCTGATAACGGGCCAGACCGCGCCAGTAGAAGGACTCTTCCAGAGCTGGTTTATCATCCAGCACCATGGCGATTGAATTATTGGTCGCCAGGTCGACCACGTCCTGGTATCGACCGGTGTAGTAATAGGCAAAGTAAGGGCCGGTTTGGTACCAGAGGATGCGGTAAGGCCGCGAGGTCAATTCCTGCGGCAGGCGGTTGTACAGTGTGAAAGCCTGATCATAAGCGTTGGCCGCCCCGGCATAATCCTGCAGTTTCACCAGGTTGGTGCCGATATTGTACCAGGCGAAGAACTGGTCAACCCCTTCCAGACCGTAGACTTCATTGGAAGCCAGCACAAAGGCGTTGCGGTAATTTTCGGTCTCATCGGCATCCGGTCCCAGCAGCGCCAGTACCTGGCTTTCCTGTTCAGGGCGGTAAATGATGATATAGGTGTAGTTGAACGAGCGCCAGTCCGACATGAACTGAGCGTACGGCTCTTCCAGATTGGCTTTTACATATGAATCCTGGGCGATAAAAACACCTTTGGCGTCGTCATAGCCGGTGATGACCTGGTAGTGGCCCATCCAGCTCTTGCGGTTCTGTAAATCATTAAACAGCACACTTTTTTCGACCAGCACCGGGAAACCCGCGGCGACAAATCGTTTTATCGTTTCCGCGGACCCGCCAACGCGCTCAACCGCTCCCAGCCCGGCGACGTCGCGGGCGTAGGCGGCCATCTCGTAGGGCATGACATTTTTATCCTGCGGATGGGGCTTGATCGCCGAGCCAAGCTCTTCCAGGTTGCCGTTCCAGCCGTAGTAAGAAAGCGCCATCGCCAGGTTGGCAGGCGCGCAGTAGTTGAAATAACCGTGCTGAGAGGTATAGCGCACCCCTTCCAGGCGTACGGCAGCCGGCAGCGCGGTCGGCTGCATTGTGGGAGTCGGCTGCGGCTGGGGGGTGGATTGCGTCCGGGTCGGCGCCGGGGTCGCGCTGGGGCGCATGGCGTCTAGCGTGGCCTGTAAATCCAGCGTCTGCTGAACCTGAATGGCAATATCCACATCTTCGGGAGGATTTAACCAGGAGCGCAAAGCGATCATCACCTCCGTAACCCTCCAGCCAACCGCATTCCGGATTGGGGTCACGGCGTAACCAAGGACAAAAAGGATTACCAACGCGGACAGTACCAGTAAAAAGATCTTGAGCTTCTTCTTCATAAGGTTGATTATAACATCAGCCCTTGAGCGCGAAATTGCTCTCAAGTGGTTTAATCCACACACAGGCCGTCTTCGGCCGGATCGCGAAAGAGCGGCCTGGGCTCGCTCAGACTCAGCACCCCATCAGGAGTCAGGAACACATCCACCCGGCTGGTATCATGGGGCCCGCAGCCGCAGGCCTGGTAGCGGAAAAGGTTGATGCGCCAACCCTGGCCTGCAGCGACCACGCTGGTCTGTTGGGCTGCGCTCTGGTCGTAATAGATCAGCCCGGGGTCGGGCTTCCATGTAAAATCCGCGTAGAGGCCGGTCGCAGCCAGGGCGAAAGAAAGCGCTTTTTCGGGTGTATCCAGCGGCCCGCCAAGCGCAAGCCAGTCTGATGGAGTTTTTAACAGACGAAATTCACCCTGAACATAGACAATATAGCGCACATAAATCCGCAGCATGCAGCCGCGCGTGTGAAAGTAGGATTGATTTTGGGTGATTTCCTGCAAAGCCGGCGAAGTTTCATCGAAGCGCTGGATAACCCAGCATTCAGCCAACGGCTGCCCCAGCCCGCCCAGCATCGGTTCAGCCGGCTGGATGCGGTCGCAGCCAAAGGCGGAAAAAGCGGGTTGATCAGCGCAAGTATCCCAGCTGCCGCTGCAGCCAGCCTCTTCAAAAGGAGTCCGGTCAACATCTAAGTCCGGCGTCGGCCGGGGAACGTTATTTCCTCCCCTGCAGCCTGTCAGCAGCAGCCATCCCAGAAAAATAAAGACCAGCTTTTTTTGCACTTGCATCGCTGCCTCCATCCTTATTGATTATGACAGAAATGGCCTTTCATGGAATCACTTATTTTATGTATAGACTTCTGCAACCTGACGCTTTTTACCCGCCTGGCGGCAGGCTATAATTGAATGTAGAGGTATAACATGCGCGCGCGAATCATCAGCCTGATTTTACTGATCTTTCTGCTCAATTCCATCATCCTACCCGCGTCAGCTCAAAGCGAGGAAAAACAACCCACAGTCGTTGTGCTGACCGCCAGCGGACCGCTGACCAGCACCATGGCAGGGTATATTCGCAGGGGGATCGATCAAGCCGAAGCCCGCAGCGCGGATTTCATCATCCTGCGATTAAACACGCCGGGGGGCGAGGTCAGCCTGATGACAGATATCGTCGAAACCCTGCGCGGCAGCCCTATCCCGGTGGTGGTTTACGTAGCTCCCGAAGGGGCGATAGCGGGCAGCGCCGGAACGCTGATTACTCTGGCGGGCCACCTGGCCGCCATGGCTCCCGGCACAGCCATCGGCGCAGCCAGCCCGGTCGGGATGCAGGGGGAGGAGATCGAATCCACCCTTGACCGTAAGGTGAAAGAAATATTGAAAGCGCAGGCGCGCTCGCTGGCCGAGCGGCGCGGGCCGCAGGCGGTTGCCCTGGCGGAAGACACCATTGAAAACGCGAAAGCAGCCAGCGCCAGCGAAGCGCTGCAGGCCAATCTGGTGGATTTTATTGCCCGCGATTTGGAAGACCTGCTCGCCCAGCTGGACGGCCGGCAGGTGAACCTTGGCGGGCAGCCGCGCACCCTGCACACGCTGAACGCGCGTGTGATTGAAATCAACCCAACCCTGATCGAACGCATCCTTCAGGCCGCCACCAATCCGAACATTCTTTTCCTGCTGCTGACCATCGGCGTGCAGGCGATCCTGATTGAGTTTTCCAGCCCGGGCGGCTGGGTGGCCGGCTTTGTCGGCGCGGTGTGTTTGCTGCTGGCGGTTTACGGCCTTGGGGTTATCCCGGTCAACTGGGTCGGTTTGCTGCTGATGGCGATCGCCTTTGTGCTTTTCTATCTGGAGACGCAAACCCCCACCCTGGGCGCGCTGACTGCCGCCGGGGCGGCTTCGTTTATCGCCGGAGCGCTGGTACTCTTCAACACAGTTCCCGCGCCCGGGTTTGCGCGCGTTTCCGTGCCGCTGGTCGTTATTACCGGCGTTCTTGTGGCGCTAACCTTTTCCGCGGTGGTCGCCATCGCAGTGAAAGCCATGCGCACGCCGCTGCGCAGCGGTCCTCAAACCCTGCCCGGTCAGCGCGGACGGGCGGTCAGCCCGTTAAACCCGCGCGGCACGGTGCAAATCAGCGGAGAGCAGTGGAGCGCGCGGCTTGCTCCCGGCCAGCCCGCGCTGGAGGCTGGCGCGGAGGTTGAAGTGGTCAGCGTCGAGGGTATTCGGCTGGTGGTGAAGGGAGTGGAGGAAGGATAGGCTGCAGGCCGGGTCAAGAGCGAGCCTTTCACCGCCAATTTGCCGCCGGCCGCGCAGAATCCTTCTAGATGTTTTCCTTACCTGCCGCGGGAAAAAAGTAAATCCCCCTATGCTACAGTCATTGGGGGCCCGGCTGGGTTCGAACCAGCGCTCCCCTGCGGGGATCTCCGCTGGGCGCTTTCAGCGCCCGCTCCGACAACGGTTCTTCGCCCCCGCGCTCTGCCGTTTTTTTCTTTACATCATAGTGGGCCCGGCTGGGTTCGAACCAGCGACCAAGCGGTTATGAGCCGCGCGCTCTGCCACTGAGCTACGGGCCCTTCATCAGGGCAATTATCCATTATTAAAAAGCGCTCTGCCGCTGCCCCCGAAACAACCGGGGGTGTAAGCTACAAGCCCTACTGACCCATTCTTGCCCACAGCGCACGCCCATTATATCATTTTCCTTGACGGGTATAATAGGTTTATCCCACCTGCCAGAGGTCCTGTATGCTGACCATTGCCCTGTGCGTGCTGTTTTTCCTGCTTTACTTTACCGGGATCGGCTTGCTGCTGCCCTTCCGCCTGCTGCGGCCGACACATTTTTTTAACGATCTGCTGGCGTCTTTCTGGCTGGGGCTGGCGGCAGCGGTGGCTTTTCTTCAGCTCTGGCATTTCCTCTTCCCGGTCACCCTGCTGACCTGGGGGTTGCTCCTGGGGTTGTCCCTCCTGGGCTGGGGGCTGAACGCCCGCGCGGTCTGGGGATGGCTGCGGGCGCATCGCCTACGCCGCATCCTGACCCTGCTGGCGCTGCTCGCCCCCGCGTTATTGATCCTTTCCAACCAGGCGATCTGGGGTGAAGTGCATTTTGACCACGGACTGTATCACATGCAAACGGTCAAGTGGATCGAAAATTTCGCCATCGTTCCAGGATTGGGAAACCTGCACCACCGCTTTGCTTTCAACAATTCCTCCATGCTCTATGCGGCGCTGCTCAACCCCGGACCTTTCCACGGCCTTGCCTTCTACACCGCCAGCACCCTGACCATCTTCGCCGTGCTGCTGCGCTGCTTCTCCGCCCTCGCGCGCCTGGTTGAAGAGCGCGGAGCGCTGCGGCCCACCGATCTGTTTTACGCGCTTTTTACGCCCTTCCTGCTCTGGTACACCGCCAATTCAACTTTTACCGGTTATTCGCCCGATATTTTTATCTTCGCGCTGCAATCCGTGCTGGCCGGTGGGTTGATCGCGATTTTCACCCGTGATCCGGCCGATACCGCCCTGCTGCGCACCTATATCACCCGTGTGGTGCTGCTCGCCGCGCTGGCGATTACCGTCAAACTCAGCAGCGCGGTTTTCGCCGCCGGCGTTTTGCTTGCCGCGGTGGTTTATTACCTGCTGCGCACGCCGCGCTTTTCCGGCAAGTGGCGCGCGTTGGCTGGTTGGGCAGGCTCAGGCGCGCTGCTGATTCTTCCCTGGCTGGCGCGCTCGGTGATCCTCAGCGGCTATCTGCTTTACCCCAGCCCATTAATTTCCTTCAACGTCCCCTGGAAAATTCCCGTCCAGATGGTCGAGCCAATCGCCCCGATTATTCGGTTGTGGGCCACCTACGGCAGCGGAAGCATCCCGAATATCTCGTTCTGGGAATGGCTGGCAACCTGGTCAAAAAAGGTGCCCTTTGAAATTAAGGAAGGCGTCTTTTATCTGATCGGCCTGCTCGCGCTGACGTTGCTGCTGCGGCTGGCCAGCCGCCGTCCGCAGCGCCAGAGCGGCGCGCCGCTGGTAGTACTGGCCATTTGTATTGCCTCGCTGGTTTACTGGGGCTACATGGCCCCGGATGTGCGCTTCATGGGCGCGGCTTTCTGGCTGGCGGTTACCGCCGCGCTGATGCTGTTTATCCAACAGGTCATGGCGATGAAGGCGGTCAAATCGCTGAATTTGCTGACTGCCGCGGTTATGCTGGTCGTGCTTTTCTGGCTCTCACCCAATTTCACCAATCAAATTTCCAGAAGTTATCTGATTTCCCCGCCGCTGGAGACCTTCATCGCCGAACAGTCGGTCACCGAAGGACCCCAGCCGTATCAGGTCACCCGCAGCGGACTGGTTGTGTACACCCCCAAAGATTACAGTAAAGAAGCCTGCTGGGACGCCCCGCTGCCCTGTACGCGCCTGAACGATTACGACAGCCGTCTTTCCCTGCTCGACCCGCAGGATATGCAGAAAGGTTTTTATATAAAGATTCCCTGACCTTTTTCACGGATAAAGAGACCGGCGGCCGTCTGGCCGCCGGTTGGTTTTCGTAGTTACCGCGTCAATTAATAACCGGTAATCAGTTTCACCGCGTAATCCAGGACAGTGTCGCCGCCGGAAAGCACGGATTCAGCCGTCACCGGCACAACTTCGTCCGGCACCACCCCCACGCCTTCCAGAAGGATTGTGCCGTCCGGCAGGATTGTGCGTCCGGTCGGCACCTGCAGGGAGATCCCGCCCGGGAGGACGAACTGTCCGCGAGCCACATCCCCAAACAGGCCGCCCGTCGGCGTTTCGCCCACCACAATCATCCCCGGCACCTGGCTGAAGGCGTAGGCTTCAAATTCACAGGCGCTCGAGCAGCCCTGACCGACCAGCAAAACCATCTTGCCAAAGCGGTACTGTTCCTCGCTGGGAATAATTTTCCCCGGCGCGCCGGACGGCTCAAACTTGCCGGTCACTTCACTGAAATATTCATCCTGCCCGGTCGGGATTTCTTTATCCGTGAGGAAACTGGCCAGACCCAGCGGTTGACCGCCGCTGTTCAGGCGCAGGTCAATAATAATGCCCGGCACTTCGTTCATTTCAAAGGTCGCCAGCGCGCGGGTAAACAGGCGGAAGACCAGGTTCAAATCATCGTAATTGGAATTGAGCTTGATATAACCAACCCCCGAATCGAGGATTTCAAACTCAACCGGCAGCGCGTTCGGATTGTAGCCGCGGTAAAGCGAGGTGGCGCTGAAACTCTTGCGCTCCGGGAAAGCCTTGAGCCTGGCGGTCTGCTCGCTCCCGCCCGGGTTGGTGAAGACGACTTCCATCTCCTCACCTTCCCGCGCCCGCAGCAGGTAGCGCAGCTGCTGGTATTTGCGGGTGTGATCGGTGGAGAACGGCCCGGAATATGCGTTGACCCTGTCGCGCGCGGCAGCGACATCTTCCCCATTAATCTTGCTCACCACCGCCCCGACCTGCATACCGGCACTTTCCGCCGGTCCGCCGGGCGTGACAAACACCACCAGGAATGAGCCGTCGCTCAGTTCGCGCAGCGCAAAACCATAACCGTAATCGGTGAGTTCATAAAAAACCGCGTCGTCCACACTGCCGCCGCTCAGGCCGACATGGGCATCCTTAAAGGCATAGGTGAAATCTTTGAGCGCCAGGAAGAACAGCCGGGCTGACTTTTTCTCCTCAGCCTCTTTGACGCGCGGGGCGAGCTGGCTGTACAGCTTATCCCAGTCAGGCGCTTTGCCGGGAATATCATTGAAGGCATATTCGGTCTTGACCTTCTCAAACATCTGATCAAAAGCCTGGGTATAGGACAGGTCGGAAAAATCTTTGATCGCGTAATCTTTTGGCTCGTACAGGTCGACCACCGGGTTGGCTTCGCGGATCACAGCGAAGGGTTTCTGGTCGAGGTCAATCACGGAATAACCCGCCGGCACCGGCCCGACCGGATCATCAGCGGTGAACAGTTTGCCGTCATCGCCAAAGCCGGTGGGGAATTGCTGCCGGTCATCTGGCGCCCAGATGATCAGCTTGCCGCCCACCACTTCGTACTCTTTTTCTGAATCCGTCACGGTCGAAGCGATGTAATTGCTCCAGCCGCGCGAAGCGTCATCGCCTTCTGAGAACGGGCCGCCAGCCCAGTTCGGGGAATAAGCCACCGTGAAGATTTGGACCCCTTTATCTTCTTTGCCGTTTTGATCCACATCGTTAAATTCGCCCTCAGGGCGGGCGGGCAGCGCCAGGCGGTACGTGGCGCTGTTTTTGTCTTTGTCCACCTTCAAATAGCCCAGAACCTGGGATTCCACCGGCAGTTCCCATTCCTGATCGCGGATCACAAAACCGTGCATATCATTGAGAGCGACCGCCTGTTCATAAAAGTAGGTCTCTACCGCGAAATCATTGCTGTAGGTCATCGTCCCGGTAATCAAAACCGGCTCCTGCGCCGCGGTTTGCCCGCCCGCCGGCGCCTGGGGCGCGGCCGCGCCGCCGCAGGCCGTCAGCAGGACCGTCAGCGCGGTGAAGACGCCCATCCACACCATCCATCGCTTGATGTTCATCACGTTCATTCTCCTCCAGAATGAAATGGCAGGCGCACCGCGCGCCTGATAGCAATATTGTACTCACAATGTCAAATTTGAGGAAAGAAATCAGGGGATACGTTTCAGGGCTGTAAAAAGCGCATGTCCCAGAGGTGTACATTCGAGTGCTGCGGAGCGAGCACGTCTAACAATTCAACCCGCAAGACGCGCACGCGCAGCGGTTTTGGAAAATCAAGCCGCAGGGTTTTAAGATCTGACCCTTCGGGAGCGGTGATCTGGAATGTCTGCTCCTCACCTTCCAGCGGCGTTACCCGCGCGCTCAAACGCACCGCTTCTGAGCCAATTAACACTTCCAGCCCGATTAACTCAGGCGGCTGGCTGAAGGTAAATTCCATCATAAACGGGTTGTCCCGGCGCGTGCGCACCAGAGATTCTGGGTTTCCATCCAAAACACTGGCGATATCTCCATCGTCCAGAGCCGAATGACGCACCCTGACGCTTTGACCCTGCCACTGAACGCTGGTATCAACGGGCTGGAACTCCGCCAGGGTGCCGTTCAAGATATGCTCGCGCGCTGCGGGGGACAATTCCAGGCGGGTTAACAGGAAGGCGGGCGAACCGTCAGGGTAATAGATGGTTTCTTCCACCTGAATGCTGGAAAACAGCCCTTCCGTCAGCAGTTGTTGATAATCCTGCCGCTTGACGTAGAACAGCAGATGGTCGCCCGCGGCCAGTTCTTCGAGATGATCGAGGGGGCTGCCCATCATGACCGGCCGGTCTTCGGGGATAAAGTAGCGCAGCAGGGTATCATCCTGCCAGGACCACTCCCCAGCCACATAGATTTTGGCTACCGGATGGGCGTTGCTGTAAGCCAGAGCGCTCCCAAAGACCTGGCGCGCGCCCCACTGCATTCCAGATAAGCCGTAATCGCTGACCCAGGTCGGACCGCCAATCAACGCGCTGGCAAACAGCACCAGCAGATAAAGGACGAGCAGCAGGCCAGTCCCAAGCGCCAGACCTTGCCCGGAAAGGCGCAGCCGTTTCGCCAACCATTCCAGCGAGGCAAAGAGCCCCAGCGCGCCAAGCAGGCCAAAGGGCAGCACCAGGGTCAACACCCGGGTTACCTCGACCCCCACCAGTCCGCCCACCAGCGGCGTTGCCAGCAGCGGAACAATCAGCGCGCGCCACTCCGGCTTCTGGCGGTTGCGGTAGAGCAAAACCAGGCCAATGGCGAGCAGCGGCGCGAGAAAAAACGGCAAATGCCCGTAAGGACCCATCCAATACTGTTTCCAGCTCTCCTGGTAGGGAAAAAACCAGCGCACAGGGTTGAACGATGCGAGATAATTTCCCAGGAAAGCCAGCAAGCGCTGCCAGGGATCCATTTCCGCGGTCAGGGCTGAACGGTACATTGTGAGATAGCGCGGGTACTGATTTAGATTGGTGACCAAAAACCGCAGAAAAGGCAGCGAAACCAGCCCCACCAGGCCCAGCGCGCGCAGCGCGGTGCGGCCGTTTTGCCAGTGGTAGCGAAAATCCAGCACAGCCAGCAGCGCCGCGCTGACGGGAACGATCACCTGGGCGGGCACGTAGGTGTAGAACGCCAGCGCTGCGAAACCGACCGCCGCGTACAGCCAGCGCGGGCTGCCCTGGCGGTAGCGAAGGTAGGCGTACAACCCGGCGGTATAAAACGAGACCATCAGCGCGGTTTCATACGCCGTGCGGGTGAAGAGAAACCAGACCGGAAAACCCGCCAGCAGCAGCGGCCCCAGCGGCCACCAGCGCGCTTTGAAGATGTCGCGCAGAATCAGGCCAAAGAAGTACACCCCCAGCAGGCAGGCCAGCGCGTTGATCCCGCGGGTCGCCCACACCGCACGCCCCACCAGCAAATTGGGAATCAGCTGCAGGTAAACGGTCGTCCCCAGACTGTGTTTACCGTCATTTAAGAAAAAGGTCGGCAGGAGCTGCCCTTCATAATCCCGAAAGCCGTCCCGAACCAGATCGGCGGCGCGCATGGCGGTAACAGCCTCGTCCCCGGCAAAATAAATCGGGAAGGATTGAATGCCTGCCAGCCGCGTGAGCAGATACAGGCCGATCACCAGATAAAACAGAGTCTGCATCCCCGGTTTTTGCCAGCGCGCCAGGGATGCTTCCAGGCGTTCAAGCCAGCGTTCCACCCGGGCAAACCGCCCCGGACTGGCGGGCTGAGGAAGGACACCTGTTTCAAGCAGGCGGTAGAGATCGTCGTCCGATTCTGGCGGTGCCGCCGCCGCAATCGACAGTTCCAGATTCTGACCGGGCTGCAGCTCCAGCTCGATTTCCAGTTTGATCGGCCTGCGCGCGGCGCGGGTTTCTTCCGGTCTCATGCGGATTCCTGCCGGGGGAAGGGATTGAGTTCATTATAGCACGCGCTTCAAAGCCGGTCGGTTTACTGTTATAATCGCTAAAAACCGGCATCTCGAACTGGCTATGGATCAAACCGAAACCCTCCCCCTCCCGCCCGCGGACAGCATCGTGATTGAGCCGCCCGGCCGCGGCATTTCCCTGGGCCTGCGCGAACTGTGGCGCTACCGCGAATTGCTGTTCTTCCTCACCTGGCGCGATGTGAAAGTGCGCTACAAGCAAACCGCCCTCGGCGCGGCCTGGGCGCTGCTTCAGCCGCTGCTAACCATGGTGGTCTTTTCAGTGATCTTTGGCAGCCTGGCCAAACTGCCATCGGAGGGCATCCCTTACCCGATTTTCACCTATACCGCGCTGCTGCCCTGGCAGCTGTTCGCCTTTTCGCTCACTTCTTCTTCGACCAGCCTGATCAATGACCAGCGCCTGATCACCAAGGTCTACTTTCCGCGCCTGGTGATCCCGATTTCCTCGGTTTTGGCCGGGTTGATCGACTTTCTGATCGCTTTTGTTGTGCTGCTGGGTATGTTGATTTTCTACCAGGTGCCGCTCTCCTGGCGCATGCTCAGCCTGCCGCTCTTTGTCCTGCTGGCGGTTATCTCCGCTCTGGCGGTGGGGCTGTGGCTTTCGACTCTGAATGTTAAATACCGCGATGTGCGCTACGTGGTGCCTTTCCTGACCCAGTTCTGGATGTACGCCACGCCGATCGCCTATTCCAGCACGCTGATCCCTGAAAAATGGCGCCTGCTTTACGCGCTCAACCCGATGACCGGCGTGGTCGAAGGGTTTCGCTGGGCACTGCTGGGCAGCGGGGAAGGCGCCGGGCCGATGGTCCTGGTTTCCGCTGTGATTATGGTGGCGCTCTTCATCGGCGGGCTGGCTTACTTCCGCCGCCAGGAAGACCACTTCGCAGATGTGATCTAGACGAGATCCAATGCCCGAAATCGCCATTCAAGTTCAGAATCTCAGCAAACGCTACCGCCTCGGCGCATCCCAGGCGCGCTATAAGATGCTTAGAGAAAGCATCATGGAAAGTTTAAAGCAGATCGGTAGACCAAAAAACTCCCCGGAAACCATTATCTGGGCGCTCAAAGACGTCTCCTTCGAGGTCCGCCAGGGCGAAGCCGTCGGCATCATCGGCCGCAACGGCGCCGGTAAGTCCACCCTGCTCAAAATCCTCTCGCGCATCACCAAACCCACCTCCGGACGCGCCCTGATCCACGGTCGGGTCGGCTCGCTCCTCGAAGTCGGCACCGGCTTTCACCCCGAACTCACCGGCCGCGAGAACATCTACCTCAACGGCGCGATCCTCGGCATGCGCCGCGCCGAGATCGAGCGCAAGTTCGACGAGATCGTGGCGTTCTCTGAAATCGAAAAGTTCCTCGATACCCCGGTCAAGTTCTACTCTTCCGGCATGTACGTGCGCCTGGCTTTCGCCGTGGCCGCCCACCTGGAACCCGAGATCCTGGTGGTGGATGAAGTCCTGGCGGTCGGCGACGCTCAGTTTCAGAAAAAATGCCTGGGCAAGATGGACGAGGTCAGCAAGGGCGGGCGCACCGTGCTCTTCGTCAGCCATAATATGGGGGCGGTGGAGAAACTTTGTAAAAAAGTCATTTTCCTTGAAGACGGTATGGTTTCAGCCTACAGCCCGGATGTGAACAGGATTATCAGGCAGTATGTCATGGGCGGCTATGACTCTCTCCAGCACCCTGTCTGGAACAAATCCAATGATTTCCCTTCCAATGAATGGATTGTCCCTGAAAGAGTTGCCCTTACCGATGAGTCAGGAAACATCAAGACCTTGCCGGTCTCGAATGATGATACCGGGGTATGGGTTGACCTGACCTTTACCGTTAATAAATTAGATCCCGCGCTGGTCGTTGGGATTGCCTTATATTCGGATGACGGCGAGCTGATGTTCTGGTCTTATCCAAATGATGAAGTTGAAGACAAATGGCCCAGGTTAAACTTAGGGCGTAACCAGCTTCGATGCCACCTTCCTCCTCATTTGCTAAACGAAGGTTCGTATCATATTCAATTGATCGCCAGCCTTCATTTTCGCCTCTGGATCATCGAACCCAATATGAGCCAACCCGGTATCCCGTTCACAATCCAGGGGGGATTGAGCGACTCTCCTTACTGGTACGCGAAACGGCCGGGACGGTTAGCCCCTATACTGGAATGGAAAATGGGAATTGAATAACCATTTTCAATTCCCTGAGGGAACCATGCCCGATCTCGTTTCGGTGATAATTCCAACATATAACCGCCGCGCATTAACCATCCGGGCTGTGGAAAGCGTCCTCGCTCAAACCTACCCGCATTTCGAGGTAATTGTGGTGGATGACGGTTCTACAGACGACACCATCGAATATTTATCGAGAATTCCTGATCCCCGGGTAAAGGTGCTTCCAATCAAACACAGCGGGCACCCTTCCATCGCCAGAAACGCCGGTATTGAGATTGCGAAGGGAGAATACATCGCTTTATTGGATTCGGACGATGAATGGCTCCCACCAAAGTTGGAAAAACAGGTAGAGGTATTCACAAAGTTGCCTGCTACCGGCATGGTTTGTTCCGATGCGTATAAAATTGATTTGAATGGGGAGGAAATAAGCCTGTATCATGGAAAAAAACTTTCGGCCGGATATTTCACCCTGAACAGGCTCTTAAAAAGCAATCCGGTCATTTGCTCATCAGCGCTCATCAGGAAGAAAATTTTTTCGGACGTTGGACTTTTTTCTCATGATTTCGTTTTCCGTGCTGCCGAAGACTATGTTTTTTGGTTAAGAATGGCCAGAAGTTACCCAATTTATTATCTGGATTGCCCTTTGCTGAATTACCGCGTAACCCAAGACAGCCTCACCTTACAAGCGACCAGGTCTCAAACCCTTCATCGACTCATCAATATCCTTGATTGGTTCGGAAGAGAATATCCGGACAGCTATAAAGAAAACAAAATTACCATAAGACAAAAAATAAGTGAGTATTATTATCAATTACAAAAAGATTCAGCAGAAATCAAAGACATAAAAAGGTTCTTTCTTTACTGGTATAAAGCATTCCAGCGCACACCCTTTTCGATAAGGAACCTCAAAAAAGCAGGATTGAATCTAATTTTGCTCGTAAAGTCAATGCTTAAGTCATAAAACTCACAGGAGATTATGATTAATATTTTACCCTTTCATAAGCGGCAAATAACGGATCCAATCTAAACCAACCCGGGAGAAAAAATCGGGTAAAAGAGAGCCAATTGCAGTAAGGGCTGAAAAAAAAACGGAACAGAAATTTCACCCAGGAGAAAAATATCTCCTAAAATTTATATTTGGCGGCAGATAAGGGGTCAGAAATCTGGAGTTGACCAACATGGCTTACTTAATCGCTCGTTTACAAGGTGGTCTGGGAAATCAAATGTTCCAGTACGCGGCGGCGATGCAAGTTTCAAAACAAAGCGGCTACCGTTTTTTCATTGACAGCAGTTATTATCTGGATCAGGAAAGGATTGCGCCGAATAATACCGTAAGGGAATACCGCCTGGACGCTTTTAACATTTCTGCAAAGAATATCCCAAAATATCCCGCTATAATTGCCTATTCACTGACAAAGAAAAGGCGAATAAACTATTGGCTTCGAGCAGTTAAGATCCCTCTGCTTCACTGGCAATTACTGACCGAAAACAACTACATGTCGCGCGCACACAATTTGGTCATGTATGACTACTGGAACAGCGAGCAATATTTTTCAGAGGTCGCATCCGAAATCAAGAAGGAATTTACCTTGCGGTATCCGCTATCTTCTGAGGCGATCGGCTGGGAACGCATAATTCAGGAAACAAATTCGGTCAGCATTCATGTTCGCAGGACTGATTACGTCAATAATCCAATCACCAATCAATATCACGGGGTTTTGCCGTTAAGTTATTACCGGAAGGGGCTCGAAATCATCAAACAAAAACTTAATCACCCGGAATTTTTTGTATTTTCCGATGATATCGCCTGGTCTAAAGACCACTTAGATTTTCTATCCCCGGTCAATTTTGTTAAAATTAACGGGAAAAATCAAGATGTAGAAGAACTCTATCTACTTTCACAATGCCAGCACCATATTATTGCCAACAGTACTTATAGCTGGTGGGGAGCGTGGTTATCCAACAATCCCGACAAGATGGTAATCGCCCCCCGAGTATGGAGACCCGGAGTGGATGCAAAAACAGCCGGGATTGTCCCTGACGGCTGGCTTGTAATTTAAACCCCAAAATCCATATACTCATACATAACAAATGATGTTTATAAAATTAAGCGCAAGCTATTTCCATGAATATTGTTCAGGTTAACCAACACGACCTGCGCGGCGGTGGGGCGCTTATTGCCTACCAGCTTCACCTGGGCTACCTGAAACGGGGTTTACCCGTGCGCTTTCTGGTCAGCCAGCCCAGCGCAGAAACCGCCGGCGTCGAAGCAATCCCAACCCCGGAGGACTTGTATCCGGCGGTCGCCTGGTTTCGGAAATATTCCAGAAAACTTAAAAAGTCAGGGTTGAACGTTTTAGGCAGGGCGTTTAATGTTCTGGCTGAGCCCCACCGCTACCTGGCGAATCTGATGGGGCGCGAGGAATTTAATTACCCGGGGTTCGAGGTCTGGCTGTCCTCCGCCAACCCCCAACCGGAATTGCTGCATCTGCACAACCTGCACGACCGCTACTTTGACCTGCGCGCCCTGCCGCGTCTTAGCCAAAGATTTCCGGTCTTAATTACGCTACACGACACCTGGCTGTTGAGCGGGCACTGCGCGCACTTTTTAGACTGCCAGCGCTGGCAGACCGGCTGCGGGAACTGTCCCTACCTGGATGTTTACCCCGCTCTGCGCCGCGACGGAAGCGCGGCCAACTGGCGCGCCCGCCGCGCGATTTACGCCCAGAGCCGGCTCTACCTGGCCGCTCCCTCCCAATGGGTCATCGACCAGACCCGGCAGTCGATCCTGTGGCCCGCTGTGCGGATTTCCAGGGTGATCCGCAACGGTATTGACCTGGGCATATTCCGCCCGGCTGACAAAACCGCCGCGCGGGCTGCGCTGGGTTTACCGCAGGACGCCCTGGTGGTCCTGTTCACCGCCAACCGTGTGAAAGCCAACCAGTTTAAGGATTATCCTACCCTGCGCCGCGCGGTCAGCCTGGCAGCGGAAGGATTGCCCGATCAGCGCCTGATCTTTCTCGCGCTGGGAGAAGATGCCCCGACTGAATTCGCCGGTAAAGCGGAACTGAGGTTTCTGCCGCACCGAACTGGCGCCGCTTCTGTGGCCGGGATCTATCAGGCCGCCGACCTCTATATTCACGCCGCCAGGGCGGACACGTACCCGACGACCATCCTGGAAGCCCAGGCCTGCGGTCTGCCGGTCGTCGCCACCGCAGTGGGCGGCATTCCTGAACAGGTTATAGAGGGGGTGAACGGCTTTCTCACCCCGCCAGCGGACCCGGCGGCGATGGCCGACAGGATCCAAACTTTAGCCAGGGACGAGCAGATGCGGGATCATTTCAGCCAGGAGGCGCTGGCCTTTGCCAGAAAACATCACGACCAGCAGCGCATGATCGCTGAATACCTGGCGTATTACCGGGAAATCCTGGGTGACTATCACCAAGCCTAAAACCAGAAAGCACGGAAATGCCTGACCTAGCCATTCAAGTTCAGAACCTCAGCAAACGCTACCGCCTCGGCGCCGCCCAGGCGCGCTACCAGACCCTGCGCGAGAGCCTTATCCGCGCCGCGCGCTCCTTCGGCCGCCGGGATCCCTCCCCGGAAACCATTATCTGGGCGCTCAAAGACGTCTCCTTCGAGGTCCGCCAGGGCGAAGCCGTCGGCATCATCGGCCGCAACGGCGCCGGTAAGTCTACCCTGCTCAAAATCCTCTCGCGCATCACCAAACCCACCTCCGGACGCGCCTTGATCCACGGTCGGGTCGGCTCGCTCCTCGAAGTCGGCACCGGCTTTCACCCCGAACTCACCGGCCGCGAGAACATCTACCTCAACGGCGCGATCCTCGGTATGCGCCGCGCCGAGATCGAGCGCAAGTTCGACGAGATCGTGGCGTTCTCTGAAATCGAAAAGTTCCTCGATACCCCGGTCAAGTTCTACTCTTCCGGCATGTACGTGCGCCTGGCTTTCGCCGTGGCCGCTCACCTGGAACCCGAAATCCTGGTGGTGGATGAAGTCCTGGCGGTCGGCGACGCTCAGTTTCAGAAAAAATGCCTGGGCAAGATGGACGAGGTCAGCAAGGGCGGGCGCACCGTGCTCTTTGTCAGCCATAATATGGGGGCGGTGAAGTCCCTGTGCGCCAGCGCCATCCTGCTCGATCAGGGACAAATCGCGCGCATCGGCGGGGTAGATGCGGTCATCAGCCAGTATCTGAACAGCAGCGACGGGGCGGAATACCCGGCCCTGAGCTTTGAGGATCAGCCCGCGCTGCCGCTGCAGTTGACCCGCGTGGCGGTGGTAGATGAGCAGGGGCTGCCAGCGCGCATGTTTTCGTACGCCGAACCGCTGCGCCTGGAAATTGGCTACCGCGTCCACCGCCCGATCCCGCAGGCTTACATCGCCCTGCACATTCACGACAGCGATCTGAACACGCTCTTGTTTTCGCGCGATTTTGAGTACAAACCGGAACTGCTCGACCGCCGCGAAGCGGGTGATTACGCTTACACGGTGGTTATTCCCGAAAAAGTGTTCGCGCCTGGCCTCTACCGCATCAGCGTGCACGCCACGCTGACCTACGGCGGGGTGGTTCACCGCGCCGACCACGCCTGCCCGTTTGAAATCATTGACACCGGCAGTCAGTGGGCAAAAATGGGCTTTCCCTGGCAGGGCAAACTTTCCGTGCCGGTCACCTGGCTGGAGAAGCCTGAAGAAGGCCGGTAGATGCGTAAGCTTCGTGGGTTGTATCAAAAAATCTTTCCAAAGCGCTTTCGCGAAGTGTTCGCCGCGCTGCGCTTCTCATTCTGGCAGAGCTGCTGGTATCCCCCCACCCTGGTTCGCACGCTGGGCGAGGCGGATTTGCGGGAGATGGCCCGGCGCCTGCGGTCGCTCAAAGATCAGTACCGCGGGCAGCGCTGCTTTATCATGGGCAACGGACCCAGCCTGAACCGCATGGACCTCTCGCTGCTGGCCGGCGAGCACGTCTGGGCTTCTAACCGTGCGTATCTGCTTTTCGACCGCATCTCCTGGCGGCCCGATTTTTACATCGCCGTGGACCGGCGGGTTGTGCCGGACAACGCGGAAGAATTAAACCGGCTGGCAGAAGCGCTGCCCGCCACGCGCTTCTTTTACCCGTCGCATTACCGCCTGGCGAATATCCTGCAGGCGCGGCCAAATGTGTACTGGTACTACGAGACCTGGCAGGATCCCCGCCGTCTGCCGGACGGTATGTTTTCGCTGGATGCCGCGCGTCAGGTGCGCAGCGTCAGCACGGTCTCCATCGCGGCCCTTCAGCTGGCGGTTTACTTTGGGTTCGACCCGATTTACCTGATCGGATGCGACACCAGTTACACAATACCAGCCAACGTGAAGTTTGAAGATGAAGACAAGAAAATGATCGTTTCACAGGCAAATGACGACCCCAACCACTTTACGCCCGCTTATTTCGGCGCGGGGAAAAAATGGCACGACCCGAATGTGAAAGCGATGATTTTTCATTATGAACAGGCTGAGCGCGCGCTGCGCCCGCTGGGCACCCGGGTGTATAACGCCACCGCGGGCGGCAATCTGGAGGTCTTTGAGCGGGTTGAGTTTGAGTCGCTCTTCCCTCCGAGAGCGTCAACCCAAGAGAGAGGCTGACCAGGCTTCTCCTGACAGTGCAGCCCTCTCTCCAAGGGAACTTTAAAATGTGGTTTAGCCAGCCAGGTCCTACCTAAAAGCCGCCTTTAGCGTTCCGGGGTGATTAAGCGGACAGCCCGTTCATAGAAGAGATAATCCCAGGCCCAGTTGATCAGCACCACCAGCCGGTTGCGAAAACCGACCAGCTGCATCAGGTGCACCACCAGCCAGACCGCCCAGGCCAAGAATCCGTGGAATTTCAGACGCCCGATCTGCGCCACCGCCTGATTGCGGCCGATGGTGGCCAGCGAACCCGGGTCGCGGTAGACAAAGGCGGCCGTCTCCGCGCCGGAAAGACGCGCGAGGGCGTTTTCAGCCGCCAGGGTCCCCTGCTGCATCGCCACCGGCGCGACCATCGGCAGCGGGGTTCCGCCGCCATTTTCCAGATAGGCGGCGTCGCCAATCACAAAGACCCGCGGATCGTCCGGCAGGCTGAGGTCAGGGTTGACGCGCACGCGGTTCTGGCTGCCTTGAAGACCGCCGAGCGAATCCACCACCTCGGCTGAGCGGACGCCGGCGGCCCAGATCAAGGTATGCGCCGGGATGGGTTGAGCGTCCTTTAAGAACACCCGCGAACCGTCAAAGCCCTCAACAAAAGCCCCCAACCGCACTTCCACGCCCTTCTCCGTTAAGGCCTGCTCAGCCCGGGCGCTTAGTTCAGGGTCCAGATGGTTTAAAATGCGCCGGGTGCCCTCCAGCAGGATGACCCGAACCCCGGCTTTCAACTCGCGGTAATCGCTTTTCAAGAGCATACGGGTCAATTCGGCGACCGCCCCGGCGGTTTCCACGCCGCTCGGGCCGCCGCCGGCGACCACAAAAGTCAACAGCGCCTGACAGGCGGCCTCATCCGTCTCCTGCAGCGCGGCTTCAAACATGCACAGGAGATGATTGCGGATGGTCTCGGCGTCCTGCAGGCTTTTTAATCCCAGCGCGTTGCGGGCGACAGAATCCAGCCCGAAGAAGTTGGACTGGCTGCCGACCGCCAGGATCAGCGCGTCGTAGGGTATTTCGCCCTGGTCGGTGATCAAGCGCCGGCCGTGCCGGTCAACCCGCTGGACCTCAGCCATGCGGAAGGTGAGGTTCTTTTGACGGCGCAGGATGGCGCGCACCGGGTAGGCGATTTCGTCCGGGGCGATCCCGGCGGTGGCCACCTGATAGAGCAGCGGTTGAAAGAGATGAAAGTTATTGCGGTCGATTAAGGTGACGCGCACGGGTTTGCCCGCCAGCGCGCGCGCCGCCCGCAGTCCGCCAAAACCCGCGCCCACGATGACTATATGACCGGTTGGTTGCTCAGGCATCTGAATCTCCTTTGATTCAGGTAAGGTTTGTGAAATAAAACACAAAAGTAATTATAACCATTTTTATCCGATTTACAATCCATTGAAGATGGCTGTACAATCCCGATCTGGCACTCTGGCTATTGCCAAACGGGCAATCTGGTCAGTCTGCCAGAGCAAGAAACCGGGTATGCTCGAAACACGCACAAAGTTCAATGGAAAGGAACAGCCTTGACAGGGATTTATATACAATGATACAATTACACAATAATACAATTGAACCGGGAGGGTTCTATGCAAACCTTTAACGATGTGGTTGAGTACATCCCCTATATTCTGCCGATCGCCCTCATCCAGTTTGGCCTGATGATCTACGCCATCCTCGATCTGGCGAAACGCGAGCGCACCAAAGGACCCAAATGGCTTTGGGCGCTGGTGATCCTTTTTGGCCAGTTGATTGGCCCGATCGTGTACCTGTTGATCGGGCGGGAGGAAGCATGAGCGCTATACGAATTGAAGACCTGCGCAAACAGTACGGGGCGGTGAAAGCGCTGGACGGGCTGACTCTGACGGTTCAGGAAAAACAGGTCTTTGGTTTTCTGGGCCCGAACGGCGCCGGGAAAACCACCACCATCCGCCTCCTGACGGGCATGTCGCGCCCGACCGGCGGTTCAGCCTGGGTCGCCGGAGAAGAGATCGCCCACCGCCGCGAGGTTACCCGGAAAATTGGTTATCTGCCGGAAGAACCGGCGTTTTACAACTGGATGACCCCGCAGGAATTCCTTGATCACGTTGGGCGCATCTTTGGCATGGGCGGGACAGAGCGCGGCAAACGCGTCAACGAACTGCTCGAACAGGTCGGCCTGGCGCAGGTGCGCAAGCGCCGCATCGGCGGCTTTTCGCGCGGCATGCGCCAGCGGCTCGGGCTGGCACAGGCGCTGCTGAACCGCCCGGAAGTGCTGTTTCTGGATGAACCCGCCAGCGCGCTGGATCCAATCGGGCGGAAGGATGTGCTTGATTTGATCGAGACGCTGCGCGGCAGCTGCACGGTCTTCATGTCCACGCACATCCTCGCGGATGTGGAACGGGTCTGCGACACGGTCGGGATCATCAACCGCGGGCGGCTGATCACCGAGGCGCCCAAGGAAGAACTGTTAAACCGCTACACCCTGCCCGCTTTTGAAGTGGAGGCGCACCCTGAAAGTCAGGATGCCTTCAGCGCCTGGCAGCAAAGCGCCGCCAGCCTGCCTTTTGTGGCATCCATCACGCCGCAGAACGGACTGCGCGCGCGCGTGGTGGTGAATGACGTTCGCACCGCCCGCCGGGAGCTGCCCAAACACCTCGCCGCTGCCAGCATCAGCCTGCAGCGCTATGAGGTGGTCACCCCCTCGCTTGAAGATGTTTTTGTCCGCTTGATCAATGGAGGCGCCGTATGAGCCTGTTTGTCTCTTTACGCAAAGAAATTCTCCAGCAATGGCGCACCGCGCGCCTGCTGATTGCCGCGGCTGTATTAATTGTGTTTGGTATGTCTTCTCCGCTGCTGGCAAAGTTTACGCCGCAGATTCTGCAAAGTGTGCCAGGTGCTGAGGAAATCGGCGCGCTGATCCCTACCCCGACCATCATGGACGCGGTCGGGCAGTATGTAAAAAACACCGCGCAATTTGGCGTGATTCTGGCGTTCCTGCTCACCATGGGCGCGATCGCCGTGGAGAAAGAAAAAGGCACGGCGTTGATGATGCTGGTTAAACCGCTGCCTCGCTCGGCTTTTGTGATTTCCAAATTCCTGGCGACTGCCTTTACCTTCACGATCAGCGTCGCTGTGGCCGGTCTTGGCGCGTATTATTACACCAGCCTGCTCTTTGAAACGCCGGCTGCCCTGCCCTGGCTGTTGATGAACCTGCTGCTGCTGGCGAATATCTTCTTTTACATCGCCCTGACTCTGTTCTACAGCGCTTTGATGCGCTCGCAGGCGGCGGCGCTCGGTCTGGCTTTTGGCTCAATGCTGGTGATGAACCTGCTCAGCATCAGCAAAAAGATCGCCGTTCTGCTGCCCGACAGCCTGCTGCAGTGGGGCGCTCAGACCGCGTTGAGGCTGCCCGGCAATCCCAACTGGACCGGCCTGGGCGTGACCCTCTGCCTGACCGTGGTGCTGGTCAGCGGCGCCTGGCTGGTATTCCGCAAGCAGGAACTTTAAGCCGGTTTTTCCCAGAAAACAAAGCCCCCGCCGGGTACTGGCGGGGGCTGATTGATATTACTGAATGATTTCCAGGTTGGCCAGGGAAGCTACCAGGCGTTTAAAGCCGACCGAGTCAAAAAAAACATCCACGGTCTCATCGCCGTCTATGATGCGGCTGTCAACCACCAGGCCCTCACCCCACACCGGATGGCGCACGCGGTAATTGGGCTGATAACGCGGTTGAACAACCGGGCCAGCCTGTTGGGAAGGCGGTTTTGCCTGCCCCGTTCCGGCTGCCCAGGTAACGTCCTGAGGTGCATAGCCCCCAATCGAGTAAGCGCCGAACCCACGGCTGGTGTAGCTGGTGCGGCGCTGACCGCTGTGCTTCAGCAGCCAGGCTGGAATATCCTCCACAAATCGGGAGGGCAGGCTGTCTTCATAAGAACCGTATGAACTGCGCCGCAGGGAGCGGACCAGGTACAGTCGGTCTTTGGCGCGGGTCAAGCCGACATAAAACAGACGGCGCTCTTCAGCCATCTCCTCCGGGTCATCGCGCGAACGGCTGTGCGGCAGGATGCCTTCGTCCAGTCCGATGATAAAGACCTGGGCAAACTCCAGCCCTTTGGCCGCGTGCAGCGTCAGCAGGGTCGGGGCTTCCTGATTTTCCGGGACTGTGTCTTGATCGGAAACAAGGGCGATGTTTTCGAGAAAAGCCGCCAGCCCGCGGTTTTCATACTCATAAGCGATCCGCCGAAGCTCCTGCACGTTATCCCAGCGGTCCTGGCCCTCCTCGGATTCATCCATGATGTACTCGCGGTAAGCAATTTCATCCAGGATGCGGTCAAACAGGATCGGCAGGGGAATATTCTCAGCGGCGCTGGACCAGCCCGCCAGCTGCGCCCCGAAATCCGCGAGCATCGCCGCGCCGCGCCCGCGAAAAGCGGCCCAGAAAGGCGATTCCTCGCCCAGGGTACCCAGGCTGAGCAACACCTGGCCAGGGCTGGTGCGGTTCTGCGCGGCAACCGCGCGCAGCCCATCCAGCGTACGATCGCCGATGCCGCGCGGCGGCACGCCAATGGCGCGCAGCAGGCTCAACTCATCGTCCGGGTTTAATGCCAGGCGCAGATAGGCAATCAAATCTTTTACTTCGCGCCGCCCGTAAAAACGCTGCGCGCCGACCAACCGGTAGGGCTGACCGCTGCGCAAAAACGCCTCTTCCAGCAGGCGGGATTGAGCATTGGTGCGGTACATCACGGCAAAATCGCCGGGTTTCGCCTTTCCGCTGGCCACCATGGAAACAATCGTGTCGACCACATACTGCGCCTCGGCGCGGTCGTCCACGGCTTCGTGGAATTGGATCGGCTCTCCGGCGCCGCGTTCGGAAAACAGGGCTTTTCTGGTGCGGTCGCGGTTTTTATCAATCACCGCGCGGGCGGCGTCCAGCACGGTCTGGGTGGAGCGGTAGTTTTGCTCCAGCAGAATTTTCACGCAGCCGGGATAATCCTGCTCAAAACGCAGCACATTGCGGAAATCCGCCCCGCGCCAGCGGTAGATGGATTGGTCTTCATCTCCCACCACGAACAGATTTTTATTTTCAGATGAAAGCAAGCGCACCAGTTCATACTGAGCCGTGTTGGTATCCTGAAATTCGTCTACCAGAACATGCTGGAAACGCCGGGAATAATGGCGCCGAAGGACATCATTCGCCTGCAGCAGCCGTACGCTCAGCAGGAGCAAGTCGTCAAAGTCGACGGCGTTGTTTTCTCTTAATAGCTCCTGATACCGCAGGTAAGCGCGGCGGACGATCTGATCCCGGTAGTTGCTGCTCGGGTAATCCTGCGGGTCGATGAGCTCATTTTTTGCCGTCGAAATCGCGGCGTGGACTGACGACGGTTTGACCGTCTTGTCGTTGATATTCATCTCTTTCAGGATGCGCTTGATCAGGCTTTCCTGGTCATCGCTGTCGAGGATGATGAAATTTGACTTGATCGGCAGGTGATCGCGGGCTTCCCGCCGCAGCAGGCGCGCGCACATGGCGTGAAAAGTGCCCATCCAGATTCCATCCAGGGCCTGCTTTTGCCCGCCGAGCATCTGACTGACCCGCTCTTCCATCACGCGGGCGGCTTTGTTGGTAAAAGTAACCGCCAGCAAGCGGTCGGGGGAGATGCCGCGCGCGCCGACCAGATAGGCAATCCGCAGGGTTAGCACGCGAGTCTTGCCGGAGCCCGGCCCAGCCAGGACCAGCACCGGCCCGTCCGGCGCGGTTACAGCCTG
Source organism: Anaerolineaceae bacterium (assembly GCA_029975475.1). Classification (GTDB taxonomy): domain Bacteria; phylum Chloroflexota; class Anaerolineae; order Anaerolineales; family Anaerolineaceae; genus JARKPB01. The sequence continues at coordinate 70,299 of JARKPB010000010.1, forward strand.
GTGCTGGGCGCTGTTGAGGCGGGTGAGGTCGACCAATCAGGCTCCTTCCTGTTTGAGGCGAAAATCGTAAATGCCGTCTTGAACCGGGTATTCGCGGCCGCAGGCGCAGCGCAGCAGCGGTGGGGTATCCTCCAGGGCTTTTCCGCAATCCGGGCAGGCAAAAAATCCGCCGGTATATTGCGGCCCTTTGTCCGGCAGGGCGCGCGCGCGGACAAATACGCTCGGACTGAGCTGGAACAGGCTGCCGGTCGGCTGCAACAGGCCGTCCAAACCCGCTAAAATTCGGGCGGGCAGAAGCTTTTTCAGCAGCCCGACGCGAAAATGAGAAACGGTCAGCGTGCGCTGCACCGCGAATCCGGCCAGGTTCAGCCAGGTGCGCACGGTGGCCGGGTGAAAATCAAAGTTCAGCGCAGCGAATTCAACCGGTTCCGGTGAAAACGGATTCCAGCTCTGCCGTCTCAGGGCATACCGCAGGATGGATTTAAGATTCTTTTTGTTGGCAAATTCGAGGATGAACACAGCATCTGGCGCCAGCGTGCGGCGGATGCCGTCCAATGCCCGGCGGGCATCGGCCATGTGATGCAGGGTGCGAATCATCGTCGCGCCGTCAAACAAAGCCGGGACGAAAGGCAGGCGATACACATCCGCAGCGACATACCAGTAGCGCCCGTCATCGCCCAACCGCTGGCGGGCCTGCTCCAGCTGGGTGCGCGAGTAGTCAAGCAGCACAACCTGGCGGTAACCGCGATAGCGCGGGGTATTGCGCCCCGCTCCCGCCCCCAGTTCCAACAGCCGGCCGCCTTCAGGTGGCAGCAGACGTTTCAACGCGATCGCTTCACAGGCGTCTTCATAGGCACGCCCGCCTTTTTCCCAAAAAGAGGTTTGATAATCGGAACCTTCGTAATTGCAAATTGGAGGGGTTTCCATGACCTTCACGCGCCTTAAAGATAAAAAAGTGCGCCTGAGCAGGTTGGCCGGCGGCGCCCGGAGTGGCCTCCTTACCGCTGCTTCCTCTCGGACCTGACGGGGTTCGAAGGATTCCGCCGCGCCGGTCCCACCCAGACGCGGCCTAAGGATACCGCAGGAACGGCCCGCTGTCAACCTGAAGCCTGCACGCGCCAGGTCAGTCCCTGTCCGGGGTCTCCAGAATAGATTCCAGCATGATCTGGCGGTCAACCAGGCCGAGCGGTTTGTCCTCAGCGTTGACCACCACCATCCACTTGCGCTCTTCAGACAGCATGCGCTTTAAGGCATCCACAACCAGCTCGCCCGGCTGGGCGGTCAGGGGGACCGGAGACATCAGGTCGCGGGCTGTTTCCTTACCAGCCGGGGGTTTTCCCAGACTGCGCAGCGCATCCAGAATACCGCTGCGCTTTTCCGGATTTACGCGGGCAACCACATCCGAATCACTGATCAGACCAACCGCCTTCCCGGAATCATCCACCACAATCAGGCGGTGAGATTCGGTTTTGGAGAATTTTTCGATAATAATTCCCAGCGGGTCATCCTGCCCGACCATAGGAATCTCGCTCGACATGATATCTTCCACATGCAGAACCGCGCTGGTATGTAAATGAGGAGTCGGGATCGGCTCTTCCACTTTGGCCACCTGACGGAGAATATCCAGCCTGGAAAGGATTCCGACCAGTTTCTCCTGGCTGTTGACGACGGGCAGACGTTTCAGCCCGTGCCTGATCATCTTTGAGGTGGCCGTCCCCAGCGTGTCGGTATCCAGAATAGTGATCACCGGTTGGGTCATCACATCCTGAACCTTCAGCGGGATCTGATCCAGATCCTGCAGCTGGCGGGCGACTTCGGCCGATTCCATGCGCAGCGCGACAGACAGGCGCTCCTGAATTCCAGCGCGGTTTAACAGGTCTTCATCCGTGAGGATCCCGACGACTTTGCGCCCGGAATCCACCACCGGCGTGGCTTTGACCCGGTGGCTGAGCATCGTCATCCAGGCCGCCTGCACGGGCATTTCCGGGGAGATGGTAACCACATTGCGGGTCATCACTTCCGATACCAGCCGGTCAACCGGCAGCGGGTTCAGGTAGCGGTGGGTATATTTGACAATTTCGACATCCTCAATGGTGATCAGCCCTTCGCGCACCATCGGGTAAATCACGTCCAGAACCGCATTGATCTTCTCATCGCTGTCCACCGCCTCGATCACCAGCGGCAGATCGGTAGACAGCACCTCGATCCGGGTGGTGTGAATCCGGGAATGGGCGCCAAACCCAGCCAGCGCGCGGAAGATGGTGCCGCCCGCGATGCCGTGGGTTCGCAGCGCCTCCAGAATGGCTTCATCGAGAGAAGCGCCGCGCCAGCGGTCCGCTTCGCCAACATAAACTCGCAATCGCTTTGCCTTTTTTTGTAAAGAAAGCTCAGACATACAGCCTCCCCTGTGATTATATGGCTTTTGCCAGGTAAATACCCACACCCACCGCCAGAATTCCCAGCAGCGCGCTGCCGATCAGATTGGCAATACCCAGCGCGACCTGGCCCTTGAGGATCAGGTTAAAACTTTCGTAGGAGTAAGTAGAAAAAGTGGTATAAGCGCCCAGAAAGCCCACCGCCAGCAGCAAACGCCAGCGCGGATCGAGCATCAGCCGTTCGGTCGCAAGGGTCAGGAAAAAACCCAGCAGCAGAGAGCCGGTGAGATTGACGATCAGGGTTCCGTAGGGAAACGCCGCGCCAATTTTTCTGGCGGTCCATTCACTGATCCAGTATCGGGCGTTCGCGCCTAAAAGCGCTCCCAGGGAGATGAGTAAAAATTTTTCCATAATCGATTACCAATGAGTTTCCAGAAGTTGGCAATAAAGAAGCCTCTGCCAAGCATTCAGCAGAACTGGCAGAGGCCATCAGCACACAGGCAATTGGAACAAGCGAGCCTCATCGCTCATTTCGAATTGTAAAGGCTGAGCGAAGATCCGTCAAGAATTGATTTCTTTCAGCCAATTGAACGCTGAGCGCATATAATTGAGGCATGACCAATGAACAAATTGCCGCCACATTTGAGCGCATCGCCAGCCTGATGGAAATTCAGGGCGAAGTAATTTACAAGACCCTGGCATACCGCCGCGCGGCTGAAACGCTGCGCATGCTGGGAGAAGACATCGCCACGGTGCGCGCTGAAGGCCGGCTGCTTTCGCTGCCGGGCGTGGGCAAAGCCATCGCCGAGAAAATTGAAGAACTGCTGGACACCGGCAGCCTGGCTTTTTTAGAGCGCCTGGAAGAAGAAGTGCCGCCCAGCCTGTTGGAACTGCTGGAAGTGCCGGATATCGGCCCGAAAAAAGCCGCCTTATTCTGGAAGCAGGCCGGCATTACCAACCTGGTCGAATTGAGCGAAGCCGCCCGGGCGGGACGGCTGCGCGGTCTGCCCGGGATGGGGGAAAAATCCGAAGCTCGCATTCTGGCCGGAATCGAAGCCCTGGGACGGCGCTCTAAACGCCTGTCCATCCACACCGCTGACCGTATTGCCCGCCGCTGGCTCGAGACACTGCGCGCCACGCCGGGCGTTGAGCGCATCGAAGCCGCCGGCAGCCTGCGCCGCCGGAAAAGCACGGTTGGCGACCTGGACTTTGTCGCCGCCTGCCATGAACCAGCCGCGTTGATGACCGCTTTTACCAGCCACCCGGAAGTTGAGCGCGTCCTGGGGCAGGGTGAAAACAAGTCAAGCATCGAAACCACCGGGGGGGTCAATATTCAACTCTGGGTCCAGCCGCCTGAACGTTTTGGCACACTTTTACAGTTCGTCAGCGGGTCAAAAGAACACAACGTGCGCCTGCGCGAGCTGGCGCAAAAGCAAGGGCTATCGCTTTCCGAGCGCGCCATCCAGAAAAGCGACGGCAGCGAAATGCTATTTGAAGAGGAAGCCGGGGTCTATGCCGCTCTGGGGCTGGCTTATATCCCGCCGGAGCTGAGGGAAGACCGCGGGGAGATCCAGGCCGCGCTGACTGGCCGTTTACCGCAGCTGGTTGAGCGCCGGGATATTCGCGCTGAATTTCACTGTCATTCGACCTTCAGCGACGGGTCTGCGAGCATCGAGGCGATGGCGCGAGCCGCTGTCCAGCGCGGTTTGAAAGTGCTGGCGATTACAGACCACAGCGCCGGGCTGGCTGTGGCCGGCGGTCTTTCGGTGGAACGGTTGGCCGAGCAGCGGGCTGAAATAAAGCGGGTTCAAGACCTGCTGGGCGATCAGATTCTGCTGCTGCAGGGCAGCGAGGTGGAGATCCTCTCGGACGGCAGCCTGGGTTACCCGGACGAGGTCCTGGCACAGCTGGACCTGGTGATCGCGTCGCTGCATTTCAGCCTGCGGCAGCCGCGCGAAGTGATCACAGCCCGTTTGATCGGCGCGATGCGCAACCCGCATGTGGACATCATTGGCCACCCCAGCGGGCGGCTGCTGCCGGACCGTGAAGGCGCTGACCTGGACTGGGAGGCCGTTCTGGCCGCCGCCGCGGAAACCCAGACCGCGCTGGAGATCGACGCCAACCCTTCGCGCCTGGACCTGGACGAGGTTTATGCCCGCCGCGCGGCTGAACTGGGCGTGCTGCTGGCCGTGGATACTGACGCGCACAGCCCAGACCACCTGGATTTTCTGGAGTACGGTCTGGGTGTGGCGCGCCGCGCCTGGCTGGAACCGCGGCATATCCTCAACTGCCGCGGGGATAAAGAGATTCTGGGCTGGCTGCAAGAACGGAAAGGATAAAGGCATAAAATTATCAAGCCCGCCTTTGCGTTTCCATCCGGGCTATTCCTTTCAGAAAAGTATTACCGCATGAAAATTGATAAAACGCTAAACGATCCTGTCAAAATCCCTTTAAAAAAGCACTGGCTGGAAAGCGGGCTGATTTTCTGGCTGGCGCTGCTCTCATTTGGTGTTTTTATTCCCCTGCTGGGAATTTACTCGGATGACTGGCCATTTCTGTATGTATTTTCCAAAGCCGGTTATCAGGGGGTGATTGACTTTATCGCCTGGGTGCGGCCTTTCGCCGGCTGGCTCTTCGCCATTCCCTCTGCGCTGAGCTACCGTTCCTTCTGGGCAGCGCATGTGCTGCTGCTGCTATTGCGGTTTGGCGACGCTCTCCTGTTCTACTGGATGCTGCGCGTGCTCTGGCCCCGCCACCGGGGTTCAGCTTTTTTTGCTGCCCTGGTGTTTGTGGTCTTCCCTTCATTCAAACAGCAAGCCCTGGCTGTCGAATACTTTCCGCACTTTGTGCTCTTCGGGGCTTACTTTCTCTCCATTCTCTTCATGGTCAAAGCGCTTGATGCGCAGATCAGCCTGAAAAAAGCCTGGCTGTACTGGGGGCTTTCCTGGCTGCTGACCTGGGGGATCTTCCCGCTGGAGTATTTCTTCGGTCTGGAATTGATCCGCCCGGTTTTTCTGGCCGCGGCTCTGCGCAATCACGGGCTGGGCGGAAAGCGTCTGCTTTCTCAAACGCTGCGCCGCTGGCTGCCTTACCTGGCAGTAGTGGTGTTTTTTCTGTTCTGGCGGGTATTTATCTTCCAGTTTCCCTCGTATCAACCCGGTTTGATCGACCTGCTACGCGCGGATTTCTGGCAGGGGGTGTTAACGCTTGTGCGCCAGGTATTTTCAACCCTTGGGCTGGTTACCTTCGGCACCTGGCTGCAGGTCTTCACCTTTCCCGCATCGCTGAAAACGCTGCTGCCCTACGCGGTGTTGACGGCGGCGGCGCTGCTGCCAACCATCTGGTTGCTGCGGCGTACCGCCGCCGAAGAGGCCCCGCCCGCTCAGCGTTTCGCGCTGGAATGGATTGGGATTGGTTTGCTGGCCATGCTGACTGGCGGGATACCGTTTTGGGTGACTCAGTTTGAGATCAGCCTCAATTTTCCCTGGGACCGCCCAACCCTTTCGTTTTTCGTTGGCGCTGCCTTAACCACAATTGGCCTGCTTAACCTCATCCCGCAGCGCTGGCTGCGGACAGGGCTGCTGTCGCTGCTGATCGCCCTTTCAGTCGGGCTTCACTTTCAAAACGCGCTGACCTACTACCGCGAGTGGGAATCCCTGCGCTCATTCTACTGGCAGCTGACCCGCCGCATCCCGGCGATGGAAACCGGCACGCTGCTGGTGCTGGACGGAACGCCGTTTCATTATCACGTGGACCGTTTTATGACCCCGGTGTTGAACTGGATCTATGCTCCAGAACTGAAGACGCTCACCTATTCATATTCTCACCTGGGCTTTTATAAATTTGAAGATACCTACCTGAAGGCCAGCGACCCGGGCCAGGTGATCACCCGCAATTACGGCACCACGCGCTTTGAAACCACGATCGCAAAATCCATTTTTTTCACCTACAACCCCCCGGATTGTCTGCACGTGGTCGACAGCGGCTCGATTTATCAATATGATTACGCGGATTTCAGTGGCGGATTCAAACGCGCGCTCTCCTGGTCTAATTTAGGGCTGATCAAAACCGGCGCCGCGCCGGTCAAGTGGCCGAATTTTCTGGGGAAAATTCCCGGAGACCCGTGGTGTCTGCTGTATCAACAGGCCGATCTGGCGCGCCAGAGACAAGACTGGGAACAGATTCTGGGACTGTATCAACAGGTGACGGGCAGCGGCCTGCAGCCGCGCAACCCGCTGGAATGGGCGCCCTATCTGGAAGCGTTGATCCGCGCCAACCGCCTGGAAGAGGCTGCCGTGCTGACCGCTGAGTTCAAGTCGGACAATGAGCGCAATGCCCTGTGCGCCTGGATGGAAAAGCTGGAAGGACTGGGGACGGATATTCGCCGGGCAGCGCTGGTGACGTCCGGCTGCCGCGCGCCGTGAGCGGTCTTTCGACATCTGCACGGGCAAATCAGCTTCAAGCCTGAACGGAACGGGTCGGGACAAAGCCAGCGGCCGCCAATTGCAGCAGGGCGTTGGTTATGTTAAGTATCGCGATCGGCATGAAGTGATCGCTGCAGCAACCGCTGTTCACCGGGGGCACGGCGGCTTTGACGCTGACGGGCGTGATCAGACCGGCGATCATCAACCGGGTAACTCCGTGCGCATTCAGCGGGGCTTTCAGGTTGGTTTCCTCAAAGCTGTTAGCTCGCGTGTTTGGCACCCGCGGCTCGCCCCCTTCGGGCGGCAGCAGACCCGGGTGCTGCGCCCAATCCGCCAAACCTCCGGGCAGCAGGCTTGCGGTTGTGTTGAACGTGGATCACCGGCGCGCCAGCAGCGCGCGCCTGACAGATCAACCCGGAGAAGCGTCCCAGGAAAGGTTCTGCATTAAGGATGGATTGCCCTGGTTGAACAGGCCCGCCTGCAGATCAATCACCTGCAGGCCAGATTTTCACATTCAGCCTCGTCAGGACGGCTTTCGGACGCGAACAATCAAAAAGTAGGCCACCACCTGAGCATCCTGCACATTCGGGCAGGCTGCCACCGTTTCATCGTCCGGGTACGGCTCGCAGATTCGTTCAAGCACAAAACCGGTGTCAATCAAAAGGTTGAGCCAGCCGCTGAGCGTACGGGTAAAACGCGGCACCTTGAACAACGGCAACCCGGCTTTAACCTCAGGCGGAGCGGCGCTGAAGATCCATTCTTCAACCTGCCCCTTCAGGCGCTGAAAATATCCGCCGACCTCAAAGGCATACGTACGGCCGTTTTCATCCCGCAAATTGCGGCGGTGGGGGGTATCGTAGGCCGGGTGGGTGATGGAAAATTGCAAAAAACCGCCCGGTTTCAGCACGCGGTACGCCTCCGAAATCACTTTTTCGGTCTCGGGGATGTCCATGAAGCTCATAAAGCCGGTGGCAAAATCAAAATGGGCCGATGGGAAAGGTAATTCCACGGCGCTGGCGTGAACGTAGCGGACGCCAAACGGCCGCGCCTCTTCCTGAGCGGCAGCGTGGCGTAGAAAGAGTCCGGCCACATCCAGGCCGACCAGGCGGGCGCAGCGATCGGCGAGCAGGCGGGTGTTGTGCCCCTCGCCGCAGCCGATATCCAGGCCGGAAAGCCCGCCAAGCGGCGGAAGCATTTCGAGGAAAGCCGGCGTGTTCAGATAATCCCGGTAGGTATCATAACCGGCGCGCGAAAGTCTGGTCCAGACATCCGCGTTCTCGTTCCAGTAATGCCCGACTCGCCTGTGATCCAAGCACACCTCCGACAGGTGGATTTTAACGCAGATTAGAACCGCGCGGCGGGTGTATTCTCCAGGATGGCCTGGGCGGTCTGACCGGCATCCAGTTCGCTGCTGTCCAGCACCAGCCAGTTCTCGCTCAACTCCTGCCGGCGCAGGGCGGCGTCAATCTCGCGGATGGTATCCTGCAGCAGGCGGGTATCGAAGGCTTTGTTGGTGCGCGAGCGATTGCGTTCCTGGGCGCGGGTCAACTCCGGCAGGAGCAGGACCTTGTAGACCGGGCACCCTTCCAAAAAGGGGAGGTAAGCCTGGCGGGCGTCGTCTTCAAAGAGGACATCATCAATCGCCACGGCGAAACCGGCGCGGGCGTAGAGACGCGCCAGGCGGGCAGCGCCTTCACGCGCCAGGTTGAACTGACGGGTGGTTTCTTCGCTCCACACGGGAATCGGTTGGGCGATGCCCGACACGACCCACTCGCGCAGCTCATCCACCGGGATATGAATCCCGCGGGAGAACTTTTGCAGCAGCGCGATGGAAACGGTGCTTTTACCCGCTCCAGGAGCGCCGCTGATAATGAAGATGGGAGCCATCGTCTCGGTCATGGTGAATTCCTCGCCTTTCGGATTGTCCTCAGTATATCCGCGCAAGGCAAGGCAGGCGCTCCCCGGCGGGACGGTTCCAACCTGGCCAATGGTAGCAAGATTATCTGACCAGTGCGGCAGGATTAAAAAAACCCTTACAGGGGCTGCGATGAAGCAGCAGCCAGCGGCTTTCCAGATGGAAGAATCGTCCGGCGCTGGAGAACAACGCGGCATGGAACTCTTATTCAGGACTGATAACTCGCTCAGGATTAATCAACCCCGAGGAATGCCAGGGTCGCGATAAAAATGGCGAAAGGTACGGTCTGGAGCGCCTACCCGATCTTCAAGGCCGGATTTGAGCCAGCGCGTCCCGCGGCCATTCCAGGCAGCCTGCGAAATCGCCCAGTGCCTGCAGGATGGGTTCCGCGCCTTCGTATTCCACTCCGGGGTCAAAATCCAGGGAAAGCGTGCTGCCGTCCGCATAGGTAAGGACAATGCTGCGGGCGCCGCCGCCGTCCGGCGGGTCTTGCGGCTCGATGCGGCGCAGGGTGCGCGGGTCTACAGCGGACAGGGAAGCCAACAGACGGGCGATCTCCTCCGGCGGGGCGGTCAAAGACCACTCCCCACCATTAACCTGGCTGTCTTCCACCCGTCCGCCGCGGGTAAAGCGCACCTCGCCAGCGCGAATGACGGTCTGCTCAACCCACTGCAATTCCGGCGGGATGCTGCCAGACTGGCGGGTGTCGCTGACCTGGATCACAGTTCGCATGGGGTCCTCCGGGACGCAGGCGGTCAGGATGAGCAGCGCGAGCATGAGCCGCAGCAAAAAACGGTTCACCGGCCGCTCCGCCGCAGGGCTTCCAGGCGCGCTTTGTTCTCATAGGGACGAATGAAGTGCTCGCGGTCGGCGGGCGGGATGGGGCGGCCAATGCGCCGCTGCACTTCCTCAAAAGTAACCAGCCGCTCGGCCAGGCGCTCACAGCCGTAATCCGGGCAGGCTGCGCAGGTGCTGACTCCGTTCTCGATGGCGCACGGCCGCACCGGGCAGGCGCTGTCAATCAAGCGCGGAGCGGCGGACAGGCAGCCGTCGCACAAAATTTGCTCGGGCGCGATGCGAAAGCCGAAATAGGCAAACCAGCCGTCGCTTAAAATAACCTGGTTTTGCGGATTGGCCTCCACGTTGGGGCGGTAGGCCAGACACAGGTCGCAGCGGTAGCCGCAGCGGGTTAAAATCGCTTCCATTTTACCCACTCCTTTTTTCTCCACCTGGGATTATTGTAGCATTATCCTCGCTCACGGCTTACCAGATGGGGGTCTCCAATTTAATTACTAACGCCCGCTTGACTTTTGCGGGCGAGTTTATCGAGGATACTGCGGTAGATTAACCTGACAGGTTTATGCGCCATTCAGCCGCAGTTCCTTGCGGAAGTACTGCTCAAGACGCAATTCGGTAACATCCACCATGCGGTAAAGATGCCGGTCGCCCAACCCGGTCAGGATTTGCCGCGCCTCGGCAATCATTTCCTTTGAACGGTCGTAAGTGGCTTGAACCAGATGCTGCTCCCCTCGCAGCATCCTGGCGGCCGCCCGCGGTTCACCGCGCCAGTCCGTCTGCGTCATGAGGGTGAGGTAGGAATAATGACCGGCTGAGAGATCACCCTCCAGGTCCTGCCAGTCATCGATCATTTGAATGGCCGCGCCGAACAAGAGGAACACCCGCCAGTACGAGTCAATCGTATCAGCCCGCCCCAGTTTGTCGAGGCTAAGCATAAAAGGAGCCACAGCATTGGCACCCTTGGCGCCCAATTCTTCCGGCTGATTCAGCCGGTAAGGACTGGATTGATGGCGGCAGTACTTTTCCTTGATTTCGGCGTCCAGGAATAAACGGCGCATTTTGTGCAGAATCTCCAGGTTGGCCGGGTTGACCCCAAATACTTTCAAAGCCCGGGATTCATATTCCGCGATCAAGGCCTGGGCGGTCAACACCTCGACGGGTGAAGGTTGGTCTGAATCCACGTTCTCGTCCAAAATCCCGTAGCCAGCCACAGCAAATACCCCGGCGCGCAGCACCTCGCCAAACGAGGCAACAAGGTCGTGCAGCCCTTCGTCATCCATCCACACGACCAGGAAAGCAAAAACGGGATAGGCATCTTTGAAGTACTGGCTGCGGTTGCTCTTCCAGCGGGTGAGGTCAAAACCCAGCGGTTGGCTGAAATCCCGCAATAAATTCCGGGCTTCTGCGTCCAGCCCTTGAAAAGCCGCGAGCAGCTTAAGGTCCACCCTGAGATGCCCCCACCAATCCAGCAATGAGGTTTGTTTGGCCAGGAAGGGTGCCATGACGGCAGACCAAAATGCTTCCCGGTCTTTGTGATAAATGGAAAGCAGGGCAGGGGCAAAATTGTCAAAAGCGCTTGGAGAGGTCATGGTTTCCTCCAATCACAACAGGATGGTTTATCATACCGTGATTTTCATTTGAAGCCCGGTTTCATCAAAGACGGACTGGGATGGCAAGCGGTTGGCCTGGCCGCGTAAATTACGGCCAGCGCTCCACAACAGGGCAAAGGCATCCAACAGGTCCTCCGGCGCGCAGCCCGACCCCCTAATTTCGTTTAATGCGGCCAGCGGAGCTTCCCCAAAGGCAGTTCCCAGCAGCGACAGGCGCAACTGGCGGCCTTCCCGGCTGCGTTTGCGATACGGCAAGGGCAGACCAGCGTTCAGGTAAACAAAGCTCAATTCAGGGAAAGATTCAAAAATCCTTCCGCGCAGCCCAGGTTGGGCTTGCAAGGCGGCATCCACCTCGCGGATCTTGGGCAGGATGTTCCAGGTTTGCAGGCTGATCTTCTTGCCTTCCAACGTCTGGCGCATCCCGCAGGCTTCCGCATAGGTGCGGGCCGCCAGCAACGCCCGCGGCGGGGCGGGAAAAACGCTGCCGCCCTTTCCGCGGCCCAGCGCGCGCCGGGCAAGCCGGTCGCATTCGCGTGCGCCGCTTTCCGGCAGACCGATGGGGATATCCACCGCAAAGAGCGCGTTCGGCAAGGCTTCCAAAGCCGCCGCAAAACTGGCAAACACGTCCCAGGTAACCGCCCCACCCTCGACCGGCTGCCAGACAGCCGCCCACCCGCCGCGGCAGCCGTCCAGACCCACCAGCAAAGATGGAGAAGCAGCGAACCTATTCATGCCCTGATTATACGGCAGGCCCTGTCCGCTTTCCCGCTAGCGAACGGGCAGCCGTCTGGCTGCCCGTGAAGGTTCAAGTAGTTTTTTCCAGCACCCACAGGTGCGAGAGGCCAAGCACGCGCAGGGGGGTGCGCTCCAGCGCCTGGAGCAGCCCGCGCAGCAGGCGGCCCAGGGTTGGCCAGCGGGCTATGATATTGTCATACGCGCCAAAGAGGACGGTCTTGCGCACGAGTTTCACCGGCAGCCCGGCGAACAGGCGGCGCAGGTCTCCAGCGGTATAGACCTCGACATGCGGGGCCAGGCGGTCGCGCCAGCGGCGCGGCAGCCAGTTGACCAGCGGGATGTTGCCAAAATGGTACTTGCCGCGCCAGTAGATGCCGTGGGTTTCAAAGGGATAACCGCGGTTGGGGCAGAAGAGCACCAGCCGCCCGCCGGGACGCAGCACGCGCACCATCTCGCGCACCGCGGCAGCGTCGTCCTGGACGTGTTCCAGGACCTCGTGCGAAAGCAGTAAATCAAACGAGTTGGCGGGATAGGGCAGGTTTTCACCTGCGGCGCAGATGGTCAGCGGAGAGCCGGCGCGGGCTTCGCGGGCGCGCTCCAGTTCGATATCCAGGCCAAAGACGCGCGGGGCTTGCTGGGCGAGCTTGCCCAGGTAAGCGCCTACGCCGCAGCCGTCCACCAGTACGCGCCCCTGCAGGCGCTCGCCGGCGGCTTCCAGGATCATTTCCAGCCGGCGCTGCTGGCCAGCGCGCCAGACATAGGAGGGTTCGCCGCGCAGCGCGGCTTTGGAGGAATGGGTTGACATGGGACAGGATGATTTCCAGGTTACAGGAATTGGCGCCCCTTATGCTACCACAGATTGCGGCCGCCGGTCAGGATTCCGGGGAAAAAGGCACCCAGGCAAGAATGGTGGTCCCGCTGCCCGGCTCGGAGGTGATATCCACTTCACCGCCGGCGTTGCGCGCGCGCGTAACCATGTTGGAGAGACCGTGGCCGAGTGCCACGCGCACCTGAGCGGGCTCAAAACCGCGGCCGTCGTCGCGTACTTCCAGTAAAGCCCGGTCGCCGGCAGCCCAGACATCCACCTCAACCTTGCGGGCGCGGGCGTGTTTGGCGATATTCGCCAGGGCTTCCTGACAGATATGAAAGAGCGCCACGGCCTGCACCTGAGGCAGTTTATCCAGTGAATCAGCGGGGCCTTTCAGGCTGGTTTCCACCAGGGTGTTGGCGTGGAACTCATTCACCAGACGCTGAATGCCGTGCATCAGGTTTTCATCCAGCAGCTGGCGCGGGCGCAAATCCAGAATATAGGCGCGAATGTCGCGGATGGTGCTGTTCAGGTCGCGGATAGCCTGTTCAATGCGCTGGTTGGCCAGGGGCGGGTCATCTTTGAGCAGCAGGCGGGCGTGCTCGAGGGTCAGGCCAACCGCGTAGATCGACTGGATGATGCCGTCGTGCAGGTCCATGCCAATGCGTTCGCGCTCTTCCAGCACGGCGAGACGTTTTCCCTGCTGGCTGTAGCCCACATTCTCAATCGCGGTGCCAACCCAGGCGCTGATAGCCTGCAGGAACTGCATTTCAAGCTCATCCAGCGGCTGGGGATGGCAGGTCGCCACACACAGCACGCCGTGTACCGCGTTTCTACCCGTCAGCGGGAAGCAGGCGATTTGATGAAAACACTGGTCGTGCACCGCGGGATGAACCTGCTGGGGATCGCGCCCGTTGAGCGTGATCAGGCGCGGCTGACCCGATTTCGCCGTCCCGCCGATGATACCTTCGCCCATGCGGTAGGTATCCTGCTGCCAGAGCTGCTCCAGCAGATCGCCGTGATGATGCGCCAGGCGCAGCGATTTTCCATCCTCAGAGCGCAGGAAGATCTCCCCCACCTCGAGGCGCAAGTAGCCCATCACCTGGGTAAGGGCTTTTTCTGTGATTTCTTCCACATCCGTGGCAACCGCCAGGGTAGAAGCCAACTGATTGAGCAGCGCCAGGTTTTCGTTGCGGCGGGTCAAGATGCGGTCGCGCTGGATTAATTCGCGGTACATACGCGCGTTGCTGATCGCCACGGCAGCATACGCAGCCAGCATTTCAATCACCTTCTGGTCATCATCCGTGAAGCTGCCGCCGTCCTGCTTGTCGGTCAGGTAAATTTGTCCAAGCTGCTGATCGCCCTGGCGAATGGGCACACCCAGGAATCTGCGCATCACCGGGTGATGCTCGGGGAAACCCACGCTGCGCGGGTCGGCGTTAATCTCTTCCACTCGGATGGCCGAACGGGACCGCATCAACGCGCCAATCAAACCCAGTCCGTGCGGCGGATGGGGCATTTTCTGAACTTCTTCCGGACTCATACCAACCGGAATAAAGCGTTCCAGGTCGCCGTTATCGCCCGTTACTCCCAGGGCAGCGTAGCGCGCGCCGACCTGCTCGCTGGCCAGGTGGGCGATGCGCTCCAGCAGGGATTCAAGCGAAATATCCGCCACCAGCTCCAGACTGGCCTGGTGGAGGGCAAACATGCGCTGTTCCAGTTGTTCGCGGGTAAGCGCTTCTGATGGCATACGATCGGCTGCTCCGCAGCAATTTTACTTTAGATTATCCGATTTCGCAATTTTCCTCTGCCGGACGGTTCAGCGCTCCGGATAAGCAATCACCACCACACGGTGGGTATTGTTATCCGGCGGCCAGCAGGAGACCACGGTCAGACGCGGCGCGCGGGTGGGTTTGAAATATTCGAGAAATGCCAGCCGGCCGCTTTCTTCATCCAAAACCGGCAGGATATCCACTCGGTCAACGCGGTAGAAGGTATCCCCGCGCCCGGTCTGCAGGCGGATGGAATCGCCCGGTTTCAGCCGGTACAGGTTTTGAAACACCGAGGAGTCGATATTATTGTGCCCAAAGAGCAGGATGTTGCCTTCCTGGCCGGGAAGGGCGGAATCGAGCGACCAGCCCACGCTGGCGCCGGGTGAATCCCAGACCGCGGCCGCCGGGTCGAACGGGTCCGGCAGCCAGCCAACCGCGGTCACCGGAGCGAGGACCTCGATCGCCGGGATTTCAATATAGGATATCAGGCGGTCGCCAAACAGGCTGCGAGCCAGTTCCTGCGGGCCCTCCGGAGAGGAGGCCAACGGAGGAAGTTCCGCGGTACTCAACGGCGCAGGAGACGCGGTCGCGCGCTGAACCTGTGGAGCGGGCAGGCTGGGTGAGGCCGAGGCGGGCAGGTCGGCCGGAGCGCAGGCAGCCAGCAGGCTCAGGAAAACTAACGCCAGTCGCCGGGGCATACCTGCCTGCCCTGCGCCGCGCCGGTGACCGGGAGCGCATCCGGTTGATTGGCAAACACGCCAAAGACGGATAACTGGGCGGTCTGCGCGCTCAAACGCATCAGCGCGGGATCCAGCGCGGTGGTTAACTTTTGCCAGCGGCCGCCGTCAAAGCGGGCGATAAAGAGATTCTCTGCCCGGCCGCCCGCGTTAAGCAGATCAGCAGGCGTGTAGTTGTAACACACTTCCACCGGCGGAGCGAGCAGGCCGCGGGGCCGCGGGTCCAGGGTGTACTGGGCATAGCGGCCCAGGTCGCGCCAGCCCGCAGGCAGGGGAGAGAAACTGGAAAGCAGGGCAATGCGCACAACCGCCGGCATACTAAGAGAATCCGCGGCAATATTCAGGCAGAAGGGCGGCGCGGAGTGAAAGCTGCCAGCTTTGCCGGTCAGGGAAATATAGGTGCAATCGAGCTGGGTCTGGGTGGTGCCATACGCCGAGGGCAGAAACAGCAGCGCTTCGCCGGGTTTAACCGCCCCGCGCTGGTTGTAAGACCACTGCATCCCGCTGCGCCCGTCGTCGTGCTCCACGCCAATGGAAGCCGAATCTCCGCTGGCACCGCTAAGCGTTTGATATTGAAATTTGATCAGGCCGCCCTGTTCATACAGAACCGCTTCAAAGGTCAGCTCGCTGGACGGCAAGCCGACAACTTTAAGACGGTGCCACTCGACCACGAAGCGGCGGTCAGGCGCCGCGCCAAAGGTGCGCGTATAAATCCGGCTGTATTCCGGGGTCAGCGAAGGGGTCAGGTCGTCCCAGTAAGGAGCGATCATCTGGTTGGGCTGAGCGACCGCCGGGATGAAGAAATTTTCCGCGCTGGTGCCGGTGCCGCCGAAAGTTAGATAGCCGTTGGAACTGATGGTCACCTGGGTATAGCTGACCCCGCCAAAGACGAACGGGAAGGGTAGGGAAATTGTTTTTCCCTGGTTGTTGCCGGTGATGAACTGATCAATGCCAAAGGTTTTGGCGTCTTCCCAGGCGAAACTCACCGAAGGGCAGTAGCGCGAGCTGGCCGCGGAATAATAGACCGGCGGAGGCGGCGGGGCAGGCGGTTCTTCCGGCAGGGTTTGCATGGCTTCAGGCAGGTCCAGCATGCCCCAGCCGTAATCGGGATCAAATCCCACCGCGCCTAAATCCACGGCGGTGGAAGTGAAGGCATCATACAGTTTGCGCGGGTGATCAAAGGCGCCCGGATTGTAAGCCAGCAGCAGTGCCGCCGCGCCGCTGGCGTGCGCCGCGGCCATTGAAGAGCCGTCCAGATACCCGTATTGATTGGGCAATCCGCGGTTGCTGCGGTACCAGAAATTGCCGCTGACCGGCAGCGTGGACAGGATATCCACGCCAGGCGCCATGAGATCCAGCTCAGGACCTGAAGCCGAGCCGGATAAACGGGTGTAGGTAATATCCACCGCCCCGACCGCCAGCACCCAGTCGTAGCGCGCCGGATAAACGATCGGGCCGGGGTCATTGCCCGAAGCGGCGATCACCGCCGCGCCGTGCGAATAAGCGTAGTAAGTGCTGTTTTCCAGCAGGGTGGAAGGCGAACCAGAGCCCAGGCTGAGATTGATGATATCCGCCCCCTGATCGGTTGCCCAGACGATGCCGGCGGCCACATCGGCAAAGGTTCCGCCGCAGGCGCTGCCAAGGACGCGCACCGGCAGGATGCGCGCGCGCCAGTCCATCCCGGCGATGCCGATGCCGTTGTTTCCGGTCGCGGCCGCGATCCCGGCCACATGCGTGCCGTGCCCGCAGGTGTCCTGAGGGATGGTGTCTTTATCCACAAAATCATAGCCGGGCAGTAAACGGCCGGCGAATTCTGGATGGTTGAGGTCAATTCCCGAATCCACAATGGCGATAATCACATCCGCGTCGCCAGTGGTCAGGTCCCAGGCTGGCAGCGCGCCGACCGCCTGGGGTCCCCACTGGTTGATCCAGCGCGGTTCTGAAAGCGGTTCGTACTGCGCCGTGACATAATAGTTCGGTTCGGCGAAGGTCACCATCGGGTTGGCGAGCAGCTGCTGGCGGTACGCCTCTTCCTGGCCCGGCGGGACGTTGATCAACAGGGTATTGAGCTGTTCAAGCAGTTCAAGCGGGGTGCTGGCAGCCTGAGCGCCTTCGGGCAGCAGTAAAAAAGAAGGGTCAAATCCTTCCGCGATGCCGACAACAATTTGCCCGGGAACATAGCTGCCGGGTCGGCCAAAAGGGCTGGAGACAGGTTCAGCCCGGGCGGTGGGAAGCCCGGTGAAGAGCAGCGCAAGCAGAAGCAGGAGAAAGCCCGCGCGGTATAGAAATCCGACAGGCGCGGCGATCCGTTTCATTTTTTGATTGTAACACAGGCGAAAACCCGCCGCCTGAACGCAGACATGGTCAGAACCACAGCGCCAGCCTGTCCGCCTGGCCAGGGTCCAGCCCAAACCCTTATGGTATACTCTCTGCGAAACGCAGCCATGTCCGTCCTGACCATCCACCAGCTCAGCAAATCATTTGGCGACCAGGATTTGTTTTCCGGTCTGTCAATGAGCGTCCCGCAGCGGGCCCGCATCGGGCTAGTGGGGCCTAACGGGGTCGGCAAGACCACGCTGTTACGCATCATCCTGGGTTTGGAAGAAGCGTCCAGCGGCAAGGTCCACATCGCCCGCGGGACGCGCATCGGTTACCTGCCGCAGGAAGCCATCCTGGAAAGCGGACGAACCCTGTGGGATGAGTGCCTCACGGTTTTCGCCCCGCTGCTGGAAATGCAAGCCCGCCTGGAAGCCCTGGAAGCCGAGATGAGCGATCCGGCTCGAGCCGAGGCAGCTCTGGAGGCTTACGGAACGCTGCAGCATGAATTTGACCGTCAGGGGGGATATACCTACGAAACCCGCATCCGCATGACCCTGACCGGGCTGGGCTTTTCCCGCGAGGACGAGCGCCGCCCGATCAGCCAGCTAAGCGGCGGTCAGCGCACGCGCGCCCTGCTGGCGCGATTGCTGCTTTCCGCGCCGGACCTCTTGCTGCTGGATGAACCCACCAACCACCTGGATATCGCGGCGGTGGAATGGCTGGAAGATTATTTGAAAGACTGGCCTGGAGCCGTGATCATCGTCTCGCATGACCGGTATTTTCTCGATCAGGTGGTCAACACCATCTGGGAAATGACCCCCGCGCTGGAAGTATACAGCGGCAATTATTCGGCTTATCTGGAACAGCGCGCCCAGCGTTACCGCGAACAGCTGGAAGCCTATCAACGCCAGCAAGAATTTATTGAAAAAGAAGAGGAATACATCCGCCGGAACATCGCCGGGCAAAATACCCGCCAGGCGCAGGGACGGCGGAAACGACTGGAACGCATGCTGGAAGAAGCGCTGATCACCCCGCCGCGGCTGCAGGCGCGCAAGATTTCCCTGCGCTTACAGCCGGTCAACCGCTCCGGCGATCTGGTGCTGCGCACCTACGGGCTTCAAGTCGGATATAAAGATGAAGGCCGCCCCCTGTTTTCTGCGCCCGACCTGATCCTGCGGCGCGGAGAATGCGTAGCCATTCTGGGACCCAACGGGGCGGGCAAGACAACCTTTCTGAAGACTTTGCTAAACCAAATTCCACCTTTCGCCGGTGAACTGCAGCTCGGGGCGAGCTTGAAGCTGGGCTATTTTGCTCAGGCCCACGAGGGCTTGAGGCCGGACTATACGTTGATGGAAGAGATCAGCGCCGCTGAGCCAAACCTGTCCGCGGGAGAAATCCGCGCCTACCTGGCGCGTTTTCTGTTCACCAATGACGATGTGTTTAAGGAAGTGGGCATGCTTTCTGGCGGAGAACGCGCCCGCCTGGCGCTGGCTTTGCTCGGGCTGCAAGGGGCGAATCTGCTGCTGTTAGATGAACCGACCAACCACCTGGACCTGCCGGCTCAAGAAGTGCTGCAAAGTATGCTGTCTGAGTTTAACGGCACGATTCTGCTGGTCACGCACGACCGCTACCTGATTGACGCGCTGGCAAGCCAGATCTGGGAAGTGATGCCGGAACAGGGACAGCTGACCGTTTTTGAGGGTTCTTACAGCGATTACAAAACTTTTCGCCAGGCGGCTGCCGGAAAGGCAGAGGAAAATCGCGCCCGTCCCGCCGAGCCCGACCCCGGCGACAGGAGGGTTGAGCGCATCAGCAAAGGCAAAATGAAGAAGCGCCAGCAGCGCCTGGAAGCGCTGGAAACCCAGATTACAAAGACCGAAGAACGCTGCGCTGTCCTTGCCCGCCAGCTTGAGAATCCACCCGCCGACAGCGCTCAGGTTCACCGGCTTGGCGAAGAATACACCCGTCTGCATCAAGCTCTGGAAGCCTTGATTGAAGAATGGTCCCACCTGAGCAAAGAAGTCGGGAACGGAGAATAACCCTTTAACTGCAGGAGATTGGTATGAAGAGGCCGTTCGTTATCTGGATCCTGGTGTTCTGGCTGGTTTTTCTGGCGTTTGGCGGATTTTACGGGGGCATCTCGCTGTTGATGGATCCTTCCGGCAGGCAAATGGGCATGGATATTGTCCTGCCCATGCTGCCTGTCAGGGATTTCACCCCGGTTGGCTTGTTCCTGCTGGTCGTCATGGGGATCCTGCCGCTCTTTCTGGCGTATGCGGCTGTCGCGCGCCCTGAGTGGCAGTGGGCGCGGGTCTTTTCTTTCGGCAGCAAGAAACACTGGGCCTGGGTTGGGATCTTCATTTTTGGGATCGGGCTCATTCTCTGGCTGGTGATCCAGGGATGGCTGATGGGCTTCCGCTGGCCAATTCAATATATCACCGCAGCCAACGCCCTGTTTATCTTGATTTTTGTGCTTTCCCCGCCAGCGCAAAAGTATCTGACGCTTTAAACACCGCTCCAGAGGAGATTAAAGCTTCCTAACCTGGCAAAGCATATCCATCTGGTACAATTTCCTGATGCGTGTGTATCCTTCAACCTACCGCGGCTGGCGCCGCGCGCAGCGCGGATGGCGTCTGCTGCTGGTGGCCGCTGTCCTGCTCGGGCTGGTGTCAGCCGCTTTGCTGCTCTATCAAATTCCGCGCGTCCAGCGCGCGCTGGACTGGCGAATCGAGTACGCTCTAATCTATCTGGAACGGGTGTTTGATCCATTACCAGATGCGCCCACTCCGCCCGGTGGTGATACGAGCGCAGCGGTCCGCTACCCCTCTTCCACGCCGCAGCCAACCCGCACCGCGCCGCCCCCCACGCTGACCCCGCGGGCGCCTGCGACTGCGACCCCCGCGCCAACCCCCATCCCGGCCCAGGTCAGCCTGCCGTCACCGGCGTATGAGAAAGAAGATCTTAACAACTGCGGTCCGGCAACGCTCGCCATGATGCTTAAAATGTTTGGCTGGAACGGTACGCAATTCACCATTTCAGATGCCATCAAACCAATCCGGGCTGACCGCAACGTGAACATCGAAGAGCTGGTCAGTTATATCCTGCAAAACGTGCCGCGCCTGCAGCCAGAATACCGGGTTGGCGGAAATATTGAAACCCTGAAAAAAATCCTGGCTTCCGGGATCCCGGTCATGATTGAAGGGTCGTTCATGCTTCCCAAAAGCTTCTGGCCCAATGATGACCGCTGGGCAGGTCATTATCTGCTGTTGACCGGATACGATGATACAAAACAGGTTTTCACGGTACAAGACTCGGAACTGGGCGCGGACCAGCAGGTGCCTTACTCCGTACTGGAAGAGGAATGGCAATCGTTCAATCACGTTTACTTTTTCCTCTTCCCTCCAGAAAACGAGCCGGTTTACCGCAACCTGCTGGGCGAAGACTGGGACCGCGACGCCAACCGCCAGCGCACGCTGGACGCACTGGCAGCGCAGACCGCTGCCCAGCCGAAAAATGCCTTCACCTGGTTCAACCTGGGCACCAATCTGACCTACTTCAGCCGGTACGGCGAAGCCGTCCAGGCGTATGACACTGCCCGCAGCCTTGGACTGCCGCAGCGTATGTACCGCTACCAGTTTGGCCCCTTTATGGCATACTTTCACACCGGGCGAATCGAGGAACTGCTCGCGCTGGCAAATTATGCTCTGGAAATTACTCCGAATTCTGAAGAAGCCTTGCTCTGGCGCGGATGGGCTTATTTTCGCCAGGGCAAAAGCGATTTGGCGTTGAAAGACTGGCACAAAGCCCTGGAAGCCCGGCCCGGTTACACCGACGCGCAATACGCCATCAATTTCGTTGGCGGAAATTAAGCTGACACCGTACAATCAGCGCATGAACCGCAATATCGCCCTTTCTCTACTGACCCTGTTCTTAACGTCCTGCCTGGTGCTCAGTATCCTGACCGCCGCAGCCGCTGCCCTGTTGATAGCGAGATAGGAACCTTCGATGGCACTCCAGACCGAGCGCATCCGCGCCATCTGTTTTGATCTTGACGGCACCCTGGCAGATACTGATGACCTGTGGGTGGCGCGGTTTTCCCGCACCTTCCACCCGCTGCGTTTTCTCTTTCCGCGCTCCAATCCAGCTCCAACGGCACGCCGAATGGTTATGGGGATCCATCATCCGGCCAATTTCATCCTCGAAGTTCTGGATACGCTTGGCTGGGATGATGAGATCACAGCCCTGGGACGGGCTTTGCGCCGCAAAGGCGAAGCACCAGGGGCGAAATTGAGCCTGATCGAGAACATCCCTGTGATGCTGGAGGCGCATTTCCATCATTACCCGATGGCCGTTGTATCCGCGCGAGAAGAAGAAAGCACGCTTCAGTTTCTGGAAAAACACGACCTGAACCGCTATTTTCAGGCCGTGATCACCGCCCAGAGCTGCGAATACACCAAACCCCGGCCTGACCCGCTCTACCTGGCCGCCCGGCGGATGAACGTCCCGGCAGAAAACTGCCTGATGGTTGGCGACACCCTGGCGGATATCCGCTGCGGGCAGGCGGCCGGGGCGCAAACGGTGGGGGTACTGTGCGGGTTTGGGAACGAAAGCGATCTGCGCCGGCGCGGCGCTGATTTGATCCTCGCCAGCACGGCGCAGCTCGCCAGCACGCTGCTGGCTTCTGCCGCGTCTTAGGCAGAGCCGGGGGTTATTTCTTCCAAAAAAACCTTCAGGGAATCGCCAGCGGCCAGCGCTCGTCGCCCGGGGTATTTGTCAGGCGCAGCAGACCGCTGCCGTTCAACTGGATGCGGTAGATTTCACGGTTGCCGTCCCGGTTGCTGATGAAGAAGATCCAGCGGCTGTCCGGCGACCAGGCTGGCATTTCTTCATCCGCGCTGCTGTTGGCGGCGCTGAGCGGCTCAGCCAGCCAGAGGGTGGCGCGGTAAAGTTCCCAGTTCCCGCTCACCATGCGAGCAAATATAATCGAAGCGCCATCCGGAGACCAGCGCGGAGAAGTCTCCGGGTCCGGATTGGAATAAACCAGTTTTTCAGGCGTCGGCAGGGCGGTTGGAGTCGCGCCGTCCGGGGTGGCGCCGGGCGGGGTGGCCGTCAGCGTCGGCAGATACAGCCCGCTTGCCGGGAGGGTCCACAAATCGCCGTCAGCGGCGTAAACCAGTATCTGACCGCTGGGTGAAAAATCGGGCAGGCTTTCGTCCTCCGGTCCGTTGGTCAGCTGGCGCAGATCGCTGCCGTTGGGACGGATGGCGAAAAGATCCCCCTGTCCGCCGCTGGCGGAGCGAAAGACGATCCACTGTCCATCCGGAGACCAGACCGCCTGGCTGTTCTCGGCGGCTGGCTGCCCGGCCAGCGAAACCAGCTGCTGCCCGTCCATGCGCAAGAGGAAAAGCTGGCGCGGAGACGAATTCCCGGCTTCAATCACCATCCAACTGCCGTCCGGGGAAAGATCCCAGCCGGTCAGATTGCCGGTAAGCGCCGATCCGGCGTAAATCAGACGCAGCTGGCCGCCAGCGATATCCATACTGGCAATATCCATAAACCCATCGGGGGCCGGGGTTCCCTGGGTATTCACACTGGCATCGCCAGAAAATGCCAGCCGCTGCAGGGTTGGCGTGGGCGTGGGCGTGCGGGTCTGGGTAGCCGTGGGGCTGGCGGTGGGGGTCTGAGTAACCGTCAGGGTCAGGGTGGCGGTAGCCAGGGTGGTGGTCAGGGTCGGTGTGCGCGTGACCGTGCGGGTAGGCGTTGGGGAGCGGGTGCGCGATGGCGCCAGCGTGCGCGTGGGATAGTTGATAATAAACCAGGTCGCCGTGGGCGTCAGCGTGCGCGTGCCCCGCAGAGAAGGCGTGGCCGGGTTGAATTCGTCGGGCGAAGCGGATACCTCGCTGGTTTCTCCCTCTCCCGAAGGTGTGCCGTTTTCCGGGCGCGGGTAAGGAGCATCCGTCCCGCTTTCCGCGGGCGTCTGACTGGCCTGCGCGGAAGGGCGCGGTGTGAAGGCCGCCGGGGTCAGCAGGCCGTTCGCGCGGTCTGGAGCGGTAAACAGAGAGAGGACCAGCACCAGCAGCACAGCCGCCAGCACCACCGCAAGCGGGATCATCACCGGGCGCCATTCGGGCCGGAACAGATTTTTTAACCAGCCGGTTAAAGCGGTCAGGGCTGCACGCAGACGTTCCAGCAAGGGATGCATGATTAAATGTGATTATAACCCAAAGGCCCGGGGGAGACCGTCTCCACGCGCCACCGCCGGCAAGTGGTATTGTCCATCGGTTCCGGTCAATCCGGCGCGCCGGACCGCGAAGCCGATACCATTACGTGTTGGATCAGCGGGGTGAAAAAACAGGAAAATTCCTGCCGGAAGGCTAATCCGGAAAGAGGGGAGCGAGAGAAAAAAGCCGGGGCAGTCAAACGACCCGCCCCGGATAAGCGCATGTTTTAAGCCCACACCCGAGGACGGCCCGTCAGGTTCCCCAGTCGCGCAGGTAGAGAAAATCGTAGCCAATGGTGCGGTTTGAAAGCTTGGCAATCGGCGGCATGATGCGCTTGAACTGATTGCGCTGAATACGGCGCACCACCGCCCGGACAAAGGGCTCGGAAAAACCGGCTTCCACACATTCCGCGGGGGTGTAGCGCTGATCCACCAGAAGATATAACAGCCGGTCAACTTCGGCATAGGTGAAACCAAGCTCGCCTTCATCGGTCTGACCAGCCCATAAATCCGCGGAGGGCGCTTTTTCCACCACCACAGACGGGATCCCCAGCGCGCGGGAGAGCTGGCGAACCTGGGTTTTATACAAATCACCCAGCGGGTTAATCGCGCAGGCTGAATCGCCGTACAGGGTGGAATAGCCCAGCAAGATTTCCGTTTTGTTGCCGGTGCCAATCACCAGGCCGTTAAACGCGGCGGACTGGTCATATAGCACAATCATGCGGCAGCGCGCCATGATGTTGCCCCTGCGCATATCATCCATCTCTGGAAAACGCGCAATCAGGCCGTCCGCCATC
This sequence comes from Anaerolineaceae bacterium, assembly GCA_029975475.1. Classification (GTDB taxonomy): domain Bacteria; phylum Chloroflexota; class Anaerolineae; order Anaerolineales; family Anaerolineaceae; genus JARKPB01. The sequence continues at coordinate 94,809 of JARKPB010000010.1, forward strand.
TCCGTGATCGGGATGGTGAGCGACTGCACCCCCAGCGCGTCAATGATCAAACCGGCGTGCTCCAGGGAGTCGGCCGAGGATGTCTTGTAGGGCATGCGCACGGCCAGAACATTTTCAGGCCCAAGCGCTCTGGCTGCCAGGTAACAGGAAAGCGCCGAATCGATCCCGCCGGAAAGGCCGAGCACAGCCCGGTTGAAGCCCATCCGATTCAGCTCAGAACGGATAAATCCGGTCAGGATGGTGGTAGCCAGGTCGGTATTGATTTCCAGATTAATCACCGCGGCCTCCTGCGTTTTACCGCCCGGATGAACGATTTTGACCGCTGAGGATGCGGTTCAATTCGCGCTGCACCAGAGCCGTGCGTTCGTCGCGCAGCAGCGGCAGGCGGGCGCGGGTTCGGTGCAGTTGGTTCAAGTCCATGTCGACAATCGTCAGGGCTTCTTGATGATACGGGCCGCGGGCTAAAAATTCGCCGTTCGGGTCGCAAAGGGAAGCCCCGCCCCAGAAATGCAGGCCGTCTTCATAGCCCACCCGGTTGGTATGCGCCACGAAGCAGGTGAACAGACTGGCATACGCCTGATTGATGTGCTCCACCCAGCGCGCGGATTCCAGGTGTTCGCTGTTGTTCAGCCCGCGCCCGGGCGAAGCGGAAGAGAGCAGCAGGACATCCGCGCCATCCAGCCAGAGCAGGTAGGGCGGAGAAGCGTGCCAGAAATCCTCGCAGATTAACATGCCCATGCGCCCAAAGCGGGTATCAAACGCCTGGACGGAATCGCCCCAGGCAAAGAAGCGCCCCTCGTCAAACAACCCGTAGGTGGGCAAATACACCTTGTGATGCACATGCAGCACCTGGCCGCCGGACAGGTAAGCCGAGGAGATAAAAAATCGGTGGCGGGAATCTTCATCCACAAACCCGACCACCAGGTCAAGCTGGCGGCTGGCTTCCAGCAGGGGGGCAAACAGCGGGTCGTCCGCCGCGGGACGGTGCGCGACGGTCGGCACCAGGTCTTGAAGGACGTAACCGGTCAGCGAGAGTTCAGGGAAAAGCAGCAAATCGACGCTTTGCTGCCGCGCCTGTTCCACCAGCGCCAGATGCCGGGCAAGATTGGCTTCCGGGTCGCCCAGCACGGTGTTTATCTGCGCCAGTCCAAGTTTACACTTCATGATCATCACCTGTGTGATCAAGATAACCAGCCAGGTAAATCTATGATACCACAACCACGCCGGCGGACTGGATATCGAGACGAAATCTAGACGCGGAGATGCCGCACTTTGCGCGCGGGCGGTTCGCCCAGAATATGGGTAAAAAAGCGCTCGACAATTTGCGGGTCGAGGATTTTTCCTGATTGCTCCAACATATAAGCCCGCACCTCGTCATTCGACCAGGCGGCCCGGTAGGTGCGGTCAGAGCAGAGGGCATCCCAGACATCTACCAGGGTGAAAATGCGCGCCGGAAGGGGGATATCCTCACCGGCCAGCCCGCGCGGATAACCGCTGCCGTCCCAGTGTTCATGATGGCAGTACGGGATATCCAGCGCCGGGCGCAGGTATTCGATCGGAGAGAGCAGTTTATAAGCATAAATCGGATGATTGCGCATGATATCGCGCTCTTCCAGTGACAGCGGGCCGGTCTTAAAGAGAATGGAATCGGGAATGGCCACTTTGCCGATGTCATGCAGCAGCGCGCCGCGGCGGATGTGCGGCAACTGCTCCGGGGGTACTCCGCAAGCCTCCGCCAGCCTGAGCGTTAAATCCACCACCCGCTGAGCGTGCCCTTCCGTTTCCTGATCGCGCAATTCCAGCGCGCGCGACCAACCTTCGATGGTTGCGTCATACGCCCGCACCAGGTCCAGGTTAGACCGCTGCAGCTGTTCCAGCAGCTCCATGTTATCCATGGCGATGGCAATCTCGGTCGCGGTGGCCTGCAGAAAATCAATCCACTCATTGTTCGGGCGGAAATTCTGGTCAAAAAATAACTCCAGAACGCCTTTTACCTGTTTTTTCGAGATTAACGGCAAGGCTTCATAGCATTGATAATCTACCAGGCTGGCCACCCAGGGGCGGTCAAAACCGTGGACATTGGCCGGCAAATCCGGCAGGTGAAAGAAGCGGCGGTTGCGGATGATATAGCCGGAATAATCATTCTCAAGATGGATTTTCGATCCGATGGGCAGATCGCCCAGGAAGCCCCAACCCGCCGAAAAAGCCAGTTTGCGCTCTTCTGGAATTAATTTCAACACTCCGACCGCCGCAATCACCTGTGGATGATGCACACCGGTCGCCAGAGACTCAAGGATTTTCCCCATCTCCAGATTGGCGCTGATGTCCAGGCTGATATTGCGCAGCGTAATCAACCGCTGCAGGCGCAGTTCGGTCTGGTCATGCAGGGTCGCGCGGTGCAGGGCGCTGGCGGCAATATCCGCGGCGGACATCAGCAAGCGAATATCTTCAGCCTGGTGGGCTGAGGCAGCCTCCTGTAAACTGCGGCCAACCCAGACCACCGCAACGATTTTTTCATGAGCAAGCAGCGGGACGCCGATGACGCAGCGCAGGTGTCCGAACAGGTCGGGCTGAGAGAAAGCGCTGTCCGTCAGGACATCCGCGCTAAAATACGGCTGGCCGTTGTCCAAAATGCGCTGGGTGGCTGAGTCGCCCGCTTCAAAACGGCAGCCGAGCAGTGAAGACCATTGTCCGCTGGTTCCTTCTACAATTAATTCGCCGCTTTCCGGGTCACGGCTGACCATCATTGCCCCGCTGGCTGAAAGCAGAATCGACATTTGCTCCAGGATGATGCGGGTCATTTCTATCCGCGTGGTCTCATTTCGCAGCGCTTTGGCCATGCGCGAGATCGCCTCTAATTCCTGTTCACGCCGGTAGCGGGCGGAAATATCCGCCACCATCGCCATCACGCCGCCAAACTTGCCCTGGTCATCAAAAACCGGTGAGGACTCAATCCGCGTGTAGACCCGGCTGCCGTTCTTGTGAAGCATGACGACTTCATGATCCTGGCTGATCCCCTGACGGGCCTGATCAAAATTAAACCGGACGATTTCTTGAGATGCGCTGTCGAGGAAATCCAGCAGAGGCCGCCCGGAGAGTTCGGAAGGGTTATACCCGAGCATGCGAGCCATATTGTCGTTGACAAAAGTGGTCCGGCTCTGGGCATCGATCATCCATATCCCTTCTTGAACGGAGTCAAACAACCGCCGGTAGCGTTTTTCGCTTTCCATCAACGCCTGTTCGGTCTCGCGGTAATGGGTGATATCCACCAGACTGATAATCGCGCCTTCCAGGCCGTCCTCGCCGCTCATCGGCGCGCCGTTCAGGATCGCCCAGCGAATTTCTCCGGTTTCGTCATTTTGATAGCACCCGCGCAGGTCAGAGATCGGCTGACCGGTTTCCAGAATCCAGGCCGCTGGCAGCTGGCTGAGGGCAACCGGATGATATTGATTGTCGTAAAAGTGAAACAGCGCCTGACTTTCTGGCCGATCTTTGTTCCGGTTGATCACCCGCAGGTCAAAGCCGAAAAATTCTTCGGCTTTGCGGTTCATCAAGGTCAACATGCCGCCGCGGTCAAAAACCATAATCCCGGAGGGCGTGGTTTCCATGACCCGGCGGAAAAGGTCGTGCTGGCGGCGCAATTCGCACTCGGACAGCTGATGGGCGATTTTGTTGCGCAGAGTCTGGATTCCAAAGGCCAGGTCACCCGCCAGCTGCAGCAGCACATCTTCCTGATGCGGGCTGAATTCCAGGACTTGATCCATCAAAATGCCCAGCCAGCCTAACGTCTCTTCTCCCTGGATCAGCGGGAGGAGGAGGCAATTTCCCTGCAAACCCGAACAGCCATCCGGCAGGATGTAGCGCTGGTTAAACAGGCAATCTTTTTGTGCTGACGGCTGGGAATTTTGCGATTGATTTAATGACGGAGAGCCGGGTTTGACCTGAAGGCTTAAATCACGAACGAGATTGTCTTTGCCTTTCACCGCTGCCAGAACCTGTCCGCCAATTTCCACCCAGGCAGCAATGTATTCGCTGTTTTCAACAATCCCTCGGCAGACCCCGCGCAGCAGGTCATCTTCATTGGCCGCGCGCACCAGAGCCTGGTTACAGCGCCCGAGGATTTGATAATTCTGGCTGACGCGGGCCAGTTCAGCCGTGCGCTCAGCCACCGCCCGCGAAAGCTGGCCGCGCTGGATGGAGATGAGCAGCGCTATCGCCAGGATTGGAATGAAGAACAGCAGCAGCAGCAAAGCAAAGATCAGAGTGGACCGTTTGGCTTCCTGCCCCCAACCCAAACTCGGAGCCGCGGCCAGGAACCATTCGCCAGAGTCTAGGCCAATAGTCAACCGCACCGGGTCATTGACCGGACCATCCGAGGAATTCCAAATGGTCTCTGCGTTAGTATTGGTGATGTGAATGGTAAACCCTTTGCCGGATGGATCAAGCCCGGCAGAGCGGACCAGTTCCTGTAAATTGATCACCACGTGAAGGTAACCGCATTTTTGGCCAGCCGGACAGACGGCTCTAATTAGAGAGAGCTCTGGAGGCTCATTTTGAAAACGGTACGGACTGGTTTGGACCGATCGGTCAGAAGACACGGCCTGCTGATAAAAACGATCCATCTCCGGGCTGCCAATTAAATTTTTCCAGGGGCTGTTGAGCCCTGGATAACCCATGGGGCTCGAGTTTTCGCGAATGTAGAAAATGGAGCGAACCGCGGGGTTGGCTTCCGCCAGCGACGCGGCCAGAGATTGAAAATCAATATTGGTGAGACGGTCTCCCGATTCCAGTTCAGCGGTGATGTAAGTGGCCAGATTCGCCTGCAAGACCTCAACTTCGCGGAACGCCGTTTCCAGGGATTGCTCATAAAGCGCGATTTTCTCATAGACCTGGCTGCGTTCCAGGCTGGCGCGCCACTGATAATAGTTAAACACGATCCCAAAATAAAGCGGGGTTAATACCCCCAAAGCGATCAGGAAAGGAGTCAGATAGCGCCTCATGCGCGGCAGCAAACCGCCGCCTTCGGGCGGGTTAAGGTCTGGGGGTGTTTTTCCCGGCTGTGTGCGCGAATTTGTCATCGGCCGAATTTTACGGAAATTTGTTGGATCAATTTAGCAAGCCGCCGCGGGTTGACATTCACAATTTCCCACCTGCTCAGGCGTTAGAAAACGCCTTTCATAATCAATAGTATAGGCGAGAAAACGATTCATGACAATTCCCTATTTTGTCTGGACATTTATTATGGAATAAAACTTGCAATCTTGTTATGTGCTGAGCAGCACTCCTGTTTTATGATAATATCTAATTAAAAACCAATCAGAATTCAATCATGGAGAAGGTCAAACACTGGCTGAACCGGTTATTCGGGTTTTATTATCGCCAGGGTTCGTTAAAACTCAGGGGGGTGAGCTTTGCAGCCGCTACCCTGGTATTTCTCGCTGCTTATTTCCTGCTGCACGGCATCTGGGGCGAGGGCATCACCGCGCTTTCCATCCTTCCGGCGGTTGTCGCCGGGCTGGCGTTTGGGGTAGGCGGTGGTTTTCTGGCCGGGCTCTTCCTGGCGGGGCTAAATTTGCTGCTCATTTTTGCGTTCGGCCATCAGGATCCTTACCTGTTGCTGCGCAGCGGTGGGCTGGCCGGAATAATCTCTGTCCCTCCGATCGCGGTTGTGGTCGGGCTGCTGCGCAATTTAAGCCAGACCCTGAACAATGAACTGGTCCTGCGGCGTCAGGCGGAAGAACGTTTACTGCTCAGCCAACAGGACCTGGATACCCTCTTTCACACCGTTGAAGATATTATTGTTGTTTTTGACCGGCAGGGAATGATTTTAAAAGTAAACCGGGCAGTGGAGCGAAAACTGGGGGTAGATGCCGCTGAACTGGAAGGGAAGCACCTTTCAGCCCTGATTCCTGAACGCGCCCAGGCGATTAACACAGTGGTGCGTAAAATCTGGGAGGAAGGGCTGGCGCATCACGATTTCAGTTTTCCAACCCGCGACGGTGCCCAAATCCCGGTAGAAACCTACCTCTCCCGCGGCAGCTGGCAGGGCAAGCCGGCGGTCTTCGCCATCAGCCGGGATATGAGCCGCCACCAGGCTTCACGCGAGGCCGAACGGGAGCAGCGCAGTCTGGCGGAAGCGCTTGCCAGCACCGCGATGGCGCTGAACAGTTCTCTGGAATTCAACCAGATTATCGAATTGATCCTGGATAATGTCGGTCAGGTGGTGCCGCACGACGCCGCCAATATCATGCTGCAGAATGGGGTTACCACCCGGGTAATCGCGCGCCGGGGATACCAGCAATTCGAGGTGGACGAAGAGGTGGCGCAAACCGATTACCGGCTGGAAGACCTGCCCAGTCTGTACCGCATGTCGCAGGAGAAGCAGCCGGTGATTGTCCCGGATACGCATAATTCGACCGAGTGGCGTAAAAACCGCCGCACGCAGCACGTCCGCTCATATATCGGCGCGCCCATTATTTCACGCGGCCGGGTGATGGGCTTCATCAACCTGGAAAGCACCACCCCCAATTTTTACCACGCCGTGCATGCCGAACGGCTGCAGAGTCTGGCATCTCAGGCCGGTCTGGCGATTGAAAAATCAGAGCTGTACGACGAAATTCAAAAGCTGGCGATTACCGATGAACTCACCGGGATTCTAAACCGCCGGGGCTTGTTTGAACTCGGCCAGAGAGAGGTGGACCGGGCTGTTCGGTTTAAACATCATCTGTCAGTCATCATTTTGGACCTTGACCATTTTAAAGCCGTCAACGATCACTTTGGCCACAGCACCGGTGACGCGGTTCTGAGGGAACTGGCCAACCGCTGCCGGGAAAATATCCGCGATGTGGATATTCTGGGGCGCTACGGGGGCGAGGAATTTGTGATCCTGCTGCTGGAATGCGATCTTCGCTGCGCCGCCATCGTAGCCGAACGACTGCGGAACGCGGTGGCAGCCGCGCCCTTTACCATTGGCAGCACCCGCCTGGAAGTTACCATCAGCCTGGGTGCTGCGCAGCTTGATCCGCGCGGAAACCAGCAGGTGGAAGCCTTGATCGATCAGGCGGACAAAGCGCTTTATATCTCTAAGGAAACCGGCCGCAATCGCTTAACCATCGCGGCAAGTAAAGAAGAGGTGCGATGACCCGCCGAGATGAAGAGCCGAACGAAAAAAACCTGCTGGTCGGCGGTCTGGACCTTGGGTTGATCGTTATTTCCAGGGAGGACGAAGTATTATATGTCAGCCCAACCGCTCAGAAACTGGTACCTTTCAAAACTGGCGACAGGGTCAAAGTTAAACAATCGGACGGGCATATTTCGCTTAACTGTCCCGGGAAGCCGATTGAAAAACCCCTGCGGCTGCAGCTGCACCGCATCGACTGGAACGGCAAGCCGGCGACTTTGATCTCGCTGCGCCAGACCGGCAGCCTGGTTGACCGGGAACTCGCCGCCAGCCAGCGCATGCTGGCCACGCTGTTTTCCAACCTGCCCGGCATGGCTTACCGCTGTCAGAATGACCGCGATTGGACCATGACCTTCGTGAGCGATTACTGCCGGGACCTGACCGGTTACGCCCCTGAAGATCTCATCAACAACGCGCGCGTCTCTTACGGACAGGTCATTCATCCGCAAGACCGCCAGCGGGTCTGGGATGAAGTTCAGGCAGGATTGAGAGAACACCAACCTTTTCAGTTAACCTACCGGATCGTGACCGCTGACGGTCAGGAGCGGTATGTCTGGGAGCGCGGCCAGGGCGTCTTTGATGATTTTGGCGAGCTGGAAGGCCTGGAAGGCCTGATCCTGGACATCAGCGAAAGGGTCAAGGCAGAGGAACGGCTGCGGTTGAGCGAAGCGCGCTACCGCGCGATTGTGGAAGAAAACAGCGAGCTCATTTGCCGTTTCCTGCCGGACGGCAGCCTGACCTTTGTTAATGAAACCTTCTGCGAATATTTTGACCTGGATCGATCCCAGCTGATGGGGAGGTCTTTTGTCCCGCTGCTTCACCCCCAAGACCGCGGCGAAGCCCAGCAGACACTGGATCGTCTCGCCCCAACCATGCCCAGCCCGGTAACGCTGGACAGCCGGGTGCTGCTGCCGAACGGTGAACAGCGCTGGATAACCTGGACCATCCAGCCGATTCTGGACGATCTGCACGCCTTTCTCGAATATCAGGCCGTCGGATTGGATATAACAGACATCAAGCAAGCGCTCGCCAGCGCCCAGGAATCCGAACGCCGGCTGCAAGATGTGCTGGCCAATATTAAACTGGCCGCCATTATCCTGGATCACCACGGGACGCTGACGTTCTGCAACCAGCATCTGTTAGATCTGGCTGGATGGAAAGCCGACCAGGTGCTGGGTAAAAACTGGTTCGAGCAGCTGCTTCCGGCAGAAGTCAGCCAGCAGTATTACCAGATCTTCCTGCAGGCAAGCTTTAGCGGCAATTTCCCCGAACGGTATGAACACGTCATCCGTACCAGCGACGGCAGCCAGCGTTTGGTTGCGTGGAACAACACCCTGCTGCACAACAGCCAGGGCGAGATTATCGGCCTGGCCAGTATTGGCGAGGATATTACCGAACGCAAGTGGGCAGAAAAGGTCCAGGCAGCGATTTTTAAGGTCTCTCAGGCCGCCATCAGCACCGATAATCTGATGGAACTCTTCCGAGTGATCCACATGACATTGAGCGATCTGATGTTCGCCGAGAACTTTTTTATCGCTCTATACGACCCGGTCAAAGACCTGCTTTCGTTTCCGTATTATGTCGATCAATATGACTCACCGCCCGAAAGCCACAAACCCGGCCGCGGATTGACCGAATATGTCCTGCGAACTGGCAAGGGTTTGCTGGCTCCTCCCGAGGTATTCAACCGCCTGGTCGAGCAGGGAGAGGTTGAGTTAATCGGCGCAAATTCGGTAGACTGGCTGGGCGTGCCCCTCAAAGTTGACAACCGGGTCATCGGGGTGATGTGCCTGCAAAGTTATTCCGCCGGGGTGCGGTACCAGCGGCGCGATCTGCAGATGATGAATTTTGTCTCCAATCAGGTCGCGATGGCGATTGAAAGGCAGCGCACCAGCGACAGCCTGAACAGCACCAGCCAGCGGTATCAGGCGGTGGTTGAAGCCTCAACCGACGCCATTTTCCTCGAAACGATTGACGGGCAAGTGCTGGATTGCAACACCGCTGCCTGCCAGATGTACGGCTACACCCGCGATGAAATGCTCAAGCTCTGGGTTGCAGATCTGATCCCGGGCGATCTGGCCGCGCAGCTCCCGTATTTTATTGAAACCCAGCTGCAAAACGGCGGATTAATGATCGAAGCCCAGGGCCGGCGCAAGGACGGCAGTATCTTCCCGACTGAAATCAGCACGCGGGTGATTTCAATGGGACAGGAAAAACGCGTGGTTGCCTTTGTGCGCGACATCACCAGCCGCAAAGCCGCCGAGAAAGCCCTGCGCGAATCGGAAGCCCGTTTCCGCAGCGTGGCACAGACCCTCGGGGCGGGTATTTTTATCCACCGGGGGGGCAATTACCTCTACTGCAACCCGATGTGGGCGCGCATTACCGGTTACAGCGAGGAAGAGCTGCTCAGCATGGACCAGTCGCAGATCGCGCCTGAAAACATGAGTCGGGAACACCGCAGCATGCTGGAAAATATCCTGGAAGGAGGGACTCCCCCGCCGGTGATGGAACATCCCATTCGGCATAAGAGCGGGGAAGAGCGCTGGATCAACCTGGCCGCCACGACGATTACCTACGACGGCGAACCGGCCATCATTGGCACGGCTACCGACATCACCGAACAAAAACTTGCCCGCGAGCGGATGCGCTTGCAGAGCGCGGCCCTTGAAGCCGCGGCCAACGCGGTGGTGATCGCCCATCCCCGCCATGGAATTTCTTCGGTCAATCATGCCTTTACGGAATTAACCGGTTACGAACCGGAAGAGGTGTTCGGTAAAGAAATTTCGCTGCTCAACCCTGACCCCGGCCAGCAGACCACTTTCCGCGAACTTCAGCAAACGGTTTGTTCCGGGTATGTCTGGCACGGAGAGCTGGTCGGCCGCCGCAAAGACGGCAGCCTGTTCCATGCGGAATTGACCACCACACCGGTGGTCAGCGCAGGCGGAGAGGTAACCAATTTCGTTGCCATCATCCAGAACATCACCGACCGCAAGATGCGCGAGCTGGAACTGGAGACCATTGCCCAGTTAACCGCCGCGCTGCGCACCGCCGTCCGGCGAAATGAAATTGTGCCGGTGATATTGCAGGAAGTCATGCGCCAGTTCCAGGCTGCCGGGGCGAGTATAGTGTCCGTGCTGGAATCTGACCAGAGTCTATACATAGATGAAGGCGCAGGACTGTGGCAAAAACTAACCGCCCAGAAAATGGCCGCCGGGCTGGGGATTTCAAGTCAGGTGCTGGCCACCGGAAAACCGTATATCAACAACCAGGCCCGGGAAGACCAGCATTTTGCCTATCCAGAACTGCTGGAGGGTGTAAACTGTCTGGCCGGGCTGCCGCTCTTTTCTCAGGGAAGCCTGCGCGGGGTCTTAACCCTGGGGAGAGAAAAACCCTTTGAAGCCAACGACATCCGGTTGTTGACCGCCATCTGCAACATTGCGGCGGCGGCCATTCACCGCGCGGACCTCTACGACCAGACACTTCAGCAGGCCAGCGAACTGGCTCAGGCTTACGACGCCACCATTGAAGGCTGGGCGCGCGCGCTGGAACTGCGCGACAAGGAAACCCGCGGTCACACCGCCCGGGTTACCCGCCTCACCATCCAGATGGCTGAAGCGATGGGCATCCGCGGGCGCGAACTGGATAATGTGCGCCGCGGAGTGATCCTGCACGATATTGGGAAAATGGGCGTGCCGGATTCGATCCTGCTCAAGCCAGGCGAACTGAATGACGAAGAGCAGCGCATCATGCACCGGCACCCGGAATATGCTTATGAAATGCTCTCTCCGATCCCCTATCTGCGAGATGCGCTGGATATTCCCTACTGCCATCACGAACACTGGGACGGCAGCGGCTATCCGCGCGGCCTGGCCGGGGATGAAATCCCCCTGGCGGCGCGCATCTTCTCCATCGTGGATGTCTGGGACGCGCTGACCTCTGACCGTCCCTACCGCCCGGCATGGAGCCATCAACAGGCGCTGAATTACATTCAGGAACTGGCCGGTAAGCAGTTTGATCCAAAAGTGGTGGAAGTTTTTATCAAGATTCTGGGGCGTAAAGCAGCGGGCAGATAAGGTCTGCCCATCTCTTAAGTTATTGGTTTAACGATGAAAAAATTTTTGCGCCTCAATCTTCTTATCGGATTTTTGATCCTCACTGGTTTAACTGTTCGCACCGGTTTGGCGCAGCAGGAAGAATACCGCCTCTACCTTCCGCTGGTCGCCGCCGAACCCAGGCCCGCCCCCACCGCCACCCGCACGCCCGTCCCGACCCGCACGGTCACCCCCAGCCCGACACCAGTCGTGACTCCCCTGCCGCCGGAGATTTACACGACCAGTTATTACATGGATAATGTCAATCCCGGCAATTACTACAACATCGGCTGCAGTATGGGCAGCCGCGACCGCAACCTGTACGGCGCGCAGGATTCGGTGGTCATTTTCGCCCTTGGTCGACCGTACGGCGAAAACGGCAAATACGGGGTTAAGATCTATAACTACAATGTCTTTGTTTCCACTGATCAAATGATTGAGGCTTTTCAGAAATTTGGCGAAGGGTACTGGGTCTGCTCGGGCAGCGACCGTCAGAGCAAAGTCACCGTTGGGTTTGGCACCAGCAACTGGGAACCCAGCACAGCTCCCTGGTTTAGCGTTAAAACCGGCGACACGTATTCCAATGCCTATCAACACGGTAAAGCCTGGGCGCTGATGGTCCGGCAGGTGAATGAGTGGTACGCCTCGCGCGGGTATGCCTCGCAGGTAACCGCGGTTGGCGCGATTGACATGGAGCTGAGCTGGAACAAACCCGCCCCGAGCAAAGCCTGGGTGGCCGGCTTTGACGCCAATGATCAGGGAAAATACGCCTATTACAATTTTGGAGACTGCGCCGGGTGCCCATCGAAATATTATCCGGGCTGGACGCCAAACAACGGCTGGACGCTGGACGACATTTGGTACACTTCGTGGGGCGCGCCGCCCGCCTGGCCGCTGCCGCTAATTTACGCTGAAAGCGGGATCAACGCCTATCAATGGCAATGGGTCAGCCGCTATTCGGTGTTAACCTACGGGTCAAAGATTCTTTTCAAAGGGCCGATGACCCAGCGCCAGGCCTGCCTGCAGGTGGGCGGCTGCGCGTACATCAACAATTCGCCGATGATGGGCTGGAGTCAGCTCTGGCAGGCGCTCAACAGCGACAGCCGCACCAGTCAGACGAGCCTGCCCTGGTCAACCGACATTAAGTATTTTTACCGCTGAGAGGGCGAGATGAAAAGGCGCGTCTTTTCGAAACAACTCCTGATCGGGCTTTTCGGCGCATTACTGGTGAGCCGGGTGATTGTATTTTTTGTCTCACCGCTGCCGGTTTTTGGTCAGCCGCCTGAACCCACACCTGACTGGAACGAGCTGGCTGCCGAAGAAATTCAGCGCGACCTGGCCAACCCGTCTCTGGATATTTTCATGCACGGCAGCCTGGAAGAAAAACTGGCAGGTTTAAGCTATCAAGAAGACCTCAGCGGTCAAATCAACGCCCAAAGCCAGGGAAAGCCGGAGGATCTGTGCGCAGGGTATCCCTCTGACTCCGGGTGGGAAGAATATTCGCGGCCCATTGGAATTAACTGGGAGCTGCCTGTGCCGTTTCGCGCCAGCGACGCGGTTATCATCAACCAGTGGCAGGACCAGTACGCCGGCTACTGGGTACACGTCTACGCCGGTGCTTCAGGCGCAGACCCGAACCAGGGGATCTTGATCGTCGAATTTGAGGGCAACCCGGAGCTGGGCGGATGGTACGCGGCGCCTGAAGCAGACGGCGCGCTCACCATCCGCTCCGCCAACGCCGCCCGCCTGACACTCGAAAGCGCCAGCGGGGCTGTGATTTATTTTGATGTGCCATCGCTGCAATTCACCAACGACCCTGAAGCCGCACTGCCGGCGCTTGAACTGCCCGCGCGGCCAGAACCGACCCCCGGGCCGTGTGGAAATTAAGCGCCGTTTTGATGGTCTTCCAGCTTTTTAATCATCTCGCGCTGCCGGTAAATAATATCTTTGACCACATCGCCAATCGAGATGACGCCCAGCACGCGCCCTTCTTCAATCACCGGCAGGTAGCGGGCGCGGCAGCGCGTCATCAATTCCATACATTCTTCGATGGTCTGATCCGGATGAACGGGAGCCAGCGCGGTTTCCATGATTTCGCCGACTTTGGTTTCCTGAGAGGTCTTTCCCAGCAGGATCACCTTGCGAGCGTAATCGCGTTCAGAGATAATCCCGACGACCTGCTCCCCGCGCATTACCAGTAAGGCGCCGACATCTTTATCCGCCATCAGACGCAGGGCTTCAAACACCGTCGCCTCGGGCGAAATCTCCCAGACATCTTTTCCTTTGACTTCCAGTATGTGCCGGACCGTATGCAGCATACAACACCTCCAGTTTCTAAATCATTGTAGAAAAGGCGCGGTTTCAAAGACTCTCAATTTGAATCAGCGCATCCCCGCCTGAGAAAGACGGGGATGCTGAATGACAGGGTGAAAGCCCGCGTTAGTTTTCTTCGATTTCCACCGTCATCAATTTAACACCGGGGTACTGAGGACGTTGCGGGTCGCGCGGGGGAATGGATAGGAGCACATCCATTCCAGCGATTACCTGGCCGAAAACGGAATGTTTGTTATCCAGCCAGGCGGTGGGCACATGGGTGATAAAAAATTGAGACCCGTTGGTGTTGGGGCCGGCGTTTGCCATTGAAAGCACACCAGGTTTATCATGCTTCAGGCTGGGGTGAAACTCATCGGCAAATTTGTATCCCGGGCCGCCCATGCCGGTGCCCGTCGGGTCGCCGCCCTGAGCCATAAAATCCGAGATGACGCGGTGGAAGATGGTGTCATCGTAAAAGCCCTGACGGGCCAGAAAGACAAAGTTGTTCACTGTCTTGGGAACTTTATCCGCGTGCAGGCGAACGACAATATCGCCTTTTTCGGTCTTGAAGGTGGCGGTGTATTGTTTTTGCGGGTCAATGCTCATCTCGGGCGGTGAAGCCCAGCGCAGGGATTGGTTGGCCATGGGTTAAATCTCCTCGGGTTGGTTTGCGGTCAAATCGATTGTAACATAAAGCGCCAGAATGCTAATAAAAGGCATTCTGGCGCTCTTCCGGCAAAGACCAGAGGGTCAGGCGGCGCTGGAACGGCTGAGCCGCGGATCGAGCGCGTCCCGCAGGCCGTCGCCCAGCAGGTTAAAGCCCAGCACGGTGAGCATGATAAACAGGCCAGGGAAGAAGACCAGATGCGGCGCGGAGAAAATGCTGTTGCGCTCCTCGCTGAGCATCAGACCCCATTCCGGGCGCGGCGGTTCAGCCCCCAGACCGAGGAAGGACAGTGCCGCAGCGTCCAGGATGGCTGTCGCGATACCCAGGGTGCCCTGGACAATTAAGGGGGTGATGGCGTTGGGTAGAATGCGCTTAAACAGGATATGCAGCGGTGATGCGCCCAGAGCGCGCGCGGCCTGGACATATTCCATCTCTTTGACCGACAGCACGGTGGAGCGCACCAGACGGGCAAAGCGCGGGATGGAGACAATCCCGATCGCCAGCAAGGCGTTGATCAGGCCAATGCCAAGCACGGAAACAATCGCGATGGAAAGCAGCAGACTGGGAAAGGCCATTAACACATCCATGAAACGCATCAAGAGGTTATCCAGCCAGCCGCCTGCGAAGCCAGCCACGGCGCCAATAATCAGGCCGATCAGAATGGCGAAGAACATGGTGATGATGCCCACCTGGAGGGACAGGCGCGAACCAAACACCACCCGCGAGAAGAGATCCCGGCTGTTGCCGTCGGTGCCAAAAATGTGTTCGGGTTTATCCGCCGGGCAGCCAAGAATGTGAATGCAGGGCGGTTCGCGCCGTTTGACGTCTTTGAGCAATTCAGTGGGATCGTAGGGAGAAATCACCTCCGCAAAAATCGCCATCAAGATCAACAGTCCCAAAATCACCATGCCCGCGCGCGCCGAGCGGTGGCGCATGAGGTGGTGAAGGGCTTCCCGCGCTGGCGAACGCTGTTCGGCGTGTTTGCTGGTGTCAAGTTGTGCTGTTTTTGCCATGGCTGTTCACCTTTATTCCAGACGAATGCGCGGGTCAAGATACGCGTAAGATACATCCACCACCAGATTCACAACGACAAAGATAATGCCTACCACAATAACGAAGCCCTGAACCACAGGATAATCGCGCGCCAGGATCGCCCCGACCAGCGCCGTACCCACGCCAGGCAGCGAAAATACCGTCTCGGTCAAGACCGCGCCGGAAAGGAGCGAACCGGTCTCGATACCGATGATGGTAACGATCGGTATCATCGCGTTGCGCATGGCGTGTTTGGAGATGACCAGGCGCTCAATCAATCCTTTGGCGCGGGCGGTGCGAACGTAATCCAGGCCGAGCACTTCCAGCAGGCTGGAACGGGTCATGCGGGCGATAATGGACATCGGAATGGTACCCACCGCCACGGAGGGTAGGATCAGGTGCCAGACGGCGTCTTTAAACTTATTCCAGTCGCCGGTGATAAACGCATTGACCAGCACAGTGTTGGATAAAAATGTGACCACAAACTTCTGCAAACCCTGTAAATCGGTCAACCCCCAGTATTTCGCCAGCGGCACAAGGCTGATGCCGGAGGTAAACCGTCCCGAAGGCGGGATGTAAAACGGGGTGTCTTTGAGCAGCAGGGCGAACACATACGCCAGCAGCAGCCCAAGCCAGAAAACCGGCATTGAAACCCCGATATTGGCAAGGATCATGGTAATGGTATCAATAATACTGTTGCGTTTAATGGCCGAGATTACCCCCAACAATATTCCAAAGAAGGTGGAAAAGAGCATCGCTCCGAAGGTTAATTCCAGCGTGAGGGGCAGCCGTTCGGCGATCATATCCGTCACCGGGCGTCCAAAACGAAGCGAGATGCCGAAATCACCCTGGGCAACATTGACCAGATAGCGGCCAAACTGCACCATGATGTTATCGTTCAAGCCGTACCGTTCTTTGAAGGCGTCGCATTTTTCTTTGGTGGCTTTTTCGCCCAACATAACCACACAGGGATCGCCAGGGATCAGACGCACAATGGCGAACGTAACCAGAAGGATCCCAATTACAACCGGTATCAACAGGAGCAGGCGGCGGGTAATATACTGTAGCATGGCGTCCCTTAGGAACTGGGCTGGATGGGGGAGGGCGGCACAGGCCAGCCCTCCCCGCATCCGCGAGGTTTAGGACAGTTTCAACGGTTTACTTGGGTGCGTTCAGGAACGCGCCAAAGAAGGCGTTGAAGTATTCAAAGGTGCCAGTGCGGCCCTTGTGATTGGGGCTGGACGCATCCCAGTAGGAAGCGAAGGTGGCCACCACGTCATTGGCATCCAGGGTCGCGCCGTTGGTGAATTTGACGTCTTTGCGCAGGGTGAAGGTCCACTCGGTGAGATCAGCGTTGGCTTCGTACTTCTCAGCCAGGTTCGGGACGACTTCGGCGCCGCCCACGCTGAAGGCCAGCAGCGGATCAAAGACCTGTTCGCAGGCGCGCAGGGTTTCGCCATCGGTCTCATCCGAGCACCACAGGGCGGCAGGCTCGCCGTTCTGCATCCAGACCAGCTGATCGGCGCCGTTGTCCATCACCGCGAAGACTTCGTTGCCCAGCGGGCTGGCATGCGCGCCAGCAACGTTGGCTTTGAAGGCGGTGGCGGAACCGCCGTGAGCAACCGGGATCATCGGGACGTATTCTTTGATGAGCTTGTTGACTTCGTCATAGCTCTTCTGGCGGGTCGCCGGGTCGGCAACCACCGCGCCGGCATTGATCGCTTTGACCAGATCCGGGATCAGATCGCCAAATTGCTGGTTGGCCGGATTGGCAAAGTGATAATCAAAGAAGTTGGTGGCATCCGGGTAGTCCATACCCCAGCCAAGCAGGTAGAAACCTTTCTGGCCGGCGGCGGTGGCGTCAATGAAGGCGGCTGATTCCATTTCTTCCAGCTTGACATTGACGCCGATTTCCTTCAACTGCGCCTGGATTTCAATGGCAACCTTATCCGGGGTCGGCAGGTAACCGCGAACCACATTGCGGAAAGAGAGGGTGATGGTCTGGTTGAAATCAAAGCCAGCGTCTTCCAGCATCTTGCGCGCGGCGGCTTTGTCGTAGTCGTACCATTTCACATCCGGGCTGAAACCAGGATCAAAGAAATCGGGCACGAAGTTGATGGCAACCGACGAGCCGGCGGGATAATACTGATCCACGATGCGCTGGCGGTCAATCGCCATCGCGAAGGCTTTGCGCACTTCAACTTTGTCAAAGGGAGCAATTTTGTTGTTGAAACCAATGTAGAAGATGTTGCCCGCAGCGCGCGGATACAGCTTCAGATTGGGATCGGCTTCAATCGTGGCAAAATCTTCAGGCGCGGGGTTGTCAATGCCGTCCACCGTGCCAGACTGGAGTTCCAGCAGGCGCTGGGCGGACTGTTCGGACCAGCGGAAGATGAGGGTCTTGACCTTGGCGGGTTCACCCCAGTAATCCGGGTTGGCTTCCAGCGTAATGTGGTCGCCGCGCACCCATTCGACCACCTTGTAGGGGCCGGACCCAACCGGGTTTTCGCTGATGACGACCGAATCGCCCTGGGTCTGATCCAGATAGTCTTTATCCAGGATCGAGAAGACCGAGAAAGCGACCTTGGACGGGAAAGCGGGATCAGGCAGACACAGGGTGAATTTGACGGTGTACTGATCCACGGCTTCCACCGATTTGAAGCCCATGCCGTCACCGGCATAGGTGCAGTCGGGAGCAGCCACAACCATGGGCTCGAAGGGAGCCGCAGGCGCTTCGGTAGCCGGGGCCTCGGTGGCCGGGGCCGGGGCTTCGGTAGCCGGGGCTGGCGCAGCGCCGCCGCCGCAGGCGGTCAGCAGCATGCTGAAGAGAACCAGCACACCGACCAGGGTAAAGAAAAAGCGTTTACTCATTTGAAATCTCCTCCTTGATTTGAAACCTAACTCCTTGCGGGATCACCGCGCATCCATTTTTTCTTTCCAGCCATCACCTCCTTTTTTTGTTGATTCGACAACCCAGTAACGATCAGAAAACGGCGGTCAACCGGTAATCTTATTTACTTCCCGGCCAGCCAGCAGGCGGCCCAGTGGCCGGGCGCATGTTCAAGGAAGGGCGGTTCTTCCTGCCCGCAGCGTTCCACCGCAATTGGGCAGCGGGGATGGAAGCGGCAGCCCCTGGGCGGGTTGAGCGGGCTGGGCACGTCACCCTTCAAGATGGTGCGCTCGCGTTTTAATTCGGGGTCCGGGATGGGAATGGCTGACATCAACGCCCGGGTGTAGGGGTGCAGCGGGTGAAGGAAGAGCTCGTCGCGGGCGGCCAGCTCCACCATCTTGCCGAGGTACATCACCGCCACGCGGTCGGAAATGTGTTCCACAACGCTCAGATTGTGGGCAATGAAGAGGTAGGTGAGTTCAAACTCTTCCTGCAGGTCTTTGAGCAGATTCAACACCTGAGATTGAATGGAGACATCCAGGGCGGAGACGGGCTCATCGCAGACGATGAATTTCGGACGCAGCGCCAGGGCGCGGGCGATGCCGATGCGCTGCCGCTGACCGCCGGAAAATTCATGCGGATACCGGCGGGCGTGAAAATCTTCCAGCCCGACTTTATGGAGCATCTCACGCGCCAGATCGTAGCGGTCCTTCTTGTTGCCAACCTGATGGATCTGCAGCCCCTCCAGGACCGAATCGCCGATGGGCACGCGCGGATCCAGCGAAGCGTAAGGGTCTTGAAAGATAATCTGCATGTTGCGGCGGGCGGCTTTGAGGCGATCCCCTTTGAGCGCGAAGACATCTTCGCCGTTAAAAAACGCCTGGCCTGAAGTTGGTTCAATGAGCCGCAGGATGGTGCGCCCGATGGTGGTCTTTCCGCAGCCAGACTCACCCACCAGGCCAAGGGTTTCCCCGGCTTTGATAGCAAAAGAGACGTCGTCCACCGCCTGGACATGCGCCACAACGCGCTGGAAGACTCCGGCCTTGACCGGAAAATATTTCTTCAGGTTTTTTACAACCAGCAAGTCCATTTTGCTATCCAGTGCGCCCGTCATTTGGCTCATGCTTACCTCTTCGGATGGGATGCGTTAGAGTGTGACCGGCGCCCGGTGTTCTTCAGAATCCTGGTACAGCCAGCAGCGAACCGCGTGATCGGATTTCTCAATCAGATCCGGTTCAACTTCTTCGCAGATTTTTAAGCCGTATTTTTCGCGCGCCAGACAGCGCGGCGCGAAACGGCAGCCCGGGGGCAGATTGACCAGATTGGGGACGATCCCGGGGATGACTTCCAGCCGCTTGACCACCTTGCCCAGCACAGGAATGGACCCAATTAACCCCTGGGTATAAGGGTGGAGCGGTTTTTTGAACAATTCTTTGACCCCTGCCTGCTCAACCACGTGGCCGGCGTACATCACCGCCACGCGGTCCGCCATTTCGGCGATCACCCCGAGGTCGTGCGTGATCAAGATCACAGAAGTGTTCATTTGCTCGCGCAGTCCGCGCATCAAATCGAGAATCTGAGCCTGGATGGTAACATCCAGCGCGGTGGTCGGCTCATCCGCAATCAGCAGGCGCGGGCTGAGGGCCAGCGCCATGGCAATCATCACGCGCTGCGCCTGCCCGCCAGACATTTCATGCGGATACGCGTAGGCTTTTCGCTCAACATCCGGGATACCGACCTGGCGCAGCAGATCGAGCGCTTTTTGCCAGGCTTCTTTTTTCTTATAGCCCTTGTGGATCATCAACACTTCCGCCACCTGGTCGCCCACGCGGTAGACCGGGTTCAGGCTGGACTGGGGTTGTTGAAAAATCATGGAGATACGGTCGCCGCGCATCTTCACCATCTCGGCTTCGGGCAGTTTGAGCAGGTCTTTATTTTCAAACAGGATCGATCCTTCAATAATCCGGCCGGGCACCCCCACCAGGCGCATAATCGAAAGAGAGGTGACCGATTTGCCGCAGCCCGATTCACCGACCAGCCCCAGCACCTCGCCGGTGCGCACCGAGAAATCGACGCCATCCACCGCTTTGACCACCCCGTCTTCGGTGAAAAAATACGTTTTCAGGCCGCGAACCTCTAAAATGTTTTCATCCTGCGGTGAAGCGGCGGTAAGGTTCATGTACAGCTCCTGAAACAACCCATGGACTGATAAAGCGGAATTAAGTTTTTATTATGACAGTTTTTTGATGAATTACAAGTAGGAAAACAAAATGATTGTCCGACAATTGAATATTTTAAGGTTGGTGACTCATAGACAGGCCGGCAATCTTTAGTTTAACCCACAATTGTTTTTGCCTGTCAGAAAATGCGCGCTGAAATTTGCTTGCATTTCTAAAAAAGCGTGCTACGATAGAGATTAACTGGCAGGTGGTATGACCAGATTTCTTTTTCCGGCGGATGGATGACCCCCACACTCCAGCCCTTACAAGTTCAATCCCTCAAACAGGCCTGCGTGGCGCGCCTGGAAGAATTCATCCTTTCCGGCGCGCTGCCGGCCGGCGAACGCCTGCCTTCTGAGCGCGACCTGGCCGCCAGCCTGAACATCAGCCGGCCCATTCTGCATGAGGCGCTGGTGGATCTGGCGAGTAAGGGGCTGGTCAGCATTCAGCCCAGGCGGGGGGTGTTTGTGAACGATTTCCGGGTGAACGGATCGGTGGCGATCCTTTCATCCCTGATGTCTTACCAGGGCGGCCAGCTGGCGCCGGCCTTCATTGACAGCCTGATGGAAATGCGCCTGACGATGGAATGCGACACCGCGCGTCTGGCAGCGGAACGCCGCCGCCAGGAACACCTGGAGCGTTTGCACGCCTTGCTGGCGCGCGAAACCGCCGCCTCAATCAGCGACCCGGAAGACCTGATTGAAACCGATTTCGCCTTCCATCTGGAGATCGCCCTGGCATCCGGCAATCAGGTTTACCCGCTGATCATCAACTCGTTTAAAAGCGTTTATACAAGCCTGACCGGGCAGTTTTTTCACGCCTACGCCGGCACGCCTGTGCTGGTGGAAGTTTCAAAATTTCACCACCGGCTGGTTCAAGCCGTCGAAAAACAGGATAGCGCGCAGGCGGAGGCGGTCATGCGCGAGATGCTGGTTCACGGTGAAGTCCATTTGAAAGGAGCTGTCTGATGTGCGCCCCAACCCTCGAAAAACCCAAGTATGCGATTAAAGAGCCGCGCAATCTCTCGCCGCGCATTCAATGGCTGAGAGATTACTACTTCCAGGGTGTGAAACGGAAATGGAACAACGAGTTTACCTCCTGGACAACCGGAACGCCCTGGGACTTTCAGTTCAACGAAGCCTCTTTTTACATCGTTCCTGAGACATACGCCTTTCTGACGACCTTTACCTCTTCGTTCCGGCAGACCGCCTACCCGGTCGCGCTGCACCCGGATTTCTGGCGCTGGAGTCTGCCCGAACGGCGCGCCTGGTTTGTGCGCGAGGTGATGGTGCATTATCTGCCCAAGGAAATACTGCCGGGCGACCTGCTGGCCGGGGCGCGCTTCAATATTCTAGCCTCCTGCTGTTTAACTGAGAAAGAAGCCGCGGAATATAACCGTTTGGTGCACGGCAAAGACGGCTGCCGCGCAGCCATGCTCTGGCTGCACAATCACGGCTACGGCAACGCCGGCGCGACCAGCGGCCATCTGGTTCCCGATTACGCGCGCGTGATTGAAAAAGGCTGGAAAGACATTTACGCGGAGCTGGAAGCGCTTTACGCGGAATTGACCGAAGATGAGAAAAAATCTGCCCGCGGCGGGCAGCTGCGCGCGATGATGACCGCCGCGACCATGCCGCGCGACCTGGCGGCGGAATACAGCCGGCTGTGCGCCAGCCTGGCAGAAACCGAAAGCGACCCGGCGCGTAAAGCCGAGCTGGAACAGATGGCTGCCAACCTGACGCGCGTTCCCTGGGAGCCGGCGGAAACCTTCTGGGAGGCGGTCCAATCCCTGTGGCTGACCCACATGCTGGTGATGAGCGACGAGGGCTACCCGGGACCGGGCGATTCTTTCGGCCGCGTGGATCAATATCTTTACCCGGCCTGGCAGCGCTCGATCGCCGCGGGTATGGATCCGGAATTTGGCAAGGAAATCCTGAAATGCTTCTGGGTTCACGCCAATACCGCCTATGACGCCATGATCCGCACCGGCGGAAATCAGGGCATCACCGCCGGTTACGGACAGCTGATCACCCTTTCCGGCATGGGAGCGGGGGGCAAAGACCTGACCAACGACCTGACCTACGCCATCCTGGACGTGATTGACGAGATGTCGCCCATTCTGGAACCGAAGCCCAACGTGCGCCTGCACCGCGGCAGCCCGGAAGCGCTGCTTGACCGGGTGGTGGAGATGATCGCTAACAGCCAGGGCGCCCCGTTTTTGCTCAATTTTGACGAACGCTCGATAGCCGGGATGCTGCTTCAGGCGCGCAAAGCCGGGGTAGAAGATCTGATTCGCCCGGACAACGTGCACGAATACGCGCCCGTGGGCTGTCTGGAAAACACCATGGTCGGCAACGACCGCTCCGGCACGGTGGACAACAATCTCAATCTGCTCAAGGCGGTTGAACTGGCGCTCACCGGCGGCTATGATCTCATCCCCTACACCGACCCGATGACCGGGATCACCGAGAAAGCGGTCCGCCACGGGCCGGATACCGGTTCAGCGGAGAGTCTGACCACCTGGGATCAGTTCTGGGAAGCTTACGCGGCGCAGACGCGCTATATCATCGGCAAAATGGTCGAAGTTTATGAAACCTCCGAAGCGGTTCGGGCGCGGTTTAACCCCACCCCTTACCTTTCCTGTCTGGTGCGCGGGTGCGCGCAAAAGGGTCTGGACGTTACCGCCGGCGGCGCGGAGCTTTCTTTCACCACCCTCGAAGCGGTCACCTACGCCACCACCGTTGATTCGCTCCTGGCGGTTAAGTACCTGGTCTATGACCGCAAGGTGTGCAGCCTGCCCGAACTGGTCCAGGCGCTGCGCGACAACTGGGTCGGTCACGAAAAACTGCAGGCGCTGGCGCTGAACAAAGCGCCCAAATACGGGCGCGATGACGATGAAGCGGACGCGCTGGCTTACCGGGTCATGGAACTGTGGACGGAGGAAACCTGGAAGCATAAAACCCGCTCCACCAACCGCCAGTTCCGCCCGGGGATGTTGAGCTGGAATTACTGGATCGCCTATTCCGATATCCTCCCGGCCAGCCCGGATGGACGCCCGAAGGGAAAATTCCTTTCCAACGCGCTCTGCCCTTCCAACGGCGCGGACATCAACGGGCCGACAGCCAACGTCAACTCGGTGGGTAAAGCCCTGGGCGGAAAAGGCGAGCCGGGCGACTGGCAGGACTACCGCAACCTGCTGCCCAACGGAGGCAGCCACACCATCACCTTTAATCCGTCCATCCTGCGCGGGGCTGAACACCGCGACCGATTTAAGGCATTTCTGCGCGGATATATTGAAAACGGCGGCACTGCCCTGCAGGTCAACATGCTGGATGCCGAGATGCTGCGCGACGCCCAGCACCACCCTGAAAATTACCGCCATTTACTGGTGCGCGTCACCGGGTATAACGCCTACTTCACCACCATCGGCAAGGAACTGCAGGATGAGATCATCGCCCGCGAAAGCCATCAGATGAGGTGAGTCTGGATGTCCGGTATCGGCGGCACTATTCTGCATCTTCAACGCCTCTCCACCGAGGATGGGCCGGGAATCCGCACGACCGTCTTTCTGAAAGGCTGCCCGCTGCGCTGCGCCTGGTGCCACAACCCGGAAAGCATCGCCCGCTATCCGCAGGTGCACTGGATTCAAAACCGCTGTATCGGCTGCAACACCTGCCTGGAAGCCTGCCCGCGCGGGGGGCTGCGGCGCGGTGAAACCGGGTTGATCATCGACCGAGCGGTCTGCCAGGGATGCGGCAGCTGCGCTGAAGCCTGCCCGGCCGGGGCGCTGGAAGTGCTGGGACGCGCGGTGCAGGCGGACGACCTGGTGGAAGAATTGTTGAAAGACCGGGCGTATTATGAAAAATCCGGCGGCGGGGTCACCCTCTCCGGCGGAGAACCAACCCTGCAGCCCGAGTTCAGCGCCGAAGTGTTCCGCCTGCTGCGCGGCGCGGGTATATCCACCGCTCTGGATACCTGCGGCCTGTGCGGGCAGGCAACCCTGGCTGACCTGCTGCCGCGCTGCGATCTGGTTTTATACGACCTGAAATTGTTAGACAGCCGTCAGCACCGCCAGTTTACCGGCGCGGACAACCAGCGCATTCTGGAGAATCTGACCTGGCTTTGCGGTCAGCTGGCTCGCGAAGGCGGGGCGCGCCTGTGGATCCGCACTCCGCTGATTCCCCGCGCGACTTTTTTGGAAGAAAATATTCGCGGGATCAGCGCCTGGCTGGCAGATCACACCCTCGGTCAGGTCGAACGCTGGGAACTGTGCGCCTTCAACAACCTGTGCCGCGATAAATACGCGCGGCTGGATATGGACTGGGAATTTGCCGCGGACGGATTGATGCGCGCGGATGAACTGGCGCAGGCCGGCG
The DNA here is from genome assembly GCA_029975475.1 of Anaerolineaceae bacterium. Taxonomy (GTDB): domain Bacteria; phylum Chloroflexota; class Anaerolineae; order Anaerolineales; family Anaerolineaceae; genus JARKPB01. Next base: position 119,577 of record JARKPB010000010.1, read on the forward strand.
AATGGGCAGCGCAGGGCGGTTTTGACCGCGCGCGCACCTTTGTCACCGGCGCGGCGCGGATGGAATAACTGTTAACCAGAAGGAGCGAGCCATGCTGACTGAATTTTCAGAAGCCGACATTCGATCATTTGAACCCGAACTTAAAATCGGCCTGCTGGCCACGATTAATCCGCAGGGGCTGCCGCACCTGACCCTGATTTCGAGCATCAAAGCCGGTTCGCCCACCACCCTCACCTGGGGGCAGTTTACCGAAGGGGTCAGCAAGCAGCACGTGCGCGAGAATCCCAAAACCGGCTGGCTGGTGATGTCGCTGGCGCGCGATCTGTGGCGCGGTAAAGCGGTCTGGACTCACGCCGCGAAATCAGGGCCGGATTTCGACTGGTACAACAATATTCCCATGTTCCGCTACAACGCGTACTTTGGCATCCACACCGTGCATTACATGGATCTGGTGGAACACACCGGCAAGGGAGCGCTGCCGATGAACCGGATCATCTTTGCCGCGGTTCGCAGCATGATTGCGCGCACGCTCTCACCGGCGCGCGGGAGCGGTCAGGTCTTTAATGCCTGGACGCGGGCTTTCTTCAGCAAACTGGACAACCTCAAGTTTCTGGCGTATGTGCAATCCGATGGTTTTCCGCAGATCATTCCGCTGATTCAGGCGCAGGCGGACGGCGGAGACAGGCTGATCTTTTCCACCGGCGCCTACGGCGACGAACTGCGGCAGATTCCGGCTGGAACACCGGTGGCGGTACTGGGGATGGCATTAACCATGGAGGATGTGCTGGTGCGCGGCAAATTTGGGGGGCTGCGCCGCAGGGCGGGGCTGGAATGCGGGTCGGTGACGGTGAATTGGGTTTATAACCCGATGCCGCCCAAACCGCAGCAAATTTACCCGCCGCTGGAGCTGCGCGCGGTTACAGAATTTTAGCCATCCACCGCGGGCGTGAAGGGAGCGCCCGCAGGCGCGCGGTGAGGGGCTGTTCTCCTGGGGCAAAGAACCTGCCCCTCACCGCAAATTTCCGGATAGCGATTTTTTTATGTTCATGCTATAATCACTGCGTCGTCTGATCTCACCTCGGTTGTGGACTGCAGCTTGGTTTATGGTTCGGCCTCGACGCACGGTGGAAGATCAATTTCAATTTTTTTCGTTTGGTGAAGAACCAGGAGAGAGTAATTTCGTATGAACATCTATGTTGGAAACCTGCCTTTTGCTGCATCCGAGGATGAGGTTCGCGATCTGTTCGCCACGTACGGCGAGGTAACTTCGGTTGCCATGATCAAAGACAAGCTGACCGGCAAGCCACGCGGTTTCGGGTTTGTTGAGATGGCCAATGACGGCGATGCCGCCAAGGCGATCTCTGCCCTGAACGGCAAGGACTTCAAAGGCCGCGGTCTGGTGGTTAACGAAGCCCGCCCGCGCGAAGACAAACCCCGCGCTGGCTTCGACCGCCGCCGCAGCTGGTAATCACAGCTCAACCAACGAAAATCCGGAACAGCACGGTTCCGGATTTTTTTATTTCAGCCAGCAGGCGGTAAAAAACGGGGCGAACCAGGTGGCTCGCCCCGATTTGCAGTCGCAGGTCGGATCACGGCAGGGGTGGGTACGGCAGGATACCGTAAGCGGCGGGCGGCCCGGGGGTGTAATCCGCGCTGCCGCAGCTGGCGCCGGCCGCTTTGGGGGCAACGGTCAGATTATTCATGGTGGCTACATACCACCAGTCGCTGGCACAGCCGTTGCCGTCTGTGGAGTAACGCGGGTCTTCCAGCTTGATGGGCGGTCTGACCACGCCCTTGTACCAGACGCGCACCACCGGGTAGGTGAAGTAGTCTGGATACCCGGCTTTGTCCAAGTGCGAGTCGAAGGCGATGTCCTCGTCGGGTTCAAACGCATCAAACGGGTTGACCGAACCGCCAAAGGACGCGCCGGAGTATGCGCGGCTGTAGTCGGTGACCAGAATGTGGTAGGTCTTACCGGCGAAGTACGGGTAGGAGCTGGTCATGCGCATGGTGATCGTGTCAACCGGCGCGGAACCGGAAGCCAGGAAGGGGCTGCCGCCGTCCGAGTCGAGCTGGGCGTAAGGCCAGGTGCGCCCGGTCCAGGCGCTGGTGACGCTCTTGGGGTCAATCAGCGAACCGCGGCCCCAGTCGTAGACATCCGTGGAACCCGGATCGAGCACATCGGCGCTAATGGTGGGATAATGCGGCAGATAGCCCGCCCCGCCCTGCGGATCGGTCTTCAGCCAGCCAGGACCAACCACGCCGCGCACGGTTTTGTTCGCAGTTGTGTTGTTGACCGCGTCCACCGGCAGCCACAGATAGAGGTCCAGATCGGCGTAGACCTGATCAAAGGGATAATTGGTCGCGCTGGTCTCCGGCGGATGGGTCCAGTCCAGGACAACGCGGATAAAGGTGTTGGGCGGGACGGAAACAATATTGTACGGCCCGCTGGCGGATGGTTTTTCTGCCGCTGAATCTGGCAGCGAAGCAGCCAGGGCATCCAGGTTGGTGGTTTCATACGTCTGATAACCCGAGGTATACCCGCTGCGGGTCACCTGCAAGGAGACATTGCCAGCCGCGGCGGGTAAATTAACCCCGCGGTAATAACGATCCACCGGCACATTGACCAGGATCACCCAGGGAGTCGAAGGGCTGACAACCGCGGCGTCGCGCTGGACGCCGTCCACCAGGATGCGGATGGTCGCTCCAGATAACGGCCCGCCGCTAATGGCATCCCGCGCCCCGGCCATCACCAGCATGCGCCCCATCGCGGCGGCCAGGTCCAGGTATCTGGCTTCGCTCATGTCCTGTTCAGGTCCGTAGGGATTGCCGCCATTGGTCGCATACTCGCTCAACACCGATGGATCGATCCAGTCCCCAACCATATTCAGACTGGCGTCAGGCCAGCAATACGGGGCTTTGACGATCAGGTCTTCGTCCTCAGGAGTTGGGCTGGGTTGTTCGCCGAAGTTGTCATTGTTGTACCCTTTTTGAGGTTTGAAATTCGTCCAGTCGGCGTCTTTAATCGGCCAGATCGCGTAGGTCAGGTCGCGTCCGGTATCCACAAACTGCTGCTTCACGGCCGCGCCGTTTGGAATGGGGTTGCTGGTGGCATTATGCAGCGACCAGTAACGCGCCGCCGCCCCGGAGGTGAAAGCCGCGGCCATCGAGGAACCGGAGAGATAGCCGTAAGAAGCCGGCAAGCCCTCATAGTAGTTGCGGTAGAAGGGGTAAGCCGAGGGGGTGGTCGAATAGATGTCGCTGCCGGGGGCCACCAGGGTCACCGTGCGCCCGTAGTTGGTGAAGGGCGCGGCGCAGTTTTGATCTGTGTAATCTTCGTTATCGTCGATTTCGCCGTCGCCGTCCATATCGATCCACACGCGCACCGGATTGGGATTCTGGCGCGAGGCAGCCACCGAGATGGTGGCATCGGAAATTTCGTTGTTACTGCCGCTTTCCTGCCAGCCGCCCGCCTGATTGACATAAGGATGCGCCCAGGCGGCGGGGAAACTCAACTGGCTGCTCGAGTCGTTGCCCGCGGCGGCCACAATGAGCATATTGGCATCCCGGGCGCGTTTGAGCGCGTCATAGACCACTTTCGAAGCTGTCTTGCTGGCCACGCTCAGGTTGATAATTTTAATATTGTAAGTTGCGCGCTTATCTACACAGAAATTGATGCCAGCGGCCAGTTCAAAAGCGGTGCCCCAGCCCTGCGCGTGCAGCGATTTGACCGCCACGACCCTGCCGTTAGAAACACCGATCGGAGTGGCGGCCCCGCTGTTGGGCTTGGCGACAATGATACCGGCGACATGCGTGCCGTGGCCGTTGTCGTCATTCGGCACCGCGTCAAAATTGACAAAGTCGTACCCGTTCACCACCTTGCCGGACAGGTCTTTATTGCTGCCGTCCACCCCGGTATCCACCACGCAGACCGCCGGGCTGGCGGCCGTGTTGTTCCAGACCACGTCGGCGTTGATCTGCTGAAAACCGGAAGATACCGGCATGTTTGAGGTGACTTCATTGGGAAAAGCGGCCGACTGCACCCAGCGGCTGCCGGATTTGACCAGACGGCGCATGGAGAGCAATTGATCGCGGGTAAAGGTAATTTTTTGGCCGGCGGGCGTAACCAGGACGTAATCACCGGCGCTGGCGCTGCCCAGGCTGCCGGTCAACTGGCCGTCCGCTTCGGGCAGCCAGAAGAGGTAGTTGGGCTGGGCGTACAAAACCTTGCCGCTGGCGCTGATCTGGCTGGCCAGGGCGGGAACATCCGCGTTCTCATCAAAGGAGAGCAGCGCCAGGTTGTTGTAGCGCGAAACCACCTGGGCGTTGACATCCCCGGCCAAAGCGCTGGCCTGAGCGGCATAAGCCTTGCTGGTCTGGCCTTCTTTGAATACCACCAGCACCTCTCCCGGGACGTAGGGCGTCTCCCGGTCGTAATCGCTCTGCGGGGCGGCCTTCGCCACCGGCGCCTGCGGCAGCAGCGAGACGGCCAGAACAAATACAATCACAATCGACAGCCAGCGAATTTTCATGGATATACCTCCTGAGAAACGAACGGCCGGGCAGGGGTGCGGCGGAGCATACGGCCAAGGCAGGGCGTTTTAGGCACCCTGCCCCTACATGATTGTAACAAATTAATACCTGTGTTTAGTTTACAAATGGTTGACAATGGATTAATCACGGCAGCCAAATTCCGATAGAAATAGGGGGATATGAAGCCGGGAACCTGATATAATCGGGGCGATGAAGTACCATATATGGACCGAAGGCTGTCAGATGAATGTGGCCGATTCTCAGCGGGTGGCCAGCGCCCTGGAGAAACTGGGGTACGAGCACACCGCCCGCCCGGATGAGGCTGACGTGGTCGTTTTGAACACCTGCGTGGTGCGCCAGAGCGCCGAGGACAAGGCTTACGGGCGGTTGCAGTCGCTCAAGCCGATGAAAGCCGCGCGCCCGGAGATGGTAATTAACCTCATGGGCTGCCTGGTGGGGGTTAAAGACAACCCGCGTTTGCGCCAGCGTCTGCCGTTTGTGGATGTTTTCTCCGCGCCGTCCGATCCCGCGCCGCTGATTGCTCACCTGATGCAAAAAGAGGGGCGTCAGGCCGAACTGGAAGAAACCAGCGCGCGCTACGCGCTGATGGATGAAGAGTTGACCCTGCCCGCGCGCGAACGCGGCAAACTGATCTCCGCGCACGTGCCGGTGGTGCTCGGCTGTTCGCACGCCTGTACCTACTGCATCATCCCCTACCGCCGCGGAGTCGAACGCAGCCGCCCGCCGCAGGAGATTCTGGCGGAAGCGCGCGCGCTGGCCGCCCAGGGCGTGCGCGAGATTACCCTGCTGGGGCAAATCGTCGACCGCTACGGGAAGGATGAGCCTTCGTACCCAACTCTGGCCGGGCTGCTGGAGCAGGTCAGCGCGGTGGATGGGATTGAGCGCATTCGCTTTTTGACCTCACACCCGAACTGGATGAACGATGAACTGCTCGACGCGGTCGCCGGGCTGCCCAAGGTGATGCCGCATATCGAGGTGCCGATCCAGGCTGGCAGCGACCGCGTGCTGGAAGCGATGAAACGCGGTTACACGGCGGAAGATTACCGCCGGTTGATCGCCCGCATCCGCGCGCGCATCCCGGGCGTTTCCATCGCCACGGATATCATCGTCGGTTTTCCCGGCGAAAGCGAAGATGATTTTAACCAGACCTATCATCTGCTGGAAGAATTGAAACTGGATGTCGCCCATCTGGCGCGCTATTCTCCTCGGGAAGGCACAGTCTCCGCGCGGCGCATGACCGACGACGTGCCGGAAAGCGAAAAATGGCGGCGCTTCCGCCTGCTGGAGGAACTGCAGGAGGGAATTGCGGCGGAAATACATGCCGCCTATCTGGGCCAGACCGTCCCGGTGCTGTTTGAAGCCAAAGTTAAACAGCGCTGGCGCGGACGCACGCCGACCAACAAACTGGTGTTCGTCGAAGCCGGACGCGATCTGCGCGGGGTTACCGCCGCGGTGAAGATCCACTGGACCGGCCCGTGGTCAATGATCGGCGAACTGGCCTGAAGACGCTTCCCACCGGGGAGTATAATCAATCAAGAATGGTTAAAAAGAAGGCTTTACTGGTCTTTGTCCCTCTGGCGGCGCTGGCTGGCGGACTGATTTTCTTCTGGCTGTTCGGGCCTGCGGCGCGTACCATGCCGCGCAACCGCATGGTGATGGATTTTATCCGCCGTCCGCAAGATCACCCGGACTGGGTGATCCCGGCTGGCCAGCGCTGCGGGGATGCGCCGTTCCAGATGCCGGCGCGCGGTTTTATCGGCTATTTATGGGATGACTCCTGGCGTCCGGGACACCGCCATCAGGGGGTGGATATCTTTGGCGGCACCCCGCCCGGCGAGACACCGGTCTTCGCGGCCTATGACGGTTACCTGACCCGACTGCCGGACTGGAAATCCTCACTGATCATCCGCATCCCCAGCGACCCGCTGATGCCGGGCCGGCAGATTTGGACCTACTACACCCACCTGGCAAGCCCGGAGGGTGACTCTTACATTGACGCCGCCTTTCCGCCTGGAACAAACGAAGTTTTCGTAAAAGCCGGCACGCTGCTGGGTTACATGGGCAATTACTCCGGCACGCCGGGCAAGCCTACCGGCGTGCATCTGCATTTTTCGATTGTGCTGGACGACGGGAAAGGGAAATTCCGCAACGAGCTGGAGATCACCAACACCCTCGATCCTTCGCCGTATTTTAACCTACCCCTCAACGCGCACAGCAACCGCGGGGCGGTTCCGTTGTGTGAAGGGAGGCCGTGATGGAGCAGGTCGCCGATCCCTTAAAAGGCCGGCGCGCGCTGGTGACCGGCGCGGGGCGCATGCCGGGGCGGTTCCTTGCCCGCCTGCTGGCGGCTGCCGGCGCGGAGATGCTGCTGCAGGACCTGGCGCCGCAGGAACTGGAAGAAACCGCGGTGAAGATCCGCCAGGCGGGGGGCAAAGCCCGAACCCTGACCGCGGATATCGGCAAGGGGCTGCCGCTGGCAGCCATGCTGGATGGAGCCGGCGGCGAGGCAGATATTCTCGTCCATGCCCTGCAGGTGCAGCCGGGCAGACGGCTGGCCGCGCTGGACGAATGGGAATGGCAGCGCTGTCTGGAATTGAACTTAAGCAGCGCATTTTTGCTGATTCAGGCGTTGAGCACCAGCATGAAAGCCGCCGGACGCGGCAGCGTGGTGATCGTGCTGCGTGAAAGTCCTCTGGCGGAAGACCCGGCTTACGCGGCTGCGCTGGGCGGTTTAACCGGACTGCTGCGCGCCTGTTCGGCGGATTTACGCGAACACGGCGTGGGAGTCTTCGGGGTTACGCTGGGGGAAGATGTCCTGGAGATGCTGGAAAGCCCAGCCCCGCAAGAAGAAGACCCGGCACGGCGCCGGCGCATCCTGGAAGGGCTGCGCGACCTGCTGCTTTACCTGTGCAGCCCGCAGGCGCTGGACGTCAGCGGTCAGATTCTGGAAGTCAGCGGGGTGGAATGAGTGATCGCCGGGGTTGAGCGGCTGACCGCCAGCGATATCTTCAACGCGCTTCGCCCGCTGGATTTACCCCCTGACCGGCCGGTGATCGCTCACGCTTCTTTGAGCGCGTTCGGACAGGTGGAAGGCGGCGCGGAAGCGCTGCTGGAGGCTGTGCTTGGAGTCGCGCCGCGGTTGATGATGCCAGCCTTCACGTACAAAACCATGATTATCCCGCCCTGCGGGCCGGAAAAAAACGGTCTGACCTACGGCAGCGGACGCGAGAGCAACCGTCTGGCTGAATTTTTCCGGGCCGGTATGCCCGCTGACCGCTTGATGGGCGCGGCCGCGGAAGCGTTGCGCCGCCGGCCAGGCACACAGCGGTCGCTGCATCCCATCCTGTCGTTCTGCGGGGTGGGAGTCGCCGAAGCCCTGGCCAGCCAGACCCTGAAGGAACCGCTCGCGCCGGTGGGGGTTCTGGCTGAACAGGGCGGCTGGGTGCTGCTGCTGGGGGTCGATCACACCGTCAATACCAGCCTTCACTACGCGGAGGCGCAGGCCGGGCGCAGACAGTTTACCCGCTGGGCGCTGACCCTTTCTGGAATCTACGAGTGTCCCAACTTCCCGGGTTGTTCTCAGGGCTTTCAGGAAATTGAAACATACAGCCGGCCGTTCGCCCGCACGGTGCGGGTTGGCTGGGCAAAGGTCACCGCGCTTCCGCTCCAACCGCTGCTGCGCACCGCGACAGCGCTGATCCGCTCCAATCCGCGGGCACTGCTGTGCCGCAACCCCGCCTGCGAGCTGTGCGCCTGCGCTGTGGAATAAACCTCAACCGGCAAGTATGATATACTGACGAACATGCAAACGCACGCAGAAAGTTGCCTGAGCGAACTGGAGTGCCCCGAATGCAGCCAGCGGCTATCCGCCGACCGGCTGCAAACTTTTTGTGAGCAGTGCAAATCGCCGCTGCTGGCGCGCTACGATCTGGACCGGGTGCTGGCGACAGTCAGCCCGCAGGAAATCACCCGCCGTCCGCGCGGCCTGTGGCGCTGGGCTGAATTGCTGCCGGTGCGCAACCCGGCCCTGCGCATCACGCTGGGCGAAGGCGACACGCCGCTGCTTCCGCTCGAACGGCTGGGGCGCGGCCTGGGGATGTCTGCGCTGTGGGTGAAAGATGAATCCTTTAACCCAACCGCCTCGTTTAAAGCCCGCGGGCTGGGAGTGGCGGTGGCGCGCGCCCTGGAACTGGGCGTTCGCGAGTTTGTCATCCCCACGGCCGGCAACGCCGGCGGGGCTCTGGCCGCTTACGCTGCCCGAGGCGGGGCGAAAGCGCACGTCTTCATGCCGGCTGACGCGCCGCATCCCAATCAGGAAGAGGTGCGCATCCTGGGCGCGGATTGTCACCTGGTAGAGGGGTTAATCAGCGACGCGGGGCGGCTGGCTGCCGAACAGGCGCGTGAGAAGGGCTGGTTTGATGTTTCCACTTTTAAGGAGCCTTACCGCGCCGAGGGTAAGAAAACCATGGGCCTGGAGCTGGCGGAAGCCTTTGGCTGGCAGCTGCCGGATGTGATCCTCTATCCCACCGGCGGCGGTACCGGCCTGGTGGGTATGTGGAAAGCCTTTGCCGAACTGGAGGCGCTGGGGTGGATTGACCGCCGCCGCCCCCGGATGATCAGTGTGCAGGCCGAGGGCTGCGCGCCGGTGGTGCGCGCGTTTTCTCAACACGCCGAACGAGTCGAATTCTGGCAAAACGCCAGCACTCTGGCTTCTGGGCTGCGCGTGCCCGGTCCTTTCGCCGACCGGTTAATCCTGCGCGCGCTGCGCGAAAGCGGCGGCACAGCCGTCGCGGTCAGCGACGAGCAGATCACCGCCGCCCAGAAACGCTGGGCGGCTGCGGAAGGGATGTTCACCGCCCCGGAAGGAGCAGCCTGCCTTGCCGCTCTGGAAATCCTGCTGGAGACAGGGCAGATCGGGCGCAGGGAAAGCGTGGTGTTATTTAACACCGGCAGCGGGCTAAAATATATATAATTAAACGAAACTGGAACACCCGTTTATGAGCCTGACCGACACGCGCGCTTCTCTCGAACTGCTGCTCAAAATCAGTCGTGAACTGGCAACCACGCTGGACCTGAGGACCGTTCTTTCGCGCGTGCTGTTCCTCTCGCTGGAGAATGTCAAAGCCGAACGCGGCAGCCTGGTGGTGCTGGATGAAAACGCGCACCCGGTCGAAGCCGCGATCGTCTACGGCCAGCAGCTGCACGCCCACACGCTCGATCAACTGCAGCTGGTTGTTGAACAGGGGCTGGCCGGCTGGGTCTTGCAGCACCAGCAGAGCGTGTTGATCACCGATACCAGTCAGGATGACCGCTGGCTGCGGCGTCCGGATGATTCGGTAGATAAAAGCGGGGCAAAATCGGCCATTTGCGTGCCGTTAAAAGCGCGCGAGCGCCTGGTCGGCATCCTGACGATTGTACACCCGGTGCCCGGCTTCTTCACCGCCGAACACCTCTCGCTGCTGCAGGCAATTGGCGATATTGCCGGTATCGCCGTCCATAACGCGCAGCTCTACGATTCACTCGATCAAGCCCACCGCCGCTATCTGGAACTGTTTGAAGACAGCATTGACCCGATTGTGCTGACCGATTGGGACGGACAGATTTTAGAAGCAAACCGCAAAGCGGCGGATACAACCGGGATCAGCGCGGCCGGCCTGCAAAACCGCACCGTGTTTCAAATCCATGAAGTCCACATGGACCGCGTCGGAGAAAAATTCGCCAACCTGCGCAGCGGTGAAACAGTTGTTTATGAGTCAAAATTAAACCGCCTGAATGCCCCGCCGCTGCCGGTGGAAGTCAACGTTCGGAAAGTGCGCGTCGGCGGCAGTGAAAGTCTGCAGTGGATTCTGCGCAGCATCGCGGAACGCAAAGAACTGGATGCGCTGCGCGATGACCTGGCGGCAATGATTTATCACGACCTGCGCTCTCCTCTTTCTAACATTGTCTCCAGCCTGGATATTTTGAATGTCATGCTGCCTGTGGATACCAATCCATCTTTGAAATCCGTGTTGAGCATCGCCACGCGCTCGACAGACCGTTTACAGCGCCTGATTTCTTCGCTGCTGGATATCAACCGGCTTGAAACCGGCCAGCCGATCACCAACCGCCAGGAAATCAAGGTCGCGGATCTGATCAACGAAGCGGTGGAAGCGGTCAGCCCCATTCTGGAATCCAAACAGCAGCGGCTCAAGCAGAAAATTGCCAAAGATCTGCCCACACTTTCGGTGGATGTTGATATGATCCGGCGCGTATTGATCAACCTGCTGGAAAACGCCACCAAATACTCTCCGAGCGCCGGAAAACTGCAGGTTGGAGCCGACCAGGAGGACAGCGAAATTCATATCTGGGTTCAGGACAGCGGGCCGGGCATTCCCGAGGACGCCCGGGAAAGTATTTTTGAGAAATTTACCCGTCTGGAAGTCGAACACGCGCCGAAAGGGCTTGGACTGGGGCTGGCGTTCTGCCGCCTGGCGGTCAACGCCCATCACGGCCGCATCTGGGTAGACAACCTTGCTGAAGGCGGCAGCCGGTTTACATTCACCCTGCCAGTCCACCAGCAGGAGAAAGCCTAACCTTATTGTTTCAGGACCCGCCATGCAGGAAATTGCCCCCCACATCTATATTGAAAACGGCTACCCGGGTGTAACCCTGGGAGCGATTAATTATCAACACGGTCTGGTTTTACTGGACGCTCCTTTTCGCCCGGAAGATGCCCGTTCATGGCGGGCGGGGTTGCTGAATCTCGGCGGCGGGGTTGACCGGCTCTTGATCAACCTGGACGCCCACTATGACCGCACACTGGGGGCGCGGGCGATGGAATGCACCCTGGTCGGGCACGAGCGCATCGTACAGGCTTTCCGTACCCGTCCGGTGACGTTCAAAACCCAGTCGCCAGAAACCGGCGCAGCCTGGGAGCTGCACAGCCCGGCGCTCAGTTCCGTCCGCTGGCTTCCGCCAGAAATCACCTTCAGCCATCAAATGTATATTCACTGGGATGACAATCCCATCCTGCTGGAAAGCCATCCCGGGCCCAGCCCAAGCGCGATCTGGACCGTCCTGCCCGATCAGGGCATTGTCTTTGTGGGCGACTGCGTGGTCTTGAATCAACCGCCGTTTCTGGCAAATGCCAGCCTGGAGGAGTGGATCGCGGCGCTGGAGCTGCTGGGCAGTCCGCAGTATAAAAATTATCTGGTGGTCAGCGGCCGCGGCGGACTGGCGGTCAGCGAACAGATTAAAGACCAGTTGAGCTTCTTAAAGAAAGTTCAGAGTCAGATCAACGAGCTGGCGGAAACCAAAGCCGCCTCCGAAGAGACCGAAAAGCTTGTCGGCGGGCTGCTCAAGCCCTTCAAAGGAGACAGCGAGCTGGAAGGGTTGTACCGGCAGCGCCTGCGCTGGGGGCTGTATCAGTATTACGCCCGCCGCTTCCGTCCCGCCAGCGCCTCCGCGGAAGAGTAATTCGTGGCCGGGTCTGACGCTGCCGATCTGCCTGCCCTGCGGCGGCTGGCCGGTGAAATTTACACCCGATTAATCCAGTTTTTTGGACTGCCAGAGTGGCGCAACCCGCTGCCAGCGCTGGATGAACTGGTCTCAACCATCCTCTCGCAAAACACCAACGACCGCAACCGCGACCTGGCGTTTGACTCGCTGCGCGCTGCCCTGCCCACCTGGGAAGAGGTGCGCGATGCCGATCCGGCGGTCGTGATCCGCGCCATCCGCACGGCCGGGCTGGCCAACCAGAAAGGCCCGCGCATCCAGGCGGTGCTGCGCCAGATCACGGCTGAGCGCGGCAGCCTGAATCTGGATTTTCTCAAAGACATGCCCGCCGAAGAAGCGCTGAACTGGCTGATGCGCTTCAAGGGGGTTGGGCCTAAAACGGCCGCCATTGTGCTGGTCTTCTCGCTTGGAAAACCGGCATTCCCGGTGGATACACACATTTACCGGGTAAGCGGGCGGCTGGGTTTGCGTCCTGAAAAGATGAGCGTGGAAGACGCTCACCCGCACCTGGCGAGCCTGTTTGCCCCGGAGACATACGGCCCGGCGCATCTCAACCTGATTCGCCTGGGGCGAGAAATCTGCCTGGCGCGAAAGCCAAACTGCCCGGCCTGCCCGGTGAGCAGCCTGTGCGCTTATTTTCGGGTTTCGAGCGGCTGAGGCCGCCCCGGCCTGACCATCAACCAGGAATCTTCCATGCGGCCCTCGTGCAGTTCGTGGGCCGGCAGGTATTTCACCTTCGCGAACCCGCATTTTTCGTAACAGCGGATCGCGCGCAGGTTTCCGGCGTGCGGGTCAAGGGTCAGCCAGTCCGGGGCGTATTTCGCCGACAGGTATGCGCTGATCAGCTCCACCGCGCGGCTGCCCAGCCCCTGACCCCACAATTCCGGCTCGCCGATAAACAGATCCAGGCCCATGACGCGCTCCCCGGAGGCGAAGCCGTACTCAGCCAATTCTTCCCCTTCAATGAAAGAAAATTGCAGATATCCCACCGCGCGCCCCTGCCATTCGATAATGCAGGCGGTGGTGAGCGGATCAGCCGCCAGGAAATTATCGCGCACCATTTGCAGGCTGTGCGGGCGGTCGCGGCCTTCGTAAAATTCGAGCACGCGCGGGTCGTTCAGCCAGCGATGCAGCGCGGCCAGATCGGCGGGTGAGTCCTGCGCGGGCCGGAGGATCAACCCCTCCCGTGCGATGAGCGCATCAGACATGCTTGAGGTAATCCAGCCAGGCGCGTTGAGGTTCGACGATCGGCGGCGGCGGCTGCAGCGGCAGCCAGGTCGGTTGAAAGCGGTGATCCAGGTCGCCGTCCACTTCCCAGCGGTCCGGACCGTCAGAAGGGGCATGGAACAGAAAGAAGTCGCGCACCAGACGGCGGCCGAGATTTTCGGTTGGAACCCAGCCGTCCACCCGGCGCCTGATCGGGCGTTCCGGCAAAGTGAAATCGCGTTCCACAAAAGCCGCCAGGGTAAAACCATTGCGCTGATCCTGAGCTTCAACATACAACCCGCGCGTGAGGATGAAGGGAGCTGCGGGAGGAGCCAGCAGATTGGGAGCGGACAGCATGGGCATACGCCGCAGGCAAACAAAATGGACGCCTTCCAGAACCGTCTCTTGCCGCCCGAGATGGCGCAGCGGCAGGCCGCAATCCAGCCCGGTCTCCTCAATCAATTCTCGCCGCGCCGCTTCTGGCAGGGGTTCGCCAGGTTCAACAGTTCCAGCCGGGATTTGATACCCGCCCAGCGGGTGGAGGTAGGTTAACAGCTGCAGGCCATCAGGTGCCTGGCGCAGCACCAGGCAGGTTACCTTCCCGACAACAGGCTGCCTCATATACTGACCAGATTAACGGCGGCGCGGAAGGCGCGGAAACCGGAAACGATATCCTCGGCACTGAATTCGATCCGCCGCCCGTCCAGGCGTTTTACACCCGGCATCAGACTAGCGCTGTCAGCCATGACGGTATAAAAATATTCAATGGTAAAAGTAACCGGCGCGCCCAGCTGAAGCGGGGCGGGCGCTTTGCCTTCAAAGAAACGGCGCACGGCCGCCTCTGCCCCGGCGCGGATCTTTTCCTGCGCCACCGCTGGCGGCAGCACGCTGGCCGATTCGCGCCCGCTGGCCCGCTTGACCTGCACGGTTTCAATTTCCCCCACCCATTCGCGGGCTTCAGCGCAAACGCTCTGATCGCCGCTGATCAGCAGAGCGGGCACGCCGTAATGACCGCATACCGCCGCATTTAACCCAAATTCGCCGGTCAGGCGCCCGTTAATCCACAGGTTGGCGACCCTGCGGCTGGACCAGGTGTGATCGAGCACGGCGTTGGGGGTCCCAATTCGGGCATGGTATCCGATAAAAAAAGCCGCGTCCACCCCGGCATCCGCGCCGGAAGCCATAGACATGGGCGAGGGCGAACCGCAATTCAACACCGCCCGGGGGTCGAGTTCTTCCACCAGGATATTGGAACCGCTCCAGTGTCCGTCGGTTACCAGAAATTCGGTCGCGCCGGCAGCCGCGGCCCCGGCGATCGCCGCGTTGACATCCTGGGTCATAATGCGGCGGAAGCGCTGATACTCGGCGTGGCCCGGAGTCACATGATCCCAGTTGACAACCCCGGAAATACCCTCCATATCACAGGCGATTAAGAGCTTCATTGAAAAACCTCCAGATTAAGTTGGGAGACCAGCGTGCAAATCACTGGGCAGCGGCCCAGACGGTCAGAGCGGTAAACAGACCCAGCAACACTCCGGCGATGACTTCCAGCGGGGAGTGGCCGAGAACTTCTTTGAGGCGGTTGCGGTCAAACGTCTGGCCGGGAAAGAGCTCTTCAACCAGACGGTTAATCATGCGCGCGTGCATGCCCGCCTGGCGGCGAACCCCGGCAGCATCATAAACAATTATCATGGATACCGCAAGGCCAAGAGCAAACAGGGGGGTGTTAAATCCTTCAAACAGTCCAATCGCCAGCGTGGTGGCGGTGATCAGCGAGGAGTGGGAAGAGGGCATCCCGCCGGTGGTAAACATTACCCGCCAGTCCCAACGTTTATCCACCAGCCGGCTGATGGGCAGTTTTAAGAACTGGCCCAGCGCCCAGGCAATCAGCCCGGAAGCCAGCACTGGATTATTGAGCAATTCGGGAATCACGTCTCACTCCTCACCGGTCAGCTGGCGAATTTTCAGTTCAGCCTGTTCCAGCAGCGCGGAACAGCGCTGGCTGAGAGCCTGACCGCGCTCAAACAGCGCCATCGACTCCTCCAGCGGCTGTTCGCCGCTTTCCAGGCGGGCGACGATCGCTTCCAGTTCGGAAAAAGCCTCTTCATAAGTAAGTTGGTTAATATCCTTCTGATCAGCTTTCATTCCAAGCTCCTTTGCGGCCGGTCGCGTGAATCCGGACCGATGACCTCGACTCCAAGCGCGCCGTCGCGCAGCCGGGCGCTGAGGCGGTCGCCTGAATTCACCCCGCTGACGCTCGTTACCAGGCTGCCGTCCGCGCGGCTGAGCAAAGCGTAACCGCGATTCAGCACGTTGAACGGGTTGAGGGCGGCCAGACCGCCCTGCAAGCGTGCCAGGCGCGACGATTCCAGGCGGATGCGGTGCGCCGCGCTCTGGGCAAGGCGGGCAGCCAGTCCATCCAGAGCCTGACGGCCTGAACGGATTTTCCAGGCCGGGGACGCGTGCGCCAGTCGTAAAGCCAGCGAGTCAAGCCTGGCGCGCGGCAGACCCGCGGCGGCCAGAGCAGCCTGAAGCAGCCGGCGGTTGAGCTGGCTCAACTCCGCCTGCAGATCCTGGACATCCGGCGTGGAGAGAACCGCCGCGGCGGTGGGGGTAGGCGCGCGCAGGTCGGCGGCGAAATCCACCAGGGTGAAATCGGTCTCGTGGCCGACCCCGCTCACCACGGGCGCGCGCGAGGCAGCCACAGCCCTTACCAGGTTTTCATCATTAAACGCCCACAGGTCTTCAAGAGAACCGCCCCCGCGCGCCAGTAAAATCACCTCAACGCGCGGATCTCGGTTCAAGCGCTCCAGCGCCGCAATCAGCTCTGAAGGCGCGCTTTCTCCCTGCACAGCCGCGGGCGCCAGCCAGACTTCGGCCAGCGGATAGCGCCGGGAAAGGGTGTTCAGCATATCCTGCAGCGCCGCCCCGGTAGCCGAGGTTACAATGCCGATCACTTTCGGCCGCGGCGGGAGGGGGCGCTTGCGAGATGGATCAAACAATCCTTCCGCTTCTAAGCGGGCTTTTAGCCGTAAAAACTGCTGGTACAGATAGCCCTCGCCCGCCGGGCGCAGGCTGTCTACATACAATTGATAGGTGCCGTCGCGCTCGTATACGCTGACCGCACCGTGCGCCTCCACAGCCTGCCCGTTCTGAAGAATGCCCAGCAGCCTGGCAGCGGCATTACGCCAGATCACGCAGCGTAAAGCAGCGAATTCATCTTTCAGGGAAAAGTACACATGCCCGGACGCCGGTCGGGAGAGATTGGAGATTTCACCGCGCACCCAGACATCCTGCAGAATGTCATCTGCTTCCAGAACCTGACGTAAGTGGCGGGTGAGTTCTGCCACTGACAGAGAGAGGCTGGAAAACAGGGGGATTTGTTCCATCCCTTTAGGATACCCCGCAAGAGATGGACTGTCAACTTTGACGCCTGATTCAGATTTCTTTGCTACAATAAGAAATACCGCGGCAGGCAGGCGGAAAAACAGATTCAGGCGGTTGAATGAAGCGCATTTTTTCCCCGTGGCGCATGAAATACATTGAAAAAACCGAGCCGGTTCAGGGCTGCGTCTTCTGCAGCGGATTGAGCCTACCCGACGGACCGGAGAACCTGATCCTGGCCCGCGGCGAGCGCGTCTTTGCCATGTTGAACCGTTTTCCATACACCGGCGGGCACCTGATGATTGTGCCGTACGCGCATGAATCAACCTTTGAAGTCCTGGAGCCCCAGACCCGCGCTGAAATTATGGAGTGGATTACCCGATCGATGGGCGTGCTCCGCAAGGTGTACAACCCGCAGGCGTTCAACATTGGCGCGAACATCGGCGCGGCCGCCGGAGCGGGGATCGCCGAGCATGTCCATTTTCATGTCGTCCCGCGCTGGGCAGGCGACAGCAACTTTATGTCAGCGGTCGCTGATACGCGCGTACTTCCCGAAGACCTGGAAGAAACCTACCGCCGCCTGAAAGCCGCCTGGGATTAGCCGGCCCGGCTTATGGCGTGGGACCCGGCGGCGGATCCGTCGGATCTTCAACCGTCGGCTCTTCGCTGGGGGTTGGTTCCAGCGTGCAGACCGGTTCCGGTGTAGGGGTGGGCTTTGGTTTCTTGACCCCCACGGACGGTGTGTCGGTGCGAATCGCCGGGTTTTCTTCCCCGCGCCATGGGTCCCGAATCACGGGCGTCTGTGGGGTCGCCTCCAGAGTTTCCACGATTCGGGTTCTGGCTTGGTTCTTCGACTCCGCATCCGCAGGGGGAATCGTCAGCGCCGGAGCTCCTGTCCCGTTCAACGCTTCGGCGGTCAACGCAAAAAGCTGCCCGTTCTGGTAACGGATGGCCAGAATTCGCAGCGGTTCTGATACTTTAGGCACACCGACCACCAGAGTGCTTGCATCGAAAGCAATCCGCTCATCCCCAATAATCCAGCCGCCGTCGCCGATGAACTCAAGGCGGCCTTCGATTTTAAAGAGCTTATACCGGATGTCCTTCAGCTGCACCATTTGGGTTGGCAGGGTTCTACCCGCTACGCGGACATACACATCCTTAAGATTCTCGAGCGGCGGCACCTGGCTGGCATCAAACGTCAACGGAATCCGGCCCACCTGCCAGCCTGCAGGGGTCTGAACCAGAAAACCGTAAAAGACCACGTCCGCCTCACGCCCCAGGGCGATCAGCTGTTCAACCTCCTGGTAGCGGCGCTGTTCCAGCAGGCTCTCCCAGCCGGGAAGGCGATCGGCGGGCGTGAAGAGCGACTCGGCAGACTCGATGCCCAGTTTGAGCGGATAGAGAAAGTCGCCGGGCAAGGCGCTGGCCGAAGCGAACCCGACCCCAAGCAGGCTGCCAGCCAGCGCGATCACCACCAGCAAAGCAGCCGGGAGCGAACGGAAGGTCTTCAGCCATCCTGGCCAAGCGGTTACGGATTGTTTTTGCCCGCGCAGCTGAGATGCGGCGCTGAGAAAGGCCGCCCGCGCCTGGCTTTGCCGTTGAGGCGGCAAAACCGCGGCTGAAGCGGGTACCGCCGCCAGACGGGCCGCCTGGAACAGATCGCGCAGGATCTCCGCCGATTGCGGATCTTCTCGCAG
Source organism: Anaerolineaceae bacterium (assembly GCA_029975475.1). GTDB lineage: Bacteria > Chloroflexota > Anaerolineae > Anaerolineales > Anaerolineaceae > JARKPB01. The sequence goes on from JARKPB010000010.1 coordinate 137,912, forward strand.
GATCTCGTCCTCAGGTTGACCGGCGCGAATGCGCTCTAATCCATCGGCTAACAGATGACTCAATTCACGCTCATTCATCGTAACTCGCAGTTGTCATTTTCTGGCGCAGCGCCTGTAAGGCACGGAATTGAAGGACTTTTACAGCGTTGACATTTTTACCCATCAAGGCCGCCGTTTCTTCCAGTGAAAGATCCTGGCTGAAACGCAAAGCCAGCACATGCTGCTGATCGGGAGACAGGGTCCTGATGGCCCGGCGGACCTCCTCCCGGGAAGCGCGGTCCGCCACCTCGTGCTCAGGAGCCGCCTCGCCTTCGGCAGTATGATGATCTTCCAGCGCTTCTTTGGGGTTGCGGTATTTTTCGCGGTAATAATCCTGAACCAGGTGAAAAGCGGTTCCAAACAACCAGGAGCGAATATCTTTGATACGTGCATTCGGCTTTCGCAGCGCGTGCAGCAATCTCAAGAAGGTTTCACCAGCCGCATCTTCGGCAGCCTGATCGCTATCCAGGCGGTAACGCGCGTAGCGGTACACCTTTGGATAATAAGCGTCGTGCAAGGCGGCCAGAGCCTGACCATCCAGCCGGTGAATTTTTTCAAGAAATTGCTCGCTCTCACGCATACATTGTTAGCTTATCGAAAAACAAGCGGTAACACAACCTGGATGACAATCTTTGAAGGCCGCTGTCTGGCAGGCTGGATCCGGTTGAACCGCCTGCCAGACCACCACGCATCCGCATTGCGCATTAATCCATCACGGCGCCGCGGAACCTGAACCGCTGCCCTCTTCAGGACAATCCTCCCCGCTGTCAGGCGGGTCCTCTTCGGGACAGTTCGTTCCACCGGGCGGATCCTGCGGGACGGGATCAGTGCATTCCTCCTCAGAGCGGCTGTCATCAGAAGCGCCGCTGGAAGAAAACGCCTGCTTCGGCTGCGCTGGTCGAGCCTCGGGCGTCCGGTCTTTGGGTAAGCCGGAGACGACCCCGGGCAGAACGGCTGAAGCGGAAGATTGCTCGTCGCATTCGACTGCCAAAGAAGAGACCGGCCCGTCTATCCGAGCCGCCGCTGCCGGAGGCGACTTGACCAGCAGCGCCAGGAAAGTGCCGTCGGCCAGCGCCAGGGCTTCAACTTCCACCGGCGCGCCATCCCTGACGCTTAACTCAAAGCGGGTGATCGCGTCAATGCGAACCACCTTTCCGCCGACCACAAAGGTATCGGCGGTCATTTCGCTTAGAATGCCGCTGAGCCGCACTTTTTCGATCACCGGCCGAACATCCAGCGCCAGGGGGCCGCTGCGAGCGTCGGCGGCCTGCACCATACCGCTCAAATGGAAGGCGGCGGCTGACAGCACAACCAGAACAAGAATTGGAACCCAGAGCGATTTTTTGAGCATGGCAACCTCCTGAACTGTAAATTCACAAGGTATGTCGTTTTACGCTCAAAAAAGTTACACGAATTTCGCCTCAAATTTCCTTTTTGACCATCACCAGCGGACCGCCCGGCGCGCCCAGCCAGCGCAGCAGGGTAAACAGCCGTAAAATCCGCCGGAAATAAGGCGGCAGTTCCCCGGCCCCCGCCGTACGAAAACCAAAACGAGCGTACAGGCCTTCCAGCTCGGGCCGGCACATCAGATACAGCGGGCGCTGCGAACGTTCCAGCCAGTATTCGATCAATCGGCGCGCCAGTCCGCGCCCGCGCATCCCGGGCACAACCGCCAGCGAAGCCAGCTCGAGCGCCGCGCCGTGCGGTTTCACCTGGGCGCAGGCAAGCACCCGTCCCTGCTCATCCGCAATCACCGCAAAGCGCCGCCAGTCTAAGCCGGTCGGGTTAAGGTGGTTGCTGTTGATCAGAGCACGGATGGCCGGAAAATCCTCTTTTTTGGCAGGTCGTAATTGTTCCATGCAGTTAACCCAAACGGGGCGGATTGCTCCGCCCCGGATATTTATATTGTAACCCGCTTTGGGTTTATTGCAACAGTTCTTCCAGGATTTGGCGCGCCAGGTTGGGATCTGCCTTGCCACGCATTTTGCGCATCACCTGGCCCACAAACCAGCCCATCAGCGTGAGCTTGCCGCCCTTATAAGAGGCGACCTCGGCCGGGCTTTCCGCCAGAACTTCCTCCACCACCGCGCGGATGGCGCTGTCATCGCTGACCAGCCCCAGCCCTTCGGCTTCCACAATCGCGGCGGGGGATTTACCGCTTTCCTGCACTTTACCTAGCAGGGCCTTGCCGGTGGTGATGTTGATCTTACCGCTGTCAACCAGTTTCAGCAGCTCAGCCAGGTGAGCGGGGGTCAGCTTTAGGTCCTCGGCTTTCAGGCCGGCGTCGTTAAGCATGCGCAGGACATCATTCATCAGCCAGTTGGATACTTTCTTGGGGTCGCCGCCGTAAGCTTTAACCGCCGCTTCGTAATAATCACTCAGGCTGCGCTCAGCGGTGAGGATATCGGCATCGTATTCGGGCAGCCCGTACTGGGCGACAAAACGAGCCCGGCGTTCCAGCGGCAGTTCGGGCAGGTCCCGCAGGATGGCCTGTTTCCAGGCGTCATCCAGACGCACAGCCAGCAGGTCCGGCTCGCGGAAGTAGCGGTAATCCGCCTCGGTCTCTTTGGAGCGCATCTTGCGCAGCACGCCGGCATCCTCATCCCATTCCAGCGTCCAGGCTTCGATTTTACGCCCGGCTTCGGTTTCGTGGATCTGGCGCGCAATCTCTTTCTCAATCGCTTCGCGAACCGCGTCAATCGAATTGACATTTTTAATTTCTGTCTTGGGGTTGAGCCCGGTTTCGCCTTTAAGGCGGATGGAAACGTTGGCGTCGCAGCGCAGATGCCCTTTTTCCATATCCGCTTCCGAGACCCCCAACCAGCGCAGCAGCTGGCGCAGCCGGATCAGATACTGAGCGGCTTCGTCCGCGCTGCGCAGATCAGGCCCGGTAACCATTTCAATCAAGGGCACACCGCAGCGGTTGAAATCCACAAAACGCCGCCCGCCGGCATTTTTGGTCTTTCCGGCGTCCTCTTCCATATGAAGCTTGGTGATGCTTACCCGCCGGGTATAAGCCTGCTTATCCGCGGCGCTGGCGGCCGGGATGGGCAGATCCAGATAGCCGCCCTTGCCGATGGATTGATCAAATTGAGAGATTTGATACCCCTTGGGTAAATCAGGGTAAAAGTAATTTTTGCGGTCAAAATAGGAAACCGGGCGGATCTCAGCATGCATGGCGGCAGCCAACAAGACCGCTTTTTCTACCACGGCGCGGTTTAAGACCGGCAGCACCCCCGGCAGCCCGGTGCAGACCGGGCAGATATTGGTATTGGGCGGGTCGAACCAGGAGTCGGCTTTGCAGCCGCAAAAGATCTTGGTGGTGGTGTTGAGCTGGATGTGGGTTTCCAGGCCAATAACGGCTTCGTATTCGGGCATTGCGCGCGATCCTTTCCGTTCAGGGGATCAATCTAAACCAAAATCAAGGGTGAAGTAGCCGCCGTACGGGCTGCCTTGCTGATATTCATAGCTGATGCCGATATCCTCAAACTTCGGGTTGAGGATGTTGGCGCGGTGGCCGGCGCTGTTCATCATCGCGTTGAAAGCCGCTTCGGGAGTGTGCGGCGGACCGGCGTAGATGTTCTCGCCGTAATATTTCCACTGGTATCCCTGCGCCAGCATGCGATCCTGCGGGCCGGAGCCGTCGCGCCCGGTGTGGCTGACATAACCGGTGCAGATCATCTCGCGGGTGTGCAGCCGCGCAGCGGTATCCAGACGGGAATCTTGCGCCAGAGCCGGCAGGCCGGCTTCAGCGCGGGCCTGGTTGACCAGTTCGAGCATGCGGGCGATATAGGCCTGGTCGCCGGTCGTCAGACAGTCGGGAAAAGCATCCGCAGGTGGTTGGGCGGGCGCCGGTAAGGTTGACTGCGCGGCTTCCCCTGGCGGCTCTCCGGAAACAGCCTCGGGCAGATGGACCGCCTGACCCAGCGTGATTTCAGCTTCGGTGGGGGCGGGACCTAACAGCTGGGGCATAGGCAGCGCGCCGGTCACCACGACCAGAGCTGCCAGGCCGGTTATCCCCAGCAGTAAAACCAGGATGATCAGAATCCGTTTCCAGACAGCCATCAGCGCTCCCTTAATACCAGGGGTTTCACCTGACGCCAGGCTTCGCCGGCGGTGCCAACCTCGAAGGCGCGGCCAATTCGCAGCAGCTCGGCTTCGCTGAAATCGGGGCCCAGCAGTTGAATGCCAACCGGCAGACCGTCCGCGGCGATACCGCCCGGCAGGGAAATCCCCGGCACGCCGGCATGATTGGCCGGAACGGTGAGCTGATCGGCGTACTGCATTAAGACCGAGTCGCCGTAGACCGCATCCATTTCGAAGGCGGTCGTGGGGGTGGTCGGAGTCAGGAGCGCGTTCAGGCGGTATTTTCCCGAGGGATCAAACGCCCGGTCAAAATCATTCCGGATCATGGCGCGCACTTTCAGAGCGCGGTTGTAGTACTGTTCGCTGTACTGGGCCGCGCTGACGTACATCCCCATCAGGATGCGCAGTTTTGGCTGCGGTCCAAATCCCTCGGCGCGGGTTTTTCGATAGAGGTCGCGCAAATCAGCCGGCTTGCGGCGGGTGCGGTAGCCGTATTTGACCCCATCGTAGCGGTGCAGGTTGCTGGCGGCTTCCACCCGGCTGATAACAAAGTAAGCCGGGATGCCATAACGCGTGGCTGGCATGGGAACATCTTCGATAATCTCCGCGCCCATTCCGGCCAGCACTTCCGCAGCGTGCAGCACGGCAGCGCGCATCTCTTCCGGCAGCGCTTGCTGGCGGATTTCGCCGGTTTGCGGGTCGGGGAAGGTGAGCTGGAAATAGTCCGGCGACAGGCCAATCCGCATGCCCTTGACGCCTTTTTCCAGTTCGGCGAGATAATCCGGCACCGGCACAGCGGCCGAGGTGGCATCCCGTGGGTCTGGGCCAGCGATGGCCTGCAGCATCAGCGCGGCATCGGCGCTGCTGCGCGCCAGCGGACCGGGACAGTCCAGAGAGGAAGCAAAGGCGATCAGCCCGTAGCGGCTGACCCGCCCGTACGTGGGCTTCATTCCGACCACGCCGCAAAATGCGGCCGGCTGGCGGATGGAACCGGCTGTATCCGTGCCCAGTGAGAGCGGGGCTTCGCCGGCCGCCACACTGGCAGCGCTGCCGCCGGATGAACCGCCCGGCACGCGCTCTGGATTCCAGGGATTGCGCGGAGCAGGTTGAAAAGCGGAGGATTCGTTCGAAGACCCGTAGGTAAATTCATCCAGATTGACCTTGCCGATCATCACCGCGCCGGCGGCTTCCATCCGTTCTACCGGGGTGGCAGTGTAAGGCGCAGTGAAACTGGCCAATATGCGCGAAGCCGCCGTGGAGGGCGTCCCTTTGACGCAAAAAATGTCCTTGACCGTTACCGGAATGCCGGCCAGCGGCCCGGGATCTTCCCCAGCGGCCAACCTGCGGTCAACGGCTTCCGCCTGCGCGCGGGCGCGGGCATCTGTGCGGGTAATCAGGGCGTGGACTTTTCGGCGGTCTTCATCCGTCAGCGGGGCGCTATCCAGCGTCCCCGGGCGGCCGTCAACCGCGTCAATGCGGCGCAGGTGAGCATCCAGCACTTCCACAGCGGATACTTCCTTGCGGCGCAGGAGATTTCGCAATTCCAGCGCAGAAAGATCGCAAAGTTCCATGGGCTATTCCAATGTAGTGTGAGGGATATCCGGCACGACAACCAGGCGCTCTTCCACTTCTGGCACCTGTCCCAAAATCTCTTCAGGGGCAGGATATGGCTGCCAGACATCAGCCCGCGGCGGCTGGCTGATTTGGGGGGAGAAACGCACCCCGTGCAGAGTAATTTCCGCTTCAGCATCCAGCGGAATCGCCTCCAGCTCGCGGATGGCTTTCAATTGATTGTTTAATTGCCTGCGGATGTATTCAGCTTCTTTTTCATCCAGTTCCAGGGCGGCCAGAGCCACCAGGTGGTTAAAAATGTCAGGGGTAATCGGATCGGTCATCAGGAAAGGCAGCCTCTTTTATTCCGGGGTTGGACTGGGTACGGTCGTCGAAGTGTTGGTCGGTTTCGGCGTGTTGGTCGGTTTTGGTGTATTGGTAATGGTCGGCGTATTGGTTACGGTCGGTGTGTTGGTCGGGGTGGCGGTTGAAGTGGGCGTCGGTGTGAACGTGTTTAAGACCACGCCGGTCGCGGTAGGCGGCAGTGTGGATGAGGGTTTAAGGGTCGGCGCGTTGATCCCGCTGCCGCCGGTGGGGGTCCAGGTAGGCGGCAACAGAAAAGGCGTATTGGTATGGGTCGGCAGCACAACGGTACCAGGCAGAGTGGGAGCCCGCAGCGGGTTGAGGCTGGAATCCGGGTTGAGCAGGATTTGCAGAAAGATCACGCCGATCACCAGCGTTGCCAGAAGCAGGAGTATCGCCAGCACATCCCATGTAGACAGTTTCATGGTACCTCCCTCCCATGCTGCGCTTCCATTCAGAAGCATTTCAGTCAGTATATCCGACTTTTGGCTTGTGTCAAGAACGGCGGTACAGGGCTAAAAATCAGTGAAAAGGGTATAGCAAGATTATTCAAACTGACAACATTATACAAAAACGCTATATAAAGTTGATTATCTTTATACATAACCTTATACTTGAATTGTAGAACGTTATCCAAAACCTTACAGGTATAACCAAAGGAGATAAGAGATGAAACTTTTCCGTTTTGTGAGTGTCTTGCTGCTGGTCGCAATCGCCGCGGCTGCCTGCGCCCCAGCCGCACCGGCTACCGAGGCGCCCAAGCCTACCGAGATGCCAACCGAAGCCCCGGCCATGACCGAGGAGCCGAAGACCATCGTTGATATCGCTGTGGCTGACGGCCGCTTCAAGACCCTGGTGACAGCCCTGGAAGCCGCTGACCTGGTGGATGTGCTCAAAGGGGAAGGTCCCTTCACGGTCTTTGCCCCTACGGACGATGCCTTCGCCAAGATTCCGGCCGAGACCCTGAACGCGCTGCTGGCTGATAAAGCTGCGCTTTCCGAGATTTTGCTCTACCATGTGGTCCCGGGTGATGTGAAGGCCGCGGATGTGGTCAAGCTCAATGAAGCTGAAACCGCCGCAGGTAAGAAAGTCATGATCAAAGTGGAAGGCGATAAAGTTTTCGTCAACGATGCCCAGGTGATCATCACCGATATCGCTGCCTCAAACGGCACCATCCATGTGATTGACACCGTCTTAATCCCGATGAAGGATATTGTCGAGACGGCTGTTGCCGACGGGCGCTTCAAGACCCTGGTTACCGCGCTGGAAGCCGCTGACCTGGTCCAGACCCTGAAAGGGGAAGGCCCCTTCACCGTCTTCGCGCCCACGGATGATGCCTTCGCCAAACTGCCCGCCGGCACGATTGAAAAATTGCTGGGCGACATCCCGACCCTGAAGAATATTCTGCTCTACCACGTGGTAGCTGGCAATGTCCTGGCTGAGGATGTGGTCAAGCTGAGCGAAGCTGAAACGGCTCTCGGGCAAAAAGTTGCCATCAAGGTTGTGGACGGCAAGGTCTTTATCAACGACGCGCAGGTGGTCATCACCGACATTAAGACCGCTAACGGCACGATCCACGTGATTGACACGGTATTGCTGCCCAAATAATCGATTTGCCAGGAATCAATAATCCCCGGAATTCGCTCTCCGGGGATTATTTTTTCATTTTTCAAACTGCGTCTAAAGGGAAACCGGTTCGCCGGCGACCATCCCTTCCAGCAAAATTTCCAGCGCAATGGTATGGCTGCAGCGTCCGCGCGTTTGAAAGAAAGTGCAGTCGCAGTTCCACTCGCCGGCTTTATAGGTAACCGTGTGAGCGTTGTTCTCCCCCTTCATCGTTACCGAGAAGTCGTTAAACAGAAAACGGCTGCGTTCCTGGGCATAGCGTTTGGCTTTTTCAATCTTACCGATCATGCCGTAATCCATGGCTGCTCCTTTTCGTGCAAAGATAAAAAAAACAGACACGCACAATACCACGTGTCTGTTAGCTCACCTCTGAAATGTGGTTAAAAACTCGCATGGCGGTTCACCGATTCACTTTCGTTCCATCATAATATACCGAGTCAGCGGGAATGTCAATCTGTTTTTCCAACACCAGGGCATCTTCGCCCCCGGCGTAATACCGCGGCCAGAGATCCACCCGGTAATACCCGAACTTCCGGTATAACCGAATGGCTTCTTCATTGCTGACGCGCACCGAAAGGCGCATGCGCGGCAGGCCAGCCCTGGCTTCACAGGCGCGCAGCAGGGCAGAAGCGACCCCCATGCGGCGGTAGGCCGCGCTGACCCCGATGGTGGCCACCCAGACCACCCCTTCCTGCGGATCGCGGTGGCAGGCGGCGAAGCCGATCATCTGACCATCCGGCCGCACCGCTTTCAGGCGGATGACCCCGGGGATGGTCAACGCGCCAATTAAGTCAATCAGCGGCCAGGCGTCTGCGCCGAAACATTCCTGCTCCAGCTGGCGCAGCGGGCCCAGGTCGCGCAACCCGGCGGTTTGAATTTCAAAAGATTGGGAGGAATTGTGGTTCAAGCGTTCCTGCCAAAAGCGGGGGCAGATCCATTCTGCCCCCGCTCACCAAGCAGCGATTTATTTGCGATCTTTGACGAAATTGCTCAACAGGCTGGTGAACTCCATCGGGAAAATATATTTCGTAGACGGGTTGGAAGCCATATTCTTGAGCGTATCAAAGTACTGCAGCGTCACCGTGTTGACATCCAGCGTTCGGGCGACTTCGGTGATTTTTTCCAGCGCGCGGGCGTAACCTTCGGCGCGCAGCAGCTGCGCCTGCTTTTCACCCTCAGCCTTCAAAATAGCGGCCTGCTTCTCCCCTTCAGCCTTCAAAATCGCCGATTGTTTCTCGCCTTCAGCCACATTAATGGCCGCTTCGCGGGTGCCGGTGGATTCGGTCACCACGGCGCGGCGGTTGCGTTCCGCGGATAACTGGCGGTTCATGGCATCCTGAACATCCCGCGGCGGGATGATTTCGCGGATTTCAACATTGGTCACCTTGACGCCCCAGCGCTCGGTTACTTCATCCAGGCGAGCGCGCAGCGAGTTATTAATCTGCTCGCGTTCAGAGAGGACGCCGTCCAGCATGATGCCGCCAATCACCGAGCGCAGTGTGGTGGTGGCAATACCCTGGGCAGCCAGTTCAAAATTGCCCACCTGCAAAACAGACTGCACCGGGTCAAAAACTTTGTAGTACCACAGAAAGTCGATCGATATCGGCGCGTTGTCTTTGGTGATCGAGGTTTGGGCCGGAATTTCGCGCACCTGTTCGCGCAGATCGACCCGGTTGGCCGTATCTACAAACGGGATCAGCAAGACCAGACCGGGGCCGCGCGAGCCGATGCAGCGGCCGAGGCGGAAAACCACCAGGCGCTGATACTCCGGGATGATGCGGATGGCCAGCGACAGGAAAATGATGACCAGGAATCCGATCCCACCGATCAGAAGCCAGGTTTCTACGGTTGAAACAAATTGGTCCATGGGTACTCCTCCAGTGCTTGAGTGGGACAATCCAGCCCGTCCCGGGCTGGCGGGTTATTCAGCAGGGGGAACTTCTTCCACCAGCAGGGTTAACCCTTCACGTTTAAGGACACGAACGGCAGCGCCGGCGCGGATGAGCTTCTTGCTGCGCGCGCTCCATTCTTCTCCGGCGACATACACGCTGCCTTCGTTGCTGATATCCGTGCGGGCTTCTCCGATCTGACCGCGCAGGGCATCGTAATCCACATGCGGGCGCAGGCGCAGCGCTTCGATTCCCTTGCGGCCCACAACCCACAACAACCCGCCGGCTGCCAGCGATGCCGCTGCCGCGGCAAACGGATTGATCGCCGGGCCGTTCTCACCGCCGATTAAAAAGATTGAACCGACCGTCAGAATCGCAACAGCCAGGAGAAAGAAGGCCGGTGATTTTTTGCGGCGGCGGATCCCCAGCCAGAACGGCACCACGCTCACCAGAATCACCGCCAGCGCCCAAAGGTTGAGCGGTTGATTGGCCAGCCCGACACCGGCGATGACCAGCATGATCAAGCCGGCTACTTCGAGCAGCCCTGTACCGGGTGTAATCATCGCCAGCAGAGCGATCACAAACCCGATCATAAATAACAGATAGGCAATGTTTGGGTCAAAGAAAAAGGTCATGATTGTCTCGCCGCACCCGGGATGGTCTGAGCCGGAAGGGCGAATCACCTCAAATTAAATTATACCCGTTTCAGACCGGCGGGCAACCGGACGCACAACCTATCCGGCTTAAGCGGAGCGCGCAGGTGGTCCGGCGGACAATTTTTAATCCTGTCTGACAAACTTCCGCCCGGATGGGATATAATACTGTTTCGCAGGGCAGGCTATATTCTCAGGAGATCCAAATGGAACCGATTAATCCCACTGTTGGTCTAAGCACGCTGGTGAACCACGCGGGCGAAGGCCACAACCCGCACCACGCGCACGTTACCCCGATTTACCAGACATCTACCTTTAGTTTTCCAGATGTCGCTACCGGAGCGGCTATTTTCAAAGGGGAAACGCCGGGGTATGTCTACACGCGCATCGGGAACCCCAACCTTGACCAGCTGGCCGCCAAGTACGCCGCCCTGGAAGGACTGGATCTGCTGCGCGCCCAGCCGGACGCCCGGCCCGGGGATGTGGTGGAAGCGCTGGTATTTTCGACTGGCATGGCTGCGATCAGCGCCGCGGTGCTCGGCCGGGTGCGGGCCGGTCAGACGATCATCGCCCAGGAAGCCATCTACGGGGCGACTTTTGTGCTGTTGAACAATTTGGCACCCCGATTTGGGATTAAGGTTGTCTTCCTGAAAGACGTCAGCCTGGCAGCCTGGGAAAAGGCTTTCGCGGAGAATCCGGAAGCGGTTCTGGCTTACGCCGAGTCGCCGGCCAACCCGACCATGTCGCTGGTAGACCTGCAGGCGTTATCCGAGATTGCCCACCGCCATGGCGCCTGGTTAATGGTGGATAATACTTTCGCCACACCCTACTGCCAGCGCCCGCTGACCATCGGCGCAGACGCGGTCATTCATTCCACCACCAAGTACCTTTCCGGCCACGGCCTGATTGTGGGCGGCACGGTGATCAGCCGCCACCCGGAATGGGTGCGCACAGAGCTGACCGCGATGCTGAAAAATCTGGGGGGCTCGCCCAGCCCGTTTGACTGCTGGCTGGCCAATATCGGGCTGAAGACCTTTGAACTGCGCATGCAGCGCCACTGCGAAAACGGCCTGCAGATGGCGCGCTACCTGGAAAACCACCCGGCGGTCGAGCGGGTGTATTACCCCGGGCTGGAAAGCCACCCGGATCACGCCCTGGCGAAACGCCAGATGAGCGATTTTGGCGGAATGATCGCTTTTGAGTTGAAAGGCGGGCTGCAGGCTGGCGAACGGTTGATGAACCGGGTTAAGGTGATGACCCTGGCGGTCAGCCTGGGTAATGTGGACACGCTCATCCAGCACCCCGCCAGCATGACCCACAGCGGCATGCCGAGCGAGGTTCGCCTTCAGGCCGGCATCAGCGACGGGCTGGTGCGCCTCTCTCTGGGCATCGAAAACATTGACGATCTGATCGCGGATATGGATCAGGCTCTGAGCGCCTGAAAAGATAGCTGGCAAGAATCAGGGCTGCTGACGCAGCCCTGATATTTTTTTAATCCTCCCGCGCGGGCGCGGCAGGGCGGTCTGCCCTTCGGCGCGAACGCCACACCAGAAAAGTAACCAGCCAGACCGCCAGCAGCACGGTCACCGCCGCCGCGGCAATCGGGACGACGACCGCCAGGACGGAAACCGAAACAGAAACCACATCTTCCATCGCACTGACAGCCGCGTTGGCTGTTCCGCCGGTGGTCGCGGTAACCACCGGGCGCACCACCAGCGCCTTGGTCCCGTGAACCGCGCCGGCGACCAGCAGCCCCAGGCCCATCGCCAGCACCGGGTGGATCTCGGTGATGACCCTGGCCGAAGCGGCAAAAACAATCGCACCCGCCGCCGGGCGGATAAAGGTCTGAATGATGTCGTTGATATGGTTGACCGCCGGGATTTTATCGGCGAAGAACTCGATTAAGGACAGCACCACCAGCAGGCCGATGATCCACCAGCTGGTCAGCGCGCTCCAGGGTTCATCCAGTTTGATCAGCGTGGTGAACTTCGCCAGCAGGGCCACAGTCAGCAGGGGGATGTAAGCGTTCAGCCCGGCGCTGGCGGACAGCCCAAATGCGGAAAAAATACCCAGAACGTCCAATGGTTTCTCCTTCTGTCTATATACGGATTATAGCGCGAAACGTTGCCCGAAAATCAGGCGCGGTAAGCGAATACCGGTCAATCAGGCGCGAATCATCCGCCCGTCTCACGGATCAAGCGGCGGGCAAATGTATTTCACCCTTCCGGCTGCCATTAACCTGCTAAACCTTATACAAATTATCCCATTTTATGTATAAAGATTGCATAATGTATGTATCAATCATATTAAAGAGAGGAAACATGAACCCAGAAACTGTAACCCCCGAAGCCGTGATGGAAAAGAAATTCAAAGGCCTGCGGCGCTTCAACCTGATCATGGGCTTTCTGCACCTGATCCAGGGCGTTTTTATGATTTTGGTCAGCAATGACACCACCTACCCGATCTTCACCAACTACCTGAACTTTGACATCGCCACCCGTTCGCTGTCGCCCAACCCCCAGCTGCTGCTCGACCTGCGCTTTGGCCCGGCGGTGGCCGCCTTTCTGCTGATCTCCGCGGTAGCGCACTTCTACCTGGCGACCATCGGCTACAAACCCTATGTTGAAAAGCTGAAGAAAGGCATGAACCCGATCCGTTTCTATGAATATGCCTTCAGCTCTTCACTGATGATTGTGCTGATCGGCATGCTCACCGGCCTGTGGGACCTGGGCGCGATCATCCTGATCTTTTTCCTGAATGCCACGATGAACCTGTTCGGGATCATGATGGAATACCACAATCAGTACACCCAGAAGACCGACTGGACCGCCTTTATCTATGGCTCCATCGCTGGGTTCGTGCCGTGGGTGGTGATCATGCTCTATTTTGTCGGCGCGGTGAATTCCGGCGACGCCAAACCTCCCGCCTTCGTCTACGCCATCATCCCGACCCTGTTCGTCTTCTTCAACATCTTCGCCATCAATATGGTGCTGCAGTACAAGAAAGTCGGCCCGTGGAAAGACTACCTCTTCGGCGAGCGCTTCTACATCGTCCTCAGCCTGGCTGCCAAAACGGTGCTTGCCTGGTTAATCTTCGCCGGCACGCTGGCGCCCGTGTAATCCTTCTCCTCCCTGAACTCAGGCGCCCTGCGGGGCGCCTGATGCTTTTTCCCGGGCTGCTTTTTACCATCAATCGGGTCTATAATAAAATGGAAAGGAGGCGCGATGAGCAAGCCGCCTGTCCTTACCCGCATCCTGGCTGTTACCGGCGCAGTCCTGACTGGCCTTCCGCTGCTGTTGCCGGTCGTGTTCGGGTTGACACACCTGTTTGAAACAGGGACATTCCTGCTGGATTATCTCATGCCGGCGGAACTTTTCTTCCTAACCCTGGCCGGCGGCGCTGCGCTGATTTGGGCCGCGGCGCGCCAGCGCGCCCTGCTGCGTCCGATGATCGCATGGCTGGCCGCATCGGCTGGTTTTCTGGTTATCAGCCAGATCGCGGCTGTGGTCACCGGACTGGCATCCAGCCCGGCGGAAGTCGCTGACTGGCGCATGACCCTGGTGACGGCGCTGCTGGCGGTCTTCATCTTTTGCAGCCTTGGCCTGTTCGCGGCGGGGATCCGGCTGGCGATAATCACCTTTCGCAACCGCCAGTAAAACCGGACCCTGAAACACCCCGGGGCGTTCCGCCACGACTCAATATGCACCGCAGAATCAATGCCCGATAACGACTCGTTCTGGAAGTTTTACTGGGAAACCCGTCTGCAGCCGATGGAAACCCTCGGTAAGCGGGAAGCCATCCTGGAGGCTTCCCGGCTGATCCGCGAACGCGCGCTCGAGAATAAACGACCGCTGCGCCTGCTGGAGCTGGGCTGCGGCGAGGGTCAGGTGATTGGCAGTTTGCTGGACGCGCACAGCCAGCAGTGCGACCTGGGCGGCTCGCTGGGGGTGGATTACCACGCCCCCTCGCTGGATCGCTGCCGTAGAGATTACCCCGGCTTACCCTGCCTGCAGGGCGATTTCACCGATCCGGTTTTGATCAACCGACTGGGATCTTTCGACCTGCTACTGCTGGTCAACGCGCTGCATGAAGTTTTTTCCGACGCGCTGGCTGATGGAGGAAAAAGTCCCGATATCCCCGGTGCCCAGGAAAAAGTACGCGCCGCGCTTGCGCTGGCGGCGGAACACCTTGCCCCCGACGGCTGGCTGGTGTTGTTTGACGGACTTGAACCAGAGGGCGATTTATCCGAGCCGATAACGGTCCGCTTTTTATCCCGCCAGGCGCGCCGCAATTTTGAATCATTCTCCCGACAATACCGGCCGTTAAAGATCGTTTACCGGCAGGAACAAGATCCCCTGGTGGTTACCCTTTCGCGCCGGGATTTTACCCGCTACATCACCAAGTCAATTTTTCTGGGTAAAAAACTCTGGGAAAGCGAGCGGCTTCAAAGTTACCAGTATTTCACCGCGACCCAGCACCGCGCAGCGGTGGAAAGCTGCGGTTTATACATTGAAACGCTGCGCACACTGACCATAAACGCGGGAAAATGGCAGCAGCAGGTCGAAATTTTGACCCCCGGGGAGGGTTTCCCGGCGGAGCACATTCTGATCTGCGCCCACAAGCCGGCGGAAGCGAAACGGCGCGAACCGACCCCCGCCGGGCATCTGCAGCCAGAGCCGCCTGGAGATGATTAATTTAGCAGCTTAATTTGCTTTTCAGATAATTAATCTCTATAATAGATTAAGATCGTATTCAGATCAAACCACGGATCATTCAGGAAAGGAAAACATCATGGGACTGTTAGACAAAATTATGGATAAACTGGGCGTGAAGAAAGCCACCGCTCCCGCGCCCAGCGACGCTTTCAAAGCATCGCAGGTGAAAGTGGATCTGGATGGCGAACGCGCCGGTATCTACAGCAAAGCGATGGCAGAAGAAGCCAAACCAGCCGAGATCCCGATGGTGGATGTCATGAGCAAGCTCAAGGCGATGGCCAAAGCCAACCCGGAACAGCTGGACTGGAAAGTCTCGATCGTTGACCTGCTTAAACTGCTCGGTCTGGACAGCAGCCTGGAAGCCCGGAAAGAGCTGGCGGTCGAGCTCGGCTGCCCGCCGGAGAAAATGGACGGCGGCGCTGCCATGAACATGTGGCTGCACAAAGAGGTGCTCCGCCAGCTGGCGAAAAATGGCGGCAACATCCCCAAGGAAATGCTGGACTGACGCCGATCTGTCAGGCATGACCGCCCTGCGCGACAGGGCGGTTTTTGTTATTAATCGTCATAATACCCGGCTGCGCGGCGGATTAGGCTTCCGTCCCCCATGGTTCGCCCGAACCTCCCCCGTTGGCCCGGGCAGTTCCGCTTCCGGCAGGTTGAAACACCGCAACCGGCATTGAAAAATCAACCGCGGCAGAAGGCGGACGGCATAACCGCAACCGATTTTCGGAAGAAATAATTCCGGCGCGCCGCCAGGCCGTTCAGCGGAGAAAACTTTCCGACGCGGATGCACCGCTCTTTCATTCACCGAACGATTAAACTGGTAAAAATCGAAGAGTTGTGGTAAAATATTTCCATCTTATTAACAGATTTGCGCTCGTTTGTGCCGCCATTCCGGTTATAAGGATGGCGGTTTTTTATTCGACGCAAGTCCGCAAACACAAAAGAAGAGGATCAATTGGAAGTCAAGCTTTACGTAGGCAACATGTCGTACCAGACCACCGAAAATGAACTGCGCAGCCTTTTCGCCGAAGCGGGCGAAGTGCTGACTGTGGACGTGATCATGGACCGTTATTCGGGTTCGCCCAAGGGGTTCGCCTTTATTACTATGGGGAATCAGGCCGATGCGAACAAAGCCATCAGCATCTTTAACGGCAAAGAAGTTGGCGGACGCCCGCTGACCGTCAATGTCGCCCGGCCGCGCGAAGAACGCGCCCCCGGCGGCGGCCGTTCTTATAACGGTTCCGGCCGCGGCAATTCTAACCGCCGCTTCTAACCCGGTAGATGCACGCTAACCCCGCCTGAACACGGCGGGGTTTTTTTATGCTGATACAGACAAACCGCATGGCTGCGGAGATGTGGCATAATTGCGAAAGCAGCAGCGATCCCCGGGTTGATCTTTGGGCTTTCGGCTTTCGTGCAAAGATTGAAGAAGGAAAAATGAGCGAACCCTTAAAGTTGATCTTCACGACTCTTTTTTGGACGCTTGGTGTGTCCGCCGCTGCGCTTGTCGTGATTGGCGGGGTGTACTACCTCCAGACCAGCCGCTACGACCGCAGTCTGGTGTCATCCGGTGAGCGGCGCGGCTACCTGCTGCATATTCCCCCGGGTTACGAAGGCAGCCAGCCGGTTCCGCTGGTGATCAGCATCCACGGTTTTGCCGGCTGGCCGGAAAACCAGAGCCAGATCAGCCGCTGGAATCGGCTGGCGGATCAGGAGGGCTTCCTGGTGGTTTACCCGCGCGGAACGGGTTTCCCGCTGCGCTGGCGGACCGGGGATCAACCCGGCGCGGACCAGGATATCCAGTTTATTGTTGACCTTATCCATGAGCTGGAAGCGCACTATGCCATTGACCCGCGGCGAATTTACGTCAACGGAATCTCAAACGGCGGCGGGATGTCCTTCGCCCTTTCCTGCAAATTATCCGGACGCATCGCCGCGTTTGGCAGCGTGGCCGGCGCTTACCTGCTGCCCTGGGATGCGTGCGCGCCCGAGCGGCCGGTGCCGGCGATGTTATTCCACGGCACAGCGGACGCCGTTGTCCCCTATCTGGGCGGTCCTTCGCGCAATTTTGACCTGCCTTTCCCAAATATCCCGGAATGGGCCGCTGAACTGGCCCGGCGAAACGGCTGCACGATCACAGAATCTTTGCCTTCCCAGGGCGAAGTAAGCGGGGTGCGCTACAGCGGCTGTGCGGAAGGCGCAGAGGTAATTTTATACACTATCACGGGCGGCGGTCATTCCTGGCCTGGCGGCGGCTGGCTGCCGCGCATCATCGTGGGTAAAATCAGCCGGGATATAGATGCCACCCGCGCCCTCTGGGAGTTTTTCCAGCGCCATCCCTTGAGGGAACCGTGAAACGCGCTGTCTTTATCAGTCTGGGAGGCCTGTTCACCCTGCTGGGCGCGCTGGGGGTTTTTCTGCCGCTGCTGCCGGCCACGCCGTTTTTACTGCTGGCCGCCTTCTTCTTCGCGCGCAGTTCCGCACGGTTTTACCGCTGGTTAACCCACAACCAGCTCTTTGGACCCTACATCCGCGCATACCGCCAGGGCGAGGGCCTGCCGCTGGCGCGGAAATTAAGCGCCATGCTGCTTCTATGGGCAGCCATCGGTTCCAGCGCGTATTTTGCGGTCGAATCGATGCCGGTCAAGATCGCCCTGCTGTGCCTGGCGCTGGGGGTCAGTATTCACCTGCTGCGCATGAAATCTTCCCGGCGCCCCGCCGAACAGCCCGATCCTCGAGCAGCCAATCCTGGCCTGGAATGACCCGCCGGGAACTGGTTCCAGCCGCCAGCGGGCGGGCGAGGTCGGGGCAGCGCTCGCGCAGCCTTCAAATCCAAACTTTCATCCCAAACAGCGGATACACCACAAAAACGAGCGGGCGCCGGAGGCGGCATGCCCAGAAAATATTGAGACAAACGAAGCGCGCGGCCGGAACCGGGTGCGCGCGATCATGGTTCAGGGGATTAAATCATTCCAATTTGCGAATTACGGCACCCATTCGCCAATATCAGCCCAGGCATAAGAAAGGTGCACCGCCAGACTGGCGTTTAATTTTGAGCGCACCCGCTTCATCACATAAGTCATAACCTCAACTCCGCCAATCTGATACAGGCGGGTGCCAATTTCGCGGGTGCGGATATGCCGGCACTGGCCGTTAAAGCCCGCGCCGGGCCTTTCGGAAAGAAAATCATCCCGGCGGCCAATCTGCACCAGCTCTTCGATCATGGCATCCACATCCCGGCGGAACTCGGCAGGCACAGGTGAAAAAAACAGGTTGCGCAAGAAGTCCATCGATTCACCTCACACAGACAGCAGGTATGATAAGATTTTATCATGCCTGATCGCTACAGCCAGCCGCTTTTCATTTACCTTTCGCCGCACCTGGATGATGCGGTTTTTTCCTGCGGCGGATTCATCTACCAGCAGGTCCATCAGGGCAGCCGGGTGGAGATCTGGACCATTTGCGCCGGGGACGCTCCCCCGGAAGGGGAGCTGCCGTCGTTTGCGCGAAGCCTGCACGACCGCTGGCAGGCCGGCGGGAACCCGGCCGCTGCGCGCCGGCAGGAAGATCTGCTGGCCTGCGGGCTGGTGGGCGCCGTACCTGTCCACCACGATCTACCCGATTGCATCTACCGCCGGCTGCCTGACGGAAGCCCTTTGATATTGAATGAAGCCGACCTGTTTCAACCCCTGCCGCCTTCTGAACTGCAAACCGCTCAAAGCCTGGCGGATGAATTACGCCGGCAGCTTCCAGACGCTGCAATTTTAATCAGTCCGCTGGGGCTGGGCGGGCACATTGACCACCGCCTGGTGCGCCACGCGGCAGAGGTGCTCGGACGGCCGCTGCTCTACTACGCGGATTTTCCCTACGCGCTGCGCCAGCCGCCCAATCTGGCCGGCCTGGCAGCGGCCATTCATGCGGACCTGTCCGCTGAAGCGCTCACCGCCTGGCAGGACGGAATCGCCGCCTATGGCTCGCAGCTCAGCTCTTTCTGGCCCACGCCGGAGGCCATGCGCGCCGCGGTTAGCGGTTACGCCGCTTCGGGCGGCGGATCAACCCTGTGGCAGGTGACCGGCTGAAAGCTGGATCCAGCGCCTGACCGCTGGCCCGCGCCGGTCAGCGGCGCGCCCGGACGGGCAGGCGCGGAATGACACCCGATGATTTGTGCTATACTCACAATATGGATGAGGAGCGCCGTTACTGGGCAGAATGGGCACAGGCCTTGCAACGCTGGAATCTGGAAGGCTTGATTGGTTTTTTTCTGCGCGCGGTCGGGCCACTTGGCCTCATCCTGGCTCAGGCGGTGTATATTGGCCAGCCGATCTTTTCAACGGGCACCGGTGAAAGCTGGCAGGCAGCAGCCCGCTTGCTGGAAGACCGCAGCGCTCGGGACGATTTTCTAGAACTATTGCAGGAGGCGCGCAGATAAGCTTGGACGCCAACACGCTGATTGGCCTTGGGTTCACCCTGCTGGCAGCAGCGCTGATCTTGCTCTTCTGGCTGCGGCGGAATAAACAGGCACGGCCGATCCTGCGGCCCATCCGCGCGATCCAGGGCATGCGCCGTGCGGTAGGCCAGGCAGTTGAGGCTGGAACGCGTCTTCACCTCAGCGCCGGCCGCGGCAGCCTGCTGTCGCCAGATGCCGCCTCCGCCCTGGTCAGCCTGAGTGTTCTGGAACGAATCGCCTTGCTGAGTTCGGTTTCTGATCTGCCCCCGCTGGCGACCAGCGGAGACCCGGCTGTCGCCATCCTGACTCAGGACACACTGCGCGGCGCTTACCGCAGCGTCAATGCGCTCGAACTGTACAGTCTGGAGCGCGGTCAGCTGACCGGCCTCAGCCCCTTCTCCTACGCAGCCGGGACCATCCCCGTTATTCGCAATCAACAGGTGTCCGCCAGTATTCTGGTCGGCCATTTTGGCGTGGAAGTCGGGCTGATCGCTGACGCCTCGCGCCAGGAGGATCATTTTACCCTTGGTGCCAGCGATTCGCTCACGGCGCAGGCCGCTTTATTCGCGATAACACCGGACACGCTGATCGGCGAGGAATTGTACGCGCTCCCGGCTTACACCGGTTCGAATCCCGTACATTCCGCCAGCCTGAAAGCGCAGGATGTGCTGCGCTGGCTGGTGATCTTCCTTTTATTTGCCGGAGCAGTGCTTGGCATCCTGGGGGTGCTATGAAAAGGCCGCTTAGCGTGGCTGTCGCCATTCTTTCCGGATTGTTGATCCTGCTGGGTTACTTTTTACCAGAGAACTTCAGCGCTCTGCGCAGTCTGCAAACCCTGTTGCTGGGCTGGGCCGCGCTGGTGGCTGCCGCGGCGGTTCTGGTCGGGATTATCAACCTGGTTTTCGGCGTGCACTGGAAACGGCTGCGCGCCGCGCAAAACAAAGATTATTACAGTCCTTTCCTTATTCTCGCGTTTCTGGTAACCGCAGGTCTGGGACTGGCTTTCGGGCCAGACCATCCGCAATTCCAGCAGGTTGTCCTTTCGATTCAGGCTCCGGTAGAGACCAGTTTGCTGGCGATGCTGGCTGTCAGCCTGGTATTCGCGGCTTTTCGCCTGTTTCGCCAGCGGCGCGGTTGGATCGGGTGGGCTTTCATCCTGTCAGCAGTATTTTTCATCGCTGCCAGCAGCGTGGTTTTACTCGGCGACCCCGCGCTGGCACCGCTGCAAGTCTTATATCAACTCTTTCCGGCTGCCGGCGCGCGCGGCTTGCTGATCGGTATCGCCCTCGGCAGCCTGACCGCCGGCCTGCGCGTGCTGTTTGGCGCTGACCGGCCGTACAGCGGGTAACCATGGCCGATTTTCCCTGCCCATCATGCGGAAAATTGAACCCGGCAGAAGCTGAAACCTGCTGGTTCTGTCAGGCCGGGCTGCCCGGGATGGCCGCCGGCGCATCGCCTGCCAAAGGTGAAAGTTTACTGACCAAATACCGTCCCAAAGGGACGGAATCTGCCGCTGAGGGCGCGCAGCAGCCAGACAGCCCGGCGCCAGACTGGCTGGAACGCATTCGCCAGAAAGCGAAAGAGGACCGGGACGGTCTGAGCGGTATATTCTCTGCGGATGAAGGCGAAGAAGACGAGACCCCGGACTGGCTGGAGGCGATTAAGAGCGATACCCCGCTCGATCAGTCCGCGCTAACCGCGCCGGCTCAACTATCTGAAACGAAACCCGAACCGGGCGCTCAGAAGGAAGAAGAAATCCCCAGCTGGAGCGGCGAGGCGCAGCTTCCGCCGCAGGACGACGACGACACAGAAGCATGGCTCAAATCGCTGGAAGCCGCCGCAGCCCCGGTCCAATGGAAGGCTCCCTCCGGGTTTGAGACGCTGCCCGCCGGGGAAGAGGCCAGTGAAGAAGAACCCGGCGGATGGATACCGGCGTCTGATCTCGAAAGTTCCCTGGAACCTGCGCCTGCTGAGGAATCAAGCGGAGCTATCCCGGACTGGCTGGCCGGACTGGAGGACGAAACCGCCGCGGCGCAGGCGCAAGAAAGCGGCCTGACAGACGAAGAGCAGCCGGAAGCAGCGGCCGAACCGGCCGATGAATTGCCAGACTGGCTGGCCGGTCTGGAGGACGAAACTCCCGCGGCGCAGGCGCAAGAAAGTGGGCTGACGGACGAAGAGCAGCCGGAAGCAGGAGCCGCGCCGGCCGATGAATTGCCAGACTGGCTGGCCGGTCTGGAAGGCGAAACTGCCGCGGCGCAGCAGCCCGCGCCTGCCGCAGAGATCCCGGACTGGATCAACCGCACTCTGCTGGGAGGCGAAGAAGCCGCCGCGGAAGAAGACCGGACCAGCCTGGAAGAGCTGAAGCAGGAGCTGCCCGAATGGCTGAAAGGAAAGCAGCTGGAAACCGACAGCGAGAACGACCAGACGGTCAGCAGCTGGCTGGATTCTTTCCGGGAAACATCAGGTCAAGAAGAAACCCCGCCGCTTAACCCAGCCGCGGCGCCGTATCCCGAATCCCCGGGACCTGCGGCAGAAGAAGCCGCCGAAGGAGCCAGCGCCCAGGCTGGTGACAGCGGAACGGAAGCGCAGGGCGGCTGGCTGGCCGGGTTTATCCCGATTGATGAAACACCGGCAGGCAGCAAATCCGACGATGAAAGCGATTTCTGGCGCGGCCTTGGAAAAAGCCAGCCCGCCCCCGAAGCGCCGCCGGATCTCTCAATTGCCAGATTGAGCGATTCCTTTGATCCGCTGGCGGAATTTTCGGAAGAAACAACTTCCGAAGGCGAAGAAGCCGTGGGCGGCGAACCAGGCGAACCGGGCGAAAGCGGCGGTATCGAAGAAACAGCGACCAGCGCTCCATTTGTCTCACCCTTTACCGCCTCTGACTTACCGGAATGGCTGACCGGCGTTCCCCACCCGGCAGAGAACGGCGAAACGGCTGAAACAGGCGACCTGGCTCCGGCCGATTTGCCCGACTGGTTAAAAGCCATGCGGCCGGTTGAGTCGATCTCTCCAGCCAGCGAGAGTCAAGAGGAAGTGGCTAAAAGCGGTCCGCTGGCTGGCTTGCAGGGAGTGCTGCCGGGGGAAAAGTTTGTCCTTTCCTATGGTAAGCCGCCGGTCTATTCCGCGCGGTTAAAGGTGAGCGAACGCCAGCGGGCGCAGGCCAATCTGCTGGAGACCATGCTGGCCCAGCTGCAGCGGCCGGTGGCAGCCGCCGGCACGCAAACACCGCTTGGTCTGCGGCTAGGACGCATGGCCGCCGGTCTGGTCTTGCTGCTGGTCGTTGTGGTGATGAATTTGCTGCCGGGCAGCCTGTTTCCCCCGCCCAGCGCTATTCCTGCCGCGGCTGCGGATTTTCATAATCAAATGGAAAACCTGCCGGCTGGCGGCACCCTGCTGCTGGTCATTGATTACGACCCATCCTTTGCCGGAGAACTGCCCCTCGCCGCCCGACCGGTGATCGAACGCCTGATGGCGCGTGAGATGCGCCTGGCGGTCGTCAGCGCCAATCCTTCCGGTCAGGCGCTGGCAGAAGACCTGCTGGCCAGGGCGGCCGCGGTAACCCCGGGGTTTGACCCCGACAGCCAGATCTTCTGGCTGGGTTACCTCCCGGGCGGCGCAACGGGTATTCGGCAGTTCGCTGACCGGCCGCGCAGCGTGAACAGCCCGAACAACGCCTGGCTCTCTCCGGCTTTGAGCACCATCAACCGTCTGGAAGATTTTTCCGCCGTGCTGCTGCTCACTGACAGTCTGGAAGGGGCGCAAAAGTGGATTGAACAGACCAGCGGCAAACTGGGAAGTGCGCCGTTCCTGGCAGTCACTTCAGCCCAGGCAGCGCCGGTGCTCAGCGCGTACTACCGCGCCGGCCAGCTGAATGGAATGCTGGAAGGGATCCCGGCAGCCGCCGCTTACGGGATCTTGATCGGAAGGCCGGTAACCAGCGCGGCCTGGTGGAATTCTTATCAGGCCGGGCTGCTGGTGATGCTGGCGGCTGTGGCTCTGGGCGGGCTTTGGCAGCTGCTTTCGCGGCTGACGAAAAAGAAGGCCTCATGAGGAACCCTGCGCATGGAAGTTGACCTGATCTGGACCCTGGTTGGTTTTATCCTCACACTGCTGGTGTTCAGTTACCTGTTCGGCGATAACCCGCTCTTTCGTCTGGTAACCTATCTTTTTATCGGGGTGGTTGCCGGTTATGTCTTCACCATCACCATTTACCAGATTATTCTGCCAAGATTAATCCTGCCGCTCACCGGCGGCACGGGCAGCGAACGCATCCTGACCTTGATCCCGCTGGCGCTGAGCGGCTTGCTGCTGACCAAATTATCCCCGCGCCTGGCCGTTATCGGCAACCTTCCGGTCGCTTTTCTCACCGGCGCATCCGCGGCAGTCGTGGTGGGCGGTGCTGTAACCGGCACGTTAATTAACCAGATTGGCGCGACCATCCATCTATTTAACCTTTCAGAGCCAACCGCTGAACCGGGTTTGCGCCTGCTCGAAGGAATCCTGACCCTGACCGGCGCGGTGACCACCCTGGCTTACTTCCAGTTCAGCGCCAGAACACGCGCTGATCAAAGCATTCGCCGCTCCGCCATCGTAGAAGCAGCCGCGGCGGTTGGTCAGGTCTTTATTGGCATCACGCTCGGCGCGCTCTTTGCCGGCATTTTTACCTCCGCCCTGTCCGCCCTGATTGACCGGGTGGGTTTCCTGAAAGATGTACTCATCAGTCTTTTCTAAAAGCAGACCGCTATGACTACTTCGATCGTAGATGCTGAATCTTTACTGGCCATTGATATCGGATCGGTTAACACCCGCGCCCTGCTGTTTGATGTCGCCGACGGGGAGTACCGTTTCATCGCATCTGCGGTCGCGCCCACCACACTGGCAGCCCCGCTGGCAGATGTTTCCGAAGGCGCGCAAAGCGCTCTGGAAAAACTGGAACGGGTTTCCGGCCGCCGGCTGGTGGACAAAGACTACCACCTGATCATCCCGGCTCAGGTGGACGGCAGCGGTGTTGACCGCATGGTCATCACCTTTTCTGCGGGTCGTGAACTGCGGGTGATTACGGCAGCTCTGCTGCCAGATGTCTCGCTGGAAAGCGCGAACCGCCTGGCCGCCAGCACGTATGGGCGGGTGGTGGAAGCCATTGGGCTGACCGACAACCGCCGGCCCGGCCAGCAGGTAGATGCGATTTTGCGCGCCGGAGCGGATTTAATCATTCTGGCGGGAGGCACAGACCAAGGAGCCACCCGCTCGATCATGCGTCTGGCCGAGATAATTTCCCTGGCCTGCCGGGTGATGCCCAGCGATCGAGTTCCGCAGGTGCTTTACGCGGGGAATGCTGCCCTGGCGCAAAAACTGCGCGACACGCTGGCCTGGTATCAGATAAAGGTGCACGCCGCCCCCAATATCCGCCCGGATATCGACACGGAAGATCTGGTTCCCGCGCAAGAATTGCTGGCACAGGTAGTGGGAAAAATCCGCTCGCGCCAGCTGGGCGGGCTGGGAAACCTTGCCGCGCACGCCGGTCAGGTGCCGCTGCCAACCTCGCACGCGCTCGGGCGGATCATCCGCTTCTTAAGCCAGATCTATGACCCGGTCAAGGGTGTCCTGGGGGTTGACCTGGGCGCGTCCTGGACCGTCATGGCCGCCGGAGTGGCCGGCAGCCTGACCCAGCGGGTTGAAGCATTTGGACTGGGGAGCGGAATTACCCAGGTCTTAAAGCAGTTTTCGCTGGAAGAGATTTCGCGCTGGTTCTCCCTGAACATCCCGGCTGGGGTTGTGCGCGATTACCTGTTCCAAAAAACGCTGACACCCGAAAGCCTGCCTATTGACGAAGAAAGCCTGCAGATTGAGCTGGGGGCAGCGCGCCAGATCCTTCGGTATGTTTCCCAGGATCTGCTTGAATCGCTGCCGGGCGTGCCGCTCTCCTTTGAACCCATCCTGGTTGGCGGCGCCGCGCTCTGTCAGGCGCCAAACCCTCAAACAGCGCTGTTAACCCTGCTCGATGGGCTGCAGCCGGTTGGCATCACCACCCTGATCCTCGACCCCTACGGTCTGACGCCAGCGCTGGGAGCCGCAGCCGGGGTAAACACGCTGCTGCCGGTGCAGGTGTTTGAATCCAGCGCGTATTTGAACCTCGCCACGGTGATCAGCCCGTTCAGCCAGGCGCGCTTCGGCACGCCGGTGTTGCGGGCCATTCTGGAAGATGAAACCGGCGCGCGAACCACCACTGAAGTAAAGCAGGGATCTCTGGCTTTGCTGCCGCTGCACCACGGACAGGTGGGTAAAGTGTATCTTGAACCGCTGCGCGGCAGCGTGATTGACCCGCGCCGCAAGCAGGTGCGCAGTTTCAAGATCACCGGCGGTATTCTGGGGGTGGTGATTGATGCCCGCGGACGACCGCTGACCTTACCCGCGGACGCCGGCCGGCGGCGCGAATTGCTGGCAAAATGGGCAGCCAGCCTGAATCCCGCGAAAGTGGTACGATAGTTGCACCCAATTTAACAAGAGCGCAGCCATGCAAATTCCTGTTACCCATACCACCCCTCTGGCCACCATCCGGCGCACGCGCATGCTGCCGGAAGCCGGGCGCATCCTGGTGCGGGCTGGCCAGAAAGTAGCGGCGACCGAAGCAGTGGCTGAATCGCCGGGCAACCGCCAGCACATTCTGGTGGATGTGCGCCGCGCTTTGGGACTGCGCAGCACAGAAGAAGCAGACCGGTTGATCCTGCGCAAGGTTGGTGAAGTGCTTGAAAAAGGAGATGTCATCGCCGAATCAAAAGGGTTGTTCACCCGGCTGGTTCGCGCTCCGCAGGAAAGCACGCTGGTCGCCGCGGTTAACGGGCAGGTGCTGCTGCGTGTCGAAGGCGCGCCGCGTCCAATCCTGGCGGGGTTGAGCGCACAGGTGGTTGAAGTGATCCCCGAGCACGGGGTGATCCTTGAAAACTGCGGCGCTCTGGTTCAAGGAATGTGGGGCAACGAACGCGTGGATCAAGGAATGTTGGTCTCGCTTTCCGACCGACCGCAAGATGAGCTCACGACCGCCGCCCTGGATATCAGCATGCGCGGAGCAGTCCTCCTCGGGGGCATCTGCACCAGCGCTGAAACGCTGCGCGCGGCCGCAGACATGAGCCTGCGCGGCATGATCCTGGCCAGCATGCCGGCTGAACTGGTGCCGGCTGCCCGCGCCCTTCCTTTCCCGCTCATTCTGGTGGAAGGGTTTGGCCAGGCACCGATGAATCAGACGGCATTTAAGTTATTAAAGAGCAACGAGCGCCGCGAGGTGTGTTTGAATGCAGAACGGATGGACCCGTTGAGCGGAACGCGGCCGGAGATATTCATCCCGCTCAATTCCGGCGCTGCGCTTGCCCCGGAAACTGCTGACCTGGTTCCCGGGAAGACGGTCCGAATTAAGACCCGGCCGTATCAAGGTCACACCGGCACAGTCGTGAAGATCCACGATCAGGCAGTCGCCCTAAATGGTGGACTGCGTTCTCAGGCAGTCGTGCTAAAATTAGAAAATCAAGAGCAGGTGACCGTCCCGCTGAAGAACATTGACCTGCTCGAGTAAGCGAGAAGAGGAGAGGCGCCATGGCATTCACAAATGATCCTAACCCGTTCCAGGATTTTGGCGAAGAAGAATTTCTTCCCCCCGAGGAATCGATTGCTCCGAGCGGAGGCGGCGGAAACCGGAATTTCCTGATCGGCATCATCATCATCGCGGTTGTCTTTGTCCTGGCCGTAGGCGGTCTGGTCGCCTATGTGCTGCTGATTCAAGGTCCAAACCGCGCCAGCCAGCAGGCTACCGCAGCCTATATTTACGCTCAAAACACCCAGATCGTGGTGGAAGCCACCAATCAGGCAGCCACCGCGTTTGCCCTGCTGACGCCCTCTGCCACCCTCTTTATGACCAGCACGCCTGTGCTGGTGCAGCCAACCGCCACAGCCACGCCGGAACCCACAACGCCGGCCGTTTCTGAAGAAGAAGCGGCGCGTACAGCGACCGTGGCAGCCTTTCTAACCCAGGTGGCTTCCGGCGGTACCGGCGGCGGAGAAGGCACGGTTACCCCGACAACCACCGCGCTCCCCAATACCGGAGTCATGGATGAAGTTGGATTCCCGTCGCTGATCGGCATGGCCCTGGTGCTCATCGCCGTGATCATCTTTGCCCGCCGCGCGCGCCTCTCGCGCCAGGGATAAGCGCGCTCTTGCGATCAAAAAACCCGGGTGCAGTACTCGCAAGCGCCCGGGTTTTGTTTTAATCACAGAAAATCAGACGATGCTGTTGGCGATCGTCTGGCCAAATTCCATCAGCGCCGTGACCATCTCGCGGGTGCGGCCTTCGGCATAGACGCGCAGCACCGGTTCGGTGCCAGAAGGCCGGATCAGCAGCCAGGAATCATCACCAAGGATGTACTTCACCCCGTCCTGTGTGCTGATTTCCACAATTTTCT
Source organism: Anaerolineaceae bacterium (assembly GCA_029975475.1). Classification (GTDB taxonomy): domain Bacteria; phylum Chloroflexota; class Anaerolineae; order Anaerolineales; family Anaerolineaceae; genus JARKPB01. Next base: position 165,737 of record JARKPB010000010.1, read on the forward strand.
CTCCGCCCAGGGCAGCAGGTGCTTCGGTTTCCAGGCGGCGGGTCATCTGTTCCTTTGCCACTGGGTGGCGCAGGCGCAGGTCTTTTCGCTCATAAAATGCAGGGCCGACATCTTTAAGCAGATCTTCCACCAAATCATACAGGCTGGTGCGGTAAGCAGCCACCATCTCAACGATCAGCAGTCCCAGCAAGACCCCATCACCTTCCGGAATATGGCCTTTAAAACTGATTCCGCCAGATTCTTCTCCGCCGATGAGCACATCTTCATGCAGCATGTGATCGGCGATGTGATTAAAGCCGACCGGCGTTTCATACAGCGGCACGTTGTAGCGCTTTGCCAGACGGTCAATCATGCGCGTGGTTGAAACCGTGCGCACCACCGCGCCGCTCAACCCGCGCTTATCCGCCAGGTAACGCAGCGCCAGCGCCATAATTTTATGCGGGTCAACAAAATTGCCCCGTTCATCCATCGCGCCGATGCGGTCCGCGTCTCCATCGGTGGCCAGACCGAAAGAACCCAGCCCGGTGGAAATCGCCCCGGCCAGAGCGCCCAGATACTGACCAATCGGTTCGGGGTGCACACCCCCGAAACCCGGGTTCATCTCCCCGCGGATTTCAGTGACTTCGCAGCCTGTTCCCTGCAGCAGGGTGCGGATGACTCCCCGGCCTGAGCCGTACATTGAATCCACCACAATCCGCTGTGGGTTTTCAGCGATCAGATCAAAATTGATCAATCTGCGCAAATGTTCAGAATACGCCAGGATGGGATTAAAACGCTGAATTTTCTCTTTTTCCCTGGCCAGGTCAAAATCCATCAGGTTCGGGCCGCGTCCGCGGGCTTCATTATCATTCAGGTACACTTCCACATTTTTACACTGCTGGGGAGAAGCCGAACCGCCAAAAGCCGCTTTTAACTTGACGCCGTTGTAGCGGGGCGCATTGTGCGAGGCGGTGATCATCACGCCGCCAATCGCGTTTAACTGGCGCACGGCGTAGGAAATCGCCGGGGTCGGAGCATCCGCGGCAGCCAGGTAAACGGTGAAATCATTGGCAGCCAGCACGCGGGCAACTTCTTTCGCGTAGCGGTCCGATAAAAAGCGCGTGTCAAACCCCACGACCATTTTACCGGGGTCAACCGGTTGGTCCAGCGGCGTGCCGTTTAACCAGTTTTCCGATTTCACCGCATCTGCGATCGCCTGTGTCACCAGGCGCAGATTGGTAAATGTGAAGGTGTCGGAAATGACGGCGCGCCAGCCGTCTGTCCCAAAATGAATTGTCATTCAATCGCTCCTCGAAGTGAATTTGCGGGCATCAATTACCGATTTGTCTAGAAGGATTTTTTTTTGAAATCGTATCTTTACCAGTTCGGCGCAGGTGTGGCGGTGATGAGCAGGGTCTGCACCATCCACCCCTCAATATTTTCCGGCGGAATGCGCACATTTACCCAGACCGTTTGTCCAATTTTCGTGGTGGCGGGCAATACCTCCACCAGGTCGCCGTTGTCGACAATTTTGATCACCTTGCTGTCAAAGCCTGGCTCGGCGCGCACCACCGCGCCGTCAAATTCCGGGGCGTAAACCCTGGCCCAGACCGGGGTCGGCGCCAGGGTGATCGTCACTGTCGGGGTCGGGCTGGGAGGCAGAGAGGCGGTAAAGGTGGGCCGCGCGGAGGGAGTAACCGTTGGACTGACCTGAGCCACGGGCGGCGCGGCTGTCGGGAGCGTGGTTTCCTGCGGCACGGCCGGGGATTGGGCTGCCGGCGATTCCGGCGAGCCGCCCGCCAGCATCGCCCCTACCCCGCTTAACAGCACCGCAGCGACAATTCCCACCAGGGCGATGGTCGAAGCCAGAGTATAACCGAAAAGAGTCAAGGGGCGCAGACCCAGCAAAGCCAGCACCACCGTGCCGATCAAAGCAACCCAGCCGAGATGGACGGCAAAAACAATCAATCCATCCGGCCATAACCCAGGAACGCCGCTGGTCAGCCCGTACCCGGCCACCCCTACCGGCAGGTATAGTTCATACGCCAGGGCGACACTGGTCACCAGCGGACGGGATTGCGGCGCGCGGACCAGCAGTAATGTGGTCAGCGCAGCCCCAAGAGTGAGCAGCAAAAAATCAGGCCAGGAAAAATAGGTATGAAAGATGGTTTGCTGATAGGTCAACCCGGGCAGAAAACTGGCAGCCACTCCGCCCAGTAAACCAAACAGAAAAACGAAGAACGCCCCGATTAGAATACTGGCCAGGGTTTCAAAAAAATAGCGAAAGGAACCGACCACTGTCGCCAGGCTCAAGCCCACGGCTGGTGCCATAAAAGGCGCCAGCAACGCCGCCAGGATGTACATCGCCGGGGTATCCAGCAAGATTGCCACAGCGGCCACAGCGCCCGACGCCGCGGAAAAAAAGAAGAAGTCCGCCCCGGGAGTTAACCGCTGTGCCAGCTGACGGACGAAGGCGGAGCGTTCATCCAGGCTGAGGTCTACCAGCGAACGGTTGCGGCGGCGGCTGCGGGCTGGCGGCAGCGGTGCGCTGCTCTGCGGTGGAATGGGCTGACTGGCGGGTAAACTCATATTCGCAAAGTGCCCGAAATACGCCGGGGATTGAGGAGCAGATCCAGCGCGGTGAGAATATCCGGAGCGAATAAATCAGCCGCCATCAGAGCCGGGATCGCGGTTCCTTCCGGCGAACCAACGCAGATGCCCAGCGCGGCTGCGGATAACATCCCCACGTCATTTGCTCCCTGACCGATCGCCGCCGTTTTTTCCGCGCCCAGCATGCGCACAAACGCGGCTTTTTGCTCGATTTGACCTTCCGGAGCGAGGCGCCGCGCTTTTAAACCCAGAGTCTGGTCGATTTCTGACTGGCGTCCGTGGGTATCGGCGGTGATCATGTGTAAATTCAGCACTGTTTTTAAGAAATTTAACCGCGGGGCCACCCCGGCGATCAGGATGCCGTCTACCGCCAGGGTGCCGTTGACGTCCATCACCAGGTTTTCAAGAGTCAAAACGCCGCGGCCGGGAATTTCGATTTCGATCATGCCGTAATTATAATACAGTCCCGTTTTCGACCAGGTTAGGGTAAAATTTGGGCTATGAAGCGCACCTGGATCCTCGTTGTTCTAATTCTTCTGCTGGCTGTTTTGGCGGGCTGCGGCGCACAGCCGACCGAAGCCCCGCCAGAAAACACGCCAACCCTGGCTGAACCGACCCCCAGCCCCACCCCGGCGCCGCCGCGCGCGGTACTGGTCGTCCCGGAAGGCGCTGACCCGGCCGCAGCCAGCCAGGTCAACGACAGGCTGGTTCAGTTAGGGACGGAAGCCGGACTGAGCGTTGACCGCCTGAATGCCCTGCAGCCCGGCGAGGTAACCTCAGAAGTCAGGGTGGTGGTATTCCTCTCCCCACCAGCGGATCTGAGCGCGTTTCTCTCGTCTGCCCCGCAGACGCAGTTTATTGTCATCAGCAGCCAGGATCTGCCGCAGGCGCCAAATTTAAGCGTCATCCGCACCCGTGCCGAAGACCTGGCTTTTCTGGGCGGGTATACCGCGGCCATTCTGGCGCCGGACTGGCGGGTTTTAGCCCTGCTGGACAGCAGCGCCCCGGATGCCGCGTCTTTTCAGCAGGCGTTTAGCAACGGCTTTGCTTACTGGTGCGGGGTCTGCGTGGTCTCGAGTCCGCCTTTCATCAGTTTCCCGCTGGTCGCCAGCCAACCCGGCGGCGACCCGACCGCCTGGCAGGGCGCCGTGGATTCCCAGAAGGCGAACAACCCCATGCTGCTCTTTCTCGGCCCGGGCGTGCTCAGCGATGACCTGGCCGCCTGGATCGCCGGGCAGAACCGGTTGATGTTCGGGGCTGGCGCGCCGCCGGAAAGCGCGCGCAGCACCTGGGCAGGCACGCTGGGATTTGACCTGGCGGCATCCCTCGCCGGCCTCTGGCCAGAGGTGCTCTCCGGAACGGGAGGAAAAACCGTATCCGCAGCGCTGACCATCACCAACATTCAACCGGGAATTCTGACCGACGGGCGTTTCCGTCTGGTGCGCGAAATGGCAGATGAACTGGCCGCGGGACGTATTCAACCCTTCAACGTGCCCTGATCCCGCCTTGAACAGGCTCAACAGCAAGAAAAGACAACCGTCCTGACTTCAGGACGGTTATTTCTACCCTAAAAATTCGCTCGCCGTTTCCTGACCGGGTTGACTGATCCCTTCGCGGCGCACCACTTTCCAGAGGGTGATTGCCAGTATTTTGATGTCCAGCCACAACGACCAGTGATCGACATACCAGACATCCAACCGGAATTTATCTTCCCAGCTTAACGCGTTGCGCCCATTCACCTGCGCCCAGCCGGTAATTCCGGGCAGGACAGCATGGCGGCGGGCCTGTTCGGGTGTGTATCGATCCAGGTATTGAACCAGCAGCGGACGCGGACCGACCAGACTCATCTCGCCCCGCAGCACATTGACCAACTCCGGCAGCTCATCCAGGCTGGACTTGCGCAGGAATCTGCCCAGCGCGGTCAGGCGTTGACCATCCGGCAGGGGCTGTCCCTGCGAGTCAAATGCGTCGCGCATACTGCGGAATTTATAGAGGGTAAAGATTCTACCGTCTTTTCCAGGCCGCTGCTGTCGAAAGATCACCGGCCGGCCCAGGCTGACCGCGACCAGCGCCGCTGTGAGCAGCATGAGCGGCGAGATCAAAATCAGGCCCGGCAGGGTCAACAGCAAATCAAACAGGCGTTTGGCCAGCGGCACCCCGCGCGGAAACAAAGCGGCGCTCATGGCATCATTTTACCAGAGACTGCTCCTTCTTATCCACTCAGGCAGGTTGAAGCAGGGTTGAATCGGTTATAATTTGAGAAATCATTCCTGGAGGCGCTACCATGCTGCTTAAAATTTCCATTCAGTATTGCGCTGTCTGACACTATACCGACCGGGCTGTCGGTCTGGCAGCCGATCTGCTGAAAAAATTTGAGCCGGAAATTAAGGTCATTGATCTGATCCCCTCGGACGGCGGGTGTTTTGAAGTAACTGTGAACGGTAAGCTTTTATATTCCAAGCTCTCGACCGGCCGGCACGCCAACCCCGGCGAAGTGGTTGGGCTGGTAGAAAAGTATTTGAAGGACGGACCAAAATGAATCCAAAAAAGAGCCGGGTTTTTTCCGGCGCGAGGCCAACCGGCAGGCAGCACCTGGGCAATTACCTGGGTGCGATTAATAATTACATCGCCCTGCAAGAGGAATACGACTGCATTTACTGCATCGTTGACCTGCACGCGCTGACCACCATGGAAACCACGCGCGACTTAAGGCAAAACATCCTGGAAATGGCTTACGATTTTCTCGCCGCCGGGATGGACCCGCAGAAGTCCATCGTGTTCGTCCAATCGCACGTGCCGCAGCTCACCGAGCTCCACACTATCCTGTCCATGGTGACCATGCTCGGCAAGCTGACCGACCTGCCAACATTCAAAGAAAAAGCGCGTATGCAGCCGCAAAACATCAATTACGGGCTGGTGGGCTACCCGGTCTTGATGACCGCTGACATCACCCTCTACAAGGCAGAATTCGTGCCGGTTGGCATAGACCAGGCGCCGCACATTGAATTTGCCCGCGAGATTGTGCGCTCGTTTAATTACCGCTACAACACAAACTGCCTGATCGAACCGCAGATGAAAGTCACCAAAGTTCCAAAAGTTCTTGGAACGGACGGCGTTCAGAAGATGGGTAAAAGCCTGAACAACCATATCGAGCTGGCCGCCACCCCTGAAGAGACACAACAGCGCGTGATGACCATGGTGACCGATCCGCAGCGCCAGCGCCGAAGCGACCCCGGGCGGCCGGAAGTTTGCAATGTGTTCAGCATGCACAAGGTCTTTTCCAGCCCCGAGGAAGTCGAAAGTATTGAACGCGACTGCCGTTCGGCGGGCATCGGCTGTGTGGATTGCAAGAAGCTGTTCGCCAAAAATCTGAACGCGCATCTGGCTGGCTTCCGGCAGCGCAGGACTGAGATTGCCGCGCGGCCGGATGAGGTGATTGACATTCTGCAGGACGGCGCGAAACGAGCCCGGGTGATTGCTGAAGCCACCATGCAGGAAGTCCGCGCCGCGGTGGGCATGCTCTGATGCGGGCTGTGATCCAGCGCGCGCTGCGCGGTTCAGTGGTTGTAGACGGCGAAAAAGTTGCCGACTGCGGGGCGGGTCTGGTGATTTTGCTCGGGGTCGGCCCGGCGGATACCCGCCAGACCGCGCAAGCCCTGGCGAAAAAAATCGCCATGATGCGCATATTTGGTGATGATCAGGGAAAGATGAACCTGTCGGTGCTGGATACCGGCGGCTCAGCCATTGTGGTTTCGCAATTTACCCTGTATGCGGATACTCGCAAAGGACACCGGCCTTCTTTTATCGAAGCAGCGCCCCCGGACCAGGCCAGCGCCCTGTGTGATGCGTTTGTTGAGCATCTGCGCGCTCTGGGTGTCCCGACCCAGACGGGTATTTTTGGCGCGCACATGCTGGTAGAACTGGTCAATGACGGGCCGGTTACCATCTGGGTAGAGATGTAATTATCCGCCTGCCCGGGCTTTGAGCCATTCCACACTAAAATCCACGACACCGCGCTGTGAAAACAGACGGCTTTCAGCCAGAGCAACTTTCCCCACCCGCACCGGGTGGGTTTTTTCAAAATCCGCACCAATCTGCGGGAAAATTTCCGCGTTAAGCTCCAGATCCTGATACCATTTCCACACGCGCTGACCGTTTTCAAACACTGGCGCGCCGCGGCGTTCCGGCGCCGCCAACCCGGCCCGGTTCTCCGCCAGGTGCATTGAAGTGTTGTTGCCGTGGCCCACCCCCAGCAACAGCACCCAGCCATCCAGATCGTAAACCCGGGCAAGCGGCGAGTGTTCGCCAAAACCGTAATCCAGCCGGTGGCCGGCGACGATCCATTCTGCCTGTTTTCCCCAGGCGGCAAAAGAATCGGAGGGATGGCCAGAACGCATTACCCCAGGGTAAGTGCGAAAGAGTTCGGCGATACGCCCGATACCGCGGGTCGGCGTGTAGCGCGGGTCATAGGCGGGCATGGCTGCGCGGATCGTCTCCACCCATTCCTGCGGCACTGGCGGGTGCTGCCAGACGGCCGGGTCTGAGAGATCGCCGCTGTGAGCGGGCATGACCAGCGTGCCTTCAGGGGTCAGCACATCCATGAGCGCCTGGATAACCGCTACCGGTCCGCCGCACACCCAGCCCATCCGGGACATGGAAGAATGCACCAGCAATGTCATCCCGGGTTGGACACCCAGCATCCGCAAATCTTCGGCCAGATTTTCGCGCGTCGCCGGGCGGGACGCGGCCTGAATCGTCTCCGCTTCGGTTATCTTTTTCTCGGTCATCTTTTTTTCCTTTTGAGATTAGCCCCACAGCCAGGTGTCGACCTGAACCGCCCAGGCGCCCGCTGCCAGCAGCGCTTCGCCGTCCGCCTGACTGTACACACCGCAGGCGGCGATCAACGGCAGGCTGCTTTCGCGCAGGAGCTGCAGATGGTGCAGCACGAGCGGCAGCAAAGCCGGGCCGTATAACCTGCCTGTGAGGTAATTTCCCTGCCCGTCGGGTAACGCGCCGCGCGGCGGAGCCAGCGCCAACGCGGCTGCGCCAGCCCGGGCGAGTGTTTCAACCATCAGCGTTGAACAATCATTGAGCGCCACAACCGCGACCGCTGGTAATTCCTGCCCGGCAGCGGCGATCATTTCCGCGGCCAGATCGGGTTGAATGCCGGGCGGTAAGCCAATCTGGAAAGCCGCCAGGCCTTCCAGACCCTCCAGCATTCGGCTCATCTCGTAAATTTCTTGCGGATCCGAAGCCAGTAAATGAGCCCAGACCGGTAACGCGGACCGCGCCCAGCGCGGTCCGAAATTTTTCAGCACGGCGCGGACTCCCGGATTCGGCCAGCCGGTATGCATCAGCCAGCCGCCCGGAAAGGGAAGCAGGCCGCGGTTCTCCGCCGGACTGCGCGGCCGGCGGCTGATCGGACGGGTAACAAAACCGCCCCAGGGAAGGTCCAGCGGCCAGCGCGCAGGCGGGGCATACCCGAGACTGCCTGCGGCATTTAACCAGGGAGCGGAAAGATCCAGGCTCTGACGAGCGGTCATTTCTCCCCCACAAAAAGATTCAAATCAAAAACCGGGCCATCCTTACAGGCCAGCCGCCAGCCGCGCCGGGTCTCGAGGGCGCAAAGGCCGCAATCGGCCAAGCCGCCGCAGGCCAGCGGGGTGAGCACCAGAGCCTCCGCCGGGCAGGCCAGCTGCCTGCCAGGGCGGATCGAGAGCAGGCGGGCACATTCCATTAACTGTGCAGCCTTCAGATCAACCGCCAGATAATCAGCCCAGTCAGGCGCATCAGGCAGGTCCTCGAGCGGCAGGATTTCAACCTCGGCAGGTAAATTCGCCGGGGCGCGGGCTGAAAATACCGCGATGTTCACCCCGCGCTGCAGCAAGAGCGCCATCAAAGGACGCAGGCGGTCCATCTGCCCGGAAAGCGGCACAAGCGCCGCGCGGACCGCCACAGCCGGGGGTTGAAAACCGCGCCCCAAGGGACCGCGCAGGCGAAGGGTTTGCCCCGGCAACCAGACGGAGGGCAGCGGAGCAGCCAGAGTCAATTCATCCGCAGGCAATGAGGCCGGGAACAACGCTTCCGGCAGGGTTTGCCGAGAATTCAGCGGGCGTGCCAGCAAATATTGCCCAGGCTGAGGTTGAATCTGCCGCGGGCAGCGCAGCTGTCCCGACAGGCCTTCTTTGCCCAGCGTGATACGGCACAATTGTCCTTCTCCCTCAGCCATCGCCTCAGCCTTTCCAAGCAGCACACACGAAGAGCGCCTGTTATTCTGCACAGGCGCCCGAAAATGATCATCCAGGCAAACCTATTTGCGCTTGTAGCGCGGGTCATTCGCGGTGCGGGTTTCCCATTCATTCACCGCCGCGCGAACGATTTGCTGAATTTCAGGATCCGGCACAGCATCGACCCCGGCGTAGCGCTCTATCCCGACCCACACCGCCACCCCCGCGGGTTCTTCGAGCAGTTTAATCCCGCGGTTTTTGAGCGGGGAAGATTCCAGCATCTCCTGTAAAATGGCGTCAATTTGCTCGACCATCGTCTGCGGCTCAGGGGCCGTTTCTACAGTCGGCGCCCCAGGAGCCAGAATAGAGACCGGCCGAACCGGGGCGGCGGGGGGCTTGACCGCCTCGCGGGCCGGCTGCGCAGCTAAAGCTGGCGCAGGGGTTGCCGGCGGCGCGGTCTGGGCGGGCGCGGGCGCAGGAACCGGCGGCGCGGGAGCGGCAGGAGGCGGGGGAGGCGCGGCTGGCTGAATGCCAAGCCACGCACCCCAATCTCTCAAAGCGCTGCCAGCCTGCAGCCGTTGAACATTGCTGAGCGTGGCGGCCTGCTGATGGATCTGATCGCCAATTTCAGTCAGCAGCGCGCCGCTTTTCCGGTCGCGCCACAACCGCACCACCATCTGATGCTGCTCGGGGTTCAGTCCGGGAGGATAACCGCCAGGCGGGGTTTCATCTTTCCCCTGACGGCCAAAGACCAGCGTGGCCACCAGCGCCCCGGCCAGGAAGCCAAAAACAGCAAATAAGATCGGTAAGATGACCGGGTTATTCATAACCAGCGTTCCTTGTCCCAGATGGCTTGTTAAAATGATTATACGGCAAATTTACCAGACGCCACCCGCCGCGTGACCAGTTTTCAACCGGGCAGGCGCTGACAGGACGGGCAGAAATGCGTGCCGCGTTGGCCAACAATGATGCGTTCCACCGCTGCGCCGCAGGCGGGGCAAGGCTGGCCGGTGCGTTGATATACGCGGAAGTGGTTTTGAAAATCACCCCCGCGGTAAACCCAGTCAATGCTGGCGCCGTTGCTGCGGATGCCGTCTTCCAGCACATCGCGGACGGCCTGCAGCAGCGCGCGCGCCTGATCCAGGCAAATTTGATCGGATGGAATCAGCGGATGCAGCCGGGCGAGATTCAGAGCTTCATCGGTGTAAATATTACCCAGCCCGGCGATAAAGGTCTGGTCAAGCAGCAGGGGTTTCAGCAGGCGTCTGCGCGCGGACAGCATGCGCTGAAAGCGTTCAGCGGTCAAACCCGGGTCGAAAGGCTCAGGTCCCAAATCTGCCAGCAGCCGGCCTGCATCCCGGGTATACCAGACGCGGCCAAATTTCCGCGCATCGTTGAACGCCAGCCGCCAGCCGCTCTCAAAGTTGAAAACCGCGCGGTCATGCGGCTTTGACGGGGCAGACTGGGCTTCCACGCGCAGATCCCCGCTCATTCTTAAATGGATCAACAAACTGGCCCGGGTTAACCGGAAGTGGAGATATTTTCCCCGGCGTTCCAGCCGCAGGATGGTTTGGCCGATCAGCTCTTCGGATAAAGCCCTGGGATCAGCCGGCTCAGCCAGACTGCGCGCCCAGAGCAATTTGACCCCGCTAAAAACCTGACCCGCCAGCGGCGGGGCTGCCTCACTTCCGGCTGCCAGCTGGCGGAGGATGGTTTCAACTTCCGGTAATTCGGGCATCGGGCGAATGATTATTCGTTGAACAACTCGCCCACGCTGCGGCCTTCGTTGGCACGGCGGATGACCTCACCCAGCAGTGGGGCGACCGATAATACGGTCAACCGATCGTTCAGAAAAACCAGTTTTTCCGAGGAGATCGGCACCGTATCGGTGGTGATAAAACGCGTCACCGGCAGCGCTCCCAGGCGCTCAGCGGCCTTACCGGAAAAGACCGGGTGGACGAAGACCACATACACGTTTCGAGCGCCTTTTTCTTTGACCAGGGTAACCGCCTGGATAATCGAACCGCCGGTGTCCACCTCGTCATCGACAATAATCGCGTCACGGCCGCTGACATCCCCAATCAGGGTCAAGGCTTCCGCCCGGGCATCATTCCCCGCACGGCGCTTTTCAATAAATGCCATCGGCAAATTGAGGGCCGCGGCGTAATTGCGCGCCTTTTTGGCAAAGCCCAAATCCGCCGTTACCACCACCGGAGAGACCATGCCCGGCACCTGCGGGCGCAGGTGTTCCACCAGCATGGAAAAGGCGGAGAGGACATCGCCAGGGATGGAGAAAAACCCCTGAATCTGACCGGCGTGCAGGTCGAGGGTCATGTAGCGGTCAGCCCCGGCCACCTCGATCATGTCCGCCACCAGCCGGGCGGTAATCGGCACGCGCGGCTGGTCTTTTTTATCCGAGCGGGCATAACACAGATAGGGCACCACCGCGGTGACGCGCGCGGCTGAATCGAGCCGCAGAGTCTGCAGCAGGATCAGCAGCTCCATCAAATTGCGGTGCACGGGCGCGGATGTGGTCTGGATGACATAACAATCCTGCCCGCGCACGCTGCTGTGCAGCTTGACAAACAGATTGTCATTGGGAAAGGTGATAATGTCGCGCTCACAGAGGGGAAGGCCGAGATATTCGACGACTTTTCGCGCCAGGTCAGGACAGGCCGTGCCTGCGTAGACCTTGATATCGCCGTATTTCATGCGGTCGTGCCGCGCATGATTCACCATTCAGCGCCTCCTGAATTTATTCGTTCGCCCGCCATTCGGGCTGCAGGACACTCATCACCAGCACATCCTGATAACGGCCGTTTTTATACACCGCGTCCCTGAGGGTGCCTTCCGTAATGAACCCGACTTTATTATAGGAATGAATGCCGCGTTGATTTTCAGCAAACACATACAGGTAGATGCGGTGCAGATTCAGGTCGTTAAAGCCGTAGCGCAGCATCAACCGCAGCGCTTCGGTGCCGTATCCCTTTCCCCAGAAACGTTTATCCCCGATGAAGATGCCCACCTCGGCCGCGCGGTGCTGCCAGTCAACTTCGTTAAAACTGGTATTCCCCACCAGAATCCAGCCGTCAGGCGTCTCGACCTCTATGCCCTTGGGGTGTTCGGCTATCGGGCGGCCGAGCATGTTGTTGTACCAGCCTTCTTCTTCAGCCTGAGATAGAGGGTGGCTCCAGAGCAGGTATTCCGTCACCTCGCGGTCGTTCAGCCAACTGGTGAACTTTGGCAGGTCTTCCCGTTCAATCGCGCGCAAACGGACACGCTGGCCAGTGATCATCATCCCTCCATTATGGTGTCAGGCGGTTGGGGCCGCGGAAGAGATAAACCGCTTCGCGGATATTGGGCAGGTTGAGCATAACCATCATCAGACGCGCCAGACCCAGCCCAAAACCGCCGTGCGGCGGGCAGCCGTAGCGGAAGAAGTTCAGGTAATCCTGGATCGGTTCAGCGTGCAGCCCTTTTTCTTCAGCCTGCCGCAGCAAGATGTCATACCGATGTTCGCGCTGCGCGCCGGTGGTGATCTCTAACCCGCTGCCAAGCAGATCAAAAGACTTGGTCAGGCCGGGGTTATCCTCATGACGCATGTGATAGAAGGGACGCACGGCAATGGGCCAGTCAATGATGAAGACAAAATCGTTGCCGTATTTCTCTTTGACATACTGACCAAGCAGGCGCTCGCCGCCGGGGTCAATATCTCCCTTCTTTTCGGGCGGCAGGGCATAATTTTGATCCTTTAGAATCGCATAAGCCTCCGCCATGGTCAGGCGCGGGAACGGCACCTCTGGCACAACCAGGTCAACGCCAAAATATTCCTGGATCGCCTCTCCGTGGGTTTCTTTGACGCGCTTGTAAATATATTGCAGCCAGCGCTCCTGAAACGACATGACATCATCATGCGAATCGATCCAGGACATTTCCATATCGATCCCGGTGAACTCGGTCATGTGGCGCGATGTGAAGGAGGGATCTGCGCGGAAGACCGGGCCAATCTCAAAAACGCGGTCAAAACCGGCAGCCATGGCCATCTGCTTGTAGAACTGCGGCGACTGAGCCAGGTAGGCTTTGCCCTCAAAGTATTTGATTTCAAACAATTCCGCGCCGCTCTCACTCGGAGCGCCCATAATCTTGGGGGATTGGATCTCGATGAAACCGTTCTGCACCCAGTACTCGCGCATGGCCATTTCCACAGCCGTTTCAACCTGAAAGAGGGTCAGGCTCTGGCGGCGGCGCAGGTCAAGGTAACGCCAGTCCATGCGATAGTCAATGGACGGCAGCGTTTCGGCGGTTGGATCCAGCGGGAGGGGGGCTTCAGCCAGATTATTGACCAACAGGCTTTCCAGTTGAATTTCGAGCCCGCCCAGTTTGACAATCGGGTTATCCACCACCGTGCCAAAAATCGTCAGGGCTGATTCAGGGGTCAGGGCAGAGATCTGATTGGCCAGGTCTTCATTTGCCGGACGGTAATGGGCTACCTGCACCATCCCGGTCGTGTCGCGCAGCACCAGAAATTGCATCTTCTTCTGGTCGCGCAGCACATGCAGAAACCCCTGAACTTTCACTTTTTGCCCGATTGCCTGCCTTAAGTTACCGATCAACGTGCGTTCCATGCCATCTCCTTCAAAAAAAGTGCTTTTTACCAATGCAGAATGATTGCAGTGTATTTTACCTTAAAGCCGCCGCTTCTGCCGCTGCAGGACGGCAGGCAAAAAAAAAGCCCGTCCTGCGACGGGCTTGACCCGGCGGAGGGTCAAATCATAAAATCTTCACCCCGCCAGACACCGGCGACGGGAGCGTGAACCAGCACCGGCTGGCTGCCGTTGCCGTTGACGGTATTATGTTCAAAGACGTGGATATCCAGCGCCTCTTCAACCTTCTGCAGGCGGCGCATCACCGAAGCCAGCGACGCGCCGATCGTATCCGGAAGGCGGTCGTGGTCCAGGTCAGGGCCGATATGGTGTTCGCTGCGCATGACGATCTGCCCCGGGACGCCTACCACGACCGCTTCGGGGGGAACTGGTTTGACCACCACCGCATTCGCGCCAATCCGCGCGCCCGCGCCAACCTCGATCGCCCCCAACACCTTGGCGCCGGCGCCGATGGTTACATCGGAAGCGATGGTCGGGTGGCGCTTGCCCTTATGGAGGCTGACCCCGCCCAGCGTAACGCCGTGGTAGATGGTAACATTGTCTCCGATCTCGGCGGTTTCACCGATTACCACGCCCATGCCGTGATCAATAAACAATCCGCGCCCAATTTTGGCGGCCGGATGAATTTCAATCCCGGTAAAAAAGCGCACCAGCGTGCTGATCCAGCGCGCCAGCAGGCGCAAACCGCGCTTCCATAACCAGTGCGACAGGCGGTATCCCCAGACGGCGTGCACCCCTGGATAGGTAAGCAGCACTTCCAGTGTGGTGCGGGCGGCCGGGTCGCGCTCAAAGACGGCGCGAACATCGGAACGCATTTTCTCAAAGGCTGTCATGATTCCCTCCCCCTGACGGTTCACTCCGCCAGATCGGCGAAAAGCGCAGTACTAAGGTACCGCTCGCCAAAGGACGGGATGATGACTACAATGCGTTTCCCGGCGCTTTCAGCGCGCCGCCCTACCTGTAAAGCGGCCCAGACCGCCGCGCCGGATGAAATTCCCACCAGAATGCCCTCCTGCCGCGCCATCGCGCGGGCTGTGCTGAAGGCGTCCTCCGCTTTAACGCGGATGATTTCATCATAGACGGCCGTATTGAGAATATCCGGCACAAAACCGGCGCCGATGCCCTGAATGGGATGCGGACCTTTCGCCCCGCCAGACAGCACGGGAGAGGCATCCGGCTCGACCGCCACCACCTTGAAATCGGGCCTGCGCGCTTTAATCACCTCCCCCACGCCGGTGATGGTCCCGCCCGTGCCAACTCCGGCGACCAGATAATCCACCTGGCCTTCGGTGTCCCGCCAGATCTCTTCAGCAGTGGTCAGGCGGTGAATTTCAGGGTTGGCGGGATTCTTGAATTGCTGGGGCATAAAGTACCGCGGATCGCTGGCCGCGATTTCCTCCGCCCGGCGGATCGCTCCGCCCATACCCTCGCTGCCCGGGGTGAGGATTAATTCTGCGCCGTATGCGCGCAGCAGCATGCGCCGTTCCTTGCTCATGGTTTCCGGCATCACCAGAACGCAGCGGTACCCGCGCGCCGCGGCCACAAAAGCCAGGGCAATGCCAGTGTTGCCGCTGGTTGGTTCAATGATGATCGTATCGGCTTTCAAAAGGCCGGCTTTCTCCGCCGCGTCGATCATGGCGACCCCAATGCGGTCTTTGACCGAATGAGCCGGATTGTAAAATTCCAGTTTCGCGACGATTTCAGACTTTAACCCTTCGGTCAGGCGGTTCAGGCGAACCAGGGGGGTATTCCCGACCAGATCGGTGACATTTTTAGCGATGTTCATAAAGCACTCCTGAAGATTGATTAATAAAAAAGCCGGCAGACAAACGAAAAGCAGCGGAGCCTCCGCGCACAACATCGAAAGGGTTGCGGGGCGGGTTGCTCGCTGCCTGGTCTACCGGCGAAAGGTTTTTTTCAATCAGGCGGCGGCTACAACGCTCCCCGCCGTTTACAGATGCAATTCAGCATAAAAAAGCTCCGAATAATTATGATATTTATTATCTAAATTTAGTGTTATTATAAAGCAGGGCGGACATTTGTCAAGCCCGTTTATACTGTACAAAGGTGGTTGATGGAGATTCGATATGGATGATGATTCTACCCCGGCAACCCGCTATCTGGACGCGCTCAATCTGCCGTACCGCCTCTTCAAGCATCCCGGTCCGATCCTGTCGCTGGAACAGGCGGCTGCCGAACGCGGTCAAAGCCCGCAGCAGGTGGTGCGCAGCATTCTCTTTCGCTTGAACGAAGCGGCTTATGTGATGGTGCTGGCCGCCGGGCCGGGACAGCTGCCCTGGCAGGCGCTGCGCCGGTATTTTGGCACATCGCGCATGAGCATGGCGGATCCGCAGACTGTGTTGGAACTGACCGGGTATGAATCCGGCACAGTCAATCCATTCACGGCCAGCGCGGTCCCCGGAAAACCGCTGCCGATCCCGGTGGTGGTCGAAGCGGGGGTGCTGAAACAAAGCGAGCTTTCGATTGGCTCCGGCGTGCGCGGACTGGCCATCATTTTACCCCTTCCGTCGCTGCTGGCAGGGCTGGGGGAATACCGGACGGCAGCGTTCTTTAAAGCCTAGCAGCCGGCGGCTGCAACGTTTTTCATTTCCAAGCGTATATTAGTTAACGCTTGCGCGCGATTTTTCCCTGCACGCGATTCTAAAATTGGGAGGTATCACCATGGATTCATCTAAACGTTCCAGCATGGCTTTTGGCATTCTGCTGGTGCTGGCGGGGGGTCTTTTTCTGGCCGCACAGCTTTACGAACCCTTTGGAAAGTGGGTTGAAGCCAACCTTGCCTGGCCCTTCATTATCATTGGCGCCGGGGCTGCCATGTTTTTACTCGGGCTGGTTTTCCGCCAGCCAGACCTGCTGGTATCGGCCTGCGTGGTCGGCGGTATCGGCGGGCTGCTCTACTGGCAAAACAGCACCGGAAACTGGGCATCCTGGGCGTACGCCTGGGCGCTGATCCCCGGGTTTGCCGGCATCGGCAATCTGCTTTCCAGCCCGCTGCGCGCTTCGCCGGGCAAGGCGATCAACGAAGGGATCGACTCCATTGTCGCCAGCGCGGTGCTCTTCACCATCTTCAGTTCCTTCCTTGGCGGGCGCAATATCCTCGGTGTTTACTGGCCGCTGGTGCTGGTCGGCGCGGGTCTGCTGCTCATCCTGCGGTCGCTGGTCTTCAAACGGCCCGGCGCCAACTAACCAGAACAGAGGAATATAAACATGAAACGAAGTGGAATTTTCTGGGGAACGGTGGTGATTCTGGCCGGCGTGATCTTGCTGGCGTTCAACCTGAACATCATCCAGTTTAATGTCTGGAAGGTGCTGTTCCCGGCATTTATCATCCTTTTGGGTCTGTGGTTTCTGCTCGGTCCCACACTGTTTAAGTCTGAAACCACCACTCAGGAACTCTCGCTGCTCCTGCAAGGCGCGCGGGAAGCCCAGATCACCCTGGCTCACGGCGCGGGCCGCCTGGATATCACCGGCCCGGCTGCTGCGGGGCAGCTGCTGACGGGCACGTTTGTTGGCGGTGTGCGCCATTTCCTCGAGACGCTGCCTGAGGGCGGGGTCAAAGTCAAAATTGAAGCGCCTTCGGATGTGCTTATGGCTTTCCCCTGGGGAATTTCCCAGCACGGTCTGACCTGGGCGGTCCGATTAAGCGAGGAAATCCCGCTGCGGCTGAAGGTGGCCAGCGGAGCAAGCGAAACGAGCCTGAATCTGCGCGACCTGCGCATCAGCGATTTGAGGATTGAAACTGGCGCGAGCAGCACACTGGTTACCCTGCCAGCCAATGCCGGTTTCACCAGCGTCCGGGTGGAGGCCGGCGCGGCTTCGGTCAACATTGTCGTTCCGCAGGAAGTGGCTGCGCGGATTATTTACAAAAGCGGTCTTTCGAGCCTCAAAGTCGATCCAACCCGCTTCAACCGCATCGGTGATTTCTATGAATCACCCGATTACGCCACCGCCGCTAACCGGGCTGAACTCTACCTGGAATCCGGCCTGGGCTCCTTTGAAATTCGTTGAATCATTACCGGGAGGGTAAGGTACAAATGGAAAATCGAAATCGCAATCTCTTCATCGGTGCTTTAATGATCGTAGCAGGCATACTCTTTGCCCTGCAGACTATCTTTAATATTGATCTGAGCAGCACCATCATCGCCACCCTGTTTGTGCTGGGCGGCGCGGCCTTCCTGTGGGTGCTCGCCACCCGACCGCAGACCAACTGGTGGGCGGCCATCCCCGGGATGACCCTGATCGGCCTGGGCGCGCTGATCGGCCTGCCGGCTTTGATCGGCGAAGCCGTGATCAGCCAATGGGGCGGGACTCTTTTTCTCGGCATGATCAGCCTGAGTTTCGTGATGATCTATTTTCTGCGGCGCGAGTTCTGGTGGGCTGTCATCCCCGCCGGAACCCTCTTAACGCTCGCGCTGGTTGCCGGTCTGTCAGACAGCAGCAGCACGGGATTTGACACTGGCGCGCTCTTTTTCGTCGGTCTTGGACTGACCTTCGGCATCCTCGGGCTGCTGCCCGAAGGGCGCAAGATGCGCTGGCCGTGGATTCCAGCCACGATCCTGCTGATCATGGGCGGACTGGTGGCCCTCGGGTCTGAAACCTACCTTAAGTTCCTTTTCCCCGCGGCCTTGATTTTGGCGGGCGTCTTCTTCTTATTCCGCTCATTTCAGACCAAACCATAACCTGGAGAAACCCTTATGACAACACGATTAATGCGCAGCAGAAGCGATTCTATGCTTGGCGGCGTTTGCGGCGGCCTGGGAAAATATCTAAATATTGATTCGACCCTGGTGCGCCTGTTCTTCCTGATCTTTACCCTGGCCGGCGGCGCGGGCGTCCTGATCTATCTCATCCTCTGGATTATCCTGCCGCGCGACGACATGGATTTCATCGCCGGGATGCCCAACACTGGCCAGGAATTCAAAGAGCGCGCCGGACAGATACGGGATGAATTTAACGAAGCCATTCGCAAACCGAATGCCAGCGCCCCAAAACTGATTGGCATCGCCCTGATTGTTACCGGCGGCTTTCTCTTTTTGCGCCAGCTGAATATCCCCTGGCTGAACTGGCTGCACGGAGACATCATCTGGCCGATCCTGCTGGTGCTGGGCGGCGCTGCCCTGCTCATTCGCGCAGTACGAGGAGAGTAAACCATGAGTGAATTGAAACCGCAACACGAGCATCGGCGGGGTTTTTTCTTCCCCCTCCTGCTGATCGCGATCGGCATTGTGCTGTTCCTGACCAACACCGGCGCGGTTGAAGGTTCTGCCTGGGAATTGTTCAGCACCTACTGGCCGGTCCTGATCATCCTGATGGGGCTGGACGGGTTTATCAAACAGGAAGGCTGGGTATGGCCAACCTTCTTGCTGGGCCTTGGCACGGTATTGCTGCTTGGCAATCTCGAACTGCTGCCGCTTTCCGCGGGGCAAATGCTGATGCGCTTCTGGCCGGTACTGCTGGTCGCCCTCGGCCTGGACATCGCCTTTGGACGGCGCGGTTCTACCGGCAGCGTGATCGCCCGCTATTTCCTGGGGCTGCTGCTGATCGCGGCGATCCTTTTCCTGGCATTTTTCGCGGTTGATCAAAATCTGGTCACGGAAACGCTTGCTCAAAAACTGGATACCGCCGCCCAGCGGCTCGAACTGGTGATTGAACAACCTGTCGGACGCCAGCTTGTTACCGCCGGTCAGCCCGGAATGGCGGAGCTGTACACCGCCAGCATCCGCCGGCTGGAAAACGAAGCCGTCCAAAGCAGCAGCCAGGTGAGCGGCAGCGACATGAGCGCGCGGGTCGCCGCGAAGCAGCCGGTGGTTGGAACCTGGAGGACCACCAACAACACGCAGCGCTGGGAGTTCAGCGTTAACCCGGATTTTCCGCTTGTGCTCAACGCGAAACTGGGAGTGGGTGATCAGGATATCAATTTAACCGCAGCCCAGCCCGAGCGCATCAAGATCGAGACGGCCGTGGGCCGCTTGATTGTGCGCCTTCCGAATCGGCCGCTGGAAGGTGAACTCAACCTGGCGATCGGTGAGATGACGGTTTATGTTCCCAAAGGCGCGGCCGTGCGCATCGAGCGCGAGGGCGGCATCAGCGCGACCAGCCTGCCCGCGGACTGGAACAACCAGGACGGGATCATCACCTCGCCCGCCGCCGGCAGCAACCCGACCATCAACCTGAAAATTTCTCAGGCGATTGGCGCTGTCCAGATTCGAGTGATGCCCTGATTTTTCAGGCGAAAAAAAAAACCGGAGCAACTGCGCTCCGGTTTTTTTTTGAAAAAAGCGCCCCCATCCGGTTGAGGGGGGCAACCGAACAGGGGCATCCTTAATGTAACATTTTCTGTTGATTTATGCAAGCGCAAGGGACAGCCAGATGGATCATCCGGCACTGCCCGCAGACGCTCAGGCGCCGCTTGCGGCCTGCTGGCGCATTTTCTCTTCATGGGCGCGGTCTTTCACCTTGAACATGGCCAGCAGCGCCAGGAATAGGAAAAACGCGCCAAACAGGAAGAGCACCCGGTAGGAGTAACCGATGTTCTCCACCAGCAGCCCGCCCAGGGTGGGGCCAAGCACCGCCGCGGTCTGTGAGGCAAAGTAGTACAGCCCGGTGAACGCGCCAATGCGCTGTTCGCCGCCGTGGTCATAAACCAGCGGAAGGCTGTTGACGTTCACCCAGGCCCAGAAGAAACCCACCAGCACCAGGGCGATGATCAGGGTCACGACTGTGCTGACCAGCAGGTTGCTGAGCAGGAAGACCGGGATCAAGCCCAGCAGGCCGTAGATGATCGTCTTGCGGCGGCCAAATTTCCCGGCCAGGAAACCGGAAGGAATGGCGAAGGCGATAAAGGACAGATTGGCGATTGATGCCACAATCGAAGCCGTACCAGGTTTTATCCCCAGTTCAAAAACAGCGAATGAGGACAGGCCAGTTTCCACAGCGTTAAACCCGGTGAACCAGCAAAAGATCGCCAGCAGAATAAACAAACCGGAGCGGTCTTTATTGGAGAATATCTCTTTTAGATTGGGAATCAGTCCCTTCACGCTTTCATTTGGGTCAGCGGTAGACTGCTGCTCTTTATGTTCTTTGACAAAAAGGATCACCACCACCATCGCCACGGCCAGGGCGATTGCGCCGGCGAAGAATGGGCCGCTGCGGCCAAAGGCGTTGAAAATCGCCCCGCCGCCCACATAAGCCAGCACACCGCCAACCCCGCCCATCAGGTTGATCACCCCGTTGGCTTTACTGCGTTCTTCCGGCTTGAACAGGTCGCCCAGCCAGGCGATCACCGGCGAACGGAACAGAGCCATACCAAAATTGGTGATCAGGATAAAGACAGCCACAGCCAGGACCGACTGCGCCAGGGGAATGGAGATGAAGCCCACCAAGGCAATCGGCAGCCCCAGCAGAATCCACCCCTTGCGGCGGCCGAAGCGGTTCCAGGTGCGGTCGCTGCGCGCGCCCACCCAGGGTTGAACAAAAATATTAATAATGTTATCCCAGGTCATGATAAACATCGCCAGGGAAGGAGCCAGAGCAAAACCAGCCAGCTTGGGCAGTTCCTTCCCCTCCGCCAGCAGGCGCTGAGTAAATTCAGGGTTCCCGGCCTGCAGGATCAACGGAACCCACTGGTTGAAAATTGGCCAGAGGATGCTGATGCCCAGAAAGCCAAAACCGATCAGAAAGGTGCGGCCCCAGGGAAATGCTTTTTTCTCCATTTGTATTCTCCTATGAATGATTCTCGCGGGTCAGGGTTAATTATAGCCAGGAAGCAGAAGCAGACCTTCAACCGCAGGGATTCACTTTCTTTTTCGGGAACTTTTTTCGCCGGTCATCGTCTACTGCAATAGTTCAACAAAAAAGAGGAGCGACCCTATGAACAAGAAACATCTTTTAACCCTGGTGATCGGCTTTGTGCTGGTCTCGCTTTTAAGCGCCTGCGCTGGTCAGGTGGCAGCCGTTCCCGGGCAGCAGCCTAACGTGCGCACCATCTCGGTCAGCGGTTATGGCGAAGTGCATATTGTGCCGGATATCGCCTACATCAATATTGGTGTTCAGACCCGCTCTGAAACCGTCAAAGATGCCATCAGCATTAACAACGCTCAGGCGAGAGCCATCGCGGACGCGCTGGCAAAACTCGGTGTGGAAGCCAAAGACATCCAGACCTCGAGTTTTAACGTGTACCCGATGCAGGAATACGGGCCGAACGGTGAAGTGCTGCGCACCGTGTATGTGGTCGATAATATCGTCTACGTGACCGTGCGCGATCTGCAAAAACTGGGCGAAATCCTTGATCAGGTGGTGCAAAACGGCGCCAATACCATCAACGGCATCTCTTTCGATGTACTGAACAAGGAAGAGGCTCAGTCCAAAGCCCGCGATCTGGCAATCGCTGACGCGCGCAAGCAGGCAGAAGAAATCGCCGCCGCCGCTGGCGTCAAACTTGGCAACATCACCAACATCAGCGTCTACGGGAATTACAACCCGGTCCCGACCTACGATGGCAAAGGCGGCAACTTCGCGGCATCCGTGCCCGTTTCCGCCGGCCAGCTGGTCTTGAGCATGACCGCTTCGATCACTTACGAGATCAAGTAACGGTTCCCCTCTGCCGTACGTCCCTGGTGAATCGGCAGAACGCAAGCGCCCGGAATACCTCCGGGCGCTTTTTTTACGCTTCTTTTCGGGTTAATACGGGATCACGCTGATCTGCGAGAGTTTATTCAGGCGGTGGGTGGCTTTAATCCGCCGGACCGTACCGGTCAGGCCGCGCATCACCAGGCTGTCGGTGGTGGCGCCGTCAGCGAAGTAATCCACGCCGTCCAGCAGCTCGCCTTTGGTAATGCCGGTGGCGGCGAAAAATACATCTTCCGATGAAATTAAATCATCCAGGGTAAGCACCCGGTTGACATCATACCCCAGCCGGCGGCCGGCTTCCAGCTCCTCTGGCGTGCGCGCATACAGCTTGCCCATCAGCGTTCCGCCAGTGCTGCGCAGCGCCGCTGCCGCCAGCACGCCCTCAGGCGTGCCGCCAATACCCATCATGATGTCAATTCCCGTTTCTGGCAGGGAGGTCATCAACGCGCCGGCCACATCGCCGTCAGGGATCAGGCGGATGCGCGCGCCGACCTCGCGAATTTCCGCGATCAGGCGCTCGTGGCGCGGGCGGTCGAGCACAACCACGGTGATGTCTTTGACGTGTTCACCGCGGGCTTTGGCGACTTTGATCAGGTTATCTTTGACCGGAGCATTGATATCAATCACATCTTTGGCTTCAGGACCGACCGCGATCTTGTGCATATACACAAAGGGGCCGGGGTTAAACATCGTCCCGCGCGGCGCAAGGGCAACCGTTGAAATCGCGTTTTGCAAACCCAGCGCCAGCGGGCGGGTGCCGTCAATTGGATCCACCGCAATATCCACCTGGGGTTCTTCACCGGTGCCAAGTCGCTCACCGTTAAACAGCATCGGGGCTTCGTCTTTTTCCCCTTCGCCGATCACAATCACGCCGTCCATTTGGATGGTGTTAAGCATCAGGCGCATGCCCTCAACAGCGGCGCGGTCAGCGGCGATCTTGTCGCCGCGGCCCATGTAACGGCCGGCGCCCAGCGCAGCGGATTCGGTAACACGCACCAGTTCGAGCGCCAGATTACGAGTGGGACGAGTTTCGATCATCTTCTGCCTCCTCAGATAGGGTATGGTCCGCGGCAGGCATTCCGATCCACCTACCGCGCCAGCCAGAACCAGCTGATCAGATAATATCCTACGGCCGCAGCCCACAGCCAAGAATCAATCCGGTCGAGCATTCCGCCGTGACCGGCTAACAGGTGGCTTGAATCTTTGACATGAAACTGTCGCTTGATCAGGCTTTCGCCCAGGTCGCCGAGCGGGCAGACGGCGGAAACAATGACGCCCAGCAGCAGACCCTGAATGGGCGTGATCGACGGGGCGTTGAGATGCCAGAGAGCGGCCAGGCCCATCGTGCCCAGACCGCCAGTCAGGATGCCGCCCAGATACCCCTCCCAGGTCTTTTTTGGGCTGGTGCGCGGGGCCAGTTTCCGGCGCCCGAAACGGCGCCCGATAAAAAATGCGCCGGAATCAGCGATGGCGATGCCGGGCAGGGCCAGCAGCATCCAGTACATCCCGTCTGGCAGGGCGCGCAGCGAGACCAGGTAGCTGCCCAGCCAGCCCAGGTAAGCGATGCCGCTCAGGGTGACGGCAAAATTCGCGGCCGCCTGATCGCAGCCGCGTTCATACTGGATAATATGCCAGGTCATGGCGGTCAAAACAGCCGCCGCCAGGGGCAGCGCCGAAGCTTCCAGCCCGCCAAAGTGACGCCAGAGCGCCAGCCCGGCCGGAAAGATCACCAGCAGGGGTTGGGCGGGAGCGTATCCGCCGTGTTGAAAAATGCGGCCGTATTCCCAGCCCGCGACCGCCAGCATCACCGTGACCAGCAAAGCCAGCGGCAGGCCGCCCAGCCAGATGAAGGCAGCCGCCAGTGGAATTAAACCGATGGCGACCAGTAAACGGCTGGTTAACATCTCAACTTTCCCCCTGACACTCCGACAGCCTGCCAAAGCGGCGGTCGCGGTGGCTGTAATCAACCAACGCCTGGTAATATTCTTCACGCCCGAAGTCCGGCCAGAGGGTGCGGGTTACATACCACTCCGAATAGGCGCTCTGCCAGATGAGAAAGTTGCTGATGCGCATTTCTCCAGAGGTGCGAATGATTAAATCTGGATCCGGGATGCCGGCCGTGAAAAGATAACTGCTGACCAGTTGATCGCTGACCATCTCGGGGCGAACCCCGTCTTCAATCATCTTGCGGATGGCGCAGACGATTTCATCGCGCCCGCCGTAATTCCAGGCGACGCACAGGATCAGCCGTTGATTTTCGCGGGTGATCTCGATCGCCTGTTGAACTTTCTGGCGCAGCCGCGGCGACATAGCCTCCAGCTGGCCGATATGCAGGATGCGCACCCCTTCGCGGTGCAGTTCGTCCAACTCTGAATCGATCACATCTTCGAGGATGCGCATCAATCCCTTGACTTCATCCTCCGGCCGCCCCCAGTTCTCGGTGGAAAAAGCGTATATGGTCAAAACCTTAACGCCAAACTCAACGCTGGCGCGGATGATCCGGCGTAAATTTTCTGTGCCGGATTTATGCCCGGCCAGGCGCGGCAGCCCGCGAGCCGCCGCCCAGCGGCCGTTGCCGTCCATGATGATGGCCACATGGTGGGGAACTTTGGTCAAAGGGGGATATTCGGAGTTCATGGGTGCGGAGGGTCTCAGACCTCCATGATTTCTTTCTCTTTGCGATCGCCGACGGCATCCACCTGCTGAATGAAGCGGTCGGTAACCTTCTGTAATTCTTCTTCTCCGGTCTTCAGGTCATCTTCGGAGATCATCTTTTCTTTCTCAAAATCGCGCAGGTCTTTTAACTGGTCGCGGCGGATATTCCGGATGGCTACCCGGGCTTCTTCCAGGCGGTTGTGAACCACCTTGACCAGCTCGCGGCGGCGTTCTTCGGTCAGTGCGGGGATGTTCAGGCGGATCACTTTGCCGTCGTTATTGGGAGTCAGACCCAGCTCTGAAGCCAGAATGGCTTTTTCGATGATTTTTATGGTCGCAGGGTCAAACGGACGGATCAGGATGGCGCGCGCTTCGGGAACGCTGATGCTGGCCAACTGCATCAGCGGAGTGGGCATCCCGTAATATTCAACAGGCAGTTTTTCAACCAGCGCCGGGCTGGCCCGGCCGGTTCGAATGGCGGCAAGATCATCTTCGAGAGCCTGAATGGCTGCTTTCATCCGATTTTCGGTGTCTTTGATGGTTTCTTTAATCATTCTGCCTCCTATCCGATGGGTGGTGCCAAATAAAATGAACTGGCAGACAGGACCGACCAGCGGTTAAAGGATACCTTAAAACCGGAATTTATGCTACCTCGAGGACTGCCAGCCGTTCATCGAGTCAGCCATGAGGCAAGATGCCAATTCTTAAATTAATCTTAAAGTACTTGCAATTTACTTGTTATAACAATATAATAAGTATGACAGGTAACCCATGCCCGCCTCTTCCCGACGGTCTTTTACCCCCCTGTATTACCAGATTGAGCAGGATTTGCTGCGTCAGATTGACAGCGGCGAGCTAAAACCTGGCGATCAGCTGCCATCCGAAGCGCAGCTTTCTTTGAAATACTCAGTCAGCCGCATCACCGCCCGGCGGGCGCTGGAAGATCTCTGTCAGCAGGGCATTGTCTACACCCATCAGGGCGTGGGCAGTTTCGTGGCGCAGACCCGCATCCGCGAGATGTCGGGGTTTCGCAGTTTCAGCGAAGACATTCTCGCCCGCGGGCTTAAGCCTTCCTCGCGGGTGGTCGAGATGAGCGAATGCGACCCGGACAGCGAGACCATCCGCCGGCTGGCGCTTTCCGCCGGGGAACGGGTGTTCCGCCTTCACCGCGTGCGCCTGGCGGATGAGCAGCCGGTGGCGGATGAACTCGCCTACCTGCCGGTGCGCCTTTTTCCGGGTCTGGATCAATACGATTTTTCAGCCGCCTCGCTCTACGGAATTTTTCGCGATCAGTACAAAGTCTTTCCAACCTGGGCCGACGCGGAAATTGAAGCCGCACCGGCCAGCCCGGAACTGGCCCAATCATTAAATATTGCCGTCGGCGAGCCGGTCCTGGTTGCCCTGCGCCAGACGTATACTGCTTCTTTTGAGGTCATTGAACTTGTCCGCTCGGTGTACCGCGGGAACCGTTTCACATTTTTTACGGGCCGCCAATTCATCGGGTAATCCACCCCATTCCCCAATTCCTAAGGAGGTCGTATGTTTCACAAGTCCCGTCCCGTGTTCATCCTGGTTCTGGTCGCGCTGCTGTTCAGCCTGGTCGGCTGCGGCGCCCAACCCCAGGCAGACACCGGTCCCAAAGTGGTCAAAGTCCTGACCATGCAGCAGGCCGGACCCACGCCGGAAGAGATGAATGCCATTGTTGCCAAGTTCAACGAAGGCAACCCGAATGTCAAGGTTGAGATCGAGTACGTGTCGTACGACGCGCTGCACGACAAGATCGCCACAGCCATGGCGACCACGCCGCCCTCTTACGATGTCGTGCTGGTCGATGACATCTGGTACGCCGAATTCGCCAAAGCCGGTTATCTGTGGGACGTAACCAGCAAAATTGACGCCGCAACCAAAGAGAAAGTCTTCGCCGCCGCCTGGGACATCACCACCGTCAACGGCGTGACCTACGGTATGCCCTGGCTGCTGGATGCCAAATACTTCTACTACAATGAGAAGCTGCTGGCCGAAGCCGGTTTCAACGCTCCGCCCAAGACCTGGGAAGAGCTGGTCGCCATGTCGAAGGTGATCAAGGAAAAAGGCATTGTCGAATACCCGATCGTCTGGTCGTGGGGTCAGGCAGAAGCAGCCATCTGCGATTTTGTCGCCCTGCTTTTTGGTAACGGCGGCACGCTGGTGGATGCAGAAGGCAAGCCCGCCTTCAACAATGAAAAAGGCGTCCAGGTGGTTCAGTGGATGCTGGATACGATCGACGCGGGCATCAGCAACCCCGCCTCGGTATCCTACGTGGAAGAGGATGTCCGCAATGTCTTCTCTCAGGGCAAGGCTGTCTTTGCGGTCAACTGGCTGTATATGTACGAGCTGGCCAACCTGAACAAAGACGAATCCCAGATCACCGGACAGGTGAAATTCGGGTTGATGCCCGCCTTTGAAGGCAGCGGCGTAGAAAGCGCCACGATCAACGGCTCGATGGGCTTTTCGGTCGTGGATAAATCCCCCAACCGCGAACAGGCCTGGGAATTCGTAAAATTCCTGACCAGCGAAGCCATCCAGAAGGAATATTCCGCCCACCTGCTGCCGATCTGGAGCAGCAATTATGAAGGCGAGGCGCTGAATGAACTGATGGCGCTGAACGAAGCCACCCCGGTAACCGTCCCGGCTTTCAAGGCGCAGTTCCCCTTCTCGCATGTTCGCCCCAAGGTTCCGTATTATCCAGAAGCCTCCAAAGCGCTGCAGCTGGCACTGCAGGAAGCGCTGACCAAGGTGAAGACCCCCAAGCAGGCGCTGGATGACGCCGCAGCCAAGTGGAACGAGCTGCAAGGCAAGTAAATTCAATCGGTTTCAGGGGGTAGGGAGACAGCCAAACCCTACCCCCGTCTGTTTCATACAGGATGATTCTAGCCCGCCGCGCGGATGCGGCGATGGATTTGCCCATGACTCAAGCTGCCCTTCCCAAACCTCGCCAGAGCCTGCGCCAGCAGGAAGCGCGGGACGCGTTCTTAATGCTGCTGCCGGGTTTGCTCATCATCTTCGTGATCACCCTGATCCCGGTCTTATACACTTTTATCCTCAGCTTCACGGATACACCGCTTTCTAACCCGCGGCCGCAAAACTTCACCGGGCTGCAAAACTATCTGGCTTTCTTAAAACAACCGCTTTTCTGGCAGACGATCTGGCGCACGTTTTACTTTACGGTTGTGTCGGTCGGCATCGAGCTGGTGCTCGGGCTGGCAATCGCCACCCTGCTGCACAGCCGCCCGCCAGGCTGGAAGTTCCTGCGCACCAGTCTGATCATCCCCTGGGCTGTGCCGACCATCGTCAACGGCGCGCTCTGGCGCTGGATCTACAACGCCGACTACGGCGCGCTCAACGGGCTGCTGCTCAGCCTGGGAATCATCACAAAATACCAGCCCTGGTTGACCCAGCCCGACCTGGCTATGAACCTGGTGATTGTCGCGGATGTCTGGCACAGCATGCCGTTTATCGTCCTGATTCTCTCGGCTGCCCTGGCGACCATTCCGACCGACCTGGAAGAGGCAGCCCAGGTGGACGGCGCCACGGCCTGGCAGCGGTTCTGGCTGATTCGCATGCCGCTGCTCAAGCCGGCCATTCTGGTAGCGCTGGTGATCCGCACGGTCGAAGCCTTCCGCGTCTTTGACATCATCTATGTCATCACGCAGGGCGGCCCGGCCTTCCGCACGGTCACCATTTCCTACTTGACCTATCTGGAATCTTTCTCTTACGGCAAGCTCGGTTCCGGTTCCGCGCTGTCGTTCCTGATCTCGATCTTTACCCTGGCGATGGCGCTGGTTTACATCCGCCTGTTGTACCGGCCGGAGGGACGCCAATGAAAACCACCCGCAAAATCTTCGGCCTGAGCATCAAGATGTTCTTGATGCTGGTCATCCTGATTTTTATTTACGCCCCGCTGTCATGGCTGTTCCTATCATCAATTTCGACCCGGGCGGAACTGCTGGCGACCCCGCCGCGCTGGATCCCGGAACACCCGACGCTGCAAAATTACCGCGACATTCTCGTCCCCGGTACCGCGGTATCGGAAGTGGCGCGGACATTCAAGAATACCCTGTTAAATTCCTTCATTGTCGCATCCACCACCACTGTCATTTGTCTTTTGGTCGGGTCGCTGGCGGCTTATGCCCTGGCGCGGCTGCGCATGCGCTACCGCAACCATATTTTTCTGGGGATCCTCAGTGTGCGCATGATCCCGGAAATCTCGCTGGTCATCCCGCTGTATATCGCCGCCGCCTTTCTTGGCTGGCGCGACCGGCCGATTATATTGATCGTCACCTACCTTTCTTTCGCGCTGCCTTTTGCGATCTGGATGTTGACCACTTTCTTCGAGACCGTGCCGATCGAACTGGAGGACGCGGCGTTAATTGACGGCAGTTCCCGGCTTGGCACGCTCTTCCGGGTTGTGCTGCCCGTCGCGTCGCCCGGGCTGGTCTCGACCGCGCTGTTCACCTTTCTGCTCGCCTGGGATGAATTTTTCTTTGCCCTGCTCTTCACCAGCACCATCCAGGCAAAAACCGTGCCGGTCGCGATCGCCGAATTCACCGGTCGCTACGCCGTGGATATCACCGCGATGATGACCGGCGGTATCCTGGCTGCGCTGCCGCCGGTGATCCTGGCGCTGATCTTCCAGCGCTATATCGTCAGCGGGCTTTCGGCGGGAGCGGTTAAAGGATGAGTCGGAGCGAGCCTATCTTGATCGGGATAGACCTGGGCGGCACCAACGTGCGCGCCGGGGCCGTCAGCCCGCAGGGCGAACTGCTCAACTGGTCAGAGACCCTGATCGAAGCCCGCCGCGGCCCTCAAGCCGGGGTTGAACGGATCGCCGCGCTGGTAAACACCGTGGCGGCCGGGAGGCAGATCCTGGCGATTGGGATCGGCGCCACCGGGCCGATTGACCGCGAACGCGGGGCAATCCAGAACCCGTATACCCTGCCAACCTGGGAAGACGTGGATATTCTCGGGCCGCTCAGCCAGCGTTTTGGCGTCCCGGCGATCCTGGAAAACGATGCGGATGCGGCGGCGCTGGGCGAGTGGTGGCGCGGGGCCGGCCAGGGGGTGAAACGCCTGGCGATGGTGACCGTTGGCACCGGGATTGGTTACGCTCTGGTGCTGGACGGGAAAATTTACCGCGGCACCGGCGGCTGGCACCCCGAAGGCGGGCATATGCGGCTGGACCCCAACGGCCCGCTGTGTTACTGCGGCGGCAACGGCTGCTGGGAGAGCCTGGCCGCCGGCCCGGCGATTGCGCGCGATTTGCAGGCGGCCGCCCGCCAGCAGCCCACGCGCATGCTGGATCTGGCTGGCGGTGTGATTGAGAAAATTGACGCGGCAGTGATGGCCGAGGCAGCCCGCCTGGGCGATGCGCTGGCGCTTGAATGGACCGCCCGTCTGGGCAAGATTTACGGGCTGGGTGTGGCAAACATTATTCTGCTCGTGCTGCCAGATTCCATCGTTCTGGGCGGCGGGGTGATGCGCTCTTTTGACCTGTTTGAAGCCAGTATGCGCGCCACCGCGGCCCAGACCGTTCCGATCGTTCCGGCCGGGCAGGTAAAAATTTTAGCGGCCCAACTGGGTCAGCAGGCCGGGGTGCTGGGCGCTGCCCGCGCGGCCCTTGACCTGTATCAGGAGAAGGGACACCATGATTAGCAATCCATATTTACAAGACATCCTCAGCGAACCGGAGAGTTTGCGCGCCGCCCTGCGCGCTTTCTCTCCCGAGCCGCTTGCCGGGCTGACAGAACGGCTGCGCAAGGGCGAATTTGCCAATATTGTCCTGACCGGGATGGGCGCATCCTACTGCGCCGCTTACCCGGCCTGGCTGCGCCTGACCGCCAGCGGCATACCCGTTTCCTGGGTGGAGACCTCCGAACTGCTGCATTACAGCCCAGGGCTGGTCACGGCGCGCAGTTTGCTGATCGCCATCTCCCAATCCGGTTACAGCGCGGAAATCCAGAGTCTGGTGGCGGAAGGCAGCGCCACCCGCCCGGCCGCGCTGCTGGGCGTGACCAATGATTTGGATAGTCCCCTGGCCCGCCGCGCCGACCTGGCGCTGCCGATCCACGCCGGCACGGAGTCCACGGTCAGCACGCGCACCTATCTCAACACGCTGTCCACCTTGCTGCTGACCGCCGCACTGTTTTGCGGGGATGCGCTGGAAACGGTGCGCGCCAGCCTGCTTTCCGCCGCGGACGGCGCAGAAGCCTTTTTACTCGGCTGGAAAAAGCACGTCGAGGACCTGAAAGTGCGCGTCGGCCTGCCGGAGACGATGTTCATCCTGGGACGCGGGGCATCCATGGCGGCGGTCATGAATGGTTCTCTGGTTTTAAAAGAAGCGGCCAAAGTCGCTTATGAAGGGATGAGCACCCCCTATTTCCGCCACGGACCGCTGGAACTGGCCGGACCCGACCTGTTCATCTGGATGTTCGCCGGCAGCGAAAAGACGCGCCGGCTGAACCGCGACCTGGCAACGGAGGTGAAAGGTTA
Organism: Anaerolineaceae bacterium; assembly: GCA_029975475.1. GTDB lineage: Bacteria > Chloroflexota > Anaerolineae > Anaerolineales > Anaerolineaceae > JARKPB01. The sequence continues at coordinate 197,049 of JARKPB010000010.1, forward strand.
CGGAGGGCGAGTCCTGTGGGTGGACAGCCAGGCAGACCCGGAACTGGAAAGCCTGGTGATCCCCAAAGTTGATGAGATCGCCCGTCCGCTGGTGGAAATTCTGCCGCTGCAGCTGTATTCGCTGGCGGCCGCCGAACTAAAAGGAATCGAAGCCGGAGCATTCCGCCATATTGGCAAAGTAACGCTTAAGGAGTAATTTTCCCCTTCCCCTGGAATTCAGACATCAACCCGTTTCGGCCAGCTGGTCGAAACGGGTTTGCGATTCAAACAATAAGGGATTATTGTCCAAGCAGATCTTCCAGAGATTGCACGGCAGCGCGCAGCTGTCCGGGTGAGTCTGCCCGGTTTTTCAGTTCAATGATCCTGGAAGGATTCCACAGCGCGCTGGCGGACTCAATGAGTTCGGGGCGCACCACCACAAGCGCCACAGAAAAAGCTGGCTGGCGCAGCACGTCGAAGGCGGCGGTCCAACCCTGCGAAAAATTAAACTCCAGAGGTCCAAGCTCGTCAATAATTAAAAGACGGGTGGGGAGGCTTTCCCGCAGAACCTGGTTGCCCCAAGAAAACGCCTGCCGGTTAAAATACCAGTCCACAAACTGATAGTCTTGCGGGGTCTGCCGCGCGGCGGAGGCCAGCAGGCACTTCTCACCGCCGCGAAGATCTACCGCCCAGATGTTTTGCTTGATCTGACCGGAAAATTCTGCCGGAGAGAGCAAACCGGATACCTGCCAGGCTCGTTCAGAAGCCCGGTCAACCAAGTGCTGGCAGAAGGTGGTCTTCCCAACCCCGCGCCAGCCAGTGAGCAGCCAGACTTCTACAGCCAATTGATCTGCTTCCTTCCTTCCGATGAAGTGACTCGAATCGGCACGCCGTAGATTTGAGACAGATTCTGGTCTGTGGCAACCGCTTCGGTCTCGCCGGTGAGAACCACCCGCCCCTTCTGCATCAAGACCAGTTGATCGCTGACCGCCAGGGCGATTTCCGGTTCGTGGGTGGTCATCAGCACTGTGACACCGCTTAATTTTAACCGCTGTAATAACTCCACCAGATGAACTTTGTTGCTGAGGTCGAGATGAGAGGTTGGCTCATCCAGCAATAACAACTTTGGCTTTTGCGCCAGCGCGCGGGCGGCCAGCACCAGCTGTTTTTCGCCGCCGCTGAGAGCCAGCATGGACTGTCGGGAGATATGCGCAATGCCTACCCGCTCCAGAGCCTCGTACGCCACTTCATAGTCTTCTTCGCCCGGCAGGCCGAGCGGCGGCAGGTAGGGAGTCCGACCCAGGAGGACGTATTCCAGGACGGAGTATTCAAACGGGATGTGCTCGCTTTGAGGAATCAACGCGATCTGCTGCCCAAGATGGCGGCGGCTGATCTGTTGAATGCGCTTTCCGTCAAGCTGGATCGTCCCCTTCCAGGGTTTTAACCAGCCCAGCGCCAGCAGCAAGAGGGTGGTCTTTCCGGCGCCGTTCGGACCTAGGACAGCGGTAACGCCGCCTTTCTTCAGCGAGAGATTAAGATTGTCCAGCACCGGTCCCGATGCGCGGTTGTACCCAAACGCAACCTGGTCAAAGGTCATCAAAGCCGGCGCGCTCATCGCTCCACCTTCACACCGCGCGAAATCATCAGGATAAGAAACACGCCTGCGCCAAGTAAAGAGGTCAAGATGCCCAGCGGAATTTCCCCTGCCAGCAGGGTGCGGGCCAAATCGTCGCACAGGATGGTAAACATGCCCCCCAGCAGCATCGCAGCCGGCAGAGCATAGCGCGTATCCGAGCCAAAAATCCGCCGCGAGATATGCGGAATGATCAACCCGACCCAGCCCACCATGCCGGCGACGGAGATCACCGCTGCGGTTGGCAGCACCGCGGCCGTCAGCAGCAAGAGCCGTTCCCGCTGCGGCGCAGCCCCAATGGAAAAAGCGGTTTCTTCGTTGAGCGCGAGCACATTTAAGCGCCAGCGAAGCAGAAACAGGACAGACAGGCTGACCAGCACCACCGGCAAAATAGACAATAACTTTGGCCAGGTAACACTGGCCAACCCGCCAAGCAGCCAAAAGGTGATTTCCGGCAGCTGGCTGAGCGGATCAGCCAGATATTTAAGGATCCCCAACCCGGCGGAGAACAGCGCTGAGACCGCGATGCCGGCCAGCACCAGCCGCAGCACCCACCCCCCGTAGCGGATGCGCCGGGCGAGGAGATACGACATTCCCAGACCGAGCAGCGCGAAAAAGGCAGCGCTGCCCTGGATGACCACAGCAGAGCTGCCCAATAACACAATACAGAACGCCGCTCCAAATGAAGCGCCCTGAGAAACACCCAGAAAACCGGGCTCCACCAGCGGATTGCTGAAAAGCATTTGAAAGACGACCCCGCCCGCCGAAAGCGCCATGCCCAGAAGCAGAGCCGTGATCAGGCGCGGCAGGCGCAGATTGAGCACCAGCAGCCTGGCCAGATCATCCTGATTGAGGCGCTCCCAGCTGATCAAACCTGGAGCCGGGTAGCGCCCCAATAACAGCGAGGCCAGGAAGAGAAACGCCAGCCCGAACAGAAGCGCCCAGAATAACCGGCGGTGAGATTGATTGCGGCGGTAGACCACTTGCAGTTCGGAGCTGGCAGTTTCAGAGATCAAGGCAGGTCCCCACGGAAAGTAGGACGAATTTTACCCTCAAAAAACTCGGCGTTCAAGCCGTAAACGGTTTGATAGAATTGCTGGGTTTCTTTAAGAATATCCAGCTGTGAGAAGATTTCAGGATGCAGCCGGCCAGCCAGATAGGTCAGGCCCAGGATCCAGCGCGCGTCAGACTGGTCCCAGCTGTACACGTCAGCCGGGAAGCCGAAGAGATGTTCTTCTTTCACGGCCCGGAGCGCCTGCCATTTGGGATCGGTTTTTAAGGAAGCGGCGATCTCGGCAGAATTCTTCTGATAAGAAATTATAAAGATGTAATCCGCGTCCCAGGCAGCAATTTGCTCTAAGGTTACTTCAGTCCAGCCTTTGCCAGGGTTGGCTGACGCCCAGGCGGGTGTACCGCCCGCCATTTCCACCATGCGGGTTTGAATCCAGGACATCGGCGGGACATTGAAGGCGACCGCGCCGTCCTTCTCGGTGTAATACAGCATCAATACGCTGGGTTTCTGGGCAGCATCCTTGACCGCATTTTCCACTGCTGCGGCTTTATTCAGGTAGAAATCAGCCATTTCTTGTGCGCGGGGTTCATTTTGAAACACCTTTCCCAGGATGGCGAGATCGCGGGTGTACTGTTCGGGAGTTTCGAGGTCCAGATAAATGACCGGAATATTCAGCGCTTCAATGGGTTTGCCAACTGTTTCAGCCAGATAACTCTTCAGAATCACCAGATCCGGTTTGGCTGCCGCGATCTGTTCAGCGCCCGCGTCATTTTCCAGAAGCATTTTCTGATCATAACCCGGATCAATCAGGGAAATAAAATTGCCGGTGCCCTGCGAAGCCTTGCCCAGCGCGACGATCCGCTGCGCCGCTTCGGGGAACATATAGGCAGCGTCCAGAATCAAGATCAGGCCCTTGCCGGTAATCACAATCCGCTGCGGCGCGGCGGCCAGGGTTACTTCGCGGCCGAGCGCGTCCGTAATCTTAATTGAAGTATCCACCGGCGCCTGCGTTTCCGTTTCAACCGCCGCCGGAGCAGCCGGCTCCGATGTCGGTTGCGCAGCCTGCGGGCTGCAAGCACCAAGCACCAGAGCTGCAAGCAGTACGAACATCCAAAGTTTTTTCATGCGACAGTCATCTCCTTAATAAATGGATTAAAGGTTTTGGTATGGTGCGCCGCAATGTTCCAGTTCATCCAGCCATTGCAAAATGCTTTGCACCTGATGATAGCGAAACAGCGCCACCTGGCCGGAAAAGCCGCTGACACTGTCCAGTTGATTTTCCAGAGAGACCAGCCACTTCTGGCAGATCTCTTTTTGGCGGTTGATAAGCGCAGACATCACCCGCGGCTCAACATCCTGCCAGAAATACAAACGGGCAATAAAATCCTGGCGAAAATCGCGGGCGGCCGAAACCGGAGATTGCAGCCAGGCAAGAAAGGCTTCCTCTCCGGCCGGTGTGATGGAAAATTCATTGCGCGCCGGGGAAGCGGGCTGGGGCAGGCGCCGGTGTTCAAGGTATCCCAGCTGTTCCAGCTTATCCAGAGAGGCGTACAGCACGGCCGGTTTGATTTCCCAGACCTGTCCGATGCCGTTGGGTTCATGCCAGGCCTGAAGAAGCTCATACCCATGTTTGCTGCCGCGGCGGATCAATCCCAGCAGCAGATATTCCAGGCGGAGCGGTTGAGCAGTGCGCGGCATAATCAATAAAAAATCCACTAGTCATTAAATGACTAGTGGATTTTAACCGACGCGCCGGTAAATGTCAATCTATTGCCATCAGGCCGGGCGACTGCAAAGTTACCAGACGAACGCCATGCCCGCGAATCTGACGAAAGGTTGCGCCCTGACGCACCAGAGGCACCACCCGCTGCGGATCAGTCACGATCGAGCCGGACAGGACATCAATACCGTAATCAAACAAGCGGGGAGACAGCGGCGTTGAGGGTCCCAGCAGCAGCACTTTGGCATCTTGCCGGCGGTGACGAAAGACATCCTCAAAGGTGTGGTTGATCAGCGTGGTCGCCGTGATGGCCAGGATATCCGCCTGCGGAATAATTTCCGGAGCCGCTTCTGCAGGCAGATCATCCTCCTGCGGATTCAATTCCAGTACCCACAACTGTTTTACCTGCTGGTAAAGCTTCTTCACGAATGGAAAATGTCCGATCAAGGCGACGCTTGAATCGCTGCCCAGGCGGGCGATTAAATCTTCAGCGGGAAGGTCTACAGCGTTCTGCACCGGCGGCAGCAGGGCATTCAGCGCGGCCAGAGCGATGCTCACTTCGGTGTAGCTTTTGGAGGATATCCCTTGCAGGAGTTCATCGCTGCTTAAGCTGTCCAGCCATCCGGCGCGTTCAACGGCCGGCAGGCGCGCATGCTCAAATTCTGGATTTGCCAGGGTCGCCGCCAGCCCGCAGCGGTGCTCGCCCGCCAGATCAAGCTCCACCGCCGTCCAGAACAAACCGACGGTAACCTGAAGGACTTTCGCTTGAGGAAGTTCGGTGATCAAGTCCGATAAGAATTGCATGGTTGAGTTTTTTCCTTTTTATCAATATGCAGGCAGACAGTCCAATGCCCACAAGTTTACTCCAAATCTGCGCAGAAAACCAAATAAAAATCCGCTGCGCAGCGCAGATGGAACCACCCGGTCTGCCGTTCGAAGCCTTCGGGCAGGTGCCGGTAGAGCACGGCGTCACAATTCGCATCAGAAAAAAACAGAAAATTGAGGGTTGACTATTTAAAAATTTTCTTTAGAATAGAATTAGAATTCTAATTCTTTTCTAGAGGTCCAATGAGCGCCTCTTCCCCCGAGTACCTGATCCAACAACCCCAGCAGAACCGCAGCCGTGCCACCATGGAGCAGATCCTGGATGCCGCTGCGGAAATCCTCGAAATAAAAAATTTCGAGACCCTGACTATCTCTGAAGTGGTTGAGAAAGCCGGCACGTCGGTCGGCGCCTTTTACGGCCGTTTTCGTGACAAAGAAGCTTTGCTGCATGCGCTGGACGCGCGGTTCTTTGCGGATTTTGAACAGGGGTTTTTTCAATTGCTGGCACCTTCGCGCTGGCAGGGCAAGTCCGCTGCATATATTATCCAGGATGCCTGCCGCTTCTTGTTCGCGGTCTACAACAGGCAGAAAGGAGTACTGCGCTCCTTAAATTTGAAGGCGCGGCTTGAAAATGACCCCGCATTTCGCAAACGCGAGCAGCGCGCCTGGGACGAATTATTTCCTCTATTACAGGCTGCGCTGTTGGCCTGCAAAGATGAAATCCGCCATCCCAATCCGCCTTTAGCGATTCGCTTAGGGTTTCAACAGATGTTTTTTTCCATGCGTGAGATCCTGCTGTGGGAACCGCTGCGCGGGTCAGCTCCTTACGATAGCGAAGTTCTGATTAAAGAACTAAGCCGGGCTTTTTTCGCCTACTTAAGACTCGCCAGCGAGGAAAATGCCAATGGAGAATAAACGTCTTTCCACCTTGGGCGGCCTGGCAGCCGTGACCGCCTGCCTTTTCTTGATTTCCCTGGCTTTTATCCGCTTTCCCGGCGGACAGGAATATCCCGGGCTGGCGATTCTAAGCGGAGATCTAGCCCTTTTAGCCGAGGATTTGCAGGCTTACCTGGATTCCATGCGTCTGTTATTCATCCTGGATGGTTTATTTCTGCTCGCGTGGGTGTTAGCCTGGATCGGCCTTTTTGATTACCTGCGCGAACACTCGACCACGGGAGCAGCGCTGTCGCTTGGGTTTGGTCTGGCCGGGGCGGTGTTTGACTTAAGCGAGAACAGCCTCATCCTGGGATGGATGACCGCCTGGGAAACCGGCGCTGTTGTCCCGCCGGTCTGGCCCCTTGTCTGGCAGGCTGTCCGCCATCTGAGCTACTGGCTGCCGTTTCTGGGAGCCGCGGTTGCCTGCCTGGTTTTACTTGTCAGCCATTCCAGAGACCGCCTCGCGGCCGCTTTGGGCTTGCTTTCCATACCCGCTGCTGTTTGCGGACTGTATCTCCCGCAAGTAAATCTACTTGCCAACCTTTGGTTTCTGTTCTGGTTCGGGTTAATCGGCCTGCTGCTTCTTCGGCGGCCGATTTTACAAAAACAATCCAAATAAAAAAAGGAAGGCTGTCATGAGTGCATCAGGTCACCGAAATTTGCGTTTTGCTTTGTTCACAGCAGTTTATTTTGTGGAAGGCGCAGTATTGACCTACTTTTCAGCGTTCAATGTGCTATATCTGCGTTCCTTTGACCTGTCTTATTCGCTGATTGGGATCGCCGGTGGAATAACGTTGATTCCTTTTGTGTTAAAAATCCTGATCGGGTTGTTGAGCGACCGCGTAAACCTGTTTAAAGCTGGCCACCGCCGTCCTTACATATTAATTGGACTGATTTTACAGTCAGTTTGTTTTCTTCTGCTGCCACTGGCATCTCCAGCCAGCCAGTTTGGATTTTATCTAACACTGATGGTGTTGATAGCGGTCGGCATGTCTACATACGACACCTGTTCAGACGGACTGTCAATTGATACAACCGCGCCGGAAGACCGCGGGCTGGTTCAGGGTTTAATGGTCGGCGGGCGCGCATTAAGCGCGATCGTAACCGCGGCCTTAATGGGCCTCTTTTCGGGGCAGGGGCAATGGGCAGCTATTTTCTGGATGATTGCCGGGATCGGACTGATCCCGCTCGTGCTGACCCTGCTGGTTCAAGAGAAGAAAGACCGCACCCCGGAAATGCAATTCTCCCGGGCTGCCTTTCGCGCTTTCAAGGATAAAGCTTTGCTCATCTTCCTGGCGATTGGTATTATTTACCCGCTGGCGCTGTACAGCGCGCAGGGTATGGTGGGAGCTTTTCTCAACGAGGGTCTGGGAATCTCATTAACCGCGGTGGGGCTATACACTGCTGTGTTTGGCGTCGGCACAATTCTAGGCGGAATCATTGGCGGACCGTTGATGAAGCGTTTTGGCCGCCGAATCAGTATCCTGGCTGCCCTGTTGATCACCTCGGCCACTACGTTTGGCTTGGCGCTTGCGCCGTCCGCCGGACTGATGTGGGTGGTCGTTTTCCTCTTTGGCTTTGCTTTTGGATATTACGAAACTGTTTATTTTGCCATGGGGATGGATTTTTCCGATCCGCGTATTGCCGCCTTCATGTTCGCAGTCATTATGGCTGTGGGGAACTTTGGTATCGCTGCTGGCCAACCTCTTGCCGGTACACTGGTTGACAGCATGGGCTTTCGCCCGATGTTCATCATATTTGCCGGCATCCATCTGCTGGCGCTGCCGCTGGTTATCTGGATGTTCAAAGTTCTGAAAACAAAAAACGCTGATATCCAATGAGAATAACCACCATTGAAGTCCGCCCGCTGGATTTAACCCTCGAAACTGCCCTGACAGTCGCCTACGGCAGTTATCCGGTCTTAAACTATGCACTGCTGCTGGTGCACACGGATAACGGATTGCTCGGGTTGGGAGAAGCTTCGCCTGACCCGGAGGTCACTGGCGAAACACAGGCGGGGGTGCTGGAGGCATTGAACCGCCTCAAAGATATTCTTGTCGGTAAAGACCCGTTTGACCTTGAAGCCATCCTGCTGGAATGTTCTCGCGCGGCAGGTGAGTTTCCGTCAGCCATTGCGGCCGTGGATATGGCGCTCTATGACCTGATGGGCAAATCCATCAGCCTGCCAGTGTATGCGTTGATAGGCGGTCATTCGCGCCTATCCGTTCCGCTCTATCCGGTAATCCCTTTGGACCAACCGGAGGTCATGGCCGGAATGGCTGCCCGTTTTCACGCTATGGGCGCGGAGACTTTCAAAATCAAACTGGGATCAAATCCGGAAGAAGATTTACGCCGCCTGGAAGCCATCACCAACACGATCGGATCCGAAATCCGCCTGCGGCTGGACATCAACCAGGGCTGGAAGGACCCCCGCACAGCCATAACAGCCATTCAAAGCCTGAAACATTTCCGGGTTGACTGGGTTGAACAACCCGTGCGGGCTGACGATTTGAACGGCATGGCGAAAGTGAGCGCCGCGGTTGATGTACCGGTAATGGCGGATGAAGCCTGCATCAACCTGAATGATGTTTTCCGCATTGCGGAAAGTCGTGCGGCGAGCATGATCAACATCAAATTGATGAAATGCGGCGGGATTTTCCAGGCGTTGAAAATGCTCGCAGCAGCCGAAAGCGCCGGATTAAGCTGCATTCTGGGAAGTATGGGGGAGAGTTCCATCGGCAGCGCGGCCGGTCTGCATGTAGTTACCGCCCGCTCCGGCATATTGGCCTGTGAATTGCTTGGACCGTTGTTCATCCTTAATGATCCTGCTACCGGTTACCTGGTAGATCCGCAGACTTATCATGCCCGCGCTGGAGAACTTCCTGGGTTAGGAGTGAAATTAAAATGATCGACTGGCACATAACGGGTCAGGAAGCGGCAAACTTACTGAGTGGTTATTTAAAAATTCCCTCGTTAAACCCTCCAGGGGATGAAATCGAGTCCGCCCGCTACCTTTCCGAAGCCCTTGAAGCGCGAGGTTTTTCGGTAAAATCGTTCGACTCGGCCCCCCGGCGCAGAAACCTGGTCAGCAGACTGCCAGGCAGCGGAGAAAAAGGAGCTGTCCTCCTCTACAACCACATGGATGTGGTTGAAGTCAGCCGGGATGAATGGAGCGTTGACCCCTTCGGCGGTCTGATACGAGATGGTTTTATTTACGGCCGGGGCGCGCTGGATATGAAGGGCATGGCCATTATGCAGTTAATGGCAATGAACCTGTTAAAAAAGAACCATCCCAAACGGACTCGAGATATTATTTTTCTGGCTGCCGCGGACGAAGAAAAGGGCGGCCATTTCGGGGCTGAATGGATGGTTGAACACCACTGGGATGAGCTGCGCTGCGAGTACGTTTGGGACGAAGGCGGATTTGGACTCAAAGACTTCTTCGGCCCCCAGACGGTGTTTACCATCTCGCTGGCCGAAAAGCAGGACCTCTGGTTAAAGTTGATCGTTCACGGCGAACCCGGTCATGGCGGGATGCCCAGAGACGACCACGCGGTCAATGTCCTGCTTTCGGCTCTTGAGAAAATCCGCCGCATCAACCTTCAATACCGGGTTCATCCGATCACCCGGCGCATGTTTAATGGGATCAGTCAGGGTTTGTCCTTTCCAGCATCCTTCCTGCTGGGTCATTTACAAAACCCGCTGGCTTTTCGACTGGCGCGGCCCGCCCTGCTGTCCAACCCGACCATCGCAGCCATGCTGCGGGATACGATCAGTATCACCATCCTGCGAGCAGGCGGGAAAGAAAACGTGGTTCCTGATCTGGCCGAAGCGGTTCTGGATGTGCGCCTGCTGCCCGACCGCAGCCCGGAAGAGTTTTTGGAAGGGTTAAAAGCCATGATCGCTGATCAACGCGTGGCTATTGAAATCTTGCAACAAGCGGCGCCGGCTGCAGAAACTAGCGCGGATAGCGAGTTTTACAACTGCCTGCAAAACTGCCTGAAAATCCTGGTGCCAGAGGCGGTTAGCGTGCCCATGCTCACCCCGGGGACAACTGACTCGTGCTATTTCCGCCGAAAAGGGGTAAATAGCTACGGTCTGGTTCCGATTGTCATAGACCCCGCAGAATTTGCAGGGTTCCACGGACACAATGAGCGTATCTCGATAGATAACCTCATACTCGGAACGCGGGTAATATACGAGGTTCTTTCAGAATTGACCCGCCCGTGAAGGCGGGTTTTGTTACAATTAGGGATACGCATCCCTTCAGGAGTGATATACATGTGGCAGACTTCCGGTTTGAGCAGCGCGCAGGACCTTGAGGATGTGCGCCGGATGATTGCCGTGCTGGGCAAGCGCTCTGGCATGGTTGACTTTGAAGAAAACATCCAGCTGCCGGAAGTGCGTTCCAGCCTGCGCTTATGGCGGAAGGCGGGTGAACTGCGGGCTATCGCCCTGGTGGATGCCTGGAGCAATCTGTGGTTTGACTGTATCTCAGACGCGGTCATGGACGAACTGGGCGGCGAACTGGCTGCCTGGGGCTCAGCCTGCCTTCGCCGCCGCAACGCAAAAAGCAGCAGCCAGGACACCCTGGATTTTTCCTGTTCCGCCGGCGACAGCGCGCGCATGCGCTTTGCCAGCCAAAACGGCTTTCGATTGCTCGAGGTTCGCAGCCTGCAGTACGCCCGCTCAACCGCAATCCCGCTGGAAACCCGCCCCTTCCCGCCCGGTTATTCCTGGCGCGCGGTGCGCGGTGAGGAGGAGGCGCCGGCGCTGGTGAACCTGCACCGCGCCGCCTTTGGCACCGAAGCCATGACCGTGGAAGAACGCCTGGCGATAATGCGCGCGCCGCAATATCAACCTGATATGGACCTGGTGGCCGAGGCTCCAGACGGCAGCCTGGCGGCATTTTGCATCTGCGGATTGGCGTCCGCGGAAGAACGAGTCGGCACCACTGACCCAATTGGGGTCCATCCAGCCCACCGCGGCCTTGGCCTGGCAGCCGCGCTGGTTACAGCGGGTATGGAAGCGCTCATCCGCGCCGGCGTGGAACGCATAGAGCTGGCAACAAGCAGCGACAACCCAGCCATGCAGCGCCTGGCGCGGCAGCTGAGCTTTGAGCTGATCTCTGAAAAGGTCTGGTTTAGCAAAAAAGTGGGGGGATGACCGGCAGCTCAGCCGGGCTTTTGTTTTTCTCCGGGTGGCCGCGGCCAGCGGAAATCGCTGCTCCAGTTGCTGCGCAGCAGGCGCCAGCCGTCCTGCGCGCGCATCACGGCGGTGATGGAACCGGTGCCAACCGCAATGCGCTGGAAGCGGTCCAGCGGAAGGCCCAGGGCATAAGCGACCGCCAGCGCGATCGGGTCGCTGTGCGAAAAGCAGGCAGCCAGCTCGTGTTCCTCGTGCCGGGCGGCGATCTCCTCCAGAGCCGCTCCGATGCGCGCCTGAGCCTCAGCAAAGCTTTCTCCGCCCGGGAAACGGAAGGCGGAGGGCTGTTCCTGCACGGTTTTCCAGGCTTTTTGTTTGCTCAATTCCTTTAACCGCCGACCCTGCCAGCGGCCAATATCCATCTCGATTAACCCGGGGTGAATCTGGATTTCCAATCCCAGGCGGGCGGCCAGCGGTTCAGCGGTTTGAACAGCGCGCTCAAGGGGGCTGGAATAAATGGCGCGGATCGGCGCACCCGCCAGCGCGTCAGCGATCTGGCGCGCCTGAAGTTGACCGGCGGAATTCAGATTCACCCCCGCCAGACGCCCAGCCAGCCTTTTACCGACGAAGTCATTCTCGCCGTGGCGAATCAGCAGCAGAATCGTCATCTTTTACCGTTGGGGGTGGGGGTGCGTAGCCCAGCGCCTGCGCCTGGGCTGCCCGCCAGCGTTTAAGCCGTTCAGCAGCCAGGGCTTCGAAGCCCTGATCCGAAGGTCGGTAAAATTCGCGTCCCAGCAGTCCATCCGGCAGATATTGCTGCGGGACAAAATGGTCTGGGAAAGCGTGCGGATACTGATAACCTCTACCGTGGCCAAAGCCGCGCGCGTCCCGGCTGGGATCCATCAGATGAACGGGCACCGGTCCAGCGCCGTTCTGTTCCAGTTCCTCCCGAACGCGGAAGAATGCCCCGGCTGAATTGCTCTTGGGTGCGGTGGCCAGGTAAAGGGTGGCTTCGACCAGCGGGTAAATGCCCTCCGGCATACCAATGTATTCATACGCATTGGCAGCCGCGCTGGCGACCACCAGACCTAGCGGGTCAGCCAGGCCGATATCCTCACCGGAAAGCACGATCAGACGGCGCAGGATAAAACGCGGGTCCTCGCCCGCCAGGATCATTTTCGCCAGCCAGTAGAGAGCCGCGTCCGGGTCAGAACCGCGCACTGACTTAATGAAAGCCGAGATGGTATCGTAATGAGCATCGCCCATTCGATCGTAAAGAATGGCGCGTTTTTGTATCGATTCCTGGGCGACTTCCAGGGTGATATGGATGCTGCCATCCGCTTCCGGCGGGGTCGATTCGACCGCCAATTCCAGCGCGTTGAGCAGATTGCGCGCGTCCCCGCCAGCGACGTGAATCAGATGAGCGCGGGCGTCTTCATCCACACGGATATCGCGCCCGCCGTACCCGCGTTCGCTGTCTTGCAGGGCAGTTTGAAAGATCTGGCAAAGATGCGCTTCTTTAAGCGGCTCGAGTTGAAAGACGCGCGAACGCGATACCAGGGCGGGAATAACATCAAAATACGGATTTTCAGTGGTCGCGCCGATCAGGGTCAGCATGCCGTTTTCAACCAGCGGCAGTAATGCGTCCTGCTGGGCTTTGTTCCAGCGGTGAACTTCATCAACAAACAGCAGTGTGCGGCGTTGATACAGGCTGCGGCGTTCCCGCGCCTCGCTGATGACCCGCCGCAGCTCGGCCACGCCGGCCAAAACTGCCGAGATGGTCTCAAAATGAGCCTGGGTATGCAGAGCAATTAATTGCGCCAGGGTCGTCTTGCCAGTTCCAGGCGGCCCGGTAAAGATGATCGAGGAAAACAGGCGGTCGGCCTGAATAGCGCGGCGCAGCAGTTTGCCTTCACCGATAATGTGCTCCTGGCCGACAAATTCTTCCAGGCTGCGCGGGCGCATCCGCGCCGCAAGCGGCGCTTCGCGGTTCATCCGCTGTTCCATGGCGTGATCAAAGAGATCCATCGTACATTTATTCTACCACAGGCGCCGGTTGACCGCTGGACGGGATTTGGTATAATACACAGCGCGAGCGGGAGTCGCCAAGCGGTAAGGCATCAGCCTTCCAAGCTGACATTCGCGGGTTCGAATCCCGTCTCCCGCTCCTTTTTTTCAGCAAGACATTCGGGCCACCCGACGGGGAGGGGTGGGTTCCAATCATGCTCCCCCCGCTCACTTTCTTATTGACATCGCGTGTGCTAAGAAATGTATTGAGATCTGGATAACTTTTTAATGTTAGTAGGGGTAACTCATCTAATCCAACCATTTGCAATCAGTACGATCGGTTTTGATTAAATATTAGCCCTAATCAAGTCTTATTCCTAAAGATAATGTTTTGCCCATTCGTATTTGATCGGATCTTTCGAAATTAAGTACTTTGCCACCAACCTCCGCTGGTCCACTTCAGCCATCTCTATTGATTTTCGGATCTGATCATCGATTTCTTTCGGCGATGAACCAAGCTCAATCGCCCTTGCAAAATATTTGTCTGCTTCCTCAGGTTTTCCAGTTTGGTAATGAATCGCGCCGAGCAAATTATAGGGGTGATAATTCATTGGGGTGAGTTTAATGGCATTTTCCGCATTTTGCTTGGCAATATCAAATTCCTTTCGATCTCGGAAAGCGCCTCCCCTGCTTGTTAAGAGAGCCGATTGTTTCTTAATATCTTCTGAAACAACATTATTTGATATATTCAAAGCATGCTCAGGATTTCCATCTTTCCGCCAATATGATATTGCCCTTACCAATGTCCATATATCGGAAGTATTCTGCGCAAATTTATTCTCAAAGAATGTTCCAAGAAGTATGTATAGATTATGAACCTCAAGCCATTTGATGTCTTCTTCATTAAGGTCCTCCCCATTATCCAGTTTTAAGAGGATCATATATAGCAGCGATGTTGGAGAATCTTCATTAAACCTGATGTCATACTTGTTTTTTAGCCGGCGAAATACCACTTTATCATGTATTTCCCTCAATGCCTGTTGCTCATTTTCGACCTGGCGCATTTCTGCTTCGCGTATTTTTTTATTTCTCTCTTCCTCTTCTCTTTTTGCCTGTTCCTCTATTGCTTTCTGGATGGAGTCGTATTCCACTTTCCATTTTTCATATAATCCCCAAAGCGATTTATTTGTTTGCTCTGGAAAGTCTGGATGACCCAATAGAAAAAAGAAACCACTAGTAAATGCCTTGTTTAGGAACCTTTTTTCTTGATGTTCTTCTCCTTCAAAAAAAGTCATGAAAACAGTAAGTTCATTATCTTCACATCCGATAATTGAAGTTATTTGTCCTTCACCAAAAGTTTTATTTGCTAAGCGGCATTGTTTTAAAAAATCCCATTCAACCAGAGGTATATTCGATAGGAACAACAAATTGCTTAGTTCATGTATGGAATATTTTAGAGGCAAATTCTTAATCTCCATTTTTCTCCTATGACGATTGATGTTCAAATTTTGGTTATAAAATAATTATATATTTTGTTGTTCGTCCTAATATTATTTAAAGGATTAATAAATATTTTTAAAGCCAATACCTAAAGTTATGACAAGCTGTGTTCTTATACAAAAACTTCCTCTTCTAAAGTGTTCTTGATTGAAATCCTCTCAATTGATATGAAAAAATCAACCTACCAACCTCGCTTCCCCCGATTTCTAACGAGCCTAACGAACCGAAAGCGCCGGTGTCTTACAGACACCGGCGCTGCGCATTCCACCTAAATTTCTTCAATCTGCCGCGACCGCCTGTTCCCGGCGCTGGCGCCGCTCGGTTAAAAACGCTTCCAGGCTGAGGAAAAACGCTACCGCGATCAGGGCGATGATGATCCACAGGGTGATGTGCAGCGCCTGCACCTGCACCGCCGCCGGGGCTTCGGTGGCGCCGCCAGGCAGCGGGCCGTCGAACAGCGCGGTCACAATCGTTGCCCAGACTCCGCCCATAATGGAAATCCCCAGGGTCTGTCCCATCGTGC
Source organism: Anaerolineaceae bacterium (assembly GCA_029975475.1). Taxonomy (GTDB): domain Bacteria; phylum Chloroflexota; class Anaerolineae; order Anaerolineales; family Anaerolineaceae; genus JARKPB01. Next base: position 212,329 of record JARKPB010000010.1, read on the forward strand.
GCGTGATCGAAAGCAGCCCGGAAGCCACCCCCAGCCGCTGGCGCGGCACAGAACCCATGATGGTCGAGTTATTCGGCGATTGAAATGCGCCCATGCCAACCCCGACGGGTAAAAGGGTCAGCGCATAGCGCAGGGGAGAGGTATCCGTGCCCAGCGACTGGGCGCTGAGATAACCGGCCAGAAGGATCAACAGACCGATGACGGTCAGCGGCCGCGTGCCGAAGCGGTCAGACAGCGACCCGGCAATGGGCGCGGTGATCCCCATGGAGAGGGGCACGACCGCCAGCAATATGCCGGCTGTGCGCGGGTCAAGCCTGAGGACAATTTGCAAATAAAACGGCAGCAGGATGACCATGCCAGCGCTGCAGACAAAGGTCAGGAAACCGGTCACCAGGTTGACTGTGAACAAACGGTTGGAGAACAGCCGCAAATCCACCATCGGCTGTTCCTGACGGGTTTCAATCCGGATAAACAGAAACACAAACAGCAAAAACAGCCCCAGCAGACTGAGTGTCAGCGGATGGTCAAATCCGCGCTCCTGGCCAAGCGTAATCGCCATGAGCAATGAAAGCAAGCCAATACACAACACCGCCGCGCCGGCAAAATCGAAGCGCTGGCGGCCAACCGGTTTGTAATTCGGCAGCACGCGCAGGCCCACCAGCACGGCGAGCAATCCAATCGGCAGATTGACCCAGAAGATCCAGTGCCAGGAAAGCGAACCGAGCAGCAGCCCGCCAATGGTAGGGCCAGAAATTGCGCCCAGCGAGACCATTAAACCGGTGATGCCCAGCGCTTTGCCCCGCTCGCTGGGAGGAAAAGCCTCGGTGGTGATGGCTGCGCCCAGCGACATGGTCATGACCGCCCCCAGCGCCTGCAGGACGCGGAAGCCGATCAGGGCGTAGATGTTTTGCGAAAGACCGCACAACCCCGAGCCGAGGATAAACAGAAAAAAACCGGCGATGTAGAGCGGTTTCTTGCCGAACATATCTCCCAACCGCCCGACCACCAGAGTCAGGGTCACCAGGGTTAACAGATAGGCCAGCACAACCCATTGGACCAGCGCGAAGGAAGTATTTAATTCGCGCTCCAGAGTCGGCAGAGCCACGTTGACAATACTGCCGTCCAGGGTGGCCATAAACACACCCAGTGAGACTGAAGCCAGCACCAGCCATTTTCTACCGTAATTTACTTCTTGATTCATACCCGTCACCTTACGATAAAAATACCCTGGAAGACTCTTCCAGGGTTGTGAGTGTATCACAATCCTGCCTAACCGGACATATTTTGCCGCCCGGCCAGAGCACGCAGCAGGGTGTTTTGATCGGCATATTCCAGATCGCCGCCGACCGGCAGGCCGCGCGCCAGGCGGGTAATACGCACATGAAAAGGCGCCAGCTGCTGATGAAGGTAGAGCGCCGTGGCGTCGCCTTCCATGCTCGGGTTGGTGGCGAGGATGACTTCTTGAAAATTGCCGGCGCGCACGCGTTCAATCAGGGCCGCGATTTTCAGGTCAGATGGACCGATCCCTTCGATTGGAGACAGCACGCCATGCAGCACATGGTAGCGTCCGTGAAAGCCGGCCGTGCGCTCGAGCATGAGAACATCCATAGGCTCTTCGACCACACACAGCAGGCTATCGTCGCGCTGGCCGCTGGCGCAGATCTCGCACTGCTCCTGCCCGGCGCGGGTGATGTTAAAGCAGGTCTGACACAGACTGGTCTGACTTTTCAACTGCGCCAGGGCATCAGCCAGATCCAGCGAAATTTCATCCGCGGCGCGCAGCAGGTAAAAGGTCAGACGCGAGGCAGTTTTTGGCCCAATGCCTGGCAGACGTTCAAAGGCAGCGGTCAGTTTTTGAATCGGCTCTGGCAGGACTTGCATACCGCAGCCTCTTTAGAAACCCAGCCCCGGCATTCCGCCAGCCAGCGGTCCGAGCTTCTCTTCCGCCATTTTGCGCGAGGCATCCAGGGCATTATTGACCGCGCTCAGCACCAGGTCTTGCAGCATCTCGACATCAGCATCTTTGAGCAGTTCCGGGTCAATTTCTACTCCCCGGCAGCGCTGGTCGCCCGTCATGGTCACTTTCACCGCCCCGCCGCCAGCTGTCGCGCTGACGGTTTCTTCAGCCAGTTGAGCCTGCGCCGCTTCCATCTGCTCTTGCAGGCGTTTGATCTGTTGCAGCATGTTTCCCTGTCCGCCGCCTATCCCGGCAGGACGATTAAAGCCTTTCGCCATTCGTTCCTCTCCTTACGCTTCATTAATCTTTATGCACAATTTTACCGCCCAGATTCAGGGCCGCGTTGACCATGCCGTCGCTCTCCGCTTCCTGCTCGAGGGTCAGCGGACCGCCACCGTGCGTCACCGCGCAGGTTACGGGGATATCCTTGCCGGTTACCCTGACCAATGCCTGACGGGTGACCTCCAGATGATCCCCACTTTCCATCTTTGATTTTAACACCTCGCTGGCGAATCCCAGGATGAGGGTATTGTCTTTTACGTCCATCTTGCGCACAGAATTGAGCAGCGCCTCGGTCTGGCTGCGCTGTTTTTTAACCAGAGCGCGCACCTGAGGCCAGGCGCTCTGGATTTCATGCAGTCCAAAGCCGACGGCCGAATTCGCCGGCCCGGGTTTGGCTGCCGCCGGCTGGACCGCGCTATCAAATTTATCGGCGGGTTTCTCCGCCAGCGGCTCTTTTTCTGGCCCAGGAGGAGCCTCCATCCTGACAGCGGCCTCCGGTTTTGTATTCGCCGTCTGGGCTGGCGGCCTGACCGCCCGAACCGCCGGTTGTTCCGCCGCGGCCTCAATTGACTGCCCGCAAAACTCAGCCACCGCCATCTCCAGCTGCAACCCGGGCTGCCAGCCGCTGCGCACTTCGGAGGCGGCGTTATTGAACAGCCGCAGGGCTTCCACAAGCCGGGCGGAGGGAAAACGCTCCGCCTGGATTTTCATCACCTCCCGCTGCTCTCCGGTGGTATCTACCTGAGCGGCATTCCCGGTCTGAACCAGCAGTAATCCGCGCAAATAATCCACCACCTGGCGGGCAAACTGGCGCGCATCCGCGCCGCTGTCCAGCGCCTGATGGATACAACCCATCCCGCTGCCTGGCTGGCGGTCAAGGAGCGCATTCACCAGTTCCACCACCGTCTGGCTGGCAGCCGTACCCAGAACCGCCTGCGCGGTGTCCAGGTCAACCGCCTGACCGGTGGAGGTAAGCTGATCCAGCAAGGAAATGGCATCGCGCATGCTGCCGGTGGCCTGGCGGGCGATCAAAGTCAGGGCCGCGTCTTCTACCTGCAGCGATTCCTGCTGGCACAAGCGCTTTAGCTCTGCGCTGATCTGTTCAACCGGAATACGGCGGAATTCATGCCGCTGACAGCGCGAGAGCACAGTGGCCGGGATCTTATGGATCTCTGTGGTAGCCAGAATAAAGATGGCGTGGGGGGGCGGTTCTTCCAGGGTTTTTAACAGCGCGTTAAATGCGGCTGTGGATAACATGTGAACTTCATCAATGATGTAAATTTTGTACTTCCCCTGAGTGGGGGAAAAATTGATCTTATCGCGCAGATCGCGCACATCCTCCACGCTGGTATTCGAGGCTGCGTCAATCTCAATTAAGTCGAGAAACTTGTTGGCGTTGACAGCCAGACAGTGTTCGCACTGATTACAGGGTCGGCTTCCGGCGTCCTGGTCAAGACAGTTTACCGCCTTGGCCAGCAAGCGGGCCGTGGTGGTTTTTCCGGTCCCACGGGGACCGGCGAACAGGTAAGCGTGTCCAACCCGCCCGGCCTGGATGGCATTGCGCAGGGTTTGCACAATATGTTCCTGACCAATGACTTCATCCCATAACTTAGGACGCCATTTTCGATACAAAGCCTGTGCCATGCAGTTCAACCTTTCCCGATCTAAAGTTGAGGCGGTTTGAAGCCGCCACGCTCTCATTCTAATTCAGAATGCTGAGAGAAACAGGGCAGCGCTGCTTAAAATTTCTCAAGGAATCACATAGGTGGCGCGCACGGCGCCGTTGTAATCCTGCAGCGTAACCGTCTCTCCCGGCTGCCAGACGGCTTCGCTCAATCCCCAAAAACGGGCGATTGAGCTGCTTTGTCCGCTGCGCGTGTTGATTTGAATCGCGCCCTCATAAAAAGCGAAAACAGGAAATGTAAATTGATGCCCGTCTTCATCTTTCAAGGTCCAGCCAGTCAGGTCAAGCCGGCCGCTGCCCACGCGTCTGAGCCAGACCGTTTCACGGGCCAGATCGCCCGGGTTTTCAACCGCGGTGATTTCGATGAGGGAGGCGTCGGCTGGCGGTAAGGTCGGGGTGAAATCCGGCTGCGGGGTTGGCAGATTAATGCTGGCCGCGGGAGTAACAATCGGCGGCAGGAGGGCCGGGACGCTGGCCTTGCGGCTGCTGTCCCAGATGGAAAGCACCAGCAGGGTGGTAGCGGCAGATATAACGATATTCAGAAGGATAAACGGCAATAAAGAGCGTTGATTTCTTTTCATTTTCGATTTTTATTCAGCGGCTTGTCCTGAGGCGGATGTTCGTTAAAATCATAGCATAGAAACCGGCGTTGACAGCATCAGGCAGGTCGAAATGTTAATCTTAGTGGACGGGCACAATCTAATTCCCAAACTGGGCGGCAGCCTGAAAGCGCCGGATGATGAACAGCGCCTGATCCTGCAACTGCAGGCTTACGCCCGGAAATCCCGGAATACCATCGAGGTCTTTTTCGATCAGGCACCGCCTGGATTTTCCGGTCCGCGTTCGTTTGGCACCGTGAAGGCGCATTTTGTCCGCCAGGGCCGCAGCGCGGATGAAGCCATCCGCCTGCGCTTGCAGCAGCTGGGCGCAGAAGCGCGCAATGTGCGCGTGGTAACTTCTGACCGCCAGGTTCAGGCAGAAGCGCGCGCCTGCCAGGCCGGGGTGATCCGTTCGGAAGAGTTCGCCCGTCAGGTCCTGGAAGCAGTGTACCAGGAGCCAGCCCAGCCAGAGCGTCCCCAAAACAGCCCGGATGATGTGGAAGAATGGCTGCGATTGTTTGGCGGTGAAGGGGATGATGATCTGCCGCCCTTGATGGGAAAACCCCCGCGGGGAAGATATTAACCAATTTTTAGGATTTTCTCATACACTTTTAATGCAATATCGACAAATTGGATGTATATTATCTGATAGATATCGGAAAAGAAATTACTGGTATCCCGATATTGACCACCGATATAAAAAGTCAGCGTGTCCCCCCCACGCTGGCGCTCCCGAGAGGGCGCAAAATTGATGGTGGTTTTCCCTCCCTGAAGGTTGCCTGGCATGTCCCCCCCATGCCAGGCAAACCGCTTTTTAACCCGGCAGGTTCTGCTTTTTACGCAGGCGCAGCCAGGTATCCACGCCCAGCACGCAAAGGGTCAGGATCAACGGTTCAACCGACAGACGGCTGCGCGGTTCGCCCATCTCAACCAGCACGGTTACCGCGGTATTGTAGGCAAAGGCAGCCAGCGCCAGGGTCAGCAGACACCAGCGCAGCCGGGCGGGAGGGTCCAGCCAGGCGATCAGGCCGCGCCTGCGTTCCCGCGTCAGGCCCAACCAGATCAGCCCCAAACCGCCCAGCAGCAGCAAAGCCAGGAAGAAGACCAGCATGGTCAAGTAGTGCGCTGCTGTCCAGGTGAACTGCAGCACAGCGGATTGAAAATGAGAAAGCGCGTTGGTCACCGGCAGGAAGGTATTGGCAAGGCTGTAGCCAACCTCCTGAATGTAACTCAATGGGGCTTCGGCAATGAGCAGCAGGTTGAGGCGGGTGTAATAAGACGAGATTTGCGCATAGCTCATCCCGGGCTGCGGGCGCAGCTCATCCATCGGAATTTCCCAGACATAGTTGTAGAACTGGTGGGCATCTTCAAAGGAAAGCAGGCTTTTATCCCGGTAGCGCATCAACACTTCGCGGGTCCGGGCATATTCATCCGGAAGCAGCTCCAGAACCCGGGCGGTTTTCTGAGTCAGGTTGAGTCCAAAAAGCGGAGTAGTGCCAAAAAAACCGTGAGAGCGGTAATTATGCCACGCCAGGCCGCCGATGATCAGCACCGCCAGAAGGGTCAGCCCGGCAGCTCCCCACAGCAGGCGGCCGCGCCACTTATTAATGAAGACAGCCGCCAGCGCGAGCAGGAAAGCCAGCGCCAGCGGAAAGATCTGAAAAGTCGGCCGGGTGATGCCCAGAACGGCGAGGAAGAACGCCGCCAGCAGCAGACGCAGCCAGCCGCCGCGGCACAGCCACAATGAAAGCAGCCCCAGCCCAAACGCCAGCAGGAACTGCGCCTGGGTTTCGGTCAGGGCTTTGGCGGCCGGCATCACATTGTAGGGCAGCAGGGCGAAGCCGGTGAACACACCAATCAACGCCCAGCCAAGCCCGGCGCGGCGCAGCAGCCATCCCAGAAAACCCACCAGCCCCAGGTACATCCCCAGCTGGATGATAAACAGCAGCCGGGTCGGCTTTTCGGCCGAGCCGGACAGCATTAACAGCCAGGGGTATCCCGGGGCGCGGACGTGGAATTCATCCAGACGAAAATCGCGTAAATCGCGGGCGATATCCAGATATGGGTTGGTATCGTTTCCAGCTACCGGTGCCTGGGGCCACAGCCAAAGGTAAAAGAGGAATGCCAGCAGCAGTACAGCAGCCAGCGCCAGCCAGGGCCGGAGAGCCTGCGGATTTTTCAATCGCAACATGCGGACGCCTTTCTGTTGACGAGGTATTGTGAAATATGGTATGATTTTACCATTCCAGTCCGGTTTAGGCCGGCACAGACCCGTTAAAGAGAAACAGGAGAGCGCTATCAGTACTCAAAATTTTCGTGTGAATGAAATGATCACCGCGCCGGAAGTCCGTTTGATTGGCGCGGACGGGGAAAACATCGGGGTCGTCCCCATTCAGAAAGCCCTGCAATTATCCCGCGAAGCAGAAAAAGATCTGGTCGAAGTGGCCGCTGGTGCGGAACCGCCGGTTTGCCGCATCATGGATTTTGGAAAATTCCTCTTTGAGCGCACAAAGAAAGAACGCGAAGCGCGCAAGAGCCAGACCAAGATTGAAGTCAAGGAAATTCGGCTGCGCCCCAAGACCAACGAACACCACCGCGGATTCAAGACCCGCGATGCGCGGCGCTGGTTGATGGACGGGATGAAAGTTCGCGTCACCGTGCGCTTCCGCGGGCGCGAGATTACCTACCCCGAGCTGGCGCTCGAAGATTTGAAGGAGATCGCCGAAGAACTGAGCGATATCGCTGTCGTGGAACAGGCACCCGCGCTGGAAGGCAAGACCATGAGCATGGTGCTGGCGGCCGGCAAACCCGCCAAGAAGAAAGCGGCAGATGGCGAACCAAAAGCTGAAAAACCAGCGCCCCCGGCCCCCGAAACGGCCAACTGATGGCTTGACTCGAGAAAAACTCTGTTATAATTGGCGGTTGCGCAATTCGACCGCCAATTATTTATTTAAGGAGTTACGCTGTGCCCAGGAAGATGAAAGATAGCAAGTATAAACTGAAGACCCACAAGGCAACCTCCAAACGGTTCCGCCTGAGCGGGTCCGGGGTCTTGCTGCGCACCAAGGGCGGCAAAAGCCATCTGCGCCGCCGCACCTCGAAGCGCACCAAAGCCCTGTTCACCGAGATGATCACCGTCAAGGGCGAGAAGATCATCCAGCGCGTGAAACGCCTGGTCCCCAGTCTGGACCGGTAATCACGCCGTCGCATCCGGTTTAATGCGGCTGTTGGGCGTGAACAACATGGCAACCTGCCGACGCCCAGGGGTTCGCAAAGGAGTTTTCTATGGCTAGAGTGAAACGTGGCCCTGCTGGAGTTCTGCGCCACAAAAAGGTATTGAAATTAAACAAAGGCTATTACGGCAGCCGACATTTACTGTTCCGCCGCGCTCAGGAGGCGATGCTGAAGAGCCTTTGGTATGCTTACCGCGACCGCCGCGTGCGCAAGCGCGACCTGCGCCGTCTGTGGATCGTGCGTATCAATGCTGCCGCGCGCCTCAACGGCACAACCTACAGCCGTCTGATCAGCGCGATGCGCGTGGCCAATATTGCCATCAACCGCAAGATGCTGGCAGACCTGGCCGTGCGCGACCCGAAGACCTTCACCGCTGTTGTGGCGAAGGCCAAAGCAGCGTAACCACAGCCCATCGAATTGCGCGCAGCGCGGCCGTTTGGCCGCGCTGTTTTATTTTTGCTTTCCCAGACCGCGCAGAATCAGCTCAAACCCGGCCTGAAAAACGCGCTCAGCCGGCATACCTTCTTCGCTGACGCGGAAGTAGCGGTTCAGGGATGGAAAGAGCTGGCTGTCGCCCAGGGCGATCAAGAGGGCGTTGACCGCACGCGCCGCGGCCGGTACATCCACCCCCGGATCAATTTCCCCCCGCGCGGCCGCCGCCTGCAGCAGTTCTTCCACAAAGCGCTGCAAACGCTCAGCCACCGGCTGAACCACTGTTGCGGCGAACTGCGGGTCGCCCTGGTACGCCGCGCGGCCAAAGAAAAGCAGCATGCCGCGCTGGGTCTGGCCCCAGGCCATCCCGCCGTTCAGATACCAGTAAAGTGCCTCGCGCAGCGGCAGGGACAGCATGGCTTCCCGCCCGGACTCCAGCAGATCGAGCAGCGAAGCGGTGGAAAGCCGGACGGCGAAATCCAGCATGCCCCGGCGGTTGGGGAAATACTGGTAGAGCGAACCGACCGCCACCCCGGCGCGCGCCGCCACGCGGGTCATATTCAGGTTTGCCGGGCCGTGCTCGCCCGCTTCAGCCAGGATGGCGTTGATCACCGCGATCTGCCGTTCAGGATCCAGACGCCGAAAGGTGCGCGAAACCATCCCGGCCTGTTCAGCCGCCAGGATGTGTTCCGCAAGACCGCCCCATTCTTTAGCGAGGTCAAACGCCGCCGTCTGGCTCATAGCGCCTCGCCGCGCTGCCAGTCCACGCGACCAAAGCGGCGAACCAGCCCGCGCTGATATTTGAAGCGCGGGTAACCAAAAATCACCATTAAACCGCCGCGATAATTGCCGGGCAGGTTGAATTTTTTACGGGTAGCCTGATCATACTGGCAGATCATGCCGGGAAAACCCAGAAAGCAGCTGCCCAGGCCGAGCGATTGCCCGGCCAGCATGGCGTAAGTCGCGGCAATCGAAGCGTCGGCCGAATCAGCCAGGCTGTTCGCATAAAACAGCATCGCCAGCGGGGCATTGTAGAAAAACCAGTCCTCGCCCCGGCTGGCTCCTTGAATGTAAATCTCCAGCGCCGGTCCGACAAAAGCCTTCATCATCTGGTAATCATCCCGCCCCATAAACGGGCGCATCAGCGCCAGGGAAGGCATTTGAAACATAAAGTGGATCTTGCGCAGAAAAGCGGTCAGGGAATCGCGAAACGCCGCCACCCGTTCGCGCCCGTCCAGCACCAGCACGCCGACTTCAGAAGGCGGGAGGCCCATTGGCGCGGTTGAGGCTGCTTTCAGGATCTTTTCAATCAGGTCGCGTTCTACCGCGCGCCCGTCAAAGTCGCGCACGCTGCGCCGGCGGACCGCCAGGCCGTATAAGCCGTCATAATCGGCCGCTGCCGGCAGGGTCTGAAAGGAAAGCAAATCTTCCGGCGAAAGATCGCGCCCGCGAATCTGAATGGCGCCTGTGGGACAGACGCACATACACTGACCGCAGCCGATGCAGCCAAACAGGCGGGATTGATCCACCTGCACCTCACCCGCTTCAAAGTACAGCGGATTGCCCTTGCAAACCTGCACGCACAGCCCGCACTGCGAGCATTTCTCCCGGTCAATTGTGACCTCGGCGGTTCCGCCGCCGCGCCCAAAATTCAAGCTCATGGCAACCTTTTCTTGAATAATATATTCATATATTATGAATTTTATATTCACATCGTACCACGCCCGCGGGTTTTTGTCTCTGCCGGCTGTCACCTGCTGCGGGTGAGGTTGTTCCTTTTCGCCTGCCGGCTGGTGTACAATAAAGTCATGGACCAGCCTGAGCCCCTGCTGACGGTTATTTCGCACGACGGGCGCCGCCGCTTTGAACTGATTCGGGGAGATCTGACCCGCGAATCGGTGGATGCCATCGTCAATGCGGCCAACAGCCATCTGCTGCACGGCGGCGGGGTGGCCGCCGCCATCGCCCGCGCAGGCGGCCCGGCCATCCAGGCCGAAAGTCGGGAATGGGTGGCGAAAAACGGCCCCGCCAGCCCGCAGCGGCCTGGGCTGACCTCCGGCGGACGTCTGCCCTGCCGTTATGTCATCCACGCCGTCGGCCCGGTCTGGGGTGAGGGAGAGGAAACAGAAAAACTTTCTCAGGCGCTGCGCAGCGCGGTTGCCCTGGCGGAGGCGCTGGGCTGCGCCAGCCTGGCCTTACCGGCGATTTCCACCGGCATTTTTGGCTTTCCCCTCCATCTGGCCGCGCCAGTTTTTCGCGATGAAATTGCTGCCTGGCTGCGCACAGAAAAAAGCAGTCTGCGCCTGATTCGCCTGGTCCTGCTGGAACCGGCCGTCATCCAGGCATTTTTACCCGTGCTCAACCGGCTGCGAGAAGCATGATTACCTCGATCCACAACCCGCGTCTGAAACGCATCCGACAGCTGCTTGCCCGCCGCGAAACCCGCCGTGAAGAAGGTGCATTTGTGATTGAAGGCGTCCGCCTGTGCGAAGAAGCGGCGGCTGGCGGGTGGGAATTCGAGTTTATTCTGACCGCCGAGAATCTCTCGGCGCGCGGGCAAGCGCTGGCCAGACAAATGGCATCCCGCGGGATTGATGTAGAAGCGGTCAGCGCGGAGCTGCTGAATCGGGCGGCTGATACCGAAACCAGTCCGGGTATTCTGGCGGTGCTGCGTTTTCAAGAGCTGGCCCTGCCGTCTTCGCCCGACTTCCTGTTGATTTGCGACAACCTGCGCGATCCCGGCAACCTGGGGACCATCCTGCGCACCGCTCTGGCCGCTGGTGTCCAGGGTGTGCTGCTGACCCGCGGCACGACCGATGCCTTCGCCCCCAAGGTGCTGCGCGCCGGCATGGGAGCCCATTTCCGCTTGCCGATTCGCGACACCAGCCCGGAAGATCTGCGCGCCCTGCTGCACCAACCGGACAAACCGCTGGTGCTGCTGGCGGCTGACGCAGAGCAGGGAGTCTCCTGCTGGCAGTCCGATTTGACACAGCCCCTGGCGCTCGCGGTTGGCGGTGAAGCGGAAGGAGTCAGTCCAGAGGTGCGCGCCATCGCGGACGGTACCATCCGCATTCCGATGCCAGGCGGATCAGAAAGCTTAAACGCTGCGGTCGCAGCCTCGATATTAATGTTTGAAACCTGCCGTCAAAGGAGCCGTTGAGTCGCCATGAAAATACGCTCGATCACCTGTTTTTACGATCCCGGCGGACGGGACGCGGACCGCAACCTTGGCCGCCTGGGAAGGCTGGCCGCCGCGGGCAAGGAACGCTTTAACGCCGCCGGTTTTTCGGTTCAGACAACCCGCCTGGCCACCACAGCCTTTCCCGAGTTGATTCCCAGCTGCTGTGACGAAAGCGCGGTCAATCTGGTCTCGACGCTTGAAACCGCAGCGCTGGCCAGCGGATTTGATTACATCTCGTTCGGCCCGGCCCTGCCGGCTTTCCCGGACAGTTACCGCCTGATCCCGGCCCTGCTGGCTGCCAGTAAAGCCGCCTTTTTTAGCGGAAGCATGACCTCTCCGCAGCACGGCCTTCACCTGCCGGCTGTGCGCGCCTGCGCGGAAGTCATCGCGCAGGCAGCGCCGATCAGCCCGGACGGGTTCGCCAATCTGCGTTTTGCCGCCATGGCCAACGTCTCCCCCGGCGGGCCGTTTTTTCCAGCGGCCTACCACGCCAGCGGAGGCGGACCGGCTTTTGCCCTGGCGGTGGAGAGCGCCGATGAAGCCGTGGCTGCCTTTCAGCAAGCCTCCAGCCTGGCGGACGCCCGCCGCCTGCTGCTGGACCGCCTGAACGAAGCGGCGGAGAAAATGGAAGAAATAACCCGTCAGCTGGCGCTGGAATACCCGGCCGACTTTCTCGGCTTCGATTTCTCGCTGGCGCCCTTCCCCGTCCCGGAGGTATCGCTGGGCGGGGCGATGGAAACGCTGGGCGTGCGCGCGCTGGGCCTTTCCGGCTCGCTGGCCGCCGCCGCCTTCGTGGCGGATGCGCTTGACCGCGGCCGCTGGAAGCGGGCCGGGTTTAACGGCCTGATGCTGCCCGTGCTGGAAGACAGCACCCTGGCCGCCCGCAGCCTGGACGGCAGTCTGAACATCCGTGATTTGCTCATGTTTTCCAGCGTGTGCGGCACCGGGCTGGATACCGTTCCGCTGCCGGGCGGAAGCAGCCCCGAAGATCTGGCCGGCCTTCTGCTCGATGTGGCCGCGCTGGCGGTCCGCCTCGGAAAACCGCTCACCGCCCGCCTGATGCCCATTCCGGGTAAAGCGGCTGGCGACCTGACAGAATTTCAGTTTGAATATTTTGCCAACGGGCGCGTGCTGGCGCTGCCCCCCGCCGGCGCGGTTCGTTTTCTGGTCGGGGATGAGTCCGTGCGGCTGAACCCCCGCCTGACCTATTAATCTTTGACTGGAATCCACAGGAATAAAAAACAGCAGGCGCCGCGCGGCGCCTGTTGTTTTCTGTAAACCAGCCCTTTACTTAACCTGTTTAAAATTGATGATCACCAGGTTGCGCGAACAATCGGCAAAAGTCTCAAAATATACTTTTGGCGAAATGGGAATATCCGCCTGATCAAATAATTGAATGAACAGCGTATTTTTGGAATTAAGCGGCTGCGTGTTGATTTGAAATTCATAACCGGATTCGCCGTACGAGCGCGCCAGACCGGAAAGAGTCACCTGACTGACCGATTTGTTGTTGTAATTGCCCCCCATGCGGATCTGCACCCCAAGCACCGGCCCATTCTTCAGGTCGAAAATCTGTCCGGCAGCACCCTGCCAGTCGCAGCCGCTTTCGGGGCGAAATAGGGTGCTGGCAGCGTAAGAAGGCTGGCTCTGCAGCACGAAAGGATAGTTCCCGGCGGCGGGGGTCGCACTCGCTTTGAGCACGGGCGTTTTGGTCGGCGGCAGCATCTGCCGGGCGGTCGGGCTGGGAGAAGCGGTTAGAGTCAGGCTGGGTTCTGCCGTCCAGGTTGGCGGAAGGACGTAAACCGTGCTGGTGGCGCTCGGCAGGACCAGCGGTTGGGGCAGCTCCAGCGGGGGGAATGGATTCAATGAAGAAGTGGGCTGCAAAAAAATCAACGCGAACCACAAGACCAGCAGCACAAGACCAATCACGGTTAAAACCGTCAGGATATCCCAGATGAGCGCCGGGTTCGCCTCACGCCGGGCCGGTTGGGAATCATTGGGGAGGTAAGCAGGATCCACAGGCTCTCCGTGTAACCATCATGGGATCAAAATTTCGATCACCGCCTGGCTGCGTTGTTGTTCGATCCAGTCTTTAAGGGCAGTTTCCTGAAAGGCGCGTCTGGCCGCCGGAGAAAGCGGGCGATTCGGATCGCGCTCCGTGACCAGCAAAACATGGTAGCCGTAATCGGTCTGAATCACGCCGCTGTGTTGACCGGGTTGCAGGGCAAAAGCCGCGTCTTCGATTTCTTTCTTGTAAAGGTAGCCGCGCGGGAACCAGCCCAGGTCGCCGCCGGTGGGAGAATTACTATAGAGACTGACCAGCGAGGCGAAGTCAGCGCCAGAATCAAGGCGGCGCACAATTTGATTGGCGCTGGCTTCATCCAGCACCAGGATCTGGTAGGCGTGAACCTGTTCCATCGTTTCCGGGATGCTGGCCAGCACGGCATCGCGCTGGTGCATCGCCAGCAGCTGGCGTTTTAGCCGGGCGCGAAAAGTCGTTTCATCATAATGATTCTTAACCAGCCAGTCCGTAAACGCCTGAGGACTGCCGAGCTGGGAAACCAGCGAGTCGATGCGCGCCTGAACATCTCCATCCGAGACCGAAAAGCCGTTCGCGGCAGCCTTTTGAGCCAGCAGGACTTCAATAATCAGTTCGTCAAGGGTTTTTTGCCGGAGTTCCTCAGGGGTCAGGCTGACCCCCTGAGCGGCGGCCGCATCCTGCAGGCGCAGCAACTCGGCGTTGTATTCCGCCAGCAGAATTCCTTCGCCGTTTACGCGGGCCGCCAGCGGTTCAGGCGTCGGTGTAGGCGGGCCCTGGGTCGGCTCGGGGGTGGGGGTGGCAGAAGGCGCGAACAGGCCGCACGCGCTTAACAGGCCAGCGGACAGAACAGCCAGCGCCAGAAAAAAGAATGCGTTGCGCTTCAGTTTCACCATTGAAAAGGATTATACCCGAATTTAGAACCTGCTTTTTTGGGCAAGCAAACAGGCCGTCCCGAAGGACGGCCTGTGGTTTACCGTGACAGCCGTGAATTAGTATTCAGGCATGGGCGGGGGCGCCGGTTTTTCTTTTTCCGGCACATCCGCGATCAGGGCTTCGGTGGTCAGGATCATGGCCGCGATCGAAGCAGCGTTCTCGAGCGCGCCGCGGGTAACCTTGGCGGGATCAATTGTGCCGCTCTTGACCATATCCACATATTCTTCCTTGAGCACATCGTAGCCGATCTTGCTGTTCTTTTCGCGGGCCTGAGCCTGGCGGACATTTTCAATCACCACCGGGCCGTCTTTGCCAGCGTTTTCGGCGATCTTGCGCATGGGAACTTCCAGCGCCTTGCGCACAATATTCACGCCGATCTTTTCATCTTCGTTGGCGACCTTGATCTCGTCGAGGGCAGGGATGGCGTTGATCAGGGCCACACCGCCGCCGGGGACGATGCCTTCTTCCACAGCCGCGCGAGTCGCGGAGAGGGCGTCTTCAACGCGGTGCTTCTTTTCTTTCAATTCCGTCTCGGTGGCAGCGCCCACGCGGATGATGGCCACACCGCCGGAAAGTTTCGCCAGGCGTTCTTGCAGTTTTTCGCGGTCGTAATCGCTGGTGGTCTTGTCAATTTCGACTTTAATCTGCTCAATGCGCCCGCGAATGGCTTTCTCATCACCTTTGCCGCCCACAATGGTGGTGTTGTCTTTGTCAGCAGAAACTTTTTCGGCGCGGCCCAGGTCTGCGATGGTCACGGTTTCCAGCTTGCGGCCGGTTTCATCCGAAATCACGGTGGCGCCGGTCAGCACAGCGATATCCTGCAGCATCGCTTTGCGGCGGTCGCCAAAGCCCGGGGCTTTGACAGCCAGCACGTTGAGCATGCCGCGCAGTTTGTTCAACACCAGGGTCGCCAGCGCTTCGCCGTCCACATCTTCAGCGATAATGACCAGCTCGCGTTTGCCAACCTGGACCAGTTTTTCCAGGATCGGGACGATATCCGCAGCCGCCGATATCTTCTTGTCATAGATCAGGATATGCGGCTCGTTGATCACCGCTTCCATGTGCTCGGAATCGGTGATGAAGTAGGGCGAGATATAACCGCGGTCGAACTGCATCCCTTCAACGTATTCGGTTTCAAATTCAAGGCCCTTGGATTCTTCAACCGTAATCACACCATCTTTGCCAACCTTATCCATCACTTCCGCGATCAGTTCACCAATGGTGCGGTCCTGGGCGGAAATGGTGGCGACGTTGGCGATATCTTCTTTGGTATTGATGGTGATAGCCTGGGCGCGGATGCCGTTGGCAACTGCTTTCGAGGCGGCTTCGATTCCGCGTTTGAGCAGCATCGGGTTGGCGCCAGCGGCCAGGGTCTTCAAGCCTTCGGTAACAATGGCGTGCGCCAGCACGGTTGAGGTGGTGGTGCCGTCGCCGGCGATATCATTGGTCTTGGTCGCGGCTTCCTTCAGCAGCTGGGCGCCCATGTTCTCGAACGGGTCTTCGAGTTCGATTTCTTTGGCCACAGTAACGCCGTCGTGGGTGATGGTCGGGGAACCAAATTTGCGGTCAATGGCCACATTGCGCCCCTTGGGGCCGAGGGTGGTGGCCACAGCGGTCGCCACGATATCAATGCCGTTCTTCAGCTTACGGCGCGCTTCTTCGGAGAAAACCAGTTGTTTTGCGGACATATGAAACGTCTCCCTTTGCTAAAATTGCCATTTACTTGACGATTGCGAGGATATCGCTTTCGCGCAGGATGAGGTACTTCTTGCTGTCAATCTTGATTTCAGTGCCGCCGTATTTGGCATACAGGACCACATCGCCAACCGCGACATCCATGGGGATGCGGTTGCCTTTGTCATCGCGGTCGCCGGGGCCGACTGCCAGGACGGTGCCTTTCTGCGGCTTTTCCTTGGCGGTTTCGGGCAGCACAATACCGATGGCGGTGCGCTCGTCTTCCTCGATCGGTTCAACGACAACACGGCTGCCTAAGGGTTTGAGATTCATAAGATGACCTCCTGATCATTTGATCGGTATAAGGTTTGAGTGGTTTTTTAGCACTCATTTGCCATGAGTGCTAAATCCAGGCAGAATAATACTTGCCCTTACATCAAAAGTCAAGGGATGTTAATTTTTTCTTATACAATTCTGACAATTCAGGGCGTGTTGTAGCCGTAACTTTCGCAGATGGCGATGCTGGGCGCGATGATGTTCATAATAATAGTATCGCTGCGAAACGCTTCGCGCACCTTGCCAAGGATGACCACGGCTCTGGCGCAGTAGTTATTGGTTTTTCGGTGAAGGCCGGCCAGAGCTGAACCGTAGGTGTAATAATACACCACAGTCTCATCCGTCAGCGGCAGGCCGCTGATGGTGATGGCCGGGTCGTTCGCATCCGCGCAGCGCCGCACCTTACAGGATTCCTCGGGCGTGCAGCCCTCCACAGCGCATTTGAGCGCTTCGATCGCGCCTTCGTAGTTCTTGCCCTTGTAAAAAATAATCCCGGTTTGACCGTAGACATCCGCGCTGTCCGGCATATATTCCAGAGCTTTGCGGATATTGAGCGCGGCCGGGAAAAATGTGCCCAGCTGGGCATACGTTTTGGCGATGGAGATATAGGGCAGCGGATCTTTAATTCCCAGCTGCTGGTTAATTGTCGCGGCCTGTTCAAAATATTCCAGCGCGCGGTCGTAATAATCCTTGCGCTGATCCGCGG
Organism: Anaerolineaceae bacterium; assembly: GCA_029975475.1. Taxonomy (GTDB): domain Bacteria; phylum Chloroflexota; class Anaerolineae; order Anaerolineales; family Anaerolineaceae; genus JARKPB01. Next base: position 229,388 of record JARKPB010000010.1, read on the forward strand.
CCAGGACGCGGTAGGTCACCCCGATGCGCAGGTGAAGAAAGGTCAGGTTGGGCGTGATTTGCAGCGCTTTTTCATATTCTTTGATCGCGCCTTCGTAATCGCGCAGCGACTCTTTGACATAGGCATAAATGCGGTGGACGTCCATCAGGCTGGGGTCGCGCTGCACCGCCTGCTCGATATATTCCTGAGCCTGCAGAACCTTTAATTGATCCGCCAGAATCTCGGCGTAATACGCCAGCGCCAGCGTGTTGGTGCCGTCCAGCTGCAGGGCGCGGATGGCTGCCTGTTCCGCCTCCACCAGATAGGTCTCGGCGTCCGGCCCGCCCAGCCCGGCGTTCCAGTCCAGCACAAAAGCGCGAATGGCATGAGCGGTGCTGTTGTCTGGAGCCAGTTCCACCGCGCGGTTGACCGAATCAAGCGCCTCTTTTAAGCGCTTCGCGCGGTCCTCCGCGTTGACTTTCTGAGTCGAGGAATACACCTGAATACGCGCCAGTTCCGCCCACAACCGGGCTTCTTTGGGGCTGACTTCCAGGGCGCGCTTGTAGGCGGTGATGGCGTCTTCCAGGTTTCCGGCGGCGAAATGGGTTTTCGCCTCTTCTTCGTAGGAAACAAACGTGCGCGTGGGGGTCGGGGTGACCAGAGACACCGGCTGAATTCCGCCGGTGGCGTACCCGCGCAGGACGAACAGCGCGGCCAGCACCATCACCAGCCAGAACAGGATGCGGTAGGGATGAACGCGCTCCGCGTGTTTTCGGAACAACGGTTTTGAACCGTTCAGGTCAATCATGCTTCATCCTCACGGCGCCGGGGTGGGCGTTTCCGTGGCGGGGGCTCCATTTGTTTCGGTTACGGTAGCTTTTGGCAGTGAAGCAGAAACCTGCTGGCAGATATTGATGATTTCCTGAGCGTTGAAGACCGCGATTTCATCGTTACGAACGCCCTTGATCAGCAATTGAGAAATGGGCAGCGCCTCGCCGCATTCGCCAATCCGGGCCAACGCCAGCCCGTAAGTGTAATAGAATTCAGCCGGGCGGCCGTAATCCAACGGTATTCCCTCAACCACTTCCCCCGCCTCATTGGTACCGCCCTGGACAGCAATTTTTAAGACCGCAACCGCCTCTTCGTACTGCTTGTTTTTATACAGCATCACGCCCAGGTTGCCGTAGAGGAAAGGATCTTTGGGGTTATCTTTAAGCGCCTGCTGCCCGTACTGCACAGCGCGGACGAATTCACCGATCTGGGCATAGGTGCGCGAGATATACAGTTTTGGCAGCGGGTTTGTGGGATCCAGCGGGATAGCCTGGTTAAACTCCTTAACCGCGTTAACGTTATCCCCCAGGGCGCGGTAAGTGCGCCCCAGGAAGACGTGCAAATCGGCGATATTCGGGTTGATCTTGACCGCTTCCTGGAACATTTGCAGCGCTTCTTCCGGGTTGCCGGTGTCTTCCAGCACCAGCCCGCGCGCGCGGTAGGACTCCATGGCGTTCGGGGCCAGATCCTGCGCGCGGCGCGAGGCTTGAATAGCCTCATCCAGGGTGGTGAGCGTGTCCTGACCGGCCTGCTTTTGCAGGATCAACACCTCGGCCAGGTAAGCGTAAGCGGCCGCGTTGTTGGGGTCAAGCTGGATGGCGGTTTTTAGCGAAGCCACACCGTTAAGATAATCGCCGGAAAGCCCCTGAGCCCAGCCGCGGTAGGCATACGCCTGGGGATTGTTTTCGCTGAGCAGCAGGGCGTTCTCCGCGTTGGTGATCGCATCCTGATATTTGCCGGTGTAGATTAACAGGCGCGCCAGAGCGATGTAGGGGCTGGGGTTGCGCGGGTCGACTTTAATGGCTTCACCGTAAGATTGGATTGCCCCGGTAAATTTTCCTTCTGCTTCCAGGGTTTGCGCTTCAATGATATACGCATCCGGCGAACGGGTCGGTTCCGCGGTAGGCACAAAGGGAGGCGGGATGGTAGGCACCACCCGTTCGTTGAAGTAAATCGCTCCTCCAACCAGCAGCAACAAAAAGATGACCCGCAGCGGGTTCGACCGCCGCGTGCGCCGCTGCATGCTCCAGTTACTTCCTTTGAGATACATAAATTCATCTTACCGTACTCGAAAACCAGCGTCAAGGCAAGGGCCTGCCTGGCGAAAGGGTTCTAAACCTGTTTTAATCGCCGATCTTGTCCGTTGTACGGCTCACAGTTACAATTATTCTATGCGCGTGGAAATCTTCACCCTGTTTCCCGACCTGTTTCAACCCTACCTTGAAACCAGCATCCTGGATAAAGCCATAAAACGCGGACTGCTGCAGGTGGCGCTGCACGACATCCGCGCCTATACCACCGACCGCCATCACACCACCGACGACGCCCCCTACGGCGGCGGCGGCGGGATGGTGATGAAGCCGGAACCGGTCTTTGCCGCGGTGGAAGGAGTGCTTGGCGCGCCGCCGTGCTGCCCGGTGATTTTAATGAGCCCCCAGGGAAGGCCCTTTACCCAAAAGGTGGCGTATGAACTGGCCGAACTGCCGCGCTTTGCCCTGCTGTGCGGGCGGTACGAGGGCGTGGACGAGCGCATCCGCGAGCATCTGGTCAGCGATCAAATCTCGATCGGCGATTTTGTGCTCACCGGCGGGGAATTGCCAGCCCTGACCATTCTGGATGCCGTCTCGCGCCTGATCCCCGGGGTTCTGGGCGACCCGGACGGCGCGGCAGATGATTCTTTCGCTTCCGGTCTGCTGGAATATCCCCATTACACCCGCCCGGAAGTTTTTCGCGGCTGGCCGGTGCCGGCGGTGCTGCTTTCCGGCAACCACGCCGAGATCGCCCGCTGGCGGCGGGAGCAGGCACTGCTGCGCACGCTGCGCCAGCGCCCCGATTTACTGGAAACGTTTCCTTTGAGCCAGGCCGACCGTAAATTCCTCGACCGCATCCGGAATGAAAGCGAACCGGATTCCCCGCCCCCCGAAATAACCGGGTGAGGTCATGTTTTTGATATTTTCGATCCCCTCCGCGCCGTGAGCGCATTTGCTTTCTTGCAAATGATTTCGGTTTACGATATACTTGTAAGACAAGGTTGGGGAATCAAAAAAAACAGAACATCGCCCCAACCGCCAACATTCTCTAGGAGGAGAAAGAACATGTCCAAAAAGTTGTATGCCATTTTCGCAGTAGTTCTGATGGCATCCATGCTGCTGGCTGCCTGCGGCCAGGCTGCCCCGGCTCCGACCGAGGCTCCCGCCCCTGCCACCGAGGCTCCCGCCCCTGCGACCGAAGCCCCGACGGAAGCGCCCAAAGTCATCAAGGTTTGCGAAATCACCGACACCGGTGGTATTGATGACAAATCCTTCAACGCGACCGCCTGGAAGGGCGTGACCGACGCGATGGCCGAATTTGGCATCGAAGGCAAATATCTGGAATCGACCCAGGCTGCTGACTACGAAAAGAACATCAACGCTTTCATTGAAGAAGGCTGCGATCTGATCGTGACCGTCGGCTTCCTGCTGGGCGATGCCACCAAGGCTGGCGCCGAAGCCAACCCTGACTTCAAGTTCACCATCATCGACTACGCCTACGATCCCGCTCTGCCGAATGTCGTCGGACAGGTCTTCAACACCGACGAAGCCGCTTTCCTGGCTGGCTACCTGGCCGCCGGTATGAGCAAGACCGGCAAGGTCGGCACCTTTGGCGGTCTGCAGATCCCGCCCGTGACCATCTTCATGGACGGTTTCTATTACGGCGTGAAGTACTACAACGAGAAGAAAGGCACCAACGTGGAAGTCCTCGGTTGGGACCCCGTAGCTGCCACCGGCCTCTTCACCCAGTCCTTTGACGATCAGAACCTCGGCAAGCAGTTCGCCATCCAGCTGATGGACAACGGCGCCGATGTGGTCATGCCCGTTGCCGGCCCGGTCGGCATTGGCTCTGCCGCTGCCGTCAAGGAACGCACCACCGCCGACAAACCGATCTACTTCATCGGCGTTGACAGCGACTGGTTCCTCACCCAGCCCGACTACGCGGACATCATCCTGACCTCTGTGCTCAAGAAGATGGACGCCACCACCAAAGCCGTGATCAAGAAAGTCATCGACGGCACCTTTGAAGGCGGTCTGGAAGTTGGTAGCCTGGCCAACGGCGGTGTGGATATCGCCCCCTACCACAACTTTGACGCCGCGGTTCCCGCTGAACTGAAAGCCGAGATTGAACAGCTCAAGGCTGACATCATCTCCGGCGCTGTCAAGGTCAAGCCGTAAGCCGCGCTTCACTTGAAATCAAGCACGACAGGCGCTCCGGGCATACCGGAGCGCCTTTTATTTGACATTCCTCTTAATATTCTCTTAATCGGATGGGCTGGCAGGGTGATTCAGATAAGCCTGTGGTAGAATATTTTAATCTTTTCCCTCAAGCGGAGTGAGTATGGCTCCTGTCCTACAATTGAAATCGATCACCAAGCGGTTTCCAGGCGTGCTGGCCAATGACCATATTGACCTGACCCTGCAGCAAGGGGAGATCCTGGCCTTGCTGGGAGAAAACGGCGCCGGGAAAACCACCCTGATGAACATCCTTTACGGTCTGTACCAGCCGGATGAAGGCGAGATCTGGGTGCGCGAGAAGAAAATCAGCGTCCATTCGCCCACCGACGCGATCCGGGCCGGTATTGGCATGGTTCATCAACATTTTATGCTCATCCCGGTTTTCACGGTAACAGAAAACGTGATGCTGGGCGAAGAGTCCCTGCGCTACGGCGATTTCCTGGACCGGCCGAAAGCCGCCGCGCGCATCCGCGAAATTTCCACGAAATACGGTCTGGAGGTGGATCCGGATACCTACATCCGCGATCTGCCGGTCGGCGTGCAGCAGCGCGTTGAAATCATCAAGCTGCTCTACCGCGAGGCAGACATTTTGATCTTTGACGAGCCCACCGCCGTCCTGACTCCCCAGGAAGCGGACGAGCTCTTTGAAATCATGCGGCTGCTGGTCAAGCAGGGCAAATCCATCATCTTTATTACCCACAAGCTGCGCGAAGTGCTGGAAGTGGCGGACCGCATTATGGTGATCCGCCGCGGGGCGGTGGTCGGCGAAACCACACCGAAAGACGCGGACCGCGAAAAACTGGCCGCCATGATGGTCGGGCGGGCGGTCAACCTGGAAGTTGAAAAAGAATCGGCTACCCCCGGAGATGTCGTCCTGGAAGTTCGCGACCTGGAAGTGGCCAACGATCAGAAGCAGATCATGGTTGAAGGCGTCAGTTTTGAGATTCGCGCCGGCGAAATTCTTGGCCTGGCGGGGGTGCAGGGCAACGGCCAGACCGAACTGGTAGACGCGATTACCGGTATGCGCAGACCGACCTCCGGAAGCATCCGGCTGCTGGGCGAGACGGTTACTTACGCCACCCCGCGCAAATTCACCGAAATGGGCAGCGCGCATGTTCCGGAAGACCGCCAGAAAGACGGGCTGGTGCTGAGCTTCTCCATCGCGGATAATCTAATTCTGAACACCTACTACAAGGAGCCTTTTGCGCGCGGGGTTATCCGCCAGGAAAAAGCAATCCTCGCCAATGCCGAGCGGCTGATTGAGCAGTTTGACGTGCGCACTCCCGGGCCGCTGATCCATGTTGGCGCGCTTTCCGGCGGCAACCAGCAAAAGGTGATCGTCGCGCGCGAACTTTCCCGGCCAATTAAACTGCTGGTGGCTTCTCAACCCACCCGCGGTCTGGATGTCGGTTCAATCGAATACATCCATTCGCAAATCGTCAAGAAACGCGATGAAGGCTGCGCTGTGCTGGTGGCTTCGTCCGAGCTGGATGAAATTATGGAGCTGTCAGACCGCATCGCCGTCATGTACCGCGGCAAGATCATCGCGATTGTGAACGCGGGTGAAGTTACCAAACAGGAGGTCGGCCTGTTAATGGCGGGGGTTCAGATTGATTTGACAGACGCTGGCCGCAAGAAGGGCCGGGTCAAAGTGGAATCTACTTTTTAACGGGGGTACGCTGTGGCGAACCAACCTGATAACAAGCAAAAACCTGAAGTTACCAAAGTATTGCTCGAAGAGATCATCGACAGCCCTTCGAAGAAAAAGGGGCGGAGCGGTACCGGACAGGCTATTCTTATTCCGATCCTGGCGGTCCTCACCGGTCTGATCATTGGCGCGGTCATCATCGCCCTGACCACAGAGGACGTCTACAAAGCCTTCGCGCTGTCATTTGGAGACGGGCTGGGGGCAGCCTGGAAAGCGATTTCAACCTCTTACGAGGCGCTGTTCAAAGGCGCGTTTGGCGATCCGGCGCGGATTATCGCCGCCCTGCAGGGCGACAACCCGATTGAACTGCGCCGCGCTGTGAATCCTTTCCTGGAAAGCCTGGTCGTGGCCACCCCGTATATTTTTGCCGGTCTGGCCGTCGCGGTGGCATTTCGGTCAGGTCTGTTCAGCATCGGCGCCGAAGGGCAGATTTTCATCGGCGCCACCGCGGCCACGTTCGTCGGCTATTCCATCAAAGGCCTGCCGCCCTACATTCATATGCCGCTGGCTTTTCTGGCTGGCGCGGCGGCCGGCGCGCTGTGGGGTTTTGTTCCCGGCTGGTTGAAAGCCAAAACGGGCGGCAGCGAGGTGATTAACACCATCATGGTGAACTGGATCACCTTCCGCCTGACAGAATGGCTGCTGACCGGCCCAATGCAGCGGCCCGGCTCGGGCGGCGTTCCGCTCAGTCCTTTTATTGAAAAGAGCGCGGAAATACCCCAATTTTTTGATAAGCCCATCCGCTTCCATCTCGGATTCTTTATCGCCCTGGCAGTCGCTTTCCTGGTGTATTACTTCCTCTTCAAGACTACCTGGGGATACAACTTGCGCACGGTAGGCGCCAACCCGAACGCGGCGCGCTACGCTGGCATGAACATCGTCACCAGCACCATCGTGGCCATGAGCATCTCCGGCGCGCTGGCCGGGATGGCCGGAGCGAATGAAATCCTCGCGCTCAACCGCACCCTGGCGCTGGGCTTTTCGCCGGGTTTTGGCTTTGACGCCATCGCGCTGGCGCTGCTGGGCAACAGCAACCCGATCGGCGTGGTCCTGGCCGCGCTGCTCTTCGGCTTCCTGCGCAGCGGCGCCACCCGCATGATGCTGGCTACCGGCATCCCGATTGACATTATCTCTATCCTGCAAGCGCTGATTATCATCTTTATCGCTGCCCCGGCGATCATTCGCACGATTTACCGCCTGCGCGCCCCGAAAATTGAAGATCGGGTCGTGGTCAAGACCGGCTGGGGAGGTAAATAAGCTATGGCTGAGATCATTGTTCATCGCAAGGTTGAAGAAATCACTCCGCGGCGCAAATACACCATCGCGGTTGTGCTGCTGCTCATCGCCGGTTTAATGACCGGGTTGTTCGTGGTAACCGCCAGTCACGACGCGTTTACCACCTTTGGCCTGACCCCGGGCGGCATCACCCGCGGCTCAGTGCCCGATCTGGTGCTGCCCACCCTGGAAGTGCTGATCGGCCTGACCGTTCTGGTCGGCCTGGCCGGGATCTACCAGCTGTTCAAGGGTTTCGGCCGATTTACCAATCTGGTTCTGGGGTTATCCTTCTTTCTGTTCATCTTCGCGCTGCTGATCTGGACGGCATCTGGAAAATCCCTGAACCTGGGCGGGCTGCTGAAAGGCTCGCTGCTTCTGGCGGTGCCGATCGCGCTTGGAGCCCTTTCCGGGGTTATGAGCGAACGATCAGGCGTGGTCAACATCGCCATTGAGGGGATGATGCTGATGGGCGCCATGACCGGCGCGCTGTTCGGCAGCATCACCAAAAATTTCTGGATCGGGCTGGGAACCGCTCTGCTGGCCGGGCTGCTGATGGCCGCTATTCACGCCGTGCTGTCAATAAAATACAAAGTGGATCAAATCATCTCCGGCACGGTGATCAACATTTTTGGCGCGGGATTAAGCTCGTTTATCTCCTCCAAATTTATGCAGACCTACGAGTATCTTAACAATCCGCCCATCTTCCCGCGCGTGCCGATCCCGGTGCTGGCAGATATTCCCTTCCTGGGGCCCATTTTCTTCAACAACAACATCTTTGTTTACGTGCTGATGATCCTGCTGATCGTGATGCAGATCGCGCTCTTCCAGACCCGCTGGGGCCTGCGGCTGCGCTCGGTGGGCGAACACCCTAAAGCCGCGGATACGCTCGGGATTAACGTGATCCGCACCCGTTACATGGCGGTGCTGCTCAGCGGTCTGATCGCCGGTTTTGGCGGCGCGTATTTCACGCTGGGTTCCATCGGGCGCTTTGAAGAATTAATGACCGCCGGCAAGGGCTTTATCGGTCTGGCGAGCATGATTTTTGGCAACTGGTCGCCGGTCGGGGCGGTCAGCGCGAGCCTGCTGTTTGGCTTCTTTGAAAACCTGGGGCCTTCGCTCTCCCTGCTGGGCAGCAAAATCCCCAACCAGTTTACATCGATGCTGCCGTATATCGCCACGATGGTCATCCTGGCCGGGGTGGTGGGGCGCGGTCAGGTGCCGGCCGCGGACGGCGTGCCTTACGAAAAAGAATAATCACAATCCCGACCCCTTCCCTGCGGAAGGGGTTTTTTTTGCCCTTAAGGTCTGTGTGGGGTATAATTGGACTACTTATGGCGGAATAGTGCAGGATGTTCCCCGCTGCGTTTCTCACCCTGAATTAATCTGGGTATGTCAAAATGAGAACGCGCTCGCATCTTTGTGTTAAACATTGAGGAGTCCGCTGGATGTCTTTTCCAAACAAATTTATCATTGGCGGCGCATTGATGGTGATCGCCATCATCGCCTTGATTGTGGCTGCCGTATCGCAGGGCAGCCAGTATTTTCTAACGGTGGAAGAACTGCAAGCCCGTCAGGCAGAGATGACCGGGCGGGAAGTGCGCATTTCTGGCGCAGTGGTCGGCGACACGATTGTTTACGACCCGGAAACCCTGCAGCTTACCTTTACCATCGCCCATGTGCCCGGGGACAGCGCTGAAATTGAGCGCCTGGGCGGCTTGGGGTTGGTGCTGCACAACGCGGTCAATGACCCAACGCTTCCGCGCCTGAAGGTGGTTTACACCGGCGAACGCCCGGACCTGATGCGCAACGAAGCCCAGGCCATCATGACCGGCAAATTAGGAGAAGACGGGGTTTTTCACGCCGAAGAACTGCTGCTGAAGTGCCCCAGCCGTTATGACGAGGCTGTGCCAGACCAATCGGCCAGCCAGTAACCCAAACAAAGGAAACGCAGGTTTTGTTCGGCTGCCAGGGAGTGCGCGCATGATCGCTAACATTGGATACGGCGGTTTACTGGTTGCGTTCGCGGTGGCGCTTTACGGTATCGCCGCAGCCATTTACGGGGCGGTGAAGAAAAACGAGCGGGTTGCGGAAAGCGCCCGCCTTGCCATGCAGTTGACCTTCCCGCTGGTCAGCGTGGCGGTCGTCGCTTTGCTGGTGCTGCTGGTCAGCGGGCGGTACGAATACGCCTATGTCTACAACGTCACCAGCAGCGCCATGCCGCTGTACTTAAAGATCACCGCCCTGTGGGGCGGGCAGGACGGCTCGCTGTTATTCTGGTCGTGGCTGCTTTCTGCATTTACCACCGCTGTGACCCTGCGCAAATGGGACCGCGACCGCGAATTCCTGCCCTGGGTGGTTGTGGTCGCGCTGGTTACGCTGGTTTTTTTCCTCACATTATCCCTTTTTGTGGATAATCCCTTTGAGCGCTTCTTTATCAGCGCAGACGGCGGCGAAGTCCTGGCGATGTTCCAGCCGGCGGGCACTTTCGCCGTCCTGCCGCCTGACGGGCGCGGGTTGAACCCGCTGCTGCGCCACCCGGGGATGATCATCCACCCGCCGATGCTCTATCTCGGCTTTGTTTCCTTCGTGATTCCTTTCGCTTTTGCCATCGCTGCGCTGGTCACCGGGCGCAGCGACGACCGCTGGATCCGCATTACCCGCCGCTGGAGTCTGACCGCCTGGCTGTTCTTATCGCTGGGTTTGCTGCTGGGCAGCCGCTGGGCTTATGACGTCCTGGGCTGGGGAGGCTACTGGGGCTGGGATCCGGTTGAACTGGCAGCCTTCATGCCCTGGTTAAGCGGAACCGCCTTTCTTCATTCCGTGATGATCCAGGAAAAGCGCGGCCTCTTCAAACGCTGGAACATGATCCTGATTATTCTGACCTATCTGCTGGTCATCTTTGGGACCTTCCTGACTCGTTCGGGTGTTGTCAATTCCGTGCATTCTTTCGCCCGCTCAGCGCTGGGCCCGCTCTTTTTCGCCTTCATCGCCCTGTCTGCCCTGACGGCATTTGCCCTGCTGGTCTGGCGCTGGGAGAAACTGCACGCTGAAGGCAATATGACCTCGCTGCTGTCGCGGGAAAGCTTCTTCCTGTTCAACAATCTGCTGTTTATGGGTCTGCTGGTGATCTGTTTCAGCGGAGTGGTTTACCCGATTGTGGCCGAACTGGTTACCGGGAATAAAGTAACCGTTGGACCGCGGTATTACGAACTGGCAACTCCGCCGCTCTTTCTGGGATTGCTGCTGCTGATGGGCATCGCTCCGCTATCCGCCTGGGGGCGCTCAACCGTCAAAACACTGGGCAAAGCCATCTGGAAACCGCTGGCCGCCTCTCTGCTGGTGCTGGCGGGTGTGATCCTGCTCGGGGTTCGCTCGGTGATGGCGCTGACCGGGTTGTGGCTGGCGGCCGCGGTGGGGTTCATCACCCTGTACGATTACGGCCGGGCGGTCCTGGCGCGCGCGCGGCGAAGCGGCGAGAGCCTGCCGCTGGCGTTCTGGCGGCTGGCCGGGCGCAACCGCCGCCGTTACGGCGGGTATATCATTCACCTGGGCGTGGTCATCATGGCGATCGGCATCATCGGGATTGAATCCTTTCAGGTAGAAACGCAGCGCGCGATCAGCCGCGGTGAAACGCTCAGCCTGGGCGCATATTCCGTCCGTTTCGATGATGTCAAATCTTTCGATACCAATGACAACCGCAATGTGGTTCGCGCCGAGATGACCGTGATAAAAAACGGCCGTGAAGTGGGTCAAATCTATCCGCGCCGCGATTTCTTTTATGACAGCCAGCAGCCGATGACCATTCCCGGGATGTATTCCACCCTGGAAGAAGATGTGTATGTCATTCTGGCTGACTGGCAGCCGCTGACGGCTGACCGCGCGACCTTCAAGTTTTATCTTAACCCGCTGATCAACTGGTTGTGGACGGGCGGGCTGGTCTTTATACTTGGCATGCTGGTCGCGGCCTGGCCCGCGCAGGAAGATGAACCCGCCGGGGAGGTTAAACCATGAGACCGGCCCGCGCTGCCCGGGCGGCTGGATATGTTTTGGCAGCCTGCCTGATTGTTGGCCTGGTTTTTTCCGCCTTCGGGGTGCCGCGTGCGGCTGCCCAGTCTGAACAGCCCAGTCCAACCCCGGTGATCAGCGACGACCAGGTCAACGCGATTGCCAGAGATATGTACTGCCCGATTTGCGATAATATTCCGCTGGATGTCTGCCCCACCGCCGCCTGCGCCGAATGGCGCGAACAAATTCGCACCAAACTGGCTGAAGGCTGGGACCGCAAGCAGATTGAAGAATTTTTCGCCCTGCGCTTTTCAGACCGCGTTCTCTCTTTGCCGCCCGCGCGGGGCTTAAACCTTCTTCTTTACATCGGCCCGGCGCTCATTTTGCTGGCTGGCATCGCAGCGGTCTATTTCACCGTGAAAAAACTGCTGAAGAAACCTTCGGCCGGCGGGCAAACTGCCGAACCCGCGCGCGAGGACGAGTACATCCGACGCGTCGAGGAAGAATTACGCCGGCGGGAGCGCGAAAAATGAGCCTTAACCCGTCTACCCCTGCCTCTGCCGAACCTACCCCCCCACGGGCTGCCCCTCTACCGTGGTGGGCGGTGGCGCTGGCTTTTCTGCTGCTGGTGGGTTTCTTAACCATCCTGGGTCTTGCGCTGCGCAACCCGGCGGTGGAGGTTGGAGATCACGTGCCGCCTTTTATCCTGGAATCATACAATGGCGAGCAGGTCAACACCGCGGATTTTCAAGGCAAGGTGATGTTGATTAATTTTTGGGCTTCCTGGTGCGATCCCTGCGCCCAGGAAGCCGCGGAACTCGAAGCCGCCTGGAAGGCGCTTCAACCCGGCGGGAAAGTGGTGTTTTTAGGGGTGGCTTACCTGGATACAGACCGCGAAGCGCTGAACTATCTGAAGCAATACGGCATCACCTACCCCAACGGACCGGATAACCAAACCCGCATTTCGAATATCTTCCGTATTCGCGGCGTTCCCGAAACTTATCTTGTGGATGCCCAGGGACGCCTGGCGGCGGTCAAGATCGGGCCTTTCGCCAGTGTGGATGAAATCTTCCAGATGATACAACCGCATCTGCCATAAAAAGGTTACCGCTATGGACCTGGTGTCTGCTCTGGTTATCTTAATTCTCGCGCTGCTCTCGGCTGTGGTGATCAGTCGGCCGTTCTCGGGCAGATCACCCGGAACAGCGGTCAGCCCGCAGGATCTGGCCGTCCGCCGATCAGCCCTGCTGGCTGAAAAAGAAAGGCTGCTGCGCTCGCTGCAGGAACTGGATTTTGATTACACGCTTGGGAAAATCCCCGCGGACGACTATCCTGTCCAGCGCCGCGACCTCCTGGCGCGCAGCGCAGAAGTGCTGAAAACCCTGGACGAGGTAGAAGCCCGCCTGGAAACAGAGCGAAGCGCCGCGCGGACAGCCGTTGAAGAAGGCGACCTGGAAGCGCTGATCGCCAACCGCCGCCGCCAGCGCCAGGAACGGTCCGCCGGATTTTGTCCCTCCTGCGGTCATGCGTTGCAGCGGTCTGATAAATTCTGCCCGCAATGCGGTCACGCGCTTAAACAAGATGAATAAAGCTATTCTCCTCTCCTTCATGCTCTTCGCGCTTCTGGTCAGCGGCTGCTCGCTTTCACTGGCTGGTGATGTGCTGCCCCCGCCCGATATAAACGGCGCGACTGACGTGCCACCCGGCAGCTTTCCGGTCAGCCTGCCCGACCCCGAACAGGGGCGCGCCATCTACCTGGAAAAATGCGCGCCATGCCACGGCGACACCGGCCGCGGAGACGGTAATCTGGCCAGTCGGGCGGCTTCTCCCGTTCCAGATATTCAAAGCCGCGCATCCTGGTTGAAAGCCAGCCCGTCCGCCTGGTACCGCATGGTAACCGAAGGAAATATGGCCCGGGGCATGCCGCCTTTTTCCAGCCTGAGCGACCAGCAGCGTTGGAATGTGGTGGCTTATGCGTTCAGCCTGGGTATGGACGCTGAAGCGCTGCAGTCCGCTGACGCACTGTTTAAGCAAGAGTGCGCTGCCTGCCACGGCGAAAATGGACGCGGCGCATCTTCCAGCGAAAGCGCATCTCCTGCGGACTGGACCAATCCGGCTGTTCTGGCAGGGCTCACCGGACAGCAGCTGGTAGATGCCGTCAGCGCGGGCCGCCCGCCGGCCATGCCGGCCTACGCTGAAAAATTAACCCAGGAACAGCGCTTCCAGCTGGCGGTTTATACGCGCGCGCTGGCCTTTTTTGGCGGACCGCAGCAGTTGATCGCCGCCAAATTCCCCGCGCCGTTGAATTCCAGCGGAAACAACCCGCAGCCGGGTTCGTTTAACATCCACGGCAGCATCCTGCTGCCGGACAGCCTTCAGCCCGGCGTGCGCCTGCCGGTCACCCTGCACGGTTATGACCAGATGGAAGAGACGTTTCAAACCGCTGCAGAGAGTGATGAGGACGGGAGTTTTGTATTTAGAAATGTTGAAGTCGTCAGCGGCAGAATCTACCTGGTGACCGTTGAATACGAAGGCCTGACCTACAATTCCGAATTTCTGGCCGCAGAGGAGGTCGGGCCGCTGGGGGACGTGAACCTGCGCATTTCCGTCTATCCCGCCAGCAGCGATCCGGGATTATTAACAGCTGACCGCTTGCACGTTATCCTGGATTTAAGTTCAAAAGATCAATTGCAGGTTGGCGAGATTCTGGTTTTTTCCAACCGGTCAAACCGGGTTGTGCTTCCGGTTCAGGATGGTCAGCCGACTCTGCGCATTCGCCTGCCGGACCAGGCTGCGGATCTTGCATTTGAAGAAAACGGCGCCACCGGCAACATGACCCCGTTCGGGGGCGGTTTTGCCTACCTTGCGCCAGTAGAACCGGGCAGCAGCCGTCAGATTTTATTTGGCTATTCGCTGCCCTTCAGCAGACGGCTGGATCTATCCCTGGCTCTGCCGATGAATACCGAGGAAATCGTGGTCATGGTGACCGGCGGAGAAGGCCGGCTGACCAGCGAGCAGCTCACCTTTTCTGGAACGCGCAACATTCAAGGAACCCAGGTGCAGATATACACCGGCCGCGGATTGTCCGCCAACCAGCCGCTGGCATTTACGCTGGTGCGGTTTTCGCTGGTGCCGGTCTTTCTGATTGGCGGCGCGATCCTGATGGCCGCCGCGGGTATGATGTTTTTTGGAAGAAAAAAACCGGCGCCGGCTGCCTCTGACGTGGAGGGCGAGTCAGTTCGCTTGATGGACGCCATCATCGCCCTGGATGATCAGCACCGCATCGGCGAGGTGTCGGACAGCGCTTATCAAAAACGCCGTCAGGAATTGCTTGAAGCCTTGAGAGTTTCTTTGCGGAGCGGCGATGGAACCCGTCATTCAGGTTAGCCGGCTGGTGAAACGCTACGGCATCAAGCCCGCCCTGCGCGGCGTAGATTTTTCCGCCCGCGCCGGAGAGTTTGTCGCTGTCCTTGGGCCAAACGGAGCGGGTAAAACAACTTTTTTACGGATTCTGGCGTCATTGGTAAAAGCAAGCAGCGGAAACATCCGGGTAGCCGGTTATTCCCTGCCGCGCCAGGCGGCTGAGGCGCGTCTGCGCCTCGGGATGCTGGGCCACCAGCCCATGCTGTACGGAGATCTGACCGCCGCTGAAAATTTGCTTTTTTTTGCCCGGCTTTACAACCTGCCAGATGCGGGAAAACGGATCGAGACCGTCCTTGACCAGGTGGGTCTGCTCCGACAGCGGAATGATCTGGTGCGGACTTTCTCAAGAGGTATGCAGCAGCGCCTGGCGATAGGCCGCGCAGTGCTGCACAATCCGCAGGTTTTGCTGCTGGATGAGCCTCACACCGGTTTGGATCAGGAAGCCTGCGAAATGCTCGATGCCCTGCTGCGCCAGGTCGCATCGCAGCAGCGCACGATTGTGCTCACCACCCACGACCTGGCCCGCGCCGCAGCGCTCGCCAGCCGCTTCGACGTGCTGTCGCACGGGAAGTTCCTTGCCAGTACCGCGGCAGACCAGGTACCGCCTGACGGGATTCTGGCATTTTACCGACAGGCACTGGAGGCAGCACGTTGAGCCCGCTGAGGTTATACCTGCGCGCGATCGCGGCCATGACTGCTAAAGACCTCAAAGCGGAGTGGCGCAGCCGGGAAATGTTCTCGGCGATGCTGGTTTTTGGGCTGCTGGTGATATTTATCTTCAATTTCGCGCTCGAAATGAAACCCGCCGAGCGCGGAGCGCTGACAGGTGGTATCCTGTGGGTAACCCTGGCCTTCACCGGCACCCTGGGACTCAACCGCGCTTTCGCGGCGGAAAAAGACCGCGGCAGTCTGGATGGGCTGCTGCTGGCGCCGGTAGACCGCAGCGCCATCTATCTCAGTAAAACCCTGTCAAGCCTGGTGATTATGCTGGCGACGGCGGCGGTTTTGCTGCCGCTGTACAGCCTGTTTTACAATCAAAATCTGCTGCTGCCGGGTATTCTACTGGTCATCCTGCTGGGCTGCAGCGGTTATGTTCTGGTCGGCGCGCTGCTTGCCAGTATGGCGGTTCAGGCGCGCACACGCGACATCCTGCTGCCAATTTTGCTTTTCCCGGTCGCCATTCCGCTGCTTGTGGCGGCGGTTAAAGCCACCGGGGCTTTTCTCGCCGGAGTAAACCTGAGCGAAATTCAGCCCTGGCTGCTGTTGCTGGCGGCGTATAATCTCATTTTTTTAGCCGTGGCGTTTATGGCATTTGATTACATTGTGGAAGAGTAGGTTTTTTTAGAGGAGGCTGGATGGATAACAAACCCAAAGGTCTTACCCTGCTGGATGGGCTCAGCGCGCTCGGCCTGCTGGCAGCCACGCTGATGGTCTTTTTTTATGCGCCGGTTGAAGCGGTGATGGGGCCGGTTCAAAAGGTCTTTTATTATCATGTGGCGGCCGGCTGGGTTGGCATGCTCAGCTTCTTGTTTGCCGCCTTCAGCGGCGGAATCTACCTGAAAAGAGGGGATATGAAGTGGGACCGCCTCTCCGTAGCCGGGGTAGAACTTGGGCTGGTCTTTTCGCTGATCAACGTAATCACCGGCGCGATCTGGGCCAGGCCGATCTGGAACACCTGGTGGACCTGGGACCCGCGGCTTACCACCGTGGCGATCATGCTGCTCGTATACGCCGCGTATCTGATGCTGCGCGCTGGAATTGACGAAGCGGAAAAACGCGCCCGCTTTGGCGCTGTTTACGCCATCGTTGGTTTCATCTCCGTTCCCTTAACCTTCTTTTCCATCCGGCTTTCCCGCACAATCCACCCGGTGGTGATCGGCAGCAGCGATCCAGAAGCCCTTGGCAAGTTCAATATGACCGGGCCGATGTCCGCCACCTTTGTGGTCAGCCTGATCGTGTTTACCATTCTGTTCTTCGACCTGCTCTGGCACCGCTACCGCCTGGCAAAGTTTGCCCACCAGATTGAAATCGCCCGCAGCGCCGACAGCGCCATCGAAGGAGAGTAAACCATGAACGGCCCCGCAGACACCCTGACCTATATGCTGGCTGGCTACGCCGTGATTTTCGGAATCCTGATCATCTACCTGGTCAGCCTCATCGTCCGCTGGAATAATTTAAAACAAGACTGGCGGTATTTGGAAGAGACACAGCAGGAGAAAAAGCCCTGAAACGAGGCCGCGCCGGATTTTTTCCGGCGCGTTTTTTTACCTGTTTTCTTTTTCATAATATTCTTTACAATTAGAAATCATGGGAACTATCCACAGGGCAATTTCGTCTTACAGTGGATCTGACTCATTGAGAGGCTTGCGATGAAACGAAAATTAATTTGGATAATTCTATTCCTGGCAGTATTTCTACTGACTGCCTGCGGCGGACAGGCCTTTCCGCCGGCGGTAGATCCACGGCTGCAGGAGACCTTCATGGCCGCCACCATCTCAGCCCGCCTGACCGAAATCTACCTGCAAACCCAGATCGCTGTGCTTTCGACCCAGGCGGCGATGCCAACCGCAACCGCGACTCTGACGCCCACCGAAACGCCCGTGCCGCCCACGCCGACCCCGACGGTGACTCAGACCCCTGTGCCAACGGCGACCAAAACCAAACCGCCCATTCCATGCAACAATATCACTTTTAAGGGCGATGTCACCGTCCCGGACGGGACAGAATTTGAAGCCGGCGCCAGTTTTACCAAAACCTGGCTGCTGCAAAACACCGGCACCTGTACCTGGACGAAAGACTACAAACTGGTCTTCGTCAGCGGAAACGCCATGAGCGGCCCGGCCAGCCAAAAGTTGAATGTGGAAGTCAAGCCGGGCGAGACGCTCCAGATTTCAGTCAACCTGGTAGCCCCCGGCGAATCCGGCACCCACACCGGTTACTGGATGCTGCAGAACGCCAGCGGCGGACGTTTCGGCATGGGCGCGGACAGCGGCACCCCCTTCTGGGTGAAGATCAAGGTTAACGCGTATCCCAAACTGCCATCGGACGTGGTGGTGGATTTTGCCAAGGAGTACTGCAGCGCCTATCTGGAAACCAACAAGGGTGAATTGACCACCTGCCCGTCTCCGGCAGACGACTTTACCAACGGTTCCATCTACCGCACCTTCAAGCCCAAGTTTGAGAATAAATCGGTGGATGATGAACAGACGCTGGTAATGATCCCCGGCAAAGGCAGCGGCGGCTACATTCTGGCTGAATACAAGAGCATCACCGTGCCCGCCGGCGCGCGCTTCCAGACCGTGATTGGATGTATGTACGACCAGAAAGATTGTGATGTGGTCTTCCAGGTGCGGTACCGCGTGATTGGTAGCCCGACCGAGACACTGGGTGAGTGGACTCAGATCTACGATGGAAATATCGAGGTTATTAATGAAGACCTCTCTGCTTTAGAAGGACAAAAAGTGGTCTTTACCCTGCGGGTGTGGAGCAACGACAACAACACCAACGACAAGGTCTTCTGGCTCTTCCCGCGGATCACAAAATAAACGCGTCCGCCTGCCCGCCTCTCCGAACCGATGAGAGGCGGG
Source organism: Anaerolineaceae bacterium (assembly GCA_029975475.1). Lineage (GTDB taxonomy): Bacteria > Chloroflexota > Anaerolineae > Anaerolineales > Anaerolineaceae > JARKPB01. The sequence continues at coordinate 247,684 of JARKPB010000010.1, forward strand.
CAGCAGCGGGGAATAGTAATTTATTAAAACCTCGTTATAATGAAAACAAGCGTTTTTAGCAGCCAAGGGAGGACCGTATGACCCCAACCGTATTTCGATCACCTGTTCTGCGTCTGGCGCTGGCACTGACGCTGGTGCTTGCCCTGTTTTCCAGCACGTTTCAATCGGTGAGCGCGGGTGCTATCCCCACTTTCTCGATTATTTCCGTCGAAAAAGACGTGAAAGTGGAGATAAAAACCTTTAACCTGCCGGCCGGAAAGACCTTCACCGTGCGCATGGGTCCTTACGGAACTCTGGGCATCGGCGGGACAACCGTCGGCACGTTTGATTCTGGCAGCGGCGGCAGCCTGACCAAGACCTTTAATATCCCGGACGGGCTGAAAGGCTCGCAGCGCATCGCCATCCGCATGGATGCGGATTCGGGCGGTTACTACGCCTACAACTGGTTCTGGAACAACCCGTCCTCCTCCAGCGGCGCCCCGACTCCCATTCCGGGCTATTCCGGCATTCCGACTTTCTCAATTGTGTCTGTAGAAAAGGACAGCAAGGTTACCATCAAAACCAACAATTTCCCGCCTTCAATGACATTCAAAGTATTGATGGGAAAATACGGCACCAAAGGGATTGGCGGCACGCAGGTGGCGACCACCGATTCTGGTTCCGGCGGGACCTTCACCAAAACCTACGATATCCCTGACGGGTTGAAAGGCGATCAAAAAATCGCCATTCGTCTGGAAGGCACCGGTGGTTATTACGCCTTTAACTGGTTCTGGAACAACTCGACCAGCGGAAGCAGCCCGGCGCCCACCCCGGTGCCCGGCGCCACACCTGTTCCATCTTCTTACAGCGGATATCCGTATTTTTACATTCAGGCGGTGGTGAAAGATTCAAAGGTGACCATCAAGGGCTACAACTTCCCGGCTGGCCAAACCTTTACCGTGCGGATGGGCCCCTACGGCTCGCTGGGGATTGGCGGCACATCGGTCGGCACGACCGATACTGGCTCTGGCGGCAATCTAAGCGCGACCTACACGATCCCGGACGGGCTGAAAGGCAGCCAGAAGATCGCCATCCGCATGGACAGCTCCTCGGGCTACTACGCTTACAACTGGTTCTGGAACAACAACGCTCCTTAATCGGCAGCCTCAAAAAACTGGCGCCCGGGAATTTTCCGGGCGCCTTTTTCATTGATACTTACCGCTGATCCACCGCGCTGACTCACAGACCAAACAACCACTCCAGAGCGGCTTCTTTTGAGTCAAAGACGCGAAAGGAACGACCGCGGTTGGTTTCAAGCGTGAATTCATAAAACTTACCCCGACCAATTTGATCGGCGCTCACCACCGCGGCGGCGGCAACCCGGTAAGTGGAAAACTTGCGCAGGATGTCTCCGGCCGTTCCGGTACGCAAATCGAAAAAGGCCGCTGTCAGCCTTTCTCCCGGGATCAATACCCGGTCCGTCTGCGCCTCGGCGCAGAGCTGAAGGGCTTCCAGCGCGGCAGCTTCGCTGTCTAGAGTTCCGGCGACCAGTTCAATCACCCGAAGGTCGCCACGATCATGCCACCTGGCCTGCAGCGTCATATTCATCCTCTCATTTCCAGACTTTTTCCCAGGGTTCAGCCAGGAAAAATTGATCAAAACCGGCTGAAGCGTACAGCGCGCCGGCGGGGACGGAATAGGAATCCACAAAAGCCATCACCGCGCCGATTTGTTTTAACCGCCGCAGTCCTTCGCACATCAGAGCTTTCCCCAGCCCGCGGCGCTGATAGGCTGGTACTGTACCGACGGGTTCAAATTCGCCCACCCGGGTAACTTCATCAAACCAGATTGTGGCAAAAGCAGCCACATGGCCCTGTTCCGTGACAGCGACCAGGTCAAAATCGCGGCGGTATTGCGGGCAGCCCTGAACATGCCGGTACCAGCGGATATCCCTGCGGTTTTCCACGGCGATTTGAATATCATCCGGGTGGAAAGCCAGCCCGGAGGCATAGGCGCGTTCAAGCACTTCTGCGCCTTCCCCCAGGGCGCGCAGGTGAAATCCATCCGGCACTGGCGCGCTGGGCAAGGTCTGGTCAAGGCGCAGGCAGCGCTGATACTCCGGTTCATCCAGACGGGAATACCCGAGCCTGGTCAGCAGCCCTTCGCGCATGCTGTCGCCCTGCTGCGCCCAGATGGTCAGGCGGCGGGTTTCACCGCTGCGAAGCTGCGGCATGCGTTCTTCAGCCAGCCGAATCATCTCTTCTTCCAGTTCAACCCTGCGCAAATCCGGGTGAAGATGGAGATAGGCTTCACCGCTGCGGCGGTCCAGGTTCAACATTGCGGCGAGCTTGCCCCGGGGAGACTCCCAGAGATAAACCGATTCCTGGGGGGAGACCTGATTTAAGTCTGGATTAATGAAATGATGCCAGTAATCATAGCGAAGCGGGGTCCAGTTCTGTTTGCGGTAACCGTTTCGCATCAGGGTCTCGCGAAGAAAAGCGCGGATGCGCCAGGCATCTTCATCATCCCGGTAGCAGCGGGGATTAAGGTTCATGCTCAAATTCCTTGTTCAGGTGTTTATTTCTTCCAAATATTCTTTCAGGGCAAACGCCGTTTCAACAAGGCGGTTCACATCGACCTGATCGATTGAATCCAGTGGCGTGTGAGTCACCCGTTGAAAGATATCCGCCGCGGCCTGGCTGGTAAGCGCCATAGCACCCACCCCGTTTTGCACAAACACCATGTGGTCGCTCTGATACCAGGGCGAGCCTTCCAGCAGGCCCGGGTGGCGGGCAAAGACTGCCCGGGCAGTTTCGGCCAGCGGCGCGGACAGCTCGACAAACGAGTAAGCGGTCTTGCCCTCGCGGTATCCCAGCCCATCCAGATTGATATTGAGGAGAATTTCATCCTTATGCTCCTGGATGAAAGGCAAATAGGCAAGCTCACCGCTGCTGGCATAATAATCCTCACCGTTAAAAAGGACGATTTCGACCAGGCGCTGATTCGCCCGGTGCTCTAACAGCCTGGCCAAAAGCAGCAGGGTGACCACTCCGGCGGCGTTGTCCAGCGCTCCCGGCGTCCCGGGTTTTGCGTCAATATGCGCGCTCAGCACCACGCGCGGTCCGCGGCTGCCCGTTCGCGCGATCAGATTTTCTCCGAAGGACGGGATGCGCTGGCAGCGGCTGGTTAACCTGGCGGTCTGCCCGAGAAAAGACAGCAGGCTTTCACCGCTGCGGTCGTCGGTGAAAACCGAGGGAATATCAAAATCGCCGTCTTCGATATTGGGGTAGGGGTATAACCCTCCGGTCATACTGCCCCCGCGCCCCGCCGCGGTGATGATAGCCAGCGGCGGCCGCGCTTCAAGCGCGCGGATAATCTGGCGGTGTTCTTCCGGGTTGTAAAACGGGAAGTTCTTGGGCATCAATTGTTCCGCCGTCAGAGCCGCGTGCATTAACAAAATCTTTCCGGTCGGATCCTGATTTTGCAGCGCTTCCAGGCTGTCAGCGGCGGTCAGTTCAGCCGACACACTGCAGCCCCTGGAATACGGGCTGGACTCGACCGGGAAAGTTAGGCCGCCCACCGCCAGTTCCGCTCCGTCCGTCCGCCAGTCCATACAGTCAAAAGGGCGTTTTTCGATCACAAAACCAGCTTGCGCCAGGGCATCCGCTGCCCAGCCAACCGCCTGTTGATTGCCCCGGCTTCCCACCCGGCGGCTTTCCAGCTCACCGCACAAATAGCGCAGCATCACCCGCGCCTGATGATGCAGATCTAAATCCAGCACGCCATCCTCCTGTTAAAGGATTATGATTGAGATTACTCTCAGATTAACGGGATTTTGCGTTGAAATTCGCCGAGTTTTATTGTATGCTATGAGCATGTTCTGCTAACTGGCTAAAAAGCCAGAAAAATCCCCCCCCAGGTGACCAATATGCACCCGACGGCCGAAGTTGAAATATTGTTGATTGAAGATAATCCTGCGGATGCTGAACTGACGTTACGCGCGCTGCGGAAAAACCATCTGGCGAATAACATCGTCGTCGTGCAGGACGGCGAACAGGCGCTCGATTTCGTGTTTGCCCGCGGCAGCTTCACCAGCCGGCAAATCAGCGATATACCGCGCGTCATCCTGCTGGATCTGAAGTTACCCAAAGTTAACGGGCTGGATGTTCTGCGCCAGATCAAAGCCGATGCGCGCACCAAAGTGATCCCGGTGGTGGTATTAACTTCATCCTCTGAAGAAAAAGATATCGTTGAATCCTACCAGCTGGGGGTAAACAGTTATATTGTCAAACCGGTGGATTTTGAAAAATTTATCTCAGCGGTGAAAGAGCTGGGCATGTACTGGCTGCTGGTCAATCAGGCGCCCAGCCGGTAACCGGGTCAGCCGGCCAGCAAATAATACAGACCGACCCCGAAACCTATCAAAACCACCACACCCCGCAGCACACGCGGGGAAATTTTTCCGGCCAGCCGCGCCCCCAGCGCTCCGCCCGCCAGAGCGCCGAGAGCCATCACCGCCGCCGCCAGCCACACGACCCGGCCAGAAAAGACAAAGTAAATCGCCGCTGCCAGATTGACGCAAAGGGCCGCGGCCTGCTTGAGGGCGTTAAGCCGGGTGAGGGTATCGTTGAACGCCATTCCAAGCACGGCCAGCACAATCACGCTCAGACCGGCGCCAAAATAACCGCCGTAAACTGCCGCCAGAGCGACCGCCAGCGCGGCGAATATCCCCGCCATCCGGCCGCCAGAGGCGCTCCCGGCGCGCTTCGCCGCCCAGCGTTTTACCGGCTCGCCAACCGCCAGCAGCAAGGTTGCCAGCAGAATTAAATAAGGGACAACAGCGCGGAAAAGGCGCTCTCCGCTCAACAGCAGCAGCGCGCCGCCCAGCAGCCCGCCAAGAATCGAGGCCGGGATCAAAAGGATCAGACGGCTTTTTTGAGCGCGAATATCTTCCCAGGAAGCCAGGGTGGCTCCCAGATAGCCCGGGCAAAGCGCGACGGTATTGGTGACATTGGCAGCCACCGGCGGGATGCCCAGCGCGACCAGCGCCGGGAAGGTGATCAGCGTCCCGCCGCCGGCCAGCGCGTTGATCAGGCCGGCTAGCAGCGCGGCCGCCGTCGTTAATGCAGCGCCGCCCCAGGTAGTCAATCCGTCCATTTTGCCGCCATTTTCATAACGTATCGCATATCCCAGCCGGATTATATCAGCGCTGTGATGGAATCGGTCAAAACAGGGTACAATTTGATTAACCCTATTCTGGTTCTTTATAAAGGTATGGTTATGGTTTCACCTGAATCCAGACGCCCCGCCCTGGTGTTTGATTTTGGCGGCGTCATTTTTAACTGGGACCCCTTTCCGCTTTTTGGTTCGTTTTTCAGCCACGACCGCCAGACGGTCGAAACCTTCATGAAAGAGGTTGATTTTCGCGCCTGGAATCATCGCCTGGATATGGGCGAACCATTTGCCGCGGTGGTCGCCGAGCAATGCGCGCGTTTCCCGCAGTATGCCGATATCCTGCAGGCTTACGATCAGCGCTGGCTGGAAACCTTCGCCGGAGCCATCGAGCCAACGGTTGAATTGCTCGCGCAATTGCATTCTGACGGGCTTCCGCTTTACGCTCTCTCCAACTGGTCGGAGGAGAAGTTTCGCTTGATTCGTCCGCGTTACCCGTTTCTAGGCTGGTTCAGGCAGATCGTCATTTCTGGCGCGCTGGGGCTGGCAAAACCCGACCCCCTGATTTTCAAAGCCTTTGAAGAACAAACCGGCCTGCTGGCAGAAGACTGCCTGTTCATTGACGATCACCTGCCGAACCTGGAAGCCGCCCAAGCCCGGGGTTGGGCAACCATCCAGTTTTGCGGCGCAGCCCATCTGGCCGATGAATTGCATCAGCGCGGAATTTTGAACTGAAAGAGGACAGGCCGTGACTCCCTACCTGCCCGACCTGGACATTCCAAAACTGTACGCCGGCTTTGATGCGCCGGTGACAGAGGTGGACTGCGGGCAGCAGTGCGCGGTACACAACCCTTCAGGGCTGCCGTTCTGCTGCGATATCTGTCTGGCCGTCCCTGTGGCTTACCGCCAGGAATGGGCTTATCTGCAACAGCAGGGCGGTTTCTGGCATCTCTGGCGCGGGGATGAATGCGATAACGAGCCGTGCGATCCGGAAGAATTGCGTGCTGAAACGCCCGATCATCTCTGTCTGCTGGCCTGTCAGGGAGTCCAACACTGCCAGCGGAACCTGCGCGCGACCAGCTGCCGCCAGTTTCCTTTCTTTCCGTATGTAACCTCCGATTACCGTTTCATTGGACTGGCGTATGACTGGGATTTTGAAACCCGCTGCTGGGTAATCAGCCATCTGGAACAGGTTACCAGCGCTTACCGGCGCCAGTTCACCGCCTTCTATGACGCCCTTTTCGCCCTCTGGCAGGAGGATTTTGACAGCTACGCGGATCTTTCAGAAGACATGCGCGAACACTTTATCGCGCAAAAACGGCGCATCCCGCTGCTGCACCGCAACGGAGGCTATTACTGGATCAGCCCCCGAAGCGAGCGGTTAACCCGCGCAAACCCGGCCGCGTTTCGTCGGTTTGGCCCCTATGATACCCCCAGGCGAGGGCAGCATGTCCCCAATCCCTGCGCTCGATAACCTGCTGCAGACCAAATTTCACCAGCCAGCCCTGCCGGCCAGGCGCGTTTCGCGGCCGCACCTGGTAGCCCGGTTGGAAGAGGGGCTGCGCGCCGGGCGCGTGGTATCGCTGATTTCCGCCCCCGCCGGATACGGCAAGAGCAGCCTGGCGATTGAATGGTCGCGGCAAACCAGCCGGCCGTACGCCTGGCTGCAGCTGGATGAGGGCGACAATGACCCGGCGCGCTTTTTCCTCTACTTTATAGCCGCCCTGCAAAAAGTCCAGCCGGATTTCGGCGCGGAAGTCGCCGTGAGCCTGGCCGCGGGCCAGCTGCCGGCGCAGGATATTCTGGCCGGTTTGCTGGCCGATGATCTCCTGCGCGCTCCCCGCCCGCTGCTGCTGTTCCTGGATGACTTGCAGGTAATCCATGAAACGGCTGTGTTCAACGGTCTGCAAGCGCTGGTCAGCCGGGTGCCAGAAAAACTGCATCTGGCTGTGCTGACGCGTGAAGATCCGTCTTTTCCGCTGGCGCGGCTGCGCGCGCAAAACCTGCTCACCGAGATCCGCGCCGCCGATCTGCGTTTCAGCACGGCGGAAATCCAGGACTTTTATCGCGCGGTCATCCCGCTTGAGCTGTCAGCGGATGATCTGGCAGTTCTGGAAAAGCGCACAGAAGGCTGGGCCGCCGGACTTCAGCTGGCCGGGCTCTCCATGCAAGGGCGCGAGGACCTGCACGCTTTTATTCAATCCTTAAATGGAAGCCACCGGTTCATCCTGGGTTACCTGACCGAAGAAGTGCTGCACCGCCAGCCTGAATATATCCAGGATTTTCTGTTAAAGACCTCGATCCTCAAACAACTGAACGGCAGCCTGTGCGACGCGCTCACCGGGCGCAGTGACAGCGCAGAACTGCTGGAAGAGCTGCTGGCCGCCAATCTGTTTCTGATCCCGCTGGACGACAGCGGGCAATGGTACCGTTACCACGGCCTGTTCAGCGAACTGCTGTTCAGCCTGTTAAAGCGCTCGCAGGGCGAACAGATCAATGAATATCATCAGCGCGCCAGCCGCTGGCTTTCCGAGCACGGCAGGGCGCTGGACGCGGTTGATCACAGCCTGGCCGCGGGAGACTATGCCAGAGCCATTGAGTTAATGGAAGAAAATATTCTTTCCATGCTGGGCGGCGGACATCTCTGGCGTGTGGACGGCTGGATTCGCGCCCTGCCGCCAGAATGGCTGGGACGCAGCGTGAAAATCAACCTGGGATTCGCATGGGTCTACCTGCTGCGCAGCAATTTTGAGCGAGTCGCCTTTCATTTCGGGCAGGCGCGCAGCGCGCTGGAAAGCCAGCCAGAGACCCCCGGCGCTGAAAAGCTGCGCGCCGAAATCCTTGCCCTCGAAGCTAATTTTTTACAAACCCAGGGAAAGGTCAAGGAAGCGATTGCTGCCGGTCAAGAAGCGCTGCGGCTGGCAGATGCCGGGGATTTTCGCCTGCGCGGGCTGGCCAGCCTGGCGCTGGGCGGCGCGCTGCGCCAGGCGGATCAATTCGACCAGGCGGTCGAGACGCTGCAAGAAGCCATCCGCCTGACCCAGGAAAGCAAAGACTTTGTGACCGGAATGCTTTCCACCGGCCAGCTGGTGTTGATGGCGCTGGACTTCGGCCGGCTGCGCCTGGCGGCAGAAGCCGCTGAACGCTCGCTGCGCTGGCTGGAAGACTCTCCCACAGCACCGCCGCCAATCATCGGCGTGATCTTCAGCACCCTGGGTATGGTCGGGCTGGAAAGGGGACAGATGGAAACAGCCCGCGAATACATGCAGCGCGGACTAAAACTGGCGCGCTTTTCCGGACATAACGCTTCCATCATCAGTATTCAGACCAATATGGCCCGCCTGCACCTGTACGAGCGCGATTTTGAACAGGCAAAAATCTGCCTGGACGAAGCCTGGCGCTTATTTATCGCCGGAGCAGCCGGCTGGCTGCGGCCGGGGCTGATCGCCCGGCAGGCTCAGTATGAGCTGGCCAGAGGAGATGCTGCCGCCGCCGAAGCCGTCCTGCGCGAGAATGGTATCTTACCGGAAGGCGAGGTCCGTTTGCCCGCCGGCGAAGCCTACCTGGTCTGGGTTCGCCTGCTGGCAGCTCACGGCGAAGCGGGAATCGAGCAGGGACTGGCGCTGACCCGCCGAATCATTGAAAGGGCTCAAACTGTCAAGCGCAGCAGTCTGGTCATGCTGGCAAATCTGCATCAGGCGCTGCTGCTCGAAAGCGCCGACCGCCGCGATGAAGCGCTTTTCAGTCTGCGCGCCGCTCTGGAACTGGCCGAACCGGAAGGTTTTATACAGCCTTTTCTTGAAGCCGGCGGACCGATTGCCAGCCTGCTGGTTGATTGCGGAGATTTGCCGTACGCCCGGCGCGTTCAGTCCGCTTTCGCTGCCATCCCGACGGCATCCAGCGCAGCGGGGGTCCGCTCACCTCTGCCGGAACCATTAACCGAGCGGGAGCTGGAGGTGCTGCGCCTGCTGGCAGAAGGGTTAAGCTACGCGGAAGTGGCTGAACACCTGGTCGTCAGCCTGAACACTGTCCGCTATCATGTAAAAGGCCTGTACGGCAAACTTGGCGTTGACCGCCAGACCCGCGCGGTCGAGATGGCCAGAAAACTCGGCCTGCTCTAACCAGACTACATCCAGAAAGCATGCCAGACCACATCTTCATGTGGTCTTTTTTTATATGCGCTTCAGTACACTATGAGCATGATGATCATGAAACCTGTTCAACACACCCCAGACAGTACTTCAGAGTACACCATCGGCGTTTACGGGCGCCTGGATGAAGAATTTATCAGCGCCTTTTGCCCGCCGGGCACCCGCCTGGAGCAAGAAGGAGAGTGCGCCCGGTTGAGCGGTATCTACGCCGATCAAGCTGCCATTCTTGGCCTACTGCGCCAGCTGCACAATCTGGGCTGCGCGATCCACTGGATGCAAGCCAGGCCGGTTGATCAAGAGGAGTAAAAATGAGCCCTCAACCAATGACACGCCGAAATTTTCTTAAACTCACCGGAATCACTCTGGCCGGCGCGGCTGCCTGTTCCAGCCTGGGATATGCTGCCCTGCACCAGCCGGAAATTGCCTTACCGCAAAGGATCTCAGGAAAGGAAGACGCGATGAATGATAGAGTACTGGTGACTTATGCCACTCGCTGCGGCTCAACCGCAGAAGTTGCCGAAGCGATTGCGGCCGCGCTCGCGAAGCGCGGTCTGAAAGCGGACCTGATCCCGGTCAAAGAAAAGCCACCCCTGACCGGTTACAAGGCGGTGGTGATCGGCAGCGCTATCCGCATGGGCTCTTGGGTTGCGGAAGCCAGCGATTACATCCAGGCCAATCAGGCGGCATTGGAGCACCTGCCGACCGCGATTTTTAGCGTCCACGCCAATAATCTGGGTGATGATGAAGCCAGCCGCAGCGCTCGAAATGAGTATCACAAAGCTGTGCGCGCGCTGATCACTCCCCGCGCGGAAGCTTTTTTCGCCGGAAAGATCGATTATTCAAAGATGACCTTCCTCGACCGGCTGATCAGCAAAATGATGAAAGTGGAAGAGGTCGACCGCCGCGACTGGAAACAGATCGCTGCCTGGGCAGAAACTCTGCCATTCGGGGATGAAACCGCCGGGATCAATGAATATGCCGGTCGCAACCCGCAGCGGTTGTATTTACTTTTTTAGGAGCTGACATGAATAAAGCGCTTAACTGGATGGTTCCCGCTATTTTTCTCCTCGCCCTGGCAGCGGCGCTGGCGGGTCTCTGGCCGGCTGAAGGACAACCCTATCCTTTAACCAGCTTTCGCGGCGAAGAGGTGATGATCAACGCCCGCGGCCTGTATTACTGGGATACGGTCAGTTCTGCCGCCCAGATGAAAGGCAACGACATGATCACCCTGTTTGTGGGTCTGCCGCTTCTGACCGCCGCATTTTTTCTCAGCCGGCGCGGTTCGCTGCGCGGCAAGTTCCTGCTCTCCGGCACGCTGGGTTTCTTCCTGTACACGTACATGTCCATGTGCGTGGGGGCTGCCTACAACCCCTTTTTCCTGGTTTATGTAGCCCTCTTCGGATTAAGTCTCTACGCCTTTATCCTCAGCATGCTGGCGTTTGACTTAAAAAGTCTGCCGGAGCGCTTTAGCCCCAAAACCCCGCGGGTCGCGATCGCCGTGGTGCTGTTTTCGGCGGGTGCTTTCCTCAGCCTGGCATGGCTGGGCCGGATTGTCCCGACCCTGCTTGGCAATCAACAACCAGCCCTGGATAACACCACCACGATGTTCATTCAGGCGATGGACCTGGTGCTGGTGGTGCCGCTGTGCTTTCTGGCGGGAATTTTGTTGCTGCGCCGCAGCGCCTGGGGTTACCTGCTCGGCACGGTCGGCGTGATGAAATTCATCACCATGGGTCTGGCCGTCAGCACCATGGCTGTAAATATGGCCCTTTCCGGTGTGGCGGTCAGCGCGGCTGAACTGACTCTCTTCCCGGCGCTGGTGCTGGCCAACCTGACGGTCGCCTATCTGCTGCTGCGCAGCATCCGCGATGATCAGCCTGAGGGCTCGGTTTAGATAAAAAGACTGAGGTATTGATGAAGACTCAACGCTTATTGGTCCTGCTCGTCCTGCTGACTGCCCTGCTCGCAGGAATATATTCCGCGGTGGGCCTGTTCTCCAGCGGCGGTCCCGGCGAACAGACAGTGGTGAACAATTATGGAGAAACGGTAACCCTTTACGGCCGCGGTATTTACCGGCACGACAGCGTGCTGAAAGCGCCAATCTTCCGCGGAACCGATGCGGTTACCCTGTTTAACGCGGTGCCTGCGCTGTTGATCGCCCTGTGGGCGGCGCGGCGCGGCGGTTTGGGCGCGCGCATCTTTCTGACCGGCATGCTGGCGTATTTTATATACAACGCCGCTTCGCTCGCCCTGGGAGCAGCCTTCAATCCGCTGCTGCTGGTGTATATCGCCGCTGCGTCAGCCAGCTTGTATGCCTTTATCCTGGCCTTTCGATCGATTGACCTGGAGGAACTGGCCCGGCGCAGTGCGGGGTTTCCGCGCGTCTGGGCGGCCGTTTTCCTGGTGCTGGGGGCGCTGTCCCTGGTCATCTGGATTGTGGACATCCTCGGCGCGCTGATCCAGGCAACGGTTCCAACCAATCTTGACCATTACCACACCGAATCAACCTACGTGCTGGACCTGGCGGTGCTGCTGCCGGCGCTGTGCTTTTCCGCCTGGCTGGTCTGGCGCCGTAAGGCAGCGGGGTACCTGCTGGCATTTCTCCTGATCGGTTTAAATCTGTTTGTCGGCCTGGTCGTGGTCGGGCAAACCGGTCTGATGATCGTTGAAGGGCTGGTATTAAGCGTCAAAGAAATGGCGCTGTATGTCGCGCCGTTCGTGCTGCTCGGGGCGCTGGCCGCTGCCCTGCTGGTCAGTATGTACCGCTCCATTCGAGTACAATAAGTGGGGTTCCTGCGGAATCAAAATTAGAAGAAAGAAAAATTTAATCTGATGAATATACAACAGGCGCAGCAAGAGATGCGAAAAGCCTTTTTAGGCGGTTTTGGCGGGCAGCTGACCGCGGGATTGATCTGGGCAGGCTCGGCTGCCCTGGCTACCTGGAGCAAGCCGCTTTATGCCATGGGTTTCCTTTTTTTCGGCAGTATGCTGCTCTTCCCGCTCACCCGCCTGGTGATGCGCCTTCTGGGCCGCCCGGGCAAGGTCAGCCCGGAGAACCATCTGTGGGCGCTGGGCATGCAAACCGCGTTTACTGTCCCGATTAATTTCCTCCTGGTTGGCGCTGCCACCCTGTACAACCCGGATTGGTTCTTCCCGGCGGCGATGATTGCGGTTGGCGCGCATTACCTGCCATTTATCACCCTGTACGGCATGAAACTGTTCGGCTTTCTGGCTGCGCTACTGGTTGGCGGCGGCACAGCCCTGGTTTTTCTCCCAACCGCCAGTTATCGTCTGGGAGGATGGATTTCCGCCGCTGCCTTTATCTTGTTCGCCTTTCTCGGAAGGGCTTTGGTAATCAAGGAAGAGACTGGCGGGTAAACAGGAAAGAAGATGCGCAGCCAGCACGCAGACGACTATAACCACGATGCCTGGGCGGAAGGCTACGACCAGGATGTGGCGGATGAAAGCCACCCGATCCGCGCCGGCTACAGCGCTTTGCTGGATTGGATGGCGAGCGCAGCAGAGATCGGCGCGTCGGACCGTGTGTTAGAGCTTGGTTCGGGCAGCGGCAACCTGACCCTGAGGCTGTCCGCCTGCGGCGAGCTGATCTGCGTGGATATTTCCGCCGCGATGGAAGCCCTGGCCGCGCCGAAACTGACCCACCTCTCCAACCGGCGCTTTATCCAGGAGGACATCCTGGCTGTCTTTGACCGCCCGAATTTTGGACCGTTTGACTGCGTGCTCAGTTCTTACACCGTACATCATCTGACCGAAGAAGAAAAGGTCTGGCTGTTTTCCCGGGTCTGGCAGCAGCTTGTTCCCGGGGGGCGGGCCGTGTTTGGCGACCTGATGGTGGAAACCGCCGCCTGCCAGGCCGGGCTGGCAGCGCGCTACCGGGCGCAAGGCCAGCCCGATACCGCCGAGAGCATTGAAGAAGAATTTTTCTGGCGCCTGGAAACCGCGGTTGAACAATTAACCCGCCTGGGTTTTTGGGTACAGACCCGGCGCTTTTCAGATTTAACTTTTGGCCTGCTGTGTCGAAAAGGAAATTGAGCGGCGGGACAGTCAGCCCGGCGGCAGCGAACCCGCCCGCCGAAGCCTCTGGAAATACAAAACCGCGCCTCGAAAAAATCGAGGCGCGGTTTGTTTCAGGGCAGCTTATGCCTGGTTGATTTGGGGCGGAGTGGGGGAGAAGCGCGCCTGACCCCCCAGGCGGGCGTGCAGACCCAGGTAGGCCAGCGCGGATACCGCGCACAGCGCTCCGCCGATATACCAGAGCAGGTTGGGGTTGTAATTGTCCAGGATCACTCCGGCAGCCCCCGGTCCAATGGTGGCCGGGATCATATAGGTCAGGCCAAAGACGGCCATGTAGCGCCCGCGCATCTGCTCGGGGGCAAAGTTGGACGCTACCGCCTGGATGGTGGGCATGATGATCATTTCACCGATGGTGATGACCACGATCGCCAGGGCAAATAACCAGTAAGCTGAAACGAAGCCGAACATGCTGAAACCGAGCATATAGAAGAGCGTGCCAAGGGCCATTATTTTGAAGGGCGCGCGGTTCTTAATGACGCGCGTGACCGTGAACTGGAAGAGGATCACCACGATGGCGCTGGTGGTCAGCAGGAAACCGTAGCCCTGCGGGTCGATGCCGTGCACATCGCGCAGATAAACCGAGAGCGAGTTGTACATCTGCTGGTAAACCAGGCCCATCAACATCCCTGCCAGCAAAAAAGCGACGTAAGCGTAATCTTTAAGCACCTGGGTGTAACCGCGGAAGGTGGCCAGCACTGATTCAGCCGCCTGATCCGGGCTGGCTTCCGGTTTGGTTTCGGAGATAAAGAGGTAGAAGAGCACCGCCACCACACAACTGACAAAAGCGTCTATGATGAAGAGCGCCAAAAAAGAGCGGTTCGCGATCAGCCCGCCGATGGTCGGGCCGATGATCCAGGACATATTCGCGACCACACGCAGGATGCCAAAGCCCTCCTGGCGCTGGTGTTCCGGCAGGATATCCGCGATCATCGCGCCGTGAGCCGGACCGGCGATGTCCGAAAGCAGACCGACCACAACCGCCAGCGGATAGAGCATGGAAAATTCATTCACCAGACCGATCGAGAGGGTGCTGACCGCGCTGAAGACCAGCCCGAAGAGAATCAGCTTCCGCCGGCCAAATTTATCAGACAGCGCGCCGCCGATCATCCCGCCAAACAGGCCAAATATTGAGAACATCCCCAGGATAATGCCCGCCTGGGTCATCCCGACCTGGAACCGCTGGGTAATGTACAGGGAGAAGAAGGGAAAGAGCAGCGTCGCGCCGACGCGGTCAATGAAGGAAACGGCCACCACCACCCAGAACTTTTTTGGAAATTCGTTGAAGATCTTGATCAGTCGATTCATAGGCGCACCTTCTGCATCGCATGATAACACAGCCGCCCGGAAAGCAACTGGTCATTCGGCCAGTCCTGGCGCGGACAGATTACGGAACTTTTGGTTTTGATTAACCGGAACCAACAGCGGCGGAAAGGCCTGAAGAAAATCCCGCAGCGCCGTGTGGCCGCGCTGGAAGAGCGCCTGCCGGGCATCCAGCAGATTGAAGGCAGCTACCAGCGCCAGACCCTGACGGTAGATTACGACGATACGCAATTAACGGAAGAAGAAATTCGCGATGCGGTCCGGCAGGCCGGTTATTCCCCGGCCTGAAACAGCGGCATTACCGTCTTGCGGAAAAAATCGCGCTCTTCAGGATGCGCCAGAACCCTCTCCACCGCGTCCGGATCAAAAAAACCCAGGCGCTCGATTTCTTTCTCCTGCGGGCGCAAATCCCCGCCGCAGCCGAGGTATTCCAGCAGGAATATGGTCGTTTCCTGGCCAGAAAAACCCAGAGCAGCCTGGTCTTCCGGGGTAAATGGAAAACGGACGGGTTCGGCGAACTGGCGCAGCACCCGGTAAGCCTGCGAGCCGGTTTCCTCAACCAGCCCGCGCAGCAGCGCAGCTCTCAGGTCAGCATCCCCCGCCTTAACCTCGCCTCCGGGAAAGTACCACTCCCCGCCAACCTCGGCCGGGCCGTCCGGCCCGTCCATGCGCCGCACCTTGCGCAGCAGCAGAACCCGCCCTTCGCGCAAAACCACAGCCCCAACCGCCCGACAAAGGTTCATTTTTCCGTCAGATTCTTGATAAACACACGGCGGCGTTTATGCTGGCGGACGTCGAAGTGCTTCCACTGCGTGCGCATTTTCAAATTGGTTTCCAGTTCCGGGTTTGATTCAACTTTCTTAATCCCCATGCGGTTGAAGACGCGGATGATATGGTCAATCAGCACCGCGTTTAACCCCATCCCCTGGTATTCAGAACGAATAGCCACCAGATACAGATCCCCGCGGTCGTTCCAGCGCAGGGCTTTTAACAGGTGGATAAAGCCAAAGGGGAACAGCTTACCCTGAGATTTTTGCAGGGCGCGCGAAAGGGAAGGCAGCGCCACCCCGAAAGCCACCAGACGGTCGTGCTCATCAGCGATCATGGGCACAAAATCCTGATTCACCAGCCCGAAATACTGGCGGGTATAGGCTTCGATCTGGCGCTCATTGAGCGCCACCATACCGTACAGGTTTTTATATTCTTCATTTAGTAAGCCGAAGAGCTGACCGGCGTACGCCAGCATATCTTTTTTACGCTTGAAGCGCAGCAGCCGCAGATTGTTGCGTTTAAGCACAATTTCCGCCAGGCGCGAAATCTTTTCCGGCACTTCAGAAGGAACATCCACTTCGTATTCCAGCCAGTCAATGTCTTTGGTATAACCGTGCTGTTCCATGTGCTGCGGATAGTAGGGGTAATTGTAGAACGTCGCCATCGTGCCCAGTTCATCAAACCCTTCCACCAGCATACCCTCGCGGTCCAGGTCGGTAAAGCCGAGCGGGCCATGAATGGCGCTCAAGCCCTGCTCGCGCCCCCAGGCTTCTACCTGCGCCAGCAGAGCTTTAGAAATCTCCGGGTCGTCCTCAAAATCAAACCAGCTGAAGCGGATATACGGGCTTTGCCACTTCTCGATAGCCTTTCGGTTGATAATACCGGCGATCCGCCCGGCCAGGCGGCCGTCTTTGTAAGCCAGCCAGTAGCGCGCATCTGCATATTCAAAGGCAGCGTTGGTTTCGCGGCTGAGCGTGTGCAGATCGTCATCAAACAGGTTGGGAACGAAGCAGGGGTGCTTGCGGTAGAGCGCGAGCGGATAGTTGATAAAGTCCTTCAGCTGCGCGCGGGTAGAAACTTCCTTGATCGTAATAGACATATTGGCCGCCTTAATCCTGAGGTTCGCGCCGGGAAAGCGTTCTGACCATTTTAACCCCAAACTGAGAGAATGGGAGCGAGAGCTTAATCAGACCCGGGATGCAGGATTTCTTTCTCCGCGCGGATAATTTCATCCAGCAGGTCCTGGATTTCTTTCTTCGTTTCGGCCGGCACAGCCGGGTTGTAGGCGGCAAATTTAACCAGATCGCGGGCCTGGCGCAGGGTGTCCTTCACCCGCGCGGTGCGGGTAAAATCTTCCCACCCGCCGGCTTCAACGGGGATCTCGCGCGCTTTCTGGATCAAGGCGCGGGCGCGTTTGATGCGTTCCGCTGTAGGAATCAATTTTGCCACGGCAGCCTCCCTGGTTCAGTCAGTTATCGGTTGGCGGTCCGCCCGGTAAGAATCGCCCTCGATGAAACAGCCCCTGGGCTGCAGGGGCTGGCAGTACGGCGCGGGTGAATCAATCCTCCGCGTAACCGCAAAGCGCGATCGCGCGCGGACCGGTATGCACCCCCAGGACCGGGGAAACAATGGTGATGAACATTTCAACGGGGTTGTGTTCCTGGCGCACGCGCTCGGCCAGGGCTCTGGCCTCTTCTTCAGCGTTGTTGTGCAGCACAGCCACATGCAGCGCTTTACCCGGGGGAATATGGCGAAAGAATTGTTTATACAGTCCGTCGATCGCTCCGCTTCGCGAGCGAGCCGGCAGGCTGGCGCCAACCGTGCCGGTGTCCGGCTTGACATAAATTAACGGTTTGATCTGGATGACCGAATCGAGAAACTTGATCGCCTCGCTGATGCGCCCGCCTTTGCTCAGATAGGTGATCGTATCCAGGGAGATATAATAAACCATCCGATCGCGAACTTTTTCAGCCGCGGCCAGCATCTGGGCCATACCGCCGCCCGCCTCCCGCGCCCGCGCCGCGGCGATCACCTGCCAGCCCAGGCCCATGGAATTGTTGCGGCCGTCCATCACGGTGACCGGAATGGGCGATTGTTCCGCCGCCTGACGCGCCGACTGGATGGTTCCGCTCATCGCGCTGCTGATGGTGATCGCCAGCACCTCGCTGGCACCCCGGTCGGCAGCCTTTTGATAGGCCGCCAGAAAGTCGCGCGGAGCCGGCTGAGAGGTGGTGGGGTGGCGGTTTTCTCGCGCCAGACGCTCATAAAATGCCAGCGCAGAAAGTTCAACCCCGTCTAAAAACTGCTCATCGCCAAAGATGATGGTTAGCGGGACAACCTCAATTTGATACTGCTCAACCCATTCGGCCGGAATATCGCAGGTGCTGTCAGTAACCAGAGCGATTCGATGACTCATAAGAAGTTCCTGATGTGGGGATACCCTAGATTTTAACCAATTATTGGTTCGCTGTGGTTTCAGAAAGTCATATTTTTCGATAGATTTTTTCGAGGTGAAATATATCCGCTCCGCGAGCTGCCTTTCGTGTCGCGGCTTTGATTGGAAAAAAAAGACTCAAGATCAGCGCAGGAAGAACAGCAAGGTCCGCAGATAAACCGCGGCAAACACCAGCGCAATCAAGCCTGAACGTATCAGCTCAACCGCCCGCCGCCTTTTTTGCAGGCGTGCGGACTCATCCAGCAATGCGATCAGGTCCGCCAGCTGCTCAATCAGCGTGCCGGCGGCGCGCCTGGCAAAGGGAGAACTGTATGTATTAAATGACACGCCCGCGTCCGCGACCTTGAGGGCGATACTGTCATTGGGCCCGTCCCCTACCATGGCGACTTTCAGGCCGCTGGATTGCAGCAGGCGAATGATCACCCCTTTTTGCGAAGGGGTCATCATCGAAAAGACAGAACAGGTGCGCGCCTGGCGGCGAACTTCGTCCAGAGGCATGCGGTTCATCATCCTGCCGGTCAAAGAGACAGAAGAGCCCGGCGAAATTCCGCATAGCTGCGCAACTTTTACCGCTGCCGCCGGCCGGTCGCCGGTGATTAAGATCGGGCGGATTCCGCGCTCAAGAACCTGCCTCACCGTCTCTTCCGCGCCAGATTGAAGGTTGTTTTCAAACTGAACAATGCCCAGGAAGGTATAGCCGCTGGCATCCGGCGCGGCGCTGCCTTCGGCAACCGCGATCGCGATAGGAATATGCCCGTCTTGATGGACAGCCCTGCCCAGATCCCGGATTTTCGAGATGAGCGGCAGATTCAGTCGGACCTTTTTTTTGGCGTCCACGTAAATTGCGGCGCACTTTTGGAGAACAACTTCCGGGTCACCTTTTAAGAAAAAACGCATCTGGCGGTCTTGAGTCTCGTAGCCGCAGGCCATATATCTTTTCTCAGGGTCAAAGGGGATATCGACAGCGCGGCGGTAACTTTTCGCCAGCGCGGTGTAATCCAGACCAATTTGCTTCGCGAAGGCGATCAACGCGCGGTCCACCGGATTGGCATGCTCAAGCGAATCGACATGCGTCAGGTCTGTGCATAAAGCGCAGGCGGTACCCGTCAGATCCCAGACATCCGGCTGGGGCGGGGAGGCTTCAGGAAACACCTGGCTGAGGTTCCGACCGAAATAGATTTTTTCAACCGCTACCTCGCGGGTGGTTAACACACCGGTTTTGTCAAAACAGATCGCGTCCAGCCCATGGAAGGTTTCGAGCCCGCGGGGGTCGCGCAGCACAATGCGGCGTTTCAGAAGCGCGCTCCGGGCCGCGCCAACGAGCCATTGACGGAACAACGCCTTGTTTACCAGAAAAAAAAGGGCGGCACAGGCGGCCAGAAACCAGAATATTACCGGGATGACCGCCGGAGCGCGGCTCAACGAAAGCGCCAGGGCAGGAAGCAGCAGGTACAGGCAGGTCTGATGGCTTTTATTCAACCACGCGGCGCGGTCGGGAGCAGCCAACGCGGCGGACTGCTGTTGAATACGGCCGTATTCCGTTTCTTCGCCAATGGCAACCACGCGCCCGTAGGCTGAACCGCGAATCACCCGCGTGCCAGCGAAGACAAACGAAGTTTCGCTGGCGGAGGACTTGATCACCGGCATGATTTCGCCAGTGATCTCAAATTCGTCCACCTCGAGCAGGTTGTTCCCGTCCAGCGCCAGGTCTGCCGGGACAATATCGCCGGTTTGAACCAGGACCAACTGACCTTTTTTCAGGTGGTGGGCAGGAATGCGGGCATGCTGTCCGTCCTGCAAAATTGTAACCATGCTCTCAATCATTCCCGCGACCTGAGGGATAGCCCAGCAGCTTTATTTCCGTCATCCGGCAAACAACAGCCGCCGCGACTTAGGACTGAGCGGTTTTTTGGGAAAAAAACACACTTTGATACACATCCTGCCCAAAACCGGTCGGCAGAGGTTCCCCCACCGCCAGCTTGAACGTGCGTTTCCCGCCGCTGCCCCTCTCAGCCCGCAGGAAAACGGTATCCTGACGCCGTTTTTCATAGAAATAGCGGGCAAACTCATACATATGGGTTACAAAAAAGACTTTGATTCCCTGCTCGGTCAGAGCGCTGACAATCTGGCGGGCAATCTCCGAGCCTTCGCGTTCATTGGTGGCGGCGAAAGATTCATTGAACAGAATCAGGGAATTTGGTCCGATTGAATCGGCGATCGCGCTCATCCGGCTTAATTCTTCGTCCAGTTTCCCGCTCTTCATGGTTGAATCTTCTTTCCGCCTGAAATGGGTGAACACCGCCGGACAGACGTTGGCGCTGAATGCCTCGGCCGGGACGAACATCCCAGCCTGCATCATCAATTGAGCCAGGCCAATACTTCTCAGGTAAGTGGATTTTCCGCCTTGATTGGCGCCGGTGATGATGAACAGGTTTTGCGAATCGCGGTCGAGATCATTGGCCACGATCCCGGATTTCATCGCCAAAGCCAGACAGGCGTCATAGAGCGATTTATATTGATGAACCCGCTGGCTGGCATCAAAGGGGATTGGAAAGGCGATCGGGTTGCCCGATCGGGCCAGCTGATCCCGCAAATTGATGCAGCCGATGTAAAAAGCGAGCTCGGCGCGCAGAACGTTGAAGAAAGATTCGATATGCTCGCAGGCCTGTTCCAGCGCGACCGCGGCAGCGTAGACGCCTTCATCTTTTATATCGCCCAGCGCACGAGCGCCGGCTTCATCTCTGGGATGCAAGGAGAATGAATAGGATGGCGATTTTCTTTGGAAGATCTCGGTTATGCGGCTGCCCCTGCGGGGATTGGGAAGACGCAGGGTGAAATTTGCGCCTTCATTTGCTCGCCCCAAATCGGCGCTGATCAACGCGCCTTCGTCAAATTTAAGATGGCGTAAATGATGATTGACTTTCTCAAAATAGGCGTCGTCCAGCTCTTGCTTCAACATCGAAAAGAAGCGCACAAAACCTTCCGATGTGAACCGGTCGGAATATTCAGCGGTGATGGACATCAGTTTTTTTAATTGATCCATCAGCATGAACATCATCTCAACCGCGCTTTCCAGCACCCGACCGGGGGAATGGACAAAAATTCCCAGCCAGCTGTGCTGTTTGCGCTCCAGCGCCTCAATCGGAATCTGGTATATCGCCCGAATGACCTCCGGGTTATTCAGGCAATCCTTCAACACGTCCTGGCGATAAACAATGGAATCCGGGTCGGCCAGTCCGTTGATCACCGCCTGCTTGACAATATTCAGGATATATTTATCCCCCTGAGCCATGGCGTTAAATAAAAGGTCCAGATCCAGATCCTGCATCAGGTCAGCGGCTTGCACAGGGAATGGCTGCTGGGGGTCAAAATCACGATTCCGGTTCATTAAATAGACTTTCATTTCGCAAGCCGCTCCTTCAAGATCTCATAGGTCAGGCGGTGCTTTTCAGCAATACAAACCGCGTAAGCCAATCCATCCGCCTGCTTGCGGATGATCTTAAACGTCCGGCGGGTGGGATCTTTGAGGTCAACGGTGCTGACCATGCTGACGGTCTGTTCGCCCATCCGGGATAATTCATCAATAAACGACACGCAGACGCACAGCGCGTCCAGCTGGATGATCTGTTTCATGATTTCCTGGCTGAGAAAGATCGCATCACTCAGGGTGGTAGAGCTGAAAATCTCATTGAGAATGATGATGCTTCTTGGGGTAGCCTGTTTGAGGATCTCGTGAATTCGCACCAGGTCATCCTGCAGTTTTCCGCGCAGGTTGCGGATATCTTCCTGTTTCTCAAAATGCGTGAAAATCCGGTCGGAGAGGAACAGGCGGGCTTTTTTACCCGGCACCGGACAGCCGATGCTCGCCAGGTAGTGAAGCTGGCCAAACATCCGCGAAAAGGTTGTCTTGCCCCCCTGATTGGGACCGGACACGATGATGATGCGTTCTTTGCCCGAGAGATGAAAACTGTTGGTCACCACCGGGGTGGATTCAAACTGAACTTTATTCGCCAGGGCAATATCAAACGCGTCCTGAGCCTGAATATGTTTATCGGAAACCGCAAAATCAGGATAGCAAAACTTCAGCCCCTTAAATTTTATGTTTTCAATTAAAGCCAGGTAGGATAAGTAAAATTGAATTTCGCGGTAAAAATTGGCGATGCCCGGATCTTCAAAACCGGCGTAGGCCGTGTAAAATGCCTCTAACTGGCTGAAGACGTCAGGATAAAGCCTGGCAACGCAGTCCAAAACCAGCGCTTTCACGTGATTCATCCCGGCCGCGGTGATTTTATCAATCCGGTAAGGCTTGGCTTCAACCTGTTTGAATTTCTCAAAGGTTTCGACCACCTCTCTTGAAAAATCCGCTTCCTGGTTGTATTTCTGCACGCGAACGGTGATGCCCTTGATGATCATGCTGTACTGAACTGTGCTCAGGGCTTCTTTTACCTGGCGGGTGGTGGCTTGAAATTTGAGAAACGCGTCCTGAGCCACATAATCCTTCAGATAAGCCCAGATGCCAAGCAGGCCCTCCGAATGGACTTCAAGACCGTTCAGATCTTCAGCCAGCCCGTTGACTGCCTGACAGTACAGGTCCGCTGCCTCCAGCACCCAGCCCGCCTGGTGGTACTTGTAGTAAAGCTTCTCAATCATTCCCAGATACCGGCGCACCAGCATCATGCGTTCAGAAAAGGTATTAAAAACCGCCAGGACAGCCTGGTCTTCCAGATCGCGAAATATATCCTGCCGGTATTTCAAAACCCGAGTATCTTGCAGTGGCTGATAATAAATGGGTTCCAGATGGAAGGTCTGCTTTTGCGCCAGAATGGTATTGATCACCTGGTCTAAAAACAGATCGGCAAAGTGTTCCGGGGGGGAGGAACTCTCTTGTTCAGCTGCTCCGGTTTCAGGATCGGGAAAAAGAATACTGGGGGCGGCCGAGTGAATCAAATCGTTCATGGTAAATGTTACCTCCGCAACAGATAAACGCAACGGTAGGGCTACCAAATAAAAAAGCCTCTACTGAGCATTGCATCAGTAGAGGCTATCAGTCATGTGACATTTCAAGCGAGCCTCATCGCTTCAATCTATCGCTGACTTGATTATACTGGATTTTTATCCGGTCTGCCAGACGGTTGGATTTTTAATTTTTCCCGGCAAGACCCACGTGAGGGAATGGCTTTTACACCGGCGGGTGTACAATTTAGCCATCTCATCCATCGGAGGCGAATCCTTGTCCCTCTTTTCTGTGATTCAACAACCCACCCTGCTGGTCAACGAAGCGGCTGCCCGCCGCAATATTGCCCGCATGGCCGCCAAAGCCCGTAGCGCCGGGATAGCGTTTCGCCCGCATTTCAAAACGCATCAGTCCGCTCAGATTGGCGAGTGGTTCCGGGATGAAGGCGTACAGGCGATCACGGTCTCGTCGCTGGCGATGGCCGAGTATTTTGCCTCAGCCGGCTGGGAAGACATCACCCTGGCTTTCCCGGTTAATCTGCGGCAAATGGAACAGATTAACCGGCTGGCAGCGGCGATTCGCCTAAATTTACTGGTTGAATCGCTGGAGAGCGCCCGGGCACTATCGGCCGGGCTGCTGCGCCCGGTTGACCTGTGGATCAAAATTGACGTCGGCGCCAACCGCACGGGCATCCCCTGGGAAGCAGAAGCGCAGGTCGCCATGCTGGCAAAAGCCGTGAACAGCCTGCCGAAGCTGCGCTTTGCCGGCCTGCTGACTCACGCCGGTCACACCTACACCGCCGGCTCGCCGGAGGGAATTCGCGCGGTCTACCGCCAGTCTGTCGAACGTATGAACTTCTTGCGCAAACGCCTGCAGGTGGAGGGCTTAACCGAGGCGCGCATCTCTGTGGGCGACACGCCTGGCTGCACACTTTCAGAGGATCTTGGCAGGGTGGATGAGATCCGCCCCGGGAACTTTGTTTTTTATGACGCCTGCCAGCTGCAATTTGGCGTCTGCGGCGCAGAAGATATCGCCGTGGCGCTGGCCTGCCCGATTGTGGCCGTCCATCCTGAACGCAGCGAGGTGGTGGTCTACGGCGGCGCGGTGCATTTATCGCTCAACCCGATCGCCGGGATTCAGCCGCCCGCTTACGGTCTGGTCTGTCTGCCTGAAAACAGCGGCTGGGGCGCGCCGCTGCCGGGGGCGAGCGTGCGCGGGCTTTCTCAGGAACACGGAATCCTCAGGGTGCGGCCGGAAGACCTGCCGGCGTTCCCGGTCGGCGGGTTGGCCTGCATCCTGCCCGCCCATTCCTGCCTGACCGTCTCTTGCATGCGCGGTTACCTCAGCCTGGACGGCGAGCCAATTGAAGCCATGCCGTAAGGCGGGACTAAAAAATAACCAGCGGCACCGGGATAAAGATCAGGAAAAATAAAATCAGCACGAAGATCGCCAGCCGCCGGCGGGCGGGATCCAGTTCAGTGATCTGATCCAGCGGCTCAGCATAGGCGCGCCCAAGGAAGAAAATAATCGCCGCCCAGATGTACCAGCCCGTCCAGAAAAAGCCAAGGATCACCAGAGCGGCCAGCACAAACGGCAGCCAGCGGCGCAGGCGCTGCTTGCCAAACAGAACGTACATGACATGCCCGCCGTCTAGCTGGCCCGCCGGGATCAGGTTCAAGGATGTCACCAGCAGCCCTGCCCAGCCAGCCCAGGCGACCGGGTGGAGCATGACATCCATCCCGCCCAACGGCAAAGGCGAACCGGTGAAGTAATAGCGCAGCCAGTACAGCGCGGCGGGTAAGCCTCCGGTGCTGGCTGGAGCCGGCAGCAGCTGCCCAAAAACCAGGTATTTCATCAAGAGGTAGAGGATCGAATTGCCTTCCAGGGTTCCGCCGATCATCGCGGCGCCGGGCGCGGGCAACGGCTCAAGGCGGGAGAGGGATAATCCCAGCAGCAGAACCGGGAGGGTAACAGCCAGACCGGCCAGGGGCCCGGCGATGCCGATATCGAGCAGCACCCGTTTGTTTTTGGGAACTTCCTTCATGTTGATAAACGCGCCCATGGTTCCAAACGGTGAGAATGGCAGGGGGATAAAATACGGCAGGGTCACATGCACCCCGTGGCGGCGGCCGGCAATATAATGACCCAGCTCATGCGCGCCCAGGATGGCGATCAAAGAAACCGCAAAGGGCCAGCCGCGGGCGATCAACGCGCCGGCAGCTGCCCAGAAACCGCCAGGCAGGGGCTGATCCATGCCGTACATCGCGCCGCTGACCAGGACGCTGGCCGCGGTGAGGATAAACAGCACCAGATTTACCCGCGGGTTGGAAAGGCTGGGAGCAGGGGGCTTGTTGACGATCAGAATAACATGTCGGCCTTCTTCTATGCGAAAAAGGGGGATCAACCCCAGCGGCGCCAGGCCGCCAGCCAGACGATCGTATGCGGCCTCGGAGTCCGCATCCGCCAGCCGGCCGCGGTAGCGCAGGATGAACCCCTGGCTTTCCGTTCCGTAGGTGACATCCTCGACGAAAAAGATGCGCCGCACCAGCGCATCCACCGCCTCGAAACCACTGATCGCATCCATGAAATACTCCCTTGAACCGCAGGTAAAACAGGCGGGAATGGATGGGAGTCGAACCCACCTCGGCCCGCAACGCGGCCCGTCACTGGTTTTGAAGACCAGGGAGCCCACCGGGACTCAACCACTCCCAGGTTAAGCATACCGCAGGGGGCGGGGCATGTCAATTCACCGTCTAAGGAAGATTGGGTGATTGTAAATCTTTTTATTTTTGATATAATTTATCAGAATTTATCATCCTAAACTGATGGAGGAAAAATGAATACCAGTCCCACACCGGTTCGCCCAACGGGAATCACGATTCTGGCGGTACTCTCCGCGGTTGGCGGTGTCTTTGGCGTCTTTGGCGCCTGCGCGCTTTTCGGCCTGGGCGCGCTGGGAGGCGCACTGGTTGGCGGCCAGGAAGGCGCGCGCGTCGGGTTCTTTGGCATCTTGATGGGCATTCTCAGTCTTGGATCCGCGGGCCTTTCGCTGGCCTTCGCCTACGGAGCCTGGAATCTCAAACCCTGGGCCTGGATGCTCGGTCTGGTCAGCCAGGGGCTTGGGATCGCCACCAACCTTTACAACCTGATCAGCGGCACGTCCGGTCTGTTCGGAACCATTATCAGCCTGATCATTCCGGGCGTGATTATCTACTATCTGTTCACCCCGGAAGTCAAGCGCGCTTTCGGCCGCGAATAAAATTCCTGCCCATGATCCCCCCTTGCGCTGCCCGCAAGGGGGTTTTTTTATTGGAGCGACTGCATCGTGCTGCCCGGTGCGTTGAGGCTGGCAGGCTTGACAGGCAGCTCAAAACCCGCGATAATAGAACATAATTTCAAATTGGTACTTGACTTAATAGAATTCTTGTTCTATACTAGGGACATCCAGTGAGTTCCGCTCTTTTGATCAAGGAGAAAACGCCATGTCCCTTCATTCTTCTCTCTCGCTTAACCCTTCCCGCCTGTTGTCCCGCCTGCGGATCAAACCCGGCATGATCTGGGGCGCGATCATCATCACCGCATTATTCGCTTTTGAGCTGTTTAACTACTCGACCACAGATTTCGCGCTGAAAGACCTGCTGGGCGACCTGAAATTTGCGGGCATTCCCTGGGCAACCATTTTGACGATCGCATTCTGCGGCATTGACTTCGCCGGTATCGCGCGCATCTTCACCCCGCAGCGCGGCGCAGACGAGCCGCGCGAAGTCTGGTATCTCTTCGGCGCCTGGCTGCTGGCGGCCACGATGAACGCCGCCCTCACCTGGTGGGGCGTCGCCATGGCGATCGCCTCGCACAAAGTGCAGAGCGCCAGCGTGATCGACCCGGCGACCATCAGCAACGTTGTCCCGGTTTTTGTCGCCATCATGGTCTGGGTAATCCGCATCCTGATTATCGGGTCGCTGACCTATGCCGGTGACCGCATCTTCAGCACCGAGCGCCGCGGTGTGAGCGGCAGTTCAGCCCGCCCGCGCCCGCTGACCCCCAGCGGCCTGCCGGTTAATTCCACTCTCGGCAGCCTGCGCAGCGCCAGCCCGTCCGCCAGCCGCCCGGCTTACTCCGCCCGTTCGATGGCTGAACCAGTCGTCCGCCCAGAGCCGACCTATCACAGCCTGAGCGCGCGCCCGAGCCCTTCCGCATCTGGCAGCAACGAAAATAATACCCGGCGTCTGTAAGCCGGGTCGGTAAGGGCCGCGGCTCATTCCTTCACCGTAGCTGACGCATTCCAAAACAACAGCCTGGTCATTCCAGGCTGTTTTCTTTATTGTTCACAGGTTTCAACGGCAGCCAGACCGTGAAGGTCGAGCCTTTTCCCTCCTGCGAGCTGACCTCGATATGTCCGCCGTGAGCGCGAACAATCCAGTAGGCGATGGACAGACCCAGACCAAATCCGCTCTGTTTGGAACGGGTTCGCGATTTTTCGCCGCGGTAAAACCGTTCAAAAATATGCGGCAGGTCCTCGGCCGGAATACCCGGGCCGTTATCGCGGATGGTCAGCCGCGCCTGCTGGTTGATCAGGTGGAGCGCCAGGACCACTTCACCGCCCGGCGTGGAATACTGCACGGCGTTTGCCATCAAATTGAGAATGACCTGTTTTAACCGATCTCGGTCGCCGGTCATTTCAATCTGTTCCAGGTGTTCCAGACTGATGCGGACTTTATCGCCAGCCAGGGTGGCGAGTTGATGTTGAACTTCCACCAACAAAGTATCCAGGGACATTTTTTGCGGGTCGAGCGGCAGCTCACCCTGTTCCGCCTGAGCCAGCAGGAGCAAATCACCGACCAGGCGGGTCAACCGGTCCACTTCGGATTCAATGCTTTCCAGAGCCTCCTGGTCCGCTTCGCCCAGTTTGCGCATCAACCCTGCGTTCCCCTTTATCACCGTTAACGGCGTGCGCAGCTCATGGCTGACGTCAGCGATGAAACGGCGTTGAAAGTTAAACAGCGATTCCAGCCGCTCCAGGGTTTGATTAAACGCGTTGATCAGATTACGGAATTCCTCATCCACCGGCTCGGTGATCGGGATGCGGCGGGAGAGGTCGTCCGCGCGGGTGATTTGCGTGGCTACCCGGGTTACCGTCGAAAGCGGGCGTAATGCCCGGGCGGTGATCAGCCAGGTGGCAACGGCGGTGATCAACATCGCCCCCAGGGAGGTGATGATGACAATCGTGACCAGGTCATTTTGCAGCGCGATCACCAGACTGAGGCTGATGCCCAGCTGCAAGACGCCCGCCGGCCCGCGCACCGTTTTCAACGGGATCGTCAGCACACGCACCGGCACACCGTCGCTGGTTGAGGAGCGGTAGCCTGGCGTGCGGGCAGCCAGGCTTTGCGGGTCGAGCGGTTCGACCCAGCCGTAGGGTCGGGCAACCTGGAGTTGATTATCCGCGTTGAACAGTTGAATGATAAGATTTTCGTTCAGCTCCACGCTGGTCAGCGAACGCGGGTCGAATTGATTTTCTTCATTGACCCGCAAAAGGGGAATCAGGTTTTCGGCAGACTGCCGTAAAGTGCTGTCAATTTGATTAATCAGGATGATGCTGACCAGGCCAAAGATTAACAGACTGAACAATAATAAAACCACCCCTAGCAGGGTGGTATAGAGAAACGTCAATCGAACGCGCAGAGACATGGCGAAATCAGGCAACTTCCCGCATAACGTAACCCACTCCTCTGACGGTGTGGATGAGGCGGCTTTCCCCTTCTTGTTCAAGTTTTTGTCTCAGATACCGAATATATACATCCAGGACGTTGCTTTCGCCGCCAAAATCGTATCCCCAGACGCGGTCAAAGATCATCTCGCGCGTTAACACCTGGCGCGGATGGCGTAAAAAGAGCTCGAGGAGATCATATTCTTTGGCTGTCAGGGAGATGGTGCGGTTTTTCCGCGACGCCAGGCGGGTGGAGGTATCCAGGGAGAGGTCGGCGAAGGTCAAGACGGGGACGCGCTCAGACTGGGTCCTTCGCAACAAGGCGCGAACCCGGGCATTGAGCTCATCCAGCTCAAACGGCTTGACCATGTAGTCATCCGCGCCGGCGTCCAGCCCCTGGACGCGGTCCTGGGTGGTGTCTTTGGCGGTCAGCATTAAAATGGGCATGCTGCCGGCCGCCCTCAGGCGCTGGCAGACTTCCAGTCCGTCAATTCCGGGGAGCATCCAGTCGAGAATAACCAGGTCTGGCTTGCGGTCGCGGGCTGTGGTTAGCCCGCTTTCGCCGTCCAGGGCAGTGTCCACAATATACCCTTCATACGCCAGACTGCGGCGCAAAACCTTTAAAATCGCTTCATCATCTTCGATTATCAGGATGCGCTCTTTCATTACTCCTCCACTGTAGAACTCAGGCGCACAGCCGCCCTCTATCCACCCACCTTAAATTTAATGTTTGCATTAATTAGTATATGGAGGTTTGATATAAATGCAAGTGTAAATTCGGGATTGCGGGGCAGGACCGCGCCTGTAAGCAGCTTTTCGGAAGGGTTCAAAACTGCGCTATAATTCCACGCATGGATGCACCTGTCTGGGTGGATACACCCTCATCGTTTGAACGCATGCTTTCCAGCCTGCGCAAGGAAAAGCAGCTCGCCCTGGATACAGAATCCAACAGCCTGTATGCGTACCGCGAACGAGTCTGTCTGATTCAAATTTCAACTTCCAGCATTGATTATCTGGTGGACCCGCTGGCGTTGAGCGACCTGTCTGCGCTGGGGGAACTGCTGGCGGATGAGGGTATTGAGAAAATTTTCCACGCCGCAGAATACGACATCATCTGCCTGAAACGCGATTTTGGTTTTGAGTTTCGCAACCTGTTTGATACCATGCTGGCTGCGCGCATTGTCGGGCGCACCGCGGTTGGGCTTGGCGCTTTGCTGGAAGAAATGTTCGGCGTCCGGCTGGACAAACGCTACCAACGGGCCGATTGGGGCCAGCGCCCGCTGCCGCCCGCGCTGCTGGCGTACGCCCGCCTGGACAGCCATTACCTGCCCGCCTTGCGAAACCGACTGGAAGAAGAACTGGAAAAATCCGGCCGAAAAGAGCTGGCCTACGAGGATTTTCAGCGCATGTGCGCCACGGCGGTGCCGCCGGAGAACGGTCACGACACCGTCTGGCGCGTCGCGGCCGGTTACGACCTTTCCGCACGCCATCTGGCGGTTCTGAGTGAACTGATTGCTTACCGCGACCGGGTGGCCAGGCAAAAAGACCTGCCGGCGTTTAAGGTGTTGAGTAATCAGGCGCTGGCATACACAGCCCGCGCGCTGCCGCGCAGCCCCGAAGAACTGCGCAATATACCGGATCTTCCCCCGCGCCTGGCGGAGCGCCACGCGCAGGGTCTGCTGCAGGCGGTTGAGCGCGGATTGTCGGCTGAACCTCCCGTGCGGCCGCACGCCCTGCGCTGGAGCGACCCGGTGCTTGGACGCCTGGACCGGTTAAAGACCTGGCGCAAAGAGCTGGGCTTACAACTGGGGGTCGAATCGGATGTGGTCCTGCCGCGCGAGCTGATGGAAGCGATCGCCCAGCGCGGTCCTAAAACGCGCGATGAACTGCGAGACGTGATGCAGGCCGCGCCGGTACGCTATAAATTGTTTAGCGAAAAGATTTACCGCCTGTTGACCTATCAGGATTGAACCTATGAAACTCCATTTTCTTGGCGCTGCTCAGACGGTCACCGGTTCGCAATATTTGCTGGAAATCAACGGAAAACGGCTGCTGCTGGAATGCGGTTTGTTTCAGGGCCGCCGCAAGGATACCTACACGCGGAACCTGACATTTTCCTATGACCCCGCCAGTGTGGAAGCGGTGATCCTCTCCCACGCGCATATCGATCACAGCGGCAACCTTCCCAACCTGGTAAAACAGGGTTTCAACGGGCCCATCTACGCCACCCGGGCGACCGCCGCGCTGGGCGAAATCATGCTGCAGGATTCTGCCCATATTCAGGAAGCGGATATCGCTTATGTCAATAAAAAACACGCCCGCCGCGGGGAGGAACCGGTCGAGCCGTTATATACCATGGAAGATGCCCTGGCCTGCAAACCGCTCTTTCGCGGCAAAGACTACGAGGAGGTCTTTGAACCGCTGCCAGGGGTGACCGCGCGCTTTGTAGATGCCGGTCATATTCTTGGCTCGGCGGCCCTTGACCTGACCCTGGAGGAACACGGCCGCAAGGTGCGCCTGTGGTTTTCCGGCGACATTGGACGCAACGAACTGCCGCTGATGCGCGATCCGGTCCTGCCCGACCCCCGTGTGGATTACCTGATGATGGAATGCACCTACGGCGATAAAACCCACCGCGACCCGGAAGCTGCCTACATCGAGTTCCGCGATCTGGTTAAACGCACCGTGGCGCGGCAGGGCAAGGTGATCATTCCCGCATTCGCCGTGGGGCGGACTCAGGAACTGGTGTACGACCTGAACCGCATGATTACCGAAGGCGAGATTGAACCCATCCCGGTCTATGTGGACAGCCCGCTGGCAGTGAACGCCTCACAGGTGTTCTTTCAGTTCCCTGAATTGTTCGATCAGGAAACGCAGGAATTTATCCGCCGGCGCAACCACCCGGCGCTTAGCTTTAAGACCCTCAGTTATATCCATTCGGTTGAAGAATCCAAGAAGCTGAATGACCGCCGCGACCCGATGGTGATTATCTCCGCTTCCGGGATGGCGGAAACCGGGCGAATACTGCACCACCTGCGCAACAACATTGAAAATCCGCGCAATTCGATCGCGATTGTCTCCTGGCAGGCGCCCGATACGCTGGGCCGCCGCCTGGCAGAGCAGGAGAAACATGTGCGAATTTTCGGTCAATGGTTCGATGTGCGCGCTGAAGTGGCAACCATCGGCGGCCTTTCCGCCCACGCCGGACAGGATATGCTCCTGCGCTACGCCAGCGCGGCCAACGGCCCGGCATTAAAAGGGCTTTATCTGGTTCACGGTGAAGAAAAAGCCGCCGCCGCTTTGATGGAGAAACTCAAGGAAGCCAACCTCGGCCCGGTGTATTACCCGCAATTTGCCCAGACCTTGGAATTTTAGGGCTCTGTCTGCTATAATTGAGCCTTGCCTGGAGAGGTGCCGGAGTGGCCGATCGGGGCGGTCTCGAAAACCGTTGTGGCTTTCGGGTCACCGTGGGTTCGAATCCCACCCTCTCCGCTGTGAGCCTGTCGATTTCAATGACAGGCTTTTGTTTTTATCCGATCCGCCGCTTCCCCCGCCTGTCCCGCTCCAAGGGCGCAGGCAGCCCTCTCCGCTGTGAGCCTGTCGATTTCAATGACAGGCTTTTGTTTTTATCCGATCCGCCGCTTCCCCTGCCTGTCCCGCTCCAAGGGCGCAGGCAGCCCTCTCCGCTGTGAGCCTGTCGATTTCATTGACTGGCTTTTGCTTTTACCCGATCCACCGCTTCCCCCGCCTGTCCCGCTCCAAGGGCGCGGGTCTGGTAAAAAATTGGGGGGATGAATTTTGTGGATTATTAAGATATTATTAGTAATATTTATGGGTATTTCGGAGGCTGCCGATGCTAACCATCTTTGGGTTTGAGATCCCGCTGCCAGAACCGCTCGCGTTCCTGGCAACTCCGCTGGGTTTTTTGATTGTCAACCTGGCCGCCTGGATTTTGACCGCCATCTTGGTCAACCTGGTGCTGCTGCGTCTGCTCAAATTTGTCACCCGGCAGCTTGAAGGCGACCTGGAGGATATCGTGCTGGCGATCCTGCGCGGTCCCCTGATTATCCTGATCCTGCTGTACGGAATTCTCTCCACCCTGCGCAGCCTGGATTTGCCGCCCGAGGGAATGTTTCTGATTGAACGGGTCGGCATCACCATTCTCGTTCTGGTGGTGACCCACATCCTCGGCCGCACCATCCGGGATGTGATCGTCTATTACGGCGAGCGCTGGGCATTAAAAACGGAAACCCGTCTGGATGACGTGCTTGTGCCAGTCCTGAACCTGTTTGGGCCGCTGCTGCTCTTGATCGCCGCGGCTTTGATCATCCTGCCCATGTGGGGTGTGGATGTCAATTCGGTGCTGGTTGGCGCCGGGGTGATTGGTCTGGTCCTCGGGCTGGCGCTGCAGGAAACATTAAACAACATCTTCGGCGGCCTGTCTTTGCTTATGGAAGGGTCGTTTAAGGTGGGCGATTTAATCCAGCTGCCTGACGGGCGCATTTGCGAGGTGCTGCGCCTGGGAATGCGCTCGACGATGCTCTTTTCGCTGGATGAGCACGCCACCATTTACCTGCCAAATAAAAATCTGGCCGCGGACATTATTTTCAATCTGACCAAACCCGCCCCGGATCAGAAATACTGCATTGACGTCAGAGTGGACAGCCGCGCCAACCTGGCCCAGGTTCAGCAGCTGCTGCAAAAAACAGCCTCCGGCCATCCAGCGGTGCTGGCCGCCAACATTCCTGCCAAGCTGCCGGATGTGCGCGCTCAGATTGCCCGCATTCGCGAGCAGGCCGAAGCCGCTTCCGCGGATGAATCGGTCCGCCAAATGCTGCTGGATGAAGCCGACCGCAATGAACGCACCCTTCCGCGTTTGGAAATTGAAGGGGAATTAAACCTCGCCCTCAAACAGCTCGAAGACTCGCTGAGAAAATTGATTCGCGGCATCAAACAGCGCGAAGGCAAAGGATTGAGTGAGGCTGAGCGCCAGGAGATTTTCTGCAACTTTGTTTCTCCAGCCGAGAATGACGTTGAAAGCGTGATCAAACTGGCAAATGAATGGTCTGAAGCCGAGGATGCCTGGCTGGACCACAGCGATTTATGGAAAATGCGCAAATTATGGGATCTGCGCAATGAACTTCTGAAAGAGCGCTGGGAACAGGTGAAGAAAGCCGTTTACAAACCGGATGACCGTACCGAGATGCGCCTGGATGATCTTACCGGCGACATGATTAACTGGATAAACCGCGAATATAAAATCGTCCCTGGAACCTGGAAAGATCCGGCGGTAACCGTCAAAGGTTTTGACGGTTCGGGCGTGACTCTGCAGTTGTGGTACTACGTGGATAATATCCGCCTGGAGCACGACAACCGTCCGCGGCGGGTGCGCACGGAAATCAGCCGCATGATTCACGCAGCGCTGATCGCGGCGGATATCTGGGAATAATCGAACGTCTATCTTCCAAAATCTTGTGCGCGGACTAGATGGTTCCCTCCCCGTCGGGAGCTTTGCCCGGGTCATAAGCGTGGTGCAGGCCCATATCACGGCTTTGCTGAAGCGCTTCCGCCATCTCCGGGATAGCCGCGGCGCCGTGGCGGTACTGAAACGGCCACATACTCCTCAGGTGGAAGAGGGCAATGCGGTCGCCGTCGCGCAGTTCATGATCCAGGTCGGGCTGCATCCCCGGCATGGCAGAAAGGTCGCCGTTTATAAACGTAAT
This sequence comes from Anaerolineaceae bacterium, assembly GCA_029975475.1. Classification (GTDB taxonomy): domain Bacteria; phylum Chloroflexota; class Anaerolineae; order Anaerolineales; family Anaerolineaceae; genus JARKPB01. The sequence goes on from JARKPB010000010.1 coordinate 282,011, forward strand.
CCCGCGTTCTTCAGCGGGCAGCCCCAGATGGTTGAGCAGGTCCCGAACGGTGGTGCCGGCCGGCAGGCAGGGATGGAGATTGGCAAACACTTTTTCCTGCGCATTTCCGCCGTAACGCGCCAGGGGACCGTAGAGCCAGACATCGAGGGTGATTTCGCTCATGTTCAACCGCCTCCTATTGGTGGAAAAATCCCGACCTCATCGCCATTCTGGAGCGGAAAATCCAGTTCCTGATGGACCGCGTTAACAAAATGCAGTTTCACTTCATCTATCGGCAATTGGAGAAAATGAATCAGGTCGCCAAGCGTCGAGCCTTCGGACAGTTCGACCTCAAAAGTGCGGCCGGAACTGCCGGAAGGCGCGAAGCGCGCCAGGGTGGCGTACAAACGAACGTCAATCTTCATTCCGAGCAATTTCTCACGGACATTTTACAATATCCTGAGCCCAGAGACAGTCGGCGCAGGAGGGGTTCCACCCCCAGCAGCCTTCGTTACGCTCGCGCAGGTCGCAGGTCTCGCGCAAATCACAATCGGGGCAGGAAGGAAAGTAAAAAGCGTTGACCGCGCTGCGAAAACCGCAGTATTCGCGCGACATCCAGATATCAGCCAGGCTATCCTGGTGAACATCGCCCAGCACATAGCGGCCGACCTGCTTTTTCCGCCCGTCGATGGCAAAATACGAATAGTTGTGCGACAGCGCGTAACAGGGGGTTACCCTGCCGTCCCAGCTGACGACCATGGCACGGTCTTTAACAAAGCGGCAGCGGCGCTCAGCGCCCCAGTGCATGCGCGGTAAATCAACCGTCGCCCACATCACCCAGGCGTCCGCGCGGGCAGGCCAGACATCCACGCGCATGGCTTCCTGCGGTTCGTGGCCGTACAGCGCTTCGCGGAACATCGCCTCGGTATACGCCAGGACATTGCTCACCAGCAGCTTGGAGGCATTCAGTTGCGAGGCCAGGCTGGCGATGCGCGTCAGCAGATGCACATTGCTCTTCAAGATCACCGATTCAATTCCGAGAGTCGGGAAAAGTGATTTCAGTTCCCGTTTGGCGGCGTTCAGCGCCAGCAGATTCTCAATCACCGGGGAGAGCGAAGCGCCGCGCACCTGTTCGTATGCCTGAGGGCTGCCCCCGTCAATCGAGACCATCACGCGGTCCACTCCCAGCCGCACCAGCTCCCGGGCAATATTGGACCGCAGCAACAGGCCGTTGCTGCCCAGGGTTACCGCCAGCCCGCGCCTGCGCACCGCGGCGATCATCTTCAGGATATGCGGGTGGGTGAGCGGTTCGCCAAAACTGGTGAAGACCACCCGCTTCAATTCCGGCAGCCCGTCCAGTCCCGCCAGAATGCGCTCAAACGTTTGAAGGCTCATCTCGCTGTCCGGGTCAGACCAGACATTGCGGATGCAGGTAGCACACTGCAGGTTGCAGCCCGTTGTAACTTCTATATACAGTTTTTCAACATCTGGCAGGCGCGGCTGCAGGATGATTTCTCCGTCGCGTTCATCCACCCAGAAATCCAGTTCAGCGGGCAGGTGGCGGCGTTCCAGAAAACCGGGCGGCAAACGCAGTCCGGACGGGGTATTGGGAACAGGGTTTTTCATGATTCAAAAGGGCGGGCAGGGCGCGGCGTGCGCCCTGCCCGCGAGGTGAGCAGTGTTACAGTTCGCCGTAGACAGAATCCAGGGCGGATTCAGGGATATCAAAGACCTGATTGTGCGGCGGGAGAGGTTCTTTCAACATGAATTCCGGCATGCGGTCCGCCTCTTTGGGGATCCCGGCGGCCTCATTGAAGGCGCGTTCCTTTTTCAAGACTTCAGCGCCGTATTTAAGGATGTCATCCGCCGTCCATTTGGTGCCCAGCACGCCGTTGCATTCGTCAATCATGCCCTGATAGCCGCTGGCAATATCCAGAATGGCAAACGCGATGAAGAGGCAGTGGCCGCAGGAATCAATGAACGCGGTGGTGGCCTGGAAGGCGCGGCTGAGCGCGGCTTTGCCTTCATTGCTCAATGGATCCTGTTTGCCCATCACGCCCAGAATCTCCGGCGCGATGGTATAGCCGGCGGTGTGGTCTGCGCCCATCGTGCTGGTCGCGTAGGTGATGCCGATGCCTTTCACCGCCCGCGGCTCATAGGCCGGCATCGCCTGACCCTTGACAGTCGGTACGCGCTTGACGCCGTAAACCTTGCCGGCCGTCTCCGTCCCGGCGCCCAGGATGCGCCCCTGAGGAGTGCCCTTGCCAATCTCATGCACCAGTTTGATCGCCGCTTCGCCGTCGCCGAAGGGGATAACGCCGGCTTCCATGGCCACACCGATGGTCACGCCGGTCTCGATGGTATCCAGCCCGTATGCGTTGCACAGCGCGTTCAGCTCGGCCACATGGTCGAGATTGTCAATTCCGCAGTTCGCGCCCAGCGACCAGTCGGATTCGTATTCAATGCAGGAGGTGTGCTCGCTGCCGTCCACCTTGTGATAGGTGTTGGAGCATTGAATGATGCAGCCCGGCGAGCAGGCATGGTTGTAAAGTTCTTTGCCCAACCGCTCCTTGTTGGTTTCAAAAATGGCTTCGCCAGCGATCTTGGGAGCGCCCTCAAACCGGCCGCTGGAGAAATTGCGGGTTGGCAAACCGCCGGCTTCGTTCATGATGTTAATGAGGACGGCTGTTCCATATGAGTTGAGTGCGCCCTTGGGCTTGGTAATCGCGTGCGTGCGAAGCGCGTCAATCATCTTCTTGCGGCCTTCATCAAACAGGGCTTTGTCCTCAATGTGCACCCCGGGAGCGTTTTCGCGGTTGAGCACCAGGAATTTTAACCCTTTCGAGCCCATCACCGCGCCCAGACCGCCGCGCCCGGAATAGCGCGTCGGCCGTTTGGCCAGATCGTTGAAGACTACCCCGGAATTGCCGTAGCCAAATTCACCGGCTGTGCCGATGCTGCAGATGGATATCTTATCGCCAAATTTCTCGTAAATTTTCGGGAAGACCTCCGGCAGTACCTTGCCGGTGTATTCAGTCGCGTCAAAAAACTCTACCTTGGGTTTGCCGTCATAGGTGATGTAGGCTCCCCAGTACTTGCCTTTCTCAGCCGGTTGACCCTCCACCACCAGAGCCTGAATCTGCATCACCGCCAGGTCGGCCGCCCAGGAAGAGCCGGCATTGGCTTCTTTGATGCCGCCCGTCAACGGTGATTTGGCCCCGACGGAAATGCGCGCCGAAGTCGGCGCCGGCGTGCCGGTGGTGATCCCTCCGGCAAAGACCAGTTTATTCGAAGGGCCCAGAGGATGACAAAGCGGAGGCACCTCGTCTGCCACCAGGGTGGAAGTCATGGCGCGCCCCGCCAGATATTTGTACTTCGCTGGCGCTTCACTGACTGCTGCGCTGCGGTTGGTCATGTCAATTCGAACGAACCACATTTTTCACTCCTTGGTTACACAAATTTATCACCGGAACTCATCCCGCGCAGGCGGAAGCTGCGCTTCAGGCCAACATGGGTTCGAGGGGAATAAATCCTGTCAGGGGTCACCTCCTTTCTTCACCAGGCACATACGCGCGCAGACCAACCGGAACGGCCGGTTGTCTGATTCGAGCGTATTGACCTCCTTTGCGCACTGGCGGGCGCAGGGATTGCTCCCTGAGCCTTATCGTTTGCTTATCCCGGAGGGACTCAGCAAATCGGAGGTTGTATAACGGTAAGTGAGTATGTTTACTATACATTTTTTTCGACTCAGATTCAAGTGGGCAGAGCGGACATACTGCGGACAATTCCTGTGGGGTATAATCAAATTTCAACTTTGCCAGTAAGGAACCCATCATGCTGAATTCATGGACTGTCCGTCTGCGGAACGCCTCCCGGGAATTAAAATTGTTCGCTGGCGCCTCTCTGGTCTTTGGAATGGCATACAGCATTTTTGATTCGGTTTTTAACAATTACCTGAACGCCACTTTTTCTCTCAGCGGTTTTCAACGCTCTTTCCTGGAATTTCCGCGCGAACTGCCGGGCTTTTTGGCGGTCTTCGCCACCGCGTTGGTGTGGTTCCTCTCCAGCCGCCGGTTGGGAGCGCTCGCTCTTGTGCTGGGCGTGGCCGGCTCGCTGTTGATCGGTTTCGCCTCCAGCAGTTACCCGGTGATGGTTCTGTGGCTGTTTATTTACAGCCTGGGAAATCATCTGCTCATGCCGGTTTCCACCACCATTGGCATGGAACTGGCCCGCGACGGCGCCACCGGCGCGCGGCTTGGCCAATTAAACGCGCTGCGCAACCTGGCCACAATCATCGGTTCATTTATTGTCTTTATTGGTTTCCGCTATCTTTCAATGACGTTCCAGAACAGTTTCACCCTGGCGGCGGCGCTCTTCGCGCTTGCTGCCGTTCTCATGTTTCGCATGCGCCCCGAAAAAGCGCAAAAGCCAAACCGCTATCTTAAACTGCACCGGGAATACAGCCTGTTCTACCTCTTAGCCGTCCTTTACGGCTCACGCAAACAACTTTTTTTGACCTTTGCCCCCTGGGTAATTGTCAATGTGTACCATCAACCAACCCAGACCCTGGCCACTTTGATGACCATCGGCGGTATCATTGGCATCATCTTTCAACCCATCCTCGGACGCGCGATCGATCGTCTGGGGGAGCGCGCTGTCCTGGCTGCTGAGGCCGTCTTGCTGGTGGGCGTATGTCTGCTGTACGGGTTCTCCGGCAGGTTGTTTAGCCCGCAAACCGCGTTTTTAATCACCTGCGGCTGTTATCTGGCCGACCAGATTCTAATGTCGGTGAGTATGGCGCGCTCAACGTACCTGAAGAAAATTGCCCTGCACCCCGGGGATATTCAACCCGCCCTCACCACTGCCCTGACCATTGATCACCTCTTCTCCATCAGTGTCGCTTTGCTCGGCGGTCTGATCTGGAACGCCTTCGGCTATCAATATGTCTTTTTGATGGGGGTTGGGATTGCCCTGATCAACTTTTTCGCCGCGCTGCGCATTCGTATTCCAGCCGGGGTGGAAGCCGCAGCGGCTCCGGCGCAGGCAGGTTCATGATGAGCGGTAACAGCCGTCTTACCGGGAAAACAATCCTGATTACCGGCGCAACCGCCGGCATTGGTCTGGCCGCTGCGAGCGAGCTGGCGCGGCTGGGCGCCCGGGTGATCGGGGTGGGGCGTTCCGCCGAGCGCGCGCGAGCGGCGCAAGACTATATTTTAGCGGCCGCTCCCTCCGCCCGGGTAGATTTTCTGCTCTGCGATCTGGCGTCACAGGCGCAGGTTCGAGCGCTGGCCGAGCAGGCTCTGAGCGCCTGCGGCGGGCACCTGGATGTGTTGATCAATAACGCCGCCGCCGTTCCTGACCGCTTCACCCTGACCGAAGACGGGATTGAACTGCAATTTGCGGTGAACCATCTGGCGCCATTTTTGTTGACCAATTTGCTCCTGCCTGCCCTGCGGGCAGCAGGCCAGGGGCGGGTGCTGACCGTTTCCTCTTCTTCTCACTGGCACGGGCGCATCCGCTGGAAGGATGTCAACCTGCGCTTCCTTTACAATCCGCTGCTGGCATACAAACAATCCAAAGCCGCGAACATCCTTTTCACAGCCGAACTAAACCGCCGCTTTGGAGCCGAGGGCATTCGCGCCTTTGCCGTTCACCCCGGTCTGGTCAACACTGAAATTGGCAGCAAACGAGCGCGCGGGCTGACCGCCTGGTTCTGGGAACTGCGCCGGCGGGGCGGAATCAGTCCCGAAGAAGGCGCGGCTACCCTGGTCCAGCTGGCAGCCGCGGAGAATCCCGACCCGGCGGTTGGCATTTACTGGTACCGCGGAGCGCCCGCCTGGGCTGATCCCTATACCCTTCAGGCGGAACCTGCCAGACGCCTGTGGGAACTTTCTGCCCAATTAACCGGTCTGGCTTGAACCTGTGCATGCCGTTGCCCGCTAAAAAGCGCTGTGTTACACTAGACGGCAAGAGTATGACCCAAGAACCGCATTTTTCAAACTGGAAAGACGCCTGGGAATGGCACGCCCAGCAGACCCACGAGGACCTGGCCCGGTACAGCGTCCCGGAACTGCTGGAAAGGATCCGCGCCGGCCGGTATGACCCGTATTACACGATCTGGTATGTGCTGCGCGAAAAGGCGACGCTGAGCCAAAGCGCTGCCGTCCTGTTGAATGTGCTGCGGCGCGAGAGCGGAGAAAACAGCATGCTGGTGCGTTACCACTGCGCCGCGGCTTTGTTCCACCTGCTCGGCTATCCTGACGAACCCATGCCGCCGCTGCGCGAGCGGGTGCAATGGGATCATCAAGGCGAGACAGCCCGCTTGAAGGCGGTCAGCGAACTGGAAGCCCTGGTGGCAAAGCGCCTTTCGGGCTGAGCACCGCGTGGAGAATGAACGCCTATGAAAATCAAACCCGCCCTCCTGACTCTATCCCTCCTTCTGATTCTGGCGGCGGGCTGCGGCCGGCCGCCGTCCTTTCTGCCAACCACGCCTGCGGCAGCCCAACCGCTTGCCGCGGCTTCGGCCACCGCCCCGGCTGCTCAGCCTCCATCGGCGGAGGCTCCCCAGGATAAGGCGGAAATATTAAAAGGCATTCAGCGCTCACTGGATCTGCTGGCGCAGGCTTATAACGAACGGAATGGCGAGCTGCTTCAACAGGCGGTGGATCAGGACAATCCGCCCTTCCGGCGGCTGTTGAAAACCCAGTTTGACGATTACATGAAATCATATTACGCCGGCCAGGTAACCTTTCGCTACCGCGTGCTGGATATCGAGCAGCAAGCAAACGGCACAGCCCTGGCGCAAATCGAAGCCTTTGGCTGGCTGAGGGGAGACTGGCTTTTCCGCTGGAACGGCAGCGCCTGGGTGCTGACGGAGCCGACGGTGGAAGAGCTGGGCGAGAAGCAGACCCGCGAGGACGAACAATTCATTTTCGAGTTCTACCCCTATATGGGCGAGACCAATGAGCGCGTCATCGAACTGGTGGAGCGCGCCGCCGCGAGGGTAAAAGCCAAACTTGGCCGGCTGCCGGAAGAAAAAGCGGTGGTGCGCATCAAACCAAACTACGGGATCGATCCGTATGCCGACCCCAACGCGCTGGCATATTTTCAGCGCGGCAATGATAAAAAACCGGACCGCATTGAGCTGTTCGCGCCCTTTTCTTACACGTTCGGATTGTATGACCCCCAAGAAGGCTGGGAAAAAGACCTGGAAGATACCATCACCCACGAATATACCCACATGACCCACCTGCGCGCTTTTGGCAGCGCCGGAAAGATGATGGATTGGTTCGGCGAGGGGCTGGCGGAGTATACTGCTGACAGCCAGCGCGTGCGGGAAGTGGGCGACGCCCTGCGCCAGGGAACCCTGATCCCGATCTTAGATACCTCCGGGCAGGTATACAAGCAGGATCTGATGCATCTGTATATCCTCGAAAAGGATGTCTCGCTGGCTTATGCGGAAGCGCAGGCGTTGATCCTCTTTATCATTGACCGCTACGGCAGCCTTGATAAAGTCTGGGAGCTGGCGAGAGCGCATGACGAAATTCAGGACTTTGATCAAGCCCTGCGGCGCACATTTGGGATTGGCTATCAGGAGTTTGACAAAGCCTGGCGCGCCTGGATGGCAGCCCGCTATTAAACCGTGTTCCCCGCCGCGCTATTCGGCCGGCGCCAGCCAGTAGCGTCCGCCGGCGCCTTCAACTGTCCAGCCGCTCAGCGTACCAGCCAGGTTGGATACTTTCCACCACAACATGTTGCCAGAGCAAACCGGCTGCTCGTTCCAGATCAGCAGGGTCTCGCCCGGGTTTGCCTTGCCGATCACGGTTGCATCGGTGCCCGGCTGCTTGCGAATGTTGTTGGGCTGCCCCTCGGTAACCACGGCGTACGAATTGAGATCCAGCCGGCTGGGCGGGGCGGAACCGCACGGCGCGATCTGGCTTTTCAGATAGCCGCTGCCGATCAACTTTCCCAGCGATGGTTGACTCCAGACAGGCGGCTGACCGCCCGCAAAGACCGCCAGCAGCGCGGAATCCAGCTCAATGGTCACCAGCAGCTCGCCGCGCGCGTCAACCTTCGCCCGCTTCCAGGCATCCAGGATCAGTTGAGTCTTATCCGGCCGGTAGCTGACCAGCAGCACCTCCTCGTTCGCCGGAAAACCGGTCAGGTAATACATGGAGGCATTGACCGCAACCACCGCCGGGACAGCAGGCGGGATCGTTTGAAAACGATGGCTAATCGAGCCGCTGTAACCGCGCAGGTCCAGCGAGGCAGATCCGTACGGCATTCCGTAGCGGGAAAAGAAGCGGTAGCATGCCCCGCCGTCCGCGCCGGCGGTCAGCGTTTCGCGCGTCTGGCTGCCGTCCGGAAGGGTCAGGGTTAAGTCTACCTGTTCATTCACCCCCCAGCCGCAGCTGCAGAAAGCCGTTCCAAAAAGCGGGTCGGTCGGCAGCATGACCTCATCGGGAGCAGCGATCAAATTGGGAGCGATCTGCCCCGCCGGGCATTCCTCCGGCGGGATTGAAAAACCGCCCGGCGGCACGATCAGCGCCCGGCGGAAACCTTCTGGCGGTTCAGATTGAAGATCGGCGCGCGTGAGTGAATCTTTATCCGCGTTGGGCGGCGCCTGCAAGCGCGCCAGCGCAGGGACGGCGGCAGCGGTGCTGGCGGGCAAAGGGGCTGCAGCCGGTTCAACCCGGGCGGTGCCCCCGGCGGCCGGCGATACCGGCAGGTTGCAGCCTGACAGCAGCAGGCCGGCCAGAAGCCACCAGACAGCAATCAGTGTTCGTTTCACAATGCTGCTCCAGGAAGGTAGAAATGCGATACTTAATCATACCCGATTCAGCCGTGAATCCAACCGGTCAGGACGGGGTATAATACAGCCCAGGAAGGCGGTCGATCATGGATATCCAAAAAATTCGCCAGGATTTTCCCCTTTTGCAAGAAGGCGGCGGTAAGAAACCGGTGCTGTATTTTGATAACGCCTGCCAGAGTCTGCGCCCGCTGGCGGTCATCGAAGCGGTTGAACGTTATTACCGCGAGCAATCCGCCTGCAGCGGACGCAGCATGCACCATCTGGGCGAGGCGGTATCGCACGCCGTCGAAGAAGCCCGCGCCGGCATGCAAAAATTTCTCGGCGCGGCCCGCAAAGAGGAGATTATCTTTACCCGCAATACCACCGAAGGGATCAACCTGGTGGCCAATTCCCTCGCGTGGCAGCCGGGGGATGTTGTGGTCCTCTCGGACAAGGAGCATAATTCCAACCTGATTCCCTGGCAGATGCTGGCGCGGCGCCGGGGGGTGGAAATTCGCGTCTGCCCCTCGCTGCCGGACAACACCTTTGACCTGGAAGCTTTTCAGAAGCTGCTGGACGGCCGGGTACGCCTGGCCGCTTTCGGCCATACCGCGAACCTGGACGGGGTCAGCGTTCCGGCCGCCGAGATCGTCAAAATCGCACACCGCGCTGGCGCCCTGGTGCTGCTGGATGCAGCCCAGTCGGCTCCCCACAGGCAGATCAACGTCAAAACGTTGGATGTCGACTTCCTGGCGCTCTCAGGCCATAAAATGCTTGGACCTTCAGGCACCGGCGTGCTCTACGGCAAATATGCCCTGCTGGAAAAAATGGAGCCCTTCCTGGTAGGCGGCGACACGGTCGCCAGCTCGACCTATACCACCTGCGAATTCCTGCCCCCGCCGGAAAAGTTCGAAGCAGGTTTGCAGAATTATGCCGGCATCATCGGCCTGGCGGCGGCGGCCAGATACCTGCAAGCGGTTGGGTTTAACGCCATTCAAAAACAGGAAGAGGAAATTAACACCTTCCTGACTCGCGAACTTTCAAGCATTCCCGGGCTGAAATTGATCGGCCCGGCTGATCCGCGCCTGCGCGGCGGAATTTTCACATTTTATATCGAAGGGGTTGACTCCCACCGCATTGCTCTGATGCTTGATCAGATGGCCAATATCCAGACCCGCTCAGGCCAGCACTGCGTCCATTCCTGGTTCAACGCCCGCGGTTTGCGCGGTTCGGTGCGCGCCTCGGCTTATTTCTACAATACCCTGGCGGAAGCGGAAACCCTGGCAGCCAGCCTGACGAAAATCCGAAAGGTGGTCTGAACTATGTTTTGCATCGTGTCGTTTATCGTCCTATCTATTCTGGGCATCTTCAGCGCCTCAAACCGCCGCCTGGCGCGCGAAGCGCTGGATTGCGTCTTTCGCCGCCTGACCCTGCGCCCCTGCAACACCGGATTTGATGAGAAGATGAAAGCCAAAATCCTGGGTGTGGTCATCACCCGCTCAGAACGGGCGGCCGCCTTCCTGAACAAGCGCTTTGAAGTACTGGCCTGGATCTTTTTCGTGATTCTGATGGCCAGCAGCATCATGGGCGTGCGCGGTTTATATCTTTTCTACACCACCGGCTCGTGTGAAGGGTTAAACTCTCCCAATTTCTGCGTCTTCGACCCCACCGGCGCGAATAACGAGGTCTCTTCTTCTGGTGTGTGCAAAGCCAATCAGGAAAGTCAGGCTCCGCTCAGCCTGGAAGGGCTGGATTTAAGCAGCTTTCCCGAGCGCAACCCCGATTCACCCGATCAGATCGTGATGATCGCCTGTTATCACTGCGAATATTCGCGCAAAGCCTACCCGCTGGTGTATAGTCTGGCGGAACATTACGGCGCCAACCTGATCTTCTTACATTACCCGGTCAAGGAACCGACCGATTATTTCAGCCGCCTGGCGTACTGCGTGTATCAGGCGGATCCGGTAAAATTCTGGGACTTTAACGAAGCCATGTTCAGCGGGAAAAAAGAACAGCTGGATGACCCGGCTTATATTCAAAGCATGCTCACCGGTCTGGGGTTAGACGCCTTCGGGATTGACAATTGCACCAGCAGCCTGCAAACCCGGCAGGCGGTGGACGCGCAGTTGAAGGAAATTGCCAGAAGCGGCTTTTACGGCACGCCAACGGTGTTTATCGGAAAAGAGGCGCTGGTGGGACCCAAACCCTACCGCGTGTACGCGATCGCTCTGAAAGGGCTGCTCTACTGGCTTAAATAGATCAAAACCGACCCGATTGGACAGCGCCCGCCAGGCTGCGGGCGCTGTTTTTTTTCAGCCGGCAGTTGAAACGGGCTGACGCGCGGCAGGTGAGAGCCCTTACCCGATGTGATTCCGACCGCTGGACCGATCCGGACCGCCCGCCGCCAGGGAAAACCGCCCTCTACAGCCGTGCCCCGGCGCGGGGAGAATCTGGTAAAATAGCGAAACTATGAATCTGGATGAAAACGGCGCGATCATTTTTCCCTGCGACTATCCCATCAAGGTCTTTGGGCGCGATGTTGATTCATTTGAGGAGCTGGTCATGAGCCTCTTTCGCCAGCATGTGCCCCAGGAGGTGCCGCTGCTGGTATCCAGCCGCGCCAGCGAGAAAGGCAGCTATCTGGCGGTCAGCATTACTTTCCGCGCTGAAAGCCGCGACCAGGTGGAAGCGCTGGTGGCCACCTTACAGGCCCATCCGCGCGTGCTCATGCTGCTCTGACTCCGCTTGTTGGAGAACCTTCCACCTGCCGGCCAGCCCTGGCCGGTTCTTTGTTATAATCCAGTAGTACGGAGGTACAGAGAATGAAGAAAAGCCGCGTTGCCGTGCTGAGAACCAGACCGGAAACAGTCTTGCAGGATTACCAGCGGTTGTGCGAACTGGCCGGGATCAAAGAAGCTCTGGATCCATCGGCCACCACCATTTTGAAAGATAACATATCCTGGCATTTGCTCTACCCCTCTTCCAACACCACTCCCTGGCAGCTGGAAGGCACCATTCTGGGGTTAAAGAACGCCGGGTTTAACGATCTGGTGGACGTCCACAACAAGACCGTGGTAACCATCGCTGATCTGGGCGACCGCTACAACAAATTTGGCCCGGTTCTGGAAAAATACGGCATCCCCAAGAAGTACAACTTTAACCCGGACGATATGACCTGGATCCGCTACCAGCCCAAGGCAAAAATGCTGGTGCTGGATAAGATCTTCCCGCACGGCATATATATCCCGGACTATTTTATCGGTAAAAATATTGTTCATCTGCCGACTGTGAAGACCCATTCTTACACCACGACCACCGGGGCGATGAAAAACGCCTTTGGCGGTCTGCTCAGCACGCACCGGCATTACACTCACACCTGGATTCACGATACGCTGGTCGATTTACTGGCCATTCAGAAGGAAATCCACACCGGTATTTTTGCGACCATGGATGGAACCACCGCCGGCAGCGGCCCCGGCCCGCGCACCCTGACACCGGTGCGCAAGGATGTGATTCTGGCCTCGGCTGACCAGGTGGCGATTGACGCGGTCGCGGCGCGAATGATGGGTTTTGACCCGCTCAAGATGCAGTATATCGCCCACGCGACCGAACGCGGGCTAGGACAGGGAGACCCGCGCGAGATCGAGATCGTCGGAATGCCGGAAGTCGCCGAAGAGCGCTGGAACTTCAAAGTTGGCGTAAACCTCGGCACCGGCACGGGCATGCTCCTGTGGCGCTCGCCGCTGAAAGTCTTTCAAAAGCTGCTCTTCCACACCCCGCTGGTGAATATCTTCATCTGGGCTTCAGAGACCTACCACGACAGCCTGTGGTACCCGCTCAAAGGGCGCAGGGTGGTCGAGCAGTGGAAGCGCGAAAGCGTCTGGGGACAGCTTTTTGAGCAGTATCCCGAGTAAAAAAAGCGGGGCGGTGATCCACCGCCCCGTGACATTTCCGGGCTATGATATCCATACCATGACGCGGCTCTTGACCTGCCAGACACCGTTGACCTTCTCCATCAAGATCAGGTCGCCCTTGCCGGCCAGCCAGCCGTACGAACCGCCAAGATAAACCAGAGCGTATTTGCCATCCTGGCTGAAGCCCGGGCGAGAAAAAGACTGGATGCCCGGCACGCGGCCGTAGGTCTGATAAAAAACATCCCAGCCTTTTCCCTCCGGAGCGCTAAAAATCTCGCGCCGCCTGTCTTCGCTGATGGTGATCACTTTGGGTTTGATCTCCAGCAGCTCGGCAGCCCGCGCTGGCTGCTGGTTCGCGGCTTGAAAGGCTTGCAGCAGTTCAGGTGTCAACTCGGGGATGTTTTGCTTAAAATAGTCATAATGCTCCTGGCTGATCATATCCGCCGTGGTGAATTCGCTCACCACAACAGCTTCAGCATTTTTGAATTCCGCATTGAACAGGTCGCTGATGACCTCTTTCTCGGCCGGCGGTTCGCCTGATGATGAGCAGGCGGAGAGCATCCAGATCAGCGCCATTAGCGCCAGCCATCCTTTTACGCGCATCGCTCCTCCTAAAATCAACAGATGATGTATGCTCTAGACGTTGGCAGCCAAAAGGAAGTTCCCGGCGTGAAGCGGCGTGAATCGCGGTAAAATTGCCCTTACCGCCAGTGCGCCGCGGCAAAATTTGCCCGGCGCCGAAAAAGGAGCGTCCACTTGAAATTCAATCGAATCTGCGTGCTTGGTCTGGGTTATATCGGGCTGCCAACCGCCAGCATGTTTGCCGCCAACGGCGTCAAAGTGCTAGGCGTGGATGTCAACCCGCAGGTGATCGAAACCCTCCAGCGCGGCGAAATCCACATCTATGAACCCGGCCTGCGCGGGCTGGTCGCGCAGGCGCTTGAATCGGGCAACCTGACCTTCGCCCTTCAGCCGGAACCGGCTGATGCATTTATCATCGCTGTGCCCACGCCGTTTTATGCCGACAAACGCGCTGATTTGAGTTTCGTCCGGTCGGCGGCAGAGGCGATCCTGCCCGTGCTGCGGGCGGGGTCTCTGGTAGTTCTGGAATCAACTTCACCGCCGCGCACCACGGTAGATGTCGTCGCCCCGATCCTCAACCGCAGCGGTCTGAAGGCCGGTGAGGATTTCCTGCTGGCTTACTCCCCTGAGCGGGTCTTGCCGGGCCAGATTCTCAAAGAACTGGTTGAAAACGCGCGGGTAATTGGCGGGGTGAGCCCGGCCTCGGCTGAAGCCGGGCGGGAACTGTACCGAACCTTTGTAAAAGGCGAAATTCACACCACCACGGCGACGACCGCCGAGATGGTCAAGTTAATGGAAAACACCACCCGAGATGTCAATATTGCCATCGCCAACGAGTTTGCCCGTCTGGCAGACCGCTTTGGCGTGGATGTCTGGGAGGCGATTTCGCTGGCCAATTTGCACCCGCGGATTAATATCCTTCGCCCCGGCCCGGGTGTGGGCGGCCACTGCATCAGTGTTGACCCCTGGTTTTTTGTGGAAGCCGCGCCAGACCTGACCACGGTGATCTATGCAGCCCGGACGGTGAACGACAGCCAACCGCACTTCGTCTTGCAGCTGGTGAAGCGCGCTCTTAACGACCTGAACGGCAAGCGCATCGCCGCCCTGGGTCTTGCCTACAAACCGGATATTGACGACCTGCGCGAAAGCCCGGCGGTTGAAACCGCCGCGCTGCTGGCGAAAGAAGGCGCCCTGGTGCGCACCTGGGAGCCCTTCAAACCCGGGCATGTGGTGCCCGGAACCCGGGCCGCAGCCAGCCTTGCGGAAGCGGTCAGCGATGCGGATTTGATCCTGCTGCTGGTCAACCACAGCCAATTGCGGGATCTGGATCCGCTGGAGCTGGCAAAATTGACCCCGGCCCGCCTGGCGCTGGATACGGTCGGCGCATGGCTGCCCAAAAACTGGGAGGCAGCCGGTTTCCGCTTATTCCGCCTAGGCGTGGGAGCGCCGGATTAAACGTATGAGCCGGATTCGCGTACTGAGCGTCTTTGGCACGCGCCCCGAGGCGGTCAAAATGGCCCCCGTGGTCCGCGCGCTGGGGCAGCATCCCGAGTTTGATCCGTTGGTTTGCGTGACTGCCCAGCACCGCGAGATGCTGGATCAGGTCCTGACGCTGTTTGATATCAAGCCGGATTTTGATCTTAACCTGATGAAGCCGGACCAGAACCTGGCGGGATTGACCGCGGATATTCTCACCGCGCTTGACCCGGTGATTGCCCGGGCGCGGCCGGACTGGCTGCTGGTGCAGGGAGATACGACCACGGTCATGGCCGCCGCGCTGCTCGGCTATTACCACCGCGTGCGGGTCGGGCATGTTGAAGCCGGTCTGCGCACCGGCAACAAATGGCAGCCGTTCCCGGAGGAAATCAACCGCCGCATCGCGGGGGCAGCGGCAGATCTGCACCTGGCGCCCACTGAACACAGCCGCCAGAATCTGCTGCGCGAGGGTGTGCCAGACTGGCGCATTCGCGTTACCGGCAACCCGGTGGTGGACGCGCTGCTGGAGATTACCCGCCGCGCCGCGCCGGAAGAGACCCGCAGCCTGCTGAACCGCCTGGGGATCGCGCCCGGCAAAAAGCGCCTGGTTCTGGTGACTGCCCACCGCCGTGAAAACTTCGGCCGCCCGCTGGAAGATATCTGCGCCGCGCTGCGCAGTCTGGCCGCGGCTTATGCCGGCAGCATCGAAATGGTTTATCCCGTCCATCTTAATCCGCACGTGCAGGAACCGGTTTACCGCCTGCTGGATGGGGTTGAGGGCATCACCCTGCTTCCGCCCCAGGAATACCTCAATCTGGTTCATTTGATGCGTTCAGCGGCGCTGGTGTTAACCGATTCGGGCGGAATTCAGGAAGAGGCGACAGCGCTGCGCATCCCCACCCTGGTGCTGCGGCGGGTGACCGAGCGGCCGGAAGGGGTGGAAGCTGGGGTGTTAAAACTGGTCGGTACCGACCCGGCCCGGATCGTTGGCGAAGCCCGCCGCCTGCTGGACGACCCGGCCGCAGCCCGCCGGATGGCTGAGGCAGCCAATCCCTTCGGCGACGGTCAGGCAGCCGGGCGCATTCTGGACGCCATTCTATCCTTCCGCGAACCGGCTGATCCTTCCGGCGGAGGCTTATTGTGAGCGATTCCAGCATCTGTATCCTTCCGCGGCTGCAAGGGGTGGGCGGGCCAACCTCTTTTTCAAAGAAAATGACCGCCGGACTGACCCGGCGGGGAATCCGGGCGCATTCTGACCCTCTGGATCCCACCACGGCGGCGATCCTGGTGGTCGCCGGCACGCGCCGCCTTGACTGGCTGCTGGCAGCCAAACGCCGCGGCATCCGCATTGTTCAACGCCTGGATGGAATGAACTGGGTCCACCGCCGCCGCTGGACCGGCCTGCGCCATTTTTTACGCTCCGAAGTGAACAACTGGATCCTCGCTGTTATCCGCAGCCGTCTGGCCGACCACATCGTGTATCAGAGCCAATTTTCGCGCAACTGGTGGCAGACGCGCTACGGTCCTACCCGCGCCAGCAGCGAAGTGATCTATAACGGCGCTGACCTGAACGCCTATTCTCCCGCTGGCCCGGCCGACCTGCCCACCAGCCACCTGCGCCTGCTGGTGGTTGAGGGCCACCTGGACCGAGGGCATATCCACGAACTGCGCCACGCGCTTGAACTGCGCACCCTGCTGGAACAGCGACTTGGGAAGGCGGTTGAACTGACCGTGGCCGGCGATGTTCCCGCGGATGTCTGGGAAGAAGTGAACCGGTCTTACCACGGTTGGATCACCTGGAAAGGCGTGGTCAAGCGCGAAGACATTCCCCTGCTGGACCGCTCCTCACACCTATTATTTCCGGTGGAAATCAATGCCGCCTGCCCGAATTCCGTCATCGAAGCGATGGCCTGCGGTCTGCCGGTGGTCTCATTTGCCACCGGGTCGCTGGCTGAACTGGTGGATGACGAAGCCGGGAGGGTGGTTCCTTACGGGGCGAATTACTGGAAACTGGAACACGGCGATGTGCCGGCCCTGCTGGAAGCGGCGGTAGAGGTGCTGGAGGCGCGGGAACGCTACAGCCGCCAGGCGAGGCAGCGGGCGGAACGGTTGTTTGACTCCGAAACGATGGTAGAAGGGTATCTTCAGGCTTTATTGAAAGAGGAATCCGCCGGGCGGATTAAAAATCTTTAAGCAGCACCGCTTCCGGCCCGCGGTTGATTTCCCATGGATACACAATGTGCGCGTCTGTGCTGGCAGCGAAATAGTCCGGGCGCAAACCGCCGAACAGACTGCGGTAGGGGTTAAAATGCAGCACACAGGTGTACGGCGCGCCGGCTGAGGCGGCCACGCGGTTGCGCACCGCCGTTATGGTGCGGCCCGATCCCCAGACATCATCCACCACCAGCACGCGCCGCCCGCGCAATAAGGCGGCTTCGGGAAATTGCAGGAACTGCGGCCAGGCCATCAGCCGGTCGCGTCCCGGGTCAGAAGCGCTTTCCATCGCGGGAGGAAAATCCACCGCTGCGGTCAGCACTGTGTTGATATGCAGCGCTTCCGCCAGCAGCCCGCCCGGTACCAGCCCGCCGCGGGTGATCATCAGGATGGCGTCAAATTCCGTGTCGAACTGCGGAATCAGGTGGTCAATTAATTTGTCCACCTCTTGCCAGGAAAGGATTTCGCGCCTGGGCGTGTTCATCGCAAACTTACAGGTATTCGCGCAGCTGACGCGAGCGGCGCGGGTGGCGCAGCCGCCGCAGGGCTTTGCCTTCAATCTGGCGGATGCGCTCGCGGGTCAGTCCAAATTTTTGCCCGACTTCTTCCAGGGTGTAGGTGTGGCCGTTTTCCAGCCCGAAACGCAGGCGTAAAATGCGCGCCTCGCGCGGGGGCAGAGTTTCGAGCACTTCTTCAATTTTTTCGCGCAGCAGCTTGGCGTACGCGCTCTGGCTGGGGGTGGGAGTAATTTGATCTTCAACAAACTGGCCCAGCTCAGAATCTTCTTCGTCCTCGTTAATGGGCGATTCAAGCGAGAGCGGCAGCCAGGAGACCCGCAGCATCCATTCCACTTTCGCGGTGGTAACCCCGATGGATTCGGCCAGTTCATCGTTGGTTGGCGCGCGGCCGAGTTTTTGTTCCAGTTCGTGGGTCAGTTTGTACAGCTGGCGGATGCGGTCTACCATGTGAACGGGCACGCGGATGGTGCGGCCTTGATCGGCAATCGACCGCGTGATGGTCTGCCGGATCCACCAGGTGGCGTAGGTGGAGAAGCGGAAGCCGCGCTGATATTCAAACTTTTCAACCGCTTTCATCAGGCCCAGATTGCCTTCCTGAATCAGGTCCAGAAAGGGAACCCCGCGGCCCATATAGCGTTTGGCGATGCTGACCACCAGGCGCGTATTGGCTTTGATGAGGTGCTCTCGGGCTTCCATACCGTCGTTGACCTGCTGCTGCAGGCGCAGGCGCTGCTCGGGAGTGCCGCTGCCATTTAAACGGTCAAGCTGTTTGCGTGCTTGTCGGCCGCGCTCGATGCGCTGGGCAATTTCCAGCTCTTCCTGCAAATTTAAGAGCGGAACCCGCGACATTTCTTTGAGGTACAGGCCGATGGTGTCATCCGAAGAAATGGTAGCCAGATCGGCGAAAGGATCCAGGTCGCTGGGCGGCAGAGGATCATCCTCCGGCCCAATTTCACCCTCGCGGTCTAAAATATCCACGCCGTGACGGCGTAAAGCCACCAGGATTGCCTCGAGATGATCGGCGTCCTGGGCAGCATCTGGATAAACTTCCATCAAATCGTCCGTGGTCAGATACCCCTGAACATCTGCTTTTTCCAACAACAGGCTCAGGATCTCGGTGTTCCGCTTGCGCCTCACTGGATTCGCCACGCTTCCTCCTTTTACGAGTCAGGTTCCCCTCTCGCAAGCCGACTTGCATAAAATTGTGCGCGCGCCAGCGCTTAGACAGAAGCGGCTGCCTCCGCGTGTTCACACACAGTTGTATTCAAGTTGGCTCCGCAGATCACACACAAGCCCTTACAGTCTGGCTGACAGAGGGGCTTGATCGGTAACTCCAGTAATAAATACTCCCGCAGCAACGGAGCCAGGTCCACCTGGCCGTCTTCTGGAACCAGCAGACCGGAATCGGTAACGTTGTTGCGGGTAAAAGCAAATAATTCCTCAAAGTCAGTATGGATATCCTGATGATATTCATCCAGACAGCGGACGCACTCCTGGACGGTATCGCCGTGAAAATCCCCCTGAAAGAGAAGGCCCTGCGGGGTGCGGCTGATGCGAACGGAACCGCTCAGGTGACTCACTAAAAAATCTTCAGAAAAACTGAATTCAGGGACATCAAATTGCATGTCCCTGTACGTCCCAATCGATTGATGCACCAGAAAACCAATATTTACCCGTAATGGAAAGCGCGGATTAAAGGTCACGGTATCACATTTTAAGGAAGTAGAATATAATGAAACGTACGCGAAAATTATAGCACGCGGCGACTCGCTAGTCAAGTTTTTATGATTAATTTGATAAATATTAAATGAAACCGGCCGCTCAACTCCTCATCGCCACCACCAACCCCGGAAAACGGATCGAAATCCAGGAAATTCTGGCGGATTTTACCCCGCCGCTCGAACTTAAACTGCCACTCGAGCTGGGGATCGACCTCGAAGTGCCGGAAACCGGGCACAGCTACGCCGAAAATGCGGCGTTAAAAGCGCTGGCTTACGCGGCCCGCAGCGGCCTGCCAGCCCTGGCCGATGATTCCGGGCTGGAAGTCGAGACGCTGGACGGCGCGCCGGGGTTATTCTCAGCCCGGTACGCGCCTCAGCCCGGCGCGACCGACGCTGACCGGCGGCGCTACCTGCTGGCCAACCTGGCGGACAAACCCCGCCCGTGGAAGGCGCGCTTTGTCTGCGCTGTGGCGCTTGCCCTACCGGACGGGCGCCTGCTGCACAGCCGCGGCGAATGCCCCGGCGAGATTATTCCGCAGGAACTGGGCAGCAACGGCTTCGGGTATGATCCGATCTTCTGGATGCCGGAATTCGAAGCCACCATGGCGCAGTTGAGCGCCGCACAGAAAAACCGCATCAGCCACCGCGCCCAGGCCCTGCGCGCGGCTTTTCCGCTGCTGGCGCAGGTCTTTTCCCGGGATTGACCCAATGAAAAAAACGCCCGCTGAAGTCAGCGGGCGTTTTACCGCGTGCGGCTTACTCTGCCAGCAGGCGCTGGCGGTACGGGGCGAGATCTTCGGTTTGTTTGGGATAGGACATCTTCAGCCCCTTCAGCGTATCCACCAGAATACTCAGAACGGCCAGGTTGCGGTACCAGTTGCGGTTGGCCGGGATGGCATACCAGGGGGCGGTGTGCGCGCTGGTCTCGTTCAGCGCGTCTTCAAAGGCGCGCTGATAATCATCCCAGAGTTTGCGCTCTTCCAGATCGGCAGGGTTGAACTTCCACTGCTTTTCGGGAATGTCGATGCGCTCGAGCAGGCGTTCCTTCTGCTCATCTTTGGAGATATGCAGATAGAATTTAAGAATCGTGGTGCCTTCCTCAGCCAGCATGCGCTCAAAATCGCGAATCTGGCGGTAGCGCCGTTTGGTCTCGTCGGCGTCAATCCAGCCTTTGACGCGCACAATCAGCACATCCTCGTAATGCGAACGGTTGAAGACGACGATCTCGCCGCGGGCTGGAACGCAGGCGTGCACCCGCCACAGATAGTCGTGCGCCAGTTCCAGCGGGGTAGGCGCCTTAAAGGACGCCACCTTTACTCCCTGCGGATTGACCCCCTCAAAGACGGCGCGGATCGTGCCGTCTTTACCGCCGGTATCAATAGCCTGAAAAACGACCAGCAAGCGCTGTTTCCCCTCAGCATACAGCATCTCCTGCAGCCCGGCCAGCTCGGCGCGCAGCTTGAGGATGCGCTCCTGCGCCTTTTCTTTTCCGTCTTTGAAGCACGAACGATCGTCAGCGTCCAGTTTGGCGATTTTAAAGCCGCCCTCCGGCGGGATGCGGTACTTCTCAAAACCGGCCATGCGGTCCTTTCCGGCGGCGGGGTTTAGTCCTCGTCACCGATAATTTTAAAGATGCGGTCGATGACTTCTTCGGTCATTTTTTCGGCTACTTCAGCGGCCATCAAATTTTCATCCAGCTGTTCCAGACGCGACGCGCCGGTAATCACGCTGCTGACTTCCTTGCGCCGTAAAATCCAGGCGATGGCCAGCTGGGCGGTGGTGATATCCAGTTCTTGAGCCAGGGTGGTCAGCTGGCGCACTTTTGCAATCCGTTCGGGGGTAATCCGCTCGCGGATCCAGGCCATATCCTCCTGCGAAGCGCGGCTGCCTTCCGGAATTCCTTCGTTGTATTTTCCGCTCAGGATGCCAAAATACAGCGGGCTCCAGGTGGTCAGGCCAATGCCCAGGTCCTTGACCAGCGGCATCAGCTCTTTTTCTACCCGCTGGCGGTGAAAGAGGTTGTACTGCGGCTGTTCCATGGTCGGGGGGATCAGGCCGTGCTGGCGGGCAATCCCGTGCGCGCGGGCGACCTGCGAGGCTTCCCATTCCGAGGTTCCCCAGTAAAGAATCTTGCCTTGTTGAATGAGGATGTTCATTGTGCGCACAACTTCCTCAATGGGCGTGTCGGGATCATAGCGGTGGCAGAAATACAGGTCAACGTAATCGGTGTCAAGCCGCTTGAGCGACGCGTGAATCGATTCCATGATGTGCTTGCGCGACAACCCGCGGCCGTTGGGCCCGGGCATGGTCGGCCAGAAGACCTTGCTGGAGATGACCAGAGCTTCGCGCGGCAAGCTTTTGATGGTGCGCCCCATGACTTCTTCGGCTTTCCCGTTGGCGTAGATATCCGCGTTGTCAAAAAAATTTACGCCATGGTCATAGGCCGCGTGGATCAGATCTTCGGCGGTCTTTTCCTGGATCTGCTGGCCAAAGGTCAGCCAGGCGCCCAGGGAGATTTCACTGACTTTCAGGCCGGAACGGCCAAGACGGCGGTAGTGCATAATTTTTATCCTTTCACTTTTTTGCGGGCGGCAGGCCCACCAGGTAGGCCTTCCAGTCCAGATCGTCAATTGAAGCAACCGGCGGGTAGCCGCGCGCCATGCGCAGGAAGGTATAACCGGCTGCCAGCAAAGCCTGCGCGACCACTCTTCCAGCCTCGTGGCCGTGCATTTCGATCAACAGGACGGGCGGCGCTTCGCGCAGCAGGCGGCTCATCCCGCGAATGGCCAGCGCTTCACCGCCCTCTATATCCATTTTAACCACATCCGGCAGGGGATAGCCGCGCCGGTAGACGATTTCATCCAGCGTCACGCCTTCGACGCGGAGGTGCTGCTGGTACGCCTCGTTATCCCGGCCAGCCGAGCCCTGGACCTTGCCCATACTGGTCGAAGCATGCACCAGGAAAGTTACCGTTCCCGGTTTATCGACCACCGCGGCGTCAAGCACCTGCACCCTGCCTTCCAGGTCATTGAGCGCCAGGTTGCGGCGCAGCCGCTCGATGTTCACCGGCAGGGCTTCCACCGCCACCACCCGGCCCGCGTCCCCGACCCGGCGCGCCAGCAGCAGGCTGATATAACCGATATTCGCGCCGACATCATAGGCGGTCATCCCCGGCCTGACAAAACGCCGCAGCGCCTTCTGCAGCTCGGCTTCATAGGTGCCCAGCCAGTAGTCTTTCTCGGTGTGCAGGTCCAGTTCCAAACGATAGCCAGCCAGTCCGCCAGCCGCAACCTTAACAATCGTCCTGCCTTCCGGGGCGGCTTCATTGAGCGTATTGCGAAGCAAGCGGGCCAGCGGCCGGAAGCGGTAGATAGCCTGTTTGAGGCGGTCAGGCAGCAGACGGGCAGCCAGGCTGGCGGCGGCGAGCAGAAGCTTCTTCAAGTGTTAATCCTCATTGCCGCTGCCAATGCCCAGCGGTTTCCATTTATCCGCGTTGTCGCGCAGCCGGTGCGCGCCGCCGCCGCGGTTATGCAGCTGGTCAAAACCTTCCGGTTTAATGAACATATCCACGCCGTCCAGCAGCCCGCTCACGCCTTCCTGCCCGGGTTCCATCCGGCGAGTCCGGCAGTACGGGCAGGTTTTGGGATCGTGCGGCTCGTAGGTCAGCGGTTCTTCGTAGGTGCTGATATAGCCTTCGTAATTGCGAAGCACAATTTTATGATCGCTGGCTGAGATCTGGTAATTGGGCATGACCGGGATTTTACCCCCACCGCCAGGCGCATCCACCACGTAGGTCGGCACGGCGTAGCCGGAGGTGTGGCCGCGCAGACCCTCAATGATCTCGATTCCTTTTGCCACCGGGGTGCGAAAATGCCCGGCGCCTTCCACCAGGTCGCACTGGTAGAGGTAATACGGGCGCACGCGGATGCGCACCAGGTCCTGAACCAGTTTGCGCTGAATGTGCACGCAGTCGTTCACCCCGGCCAGCAGCACCGATTGATTGCCCAGCGGTATGCCGGCACGGGTGAGTTTATCGGCTGCCTGCGCCAGTTCAGCGGTAATTTCATTGGGATGGTTGACATGGATATTCATCCAGACCGGGTGGTACTTCTGGAGCATGTCGCACAGCTCGTCCGTCACCCGCTGGGGCATAAAGACCGGCACGCGCGTGCCCAGGCGAATAATCTCGATATGCTCAATCTCGCGCAGACGCGCGATCAGCTCTTCCAGCAGCTTGGGCGCCAGGGTGAGCGGATCTCCGCCGGAGAGGAGCACGTCGCGCACCTGCGGAGTGCGGCGCAGGTATTCAATCTGGGCTTCAAATTCGCTGCGCGAAAACGTGGCCGAGGGATCGCCGACGATCCGCGAGCGGGTGCAGTAGCGGCAGTAAGAGGCGCACTGGGTGGTAACCAGCATCAAAACCCGGTCGGGATACCGGTGCACCAGACCCGGCACGGGAGAATGGCGGTCTTCAGCCAGCGAATCTTCCATCATACCGGTAAAGGGCAGCACCTCGCAGTCAGTGGGGATAATCTGCTTGCGGATCGGGTCGTGAGGATCATCCGGATCGATCAAAGAGACAAAATATGGGGTGACATCCACCCGGAAGAGTCCCTGGGTAGACAGGGCTTTGCGTTCGTCCTCGGTCAGGGTGAGGACATGTTCAAAATCTTCAACCGTGTTCAGGCGCTTGCTCAACTGCCAGCGCCAGTCATTCCATTTTTCATCGGGCACATCGGCAAAATAGGGTGCCCGCCGGGAGCGGAAAGGAGCAGGAGACATTTTTCACCTCGTTAAGCCATAAGGATCATCGGCCTGTCAACAATACGGCAGAATACGCCGGCGGGGCAATGCCCCGGGACAACCAGCAGCGATCAGCCCCGCGGGGGGTCGTGGTCGGTGCGGTAAAAGCCGGCAAAGAGCGAAAGTCGAACCCAGTATGCCATAGGAATATTTTAAGGGGAAAAGAGGTACGGGTCAATCATCCCCGGCGCGCCTATCAAACCGCCGGCTGTGTTATAAATTAATGACTGGTTGTGGAGATGCAGGAGGAACGCATGATCAGAGCCGTCTTGATCACCGGGGGAATGAGCGACATCGGGCGGGCCGCCGGCGGCCTTCGCCAGAGCCGGTTACGGCGTGGCGGTTAACTACCGCCGCCAGGCCGAACAGGCTGAAGCGTTCGCCCGCGAACTGCGAGACCGCCACGGCGCGCCGAACGCCGTGGCGTTGAAAGCGGATGTGCGCCAGCGGGAAGCCGTGAGCGCAATGATGGACGCAGCCTGGGAGAGGCTGGGCGGGCTGACCGTGCTGGTCAACAACGCCGGGATCAACAAGGACCGCGCCTTTCTGGAGATGAGCGACGAGGACTGGCACATCGTGCTGGATACGATTTTGACCGGTTCTTTCCTGTGCGCCCAGGAGTTCGCCCGGCGCTTCACAGGCGAAAGCGGCTGCATCCTCAACCTGGGCGCGACCACCGGGCTGAAGGGGCGCAAGAACGGGGTCAATTACTGCAGCGCGCGGGCCGGCATCCTGACCTTCACCAAGTGTCTGGCGCTGGAACTGGCTCCGCGCATCCGCGTTAACACGATCACCCCCGGCTGGATTGACACCGCCGAGGTGCGCGAGCGCTACCAGCTGGATATCCCGGAAAACCTGGCCAAAGCGGAGGCGAGCGTCCCGCTCGGGCGGCTGGGCCGGCCGGAGGAGATCGCCAGCCTGATGGTCTACCTGGCAGAGGCCGGCAGCTACATCAGCGGGCAGAATTTCTTCGTGGATGGCGGGTATTACATGCATTAAAGCGGATATGGATACCCTGGATCGGCTATTTATCATCACCTCTTTTACGATCAGCCTGGCTTTGATCGCGCACTTTGCCTTGCGCAAATGGCGGTTTGAAACCGCGGTGAAGTACGGCTGGTGGGTGTATCTGCTTGGGCTGCCCGCCGCGGCGGTCAGCCTGGCGCTGCTGCTGGCTGGAAAGGCCTGGTACTTCTGGCTGGGCGGCTTCTTGTACCTTGCCTGGGCGGTGTTTGGCCTGGTGGTCGAATACGGCTTGAAGATCGAATGGCGCAGTCCGATCCGGCCGGCGGTCTTTATCCCCTATATCGTCCTCTACCTGGCGATGCAAATGTTCTACTGGTTTCCGCTGGCGCGCCTGACCAGGCTGCTGGTGTATGTCTACGCGGGATTGTATGTCCTGGCAACCTGGCTGAATGTGACTTCTCACCAGAAAAATGTCCCCTCGATTGAGGCCAAATGAAGCATGAAGTGGTACCAATCAATTGGACAATCGAAGGCAAGCCCGACCTCCCGGCAGCGGCGCGGACCGCTGGGAGCGGGGGCTGGCCAGGGCGGCCGCGCTGCTCGGCAACCAGTGCCTGATCACCACCCCGGCGGGGTTTGAGAGGTCGGTCCCGGTGTTCAACCTCAAGATCCTCTCCGGGAACCCGGGGCGTGAAGTGCCGTACCGCGCTGGCCGTAGTAAAAACCCGGTCTGATCCAGCCATTCGTGAGAATTATGAATCAGCCGTTTTGATTGCCCGGGCGGCCATTATCTGCCATCCGCCTTTTACAGCCGGTGCCGGCTTCCGGGAAACCGCGGCGCATGACCGCGGGCTACAGGCGGGCCGTTTTTGCGGTATGGAGACCGCCCGCGCCTGGCTGATCGAATTGAAAGATGACAGCCTGCTAAATCTGCGACTCGAGCAATCGCTGCCCAACCACCTCCGGCGGTATTTTCCTGCTGGCTGCAGCCAGCAGGCTGCGGCTATTTATCCGGCGCCCAGATTTCGTAGTTATCAAATTCAAAGACCGCTTCGTCGCCCTGATTGTTCAGCTGCACGCCAAGCGCCGGTGTGCCGTAATTGATGGAGGAATCCTTCGCGCGCGCTACCTGGACACCGTTGATCCAAAACACAAACTCGCTGCCGACCGCGTACACTTCCAGACGGTTCCAACCCTTGCGTTTTATCGCGGCGGAATAGGTGTTGGGCAAGATGGTCTTCCACTCACCGCCAACCCAGGCATCAAAAGTAAATTCCTGAATCGACGGAGCAATTAAGAAGCGATAGTAATCATCACCAAACTGACGGAAAAATAGGCCGGCCTGTCCGTCCTCTGGACCGCTCACCTGGCGCAGATACATAGACAGGTGAAAATCAAACTGATAGGCCGCTTTCGAAAGAACATATGATGTCACTCCCTGTTTTGCCCTGCCTTCAAAGCGGTAAACCCCATCCTTAATCCGGAAGGTGTTGGTTTCCCAGTAATCGCCCAGGCTCAGCGAACCGGTGAACCACTTGCTTGGATTGAGATCAAAAGTATCGAACTGGATCAGCTTCCAACCGGCGGGCAATTTTACCGAAGGGGTTGAAGAGAAAGGCTCAATCACGCTCGCATCACAGGTTTGGGGTTTGGTCCCGATCTTTCCGCCTGTGACCGAGATCCGGTAATGCAGCAAGCGCAGCTCCGGTGCCGCGTAATACAATTCCGCTTCCAAAGCATACGGGTTGCTGGCCTGGTCGGAATTCCAGTGATCTTTATAGACAAATTTCATCACCAGTTCGCCCTCCCAGCTGGTCATGATGGGGTTAAGGGCTTCTCGGCTGTGAACGGCGTTTTCGGGGTCTCCGGCGATTTGTACCTGAACGGCCTCAAATGACTGGCTTCCGGTGGCAGAAGACCCCCATAACCCGTAGGTGCCGGGAGGAAGCTGGCTGGAGGAGGTTAGAAAGGCGGTCGTCACCCGGCGGCAAATTAAAATAGACGGCAGCGGTTTCGGGGTGAGCGATGGTGTCGCGCTGGGCAGCGGCGTAAGGGTCGGCGGCGGGGTGGATGTCGGCGGCATCGTAACGGTGGAGGTGTAAGTGAGCGAAGGTTTAGGGGTCTTGCTCGGCTTCACCGCCCGCGCCGCGCGACTGTCTTTTCGCACCATTAAGATTACGGGCGTGGACGAATCCTCTGATTTAACCTTTCTGGAAATCCAGGTCGTGTTGCTCCGCTGAACATCAACCGCTTCAATTCCTTCCCGGTCAGCTTCTATCGATCCGTCTTCGCGAATATTGAGGACTACTTCATCCTTAAACCGCAGCCCGGCATAATCGGTGTACCCCAGATCCTTAATGAGAATGTGAATATTCTGGCTGCCCAGGGCGTCGGGACAATAGATCAGTTTGGTGATCTTGCCGGTGCGAATATCAATGATGCCGGAAGACGGGATGGAAGCCTTATCGCTGATTCCCCGGGCTGTAAAACCGCCTCCGCTTTCTGACCAGTATTCAAGATCAACGGCTTTTCCAGTCTTACAGAGCGGTTCCGTTGGCGTGTAATGATAAATATCGGAGTAACTCACCCGGGTATCGCAGGCGGAAAGGCAGGCGAGAAGCGCGAATCCCATCAGCAGAAACACGATAACCCGTTTCATCTTCTCCTCCATTTGATTCAGGCACAACTTTAACCAGGCAGGCAATATGAATATTTTTCCGGAATGCTGTCGATCAATGAAAGGTATTTAATTTGAGCCGCAATTGGCTGGTCGCCCGTACTGATTGATGCAATGGATGGAACAGCCGTGCCCGGGCAAAAAACACGAACCCATAAACAAACCAATAACCCCTATAACCCCTTAAAAAAATAATAAACAAAATTGCAGCCGGAATCAAGACCCGCGGGGATGATGATTGACCGCGCGCTGCTTAAGAGAAAAACGGAATACAAAGCATGAGCACCGCGGGACGCCCAAAGGCAGCCCGCGCGGCATGAAAAACCTTACCCGATATGGATATAAATTAAAAAGATATCCCTCGGTTATGGTTGGACGCAAGCAGCCGCCGTCAGAATCTCTCCGTCCGGACCCTGATAGACAGGCGCGTAGCGGGACCTGAGGCTTTCAAGCTGAGCGTCTCCGAGGGGCAGGCTGCGCTGATTGTAAAACACGGCTTTCTCGGCAGGAAAAAGAATCAGCACCCCGCACTGTTGATTGACCAGCCCGGCGAGGGCGCTTTCGTCATCTATGCCAACACTGCTGCCGGATGAAGTCCCTGAATTGTAGAGGTAATACGGGTTGCGGTTGGTATAAAAAAGAACCACATCGGGGGCGTTCGAGAGCAGCGGGATGCCCGCGGGCAGACGGTCGATTTTTTCAAAGATGGGCTGTCCCTTCCAGGCCGGAGAAGCATAGCCTTTTGGATAGGCGCTGTTATTGCGCAGATAATTCCCCAAAAATGAAGATTGTAGCCCACGAAGAACAGCACAATCATCACCTGAATCCACGGGAGCGAGACCTTAAAGCGAAACGATCTTTCCACAAACAAAGCCGCGGATAGAAGAAGCAAATACAGAGCCGGCAAGAGCGGCATCAAGGTCCGCTCATTGAGGTCCAGCATCCCGGAGAAAGCGTAGGCGATAAAGAGCACACCCAGATAGGCCGCGGCGAAGATCAGCGCGCCGAGCACAACCAGCCTGGCAGCGGATGGGTCAGCAGCGGCGCTTTTCCGCCCGGGCGCAAAGAGGCTAAACAGCGTCAGCCCCAGAAAAAAAGCGATCAAGACCGGGCTGGCGATCTTCGCGCTGAGGCCCGGGATCATCCCTGAGCGGTAAGGCAGCCAGTATTTGACCACGTTAAAAACGACGACCGCCATTTCGGTAATTTCCCGGGTCAGCGAATCCGGAAACGCAAACACGCGCGTCCCAATGGTCTGGCGCTGCAGCAGCCCAATGCCGACCCACACCCCGGTGGGAACAAAACTCAGCAGACTGAATCCCAGGGCGCCCAGCCAGCGCTGCTTCGGTCCGCCGGAGCCAAACAAAAACCAGATCAGCAAGCCGGCGACCGGCACAGCCAGGAAGGCATAACGGGTAAACAGCGCCAGGGCGCTCAGGAATGCGGCGCCCAACAGCAGCTTCATCGAATTTTCCCGCGCCGCGGCCATACTCAGGAGAAGCGCCGGGAAACCCGGGGCACAGGCCAGCGGCTCGGACATCATACTGCTGTAGGCGGATGCCAGCGCGGGGGTGGTCCCCAGAAGAATCGCAAACAGTAGGCCGGCGGCGTATGAACGGGTTACCCGAAAAAACAGCCACCCGCAGCCAATGGTTAAGCCGGCGAAGAGAATCAGATTCATCCACCGCGAGACGGCGATCAGGTCCAGATTTGCCCCGGCGAACGGGCTGAGCATAATGGAGTAAAAAGGCGCAAAGACTTCGAGGCGTACAAAATCCCCTTGCGGCAGAACCACCCCCAGACCGGTTCCCTGAGCCAGATTGCGGGCGGCAGAAAAATAGGCAGCCGAATCGCTAAAGCCCCAGGGAGCATAAGCGGTGCACAGATACAGATAAGTATCTGCGGCGGCCGCGATCAGCAGCAGGCCGAAAAAAAAGTATAGAAGTGGTCGTTTTGACGATAAGGTCATGCTTCTGCCGCCGGTGAAAATTCGTCGGGTGGAGAAAGATGGCGCTCCCCCAGGACCATTATACCCAGATTTCATTCCGACATCCGGCAGGCTTGACAAATCAGAGAAAAGCAGTACAATTTAGCCGTACTTACCGACCGGTCGGTAAGTAACACCTTTATAACGATTAATGGAGGCTTCAAATAATAATTTATGGAATCTCGTCAACGCAATTCAATCCTGGCTGTGCTGTTTATCGGCGTACTGATGGGCGCGCTGGATATCGCTATCGTCGGCCCGGCCCTGCCTTCGATTCGGGCCCAGTATCAGCTCGATGAACGCGCGCTTTCCTGGATCTTTAGTCTCTACGTTCTCTTCAATCTGATCGGCACGCCGCTGATGGCGAAACTCTCCGACCAGTTTGGGCGGCGCGGCATCTACATTCTGGATGTGTTCCTGTTTGCCGTTGGATCGCTGGTGGTGGCGCTTGCGCCCGGCTTCACCTTTGTGCTGATTGGCCGCGCCATCCAGGGCTTTGGCGCCGGGGGTATTTTCCCGGTGGCCAGCGCTGTGATCGGGGATACCTTCCCGCCTGAAAAACGCGGCAGCGCCCTCGGGCTGATCGGCGCGGTTTTTGGTCTGGCTTTCCTGATTGGCCCAATCCTGGGCGGGGTCATTCTCTCCATGGCCAGCTGGCACTGGCTGTTCTACATCAACCTGCCGATCGCGGCGGTCGTGATCGCGCTCAGCCTGCGCCTGCTGCCTACCAGCCGACCGGTTAATTCCAACCGCTTCGATTGGGCTGGCGCAATGCTGCTCACCCTGATGCT
Source organism: Anaerolineaceae bacterium (assembly GCA_029975475.1). Lineage (GTDB taxonomy): Bacteria > Chloroflexota > Anaerolineae > Anaerolineales > Anaerolineaceae > JARKPB01. The sequence continues at coordinate 312,430 of JARKPB010000010.1, forward strand.
GGCCAGCCTGGCGCTGGCGGTCAACCAGGTGGATGTTCGCCACTTCTTCACCAGCCTGATCTCGGTGAACGTGCTGCCCTTCCTGGCCGCATTCGCCGCGATCTTCTTCCTGCTGACGCGGGTTGAAAAGCGCGCCGCGAATCCCATCGTCCCGCCGGCGCTCTTTGACCGCCGGCAGCTGCGCCTGACCTACGCGCTCTCCGCCGGAGCAGGTTTCGCCGAAGCCGGTCTGGTCTTCCTGCCGCTGCTGGCGGTAGTCTCGCTGGCGGGGGCCGGCATTCAGGAGAAGAACGCGTCCTGGATGCTGATGCCCGTGGTGCTGGCAATGGTGGTCGGGGCGCCGACCAGCGGACGAATGCTCGACCGGGTCGGTTCGCGGGCGGTTATCCTGACCGGCACCAGCCTGTTAACAGCCGGTATGGCGCTGGTGGGTCTGTTTTCCGGCAGCTTGGCGGTGTTCATCACGGCCGGGGTGCTGATCGGGCTGGGGCTGTCCGCCCTGCTGGGCGCGCCCCTGCGCTACATCATGCTCAATGAATCACGCCTGGAGGAGCGTTCGGTTGCCCAGGGGGTGGTCGCCATTTTCACCAGCGCCGGGCAGCTGCTGGGCGGGGCATTAACCGGAGCCATCGCTTCTTCAGGCGGCGCATCCGGCAGCCCTTCCGCCGGTTACAGCCTGGCGTTTCTGACCATTGGAGCCATGAGCCTGCTGCTGGCGCTGATGGCTTTGCGCCTGAAAAACCGGCAGGCGGAACAATCCGCCGCGCGGGCGCTCCAGTCCTGAAGGGTATAATCAATTCTGAGGAAAGCCCATGGAAACGCCGAACGATACCACGATGCGCCGCAAAATCCTGCAAACCGCTGCGGGGTTATTTACCGCGCATGGTTACGACGGCGTTTCCATGCGCGAAATCAGCGAAGCCTGCGGGCTTTCCAAGCCTGGCTTGTATTACCACTTCTTTGATAAGGAAACCCTTTTCCTGGCCGTGCTGGAGGACCATCTGGAGGGGTTATCGGCGCTGCTGGACCAGATTGAGCAAAGCGCCCTCAGCCCACGCAAAAAACTATCCGCCTTCATCCGCGCCGTCCTGGTGGATTTTCCGGCGGACCAGCGCGCCATTATCCGCCTGGCGTCCCAGGAAATTGGCAAATTGAACCCAACCCGGCGCGAAGCTTTTAATCAGCAGTATGAAACCCGCTTTACCGGCCGCCTTGCCGCTCTCCTGGCGGCCGGGATCGCAGCGGGGGAATTCCGCGCGCTTGATCCGCAAGCCGGCATGTGGGCGCTGCTGGGGATGATGTACCCCTTCTTCAACCTGCGCTTTCCGCAAAACGGAATGGATGCCGAAGCGGCCGCGAATCTGGTAGACAGCGTGTTTTTTGAAGGGATCGCCAGGTAGCCGCGTCTGGCGCGGATCAGTATTTTCAGATCGATCGCCTCAGAAAACACCCCTGCGCCAGCCTGATCAGCCGCGTTGACCCGGGTGGTACCAGCCTCGATCGGGGTTATACGAGGACGGGTCCGCTGGCATGAATCCGGTATAATTTTTAACAATCCGATTCAGGGAAAAGATGACCAGTTTTCTTCTTTCACTGACAGGCGGCCTGCTCGCCGCACTCGCCGCTCCATGGCTGACCCGCCGGTTTCCAAAACGTTCCGGCTGGCTGCTGGCGCTTGCCCCGCTGGGGATCCTGGTCAGTTTAATGAATTTGCTGCCAGCTCTCAGGAACGGAGAGAGCCCGAGCGTGTCGCTGGCCTGGGCTGAGAGTCTGGGGTTGTCCGCCACTTTCCAGCTCGACGGGCTGGGGGCGCTGCTGGCTGCCCTGGTGGCCGGGATCGGCGCGCTAGTTTTAATTTACGGGGGCGCGTACCTGAGCGGGCACCCCAACCTGACGCGTTTTTATGTAGTCGTCCTGCTGTTTATGACCGCGATGCTCGGGCTGGCGGTCAGCGCCAACGCCCTGCTCCTGTTTATCTTCTGGGAACTGACCAGCATCACCTCTTTCCTTTTGATTGGTTTTGAGCATGAGCGCCCGGCCGCGCGGGCGGCCGCCTGGCAGGCGCTGCTGGTGACCGGCGGCGGCGGGCTGGCGCTCCTGGCTGGGTTCATCCTGCTGGGCAACCTGACCGGCAGTTACGAGATTCCGCAGTGGATCGCCCAGAAAGAGGTCATCGCGGCCAGCCCGCAATCCACGGCCGCATTTCTGTTAATCCTCGCGGGTGCGATGACCAAATCCGCCCAGTTCCCCTTCCATTTCTGGCTGCCCAACGCCATGGAAGCGCCCACCCCGGTGAGCGCTTATCTGCATTCCGCCACCATGGTGAAAGCGGGCGTCTTTCTGTTGGCCCGCCTGCTGCCGGCGCTGGGAGGGCTGCCCGCCTGGCAGGGGCTTATTCCCTGGATCGGGCTGGCCACCCTGTTGACCGGCGCGCTGTTATCGCTTGGCCAGGCGGACCTTAAAAAGCTGCTGGCTTATACCACCGTGGCATCTCTGGGCGCACTGGTGATGCTGCTGGGGATCAACACCCCCCTGTCGGTCAAAGCCGCCATGGTCTTCCTGCCAGCCCACGCGCTGTACAAAGGCGCGCTTTTTCTGGTAGCCGGAGGGGTAGATCACGCCGTGCACACCCGCGATATCCGCGACCTGGGCGGCTTGGGCCGCGCCATGCCGCTGACCGCGGCCGCGGCAGGGCTGGCCGCTTTATCCATGGCTGGCATCCCGCCCTTCTTCGGCTTTATTGCCAAAGAGGTGGTGTACGAATCCGCGCTTGGTGCCCCAGCCCTGGCAGCCTGGGTTACAGCCCTGACCATTCTGGCCAACATCATCCTGGCCGCAGCGGCCGGGTGGGTTGCTTTGGCTCCCTTCTGGGAAAAGGCGCGCAAAGACCTGCATCCCCACGAGGGAGGGGCTGGCCTGTGGTTGCCGCCGCTGATTCTAGCGGCGCTGGGACTGGTCAGCGGGCTGCTGCCTGAGCTGGCGGCGAAAAACTGGATCGCTCCCGCGGTGAGCAGCGTGCTGGGCAAGCCTTACGAGGTGAAACTTTCCCTCTGGCACGGTCTGAACCTGCCGCTGTTATTCTCCCTGATCACCCTGCTGGCAGCAGTGCTGCTCTACACGCTGCGTGTGGCTGCGCGCAGCGCCGACGCGGACGCCTGGCAGCACCTCGCCAGGTTTGGTCCGGCGGCCATGTATGCGCGGGGGCTCAAAGGCCTGCTCTCCTTCGCTGCCCTGCAAACTCGCCTGCTGCAAAGCGGTTATTTGCGGGTATATGTGTTGTTTATCACCCTCTTCACCGTGGGCATGGCGCTGCCGCCGGCTTTGCTCTCCATGCGCGCGCTGCCGCCGGCGGTGTGGACAGGGGTGCGTTTTTATGACGTCATCCTGGTCCTGATCATCGTGACCGCGGCCTTTTTTGTCGTCCGCGCCACCTCGCGCCTGGCCACTATCGCCCTTCTGGGGGCGATCGGGTTCAGCATTGCCATTCTTTTCCTGCTCTACAGTGCCCCGGACCTGGCGATGACCCAGTTCGCGGTTGAAACCCTGACGGTGATTCTGTTTGTGCTGGTGATCTACCGCCTGCCCAAGTTCAGCCGGTTGAGCAGCCGGCCTGCCCGCCTGCGCGATATCTTAATCGCCGGCCTGGGTGGTTTGATGATGACCCTGTTGATGCTGGTGGTCTCGTATCACGGGCAAGATTCGCGTCTGGCCAGTTTTTTCATGGAAAACAGCCTGCCAAAGGCTTACGGACGCAACGTGGTCAACGTTATCCTGGTGGACTTTCGCGGTTTTGATACCCTGGGAGAGATTACCGTGTTGGCCATCGCCGCCGTTGGGGTCTTTGCCCTGGTGCGCGGCGCGGCAAAGCGAAAGGGGGAACGGCATGAATAGGAAACCGGAAAAACTGCAACGTTCACTGCTGCTGCCGGTCGCCGCGCGTTACCTGATGCCGCTGCTGCTCATTTTTTCAATATTTCTCCTGCTGCGCGGACACAACGAAATTGGCGGTGGATTTATCGGCGGACTGGTGGCAGCCAGCGCTCTAATGTTGTACGCCATCGCCGTCAGCCCGGCGGCGCTGCGGAGTTTGCTGCCCTTCGAACCGCGCAGCCTGGTGGCGGTCGGGCTGCTGACCTCGCTGATCAGCGGATTGATCCCTTTGTTCGCCGGGCGCCCGTTCCTCACCGGGTTGTGGCTGAAGACTGAGATTCCCGTGCTGGGTAAAATCGGCACCCCCCTGCTGTTTGACCTGGGCGTATACCTGCTGGTGGTCGGCATCGTCCTGTGGATTTTACTCACCCTGGCGGAGGATTGAGATGACGTTCTTGCTTGCGCTGGCCGCCGGAGCGCTTTTCGCCGCTGGGATATACATGATTCTGCGCCGCAGTCTGGTAAAGATTCTGGTCGGGCTGCTGCTGCTCGGCTACGCCGTGAACCTGTTGTTGTTCAACTCGGCCGTGCTGGTGCCGGGGCGCCCGCCCTTAATCCCTGCCGGTCAGACCGTTCCCCCGGAAATCAGCGCCGACCCGCTGGCCCAGGCGCTGATCCTGACCGCGATTGTGATTTCATTCGGTGTTACCGCTTTTGTGGTCGTGCTGATTCGCCAGGCCTACCAGGTGGTCGGCACGGATGACCTCAACGAGATGCGCTGCACGGACATCCCCTGCGAAGACAGCGAGTTGAAAGACGGCAAGGAGGGCGGCGCATGATCGTCCTGCCGATCCTGATCCCCCTGGCCTTTGGGATTTTCTCGCTCCTGGCGTGGAAAGCGCCGCGGCTTCAGCGCGGTCTGGCGCTCGCCGGGACGTCCCTGCTGACCGCCAGCGCAGTCGCGATCCTGCTGGATGTGCGCCGGACCGGCGTGTCAGCCCTGCAGATTGGCTCCTGGCCTGCCCCGTACGGCATCACCCTGGCAGCCGACGGTTTGAGCAGCCTGATGCTGCTGACCGCCGCGGTGATCGCCCTGGCAGCCGCGCTGTACGGTCAGGCGGGTATTGACCCGGGGCGCGTGCGCAGCGGTTATTATCCGCTCTTCCATTTCCTGCTGATGGGCGTCAACGGGGCATTTTTAACCGGGGATATCTTTAACCTGTATGTCTGGTTTGAAGTCATGTTGATGTCATCGTTCGTGCTGATCGCCCTGGGCGGCGAACGGCGCAATATCGAAGGCGCGGTTAAGTACGTCATTTTGAATTTACTGGCCTCGATTTTGTTCCTTTCAGCCATCGGTCTGCTTTACAACCTGGCCGGGACGCTCAACATGGCCGATCTGGCCCGTCAACTGCCGCTGCTGGGCGCGCCGAACCAGATTACCCTCGTGGCTGTGCTTTTTCTGGCGGCCTTCGGCATCAAATCAGCCGCTTTTCCGCTCTTTTTCTGGCTGCCGGCTTCATATCACACCCCGCCGGTCACCATCACGGCGCTTTTTTCCGGCCTGCTGACCAAGGTGGGCGTTTACGCCCTGATTCGGGTGTTTACGCTCCTTTTTACTCAGGATACCCAGTACACGCGCACCGTCCTGCTAATCCTTGCCGGTTTTACCATGGTAACCGGGGTGCTGGGCGCGGCAGCCCAGACCGATTTTCGCCGGCTGCTTTCTTTCCACATCATCAGCCAGATCGGTTATCCGCTGATGGGCCTGGCACTGTTCAGTCAGAGCGCGCTGGCAGCGTCCATATATTTCCTGGTGCATGTGATGCTGGCTAAGACCGCCCTCTTTTTGGTAGCCGGGCTGGTGGAATCGCTGCAGGGCTCCTTTGATTTGAAAAAACTGGGCGGGTTATACAGCGCCCGGACCGGTCTGGCGCTGCTTTTCCTGCTGCCAGCCCTCTCGCTGGCCGGACTGCCGCCGCTTTCCGGCTTTTTTGCCAAGCTGGCCCTGGTCCGCGCCGGCCTGGAACAGGGACAGGGGGTTATTGTCGCGGTCAGCCTGGCAGTCAGCCTGATGACCTTATATTCAATGACGAAAGTCTGGAATGAAGCCTTCTGGAAGCCCGCCGCTGTTCCAGTTCCGCGCCGCCGGCTTTCAGCCTGGCTCTGGGCGCCAACGCTGGGGCTGGTGCTGGTTTCGCTGTTGATCGGGATCTTTCCGGCGCCGCTGCTGGAGCTTTCCAACCAGGCGGCAGCCCTGCTCACCAACACACAGCCGTATCTCGAGGCGGTGATCGGGGGAATGCCATGAGTCTGTTTTTGCTGAACCTGCTGCTGGCGATCGCCTGGGGCGCGCTGACCGGGAAATTTGAACCGCTCAACTTACTGTTCGGATTTCTCCTGGCGTTTGCCATCCTGTGGGTGGGCTTTCGCGGGCGCAGCCAGGAAAACTACTTTACCCGCGTCCCGCGGGTGGTTGAACTGGCGCTGTATTTCGCTGTGGATATCTTCAAAGCCAACCTGCGCCTGGCGGGGATCATTCTTTCCCCGCGCATGAACCTGCGCCCGGCCGTGGTGGCTGTGCCGCTGGAGGTGCGCACGGAAGCCGGCTTGATTTTGCTGATGAACCTGATCACCCTGACCCCCGGCACGCTCAGCCTGGATGTTTCCAGCGATCGGCGGGTTCTATTCGTGCATACCGTGTATCTGGAAGACCCGCAGCAATTCATCAGCAGCGTGAAAGAGGGTTACGAGCGGCGGGTAATGAGGATTGTGGAACCATGATCGAGATATTCTGGAACATCATTCTCGGGATGATCTCGCTGGGGTTGATCGCCGCTTTTATTCGTCTGGTGCGCGGCCCGTATTTACCCGATCGGGTGATCGCGCTGGACTTGATCAGCGTATTGGCGATGGGTTTTATTATTGTGTATGCGGTGCGCTTTAATCAGCCCAACTTCCTGGATGTGGCCATCATTCTGGCATTAATCACCTTTCTGGGCACTGTCGCCTTTGCCTATTATCTGGAACGGAGGAGTTAAGATGGCGCAGACGATTCTGGTGCTCACGCTGATGTTGATTGGCGCGTTTCTGATGGCGCTGGCCGGGCTGGGCATCCTGCGCATGCCGGACACATTTTTGCGCATGTCCGCCACCGCCAAAGCCGGCACTCTGGGGGCCGGGTTGATTTTGCTTGGCGCGGCGGTCTATTTTAACGAGTTCGCGATCTATACCCGCGCGGCGGCGATTATCGTTTTCTTGTTGATCACCGCCCCGGTGGCGGCGCACATGATCGGCCGCGCCGCTTACTTTGACGGCGTGCCGCTGTGGAAAGGCACGATCCAGGATGATCTCCACGGCCACTACCGCCGCTCAACCCACACCCTGGAAAGCGGCGAGGTGCCTGCCCAGGATCAGGTGGAGGCGCTGAGCGAATCGGATGATTTCCCTGAAGAAGAGTAAATCCTGATATTCGTTTAAGCTGATCTCTTTTTTCCCCTTCGGGGGAAAAGTGTTTTAATCCCGTTCCGGTTTCCCGTGAATACTGGCGGTTTGCACAAACCGCCGACTCTGGCGGCGATTTCCAAATTGCCGCTTGCATTAAATTTATCTTAATGCTACTATGATATTGAAAATTTTTTATATTATGAAAATACAGGTGTACCAATGGCCAATCTCGGCGCGCGCATTCACGAACTTCGTCAAAACCGCGGGCTGACCCTTGAAGAGGTCAGCGCGCAAACCGGCCTTTCCGTCTCCTTTCTCAGCATGCTGGAGCGCAACAAAGTGTCCATCAGCGTGGACAACCTGGAAAAGCTGGCGCGTTTCTACAACATTCACATTGTCAACTTTTTCAACCAACCGGAAGAAAGCCCGCTGCTGATCACCCGCCATGAACAGATTCTTGAAACCCTGGCCAAAGAACAACCCGGCCCTGCGGCGGTAACCCTGCTGACCAATAAAGCGGACGCGCGCATGGAGCCGCTGCTGGTCGTGATCGCCCCGGGCAAAGAAGAGCCGCATTTTCGCCAGCACGAAGCCGACACGCTGCTTTACGTTTTGGAGGGAGAAGGCTGGCTGATTTCGGAAAACGGCGACCAGGCGGAGCTTCACCGCGGCGACCTGGCTTATTACGTTAATTTTCCCCACCGCCGCCTTGCCAATGCCAGCCTGGAAAAACCGCTGATCATCATCACGATCACCGCGCCCCCAACCAGCTCTCTGGACGACCTGGTACAGGCCCGTCAGGGATCCTGGATTATGTCTGAAAAAGCCAAGTGAGGAGGTCCCATGCATTTTGACGAGTTCCACAACCACAAATGGGCGCGCAACCTGAAGCACGCCCGCCGCCTGCTGGCCGAGGGCCGTCTGGCAGAGTTCTACCACGGCGAGGACCTGGCGGACGGCGATATTTACCCCGGCATGCGCGTCATGGCGGCTTACTGGACTTCGGTCGAGCACGAGATGAAACTGCGCCGCCGCACCCTGCTCAACGGCGCCGGGCATCCCGAATGGGAACATGACCCCGAGCTGACCGCGCAGGCCGGTGAGTTTTTTGCCCGCTACCTGGAGGATATGCGCGAGCTGGTCAGCCGCGACCGCATCGTCCCGCCGGAACGGATTGACGCGCTGGCGGCCGCGGGCTGGGAAACCCCGGCGGACTGGGCCGAGGTGATGCGCGCCCGTCAGCAGGAAAGCCTGGCCGGTCTGGAAGCCGGGTCGCTGGCGCCGGAACTGGTGGAAGGCTGGTTTGATTCCTGCCTGCGCTCGGTGGCCAACTATAACCGTTACCTGATCTGGGGCGGGGTCAACGCCGCCGGGCTGGTGCGCCGCGAGGGACCCGAAGCCCTGCGCCGGGCTGTGGATGCCACCGCCGAGACTTTTATGTGGGAGATTTCTAAAGAATTTTTCGCCACCGTTTTGCCAGCGGCCGGCTTTGAGGACATTGGCGACCTGATGGAACTGGGGCTGCGCGGCATGTTCGCCGACCAGTGGTATGTCAAAGGCGAGGACCGCGAAGAAGGGGAAAAGACCATCCGCACCAGCATTCTGAAAAACTGCGAACTGGCCGGCATTTACCGGCGCGTGGAACAGTGGACCGGACTGCCGCCTTTCTCGCTTGGCTACGGCATCTGCCGCTTCGATGAGGTCCACGGGCAGGCGACCATGATGATCACCATGCCGCCAATGGTTTCGCCCCAGTACCGCCTGATCAAGTCTCTGGCGCTCCACCCGGACGCGACCGAATGCGTCTTTGAGCTGACCACCGTGCCTGCGGATGATATGGAGCGGATTTTGACCGTTCAGGAAAAGGTCTTCGGCGCTGTGGATGAAGAATAAGCAGGGAGGAAACGCATGAAACCGCGAAAATTTTCGATGGTCTTCAAGGTCATCCTGTTTCAGGTGGTTTTTCTGCTGCTGCATTACCTGTACGAGTGGGTGCCGAACGGCATCACGGCCGTTTTCAGCGGAATTGATGAGAGCGTATACCAGCACCTCAAAATCGGTTTTTTCAGTTATCTCCTGGTAGCGCTGATCGAGTACCTCTGGCTGCGGAAAGGGCTGGAAGCCCCCAAACGCTTCCTGGTTTCGCGCCTGTTCACCTGCGTCTACTACCCCTGGGTGATGATGGTATTCTTTCTGGTCAGCCCGCTGATCTTTATCAAGATTGAGAGCATCCCGGGGGAGATCATCTTCGCCAATGTTGCCCTGCTGCTAACCACCACCTTTAGTCTGATTGTAGAGCGCCACGTGGAAAAAGCCGAGCCCACACGCGGTTTTACCGCCGTGCTGGCAGCCCTGTTCCTCATCGCGCTGGTTCAATTTGTCGTATTCACCAACCGCCTGCCGTGGTTTGATATCTTCGCCCGGCCGGCTGGTTGGTAACCCCCAAAACCAAATATGCAGAAGAAGGAGAATGGAACCATGTCCACGATTAAAGATGTCATGCTGAGCCTGCCGTCGATCTTCAAGCCGGAGAAAGCCAAAGGCTGGAACCGGGTCATCCTCTTTGACCTGGCCGGTGAAGAGCCTTCCAAATGGACGCTGACGATTGAAAACGGCACCGCCACCGTGGAAGAAGGCGCGACCAAAACGCCCAAGCTGACCATCACAGGCAACAGCGAACACATCGTGCAGATGTTCACCGGCGAAGTGCCGCCGATGAAACTGGTAAACGCCAAGCTGCTCAAGATGCAGGGCCCAATGATGGACTCGATCGCTTTTTCCGGGCTGTGGAACATCCCCAAGAAGGGTTAAACCGCGCGGTCGAATTATCAAGCCTGTTCCTTCAAGGAGGCAAATTTGCAAACAGGGATTATTTCCTACGGTGCGGCGCTGCCCAGGTACCGCATTGAATCAAACGAGATCTGGAAGGTGTGGAAAAACCTTTCCACCAGCTTCTTCGATCTGTTGAGCATTGGCGAACGAGGCGTGCTGGGGCCGGAAGAAGACACCATCACCCTGGCGGTGGCCGCTGCCAAGACCGCCCTGGAACGCAGCGGGCTTCCGCTGGAGAAAATCGGCGCGGTCTTCCTGGGCAGCGGCACCAGTCCCTACGCCACCAAAGCCGCGGCAACTGTGATTGTGGATGCCGTCGGTTTGCCGCCGTCCGCGCTTTCCACTGATATTCAGTGCGCCGATAAATCCGGATCTACCGCGTTGTGGCTGGCTGCGGGGATGATTGAAGCCGGGATGATTGAGAACGCCCTGGTCATCGCGGCCGATACCCTCAACCGCCACACCCAGCCCGGCATGGTGCTGGAATATGTCGCTTCGGCTGGAGCCGTGGCTTTTGTGCTGGGCAAAGAAGGCTGCATCGCCCGGCTGGAAGGGCTGGCGACTCACAGCCATGACCAGAACGATTACTTCCGCACGGAAGGGGAACGCTTTATCCAGCCCGGGGCGGGTTTTTACGGCTGGGTGGCAAACTGGGGGCTGCTTGATCATGTCGTCCCGGCGGGCAAGGCGCTGTTCGAGAAGACCGGTCTGACCCCGGCGGATTTCTCAAAATTCGCCGTGCCGCAAAAGACGGGTATACGCCCGCTGATGACGATGGGCAAACTGGAATTGGATATGATGCAGGTGCTGCCCTACGTGCTGACAGCCCAGATCGGCGATTGCGGCGCAGCCGGAACAATGCTTTCCCTGGCGCATATCCTCGACTTCGCCGAACCCGGTGAGCGCATCGGTGTGATTGATTTTGGCGCCGGCGCTGGCTGCGATGCCTGGTCGCTGGTGTGCTCGGATCTGCTGGCGGAACGCCGCCCGGAAAGCGGGCTGGTCATTCAACTGCTCGAAGACAAGATCCTGGTGGATTACGCCACCATGCTCAAGTTCGAACAGAAACTGATCCAGCCGCCGCACCGCCTTTCTAATTTCTATTAAGCCGGAGAACCCTATGGGAAAGATTCAACGCAAAGTGATGATGGTGGGCGGGGCAATTACCCCTCCCAATATCCCCATGGACTGGACCTGGCGGCAAATGGCGGTGGAGGCTTTCTGGAGCGCGCTTAAGAGCTGCGGCGTGGCGGTGAAAGATGTTGACCTGGTGGCCTGCAACTATAACGACCGCGCCATCGCTGACTCTTCCCCCGGCCCGCAGATCGCCGACGCGCTGGGGATATTACCCAAACCGGTTATCCCGATCGCCAACGCCTGCGCCGGCAACGGGATCGCCTCTTACACCGCCTGGAACGCGGTCGCTTCCGGCCGCTGCGACATCGTGGTCTCGATGGGTTTTGCCCGCTCGGACAACTACGACGCCATGGAAGCCATGAACAGCCAGGGGAACTATGTGGATTTCGACTTCATGATGGGCCTGACTCACATCAATTACGGCGCCATGCGCGATTCTTACTACCGCCGTAAATACGAAGTGGGGCTGGATGCCGCCGGACGCTGGGCTTACGAGTGCAACTGGTACGCGCGCCGCAATCCGCTGGCAGCGAATTACAGCAAACCAATGCCCGTGCTGGAAGAATTATGCGCTGACACGCCGGAAGCCGACCGCGACCGTCAGGCGACCAACCGCGGCGGGGTCGCTTCAGCCATGGTTTTTGTCGGCGAGGAACTGGCGCACCGGTTCACCGACAAACCGGTGGTCTTTGATGTGGCTTACGCCTTCCGCCCGCCATACATCGGGAACTTCTTCCATTACCCGGTCGAAAGCATGAAAGATTACGACCTGGCCGAGCTGCCGGGGCTGATGGCGGCCGCCCGCGAAGCCTATCAGGTGGCGGGAATTGGCGTGGAAGATGTCAACGTGGTTCAGGTGCACGATCTGACCGCGTATGAAGGCATGATGGCCCTGGAAGCCATCGGTCTGTGCGAAATCGGCAAAGGGAAAGAGTATGTCCTTTCCGGCGGGATGACCCTGGAAAGCCGCTGCCCGGTGAACACGTACGGCGGCGGTCCGGCATTTGGGCACGGCTCGGCCGGATCGGATTTCCAGGCTGGCGTGCTGGAAAATTTCTGGCAGCTGCGCGGGGAAGCAGGCGAGCGCCAGGTTAAGGACGCCCGGGTCGGCGTGAACACATCTTACGGCACCCACCATTCGCTGGATGTGGTTGGCGTGGTGCAGAAAGGCTGGTGAGGCATGAGCGAACAATTCACAGACCAGTTTGTGCGCTGGGACACTTTCTCAAGCGCCCTGTGGTACCGCACCCGCGCCGGCCGCTACCGCCTGGAAGGCACCCGCTGCGGCGCCTGCGGGCAGATCTTCTTCCCGCCGCGCACCGGCCTGATTTGCCCGGTCTGCCACGAACGCGCGATGGAACCTTACCAGTGCGCCCAGACCGGCGAGATCGTCGCTGTGGCTCTGGATGACGTCGGTTTTCCGGCTGTGGGTTACGGCGATGCGCTGCCGCGCGTGCAGGCGATTGTCCGCCTGGATGACGGCATCCATCTGATGGTAGATATTCTCCAGCTGGCGGATCCCGCAATGGCCCAGCCCGGCGCGCGAGTCAGAATGGTGCTGCGCAAGCACAAACGCGAAGACACCGGCGCCTGGGTGTACGGGTACGGTTTCGTCCTGGCTGAATGAACCCTGAGAAGAGGAAGGCTCGCGAACGCGCCTTCCTCTATTTTTCCAAAAAGGAATCCCAAATGGCCAATCCTACCACTGCACCTGTTGATGATGCTGGAATTAAATGGGGGCCTGTGCGCCTGCTGCCCGGGGTGCGCAGCCGTCACATGATCGTCTATCTGCTCGGCGCGGTCTTCACCATGATGTTTTCCACCTTCGTCCCACAGGCCCAGCCGTTCATTTTGACCGAGATTCTAAAGATACCTGCCGAACAGCAGGGCCAGCTGAGCGGTTACCTCGGGCTGGCGCAAACCATCATCAGTCTGATCATCCCCAGCATCTGGGGCACCCTCTCAGATAAGACCGGAAGGCGGGTGGTCTACGCCATTGGCTTCCTGCTGGCCGCCTCCGGGATCTTCCTCTACCCCCTGGCCGGGACTTTGATCGCCCTGTTCGCTTTCCGCATGCTCTTCTCAGCCGGATCCAACGCTGCCAACACCATGAGCAACACCCTGCTGGGCGATTATGTTGAACGCGGAGACCGCGGCAAAGCCTACGGGTTTGTCGCCATGAGCGGCGGGATTGGCGCGCTGATCACGGTCTTTTTGCTCCTGCGCCTGCCCGCCCTGTTCCAGAATGCCGGGTTTTCGGCAGTAACCGCCGGGCGCTACGCCTTCTGGGTGGTGGCCGCCGTCGGTCTGGGCGCGATGGCGCTGGTCTACAGCGGTCTGATGGGCAAGACCCAGCGCCAGGCGGAAGAGAAGCGCAGCGCGCTGGAAATCGCCCGCGAGGCGCTGCGCGCCGCCAGAGACCCCGGCATCTCTCTGGCTTACGGCGCCAACTTTGCCGCCTCTGGCGCGGTCAGTGTGCTGGGCACATTTTTCAGTCTCTGGCTGGTTACCTACGGCACCACCCAGGCCGGGCTGACTTCCGCGCAGGCGCTGGCAAGAGCTGGCATGATTATTGGTATCTCGCAGATCATGGGCCTGGTGGCTTCGCCAATTTTCGGAGTGTTATCCGACAAACTGGGGCGCGTCCGCGCTGTGGTGCTGGCTGCCGGGCTGACCGCCGCTGTCTTCACCGCCACGTTGATCATCTCGAACCCGCTGAGCGGGTTGATCTTCGTGCTGGGCATCTTTCTGGGCTTTGTCCAGATCAGCGGTGTCATCACCGCCGGCGCGCTGGTCGCCAAACAGGCCCCTGAAGATGTGCGCGGCGCGGTAATGGGCTTTTACGGTTTTTGCGGCGCGCTGGGCATCATGTTCGCCTTCCTGGTGGGCGGTTTTCTCTTTGACCAATGGATGTACCAGGGTCCTTTCATTCTGGTGGCCGCCCTGTGTCTTGTGGTGGTCGTCTGGGGACTGATTGTCAACCAAAAACTGGATATCAAGGGATAAACGATGGAAACCTACCCGCTCTCACTGGCGCTTTTTGATTTCGTTCCCGTCACGCTTTTTCTGGTGGGCGCCTACTTTCTGGTGCGCACGGCGGTTCTGCTGCGCGGAACGGCTTGCTCTCGCATGGTAATGGCCGGAGCCCTGCTGGTCTTCCTGGGCGGATTCTTAAAGGCGCTGTGGAAAATCCTCTTTACCACCAACGTGGGCGATTTTCAATGGCTGAGCCAGATCCAGTTTATCCTGGTCGCGCCAGGATTTCTGGCGCTGCTGATCGCGGCAATCCTGATCGCGCGCGGGCGGAAAAAGTCAGCGGACGCGATCAATCCATCTGCCGGCGCGCCGCTGCTGGCGATGGCAGCCTGGAAAATTCCCTTTTTAGCCGTGATGACCCTGTCCAGCATGGGCGCGCAGGGCATCCTGGCCTATCTCGCCTTCCGGCGCGGGGTGCGCCTGGCAGCGATTGGCTTCATCATCGCATTCCTCTGCCTGGTTGGGATGGGCGCCATGGCATCAGGAGAGCAGACGGTCGCCAAACAGTGGATTGAAGAAGGAATGAACACCCTCGGACAGCTGGGTTTTCTGATGGGAAGCGCCCTGCTGTACCGCGATGTGAAGCACAACCCGCAAAACTGCTGAAATCATTTATCTGGAGGATCTATGTGCAACCGATTTGAAAACAAAGTCGCTATTGTAACCGGAGCCGCCTCTGGCATCGGGCGGGCCTGCGCCGTTCGCTTTGGGCGCGAAAAGGCAAAAGTCAGCATCTGCGACTTTAACGATGAGGGTCTGGAGGAGACCCGCAAACTGGTGGAAAAAGAAGGCGCGAAGGTGATCGCCTATCACGTGGACGTGCGCAGCCTGGCTGACGTGGAAGCCTGCGTCAACGGAACCCTGGAAACGTTCGGCACGATTGACATCCTGGTCAACAACGCCGGGACCGGTCAGTTTGTGCCCTTCGCCATGATGAGCGATGAGGAATACGACCGGGTGATGGACATCAACGTGCGCGGAATGTTTTATTTCAGCCGCGCCGTGCTGCCCACCATGATGGATAAGGATTACGGCAAGATCGTGAATATCACCTCGATTATGTCCGTCATCGCCGGGCAGGGGCAGAGCATCTACAACACCAGCAAGGGCGCGGCAAAGATGATGACCCAGGGTATCGCCACGGATGTCGCCGGCTACCACATCAACGTTAACGCGGTCGGCCCGGGTATGGTGCTGACCGGGCTGACCAACAACATGCTGGGCGACCCCGACCAGGCCAAGATGTTTATTGACAAGATCCCCATGCGGCGCATCGGCGAGCCGGACGACATCGCCTCGGCGGTGCTTTTCCTTTCCTCTGACGAAGCCTCCTACATCCACGGCACGACTCTTTTCGTGGACGGCGGGATGATCTGCACCAATTTGTAACCGCTTGACGGAAAGAAAAAAGAAAGGGGGAAGGGCGGTGCTGACGATTAACCGCTGCACGCGAGAGGACAGGTGATGAAAACCGGGTATGACCTGTTGGTCATACCCGGTTTGTTTGAATGCTCTGCTCCGCCTTACAAACACTCCCCCAGATCGCAGCGGCCGTTTTGGTTGGCATCTGTGTACCGGCGGCAGCGGCCAGGGTAGGAGCAGCCCCGGGGGCAGCGCACCACGCAGGAAGCGGCTGCCGGCGCGCTGGGGGGCTGGGCAGTGGCGGTGGGCTGCGGCGGGTCAGTGGGCAGGCTGGTCGGCTGGGGGGCGGCGGTAGCTTCCGGCAGGCTGGCGGGCTGGACCTCCACGACCGCGGCCTGAGCGGTCGGTTGGACAGTGGGGGTCTGACTGGCGTCCTCGCTCAGCCCGGCGGCTGTGCTGGTCAGGCTTTGCAGCGATTTACCCAGGGTAAAGACGCCCACCACTGCGGTCACACCCATCACGCGCAGAAATTCGCGCCGCCCGGGATTTGGCGCGGCCTCCGGCAGGATACTCCCCCGGGGGGCGGAAAACAGGCAGGCCGCAGTATGGGCGATCCAGCGCCAGTGCAGGGCCAGCTTGACCAGCAGCGCCAGCATGGTCAGCGCCGCCACCACGATATGGATTACCCGCCAGGCTTCGTAATCCGCAAGGGGTAAATTGAGCCAGGTGGAGATGACCAGCCCGGAACCGATGATATAGAGAAAACCGGCGAAAAGAACCGCGTCCAAAATTAATAACCCGCGCGGACGGGCGCAGGCAGGGTCAGATAACCGCCGGCAGACCCCCTTGACCCACTGCCAGTGGGCTGCCAGGTGGTAAAGCGCCAGCAGCCCGGCGCCAAGGCCGATGAACTGGTGCAGGCTGAGGCCGGTCAGGTCGAGAAAGAAAGCCAGGCTAAAGCCGGCGAATAAGATCAGATCCACGCGAAATTTAGAGCGCTGCTGCGCGCGCATACCACACCTCCTTACAGTTAAGAAATACCAGTAATCAAAGGGTATCCTGTTTTGATAAAGAGGATATCCGGGTCTGATTTAGATTTGATGAAGACGGAGAAATTATTCCTGGTCCGCAGCCGGCGCGCGCCGCATTTGTTTTACCGCCCCGCAGCGCTTTTTTTCATCTACACGGGCAGCTCTGGCGCTGAGGGAAGGACGGGTGGCTCTGCGAGCCTTGGGCGGGACAGCCGCGCGCTCAATCAGCGCGTGCAAGCGGCGCAGCGCATCCTCGCGGTTGGCTTCCTGGGTGCGGTGACGTCTGGCTTCGATCACCAGGATCCCATCCGCATTGATCCGGCTGCCGGCCAGCCGAATCAGACGCGCTTTGATTTCAGCCGTCAGCCCACGAGCATTGAATACATCAAAGCGCAGCTGGCAGGCTGTGGCAACCTTGTTGATATTCTGACCGCCAGGGCCAGAGGCGCGCACAAAATCAAACTGGAGGTCACGCTCATCAATCTCGATCGGCAGACGGGTTTCCACAGGGGATAAGTATAACAGCAGGTGTCAAGCCTGAAAAACCGGGATTAACGGAAGGCGCTGCTATTTGATAAGCACAAGAAAGGCTGCTGAGCGCTAAAGCAATGCGCCCAGCAAGAACAGCAAGATCATGGCGGAAATCATCCCGGCCAGCACGGTTGAATAATTCTTCGGTTCAATCTGTCCCTGGCGGTCCAGCCGGCGAATGAGCGGAAAAAGCCGCCAGAAAAATGAAAGGGTCGCCAGCGCCAGGGCGAGCAGGCTCAGCCGCTGCAGGCTGAGATCGCCAAAGATGACAATTACCGCGAGGAGAAGCAGGAAGATCAGTTTTACTCCCGCGACCCAGTTCACCAGATATTGAATAAAGGCGTGGATTTCAGGATACTGTTTGGATGCTTCCCAGGCAGAAAACATGCCCACCGCGTTCGCCTTCCGGGATCCAGGTGCAAAATAGAGCGCCAGCACATTGGAGCTTTCCAGCAACAAAAAGGCATAGATGACAATTTTTACAATCATGGCAAAACCCCTGTCCGGTGAACCGGCCTGGTCGATTGAAGATGGTGAGATGGGCAACCGCGCCGGTAACGGGTTGGCCTGACAACCAATCGTCAGGCTGCGGCTGCCGCGCGGGCTGCTACGCGGATTTTTTCTTCCATTTATTCACAATTTTCTGGGTCGCGTACCAGCCGGTCAACATCGCGATGGGGACACCCGCCGGAGCGTAAGCCCACTGACCGGCCTGGTACAGATTTGGAACGGGTGTCAGCACAGATTTGGGGATATCCTGCAGTTTATGAATCACCGGCGGGGGAGCTTCAAATGACCAGCCTGTGATGGCGCCTTCGGAGGACCCGGAAAGCTTTTCAATCGTCAGCGGCGTGGCGGAAAACTGGAAGAGGATGTCTTGATCCAGACCCTCATAAATCGATTCGGATAATGTGCGAATGACCAGGCGCTCCATCGCCGATTTAAAGGCATCATACCAGCCAGCCTGTTCGATCTTTTTCAAAATCTGATAATCAAACAGGCAGCTGACCATCAAACCTGTTTGTCCCTCTGGAGCCAGAGCGGGATCTCTCAGCGCGGGGATAGAGATTTCAAACGTGTTCAGGCGGATAAAATCTTCCAGCCAGGCGAGAATCTCCTGGTTGGTTTTCTGCGAAAAATCAGCCAGGAGCGAAAGCCGGTCTTCCCGGTTCACCCTGCCCAGGCCTTGCCGCGAGGGCGAATAAAACAGGTGCGCGCCGCCGCGCTGCGCAAAATAATCCGGCGGTCGGTAAACACCCAGGAAGAGTATAAACGTGGATTCCGCTCCCCTGGCCGACAGAATGGGAGCGGACTGGCGGTCTATGCTGGCGTTCACTTCAGGCGGCAGTCCGGCGCGGTTCAGGCAGCGGTACATAGTCTTGAGATCCGCCGCCCAGATTAATTCGTCATACGGGTATACCAGGCCGTCAGCATCGACCACGCTGGATTCCGCCGGCCGGATTTCAACGATGGTTTTGTTCAGGAGAATCTTCCCGCCCTGATTGAGAATTTTCTCCTTCAAAAGGTTGCTCAGAACCCCGGTGCCGCCTTTGGGGTAGAAGTAATCCAGATAGACGTAAAAATAACCCAGGGCAAAGTAGGTCGGCATCTTGCGGAAAAAGTGCTGGATCAGGATATCAATCAGAGAAGAATTGGCTGTCTGCCCTCGTAAATAATCCTCCATGGGCTGGCTGTACTGGTTGAATTTACGCAGCGCATTTAAGAATTTGAACGTCCACGGGATCAATTTTCGGAAGATAAATTTCTTATCGCTGGTCAGATCCACAAAATTGGGATTGTCAAATTCATACAAGACCTGGGTGTACTCAGACAGGCGGGTCATCACCGCCGTGATGCGGTCAATATCAGCTTCATTTTCGGGATACAGGCTTAGCAGGATTTTCCGGTAGGCTTCCAGATCCTTCAGGGAGCGAATGCTGAAAAAACGATCTTCAACACCAATCGAAATCACATTTTCAAGGAAATCGTACGAAATACCGAGATCGTTTAAGATCGGTTTGACAATCCCCGAGTTGACAAACGCCCTGGGCCCGGAGTCAAAGAAGAAACCTTTGTTTTCAAACGTGCCGACCAGACCGCCAACCCGTTCGTTTTTCTCGAGAATTAGGACATCGAAATGATTGCGCGTCAGGTAAGCCGCCGCGGTCAGGCCAGCCATACCGCCACCCACAATGATGATTTTTTTATGACTATTCATGGATGCCGCCCAATTTTAGACTGATCTCCCATAATTTTACCGCTGCCTGTCTGTCCAGCGCTGGCGGCGCCGGTTCTTCAAGGGTTGTCAGGTTAAAAAACCTGCCGGTCAGGTCCTTCACTTCCGCTGAAACCCCCAGATAGTAAAGCGCTTCAGCAGCCACATCCAGGGGGCGCGCCGAGCGGTCAATCACCAGGCGTTTGAACTGTCTGTAAAACCAGCCGTTGTTTTGCCCGCTGTTGGTGCGGATATTGCCCGGATGCATGGCATTGACTGTCACGCCGGTGCCGCGGTAGCGCTCTACCAGGCCGATCATCGAGAGCAGCTGTGCCAGCTTCGCCGCGCCGTAACTATTCAGACCGGAATAACGGCGCCTTTCCCAGAATAAATCATCAAAGTCTAAACCGGCGACGGCAAAGCGGTAGGCTTCTGAATTAACGAATAGGATCCGTCCGCTGTTCTGGGCTTTGAACCGTTCCAGGAGAAGCACATTCAGGATAAAGGTGGACAAATAATTGGTCTGAAAAACCGCCTCAAGGCCGTCGGGGGTGGTTGTCTTTTGGGTCAGGTAAATACCGGCGTTGTGAATGAAAACATCAATGTTCCGATCCAGAGCGGCCAGCTCCCCGGCGGCCGCGCGAACCGCTGCCAGATTTGAGAAATCCGCAAGGATGTAATTGCACTTGATAGGAAACTGGCTGCGCAGCGACCGGCACAAAGCCTCCGATTTTTCTTGATTGCGGTTCACCAGGATTAAATCCGCCCCGTGCGCCGCGTATTTTTGAGCGGCGGCCAGACCAATTCCCGAGGTCGCGCCGGTGATCACCACCAGACGCTGATGAAAATCATCGCTGCAAATCTTCGGGTCCAGTTTCAGGTTGCGAATCATGGCAAAGACATTCGCCCACCTGTATTGCTTGAGATACGGATTCAAAACACCTCCCGCAGAAATGCCGGCCCGAGCCAGAACTGGTATAAAGTTTTCTTCACAATTTTATAGCAATTTGATCTATTTGTGAAAATTTGTCGAATGTGGGCTCAGCTTAAATCGCCGTTTGACCCCAGCGCGCTCACTGACCGCGATTCGCCCTGCGGTTCTCCAGCATTGAAAGCCCGGGCGGGCTGTCAGGATATTGACGGCGTTTCGGTTTTTAGGTCCACATTGTGGTACGCGACCACCCGCCAGTCCGCGCCAGCGCGCACCAGTACTTCCAGTAAAGCGGTGCGCAGGACGCCTTCCGGCCGGGAGTTTACCCCCTGCGGCAGGGCCGCATACGCAGTAACCTCTGCCGCAAGATCCACCACCGCGATGTTGGGCGCGGGAAAGTGGATGCGCTGAATCTGGGTGCGCAGTTTGCTGTTCTTAAAAATTGTCTGGAACAGCTGCGCGTGCCGGTCAATAAAAGCTGTTCGCCCAAACTGGGTAACGCCGAGAATACTGGTAAAGGTCACAGCGTCATCGCAGGCGTCAGCGTAGCCGTGAGCGTCGCCCCGATTCCAGGCGGCTTGCTGTGCCTGGACCATTTCCTTTATGTTTTGTTCGTCCTCAAACATTTTTTCTCCGGTTATGTAATGCGCCTGATGCCAATCCACTTTTATCTATTAAAACACCGGGAGGCTCACAAAAGATGCTGATGAGGACCTTATGGCCGCAGCCCTTGACAGGGCGGTCATTTTATCGTAAATTTACGATATAGGAAACAACCATGGAACGGAACGCTATCACGCTGTCTGCCAGCGAAACCCGCCTGGCCGCCATGCTCAAAGCCCTGGGCAACCCGGTGCGTTTTCGCATCATGAAATACCTGGCCAGCCGCCAGGTGTGCATCACCGGCGACGTGGTCGAGTTCACCGCCCTGGCCCAGTCCACCGTCAGCCAGCATCTTAAGGTGCTGCGTCAGGCCGGCTTGATCGAAGGAGAGGTGGAGGGCCCGGCGACCTGCTACTGCGTCAGCGCCGAAGGCTTGCGCTTCCTGAAAACCCAGATCGAAGCCTGGCTGCCCGACTGCTGCGAACCGATTGAACCCGCCAGCCCGGACGGCTGCTGTTAGCCGTCCGCTATATTTTTTTGTTAATAAAATCGTATTTTTACGATAAAGGAGCTGCTTGCCATGACAAACCCTTCATCCGCTTATTTTGCTGCTGTCGCCGGGCAGTGGGATCAACTGCGCCGCGGCTATTTTGGCCCCGAGGTGCGCGAGGCGGCCATCGCCAAAGCCTACCTGCGCCCCGAGATGGCCGCCGCTGACATCGGCGCCGGCACCGGTTTTATCAGCGAAGCGCTGGCCCCCCTGGTGCGGCGGGTGTACGCGGTGGATGCCTCGGCGGAGATGCTGGAAACGGCGCGGCGTAACCTGGCGGCCTTCACAAATATCGAATACCACCACGCCCAGGGTGAGCGCCTGCCCTTCCCGGATGAAAGCCTGGACGCGGTCTTTGCCAACATGTACTTACACCACACCGCGGACCCGCTGGCGGCCATCCGCGAGATGGTTCGCGTGCTGCGCCCGGGCGGGCGGCTGGTGATCACCGACCTGGACGCCCACGACCACGCCTGGCTCAAAGAAGAAATGGCGGATGTCTGGCTGGGCTTTTCGCGCGGGCAGGTGCGCGCCTGGTTTGAAGAGGCCGGGCTGGTCAACGTGGTGGTGGACTGCACCGGTCAATCCTGCTGCGCCGCCCCCAGAGAAACCGGGCGGGACGAGGCGCGCATCAGCGTCTTCGTTGCCAGCGCCACCCGGCGAGTCCCGCGGCGCAGCCAGGTGCGGCGGGATTACGCCGCGGCCGCGGAGGGCAAACCGCTGTGCGGCTGCGCGCCTGCGCCAGAAAGCGCGTCTTCCGGCTGCTGCGGCGCTGGCGGAGGGGACGAGGGCGGCTGCTGCGGCGGTTCAAAGTACGAGGCGTTCCAGTTTGAGAAGGGCTACAGCGCCGCGGAACTGGCCGCCGCGCCGCAAGAGGCCGCCGAGATCGCCCTGGGCTGCGGCAACCCGCTGGCGCTGGCCGGGCTGCGCCCCGGCGAGGTGGTGCTGGATATCGGCAGCGGCGGCGGGCTGGACGCTTTCCTGGCGGCGCGGGCAGTGGGGGAGCGCGGGCGGGTGATCGGCGTGGATATGACCCCGCAGATGCTCCGGCGGGCGCGCCAGGCGGCCGAGCACGGCGGCTTCACCAATGTCGAGTTCCGCCAGGGCTACGCCGAGGCGCTGCCGGCAGCGGACAGCGAGGCGGACGTGGTCATTTCCAACTGCGTGATCAACCTGGCCGAGGATAAGGGACTGGTCTTTCGCGAGGCTTACCGCGTGCTTAAACCAGGCGGGCGGCTGGAGGTGAGCGACATGGTTACCAGCGGACCGCTGCCCTTCGAGCTGGTGATGGATGAAGCCGGCTGGTCGGAATGCATCACCGGGGCGCTGCCAGAGCGGGAATACCTGGACCTGATCGCCCAGGCCGGCTTTAGCGCGCTGCGCGTGCGGCGCAGCGCCAGCATGGGCGCGGTCGCCGGGGTGGCGGTGTACAGCGTGATTGTTTCAGCGCGGAAGGAATGAAAAAATGGGGCTTCATCCACCTGAAGACCAGCGGTAATCTTTTTACCCCACAATGATTTGGCGACTGGCGATCAGTTGATTTAAGATTTCAGGGAGACGCCCAACATACGTGAAAACAAGCTTTTTGCCCGCACGCGTTGCTGCCATATAGATCTTGCGCGTATTCTCTCGAATAAGCTCAATCCGCTCTTCATCAGACAAACGCGCCGATTTGTTGACTACCCTCACTGTGGATGAGCAAACCACCCGATCCGCAGGCAAAATCGGCCGCACGCCTGCCGTCCGCATCCGCTATGGCAGCCATGAATTGGACGACATGCTGCGGGGTGGGGTAGCGCCCGCCGGGCAGCATTTGATCCAACCGGAAGAGAATGGTACGGTCGAACAAGTCGCCGGCGTCGCCGTTATTTTGTTCGACCGCCTGCCGCAGCAGGTCTGTGATTCGGCTGCGGTCAATCTCTGTTTTTAGTGTGCTGCTCTGAGAACTGAACCCGGATTTGCCCTGGATGGTCAACAAGATATCGGCAACCTGCCCGATGATGGCGAGATCATCGGTGATCCCACCTTTGCGGAACACTGCCCAAACCGGATTCAACAATCCGGGAATTTCTTCCATGTCCTATAACTCTCCCCGAAATGCTTGAGAGAGGATTGACTGCTCAAGCTGATTTACCAATTCTTCCTGTTGATCATTGGACTTTTGCATACTGTCAATACTAGAAGAAAATTGGATTATCCTTTCAACAATCTGATTTTGAATTAAGATCGATTGATTGGGGTCTTCAATAAAAGGTAATGGTACATTAATCTCATGTAGCACAGATTTTTTTGCACGTGGCATTCTTGAACCGTAACTACTACTGGAAGCCAAGTTTACAAACCATTTTGTTCGCATGACAAATGCTAGATATTCTCTACGAATAATATTTTGATTAGGTTTATAAACTATCCATTCTGTAGAGCCGATACCATCAAGGGATGGGACAATTACTTTATTCAAATATGGCCGCAATTTCGAATATAGGATATTTTTAGGCGTAAAAGATACACAGGCGCTTCTTACATCTTTACCTTGAATATAATTGGGAGAAGGCTCAGCAACTTGGCCTTCTGAAATGGCATTTAACCCCCAATAATTATATATTTCCGTCGGATGGTCAGAAGGAATTATCTGATTTGATTCTTCTGAAGCTAGCGAGGATAATGGTTTAGCTCCCCATCTTGATGGAAGTCCATTATTAGGATCTGGCAGCATTTCCAATAGAAACGAATCCATTAAACTGTTTGTATCCTTAATAATCCTTTGATTGATCTCCCGCATCTCCCGCACCTCGGACAGCAGCGCCTCAATCCGCGCCACTATTTGGCGTTGAAAATTTATGGAATATTCTATGTTTGAAGGAAATGGGATGGGAATTTCTACATTGTATAAATCATTTCTATTTAATCCTGGAATTGCTGCAGATTTATCCATTGATGAAAGAGGTTGACTTTTAAGAAAATAATAAAGATACCGTTTATCCAGATTTTGTGGAAATTCATCAATGTAATAA
>JARKPB010000014.1 GCA_029975475.1 Anaerolineaceae bacterium
GGTTGAAGCGGGCGGAAAAGCCGGAGGGAGAGGAACACGCGCCGGAAACCAGAACGGTGAACGTCGAGGCGACGGCCGCGCCGCTGCCAGTCCCGCCGGGCCTACCGCAGGCGTTGAAACCCCGGCGCCGCCCGCGGCTATGGGTTGGGCTGGCGGGGGCAGCATGTGTGGTGGCAGTCGTGGCCTTGCTGCTCAGCCGCGGCGGGTCAACGGCACCCGCCCCTGCTTGCACGAAAGTTGGCCAGCACTGGACTAACCCGGCAGACGGCGGCGAGATGGTCTGCGTACCGGCGGGCGAGTTCTGGATGGGCGCGGCGGATGGGGACGGAGAAGCGGACAGCGACGAAAAACCCGGGCGGCTGGTTTATCTGGACGCCTACTGGATCGACCGCTTTGAAGTGACCAACGCCCAGTATCAGCGGTGCGTCAGCGCCGGCGGCTGCACCTCACCACGAGATCTTAGATCGTCCACACGAGAAAATTATTACAGCAATCCCACCTATGCCCAATACCCGGTGGTTTACGTGGACTGGAACCAGGCCAGCGCCTACTGCGCCTGGGCGGGGGAAGGGCTGCCCAGCGAGGCGCAGTGGGAGAAAGCCGCGCGCGGCACAGACGGGCGGGTGTATCCGTGGGGGGACCAGGCTCCGGCCGCCAGCCTGGCGAATTTTAACCGGAATTTAGGCGACACGACAGCAGTCGGAAGCTACCCGGAGGGAGCCAGCCCGTACGGAGCGGAGGACATGGCCGGGAATGTTTGGGAGTGGGTTGCGGACTGGTACAGCAAAGATTATTACCAGATTGCCCCGCCGCGCAACCCAACCGGGCCGGAGAGCGGTGAGTACCGCGTGTTTCGCGGCGGGTCCTGGCTCAATGAAGCGTGGCTCCTGCGGTCTTCTGACCGCGTCGGGGGCAATCCCGACTTCACTAGGGGCTCAACTTCGGGTTCCGCTGTTCCCTCTCGCCCCGGTAGCTGGCTTCTGGCTTCTGATTTCTGAAATTCTGCAGGGGGGGTCTGGGGGGCGGAGCCCCCCAGGACGTCTCGCATTCAATTTTCCCACTTGACACGCGGCTTCAAAAAGTGTTATAAACAACCAAGCCTGCCAGCGGGCAGGTGTTTGACAACCGCATACCCAGAGAAATAGCGGCTGAGTCTCGCCCCTGGCGAGATGACGAGGTGGAGGTTCCTCTCTGCGAAGAGAGCGTTAACCCCGCGCGAGCGGGGGAAAATCGAACGATCAGCGGATGCCTCCGGAGCCTGTTCACGGGCTTCTTTCTCCCTTCCAGATCAAGCGTTGAGCGAAAACCGCCTGGCGACAGGCGTACAAGCGGCACGTAGTGAAACAGCAATTTGGCTGTTTTTTCATATTTGGAAGGGCTGCGCATTCGATCTGGTTCAATTGGGCATGCCCGGGCATGCCCTTATCTTTTTAATGCCAAAGGAGATGAAAGTATGGATAAGAAAGACATTCTCGCCAGGGTGAAGATGGACAATGTGCGCTTCATCAGCTTCCAGTTCACCGATGTCACCGGAATGGTCAAGAGCGTGGATATGCCGGTTGAGCAGCTCCCCGGCGCGCTGGATAACGGCATCTGGTTCGACGGTTCTTCGGTCGAGGGCTTCGCGCGCATTCAGGAAAGCGACATGCACCTGCGCCCCGACGCGGATACCTACGCCGTTCTGCCGTGGACGCCGGCGGATTTTCGCCGCGCGCGCATGTTCTGCGACATCTACCAGCCGGACGGCCAGCCCTTCCCCGGCGATCCGCGCGGCGCGCTGAAACGCGTACTGGCTCGCTTGAAGGAACGCGGGCTTTCGTACAACGTGGGTCCCGAGCCCGAGTTTTTCCTCTTCAAACGCAACGGCGCTGAAAACATCCACCCGGTCCCGCACGATGTCGGCAGCTACTTTGACTTCTCCCCCAACGATGAGGCTGTGCGGGTGCGCACCGAGCTGATGGCTGCCCTGAACACCATGGGGCTGGAAGTCGAAGTTGGCCACCACGAGGTGGCCCTCGGCCAGCACGAGATCGACTTCCGCTTCGCCGATGCGCTGCGCACCGCGGACAATGTGCTGACCCTCAAGTACACGGTTAAAGCCATCGCTGCCCAGAACGGCCTGCTGGCTTCCTTCATGCCCAAGCCCATCTTCGGCATCAACGGCTCTGGCATGCACGTGCACCAGTCGCTTTTTGACAGCAAGGGCAACAACGTTTTCTACTCCGCCGCGGACGAATTCCACCTCTCTGAAATCGCCTACGGCTTTATCGCCGGTCAGCTGGAACACGCCCGCGCGCTGGCCGGGGTGGTATCGCCGTCGGTCAATTCGTACAAACGCCTGGTTCCGGGTTACGAAGCGCCAGTCTATATCGGCTGGGCTCAGACCAACCGCTCGGCGCTGATCCGCATCCCGCGCTACATGCCGGGGATGGAAAAAGCCACCCGCGCCGAACTGCGCTGCCCGGATCCCTCCTGCAATCCGTATCTGGCTTTCACGGTCATGCTGGCCGCGGGCCTGGACGGCATTGACCGCAGGCTGGCCCCGCCCGCGCCGCTCAACAATATCAACGTCTATCACATGAGCGCCGAAGAGCGCGCCACCCTGGGGGTGGCTGAGCTGCCCGGTTCGCTGCCCGAAGCCCTGGCTGAACTGAGCCGCGACGCGGTGCTAAAAGACGCTCTGGGTGAAGTGGTTTACGACGCCTTCCAGCGCGCCAAGAGCGAAGAATATGAAGAATACCGCCTGCGGGTCACAGACTGGGAAATCAACCGCTATCTGGAACTCGCCTGATCAGGCTGGAATCACGAAAAAAGCGGCGCTCAGGATCGAGCGCCGCTTATCTGTCTTCCACGAGCAGCCGGCAGAAGGCGCACAGCCCCTGGCTGGCGGTCGGTTGACCGCATTTGGGGCAGCGCTGACGGTTCTCCTGATTGACCGCGGGCGGTGGCGCGAACAGACCTGCCTTGCGGGCGTGTAAAAAGTTGATGTAAAACTGGAACTTCCGCCCGGGATGCTCATCCTCCCAGCGGTTTAAGATGGATTTCCATTCCAGCTGTTTGCTGCGTTCTGAGAAGGGGCATTCTTCTTCGACATAGGCGATCCCCGCCAGCAGCGCGTAGGCGGCGGTGTCGCGCTCATAAAAGCGGCAGAATGGTTTTACCTTGCGGGCAAACCCGTCCGCGGCTTCCAGAACGGGGTACTGGCGGCGCAGCAGCTCGCTTTTCCATTCCATGGTATTCGCCAGCAAAACGGCGGCTTCGTCATCCAGGTTGTGCCCGGTGGCCAGCGCGGCGTATCCGCCTTCCACAGCCGCCTGGTTCATCACCCGCCGCTTGACCAGCCCGCAGACCGAACACGGCTTTATTTCCGCGCGGTGCTGCCTGGCAGACAACCCGGCGATGTCTTCCCCGTACGTCTGCCGGAGATTGACGATCTTAAGGTTCAGTCCGCGCGCGGCGGCAAAATCCACGGCGGCCTGTTCGGAAGCGCCGGAGTAATCGAAATCCGTCTGAATGCCGAGGTGGATGTAGAGCCCGTCCGCCGTGTAGCCCAGCCGGTAAAGCACATCCCAGAGCGAGAGTGAATCCTTGCCGCCCGAGACAGCCACCAGGACGCGTTCGCCGGGCCGGAACATTCGGAATTTTTCGATTGTTTCGGCTGTCTGCGCCGCCATCCAGTCGAGAAAGTGCGGCTTGCAAAGCGCCAGGCGGTGCTGGCGCATGGAGACAACCGCGGGCTGGCTGCATTTCCGGCACTTCAATGATCGCCCCCCGAGATCACCGCGATCAGTTTAATCGTGTCCCCGTCCGCCAGACGGGTATCTTCGGTCAGCAGTTCGCCGCCGCGCAGCACCAGGTGGGTTTCGGTCGAATAGCCAAGCTGTTTGAGCGCTTCGCTGACCATCACCTTGTGGTCAAAGGTAACCTGCTTCTCCTCCCGGCGGTACTGGACGGTCACCGTGATCTTCATGAGTGTACCTCACCGGGCGGTGCTTAATTCCAGCTGAAGGCAGTTCAGAAAAGTTTGCTGCGAAGGAGTCAGTTCGAGAGGCAGAATGGCCAGCACCGGCGCGGCGGGCGGCTCGCCCCCGCTGATGCGCAAGGCTTTTACGCCCTCATTCACCCAGGATTGCGGCAGATAGCCGATCGCGCCCGCATCCTGACTGACCCAGCGCAGCATCGCGCCCGGCTCGGCCGCTATCCAGATCGCGCCTGGATTGACAGGGCTGCCCAGCATCCTGCCAAACAGCTGATAGGCGTCTTCAGCTTCGCTGTACGACCAGGCTTTGACTGGCTCATTCGTCCCGCCCAGCTCGCTCCAGCTGGCTGCGGCGCCGGTGTAGATGCGTTTTAAATCCTCCAGGCTGATCTCATTCAGCGGGTTGGCCGGGTTGACGATCACGGTCAGCGGGTCTTCCCCCAGCGTGTAAGCTTTGCCCGGGATGGTATCCGGCGCGCCCCAGCGCAGGCTGATCCCGCCGAACAGCGCGTCAAAATTCCCGGCGGGCCGTTCGATCAGCGCCAGACCCTCGCCGGGCAGATACGCCATGCAGCGGTTCATTTCCTCGCCCAGGGACTCCAGCGAAGGAGACAGCTGCACTTCAAAGACCTGCGCCGCTTCGCCAGTCTGCGGGGGCCGCAGGCCGGGAGCGATCAAGAACGTGAAGAGCGTGGTCAGGATGCTTAAGCCAATACAGTAGAGCGCGAAGCCGGTAAACGAAGCGCGGCTGATCAACTTGAGCAGCAGGTGGATTGCCAGGAAACCGACCACCGCCGCGGCCAGAAAACCAGCCCCGAGCGGAAGCAGGAAACTGCCCAGGTCTGGCAGTTTGATCAGATCCAGGATGCTAAAGCCGCCCGCGGCGATCATGATCGGAACCGCCATCAAAAAGGAGAAGCGCGCCGCGGAAGGACGGTCCAGACCGCGCAGCAGCCCGGCGGAAATCGTGGCGCCAGAGCGCGAAATGCCCGGAAAAACCGCCGCTGCCTGGCCCAGGCCCATCACCAGCGCATCCAGCCAGCTTAAGCTGCCCAGACCGCGTTCTTTTTTACCCAGCTGCTCCCCGGCGATTAACAGGCCGGCGGTGGCAAGCAGGAACAGGCCGGTGGCGAAAGGACTCCCGAAGGCAGCCTCGACCTGGCTTTTAATTAACACGCCGAACAGCCCGGCCGGAATGGTCGCCAGAATTAAATACCATCCCAGACGGCTTTCCAGGCTTTCAAAGGGTTTTCGGGTCAGAATGCCCTGAATGAAACCCCGAATGATCTGCCACAGGTCTTTCCAGAAATAGACAATCACCGCCGCCAGCGTGCCAAGCTGAACGATGACGTCAAAGGCGAACGCCTGGTCCTGGGGAAAGACCCAGCCAAAGAAGAACGGAACCAGCACCAGATGGGCGGAAGACGAAATCGGGAGGAATTCGGTCAACCCCTGTACAATGCCGAGGATCAATGCTTGAAGAATGCTCATGCTGTCATATTCCCTTATTTCTTTGAATAATTACGCAGAAAGTCTGCCGCGTAGCGGTCAAAATCTCCCTCCAGGATCGCCTGGCGGCAGGCTTCCACCAGGCGCAGCAGGGTGCGGATATTATGGATGGAGAGCAGGGTGGAAGCCAGTATCTCTTTGGCGCTGATCAGATGGCGCAGATAGGCGCGGCTAAACTCGCGGCAGGTATAGCAGTCGCAATCCGGGTCAATCGGCCGCGGGTCGCGGCTGAAGGCGGCATTCATCAGATTTAAGCGGCCGGTCAGGGTCATGGCGGCGTGGTGGCGCGCCAGGCGGGTGGGCAGCACACAATCAAAGATGTCAATCCCGCGCAGGATGCCGTTCACCAGATCTTCAGGTGAGCCGACGCCCATCAGGTACCGCGGTTTGTCTTCCGGCAGCAGCGGCGGGACCAGATCAAGCATAGCGTGCATCTCCTGCTTGCTTTCTCCAACCGATAAGCCGCCGATGGCATAACCTGGAAAGTCCAGCGAGGTGATGAAGCGCGCCGATTCTTCGCGCAAATCCGCAAAGACGCCGCCCTGTACGATGCCAAAGAGCGCCTGGTCAGGGCGGGTTTTGGCTTTCAGGCAGCGTTCAGCCCAGGCGTGGGTTCGCCCCATGGCGCGCTGGTTGTAATCCCGGTCGTGCGGCGGAGCGCATTCGTCAAAAGCCATGATAATATCCGCGCCAAGCTGCTGCTGAATCTCGATGGATTTTTCCGGGGTAAAACGGTGCAGCGAGCCGTCAATATGGCTTTTGAAAACCACCCCGTCCTCATCAATTTTGTTCATGGACGAAAGAGAAAACACCTGAAAGCCGCCAGAGTCGGTCAGCATGGGTCCCGGCCAGCGCATAAATTCATGCAGCCCGCCCATTTCCGCCACCAGATCTGCCCCGGGGCGTAAGTAGAGGTGATAGGTATTGGCGAGCACCAGCGAAGCGCCGGTTTCAGCCAGCTGGGCTGGGCTAACCGCCTTAACGCTTGCCTGGGTGCCGACCGGCGCAAAGATCGGGGTGGGGATCGGCCCGTGCGGGGTGTGGAAAATTCCGGCGCGGGCTTTTCCCTGCCGGGATATCAGATCAAACCGAAAGGAAGCGCTCATCTCAATCCCCAGAACAGCGCCAGCCCGCCCAGGACTGTGAAATAGACCAGCACCGTCAGGGGCAGGCCCACGCGCAGATAGTCTTTTAAAGTATAACCGCCGGGGCTCATTACCATGATGTTGACCGGGTGGCCAAACGGTGTGGCAAAAGCCAGCGAGCAGCCCAGCGCGACAGCC
The DNA here is from genome assembly GCA_029975475.1 of Anaerolineaceae bacterium. Classification (GTDB taxonomy): domain Bacteria; phylum Chloroflexota; class Anaerolineae; order Anaerolineales; family Anaerolineaceae; genus JARKPB01. The sequence continues at coordinate 6,772 of JARKPB010000014.1, forward strand.
ATGGCCAGCCCGCGGGCATCCAGACCGCTGCCGGCGGCCGCGGCTAGGGCTAGCGGCGCCAGCACAAGCGCGGCGACCTGTCCGCTCATCAGCTGGGTCAGCAAGAAAGCCGCCACCATGAGAAGCGCCGCGAAACCCAGCGGGGAGAGCGCCGGGAAGAGAGACTGGACCCCCTCGATCCCGGCCACGGCCAGACCGGTGGTGGTCAGGGCGGTGCTCAGCGGCCACATCCCGGCGATCAGGAAAATGGCTTTCCATTCAATATTCCGGTAGGCTTCGTTCAGACTCAAGCAGCCGGTCAGCAGCATCAGGACGGCCCCGGCCAGAACGACTTCCGCCACGGGAAGATTGGTGATCGAGGCGGCTGCCAGGGTCAGGGCGGTGATCGCCAGCGCCGTCCGGTGCCGGCTGGGGCGCAGCACTGCGTCGGGATCTTCTTCCAGCAGAATTAACTCAGAATCCTGGTTCAGCAGGTGAATCGCGCCGGCCGGTCCGTGGAGCAATAAAGTGTCTCCGTAGCGGAGGGTCAAATCCCCCAGGTTGCTCAAAATGGGCTTGCCGTCGCGCCAGATGGCTGCCACGTTCAGTCCGTACTTTTCGCGAAAGCGCACCTGAGCCAGGCTTTTTCCAATCATCCCGGCGTGCGGGGCGATAACTGCCTCGGCCAGAGTGGTCGCCTGATCGGCGATTTCCGGCAGGTCTTTTTCTTTGATCTCCTGAAGGCAATAGCCGGAAAGCTTTTCCGGGTCCAGGCGGCCCTGCACCAGCAGCTGGTCATAGGGCTGCAGGATTTCATCAGAACGCGGGGCTAACACCAGGGTCTTTCCGCGCACGATCCCCAGAATATTCAAGCCGGTGGCCCGCCCCCAGTCCGCCTGGCGCAGGCTCTGGCGCACCACCGGACAGTCAGGCAGAATTTTTAACAGGTGCATATCCCGCGAAAGCCGGTATAGCCGCGATAGGCGCGAAGATTGCGTAATAAAGCGGTCTTCGCTGGCGCTGCCGTTCCCCGCCGGCAGCAGGGCTCTGCCGGCTGTAACCATATACAGGGTGCCGACCAGCACAACCGGGATGCCGATTGGCAGGAAATCGAGCAAGCCAAAGGGCTGTTGGCCGGCTTCGCGCAGCGCCCCGCTGAGGATGATATTGGATGTGGTCAGCAGGGTGGCCATCCCGCCCAGGGTGGTGCCAAAAGCCAGCGGCATCATCAAGCGCCACGGCCGCGTGCCCGTGCGCCGCGCCAGTGTGGCGACCGCCGGAAGCACCACCCCCACGGCGGCGATGTTGTTCATAAACAGCGAGACAAAGGCCGAAATCAGCATGGTCGCCGCTATCAGGCGCGCTTCGCTGCCCCGGCCCAGCTGGTGCATCCAGCTGCCCAGCATCTGAGCGCTGCCGGTCTGCCTTAAACCTTCCGAGATGATTGAAATCCCCAGAATGGTAATGACCGCCGAACCGGAAAAACCGGCAAAAGTCTGTTCAGGCGAGAGCACCTGCCCCAGCCCGAGGGTCAGCATGACCATCAGGGCGATCAGATCGGGGCGCAGCCGTTCACTGACCAGCAGAATGGCCGCGGCCGCGAGCACAATCAGGGTAAGAATGGCGGAAAAGTCCATGACTGCGCTGATTATACCGGACTTACGCGCGGTTGGACGATTCTGCGGCAGAAACCTGAACCGCTGGCGCGCTGTTATAATACATCTATGACCCGCGAGTTAACCCGCCGAGAATTCTTAACCCTGGCTGCCCGTCTGGGGCTGGGAAGCGCGGCCGCGCTTCTCGCGGGCTGTCAACCGGAAGCCGCGCCAGCGCCGCCTGCCACCGCAGCCGCGCCGTCAGGGCAACCGTCAGCCTCGCTCTCTGCCCCAACCCCAACCTCCAGCCCGAGCCTCACCCCTCAACCCACCCCCACTTTTGGCCCGGACCAGATCTCGGCCCTTGTCAGCCCGCAGGAGGCGGCTTTTCTGGCGGATCATGAAATCTGGTCGGGGGAGGAAACCCGCCCAGCGGTCATGATGACTTACGATGACTTTGGCTCGGAAGAACAGATTGATAAGATCCTTGATGCTTTTCGCCGGGCGGGCGGAAAAGCCACATTTTTTTACCTGGGCGACCACCTGCTTCGTTCGGCCCGTTCCATCGAGCGCATCGTACTGGGCGGCCATCTGCTGGGCTGCCACGGCTATTTTCATGAAAAGCCCTTAACCAGTCTTTCCGCCAGCGAAGTTGAAGCGCAGTTTGATCAATTCTTCCGGGATGTCGCCCAAATCGTACCGGGCTACCGCGTCCGCTTCTTCCGCGCTCCGTTCGGTTCAATCAACACTGAAGTCCGCAATCTGGCAGCCCGCTGGGGGATGCAATCCGTTCGCTGGAGCTTCACCTCCGACGGTCTGACCCCCAAAACGCGCAAAATCGTGCTGGACAACGTGAAGAACGGCGCGATTGTGCTTTCTCACATGTACCGCTATTTTGATTATATGCATGCTGACCGCATCACCCAGGGGTTAATCGAAAGCGGTTACCAGCTGGTCACCGTGGCGGACGGAATGAAAGCCGCGGACCGCTTTAACGGTCAGACTGGCTGAACACTCGCTCGAATTCCTGTTCAAATCGCGCGGCCAGCGCTTCGTCCCACAGAATCACCAGGTTTTCATCGTTAATATTTTCCGCGTTGTAGCCAAAATTATACGATCCGGTGATGACGATTTTTCCATCAATTAGAATGACTTTGTCGTGCAGCGCGCCGTCAAAGTTATCCAGCCGCACATCCAGCCCGAATTGCTTCAGGCGCGGGTATTCCGTGCCTTTGTTGCTCTCTGCCTGTTCGCGGTCTAATACCCCGCGCACATCCACCCCGCTGCGCCAGCGCAGCAGCATGGCGCCGGCAATTTCGTCGCTGGTAAAGGAAAACGTCAGGAAATGAATGGATGTTTCAGCCTGGTTGAGCAGTTCGACGATGCGAGCGGCGGTGTCATCTTCGGGCGAAAAGTAAATTTCAACCCGTTTTCCATCTACTTCCACCGGTTTTTGCTGCGGGTTGGTCCGCCCGCCGGGGCCGAAGAGATATTCCCGGTACATTTCATCGAATTCGACCAGGTAATAACTGGCCGCGTCAATGGAAGGGATGCGAACCAGGTTGTTGTGATCGGTGTACGCGCCGGTTCGGGTCAGGTTCATTGATCCGGTCCAGACCTCTTTCCCATCAATGACCACAAACTTATTGTGCATCAACCCGTTCAGGCGGTCGTCCACAATGCGGATACCGGACGATTCCAGCCGGCGCGGACATTCTCCGTTGATCGTTTCGGTTTCCATCACCAGGCGGACTTCCACACCGCGCTTGTGGGCTGCGACCAGCGCGTCGCAGACATCGGGTAAGCTGATGCTGAACATTGCGGCGGCTATGGTTTTCTGCGCGTTCTGGATTGACCTGACCAGATCGGTCTGAGGATTTGAGCTGCCCCCGGGCGTTGAAAAATAGACATCGAACGGGCTGACCGCCTGGGTAGGGGTTTCTGTTCTGCCAGCCGCAGGAGATGATCCGCCTCCGACCGGGTCCAAACCGCGCAGCGCGCCGCACCCGCCCAGACAGACGGAGACGATTAAGAAGAGTAGAAAAAAGCGCCGTTTCAAGCCAGAATCCATAATGCCGGGGTGGACAAAGTCAGTTCGAAGGTCAACGCTTTGAGCATGTCGCGCCTTTCGGCTTCTATGCCAATTAAGATAAATTCAGCCATCGGGCGCAGGTCATCCGGGTGCAGGGTAACCGGCAGGAAAGGCGCCGGGCTGCCCTGATTGATGGCGGGCGGCTGGCGCAGCAGGGCGCTGCCCACAGCGATCAGTTGTTCGAGCGGCAGGCTGTAAGCCGGGATGAAAAACAGGCGCGGCTGCGACCAGAAAGCGAGCATCTCCGCGCTCTGGTTCCCGGAATAAGTGCTGCGGGTGATGCGCGCTGATCCCTGCGCGACCCAGTACGGCTTCCCCGTCTGCCCGGACTGCAGGCGGGCATCATAAAAAATGGGAATGGCCGTCAATCCGCTGTCTCCCAGCAGCAAGCCCTCTCCGCAGGTGCCGCAAGCCCAGGCGACTTCATCCGGGCGGGCAGCCAGGGGCGCAGCACATTTGAGGCACACAAGCGGCACGAGTCTGACCTTTTCAGTCATTTCATCCGCTCCAGATCGCGCAGAATTTCCATCACCCCGCCGTTTTCTATTCCGGTGATCTGGCGCAGGCTGATCACCAGATCGTTCGTTGCAGCCTGATAGCGCTGATACTCGTAATGTTCACCGTAGCGGTATTTTCGGTAAGCGAAAAGCATCATGACCGCCCCGGCGATTAAAAGAACCAGCAAGAGCTCCAGTTCGCCTTCATCGGTATTTCGGGCAATCAAGGCTGGCAGGGTAACGGCAGTGAAGGCGCCTGCGGCCATGCCACCGACCAGCGCGGCGGCGCGAAAAGCCACGCTGCCGGGCGCCTTTCCGTACAACACCTCGCCGGAGTAGCCGTCAACCACCACCTGAAAAATCCGTCCGCGGTAGGTGTAGCGAAGGATCCACAGTGGGTAATACACCAGCCCGAGGCGCGGCCGGAGGATATGCACAAACAGCTGCGAGATGCGGTCCAGGCCGATTTCCTGCCGCGCCTGATTTTCGAATTCCGCTTTTGCCTGCGCCAGGGCTTCAACCGCTGAACCGGAGGGTTCAAACACCATCCCGGCCGCGTGCAGTTCCTCCGGGTCAAAGGCTGTCAGCGGCCGGCCCTCCAGACTGATCCGGGTCACGCCAAATTCACCCACGTCGCAGGCGGCGGTGTTCCAGTTCATGTCGCGCGTGACCTTGCGCTCGCGCGCTTCCCAGCGCTTTTTATCCCCGCTGCCCACCTGTTTCTGCCCAAATCCCCAGGCCAGCGCGCGTCCCCAGCCGGTCCAGAATGGCAGAAAAACTTGAAAGGCTTCATTGACCCGGGCTTCCCGCCGGACGCCGGGAGCGATGGACAGGCTGCTTTTGAGGAAATTCTGCAAGGCTGCCTGGGCCTGCTCGATGGTTACCCGCGCTGAAACCTGATAGCGGCGGACGCCTTTTTCTCCGCTGACCAGCGAAGCCAGTTCGCAGTACGGGCACCTGACAACCGCCTCGCCTTCTGGAATGGGCACAATACCGCCGCAGCGCGGGCAATTCAAACCGGTCAGAGCTTCGCTGGCGCTCATTTTCTTCCTCGGGTCATGATACCTGTAATCATACCTGAACCCAACGGGGCGCGCAATCCTGTGCTCCGGCATGGTGCGCCCAACATTGGACAGTTGTCCAGTGCCAAATTTACCCAGCCGTCGCATGTTGATTCGGGTCAGGTGGAATACTCTTGGTAGAGCAATCATCACCGGCATTGATCGAAAATGCCGGATTCATTCCTTAACAGGGTTAGTCCATGAAAGCTATGTTAGATATCAAAGGCCTCGAGACGCAATTTCGGACGAGGGAAGGGGTGGTACACGCGGTAAACGGTGTCTCGTTTCATTTGAAGGAAGGCGAGACGCTGGGGATTGTGGGGGAAAGCGGCTGCGGGAAAAGCGTAACGATGATGAGTTTGT
>JARKPB010000015.1 GCA_029975475.1 Anaerolineaceae bacterium
GGAGATGGTCATGCCGGGCGACGACATCAACATGACGGTGGAGCTGATCATCCCGGTGGCGCTGGAACAGGGTTCGAAGTTTGCGATCCGCGAAGGCGGTCTGACCGTTGGCGCGGGCGTTATTACCAAGATTCTGGATTAAAAGGAGAACAGCCGGTACGCTGGCTGTAACGTGGTATGGCTTCAAAAAAGAAAGATATTCGTCCGGTAATCACGCTGGCGTGTACGGATTGCAAAGAACGAAATTACACCACCCAGAAAAACCGCCGCAATGACCCCGGGCGCCTGGAAATGAGCAAATACTGTCCCCGCTGCCGCAAACACACGGCTCACCGGGAGACCAAGTAAAAGGATCAACAAGGGTGCGGGAGAATGGCAAGACATCCCGCACTCATTGACCTAGGCCAGTAGCTCAATTGGCAGAGCGCCTGTCTCCAAAACAGGAGGTTGTGGGTTCGATTCCTGCCTGGCCTGCCTCAAGTTCAAGGCGACGCCGTCTGTGGGTGAGGCGGCGTTTTAGCCGTGAAAAAGGAGCGAGACGTGACCGAAAAAGATAAGACTGAGAAGAAACCAAACCGCCTGGTCCGCTGGTGGCGGGAGACCAAAGGCGAACTGGCGAAAGTCACCTGGCCCACGCCGAAAGAAGCCTGGCGGATGACTAAAATCGTGATTGCCGTGATGGTGGTCATGGGTATCGTTCTGTTTCTTTTCGATCTCGTTTTTGGCCGTTTGATTGGCTGGCTGGTAACGCTCTAAACAGCGGCTGATTCAAGGAGTGAACGATGGATAACGAGCAGGACGAACTGTACGCAGAAGTAGAACCGACCCGCAAGAAGAGCGCAGGCCGGAAGACTGCCAGCCGTCCTGCTGCGCCAAAAGCGCCGGCTGCTCAGCCGGAAGAAGGTGCCGAGCTTTCTCTGGAAGGCGCAACCGATCAGCGCGCTTGGTACGTCGTGCACTGCTATTCGGGATATGAGAATAAAGTTCGCCATAACCTCGAGCAGCGCATCGAAACCATGGGGATGAAAGACCGCATTTTTGACGTCGTCATTCCCACCCAGGAGGAAATCGAAGTCAAAGACGGCAAACGCCGCACCGTTGAGCGCCATGTCTTCCCGGGTTACGTGCTGGTCAACATGATTTTGAGCGAAGAATCCTGGTATGTTGTGCGCAACACGCCGGGCGTCACCGGCTTTGTTGGTATGGGCAATCAGCCGACCCCGCTGCGCCAGGAAGAAGTCTCGCAGATTCTCAAGCGCATGGAAGCCGAAGCGCCCCATGTCAAAGTGACATTCAAGATTGGCGAGCGCGTGCGCATCGTGGACGGGCCGTTCAATGATTTTCGCGGCACGGTTTCCGAACTGGATATGGAACGCAACAAGGTGCGCGTCATGGTCAACTTCTTTGGCCGTGAGACCCCGGTTGAGTTAGACTTTTTACAGGTAGAAAAATCGTAAAGTACAGGCGTGCGCCTGATGCTGTGGGAGGGTGCTCCCCTATCACCCGTTATAACCACCAAGGAGTAAAAAAGTGGCTAAGAAACTAAAAGCAGTCGTTCGTTTGCAGATTCAGGCCGGCAAGGCCAATCCTGCGCCCCCCATCGGCCCCGCTCTGGCAGGTCATGGGATCAACATCATGGCATTCTGCAAGGAATACAATGCCCGCACCCAGGATAAAGCCGGGCAGGTGATCCCCGCGGAAATCACCGTCTACACTGACGGGTCATTTACCTTTGTTTTGAAATCACCGCCCGCTGCCCAGCTGCTGATCAAAGCCGCCGGGATCGAAAAAGGCTCGGCAGTGCCCAACAAAACCAAAGTCGGCAAGGTGACCCGGGCTCAGATTCGCGAGATCGCGGAGATCAAGCGCAAAGATATGAACGCCATCGACATCGAAGGCGCGATGAAGCAGATTGAAGGCACCGCCCGCAACATGGGCCTTCAGGTCGTTGATTAAGATCAGTGGGAGGACGGCACAGCCGTCCGCTATCACCACAAGGAGTTATCATGGCTAAACACGGAAAGAAATATACGGCAGCCGCCGCAAAAATTGACGCAACCAGGAATTACGAGCCGATGGAAGCCATCCAGCTCGTAAAAGAGACGGCCTACACCAAGTTTGACGGCACGGTCGAAATCCATCTGTGCATGGGCCTCGACCCGCGCCAGGCAGATCAGCAGCTGCGCGATGTGGTCGTGCTGCCCAATGGTCTGGGGAAGACGGTGCGCGTGCTGGTCTTCGCTCAGGGCGACGCAGCTGCCAAAGCGCAGGAAGCCGGCGCGGATTACATCGCTGACAGCGATGAATGGATCAACAAGATCCAGGCTGGATTTACCGATTTTGATGTTGCCATCGCCACCCCGGATATGATGGGCAAGGCCGGTAAACTTGGCCGCGTGCTCGGTCCGCGGGGTTTGATGCCCAACCCCAAGGCGGGCACCGTCGTCCCCGGTGAGGATCTCCCGCGCGTTATCAACGAAGCCAAAGCCGGCCGCGTTGAGTACCGTCTGGATAAGACCGCCAACGTGCACTGCCCGGTGGGCAAAGTGTCCTTTGACGCCGAGAAACTGTATCAAAATATGGCCGCGCTGATGGAAGCGATTAAAAAATCCAAACCGGCCGCTGCCAAGGGAACGTATATCAAACGCGTCACCCTGACTTCTACCATGGGTCCCGCCGTGCATGTGGACACCAACCTGGCGCAGGCAATGACCGCCAAAGATTAAAGTTTGCGGTATAATTGCGCTGTTTGACAACCAAATACCACCGTTGATAGCTGGTGCCAGTTTTGGCTTAATATCCCGCCGAGGTGAAGATCCCCGCTGATTGTTTAGCCTGCCCTGTTATGGGCAGAAAAGGTCTTTATCCGGCCGGAGCCAGATAAAGACCTTTTGTTTTGGTAAAAACTTTGAGGAAGGAGGAAGAAGCGTGGCCTTTACAAAGAAGGAAAAACAAGCAATGCTTGAGCAGTACGCCCGCTGGGTGGAAGGCAGCCAGGCGATGTTCCTGATTTCGTACAATAAAATGTCGATGAAGGAAATTGATGCCCTGCGCGCCAAAACCCGCGAATCTGGCAGCGAATTGCATGTGGTCAAGAATACCCTGATCAAGCGCGTGTTCGACCAGGCCGGTATCGCCTACGGCGATCTCCTGGAAGGCACCACGATGATCGGGTTTGCTGCCAGTGACCCGGCCGCATCTGCAAAAGCGATTTCCGAATCGATTGCGAAATCGGAAGTCTTCTCGTTCAAAGGCGGTTTCCTGGGCAAGCAGCCCCTCACTGCCAGCCAGGTGAAATCGCTGGCCGAGCTGCCGCCGCTGCCGGTGATGCGCGCAACCCTGCTGGGTGTGCTTAATGCCCCCGCCAGCAAGCTGGTTCGCACCATCGCCGAACCTGCCCGCGGTCTTGCCGCAGTGGTAAAAGCGTATTCTGAAAAAGCGGCCCCCGCCGCCAGACCTTCCTGAACCTTCAGGAAAAAATTGTCAACTACCTACCTAGAAAATAAGGAGATTTTTGAAATGGCTGATCTGCAGAAGTTAATGGATGAATTGAGCGCGCTGTCTGTCCTCGAAGCCGCTGAGCTGGTTAAAATGCTCGAAGAGAAGTGGGGCGTTTCCGCTGCTGCTCCGGTTGCGGCTGTCGCCGTCGCTGGCGCCGGTCCCGCTGCTGCTGCTGAACCGGTTGAAGAGCAGACCGAATTCGACGTCATCATCAAAGACGCCGGCCCCAAGAAGATTGAGACCATCAAGGTCATTCGCCAGCTGACCAATCTCGGCTTGGTGGAAGCCAAGAATATGGCCGAAACCCCCGATTCCAAAGTCCTCAGCGCGGTTAGCAAGCAGGTCGCTGCTGATGCCAAGGAAAAACTGGTCGCCGCCGGCGCGGTTGTCGAAGTTAAATAACCCTGACGCCTGGATAGAAAAATCCCCGGAGTATGTTTCCGGGGATTTTTTCTTCCGAAAAAGCGGTTACGCGGCCACCGAACGCACCTGGCGGATGACCATCACCACTTTGCCCATAATGCGCAGCTTGGCCGCGCTGTCCACGTAGATGGGCTGCATAGTTGGGTTGGCCGGCTGCAAGCGGATGCGGTTTGGCTCTTTGTAGAAATACTTTAATGTAGTCTCATCGTTGTCGTCCAGCCAGACCGCAACCATTTCGCCGTTGCGGGCCTCTTTCGCCGGCTTCATGATCACGATATCGCCGTCATTAATCATCGCGTCTATCATCGATTCACCCTGAACTTCCAGAGCGAACAATTCTTCAGGCTTTTCTCGCTGGGGCAGCATACTGCGCGCCATTTCAACGGTGGATTCAGAGTCGAAGTAATTGACCTCAGAGGACGGCATAGGGATGGGTTCGCCGGCGACAATTCGACCGGCGACCGGGATGCGAATAAGGTCGGAGACTGCTGTGCTGACTGCCTGAACGGCTTTCCCCAGTTTGCTTTCCGCCGGGTGCGACCCATGGACAGGCTTTAAGATCCGCACGCTGCGCGAAACATGGCTGTCGCGGGCGATATACCCCAGCTCTTGCAGTTGATCCAGATAATAATCAACCAGCGAAGTGGATCTGACATTAATGTCGTCGCCAATCTGACGGATGGAAGGAGAATAACCGTTCTTCTCCTGAAAGGTGGTCAGAAATTCCATGATCTTTCTTTCTCGTTCGCTAAGGCCTTCACGTCTGCGTACCATTCGACCTCCTCACTCAAGCCTGTCATATTCGACCATTTGTACTATTATCATACACGAACATTCGTTCTGTGTCAAGTTCGAATTTTCCGCCAAAGCCTGTGCATCTTCGCCGGGTATGGTCGCCTTTTGCTATAATCAGAAACACAAAACGAGGAAAGGAGCATCCTATGGCATCTGCCTCAGTGAAATGGATTGGCGGAAAACAGTTTATCGGCGTGGATTCAACCCGGCACTCGGTGGTAATTTCTACCCCCGATGAGGGCATCGGCATGAAACCTTCCGAACTGCTCCTGGTGGCGCTGGCTTCCTGCACCGCCGTGGATGTGGTCGAGATTCTTGCCAAAAAGCGCACGCCGCTTGAAGCCCTTGAAATCAGCGCCAGCGCGGAACAGGAAGCGGATCCACCCTGGACCTTTCGGAAGATTCACCTCACCTACCGCCTTAAAGGCGCCGGTTTAACCGAGAAAAACGTCGCCCAGGCGATCGCGCTATCCGAAGAAAAATACTGCTCGGTAGCGGCCACCCTGCGCGGCAAGGCGGAGATTACATATTCTTATGAACTGCTCGCTTAGCAGGGGTTGACAGCCTTTAATACCGAAGTATAATTAGTGTAAAATATACACTAATAGATCCTTCAAGGAGCCCGAATGAGCATATTCGATGGTCAGCGCCTGACCAATGCCACCTTCAAGCTGGATATTGAACGCATGCGTAAGGGCTGGTATACCGACAAGTACTTTGTCAACATCGCCGAGATGCTCACCGCCCTCTCTCGCAGCGGCATAGCCTACGAGGGCAGCCAGCACAACCTCCCGGACGGAATCTCCACCGAGGGGATTTTCCCCGGTGATCTTGAAGTGGAGATGCAGTGGTTCACGCGCCGGCCAGGCACGACCATTGTGGTCGGGGTTGATAAAGCCCTGACCATGCTCAGGCACTGCACCGGCTACTGGACGCCCGACGGCTTTGTGGAGACCGCCTCGCGTCTGGAAGTCTGGGCGGTGCAGGACGGCAGCACGGTCACCTACGACGGCAACCCGCTCAACATTCGCCCGGTGATCCGCGTCCGCGGGCGCTACCGCGACTTTGCCCTGCTGGAGACGCCGACGCTGGGCATTCTCACCCGCGCCAGCCGGGTGGCCACCAATGTATATCAGGCGCTGGTCGCCGCCAACGGCAAGCCGATGTTGTTCTTCCCGGCTCGCTTTGACCTCCACGAAGTTCAGGCAGCCGACGGTTACGCCTACGCCATCGCGGTCCAGCGCTACAATATGGATTATGCCAATACCCTCGGCCCGTTTGTCTCAACCGACGCGCAGGGAGACTGGTGGGGCGGCATGGGCGGCGGGACAGTAGCGCACGCCGCCATTGCCTGTTTTCTCGGTGATACTCCCGCTGCGATGCTCACTTTTGCGGAAGTGTTACCGCCCAATATTCCCCGCATCGCCCTGGTTGATTTCAACAACGACTGCGTGCGCGACTCGCTGGCGGTGTGTCGGGCCATGTTTGAACGCTACATGACCCTCCTGGAAAACGGCCAGCCTGATGAAGCCCGCCGATATGAAATGTACGGCGTCAGGCTGGATACCAGCGGTTCTCTACGCGATGCTTCGGTGACTCCCATTGGCGACCCGGCGCTCGACCTGGGGGTTACTCCGCGGCTGGTCTTTAATGTCCGCCAGGCGCTGGACACCGGCTGGAAAGACTGGAATATCCCGGAGGGTTGGAAAGGCAGGGCCGCAGAATATTGCCGCAAAGTCAAAATTGTGGTTTCCGGCGGTTTTGGGCCCGAAAAAATCACCCGATTCGAAAAGCTGAATGTCCCGGTGGATATTTATGCGGTCGGATCGTCGCTCTTCAGCAACCACGGTCCCACGGTCACCGATTTCACCGCCGACGTTGTGCGCGTCAAGGTGCACGGCCAGTGGGTGGATATGGCCAAAGTCGGCCGTCAGCCCTGCGATAACCCCGACCTTGAACGCGTCTGGTAAAGGGTTCTACTGCCAGATGTCAAAACTCCCCGGTCAATCCGGCCGGGGAGTTCTTTAATAAATCAACAAAAAATCATTGTTTCAGGACGCCTGGCGGAACGCCAGAGCGACCCAATCGCCAAGCTGTTTTTGATCGATCCAGGTAAATCCGCGCGCTTCAGCCGTCTGACGCACTTTGTCAGCCTGTTCCTCCAGGATGCCGGATAAAATCAATACGCCCCCGGGCTGCACCAGGCTGCCCAGCCCGCCCTCAAACAGGCGGATGATCACCGGCGCGAGGATGTTTGCCAGCACCATGGGGGCGCTGCGGATGGAGAATTGACCGGAAAGCACCTCGGCCACTGAACCCAGTCCCACTTCAATCTGACCGGCAACCTCATTGGCCGCCGCGTTTTCACGGGTGGCTTTGACCGAGGCGGGGTCAATATCCACGCCCAGGGCGTGAGCCGCGCCCAGGCGGATGGCAGCGATCGAAAGAATGCCCGAACCGCAGCCTACATCAATAATTTGATCGCCAGGCCGGGTCAGTTCTTCCTGCAGCTCCATGACCAGCTGGGTGGTCGGGTGGGTACCGGTGCCAAAAGCCATGCTCGGGTCGATGCGCACGGGCAGCCGCCCGGAATCTTTGTGCTCCGCCCAGGCGGGCAGGATGATCAGCTTCTTCCCGACCGGAATGGGGTGGTAGTGTTTTTTCCAGGCTGCCATCCAGTCCTCATCCATCACCGGGCGGTACACTGGCTCGGGCAGGGGTTGGATCTGTCCCAGGTGCCAGAGGGCTTCTTCCAGCCGGCGGCGGTTTTCTTCCAGATGTTCATCAATGATCAGGTAGCCGTAGACCTTAACTGGCCCAAAGGGCGTGCCTTCATCTTCATCATCATAAAAATTCACCCCGCTTTCAACCACCACGCCGTTGGAGACATACCCGTCCATCACGCCCGCAACCGCTTCGGCCAGTTCGCCGTCCACGGTCAGCGAGATTTCCAGCCATTTTGCCTCAGCCACCGATGACCTCCTTCAAAAAATCCCAGAACCCTTTTTCCTGCGGTTTGACTTCGGTGCCGAGCGAGGCGGCCAGCTTTTCAAACAGCGCGCGCTGTTCGTCCGTCAGCGAGGTCGGAATCTGGACATTGGTGATGATCAGTTGATCACCGCGCCCGTTGCCGCGCAGATGAGGTACGCCCTTCCCCCGCAGGGTAAAGACCTTGCCGGGCTGAGTTCCGGCGGGAATCTGCAGTTTGGTTGGCCCATCCACGGTCGGCACTTCCACTTCCGCGCCCAGGGCCGCCTGAGCAATATTGATGCTCAGGTCTAATTGAATGTCGTCTTTCCGGCGGCGGAAGAATTTATGCGGCTTCACCTGCATCTCCAGATACAGGTTGCCGTGCGGTCCGCCATTTTGACCGGGTTGTCCCTCGCCGGCCAGGCGGATCTGCGTGCCGCTGTCTACCCCTGCCGGGATCGGCACGACCTTCTTGACCGTTTTCCGTTCCAGGCCGCGTCCGCGGCAGGTATGGCAGGGGGTGGAAATGATCTCTCCGGCTCCGTTGCAGTTCGGGCAGGTGGTTACCTGAACCATTGAACCCAAAAAGGTCTGGCGCACCTGTCGAACCTCGCCGGCGCCGCCGCAGGTCGCGCAGCGGGTTTTGCTGGTGCCCGGTTCCGAGCCGCTGCCGCGGCAGGTCGAGCAGACCTCATCGCGGGTAAACTCAACCTCTTTTTCCACGCCGAAGACCGCTTCTTCAAAGGTCAGCGCGACGGTGTAGCTCAGATCCGCGCCCCGGCGCGGAGCGTTGCGCCGCGATCCGCTGCTGCCGCCAAATCCAAATCCGCCAAAGATCCCTTCCAGAATATCCGAAAAGTCCATGGTGGTCCAGTCCGGGACCCCGCCCATGCCGTTCAACCCCGCCCGGCCGAAGCGGTCATAGGCGGCGCGCTTGTCCGGATCGGATAACACGGCATAAGCTTCGTTAATCTCTTTAAACAGTTCTTCCGCGTTTGGCTCTTTATTCACATCCGGGTGATACTTACGCGCCAGGTTGCGGAAGGCGGTTTTCAATTCATCCGGGCTGGCCGATCGGCTCACCCCGAGGATTTCATAGTAATCGCGTTGTGTCATCTTATTTCCAACCAGCCAGGATTAAACCCGACAGGGCGTACCGTGGGGTACGCCCTGAGGTTTTTGCGCAAACCTTGCCAGGGGCAGGGGTTAAACATTCTTGAATTCACCATCCACGACATCCTCGCCGCCAGATGAGGACGGGCCGGGTTGTTCCCCGCCAGCTGCCGGGTCAGCCCCGGGCATGGGGCCGGCTGCGCCGGGCTGCTGGTACATGCTGGCGCCGACTTTTTGCAGCAATTCACCCAGGGCTTCTGTATCCCTGCGAATGCGCTCGGTGTCGCTGCCTGCTGCGGTTTCTTTCAACCGGGCCGCGGCTTCTTCCAGTTCTTTCTTCTTGTCGTCCGGCAGTTTGTCGCCGTTTTCGCGCACGAACTTTTCGGTGGTGTAAACCATGTTATCCGCGTGATTCTTGACCTCCACCATCTCTTTGCGCAGGCGGTCCGCTTCAGCGTTGGCTTCGGCTTCTTTCTTCATGCGCTGAATTTCGGCTTCGGTCAGGCCGGAAGAGGCTGTGATGGTGATGTGCTGGCTGCGGCCGGTGGCTTTGTCCTGCGCGGTAACATTCAGGATGCCGTTGGCGTCAATATCGAAAGTAACTTCGATCTGCGGCACGCCGCGCGGGGCAGGGGGAATGCCGTCCAGGATAAACTTGCCCAGCGTCTTGTTGTCGCTCGCCATCGGGCGTTCACCCTGCACGATGTGAATTTCCACCTGCGTCTGGCTGTCGCCCGCCGTGCTGAAAATCTGGCTCTTACTGGCCGGGATGGTGGTGTTGCGTTCGATGATCGGGGTCGCCACCCCGCCCAGGGTTTCCACCGAAAGCGTCAGCGGGGTAACATCCAGCAGCAGGATGTCTTTCACTTCGCCGCCCAGAACACCGGCCTGAATGGCTGCCCCGACGGCCACAACCTCATCCGGATTGACGCCCTTATGCGGTTCTTTGGAAAATTCGCGGCGAACCGCGTCCTGAACCGCCGGCATGCGGGTCATACCGCCTACCAGGACCACTTCATTAATATCCGAGGCTTTCAAGCCTGCGTCTGCCAGAGCGCGGCGCACCGGGTCCAGCGATTTCTGAATCAGGTCGCCGGTTAATTGCTCCAGCTTGGCGCGAGTCAGGCTCATCACCAGATGTTTGGGACCGCTGGCATCCGCGGTGATGTAGGGCAGGTTGATTTCGGTCTGCATCGTGCTGGAAAGCTCGATTTTGGCTTTTTCAGCGGCCTCGCGCAAACGCTGAAGCGCCTGGCGGTCTTGCCGCAGGTCAATCCCATTTTCTTTCTTGTATTCTTCAATCAGATAATCCATCAGCCGCAGGTCGAAATCATCGCCGCCCAGGAAGGTATCACCGCTGGTCGAGCGTACCTGGAAGACGCCTTCACCCACATCCAGGATGGAGATATCAAAAGTGCCGCCGCCCAGATCGTACACCGCGATCACCTCGTTCTTCTTCTTATCCAGCCCGTAGGCCAGCGAAGAGGCGGTCGGTTCATTGATAATACGCAGGACCTCCAGACCGGCGATCTTACCCGCGTCTTTGGTCGCGTTGCGCTGGGCATCGTTGAAATATGCCGGGACGGTGATCACCGCCTGGGTAACCGGTTCGCCCAGGTAAGCTTCCGCATCGGCCTTGAGTTTTGAAAGGATCATGGCCGAAATTTCAGGCGGCGAATACTCCTTCCCGTCCAGCACCACGCGCACATCGCCGTTCGGGGCTTTGGTCACTTTATAGGGGACGCGGCTCAAGGTGCGTTGAACTTCCGGGTCGTCAAATTTCCGCCCCATAAAGCGTTTGATCGAAAAAATTGTGTTTTCCGGGTTGGTAATCGCCTGGTTGCGGGCAGTGCGGCCAACGATGCGCTCGTGGTTCTTATTCACTGCCACCACCGATGGCACCAGGCGTTCGCCTTCTGCCGAAGGAATCACCACCGGTTCACCGCCCATCATGACTGCAACCACAGAGTTTGTCGTACCAAGATCAATGCCAATGATTTTTCCCATTTTTTATTCCTCCTTATCGGGCCACTCGCACCAGCGCCGGGCGGACAACCCGGTCTCCGATGGTGTAGCCTTGTTGAATGACTTCAATAATTTGCCCAGAGGTGTGCTCGGGGCTGTCTTCATATGTCAGCGCCTGGTGGTAGGTGGGGTCAAATTCCACGCCTTCGGCCGGGATCACCTGCAGCCCTTCGGATTGCAGGATGTTTTGCAGTTTGCGCTGCACCAGTTCAATCCCTTCAGCCCAGGCGGCCCCGTCAGGGCTGGTCGGCCGCATTTTCAGCGCGCGTTCCAGATCATCCAGGATCACCAGGTATTTTTTGATGATTTCCGCGGTCAGGGTCTGCGAAATCAGCACCTGGTCGCGTTCAACGCGCTTTTTATAGTTGGCAAAGTCAGCGCGTTCCCGCTGCCAGCCTTCCAGCGATTCCTGCGCGCTGGCGCGAAGTTCATCACGTTCGCGCAGCAGGTCCGCGTATTCCTGCACCGGCAGGGGCACGATATCGGCTTCTGCCGGCTGCTGCTGTTCCAGCGGTTGTGAAGTGGGTTCGCTGCGGTGTTTTTTCTCTTTGCTTTCTTTCATTCATTCCCTCGTAGCTCATCCTGACTTTCTGCCAGTGAGTCTGTAACCATCTCGGACATCAGTCCGGAAAGGAAGCGCACCAGTGAAATTGTGCGTCCGTACGACATACGCATCGGGCCCAGGACGCCCAGCGCGCCGGTGGCTAAACCGGGCGACCCGTAGCGCGCCAGGACAATCGAGAACTGGCGCAGATCTTCCCAGGTGCCTTCGCCGCCGATCAATACCTGAACGCCGCCCACGCCCGTGTTCTGCAGCGAGCGCGAGAGCAGGTCTTCCAGACGGTTGCGCTCTTCCAGCAGCCGAAACGCCCGGCGGGCTTCTTCCGACGAGTTAAATTCCGGCTCCGAAAGAATATTCATCAGCCCGTCCATGTAGACTTCCCCGGGCACAACGCTGTCAGCATCCTTAAGAATATTCGCGGCCCAGCCCGCAGCCTGCTGTTCAAAAGCGCTCATCGGCTGCGCCGAGGTCAGAATGCCTTCGCTGTCCAGGCCCTGGTAGAGAGAAGTCAAACGGGCCGCAGCGCTGGAAAGCTCCGCCTGGCTGACCGGCTCTTCGACGGTCAAAAGCCGCTGGCTGATCTCGCCGCCCTGCATCACCAGCACCACCAGTACCTGCCGCCCGCGGGTGGAAATTAATTCCAGGTGCTTCAAGCGGGCTTTTTCAAGCCGCGGGGCCGTGACCAGCGAGGCGGCCTGCGATTGATGCGCCAGCACCGAGGCGGCCAGCTTCATCCGTTGGCCCTGATCATTATCCATCTGGTAAAACTGATGGCTGATCATTCGCTGGGTCGTTTCTGGCAGTTCAGCCGTCTGCAGCAGCCGGGTGACGAAATAGCGGTATCCCTCTTCGCTGGGCATCCGCCCGGCCGACGTGTGCGGCTGGCGTAAATAGCCCATCTCCGTCAGAGCGGCCAGTTCGTTGCGGATCGTGGCTGAGGACAGATCAAGATGATACTGTTCCACCAGCGCGTGCGATCCCACCGGCGCGGCGGTGCGGATATGCTCGTGGATCACCAGGGTCAAGACCAGCTTCTGTCTTTCGGTTAGCTCTTGCATGTCTGCCTTTAATGTTTTAGCACTCTAATAATGAGAGTGCTAAAATTCTACGGAATGATGATACCATGCATGAAAAAGCGCGTCAAGCAGACGCGCAAACGCTTATAGATTTCTTATAAATCTTGTTCCGCCCTTCAGGTTACGCGTGATACTGCAGCAATGCCTCAAGAATGCTGTAAATGGATTGTTTGCGCTCCATCAGCAAATCAATGGCGTGGTTGTAAGCGCCTTCCGGCAGTGATTGCCGCCAGCGGGCATACAGTTGGTCGCGCAGAATGGCATTCAGTTCGAAAAGCAGCCGGTCCCGGTCGCGGCGCTGCCATTCCCCGCTGCTTTGCAGATACGCCTTGTGATTCTCAATCGCTTCAAGCACCTGCTGGATGCCGCTGTTTCGGGTTGCGACCGTGCGCAGAATCGGCGGGATCCAGCCAGTTTTCTTGTTCCCGCTGCCGGTTTCATTCCCCGCTTCATCCTGCATCTCCGGGTGGGCAATTTCCAGCATGTTGCGCAGGAACCGTTCCGTGCTTTCAACTCCCGGCCGGTCGCCCTTGTTCACCACCAGGATATCCGCTATTTCCAGGATGCCGGCTTTGCTGGCTTGAATATCGTCACCCAACCCAGGGGCTTCGACCACCAGCGTGGTATGCGCCAGACGGGCGATATCCACTTCGGACTGCCCGGCCCCGACCGTTTCGACCAGGATGATCTCGTAACCGGCCGCGTCCAGCACCTGAACCACCGCCGCTGTGGCGCGGGCCAACCCGCCGACCGTGCCGCGCGAAGCCATCGACCGGATGAAAATCCCCGGGTCGCCGGAGAGGTCGCGCATGCGCACCCGGTCGCCCAGCAGCGCCCCCCCGCTAAAAGGACTGGAGGGATCCACGGCGACGATCGCCACCCGGCGGGCTGCAGCCCCGGCCGTTGGACGGCGGTATGCCAGCGCGAGCTGGTTGACCAGGGATGATTTCCCCGTGCCTGGCGATCCGGTTACCCCGATCAGATGAGCCTGACCGGTGTATGGAAAGAGCGCGTCCATCGCTTTGCGCCCTTCAGGATCGCCGTTTTCAACCAGCGTCAGCAGCCGGGCGAGTGCCAGACGGTTCCCGCTGCGGACGGCTTCAGCGTAATCCATTTAGCCTCATTCAGGCTGTTTCCCCAAAACCCAGGTCTCCAGTTCTTCGGCCACCTTGCTGGTCGAGGTCCCGGGACCGTACACAGCGCGCACGCCAAGGTTGAGTAAAGCGGGCACGTCCTCTTCTGGAATGATCCCGCCGACAAAGACGTGCACATTTTCCTGCCCGTTGGCGCGCAGCAGTTCCATAATCCGCGGTACCAGCGCCATGTGAGCGCCGGAAAGGATAGACAGGCCCACGGCGTCCACATCTTCCTGCAGGGCCGCTTCAGCGACCATTTCGGGCGTTTGGCGCAAACCGGTGTAAATTACCTCCATACCGGCGTCGCGCAAAGCCCGCGCCACCACTTTGGCGCCGCGGTCGTGACCGTCCAGGCCGGGTTTGGCGATCAAAACGCGAATCTTTCTATCCATAGGGCTTTCTCCACTTTAAGGTCAGCTTGATTATACCCTTTGCGCCTGCCAGCGGACGGCGAAATATGTCTTAACCTTACGGGTCATTTGGCCATTCCTTTTTATTAAGGGAGGCTCTTCAAAGCAAATACAAAACCTACACAGCCGGCTAATGGACGTGGTAAACTTGATTAAAATTATCACAAAAAAACCCTTGAAAGCCCGCCTGTTAATCAGGCCGGTGAAATCCGGGAACTGAAGGAACCTATCAACATGCCAGTCATCTACCCCTTTACTGCGATTGTCGGACAGGAACGCATGCGCCGCGCCCTGGTGCTGAATGCCGTGGACCCGCGCATTGGCGGTGTGCTCATCCGCGGGGAACGCGGTACGGCAAAATCGACTGCCGCGCGCGCCCTGGCAGCCCTGCTGCCCAAAGTTCGGGCGGTCAGCGACTGCCGTTTTTCCTGCGATCCTGACAGCCCGGCGACCCTGTGTACCGAGTGCCGTGAACGGGTGGCCCGCGGCGAGGTGCTGCCGGTTCATTCGCTGACCACACCGTTTGTGAACCTGCCAGTTTCGGCCACCGAAGACCGCGTGGTGGGTACGCTGGATATCGAAAAAGCGATTCAGAAAGGCGAGCGCAGTTTTGAGCCGGGCGTCCTGGCCGCCGCCAATCGCGGTCTGCTTTACATTGACGAGGTCAATCTGCTGGATGATCACGTCGTGGATGTCCTCCTGGATTCCGCCGCCATGGGGATGAATATCATCGAACGCGAGGGAATCTCCTTCGCCCACCCGGCTCGCTTCATTCTGGTTGGCACCATGAATCCGGAAGAAGGCGATCTGCGCCCCCAGCTGCTCGATCGATTTGCCCTTTCGGTTGAAATCTACGGTATCCGCGACGCGCGCGAACGGGTTACCATCATGGAACGCAACCTCGCCTTTGAAGCCAACCCGGAGCAGTTCCAGCGCGAATGGCAGTCGCATGAAGAAGAACTATCCCGCCAGATTGAAACCGCCCGCACCCTGGTTGATCAGGTCGTATTTACCCGGCGCGATTTACTCTCCATCGCTTCGTTGACCGCCTCGCTCAGTGTGGACGGCCACCGCGCGGACCTGGTGATCCTCAAGGCTGCCCGCGCCCAGGCGGCATTTGAAGGCCGAAAGGCGATCACCGATCGGGACATTGCCCTGGCCGCTGAACTGGCGCTGCCGCACCGTCTGAAACGAACGCCCTTCCAGCAGGAAGAAATGGGCATGGAAGAGCTTCAGGAACGGATTGAACAGTTAAAAGGCGCTGCCAGTCAGGGCGAAAAGCGCCAGACGGATGCCGAAGACGGACAGGAAGAAAACCCAGACTCAAAAAAAGGGTAGAGGCGGGGGAAACCGGGGCACCCTCGCCTGACGCTGGCGACCCCGAACCCTCGCCGCAAGACCTCTTCAATCAAAATGACGCTCGCTGGTGGGAAGGCGGAAAACGCGTCAATACCGGGGAAGTTTTTAACCCGCGCCGCCTGGCGACACCGCTGGACAAAATCATGCGCAAACACAGCGGACGCCGTTCGCGCACCCATTCCGGCCGCAAACGCGGGCGGTACATCCAGGCGCGCCCGGCCAATGGGAAAACGGACGATCTGGCTTTTGATGCCACCATTCGCGCGGCTGCTCCCTACCAGACCGGCCGCGAAGAAGAGCGAAAAAAGGTCGCTTTTGCCATCCATAAAAGCGATTTGCAGCGCAAAGTCCGCGTCCGGCGGGCAGCCAACCTGGTGCTCTTTCTGGTAGATGCCTCCTGGTCAATGGCGGTGGCTGAGCGCATGAGCGCCACCAAAGGCGCGATCCTCTCGCTGCTCACCGACGCTTATCAACGCCGCGATCGGGTTGGCTTGATCGTGTTTCAGAAAGACCGCGCCACCCTGGTGCTGCCGCCAACCAATTCGGTCCTGCTGGCTGAAAAGGCGCTCCAGAGCATTCCGGTAGGCGGAAAGACCCCCCTTTCAGCGGGTTTGCAGATGGCTTACGATGTCCTCCGTCAGGAGAAAATCCTTCATCCAGATGTCAATCCGCTCCTGATCATCCTGACAGATGGAGCCGGGAACGTCTCCATCGGGATGCGCTCCCCCCAGGAAGAGGCTGAACGAATTGCCCGGGGGATCGCGGATGACAATATTCACAGCGTGGTAATTAATATGGAGCACGCTGCCTTTGACCAGGGCCTGGCGCAGGTGCTGGCGGATCATCTCAAAGCCCCCTGTTACTCGCTGGCTGAATTAAAAGCCGAAAACCTGTACCGCACCGTGCGGCAGGAGATGGAGCAGGCCACCGCCAGAGTGCGTGAGGAATTGCGGTAAACAAAAGGAGCCAAACGGCTCCTTTTTCATTTAACTTAATAGTTTATCACGTGTCGGGTTGTGTTAATCCGCCATGCTCAACCCGCCGCTCTGTTCCATCCAGTCCGCGATCTTTTCCACCGCCGCCAGGACGGAATTATCTGAAATATCCACCTTCAGACAGGGCAGTTTGCTCTCGGCCACCAGCCGGTCGAGTAATTCCTGTTCAGCCACAAAGCGCCCCAGATCGTCGTACTGAGAGGGGTTGCCCGAAACCTTCAGCCTTTCAGCGCGCGCGGCCGCAAATGATTCGGGAGAGCGGGTCATGTACACCAGGCGAAAATTTAACGGCAGCAGCCGCTGTTCCAGCCAGTCGAACCGGTAATCGCGCCCGTGCGCCATAAGTTGATACATACGGGTTGAAATGTGAAATCGGTCAATGATCCAGGAATAATAGCGCTGTAATTCAAAAAGGCGGGCCCAGGTGTGGTAGGTTTCCATCGCCAGGGCTTCTTCCTGGGGCTCGAAATTGATCAATCCGCGTCCCCAGGGAAAATTGGTAAACGCGCACCATTCCCCCGAAATCAGCGGTGAATGATAGCGGTATTTTCGAGGCCCGACGATGCGCGGGTGCTGGTTCAATTCAAATGCGATTTCTGTCTTAAAGGTTAGCCGGGTGCCTTCCAGGATAATTTTTGGGGTCAGTTTTGCTCCCACCACAAGCCTCCAGGTATTGATTGACCTTATTGTACTTCGCTTTTCCACCCTGCCGCAGAATGGCATCTTTCTTGCTCCTTTCCCTGATGAAAGAGGTACTGTATGCTGCAAAAATTGCTTCAATCTCGCCTGATCCGCGCTGCTGTGTTGTTTCTCTTGATCATCGGCTCCCTGAATGCGGCGCTGGGTTCCGCGGCGGCGGCGCAATCCTCCCGCCTGGATGGGGTTGCCCTGGGATACGGCAGCCACCTGAAATCCGGTATGGAGAATTTCAGCGCATCGCTTCAGGCGCAGCTGGACAGCGGGGTGAGCTGGGTGCGCGAGGAAATTCCCTGGAGGTTAGTGGAACCCAAACAAGACCAGTTCCGCTGGCAGTTTGAATCCGGCGGGGTTTTTTATGATTTTGACACGCTGCTCCAAACCTACCATCAAAAAAACCTGAAAGTGCTCCTGGTGCTGAACGGCGGGCCGAATTATCTGGAAAGTCAATGGCCGGATAAACCGGTTGACCCCGAGGCGCTGCTTGACCGCTGGCGGGTGTTTGTCGCCACGGTGGCTGCCCGGTACGGAAATGTTGTGGATGCCTGGCAGATTGGCTTTGAGCCCAACCGGCCGGTTCAGTGGGGAAAAACCGTGTTTCCGGCTGAAAAAAAGGCCAGCCCGGCGCCGGATCCTGAACTGTACACCCGGATGTTAATGGCTGGCTATACCATTCTTAAAAATATCGATTCCAGCGATCTGGTTGTTTTGGGCGCGTTAAGCACGCCCCTGGACGGGGAGTGCGCGCTGCCAGCCGCGGATTACCTCAGCCGCCTTTGGGCCGCCGGCGCCTGGCCGTACTTTGATGTGCTTGCCCTCGACCTGTTCCCTGGAAAATTCGCCCCCGAAGAGCCCTGGGTATATAAGGCTAAGGGGGATTGTCCCGGCGTTCCTCCGGCGGCCACCATTACCGGACAGATCGAAGCCCTGCGCGCGTTTGTGGAAAAAGCCGGCGGAAAACCGGTCTGGGTAACCGCCCTGGGTTGGCGCCAGGACTGGTTGAAAGATGCTGCCCGCAGCAAGCGCAGCCAGGTGGACTTAATCCAATCCGACTATCTGGTGCGCGGCACAGTGGCTCTGCTTTCCATGCCGGAAGTTGAACGCGTCTTCTGGTTTTCACAGTCGGATAATCCGCGCGTCAGCGGTTTCCAGCTCACGCCAGACAGCCGGCAGGCGCTCGCGAACCTGAGCCATTATCTCAAAAACGCGCGGGTGATGGGCCAAACGCAGGGCCAGCAGTACCGCAAGGAGCCGGCCAGTGAGGTCTTTGAATACCGGTTCCGCAGCCAGGGACAAACCATCATCTACATCTGGCGGGCTGAAGGCGGCCTGGAAAAACGCCCGGTGATCCTCAATCACCTGGACGGTATGAAAGTGCAGGTCTTTCCGGCTGATGCGGTGGATTGGAACACCCCCGCTTTTGAACTGGAAGTCAATTCCAGCGGAAACGCTCTGTTGGATGTCAATGAACGGCCGCTGGTGCTGGTCGCCCGTCCGGCGAACCTGATAACCCTGCTGTCAAACCGGGCCGGCGACTTCCTG
Source organism: Anaerolineaceae bacterium (assembly GCA_029975475.1). Classification (GTDB taxonomy): domain Bacteria; phylum Chloroflexota; class Anaerolineae; order Anaerolineales; family Anaerolineaceae; genus JARKPB01. Next base: position 18,604 of record JARKPB010000015.1, read on the forward strand.
TACAATCTCGGTGATGCGGCTCGCGCTGAAGCCGCCGGGTGGTTAAAACGCCAGAAGCGCCTGGCGCTGGCCCATCTGATGGACTGGCTGCGCGGCGTTCAGGAAGAAATCCTGGGAGCGATCAGCCAGAGTCTGCTTCGCCAGTAGCACCGCCGATTCAAAGCATCCCGCCTGAAAGGGCGGGATGCTCTGGTTAAAGGCGCTCAGGCGGTTTTTCGGCTGGCTGAAATTCGTTTGTAGATTTCTGCCACCCCCAGGATGGCGGACCCGGCTCCCGCGAAGATCAGCCAGTAGCGTAAATCGAGGCTTTCCGTCCGCAGCAAAGACTGGAAAAAGGGCAATTCTGTGGCTGCGATGTGCAGGCCAAAAGCGATGAGCATGCCCGCGATCAATATCCAGTTGTTGCGCAGCGGAATGCGGAAGACCGAAGTGGTCTCGGAACGGCAGTTAAACACGTGGTAGAACTGCATCAAAACCAGCAGGGTAAGCAGCCCGCTGCGCGCGGTGGTCTCCTCCCAGCCGCTGTGGATCATCCATGCCCAGGCGGCAAAACAAATCACCGCCATCGTCAAACCGCTAATCAAGACTTGCTCGATCATTTTGCGGTTGAAGATCCCCTCATTGGGAGAACGCGGCGGCGCCTTCATCACCCCTTTTTCGCCGGCTTCAAACGCCAGCGCCACATCTTGTATCCCGTTGGTGACCAGGTTTAACCACAGGATCTGCACCGCCAGCAGCGGGATTGGCAGCCCCGCCCCGATAGACAGGCCGATCAATACCAGTTCCGCCAGGCCGGTGGAGATCAACAACAGCGTCACTTTTCGGACGTTGGCGTAAGCGTGGCGGCCTTCTTCGATGCCTGCCACAATAGATGCGAAGTTGTCGTCGGTGGCGATCAGCGAAGCCGTGTCTTTGGCAACATCCGTGCCAGAGCCCATCGCCACCCCGATGTTGGCTTTCCGCAGCGCGGGGGCGTCGTTGACCCCGTCGCCTGTGACCGCTACGAAATTTCCCAGACTCATCAACGCTTCTACAATGTGCAGCTTCTGTTCCGGAGTAACCCGCGCGAATACACTGGCGTGCTTGACGCGCTCGAAGAATTCCGGGACATGCGCATCGCCGATTTCCGCCAGCTGCTGTCCGGTAACCACCTGGTCTTTGGATTCCGCGATTTGCAGTTCGCGTGCGATCGCCAGGGCGGTGGCCGGGTGATCGCCGGTGATCATGGCCACTTTAATCCCCGCCTGACGGGCCGTCTCGACCGATTCGCGCACCTCGGGCCGCAGCGGATCAATAAAACAGACCAGCGCTTGAAGGGTTAAGCCTTTCAGCTCCGCTTCGGAAAGTTCTCTTGGGGCGGTGCCAGCGATCTCTTTCGAAGCCAGCGCCAGCACGCGGTAGCCGTTTTCAGCCAGGTGCAGCGCCTGGCGGTTGATGGCTCGAGCATCCAGCGGGAGCGTTCCGCGCGCGGTTTCCATGCTGTCGCAAAACGCCAGTACATTTTCCACCGCTCCCTTCACCGATAACAGGGCGCCTTTTTCCCTGGCGTTTAACACAGCCGCGTATCGTTTCTCGGATTCAAAGGGGATTTCAGCGATTTTCAAATAGCGATTCCGAATTTCTTCCGGCTGGTATCCCAGTTTATACACCAGCGCCAGCAGAGCCACATCCATGGCATCTCCGCTGTGCTTCCAGCCCTCGGCGGTTCGATCCAGGACAGCTTCATTGCATAATGCGGCTCCCACAGCCAGTTTCTCCAGCCGGGCGAGCAGCGCGGGATCAACAGACTGCCCGTCCTTTTGGCTGACCGCTCCTTCGGCGTTATAGCCCTGCCCGCTGACGCTGATCTCGCTTCCGTCGGGGAATGCGATCAGCCGCACGGTTTGCTGGTTAACCGTCAGCGTGCCGGTCTTGTCGCTGGCAATCACCGTGCAGGAGCCCAGGCTCTCCACAGCGGTTAAGCGCCGGACGATGACATTGCGCCGGGCCATGCGCCCGGTGGAGAGCGACAGCGCGACCGTCATCGCCACCGGCAGACCTTCCGGGATGGCGGAAACTGCCATCGCGATCACCAGCAGAAATACCTCGTTTAGCGGCATGCCGCGGCCAAAGGAGATCGCCCCCAGGATGGCGGCAAACGCCAGGACGATCACGCTTATCTGTTGCGAGAATTTTTCCATCCGCTGGACCAGCGGCGGTTTTGCCCCTTCTTCCTCAGCCACTGTGCGGGCGATCTTGCCAACTTCGGTGTACTTTCCGGTCGCGATCACCAGGCCAATGCCGCGGCCTGAAGTAACTGTTGAACCGGCGTACGCCATATTTCGGCGGTCGCTCACCGGTGTATCACATTCAAGCCGTCCTACCCGCTTCACCGCTGCGATGGATTCGCCGGTCAGAAAAGCTTCATCGATTGCCAGGTTATTAACGCTGATCAGACGGAGATCGGCCGGCACTTTATCGCCCGACTCGAGTAAGACCACATCCCCCGGCACCAGTTCTTCGGCGTCTATTTGCATCTGCTGGCCGTCCCGGCGAACCCTGGCCTGAACTTTGAGCATTGCCTGAAGCGCGTGCGCGCTTTGTTCCGCTTTCCATTCCTGAATTGTTCCGATGGTGGCGTTCAGCAGGATAACCGCCAGGATGAAGACGGCGTCTTTGACATCCCCGGTAGCCAGGGCGATCCCGCCGGCGATCAGCAAGATATAGATCAACGGACTCTTGAACTGATGCAGGATAATATCTGCCAGCGTAGGCGCTTTCGGCGCTGGCAGCGTGTTGCGTCCAAATTCCTGGATGCGTTCGGCCACCTGCTGCGGATTAAGTCCGCTGGTGCTGGTCACCAGTTTTTTGAATACTTTTTCTTCAGAAGTCGCATGCCATGGGATCGGCTGCCTGGGCATTTCCGTCAACTGAACACGGTTTGATGGAGCCATTCTTCCTCCTTGTCATCTGGCGAGATTTACCCTGCCGCAGCCTCAGCCGCGGTGGGATTCCAGATTCAGGTAATTATATAAGATTTAGGGAATGGCTGCCAGGCAGCCCGAAAAGCAAGGCGCTGCTAGGCTGCGCCGCGCTGCAGCTGGTCTGCCGCTTCTTCATTTAAAGGGATAAAGACTCTCACCAGGGTGCCTTTCCCCGGGGCTGACTCGAGTTTCAGCAGCGCGCCGATTAATTCGGCTCGTTCTCTCAGGTTAATCATCCCCAGACTGCCGCGCTTCTGATAGGCTGTGTTCACCGCCTGGATGTCAAAGCCGACGCCGTTGTCTTGAATATCCAGCACGGCAATGCTGCGGTCCTTGGGGTGGTACCGCAGCCGGACGTCAATGCGCGTGGCGCTGGCGTGCTTGCGGGCGTTATTGAGCGCTTCTTCCACCAGGTAAAAGACCACGGTCTGCTTGCCGCTCTCCAGCTCCTCAACCACGGCGTCATCCACATCAAGCGCGATCTCCTGCTCAAAGGTGTCTTTCATTTTATCTGCCATGGTTTGCAGCGCGGCTTTTAGACCCTCGGATTCCAGCGCCAGAGGGCGCAGTGTGAACAGCATGTGCCGAATCTCTTTGGTTGTGCGCCGCGCCAGGTCCTCAATTTTCTCCAGCTCGGCTGCCGATGCCGCGGGGTTCTTCTCCAGCATTCGCCGGGCCACATTCAAGCGCATGGAAATGGCCGCCACAGATTGCGTCGGTCCGTCGTGCAGGTCGCGCGCCAGTTTTCTTCGCGTTTCTTCCTGCGTTTCCATAATCCGCTCCTTTTCCTGCTCAAGGTCGCGGAACAGGCTGGCGTTCTGGATGGCAATCGTGGCCTGGTGGCTGATCATTTCAAGGATTTCAACGCGGTCAGGGTTAAAAAAGTCGGGGCTCGAGTGGGCAAAAAGCATCACCCCGTAAGCATCCAGCCCACGCCGCAGCGGTAGAAGCAAGGCGGACTGGCAGGCTTGCAGAATCACCAGCCCGCGCAGCTCCGGGTCGCCTGACGGGTCCGCCAGGATGACCGGGTTTGCGCTGTTGACGGCTTCCGCCAGTCCGCCGGTCAGGGCGGGAAAGGTCTTGCGTATATCCGGCGGCGGGAAGTGACGGGCGGCTGTTACTTTCAATTCTCCTTCATTGAACAATAGAACTGCGGATGCGATTTTTCCGTCGGGTTCAGGCGTCTCGCCCAGAACTGCCGCGCTCTGCTCCAGCGCAGTCTCCAGCACCACCCGGTAGTTCAGCGTGGCAGACAGAGTCTCGATCATGCTGTACAGGGCGAGCATGCGGTCGCGTTCCAGCCGCTGCACATTTTTTTCTAAATCGCGCTGTTTTTGAACCTGACGGCGGTATTCCTGCCTCAACAAGTACATCAATCCCAGCCCGCCCGCAGCTGCCAGCAAGCCGACGAGAAAATTTGCCCCGGCCTGCGCCAGCAGGCTGCTGCCCGCCGAAGGCAGCGGCGGGGCAACTACCAGGGTCCAGAAGGACTGAAAAGCGGAAAAAGCCAGCGCCGCGATCAGGCTGCCGCGCCACTCAAAATAAATCGCCGCGGTTAAAACCGGCAGCACCCCGGTCCAGTTAATACCGGCGCCCGCTTCGCCGGTCAGCGCGAAAAGCGTAGAAAAGGCGAGAAAATCCGCCAGGCAGACCGCCATTCGGTGGCCCGGGAGACGGCGGTTATACACAGCCAGCATGGTCAGGAAAAGATTCCAGAAAATCAGAACCAGCAGCGCCGCCAGAACCGCCGAACCGGGCAGGGCGTTCCTGCCAAGCCACAGTCCCAGCACCACCAGCGCCGCCCAGCGCAGTGAAATGGATACCAGATCGGCCAGAAACGGAGTCTCGGCCTTGCGCATGCTACTCCCAGCGGTTGCGATGTACCCGCTCAGGGCGGTAGCGGTCTTTGATGCCCGGCGGTTCAACCGCATAACCGATGGGTACCAGAGCCAGGGTGCGAATGTGTTCCGGTAAACCCAGCCGGTCGCGCAGCGGACCGGCGCTATCCCGCCAGAGCATGTGCACCCAGACAGCGCCAAGCCCGAGCGCGTGCGCGGCCAGCAGCAGATTCTGTGTGGCTGCCGAACAATCCAGCAGCCAGCTGCCAGGGGTTCGCGTCAGACTGATGTCTCCGCAGACCAGAATGGCCAGCGGTGCCTCTTTGCACATCTCCGCGTAAGGATGGTGTGTCGGGATCGAATCCAGAATCTCGCGCTGGTCAATCACCACGAACTGCCAGGGCTGCGCATTGTGCGCAGAAGGCGCCTGCATCGCGGCGCGCAGCAGTTGTTCCACAAGTTCTTCCGGCACCGGGTCGGGTTTAAAATGCCGCACCGAGCGGCGGGTCATAATCGCCTGAATCGCGTCCATCTTGTTCTCCTCCGGGGTTGAGATTCCGGTTGAGAAAATTGTATCATAGATGAATTTCAGGGCGGGATGCGGGTACTTTTCGCTTAAGCGGCCACGGCTGCCAGCAGGATGCTCAGAAAATACAGCAAAATCAGCGGCACCATCAATAACGCCATGTTGACCGGGTCCACGGTCGGGGTGATGACAGCAGCCAGAAAGGCGATGATGATAATGGCCGCGCGCCAGTATTTCAGCAGGCTGCGGGCGGAGACCACCTTTAACTTTGCCAGGATCAGAATAAAGATCGGGGTTTCAAACGCGACCCCCATCCAGAAGATCAAATTGGTCACAAAACTGATGTAACTGTTATAGCGGGGTATGGTCTGGCCGCCGATAAACCCAGTTAGAAACGGAAGCGCTGTTGGCAGCATGACAAAATAGGCAAAGGCGACCCCGCTGAGAAAGAGCACTGTTCCCAGGGGTAGCAGCAGGTAAATCAACTTTTTCTCGTTTGGTTTAAGCCCCGGGACAATAAATGCCAGCGCTTCATACAGCAAAATCGGGAAAGCGAAAATAACCCCGCTGATTAAAGACACCCGCATGAACACGCCGATATTTTCGGTGACTTCGATCGATTGCAGCGCTTCGACCCCGCCGACTGGCAGGCAGAGCAGTTTGATAAAATACTCGGCCACGGCGAAACTGGCGAAAGTGGTAATAAACAGCACAATGACGCTGACGATCAATCGCCGGCGCAATTCGATCAGGTGCGGCCGGACTGCATCGAGCAGGCTGCCTGTCTCACTCATGCGGGTTACCTTGTTGTGTTTGTTCGGAAGGCGGCTCAACGGCTTGTTCCGCCGGTTTCTGTCCGGCCTCCGAGTCTGAAGGTTCCGCCAGCCAGCTGCGCGGATCTATGGAGGCGGGATCCAGCGTTTCCTTTTTTAGTTCTTCCAACCCGGCTTCGCGGATTAGCTTGGTAGGTAATTCGCGAATTTCGCGCGAAGTACCCTGAACATCTCGCCAGATGGGCGACTGGATGATCTTACGTAAAAATACCCCCGCTTTGCGGGAGTTCGCAGCCAGCTCTTCAGGACCTAATAATATCAGGACAAGAATCGCCAGAAACAGCAGCTCGGGAATGCCAATACCAAAAATATCCATGCGCGTGAACCGCCTGGAGAAGGAAGTTTAGGAAAATGCCAGATTATTCTTCTTTTTTGGTTTCGTCTTCAGATTTTTCTTTTTTATCTCCAGACAGACCTTCGCGGAAATTGCGAATGCTCTGCCCCAATTCAGAGGCGACTTTGGCAATCCGCCCGGGACCGATCACCAGCAGCACGATCACCAGCAATATTAACCATTCCCAACCGCCTAAACCACCGAAACGCATAATCAACTCCTTTAGCAAAATTCCATACGCCTTGTTTTTTTAATTATAACCGCGTACACTGGGAAATGGACGGTCAATTCTCTTTATGATCGGAAACCCTTTCAGGAATAGACCCTATGAAAGCCTTTAAACCGCTCTCCGTTGTCCTAAGCCTTTGGATCATGCTTTGGTTGATGGCGGCCTGCACGTTGCCGATTGGTCAACCCGCGCCTGCCCCTTCTCTGGCGCCTGAAGCGTCAACCAGCCAGACCCCTGCCAGCCCGCCGCCGGCCGAAACGCCCACCGCGCCTCCGCCTGCCCGGCAAACCATTACTCCTGAAAACGCCGCCTCGCTGGTTGAATACGGAAAGCTGCCGGTCACCTATCCTCAAGGCCTGGTCTGGGCGCCGGACAGTCAGGCTTTTGGCTTTTACGTCAGCGATTCCTCTCTGCCCAGCCCGGCCGTTTACACGGCGCGCCTGGAGAGTCTGCCGTCGCTTTCGATTTTCAACCTGCCTGCCGGGAATAGACTGTACGCTGTCGCGCCTGATCTGAAGACAGCTGCGCTCAGTTCGGATAATACCCGCGTTCTCCTGGTGGATTTTACCAGCGGCTCGACTTTACAGACGATTGTGCCGGGTTACACACTCAATGCCGCCAGTTTTTCACCGGATAACCGCTGGCTGCTGACCACTTCAGCGGATACCTGGGCAGCCACCCTTTGGGATGCTTCCAGCGGAGCGCAGGTCAAAACGCTGACTGGTTTTCAAACCGCCGCGCCCGTTTATGGTGCCTCGGTCGGCGCTGATAACGCCACCCTGCTCTGGTTCGCCCGGGCCACCCTGCAAACCCAGGATATCACCAGCGGGCAAATGGGGCCGACGTTCAGCCATGAAGATTTTATCAGCGCCTTCGCGCTCAGCCGGGACGGGAATTTGCTGGTTACCGCCGCTGGGGGTACATTCAACGGCGAATTTGTCCCGCTGGTCTATCTGTGGGATGCGCGCAGCGGCGCGAAGCGTCTGGAAATTCCGCTTTCCGCGCCAGCCTGGGCGCTTGCTCTGAGCTCGGATAGTCGTTTGCTGGCGCTTGCGGTGGGCAGTCAGATCATTTTCTACGACACCGGTACCGGCCAGCAGGTTGCGGCTTTGGACGGCCACACAGACACGGTGACCGGTCTGGCGTTTTCTCCGGACGGCAGCGCGCTGCTCACCAGCAGCGCGGATAACAGCGTGCGCGTCTGGCTGCTGCCTTAAGAACTGCCAGGAGATGAAAAAAACCGCCTGCGTTTCACAGGCGGTTTTCTTGTGGGGCGAGAGGGGGTCGAACCCTCACGATGTCACCATCGACGGATTTTAAGTCCGTTGCGTCTGCCGATTCCGCCATCGCCCCGCGCAGTTTATTGTATCTCAAGTTTTCCGGACGTCAAGGAGCGGCAAAGGCAGGCTGCCGGCCGTAAAGCTGTTCGCGCACCTGAAGCACCTGGCGGCGCAGAAAGTCGTCCGTTTCAATCAGGTCGGCCACTTTTTCAATCGCGTACATGACCGTGGTGTGATCGCGGCCGCCGAGGGCTTCACCAATTTGCGGCAGGGAGAGGTTGCCTTCTTCGCGCAGCAGATACATGGCGACCTGGCGCGGGAGCGCGACATCCCGGCTTCGGTCGCGGCTGAGCAGTTTCTCGGGGTTAATCCCAAAGGCGCTGGCGACCGCTGCGACCACTGCGCGCGGTTCCAGGTCGCCGCGCTGCGGGAGAAAATCTACCAGCGCGGTGTTAACCAGTTCAACAGTTAACGGCTGGCTGCGCAAATCGGAATAAGCCAGCACGCGCGTCAGCGCGCCTTCCAGCTCGCGGATGTTTGATTGAATGCTGCGCGCGATCAGCTCGAGGATATTCGCCGGCACCTGCCTCCCGGCGCGCTCGGCTTTCGACTTTAGAATCGCCAGGCGGGTCTCGAAATCGGGCGGCTGGATATCGGCGGTCAGACCCCATTCAAAGCGCGAGCGCAGCCGTTCTTCCAGCGTCACCATGGCTTTCGGCGGCCGGTCAGAGGAGATCACAATCTGCTTGTCGGCGCTGTGCAGGGCATTAAAGGTGTGAAAGAACTCTTCCTGGGTTGATTCTTTACCGGCGATAAATTGAATGTCGTCAATCAGCAAAACATCTGCCCGCCGGTAGCGTTCGCGAAAGGCGGTCGTGTTGTGGGTGCGAATGGCATTGATCAGATCGTTGGTGAATGTTTCCGAGGACACATACAGCACGCTCAACCCTCGCGCCGCGCAGGCGTTCCCAATCGCATTTAACAAATGCGTCTTCCCCATGCCGACCCCTCCGTAAAGAAACAGAGGGTTGTAGGCATGCGCCGGGTTCTCAGCCACTGCCAGACAGGCGGCGTGCGCCAGGCGGTTGCTTGGCCCGACCATAAAATTTTCAAACGAGTAGCGCTGATTGATGGTTTGCGCGCTGACCGGTTGGGACGCGCTGGTTTCCATTCCCGGGCTTTCCTGGCGCTCACTCGCTTCCAGGGCGCTCTCGTTTTCGTAATCCTTATTCCAGACCACAAACTGAACTTTTTGCGGCGCGCTCATCATCCCGGTTAACATTCGCGCCACTGTGCTGGAAAGGCGGCTTTCAAGCCAGTCGCGGGCATACGCATTTCGCACACCAATTGTGAAGCAATCCTCGTCATGCTTGATCACCTCTGCGCTCCGGACCCAGGTGTCAAAGGCGGCTTTTGACATTACCCCCTGCAGCTGTCCAAGTGTGGACTGCCATGCCTGTTGTGCATTCATGCGAAGAGCCCTCCTCTCATAAAATCGCCGCCTTGGCGGCTCTGGAAAAGTTAAACAGAACAGAAAGCCCACTAGATGTTTAGTGGGATCAAGCAGTCAACCTGTAAATCGTTCACCGGTTGGGGTGGCGGGACATAAACCGCACCCTCAGCCCCGCTCAGTTGTGTAGAAGCATTTTACCTGAATCGGATGACCGCTACAATACGTCTGCCCTACGCCTGGCTAAAAAAAAACGAATCTTTAAGAAAATTAACCTTAAGAAAATTACTGAATCACAATCAGATGTTATCATCCGCTAACCGGTTGCTTTCTCCAGATATAGGAAAAAAATCGCAAGATTACCCCTATATATGGGGGTAAAAGGCGTTTTTAGAACATTAAACCCAGATATGGTTAAGAATCACAAAAATTTTCACCGGCTTCGATGTCTTGTAGTGAAACCTGTGAAACGCCAGAATCTGCGGTTCAATTGCAATACTTCTCAACCGTTGAGAGCTGCCTGCCCGCGGCGATCCACCGGGTATCATTCCTTCATGATTAAGCCAGCTGCCAGCCGGCCAATCTGCACCGCAAAATTTGTTCCCCGGTCCCACGGGTAGACCTGACTCATGCTGGCAAAATACAGCCCCGGAATCGGGGTGCGCACAGCCGGGATATTCTTGGAATGGTTCACCAGCGGAACGGGCTGGGCGTAAGCAGTGCGGTAGAGCCAGCTCTCGCGAATCCAGTCGAGCGAGAAAGCCGGGTTAATCCGCTGCAGCCCGGGCAAGAAACGCCGGATTAATTCTTCCTTGCTAAGTGAAAAGTACTCGTGATCGGTTTCCAGATAATCACCGCAGTATACAATATGATCGCCGCCGAAATATTCCGGCGAGAGGTAATTGGTGTGTTCAACCAGGGCGAGAAAGGGAAACCCCGCGCTCTTGGGCAGGTTGTACCAGTAGTACCCCTGGGTGGAAAGCGGCCGTTTGAGCGCCAGAGTTAAGACCACCGCTCCCAGGCTCTTCAAGTCCAGCAGTCCTTCCAGATATTCCGGGGGCAGATTCGGAGCCATTCGCGCAAACTGGGCAGGCGAAACGGTGACCAGACAGCGGTCAAAGGATTCTTCACCTCCTTCGCTGCGCAGCGAAAGCCCGCCTTCAGCCGTTGGTGTGATGCTCTCCAGCGGAGAATTGAGACGAATTTCAACGCCCATCTCCTTTAACCGCCCGGCGAACTGATCGGCGAAAGCCTGAAACCCGCCCTCGTAGGTCGCCAGGCGGGTGGTTCGCGCGTGCAGCCGCGCCCACATCCAGGCCATGTTGACCTGGCGGGCGTAGCGTTCGCCAAATTTACCAATCACCATTGGCTCCCACATTTGCTGGTAAACCTTTTCCCCGGCCCACCGGCGCATCCATTTTTCAACGGTCTCTTTTTCCAGCGGTTTCCAGTTCTTGCTCAACCGCAGGTAAAGGCCCACCAGGCCAAAGCGGATTTTGTGGATGCCCCATCCCAGGCCCGGATAGAGGAGCGCGTTGAGAATTGAATCAAACGGGTAGAACTTGCCTTTGTGATACATCACCGTCAGCGGGCGGCGGATGACGATCTTTTCCTCCCAGCCCAGTTCGCGGATCAGCGCGAACATATGCTCATCAGATGTGAACCAGTGGTGATAAAACTTTTCAACCGACCATTTCCAGTTGGGCTGCTTGAAGCCGGATGCCAGACCGCCGACATAATCCGCGGCTTCAAAGATGGTGACCTGATGCCCTGCGCGCGCCAGGTCAAAAGCCGCGGACATCCCGCCCAGACCGGCGCCAACGATCGCGATGCGCATTTCTCTCTCCTGTGTCTCAGGTGGTCTGCTGCGTTTCCGTGCGCAGCGCCTGGATTTCCTTACTGCCCCAGCGCAGTGGCTGGCGAATATAGTAATACGCGCCCAGCAGGGTAATCGGGAACCACAGGGCTGCGTGCAGCACCAGGGTATACGCCGCCGCTACGGAATTGGGTACTCCATAAGCAACCAGCAAAGCGATGCCGGGCGCGTCAAATGTGCCGACGTAACCTGGTGCGGACGGGATGGTGGTGGCAAGGTTGACGATCCCGTTCATCAGCATCAACGCGAAGAAACTGACCTCAAACGGAAAAGCGTGCATCACAAACCAGTATTTCCCGGTTTCCAGCAGCCAGATAATTACCGTAGTGAAGAAAATCATTAAAGCGTCCGAGGGCGAGCGCAGCGATTCCAGCCCGGTTAGAAAGCGCAGCGCGACCCCGCGCACTTTCTCCCGAAACCGCGCCGGCAGCAGCCGGTCGCAGCCCCAGTTGACCGCCCGCTCGGTAATTTGTGGAAACATGGCCGCCAGCAGAAAGATCAGCAGCGCCCCCAGAAAAATTACCGACCCCCAGATGGTAATATCCCGGATGGACAGATCGCCAATCACGCCCGCCCCATGGGTCAGTCTGGCAAGTTCCGGCAAATTCAGGAACACAAAAGCCAGCATCACCACCCCGTCAAAGATTCGCTCAACAATGACCGTGGCCAGCGACGCCGAGATCGGCACGCCTTCGCGCTGTTTTAGGACCGCGGCTCGAAGCACTTCCCCCGCGCGGGCCGGGTAGATATTGTTGCCCATGTAGCCGATCGCAACGATCGGAAACATCACCGGAACGCGTATCTTCTTCAACGGCCGCAGCATGTAATGCCAGCGCCAGGCGCGCACCCACACCCCAATAAAATACACCGCCACCCCCGGCAGCAGCCAGAGGTAGCGGGCTGTTTTTACCGCTTCCCAGAATTCAGCCAGGCGCAGCCCGCGCAACGCAAAATACAGCAGAACGGCGCTGATGATCACGCCCAGCCAGAATTGCCATCGTTTCATAGAGGAAATTCTACCACAGCCCGGCTGCCAGCCCGGCTGCCGCGCCGCTGCTAAAGGCAAACTGCAGGTTATAGCCGCCGCACGGGCCGACAATATCCAGGGTTTCGCCCGCCAGATACAACCCTGCCGCCCGCCGCGACTCCATCGTGCGCGGATTGACTTCTTCGAAAGGCACACCCCCCGCGGTCACCTGACAGTACTCAAAACCGCGAACCCCGCGCAGCGTAAAGCGCACGTCACCCAGCCGCCCCAGCAGCTGCTGCAGGTGATTTTCTGGAACCCTGCGCAGGGCGGTATCCCCTTTTAGCCGGGCTTCATCCAGAAAGAACTGTGCTGTTTTTGGCGCAAGCGCGGCTTGCAGCAGCACGCGCAGCGGTAGATCGCTCTTGCGCGCGGTTACCGCCAGTTCGCGCACTGCGCTGGCCGGTCCGGCCAGCAGATCCAGCGAAAGTGTCAGGTCCTCTGCCGGCTGCGCGCTGACCAGATGGCTGAGGTCCATCACGGCCGGGCCGTTCAGTCCCCACGGGGTGAAAATCAGGTTGCCGTAGGTTTCGCCCAGGGTTGTCTTTCCGCGCAGCAGGCGCGCTCGAGCATCCAGACGCACCCCTTGCAGGCGTTGAAAAGGACGCATCTCCGCCACCAGCGGGGCAAGCGCCGGCCGCAGCGGGCGAACGGTGTGTCCCAGCTCCCCCAGAGCCGGGAAAAGCGCTCCGGTTGAACCCAGGCTGGGATAAGCTGCTCCCCCTGCCGCGATCACCAGGCGCGGCGCGGTAAATTCAGCGCCGCCGTCCAGACGCAGGCGAAAACCCCGGCCGAGCCGTTCCAGCCCGACCACCCGCGTGGAAAGATGAAACGCGGCGCCCGCTGTGCGCAGGGCCGCGGTCAGCGCGTCCGCCACCGCCGCAGCCGATTCCGAAACCGGGTAATACCAGCCGTCTTCGGTGTGAAAAGTCGGAACACCAATTTCCTTCAAGAGGGTCAGCAGCTCCTCGCGTCCGAAGACCGCGAAGAGCTGATTTAATTCTTCCTTTGCGCTGCCGGCATATTTCTCCGGCGCGATCCCTGCGTTGGTCAGGTTGCAGCGCCCGCTGCCGGTGACCAGCAGCTTGCGCCCCGCCGTTGCGTTGCTCTCAAACAGGTGGACCTGCGCCCCGGAACGGGCGGCCATCAGCCCCGCCAGCATCCCCGCCGGCCCGGCACCGATAATCGCAACCACCCGTTCCGACGCAGGTTTTGTCATCTCAATCTCCAAAAAAATTTCCCGTGCACGGTCGTTCCGCGCCGTTGACCATCACGCCCGGCAGGCGGTATTCACCGCTTTCAATCACCGGGTAAGCCGCGCTGATTTCCGCGCCGCGGGCTGTCAGCAGCGCTGCCGCCCGCTGGCGGCTAAAGTGGTAGGCGCGCCAGTCAGGCGGGGCGCTTTCCTGCTGCGCCAGGTACACGCGGCAAGACAGTTCCGCGCCGATTTGATTACGGAGCTGCTGCGGCAGACGCGCATCGTCATACAGTTCAAATAAAGCCGGCACCGCGTCGCTGGACAGACTTCCCAGGTAAGTATCATCCAGCGGCTTACCCTGCAGCGCGCGGTTGACGTTCTGCCTGGTGATGAAGGCGTCCACATTAACCAGCGCCAGAGTCAGCGTAAAACCAACCAGCGTGCAAAACAGCGCCAGACCAAATCGTCCCGGTTTGCCGGCAGCGGTCAGCGCGGCTGACGCTGCCAGCAGCAGCGCCAGCCAGATGATGAAGATATGGGTGTACAGACGCAGCTGTGAGAAACCGTAGGCGTTTTCGTACAATAACAGGCGCTGGAAGGAGGACGCCAGGATGACCAGCACCAGCAGCATCAGCGCGATGGCCAGGCTGTTAAAGGCCAGCGCCTGTCCGCCGTTCTTGCGTCTGGTGATGGTATTCAACACCAGATACAGTCCAATGCTTAAAACCGCCACCAGTACCAGTTCGGTAAAGCCGCGCACGGCGTATTCCGAATAGGTAAAACCGGTTTCCTTTATATTACTCTGTCCGCCAAACAGATACTGAAATTGCAGCGTCACAAAAAAGGTTAAAAGGAGATCTACCGCGCCCAGCACAATCACTGTTTCGGTCAGGCCCAGGAAGGGGTTCACCCAGGCTTTTTGCGGGTCGGGGCGCGCTTCCTCTTTTTCCGGGTAGAGCGCGTGCAGCAGCACACCGCTGAACAGGTAGCTTAACACCAGGATGTAGAACAGACGGAAGATGTATTCCGGCACCCGTTCCAAATTGAACAATTCCAGCAGGTCGCCCAGGCGGCTGGCAAAAACCAGGTCTGCCGAGGCCAGCAGGGCTGCCAGAACTGCCAGAATGGGCAGCGCGATCAGCATACCGCGCAGTACAGCCGCCCATCCGGCTGTGCGCTTCTTCCACCCGGCGCTTTCCCCTTCTGGTCTGGCGGGCCAGCGGTAGGTCAGAGCCCGGGAAAAGGCGGCGGCTGCCAGTTTGACCCCGGCCAGAAGATAATCCACAATGCGGTAAAACGGCCAGTTTCCGGTGGTCAGGGTGGCGCACATCAGCGCCAGACAAGCCAGAGCCGCTGCCCCGTTTAGAAAAACGGTCAGCCCTTCGCTGCGCAGGCTGGTAAAAATTGAGAAGATCACCGCCAGCGCGGCGAGCAGGTAAGAGGGCCGGGCGGGCCTGCGTCCCTGGTAGTGCGCCAGGCCAAGCGCCAGCGCGGTTAGGATGGTGATCCAGATTGGATAGTTGATGCCCCCCTGAGTTTTCCAGAACAGGAAATCGAACAGCCAGGCTGCCGCCAGCGCGGGCAGCCAGATCAGCCACTTCGAGCGAAGCATGAGATTGCTCCTTATCGCTTTGGGATCAAACGTTAATCACCAGGGACAGCACCCAGGAAAGGATGATGATGACGGACACCACCACGAAGACAATCCTCTGGTTGCGCAGCCTGCGCTGCTCGGGTGTCAGCCCCGCTGGTTTCGGTTTGTTGGGAGAGCGGCCGCTCATTCCTGTCAATTCCTCCGGATACCCGCAATTCTAACATCGCCAGATGCTCTCTGGCAACTACCCCGCGTCAACTGTGAGAGGTTTTGAAACGCGCGGATAGATTTTGATAGATTATGAAAATTTGCTCTCCAGTTCCGTCCGCGCTGCAAAACAAAAACCCGGGGTTCGCCCGGGTTTGAGCTGGTTTCTCTGGCGCAAACTGCAAATCCATGTCAGGCGTCTGACCCGCTGGCGGTCGGTTTGCTCTCAGAAGCCGGGGTCGAGTCGCTGCTTTTGCTCTCGCTGTGGCTGTTTGAACGCCCCTGACCGGAAGGAGAACGATGATCGGTGGCATAGAAGCCCGAACCCTTGAAGACGATCCCCACCGGGGTGAACACCTTGCGCAGCGATTTCTTCCCGCATTCCGGGCAGCGGGTTAAGACCGGGTCGCTAAATTTCTGGGTGTGGTCAAACTGGATCCCGCAGTTCTCGCACCGATAGGTATATACAGGCATCTTTCATCACCTCATCTCAGATACGACTGACAACATCTTATTATAGTCCTGCGAATATGGCCTGACAAGATGCTTTTGTTAATTTTATATATGCGTTTCATTAAAAATGACCCGATTCCAAAACTCAGGAATTGAGGATCGGAAAATACACTTTTGGCAGCCGTCTTTCAACGACTTGCTCGGCTGCGCTGGCAATCCGCAGCAGCAAGGCTTCTTCCCAGTGGCGGCCGATGGCCTGCATGCCAATGGGCAGGCCGGCTGTGCTGTACCCCGCCGGGAAACTGACAGCCGGGTTGCCGGTCAGATTCGCCGGGAAGACAAAGCGCATCATTTCTGTGGTGGTGCTCAGATCAGACCAGCCGTTTGAGAGCGCGGCGGGCGGAACCAGCGGCGCCGGCAGGCCGGTGGCCGGAGTCAGAATCGCGTCCACCTCCTCAAGAGCGGCGGCGAAATGGCGCATGGCGCGCGTGCGCATGCGCTGAGCCTGCAGATAATCGCGCGCGCTCATCGCCCGCCCGATCACCAGGCTCAAGCGGGTCGAAGGTGCGAAGTCGCGCTGATGCTGCGGGTAACTGGCCATACAGGCAGCCATCTCGGTCAAAATGGTCAGCGCGTGAGCCACGCGGGTCAGGTCCAGTTCCGGGATGCTGACTTCGCGGATTTCTGCACCCGCGGCTTTAAATTCCTCGACCAGCGCCTGGTTGACCGCGACCACCTCGCGGTCAGCGTGCTCGAACCAGTCCGGGAAGATACCCAGGCGCACACCCTTTAACCCGGGGGTATCCCAGCCTTCCAGGCTGACCGGGGGTTGATAGCAGGAGTTGGGTTCTTCCGCGTCTGGCCCGGCGACCAGCCCGTAAATCAGGGCCGCGTCCTCCACCGAAACGGCCAGCGGACCAAGATGCGCCACCGACCAGCACAACGGCGCTGCACCGCGCTCGCTCACCCTTCCATAGGTGGGTTTTAACCCCACCAGACCGCAAAGCCCGGCCGGAATGCGGATCGAACCGCCTCCGTCCGCGCCGATGGCAGCCGGACAAAAACCGGCCGCGGCCGCCACTGCCGAGCCGCTCGAAGAGCCGCCCGTGTCACAGCGCGGATCGTAGGGATTCGCCGCTCTTCCATGATGAACGTTAGAGCCGTCTGGGTTAATCCCGATCTCGTGCATGTTGGTCTTGCCAATCAGCAGCGCGCCCGCCGCCCGCAGCCGCGCGGCCACGTGGGAGTCGCGTTGGGCAGGTTGGCGGCCCAGAAAACTGGTCCCGACTGTGGTGGGATAGGGCAGCATATCCACTTCATCTTTTACAGCCACCGGTACGCCATCCAGCAGACTGAGCGCCTTACCCGCCTTGATGCGCGCGGCTGAAGCCTCTGCCTGCCGCAGGACGTCCTCGCGGTTGATGGCGATAAACGCGCGCAGCGGGATATCGCCGCGCTCGCTTTCCTCAACGGCCGCCAGAATCCGCTCGGCTGCCTCCACCGGGGTCAGCCGCCCCTCGCGGTACGCCTCGGCATAGTCGCGCAGCGTGGCGAACGGCACCCGCGGTCTCGGTTTGGTCGCGTAACTTCGCAATTGCGGCGCGGCCAGGCTTTCTTGAGCGCGTTTTTCCGCAATCACCAGCGGGTAAAAGGTGGGCGCGTCTTCGATTTCCGCCTTTCGGATGCGCGGAATACCGCCGTTTTCCAGCAGACTGTTCAGCAGCAGCGGTGATAACGCGCCTTCTGCCAGGCTGGCAAACAGACTGAGACTCCCGCCGTACAGGCGCGGCAGGTTCAGCGATTGTAGATCATACTGGCTCATAGGAATACTCCTCGAAGGATGAACTGGTTTCTCTATTATCATAGCACTGCTGGAAAAACGCGCTGGCTCCCGCTGATCCTACATGAAATCTGAATGACCCCGTAGTATGTTAAGCGCGGCCGCAAATCAATTCGGGAGGTCTGTTGTGTCTGCGCAATCATTTCAAACCCGTGCTGCCACAAAATTCCGCGAGAAATCGCGCTGGCTCAGTCTGGCTGCCCTGGGGCTGATCTTGCTCCTCGGTGCCGGCCTGCGGCTGTACCAATTAGGCGCCGCTGGAGACGGCAATCTGTATTACGCCGCGACCGTCAAGTCTATGCTGACCTCATGGCATAATTTTTTCTACGCCGCTTACGAACCGGGGGGCTCGGTCAGTGTGGATAAACCCCCGCTGGGATTCTGGATCCAGGCTGTCTTTGCTGCTTTCCTGGGGGTGAACGGCTTTGCCCTGGCGCTGCCGCAGGCGCTGGCCGGTATTGCTTCGATCTATCTCGTATACCGCCTGGTCAGGAACGACTTTGGGACAATGCCAGGTCTGGCCGCCGCCCTGGTTCTGGCGATCGCCCCGATCACCATTGCCACTGAGCGCAACAATACCATTGACGGCACCTTGATCTTCTTCCTATTACTGGCTGCGCTGGCTTTTCAACGCGCTGCCCGCAGCGGGCGCCTTGGGACCCTTCTGGTCGGCGGGGTTTTGGTCGGCCTGGCGTTCAATATTAAAATGCTTCAGGCATTTATGCCGCTGCCGGCTTTCTATGCGCTTTACCTGCTCCGCGCCCCGCGCTCGCTCCGCACCCGCCTCTGGCACTTAACCCTGACCGGGCTGGTTATCCTGATCGTCTCCTTTTCATGGGCCGTAGCGGTGGATTTGACCCCGGCTGACCAGCGTCCTTACGTGGGCAGCAGCACCCAGAACAGCGTCTTGGAATTAATATTTGGACATAACGGCCTGCGCCGCCTGGTTTCCGATAAACCCGGCAGCGGCATGGCCGCGCTGCCGGGCGGCGCGCCTGACTTCCCCCAGGGCTTTACCCCGCCAGAAGGCGCTATGGTACCCGAAGGTTTTTCTCCTCCAGCCGGCGGTGACCGCCCGCCCGCGGGGAATTATTTCCCCGAAAATGGTGCCCGGCCGGAGGACGGCGGAGCCATGCGCGTCGCTGGAATGGTTCCGTTTGCCAATCAGAACGGTCTGCCCGGCGCGCTGCGCCTGTTTACCCAGCCGTTGGGTGAAGAAGCCGGCTGGCTGCTGCCGGCCGCCTTGCTGGCGCTGCCGGTGGTGCTTGTGGCCCTTGGCCGCCGCTGGCGTCTGGATCAGGCGTTTAGCGGGTTAATCCTGTGGGGCTTCTGGCTGCTGGCTGAAACGATTTACTTTAGTTTTACCAGCGGACTGATGCACGCCTATTACACCATCATGCTTGGCCCGCCTCTGGCTGCCCTGTGCGGCGCTGGCCTGTGGGCGGTCCTTCGTTTGCGGGCGCGTTCTACCTGGTTGGCCTGGGGCGGGCTGGCGCTGCTCTGGTCTGCCTGCGCGCTGGTGCAGTGGACTTTGCTCGCCAGTTACACGGGTACTTATGCCTGGCTCACTGCCTTGCTGCTGGCGGCCGGTCTGACCGGTCTGCTGCTGGCTTTGCTGCGTCCGGCCGCGCTCTTCCGGGTTGGTCTGGCGCTGGCTGCGCTCTCCTTGCTGGCTGCGCCTTTTACCTGGTCGCTGGCGGCCGCGCTGGATCCTTCGCCCAATACCAGCCTGCCCTCCGCCAACCGCAGCCAGGATGGAATGGACCGCGGCCCGGGCGAACAGCGAGCAGAAATCAACCAGGCAATCCTGGGTTTCCTGCTAGAGCATACGACTCCGGGGGCTTATCTTTTCGCGACCAGCAGTTCCCAAGCTGCGTCCCCGTACATCCTCGCGACTGGCCGGCCGGTTTTGGCTCTGGGCGGGTTTAGCGGCAGTGATCCGGTGTTGGATGTTGAAGGATTTGCAAACTGGGTCTCAGCGGGTAAAATTCGTTATGTCCTGAATGAGTTTGACCGCCAGCAAAGCCAGATCAGCCAGTGGGTTCAGACCAACTGCCGCGCAATCACCATTCCCGGCTCTGAAAGTCAGAGCGCTCCCGGAGGCCCCGGCGGTTCCAGGTCCTGGTATGACTGCCAGCCGCTTCAATGAGGTTTCATGACCTTTTTGTCCAAACCGCTCGCCTTTGTTCGCAGCCGCTTTCCCCTCTGGCTCCGCCAGGCGGTTAAATTTGGTCTGGTCGGCGTCTTAAATACCCTGGTTGATCTCGGTGTTTACGCTCTGCTGGTGCATCTCACCGGCCTGCTGGCGGATCATCACACCCTGGCAAAGGCGATCTCTTACGCTGCCGGTATCCTTAACTCGTATCTGTGGAACCGCCGCTGGACTTTTCGTTCGCAGGCCAGCCCGTCACGCACGCTGCTGCCGTTTTTTGCGGTCAACGGACTGGCGCTGGCGGTTAACACCGGTTTGATGAGTCTGAGTTTTGAGCGTTTGGGTCTTCCCGAAATTGTCTCGATTGGCATTGCCACGCTCTCGACCATGGCTTTTAATTTTCTGGTCAGTAAATTTATCATTTTCCGCCCCCGTCCTGAACAAAATCTATAATCCGCGGTTGATGGCATGGGAAACGGCGGCCCGCCGGCACTGCCGGCGGGCCTTTCCCTTCACCAACCCAATCTGGTGCGGTCTGTCAGACTGTATGAAGCTCTGGCGCTTTGTGCGCTGCTAATGCGCCGGTTTGTACTGTTTCAAAATCACATCATGCATCACCCGCGCTTCTTCTGGGTCAACTTCATGCAGCGGGCTGCCCATCGCCCTGGCCTGGGCCGCGACTTTCGCCATCGTCTCGGCGTTTAGGGTGGCTTCAAAAGCCAGATGCAGGTCCGGGCCGACGGTCAGCAGTCCGTGCTGGGCGAGCAGCACCGCGCAGCCGCCAGCCATTCCTTCCAGCGCTGAGCGCGCCAGCGCGTCCGTGGCTGGGCGGGCGTAGGGCGCCACCGGAACGCCCTGCCCTAAGATGATCGCCGCCTCGGTCAGCACCAGCGGAATCGGTTCGTGGGTCACTGCGAAGACGGATGCGTACGGCGCATGGGTATGCACCACCGCCCCGACATCCGCCCGTTCGCGGTAGAAAATCAAATGCAGCGGAGTTTCCGATGTGGTCTTCCAGCGCGCTTCCACCGGGCTGCCGTCTGCCCGGATGATACATATATCCTCGGGCTTCATCCTGCGGTAAGGAAGCGCCGATGGGGTGATGGCGATATACCCGCTCTCGCGGTCGAGCGCGCTGATATTGCCTTGAGCGGTCTGCGCCAGACCAAACTCCAGCATCATTAGGCAGCTTTCCAGCACCTGTTCGCGAAGTTCTTTCAGCAGCATCCTCTCTCCTTTAGGCCGCCAGCCCGGGTCGGTTTAACGCGGCGGGGTGCTGCGCACCAGCGCGCGCACATCCTCGCCGGATTCCAGATCCAGCGCCCTGACTGCCAGTTCCCGCGCGGCCGCGGTAGACCACTGACGGATCACCGCTTTGGCGTGCGGTACGGCGTTGGGCGACATACTGAATTCATCCAGTCCAAGCCCCATCAAAATTGGAACGGCATCCGCGTCTCCGGCCAGCTCGCCGCACATGCCAATCCAGATGCCCTGTTTATGGCCTTCCTCGATCACGCGCTGCACCAGGCGCAGCACCGCTGGATGCAGCGGATCAGATAGATACGCCATCTTCTCGCTGACCCTTTCGGCGGCAAAAGTGTACTGCGTCAGATCATTGGTTCCGATGCTGAAGAAATCCACTTCGCGCGCGAACTGGTCCGCCAGGACGGCGGTGGAAGGAATCTCAACCATAATCCCGAGCTGTACTTTGGGGACGGCGATCCCGCGCGCCGCCAGCTCTGCGCGGGCTTTTTCGGTGTACTCCCGGGCGGTCCGTACTTCGCTCAGCGTAGCCACCATCGGGAACATGATGCGCAGGTCGTGGCCGACCGCCGCGCGCAGCAGCGCGCGCAGTTGCGCCAGGAACATCTCCGGCTGCTGCAGACACAAACGAATTGCCCGCACTCCCAGGAAGGGGTTCGCTTCTTTTTCCAGGTGTAAATAAGGAATATCCTTATCCCCGCCGATATCCAGCGTGCGAACCACCACCGGCCGCGTCCCCATAATCTCCATCACCGACTGGTAGACGCGGTACTGTTCCTCTTCATCCGGCTCGACCGCGCGGTCGAGGTACACAAACTCGGTGCGGAAGAGCCCGACGCCCTCGGCGCCCATTTCCACCGCTTTTTGAGCGTCCTTTTCACCGCCAATGTTGGCAACGATCTCAAAATGCACTCCGTCCAGCGAGACGGCGGGTTCATGCGCGTGGCTTAACTCTTCCTTCGAGCGGTCGTGGAAGGCTGACCGCGCGCTTTCAAATGCTGCCCGGGCGGATGGATCAGGGTTGACCAGCACGCGCCCGTTGACCCCGTCCACGCACAGCAGGGAACCGGGTGCGATATCCAATATCGCCGCGCCCAGTCCGACCACTGCCGGGATGCCCAGCGCTTTTGCCAGGATGGCGGTGTGCGAGGTAGGTCCGCCTTCGGCGGTGCAAAATGCCAGCACCAGCGATTTATCCATGGCGATGGTGTCTGATGGTGTCAGATCGCGTGCCAGAATCACGCTTGGGCTGGTCAGCCCAGCCAGGGTATCTATTTTTGTGCCGGTCAACGTCCAGAGAACCCGTTTGCCAACATCGCGCACGTCCGCTGCCCGCGCGGCAAACAGCTCGTTATCCATCCCTTCCAGTATTTTTGCGTAACGATCAATATTATTCTGCCAGGCGAATTCGATATTTACTCGCTCCCCTTCAACCTCGGCGCGCACCTGCTCGCGCAGGTCAGGATCTTCCAGAATCAGGCTGTGGGCTTCAAAGATCTCGGCTTCAGACGCGCCAACGCTGGTGCGCGCCCGCGCTGCGTCTTGCTCCAGCGCCTGCCGCACCTGGCGCAGCGCGCTTTCCAGCCGGGCCAGCTCTTCCTCCGGCTGACAGCCGGTGCGCTTTACTACCTGAACTTCCCCGGCCGCCAGACAATACGCCTTCCCTTCGGCAAAGCCTGGAGAAGCTGGAATGCCGTGGATGGGCTGCGTCATGGAATATTCTCCTGCCTGCATGTCGCGCTCATTCGCCAAAATTGCTTTCTACCAGCTCGACCAGCGCTTTCAGCGCTTCTTCCTCGCCCTCGCCGCTGGTTTGAATTTCAATCTGCGCGCCTTGGTTGGCGCCCAGGGTCAAAACCGCCAGAATGCTTTTCGCGTTGACCATTTTGGAATCACCAGAGAGATTTCGCACGTTGATTGTGCACGGGAAATTGGCCGCCGTGCGCACAAACACCGAAGCGGGGCGGGCATGCAGCCCGACGGGATGATGAATGGTTACAATTGCGGATGCCACTGTACTTCTCCTCGAACAAAAATAACCTTTATTTCACGGTTTTCACGTTCTTTGTTCTGCTCAACACCCGGACGGCCTCTTTAACCAGGTCTTCGGGGCTGATCATCTTCTTCAGGCGCTCCAGGTTCAGCCGGCGCGGCAGAAAAGCAGTCTGTTCAGCCACCAGCGGGAACCAGGTGCGTTGCAGCGTCCCATCCCAGGGGATCACCAAGCCGTTCAGCAGCCGGCCGACCGGTTCGCGTAATTCAGCCTCGCTCTTCTGGCGCAGCTGCTCAACCACGGATAAGATCAGGCTGCGGCGAATGGATTTGTAATTAGACCAGCTTAAAAGAATGACGATGCCATAAAGCAGGATAATACCATTGATCCACAGGCTGTTCGCCTCGTAGAAATTCAAGATGGACGTTCCGACATTCCCCAGTAAACTTTCAATTAAACTGCGAACCATGGCGGCTCCTGTACGCGAACGGGATAAAAACGATCCTCACTGCTCAAGATGAACTTCCGGGTGCAGGCACAGCCGCCTGCACCCGGCGAGAAACATTCAAGACGGATCTTCCCGATTACTCGGTCGGACCGCCAGCCATCACTTCCCATTTCTTGGCGTTCTTGCTGTAGAAGAACAGCAGAGCCGCCAGGAGCACCAGCAGCAGGCCCATTCCAGCCCAGCCCAGGTTCTGCGCCAGGAAGACGAAGAACAGCGGCAGCCAGATAAAGCCGTCCGCAATCGAGATAATCAGGGCTGCGCCTTCGGGCATCGCGAAACCGGCGGCAGCGGCAGCCTGGGTCATCAGCGGGGCGAGAGCGTTGCCAACATAGAAGCCGATGATCAGGGTGAAGGTGCCGATAATCACCATGCGGATGATGTTGCCGCGGGTCAGCGGGCCGAAGATGGCGATCACGAAGGGGATCACCGCCAGGTCAGCGAAGAGCAGGATGCGGTTGCCGGGCAGGATCACCGAGAGCAGAATGGCGATCGGGACCAGCAGCAGCGCGGCAGAAATCACAGCCGGGTGGCCGATCAGGATGGCGGAATCCAGGCCGATGTAGATTTCGCGCTTTGAGGCGCGTTTCTGCATGAATTCGCGCGCCGCTTCGGAAATCGGGATCAAGCCTTCCATCAAAATCGAGACCATGCGCGGCAGCAATACCATCACCGCGGCCAGGTTGATCCCCAGTTTGAGGACATTGACGATGAAGCCCTGCCAGTTGCCGTCCACGGTGCCCATCTTCAGGAAGCCAATCACACCCAGAACAATACCAATGATCAAACCGAGGATCATCGGATCGCCGGCGGTCGGGCCAAGCTTCTTCTGGATGGTTTCGGGGTCGGCATCCCATTTCTTCAGGCCGGGGATTTTGTCAATCAGCCAGTTCAACGGGATCGCCAGCGGGACATACCCTGCTGAGGTGCCGTGAGGAATGGAGATGCCGGGCAGGTTGTAGAACTTCTGCACAGCCGGGGCAGTCCAGTCGGCGAAGAAGAGCATGAAGCCAGCCACCAGAGCAGCGGCCACAATCCCCATGAACAGATTGCCGGTTACCGCCACCACCAGCGAACCGGTGAAGGCGAAGTGCCAGAAGTTCCAGATGTCAACGTTGAGGGTCTTGGTCAGGCGCAGCGCCAGCATGACCACGTTGACCAGCAGCGCGATCGGGATGACCCACAGACCGACATTCGAGCCGAAGGCGATTGCTGCGGCTGAAGGCCAGCCCACATCCACGATATCGCGGGTGATGCCGGTGTTCTTCACGATTGCCTGAGCCACGTCCGTCAAAGCGCCCCACATCAGGCCGATGATCAGGTTGATGCCGATGAAGGCCACGCCGATGATCACGGCCGAACGGAAAGCCCGGCCCGGCTTGGCGCCCAGGATCAGGGCAAAGAAGAAAATCAGAACCGGCAGCAGTACGGTTGCGCCCAGGGCATCAATGATGCCCTTCAGGCTGGTAAGAAATGCATCCATCATTCACTCCTTTTGAAATTTGGGTTGGGTTTATTTGACGCCCGAAGAGGCGTCAAACAGGTATAGAAATAGGTTGGTTGCACTGTGCTTATATGCGCCTCCTTGAATAATAAAATATGAAATTATGCGGCTTATAAAAGTAAGCTACAGCAATGAATAATCTAACGCCGCCGCGGAGTTATCCTTCTTTCAAGGTTTCCACAATTTGCTGCAAGGTCTGTTCTTTGCCAATACCGGTCAGAAAAGCAAGACCCTGTATTACGGGAACACCCAGATTGGCCGGAAGCGGGGTGGTCGTAACAATCAGGTCCGCGCTCGATGCGTAGGACGGGACTTCGGCAGCCTTGCATTGCTTGATGAACACCGGGATTCCGGCCAGCTTGCACGCTTCTTCTATCGATTTGGCAACAACCGTGGAAGTGGCAATTGCTGTGCCGCAGGCTACAATGACTGTCTTGGTCTTTTCCATTTATTAAGCTCCTTCAAATGACGATCTCTTTGCGTCTATGCGTTTCAGCGAACCAGGCTGTCAGCCTCTTAACGCACTCAGAATTTCTTCCGGCGTCTTCGCCTGCATCAAACCAGATACGATTTGCGGGTTCTGCAGCAGCCCGGCGACTTCCTGCAGGGTTTCAACCTGCGACTTGGGCTGGTCGAGCGCCAGCATGATCACCAGCCGCACGGGCACCGCCTCATCCGGGTTCACCATGTTGCAAAACGCCACTTCATGCGATAAAGTGGCGAGGGCAAGGGATGACTTTTTTACGTATTCAATATCCACGTGCGGAATTGCGGCATTAATATCACCCATCAACGGCAAACCGGTCGGCATGCTCGCTTCGCGTTTCAACGCGGCTTCGATAAAGCCGTCGTGCACGCAGCCGCTGGCATGCAGCACATTGCCCAGACGGGTGATCACTTCGCTTGAATCGGCTGCGTCGAGATTGATCAGGATCGCTTCAGGTCGGAGCAGGTCAAGGATGGACATAAAAGCTCTTGAAAAATGGTTGATTTAGGAAAACAAACGCACAAATGTTATCCATTTATACAAGACATTAAATAAATATGAATGGAAACGCACATTTGTGAACCGAAGGTACAATTTACTACACAAATGTTACAATTTGGCACGATTGGTATCCTATTCCCTTAAACTTCAACTGTGCGTACATCCGGCGTGTACCTTAAGGACGGTTTCCCATGGATGACGAAACCCACGACCTGCTGGCGACTGTGGCCAGCCTCTATTATG
Organism: Anaerolineaceae bacterium; assembly: GCA_029975475.1. Classification (GTDB taxonomy): domain Bacteria; phylum Chloroflexota; class Anaerolineae; order Anaerolineales; family Anaerolineaceae; genus JARKPB01. The sequence continues at coordinate 44,900 of JARKPB010000015.1, forward strand.
AAGAAAATCTGACCCAGGATCTCATTTCTGAGCGGCTGGGTTACTCGCGTTCCTATATCTCCCGCTTGCTGACCGAGGCGCGCAAAGAAGGCATCGTCGAAATCCACATCAATCACCGTTTGCAGCGCGATAAACCCCTGGAAGAGCGCCTGAAACAGCAGTTTCAATTAAAAGATGTCCGCATCCTGCGCACTCCCGGCACGACCTATGCTCAGATGCTTCACCGCCTTGGGGCGCTGGGCGCTTCATTTTTGGAAGAAAAATTAAGTGATGACACTGTTCTGGGTGTCTCCTGGGGCACAGCCCTTTACGAAGTCGCTCTGGCGCTGCATGAACAGCGTTACCCCAACCTGAAAGTGGTGCAGCTGCTCGGCACAATCGGCACCATCGAACCGCACCTTGACGGTCCTGGCATTGTGCGCAGCTTCGCTCGTTCGCTTGGCGCCCAGTATTTCACCCTGCCCGCCCCCTGGCTGCTCGATAACCGCATGGTTCGCGATGCGCTCTACTCTGACAGTCACATGCGTCAGGTCCTCGACCTGACCGATATGCTCGACCTTGCCTACGTTGGGATCGGCACGATCGTGCCGCAGTATTCCAGCCTGGTGCAGGCTGGTTTTATCACCCCCGATGATGCCGTTCGCCTTCAGGAGACCTTCATCGTCGGCGATGTGTGCGGCCAGCTGATTGACATCCAGGGGAATTTGCGCGAAAACCCGATCCCCGGGTATGTTTTTGGAATTAAAGCTGAAAATCTGCGCAAGGTCCCGCTGGTCGTCGGCGTGGCTGGCGGCCGGCTGAAGGCTCCGGCGATATTAGGCGCGCTGAATTCGCGGTTGGTCAATGTGCTCATCACCGATGAAGAAGCTGCCAACCATCTCTTGCTGCTCAACGAAGCGGTCGAGACCGCTCCGCGGGTCTAGGAAACATTGTTTCATTAACACTCACCACTCAAGCGGTGATAAATCAATAAAGGCAAACCATATGATCCATCCATCTCAAGAATATGCGCTTGACCCGAAACGGGCAAAGCAGGTTCTCAAGGAGCTCGGCCCAGAGACCGGCCGCAAGTTCCTCGAGACCATGTATACCATTCGCGCCTTTGAAGAAAAGGCGGAAGAACTTTACGGTCTCGGTAAAGTCCACGGCACCATGCACCTGTCCATCGGCCAGGAAGCCAGTGCGGTCGGCACCTCCAATGCGGTTCGCAAGGGATACGACTACCTGCTGAACCACCACCGCGGTCACGGCCACTGTATCGCCTGGGGTTCTGACATCGACCGCATGATGGCAGAATTTATGGGCAAAGAAACCGGTTTTTGCCGCGGGCGCGGCGGTTCAATGCACATCGCCGATATAGAGAACAACAATCTCGGCGCTCAGGGGATTGTTGCCGGAAGCCTGCCGATTTCCGTCGGGGTTGGCCTCTCCATCAAACTGCGCCAGACTGATCAAATCTGCCTGGTGATCTTCGGGGACGGCGGCAGCAATGAAGGCGCTTTCCATGAGTCATTAAATATGGCCTCCATCTGGAAGCTGCCGGTGCTCTTCCTCTGCGAAAACAATCAATACGGCATGTCCATGTCAGTCAAGCGCTCCATGAATATTGAAAACATCGCCGACCGCGGCGCTTCCTACGGGATCCCTTCACGGATTTATGACGGCAATGATGTCCTTGCCGTGTATGATGCGGTCAAGTGGGCGGCTGATACCATTCGCTCCGGCAAAGGCCCGGTCCTGCTGGAAGCCAAGACCTACCGCTGGCGCGGTCATTCCAAGAGCGACCGCCAGCTCTACCGCACGCGCGAGGAATTAAAAGAATGGCAGGCGCTGGACCCTATTCCGCGTTTCGCTGCCCGCCTGGTCGAAGCCGGCTACCTCAAAGATTCGGATGTTGAAACCATCCGCGCCGGCGCCTATCAAACCATTGAAAATGCGGTTGCCTATGCTGAAGCCAGCCCTGAACCCGATGTTGCCACTCTGATGGAAGGTATCTATGCTTGAGAAATTTCCCGTCAACCCCCCGGCCCCCGAAGGCCGCGTGATTACCTGTGTCGAAGCGCTGCGTGAAGGTCTGCGCCAGCTCATGGAGCAGGATCCCTCTATCTTCCTCATCGGTGAGGATATCGGCGTCTACGGCGGCGCTTTTGGCGTCACCGCTGGTTTGGTGGATCAATTTGGCGAAGAGCGCGTCCGCGACACACCCATATCCGAGGCTGCTCTCACCGGGGCTTGCGTTGGTTCGGCGCTGACCGGCATGCACCCCATTGGCGAAATGCAGTTCTCAGACTTTGTCGTCCTGGCGATGGAGCAGCTGGTGATGCAGGCTGCCAAAATTCGATTTATGTTCGGCGGCAAAGCCAGCGTGCCCATGGTCATGCGCCTGGCGGCCGGTTCCGGCACCGGCGCGGCTGCCCAGCACTCCGAGAATCTGGAAAACTGGTTCGTCCACGTCCCCGGTCTCAAAGTGGTCATGCCCTCCAACGCCTACGAAGCCAAGGGCTTGCTGGTCTCGGCGGTCTATGACGGCAACCCGGTGATGTTCTTTGAAAACAAACTGATGTATAAGACCTCCTGCGCGGTGCCCGAGGAGCTCTACTCCATCCCGCTTGGCAAAGCCAACGTCGCGCGGGCCGGCAAAGACCTGACCATCGTCGCCACCTCCATCATGGTGCAGCGTTCGCTGGAAGCCGCCAGACAGCTCGCCGCCGAAGGTATTGAACTGGAAGTGGTGGACCCGCGCACGCTCAACCCGCTGGATGACGAGACCCTGGTCAACTCGGTGATCAAGACCGGCAAATTGCTCATTGTCCATGAAGCCGTCCAGACCGGCGGCTTTGGCGGTGAAGTCGCTGCCCGCATCGCTGCCAGCCCGGCCTTCGGTTATCTCGAGGCTCCCATCCGCCGCCTGGGCGGCAAAGATATGCCCATTCCTTATAACCGCAATTTGGAAAAGCATGCTGTTCCGCAGGTCGAGGATATTGTTGAGGAGGCGCGCAAACTGGTGCGCGGCGCATACTGATGCCAAAAGCAGTGATCCTACCCAAGTTTGGTTTTAATCAAGAAACAGCGGAGATCGTTCGCTGGCTGGTCAAAGAGGGCCAGACGGTTGACCAGGGCGATCCGCTTTGCGAAGTGACCACCGACAAGATCAACATGGAAGTGGAAGCCACCGCTTCGGGTGTGGTCGCCGGGCTGCAGTTCCCCGAAGGTGCCACCGTGCCGGTCACCACGGTGATCTGCTACATCCTCGCCCCCGGTGAGACCCCCGCGGCCATCCCGGCGGCTGCCCCGGCCCCGGCGGCCTCTTCCCCCGCTCCCGCCCCGGCTCCGGCTGCTCCGCCGCCTTCCTCCGCCCCTGCCGCGGTTCCGGCCACTCCCCTGGCGCGCCGCGCCGCCGCGGTGGAAGGCGTGGATCTCAGCTCCCTGGCTGGCTCCGGTCCCGGCGGGCGCATCACCAAACAGGATGTCCTCGCTGCTCAGTCCCCGGCTTTACCCGGTAAAGTCAACGCCACCCCGGCCGCGCGCCGCCTGGCAGCGGAAAGCGGGATTGATCTGACCACGGTGCGCGGCTCCGGCCCTGGTGGGCGCATCCAGTCCGCTGATTTGCCCGCTCCCCGCCCGGCGGTCTCCGCCGCGGTTTCTGTGCCTGTCCCGGCGGGTGCGGCCCAGGCTATCCCCCTGGCCGGTGTGCGCAAGATCATCGCCGAGCGCATGCAGCAGTCCGTCCAGCAAATTCCGCACTTCCTGATCTATATGGATGTGGATATGACCCGTGCCGAAGCGCTGCGCCAGTCGCTCAACCCGCGCTACCCCGAGCCGCGCGCAAAGGTTTCGGTTACCGCGCTGATTGTCAAGGCTATCGCCGGCGCTCTGCGCCAGTTCCCGCTGCTCAACAGCCATTTTGTCAACGACACCATCTACCAGTTTAACGCGGTCAATGTAGGCGTGGCTGTCGCCCTGGAAGGCGGGCTGATTGTCCCGGTGATTAAAGACGCCGACCAGAAGAGCATCTTCCAGATCGGCGACGACCTGGCCGAGGTGAGCGCGCGCGCCCGCCAGAACCGCCTGACCCCCGCGGATATCGAGGGCGGCACCTTTACCCTTTCCAACCTGGGCATGTACGGCGTGGATTACTTCACCGCCATCATCAACCCGCCCCAGGTCGGCATTCTCGCCGCCGGGCGCATCACGCGCCGCTTCGTGCCGGATGAAAACGATCAGCCCGTGGCGCGTTCGATCCTCACCATTTCGCTTTCAGCCGACCACCGGGTGATCGACGGCGCCGCCGGGGCACAGTTCCTGGCTGCCGTGCGCACCGCGCTGGAAAACCCGAACGTATTACTGGAAGCTTAACGGTCGTCTCACTTTCCCGATCGCAGGGGCACATCAACGCTGCAGCGCGGCCGCCCCTGCGCTTTTATTGAACTGTCTAAGTATGACCGACTGGTTGCGAGCTGTAATTTTTGATATGGATAACACCCTGGCGGATACCACCCGGGTGTACGAGCAGGCGCTGGTTGACCTGGCGCGGCAGCATCTGGCCGCCCCGCCCACCGCCCGCGAACTGCTGCGCCATTTTGGCACCCCCACTCCGCGCATCCTGGCCCACTTCGCCCCGCCGGAGCAGGTGGCGGTGATGATGGCCGACTGGCCCAATCACATCCTGCGCTACCGCGAGCAGATCTGCCTCTTTCCCGGTGTGCGGGGCCTGCTGGAGGAGTTTCGCGCCGCCGGGCTGCGCCTGGGGGTGGTGACCTCGCAGGTCAACGCTGAATTTGACATCGTGCGCGCCGAGGTGGGTCTGGATGACCTCATCGAGGTGTGGATTAACTCCGAAATGGTCGCCCGCCCCAAGCCCAATCCCGACCCCGTCCTGGCGGCCGTTCGCCGCCTGGGCATCCTCCCGCTGCAGGGTGTGATGGTCGGCGATTCGTTCAACGACCTCGAAGCCGGCCAGCGCGCCGGCCTGCGCATCGGCGCGGCGCTGTGGGGCGCGCTTAACCCCCAGCGGCTGCTGGCTTACCGCCCCCATTTTATCTTCCGCCAGGTGGAAGAAATGCGCGTCCTGCTGGATCAGACCGCGCTGCGCCCCGCCTTTGTTGGCTAATTTAACTCAATTTTTTGGAGAACCTCATGGCTACCCTTCAAACCAACCTTGATCTGCCCGGCAAATCCGGCGCTGAAGCCTACCAGGCGGCAGTCCGCGCGCTGCCCAAAGCCGGTTTCCCGATTTGGAAGCTGCGCGAGATCGCTTACCTGGTGATGGCGAAAAAAGTCGTTGAGCAGGGAGAAATTGACTGCAACTTGATGATTCGCCCCGGCATGGGCGCCGGGCTGACCCTGGCCTGCGACGGACTGAGCGCGGAAGAACTGGCCCCCTACAGTGAAGCAGTCTTTACCGCCCTGCGCGCCGAACTGGGGCTGTAAGCGGGGCCGTCCGCGTTCAGGCTCAGCGCCGCGGAGCCGAGGGGGTCATCCAGCAGCCAGTTCAGTCCCTCCTGCCCGCCGTTGACCGTGCGCGCGGCGATGATCTGCCCGGCCGCGCTGCAGCGTGTGCTCACCTGCTGGCTGCTGCCGTCCACCAGCAGTTGGCAGCGCGGCGGCAGTATTCTTCTCATCACTGTTCCCCATGCTCATCAGGGGCAAAGAGAAAGAAACAGCCGGTCATTGGAACGCGAAATCTTGACAATTAGAAAATAAATTCTATAATTAACTTTGCCTCGCCGCACTTTACCATCTCCATTCGTTTCGATTCGTTTTTTCAAAAACGAATGGTGTAGAATCATTGTATCCATTTCTTTGATTCAGCGAGGGCAGCATGATCCACATCCACGGCAGCGATTTTAAAGACGAACTGGGCCGCACCCTCCTGCTGCGCGGGGTCAACCTCTCCGGCAGCAGCAAAGTCCCCTTCAGCCCCAACGGCGCCAGCCACCTCAAGCAAACCTTCCTTAACCACCGCGAGCTGACCTTCACCGGCCGGCCCTTCCCCCTCCACGAAGCCGATGAGCACTTCCGCCGCCTCAAATCCTGGGGCATGCTCTTCCTGCGCTTCCTCATCACCTGGGAGGCCATCGAGCACGCCGGACCGGGCGAATATGACCAGGAGTACCTTGACTACCTGCGCGCCGTCATCCAAAAAGCCGGCCAGCACGGCATCCAGGTCTTCATTGACCCCCACCAGGATGTGTGGAGCCGCTTCACCGGCGGCGACGGCGCCCCCGGCTGGACCCTCGAAGCCCTCGGCATGGATCTCTCCCGCCTGGCCGAGACCGGCGCCGCCATCGTCCACTGCCTGCACGGCGACCCCTTCCCGCGCATGATCTGGCCCTCCAACTACGACAAGTACGCCGCCGCCACTATGTTCAGCCTGTTCTTCGGCGGCAGCGACTTTGCCCCCGCCCGCAAGATCGAGGGCATCCCCGTCCAGGAGTACCTGCAAAGCCATTACATTAACGCGGTCAAGCAGGCCGCCGCGCGCCTGGCCGACCTGCCCAACGTGATCGGATACGACACGCTCAACGAGCCCAGCAACGGCTGGATCGGGAAACGCGTTCTTGACCGCGCTGAAGGTCTCTTGTTTCAGGGAGAAGTCGCCAGCCCGCTCCAGGCCATGGCTCTCGCTGACGGCATCCCCCAGCGCCTGCCCGTCTGGGAACAGGGTCTGCCGCGCCGCCGCATCGTGGACGAGCGTCTGGTCAACCCGCGCGGCCTGCGCCTGTGGCGCGACGGGGTCGAAGATGTCTGGCGCGAAGCTGGCGTCTGGCAGCCCGGCGCGGACGGTCAGCCCATCTTGCTGCGTCCCGCCCACTTTTACATCGTCGACGGCCGCGAGGTGGATTTCTGCCGCGACTACATGCGCCCCTTCATCAACCGCTTTGCTGCCGAGATCCGCTCGGTTCATCCCAACGCCCTGATCTTCATGGAAGTGCCGGTCGAGCTCGAACTCCCGCAGTGGGGCGAGCAGGACGCTGCCAAAATCGTCAACGCCAGCCACTGGTACGACAACGTTACCCTTTTCATGAAGGATTTTTACGGCTGGTTATCCGCGGATGTGCGCACCGGGAAACTGGTGTTGGGCCCCTGGGCGGTGCGCGCCCTCTTCCGCCGCCAGATCGCCGCCATCAAAACCGAGTCCGAGACCCGTCTGGGCGGCGTTCCCACCTTGATCGGCGAATTTGGTATTCCCATGGATATGCACAACCGTTCCGGCTACAGGCGCGGCGATTTCAGCCGACAGGAGCGCGCCCTCGAAGCATCCTACCAGGCACTTGAAGCTAACCTGGTCAGCAGCACCCTGTGGAACTACACCGCCGACAACACCAACGAGCGCGGTGACATGTGGAACGGCGAAGACCTCAGCGTGTTCAGCCGCGACCAGCAGGCAGACCCGCAGGATATCAATTCCGGCGGACGCGCCCTGCGCGCGGCTGTGCGTCCCTATCCCATCGCTACCGCCGGCCGGCCGCTGAAGCTGCGCTTCTCCTACCGCGACAGCCGCTTCGAATACGAATTTGAACACGACCCCGCTGTGCAGGCCGAGACCGAGATCTACCTGCCCGCGCTGCATTACGGCGGCGGCTGCCAGGTCAGCGTCAGCGACGGCGAGTATGAGCTGCGTATCTCCGAACAGCGCCTCATCTACCGCCATTCCGACCGCCGCAGCACGCATAAAATCCGCGTGCGCCCGGTCTGAGTGCAACTTTTTTGCCGCGGCGGCATCCAACCTTTTATACAAAGGTGTCAGTTCCGCCGTTATACGGCGGATTGGTTTAGAATTGAGCCAACCTGCATAAAACTTCGCGATACGGAGAGAATACGAATGACCGCTTATGATGTTCTTGTAATCGGCGCCGGCCCCGGCGGATATGTGAATGCCATTCGCAGCGCCCAGCTCGGGCTAAAGACAGCGATTATTGATAAACAATGGCTGGGCGGTGTCTGCCTCAATGTCGGCTGCATCCCGTCCAAATCCCTGCTGAAAAACGCGGAGGTTGCCCATACCCTGCGCGAGCGTTCCAAAGAACTGGGCTTTTCCTTTGAAAACCTTCAACTTGATTACAGCGTGGCGGTCAAGCGCAGCCGGGATGTCTCCGGCCGTCTGACGCGCGGAATCGGCTTCTTGATGAAGAAACACAACATTGACGTCTTCATGGGCAGCGCTGCGCTGACCGGTAAGGACAGCGTGGAAGTGACGGATAAAGACGGCAAGGCTCAGACCCTCACCGCCAAAAATATCGTCATCGCTACCGGCGCTTCCGCCGCTTCAATCCCCGGTGTGGCTGTGGACGGCAAACGCGTCCTCTCCTACTGGGAAGCCATCCTTCAAACCGAGCGGCCGCAGTCGGTCGTCATCATTGGCGCCGGCGCGATCGGCGTCGAGTTCGCCACCATCTGGTCGGCCTACGGGACAGAAGTGACCATCGTTGAAATGCTTCCGCGCATCCTGCCGCTTGAGGATGAAGAGGTTTCCGCCGAACTGACCAAAGCCTACCAGAAACGCGGCATCAAGCTGCTCACCGGCACCAAGGTCCAGTCGGTCAGCGCGGATGAAAAGGGCGTCACCATCAAGGTCTCTGGGCCTGAAGGCGAGCAAACCCTCAATGCCGAGCAGGCGCTGGTGGCGATCGGGTTCAAACCCAATACCAGAGACATCGGTCTGGAAAAGGTCGGGGTCGCGCTGAACGAACGCGGGTTTATTAAGGTTGACGAGCGCATGGCGACCAGCGTTCCCGGCATCTGGGCTATCGGGGATGTCACCGGCCAGCTGCTGCTCGCCCATGTCGCCTCTGCCCAGGGTATTCTGTGCGCCGAGGCTATTGCCGGGCAGGAGACTACCCCGCTGGATTACCGCATGATGCCGCGCGCCACCTATTGCCAGCCGCAGGTGGCTTCCTTTGGCTACACCGAACAGCAGGCGCGCGATGCCGGTTATGAGATCAAGGTCGGGCGCTTCCCCTTCCAGGCGAACGGCAAGGCCCTGGGCCTGGGTGAATACACCGGTTTTGCCAAAATTATTACCGACGCGAAATACGGCGAAATTCTTGGCGCTCACCTGATTGGCCCGGAAGTCTCTGAACTGCTGCCTGAACTCACCCTGGCGCAAAAGATGGAGCTGACCACCGCTGAAATCGCGCGCAACGTGCATGCCCATCCCACATTGAGCGAAGTGCTCATGGAAGCCGCTGAAGGGGCTGAAGGCCACGCCATCCACATCTAACGCCTTTTATTTCGGGCATCCGGCCAGCCGCGAAATCCTCGCGGCTGGTTTTGTCTGCGCCAGCGGAATAAGCCCTGTGCTATAATTTCGCTCCAGAAAGGGTTATCAACTATGTTTAAGAAATTAATTTCCGCCCTGGGAGGAAATCCGAACCAGCGGCTGTTGGAACGGATGGGGAAAACGGTTGAACACATCAACGCGCTGGAGGGTGAATACGAGCGGTTGAGCGACGATGCGCTGAACGCCAAAACCGGTGAATTTCGCGCGCGCATTGAACTGCGGCTGAAGGAAGGTGTTGAGCTGCAGACCGCGCTGAATGAAATTCTGCCGGAAGCTTTTGCCGCCGTGCGCGAAGCCAGCAAGCGCACCATCGGACTGCGGCCGTTCGATGTTCAGCTGATTGGCGGAATCAACCTGCACAACGGGGCGATTTCCGAGATGCGCACCGGTGAAGGCAAGACCCTGGTAGCTGTCCTGCCGGTCTACTTAAATGCGCTGTCCGGCCGCGGCGTTCATGTGGTCACGGTCAACGATTATCTGGCCCGCCGCGATGCGCGCTGGATGGGTCCAATTTACCGCCTGCTGGGAATAAGCGTGGGCGTGCTGCAAATGGCTGCCCGCACTGAAAACGGCAAGAAAGCCTTTCTGGTGGATCTGGAGAAAGAATCCGCCCAGGAAGACCAGCACCAGCTGCGTCTGGTGGAACGCGTCGAAGCCTACCGCGCGGATGTGACCTACGGAACCAACAGCGAGTTCGGCTTTGATTACCTGCGCGACAACCTGACCAACCGTTTGGAAGACCGCGTGCAGCGCGGTCATTACTTTGCCATCGTGGATGAGGTGGATAATATCCTGATTGATGAAGCCCGCACGCCGCTGATCATATCCGGCCCGGCGTCAGACGACACGCAGGAATATATCCGCATGGCTCAGGTGGTCCGCGCTTTACGCCCTGAGGATTACGAAGTAAATGAAAAAGACCGCCAGGTCTCGCTGACCGAGGTCGGCGAAGCGCATGTGGAAGAACTGCTCGGTATGCCGCTGCGCGACCCGGAACGGCCTGAGGATATCACCCCTGAGCAGGCGCGTCTGATGGGGTACCTGGAGCAGTCGCTTAAAGCCGCTTTTCTGTATAAGCGCAATAAAGATTATCTGGTTCAGGCCGGTAAAGTGGTCATCGTGGATGAATTCACCGGCCGCTTGATGCCCGGCCGGCGCTGGTCAGAAGGTCTGCATCAGGCTGTCGAAGCCAAAGAAGGCGTCAAGGTGGAGGCGGAAAACGTTACCTACGCGACCATCACCATCCAGAACTACTTCCGCATGTACGCCAAACTGGCCGGTATGACCGGCACCGCCCTGACCGAGGCGGAAGAGTTCAGCAAAATTTACAACCTGGAAGTGCTGCCCATCCCGACCAACCTGGAATATCAGGCCAGTCTGGAAAATTCTCCCCTGGTCGCGGCAGAGGCCCGGGATGAACAGAATTACCGTTACACCTACTACACGCGTAAGGATGATCCGGAAAAAAAGCCGGTGTATTTTAAGCGCAAGGATTACCCCGATATTATCTACCGCACTGAAGAAGCCAAACTGCGCGCCATTGTGGTCGAAATTCTGCGCACGCATATCCTCGGCCGCCCCCAGCTGGTAGGCACCACTTCGGTGGAACACTCCGAGCGCCTTTCCGAACGGCTTCAGGCGGAGCCCATCCGCCGCCTATTGCAGTGCCTGCTGATTCGATCTACCTGGCTGAAGGTGAATAATCAGATCCCTGAACGCATTATTCCCGAACTGCAGTTCCTGAATAAACCCCTGGATCAAATCAACACCGGTGAACTGCGCCAGGTGGCGAGAACGATCGGGATTAACACCCTCTCTCCGGATGATCCCGAGAACCTGGCGAAATTACTGGAAATTCTGAGCCTCAGCGAAGTGGATGCTCCCCGTCTGGTCAGGATTATCCAGGGCGGCATTCCGCATTCTGTGTTGAACGCGCGCAAGCATGATGAAGAAGCCCAGATTATTGCCCGGGCAGGCGGTTACGGCCAGGTGACGATCGCGACCAATATGGCTGGCCGCGGTGTGGATATCCGCTTGGGCGGTGAACTGCCGGATGAAATCTTCCAGGATATGGTACGCGTGCTGCGCAAGGCTGGTTATGAAGACGCTTTCGACATGAGCAATGAACAGCGTTTGAAAGCCCTGCGCGAGATGCCGCAGGATTCCTTCGGGATCTACGAAGAGTCGATCCAGGGTTTTTACCGTTATATGGAGGAAATGCGCCGCGTGCGCGAACTGGGCGGCCTGCATGTGATCGGCTCAGAACGCCATGAAGCCCGCCGCATTGACAATCAGCTGCGCGGCCGCGCCGCCCGCCAGGGCGACCCCGGCTCCTCGCGTTTTTACCTCTCCCTCGAAGATGAACTTATGCGTCTGTTCGGCGGGCAGCAGATGGAAGCTCTGATGAAGCGCATGAACATTGATGACAGCATGCCCATCGAGGTCGGCTTGATTGGCCGCCTGGTGGAACAGGCTCAGGAGCGCGTGGAAGGCGCCAACTTTGATGTCCGCAAGCACTTGCTGGAATATGATGATGTCCTCAACAGCCAGCGCAAACGCATCTACGCAGAGCGCGATAAGGCTTTTGAGAAAGAAGACCTGAGCGAGGATATTGTCACCATCCTGCGCACCGAGCTGCAAGAGCGCGTGCCGGAAGCCCTGCAGGACGAAGAAGGACCGTGGAAGCTGCTGGCTTATCTGGAGGAGATTCAACCCTCGCTGTTCTTTGACCGCGATGTCAACCTGCCCTCTTTCAGCATTGCCCTGCTGGCTGAGAGTCTCGCGAATGAATTTGAAGGTCAAACTGACCGCGGCGCCGCTGCCGCCCGCCTGCTGGAAGTGGCCGGGCAGGCTTTGCAGGCTGAGCACGCGCATCTGCTGAACGCCACGGTGCAGATGCTGGATCGATCGGAAGAAAGCCTGGAGCAGGCGTTAAACGACCGTCTCGAAGCGCTGGATAATTTCTTTGATAATATCGGGGAAGTGGAAGAGGGTGCGCCGCCGCGCCGCCCCCAGGAATTATTGGAAGAATTATCTGGCCTGGTGCGCGTTCCGCTGCGGCTGAGCGCCGATCAGCTGCGCCGCCTGCCCGAAGGCGATCCTCAGATTAAGGACGTTGTCCGTCAGCAGCTGGAAGGAACCCTACTGGCGCTGATAGCTGCCCGTATTATCGGTGCTCTCGAACGCCGCTTGGATGAGAGCCTGAACCTTCGTTCCAGCCAGCGGGATATTTCCAGCTTTGGCGCTTTGCGCTCCGCCGTGCTTGATGCGGTCGAAGAGCAGCTGCGCGCCCGCGAGGCTCGCCTGCTGGAACGCGGCGGTCAAATTGACCAGAATATCCAGAGCGCTTTGGCCCGCCATTCAGAAGATGATCTGGATGAAGAGACGCTCGCCGACATCCTGATGACCATTCCCGCCGGCCAGAAAATCACCATTGACCCGCGCAGTCATCAGAAAGGCTGGCGCAAAGTCATTCTGCTTAATTATTTCTTCCTCGCTGCCCGTTTGCTGGAAGACCGCAAACCGGCGGAAATCACCGAAGCCATTCTGGAACATCTTGAAGACGCGATGGTTACCCTGCAGGGGGTGTGGGGAGCGGCTGAGTATGACCGCCTCTCGCAGCTGGGCGCTTCGATCAGTCAGCTGGACGCGGTGAACCGCGCCGCGCTGGAAGAAATGCTCGGCGCTGAAGCGTACGCCCGGGCGGCTGAAATCCCGTTGATGACCCTGGATGAAGAGACGGCTCAGGCCGTTCGCGAATTGCTTGGCGCGCGGGTGCAAAACGAGATGCACCGCCAGATTCTACTGGGCGTGATTAATGAACTCTGGGTTGAATACCTGACGAAAGTTGAAGGCCTGCGCGTTTCCATCGGTCTGGAGGCTTATGCCCAGCGCGACCCGCTGGTGCAGTATAAGAGCCGCGCTTCGGATATGTTCCGCCAGCTGCTGCGCGATATCCGCGCGGGAGTGATCAGCCGCATGTTTCGCATCACGCCGCGCCGCAGTGCCGCCACTCCGCTGGAACGCGAGCGGCCGGCTCAGGCTGCTCTGGCAAATTCATCCGTATCCCGCCCGCCTGAGGGCGGCAAGAAAAAACGCCGCCGTCATTGAGCAATAAAATAGAATCACACAGCGGCTGCCCGGATAGGGCAGCCGCTGTGACTATCAGAATCCAGATTAGAAAATTGATTCGTGGGGGTATTTTTCGTCCAGCTTTGCCAGAGCAAACGAAATTGCTCCGCCAACCAGAAAGAGCAGCGCGCATACCGCGATGGTCCACCCGCTGATATTCCAGGGCGCGATCGCCAGCGTGGAGCCAATCACAATTCCGAGTATGATATGGAATACTACCGGGTAAGCCACTTTGAACAGCCAGGAGATCAGGCGCGCGAATGCCAGCACAACCACCGCCACCCCGAGGAAAAGCGGAATGATCACGCTGAAATCCAGCTGGCGAATGCCGCTGGCCATCGGCTGATACAGCCCCAGGTAAATGATAAAGTTCGACGGGCTCATTCCCGGGACAACCACACCCAGCCCGAAAAGCACGCCGCACAGAACCCAGGCGCCGATCGAGGGCGCCATGGTTACGTTGGTCATGGTTTCCATGTAATTCATAAACCAGAAAACGGCAGCCGCTGCCGCTACCAGAATCACCCAGTGAAACGGCTTGCGGCCTTCTTTGCCCGCCGCCTTGAACAGCGAAGGGTAAGTGCCGGCGATCAGCCCGACAAACAGCCAGGTAAACTGGGCAGCGTAGAATGTGAATGCCCAGTCCACCACTGCTGAAAAACCCACCACCCCGAGAATGCCGCCGATGCCGACTGGGATAAAAAAGAGCACATTCTTGATGAAATTATGGCGCAGGTTTCCAAGGAACCGCATAATCGGCTCGTAGAGCTGAAAGACGACTGCCAGCGCGCCTCCTGAAAGGCCGGGGACAATCGCGCCAATGCCGACCAGAGCGCCCTTCACCAGACGCAGCAGCCAGTCGATAACGCGGCTGGAGGGTTTTACAGGTTCTGAGGTTACAGTCATGAAAAGACTCCCTTCGGAGAAATAGCCTGGCGCGGGATGGTTAATCCCTGGATGCCAGTAAGGAGTTATTTTAACCCGCAATCGCTGGCCTGACGAGGTTTCCTGACCGCGACGTTTTGGGCTGCATTCGCCCATCTCGTTTATTTCGGGTAATTTCCATCCGAATCTTGTCGGAATCTTGTTATAATTACCCCAGAAAAGCCCAAAAACTCAACCCTGGATATCCAGGGTTGTCAAGGTTCTGATTCACCTTTATAATGGGCTACATATTTCAAGCCATCGGAGTTCAAAAAGATCGTATGGACCAAAACGAAGCCAACCTCGAGCAGGGGGCAATGCCCGAGAACAACCAGAATGACAACCACAACATGGCCTCTCTGCTGGAATCAGAAGGGCTGGGCATTGATTTCCCCCGCCAGGGTGAAATTCGCCAGGGCACCATCGCCAGCATCACTCCAGGCCAGATCCTGGTCAGCGTCGGCACCAAGTCAGAAGGCGTGATCAGCGGACGGGAATTCGAGCAGATCCCGGCCGATGAAATGGCTAAACTGACCGTGGGCATGGAAATTCCGGTATATGTGATTAATCCGGAAGATTCAAACGGCAATCTTGTTCTTTCCTACACCCGCGCGTTGGAAGATGCGGGCTGGCAGCAGGCGGAAGCCCTGAAAGAATCCAAGAGCGCTTTCAAAAGCACGATTGTTGGTTATAACAAAGGTGGCTTGATCGTTCCTCTGGGAGGCGTGCGCGGTTTCGTTCCCGCTTCGCAAATCAGCCTCTCGCGTCGGTCTGGTGCACCCGGCGAATCGCCGGAACAGCGCTGGAGCAAGATGATCGGCGAAGAAATCACGGTTCATGTGATTGAGGTGGACCGCGAGCGCCGGCGTCTGATCCTTTCGGAACGGGCCAGCTCATCCGAAAGCCGGGAAAGCCTTAAAGAAAAAGTGATCGCGGATATCAACGAGGGCGATGAATTTGTCGGCCGCGTTACCAGCTTGGCTGATTTTGGCGCTTTCGTCAACATCGGCGGCGCAGATGGTCTTGTCCATCTTTCCGAAATCTCCTGGGACCGCATTCAACATCCCAGTGAGGTGCTCAAGGTGGGTCAGGAAGTCAAAGTGCGCGTTATAAATATCGACCGCGAGAAAAAACGCATTGGCCTCTCCATTCGTCAGCTTCAAGGGGATCCCTGGAGCGAAAAAGCGGCTGGATACAAGGTCGGCCAGCTGGTCGAAGGCACCATCACCCGTTTGACGAAATTTGGCGCATTTGCCCGCCTCTCGGATGACATTGAAGGCCTGATCCATATTTCTGAAATTAGCGAAAAGCGCATCGAGCATCCGAAAGAAGTGCTGAAAGAAGGCGACACGGTTACCCTGCGGGTCTTGAAGATTGATCCGGCCAACCACCGCATTGGCCTCAGCCTGCGCCGGGTTGATTCGATGGCTTACGCTGACATGGACTGGAAAGACCTGGAGCAATACCTGGACGGCGGCAGCGCCGAACCGGACGCGAACGCATAACTTTAAAACAGGGGCGCACCCGCCGCGGTGCGCCCTTTTAATTTCTCCCATGACCTATATTATTGACGCGCACGAAGATTTGGCTTACAACGCCATGACTTTTGGTCGGGACATTCGCCTCTCTGCCCACCAGATTCGCCTGCGAGAGCAAAATGACTCCGAAACTATTGGCCGTGCCATGCAGGCGGTCACCGGCTGGCCTGATTACCAGGCCGGGCAGGTTGCCCTGATCTTTGCCTCGCTCTTTGTCCCGCCGCGCGAACACGCTGCCAGCTATGAATCCGCGTTTGAAACCCCTGTTCAGGCGCGCGAGTTATTTGACGCGCAGTTTACTTTTTATGAGCGCCTGTTTCAGGATAACCCGGAAAAGTTTACCCCGGTGCGCAGCCGCCGAGAATTACGGGCGCTGATTTCGCGCTGGGAAGCAGACCCGGAGGACCGGAAAGACCGACCGGTTGGCATTGTTCTGTCCATGGAAGGCGCGGAGGGCGTGAGCGCTTTCTCTGATTTTGAGGAATACTGGCAGCGCGGCTTGCGTCTGGTAGGCCCGGTCTGGGCCGGTACGCGTTTTTGTGGAGGCACGCTCG
Source organism: Anaerolineaceae bacterium (assembly GCA_029975475.1). Classification (GTDB taxonomy): domain Bacteria; phylum Chloroflexota; class Anaerolineae; order Anaerolineales; family Anaerolineaceae; genus JARKPB01. Next base: position 61,330 of record JARKPB010000015.1, read on the forward strand.
CCAATGAGCGATTTACCGATGAAGGCCGTCAATTGTTGAGCGCACTGGCCAGCCTGGGCTACGGGCTGGATATCGCCCACATGACCGCTGCCTCGGCTGAAGAAGCGCTGCACCGCTATGAAGGCACTCTGATCGCGTCGCATGTCAATGTTCAGCGGCTGCTGAAAAAACAAGACGACCGCCGGCATCTCAGCGACGCGCTGATTCGCTTGCTGGTTGAGCGCGACGGTGTCATGGGAGTTTTACCGTATAATCGTTTTATCAACCCGGACTGGAAAAACAGCGACCCGCGGGAATGGGTGACGCTCGACCTGCTGGCTGACCATATCGACGCTGTCTGCCAGATCGCCGGCTCCGCCGCCCACGTAGCCCTGGGAACGGATTTTGACGGCGGATTCGGTTATCCAGCCATCCCTTACGAACTGGATACCATCGCAGATTTGCAGAAACTGAAAGATACTCTGGCGCGGCGCGGATACACAACTGCGGACATTGATAAAGTATTTCATGGAAACTGGCTGCGCATGCTGGAAAGGATCTTACCAGAATGAGCGAACATGAAAACACAGCCGTCTCGGCAGCGCTTGAAACGGATACGCAACCCGGTCTACCCTATTCCAAAAGAAGGATCCGGGTCGGTCTGATCACCACCCTGCTGGGATTTCTTGTTTTTTTGATCGGCATCCGCCCGTCCATATTTGGGCTGGACCGCAGCCCGGTGATTGGTTTTGTTCAACTGGCGGTGATGCTGATCGGGCTGGCGATGATGTGCATCGGCGGGTATTTGAGTATGATGGCGCTTTGGAAAAATCAAACCCCCTCAATCGCCGCGGATATTGGCCTTCGATTGGTGGCTACCGGGTATGTGATCGCCGTCTTTGCCGGAATGGCAGATATGTTCGGCATTGGCAGTCATGCCCTGCCAAAAATCCCCTATTTTGGCGACTGGCAGGCGCGGGGCGTTGAGATCGGTCAGTTTATCATCGGTATCGGGTTCGTCCTGCTGATCCCGATGCGCCGTTCTCAGAGCGGCAAGAAAGCGGTCAAGACTCGGCAGTAATTACCGCGATCATTTCCTCGTTGCTGGCAAATTTATATTCTTCCAGCCCCAGACTGCGGGCGCGTTCTTGCTCGGCGGCTTCCAGTTTTTCCAGCATTGGACGGGTAACCGCCGGTTTGCCGTACGCCTCGATTTTCTGGATCGCTGCGGTCACTTCTGCTTCGGACAAGAGTCGTAATCCTGACAGGTACTCAAGCACTGCTGCGGCGCCCAGCATGCCGTCTTTCCGCGCCACACCGACCAGCCCGGTGCTGGCTTTCCGCGACCAGCCAGCCACAAACACATCTTTGATCAGGCAAGGGTCATCGGGGTCGTCAACTTCGTAGGACTGGCCTTCCTGCGGAAAGCGCGGCTGACGGCAAACCGCAAAAACCGAGCCTTCCATCGGCAGCCCGAGGGCTTCATCCACCCGGTCGCCGATGGCGAACACCACTGTGTCCACATCCAGGGTGCGGCGGGTTCCCAGGGGCCGGGCTTTGATCTCGCCGTCTGCTCCCATGACCAGGGTGTTGTCTTCCACCTCAAGGCCGGTCACTCTGCCGCGGCTGTCCCCGAGGATGCGCACGGGAGAGACCAGAAAATGCATGGTGAAGTGCGTGCTGGAACGCGTTGGCAAGGCTTTCTCCATGGTGGAATGGATAAATTCTTTGACCTGCTGCGGGTCTTCTCCCAGCGAACGCATAATGTTGCTGACGCGGTCGACCTCTGCGTCGTAGGCGTCCAGATCAAGGTTTGCCTCGACCAGTTCAAGTTCTTTGCGGTCAAACTTTACTTCAGCCGGGCCCCGGCGGGCGAGGGCCATCACCTCTTCCACCTGTTTTTCGCTGATCAGGTAGTGGGCGATATCCATCATCACATTCCCCATACCGATAACCGCTACCCGCTTTCCAATATGAAATTCCCGCTGGCTGTATCCGGGTAGACGGTTGTAGTGATACACCAGGTCTTTGGCGTGATACACACCGTCCAGATCTTCGCCCGGCAGCCCCAGCCATTTTGTCCCCTGCGCGCCGGCGGTGATTAAGATCGCCTGAAAGCCAAGCCGGCGTAATTCATCCAGACTGATATCGCGCCCTTCACCGACGGTGATATTCCCGAAATATGCCACACCGGGCTGCGCCAGGATCTGTCGAAACTGGGCGCGAAGGCCGCTTTTCATGCGATATTTATCAAAATAAATACCGTATTCAGCCAGGCCGCCGGGTTTGATATCCCGGTTTAATAATGCGACCTGAACCCCGTTGGCGGCCAGTTCTTTTGCCGCGAATATGCCGGCGGGGCCGGCGCCAACCACAGCAACAAGGTGTCTGCGCGTTCCATCCATAAGACGTACTCCGATGTTCTGTAAGATATACCGCTATCATGTACCATTAAGCGTTGCCTACGGAGGAATGTACCCGTCGTTCAGGCCACCCAATTCTCACCTTAATTATATACTTTTATTGGCGTGCCTGACAGGCATGTGATATATTCAAACACGAGTACCAATGAAGAAGCCCTTTTCAAGCCCCGGTGAGCGGATTGCGCGGTTTATGCGGTCCTCCGCAGCTCTCTCCAAAGACATGCTCTTCTATCAGCGAAGGTTCCAGCAGCCGCGCTGGACAATCACCGCGATTATTCCGCTGGCGCTGATCCTGCCGGCAAATATTTTTGCCTTGATCCAGATTCTCCAAAATCAATGGAAAGATGGGATTGGTTCTATCAATTCTTTTCTCGATTGGAAACAGCCGTTATTTGGATCAACGGCGCGATTGGGAGCCTCATGCGGGCAAATTTAACCATTCCGCTGAATCGAACCCAGCTGCACCTGCTGTTCGCCAGTCTTCAGCAGGACCACGGCCGAATTTTTAGATTCCTGACGATCCGCTCAAAGCCTGGCACCCGGCTCTGCACGCTTCCTGTCCTTCCAGCTGTCGCTGCCGGTTGACCCTACAAACTGAGGAAGTATGTCCGAATCCATTTTGCAAACCACATTATCCAACGGCCTAAAGGTTCAGCTAAAAGAAATTCACACCGCGCCGATCATCAGCCACTGGGTATGGTATCGGGTTGGCAGCCGCGATGAGGCTCCCGGCCTGACCGGAATTTCCCACTGGGTGGAGCACATGCAATTCAAAGGAACGCCAAAGCTGCCTGCTGGCATCCTGGATAAAGCCATTTCACGCGACGGCGGTTTTTGGAACGCATTTACATACCTGGACTGGACGACCTTTTTTGAAACCATGCCGGCTGATAAGATCGACCTGGCTTTGGAACTGGAATCTGACCGTATGTTCAACTGTCTCTATGACCCCCAGGAAGTTGAATCAGAACGGACGGTGATCATCTCTGAGCGCGAAGGCGGAGAAAATGAACCGCTGTTCCGCCTGGGTGAGGCGGTTCAATCTGCTGCCATTCGCCAGCATCCTTATCACCATGAGGTCATTGGCGAGAAGGAAGATCTGCGCAAGATTACCCGCGAAGACCTGTACCAGCATTACCGCCGCTATTACCTCCCCAATAATGCCGTCTTATGCTTGGCAGGGGATTTCGATACTCAAAAAATGCTGAATCGAATTGAAGCGGTTTACGGTGGGCTGCCCGCTGGCCAACCGGGACCGCACCCGCAGATCCAGGAACCGGCGCATGAAGCGGAAGAACGCCTGGTAATCACCGGTGAAGGTGAAACCACCTTTCTGCAGGTGGCTTACCCGGCCCCGGCGGCTTCGCACCCTGATTTCTTCGCCTACACCCTGCTGGACAGTTTGCTGGCGGGTCCGAGCGGGTTAAATATGTTTGGCGGCGGGGGGATATCCAACAAGACCAGCCGTCTTTACCGCGCTCTGGTAGAAAAAGAACTGGCGGTAGCGGTTTCTGGCGGTTTGCAGGCGACGATCGATCCTTTCCTGTATACCGCAACGCTGACCATACACCCGGCGCGGAGGTTTGAAGAGGCTCTTCAGGCGTTTGATGATGAAATTCGGCGCTTGCAGGATGAACCAATTACCCGGGCTGAAATAATCCGCGCTGCCAAACAGGCGCGGGCGATGTTTGCCTACGGCAGTGAAAATATCACCAATCAGGCATTCTGGCTGGGTTATGCGGAAATGTTTGATCATTATGAATGGTTCTTAAATTATGTTGCCCGCCTCGAACAGGTCACGCCAGAGCAGGTTCAGCGGATTGCCCAAACCTATTTGCAACCGGTCCGCCGGGTCGTTGGCGTCTACCTGCCGGAGAAAGGAGCCAGCGAATGAGCGCATATCCTGCTGTCGTCAATTCTTCACTGCCCGGTCCGCAGGATATCACCCGCACCGTATTACCAAACGGGATCACGGTTCTGGCGCGCAGTAATTTTAACAGCCAGTCTGTGGTGATCAGCGGGTATCTGCAAAGCGGCAGCATTTTTGACCCCGCCGGGAAGCTTGGGCTGGCAAACTTCACCAGCCTGGTTCTGATGCGCGGGACCGCCCGGCGGACATTTCAGCAAATTTATGATGAGCTGGAAAGCGTTGGTGCCAGTCTGGGGTTTAATGCCAGCGTCCACAATACTGGCTTTGGCGGCCGCTGCCTGGCGGAAGACCTGCCCATGCTGCTTTCACTGCTCTCCGAAAGCCTGCAGCAGCCGGTTTTTCCCCCGGCGGATGTCGAACGGGTGCGCGCTCAGCTTCTGACTCGCCTGGCCATGCGCGATCAGGATACCGGCGATGTGGCTGATCTGGCCTTTGAAAAAGAGATCTTCGGCGATCACCCTTACGGTTGTCCGGAAGACGGCAACCCTGAAACTGTCCGGCCGATCACCCGGGATGAACTGGCAGATTTCCACCGCAGGCATTACGGCCCGCGCGGGATGGTGGTCGCTGTGGTTGGGGCGGTCAGCGGTGATCAGGCGGTGGATCTGGTTCATCAGGCTCTGGGCAGCTGGGAAAACACAGACCAGGAGCCGTATCCGCCGCTGCCAGAAATCAAACCGCTGGCTGCCACCGTGCGGCGGCACATCCCCTTGCCGGGTAAATTTCAGACCGACCTGGTGATGGGCACGATCGGCCCGCGGCGGTCTTCCCCGCATTTTCACGCCGCATCGCTGGGCAACAGCGTCCTGGGTCAGTTTGGCATGATGGGCAGAATTGGCGATGTCGTGCGCGAACAATCCGGTCTGGCGTACTACGCTTCCACCAGTCTGAACGCCTGGATCGATGCGGGATCGTGGGAAATTTCAGCGGGCGTGAATCCTGCCAACCTACAAAAAGCCATTGATCTGATTCTTTCTGAGTTGCGCAAATTCGTCGAGAACGGCGTTTCGCAGGAGGAACTAAAAGACAGTCAGACAAACTTTATCGGACGTCTGCCGCTCTCTCTTGAATCAAACAGCGGGGTGGCCAATGCGCTGTTGAACATTGAGCGGTTTGAGCTGGGGCTGGATTACTACCAGCGCTACGCTGATTTGATTTCGGCGGTCACCCCGGAGATGGTTTTAGAAGCGGCGCGCGCTTTCATTGACCCTGACAAACTGGCGATTATCAGCTGCGGGCCGGAAGGGTAAGCCAGAGATGAACCGCCTGGTCAGCGGGGTGGATCTGATTGAGATTGGCCGATTGGAACAATACCGGGCGGAAAAGCCGGCGCTATGGGCCCGTTTCTTAAAACGGGTTTACACCTCAATTGAATTGCAGCAGGCGGGCGAATCTCTTCAAAGTCTGGCAGGAATTTTCGCTGCCAAGGAGGCGGCCGCCAAAGCGCTGGGCTGCGGCATCGGCCCCATCTCGTGGCAGGAGCTGGAAATTCAGAAGGCTGACTCTGGAGCGCCGACCCTGATTTTTTACGGGAAAGCCCTGGCGCTGAGCAAGCTGCAAGGCTTTAACACCTGGTCGGTCAGCATCACCCACACCCGCAGTCATGCCCTGGCGTTTGTCGTTGCCATGCTCCAGACTGAGGGTCCGGGGGGTGAAGCATGAAATTGCTGGCGGTCAGCGATATTGAACTTGGCTTTATCTACAGTCCCACCCTGGCGGAACGCTTTCAGGATGTCGACCTGGTGCTGTCCTGCGGTGATCTTTCATATTACTACCTGGAATATATCGTCAGTATGTTAAACGTGCCGGTGTACTATGTCCGCGGTAACCACTCCAGCGATGTGGAACACGGATCGGGTGGAGACCGGCGTTATCCCTGGGGCGCGGTAGATCTGCACGGCAAAGTCCTCCGGGATGATACAGGTGTGCTTCTTGCCGGGGTAGAGGGCTGCTTGCGGTATAATGAGGGGCCGCACCAGTACACCCAGGCCGAGATGTGGACCCAGGTATTCCGCCTGGTACCGGGGCTGCTTTACAACCGCCTGCGGCATGGAAGGTATCTGGATATTTTCGTTACCCACGCGCCGCCCTGGCAGATCCATGACATGGATGACCTGCCGCATCAAGGAATTAAAGCCTTCCGCTGGTTTATTCGGGTTTTTAAACCTGTGTATCATTTTCACGGACATATCCATGTCTATCGAAATGATACGATAACGCAAACAAGATACAATGACACACAGGTGATCAATGCTTACGGGTATCGGGAAATTAATGCCCCGTCCTTGCCGGTTCGGCCGGCGGGGCGGGTGTGAAGGAGGTGTGCGATGACCGCGTCCAACCCGGACGACCACACCAGTTTTTATCACCTTGCCAAGGCTGATTTTGACCGCGCGCGCCAAAAGGGGTTCTGGCGGGCCGTCGGCAGCTGGCTGTCCAATGAAGAAAATGAATTGCTGCCGTTTGACATCATCCGGCAAAGGTTGCCTTTTCACGGTGAACATTATCTGGGCGTTCGGCAGATAGAGGTGGATAAAATTGTCGGCAGCGTCAGCCGTTATTCCGATTTTGACAGCGCCTTTCTGCCCCGCCAGACTCACACCCGCTCGCGCTGGGAAAGCATAGACCGCGCCTTGCTGCAGGATATTATCCTGCCGCCGATTGAGGTCTATAAAGTTGGCGAATTGTACTTCGTCAAAGACGGCAACCACCGGGTTTCGGTCGCGCGCGAAAAAGGACAGGTTTATATCGACGCGGAAGTGATCGAAATTGATACCAGCGTGTTTCTGGATTCGCGTGATGATCTCTCGAATCTGGTGCTGCTGGAAGAGCGCATCCGGTTTTACGAAACGACCAACCTGACCAATTTGCGCGAGAATGTCAATATCGAGTTCACCATTCAGGGACAATATGACAACCTGCTGCGCCACATTGAAACCCACCGCTATTTTCTGGGGGTCGAGACCGGCCAGCCGGTGAGCTATGAGGACGCGGTTTGCAGCTGGTACGACCATGTTTATCTGCCGCTGGTGGAAGTGATTCGCAAGCAGGAGATCCTTAAAGAGTTTCCCACGCGCACAGAGGCTGATCTTTATATCTGGATCATTGAGCATCTGGGATATTTGCGCGAAGAATATGCTGAAGTTACCGCTGAGCAGGCGGCGGCTCATTTCGCCAGAGAATACAGCGAACATCCCGTCCACCGGCTGGTGAATCTGGTGCGCAAGGCCGGCGGGTTGGAATAAAAAGCTGCCCTGAATGGGCAGCCGACGGGTTTAGGCCAGCAGCGAGGTTAACCAAAGACACCCAGCCAGAAATGATTGGGTAAAACCATTTGGTTGGTGCGCACTTCAATGTCGCGGGTGCGCGGGTTGTTGTTCGCCAGCATGCTGGGATGCACAAAACACAGGGTTGGACGCTGACCGTATTTTTTGTTGTAATAATCGGTCGCGCGGGCAATTTTTTCTTCCAGATTCGTTTTGGGATCGTTGTCAAACCACAGCATTCCAGTATTCATGCCTGATGCTCCTTTGATAAGGTAGGATGTGCAATTTTCGGGCCGTTCTGACCGGCGGGGGAAAAGACCTTCCAATCCGGGCCGATGGGGAAGGCGAACTGACCGGGGCGCAGCGCTGCGGCCGGGGCGGAACGCGACAGGCAGATGCGCTCGGCGGCCTGGGTGTCGTTGATCCTGCCGGCCAGAACGGTGCCGAACAGGCGCAGGAGGCGCGTCTGGCGCAGGGCGGCGCCGGTCTCTAGAGAACAAACCGGCCACAGGCCAACCTGGGGACCGTTGAGGATCAGCGCTTCCAGGTTGGCGCGCTGCTGGGGGCTGCTTTGCAGCAGGGCATCCAGCCCGTCAATCAGCACCAGCACGGCCGGACGGTCGCAGGATAAGGCGAAGCGGTGTTCCATTTCTTCGGCCAGCTGATCCAGCCAGTCCAGGGTGGCCGGGTCGTGGGGGGAGAAGATGCCGAGAAGCTGGCCTTCCGCGCCGCGCTGCAGGCCGGGTTGCTCCCAGTCGCGCGGCTGGGGGCTGATCACCAGGGATTGCACCATTTCAGCGGGGTTATCCTGGAGCAGGCTGCCCAGGGCGGCTTGCATCAGAGCGGTTTTGCCGCTGCGCGGGTCAGCGCAAACCAGCAGCGCGCCGGCGGCGGGGGAACCGAGGTCGAGCAGAACTGGCAGGCCGTCCGCGCAGCGGCCGAGGGTGCAGGCCAGCTCGGGCGGCGAAAAATCCTGCCAGGTGACTCCAGCGGGGCGGCTTTGCCCCGCGGGCAGCCAACCGGACAGGCTGCGGGGCAGTTTTTGGATGAAGGTGGTGAGCAGGGATAGATCAGCCATATCGAACCTGTGTTCTATAATGATTATAGAAAACATATTCTATTTTGTCAATAGGGAATTTTGCTGCGCCAGTTCTCATCCTGCTGACCAGCGGGATGAAGAAAAATGAGGAGATGATGAAGGGCTATTCGTTTTTGCGGAAAAAACGAATCGAAACGAATGGGGTTATTAAGGTTCAGCGAGGCAAGATTATTATAGAACAATAATTCTAAATGTCAAGCAGCAATCCCTTCCAGCAAAAAACACCCTCAAAGCGGTTAGACCAAATTTATTGGTTGAAACCAGGAGAAATCCCGCAGCTGACCCCTTTTTTGATGTGACAGACGCCAGGTACGCTTTAAGCAACACCGCTGGCCAGCGCGGTTTACATCTACTACGACGACGGCCGCCGGGTCATGTCGATCCTCAACCAGCGCGTTCCCGGCTACCCCTCGCCGCTTTACAAGCTGATGGTGGACAGCAGCAGCCAGCAGGTGAGCTAACGTTACAGCGCGGGCGGGCAGCTCATCGCCGCGCGCGCGGTCAACGGCGGGCTGGAGGGCCTGAACTGGCTGCTGGATGACCCCCTCGGCTCGGCGGCGCTGAGCCTGAACTCGGACGGCACGCCCGGCGCGGAACTGCGCTATACTTTCTTTGGCGAGACGCGCGCCACCCTTCGGGGATTTTCAACAACCAGGAGCGCTGGTTCGATGCGAATTCAATTACCCTATCTCCAACGGATGCAGTTCAACCAGCAGGTCTGGGCGATTGCCCGCCAGATCCCGCCGGGGCGCGTCTTTACCTACGGCGAGATTGCCCAACTGCTCTCCCTGCCGGAAGGCATCCCCTTCGACCAGTTCATCGCCTTTCGCGCCCGCTGGGTCGGCTCGGCCATGGCTGCCTGCCCGGCGGATGTGCCCTGGCAGCGCGTGATCAACGCCCAGGGGATGATCAGCCAGCGGCCCGGCGCGGAGGAACAGCGCCGCCTGCTGGAAGCCGAGGGGGTTACATTTAACGAGCGCGGCAGGGTGGATTTGAAGAAATACGGCTGGGAAGGCCCGGCTGAAAGCGCTCCCCCGCGGCTGATCTGACCGCGGGGGAGTTGTTTACTGCCAGTTTTCCAGGGTCTTGACGACCGAGGAAAGGAATCCGTCGGCGCTGTCGCCGTCCAGGATGCGGTGGTCAAAGGTGAAGGAGAGATAGACCATCGGGCGGATGGCAATGGCGTCATCCAGCACCACGGCGCGCTTCTGGATCGCGCCGATCCCGAGGATGCCGCACTGCGGCTGGTTGATAATAGGGGTGGCGAAGAGCGAGCCGGAGGTGCCGTGATTGGTGATGGAGAAGGTGCCGCCTTTGACCTCATCCGGCTGGAGGCGGTGAGCGCGGGCGCGGCCCGCCAGGTCGTTGACCGCCCGCGCCAGGCCGAGCAGGGAGAGGTTGTCCGCGTCGCGGATGACCGGGACGATCAAGCCTTCCGCGCCGAGCGAGACGGCCATGCCGATGTGGATGCGCGGGTGGATCAAAACGCCTTCGTCCTGCCAGGAGGAATTTGCCAGCGGAACGGCCTTCAGACCAGCGGTGACGGCGGCGATGAAATAAGGGGTGAAGGTCAGGCGCTGGCCTTCACGCTCAAAAGCGGCTTGATGGGCCTGGCGGTGAGCCACCACCCGCGCCAGGTTGGCTTCCATCACCGTGGTGACGTGCGGGGAGGTGCGCTTGCTTTCCAGCATGTGGGCGGCGATGGCTCGGCGCATGCTGGTGTGCGGGATCAGTTTTCCACCAGCGTCGGTCCCTTGAACGGGGGCAGGTTCTTTGGCAGGGGCTTTCGCTCCCGCGCCGAACTGCAATTCGGTGGGGCGGAAGAGGTCGCCTTCGCCGGGGGTCTCCCAGGCAGCCGGCTCAGCCTTGCTTTTGCCAGCCTCGATGTAGGCGAGCACATCCTTCTTGGTGATGCGCCCGTTTTCGCCGCTGCCTTTCACCTGCTGCAAATCCACGTTGAATTCGCCGGCCAGTTTTGCCACCACCGGGGAGATAAAGCCCAGGTCGCGGCTGCGGCCGGCAGCCGGAGCAGGGGCAGGGGCGGGAGCGGAGGGTTGAGGCACGGCCGGGCTGTGCGCCGCGGCGGGCGCGCCGCTGTCTTCCAGCGTTTCGCCGGGCTGGCCGATCCAGGCGAGGGGCGTGCCGGCGCGCACGGTGGTGCCTTCGGCCACCAGGATCTTGAGCAGCAGGCCGGAGGCCGGGCTGGGGATTTCCGTATCCACCTTGTCGGTGTTGACCTCCAGCAGCGCCTGGAATTCTTCAACCGGGCTGCCTTCGGCAATCAGCCACCTGGTAACCGTGCCTTCCACCACCGATTCACCCAGCTGGGGCATGACGACTTTGGTTGCCATGACTGCCTCCTAGTAGCGCGCCAGGTCGCGGGCGGCGCTGGCGATCTTTTGCGGGTTGACCATGAACCAGTCCTGGAAGGGATGGCTGAAGGGCACCCCGGGGACATCCGGCCCGGCCAGGCGGCGCACCGGCGCATCCAGGTCGGTGAAGGCGTGCTCGGCGATGGTGGCGGCGATTTCAGCGCCGTACCCGCCGGTCAGGTTGTCTTCGTGCACGATCAGCGCCTTGCCGGTGCGGCGCACCGATTCCAGGATGGTGGCGCGGTCTACCGGGTAAAGCGTGCGCAGATCCACCACCTCGGCCTGGATGCCCTCGCCGGCCAGTTCTTCGGCGGCCTGCAGGGCGTAATAGTGCATCATGCCGTAGGCAAAGATGCTCAGGTCGCTGCCCGGGCGGGTGACCGCGGCCGGTCCGATCGGCACGGTGTATTCCCCCTCAGGTACTTCGCCCTTGATCAGCCGGTAGCCTTTCTTGGGCTCAAAGAACAGCACCGGGTTGGGGTCGCGCACGGCCGATTTAAGCAAGCCTTTGGCGTCGTAGGGATTGGAGGGGATGACGATCTTGAGACCGGGGGTGGTGAAAAAGGCTTCAACGCTCTGGGAATGATACAGGCCGCCGCTGATGCCGCCGCCGTAAGGCGCGCGGAAGACCATCGGCACGGTCCACTCGCCGTTGGAACGGTAGCACATTTTGGCGGCTTCGTTGATAATCTGGTTGAAGGCCGGGGCGATGAAATCGGCGAACTGGATCTCGCAAATCGGCTTCATCCCGTAAAGCGCCGCGCCGATGCCCACCCCGGCGATGGAAAGTTCCGCCAGGGGCGAATCGATCACCCGCTCCGAGCCGTACTTGTCATACAGGCCCTGGGTGGCGCGGAAAACCCCGCCGCGCACGCCGACATCCTCGCCAACGATGAAGACATCCGGGTCGCGGGCCAGTTCTTCATCCATCGCCTGGCGGATAGCCTCGATCAGGGTAATTTCAGCCACGGCGCACCTCCTCGACATAGACCGGGTAAGCCGCTTCGCTGACATCCGGGTAGGGGGCGGCTTCGGCTGCGGCCACGGCCGCGTCCACCATTTCCTTGGCTTTCGTTTCCATTTCTTCCACCAGTTTGGCGTTTAACACGCCTTCTTTTTCCAACACCTGGCGGCTGATCAGGATGGCGTCGTTGCGTTTGCCTTCCTCCACTTCCTCGCGGGAGCGGTAAGAGCGGTCGTCATCATCCGAGGAGTGCGGGGTGATGCGGTTGACGCGGGCTTCGATGAGAGTCGGGCCGCCGCCGCTGCGGGCGCGCTCGACCGCTTCGGACATGACGTTGTAGACTTCGAGAACGTTCGAGCCGTCTACCGAAAGACCGCGCAGACCGAGGCCGCAAGCTTTGTCAGCGGCGGAGGGAACGGCCATCTGTTTGGCCGACGGCACCGAGATGGCGTACTGGTTGTTCTGCACCATGAAGATCACCGGCAGCTGGTGCACCGCGGCCCAGTTAACCGCCTCGTACCACTCGCCCTGCGAGGTGGAGCCTTCACCCAGGGTGGTGAAGACCACCCTGTCGTCCCCGCGCAGTTTGATCGCCAGACCGATGCCGGCGGCATGCACGCACTGGGTGGCCACCGGAGCGGAATGGCTGACCGCGTTGGCGCGCCGCAGGCTCCAGTGGCTGGGCATCTGGCGCGCGCCGGAGTTGGGTTCGCCAGCCTTGCCCATCAGGCTGAGGATGAACTCGGTCGGGGTGTAGCCCAGCGCGACCATCAACGCCAGGTCGCGGTAGTAGGGGGTGACCCAGTCTTCGCCGCGCCGCAGCGCGTAAGCCGCGCCAACCTGAGCGGCTTCGTGACCGATACCCGAAATGTGGAAAGCGATCTTGCCCTGGCGGTGCAGCACCCAGGCGCGCTCGTCCAGCCGGCGGGCGAGCAGCATCGTCCAGTACATTTCGCGTTTGATTTCGGCAGTTAATGCCATTGAGTAAACCTCCCGCTAGCGTTGGATAGAATAATTTATACCCACTTTGTCAATAATTAGAGTGTACCGGAAATCGATTAAAATTGCAATTCCCGCCTTCTGGATGCCCGCCGGACGGCGCAAACAGCCAAATTTGATCTTGTCAAAAATTGGCTCTTTGCTGATAATCAAGCACAAGGAACGATCATGACGGCTGACCTCGCAGAACTTGAACGGCAAATGGCCGAAGCGCACTTTCGCGGCGACCGGCGCGCCGCCGGCGTTCTGGCCGATCAAATTTTACGAAGCGACCTGCTTAACCCCGCCGCATGGGAGGTGATCTATTGGCTGATGAATTCCAATCAGCCGATGGAAGCCTTCCAGCGCTGGTTTGTGGGCAAGTATTATCCTTCGCGGCTCAAAGATCTATCGCAGCAGTCCGCTCCGCCAGAGGGGGCGAATGAGGCGGATTCCAGACCTGGTGCGGATTCAAACGCCGGGCAGCCTCTCTTGAACCGTCAGGTCTGTCCCAAGTGCGGCAGCGCCATCACGGCGGGGATGATTTTTTGCGAACGGTGCGGCTATTTTATGGCGCCGCAGCCCAAGCACACCGCCGAGCTGCTCGCGAGTCCGGGCTCGAAATACTGCCCGGAATGCGGAACGCCGTATATCCCCGGCGCCGGGTTTTGCAAGCAATGCGGAAAAGCGCGGACGTTGATAACCGAAGACCTGGAAGCATACAGCCAGAACCTGGCCGGCACAGCCCCGCTGGGCAGCGGGCTTTCGGCTGAGGACGCGGGCGAGGGGGAAGCGAAAGCGGACGCGCCCTGAGCCAGCAAGCGCCAGGAGCGGGAAGATCCGCGCTGCCAGGGCAGACGAACTGCCCGCGGCGCCGCGCCCTGCCAGCGGCCGCAGGCTGTACTGCATTCCCTTTTCGCTTTTGCGCGTTTTTTTTGCCAGGGATGGATTTGTCGAACGGCCGCCCGCGCAGGCTCCGCAGTTCTGGCGGAACGGATCGAAATTTAACGCGAAAAACCGGGACTGGATGTGCTGCTGCGCGCGGTTTAAGCCGGGCGGCAGACCGCGTCGGCGATTTTTGCCGCGCGGACGGTGGCGGCGACGTCGTGCACGCGCACAATATCCGCACCGCGCAGAATGCCAGCCACGGCGGCTGCCAGCGAACCTTCCAGGCGCTCGGCGGGCGGAAGGTCTAGGATGTGACCGATGAATGACTTGCGCGACGCGCCGAGCAGCACCGGGAAGCCCAGCGCTTTAATTTCATCCAGGCGGTTAATCAGTTCAAAATTCTGGGCAATGGACTTGCCGAATCCCAGTCCGGGGTCAAGGATGATGTTTTGATCGGGGATGCCGGCCGAACGGGCGATAGCCACGCTTTGCAGCAATTCCGCTTTCACCTCGCCGAGCAGGTCGGCGTAATCCGCGCCCAGGTAACGCCCGCCCAGGCGCGCATCCAACGCCACACTGGCCGGTCTGGAGCGGTTGTGCATCAGCACCGCCACGGCGCGGTGTCTGGAAATAACCTCCGCCATCTCCGGGTCAGCGCGCATTCCCCAGACGTCGTTGATCCAGTCCGCGCCGGCTTCCAGCGCCTGGCGGGCAACTTCGGCTTTGGAAGTATCAACTGATAGAACACAGCCGGTATTTTCAGCTACCAGGGCGCGCACCAGCGGGATGACCCGCGCCAGTTCTTCTTCAAGGCTGACCGGAGCGGAGCCGGGGCGGGTGCTTTCGCCGCCAATATCGAGGATATCCGCGCCGGCAGCGGCGAAGGCGCGCGCCTGCTGAAGCGCGGCTTCCAGTCCGTTCGCGCGGGCCAGCAGTCCGTCGCCGGAAAAAGAATCCGGCGTCAGGTTGAGAATCCCCATCACAAAGGTGCGCTGGCCAAAAGCCAGACTGCGCGGAGCGTGCATCTTAGCTTTCCTTTAACTTAATTAGGGTTTGCGCCACCCGGCGGGCGCGGGTATCCGGTTTTTTGGCTTCGGCGATCCAGTCGGTGTAAGCCTTGCGGTGAGAGGCGGGCAGAAGGGCGAAGCGTTCGCGCGCCGCGGGGTCAGCCCGCAGCGCCAGACGAAAATCTTGGTCCAGATTGACCGGCAGGGGCGGGGCATGGCGGCTGATTTCCTCGGGCGGCAGGCTGGCGAGCAGTTCGCGCACCGTCAGACCGCTTTGCGGGTGGCGCGCATCGGGGGCAAGATCCGCCAGGGGGCGCAGGACAAACAGCCGCGCGGCCATCTGGGGGTGCGGGATTTGTAATTCAGGCAGGTTGAGGATCCGATCTTGGTAAAAAAGGATATCCAGATCAATGACGCGCGGACCGTAGCGCCGCCCGGGTTGACGTCCCAGCCTGGTCTCTAAATCTTTGAGGTATTTTAACAGCTCAACCGGCGCAAGGCGGGTTTCTGCCTCAAAGACCAGGTTGAGAAATTTGGGCTGATCCAGGACGCCCCAGGGCGGGGTTTCATAGACCGGGGAAGTTCGCAGCGGTATAACCTGCGGCGGCAGACCTTCCAGGGCATTGATCAGGTTTCCCAGCCGGTCGCCCAGGTTGCTGCCAGCTGCCAGGTAAATCAAGACGGTTTCAGACATGCCTGCTTACTGCCCGCGCAGGGCATTGATAATATCCGCCAGCAGACCGTAAGCGGTCGTCTCTGGCCCGGGGTCGCTTTCGAGGATTCCCAGCCCGGGCAGGGTATCCATCTGAAACTGCACAAAAGAACTGGTGCCGTTGACGGCAAAGAGCGGCGAATCCGGGCCAACCTGCTGCGGTTTGACGCTGGCTTCAATCAGCTGGCTGCCGCGCCGCCGGGCGGTGCAGACCAGCTTCCAGCGCTGGCCGGCTTTACGCGCGGCGGCGATTTGTTTCTGGGTCAATCCGCGGATGCCTTCGCGCTGCACTTCCTGAGGTTTGAGGGGGATGCCGAGCAGGACGGTGGAAAGGGCGGCGACTTTAATCGCCGCGTCCCAGCCATCCACATCGGCAGAGGGGTCCGTTTCGGTGATACCGATCGAGCGGCCGTATTCAATCGCCTCCTCGAAGGTTTTCCCCTGCTCCATCATCTCCAGCAGCAGATTGGTGCAGGAGTTAAGGATGCCGCGGAAGCCGATCAGTTCGGCCGCGGGTAGCGGGCCGCGAAAGAGGGAGAAGATCGGCGCGCCGTCCATCACGGCCGATTCAAACAGGAAGCGCCGGCCCACGCTGGCTGCCAGGCTGCTTAGTTCCTGGTAATGGTGAGCCACGGGGCCTTTGTTGGCTGTGACCGCGTGCATCCCCTGGCGCAGGGCAGCGCGGATGTGCGCCGCCGCCGGCTCGCCGGTGTGGTGGTTGACCGGACTGTTTTCGAGCAGCACGTCCGCCGGGCAGGCGGCGATGAATTCCAGCATGTCCTGCGGCGCCGGCTGCTGGGACAGCAGGTCGAGAGAGGCTCCGCGCTGCATCGTGCGCAGGGCAACCGACAGGCGAATTCCACCGGCGTCAATTGCCTTGCCGTGGCGGGCGGTGGCGATTCCGGTAACGATCAGGTTTAGACCGTAACGCTGCTCCAGCTCATCCTTTTTGCGGGTGATCAATCGGGCGAAAGCCTGTCCGACATTACCAAAACCGATCATACACAGCGATACCTGTTTCATGCTTCACCTCCGAAAGGATGGCTTATTTTAACATCTTCCTGCCGTAATCAGACCGGCGGCCAGGGAAAGGGGCGTTCGTGCGCGGGCGGGTAAGGGAAGGTGGGATGAGCCAGCAGCAGGCGCGCCCGGCGGCGCAGCGCGCGGATTTCCGCCAGGGATAAAAAATTTTTTAATGCCAGCCAGAGCGGCTGTTCCTCCGCCAGTTGCTGCTCCAGCCGGCTCAGATCGGGGAGGATTTCTTCCGGGATGTCCTGTCCGGCGAATTCCCACAGAACAGTTCGCAGTTTTTCATCCACATGAAAGCACAACCCGTGATCTATCAACCACAGACGTCCCTGTTCATCCTTGAGGATGTGGCTGGCTTTGCGGTCAGCGTTGTTGGTCAGCAGGTCAAAGACCGCGACCTGGCGCAGGCGCTGGCGGTCTTCTGGAGAAAAGTTAAAGGCGTGGTATTCGGGATGATGGGGGATGAACAGCTGCAGCGAGCCGGGTCCGAGCGGCGCTTTGCGGCGGTAAACCGTGGGGGGGACAAAATGCCACCCGAGGGCTTCGCTGACCAGGTAGGCGGCCGCCTCTCGTTTCGCCAGGCTTTGCGCGGGGAAGTCCCACAGGGGCTGTTCGCCGCGGGTGGGTTTATAGACTGCGGAAAGCGTTTCTTCCAGAGTTACTTCGACCAGGAAAGCGTAATTGGAACCGCGCACAAACTGGCCCTGAAGCGAAATATTACCTTTGCTCAGGAGATTGAGAATGGCGTCTTTATCCCGAACAGGATCCATCAGTGTTTATGGCCGTTCTTTTTGGGGCAAAAATGGCCTTCGGGTTCCATGGGTTGGCCGCACTGGGGACAGATCGGGCGGCCGCGCGCAGCCAGGGTCTCTCCCCAGGCGCACATGGCCAGCATCTGCGAGCGCGTTCCCCACAGGCGCACTTCCGCGGCATCCTCCGGCTGCATCTCTCCGCTGAGGATCTCGCGCACAATCAGGGACATCATATCGCGGTCAACGTCGTACGCCAGGGTCATTTCGCCAACGCGGAAAAGCGGGTCTACCGGCGGGGTGATATGCATGTCTTTCTCATCATAGGCGTCGCTGGCGTCTGTCAGCGCCGGGTAACTGGCTTTTATCTCTTCCAGGAATCGGCGGACAGCCAGATTGAGAGTCTGGATCTGCACTTTTTCCACCAGCAGGGTGATGCTGCGTTCAGCGGATGAGGCCTGGAGAAAAAAAACGCGCTCACCCGGTTTGCCAATGGCGTCCACCGTGATATGGGTCAGCGGGTCAAGTTCAATGATTTCGCGGGGCATGAATGTCCTCCAGTGATTTCTCTTAGTATAACATTTACACGGCGTTCAGCCGGGCAGGTGTAAAGGCTTATGCCGGCACCAGGCGGCCGTTTGACCAGACGACACCCTCGGCGGCCCGGGCTTCTCCCAGGAGGAGATTCAGGGTGCGAGAAAAGTCTTCCACCGCTCCGCTGGTAAACGCCCGCAGCGGGCCGGGGGCATTCCCTGGGCGGAAATTGTCCTGTTGACGCAGCACCCGTGAGACCTGGCGGGCGACCGCCGGCGCGGGGTCGATCACGCGCACGGCCGGACCGGCGATGGATTCAATCAGAGGAATGACAAAAGGATAATGGGTGCAGCCCAGCACGATCGTGTCAATCCCGGCTGCCAGCATGGGCCGCAGGGCGGTTTCAAGGATGCGGCGGGTTTCTGCCCCCTCCAGGTTCCCGGCTTCAATCTCCTGGACCAGCCCGGGGCAGGTGTCTTGATAGATTTGCACGCCGCTGGCAAAACGCTCGACCACCGAGGCGTACAGCGCGCCTTGAAAAGTGGCCGGTGTGGCCAGCACGCCGACTTTTCCCGTGTGGGTCTGTTCGGCGGCCGGTTTTACCGCCGGTTCCATGCCTACGAAGGGCACTCCGGCGAACCGCTCCCTGAGCCAGTGTAAGGCGGCGGCCGAGGCAGTGTTGCAGGCCACCACGATCAGCTCCGCTCCCAGAGAAATCAGGAAGCGGGTTATCTCCTCAGAAAAGCCGCGCACTTCCTCCAGGCTGCGCGGGCCGTAAGGGACGTGAACCTGATCCCCCAGGTAGTAAACCGGCTGGTTGGGCAGCTCGCTCCGCACCGCGCGCAGCACCGAAAGGCCGCCAACGCCGGAGTCGAACATGCCAATCGGTGGGTATGCGGGATAGGGTTTCATGACTTAATGGCTGGCGGCTTCAATAAATGACCGGAAAAGCGCCCGCATGGGAGCGTAGGCCTGAAGCCACTCCGGATGCCACTGGACACCCATTCCGAAAGGATGGCCAGGCAGTTCGACAGCCTCAATCAACCCGTCCGGCGCCCAGCCGATAGCTCTTAACGGAGCGGCGGGCTTCAAGATGCCCTGATGGTGCAGGCTGTTCACCTGCGGTTCATCCCCCAGCAGGGCTGCCAGGCGGGTCCCGGGCTGAAGCCGCACAGCGTGCGCCAGGGTGTCGCGCGGGTAATCGGGGTAATAATCGTGTTTCAGGGCTCCCGGGAGCTGGTCGGGGATGTGGGTGTAAAGGCTGCCGCCCAGGGCGACATTGATTGCCTGAATGCCGCGGCAGATGCCGAGAAACGGTTTGCCCTCCGCCGCCGCCAGGCGCACCAGGGTCAGTTCGAGCAGGTCGCGCTCGGGGTCAATCTCATAGACTTCGGGGTGAGGTGTACCGCCAAAAAGCGCCGGATCGAGGTCGCTGCCGCCGGTTAGCAGCAGACCGTCCAGACGCGGTAAGAGCGCTTCCAGCTCGGCGGGTTGAAGCCCGGGCGGAAGCAGCACCGGCAGTCCGCCGGCGGTCCGGACAGCCCGCAAATAAGACTGAGACAGAGAAACGAGGGGGAATTCGGTTTTACCAGGTTCCTGGTAGGCGGTAACGCCGATAAGAGGTGGTCGCATGGTTTATTCCCGGTCAGTAAGATGGTGATATTTTAAGCCCGAATTGAGAAAAGTGGGGAGTTGCATGCGCGGCTCACCTGTGATATAGTACTGATATATCACAAGGAGGCTGGGAATCCAGTGAAGTCCGGCGCCCCATCTCTGGCCGATCAAGCCTACACCGCCATTAAAGAGGACATTCTCACCTGCGAGCTGGATCCCGGCGCGGTGATCGCCCAACCGCAATTGATCGAGCGCCATAACCTCGGCATCACCCCGGTGCGCGAAGCCTTGAAACGGCTGGAGCAGGAAGGCTATTTGACTTCGATCCCGCGCCAGGGCTACCGCGTCTCCAGCCTGACCCTGGGTGATATTCATGATCTGTATGAACTGCGCATCCTGCTGGAACAACAGACCATCCGCCTGGCTGTTCTGCGCGCTTCGGATGCGGATGTGCGCCGGCTGCAGGAAATGGCGGATTTCACCTACACCTATCACGACACCGCTTCTTACTGCGAATTCCTGCGCCGCAACGCGGATTTTCACCACGCCATCGCCCTGACCACCGGCAACGCGCGCCTGGCGGCCGCGGTCCGGGCAGTGCTGGAAGAGATGGAGCGGATTTTTCATCTCGGTCTTGAGCTGCGCGACAGCGCGGATGAGATGCGCCGCGAACACCTCGCGCTGGTGCAGGCTCTCGCCCGCCGGGACGCCAGCCTGGCGCAGGAAATCATGACCGATCAGATTGCGCGTTCCCAGCAGCGCGTCACCACCATGCTGGAGCGCCGCCTGAAAGACCGCGCGATGCACAGCATTCCCCTGCAACCCTTTCCACGGAGCGAACCATGAACCTAATGCCCGCTGTTGAAACCCTGCGAGAACAGATTGTTGGAATCGACCGCCAGGTTGAATTGCTCGATGGAAGTCTGGTGCCGTATGTCAACCTGGATAATGCTGCCAGCACGCCTGCCTTTCGCGCCGTGCGCGCGGCGGTCGAGGATGCGCTGGAGTGGTACGCCAGCGTTCACCGCGGATCGGGGTATAAATCACTGGTTTCCACGCGCCTGTATGAACAGGCCCGCGAAACCACGGCTGAATTCGTCGGGGCGGACTGCGATAGCGAAAGCGTTATATTTGTAAAAAACACCACTGAAGCGATTAACCTGCTGGCGCACCGCTTTCCATTTCAAACCGATGATCTGGTCTTGACCACCCAGATGGAACACCATTCCAACGATCTGCCCTGGCGTAAAGCCGCCAGGACGTTACACTGCCCGGTATTGGCGGACGGCCGCCTGGATTTGCAGGCTTTTCAGTCGCTGCTGGAAACTTACCGCGGGAAGATCAAGCTGGTGGCGGTCACCGGCGCTTCCAACGTGACTGGCTGGACCAATCCAATCCATGATCTGGCCGCGTTGGCGCACCGCTATCAGGCAAAAATCTTTGTGGATTGCGCTCAGCTGCTGCCGCACCGCAAAGTGGAAAAGGGGCGGCCGGGTCAGGCGGAGTACCTGGATTTTATCGCTTTTTCAGGCCACAAAGTGTACGCCCCGTTTGGCGGCGGCGCTCTGATCGGTCCGCGCGACTTTTTTAACAGCACCGAGCCGGATATTCGCGGGGGCGGCACGATCAAGGTGGTTACCCTGGAGGAAGTATTCTGGGCTGACAGCCCTGACCGCGACGAAGCCGGCAGCCCGAATGTGATCGGCGCGGTGGCGCTGGCTGCCGCGCTGCGCCAGCTCAACGCGGTCGGAATGGAAGCCGTCGCCCGCCACGAAGCCGAGATGACCTCCATTCTGCTGGAGGAACTGGCCCGCATCCCGCAGGTGAGGGTCTACGGCGGCGCCGATCCGCGGCAGGTGAAAGACCGCGTGGGCGTGGTAGCGTTCAAGATTGACGGGATCGCGCACGGTAAAGCGGCCGCGATTTTTGGTTTCGAAGGCGGGATCGGGGTCCGCGACGGGTGTTTTTGCGCGCATCCCTATGTGCTCAACCTGTTGAAAATTACTCCCGCGCAGTTTGAAGAACACCGCAAACGAGCCGTGGCCGGCGATCGGGTGGACCTACCCGGCGTCTTGCGCGCTTCATTTGGCTGCTACACCAATCAGGAGGATCTGCAGCGGTTAACCGCGATGATCCGGCGGGTGGCGGCCGGGGATTATCGCGGCGACTATGTGGTGGAAAGCTGCACCGGTTCTTATTACCCGCGCGGATTTAGCCTGGAAGGCCTGAGCGCCTGTCTGCCGAACAGCATTTGCGGCAATTGAGGCCGTGCTTTAAGACAAAAAGGGCGCAACCCCGGCGTTGGGCTGCACCCAGAGAAAATCAAAACCAGTCGCGGATCAGTTGAATTTCTGCTTGAGGCGGGCAGATTTGCCAGTGCGCCCGCGCAGGAAGTACATGCGCGCCCGGCGGACGACATTGTGGCGTTCCACAACGACTTTGTCAATGCGCGGCGAGCGCAGCAAGAATGTGCGTTCAACACCGACGCCGTTCGAGGCCACGCGGCGCACCGTGAAGGTTGAATTGGTGCCGTTGTCATGCATGTACAGAACGGTGCCTTTAAATTCCTGGATGCGTTCGCGGTTGCCTTCTTTAATTTTGACATGCACGCTGACGGTGTCACCGGGGAACAGCTGAGGAATATTCGGATTAACGGGGGCCTCAACGGCTTTCAGTAATTCGCTCATCTCAATCACCTGCTTTTTAGTATCCGGCCTCTCACGAGGCGACGGCAGATTATAACATGACCCGCCGCGAGCCGCAAGGTTAACCCCATTATCCTCAAGAGGAGCGGCCGATTGGATCGGCGCGGCGGTGGAACGGTTGAACCCGCGAAAAAAAACCACCTCGCAGCGGTGGTTCCTTTGAGTGACTCACCAGGGACTCGAACCCTGAACCCATTGATTAAGAGTCAATTGCTCTGCCAGTTGAGCTAGTGAGCCTTCAAGCAGGCAAAATTATACCTTAATTGGTTCGCTTGTCAATCTTCTATCGGCGCGGGGCAGCCCGCTTCCCGGTCAAGCGTTTGCGGCAGGGTGATGCCGCGCCCTTCCAGCCAGGTGATGTCCAGCTGCCAGTCCAGGGCGCTGCGCCACTCAAACAGGGCGAAGACGGCGGCCAGGTAATCGCGGGTTCGCCGCGCATCCCAGCCGTTGACGCGCATAAAATGGCGTTCAGCCTGTTCGTGCCAGCCCATGTGGCGGGCCAGCGCCATGTGTTTGACACGGTGGCAGTCGCGGCACAGGCTAATCAACCCCGTCAGGCTCTGAACGCAGGCTTCATCGTTATAGTCCCAGATTTCGTGGCATTCCAGCGCGCGGTAGCGGTCGTCCCGGCCGCAGATTTCACAGCGGTGGCCGGCGGCCTCGATGCACGCCTGGCGCAGAGCTTTCCAGTCCCTGCCGCGCAGGTTGGAGCGCAAATTTGAAAAGAAACAGGAGCGCGGCACCAGTTCAACCGTCAGGTAGGGCGGGTGTTCGGTGATGACGGGCGGATTCATTCCCACATTATACCAGCGCCTGTCAGGTCAGAATGGATGCCGTCTGTCACTTGACAGGCGGGCTGGCTGACCCTATAATGCGCTTACAACCCAATATAAACCTGCCAGGTGCCCAATCCCCCGGATGGGAGGGCTTAAAGGCGAAACCGGTGCAAGTCCGGTGCTGTCGCGCAACTGTGAGCGTAGTGATACGCGAGCCAGGTCGCCCGCCTGATCAGGTGTTCACCACAACCTCGACGAAAGGAGGTGGAGAGCAGCCCAAAAAAAGCCAATCCCACCTCCCTGCCAGACGGCAGGGATTTTAAATTGAATTTTATTCTATTGATGTGGAGTATTTGATGAAACGCTTTACCAATCTCATGCTGTTCATCAGCCTGCTGGCCGTCGCCCTGGCGGGCTGCGCTCCGGCCGCTCCGGCTGCGATGACTGATGGTCTGGGCCGGGAAGTAAAACTTTCAGCCGTACCCCAGCGGATTGTTTCGCTGGCGCCCTCAAACACCGAAATCCTCTTCGCCGTCGGCGCGGGCGGTCAGGTTGTCGGCCGGGACGACTTTTCCGATTACCCTGAAGCCGCCAAAGCTTTACCGGCGGCCGGCGGTTCGATGGGAAACTACAATTATGAGACAATCGTCTCGCTCAAACCCGATCTGGTGTTGATGACCGGCATCCATACCCCTGAACAGGTCAAGGCGCTGGAGGATCTGGGGATCACGGTTTATTACCTGCCCAACCCGGTCAGTCTGGATGATTTATTCGTCAATATTGAAACCGTTGGAAAACTGACCGGCCGCAGCGCCGAGGCGGAAAAGCTCAACGCTGAGCTGCGCGGACGGCTGAAGGCGGTGAATGATAAACTGGCCGGGGTTACCGATAAGCCGTCTGTCTTCTATGAACTGGACGGTTCCGAACCCTCCAAGCCGTGGACCGCGGGAGGCGGTACTTTCCTCAGCCAGTTAATCAGCATGGCCGGCGGGGTCAATATCGGTGATCAGATGCCTGAAATGTACGGGCAAATGTCGCTGGAAGCTCTTCTGGTGGCCGACCCCCAGGTGATTCTGCTGGGCGACGCCGCCTACGGGGTGACCCCCGAGCAGGTGGCCGTCCGGGCTGGCTGGGAAGCGCTGACCGCCGTGCGCAGCAACCGCATTCTGACTTTTGACGACAACCTGGTCAGCCGTCCCGGTCCGCGCCTGATCGAAGGCCTGGAAGTGCTGGCAAAGCAGCTGCACCCGGAACTGTTCAAATAAAGTATGACCAAATCGTCTGCCCGCCCGTTTGTTCTTGTCAGCCTGCTGCTTCTGGCAGCGGCCCTGTTGAGCATCGCGGTGGGCAGCGTCCTTATCCCCCTCTCCACCCTGGGCGAGCTGTTCCGGTCGGCCTTGAACGGCCTGCCGGGCGGCTCTGCCCAGGTAGATCCGTATCTGACCATCCTGCTGCGCCTGCGCCTGCCGCGCACGGTCTTAATGATCTTGATCGGGGCGGCGCTGGGCGGGTCCGGGGCGGCTTATCAGGGGTTGTTCCGAAATCCGCTGGCTGACCCTTACCTGATCGGCGTGGCTTCAGGAGCCGGTCTGGGGGCGGTGCTGGCCATGTCGTTCCGCTGGCCTTATTCGCTGCTGAGTCTGCTGGCCGTGCCGCTCGCCGCGCTCCTGGCAGCGCTGCTGACCGTCTGGCTGGTGTACCTGCTCGGGCGGGTCGGGCGGACTCTGCCGACCACCAATTTGATCCTCGCCGGCGTGGCGGTCAGTTCCTTTGCCACCGCTTTAACATCCTTTCTGATGATCAACGCCACCGGTGAACTGCGCCGCGCGATTGTCTGGCTGCTGGGCGGTTCGACCCTCTCTGGCTGGCAGCCCGTCCTAGCCGCGCTGCCTTTCATTACCGTAGGCCTTGGGACGCTGTTATTTATGGGCCACGCGCTGAATGTGCTTCAGCTGGGGGATGAACAGGCCCAGCAGCTTGGCTTACCGGTTCAGCGCGTGCGCCGGCTGGTGGTGGTGGCCGCTTCTATGGCAACCGCCGCGGCGGTGGCTTTCGCGGGGATTATCGGTTTTGTCGGCCTGATGGTTCCGCATATCATCCGGCTGGTGTGGGGCGGAGATTACCGCCGTTTGCTGCCGCTTTCCATCCTGGGCGGTTCGACTTTTCTGCTGCTGGCGGATGTGGTCGCGCGGGTGGTGATGGCGCCGCAGGAACTGCCGGTCGGGGTGATCACAGCCATGGCTGGCGCGCCGTTCTTTTTATGGCTGCTTCGCCGCGCGCGGCAGCAAAACTACTGGTGAAGCCGTGTTAAGTGTCAGGAACCTTCAAGCGGGCTATGACGAACGGCTGGTGATCAAAGGCGTGTCCTTTGACCTGCCGGAAGGCTGCATTCTGGCGCTGATTGGCCCGAATGGTTCGGGGAAATCCACGCTGATTCGCTGTTTAAGCGGTGTGCTTCCGCCTGTATCCGGAGATATTTTATTCAAAGGCAAGACTATCCTGAAAGCCTCTTCCGCCGAACGGGCGAGGTGGATGGCGGTGGTTCCGCAGGCGCGCAATCTGCCGCCGGCTTTTACCGGGTGGGAAATGGTCAGTCTGGGGCGCACGCCTTACCTGAACTGGTTGGGCCAGCTGTCTGAAAAGGATGAGTCTCTGGTACAAAAGGCGCTCGAACTGACCAGCACGCTCGATCTGGCTGAAAGGAGAATCGGCGAGTTATCCGGCGGTGAACAGCAGCGCCTGCTGCTGGCGCGCGCGCTGGCTCAGGCTGCACCGATTTTACTGCTGGATGAACCCACCACGCACCTGGATTTGCAACATCAGCTTTCGATGCTGGAGCGCCTCCGCGGCCTGGCTCACCCGGTCAACGGTGAAAACGGTCTGCCCTGGCGGCGGCTTTCAGCGCTGGTGGTGCTGCACGATTTGAATCTGGCGGCGCGCTTCGCCGATCAGGTTGGGCTGCTGGTCAACGGCGAGCTGCGCGCGCTGGGCAGCCCGCAGGATGTTCTAACCGAACCGCTGTTGAGCGCGGTTTACCAGGTACCCATAGAGGTGATGAACTTGCCCGGATCCGGACGCCCGGTGATCCTGCCGCGCGCGCATTAAATCGCTTGCCAGCCCTGTCCCCCGCCGGTACAATGGATGCATGCAGGTGAATTTGTTCGCCACCTTCCGGTTAATCGCCGGACAGAAAAGCCATCAGCTTGATCTTCCGCCCGGAACGACCATTCGCCAGGCGCTGGATGCGCTTCTGCAGCAGCTGCCTGCTTTGCGGCCTCACTGGCTGGATGATCAGGGCGAGCTGTATGCCCATGTTCATGTTCTCTATAATCGAAAAGATGTAAACACCCTTCCGGACCGCCTGGAGACGGTGGTAGAGGAAAATGCCGTGCTGGATATCATCCCACCGGTGGCGGGCGGGTAAGGCGAAGCGGCGCGAATGGACGGAGTGGTCAGCCTTCTGCCGCAGCCGTTTTATGACCAGGTATACCTGCTGTGGGATCAACTGGAGCGGGATTTTGGCCTGCGCGGAATCAAAGTGACTCCGTACCCTCATTTTTCCTGGCAGATTGCGGATTGTTATGATTCACCGCGTTTGAAAGCCGTTTTAGAAGCGCTGGCAGCGCGCACCCGGCCCTTCAAGGTCGAGACCGCCGGCCTGGGTCTGTTCACCGGCGGCGCTCCGGTTTTATACATCCCGCTGATCGTTTCGAGCCAGCTGACAGATTTTCACCGCCTGGTCTGGCAGACTGTGGACGGGCTGGGAACGGGTATCAGCCCTTATTACGCTCCCGACCACTGGATCCCGCATATCAGTCTCGCCAATGAGGACCTGACTCCTGATCTGGTCGGCCCGGTGACGAGGGCGCTGGTCCCGCAGAAATTTGACTGGGAATTCGAGGTGAACAACTTTTCGTTTATCTACGCGCCGTGTGATTCAACGGGAGAGCTGATGATAACGATACCGTTTACCGGCTAGGTATTGATTTTCGCCGCCGGATTCGACAGCGCAGCATCGCGCCAAGCGCATACAGCCAGGGGAGGCTTTGCATACCCAGCCATAAGTACAACTCGCGCCAGAAACGGGCCAGTTTGGGCTGATGCGCCAGCACCAGCGGGCGGATAAAAAACGGTTTGAGCAGCACAGAAAAGCTGTAGAGCAATGCCGTTCCCCAGATCGCGCCGACTGGCAGCAGTACCGCCAGACTCAGCGGCCAGAGCGCGTACCAGACGTGCGACCAGCTGTTCGCCACCAGGTTGTAAAAAAGCAGCACCAGGGTTCCCGAAGCAGCGAAACTGGTCCAGGCGCGGTCTTTCCAGGCGCGCCAGCCCATCGCCAGGGCGAAAAGGGCGGTCAGGGACGCGAAGACGCGCGTCAGCAGCGCGGACAGCGGCTGGTTGGCCGCTCCGCCGGTGACCGCGAAGTAGATGACGCTGGGCAAAGAGGAGGTGTACATGGCGGCGCGCTGTATCACGGTCAGTGTTTCCAGACCCTGCCAGTACGGGGCGAAAGAGACGGCGGCCAGCAGCAGGCTGCCAGCCGCAGCGGCAAGGATAAACCGCAGCCGGGCTCTTAAATCTGGCAGGTCGCGCAGCGCGATTAACCCGGCAGCCGGGTAAAGCAGCACCGGCACATATTTGCTTAAAGCCCCAGCGGTAATCGCCACAATGCCCAGCGCGAACCAGCCCCGCGAGATCGCCCAGGCTGCCAGCAGCAGGAAGAAGACCATCAGGATGTCGTTGTGGCCGTTGCCGAAAGTTTCATACAGCAGCATTGGGTTCCAGGCGAAGAGCAGCGTCCCGGCCAGGGCGCGCTCGGGCGCCTGCCGGCGCAGGATCGCGGCGATCAACCCCAGGCTGGCGAGATAAAAAATTCCGTTCAGGGATTTGAAGGCGATGATGTTGGCGAAAAAGCCGTCGCCGGCTAATCGGGCGGCCAGGGCAGAGAAAATCTCCCACAGCGGGCCGTAAGGCGCAGGGCTGTTTTTCCAGTAGGCATAACTGAAGAAAGGGTCCTGGGGAAAATTCTTGAAGACGGTGAAATACGGGTTGGCGCCGTATTCGGTGCTGATGCGGGCGTGGATAATGTAGTCAAAGATATCCGCCGCGCCGTATGGAAACATGAATACCAGCAGCAGGGCGACCGCAGCCCCGAAACCCAGCACAGCCCACCAACCGTCCCGTCCGGCCGGCTGACTGGCTGCCCACCAGCCCAGGAAGTACAGGCCGGCCAGCAGCGCAAAGACCGCCAGCAGTTCAGCCTTGCCGTAGACGCCTTCGCTGACAAGATTAAGAAAATCGAGCAGGGGACGGTCGACCAGTTTCCAGATATTAACCGGGAAAACGACAAAATAATAATAAACCAGCAGGTTTGCCAGCCCTGAGACCGCCAGAACAGCGGCCGCATTTTTTTTCAGGAAGGCAATTGCCTGCTGGATAAAAGCGCGCATAATCTATGCGGCTTATTTTACCACTTTCGTATAAATATTAAACTTGGGCGGGTTGTCCATGCTGCGTTTGACCAGACATTGATCAGCTGACCGCACCAGCGCGGGGTAATACTTTTCCGGGAAGGTTGGCGGCACCTGAATTTCGAGTTCGACGTTGGCGAGCAGCCCGGTCATGGGGTCTTTATCCGCGCGCTGGATGATGCGGATGCCATCCGTGGGCAGCCCGCGCTGAGAGCAGAAGCCCAGCACAAAGATTCCGGCGCAGGTGCCAAGGGAGGCCAGGAACAACGCGAACGGTGTCGGCGCCGCGCCGGCTCCGCCGCCCAGCGGCGGCTGGTCGGTCATCACGGTGTACGGGCCAAAGTGCGCGTCCACCCGCGCGCCCCCGGGAAAATCAATTAACATTTCCATGCTATTTTCTCCTGATGGTGTTTTGCAAATTCACTAATAGGTGAGATGCCGGTTTGTGAGAAAAGTTACAACTTCACCGCTGCATCCCGCCTGTCCGGCCAGAAGAAACGCCAGTAAAGATATATGGAGAGCAAATAAAGGAATATGGTGCCCAAAAATGGCGGAGAAAAGCCGTAGCGTTCCTGCAGCCATCCGCTTAAAGTCGGGCTGAACGCCCAGCCAAAATTGCCCGCCATACTGACCAGGCTGGCCACGGTCGCGCGGGCGGATTGGTCAACTTTTTCCATCACAAAAGTCTGGTACACCGGCCCGGAAAGGTTCATTAAAGCCGCGCGGATGTAATAAGCGCCGGCGCTTACCCAGAACCAGGGGGCGAAACCCAGCAGAATAAGGAACGGGATTGAAAGCAGCTGGGTAACCACCACCAGCTGAATTTTTCCGTAGCGTTCTGCCAGCGGCGGCGCGATCATCAACCCCACACCCATTGCCAGGGAGGACCAGGCGAACATCGCGCCGATGGTGGCATCCGATTGGCGGTGAACTTCGCGGAAGAAGATGTTCATAAAGGGGATGATCAGACCAGCGCCCAGCGAAGTCATCAACATGGGCGCGATCAGGCGCGAGAGCTGCCCGGCGTGCTGTCCGACGTAGGCGAAGGGGGCGAAAGCAGCCCGTTCCGCGCGCGGAAGACGCGGCGCGCGCATAAACAGCAGGGGAAGCACAGCCAGGGCTGCCCCGGCGCCGATCACCGCCAGCGAGGCGGCGTAAGCCGAACTGCTGGTGGCGGGGAGGCCCTGCAGGTTGCCCATCCAGGTGGGCAGAGAGCCGCCGATCCAGTTGCCGGCGAAGGCGGAAAGGGTGGAAAGACCCGAAGAGTAGCTGAACAGATAGGTGCGCTCGCGGTCGCTGCTGTTTTCCATCAGAAAAGGACCCATGGTCACCCCGGCCAAGCTTTGCGCCAGGCCCAGCAGGATGTTCATGGAGATCAGCACAGCCCGTTCGGGCCAGATGACCATGGCGAAGACCGCCAGGAAGGTTAACGTCCCGCCGGTGACAAGCGAGGTTTTACGTCCCAGCCGATCGGCGAGATAACCCATTGGCAGGGCGACAATCAGGGCGGTCAGGCTGCTGGCGGTGACCAGGTTGCCGACAAATTCGCGGTTGTAACCGAAGGAGAGGACATAAAAGTTGAGCAGAAAACGGAAAACGCCCATACTCGCGCCGGTAATCACGGCGTTGACCAGATACAGGCGGGCGTTGATGCTAAAGGCGCGTAAATGCGCCAGGTAATTCAGCGCTCCGCGGGCGGAGCGCTGCAGCAGGGTTTGGATCATAAGGGCGGGTTCATGATACAGGATGCCCGGGGAAAGGTCAAGGAAGTCGCCCGCGCAAAGCGCGTCATCCCTTTCTCTGGCCGCTGTCATATTTGACAGGATAATTGTCCATCATTTGCGGAAGTATGCCACTATAAGATAAAAGCACTCATAATTAATATATTCACAATGTACAGGCAGGAACTGGCCCGCTTACAGATCTTTCAAGGATTAAGCCCCTCCGAATTGGATCTGGTTGATTCCATCACGGAGCATATTCGCCTGCCGAAAGATCAGGTGATTTTTGAACAGGGACAGCGCGCCAGCCACCTTTACATTTTACAAGAAGGCCAGGTTGTGATACGCTTTAAGCCGTACGACGGGCCGCCGCTGACCGTCGCGCGGATTGAACCGGGCGGTGTGTTCGGCTGGTCGGCCGCCCTGCACCGCGACACATACACGTCCAGCGCGGTGGCAGAAATGGACAGCGAAGCGTTTTGTATCCCGGCAGCCAGTCTGTACTGGCTTTGCGACCAGTGCCCGGACACAGGCAACGTTGTCCTGCAGCGCCTCGCAAAAGTCGTCTCGGAGCGGCTGCGCAGCACCCACACGCCGATCCTGAATATTCTCAGGCACGGCATGGATGAATCATCCTGACCGTCAGGAGGTAAAAATGGGCGAAATGCAAAACTTTTCACGAGAGGAACAGCTGAAAGGTCTGGTGGAGCAGCTGGACGCCTATATTGAACAATATCACGGTGGATCGGTCGAATTTGTTTCTTTTGACGGTTCGGTTTTAAAGGTAAAACTGGGAGGCGCCTGCCTGGGATGCCCGCTCTCTCCAATGACCTTGAAGGGATGGGTGGAAGGGACAGTGCGCCAGTTTTTCCCGGAAGTTGATCATGTGGAATCGATCAATTGACGAAAAGAAAAACCGCTGGCGTCTCAGCCAGCGGTTTTGGTTATTCCAGGAATACTTCGACGTGTTCACCGTCTGAATCGTCATACACATCCACAATTTTACCGATTGTGCCGCTGCGGATCGCATCGGTAAGCACGTTCATGTCCAGCCCCTCGACTTCGGGGGAAAATTTTGCCCCCATTTTCATCCCGGCCGCCAGGACGGTGACCGGCAGGCGGACATTGACGCGGGTTTTCCCCGTGTTGGTGTCCGTCACCCGCACCCGAAACCAGCGCGGGGTGCGCGACGCGCTTAAGGTCGTGCTGCCAGCGTCATCACCGGCTGATTTCGGCGCTGCTGAGTCAAGCGACTCAAACAGCCGAATGCCCTCTTCAGCCGTAATCTTTCCATCCTGGATCATCTGTAAGATGCGCAATTTTTCTTCAGAAGTAACCATATCCTGCTCCGGGTCGTCAATTCTATTTTACCGCAATCCAGGATGAAAAACGCTCTCTTGTACAGCAACCTCGCTGTAACCCAGGGTTTTACAAACTGGATGGCAAATTCCCGATCCAGTGATATAAAGGAACTGTACACTGGAATAAATCCAAGATAAAGGGGTAATGGGCTGTGGAAGATTTAATGCGGCTGGAAAATAAAACCGTTCTGGTCACCGGAGCCACATCTGGAATTGGCGAAGTGACGGCGGTCGAGCTGACCCGACTTGGCGCGCGCGTGCTGGTCGTCGGGCGCAATCCGGAAAGAGCAGGTCGGGTGGTAAAGAAGATCGAGGACCAAGGTGGAGCGGCTGAAGTCTTGACCGCCGACCTGACCTCACAGGCTGAAATCCGGCGGATGGCGCAGGAGGTGAAGGAACGCGTTTCACAGCTGGATGTGCTGGTGAATAACGCCGGGGCATTCTTTAACCGTTTCCAGCGCACCCCCGATGGGCTGGAAAGCACCTTTGCCCTCAATCATCTCAGTTATTTTCTGTTAAGCGCACTTTTGTTACCGTTATTAAAAAAGTCGCCCTCAGCCCGGATTGTGAATGTCTCTTCCATGGCGCACATGACTCATCATCTTGATTTCGGCGACTTACAGATGGAAAAACACTACTCAGGCTGGACCGCGTACGGCCGCTCAAAACTGTGCAATCTCTATTTCACCTACGAACTCGCCCGCCGGCTGAAGGGCAGCAGCGTTACGGTCAACGCCCTGCATCCCGGTTTTGTGGCTACCAATTTTGGCCGCGCGGATAACAGCCTGGTGAGCGCGGTGTTTGGTTTGCTGCAGCTGGCGGCAAAATCACCCCAGGAAGGCGCTTGCACCAGCATTTTTCTTGCCGCGTCGAAAGCTGTGGAGGGCAAGACGGGCGGATATTATGTGGATTGCCGCCCGGTGCGTTCTTCGGAAATTTCCTATGACGAAGGCATCGCCAGAAAACTCTGGTCGGTTAGCGAAAAATTAACCGGTCTGGGATAGACAAAAGAGGAGAAAAAAGCGTGCCCCCAGCGTAGGGTAAGCGTAGGGTAACAGTCAAGCAGTGCCCCGCGCCTTCTGGTATATTGTTTCTATAGGGCAACTTCTCTTCTTCTCCTCCTTAAGCAAAGAGAGCCTGGGTCGGCGTCCCAGGCTCTCGGGATTCCAGGAGGACTTGATGAATTTTATGATACACTAGCGCCGTGATCGATTTCCTTTTTTTTTCAACAGGAGAAGCGCGTATGACCGAACGGGACACCTACGGCATTGATATTGCGGGAGTACACCGCGAACTGCCATTGTTTACCATCAAACCCGGACTGCGGATTGCCATTCTCAATATCCTCGGCGATGTCGAGCTGGTTCAAGCCTGCGCGAATGCCCTGGCCGGCAAGTTGAGCGCATACGATTATGATGTGCTGGTAACCGCTGAATCGAAAAGCATCCCGATCGCCCACGCTCTGGGCGTGATCACCGGCAAACCGTATGTAATCTTACGAAAAGCGTATAAACCCTATATGGGCGATGCGCTTCAGGCTGAGACGCTTTCGATTACCACAGGCGCGCCGCAAACCCTTTACCTGGATGAAAAAGACCGCGAAATGATGAAAGGCAAGAAGGTTATCATCCTGGATGATGTCATCAGCACCGGTTCCACGCTGCAGGGTATGCGCCTGCTGATGCAGAAAGCCGGGGCGAACGTGGTCGCGGAAGCAGCCATTTTAACCGAAGGTGAACGAGCCAAATGGGCTGATATCGTTTCCCTGGGACACCTGCCCGTTTTCACAGATTGACCCGGCCCAGCCTGCGCAGGGGTGAATATTTCAGACCGATTTGGTAAAAACTGGAGGTTGTTTCTCCAGTTTTGCTTGCTATAATGTTCCTTATAAGGAGGAACAATGAAACGCTTATTTTGGTTTAGCCTGATTCTGGTGCTGGTTTTGGCTGCCTGCGGCGGCAAACCGGCTCCGGCTGGAGGACTGCCGGGCGCGCCAGCCGCGGCTACCAATCCCCCGGCCAGCGCTGATACCCCTCCGACCATTGCTGGTAAGGAAGCGCTGGGGAATTTAAATAGTTATCGTACGCGTTTTACCATCCTGACCGAAAAGGAAGGTTCGCCGGCTGAAGAACTGACCATCGTTCAGGAAGAAACGCGCAACCCACCGGCGAAGCGCTGGATCTGGACCTCGGTTGGCGGCGAACAACCGGCGAACATGGAAATGATCACCGTCAACGGCCAGAACTGGATTAATTTTGGCGGAACCTGGATGATAAGCCAGCAATCCCCAGAAGAAGCCGCGGCCGGGTTTGGCGAAAACAGCCTGACGGACTTTAATGTAGCCGGCGAATTCCAAAAAGGAAATTACCAGCTGATAGGTTCGGAGGTGGTGAACGGCGTCAATACCCGCCGATATTCCCTCAACCTGAGCCCGGCTGAAATCGCCCTGATGGCTAACGGCATGTCAGATATTACGTCAATGAAGACGGATGTCTGGGTTGCCGACGTGACCGGGCTGCCGTCCTTCACGGTCAAATATCAGGTGTATGCGGAAGGCAAAATTGACGGCGTGCCCGCCAAGTTTACTTTCTCCAGTGAAGTGTACGACATCAATCAACCCTTTACCATCGAACTACCTGCGGAAGCGGCCAGTTCAGCGATATCTGGCGATATCCCCCAGTATCCAAACGCGACCGACATGTTCTCGATGCAGGGAATGGCTGGTTTTAAAACCACCGATTCCCCCGAACAGGTGAAGGCTTTCTTTGATCAGCAGCTCACCGCCAGCGGTTGGAAAAAATCTGGCGACAGTATGGATATGTTCATCACCTATACCAAGGGCGGCAAACAGCTGCAGTTAATGGTCAACGCCTCTGATAACGGCGGCAGTGATGTCACCATCATGGTACAGGGCGAGTAAATCCGGCTGATTGATATGCGGGAGCGGTAGATCCGCTCCCGCTTTTTATTTTCAGGTGAAAGGATTATTCGCCAGATGGGCGTACGCGAACGCCAGCGCTGGCGCGGCACAGATAGACTTCAGCCTTTTTTCCGCTGACCTGTTGGTAGCGCTGGCGGAGTTGAGCGGCAAAATCTTGAGCCTGGTCAGCCTTTACCAGGTTAACTGTGCAGCCGCCAAATCCCGCCCCGGTCAGGCGCGCGCCCAGGCAGCCAGGCAATTCGGCCGCGATGTTTACCAGAGCGTCTAACTCTGGACAGCTGACTTCGTAATCATCCCGCAAAGATGAATGACAGCGGAACATCAACTGTCCGAATGTTTCGCTGTCTCCGGTTTCCAGCGCTTTGACGGCGTTTTCGACCCGGTCGCACTCATACACCACATGTCGGGCGCGTTTGCGCGGTATTTTGGGCAGCAAGTCTTGGTGGCGCTCAAATTCAGCCGGGCTGACATCGCGTAAATCGCGGATCTGGGGCAGCGGTCCGCGCAGAATACGTAGCGCCTGTTCGCAGGCTGCTCTTCGGTCATTGTAGGCTGAGGCTGCCAGGCTGCGGCGCACGCTCGAATCGGCGATAACGATGCGGATATCCCGTGGTAACGGCAGGGCGCGCCATTCCAGCGAGCGGGTATCAAACCAAAGCAAGCTGTCTTCCACCCCGTTCGCGCTCGCGAACTGATCCATCAGCCCGCAGTTGACCCCGGCGTACTGGTTCTCGGCTTCCTGACACAGGCGCGCCAGTTCCAGGTTGTCCATCTGCCAGCCGCCAAAAGTCCGCCAGAGGGCGGCGAAGGCGGTTTCAACCGCCGCGGAAGAGCTTAACCCCCCTCCGATGGGTACGCTTGAAGAATACTCCCCTTCACATCCGCTTATCGGCAGACCGCGGCGGGCGGCTGCCCAGGCGACTCCCGCCGGGTAAATCGCCCAGGCGGGCAGGGGACGACCGTCCGCGTCCAGCCGGTCATCCAGCCGATCCAGGTGGAACGCGACGGTTTCTCCCAGATCTAACGCGGTCAGGCGCACCTGGCGTTCGCGGATGGGCGCGGCCTTTAGAGTGACATACCGGTCTATCGCGGCGGGCAATACCACCCCGCCGTTATAATCCACATGTTCCCCCAGTAAATTCACCCGCCCGGGGGCCAGAACAGTTAAAGAATCCGATCGCATCATGGGCAAAGTTTTGAAAGTTGGTTGGATGGGCTGTGAATGAGATGTATCTTTTGCTCGCGGCTTAATTGTTTAATGGCTCTTTCACGTTTTAAAGCCGTCGAATGGTCGGGCAATTCTTCCGCGTAGACCAGATGAACGGGCCGGTGCATGCGGGTGTAGCGCGCGCCGCAGCCCTGATTGTGCGCCTTCTCTCGCCGGTAAGGGTTGCTGCTCCATCCGGTGTAGAGGCTGCCGTCCGCGCATTCCACCATATAACAGTAATACGGCATAAACCGGTTTTAATTCTTCTTCTTTCGGTCGGGTCGCAGGCCGATCAAACGGCCCAGCATGTCGCCAGAAGTCGGTAATTCCGGAGAGCGCACCAGTTCCCATTCGGCTTTGGTTCGTTGATCCAGCCAGGCGGCGCGGTCGTCCCGCGCGCTTTCCAGCAGGTGTTTTAAACCGGCGGCGTCGTTCTGATCCAGCAGCGCGCGGATCGTTTGTAACCGCTGAATATATTCCGAAAGGACCCGCGACACATTTTCACGGTTGAGCAGGGCGCTCTGACCCAGCTCATTGATTTCATCCAGCCTGAGCAGGGCGCTGGTCCCCAGCGCGTAGGCGTTGGAGGTCAGTTTTCGCGCTTCGCGCCAGCCCGGCTGATCCTGCACGGTGCGCACCAGAGCAGCCGCGCCTAATTTAGGCAGCAGCTCGACCCAGGCGAGCAGGCCATCCGCCTCGTAAGGGTCTGCGAAATAAGGCGTCGCGCCAATTAATTTGGTTAAATCGGCGGCCAGTTTCAAAGCATCCCCTTCAGTATTTTCGGGGGCAGATATGACGGTGATCCCGTTCTTAAATAAATCTGCCCTGGCGGAAGCCGTAGTGCGCTGGCGGTCATCAAAATAAGCCGGGTTCAGGCTGGGGTGCAGGGTGACATAATAGCGCCCGGCCGGCAGCAGTTCTTTCGCCCATTCCAGCGCGCTCACCTGCAGGGGCGAGGTATCCAGCACCACCGCGCCTTCTTTTAAGTCCTGGACGATAAATTCCAGGGTTGAGCGCACTTCATCCACGGGCAGCGCCAGGATAACGATATCCGCGTTTTCAACGGCTGCCTGCAGGCGAACGGCAGTTTTATCGAGCGCGCCCAGTTTTTCCGCTTCGCGCATGGCCGCCAGATCGGCGTCATGCCCGACGCGAAACAGGCGCTCTTTTTGCTCGGCCAGGGCAAGTCCAAAAGACGTGCCGATCTGACCTAACCCCAGAATCGTCAGTTGAATAGTCATCAGTACACTCCTAGGAGAATTCTTGCCAGGTCCATGCGCGGTTGGTCCAGGATCCAACCAAAAATATTAAGGTTCAGCAGCGGGCCAACCAGGAAAACGGCCAGAAGCAGGTAAGGACCGTACGGGCGGATGAGATTGAGAACCCGGTTCAAAGAAGGGGGGAAAAAATAATCTGCAACCGTGTCGCCGTCCAGAGGCGCGATTGGCAGCAGGTTAAACAGCATCAGAGTCAGGTTGATAAACATAAAGTCGAGTAAAAAATAACTCGGGCTTGGCAGAATGCTCCCGCTGGTTGTGGCTGCCACCAGGTTAAAGCGCAGCGGCACCGCTGCCAGAACAGCCATTAGAAAATTGGACAGCGGCCCGGAGAGGGAAACCCACATCAGGCCGGATTCCGAATTCTTTCGAATGGTGTAAGGGTTCACCGGCACCGGTTTTGCCCAGCCAAAGCCGGCGAAGACCAGCATCAGGCTGCCCATTAAATCCAGATGCGCCAGGGGATTGAGGGTTAACCGCCCGGCCGCCCTGGCGGTATCATCGCCGAAGCGGTAAGCGGTGAACGCATGCGCAAATTCATGCACGGTGAAGGCGATCACCAGTGTTAGGATGCGCGAAATCAGCTCAGGGACGGAAAGATCAAACATAAGCGGGATGCGTCAGGTTTAGACGGATCGAAAGAATTATAACATGGGTTATAATGTTGCCGTGCTGCCCGACCTTACCCTTCATCAACGCGTGCGCCTGCGCAAACCGCATCCCTGCGGCAGTTATGAATGGGTGGTTGTCCGCCTGGGAGCGGATATTGGCCTTGAATGCTGTCAGTGCGGCCGCAGGGTGCTGCTCACCCGCCGGGAACTGGCACGGCGGATCAAGATCGCGCCGCAAAAAAGCGCGCCTACTGATGAAACGACCGTCAAATAGTTTCCGCGCCGGTTTCCAGCGTATAATTGCGGTATATGCCGATCCTGGATTCGAACAGCCTGGAATTTTTTAGCCGCAGCCCCGAGCAGACCCGCCGGCTGGGTATGCGCTTGGGGTCCTTGATGTCTGTTGGCGATGTCATCGCCTTGAGCGGCGATCTGGGATCTGGAAAGACGACCCTCATTCAGGGCATTGCCCAGGGCTGGGGGTCGCTGGATCCGGTATCCAGCCCGACCTTTGTGCTGGTCAATCAGTACCGCCGGCCGGACGGTTTGATCCTTTTTCATCTGGATACCTACCGCCTGAGCGGGAGTGCGGAAGCGCTGGATCTGGACCTGGATTGGATGATGGATAGAGGCGCCCTGGTGATTGAATGGGCGGACCGCATTCGTGAAGTTCTGCCCGCTCAAGCGCTGTGGATTCAAATGCGCTGGGTGGCGGATGAGCAGCGCGGCATGGTGTTGACCGCCGGCGGGGAACGTTATGCGCGCATGCTCTCCGAGTTTAAGCGCCAGGTGTTTGGAGGGGTTTAATGCTGCTCGCCATCGATTCTTCTACCCAGTGGATGGGCCTCGCGCTGTATGACGGCGTTCAGGTGCTGGGCGAAATGGCCTGGCGGACGCGCAACCACCACACGGTAGAACTGGCGCCCGCGGTTGATGCGCTAATGAACCGCAGCGCGCTCAGCCCCGACCAGTTGAAAGCGGTGGCGGTCGCGCTGGGACCGGGTTCTTTCACCAGCCTGCGCATCGGTCTGGCTGTTGCCAAAGGCCTCAGTCTGGCGCAAAAAATCCCTCTCATCGGTATCCCAACCCTGGACGTGCTCGCCGCGGCCCAGCCGTTAAGAAACATTCCCATGATCGCCGTTCTGCAGGCCGGGCGCGGCAGGCTGGCCGCCGTCCATTACCTGGCTGAAAAGGATGGCTGGAAGGCGCAGGGAGATGCGCGGGTGACCACCGCGGAGGAATTGAGCCAGCAAATCAAGAGTCCGACCTATATTTGCGGCGAGCTCTCCGCCGAAGACCGCCAGATGCTGCACCGCAAATATAAAAATGTGCTCCTGGCCAGCCCGGCGCTGTGCGTACGGCGTCCATCTCTGCTGGCTGAATTGGCCTGGGCGCGCTGGCAATCCGGTAAAACGGATGACCCGGTCTCTCTGGCTCCGATTTATTTACATGTCGCCGGGAGTATACCCGATTGACCCAACCCGTGAACTGCCCAACCCGTGTACGGCGGATTGAAACCCAGGACCTGGCCGCGGTCGTAGAAATTGACCGCCAGTCATTTGCGCTGCCCTGGACGGAATCGTCCTTTCGTTTTGAAATCAACGAAAATCCGGCAGCGCGGCCGCTTATCCTGGAAGTTTACCAGGCGGATAACTGGCAGCCAGCGGGCATGATGGTCTCCTGGGTGATTTTAGATGAAGCCCATATCGGCACAATCGCGGTCGCGCCCGCGTTTCGCCGCCAGGGTTACGGTCAGCTGCTGCTGGCCGCCGGCCTGGAACAGCTGGCGAATGAGGGAGTCCAGCAAGTGTTTCTGGAAGTCCGCGCCGGGAATCAATCCGCCCAGAATTTATACCGGAAATTCGGTTTCATTGTGGACGGCGTTCGGCGGCGGTATTACAAAGATAACGGCGAGGATGCGCTGTTGATGCGCCTGGCGGATTTACCTGCCTGGCAGCGCAGCAGGGAAGGAGTCGCATGGACAAAGCAGAGCAGTTAAGACAGATCGCGCAGGAGGTCAGCGGGTGCCGGCGCTGCGGTTTGCACGCCAGCCGCAAGCTGGCTGTACCCGGTGAAGGCCCGGCGGAGGTTGAGATTATGTTCATCGGTGAAGGCCCGGGCTTTCACGAGAACGAGCAGGGGCGCCCTTTTGTCGGTCAGGCTGGTAAATTGCTGAGCGAGCTGCTGCAAAAAAACGGGCTGGAACGCGAAAAGGTCTTTATCACCAATGTGGTCAAATGCCGCCCGCCGGGTAACCGCGACCCACAGCCGGACGAACTGCTGGCCTGCGCGCATTACCTTGACCGGCAAATCGAGATCCTCAATCCCAGAGTGATTGTTACCCTGGGGAGGTTTTCAATGAACAAGTTTTTTCCCAATGCCCGCATCAGCGCCATTCACGGCCAGGCGGCCAGGATCGGCGGGCGGCTGGTGGTGGCGATGTACCACCCGGCGGCCGCGCTGCATCAACCTTCCTTGATGCCCGAGCTGGAAAAAGATTTTTCCTACCTGCCCAAATGGCTTGAGCAGTCCCCGGGCAGTGATAGAATTGTGAGCGGGCAGGCTGCGGCAGATCTGCCCGCGGCAGCGCAAGAAAATCAGCCCCCGAAAGAAGATAAGGGCGGCGTTCAGCTCAGTCTTTTTTAATTTGAACCTTGAGGTTTCCATGAGTCATCAGCAAGAATTGTTAAAGAAAATTCAAGACCGAAGCGCCGTGGTAGGCATTCTTGGCCTCGGTTATGTCGGCCTGCCGCTGGCAGTTGTCTTCGCTGAAGCCGGGTTTAAGATCATCGGAATTGATCCGATTCAGGCGAAAGTGGATGCGATCAACCGCGGGGAAAGCTATGTTCTGGATGTCCCTACCGAGCAGGTTGCGCGGCTGGTCAAGGCGGGCATGCTGAGCGCCACCACCGAGTATGCCCAGCTGCGCGGGGCGGATTTGATCTCGATTTGCGTGCCAACCCCGCTCAAGCAAACCGGCGACCCGGATTTATCGTTTATCCTTTCCGCCACAGAGGGCCTTGCCCCGTATTTACACCCCGGCACGGCGGTGGTGCTTGAGTCGAGCACGTATCCCGGCACGACCCGCGAGATGGTGCTGCCCAAGCTGACAGAAGTCAGCCAGTTAAAGGTTGGCGAAGAATTTTTCCTGGCTTTTTCGCCAGAGCGCGTTGACCCCGGGCGCAAAGACTGGACTACCCGGAACACGCCGAAAATTGTGGGCGGGATCACCGCCGCCTGCGGCGAGGTTGCCGCGGCCTGGTATTCTCAGGCGCTGGAGCGAATCGTGCCGGTATCTACCACCGAGGTGGCAGAAATGGCCAAGCTGCTCGAGAACACCTTCCGGATGATCAATATCGGGCTTGTCAACGAACTGGCCATGATCTGCGATCGGCTGGGAGTGGATGTCTGGGAAGTGATCGACGCTGCGGCTACCAAGCCTTTTGGTTTCATGAAATTTAGCCCCGGGCCGGGTCTGGGCGGGCACTGCATCCCGATTGATCCGCTCTACCTGTCCTGGAAGATGAAATCGTTGAATTACACCGCCCGTTTTATTGAACTGGCTTCCGAGATCAACACCAATATGCCGCGATTTGTGATTGGCAAGGTGCAGGACGCGCTGAACGATGTTGGAAAACCGGTGAAAGGATCGCGCGTTCTGGTCCTGGGCGCGGCATACAAACCCGATATTGATGATTTACGGGAATCGCCTGCGCTGGATGTGATTGGGCTGCTGGTTAAAAAGGGCGCCAAGGTGGTTTACCACGACCCGTATATTGCGCATATTGAACATGACGACTGGGGAATGGAATCCATCAAGGATTTAATGGGTGAAGTGGCGGCCGCGGATGTGGTCGTGATTGTCACCAACCACTCCTGCTATGATTATGCGGCGATACTGGACACCGCCAAATTGATCGTCGATACGCGCAACGCGCTGGGTAAATTTGGGAAAGGATCGCCCAAGGTGGTGAAACTGTAATGGCGCGTTACCTGGTGACCGGCGCGGCGGGTTTTATCGCCGCCCGGGTGTGCGAAATGCTGCTCGAAGCGGGCCACACCCTTACCGGCGTGGATAACCTTTGCGATTCGTACGATGTTCGGTTGAAAGAGTGGCGGCTCAAGCGGCTGCTGGCGTCGAATACGTTCCACTTTATCAAGGCGGATATCTGTGATTTCGAGGGACTGACCAGACAGCTGGACGCCGGCGAACCGTACGATGCGGTCATCCATCTCGCGGCGCGCGCCGGGGTGCGGGCCAGTGTCGAAAACCCGTGGGTCTATGTGCAGACGAATATGACCGGCGCGCTCAACATCCTGGAATACAGCCGCAGGAAAGGGATAAAGCGGCTGATTCTGGCGTCAACTTCCAGCCTGTACGGAAAATCCAATCCGCCGCCTTATCTCGAGGACGGCGATACCAGCCACCCCTTATCGCCGTACGCGGCCAGCAAGAAAGGGGCTGAGTCGCTGGCTTACACCTACCACCACCTGTATAACCTGGATATCACCATCTTTCGTTACTTTACCGTCTACGGTCCGGCCGGCCGGCCGGATATGAGTCCGCTGCGCTTCGCCCAGTGGATCGCTGAGGGCAGGCCGGTGACAGTGACCGGCGACGGCAGCCAGGTGCGCGATTTTACCTATGTGGATGACATCGCCCGCGGAACGATCAAGGGCCTGGGGCTGAAGGGGTTCGAAATCATCAATCTGGGCAATGACGCTCCCCGGCCTTTGATGGACATGATCCGCATTCTGGAAAAAGAATTTGACCGACCGGCGCAGCTGCGCTTTGAACCGATGCCGCGCGCGGATGTAAACGCCACCCAGGCTTCGATAAAAAAAGCCGCTGATTTACTAGAATGGAAGCCGGAGATCAGCCTGGAAGAAGGCCTCAAACGCCTGGCGGACTGGTATAAAGCGGAACGAAGCTGGGCCTCTACCATCCTGACCCCATGAAGCAGCTTGGCGCGCTCTGGAAAACCTGGCGGCAAGACCGAACCCTGGGCACGGTCCTGCGCAACACCGGCTACCTGTTCAGCAGTAATTCAATCGCCATGATTCTCAGCCCGATTCAGGGCTTTCTGGCCGCTTTTTTGCTTGGCCCGGCGAATTACGGTGTGCTCGGCATGATTATTTTGCTGGGATCAACGGTCAACCGCCTGCTGTCATTTCGGATGAACGAGCTGGTCTTGAAATACGCGGGTCAGGACCTGGCAGTGGGCAACCGCCAGCGCGCCGCCGCGGTGGTTAAAGCAGCGGGTCTGACCGAAGCGCTGACATCCGTATTTGCGACCGGTATTCTCGCTGTTATCGCCCCGTGGGCAGCCCGGGTGATCATTAAAGATCCGCAGGCAGTGCCTTATATCCTTGTTTACGGGGTTGTTCTGCTGGCGAATCTGGTCACCGAGACCTCGACCGCCGTGCTGCAGATTGGCGGCCATTTTCGCAGCCAGGCGGCTTTAAATGTGCTGCAATACGGGCTGACCACCACGCTGGTGGTCATCGCCTATTTTACTTCGGGCGGTTTCCTGTTTGTCTTTGCGGCTTACATGCTGGGAAAACTGGTCTACGGGGTCGGGATTGCCGCCGCCGCGGCCCGCTGGATCAAACCGATGTTTGGCTCCGAATGGTCGCTGGCAGCCTTCCGGGATTTGCCGGACCGCAGGGCGCTGGCGCGGTTTGCGGTCAGCACCAATCTATCCGGCACGGTCAATATGGTGATTCGCGACAGCGAAGTGTTGTGGGTGGGATATTTTCTCAATAAAACCGAGGCTGGTTATTATAATTTTGCCAGAAATGTGGTCATCGGCGTGATGATGCCCA
Organism: Anaerolineaceae bacterium; assembly: GCA_029975475.1. GTDB lineage: Bacteria > Chloroflexota > Anaerolineae > Anaerolineales > Anaerolineaceae > JARKPB01. The sequence continues at coordinate 104,770 of JARKPB010000015.1, forward strand.
TCACCCCGATGATTAACGCGCTCTTTCCCGAGATGAGCAAATTTGTCGCCCGGCGCGACTGGCAGCCGCTGCGTAGCATTCTCAGGCGGACGACAGCCATGGCGCTGGTCTACAGCGGTCTGGTCGCCGGGGCGCTGGCGCTGCTCGGGAAACCCGTTTTAGCGTTCTTGAAAAACGGAGCCTACCTGCCTTCCCTGCCTGTGGTATTCATCTTACTGCTGGGGTACGCCGCGGCCAATATCGTCTTCTGGAATCGGGCAATAATGCTTTCGTTTGACCGTCCGAACGCGCCGCTGCTGATCACTGCTGCAGTTGGGGTGGTCAAGACCGCGCTGCTGTTCGTGCTGGTCAGGCCTTACGGCATGACCGCGCAGGCGTGGCTCTTAAGCGGATATTTTGTGATCACATCGCTCTGGATCACCTGGCGGGCGCTCGCCATTTTCCGCCAGAACAGAGAAAGTGAGGCTGCATGAAACTGGCTGTGATTGCGGGATCGCGGATTCCTTCCAATACTGCCAACAGTATCCAGACTATGAAGGTCTGTCAGGCGTTGACACAGCTGGGCCACAACGTGAATTTATGGGTGCCAGGCGACGAGCCGCATTCGTTTGAAGGTCTTGCGAAACATTACGGCTTATCAACCGCCTTTGATATTCACTGGCTGCCAGCGCCGCCGGCGTTCAAGCGGTATGATTTTATCTGGGCGGCTTTGCGCCGCGCGATGCGCTGGCAGGCGGACCTGGTGTATACCTGGATGTCTCCAGCGGCGGTTCTGGCGCTCTGGCAAGGGCTGCCGGCCGTCCTGGAAATTCATGACCGACCAAAAGGAAAAATGGGCGCCTGGTGGCTGCGGCGTTTCTCAGCGGCGCGGGGCAAGAAAAGGCTGCTGCCGATCACCCGGGCGCTGAGCGAGCACCTTCACGCGCAATATGCGCTGCGCTTAGAACCCGGCGAAGAATGGGTCGCGCCAATGGGAACCGAACCGGAACGCTATGCTGACCTGCCCGAACCTGAACAGGCCCGCCAAATTCTGAACCTCGCCCCGGGGTTTACCGCGGGTTACACCGGGCATCTTTATCCGGGGCGCGGGGTTGAGCTGCTGTTTGAACTGGCGCAAAAGATGCCCGGGGTGCAATTTCTGTGGGTTGGCGGCAATCCGCGCGATGTGGCTCACTGGCAGGAACGGCTGATGCAGGCTGGCATGCGCAACGTCACGATGACCGGCTTTGTGGATCACAGCCGCGTTCCAATGTATCAGGCGGCCGCCGATGTGCTTTTGATGCCGTATGAGCACCGCATTCAGGTCAGCGGCGGTGGCAACACGGCGGATTTTTGCAGCCCGATGAAATTATTTGAATACCTTTCCAGCGGCCGCGCCATTATCGCCAGCGACCTGCCGGTATTGAGCGAAGCGCTGCACAGCGTGAACTCATTGCAGTGCCCGGCGGGCGACCTAACCGCCTGGGAGGCGGCCCTTGCCAGGCTGCAGCGCGACCCCGATTTACGCCGGCGGCTGGGACAGCGGGCGCGGGAAGAATCGCTGCAGTATGCCTGGCTTGAACGCGCCCGCCGCAGCCTGGAGGGATTGGAACCAGGGGGAGGGGGGAGCCATGCGTGACTGGACCGCCCGCGCGGGGATCGCCCTGGCGGCGCTGCTGCTCGCCATTTTCCTTTCGGCGGTCAGCCCGGGGAATTTCTGGGCTGGTCTTGGAGGGTTCTTTGTTCTGCTGCTGCCCGCCCTGCTGATTTTATTCCGCCTCTGGCGGTGGTCAACAGGAGGCGGCTGGCTGGCGCTGATCATGGGGCTGGCGTTTTGTCTGCGCCTGGGCGTGGGGGTTGGGCTTTACCTGGCGCTGCCGCTGTACGGCTATCCAGAGCCGCAGCAGCAGGCTGGTTTCGTTTTCAATGATTCATATGTGCGCGATTTGCAAGCCTGGCAGCTGGCTTCTTCTCACCGCAGCGTGCTGGACGGGTTTTCACAGGATTTTATCTCCGATCAATACGGCGGTCAGCTCACCCTCGCGGCCCTGCTGTACCGCTACCTGTCGCCGGACGCCCACCGCCCGCTGAACATCCTCGTGCTCACCGCTTTCTTCGGCACACTTGGTATACCGTTTCTGTGGAAATTCCTGACGGCGCGGCTGAACCGCCGCGCAGCCTGGATTGGTGCGGCGGTGTTCGCTTTTTACCCGGAAAGTGTGCTTCTGGGCGGTGCGCAAATGCGCGAGCCGTTTCTCATCGGCCTTTCAGCGCTTGGGCTCTGGGCGGCCGCGGAATGGCGGCAAAACTGGCGCCGCAGTCTGGTTTATCTATTTCTCACATTAAGTGTGACTTCCCTGTTCTCTTTTCGGGTCGCCGCGCCTCTGGCTGCCCTTCTGGCCGCCTGGGTCTGGCTGGACGCCGCCTGGCCGCGCACATCCGCGAGGGCGCGTCAAATCGCCTGGTTGGGGCTGGGAGGGGTCTCTTTGCTGCTGATTGTGTTTTCCTGGAGCTGGCTGCGGTCTGCCGGCGGATGGGACGCGCTCTTAACCCTGCGCAACTCCGGCTGGGTGGAAAAATTATTTCGCGAAGTCCTGGGAGACCGCCTGATCCTGCCGTTCATTGTCGGCTACGGGCTGGCTCAGCCGGTACTGCCGGCCGCGATTTTTGAATCGACCATTCCGCTCTGGCGCGTGATCGCCGTGGCGCGCGCCCTGGGCTGGTATTTGCTGGCGCCGCTGCTGGTTTACACGCTGTTTTCTGTATGGGGGGTGCAAACGAAAGAAGCCCGCCGCTGGTTGATTCTGCTAACGGTCACCAGCCTCGCCTGGCTGCTGCTTTCTTCCTTCCGGGCTGGCGGAGATTTGTGGGATAACCCGCGCTACCGGACGATTTTTATCACTTTCCTGTCGGTGCTGGCCGGCTGGGCTGTGGACAATGCCATCCGCAGCCGGGATGCCTGGCTCTGGCGCTGGCTGGCAGTGGAGGTGGTCTTTGTCGCCTTCTTCAGCGCCTGGTACGCGGCCCGTTATTACCGCTGGATGACCCCGATGCCGTTTTTTACGATGATCGCCTGGATTGTGGGGACCAGCCTGTTGATTCTGGCAGGCGGCTGGGGTTGGGATCGGGTTCGGGGACGAAAGAAAAAGCCCGGCGGTTAAGCGGCCATCCACTCGCCAAGGCGGCCAAAGACCTCAAAAGCCGCGGGTTCAGATTTCACGTTTTGGGTTAACAGAAAGAGGCGCGCTTTACGGGTATACCCCCAGTCGTGAAGCACCTGGCTGATGGAGCCGGTTTTGTGATAGAAATCGATCGTATCGCGGGGAATATTGCGCCGCAGCAGCAGGTCATCCTGGTTGACAGAGAGCATCTCTTCCGCCAGTTGGCGGTCGGCCGCGGGGAGATTCTCGATTAAGTCATACAGGCGGACGCAATCGCCGGGCGTGATCCAGTTATCCAGCCCGCGCTGGCGGGCTTCGTAATCCATCAATTTTCGCTGCAGTTCAGTCCCGGATAAACCTAAATCGTTTTGAATGACGCTTGCCAGGCGGTTTAACCCAATTCGCTCGATCACCAGATTGGTGCACAGATTGTCGGAGAGGGCGATCATCATCAGCAGAATATCCTGGTAAGGGAGCATTCTGCCGCGCAGCAGCCAGGAAAAACCCGCTCCCTGGACCTGGGGCTCTGAATCCAGGTTGCAGTATTCCGCGCGGTTGACCTGACCTTTTTGTTCCAGGTAGAACCAGGCGAGCAGAATCGGCACTTTGATGATCGAAGCAGAGAGGAAACGATCACAGTTTTTAATGAGCAGCGCATCCTGCCCGGGAGCGGCGTAATAAAAAGCGTAGTCACAGCCCAGACTATCCAGGGCGTTTTTCGCGTGTTGTATAGATTTCTCGTTGATTTTTGTCATAAGGTTATTATAATCTTTATCATAACGCCGGATGATGAAAGTCTTGCGGTGTTTGACATGCCCTCTGAATCAAGGTATACTAATTCCACGTGGCTGGAAATGGCCGCGTGCTGTATTTATGTTCTAATCCCGATATCCTACGGTATAGAGGAACCAGATTCATGGCCGAATTACTGAATGTGCAAGGCCTCGAGACGCAATTTCGGACGAGGGAAGGGGTGGTACACGCGGTAAACGGTGTCTCGTTTCATTTGAAGGAAGGCGAGACGCTGGGGATTGTGGGGGAAAGCGGCTGCGGGAAAAGCGTAACGATGATGAGTTTGT
>JARKPB010000002.1 GCA_029975475.1 Anaerolineaceae bacterium
ATTTTCTCTGTTATGGCGAGGTTATTGTTGAACTAAAAGCCCTGAGCGTACTGAGCGGCATTGAAGAGGCTCAGGTAATCAACTATCTCAAAGCCACCGGCAGGCAGCGCGCATTGTTGATCAATTTTGGCGCGCCCTCACTGATGTATCGCCGCCTCGTGCTCAATTATCAGAACTCATCCGCAGATGACGCAGAAGGGCGCAGATTAACCGCTCATCCTCTGCGTGAATCGGCGAAATCTTCGGACACCTCATGCGCAGATGACGCAGAAGGGCGCAGATTAACCGCTCATCCTCTGCGTGAATCGGCGAAATCTTCGGACACCTCATGCGCAGATGACGCAGAAGGGTGCAGATTAACCGCTCTTCCTCTGTGTGAATCGGCGAAATCTGCGGATCATCCATCGGAGTAAATATGCCTAAGAAACCATCTTCTCCCACCCCCATCACCGCCACCCGCCATAACGATAAACGCGCCAACATCCCCACCGAAGAGCTACGCGATTTCGTGAGGGAGGATGAGCGCAGCCCTAAAACTATCCTGTACCCGCGTGACCCCTCGCTGGACCCGCAACTGGTGTGGAAGGGCAAGGATGAGCAGGATCAGCAGCCGCTGGAAGTGCCGGCGGTGCCGATTTACATTCAGGAAAAAATCAGCCCGCAGGCCATCATCGAAAACGTCCGATCCAATCCCCCCTCTCCCGGCGGGAGAGGGACGGAGCAGCAGATGGCGCTGTTTGTGGATTTTAACAATATCACCTTTGAAGACCTGGTGGACTTTTACCATCACGAGCAGAACTGGAGCAACCGCATGATTTTGGGCGACAGCCTGCTGGTGTTGACCAGCCTGGCGGAGAAAGAGGCGATGAAGGGCAAAGTGCAGATGATCTACATGGACCCGCCCTACGGCATCAAGTTTGGCTCCAACTGGCAGGTGAGCACGCGCAAGCGCGACGTGAAGGACGGCAAGGAGGAAGACCTGACCCGCCAGCCGGAACAGATCAAAGCCTTTCGCGACACCTGGGAGCTGGGCATTCACTCCTACCTGGCTTACCTGCGCGACCGGCTGACCGTGGCGCGCGAACTGCTCACCGAGAGCGGCAGTGTCTTTGTGCAGATTGGGGATGAGAACGTGCACCTGGTGCGCTGCGTGCTGGACGAGGTGTTTGGGAGCGAGAATTTTTGTTCACTAATTACTGTTCAAAAAACAAGTGGGACAAGTAGTCCAACTGCAAGCACTTTAGTCATTTCCGCGATAAATGATTATGTAATATGGTATGCAAAGGCCAAAGAACACGTTAAATTCCGTCAGCTTTTTACTGATAAAGATGTGCTTTCTGAAAAATCAGCTTACACATGGATAGAACAACCAGATGGAACAGAAAAAAGATTAACAGAATTAGATAAAAACAATATTTCGCGTCTACCTGATAATTCAAGACTATTTCGACAAGGTGATTTGACCTCGCAATCTGGTGTGGATAAAACCAGGTATGAAGTTAATATAGCTAGCAAGAAATTTATTCCACACCCTAGGGTTTGGGCTACAAGCGAATCAGGGATGCACAAATTAGTAATAGCTAATAGAGTAATTATTCTGGGTAACACTTTAGCATACAAAAGATATTTTGATGATTTTCCTGTTTCTCCCCTTGCTAATTTATGGGCTGATTCTAGTAGTTCGGTTGGGGGTAACAAAATATATGTCGTTCAAACACATCCAAGAATTATTGAACGCTGCCTCCTCATGACCACCGACCCCGGCGACCTCGTCCTCGACCCGACTTGCGGCAGCGGTACCACCGCCTATGTGGCCGAGCAGTGGGGCCGCCGCTGGATCACCATCGACACCTCGCGCGTGGCCATCGCCCTGGCGCGCACGCGCATGATGGCCGGGCGCTACCCCTATTACCTGCTGGCAGACTCATACGAAGGGCAGAAGAAAGAACGCGAACTCAATCCGCAGGTTGCGCCGATGGGCGCCGCCGAAAACGCTCTGCGGAAATCTGCGCCATCTGCGGATACCCCCACCGGCGACATCAAAAAAGGCTTCGTCTATAAGCGCGTGCCGCACATCACCCTCAAATCCATCGCCAACAACGAAGAAATTGACGTCATCCATGAAAAATGGCAGCCGCAGCTCGAAGCCCTGCGCGAGCAGATCAACACCCTGGCCGGCAAAGCCTGGCAGGAATGGGAAATTCCGCGCCTGCCTTCCCAATATCAAAGTGAAAAAGAACGCGCCGAAACTGAGAAAATGCTGAAGAACCTGGGGATCATCCAGGGGTCTGAAGCCTGGAAGAAGCTCGAGGAATGGTGGGCGCTGCGCCGTCAGCGCCAGCAGGAGATCGATGCCTCCATTGCCCGCCATGCGGATACCGAACTGCTCTACGACCAGCCCTACGAAGACAACAAACGTGTGCGCGTCACCGGCCCCTTCACCGTTGAAAGCCTCTCGCCGCACCGCGTGCTTTCCACCACCGAAGACCACCCCCGGACCGAGCAGGACGGACAAAACCAATCGGCGGCCTCCGGCGGGTTTGAAACCCTGATCATTGATAACCTGCGTGCCGCGGGTGTGGAGAACACCAAAAAGGGCGAACGCCTCAAGTTCACCCGTCTGGAACCGTACGCCGGCACCTGGCTGCATGCCGTGGGGGAATATCAGGAAAAGGAAGGCACCTTCAAACGCGCGGCGGTGTGCATCGGGCCAGAGCACGGCACGGTCAGCCCGGACCTGATCAAGGACGCCGCCAAAGAAGCCGTGCAGGGCGTGGGCTTTGACCTGCTGGTGGTGCTGGGATTTGCCTTCGACCCGCATGTGTCCGAAGAGATCCACCGCTATGGCAAGCTGACGGTGCTGCCGGCGCGCATCAACCCCGATTTGCAGATGGGTAATTTGCTGCTCAAAAAGAGCGGAGCAGGCAACCTGTTCATGGTGTTTGGCGAACCGGATATCCAGCTAACCACCCTGCCCGACGACCGCCTGACCGTCACCATCCGCGGCGTGGATATCTACGACCCCACCACCGGCGAAATCCGCTCCAGCTCCACGGATGATATCGCCTGCTGGTTCATTGATACAGAATACAACGGCGAGAGCTTCTTTGTGCGGCATGCCTATTTCACCGGCGCCGACGAACCGTATGATAAGCTCAAACGCGCCCTGCGTGCCGAGGTGGACGAGGCCGCCTGGAGCGCGCTGTATGCGACGACATCCTATCCCTTCGAGAAGCCCAAAACCGGCAAGATCGCGGTGAAGGTGATCAATCACTATGGGGATGAGGTGTTGAAGGTGTATTCGGTTTAACCGTTCCTATTCGCAGACCGCCACCTGGTTCTTCCCGGCGGCTTTGGCGGCGTAGAGGGCTTGATCGGCGGCGTTGATTAAAGCTTCAAGGGTGCTGCGGTCTTCGGTCAGCGCGGTTACCCCGCTGCTGGCGGTGATGCGGACCACATTTTCAGGGGTGTGAAAGGCTCGTTCAGCGATGTCCTCTTTTATCCGCTCTGCCAGTTGTCTGGCGCTTTCCAGACTGGCCTCCGGGACAAGAAAAATGAACTCTTCTCCGCCGTAACGCCCGGCGAGGTCGATTTTGCGCAGGCTGGAGCGGAAAAGTTTCCCGAGCTCTTCGAGCACAATATCCCCGGCGATATGGCCGTAGGAGTCATTGACATCCTTAAAGTGGTCAAGGTCCATCATGATCAGCGCCAGGGGTCGGCGGTAACGCACAGCCCGTTCCACCTCCTGCTGGGCGAGATGGAAGAACTGGCGCCGGTTGAGCAGCCCGGTGAGCGGGTCGGTGGCCGCCAACGCCTGAACGCGCTGGAACAGGCGCGCGTTTTCAATCGCCATGGCCGCCTGGTCCGCGAATGCCTGAAGCCGCGCGGTCTGGTAGGGTTGAAAGGTGTTCGGGGTGGCGCTGTACAGGACCAGAAAACCGATAATCTCACCGCCCGCGCGTATGGGCGCGCCAAGGGATGAACGAATCCAATCGTTGGGGGTGAGCATGACCCAGCCGTCAAAGCCGCGCACATCGGCGATGGCAAGGGGCTGGTTGGTGGCCAGCATGGTGGAAAGGTTGCGCGCCCGGCTGACTTCGAGTTTTAACCCGCGGATGATCGCGCCGCGCGAATGGTTAAATTCGTCATGGTAACGCGCGATGACCGCGTGTTGACGCTGGCTGTCCAAAAACATTATGGAAGCGGCGTCATGCGGCATGACGCGGATCACGTTTTCCATGACCCGGTCCAACACCTGTTCGTAGTCCAGGGTGCTGTTCAGCATGGCTGCCGTCTCGCGCAGCGCTTCAGCCAGCTGGCGCTGGTCGCTTTCGGCGGCTTCGGTCAGGATCTGCTGGGTCACATCGCGGATCACCAGAATGGACCCGGCCTGGCCAAAAGTGGGGTCGTGGAACGGGTTGATGCGCACGTTCAGGTAGCGTCCGCCGGGCAGCTCCGGTTTAAGATCCAAGAACATCCCTTTCCGGGGAATTGCGGAAAAATCCACGCTGCTCAGGCTGGGGATCAGTTCGCGCAGGCTTAAACCGATCAAAGAGGAGGCACGGATGCCGAGCAGCTGGCGGGCCGCGGGGTTAAAGTCAATTACGCGGTTTTCGCGGTCAAGAACCAGCATTCCGTCCTGCATACTGTCCAGGACAGCGTCGCTGCCAACCGGTACCAGGTCGAGCAGCTGCAGGCTGGAGATATTCCAGAAGATTAACAGGCCGCCCAGGGTGAAGCCAATCGGTGTCAGGTCAATGCCGGTTGGGCCGATCCCGGAGATATAGATAAAGTTCCCCAACCAGGGGAAAGGCACACTGGCCAGCATCAAAGCGGCCTGGCGGCGGTAGATGTGGCGGGTCGCCAGCGTTTTGCGGACCAGCAGGAAGCAGCCAACGGTCAGGAGGGCATACAGGTAGCCGACGCATACCCAAAAACCGGTTCCCTTGACATATTCGATCATGCTGGAACCGGCGATCGGGCGGATATCTGCCCAGATCAGCCCGTGCAGCGGATTGGTCAGCGCCAGGAGGGTCATGCCGGCCGGAATCGCCCAGAGCATAACCAGTAGAGGTTTGCGGATCAGGTGAGATTGCCCCGAGAATGCCAGGACGAAAACAAAGAATAACGGAACGGTGTGGGGAATGAAAAGATACGATAATTGAGACCAGAAGATCTTTGCCGGGACACCGGTAATGGTGGCTTCTACCCCGCCGGTGATGCACCAGCCAGCCGCGCAAAGCATCATCAGCGCAAGCTGGCGCCCGCCGGGAAGATGGCGGCGGCCCCAAAGAACCAGCCCGACGAACAAAGCGAGAAAGGCTGAGATAAAAAGCAGCAGCGGGTACAGCGGAAACTGCGGGTCCATAAATCTTCGCGCTTTGGTCTGATTCCTGAAAATATTGTAGCACATTCGCTCCTGTTCAGACAGCAAAACCCCCGCATCAGCGGGGGTTTGCAGTTGATCCGGGAGATTTGGTTCAGCGCATTGAATTCCGGCGCAGGATGAGGTACAAACCGATGGCAATCAAAACGACCGGCCAGCCCTGACCAATCACCTCCAGCACTTTGAGCGCGCTGCCGCCGAGGGCAAGCAGACCGCCGATCAGGCCAAGGATGGACGCGGGAATGAGCGCCCAGGTGAAAACGATGCTGGCTGGGTGATAGGACTTCAGCAGATAGGACAGAACGGTGATCAAGGCGAAACCGCCCGCCAGCGAGAGTAAGAACATCCCACCCTTAAAATTTTCAGCACCGGCGGGGAAGACCTGCTCGACCAGAAAAATCCCGGTTCCAATCCCGGCCAGGACACCCCCCGGGATGAGCAGACCGACCAGGCGGGCGGATAATCCCCAGGCGATGAAGATCAGCGCCAAACCCGGCAGAAAGAACGCGCCCAGGTTCAGGTGAAAGAGCTGAACGGCCAGCAGGTAAGCGCCGATGAGAACCAGCACCAGGCCGGCAATCCATTGGCGAGAAACGCCCGCGGCAGGTCCTTTTTTCATTTGCTCAGACATTTTTTCCTCCAGAAAAGTGTGTTTGATTGCCTGTATATTACTTTTTCCGGCGGAAAAGTTGATGTGCCAGGCGTCATGATGCACCGTCAGGTCCTTTTGGTGACGGTCATGCCGCGGGTATGACTGTGAGGAATTAGAGGATGCCCAGTTCTCTGGCGCGCAGGGCGGCTTTGGTGCGGTCGCTGACGCCCAGTTTGGCCAGAATGCTGGTGACGTGGTTTTTCACAGTGCCTTCAGCCAGCACCAGCTTATCTGCGATTTCGCGGTTGGTCGCGCCGCCCGCCAGCAGGCGCAGGATCTCGACTTCGCGCGGAGAAAGCGGATCGATGAGCGCCTGCGCCCAGCGGGGCGCATTTTCCGAAAGGCGGCTAAATTCAGCCACCACACGCGCGGCGATGGAAGGCTGCAGGAACGATTCTCCGCGGGCAGCGGCGCGAATGGCTTCATAGAGTTTATCGGTAGGCGCGTCTTTCAGCAGATAGCCAATCGCACCGGCGCGCAGCCCGTCGAAGATGGCTTCGTCTTCGTCGAAGGTTGTCAGCACAATCACGCGTGAATCCGGCAGCAATGCGCGCAGCCGGCGGGTAGCCGTGGCGCCGTCCATAACCGGCATGCGCAAATCCATCAGTATCACCTGGGGTTTTAAAGCGGCGGCGCGCTGCAGGGCTTCCTCACCGTCGCCAGCTTCGCCCACGATTTCAAAATCAGGCTGAGAGCTCAGCAGCACGCGCAGTCCATCGCGGAACATCGTCTGATCATCCACCAGCAGGATGCGGATTGGATTCATGCGGTCTCGCTTTTCTGGCCGCTCAGGCGCAGCGGGATTTCGGCGCAAATGCGAAACCCTTTGCCTCTGGCGGTGTCAATTTGGATGGTCCCGCCCAGCAATTCCACCCGTTCGCGCACGCCCAGCAGGCCGAACCCGCTTTGAATTGTCTCCGCGCCGCGACCGTCATCTTCAACCCCGAGCTGGATGCAGTCCGGGCCGTAGTTCAGCGCCAGTTTCACCTGGCTGGCGTCTGCATGCTTGCGCACATTGGTCAATCCTTCCTGGGCGACGCGGTACAGCGCGAATTCAACCTGGGGCGGCAGCGGCCGCGGGCTGCCGTGGATGGCCAGTTCAGCGGACAACCCGGAAGCGCGCGTTTCTTCAACCAGATCTTCCAGGGTCTCAGCCAGCGGGCGGGCAGTGGCAGGGTCGGCGCGCAGTGCAGAAATCGAGCGGCGCACATCCGCCAGCGCATCTTCGGCCAGTTTCTGCGCCGCGCTCAGCGCAGCCTGGGCCGACTCCGGGTTTTGCTGAAGGACTGCGCTGGCGGCTTTTATTTGAATATTGATGGCGGTCAGGTAATGCCCGAGGCCGTCATGAATTTCGCGGGCCAGGCGGTTGCGCTCCTGCGCGGTAGCCAGGGTTTCAACCTGAGCGGCGTACTCGGCCAGTTTGCGGTGGGCTTCAGCCAGTTCGCGTCTGGCGGCCTGTTCGCTAACCAGCAGTTGGGTAAACGCGGCGACAAAGACCAGCGCGGCCAGCAGGGCAAAACCCCAGCCAACCAGGTACTGCAAACCGGCCATGATGCCCAGCGGCAGCATGGTAACCACCCAGATCAAGGCGCAAACCAGGATTGCCACCCGCCGCGATAAATATTGGATCGCCTGGCTGGCGGTTGGCAGTAAGAGCAGCCAGGCCGCGCCTCTGGTTATCAAGATGATCGTGGTTCCCAGAATAATCTGGGCGGAGAAATACAGAATCAAGGTGCGCGGAGATGGGTTGTTTTCTAACGCGCGCGAGCCGATCGTGCCAATCAACGTGTAGGCGATCCCCAGCGCGATCGCCGCGGCGAATTGCCAGGAACGAACGGAGAGCACCTGATTGGCAAATACCACCATGTACGCGGCGATGGTTACGACCAGGAAGGCGATATCTCCGCTGCGCTGGCTATTGGTTTTGCTGGCTGGCTGCTGGCTCATCTTGCGCCTCATTCCCTCTGGAATATTAAATTTTAGCACGAATGAGCCTGGAAAAACCACGCGGCGGTCAGCGGGCCGGTTTGCCGCCGTCCAGGCTTGCCGGTCAATTCAGCCTGTGCTAAACTGGTGCTATGCCCACCCCGGAAGAGCGCATGTTTCAGGAAGCTGTCAGCGCGGTTGAAAAAGGCGAGCGCGTGCGCGCGCGCGATCTGCTCACCCGCCTGCTCAAGCTGGATCAAAACAACGCCGACTACTGGCTGTACATGAGCGCGGTGGTGGACACGCAGAAAGAACGCATTTTCTGCCTGAAAGAAACCCTGCGCCTGCGCCCGGATGATCCCACAGCCCAGCAGGGTATGGCCATGTTGGGCCAGATGCCGGTGAACCCGGCGCTGGTCATCCCGCTGCGCCAGCAGCGCACCAACTGGCAGGCTTCTTACCTCAATGAAAAACTTCCCGCGCTGGTCAGCGGCAATATCTGGCCGCGCATTGGACTGTACGCGCTGGTTGGTGTTTTTCTGCTGGCGGCGACCTTTGGCGGCTACTGGCTGATCACGCGCGAACGCGTTACTCCCGAGCCGCCTGAAGCGCGCGCGCGCCGCCTGACCCTGGCTGCCCAGCAGGTGCCTGCGACCCAGGGAGTCACGCCGACCCTCCCCGCCACGCGCACCCCTACACCCCTTTCCGGCGGGCTGGCCGCCACCTATACCCCCACGCCGTTTTACATCAAGACTCCGCGCTCCGGCAGCGAGGCTTTCAGCTTTGGAATGAAAGCCTTCGAGGCCGGGCAATGGCAGAAAATGATCACCTACATGCAGCAGGTGGCCACCCTTGAACCCAACGCTGCGGATATCCTGTATTACATTGGCGAGGGCTACCGCCAGCTTGGCCAGGCTTCTGAGGCTCTAAAAATATTTAATCAGGCGCTGGCGGTTAACCCCAATTATGCTCCAGCCTATCTCGGCCGGGCGCGCGTCCGGCTGATAAAAAGCGGTCAGGAAACCTCGGCCCGCCAGGACCTGGAGGAAGCCGTCCGTCTTGACCCGAATTTCACCGAGGCTTACCTGGAGCTGGCCAGCCTTTTCCTGCGCATCGGTGATACCAACCGGGCTGCCCTGCAGGTGGAGAAAGCGGAGGCGCTGTCACCCGATTCGCCGGCGGTGGTGTACACCCGCGCGCGCGTGCTGCTGGCTCAGAACGATTTTGATCAGGCCCTGCAGGCGGTGGACCGCGCTCTCAGCCTGGATGTCGGCTATCTGGATGCTCTGTTGTTAAAGGGGCAGATTTTCCAGGCGCGCGGCGAATTTGCCGGCTCCATCGAGCCGCTGCAGACCTACACCGCCTACCGCCAGGACCCAGCCGTCTTAATCCTGCTTGGAGATGCGCTCTACCGGGTGGAACGCTATCAGGATGCCCTGGCCGCTTTTGACCGCGCGCTGCAGCTGGACCCCAAAGCGCTGAATGCGGTCATTGGACGCGGAAAAGTCCATCTCGAGCTGGAAGACAGCACCAAAGCCCTGGATGATTTTAACAAAGCTTACGGGCTGCAGAAAAACAATTTTGAAGTTGTTTTTGGCCTGGGCCGCGCTTATCTCTTAGCAGGAAATCCGGGTAAGGCGTATGTGAACTTCAACGCGGCTTTTAACCTGATGAAGTCGGATGAAGAAAAAGCCCGACTGTATTATTACCGGGCCCTTTCGCTGGATGGTATGGCCAAACTCGAGGGGCGCAGTTATACCACGGCAACCATCAATGACTGGCGCGCGCTGCTGGCGCTGCCCAGAGAAGTCGTTCCCGAGGCATGGGCGAAGAAAGCATCCGCGGAAATTGACCGGCTGCTAGGCCGCGGCTCAACCCTGACCCCTTCTCGAACCGGAACCCCCAGCCCGACTCCGTCCCGCACTCCCATATCTCCCACGCCGTAAAGCGAACGCTGTGCAGCCGTACCATTTGTACCGTTTGATTCAAAGGCGTTCCCGTTCCCAACGCTCCACGGGTCTCTGGCGGCCCGGAGTGGTCTTGCTGGCGCTGTTAACCGTCCTGCTGGCGGTCAGTCTTTTCGCGCTTGCCGCCGGGTACAGCGACATCACAGCCGATCTGCCCTCTTTGGATGAATTCGCGGTTTTGCTGGACCCGCAGGAAGGCGCGCTGCTGCAGCCGACCCGCCTGTACGACCGCAGCGGCCAGCGTCTGATCTACAGCCTGGAAAACCCCGGCATTCCCCGTGTGTACACGCCGATAGACCCCGACGCGCAAAACGCGGTCAGCCCTCAACTGGTGCGCGCCACGATCCTTTCGCTCCAGCCTGATTTCTGGGAGTCGGGCGGATACCGGCTGGATGAGCTCACGAACCCCGAACCGGCCACCATCGCTGAACGGCTGGTGCTGCGCCTTTTGCTCTGGAGGGAAGAACCCTCCCCCCGGCGCGCGTTGCGGATGCGCCTGCTGGCCGCCCAGGCGGTCGCGCGCTTCGGCCGCGCGCAGGTGCTGGAATGGTATCTGAACAGCGAAAATTACGGACACCTGGCATTTGGACCAGAAAGCGCCGCGCGCCTGTATTTCGGCAAGCCGGCCAGCCAGCTGACCCTGGGAGAAGCCCTGCTGCTCGCGGCGGTGGCTCAGTCGCCGGCTTTAAACCCGCTGGATGCGCCGGTCGCCGCTCAGGGCCAGACCCAGCGCCTGATCGAACGGCTGACCGCGGAAGGCTGGTTATCTTCCGAAGAAGCGCTTCAGTCCGACCCGGCCAGGCTGCGGTTTCAACCAGCGCTCCCGCCCGCCCGCTCCAGCGCTGCGGCATTCAGCCGAATGGTGCTCAATCAGCTGAACCAGCGTTTTGGTCAGGATGTGGTTGAACGGGGCGGCTGGCGGGTAATTACCAGCCTGGATGTCGATCTGCAGGCTGAGCTGGTTTGTTCGACGCGGGTTCAACTCCAGCGTTTCTACAATCTGCCGGCAGCGGCACAAAAAGAAGATGGCAGCGATTGCCAGGCAGCGCGCTTGCTGCCAACCCTTCCGCCCGGCGGGCAAGACTGGCCGGGAGGCTTATCCATCAGCAGCCTGATTCTTGACCCTCAGACCAGCGAGGTGCTGGCGTTTAGCGGGGACACCAGCCTGAGCGGTGAAAAAGACCTGCCTGGCGGGCACGCGCCGGGGACGATGCTGGCTCCGTATATCGCGGCGGCTGCCCTCACCGGCGGGTTGACGCCCGCCAGCCTGGTCTGGGATATTCCCGAAGGTTTGCCGCCCGCTTTTCTTGAAACTGCCGAAGGCGAGCTGACCTACCGGGGGCCGCTGCGGCTGCGCAGCGCCCTGGTGGGCGGGCGGGCAGCGGCGCTGACGCGCCTGCTGCAGCAGGTCGGGCAGCAGCGCACCTGGAGCCTGGCGGCAGATCTGGGAGCGCCAGGCCTGCGGACGCTGCCGCAGGATGGTTCTGCTTTGCTTGAGGGCGGTTCATTGCAACCGCTGGAACTGGCCCAGACACTGGCCGTTTTTTCACAGGAAGGCGTTCGGCGGCAGGGCGTCGAGCTGCCCGGGGCGGTTTTGATATTGCGAATTGAAGACCGCGGCGGCCGTCTGTTGTTGAACAATGACGCCTTCAATGAACAACCGGTGGTCAGCCAGCAGCTGGCGTATCTGGTCAATCAGATGCTTTCTGATGAAGCCGCTCGCTGGCCCTGGCTGGGGTACCCCAATTCTCTCGAGATTGGCCGGCCAGCCGCGGCTTTAACCGGAAAAACCCTCAAGGGAGACAGCACCTGGACGGCCGGCTATACCCCGCAGCGCGTGGTTGTGGTCTGGGCAGGCTGGTCGGATTCGTCAGCCGGTGCGCCGTTGGACCTGCGCGTGGCGGCGGGGGAATGGCACGCGCTGATGAAGATCAGCAGCCGCGGCCTGCCCCCGAGCGGATGGCTGCAGCCGGCGGGAATCAGCACGTTGACGGTTTGCGACCCTTCCGGTTTGCTCCCCACCCGTGATTGTCCGGCGCTGGTGACCGAGCTGTTCACCAGCGGCAATGAACCAGTGGCCTACGACACGCTGTTTCAACGCATCGCAGTTAACCGCGAGAGCGGAAAACGCGCCACCGTTTTTACTCCGCCGGAACTGGTGGAAGAGCGGGTCTATCTTGTTCCACCTGCTTTCGCCGCAGAATGGGCGAAAGCCAACAGGCTGCCGCTGCCGCCGGCGGATTACGACGTCATCCCAGCCCAACAACCTTCGGACCGCGCGTTGATCCTCAACCCGCCGATGTTGAGTTCGGTTAGCGGCCGGGTGACGATATCGGGGACCGCTCAAATGCCGGATTTTGATACCTACCTGCTGGCCGCCGGGCGCGGGATTAACCCGCTTAATTGGCTGCAGATCGGCGCGGCGCACAGCGAACCGGTGGTGAACGGCACCTTGGCCGTCTGGGATACAACCGGTCTGGAAGATGGACTGTATGTCCTGCGTCTGCAGGTGGTGAACCGCGAACAGCGGCTGGAAACAGCCCTGACCCAGGTCATCGTGGATAACACTCCGCCGCTGGCGCGGGCTGTTTATCCGTTTCCTGGCCAGGCGGTCGAAGCCAGCGAGCGCGGCATTACCCTGCAGGCGGAAGTTGAAGACGCTGGCGGGATCGCCCGGGTGGAATGGTGGCTGGACGGTCAAAAGATTGGCGAACGCCGCAGCGCTCCGTTTGTATATCTTTGGACGGGGGGCAAGGCGGGTGAACACACGCTGGTTGTGCGGGCGGTTGACCGCGCTGGCAATCGGGCTGATTCATCGCCGCTGAAGTTTACCCTGCTGCCCTAGGCTTGTACAACCAGGGTCGAGCGCTCGTAAAGCCGCGAACGGTCATGGTATAGTTAAATATCATTGTTGTCAGCCTGTTCATCCAGAACAGGGCGAAATCTGGGAGGAAAGGATGTTCCAAATCGCGAATTTTTTATATGAACCGCTGCTTGGGATCCACAATCTCTTGCGCTGGCTGGTTGTGCTGGGCGCCTTGCTGGCTTTTGGCGGAGCGCTGATTGGCCTGGCGCGTAAGTCCAGCTGGGGCGGCGGGGACGACCGCGCCGGTCTGTTTTTCACTTCGATGATGGATTTGCAGCTGCTGGTGGGATTACTGCTGTACTTCCTGGTCAGCCCGATTGTGGCTGCTGCGGCGCAGAATTTTAGCGCCGCCATGAGCCAGAGCGCCCTGCGCTTTTTTGCGGTCGAACACCTGGCGTTGATGCTTATCGCGGTCGTGGCAGCTCATATCGGCCGGGCCGCCAGCAAAAAGCCGGTGGAATCGCGGGTGCGCTTCAAGCGCGCGGCGATCTGGTACGGAATCGCCGTCCTGCTGGTGCTGGTCTCCATTCCCTGGCCGTTTACCATGGGGCGGCCGCTGCTGCCTTTCTACTGGTTTAACTGAGTACCGCCCGCCTGATAGAAACGGTGGTATCATCCATTTCCGGCAGCCTGTTGGCGCCGGATTTTTTTATTGGAGCGGGTATGGCCGAGTTGTGGCTGGTCAGACACGGGCAAACAGACTGGAACCTGGAAGGACGCATGCAGGGGCAGTCAGACATCCCGTTAAATGCAGCCGGTCTGGGTCAGGCGCGTCAAGCCGCCCAGCGTCTGGCGAAAGAATCCTTTTCGGCGGTGTATTCCAGTGATCTGCTGCGCGCGCGGGTCACCGCCGAGCAGATCGCCGCGCCGCACGGTCTGACGGTGCGGCTCGATCCTCGTCTGCGGGAAATCTGTCAGGGGGAGTGGGAGGGCAGCCCGTACGCGCCGCTGGTGGCTCAATATCAGCGCACGCCGTTCGCTGAGGAGCGGATGCGCGCGGCTGGCGGAGAGACGGTCCGGGAGGTGGCCGCCAGAGTGCGTGAGGCGCTGAAAGATATCGCTGCCGCGCACCCTGATCAACGCGTACTGGTGGTTTCGCACGGTCTGGCGATCGCCACCCAGATCTGCCTTGCACGCGGTCTCCCGCTCAGCCTGGTTTACCAAAATATCCTGGATAACGCTGAACCGTTTCTTCTCACCCTGAGGTAAGTTACTTACAAATACCCTACAGCGGCGGGAAGGCGCGTTATTCCAATTGGCAGAGCGCCGCATTTCTGGTAAGATGGTTGTGCACCTTACAGGTAAAATGACGCGCTTTTTGTTCATATTGGCCTTTCTCTTTGCAATTGCTTCCGCGCTCTTTTTTCGGGCCGGGCAGGCGCGGGCGGAAGGCGAATTCCCTGACTTTTTCATCGCAGCCGAGGGGGGTGAGGTAACAGCGCAGTCCAACGAGCCGGGCGTAATCCGCAGCCGGCTTGTTACGCTTAACCTGGAAGCGCTTCAACCAGCCGTCAATGCCATGGCGGACGGAGATGCCGGCCCTTCGACCCTGTTTTTGAACCTGTTTCCAGATGTTCAATATCTGGCTGAACTCCAGCCCGGCAGCGTCGATTCTTCCGGTGTAACCACCTGGTTCGGATATTTGCCGGATGTGCCGGGCAGTTCGCTGACGCTGGTGATCCTGGAGGATGTGATCGCGTTAAATCTTTACACCCCAAACGGCCACTACCGGGTTACTTATGTGGGCGACGGGCTGCATGAGATTCGACAGGAGCGCGACGGGGTCAAGCCGCCCGCCCTGCCGCCGGTGAAACCGGACCCGCTGCCTCAGGTGAGCGCCAGCGCGGATGTGGGTCCGCTGGGCGAAAGTTCTGATCCGAACGGCGACGATACCGGCGAGCGCATCGATGTCATGGTCGTTTATGATCAGGCAGCCGTCACCGGCACCCCGGGCGGTGAGACAGCCTTGCGGGTCAAAATCAGCGGCGAGATTGCCAACACCAACCTGGCTTACGCGAACAGCCAGGTGATCCAGCGCGTGGTGCTGGTGTATACGCAGCTGGTAAATTATGATGAAACCAACTTTGATTTTTCCACCACCCTGCAGCGGCTGAGGGACGGCCAAATCGCCGGGGTTCAGACGCTGCGGCACACGTATAAAGCCGACCTGGTTGTAATGGTGGTGCATGGCAACGGGACCTATTGCGGGGTCGGGTATGTCATGACCGCGGATTTTGTCCAGGATCCGCCCAAACCTGGCTGGGACTTCGCTTACGCGGCTTACAGCCTGGTGGCGGAAGACTGTCTGGGGGGATTTACCACCGCGCATGAAATGGGACACAATATGGGCGCCTCTCACGACTGGGCAAACAGCGGAGTCAGCGGCGCGTATCTCTATTCCCACGGTTACCATATCCTGCCGGCCAACAGCAGCACCTGCTACTATACCATCATGGCTTATGCCTGTAACCGCACCTACCGGTATGAGATCCCGTATTTCTCCAACCCGAATGTGACTTACAACGGGCTGCCAACTGGTGTGGCGGGCGGGGCTCAACCGGCCAACAATGCCCTTACATTTAACAATACCGCGCGAATTGTGGCCCGCTTCCGCGATGGACCGGCGCCCACCGCGCCCGCTGCGCCCGGGCTGAGCATTAACCCGGTGACCGCTTCGATCCGGGTCACCTGGAATGACAGCAGCAGCGAAGAGCTGGGTTATCGGATCGAGCGCAAACTCAGCGCCGACACGGTTTGGCAGCAGGTGGGCAGTGTGGGCGTAAATGTTACCAGCTATACCGATGGAACGGGGCTGGTCTGCGAACAAAATTATGACTACCGCGTGATTGTCTATAACGGAAACGGCAGCTCGGCTTCCGCGCCTTCCACCGTCTTTTATTCCTGTATTCCGGCCGCGCCGTCCAATCTCAGCGCGGTCCCAGAAAGCCTGGCGAACCGGATCAACCTCTCCTGGTTGGATAACAGCGGCAATGAAACCGGCTTTAAGCTGGAACGGCGGGAACCGGGATTATCCGATTGGATAAAAATAGCCGATCTGGCGGCGAACAGCGCAGCTTATTCCGACACCACGGTTGGCTGCGGACGCCGGTATGAATACCGCATTCGCGCCACCAATGATCAGGGCGATTCCGCCTACAGCAACACCGCCGCGGCGGAAGTGCGTGTCTGCCCGCCGCCTGCCCCGGCCAGCGTAAGCGCCTCCGCTCCATCTCAGGTGCGCATCAACCTGAGCTGGCAGGATCAATCTACCCCGAGCGATTACCCGCGCCGCGACGAAACCGGGTTTGAAATTCAACGCTCGCCGAACGGGACGAGCGGCTGGGTCACCATCTTCACCACCGCGGCCGGCGCTACCGCTTACAGCGATTATCCTTATCCCCAACTGGTTTGCAATACCCGTTATTACTATCAGATCCGGGCGGTAAACGCGGGCGGAAGTTCTGGTTGGGTGAGCGCGAACGCGCGAACGGCTGCCTGCGCGCCGCCGCCGGTGCCGGCCGGGGTTACAGCGGAACCGTACACCATTCGCGCCGTGCGGATTCGCTGGCAGGACCAGGATAACGAAACCGAATACCGCATTGAACGCTCTCCCAACGGCAGCAGCGGCTGGGTTCAGGTCGGCACAGCACCCCTGGACAGCAGCAGCTATATTGATCAAGGTCTGGTACAGGGCGAGACTTATTTTTACCGTGTGCGCGCGTATAATGCCTCTGGAAATTCAGCTTACAGCAGCGTGGTTTCGAGCGCCACATACCTGCTGGGAATTTACCTGCCGCTGGTGCGCTGATCCTCTCTCCCAATTAAAGTCTGTACACCCGCCCGCCGCGCAGCATCCCCGCGGCGGGTTTCCGGTATAATCTCTTGAGGAGCGTGTCGTATGGAGAACTTTTTTGCCCGCAAACGCGAAGAAGAGCGTCTGAAGAGCGAGGGGCGCATCCCGCCCGGTCAGGCGTTGACCCAAAAATTCCCGGTGCTGCATTACGGTCCGGTGCCCGATTTTAACCCCGCCACCTGGACTTTCATGGCCTGGGGAGAAATTGAATCCCCTCTGACTCTGACCTGGAAAGAGTTTAACGAATTACCCCGCACCAGGCTGGTGATGGATATTCACTGCGTGACGCGCTGGAGCAAACCCGACACGGAATGGGAAGGCGTCTCGGTGCGATCTCTGGTGGAAAATGGATTCATCCGGCTCAAGCCAAGCGCCAAATACGTGCTGCAGCACGCTGAATACGGTTTTACGGTTAACCTGCCGCTGGAAGTGGTGCTGGCGGATAATTTCCTAATGGCTACCCATTACAACGGCGAACCGCTGACTCCTGACCACGGTTACCCGCTGCGCGGTGTTATCGGCGCGATTGTCGGCCGGGACGACCTTAAAGTGCCGTATTTCTGGAAGGGCGCCAAGTGGCTGCGCGGCCTGCAATTTCTGGAAAAAGACCGCCCGGGTTTCTGGGAGCAAGCCGGCTACCATAACGAGGCGGATGTCTGGAAAGAAGAACGGTTTGGATAAAAAAAATCGCTCCCCGTACCGGGGAGCGAAGGTTTAGTAATATCTTGGTTTGCGGCTCATCCGCCAGGCGTAATATGCCAGACCTACTCCGCCCAGCAAAGCCAGAAAGCCAAAAATGGCGATCAGCGGGGAAACGCCGCTCTGTTCCGGGTTGGCGGCGGGCGCATTGCCTGAGAGCTGCGCGCCAAAATTCAGGGTAGACTGGTCGCCGGCCGCGAGCTGCAGGTTGTAATTGTTACTGGTGGTCGGATTATAGCCCTCCGGGGGGGCGACGCTGATGTTATAGGTGCCTTCGTCCAGTTTGTCGTAACACACCGGCTCGCTGCCGGTCGTTCCGGTCAGCGAAACATCTCCCCTGGCGTTGGTGATGCTGACCGCGCCGTTGCTGATCGGCAGTTCACCATCCTGGACCAGTCCGTCGCCGTTCAAATCATCAAACAAGAGGACGCAAATTTGGCCGGTGCCGCGAAAGGGTGTGGGCGTCGGTAAAATCGCGGTTGGTTCGGCGGTCGCCTGCGGCGTGGGGGTGGCCGGCGGCGCGATGGCAATGATCATCTTCTTGCCTGGGATGAGGAAGCGGCAGTCATCCGCGGCCATGTTGTTCAGCTGGAGCAGCTGGCCTTCGGAAATTTGGTGCAGCAGGGCGATGCTGGTGCAGGTGTCGTTTTCGCGGACGATGTAGTAGATATTCCCGTTCGCTTCTGGCGTGGGGGTGAAATACACGGCCTGGTTGGCGTTTTCCGCTGCTGCCGGCGCCGCGGCAAACAGCAGGGCCGCGATTGCAAAAAACAGGGTAAGGCTGGCATAGACTCGTTTCATAGGCTGTCCCGCTGACATTATAACATTTTCGACCGCCTGCGCGGTTATAATAATTCACACACCAAGTCAAGGAGCGGCGTATGCCATTGCAGATCATTCTGGGAACGCAATGGGGGGATGAAGGAAAAGGCCGGGTCGTTGACCTGTTTTCGTCTCGCGCGGATCTGGTTGCCCGCTACAACGGCGGGGATAACGCCGGTCACACGGTCACGGTGGGCAGTCAGACCTTTAAGCTGCACCTGATCCCTTCTGGCATTGTCCATGCGCACACGCGCGGGGTTCTTGGCAGCGGGATGGTGGTCAACCCGGTGACTTTTTTTACCGAGCTGGATTCCTTGCGCGCGAGCGGGGTGGAAGTCGACCCGCTGCGGCTGAAACTATCCTACGCCGCGCATTTGATCACCCCGGCGCACAAGGCGCTGGATGCCGCCCAGGAAGCCAGCCGTGGCCGGGAGAAAATTGGCACTACCGGGCGGGGGATTGGACCGGCTTACACTGATAAAGCTGCCCGGCAGGGGCTGCGCGCCGGCGAGCTGCTGGATGAAAGCGAGTTTCTCGAGAAACTGCGCGCTCATATCGCGGCGGCCAACCGGGTGCTGGAGCGGTTGTATCAGGCGCCAACGCTGGACGTGGACCGGGTCAGCGCTGACTATGCCGCGCAGGCGCTGCGCCTGCGGCCTTATCTGGCGGATACCGGGCTGCTGGTGCATCAGGCCCTAGCGGAAGGCCGCATCGTGCTGGCGGAAGGCGCTCAGGGTACCCTGCTGGATCTTGACCTGGGAACCTATCCTTTCGTCACCTCTTCCGCGACCACATCCGGCGGAGTTTTCAGCGGACTTGGGCTGGGTCTGCGGCCCGTGGAAGCCATCATCGGGGTTACCAAAGCCTTTCAAACCCGGGTTGGTTCGGGTCCTTTTCCGAGCGAGGTGGAGGGCGAACTGGCAGAACGGCTGCGCGGCACGGGCAGTAATCCCTGGGATGAATTTGGCACCACCACCGGCCGCCCGCGCCGGGTTGGCTGGCTGGATCTGGTCCTGCTGCGATACGCGGCGCGGGTGAACGGATTAACCGATTTGGTGATCACCAAACTGGACGTGCTTTCCGGTCTGCCGGAATTGCGCCTGTGCACGGCTTACCGCGGCGGCGGCGGCCGCTGGGAAGACCTTCCATTTGGGCCGACCGAACTGGAGAAATATTCGGCTGAATACGAGGTTCTGCCGGGCTGGAGTGAAGATCTGACCGGGATCCGGCGCTGGGCGCAGCTGCCAGCCGCGGCCCTGCGCTATCTGGAGCGGATTGAAACCGCGGTTGGCGTGCCAATCCGCATGGTTTCGGTTGGCCCGGAAAGATCGCAAATCGTGGAGCGCGGATGAAGATCAGGCTGGCGATGATCCTGCTGACTGCCGCGCTGGCGGGATGCGGCGGGGCGGTTGAGCTGCCCGCGCAAACGGCGCTTCCAAGCGACACGCCTGTGCCCAGCGCGACCATCCAGTGGTTTCCGAATACCGCCACGCCAACCCCTCGTTCGGTAGTGCTGGCGACGCCCACACCCGATCCGCGCCCGGGGTTGGGAGAAGTGATTCTGGCGGATGATTTTTCCGATGAAACCCTCTGGGAGGTGGGCCGGAGCGCAGCCGGGACGGTTGGCTACGGGATCAATGAATTAACCCTGGCAGTGGCGCAATCGCGCGGACGTTTGTACAGTTTCCGCAAGGATACGCTGGTCAGCGATTTCTATCTGGAAATGGATATCCTGCCCAGCCTTTGCCGCGGGCAGGACGCGTTTGGCCTGCTGTTTCGAGTGCAGAACACGACCAGCTTTTACCGGCTGCTGTTTAACTGCCAGGGACAGCTTCGGCTGGAACGGGTAAGCGGTGGGGAGCCGCGTATTCTGGTCAACTGGACCCCGCTCGGCCAGGTTTCCATTGGCGCCAGTCAATCGTTTCGGGTCGGGATCTGGATGGCCGGGCCGCAGATGCGCGTTCTGGTCAACGGCGTGCTGCAGCTGGAGGCGAGGGACAGCGCCTATCAAAACGGCGGACTGGGGGTCTACGCTGTTTCAGGCGGTGATACTCCGTTGACGGTGAACTTCTCCGCGCTGAGCGTGCGCGCGGTGAGCACCGCCAGCCCAACCCCGTGAGCCGGCCGGCGCGAATTCGTGTACAATACCCATAGCAGGATTTGTTAAACCATTGCCTGGAGGATAGAATGTATCACACGATCATTGTTGTGGGGCGTCTGGGGCGCGACCCGGAAATGCGCTATACGCCCAGCGGCCAGGCCGTAACCTCCTTTTCAATTGCCACCGACCGGGTTTACATGCAGGACGGCCAGCAGGTTAAAGAAACCATCTGGTTCCGCGTCTCGGCCTGGGGCAAGACGGCGGAGACCTGCAACACTTACCTCTCAAAAGGCAAGATGGTACTGGTGGAAGGCCGCCTGACGACGGATGGAAAAAGCGGCGGTCCGCGCATCTGGAAAGGGCAGGACGGCGAACCGCGCGCTTCTTTTGAAATTTCAGCCTCCACCGTGCGTTTCCTCTCAGCTCGCGGCGACGGCGGCCCGGGGGATGAAGGCGCTTTCGCGGCTGGAGCCGAAACCGCTGAAGACATTCCTTTCTAAAGAGCGCTTATGGCAGAACGTTCACGGGTTCCCCTGCCGAATTTTGAATTGCCCCAAAATCTTGAACCGGTCTACAGCAACCTGGCGCGCATCAGCCATTCTCCCACCGAGTTTGTCATGGATATTGCCCGCATGCTGCCCGGCACCCCCAACCCGGTGATTCTGGCCAGGGTTTTGATGTCGCCAGTCGGCGCAAAGTTATTTGCCCGCGCATTGAACGACAACCTGGCGCGGTATGAGATCGCCTTTGGCGAGATTGTCCTGCCGGGAGACACAACCCTTGCGGAGGACCTTTTCCGAACCATCCAGCCGCCGGATGGTTCTCCGCCGGGCAAGTAAAGACAGGCGTAAATGAAAAATTTTGACCAGATCGCTGAAGGGATTCGACAGACCTTTGAA
Organism: Anaerolineaceae bacterium; assembly: GCA_029975475.1. Taxonomy (GTDB): domain Bacteria; phylum Chloroflexota; class Anaerolineae; order Anaerolineales; family Anaerolineaceae; genus JARKPB01. The sequence continues at coordinate 21,172 of JARKPB010000002.1, forward strand.
GTGCGCAATCAGGCTCGGGATCAGGCGCTGATGCGCGCCCGGGCGCTCACGCGCCACGCCGCGCACACCATCCGGGCGATCCACCGCATGGAAGTACAGGCGGCTGAGCGCGAGCTGCAGGAGGCTGGCGAACTGGTAGCCGCGCTGAAGGCTGACCTGAGCCCTTATCCCGACCTGTATTTTGCCGGCTATACCCAGGACGCGATTAAAGAATTTGTCGAAGCCAGCGTTACCTGCGCGCTGATTCTCGACCAGCCTCTGCCCTCACCGGAAAAGCTGGGTGTGGAAGAAGCCACCTATATGAACGGTTTGGCGGAATCAATTGGCGAATTACGCCGGCGCTGCCTGGATATTTTGCGTCAGGGCTATTCGGCAGAAGCCGAACGTCTGCTGGCCTGTATGGATGAAATCTACGCGGTACTGGTTACGCTGGATTACCCGGACGCGATTACCAACGGGCTGCGCCGTCAGACCGATGTTGTCCGCGGGATTATTGAACGAACGCGGGCAGATTTAACCATCAGTTTGCGCGAGCAGCAGCTGCATCAGGCGATGGAACAGCTGGCGGCGCGCCTCCCGGGACCTGCGGAAGGTCATGCGCACGATTAAGGCATCGGAGATTGGCGCTTTCCTGTACTGCCGCCGGGCCTGGTGGTATCAGCAGCAAGGGCTGGAGTCGCAAAACCAGGCGGAGCTGACCGCTGGCAGCGCGTTTCATCAGCAGCACGGCCGCCAGGTGGCGCTGGCTGGCATTCTTCGCGGTCTGGGCTGGATTTTACTGCTGGCCGCAGTACTGGTCCTCACGGTTGGATTGGTGATCTGGCTGACGCCGTGAATGGTTCCTTTTTATTAATTCTCGCGCTGATCCTGCTGCTGGCGGGTGCCTCGGCGCTGGCCATCGGTTCGCGTATTCGCCAGCAGAGCGGCCTGCCGGCAGGCCGGATTGTGTACGCCGATCCTGGCGCCTGGTTTCCCCTGGAAAAGCCCCTGTATGACTCGTTGAACGGCCTGGCCGGAAAACCCGATTATCTGGTCAATCAAAACGGACGCATTCTGCCGGTGGAGGTGAAATCTGGCTGGGCGCCGCCGGCGCCGTACGAAGGTCATTTGATGCAGCTGGCAGCTTATTGTCTGCTGGTGGAACGCGTAACCGGAAAACGCCCGCAGGCCGGTTTGATCAAATACCGCAACCGGGTGATCGAGATTGAATATTCCCGGGAGCTGGAAGACCGGCTGTTGAGTCATTTGAAGGAAATCCGCCTGCAGGAACGCGCGGGGGAGGCTGACCGCTCGCATCACGACCCCGGGCGCTGCGCCCGCTGCGGTTTTCGTTCGCAATGCGAACAACGCTTATAGGATGGTGCTATGAATCAAGGTTCACGTCCGCTTCGTTTTGCCATCGCCTGGCATGCTTCTATGCCGCGCGCTATCGAAGAGGCGCAGCAGATCGCCGCTGCGCTGGTGGACCTGGGGGCGCGGGAGGTTTTTCAGGCCTCCCTGCATGATGACGGGTTGATCCGGGCTGTCAACGAGGGGCGGGTAGAGGTCTTGATCTCACTGGGGGGGGATGGAACGATTTTGCGCGCGGCGCACCTGTGCGCGGCGCGGGGTGTGCCCATTCTGGGGATCAATCTGGGCCGTTTTGGTTTCTTAACGGAAGTTCATGATCTTAAATGGCAGGAGGCTCTGCCGCGCCTCTGCAGTGGGAATTACCGGCTGGAAGAACGGATGATGCTGCGCGCCGAACTGGTGCGGGCTGGAACCGTGCTGGAAAGCTGGGACGTGCTGAATGAAATTGTTGTCTGCCGCGGTCAGGTGGTGCGGCCGATTCATGTTGAAGCCAGCCTGGATGGCTACCGTCTGGCCAGTTACGTCGCTGACGGTTTAATCGTCGCCACGCCAACCGGTTCAACCGCTTACGCTCTCGCAGCCGGCGGCCCGATCATGCCGCCTGAATTGCGCAATGTCCTGATTGTCCCGGTCGCGCCGCATTTATCCATGGACCGCGCCATTATTCTGCAGGAAGGGGCTGAGGTGACCATCCGCGCCAAAGCCAGCCACCAGCCCGTCATCAGCGTGGACGGTCAGCCGTCGATCCCGCTGAACGAAGATGATGCAGTGGTTGCCAGGGCGGGACGGCATGGGGTAAAATTTATACGCTTCTCGGACCCCGGCACTTTTTACCGCAATCTCAGCCGGTATATGGAGCAGAATCCGATTACAGGCGGCACCCTATGAGCGACGCAACCCCCGGCCCGATTTACTGTGCCAACCATCCCGACCGCGAGACGTATCTGCGCTGCAACCGCTGCGACAAGCCCATCTGTACTCAGTGCGCGGTTTTGACCCCTACCGGTTATCGCTGTAAAGAATGCGTGCGCGCGCAAAAAAAGGTGTATGAGAACAGCAAAGCGCTGGATCTGCCGCTGGCCTTTATTGTTGCCCTGATCCTGGCGCTGATTGGCGGCCAGATCGCCGGCATCTTTCGCTTTTTTACCATCTTTGTCGCGCCGATCGTCGGCGTGGTGATTGCCGAAGCAGTGCGCTGGGTGGTGCGAAACCGGCGTTCCACACTGCTCTTTCGGGTGGCGCTGGGCGGCGTGATTCTCGGAGCGCTGCCGTCGCTGATCATGAATATCATCTACTTTATCCAGATCCTCTCCAGCGGGGTTGGGGTTTCCTGGTTATTTTTACAGGATGTCATCTGGCAGGGGGTGTACCTTTTCCTGGTGACCAGCACCGCTTATTACCGCCTGACCGGGATCAGCATCCGCTAACGCAGAAGAACGCTTATGCTGACAGAACTGCGCATCGAAAATTTTGCCATTATCCAGTCGCTGGAACTCAGCTTCCACGAGGGATTGACCGCCGTCACCGGCGAAACCGGCGCCGGGAAGTCCATTATTTTGGATGCGATTACCGCGCTGGTTGGCGGTAAGGCGGATGTCAGCATGGTGCGAAGCGGGGCAGACCGCGCCATCCTGGAAGCGGAATTCCGCCTGCCCGCAGAAAGCAAAGCCGCCATCCTGGCTCTGTTAGAAGCGGAAGAATTGATGGATGACAGCGAGCGCGTTACCCTGGGCCGGGAAATCCGCAGGGAGGGCCGCACGGTGGCGCGCATCAACGGCCGGTCGGTCAGCCTGAACCTGCTGCGGGAGGTGGGCGGTTTTCTGGTGGATATTCACGGACAGTCGGAACATTTATCCCTTTTGAACACCAAAACGCATCTGGGGCTTCTCGATCGGTTTGCTGATTTTGAGGATGACCTGCAAGCCTATCGGAAAGATTACCATCAGCTGCAGGGCGTACGCCGCGAGCTTGCCCGGCTGCGTCAGGCCGAACAGGACGCGGCAAAAAAGAGCGAACTGCTCGCTTTTCAGGCGGGGGAAATCGAAGCTGCACATCTGCAGCCTGAGGAGGAAGACGAACTCCGACAGGAACGCAACCGTCTGGCCAACGCGGAAGCGCTGGGGTCGCTGATTCAGCAGGCCGTGGCGGTGCTGGATGAAGGCAGCGATGAAACGCCGGCTGTCAGCGACCTGCTGGGGCGGGCAGTTCAGGCGCTCGGCCAGATTGCCCGGCTGGATGCCAGTCAGGCCGGGCTGCTGGAGCAGGCCGAAACGCTGGAGGAACTCAGCGCAGATCTGGCTCGCGATCTACGCGCCTATCAAGATCAGATCGAGTTTAACCCGCGCCGGCTGGAGCAGGTGGAAGAACGGCTGGAAGCGTATCATGCGCTCAAGCGCAAATACGGCGGAAGCGTGGAAGCGGTTCTGGCTTACGCCGCGGAGGCGCGGGCGCAGCTGGAGATGATCGCGTCGGCTGGTGAGCGCATTGCTGAACTGGAGGAAGCGGAATCCGCCCTGCTCAGGCGCATGTCCGGGCAGGCAGGCCGTCTTTCGCTTCTGCGGCGCGAGGCGGCCAGGAAGATGGAACAAGGGGTGGAACGCGAACTGGCTGATTTAAGCATGGCCGGCGCGCAATTCCGGGTTGATATTCAGACCCGTCAGGCGGAGAACGGGCTGCCGGCCGGGGACGGCGAAACGCTCGCTTTTGATGAAAACGGCGTTGACCAGGTGGAATTCTTGATCGCCCCCAACCCCGGTGAGGGCTTAAAACCGCTGGTTAAAATTGCTTCTGGCGGTGAAACTTCGCGTTTGATGCTGGCGTTGAAAAATGTGCTGGCGATGGCAGATGCGATCCCGACCCTGATCTTTGATGAGATTGACCAGGGCATTGGCGGCCGGGTGGGGATGGTGGTGGGGGAGAAGCTCTGGCAGCTGGGCCGCCGTCATCAGGTGCTGTGCGTTACCCATTTGCCCCAGCTGGCAGCTTTTGGTAACCAGCACTGGCATGTGACCAAGCTGGTGGCGGACGGCCGCACCAGCACCGCCGTGGAAGTATTAACCGGCGAACGCCGGCTGGATGAACTGGCGTCAATGCTTGGCGGGATCAACGCGGCCAACCGGGCTGCGGCGGAGGAAACTTTGCGGCTGGCGCAATCCCGGATAGCCGGTTTAGACTTTTCCCGCGCAGCAGGATGAGCGTCAGTCAATTGGTGGGGGAAAAACAATGAGCGAAGCGAACGCTGCTCCTGAACTTGAAATCTTACTCCTGGGTCCGCCGGAGATCCGGCGAAACGGAAAACCGCTGGAAATTAAGCGGCGCCTGCTGCGCACCCTGCTGTATTATCTCGCCTGCCAGTCCGCGCCGGTAGGCCGCGGAGAGTTGATCGTATTATTTTGGCCGGAAGCGAATGAAGAAACCGCACGCCGCAACTTGCGCGAAACGCTGAGCAAATTGAGGGCGCAGTTACCCGACCCGGAACTGATCCGCACCGAAAATGACCGCGTCTGTCTGGACTGGGACAGGGTTCGCGCGGACGTAAGAGAATATCAAGATTATCTAAACCAGATCGGCAGAATACTGCGTGTAAAAAGCTCGGCTCCATTTCCTGAAAGCATTTTCCAAACCATGCTCAAGGCAGCCCGCCTCTGGCGCGGTTCGCGCTTCTTTGCCGGAGGCCGGCTGCCGCAGTCGCTGGAGTACAACAACTGGTTTGAAGAATACAGCCAGCAGATGGAACTCAACCGGCAGCATTTGCTCGAGCGCCTCGGCGAGCATTTTGTCAACCTGGGGGATAATCAGACCGCCATTCTCTGGTTCCGCAAGGCGGTCGAGAACGATCCGCTTAACCAGGAATTGCATTATCAAATTCTTGACTGCCTGTCAGTGATTGGGCAGCGCTCGGAAGCGCTGGCGTACTGTAATTATCTCAACGCGCTCTTTACCCGCGAGCAGGTCGAACCGTCTTTCTTGCTGCGGAAACTGTGCGAGAAAATTCACTCAAACGCTGAAATGCCCCTGCCAACCCGACGCCCTCCCTGGGCGGTGAGCCTAAGCCTTCAGGTGCCGTTTGTTGGCCGGGAACGGGAACTGGATCTGCTGCGCCGGATCTATCAGCGCGGCGGCGGTGTTCTGCTGCGCGCCGAGCCGGGCGGCGGGAAGAGCCGCCTGGCGCACGAAACCTATCAGTTGTTAGAACCGCCGCCGCGGGTTTTCATCGCGGTTTGCCGCCCCATGGAAAGCGCCATGCCTTACCAGGCTCTGGTGGATATGCTGCGGCAATTTGTTACCCTTCAAGACTGGCAGCAATTTGATCCATCCGTCTACGCCCCGCTGTTCGGCTTATTGCCTGAGCTGGAGCGAATTCACCCGGAAAACGGCCTGAGTCGGAATCACGGCGAAGTATCTAAGGTGAGTATTTATGAGGCCCTTTACCATGTGCTGGATCGGCTCTGCGCTCAGCAGCGCCTGTACTGGGTATACGATGATGCACAATGGAGCGATGAACCCTCGCTGGGGTTCTTACTGTATCTGCTGGAACGCAACTTCTTTGAAGGCCGCGGATTGCTGATTATTTCCACCCGCTTTGAACAATCGAATGATTATCTGCGCGCATTCCTGCGGGATCCGCACTTTCGCGAAGTGCTGACCCAGCTGGATTTACCAAGCCTGACCGAGGACGAGGTTACCCAAATTGCGCGCTATGTTCTGGGATCCGAACCGCCAGAAGGGCTCGGCGCGGCGCTGCTGCGGGCAGTAGGCGGAAATCCGCTCTTCATCCTGGAATCACTGCGGGCAATGCTGGACAGTCCGCAGCAGCCGGGCGAAAAAATCCTGCCCCTGCCGGTGAGTTTACAAAAAATCTACCGCGAAAAACAGCGTCAGCTGAGCCCGGATACCCAGGCGGTGCTGCATGCCGCCGCGATTTTGGGGGATCCGATCCGGCCGGAGCAGCTTGAAGCCGTCACCGGTCTGGAACCTGCTCAGGGAACCACCGCGCTTGAGGAACTGGAGCAAGCCGGGATTTTAAAGGCCGGGTCGGAGACTCTCCCCGGCGTAGTTTACGGTTTTTGCCACGAGAAAATTCGCGAGGCGATATTGCGCGATCTCTCGGCTGCCCGGCGGCGGCTGCTGCACCTTCGGGCGGCCAAAGCGCTGGATTCCGCCAGCGGCCCGGTCAATCCGGCGCTGACATCGGTGGTGGCCGGTCATTACGAAGCGGCCGGTCATTACGAAGCGGCCGGAGAAATGCTGACGGCTTTTCGTTACTGGGTAAAAGCCGGGGCTTACGCCTGCTCGCTGTATTCTTTTGCAGAAGCCAGCCTGGCTTACGAACATGCAGAGAACCTGTTGCAGTATATCGAGTATCAGCTCACCGATCAGGATTTTTACGATTTATATGTTCCCTGGGCGCTGCTGGCCTATGACCATGCCATGCTGCCTCAGGCGTATACGCTGTACCTGCGGTTGAGCCAGACAGGGTTAAGACGCAACAGCCCGCTGCTGCTGGGGGCGGGATTATCCGGCACGGCTTTTATCCACGGCGATCAGGGTAATTTTGAGCACGGCTTGAACAACATCAAGAACGCCATCCCTTATCTTGAGCAGGCTGGCAATGTCAGAGAATTGATTGAGGCGCATAACCGCCGCAATATTTTACTGGTGCGCACCATGCAGTACCGGCAGGCTCTGACCAACGCGGAAGCGCTGTTCCAAAAATACAACCAGCAAAAACTTGATCCGCAGGCGCAGGCGGCGCTGTTTCACACACAGATCGAGCTGTCCTTACTGCGCTTGTACGCTGGCTTTCCTGCGGAGGCGGTTGAATTTGCCGCATTAACCCTGAACGCGTTACAGCAGGGCGGGCGGATGGCGGACGCGGTCTGGGCCAGGGTGAGTCTATCTTATGCTTTGTTTTACAACGGGCAATTCAAGCAGGCACTGGCGCATGCCTCCGTTGGCTGCCAGGCAGCTTTAACCATGAAAAACTGGTGGCTGGCAGCCTGGTTTAATGTCGTCCGAGGCCGGGCTAACCTGGCGATGGGAAACCTGGACGCTGCCTGGAAAGCGCTGGAAGAAGCGCTGGACATCTGCGAGCGCAGCCGGATCGGCGAACTGCTGCCGGAGGTTCACTGCGCGCTGGGCGACCTTTACCGTTTGCTGAACATGCTGGACGCCGCGGTAGGGGTATATCAGGCGGCGCTTGACAGCGGTTTTCCGGGCAAGGCGACCCTGGATGCGCGGTACCGGTTGGGGGCGCTGCTGGCGAGCCGCGGGGAGGCGGAACGCGGTTTTTCACTCATCGAGGAAACCATTACGCAGGCCCGTCAGGCGGGGCTGAGATTAATTGAGCTGCCGGCGAATTTCACCAGGGGCTTACTTCTGTTCAGTTCCAGAAAGGACGAGCGGCAGGGGTTGGAGATTATGGAATCAGCAGCGGCTGAGGCAAACCGCTGCGGCCTGGCGACTATAAATGAGAGCCTGATCCTGGTGAAAGCGCAGCAGGCGCTCCAAAATGGTGAAACCGAGAAAGCCCGTCAACTGGGCGCGCGGCTGCTGTCTGCAGCCCGCTCTCTGCCGAATCCGTGGATTGGCGTGTGGGCCTGTCAGCTGCTTTCCCGGGCGCTGGGTCAGGGCGAGGATCCGACAGAAAACCTTACCCGCATCAAAGAATTTTTGCATATCCTGGATGACGGTTGTAAAGAAGCAGCGCTGCGTCCCTACTGGGAAGCCCTGCAGACCTCAATTTATCAGCAATTAATGTAAACGCTTATCCTGTCCACGTTTTGGCAATGCCTGGATGGTAAATTTATGGTACCACCGTTACCACTGGGCACAGAACTCAGGGGACCTGTGCGACAAGGTCGGCAGTGCTAGGGGACAAGCACTGACGACCTTATTTTTTTCTATCAAGCGGTTATTCGGTGCGCAGATGGGCGACGGTCACACCGTCACCGCCTTCATTTTCTTTACCGGTTTCAAAACGGGCGACATGCGGTGATTTACGCAGCGCTTCGCGAATGACGATGCGCAGCTTGCCGGTGCCTTTGCCGTGGATGATGCGCACAAAGGGCAGACCGGCCAGGAAAGCATTATCCAAATAGGTTTCCAGGGCGTCCAGCGCTTCTTCGGCCCGCTGGCCGCGCAAATCCAGCTCCATCCCGGGGGAGGCGTGGTACAGGCTGGTTTTGCGCGCCGGCGGAGTATCAATGGGTGATAATCGTTTATTTGGCGAAGCGGTAGAGAGCTGGGCGGCTTCAGCCAGGGCTTCGCTGCGCGGTTGAATATCATCCAGCCTGGCCCGTACGCGCAGGTTGCCGACCTGCACTTCGGCATCGTTGATCCCCAGGGAGATTAAAACACCTTCCATTTTGAGGGAACGCAGGCGGATTCGCTCGCCAACCCGCAGCTTGCGAGCGGTTAAATCGCTTTCCAGCAGTGCGTTTTCAATTGGGCGCGCGGCTTTTTCTTCCAGCGCGGCGAGCCGGGATTGCAGCGGTTTGAGCGCTTCAATGGGCTGGCGAGCGCGGGCCAGGGCTTTGCGCAGCTCGTCCAGCTCTTCGCGCAGCTCCTGGATTTCACTTTCCGCCTGAACGCTGGTTTCTTGAAGCAGCCGCTGCCTCTCGCTTTCAATACTTTCAAGGCGTAATTTTAGATCCAGACGGATTTTTTCCGCTTCCTGGCGCGCGCGTTCCGCGGCCAGCCGGTCGGCCCGGCTGAGCTCGCGCTGGCGGTAAATCTCATCCAGCAGGTCATCCGCGTGTAATTCCGAAGGGTTAATGGCAGCCCGGGCGGTCTGAATAATCTGCGGGTTCAAACCCAGACGTTCAGCGATGGCGAGCGCGTTTGAACGCCCCGGCAGCCCAATTGTCAGGCGAAAAGTGGGGCGCAGCGTATCCAGGTCAAATTCCATGCTGGCGTTGACCGCGCCCTGGGCGGCATGGGCGAAGGCTTTCAATTCCGGGTAGTGGGTGGCGATCAGGCAGGGGATGCGTTTTTCCAGCAGGTACGACAGGATGGCGCGCGCCAGGGCTGCGCCTTCCTGCGGGTCGGTGCCGGCTCCAAGTTCGTCTAACAAGACAAGGGATTTTGAGCCAGCCCGCGAGAGGATGCGCACAATGTTGGTCACATGGCCGGAAAAAGTGGAAAGCGATTGTTCAATCGATTGCTCATCGCCGATATCGGCAAAAATATTATCAAAGAGGCTGATTTCCGAGCCTGACAAAACCGGGATATGCAGCCCGGATTGCGCCATAGCAGCCAGCAGCCCGACGGTCTTTAAGGTCACGGTCTTGCCGCCCGTGTTGGGGCCGGTGATGACGATCGCAAAGGTCTGATCATCCAGGACGACATCAATGGGCACAACGGTTTGCGGGTCCAGCAGCGGATGGCGGGCCTGGTAAAGTTTGATGACTGTGCCGGGGTGATGAATATTCGCGGGCGGTTTGATCGGGTGGAGAATCGGCGCGGAAGCGCGCAGGTCTTCGGCATATTTGCCGCACATCAGCGCCAGGTCTAACCGGGCCAGCGCGTCAACAATGGCGTTAATCTCATCGGCGTGCTGGCCGATCAAGTCGGTCAACTCCGACAGGATGCGGCGTTCCTCATCCCGTTCCTCAAGCTGTAATTCGTGCCAGCGGTTGTTCATCTCGACCACGACCAGCGGCTCAACAAACAGGGTCGCGCCAGAGGCAGACTGGTCGTGAACGATGGATCGAATGCGCCCCTTGAAATCTGCCCGTAAAGGAATCACATAGCGGCCGTTGCGCTGGGTGATGATGGGTTCTTGCAGCACCGGCGCGTTTTTGGGGTCAGCGATCATGCGCTCAAGGCGCGAGAGCAGGCGGTCGTGAGCGATCTTGAGCTCCGCGCGGATCGAAGCCAGTTTTGGCGAAGCGGAATCGAGGATTTCACCGCGCTCTGATATGGTACGGCTGATGGCTTCAATGATCCCGGCGGGCGGCTGCAATGGGGACGCAATCGCGGACAGCAGCGGGAGCTGCTGGGTTTGTTTCTCAAAAATCCGGTAAAGCTCGCGGCCTGACATCAGGGTGGTTTTGATATCCAGCAATTCGCCCGCGGCCAGCACACCTGAGCGGCGCGCCACCGCCAGCAGCGGCCGGACATCGGTCGCCCCGCCGATCGAGACCGCCGCGTTTACGCTCAGCAGCAGACGCGCTTCAGCGGTCAGCGCCAGTCGTTCGCGGGCGCTTTCCAGCTGCCGGGCGGGGGTTAAGGCGCGCGCAAGCGCTGCGGAAGCAGAAAACGAGGCATACCCGGCGAGCCGTTCCAGCACCTTGGGATATTCCAGGGTGGCGAGAGTCTTTTCATCCATTATCTCGAGAGTCTATCACAGTTTGTAAGTGGTTATAATGGAAGTAAGTCGAGAGGATACCTGGCCATGTGGACAGGTCATATTTTCTGAAATGAAGGCTGTAACCGCGCTGGATTCCTTAACGATCGAAGGTCGCCTGTGGGAAAAGACGGCGGGCGAAGGGCTGCGCTGTCTGGCCTGCGCCCATCACTGCGTCATCCCTCCCGGGCGGCGGGGCGCCTGTAAGGTGCGTTTCAATGAAAATGGGGTTTTACGCGTGCCCTGGGGGTATGTGGCCGCGCTGCAGGTGGACCCGATCGAGAAAAAGCCCTTTGCCCATTTTCTGCCCGGCAGCCAGGTGTTGACTTTTGGGATGCTGGGATGCAACTTTCGCTGTGATTTCTGCCAGAACTGGCTGACCTCGCAGACCCTGCGCGATCCGCGGGCGGAGGCAGGGATCAGCCTGGCCAGGCGCATCAGCCCGGAACAGATGGCATCCGCTGCCCTGCGTTCTGGCGCGCAGATCATCGCTTCTTCTTATAATGAGCCGTTTATCACGCTGGAATGGGCGCAGGATGTCTTTCGCGCCGCGCGGCGGGCGGGGTTAAAGACGGCGGTAGTCTCGAACGGTTACGCTGGCCGGCAGGCGCTGGAAGCGCTTGCGCCTGATCTGGACGCGATAAAGGTGGATTTGAAGTGCATGACGCGCGAAGGCTACCGTGCCCTGGGCGGGCGGTTAGAACCGGTGCTGGAGACCATCCAGCACGCCGCCGCGCTTGGCCTGTGGGTAGAGGTGGTTACCCTGGTGATTCCAGGGTTTAATGATTCAAATGACGAACTGTGGCAGACGGCGCGCTTTTTGACCTCGGTGACGCGCGATCTTCCCTGGCATGTAACCGCCTATCACCCGGATTACCGGCGGGACGCGCCGGCGACAACGGCGGAAGGGTTGCAGCGCGCCGCGGAAATCGGTCAGGAAGCCGGGCTTAATTATGTCTACGCGGGCAATCTTCCCGGACGGGTGGGCTCGCTGGAAGATACCCACTGTCCGGTCTGTCAGCGTGCGGTAATTCGCCGACGCGGATACCGTATTCTGGCCTACGCGCTCACCGGTGAGGGCACCTGCGCGCATTGCGGGGCGGTCGTGGCGGGCCGCTGGGCGGAAAATCCTGGCGAGGTTCACACAGGCGCGGCCGGCTGGCTCTGAAGCTGAATCAAGGATAAGTATACGGATAAGGATACGGTTCCGGGGTCTCTTCACCCGGCGGCGGATAGGGCTCTTCCGTGGGGGTGGGAGTAGGGGTGCCCATGCTGCGAGTGGGAGTCGGCAGGGGTGTGCCCGTTGGACCTATGGGCTGCGGGGTGATAAACTGAACCCAGCTGGTCGGGGTGGGGGTGGGCAGGCCGACGGAAGTGATGTCTTCGACATAACCGATGGCTGCCTGGCAGCCCGGGTCTAGATTGGCGCTGACATGTTCCCAGTCGAGCGGGTCGCCGTTGTCCCAGGTGCGCCGCAGCGCCGTGGACAGACAGCCCGGCCCGGCGTTGTAATTGACCAGGGTAAATTTCCACAAGTCGATATAACTGCTGTATTCGCCTCCCCAGCCGTCGGTCAAATTGTAGAACAGCTGGGCCACCTGTTCGCAGTTGCCGATCAAGCCCTGGGCGAAGATGCGCACGCTGAAATCAGCCGCGCGCAAATCAATCCCCAGCGGGCAATCGGGGCAGGCGGCGTTCGCTTTTCTCACCAGCGCGCCGCGCAGCATCGCCTGATAGGCTGGTTCGAGGTTGCCAAAACCGAGCTGGCAGGTCTCAGCACTTAAGACCAGCGGACAGAACTGCCGGTAGAAATCGGGATTCCAGAGCAGCACGGCGTCCGCGCCGTTTTCCGTCAGCTGACCCAGCCCGGCTTCAGCGTAAGTGCGGTAGATCCCGGGCCAGAGCTGGCTTTCACGGCTGAAGACATTTTTTAACAATTGGGCCGGAACGCCGGTTTCGAGGGCAGCGCTGAGAATTTCCGCGTCAAAGCGGTTTTGCCATTCCATTACTTTGGGTTCAGCCGCCGCCACACCGCAGGCGTTGGCAACATCGCTAGATTCCAACCCGTGATTCGGGCAGGCGCTGGCGTCAACCGCTCCGTTCTGGATCAGCATGGCCGCCAGGTAATAATAGGAAAGATCCGTCGCCAGCTCCTGCGGGGTTTGCGGACTTCGCAGCCAGGCAGGCGGGCCGCCCAGATCCGGCAGCACGCGCCAGGAAGCGGCGCAGGATGGGGCGCTGCCGCCGCGCCACTGGCTGCTGAGCAAATCGACATACCACTGCTGGGGATCACCGGCCGGGCCTTCAGGCGCGGTGAAATTTCCCCAGGGGATGATTCGAATCAGCGCAGAAAAGCGCGGGCTGGAATCGCCGTAGGAGGAATCCGCCCAGAATTCGAGGGTTTCGCCGCGCTCACCGGTGGGCGGCAGGTGCAGATCGCACTCCGATCCCGGGCAGGAGAAGGTTTCTCCGTTGATACTGCCGTTAATGCGAATAATGTGTTCATTTGGCAGACTTTCTTCACCCTGTAAATGCAGATACGGCATGCCAGAGCAGCGTCCTTCTGCGTTGGTGGTTCCGCAGCCTTCCAGCGAGATCCAGACGGTTGGCAGCGAAAGGGTTACTTCAATCTGCTTTTGGATCGGCCGTTCAGCGATTTTTTGAAAATAGATTCCGGAGCAGCGCTTCAGGTCTTGATCTCCGCCCTGCAGTGTGCAGGGTTTGGAAGCCTGCCAGTCGCGGAAAACGGCCGTGCCGCAGCCGGAATAGATTTCCGCGGCGGTTGGAAGTCCATCGTGTTCCACCCACAGACGGCAGGCCACCTGGTTATCCTGATAGTATGCCAGCCACCATTCCGTCTCGGTGAGATTAACCGTCAGGGTCACTTTTCTTTCGGGCGGTAAAGGGGTTTCGTCTTCAGCCTGAGCCGGGCGCGGAATCATGACAGCCAGCGCGATGCACAGCACCGCCACAGCCAGCCCTGCCTGGCGGGGAATGCGAAAGGTAAGGAATCGAAAAATGCGCATGCCTGGCGGATGCCTCTACGGCTAGTGTAGCACAAAGTGGAGTATAAAAGGCGGGTTTCTGGCCGGTGGACGGCTTTGTTAGGCGGTTGTAAAGGGGCCGCGTTCAGGGCAGGAATGGGGTGGGGGTTGGCGTGCCGGTTTGGGTGGGGGTGGGTGTGAGCGTGAGCGTGTGTGTGGCCGTTGGAGTGGGCGTGGCGCTCGATGTGGGGGTGGCGGTGTTGGTGCGCGTGGCGGTGGCGGTCGGTGTTTCGGTTGGCGTACCGGTGTGGGTGGGGGTGGGCGAGACGGTCAGCGCGTATTCAAGGGTCGCCAGCTGTTCGGTAAATGGGGCGGGGGTGAGGACAAAGCGCAAAGCCTGTTGGATCCGTTCCTCGACCGCCCCCGGTTCAGGCACAAACACCCAGCGCTGCCCTTCACCGGGAAGCTGCCAGACACGATAATCTGAAGGCAGGAAGGCAACCGACCCCAACCGCCCGCGGTCTCCCAGGTGAAGTGCCAGAGGGACCAGCGCGCGCAGCTCTGGAAGCGTGAGGTTGGTTTGAATGCGGTCTTTATACGCAGCGTAGAGCGAGTCCAGCCGCGCCAGCGTGCCGCCTTCTGCCATACGCTGCAGGATCAGGCGCAGGATCTGCTGCTGGCGAATGGAGCGGCCGGTTTCATCCGTACCTTCGCGCAGGCGGACGTAGCACAGCACCTGATCTCCGCCCATACGGCGCGTGCCGGGGCGCAGACCGCCGCAAACCCTGGGAAGGTTGAGCAGGACAGGCACGTCCAGCCCGCCCAGGTCATTGATAAAGCGGGCGAAGTCATCCATGTGGATCAGAACCCAGTCAATCGGGCGCAGGCCGAAATTATAGGCAAGCGTGCGCTGAAGCAGGCGGTAATCTCCGAGGGCAAACGCGCTGTTCAATCGGCCCATCCCAACATCAGGAATGTAGACCAGCAGATCGGGCGGCAGCGAAAGCAGGGCGGCGCGCGAAAAACGCGGGTGATAGAAAACCAGCATCAACGCGTCGCTGCGGCCCACAAAGGGGCTGTTGGTGTCGCTGCCGATCAGGACCATCAGCTGGACTTCCTCAGGGAGCGGTAAAGCCGGCATCGGGGTTGGGACGGCTGTCCGCAGCGCTCCCGGGTCAGGCGTCTGGCTGGGCAGGCGGGTGAGTTTGAGGGTCTGACTGGGGGTTGGAGAAGCGGAAGGGGAAGGGGCAGCGGGTAAAGCGGCGCAGCCTGCCAGCAGACTGAAGACTGCAAGAAGGACAATCAACTTCCTCGGGTAAGCGCTCACAGCAGGCTGATTATAGCATGCCGGCCGGGAACAAAAATTGGACGCAGGACGTCATTGGGTGGAACAAAGGGCTTTACACTTCTGCAAGGCGGGTAGAAATTACCGCCCGAGCTGTCTATACTGTATATACAACCAGTATGCGTTCCGATTATCCGTACCTTTTCTGGAATTTTGGGTTTTATATACTGAACCGTTCGTTTGCGGAAATGCCTCTTGGTTTACAAAAGGAGGTGCGTCATGTCAGTACTGGTTTATCTGGTGGTTGGTCTGGTTGGAGCCGTCTTTACCGCTTTCACCATCATGGGACTGAAATCGGACATCCATCAACAATGATTGAGCCAAGCAAGCCGTTAAAACTGGTCTACCCGGCGAGAGGCGTTCAGCGTGAACGCCAGTTTCCCCCTGTCTGATGACCGCCTGAAGAGCGCACGAATCACGCGGGCAGCTTTGGCTGCCCGCTTATTTTTCTGCCGGGCTGCCCGTCAGCAGCAGTCGTTGAATGTGCTGGCTGTGATCGCGGCCGTGCCAGATGGCACGGCGGACGAGCTTGCGCGGGCTCCAGAGTTCGCCCTCCACGCCCACCACGCGCTCTAAACCCTCCAGTTCGCCCAGCGCAGACAGCAGCCGGGCCTGCACAAGGCGCATGCGTTCAAAGGCATCCTGCGGCAGGTCTTTGCGCTCGATGCCAGCCAGGTTGAGGCGGTCGAGGTACCACCAGTTTGCGCCGGCGACGTGGTTGAGGATACCGCGAATACTCCAGCGTTCGCCTTCGTATTTGCGGTCCAGAATTTCATCGGGCAGGTCGGATAGGACCGACAGCAGATCGTCGTTGATCCAGGTCAACATCTGGGCGGCGCGGCGGGTTTCTATACGCGTCAGCGGTTTCCAGTCGTGGCGGAAAAAGGCGTTCACCGTATAACCTTTCTCTGCCAGATCATAATTCTGGTCTATGGTGGTATCGTTGAAAACTTCCACCAGGCGGACATCAAAATCGCCCAGATCGTTGAGCCAGGAGTCACGGGTGTGTTTGGAGACCCACTGCTGGTACGCGACCACCGCCAGCGGAACGGCGAGCAGCGCTTCCTGCTCATCCTGCCCGCAGGCGGTACACCCGGGCAGGTCAAGCGCCCAGGCGATGGATCGGTTTTCGTTGCCGTTTTCCAGACCGATCTGGATACGCATCATTCCTCCGTAGATGGCTGAAAGCGATTATAGCATGGTGATCGTCAGAGAAGCGTAGGGAAATCGGAAGAATTGTGGGGAACAAATCTCTTTCCAAACACGTCTTTTTTCTGTTATGCTTACGGTTAACCCCAATTCAATGAGGACAATCATGGAAGATCTGGAAAACGATGAGATCATTGAAGAACCCAGGCGCTTGCGCTTTGACTGGCTGCTGCCGCTTTTCCTGCGGCCGCGGGATACGCTGAAAAAGGTCGTTGAAAAGCCATATGCGGTCTGGCTGGTGCCGCTGCTGGTGCTTTCTGTTCTGGTCATTCTGGCTGCGCTGGCGGCTTCTCCGGCGCGCGCGCAGCAGGCCATCGCCAGCCAGACCCTGCCGCCGGACTTTCAATATTACTCACCGGAAGATCAACAGCGCATGTTGGATGCGCAGCAAAACGCAGGATCTTTCGCGCTAAGTTTTGTGCTGCCGGCTGCGGGCGCGTTGATTGGCGTGTGGGTCAGCTGGTTTTTGCTGGGCAGCGTGCTGCACTTGCTCCTGACTCTGGCGGGCAGCCGCAGCAGCAACCTGGCCAGCCTGAATCTGGTTGCCTGGTCCAGCCTGCCGCTGGCGCTGCGCCAGATTGTCCATGCGCTCGCGGCTTTGCTCGGCGGCACGGTGGTCAGCCAGACCGGGCTGTCTGCGCTTGTTTCGCCTGGCGCCAGCGGTTTTGGCGCCTTTCTAGCGGCGCTGCTAAACCTGGTAGACCTTTATTTTGTCTGGCAGACGGTCTTGATCCTGATCGGGGTTGTTCCGCTGACGGGGCTTTCTGCGCGCAAGGCGCGTCTGGCCGCCCTGGCAGCGATTTTGATTCTCCTGCTGCTGCAAAGCCTGCCGGGATACTTTCTAGGCGGGCTGTTCAACGGCAGCCGAAGCAGCGGTATGTTTTACTTCTAAGGCTTATGAGCGATTCAGTCCTGGTTCGCTGCCGCGACCTGCGGAAAATTTTTGTGATGGGCCGGCAGAGAGTGGCCGCTTTAGACGGTGTCAATATTGAGATTCCAGAAGGCTCGCTGACAGTGATCATGGGGCCTTCCGGTTCCGGGAAAAGCACGCTGCTGTATTTGCTTGGCGGTCTCGATCGCCCCACATCCGGCAGTATTGAAGTCGCCGGCGAACAGCTTGAAAAGATGGACGAGAACACGCTGGCGGTCTACCGCCGCCAGAAGGTCGGGTTTATCTTTCAATCCTTTAACCTGGTGGCCAGCATGACGGCGCTGGAAAACGTCGCCTTTCCGCTGCGGTTTTCTGGAATTGGCGGCGCGGAACGAAAAGAGCGCTCGCGCGGGTTGTTGAGACAGGTCGGACTCGAAAACCGCAGCCATCACCGTCCGACCGAACTTTCCGGCGGACAGCAGCAGCGGGTGGCGGTTGCGCGCGCGCTGGTGAACCGCCCCGCGATGATCCTCGCGGACGAGCCGACCGGAAACCTGGACACGACCAGCGGCCTGGGAATTATGCGCCTGCTGTCGGATCTGCACCGCTCTGGCAAAACTGTCCTGGTGGTTACGCATGACCCGCGCATGCTGCACTATGCCACCAACCGCATCTTTTTACTGGACGGCAAAGTGGTTACTGAACAGGAATATCAGGCAGCGATTACATCAATGGAAGAATTATCCATGGAGGGAACGCATCAATGAAAAAATTTGCACCACTCTGGCTGAGCGCGGCGCTGCTGGTCTTCAGCGCGCTCGCGCCGGCTTTTTGGGCCGTGCAGGCCGCTCCCGCTCAGGCGATCACCGGTCTTTCCATCACACCGCCGGCGACCAGCGGCAATACCCTGCCGGGAGCTTCGAAACTTTATCAATTTACATTAAAAAGCACCAGCGGCAGCGATATCACCTTCACGGCTGCCAGCAGCAAACAGGCCGGGATTGACATGGATGTCAGCTTTGATCCCTCCGGCGGAACCGCGCCGGCGGATGGGTCAGCGGTTACGGTGAATGTTTATGTGACGCCGCCGGGCGACGCGGCTGTCGGGCAAAACAATACCACCAAAATAACCTTTACCAGCGGTTCGGAAACTCAGGAATACACGCTGACCACCACGGTTTCCGCACCCAGCGCTCCGGCTGCGCCGCTGGTGGTCATCGATTCATACTCCGGTTCGGGCCCAATTGTCCCCGGTCGAGATTTTCGGTTGAATATTCGATTCGCCAATATCGGCAGCGGGGCTGCAAGGAATCTGGTGATCGCTTTTGAGGGTCAGGATTTTCTGCCCAAAGGCACAGGCGGCGTGGTGGGGATCCCCAATCTGGACGCGGGCGGTAAGGCAGCCGTCAGCCAGGATTTTTTGGCCAGCGAAGCTTTGTACGGTCAGACTGTGGCGACCCTGGTGGTTAAAGTCAGTTACAGCGACCTCGCCGGCACAGCCCGGTCAGAAAATTTCACTCTGACCATCAACCTGGCCGATCCCAAGATGTATTCCGGCGCGCCTGCGCCCACCGCCACAGCCGTATCCCGCCCTCAACTGGTGGTCAGCGGATACAGCACCAGCGTGGACCCGCTGCAGCCCGGGACGATCTTTAACCTCAAACTGGAAGTGCGCAACCTGGGCAACGCGGACGCGCGCGCGGTTACGGTCGTGTTGGGGGGCGGCGGCTCCGGCGACGCAGGCACCCCGCAGCCAGGCGGTATTTCCGGCAGCGGCAGCGATGTTAGCAATTTTGCCCCGCTGGGCAGCTCGAATCTGGTGTATGTCGGGGATGTGCCTGCGGGGCAGGTCATCACGGTATCGCCGCGTCTGATCGTCAATGTGAATACCAACCCGGGGGCGTACGCTTTCAAACTGTCCTTTGTTTACACCAATGATAAAGGCCTGCGCCTGGCTGATGATCAACTGATCACTCTGCTGGTTTATTCGCTGCCGCAGCTGGAAGTCAGCATGTACCGCGACCCCGGCATTTTCTACACCAACCAGATGAATGTCATCCCGCTGCAGGTTACCAACCTGGGCCGCAAGACGGCCGTGCTGGGGAACATGAAAGTGACTGGCGGCGAAGCGGAGTTAAGCAACAATATTTCTCTGGTTGGCGTTCTTGACCCGGGCGGCTACTTTACCCTGGATGTCAATTTCACCCCCTTCGCCGCCGGGCCGATGGACTTAAAAGTCACCATCAATTACACCGATGATTTCAATCAGCCGCGCACGGTTGAACAGACCTTGACGGTTAACGTTGAAGAGATGACCCTGCCGCCCGAACCGACCTTTGACCCGAATAACCCGCCGGCGGGTCCTGTAAATTTAACCGATGAAACCATCCTGCAGCGGCTGGCGCGGGCGCTTAAAGGATTTTTGGGACTGGATTCGTCTCCAGCTGTGCCGGGAGGCGGTAACGAGCAGCCCATACCGGAAAATGGCCCGCAGGTAATTCCCGGACCGGGCGGCAAGGGATAAGCCGCGAGAACCGCCGATGAAGTTTACAGATTTACTGCGATTGGTCTTGAGTAACCTGGGCCGGCGCAAAGGGCGCGTGGCTTTGACCGCGGTCGGGGTGGTGATCGGCACGGCGTCTGTGCTCGTGCTGGTTTCGCTGGCGGCGGGTTTGCAGCGCAGCGCGACGGACCAGCTCTGGGGCATCAATGATCTGTCGGTGATCGAGGTCTACCCCGGTTACGGCGATGTCGCGGTTACCGAAAGCAAGATGGGCGGTGGAGGCGGCGGGGTGGGTTCGCCCGGGCAGCCCAAGCTGCTCACCCCCGCGGCGATTGCCGAGATCGCCGCGCTGCCGAACGTTGAGCGAGTCATGATTAACGATTATCTCCAGGCGCAGTTCGTGATCAAAGCCGGAAAGATGGAAGGTTACGGCGGGATCACCGGGGTGGACGCGGACGACCTGGGGACCTTGGGGATCCCCCTGCAAGGCGGCACCACCCGGCTGGACAAAGGCACGGTGATCATTGGAAGCTGGGTGCCGCGCAATTTCTACGACCCCACCTGGCGGCCGGGTATGCCCGATCCCAAGCCGCCTGATCTGCTCAATCAGCAGATCAAGGTGGTGATGAGCCGCTTTACCCAGGACGGCACAGAAGTCAAGAAAACGGTCACGCTGCGGGTGGTGGGCATCTTCGCTGAAACCCGCGGGCCGGCGGATTATACCATCTACGCGCGCCTGGAGGATACCAACGCATGGAACGAATGGGCGCGCGGGGTGCGGATTAACCGCAACCGCGAAGGGTATGCCATGCTGCAGGTGCGCGCCAACAACCCGGACAATGTCCTCAAGCTGGCGGACGCGATCAATGCGCTGGGTTTTACCGCCAACACGCCTCAGGCTGTGCTGGAAGGGGTCAACAACTTTTTTACCATCCTGCAGGTCATCTTTGGCGGCATCGGCGCGATCTCGCTGCTGGTGGCAGCGATCGGGATCGCCAACACGATGACCATGGCGATTCTGGAGCGGACGCGCGAAATTGGCCTGATGAAGGCGATCGGGGCGACCAACCGGGACGTGCTCTCGATTTTTCTGGGAGAGGCAGCCGGGATCGGTTTCTTCGGCGGGCTGGGGGGAATGCTGCTGGGTCTGGTAGCCACCTCGGTGCTGAACGTGCTGTCTTCGGCTTATCTCTCCGGGCAGGGCGGGGGTATGCTGGGGATGGGCACGCTGGCCGCCTACACGCCGGCCTGGCTGCCGCTCTTTACCCTGGTCTTCGCCACCCTGGTCGGGCTGCTTTCCGGGTTGTACCCGGCGCTGCGCGCGGCCACCCTGGTTCCGGTAACGGCTTTAAAATACGAGTAAGAATTTTGGGGTAAACCAAATCCGCCGGCGGGTGGACAGCTCACCCGCCGGCGCGTTTTTCAGGATTCTTGAATGGCAGCCCGCAGGCGGCGGGAAAGTTCGCCAAAACGAGCGGTGTAACGCAGGTCTTCGCTGCGCGGTCTGGGAAGGTCAACTTCAAGATCCAGGGTAATGCGCGCCGGACGGGGGGTGAAAACCAGCACGCGGTCAGAAAGCAGCAGCGCTTCACTGATCGAATGGGTGACCATGATCACTGTGATCTGGCGCTCCTGCCAGATTTGGAGCAATTCTGCCCCCATGCGCTCGCGGGTAAGGGCATCCAGGCTGCCAAACGGCTCGTCGAGCAGCAGCAAATCCGGCTGCTGAATAAACGCGCGGGCAATCGCCACCCGCTGGGCCATGCCCCCGGAGAGATCACGCGGCCAGGTGTTTTCAAAACCTTCCAGGCCCATGAGCTGGATCATTTCCCGGGCGCGGCTGCGGGCTTCTTCCAGGGGTACTCCCTGCAGTTCCAGCGGCAGGGTGATGTTCTCCAGCGCGGTGCGCCAGGGCATCAGGTTGGCCTGCTGAAAGACTAGACCGATGCGCGGCTTTTCCGCGCTGCCACAAAACGCGACCTCGCCGGCGGTAGGGCGCAGCAGCCCGGCCAGAACGCGCAGCAGGGTGCTTTTTCCGCTGCCGGATGGGCCGAGGACGCAGCAGAAATCTTGCGGGCAAACCTCAAAATTGATCCCGTCCAGCACGTGCAGACCGCCGTTCTCCCCCCGAAATGTCAGGGAAAGATCGCGCACGCTGAGGATGGGGTCGCGCTGCGGGGCGGTCATTACGGCACAAACTCGTTTGTGTAAGCCTGGCTGAGGTCAAGCGGAGATTTGAGCAAACCCATTTGCAGAAGGATGTTCTGCATATTTTCCCAGGCCTGCGGTTCTGAATAACCCAGGCGGTCCCCCTGCCAGAGGGCGGCTGAAGCCTTGAGAACCTCTTTTTGCACCGCTTCATCGGCTTTATCCAGGTTTTCGACAAATTTTTTGCTGATTTCGTATGCTTCATCCGGGTGGGCGATGGTGTAATCGATTCCGCGCAGTGTGGCGCGCACCATCCGCCGCACCAGTTCCGGGTTTTCCTTCAGGGTTTTTTCGTTGGTCACCAGTCCATTCGCCACCAGGTGAAGATAGTCTGCCACGCGCAGGGTGTTGACATCAAAACCGCGCGCCTGCAGCTGAACCGGCTCGTTGGCGACATAAATTACCACCGCGTCTTCCTGCCCGGCGGCCAGGGTTTCCACCTGATTAAAACCGATGGAATCCAGGGTGACATCCGCTTCGCTTAAACCCCCGGCGTTCAGCAGGGCGATAAAGCCGATGTAGCTGGCGCCGTATAAGCCCGGAATCCCGATTTTTTTGCCTTTGAGATCCGCTGGCGACTGCACGCCCAGCTCCCTGCGCATGGTGACGCCGATGGGATATTTTTGATACCAGGCCATGACATACACAACCGGAAGCCCCTGGGCGCGGCCAAGCAGCACCTGTTCACCGGACACGATCGCGAAGGTTAATTCGTTCGCGCCCAGCAAGGCCACGCTGTCGGTTTCCATGTTGTAATCCATGCTTACCTCAATCCCTTCTTCGCGGTAGAAGCCTTTATCAATGGCGACATACAGCGGGGCGAACTGGACGTTGGGAATATATCCGACCGGCAGCCGAATTTGCACCATTTCAGACGCTGTGGCAGCCGGAGCGCCGCAGGCGGTGGCCAGCAGGGCGGTGAGGATCAGGATTAAGATGAGTTTGACCTTCATAAACAACTCCGTATCTGATTCAGGATCGCTGCTGCCAGGCCAGCAGCCGTTTTTCGAGCAGGACGACCAGCCCGTACAGGCTGAGCGCCAGGCAGATCAGCGCAAAAATGGCGACAAACACCAGGGCAGTGTCATACTGACCGCGGCCAACATTGATCAAGAAGCCCAGACCGCGGTTCGAGGCAACAAACTCGCCTACCACCGCGCCAATCACGGAAAGGGTGGCGCCGATGCGTAATCCGCCGAGCAAGACCGGCAGGGCGGCGGGAATTTCAAGGTAACGCAGCATCTGAGCCGGCGTGGCGCGCATCGAGTGCATGACGTCCCGCAGGTTCTCCGGGACGGCGCGCAGCCCGACGATCGTGTTCACCAGCACCGGGAAGAAAACAATCAAGGCGCAGACCAGCATCTTCGAAAACAGGCCCGGCCCGAACCAGATGACCAGCAGGGGTGCAATGGCGACGATCGGAACCGCCTGGCTGGCGACCAGGTAAGGCGCGATCAGCTTTTCGAGCAGGCGTGATTTCGCCAGCAGATAGCCGATCAGCGTGGCGCTGCTCACTCCGGCGGCCAGGCCGACCAGCACTTCCAGCAAAGTAACCGCAAGATGGCGCAGCAGGCTGCCGTCCGCAAGCACCTGCCCAAAGCGGGTGAGAAATTGAACCGGAGAAGGCAGGATAAAGGCAGGCAGCCCGCCGGGGGCGGAAAGCAGCTGCCAGAGACCCAGGAACAGCAGAATGGAGACCGGCAGCAGCCAGCGGCCGTAGCGCTGCGCCAGGCGGGCAGGGGTCAGGCGTCTGGGTTCAGCCACTGGCGGTCCTCCTTTTCGATAAAAATAGAAAAACCCGAAAACAAGCGGTTTTCGGGGCAGCGCATACCAGAAAAGGTTTTCTGGTTATTTTCCTTCTTTCATCCGGACTGTACCGTCGACCCCGGAATTTCACCGGATCCTGCGCATTTCGCGCTCGTGGGTTATCACCACCGATCGGGAATTGGAAGTCAAATCTTCCGCACCCTGCCCCGAAGGTATTGAGTTGCGGTTAGTATATACTGGCAAGCGCGGGCTGTCAATAGTTCGACAATTCACAAAAGCCGGCCGGGAAAGTTGTCCGGTTGCCCTGCGCGCAGCTTTGCGCTACAATCCAACCCATGGGATGGGATGTTCTGGGACACGAATGGGCTGCCGGGCTGCTGGCGCGCCAGATCGCGCGCGGCGAACTGCGCCACGCCTACCTGATTACCGGACCGGCAGGGGTTGGGCGGCGGACGCTGGCGCTGCGTCTGGTGCAGGCGGTAAACTGCCTCCAACCGCCAGAACCGGGTGTTCCCTGCCGAACCTGCCGGCGCTGCCAGGCGGTGGAGCGGATGCAGCATCCCGATTTAAGTGTGGTGCAGTCCGAGCAGGAAGGGGCGATTTTAGATATTGACTCGATCCGCGAACTGCAGCGCAGCCTGATCCTTTCGCCATACGAGGCGCAGTATCGGGCCGGGCTGCTGCTGCGGTTTCAGGAAGCCAGTCTGAGCGCCCAAAACGCGCTGTTAAAAACGCTGGAAGAAGCCCCGGCCAGGGTGATCCTGATTTTGACTGCCGATTCTGCAGAAAGCCTGCTGCCGACCATCGCCTCGCGCTGCGAACAGCTGCGTTTGCGGCCGATGGCTATTGAAATGGCAGCCGCGGCGCTGCAAGCGCGCTGGTCGGTCGGGGCAGAGCAGGCGGAGTTACTGGCGCATATTTCCGGCGGACGCATCGGCTACGCGCTGCGGCTGCTGAACGATGATGAACTGCTGGCTCAGCGCAGCGACGCGCTGCAGGATTTGTGGACCATGCTGTATGAAAACTGCCGGGCGCGCTTCGCTTACGTGGCTGAGGCGTATTTTGGCCGCAAAATGAGCCGCAGCGACCGCCAGGATTTACGCGCGCGGCTGCGCTTTGTCCTTCAAACCTGGATCACTTTCTGGCGGGATGTCGCTGTCACGGCTGCCGGAAGCGGTTCGGCGGTATTTAACCCGGATATGCGCGCTGAGATTCAGACCGCTGCCCGACAGGTGAGCGCGGCAGAGGCCGCCCGACAGGTGGCAGCGCTGGAAAAGGCGCTGGAGCGCTTAAACAGCGCCAATCTACAGCTGATGATGGAAGTGCTGCTGCTCGACTGGCCGCTGCTGGCCGGTTAGGTTGGGGTGTTTGGAGTTATAATTTTCAAGAAGCCTCGCCCGGTGAGGGGAGGAACCAGCACATTTAATCTTCGGAGGATGCTCATGTCCCAATCGCGGGTTGTGCGCGCGCCGCGCGGCACTCAACTGACCTGTAAATCCTGGTTGACCGAAGCGGTTTACCGCATGATTCAAAACAATCTGGATCCTGAAGTGGCTGAAAAACCAGAAGAGCTGGTGGTGTACGGCGGCCGCGGGAAGGCGGCCCGCTCATGGGAAGCTTTTGATGCCATTCTGGACACGCTCAAAACCCTGGAAGATGACGAGACCCTGCTGGTGCAATCCGGTAAACCGGTGGCGGTTTTTAAGACCCATGCGGATGCCCCGCGGGTATTAATTGCCAATTCCAACCTGGTGCCGCACTGGGCAACTCAGGATGTGTTTGATGACCTGGCTGCCAAGGGCCTGATCATGTACGGGCAGATGACCGCCGGTTCGTGGATCTATATCGGCACGCAGGGCATCCTGCAGGGCACCTACGAAACGCTGGCTTCGCTGGCCAGGCAAAAGGGCTGGGGTTCACTAAAAGGGAAATTCGTGCTCACCGCCGGCCTAGGGGGGATGGGCGGCGCGCAGCCGCTGGCGGTCACGATGAATGAAGGGGTTGCTCTGGTGGTGGAGGTGGATCCGGCCCGCGCTCACCGCCGCCGCGAAATCGGGTACATTGACCTGGTGGTGGATACCCTTGAAGAAGCGATGACCCTGGTGGAAGAAGCCGTGCAGCAAAAGATTCCGCGGTCGGTGGGTTTGATTGGCAACGCGGCTGAAATTTACCCGGAACTGGCGCTCCGCGGTGTTGTGCCGGATGTGGTTACTGATCAGACCCCGGCGCACGATACGCTCTACTACGTCCCGGCCGGGATGAGCGTGGAAGAAGCCAATGCGATGCGCGTCAGCGACCCGGCGGAGTACACCAGACGCTCCACCCGCTCGATGGCGCGCCATGTGGAGGCTATGCTGGCTTTTCAGCGGAAAGGCGCGGAGGTCTTTGATTACGGCAACAATCTGCGCCAGCGCGCCTTTGATGAAGGCGTGAAAGACGCATTTGACTTCCCCGGGTTTGTCCCGGCTTATATTCGCCCGCTGTTTTGCGAGGGCAAGGGCCCGTTCCGCTGGGTGGCCCTTTCGGGCGACCCCGAAGATATTTACCGCACCGACGAAGCGGTGGCGGAGCTTTTTCCGCAGGACGAGGCTTTGCACCGCTGGCTGAAGATGGCGCGGGAGAAGGTGCCCTTCCAGGGGCTGCCTTCGCGCATCTGCTGGCTGGGGTACGGCGAGCGCGCCCGGGCCGGGTTGAAATTCAATGAAATGGTGGCAAAAGGAATCCTTAAAGCGCCGATCGTCATCGGGCGCGATCACCTGGATGCCGGTTCGGTGGCCTCGCCGCGGCGCGAAACGGAGAGTATGCTGGACGGCACAGACGCGGTATCCGACTGGCCAATCTTGAACGCGCTGATCAACGCGGTCGGCGGCGCCACCTGGGTTTCCTTCCATCACGGCGGCGGGGTTGGCATCGGCTACAGCCAGCACGCCGGCATGGTCATCGTGGCTGACGGCACCCCGGCGGCCGCGGCGCGACTGCAGCGGGTTTTGACCAGCGATCCCGGCATGGGAGTCGTGCGCCACGCTGACGCCGGTTATCCGATCGCGATTGAAACCGCCCGGCAGCGGGGTGTGCGCATGCCTATGCTGAAAGGATAATAAGCCCGTGAAGCTCGGTCGGTTTGGCCGTTTCCTCATCGCTATTGGTGTCGGTCTTACCCTCGGCCTGCTAATCGGCTGGGTTTTCCAGCCGCGTTATCAACCGGCCGGACCGGAAAGCCTGCGAATTGATTACCGGGCCGATTATGTCTTGATGGTATCGGAAATCTACAGCGCTGAACGCGACCCGCTGGCCGCGATCCAGCGCCTGGCTTTTTTTAGCGACCGTCCGGCTGTGCGGCTGGTACAGGAAGCGATCGTGTCAGCCGAACAATTAAATTATTCGCGTCAGGATGTAACCTTAATGGCGGATCTTTTGCAGGTGCTGCAGGTCGGTCCGGCGGGCGGGGGGCAGCCTTGAAAGAAAACCGCGGTCCGTGGTATTTGCTCACCGGTCTGTTGATCGGCCTCGGGCTGGGGCTGCTGATCTCGTATGTGATCAGCCCGGCGCAGTATGTGGATACAGCCCCCGAAATTTTGCAGGGAACCTACCGCGATACCTACCGCCTGCGGATAGCAGAAGCTTACGCGGCCACCGGAAACCGCGACCGTGCGATTCAACGTCTGGCGCTCCTCAATGACCCAGACGCGATCCAGGCGCTTGAATCGCAGTCACAGCGTCTGCTGGCCAGCGAAGCCAAACCCGGGGAAGCCGAGGCGCTGGCGCTGCTGGCGGCGGATCTGCGCAAACCGCTGCCGCCTACCCCGACCAGCACGCTTCCCGGGACGTTGCTGGTTGGAACGCCTGGCAGCGTCCAGGCGGTTCAGACCGCGACCCCGGGCGGTCCCACCAGCACCCCCGCGCCGACCTTCACCCCGCGGCCAACCGTTTTCCAGCCGACCATCGGGGTTCCCTTCGTATTGCGCGACAAGCTCGAAGTGTGCGACAGCGCAACCCAGCCGGGGTTGCTGCAGGTAGACGTGGTGGATCGAAACGGGAAACCGCTGGCGGGCGTGCGGATTGATATCACCTGGAGCGACGGCGCTGACTATTTCTTCACCGGTCTTTATCCTGAAATTTCACCGGGATATGCGGATTTCCAGATGACGCCGGGCACGGTTTACCGCTTGAAGGTGGGCGGCGGCTCGGAAATTGCCGGCGATCTTCAGGCGCCGCAGTGCCCGGCAGCGGGCGGGCAGAATTATTTCGGCGGCTGGCGGTTGGTTTTCAGCGAGCCATGAACTGGCGTATGATAAAAAAACAGACGCTCCGGATTGGCGGGGCGTCTGTTTTGTTTTACCGGCGATTTTCGCTAAGGCATCGGGTTATCGTTGGCCCAATCCGTTCCAAGGATGACGACCACGTCGGCGTTGCCGGGGTTGTTCTGCGGGAACTGGATGTGGCTGGTGGGCACATTAAAGAGGGCGGAGAGATATTTAATCGTGTACGGTTTGTTGGCGTAGACCATGATGGTGGTGTTGGTATAAGCCTGGTTGGCTGAGGTTTGTTCCACAATCGTCAGCCCTTTTTCGGTTAAATAACCACCTGTTTTTTCCGCAAGACCGTTCACCAGGGTGCCGTTTTGAATGGAAATGCGCGCCGCTTCGGCTTTTGCCAGTTCCAGTGAGTCGGAGCTGACCGTGTACGGGGCAACCGGGCCGCTGGAAGCAAAGATTTCATCGCGGCGGGCGCGGACGCGTTCGGGGTAGGGGCGCAGAATGGATTGTCCGTCGTAGGTCATATCCAGCACGGCGTCGTCGTAACCGATCACGGCTTTTTTGATATTATCCAGCGGGATGTTGATGCCCAGCTGTGCCAGCTGGAAGACCTGATCCAGATTCATATTGGTGCGCACACCGGCAGAAAGTTCCTGATACAGGATGCTGGATTTGGCAATCAGTTTGGGCAGCAAATTCCAGGTGACCAGACGGTCGCGAACAGCCATGATCACTTGCTGCTGGCGCTGGGCGCGGCTGACGTCGCCGCCCTGCGATTCGTAGCGGGCGCGGGCATAAGCCAGGGCCAGCTTCCCGTCCAGGGTATAGGCTTCACCGGCTTTGAGGTGGGTTTCTTTCTGAGTGCCGTCCATCGGCTCGATGGTAATATCTTCGAACGGCCTCAGGCGAATGCCTCCGATCTCGTCAATGAAGCGCACAAAGGCGTAGAAATCGACCTGGGCGTAATAATTAATCGGCACACCCAGAAATTCCTGAACCGTCTTGACAGCCAGCGCGGGACCGCCGCCAGGCAGTTTATTCGCCTCGCCCAAAAAATAAGCCGTGTTGATCTTGCCGTAATCAAAGCCGGGAATGTTGACCCACATGTCGCGCGGAATCGAAAGCATCCCCGCGGTCATCGAAACCGGGTCGATCGTTACCAGCATCATGGTGTCAGTGCGCGGAATTTCGCCCGCTTCCCAGTCGCGGTAATCCAGACCCATCAAAAGCACGGTTACCCGGCTGTTGCCGTCCCAGGGTTCCGGCGGGGGGCCGTCAGGCGCCTGAAGCGGCGCGCCGGGTGTGGTGCCGATCGGGTTGGCGGAGACAGGCGCTCCGGGCAGGTCGGTAATGGTCCAGGAACTGAATAAATTGCGAATGACGATAAAAGCCACCACAGCGGCAGCGATCACCAGCACGCCGAACACAGCCCCGAGAATGAGGGTCAGGCGGTCCGGGCCGGTGCGTCTTCGCGAAGGAGGGGTTTGAGATCTAGCCATAGCGTATATTTTACCGTATTAA
The DNA here is from genome assembly GCA_029975475.1 of Anaerolineaceae bacterium. Classification (GTDB taxonomy): domain Bacteria; phylum Chloroflexota; class Anaerolineae; order Anaerolineales; family Anaerolineaceae; genus JARKPB01. Next base: position 50,535 of record JARKPB010000002.1, read on the forward strand.
ACCTGGGTATCGGATGGATATCCATTCAGGTTGCAAGTTTGATTCCAATTGATTAAATTCAGGCTGCTCGGGGAAGGATCAAGCCGGTTCAGGCGGCGGGACCGGCAGGTCTTGTTTTTTGGTCTTAATCCATTTATCCCCTTCGTCAATCAGCATGACAGGGATATCCTGGACGATGGGATATTTACGGCCGCAATCTGCGCAAATCAGCCAGCTTTCTTTGTAATACTCTAACAGGCCGTCTTTTTCACGCACACAGGCCGGGCAGCGCAATATTTCCAGCAGTTCGGCACTGATCATGGTTCTTCTCCACAGGGTTGGTTAACAGGTATTGTACCACCAAGCGCGGCGCTTTTATTTTTTCAACTCGTCCAGCAATTTTGGATCGGTCTCCGGTCCATATTCGTACACCGCGCGCCAGGGCTGATAGTTGGTGTAAAAGGAGTCTTCAAAGTATAGGCTGCCGTTGCGCAACACCCGGCGAGAAACGGTAACCTGCGCGCCGTCAGCCGACCATTCAATCTGCTTGATTTCGTTGGCGGCCAGTTTCGGGTTCTCTTTGAATTGCGGTTCGGGCGGTTTGGTGACATTGGTCAGCCCGGTGGTTTTCCATTCGACCATACGGCCGTCTGAAGTTGAATAAAACTTCCAGGTGATGCTGCTGTTGGAAGGGACGACATAGACTTCCATTAATAGCCAGTACGGCGTGTCGTTGGTGAAGCGGAAATCTACCAGCGGGACGAACACGGTGGCATCCAGCCCCGCGAAGTTCTCGTTCCTTCCATTGGCGACCTGTTCGTAATAGGAAACGCGGTACGCATGCGCGTGGCGCTCAACAATCGGAAAACCGGTGAAGAAGACGGCGCGGAACAGAGTCGTGCTGACCTGGCAGACGCCTCCGCCCACGCCTTTGATGGTCTGGTCGCCAAAAATAATCAGGGCTTCGGCGTAGCCGTTATCCAGGCTGATATTGCCCAGCTGATTTGCCATCGAGAAGGTTTCACCCGGCGCGACCAGCACGCCGTGGAAGCGGCTGGCAGCGGTGCGGATATTCTGGACGCGCTCAGCGCTGGAACCGCGAAAATAGGTTGTGTGCGAGCCAACCAGTTCGCGGATTTGCAGCTGTTCGGCCGTGGCGTCGTCTTTGACCGGCGGGTCGGTGAAAAGGAATTCAAGCGGGATGGAATGTTCGCCAGCGGCAAGTTTCTTGTTAATGGAGGAGATAGAGGCTTGAATATCCAGGGTGCGGCCGATCACCGCCGGCTGGATCAGGTCAAGTTTGCGCGTGTCATCGTTGAAGATGAAGCGTGCGTTTTCTGGATAGCGCAACAACTCCGGCGCAAGTTTGGAAAGATACTCAACCAGCCGGTCTTTCTTAAGGGCAACTTGATAGGTGCTGGCGCCGTCCGCGGAAACGCGTTCAAAGGTGAGCATTTCGGCCAGCTTTTCTGGCTTGATCTCCCAGGGACCTTTGTCGCTTTCACCGCGCGCCAGCGTCAGGGTCAGCGGCTGGCTGAGAATCTGGCGGGCCAGCTCAGCCTGGGCGCTGGCATCGAGGATGGCCGGACGGGTTTCATCAATTTTCAGGGGGATAATCCCATCCTGGAGGGTTTGCAGCTGCATGCCAATCAGAGCCAGATTGGTGTTGATGTCCAGCTGCCGACCGATCTTGCCGGGTTCGACCTGAACATCTGTGCCGTTGAGGTGGAGGCTGGCTTCAACGGCCGGAATATCCACCTGGCGGGCCAGGTTGGAGAGGTAAAGGTGGGCGATGCGTTGATCAAAAATCGTGCGGGGAGCGACCGAACTGCCGCGGAAGAGGGTGGAAACCTGGAGCAGCAGGTTCTCAAAGAAAGTGCTGCTGCGCCCGTACTGAAAAGCGGCTTCGGCGGAACCTTCGGGATCAAGGTAAAAACCAAGCTGGGCCGGGGCCGCCAGCCAGGTTTTTTCGCCGTCCTGGAGGATGATGCGACCCTGAAGGGGGTACTGGAAATTCTGGGTAATCTTTATCGCCGCGGCTGAAGGGCTTAAGCCGCCGACGGGAATTCCGGAGACGGAAACACCCGGGAAGATGCGCCCCAAGAAGAGGAGTTGAAAAAAGAGATACGCCGCAACAGCGAAGAGGAGAAAAGCGCCGGTGCCGAGGGCAAGGGCCGCCAGGAGCAATTCCAGACGGCTGCGCGGGCGGGGTGGGGAATACGGATAAGAGATGTAGGAAGTGGACATAAGATTCTCTGGCCGGTGGCATAATTATACGGTGGTTTAAGCGGTTAATGGAGAAGACGAAAAGAAACGGGATAAGTTCCGATTAAATGTCAGACCAATTTTGTAAAAAGGGGGTTAAAACCCTTGACAGGCTGAGAATGAGGGGTAAAATTGCGTCCGTTGTCTGATTGAGGAACGGTCTCGCCGCAGCGGCAGACCCTTAAAAAGAGAAAATGCCAAACCTTCCATCAGGGATGGGCGCAAATCGGGCGGAAGCCCGATTAAAAATGCCCAAAAACTCTTGACAAGCGGAAGTGCTTCAGGTAAAATAAAAATCCCAAAATAAGGGATGGTTTCGCTGAAAAGCAAATCTGAAAAACCAAAGAGCGCGAGTGGCTTGAGACAGAGGCCACAAGGCAAGCAATACGGCCAGCCGGTGTTGAAAGCGGAACATCGGCGATTTTATCGCCAGCCTTGACATCCCTGGGGGATGCGGGTAGAATCTTGCCCTCGGAAGCGACAGAACCTTAACAACTGAAGAGTGATAGGAAGATAGACCTCGTCGTTTTATTACCAGATCCGTAAACTACACCAGAAATGGTGAAAATTTTTGCGGAGAGTTTGATCCTGGCTCAGGATGAACGCTGGCGGCGTGCCTAATACATGCAAGTCGAACGGAGATGTAGCAATACGTCTTAGTGGCGAACGGGTGAGTAACGCGTTGGTGACCTGCCCCGAAGAGGGGGATAACGGCCCGAAAGGGCTGCTAATACCCCATGTGGTCCTCGTGCTTAGAATACGATGACTAAACGGAGTAATTCGCTTCGGGAGGGGCCTGCGTCCCATCAGCTAGTTGGTAGGGTAATGGCCTACCAAGGCGATGACGGGTAGGGGACCTGAGAGGGTGGCCCCCCACAATGGAACTGAAACACGGTCCATACACCTACGGGTGGCAGCAGTAGGGAATATTGGTTAATGGGCGAAAGCCCGAACCAGCAACGCCGCGTGTGCGATGAAGGCCTTCGGGTCGTAAAGCACTTTTAAAGAGGAAGAGGAAGGACGGTACTCTTTGAATAAGCTTCGGCTAACTACGTGCCAGCAGCCGCGGTAACACGTAGGAAGCGAGCGTTATCCGGATTTACTGGGCGTAAAGCGCGTGTAGGCGGTCTGGTTAGTTGGATGTGAAAGCTCCCGGCTTAACTGGGAGAGGTCGTTCAATACTGCCAGACTAGAGAGTGGTAGAGGGAGATGGAATTCCGGGTGTAGTGGTGAAATGCGTAGATATCCGGAGGAACACCAGTGGCGAAAGCGATCTCCTGGACCATTTCTGACGCTCAGACGCGAAAGCTAGGGTAGCAAACGGGATTAGAGACCCCGGTAGTCCTAGCCGTAAACGATGTAGACTTGGCGTCGGTGGGTTCAAATCCATCGGTGCCGCAGCTAACGCGATAAGTCTACCGCCTGGGGACTACGGCCGCAAGGTTAAAACTCAAAGGAATTGACGGGGGCCCGCACAAGCAGCGGAGCGTGTGGTTTAATTCGATGTTACACGAAGAACCTTACCAGGGTTTGACATACAAGTGGTAGGGATCCGAAAGGTGACCGACCCTTCGGGGAGCTTGTACAGGTGCTGCATGGCTGTCGTCAGCTCGTGTCGTGAGATGTTCGGTTAAGTCCGCTAACGAGCGCAACCCTCGCCGTGTGTTATACGTGTCACGCGGGACCGCCGGTCTTAAGCCGGAGGAAGGTGGGGATGACGTCAAGTCAGCATGGCCTTTATGTCCTGGGCTACACACACGCTACAATGGCAAGTACAAAAGGTCGCGAAACCGCGAGGTGGAGCCAATCCTCAAAGCTTGCCTCAGTTCAGATTTTAGTCTGCAACTCGACTGCATGAAGATGGAGTTGCTAGTAACCGCAGGTCAGCTATACTGCGGTGAATACGTTCCCTGGTCTTGTACACACCGCCCGTCACGTCATGGGAGCTGGCATCACCTGAAGCCGGTATCCTAACCCGCAAGTGAGGGAGCCGTCGAAGGTGGTGTCGGTGACTGGGACGAAGTCGTAACAAGGTAGGTGTACCGGAAGGTGCGCCTGGATCACCTCCTTTCTATGGAGCATCGAGAGAAGTCTTCGGACTGATCTCTACTCCCTTGTTATCAAAAATGCCTCTCGCGGTGAGAGGCGAATAAAACGCGAGAAAAGCTTCCTGTCACTCTTGAGTTGTTGAGGATCTGTTGGGCCTTTAGCTCAGTTGGTTAGAGCGCGCCTCTGATAAGGGCGAGGTCTCAGGTTCGAGCCCTGAAAGGCCCACCTACCCCCACTTTGGGGGAGCTTCCCGGAAGTGCCCGGGGATGTAGCTTAGTTGGGAGAGCGCCGCCTTTGCACGGCGGAGGTCAGGGGTTCGAGTCCCCTCATCTCCACCTCGGCGACTTAGATGGAGAGGTTAGTGACAGACGGATCTACGACAGCCTGAGACTGAAAAGGCAACACCGCAAGGGAATAACGGCCCGGCGGTACGCCGGGTCGCCGTGTGTCTTAACAACAGAGGTTGAGGGATACTGAATGCCCCAGACGAAAGTGTGGAGCAGCCAGCGTTGTTCAACCAACGTGTCAGAACCTTACCAATTGAATAGTATGTGTAGGCCAAGAAATTCAAAATAAGTCAAAAAAGTATCGATTTCTCCGCATCACGTGCGGAAGCTACTAAGGGCTTACGGTGGATGCCTTGGCGCCAAGCGCCGATGAAGGACGTGGGTCACTGCGATAAGCTTCGGGGAGCCGTGAACAGGCTTTGATCCGGAGATTTCCGAATGGGGAAACCCACCGCTGCGAACCAGCGGTATCCCCTGTTGAACACATAGACAGGGTGAAGGGCACCTGGGGAACTGAAACATCTAAGTACCCAGAGGAAAAGAGATCATTCCCAAAGTAGTGGCGAGCGAAATGGGAACAGCCCAAACCGCTTCAGCTTGCTGAAGCGGGGTTGTAGGGCCTGACATTGTGGAGTTACAAAGTGTGCGGTTAGCAGAATGGTATGGGAAAGCCAACCAGAGAGGGTAACAGTCCCGTAAGCGAAAACCAAACACCTCCCGTCAGGTACCTGAGTACTGCCGGGCACGCTAATCCGGCAGGAATCTGGGGGGTCCACCCTCCAAGGCTAAATACGCTTGGCGACCGATAGTGAACAAGTACCGTGAGGGAAAGGTGAAAAGTACCCCTGTTAGGGGAGTGAAATAGAACCTGAAACCGTGAGCTTACAATCAGTTGGAGGGCTAATGGCGGGTCGGTGCTCTGGTGAAAGCCAGGTGCGCGCCGCTAGGCCTGACAGCGTGCCTCTTGGAGAATGAGCCTGCGAGTTAATCTTTGTGGCGAGGTTAAGGGAGTTACACCCGGAGCCGTAGCGAAAGCGAGTCTGAATAGGGCGTTCAGTCGCAAGGATTAGACCCGAAACCGGGTGAGCTACCCATGGACAGGGTGAAGCGAGTCTAACCGCTCGTGGAGGCCCGTACCTACTAATGTTGCAAAATTAGGGGATGATCTGTGGGTAGAGGTGATATGCCAAACGAACTCGGAGATAGCTGGTTCTCCCCGAAATAGCTTTAGGGCTAGCGCTGTATGTTCAATACCGGAGGTAGAGCACTGAATGAGCTAGGGGGCTTATAGCTTACCAAACTCAATCAAACTCCGAATGCCGGTATTCCAAAGTACAGCAGTCGGACTACGGGTGATGAGATTCGTGGTCAAAAGGGAAACAGCCCAGATCATCGGCTAAGGTCCCAAAATTCAAGCTGAGTGGGAAACGATGTGGGGTTACTCTAACAACCAGGAGGTTGGCTCAGAAGCAGCCACCCTTTAAAGAGTGCGTAATAGCTCACTGGTCAAGTGATCCTGCGCGGAAAACTTAACGGGGCTAAGCTTGATACCGAAGCCATGGGCTTCAGCTTTTGCTGGAGCGGTAGGGGAGCGTTCTATCCCGCGGTGAAGGTCGACCGTAAGGACGGCTGGAGCGGATAGAAGTGAGAATGCAGGCATGAGTAGCGTAAAACACGTGAGAACCGTGTTCGCCGTAAATCTAAGGTTTCCGACGCCAGGTCAATCCGCGTCGGGTTAGTCGAGGCCTTAGGCGAGGCCGAAAGGCGTAGTCGATGGACATCCGGTCAACATTCCGGAACTACTTGAATGGAGTGATGGGAGGACGCAGCAAGGTAAGCCAGCCCGCGATTGGTCGTGCGGGTGCACCAGGCGGCAGACGTTGAGGCTCATAGGCAAATCCGTGAGCCGAGTTGAGGTCTGGTGGCGTGCCCTTGAGGTGGAAGTGAGCCGACCCTGGCTGCCAAGAAAAGTCTCTAAACGTTGATATTCAAGTACTCGTACCGCAAACCGACACTGGTAGATGGGTAGAATATACCAAGGCGAACGGGAGAACCCTCGTTAAGGAACTAGGCAAAATGGCCCCGTAACTTCGGGATAAGGGGTGCCTTCTGGCGTGAATGTATAATGAGCGCTGGAGGGCCGCAGTGAAATGGTTCTAGTGACTGGTTAACAAAACCACAGGTCTCTGCTAAGCCGAAAGGCGATGTATAGGGGCTGACACCTGCCCAGTGCCGGAAGGTTAAAGGGAGAGGTTAGCGCAAGCGAAGCTTTGAACTGAAGCCCCGGTGAACGGCGGCCGTAACTATAACGGTCCTAAGGTAGCGAAATTCCTAGTCGGGCAAGTTCCGACCCGCACGAACGGTGTAACAACTAGAACGGTGTCTCAACGAGGGACCCGGTGAAATTGAATTGGCTGTGAAGATGCGGCCTACCCGCAGCAGGACAAAAAGACCCCGTGGAGCTTTACTGCATCCTGGCATTGAATTTGGGCATGGTTTGTGTAGGATAGGTGGGAGGCTATGAAGCTGGTGCGCTAGCATCGGTGGAGCCGTCGGTGAAATACCACCCTAACTATGTTTAGATCCTAACCCCACACCGTAATCCGGGTGGGGGACCGTGCCAGGTGGGCAGTTTGACTGGGGCGGTCGCCTCCTAAAAGGTAACGGAGGCGCCCAAAGGTTCCCTCAGGGTGAATGGAAACCACCCATAGAGTGTAAAGGCACAAGGGAGCTTGACTGCAAGACCAACGCGTCGAGCAGAGACGAAAGTCGGGCTTAGTGATCCCACGATTCTGAGTGGAAGGGTCGTGGCTTACCGGATAAAAGCTACCCCGGGGATAACAGGCTGGTGAAGTCCAAGAGTTCACATCGACGACTTCGCTCGGCACCTCGATGTCGGCTCATCGCATCCTGGGGCTGGACAAGGTCCCAAGGGTCGGGCTGTTCG
>JARKPB010000012.1 GCA_029975475.1 Anaerolineaceae bacterium
GTTCGGTCTTGCCGGACCCAGCCCGCATCCGCAGCGTTGCCGCCTGCTCCTCCGTCAACTCAACCTTTACCCGAGCGCCCATCCTGACCTCCTAAACTGGAGGCCAGTATATAGATTTATTTCAAGGACGCAACACTAGCCTCCCGTGAAAGACAACCCTCACGGGAGGCTTCATGTCCAACATCCTTGATGAAACCGTCTCAACCCTACAGTCAGCCTTGCCTCCGGTCTTTGCCGGGCTCGCCCTGGACGAACTGACTGGCGGGGCCATCAACTGGCGAACCATCCAGAATGCCAGGAGCAATCCCGACATCGACATTCCTCGCGAGTGCTTCATTTACTCGGGCCGCAAAGTCCTTGTCCGCCGCGACCCCTTCTTAGCTTGGTGGCGAACCACCTTGCGTGAGCGCCCTGGCTACGACAAGCAGAGGGCTGGCCATGGCGCATAAGCGGATGCTTTCCGATTCTGTCACTCGCAGCAACAGCCTCCGCTCACAAATTCAGTGCGCCAACGATGCTGCCTTTGGACGGATAACTGAGCTACTCCCCATCTGGCTGCCGGGGGGACGGCAGGAGGGTCAGGAATACGTCTGTGCCAGCCTTGACGGCGGACAAGGCCACTCGTGCAAAGTTAACCTTGCCACCGGCAGGTGGGCCGATTTTGCCACGGACGACAAGGGAGGCGATCTGGTCTCCTTGTTCGCGGCTATCCATGGCTTGCGGCAAAGCGATGCAGCCCAACAAATCGCTGAAAACTTGAGAGTCACTTCAGACCAGACTCGCTACCGTCTTTCGAACAAGGCGAGCAAGCCTAGGGGAACGGCCTCTAACTCGCCAGGACCAATCATCATGCCTGTGCCATCGCACGCCCCCGCGCCGCCAGACATCATCAGACACCAAGTTGCCGGCTCCTGGGTCAAAAGGACCGTCGCTGCCCGCTGGGCCTATCGAAATGAGCAAGGGCAGATCCTGGGCTATGTCTGCCGCTTCAATCTGCCTGACGGCGGCAAAGAAGTTCTCCCCCAGGTCTACGGCGAGGCAAACGGCAAGGCTTGCTGGCAATGGAAGAGCTTTCCTATCCCCCGCCCCCTGTATGGCCTTGACCGCTTGGCCGCCTCGGCCACGAATGACATGGTTCTTGTCTGCGAAGGCGAGAAAACAGCGGACGCAGCCCGCCACCTTCTTCCAGATGCCGTAGCCGTCACCTGGCCAGGAGGATCGAAGGCTGTTCACAAGGCCGACTTCAGGCCACTAGCAGGAAGGACGGTCGTTATCTGGCCGGATGCAGACAGATGCGGCTATGAGGCGGCGATGGAAGTGGCAAGAGTTCTGGAAAAAATCGGCATGCCCGCCAATATTGTCCTACTGCCTGAGGAGGTTAAAGCTGGCTGGGATTTGGCTGATGCCGAGGCCGAGGGCTGGGACAACACACAGGTCATGCAGCATATTGAGGACAACATAGTATCCTTATCAGCCTTTGAAGATTTTGGCAGGAAAAAGTACGGGATTACCAGCCCCAAGCTGCACATCCATTCCCTGAAACAGCAAAACGTATCAGACGTCATCCGCATAAAAAAAGGGGCCTCTGGCGATCTCGTGGACGCCTGCGAGGCCCTCCTGGCCAGACCGGATCTACCCCATGAATTCAGAATATTTCAACGAGGCAGTCAACTCGTACGGCTTGGCAAGATACCGGTATCTTCACAATGTTGCGTTACTACTAATCCTCAAGAAACCGTCGTTATCATGGAGGCTAAAAAGGCGTTCCTTCTGGATGTGCTTGGGCGCTATGGCAGATTCGCAAAATTGGACCGCCAAACCGGTGAATTCCGTGCCGCTGATCCGCCCAAAGATGTTGCTGAGACCATTATGGGACGCGCCGGCCTGTGGCCCATGCCGCCCTTGCGGGGCATTTTGACTTGTCCAACGTTACGATCGGACGGCACCCTACTGCTCACGCCGGGATATGACCCACAAAGCCAATACTACTTCGCCCACAACCTCAACATAAAAATCTCTAACCATCCAACTTGCTCGGAAGCAACAGATAAAATTGAATTTATAAAAGACCTACTGACAGGGTTCAGTTTTGTCGAACCCGTAGACCGAGCCGTTGCTTTGGCTCTGCTTCTCAGTACGCTGGCGCGACCAAGTCTTGACCATATTCCTCTTTTTGCAATTACGGCTCCGGTACGTGGCAGCGGGAAATCGTATTTAATGGATATTGCATCCATGATCGCAACAGGGAACAGAACGGCAGTTCTTTCAGCGACGATTGACAGCGCCGAGCTTGAAAAGCGTCTTATCGGCAGCCTTATTTCTGGGGATCTACTTGTAAGTTTGGACAATTTTAATGGAGCTTTGCAATCTGATTTGCTTTGTCAGGCCATAACAGCTGATACGATTAAAGTTCGCCCGCTTGGTGCGTCTGCTCAGGTTGAAATACCCAGCACGACCCTTTGGTCGGCCAACGGCAACAATCTGGTATTGGCCGGCGATTTACCTCGCCGCTCCTTGCTTTGCCGGCTGGACCCTGGATGCGAACGCCCGGAAGAACGCCAGTTCTCCTTTGATCCCCTTGAGCGCGTACGCCAAAACCGCACCGAGTATGTCAGCGCCATTTTAACCATCCTGCGCGCTTATATTGTCGCCGGCCGGCCGGACATGGGCGGCACCCCTTTCGGCGGCTTCAGCCAGTGGTCTGCCCTGGTGCGTGGCGCGCTCATGTGGGTCGGCGAACCGGACCCTTGCGCCAGCCGCGACGCCATCATGGATGAGGACCCGGAACTGGGGCAACTGCGCACGCTCCTTACCCTTTGGTGGCAGGAGTTTGGAAAAAGCGCCATAAAAATCAAGCGCCTCATAGAACGTTGCCACTCAAACGATTCTGGGCTTTTTGAAGTCCTTGACGACATCGCCGGCGAGAGGAATGGCCCTGGGGTCAACGCGCGCTGCCTGGGCCACTGGCTAAAACGTCACAAAGGCTGTGTCGTCGACGGGTTGCGGCTCGTCCAAGTCCCCGGCCCGAATATGGCCAGTTGGCAGGTCGTCCAAGCCAAGGCGGGCGGAGCATAGGTTTCTAAGGTTCTGAAGGTTCTTTCCTGAGGCACTGACCCAAAACGAACAGGGAAGAAAGGAAGATAGTTTTGAGGGCTGGGACAAAACCTCAAGAACCAGCCAAACCTTCACCTCGGGTTGATGAAATTTCGAGCTGCACCCCGACTATTTACTCTACTTTCTAATATACTTCATAATTTTCGGTAAATCTTAACCCGCACTTCACCTTACATGCCCCCGCACGGGGGGGCGACCTCGCCCGGGTTTCGGCGTGGTGCTACCTCTTCAAGCTTCAATCCACGCCCCCGCGCAGGGGGCGACCAACCTAGCTTGGGACCAATCCGGAGTTTTGTGGTTTCAATCCGCGCCCCCGCGCAGGGGGCGACATTGCGTTATGTTCCCCGTCGCGCCTATTGACAATGTTTCAATCCGCGCCCCCGCGCAGGGGGCGACTTCGCTGCCGCTCTCTGACTGTGTTGGTTGATGGGTTTCAATCCGCGCCCCCGCGCCGGGGGCGACTTGCATTCTTCGCATGCCAATATAAGATATTGGGGTTGCAATCCGCGCCCCCGCGCAGGGGGCGCCCGGGCCAGCCTGGCCACGTAGTGCCGCAGGGCATGGTTTCAATCCGCGCCCCCGCGCAGGGGGCGACCCGTCGTGTGCCGCAACACGCGCAACGCTTCCGGGGTTTCAATCCGCGCCCCCGCGCAGGGGGCGACGGCCGGCGAGGAAATGGTCAGCCTGACCGACCTGTGGTTTCAATCCGCGCCCCCGCGCAGGGGGCGACAGAGGCCCTCCTCGGCGCTCCCCACGCTCCAATTGTTTCAATCCGCGCCCCCGCGCAGAGGGCGACTGGCCGCCTCGGTGGCCACCGTGGCCAGGGTCGGGTTTCAATCCGCGCCCCCGCGCTGGGGGCGACCGCCACTTCATCATCAGGACGCACGATCTCGGCCGGTTTCAATCCGCGCCCCCGCGCAGAGGGCGACCGCTGACGGTGGGTGAAAAGCAGCGGCACGGAAGTTTCAATCCGCGCCCCCGCGCAGGGGGCGACAGATCGTGCCGGCCGGGCTCTACGCCACGTTCAAGTTTCAATCCGCGCCCCCGCGCAGGGGGCGACTGGAGAGATATTCCAACAATTTCGGCCCTCTGACGT
>JARKPB010000013.1 GCA_029975475.1 Anaerolineaceae bacterium
GGAAGCCCTGCCGAGACCAGCAGCCGTGGCAACCACGCGCGCCGAAGCAGGACGGGAAACAGGAACGCCGTGAAGGTCGAAAAGAGAATGCCATAACTGTTTTGGGTGGTGACGATCGTGCCAGCCCTGAGGTGCTCCCCATTTGTCCGACCAATGGAAGCGGTTTTTAGACTAAGGTTTTGACCGTATTCTCTTTCCCCGTTTTGAACCGAAAGGGGCTGGGGGCACCGTGGCCATGGCCAGTCCCCTCCCGGCTCGTTGCAGGGGTGCTCGTTAATACCTCCCAGGGCGTCCGATAGTCAAGCCCCTGATGCGGCCGCTCCCGGTTGTAAAACCGGAAGTAGCCGCCCAGACCCGCCCGCGCCTCGGGCAGGTCACCGTAATCCCGGAGGTAAATGTCTTCGTACTTCACACTGCGCCACAGGCGCTCCACCATCACATTGTCCAAGGCCCGCCCGCGCCCGTCATGACTGACGGCCATCCCTGCCGACTGCACCGCCGCAATCCATTCGGCGCTGGTGAACTGGCTACCCTGATCGCTGTTGACGATCTCGGCCGGACACCCTGCCGCCTCCAGACCCGCCTCCAGCACTCGCAGACACGGCAACGTTTCCAGACTCGGACTCAATTCCCACGCCAGCACGTAACGGCTGAACCATTCCAGCAGCGCCACCAGATACGCAAACCCGCCCCGCAAGCGCACATACGTGATGTCAATCGCCCACACCTGGTGCGGCCGCTCAATCTTCAACCCGCGCAGCCGATACGGAAACACTTGCGCCCCAGCGCCCGGCAGGCTCAAGCGCGGCTTGGGATACACCGCCAGCAGGCCCCTCTGCCGCAACAGCCGCCGCACCCGCTTGGGATTGATCGTGTGCCCTTCACGCCGCAATGCCTCCGTCATCCGCCGCACGCCATAGAACGGGTGCGCCGTATACAGCTCGTCCAGACGATGACACAACCCGATCTCCTCCGGCTCGGGGCCAACCGGCTCGTAGTAGAGACCGCTCCGGTCCAATCCCACCAACTCGCATTGGCGCCGCACCGACAGTTCCTCCTGGCCATCAATCATGGCGCGGCGGGCCTCAAGCGAGAGGGCCAAGCTTTTTTTTAAGCCAGCGGTTCTCCACCTCCAGCCGCCCGATCTGCTCGAAGAGCTCCCGCTCCCGGGCCTCCACCGCCTGGGCGTTGCGTTCCTGCCGTTGGCCAAAGACGCCCGGCAGGGCCAATAACGCCTGCTTCTTCCAGTCGCTGATCACGACCGGGTGCACCCCGAACTCCGTGCTCAATTGATTGAGCGTTTTGTCTTCGCGCAGCGCCGCGATGACGACTTTGGCCTTGAACTCCGCGCTGTGCCGTTTGCGTGTTCGCTTACTCGTCTTGTCCGTCATTTCCGTGGTTACTTTCTTAGCTTAACCACTGGTCGGATTTTTGGGGAGCACCTCA
>JARKPB010000016.1 GCA_029975475.1 Anaerolineaceae bacterium
CGCGGCGAACTACACCGATGGCTCGCAGAATCCGCTCATCGTCCTCGACAACATCGAGGTCAAGCAGATGACCGAGGATCTGACCACCTTCATGCTGACCAGCATCACCGGCATTGCCAAGGAGAAACGCAAGAGCGGCACCGACAGCGAGACCATCACTGAACGGACCAAGTGTCTGCTGAACACCACCGGCATCGAGCCGCTGTGCGGGGAACTTTCGGAGGTTCAGTCACGCAGTTTTGTGATCAATTTCGATGTCGCCAACCAGGGCAATGACTGTTTCATCGAATCCGAGGTTGTCGCAGGCATCCAGCAGCATCGTGACCTCATCATTTCGGCCATCATGAAGCGGACCCGGGTGGTGCTGGCGATGATGCGAGACGGCATGAGACGCCATGCCATGAAGCTGTTGCACGAGACCCTGGGGAACCACGACAAACGCCGCTGCAATGAGTATCTCAGCCTGATGTACCTCATGATGCTGGCCGGATCGAGCCGTGAAGAGATGGAACAGGGGCTGGAAGCGTTGGCACCGGCATTCGCCCGACAGATCGAGTCGCTCAACCGGACCAGTCGGGATACGGCCCGGGATTCAAACCATACGGCCACCGCGCTGGCGACCCTGTTCAACGCATGGCGCACCGCGACTGAAACCAATGCGCGGGATGTTTACGGAGACCGTCGGACGGACCCGGTTCAGGAGTTCGTCCAGCGGTATCAGATCCGCTTTGAAGACGATGGAAGTTTACGAGAGGTTCTTTCCCGGGACCTGTTCGTGGCCCTCAAACGAGTTGCCCGGGATTTCGGTCTGCGTTTCGAGATGGACTCATCCCGGCAATTCGCACAGCGGCTGGTGAATGATCTGGAGACCATCCGTGGGGCGGGGTTCGAGATTATAATCGGCCAGAACCATCGCGGGACCAAACTCTATACGATCCAATCAGCAAAATAGATCGCATCACCCATATCAGCACTCAAGCCCGGCCCGTGGATATTTTTCTGCGGGTTTTTTTGTATTCACGCCGTGCCTGGCAAAACAGTTACAAAGCTTGAAAAACGATTACAAAAACGCATTTGGCTGGAAAAATCGTTACGACGGTCGGCGATACCGAAAGGGGTTTCGGCATTGCCGAAAGTCCAAAGAGTACCTTTCGGCAGCGTAACCGTTTGTTTTTAATGGATATATGGCGAAAGCGCCGAAAGTGCCGAAAGGTTTCAGAGATTACTCCCCCCTACTACGTATT
>JARKPB010000018.1 GCA_029975475.1 Anaerolineaceae bacterium
AAAGCGCTGCAGCACCTTTTCCAGCACGGAGGGGGCGAACTCTTCCACCCGGATCACCTTGAGCGCCACCTCGCGCTCCAGGGTGGTGTCCAGCGCCCTGTACACCGCGGCCATGCCGCCCTGGCCAATGGGCTCAATCACGTGATAGCGGCCGATGTCTTTTCCGCTCAGGTCTGGCATGCGCTTCCTTTCCTCCTTCCGATCAATTTTCCGCCAGGCCAAAGCCTGCCGCCACCCGGCGGGCGACCGCCGCAGCCGCGGCGGTCTCTACCAGTACGCTGTCGTCCTTTTCGTCCGTCGAGGGGGTCAACAGCCATGCGCCACCCGCCCCGGCCAGCAGGCTGAAACCGTCTGCCAGATCACCCGCGCGGGCAATAAATGCGGCGGTATGGAAAAAGCGCGGCTGCGCCAGGCTGCGCGCCAGGGCTTGCGCGGCTGACGCACTCATACCCGCGGCCTTCAAGCGCCTGCCAGCAGCGCGTTCGCCGCCATCGCGGGCGGCCTGGCGCGCTTCGGTCAGCGCGGCGGTGGCCAGGCGCTGCCCAACAGCCTTCCCACCCTCCGGCAGGCTGTCCAGTTCCAGCAGGGAGAGGAAGGATTGAGCCTGCTGGCGCGCCTCCTCCACCGCCAGGAACTGGTGGATGCCCGCGGCAGGCAGGGTATGGAGCACATTCATCTTCCCGGATTGGTGGAAATAATAGGTGTCTTCCACCCGCTGCGGCGCGGCGCGGGATAAAAAGGCGCTGCGCTCTGCCTCGATGCAGGCACCCACCAGGGCAAACACCAGCGGATTGACCGTCAGGCGGCCTTCCGCTCCGCGGCGCAGGAACCCGCGGGCAAACAAAGCGCGTTCAGCAGCGGCCAGCAGCGGGGCAGCCTGCTCGGCGCTCAGCGCGCGGTAGGGTTCCAGGTCCAGCCCGGCCATCTGGTTAACTTTCAGATGGCCAAGAATGACCAGAAGTTCTTCTTCAGAAAGACCAAACGTGAAAGTACGCTGTTGTTTTGCCATATTTCTTCCCCTGAATTATTTCAGTAACGGCGAGAACGCGCTGCTCCAGCGTTCAACGTAGCGTTTAGGATGGGTAATGTCCATATATTCAAAGATTCTGGCCGATTGCTCGGTCTGGTTTTCCACCCACAACGCGCCGGACTCCCAGCCAAAATCGCGCAGGTTATCCGCAAAGAACTGGCCGCCAAAGCGGGTGTATTCCGGGCTGAACATCTTGCCCATGCCGCCCGGCAGCAGCACGGTCTTTAGGGCTTCGTAAGGGTGGTCGCGGCAAAAATTGTAAACTGCATCGCCCAATTTTTCGGTGAAATCAAATTTCTTGAGGTCCTGCTGCAACTGCCCTGCGCCGGGCATGCCGAGCAGTTCCGCGCCGCCCGCGCCGAGCTCGACGACAGCCAGGCCGAGGTTATAGGCCGCCACCACCGGAATCAGGTTGAGGGCGGTGTCCACCAGTTCGCTGCCCAGGGCAGTGCCGAGGTCCTTGCCCTCGCTCAGATCGCCCCACACACCGAAGCCGTAACCGATCACCGGCAGGGCTTTCTTGAGTGGACCGCGGATCAGGTGGCCAATTTTATCCATGCGCCCCACCCAGCCCGCGCGGGTGCTGCCTTCCATGAAGTTTAAGAACCGCCCAATGCCCTGATAACTGGTGCGAACGGCCGAATCATAGGGCATGTCAGCAAAAAGCTTGAGCGATTCCTCGCCCCCCTTGCGCCACCATGCACCCCAGTCAAAAGCAGCCAGGCTTCCGCCTGCTGCTATCCCTGCGATCGTGCCGGTCGAAGTATAGCCTGGCAAGCGGTTGCTGGCTGATCGGAAGCTGCGGACGCCGTCCGCGTCCATTTGCAGCCACTGGTCCACTTCGTGCAGGCCGCGCTGGTGCAGCGCATCCAGCGCTTGAACCAGCTGTTTCAATCGAGCCAGACAGGCTGCAAGGTCTGACTGATACGCGCTGGTGTTGCGCCCGCCGTGCCAGGCAGTTGAAAGGCGGCTGGACTGTGCACGTGCCTGCTGTAATAACTCATCCAGGCGCTCAGCGCTGCGCGCAACCTGCCGTACCATTTCCTGTACCTGTTCCGATTGCATGTGGATCACTGCCATCGCACCCCTCCACATCAGGATATTGTCTTATCTTACAACAGTTCCAGTTGGATGTAAATCAGACCTCTCAAACAAAAAATCTCCCCGCAGGCCGGGGAGATCGGAATTTTCACAGTTTTTCCAACCGCTTGCTGAGCAAAGCATCAGCGATGAGAAAATCCAGCTCCTCGTCGATATCCCAGGCTTCAGCGGGATCAATCGGGAACATCAACGGGCGCTCGCCCAGGCGGTTGCGGCGGGCTTCCAGCGTGGCGCGGGTGAACAGGTAAGCGCAGGAGTTCTCTTCATACACCGGCGGCAGATCCTGGGTTTGCAGCAGCACGGCCGGGTTGTGGTTAAGCGCGCGCCCGAGCTGATCATACAGGCGGGTTTGCAGGCGGGTGACGGTGAAAAGCGAGTCGTAAGCCGGGTAAACGGCCAGCAGCGCCTGGATGGCAGCGGAGATGGTCTGGGGGCGCAGCAGCGGGTTGGTGGAATGGGTTTGCAGGTACAGATCGGCGGGCACCTGAGCGCAGTCGTACAGCAGGATCTCGTTCATCGGAACCGTGTCTGCGCGCAGAGGTTCAGGACGCTCAAGAATTCTCACCCCCGGGTAATGGGCGCGCAGACCGGCGATGATCTCCGGGCTGTCGGTATCCACCACAATACCGGTCAATTCGGGCACCGCCAGCAGCGTATCCAGAATATGCCGGTATAGCGGCTTTCCCGCCAGCGGACGGTAATTCTTTCCGGGCACGCGCTGAGAGTGGTGGCGCATGGGCACCAGAGCAGTGATGGTTTCGGGTTTCATGCTCCCTCCTGCTTACCGCCGGCGGCCGGCGGAAGGTTGTATTCAATTGGCTGCACACCTCGCCGGCCAGCGCTCGCCTGCCCGGTGGTTTGACTGCGCGGATAATAAAAAGCCTGTTTCAGCTTCCAGGAAAGCGGGCCGGATTGACGGTAACCGTGGTAAGTGCCGCGGAACTGATTCCAGCGAAAACGCAGGATGTCGAGCGCATGGCGAGCGAAGACGCCCTGGCGGGCAGCCTCGCGCCAGTCGCTGAGCACATTCCCGGTGAGAAGGCGCCAAAAATCCATCCAGCGAAAGGTCTCCTGAGGGTAGATCTGCTTAAACGCCATTCCCTCGCGGCGGTAGCGGTTGTAAACCCCCTGCCAGGTTTCGTTGTGCACGTGAATGATTTCCGCTTCCGCCGAATAGGCGACCGCCAGCCCGCCCTCAAAAACCCAGCGCGCCCAGGCCAGGTCTTCCAGCGCGGGCAGGGTTTCGTCATAAGGGCGCTGTTCCCACAGCTCGCGGCGGATCGCGCAGTTGGCGTTGTTGCAAAAGGGATGGCTCTGCCGAAGCGTGGATTGTTCCGGGAACCAATGGTGAAAAATCTGATGCTCGGAAAAGTGGCTGGTTTCCGCGCCGCGCTGTTTGCCGTACACCAGAGCCACCTGCGGATCGCGAAACGGTTCCAGCAGTCGCTCCAGCCAGTCCGGATAAACCGGGTAAACATGGGCGCTTGCCATCACAATCAGATCGGCGGTAGCCGCGGCGATACCGGTATTAAGCGAGCGGCCGAAGGTGAAATCTTCCGGGCGAATGGTAACGATCCGGGCACCGTGAGAGCGGGCGATCTCGACCGTCCGGTCGCTCGAGCCCGAATCCACCAGAATCACTTCGACATCCTTAATCGTCTGCTGGCTGATGCCGGCGAGCAGCTTGCCGATATGGCGTTCCTCGTTGTAAGCGCGAATCACAATCGAACAGAACAACTTATTCCTCCAGCAGGAAATCTCCGTCCTTGAGAATCCCGTTCACAATGGCCCGCAGCGCGGGCGAATTTTCGGGCAGCAAAGCCCGCCAGTCGAAACGCTTCAACCGGACATAACCGCGGCGTAGACCCTCGGTCTCCAAAAAAGCGTCGAAGGGCAGCGAAGAACGGTATAACTGATAATACAGGAAACGGCGGGCGTTGTGGCGGTGCTCCGGCGGCGGGGTGATCTGCCCCGCGGTCAACAGGCGCCGCGCTTCGCGGCGGTAGGCATCCAGACTTTCGGGGAAAATCACAGTCGGGATCTGGGTGTAGCGCGCCCGCCCGGCGCACAGCACCGCCGCGCCCATCAGCGAAGCTTCCAGTCCGATGGTGGAATTATAGACCATGACGAACTTGCTGCGTTGAATTAATTCGTATGAGCTGATGTACTCGGTGGAAGGGACAAAATGCAGATTGGGGAGCCGGTCAGCGCCGTTCGCGGCCACCCAGCCAGCCACGCTTTCGCGCGCCTCCTTCCCGGGGCGCTCCTCATCCGGGTGGGCGCGCAGCACAAAAAGCGTATCCGGGTAAGCTTTGACCAGTGCGATGACTTCATCCAGCCAGGCGAACATGGTTTCAAAGAGCACGTTGGCGTGCGCCTGACTGGTATCAAAAATGACATTGGAAAAGACCGGGACGATCTGTTTGAATCTTTCAGCCTTCTTCAGAAAGGCCGCATCCAGGCTGCGCATTTCCGGCCAGAACTGCACCCCGGCCATGGTGAAATTCCCCTGGAAGCGCTCGCTTAAATAGGCATCCAGGCGCTCGTTTTGAGCTTCCGTCAGTTCAAAATCAGCCGGGATGCGGATCGGATAAGCGGTGGCTTCGCCGGAAGTGAAAAAAGCGGTGTAGGGCTGCAGGGCAACTTCGTGGGTGAAGACAGGAAGACCGCGCGCCCTGGCGAGATGCTTGAGCAAGGCTTCCGGGTAGGTCATGCCGTTAAACACCACCACCGCCCGCGGGGAATAGCGCTCGAGCAGCAGGTTGAATTGGCCGGCCAGACTGGCGGCAGATGCGATCGAATGGCGCAGCAGCAGGCGGGTGGCGGGGTTATCTTCCAGGTGGTGGCGGCGCAATATCCAGCGCAGAGATGGCAGAATCAGCTCGCCCAGCGGCAGCCCGTTAAAAGTGAACGCGGAAAGTTCCTCCAGGCTCAAGGCGGACAGTTCTTGCTGCAGCCCGGGCTGCGGTTGTGCGGTAAGGGCTTCCACGCGCTTGCCGCGGTAGATCCAGCGCGAGCTGGATGTGCAGCGCCGGCAGGGAGGGCTGGCATGCGGGTCATTCGGGTTGGTGCCCAGGACGCAGCGGCTCATCGCGCGCTGGCAGACCAGGTAAACCACCGGCACGCCCTGAAGTTCCAGCGCGCTTCCGGCCAGCAGAGAAAAAGCCGCATTCAGACTCAGATCCTCAATGCGCGTGGAGGCATTAAAAAACAGGACCGGCTGACCTTCTGCGCGGCGGGCGCGCGCGCGCACCTGCCCCGCCAGGCGCGCCAGCTGGCTGGCGTTCTGCGCAATGAGCCGCTGGTGGGCTGCTTTTCGGCGGAAGGTTGCTAAAAAATCTTTGAAACCCATTCCTTTAACCTGTCATTCAAAACTAAAAATATTGGGAAGATCCAGGTGATAGGCTGTGTAAATCACTAAAGTCAAAGTTGGAAACTCGATCTTTTTTCATTTCAATGCGTACAGGTTATCGGAACTTCGGTTATATCAAGCGGCGATTCATAGGGCGAAAAGTAGGAATGATCCTCTAACAGAGGGTAGTCAGCTCCAAAATACCGATTAAAAATCACCCTGAATGTATTCACAGGAGTAATTTTATTGTAAAGAAGATCGGAGCCGCTTCCGGGTAAATAATAAGCATTTAATATCTGTAAACGATAATCATCATTCCAGCCATGATCTCCCTGTATAACAATTATCGGTGGTGTTTCTGATTTAATTAAAATCGTGCGGATAATTTGCAGCACCCGCTCGTTGAGATATTGAATTTCGGGGGCATAACCCTCATACTGTCCCTCATGAAATTGAAAGCTCCCTTCCGCATTAAAAACAAAGGGGGCATGCGGCGCGGCGATATGCGCAAAGACAAACTTACTGCCAGGTAAATCAGGCACCAGTTCCAATTGTGAAAGCTGAAATAACACTTTGTTATAGTGCGCTTCGGCCGGTGAAATTATTCTGCTGCGTAGAGGTTCAAAGAACGCTTTGGATGACTCCAGCCAGATACGGAATCCTGTTGTCCGTAAAAACATGACTTCAAAATCACTTAAACTGGCGCGGTCACTGGCCGACTTTAGAGGATTTTGGTTTTCTGCCAGGTAGATATCAGCCTGCGGCATGTCAGTCAAAGGGTAAATTGTGGAAAAAGAGACAAGCTGGTAGCCTAACCGTTTGAAGTTCTGGATAACTTTGCCGTTGTGAACATAATGAATAAACAACTGGTAGTCAGGATGCTGATTTGACCCAACTTTAAATGATGGATCAATGTCAAAGATGTAATCCATATTCATGGATGTGGTTACCGATAAAGAAGTCTGTGAGTAATTGCTCTGGGCGCAATCGGGGATGTAGAAGCCCAGCTGCCGCAAACCGTCAAGGAAAGGCGTATTGTCATAGCCGTAAAGTTTCTGGATCACATCCGAACGGCTGTAGCCGTCCAAAATGATGTAATACACATCCGGGCGGTCCGGCGTGGGGGTAACCGCCTGCCCCGCGGCGGCCTGCGAGAACTGCGCTTTCAATTGGGCGGCGCGTATCTGGTAAATCCCAATCTGAACCAGGGGAACGCAGAGCAGCACCAGAATCAGCCCGTTTAAGATCCGCGTTGCCCCGGCTGGGCGGCGCACTTTTTTTAGAATCAGCCAGCTGCCCGCCCCGGCCAGCGCCAGCCACACCGGAAACAGCACGCGGTGGCGGCCAAGCGTCAACCCGGCAATTTTTACCCCCTCAATTTCCTGATAAACATGACCGTAGGTAAAGAACAGCAGCAGCAGGAAAGCGCTCCATAAACCGGCCCGATGCCAGTCGCGGGTGATCAATTTAGCCGTTATGAAGATGAACGCGCTGAACAGCACCGCGGCGGCCAGCGAACGCAAGCCGTCTGCCAGTTTCATCTGATTCAAATTATTGGCGGTCAGCGCGATCACCGCGTAAGCGCCCAGCAAAACCGGGTAGAAAATCAAGCCGCCTTTTTTTTCAGCGGCCTTCTCGTTGGGTTTATTCATACCACCTTCTTAACGACGGCGCATCAGATACAGGGTTCGCTGCGAACCTTCGATCGGATCCGCCCGCACAAT
Source organism: Anaerolineaceae bacterium (assembly GCA_029975475.1). Taxonomy (GTDB): domain Bacteria; phylum Chloroflexota; class Anaerolineae; order Anaerolineales; family Anaerolineaceae; genus JARKPB01. The sequence goes on from JARKPB010000018.1 coordinate 7,208, forward strand.
TTGGTACACCTGTTTGAAAATTTCCTCAAAGCGGTCGCGCTGATAATCCGGAAAGATGTCTTCACGTGAGGATAAGAGGATCTGGACCTGTGAATCGCTTTTTGGAACAAACTCAATGATCAGCCATTCGCTCAAAGCGGCAAAATAGCGGGCGACTTCCAGGAGCGGCACATTATTCGAAATCGCCAGGTGGTGGATCAGCGCGAGCGCCATCACCAGCCCGGCAGGTCCGCGCCGGGTAAGCGAATCCCTTTCCTGATTGCCCCAGCCCAGATCAGGGGATGGGTTGGTCAGGTCAATAACCAGAGGAAGGAGGTGCTTTTCCCTGCGGGAGCACATGATGCGGTAGTTCTGTTCGACCGCCGCCGGGTCAATATCCGCCGAGATGGTTTCGATTCCCTGCTCGCTGGCGATTCGGCTAAACTCACCATTATTACTCCCCAGATCCCAGACGGTTTCTGGCTTTGCTTCCTTCAGATAATCCGCGACCAGGGCTTTTTTGGCATCAAACGCCGCATCACTGTAATTGGTAATCTGGTAATAATCCGCCCATTCGGTCCCGGCGGGTTTCCAGTTCAAGCCTTTCACCGTGCTTTCCAGACTGTCAATCAGGCCCAGGAAGCCAATCCGGTTTATTCGACCGCGGGTTTTTGTGGAATCCAACGCCTTCCCGGCATTTTTTTGCTGCATGCGCGCGTGTAAATGCAGATGGGTTGAGAGCCCCAAATTCCAGCGGGTTTTTGCCGGAAGCAGCTTGCTGGCCAGGTCGAGCGGAACCCCGTCAATGTAGATGCGCAGCAGCTGACTCAAACGCACATCGGTGTGCGCCATTAATGCCAGCGGCGCCAGGAAATGCTGGCAAAACTGGCGATACGCTACCCAGGGACTGCCCTCTTCATAAAAATCGAACGACAGCGTATCTATCAGAGTCACGCGGCCCCGGTGAAATTGAATATTATAGGCGCTGGCATCTTTGATTACCATGTTGAATTCCAGCGCCCTGCGTAAGAGCGCCAGCGTGACCAGGGCAGCGTCTTTCAACTGGCTGAATGACCATTCATACGGATAGGAGATAAAGGCCACCCGCTCCGGCTGGATGACTTTGTACGCCAGGTCAGGTAAGCCGGGCTGAGCATCGGTTTCTTCGTGAGGAATGAGCCACCCGGCTTTCACCGCGGCAGCATACAAACCGGAAGTCATCAGATGGTCATACTGCGCCTGATAAGCCCGGTTTACCTGGCGATAGAGGGTCCCACCCCGGGTATAAAGGAAACCGCAGGGGTCGCGGAATGAACTCTGCAGCCGTTCCGCCATTTATTTCTTCTCCGCAGCCTCATCCGTTTGATCAGGCTGCTCAAGCGGTTCATCGGTTTTGCCGGTAAACAAGCGCTTGATCTTCTTCCAGTAAACCTTGATTAGATACGCCCCCCCCAGAGCGGCAGCGACCAGCATCTGGATCAGGATCGACCCTGAACCGGGGTCAAGGTAAGCCATCGGTTTGACAACAACAGGAAGCAATTCAAAGTGCATTTTGAGTTCCTTTTTTCAAGCGCGCTTATTTTACCATGCGCAGCTTTTTCATAGATGAAAGCTCGCTCTCGTAGACTTTTTTAACTCCATCGCCCAGCGACGCTTCGGTGACCCGGATATACTTGACCAGGCGTTCAAAACCGCCCGGCTCCACCGAAGCCGCCTGGTCGCTGCCCCACATGGCGCGGTCGAGGGTGATGTGACGTTCCACCATGCATGCGCCCAGCGAGACCGCAACCACCGATGGAATCAACCCCACCTCGTGGCCGGAATAGCCAATCGGGACATCAAATTCTTTTTTGAGCGTTTGGATCATCAATAAATTCAGTTCGCTCGGGTCGCACGGATACGTGCTGGTGGCGTGGGTGATCACCAGGTCTTTTAAGCCTAAAACGCCCACCGCGGCGCGGATCTGTTCCATGGTGGACATTCCGGTGGAGAGAATCACCGGCCGGCCGGTCTTCCGCAGGTGTTTGAGCAGCTCGTGATCGGTCAATGAAGCCGAAGGAACCTTGTAGGCGACCGTGTCAAAGGCTTCCATAAAATCAACCGAGGGAATATCCCACACGGAAGCAAACCAGGTGATGCCGATTTCTTTACAGTACCGGTCGATCTCCCGGTATTCCGTTTCGCCAAATTCGACTTTATGACGGTATTCCAGATAGGTGATTAAACCCCAGGGCGTTTCGCGGATTTGCCCCTGCTGCTCCACCGGCACACACAATTCCGGGGTGCGCTTCTGGAACTTGACCGCATCCACACCAGCCTCTTTGGCTGCCGCGATCAGTTTTTTTGCAATCGCCACATCGCCGTTGTGATTGATGCCAATTTCCGCCACCACATAGGTCGGGTGTCCATTGCCGACATAACGGTCACCAATTTTGACAGCATTACTCATGATCAGCTCCTTTTATTGCCTGTATTTCAAAATCATATCGCAGATTTCCCGGACGGCCCCATGTCCGCCACTGCGAGTCAGCACGAGATCGGCCTGAGGCAGCACCTCGGGCTGCGCATCTGCGACCACCACCGCGCAGCCAACCAGATCGAAGCACGGCAGGTCGTTAATATCATTGCCAACAAAAACCACATGGTCTGGCCGAATATTTTTTTCTGTGAGATAACGGCGCAGCGTATCGGCTTTGTCCGCGACGCCGTGAAGGTAGGGAAGCTTCATTTTATTACACCGGGCAGCCACCACCGGGTCGGTTTCTGTAGAAAGGACCATGGCCGGGATTCCCGCTTTCATCATCCGCTGCAATCCCATGCTGTCGGAGCGGTAAGCGGCTACAAATTCTTCTCCCTGCCCGTTTACCCAGACGCGGTTATCCGTCATCACCCCGTCAAAATCGAAAACGACCAGTTCAACCGGATCTGGCAGTCCCCGCCGCGCTCGTCCGGGGTGAACCATATCCAGCCCGCCGTAATACACCAGCCATTCCGCCCGCTGCCAGTCAGAGGGATTATCAATATCCACGGTATAGCGCGGATCGACCAGCACCGGCAGGATCAGGCTGCCGCTCATACTGCCCTGCTCCAGGATCGCTCGCGGACGGATCGCATCAATATGCCCGGTCTGCCAGTAGGTAGACGGCAGCGACTGGCGCGGCGCGTTGAAGGGTTCCGCCAGACCTTCAACCCGCAGCAGCGGTACCAGCGCGCCTGTGGATGGCTCGATCCGCCACATTTTATACGGATTCTGGCCAGACGGAACCACCCCGCGAACCGAATCGGCTTCCGGGTGGGAGAGCAGCAGCTCAACCGTTTCATCTACCAGACCTACCGGCCGGACCGGTGAAGTTGGCCTGAGTTGCACAATCACATCCGGGTGGTAATTCTCGTGCTGCGCCAGCCAACGCAAGGCATGTTCAAACACCGGCAGGTCGAGCGTGGTGTCTTGAGCCAGCTCGGCCGGGCGCATAAACGGGGTTTCAGCGCCAAGCGAGCGGGCCACCGCTGCGATTTCCTCATCATCGGTTGAGACAATCACCCGGGTGACCAGTTTCGCCTTCAGCCCCGCGGCAATGCTGTAGCCAATCAAGGGGCAGCCAGCGAAGCTGCGGATATTCTTGCGGGGAATACCCTTTGACCCACCGCGGGCGGGAATAACCGCCAGCACTTCTGCTCGGGTTACCATGCCGTCCAGCCTCCATCCACCACCAGATTGGAACCAGTCATGTAGCTGGAAGCGTCAGACGCCAGGTAAAGCAAAGCGCCGCTCATTTCATCCTTTTTTGCCATCCGGCCCAGCACGGTGCGGGCGGAATAATTTTGAACAAAGACGTCGTCATGCTGGTTGAATACACCGCCAGGGGTCAGACAGTTGGCGCGAATATTGCGGCCGGCATAATAGGTCGCCAGGTAGCGGGTTAACCCCAGCACGCCCGCTTTGGTAACCGAATAAAAAACCGGTTTAAACGCCTGGCGGCTCTCACCCGGACGGCGGTAAATCCGCTGATCGGGACCCACCAGCCCGTAGGTCGAGCAGATGTTGATAATCACACCATGCTCCTGCGCCAGCATCGGTTGAACGGCTGCCTGCGCGCACAGGAACATCCCGGTCAGGTTGACATCCAGCGCCTCTTTCCAGGCGGTCAGCGGATAGGTCTCAAAGGCGTTGGCGCCTTGTTCGCCCAGGTGGCTGCTGTCAAATTTGGGATCTAACGCCGCCGAACACACCAGGATATCCAGACGGCCAAATTTCTCCAGGGTCAGACCGACCATATTATTCACCGATTCCGGCCGGGTAACATCCACGCCCAGCGGAAGGACTGAAAGGTCGTCACGCTTGAGTTGATTGGCCGCGTCGATAGCAGCTGTTTCATTAAAATCTGCCATGACGACTCGCGCGCCGGCTTCAGCCAGAGTGCGGCAAAATTCTTTGCCCAGCAGCCCGGCGCCGCCGGTGACCACCGCTACCTGTCCATCCAGGCGGAATTTATCCAAAATGGTGCTCATGATCCATTATCCTCCGGTTAATTTTGGATCGGAACCACCTGGCCGGCGCGCGCAGATGCGTGCGCGGCGGCGACCAGTTCCATGTCTTTGATACCGTCTTCCAGCGTGCAGATCGGATCTTCTTTTCCCGCGACAACCTGGATAAAATGGCGCATCTCGGCCAGAAACAGGTGATTGCGCTCAAAACCATCTGGCGGCAAAAAGACAGACTCTGGCTGATCGGGCAGCAGCAAGCGCGCCGCGCCGTCGCTGTTATCCCAGCGCAGGGTACCACCGCTTCCCAGAATTTCCAGCCGGTGCGCGCCAGGGCGCTGGAAGTAATTCAGATGCACGCTCCCCAGCACACCCCTGGTAAAACGCAGCCCGATTTCAGCCACATCCTCAACACTGATTTCCAGGTCAGAAATTTTACCGCTGAATCCCCATAACGCGCTGACCTCGCCCAGCAGCCAGCGCAGGTAATCCAGCGGGTGGGACAACGTGCCAATCACCCCGCCGCCCAAATCTGCGCGGGCTGCGTAAGACTGGCGATAATCCTCCCAGGGATGCCAGCCGGGCAGGAACTCGCCCCAGTGGGCGCGGACCGACAGCGGTTCGCCGATGGCGCCTTCCTCCAGCAGCGACTTGATTTTGTTTAACCCGGGATGAAAGCGGAACTGGTAGCCCATCAGCAGCCGTCCGCCGCCGGACTGCAGCGCCTGTTCCAGCCGCGAAATGCCGTCCAGACTTGCGGCGATCGGTTTTTCCATCAAGATTGAACAGCCCATTTCCGCGGCCGGGACAGCCACTTCCAGGTGCAGCGCGGTCGGATTGCTGATAATGACCGCGTCCGGGCGGTGCCCCAGGGCAGCCACCAGGCTTGTTTCAACCGGGAATCCTTCCAATTCGTCAACCGGGATCGTGCTGCGGTTGGTGCGGTAGAGGACGATATCGCGTTCGCCCAATTCCAGCAGATTGCGGAAATGCCGCCGGCCAATCGAGCCAAAACCAGCCACCAGAAATTTCATGCCTTTTCCTCCTGCCGCGCGAATCGTTCCACCAGAGAGGCCAAATATTCGCCGGTGCGGCGTCCCGCGCTGCCGTCGGTAAACGTGCATTCATCGCGGACAAATTGCTGGCGGGCGGCCTGGTCCGCGGAGGGATCCTGCAAATAACGATTGATCGCGGCCGCCAGTTCTTCCTCAGTCATCGCTGCCCGGCCCGCGCCCGCCTGGCGGAAGCGTTGATGGGTTGGCCATTCGCCAATTTCAGAAAGTTTCAGGGAAAATTTTCCCGGCGTGTTCCACCCTCCGGGAACATCCAGGCAAACGGCAACAATTGGGCGGTCATGAATGGCCGTTTCCACCACCATGGTTGAATAGACCGTCAGAAACACATCGGCATAAGCCATCATGGACGCCTTTTCGGGCATATCTTCGCCGCTGTAATAGCCCAGTTCTCCGCCCAGCGGGACGGGCTCTACCAGGTGAACGTGAGGATATTCGCGCGTCAGCTGACGGACGCGTTCCGCCTCTTTTTCATACAGGCTGCCCTTCATGAAGTGATTGGGGTGCAGGCGGATCAGCAGCTGACAGGGTTCGCTGAGCTGATCTGAATTCACCAGTCGCGCCAGGGTCTCAATATTGCGGATATTGGGAGAAAAGGTCACGAAACTGCAGGCGTACGCCAGCAGGCGCCGCTGCGGGTCGAGGTGATGCAGCCGGTAATATTCATCCCGCGGCATCAACCAGGTTTTGCGGAAATAGCCGTCGTAAGAGGGGATCCCGCCGACGTGAACGCGCTCAGGCGCCCAGTCAGATCCCTCTACCAGTTCCGTCTTTTGAATCTCCGACCAACAGGTAATCCAGTTGACCGGCGCGCCCGGCAGGCGGTACGAACTGGGATTATCCCAGCCGACAATCACCGCGGCGGTTTGAATCCCGCGCGCAGCCGCCTCGCGCAGCAGGTAACGGTCAAAACGCCAGCCCGGGGTGCTGGCAACCACCAGATCAGGTTGATATTGATCCAGCAGGTCAGCGTAGATGGCTGGCGTAAAGCGCTGCTGGGCGTTTACCAGCCAGCGCCTCGCGAGGCGCGAGCGGCGCAACACCCAGGTGGCCAGGCTAATCAAGGGCATGATCCATTTTCCGCGGCGGGAGGTTTCCACCCCCATTTGCCGCAAATGGCCGTCCATCGCGGTGGTGTTGATTCGTCTGGAACCGCCCATCCAGCGCAAAAAGTGAAGCCAGTATTGCCAGCGGTGATGATCGCGCTCAAAATAGCGGCGCGCCTGGTCTAAACGCAGACCCTCAACGGTCAGCCCGGGACGGCCAAACCTTTTGGTGATTTGATCTTTTAAGCCGTCATCCGTGAGCAAAACGACTTCTATTCCAGCCTCAAGCAATGCCGAAAGCACATCTGTTTGCAGAAAATACACCACTGCCAGGCCGTGGTCTGCGCTGATCATAATGCGTTTGTTTGCCATAAAAGCGGTTCAATCCTTTTTCGCAGCGCGAACGCTAGGGATTATAAAGCCTGAAAATGCGGTCATACAGCCAGAGCAACGGCTTTTTGATGAGCGGGAAATCCCACACACCGCGCTGGCGGGTGGCAGCCGGAGGCTGCAGTGCTTTGTGGCGCAGATGCGGTGGCAGCGTATTGCTCATATTTTGAACCAGCGGATCGGCGGTCATCAAACGCAGATAACCGCGGTCGTTCAGACCCCGATCCAGCATGCGCACCTGCCCCATGGGCCGGTCCATGTTAAACGGCACAAATTCATTCAAGACCGCTTTCCAGCCCACAAACTGAAAATGATTGGCGCCGGCATACGCCGTTACGCCTTTATAGGTCAGGCGCACATCCTGTGTGCTGGCATAGACCTCTTCAATCTTTCCTTCCGGATACCCCATGGTCTCGGCGAATTCTTTATACATCTCCCAGGACATGAGCTGCCCTTCTTCCACCCTTACATCCGGGGTAGAAGCAGCCCAGGCCTGCACACTGGTGTAAAGCTCGGATGGAGTGCGCAGCGGCCGGGCGGTCACCATTCCCACCCGCGGATAGGTTTCAAGCACTTCAACCGATTTTGACAGCCAACCGGGATAAAAGAGCGCATCGCTATCGCTGTAAGCGATAATTTCACCCGGCGCTGCCGCAAAAATGACATTCCAGGCGCCGCCTTTTCCCAGATTTTTTTCAGATAGCAGCAGATACTGGATGCGGCCAGCCCGCTGTTCATTCACCAGATAATCAACCACCTCGGCGCACGAGCCGTTGTCAAAGACCATCAGATCAAACGGCAAATCCGCGCCTTCCCGCAGTGAGGTCAGGCAAACCTTCAATACATCCAGGGTTTCGGTATAAAAGCCGCTTAAAAAGGGGATGTAATTTAATACCGCAGCAGTGATGCGGGCTGGTTTCGCGACTTCTTTGGCAGCTTTGGCTGGATTTTGTCCGATACGCATGAGTCAGGCTCCCTGAGATAGATACTCAACCTTGGTTGGGCTGTTCGCGCCGATTCCGCAGATACTGGCGGAATTCGCGGTAGGCTCTGACCGGGTGAAAAACGGCAAAAAAGACCTGCGCCAGCCATTTCGAACGCAGGCTGATCAGGGGGAAAATTTCGACCTCGCGCCAAAATTTATCCCAGGTCAGGCGGGGACGCAGGATGCGTCCGCCGGTCATCCGGCGGTTGCAGTCGCGCAAATGAAAGATGACGCGTTTCCCGCCAGCCAGACGGACATTCTCGCCGGTTTCTGGCAGGCGGTAATGCGGCTGCCCGCCCGGGAGGTGGTGATAATCATGCTGCTGATGAATGATCATGACCTGTTCGCTGCAGTCCACTGCCGGCCAACCCTGTGCGCGCGCCTGGTAGATCATCCAGTTGTCCCAGCCTGCCCGCCCGATGGCAAAATCCGGGATGCTGGTAAAGCAGCCCCGCGGGAATAAGAAATAATCGCTGCCGGTGGCCACATGCAGGCGCCCCTGAGCGGCGACCTGATCGCGCAAACGCGTTTCATAATCGCCAGAAAAATCGATCAGCCCGGTCACCTCCAGATCCCAGCGGCGGCCCACCAGCATAAACTCAGGCATTCGCGCCGAAGCCAGTTCAGCGGCAGCCAGAAGATCCGGCAGCAGGATGATATCCGCGTTGACGTAAGCCAGCAGCGGGCTGGAGGAATGCTCGCGCGCCAGATGAAAAATCGAGGAAATCAATGGAGTGCCGTGAGCATTCCGGACGACCTCTGGCAGGTAACCGACCCGGTATTCCCGCGCCACTTCCGCTGCGCCTTCTTCCGCGCCGATTAAAAAAACTTCCACCGCTTCACTCAGCGCCAGCCAGGAGCGAATCGCGTTTCGCTGGATCAGATCAATATGCGGATGGGTAAAAGGCTTTGGAGCCGTGAAAATGGTCAACTTTGGCATACTTCACCGGTTGCGCTGGTCAATGTCATTGTAAGATTTATGGGCGACGCCAGAATTAATTGCGCTCAGCTCGGGATGCTGCTGGACCAAAGCCAACACATCCAGCCAGGAGAAATCATCGCGTCCGCCAAAAGCCGCGGCGATGCGCCGCGCGGCCTCCAGGTCCTGGGGAGTATCCACGGTCCAGCGGTACGAACCGCAATCCGTTTCATGCTGCAGCAGCAAGGTCTTAAACCGCCCTTCGCTGTCATAGAGGTAGGGCATCACATGTTCGCGTTCATAGGTTTCGCGCGCTTCGCGCCAGGCGCGTTCGAGTGCAGAAAAAGAAGCCACCTCGGTATCCAGCCCGATCGGGTAGGTACGCCGCCAGGGAGGCGGGAGACGGTTGGCGGCAAAATCCACCCCGCTGGCCAGAAAAGCGCGGATGGTTTCATCTACCAACTGCGGATCAAGAAACGGACAATCAGCAGTGATGCGCACCACCACATCCGCCTGAGCGCTTTTGGCCGCCTGATAAAAGCGGTCCAGAACATCGTAGAGCGACCCGCGGAAACAGGCGATCTGATTTTCGGCGCACCACGCTGCCAGCGGGTCATCAGCCGGGTCTTTGGTTGTGGCAACCATCACTTGATTAACCAGGCTGGCGCGGCTGGCGCGGCGAACAACCCATTCCAACATTGGGCGGCCTTCGATTGGCAGCAATACCTTACCCGGCAGGCGGCTTGAGCCCATGCGAGCCTGGATAATCGCGACGATCCGCTGCTCGGTGCTCACGTCAGCCTCCCACGCTGAAGATCAAAAGCGCGCTGATAGGCGTTCAATAAAATTTGGAAATTCTCTTTCCAGTTGGCGCGCTGTTCGGCCAGTTTTCGAGATTTTTCTCCCATCTGTTTCAGACGCTGAAGATCGGAAGCAGCCCGGAGGATGGCGGCGGTTAGAGCCTCTTCATTTCCATCCGGAAAAAGCCAGCCCTGCTTATCTTCACTGATCCACTCTTTATTGCCGGGAATATCCGAAACCAGCGCGGGCAGCCCGCAGGCAAGCGCTTCCATCAATGAAACGCTGGAACCATCGGAATGCGAAGCGCTCACATACAAATCGGCTGAGCGGTAGACTTCCGGCAGATCGGAATTTTTCACCTGACCGCCCAGATAAACCCGCTCCGCCAGATCATTCTGCTGGATCAGGCGCTGGATCATGGGGGCTTGAGAGCCGTTTCCCAGTAAGATCAGCCGCAGGCGCGGTTCCTGACGGGCAGCCCGGGCAAATGCGCGCACCACCAGGTCCACCCCGTAGAGCGGCTCCCAGGAGCGCAGAGAAAGGATAACGATCTCGTCCTCCCATCCCAGCCGTTTGCGCAATTTTTTCTTGCCGGCCGGGGTGAAATGCTCAAGATCAACACCCCACGGGAAGAGCATGACGCGGTCCTCGGGAAACCCGTAAGCCGCGGCTTCCTGCCGCACTGCCTGACAATCTCCCAGCAGGATCTCCGTGTGGCGCAGGGCGAAACCCACCGCGCGGCGAGCCCAGGCAGACCGCCTGGCTTCCAGCAGGAGATCTGAACCCCACGACATGCTGACCAGCGGTTTTGCGCCAGCCAGAGCTGCCAGAAAAGCGCAGTTCGGCAGCGGGCCGGCGTGAATCACATCCGGTTTCCGATCGTGCAGAATCTGACGCAGCTCCGCGTACAACCCCGGGTAGTCCGGGAGGCGCAGCGGCCGCTGACCGCCCCGCCAGGGGATCCACTCGATCTCGGGCGGTAAGGCGCGGTCTTCCCGCTGCACCTGACCGCGCTCCAGCCGCAGGAGAGCGACCGAATGGTCGGTCGCAGCCAGAGCGGAGAGGAACCGGTGGTCGTGCGGGGTGTAGTCGCGGGTGAAATACAGGATGCGCATAATCGTTTAGTCAGACAGATCCAGCCAGCGGATTTCTTTCCCTTCTGGCAGATCATAACGGACGGTTTTGCCAATCACCCCATTGATTTCATACGGCAGGATGGCTCCCGGTGTGGCAGGCCGCAGGACCTTCAAATCCGAGCGGGACAGACGTTCGCCTGCTTTGAGCGCTCTGGCTGCGCGCACACAGCGGCGTTGAATGATGACCGTCTCCTGTTCATTTCCGGCCACAAACTTCTCGCTTGAACCCAGAGCAGCTTCCAGCTGGCGCGTGTTTTCCACCATGGCTGCCCAGCTGGTCGGGTCCATCGAGAAGGGGTGATCGGGGCCTTCCCGGCTGGTATCATCGGTGAAATGTTTTTCGATCACCCGCGCGCCGAGCGCGACAGCCCCGAGGACGGTCGCGTGACCGGGCGTGTGATCAGACAGGCCAAGGATCAGATCGGGGAACATGGCGGCATAGGTCTTGAGGACGTTCAAATGGATATGCGCCATGTTTTCGAGGCTGCCGGTGTAATTGGTGTTGCACTGCATCAGGACGAGCTGGGGATTGATCGCGGTGATCGCGCGAACGGCGCGTTGAACATCGCCGATATCCGAAGCCCCGGTAGCGAGCAAAACCGGCTTCCCTTTGCGGGCGATATGCTCCAGTTCTTCAACCCAGGTGATATCACCCGAACCGATTTTGTGCACTTCAACATACGGGTCCAGATGGTCAACCGCCTCAAAATCGTAAGGGGATGAAAAATAATCAATCCCCACTTCGTCGCAGACCTGTTTCAGGCGCGGGGTCCATTCAAAAGGAATCGAGGCTCCCTGATAAACCTCGAACACGCTCTTTTTCCATTTCGCCTGGTGCGATTGCTGGGAGCCCAGACTCTTGAAGCCGTAATCGGAGACGATTTCAGCGGCGCGGAAGTTTTGAAATTTCGCCGCATCCGCTCCGGCTTTCTTCGCCAGACGCACCAGATACTCCGCGCGTTCCAGACTGCCGTCATGGTTTGCGGATATATCCGCGATGAAATAGGTTGGATGGTGAAGACCGATGGTATGACTCCCGATCCGAATTTCCATGGTGCCTCCTATTAGAAAGTTGCGGTATCATCCGGTTTTGCACCGGAGCGCAAATCCAGTTGAAAAGATTGCACATACTGACCGAAGCCCTGCCGGTACTGGGCATAAAAACCCTCCAGCCCCTCATCCACTCCGGGGAGGGGATGACCAAGGGCAGCGGCCAGTTTTTCGCTGCTAGCGCTCAGGTCTGGCGAGCGCGGCGCGGCAAGCCGGACAGCGCCGTCCGCATAGCGTACCGGTCGGATTAACTCGGCCGGCAGCTCAAACCGCTTTGCCAGGCGAATGCCAAAATCGTATTTTGAGAGCGCTTCGCGTCCCAGTACATGATACAATCCGGTCAAGTCTTTCTGCAAGGCTTCCATCAACAAATCTACCAGATGATTTACCCACAGCGGGCAGAAAATGACATCGGTAAAACCATTCACCGGCCGCCGCTGCAGTAAATTATTGAGAAAAAACTCCGCCAGCGAACGCCTGCCGTTCAGGCTGAAGCCGTAAAAATTAACCCGCGCCACCAGCGCGTCGGGGTTAGCAGATCGGACGCGTTCTTCTCCCATCAACTTGGTCCGCGCGTAGGTATTGATCGGGTTGGGCTGATCTTCTTCGCGGTAATTTCCGCGCTGGCCATCAAAGACCGCATCGGTGGAGATATGCACCAGACGAATGCCCATCCGTTTGGTCAGCGAGGCCAGCTCGCCGGGCAGCGCGGCGTTCACCTTTTCAGCCAGTTCGGGGTTTTGCTCGCAGACATCCAGGTTTGCCTGGGCAGCGCAATGAATCAGCACATCCGGTCGGGACATTTCCAGCAGTTTGCGCGCCTGCCCCGGCTCGGTCAGGTCCACCGCCAGCACCGGAAAAGGAACGCCAACCAGAGAGCTGGTGTGGACAATCCCCAGGATGTCTTCCCGTTCGTGCAGATGTAACGCCAGGTTGAGTCCCAAAAGGCCACTGGCCCCTGTGACCAGGATGCGCGTCATTCCAGTTTACCCTGTTCAAACTCGACTTCAAGCGGGGCGATGATCGCGCGGATCTGTTCCACGCTCAACCACTGCGGATTGTTGTTGCTGGCGTAGCGAAAATCTTCCGGCAGCGCCCTGCCCAGGCTGCTCCAGTCGGTGTCCCGCGACCAGAAGGTGTCCACCGGGTGAACGATGAACATATCCTCCAGCTCAACCGTGGTGCGGGCTTCATCTTCACCGATTAAAACTTCATGAAGTTTCTCACCCGGGCGGATGCCAACCACCTCGGTCTCGGCTTCAGGCGCTACCGCGCGCGCCAGGTCCGAGACGGTCATGCTGGGAATTTTCGGGACGAAAACTTCGCCGCCGCGCATTTGCTCGATGCAGCGAATGACAAAGCGCACCCCTTGATCCAGCGAGATCCAGAAGCGGGTCATGCGCTCATCGGTGATGGTCAATTTTCCGCTGCTGCGCTGCTTGAGAAACAGCGGCACGACGCTGCCGCGGCTGCCAACCACGTTGCCGTAACGCACGCAGGCGAAGCGCGTTTGCCGGCCGCCCGCGTAGGCGTTAGACTGAATAATCAGTTTTTCCGCGGCCAGCTTGGTCGCGCCGTACAGGTTGACCGGGTTAACCGCCTTATCCGTGCTGAGCGCCAGCACCCGTTCCACACCGCAATCCAGAGCCGCGTCAATCACATTGCTGCTGCCCAGGATATTGGTCTTAATCGCTTCCATCGGGTTATACTCGCAGGCCGGCACCTGTTTCAACGCCGCGGCATGGACAACAATATCCACACCTTCAAAAGCGCGCCGCAATCGGCTGGCATCGCGAATGTCGCCGATAAAATACCGCAGACTGGGGTGGTCATAACCCGCCTGGCGCATTTCATGCTGCTTGAGTTCATCACGGCTGAATACGATCACCTTGGCGGGATGATATTCATCCAGCATCATGCGGATAAAACGCTTGCCAAAAGATCCGGTGCCGCCCGTAACCAGAACGACTTTATTTTTCCAGTCCATTGTTTACTCCCTGCTTTCAGGTTTCCGGTCATCCAACCGGGATATCATCTTTTCGGATCACGATCAGGGGGTACTGTCCCTTCTCGCCGAACCACTCGGGGTTGCGCTCTTCCATCCAGAAGAGCAATTTCAGCCAAAACCGGCCGCCCAACCAGGGGTGAATGACTGCCCTCAAAAAACGCACCGAAACGCTGCGCCAGATGTAGATCTTGACTGAGTCGAGATTCTTTAATTGCTGGCGCACCCAGGCAGCGTCAATTTTCTGAACGTGCGTGCCAGTTGGAGCGGGTTTCGCCGCGCCGGCCGGGCTGGTTTCGGTTTTCTGCTCCGCTTTGCGCCCGCGCAGCCGGGCAGCCGCCCCGCCCAACTTCTCAAACAACAGCATCAACCACTTGAGCCGGTTCATCAGGCTGGATGAGGTCCAGCCGTTGACCACCACGGCAGTGTGACCCGGTTTTAAGACCCGGTCCAGTTCAAAATAACCGCGTTTCTGGTCTTCTGCCGGCAGGTGGTGAAGCGTATGCAGGGATACCACCCCGTCAAAGACTTCACCCTCAAAAGGCAGCGCTGCCACATCGCCAACCACATACAAACCATGTTCGCCCAGGCGCTGTTTTGCCTCGCGCACCGCCAGAATGCTGATATCCAGGCAGACGCGGCGCTGATAATGCTCAGAATAGGTTAAATATTCAGGATACTGCACCGGTCCCGACCCGGCATCCAGTAAGAAACGGCCGCTGGGACTCAAATAGCGTTTGACGCGCAGGTGGCATTTGTGGATGTATTCGCGCGAGACCGGGCGCAGGTCTTCGTAGTGAGCGTTCTGGTACACATTGTCGCTCACTTTCTTCCAGCCGACCTGGTCATAGAATTCACGCACTTCTTTTTTGATTTCGGTGTTCTTCATCGGCGCGGCTTACTCCACATGCTCCCAGTCTATCGGCTCACCGGCCAGATACGCCAGAGTCTGACCGTATTGCTGCAGCCCTTCTTCACTGAAAACAGCCTGCATCGGGCGGGCTTTGTAGTCCTCAGCCAGCCGGACAAGATGCCAGGGAAACGGCCGGGGATATTCAAAGAAAAAGCGGTAAGCATACGACCAGGCCAGTTCAACCTGGCGGCGGCTCAGGCGATGGGCTTTGATGTTTTCCAGCAGCTGACCGAGGCTCTTGAAATAGTTGACGTACGAATCCGGATCAATGGTAAAACCCCGACCGCGGTAATGGGTCTGGCCAGAAACGACCACCGGGATCCCGCTCATCGCCATTTCCATCCCCACTGTGGTGGTGTACACCAGACCAAGATCAGCCACTTCGATGATGTCGTAGGTGTTGACCTTTTCTTTTGGACCGATCAGGCGAATATGGGCAGGCAGCTTGGGCAGCACCTGGCGGACGACATCCGCCATCGATTGGCCGTGGGTCAGCACTTCTCCAGGGTGAACGCGGATGACCAGCTGGACATCCGTGCGTTCAATAAAATACTGCACCGTGCGGGTAATCCATTCGGCCATGCTGCGCGAGAAGACCTGACGGCCGAGGGTGAGCGAATCGCCCAGGACGTTGGTCGCCAGAAGCACCACGGGGCGCTGATCCAGCTTGAGCTCAGCCCGGATCTTCTCCCCGCCCTGGGCCGGGGTTCCCTGCCACTGGCGGGCAAAATTTTCCCACAGGGTGGCGCGCTGGCGGGCCATAAAGAGCGATTTCATCCGCTCCAGTTGTTCATCGGTCAAGGGAAGATCCTTACGCGCCTGCCAGAGCTCATCCGTTTCCTGACGCATGACTTCACGGTTGTGTGCCAGCCAGATGCGCTGACGCTGGTCGCCAAACTCATAGGTAACGGCGGGGATTTTCAGCAGGCGGGCGATTCGATAAACCACAGCCAGTTCTTGAATGGTTCCGTTGGGCACGATCACCAGATCAGGAGGATTTGACCGTAAATAATGATACACAGCGGCAGCCGCGGCGCGGTTGCGCTCGAGGCGCAGCTGATAGATCGCGCTTTCGGGATCAACCTCCTCAACCTGCTGGGTGTACTGGGTGTCGTAATTACTGACCTGCCGCACGATCTCTTCAACCGCCTCGGGCAAGGGGCGGAAATTCGGGCGCTGGTTCAAAAATGAGACCGTCTCGACCAGCGGACTCAACACGGAAAGGATTTTTCGCGAATACACATTCTGACGGCGCAGGTCAAACCGGTTGATCGGGTTGATCCAGTCGCCGTACGGCAGGTATCCCAGTGTGACCGAATGACCCTGCACCGCCAGCGCGGTTGAAAGCACCGCCGCGTGCTCAATCCAGTAATGCAGGGTGGCGAAGAAGAAAATCTTTTTTCCCTGCGGATTGGGCTTGTGCAGCGCGGCTGCCTGGGCTACCATTTCCGGGCCAAAGGATTGCAAATGGCGTAAGGAAAAACGGCTGAACGGTTTGCCGCCCTGGCGCACCAGATAATATAACTCGGCGGTGAATGGAATTTCACCGAGGAATTTTTTTAAAGCTTCTTTGGCTACTGCTGCCATGACACTTCCCTTTGGCTGTCAAATTTCATCCCGCCGGCGGCGGAGCGATTACTTTTGTACAATTTCCCATTCCAGAGCCGGGCGAACCGCGCCCATGCGCGGCTCCGGCCAGTGTTTTCCCGGAGCGCCCGAGGCATCTACGTTAAATGTAATTGCCTGTTCATCATGAAAATAGCGGCGAATGCGGAAGGTGCTGGCGTTGACCCCGACAATAAAACGCCCTTCATTCAAAAAATTCGCCGGCAGCGTGCAGCGGCTGACATAATGACCGGCAGGCCGCGAACTCAGTTTTTCATACATCCCCGGGTCATCGGTATCAAAAGTGGTCAGCACATATTCGCCGCGCGCCGAGAGCAGGTAATAGCCCACCCGCAGACCGGGGATCGGCGCGCTCAGACTGTATTCAAATTCAAGCGTTACCGGTTCCACCGACCGAACCGTATCCGAAACCACTCCGGCCGGGTTTAAGACCCGCAGCGCGATCGGACGGAAGGGGGCTGCGTCCGCGGGTATTTCGTCCTCCAGCCAGGTGCGAATCCCTTCCTGAGAAAAACCCCGCGAGAGGTAATAATCCACCGCCTGGCTGGTTGGGGCGCGCATGACCAGCTGACCGTGATTGATCACCAGGGTTTCCTGCGTCAGGCGCAGAATTGCGGACATATTATGAGAAACGAAAAGAACGGTGCGGCCCTGCCGGGCGACATCTCCCATTTTTCCCAGGCACTTGCGCTGGAATTCTGCGTCCCCGACCGCCAGAACCTCATCAACCACCAGAATCTCCGGTTCAAGGTGAGCCGCGACCGCGAAAGCCAGGCGCAGGTACATGCCGCTGGAATAACGCTTGACCGGGGTATCAATAAACTGCTCGACTTCAGCGAAAGAGACAATTTCATCAAATTTAGATTGAATATCGCTGCGCTTCATGCCCAGAATGGCGCCGTTGAGATAGATATTTTCCCTCCCGGTCAATTCGGGGTGGAAACCGGTGCCGACTTCGAGCAGCGAGCCAACCCGGCCGCGGATTTCCGCATAACCCTCGGTTGGATCGGTGACGCGCGAGAGAATCTTGAGCAGGGTGCTTTTTCCGGCTCCGTTGCGCCCGATCACACCCAGAACTTCACCCTGTTTGACCTCAAACGAGACTCCCCGCAGCGCCCAGAGGTATTTTTCCTGGCCGTTGCCGCCAGCTTCTCGATCCGCGCGCGGCTTAAACAAATTATTGAGACTGTCGCGCAGTGTGTTGTACTGGGTGGTTAACTGGCCCAGCTGGTAGCGTTTGCCGATATTTTCTACACGTATTGCCAGATCGCTCATGCTACACCATATCCGCGAAACGGCGTTCCATGCGCCGGAAGAAAAACAATCCGCTGAACAGGATCACCAAGGAAACAGCGATGGAAATCACCAGATTCCAGCCCGGCGCGCCGGCTTCCACCCCCAGCAATGCCCAGCGGAAACCGTTCACCACCCCGACCATCGGATTGAGCGAATACACAAATCGCCACGCCTCAGGCACAAGGGTGGAACCGTAAGCAATCGGGGTGATAAACATCCAGAACTGGGTCAAAAATGGAGAGACATACCCGATGTCGCGGTAAAGGACGTTCAGGGCTGAAAGCCAGAGCGCGACGCCCAGAGCGGTGATGATGGTGAGCAGTAAAAACAGCGGCAAGGTCCAGACAGCGGAAGTCGGGGCGATCTGGTAGTACCACATCATCCCGAGTAAAACCAGAAAGGCGATGGCAAAATCCACCACCCCCGCCAGAATATTGCTGAGCGGCAGGATGATGCGCGGAAAATAGACTTTGGTGATCATATTGCTGTTGGCCACCAGCGACCGCGCCGCGACCCCCAGGGATACTGCAAAAAGTTCCCAGGGCAGCAGGCCGGAATACGAAAAAATCGGGTAGGGAATGTTATCCGAAGGCACTTTGGCCAGATTGCCAAAAAAGATGCTGAAGACCACCATGCTCAAGAACGGCCGCAGCACCGCCCAGCTGGCGCCCAGCAGGGTCTGCTTGTAGCGCACAATAATGTCGCGCCAGGTCATGAACAGGATCAATTCGCGGTAACGCCACAATTCGCCAAAATCAAGGGCTGACCAGCCGGTTTTCGGGCGAATGATGGTGATCCGTTCTTCGATCTGCGGAGCGGAAGAAATGGTCATAGATCAGATTCAATCCAGTTTGAGCGATGCGCGGTTTTCGCGGAACCAGGCGATGGTGTTGCGCAGGCCTTCTTCAAAATCAACCCTGGCGCGAAAACCGAAGCGTTCGGCAGCGCGGGAAGTGTTGAGAGCGCGCCGCGGCTGGCCGTTGGGTTTGTCGGTGTCCCAGACCAGGCGCCCCTCGAAACCGGTCAGGCGGGCGATTAATTCCGCCAGATCTTTAATGCTGATTTCTCTACCAGAACCCAGGTTGACAGGATCTGACTGGTTGTATTTCTCGGTCGCCAGCAAGATTCCTTCGGCGGCGTCTTCAACGTAAAGGAACTCGCGCGTGGGAGAGCCGTCGCCCCACACAACCACCTCGCGCTCGCAGCGATCCTGGGCTTCCAGGCACTTGCGGATCAGCGCCGGGATAACATGCGATGAATCCAGACGGAAATTGTCCCGCGGCCCGTAAAGATTTACCGGCAGTAAAAAGATGGAATTAAAACCGTACTGCTGCCGGTAGGCTTGAGACTGCACCAGCAGCATTTTCTTTGCCAGACCGTAAGGCGCGTTGGTCTCTTCGGGATAACCGTTCCAGAGATCATCTTCGCTGAAAGGCACGGGCGTGAACTTGGGATAAGCGCAGACCGTGCCAATGGCCACAACTTTTTCAATTCCGCGCTGCCAGGATTCGTGGATGAGCTGCACCCCCATCATTAAATTGCTGTAAAAGAAATCCGCCGGGTGTTCGCGGTTCGCGCCAATCCCGCCTACCTGAGCCGCCAGATGGATCACCACATCCGGGCGGGCATCATCCAGCATGCGGCGGATATCATCCCGCTCGACCAGGTTGTAGCGCTCGATCGTGGGAATAAAGACCTCGCGCGCGCCGCGTTCTTTCAGCTTGGCGGTGACAAATGAACCCAAAAAGCCGGCGCCGCCCGTCACGCAAAAGCGGCGATTTTGAAAGAAATTAGTCTCTGCCATCGGTAATCTTCGGCGCCTCCAGTTCAAGGAAAATTTTCAGGTCAACCACCCTTAAAAGCGGCCAGCCGCCGTCTTCGCGCACATGGATGCCCATTTCCAGACAGGTCAGGCGGCAAATTTCCGCCACATCCCCGCTGCCGACAATTTGAACGCTGTTCAAACCGTGTTCCTGCAGGATTCGGATTTGAGCTTCAGCCCGGCCGCGCACCAGGCGGTAAAGGTTGAAAGAAGATTGAATGTAATCCAGGGTTAAGCGCGCGCGCAGGGCAATCCCTTCCGGGGTGATGATATAACGCAGCTTGCGGCGCTCAATGCGCCGCGCTTTGATATATCCCTTTTCTATCAGCCGTTTGAGATGCCAGTTGACCGTTCCGACCGCGACACCCAGCAAATCAGCCAGCGACGCCTGGGTCGAATCCGGGTCCTGATCAAGATGGTCCAGGATGATCAGGTCGCGGTGGCTCTCTGGTAAAATACCCATACTACCTCTATATTCAATTTTTGAATTATAATCCCCGCCTCCGCGGCGGTCAAGGGCAGGTTTGGCTGGCAGCCGCATCTTTGATACAATCAGACCATGGATTCCCAAAAGCGCTTCTTCTCAATCCTCTGCGTCGCCTTCCTGATGGCCGCTGCGGGCTGCCGCCCGGCCGGGCCGGTTTCCGTCTCGGCGGAGGAGATCAACCTTACCGCCCAAGACCTGGGCGGCGCGTTCAACCTGGCCGGTCAGGACGGGTACAACCCGGCGATGCCGCCTGAAGTCAGCGACTACAACCAGCGCATCTTTTCAAGCCAGAACGCGCTGATCTACGCCCGCGTGATCGTGTACAGCGATGTGGTGGATGCCGATCAAATCAGCGAGCTTCACCGCGCTTCGCTGGAAAGCGAATTAAAGGCCGGCATGGAAGCTTCGCTGGAGGGCTTCGACCCGCCAGTAGAGATACAAATCGGCAGGCGCGCGGTGCTTGAAAAAGTGAATGTGACCGGGCTGGATGGCCAGTTCCTCATCTGGGCAGACCGCAACGTGGTGTTTGAACTGATTGCGATTGGCCGCCCCGGAGCGGTCCGCGGCGAGGAAATCCAGGAACTGGCAAAAACCGCCTGGGGGCGCCTGAAATGAAAGGAGGGCCGCGTATGCGCTGGATCCGCTGAAACCGACCTCTCCCGGCTGGCAGTTGCCAGCCAGCAGTTCACCCGTTTGCCACCCCGACCGCGGTTCGCAGGCGTTGAGAGCCGGATTTCTTTGCCCGCGGCTGCCCTCTGGCTGGCAGCCGCTTTTTATTTAATTACAGAAGGAGACCTTATGAAAAATCACAGCGTGCTTCTATTTACCCGCAACGGTCTGGGAGAAGGCCCCGCGGAATTACAGCAAAAACTGGCTGTAAAGTACCTGACCCTCACGCTGGAATCGGGCGAATACCCGGCGCGGATTCTGTTTTATACCGACGGAGTCCGGCTGGCCTGCCAGGGTTCGCCCGCGCTGGATGCGCTGGAAAAACTGGAAAAGGTCGGGGTAGAACTCGTGCTCTGCCAGACCTGCCTGGAGACTTACGGGCTGTTGGAGCGGGTCGCGGTCGGCGTGGTTGGCGGGATGGGCGATATCCTCGAATCTTTGCAAAAAAGCGCCAAAGTGATCTCCCTGTGAATAAGACCAGCCCCCGGCATGATCCGGGGGCTGATATTCGCCTGTGTTTACGGCTTGCCGCCTTTATGGCCCGGTGTGCTCTGAGGCCCTGGCCCGTAGCCGCTGCCCGGCACAGGAGTGGTTGTCGTCCAGGGGTTGGCACCGCCTTGATCCTGCGGAGCCGCTCCACCCTGACCGCTGCCTTCCGGGGTAATTGTCTCGCTGACTTCTAAAGTCGCGGCCTGATTCTGGCGCTGCTGCTGCTGATTGCGCTCCTGCAATGGAATGGTGCTGCCGCTTTCCAGCCAGCCGATGCGTTCCTGAAGCATATCCCGGATTTGCAGCATGACCGGGTCCTCTGGAGCCGCGTTCTGGGTCTGACGGGTTTGCAGCATCTGAGTCTGCTGGGTTCGCAGCCGCTCCAGCACCTGCTCCATAGCCTTCAGCGCCTGATCCGGGTCCATCCCCGCTGCCAGTTGAATCGCCTGCTCGATCTGAGCCTGATAACGGGTCTGGACAGCCTCAGGGATATTCACGCCTCGGGCGATCAGCGCGTTGATTTCCTCGGCGCGAGTCTGCGTAAACTGCAGCAGCAGCTCCAGACGGGTCTGGGGCTGCGGGGCGAAAGCCAGACGCAGGTCCTCGCTAAACAGTTTGACCGGGTACAAAGCTTGGTCAGGCTGGCTGGTCTGAGCCGCAACGGCTGTTGCGCCGCCGCCAAAAATCATCGCAAGAATCAGTAAAATAGTGGTCACTGCCGACATTGTGCGAAACTCCTTTCTGGGGAACAGGATTGTCTTCCATCCTGTATGACGCAGATTCGAGCCCGCAGATACGGCCTGTGCGTATGATTTGGCGGAATTGAGATATTTTTGCCGGCCGAGGCGGACGCGTTCGGGTTGACGTTCGGGGATATCAGCCAGCGGTTTCAACAGGATTTCCGCATCCCGGTCCAGGTTTTCTGCGTCTGATTGAAATAAGTTCATGATCCATCCCTTTCCTTGTCCGAATCCAACCGCTTTCTCAAGTTTGCCAGTCCGCGGTGCTGTAGGGCTTTTACCGCGCCGACAGGTTTATCCAGAAACCGGGCGATCTGTTCGTTGGTCCATCCCTCCAGGAACTTCAACACCACCGCAGCGCGTTGATCTTCCGTTAAAAATCGCAGCGCATTTCTCAGGTCGGAAGCCGAAGCGGGAGGTGCCTCACCCGCCGGGGCAGGTTCATCGCCGGTATCCTCTTGCAGTTCTGTTTCCTGGAGGGGTTTTCTCCGGTAATAGTCCGTGATCCAGTTGTGCGCCACGCGGAAGAGATACGCCTGCAGGGCATCCCGCGGGCCGCCGCCCTGCTTTATTGCCCTCAGGAAACGGTCAAACGTGTCGGCAACGCATTCTTCTGCCAGGTAAGAATCTCCCAGAAAGCGCATGGCGTAGCGATAGATCGCCGGGCTAAACTGGTCGTAAATCTCAGCCAGGGCGGAGAGGTCAAATTTTTGAGCAGCGCGGAGCAATTCTTTGTCGCTGATCATGCTCTATTGATTATGACGGAAAACTGGCGGATTCGGTACGCAGAAAACCCAAAATCGTCATCCGGCTTCAGGAAGATTAACGTTAAATTAATATTGACAAGCCCCCTCTGGCATGATACAGTATTTCAAATTGGCAGTCGTTCGGTCTGAATTGCACTTTCCCGCAAGAAAACTGAAACGCGCCTGACAATTATTTTTCAACTGGAGAGGATGGATTTTGGAAATGGCGGAGCGAGAAACTGGCACTGTCAAATGGTTCAATGCGTCCAAGGGGTACGGATTTATCACCCGCGACGCAGGCGGAGCGGATGTCTTCGTGCATTACAGCGAAGTCGAGGGTTCCGGGTTCCGCACCCTGAACGAAGGGCAGCGCGTCGAATTTGAAGTGGCTACATCCGGAAAAGGACCCCAAGCCCACAAAGTCGTAGCGATCTAACCCACCCTGAACGAATCAAAAACAGCCTGGTCAGGCTGTTTTTGATTTTAAGAGGACGAAACCCGGATGGGGATATTTTTACCTCTGGTACCCTTTGACAGACAGGCGGGAACATGATAAGATTGGTGCGCTTAACAATTCAATAGCCCCGCTAGGCACTTCTATCCAGAGAGGCGGAGGGACCGGCCCTACGAAACCTCGGCAACCAGATCAAACGATCGATGGTGCTAATTCCGGCAGGAAAACTGGAAGATAGAAGGGCAAGCTCGTTTGATTGCCCCTCGATACTCTCCGGTGGGGCAAACAATTTTAATATCACAAGGAGATACCAACAAAAATGGCCAAAAGCACGTTCATGGATTCGCCCAGTTATATGTTCACCTCCGAATCAGTCACCGAAGGCCATCCGGATAAACTCTGCGATCAGGTCAGCGACGCAGTTCTGGATGCCTGTCTGGCACAGGATCCGCGCTCGCGGGTCGCCTGCGAGACAGCCACCAAAACCGGGTATGTGATGGTGCTGGGCGAGATCACCACCAACGCCTTTGTGAATTTCGATGAATTGATCCGCAAGGTGGTCAAAGAAATCGGATATGACAGCAGCGAAAAAGGCTTTGACGGCAACACCTGCGGGATCCTTTCCGCGATTTCCAGCCAGTCCAGCGACATCGCCATGGGGGTGGATCAATCGCTGGAATTAAAGGGCGGAGAAATCACCGAAAAAGAGCTGAACGAAATCGGGGCTGGCGATCAGGGGATGATGTTTGGCTACGCCTGCAACGAAACCCCGGTATTAATGCCGATGCCGATCTACCTGGCGCACAAATTAACCCGCCGTCTGGCAGAAGTTCGAAAAAGCGGCGGGCTGCCCTGGCTGCGCCCGGACGGCAAGAGCCAGGTTACCGTCGAATATTCCTACGGGAAACCCGTGCGGGTCGATACCGTCTTGATCAGCACCCAGCACGGACCCGAAGTATCCCACGCCGAGATCACCGAAGCGGTGATTGAACACATCATCAACCCCGTCATCCCGGCTGATCTGATGGACAAACAGCCCAAGATCTATGTCAATCCAACCGGGCGGTTTGTGATTGGCGGGCCGATGGGAGACGCGGGTGTAACGGGCCGCAAGATCATCGTGGATACTTACGGCGGAATGGGCCGCCACGGCGGCGGCGCTTTCTCCGGCAAGGACCCGACCAAGGTGGACCGCTCGGCGGCTTACGCCGCCCGCTGGGTCGCCAAGAATGTGGTCGCCGCGGGGCTGGCGGAACGCTGCGAAATTCAGGTCGCCTACGCCATCGGAGTCGCCCACCCATTGAGCATTAATGTCGAAACCTTTGGCACCGGCAAGATCGCGGATGAAAAAATCGCCCGCATCATCAGCGAGCATTTTGACCTGCGGCCGGGCGCCATTATTCGCGATCTCGACCTGCGCAAACCGATTTACCAGAAAGTCGCCGCTTACGGGCATTTTGGCCGCGATGACCTGGATTTAACCTGGGAACGCACCGACAAAGCCGAAGCCCTGCGCAAAGCGGCCGGCCTCTAAACCCTGAACGATGATCCTGAAGATCACAGCGCTCTGTTGCCAGAGCGCTGTGTGTTTATTTGGCGGATTTCAGCGCCGTACCAGGCGCATGGGCAGACCGCGGCGGGGGCGCAGGGTTACCAGCGGATCCACCTCGACAGCATTTTCGGTAGCGTTTTCCAGCCGAAATCGCTGGCTGACGCAGGCGAGAATCAGTTGACCCTCAATCAGGGCAAATTGATTTCCAATACACAGGCGCGGTCCGCCGCCAAAGGGGATATACGCAAAGCGGTGTTGTTTTTCGTTTTCACCCAGAAACCGGCCCGGGAGAAAATCCCCCGGCTGCGGCCAGAAATCGGTGTGCCGCTGCACCACATAAGGGCTGATAATCACCAGCGAATCTGGCCGAATGGTTCCCCCTGGGAGAGGATCGGCCTCCAGCGAGCGGCGGGTGATCAGCCAGGCAGGAGGGTAGAGCCGTAAAGCTTCATTAAATACCGCCGCTACCCTGGGTAAGGAATCCAGGTCCGCGCTGGACGGGGCGCGTCCGGACAGAGAGCTATCCACCTCGGCTTCCAGCGCGGCGCGCTCCTGCGGATGCTGTGCCAGCAGGTACCAGGTCCAGGTGAGCGCAGAAGCCACCGTTTCATGCCCGGCGATCAGCAGGGTGATGACTTCATCCCGGATTTCAGACGGTGTCAGACCTTCTCCGCTGATTTCATCGCGCGCGGAAAGCAGCATCCCCAGCAAATCGTCACCGATTATCCCGCTCTCCGAACGCTGGCGGATCAAGCCAGCCACCGCCTGGTCCAGACGCTTCAGCGCGCGTTTGAAGCGCAGGTTGCGGGGGGTCGGCACCCAGGCCGGCGGGGTGATCATCGTGCGCGCCTGATATACAATATGATCCAAACAGGTGACCACCGCTTCGGTCAGCGGGCCGGCTTCGCTGCTCAGATCCATGCCAAACAGCACCTTACCGACGACTTCCAGGGTCAGGCGCATCATTTCCCGGTCAATATCCAGCTCGGCGCCAGCCGCGGCGGCCGTCTCCCATTGGTCCAGCATGCGCTGGCAGGCGGGCACAACCACCTGATCCAGCCGCATCAAGCGCGAGCGCGCAAAAGCCGGTTGCGCCAGGCGGCGGTTGCGCAGCCAGGAGTCACCGTCGTTGGTTAATAAACCCCGCCCGGTGATGGTCGCCAGGGAATTGTACTGAATCGTGTTCTTGGTGTAGTTGCGGGCGTTATCCTGGAGGATGTGCTTGATATCATCTGGATGGTTGACCAGGTACGCGTGAATCCCCCCCAGCGAGAAATGCACCAGATCGCCGTAATCCCGGACCGTGTCCAGGAGAAACCACAGGGTGTCCTGCTGAATGCGCCGCAACCGCGGCAGTAGATCTTTTCCATAAATCACCGATAGATTTCCGGGCATATCTGCCTCCGATTTTGCCTGATTTTGATAGTGTAACCAGAATTCGGCTGTCTGTCTATCGAAAAAACACCCCGTCCAGGGCTGGACGGGGTGATGCGAGGTTTTTTCGTTTTGCGGCTCAAGGTTTGAGCGAATCCCAGTAGGAGATTTCATCAATCTCGACCGAAAACTCTTTGGTCTTATCCGGGTTGATGAAGACCCCAAAATTTCCTTCTTTGTAAGTTGCGTCGCTATACTCACCCAGTTTTTCACCGTTGACGTACAGGATGATGGTGCTGCCGTCTACCCACACACCCAGACGGTTGGTTTTACCTTCACCCGCCAGAATCGCCTTGTTCGCTTTCCAGTTTTGCAGGACAACCGATTCGCCGTTCGCCCCCGCTTTGCCGTTCCAGCGGCTGAGGCGGAACTGACCATCGCAGGAAATCGAATACAGATACCCCTGATCAGCGTTCCTCAGGTCAGGAACGCGGAAAATAATTCCAAAAGCGTCCCTTCCGCTGCATTTGCCGGTGATCGCGGTCATCTCCACATAAAAATTCTTTAAAGACGGCAGCAAAGGCAGGCGCCAGCCGGCATCTTCACTTAACCCGGTCAATTTCATGCGGCTGCCGGTAAAACTGACCGCGGTAAAATCGCTTTCACCGGTGGGCCAGGTCCATTTATCCGCGTTGCTCATCGGGTCGGTCGCCTTCGGGTTTCCAAGCTTCAAACGCGGATCGCCTTCAGGCAGGGTGGGGGAAGGGGCCAGCGTGGCAGTGGGCGTCCCGGGATCGGGGGTTGCCGTCAGCGTGGGCAGCTCAGTTTCAGTGGGGGTAAAAGCAACGGTCGCTTCCGGCTGGGTCGGGATCATTTCCGGAGTGGCGGTTTGCACCACAACCGGCGGCAGGGTCGGCAGCCCGCTGGTCGGTTCCACCGGCAGCTGGCCGGTGGCTGTAGGCATCGTGGTCAAGACCTGCGCCACGCGGGTGGCCATTTCCTCATCGGTTAAACCCCGCGAGCCGATCTGGCCGCAAGCCGTGAGGATCAGGGCGGTCAGCAAAAAAACGGCTAATAAAGATTTTCTCATCGGTTATCCTCTTTCGTTTCCCGGCGCTGCCGGAACTAGATCCGTTCAGGCTTTATATCCAATCATGCGGAGAAAATTTTTCCGCCAGTTGATTCCGCTTTCATCTTCTACCCCGCGCGGCATC
Organism: Anaerolineaceae bacterium; assembly: GCA_029975475.1. Lineage (GTDB taxonomy): Bacteria > Chloroflexota > Anaerolineae > Anaerolineales > Anaerolineaceae > JARKPB01. The sequence continues at coordinate 34,456 of JARKPB010000018.1, forward strand.
TCGCCATCCAGCACTCCGAGGATCCCGCGGGTATTACCGCTCTGAGCCACGATCACCGTGGTGGGATTGGCGGTGGCGCAAAAAATCCGGCAAACTTCCGGTACCTGCCTCACCGCCGGCAGCACGTTGATCGGGAAAAATCCCTCGCCAAGAAAGATGATAAAACTATGCCTGGCGCCAATCGCAAGCGCGTTTTTGCGCGCCAGTTCAAGCATGGCTTCATCGGTGCCGCTCCAGCGCACCAGTCGCTCGCCGGACGCCTCGCAAAAAGCCAGGCCAAAGCGAATCCCGGGGACGCTGTTGACCAGAGCTTCATGCAAATCCTCGACCGTTTTGATAAAATGCGATTGGCCCAGTATAAAATTTACCGCATCCGGTTTTTCTATTTTGACTTCGAGCAGTTCCATGATTTACCTCCGGGGCAAAGCGTTCGATCTATTTGATTATAGTATGAAACCCGTCTGACCTGCCCGCAGCCCCAGGCGCTGTGATTCGGTGCAAGGATCATGCCGAAACGCGGTTTTGAAAGATCAGATCAAACATCCGGCGGGGGAAAATAATGGGGTAAAATTCATCCAGCGTTGATGAAAGGAAATACCGGCATTGTTTGAACTTATCTTTTTGGGCACCTCGGCTTCAGCCCCCTCCCCGCGCCGCAGCCTGCCTGCGCTGGTGGTCAAACACAATGAATATCGGTTCCTGGTCGATTGCGGAGAAGGCACCCAGCGTCAAATCCTGCAATCGGGCATCGGATTTAAACGGTTAAACCATATTCTCCTGACCCACGGCCACCTGGATCATATTCTCGGGCTGGGCGGCTTGCTTTCCACATTACTGCGCTGGGAAACGATCGATTCGCTGGATATATACGGCGGCAAAAGCACGCTCGAACGCGTTCAGGACCTCCTGTACGGCGTGGTGCTGCGCGGGGCGCGGCCGCCCATGCCCCTGGAACTGCATCCCATCCGCCCGGGCGTTTTTATTGAACAGGACGATTTTCGCATCAGCGCTTTCCCGGTCCAGCACCGCGGGCCGGATTGCCTTGGTTATCTCTTTGAAGAAAAAGGCCGCCGGCCATTTTTACCGGAAGCGGCTGAAGCCCTGGGGGTGCCGCCCGGGCCGCTGCGCCGCAGTCTGGTTGAAGGGCAGGCCGTGACCCTGCCTGACGGGCGCCGGGTTGAACCGGATCAGGTGCTGGGCGAGTTTCGCCCGGGCACACGCCTGGCGGTTATCGGCGATGTGGGCGAAACAGCCAGCCTGGTTGAAGTCTGCCGCGGGGTGGACGCGCTGGTGGTGGAAGCCACCTACCTGGAGCCAGAAGCTGACATGGCGCGTCAGTTTTCCCACCTGACCGCGCGCCAGGCCGCTGAACTGGCCCAGCAGGCGGGCGTCGGTCAGCTGTTTCTGACTCACCTTTCCCGCCGCTACCGGGATAAAGAAGTCGCCCAGGAAGCGCAGACCTGTTTTGAAAACACAATCGTCGCCCGTGATTTTGACAGCTTCATCGTAAAACGGGAAGAATAAGCCCCTTCCCGCTGTTCTATTCAGAGAATGGGATACAATTAACCATCAGCTGGACTGCTGGGAATTATGGACGAAGCGCGCTTAATCGAATTTGCCCGACAGGGCGACCTGGAAGCGTTTAACCGCCTTGTGCTGCAATATCAGGACATGGCTTTCAACCTCGCCTACCGCATGCTGGGTGAAGATGACCCGGCTGAAGACGTTACCCAGACCGCATTTATTTCCGCCTATCGTTCCCTGAGCACCTACCGCGGCGGCTCGTTCAAAGCCTGGATTCTGCGCATGGTCACCAACGCCTGCTATGATGAATTGCGCCGCCGTAAACGCCGTCCAACGATCGCGCTTGAACCCGCCTTACCGGATGAAGACGGTGAGATGGAATCACCCGCCTGGATGGCGGATCCCGGCGCGGGACCTGAAGAACAGATGGACCAGGCTGAACTGCAGCAGGCGTTAAAACGCTGCATTCAAGCGCTTCCGGATGATTTCCGCTCGATCGTGATCATGATCGATCTGCAGGGCATGGATTACTTGGAAGTAGCCGAAGCGGCATCCTGCCCGCTTGGCACGATAAAAAGCCGGCTGGCGCGCGCCCGTCTGAGGCTGCGCGACTGTCTGCGGAACTTCTGGGAACTTTTACCCTCTCAATTCCGTCTGGATGAGGAAGGGAAAAGATGAGCGTGAAACTGTCCCCCCAGGAATGGCAGTTAATATCCAGCTACCTGGACAATCAGGTTACCGCGGAGGAAAAATCCGCCGTTGAAACGCGCCTGAAGCAGGATGAACAATATCACCAGGCAGTTGACGGGCTGCAGCGCACCCGCGCGCTGCTGCGCTCCATCCCCGCGCGCAAAGCCCCCCGCAGTTTCGCCCTGACCCCGGCGATGGTAGCCCCGAAGCCGCTTTCCCGCTGGCTGCCTGTGTTCAACTGGGGTTCCATAGCCGCCAGCGCGGCCGCGGTGATCCTTTTCTTCGCCACCAATCTGCTGCCCGGCCTGTCGCTGGCGCCGCAGGCGGGAGCGCCAATGGCTGCCGAAGCCCCGGCGGTTGAGATGGCTGCCCCAGACGCCGGTCGGGTTGAGGAAAGCAATTACAGCCGTTCCCCGATCATCCTTTGGGGCGCTCCTTTGGCGTACGGTAAGGGCGGCGGAGGCGGCGCGGATACATCTATGGAAAAAGTCCCGGGCGGCATGGGCGGCGGTCCAGAACCCATGCCAACCTTGAGTCTGGAACAACCCGCGGCACCTGAAGCCATGCCCACCCAAATCGAACCGCTGCCCGGCAACCCGATTCTCGGTCTGCCGGATGCAGAGCTGGCTGGCAGGGAAATTGACCGGGCGGGGAATCCGTTACCCGCTGGAGAAGCTGAAGCCCTGCGGATCTCGCCCGCCAATCTGGCCGCGGCAGTGCTTGCCTTCCTGGCCGTCTGTCTGGCAATCGCCGCATTCACCATCCGTAAACAGCTGCGCTCATGAGCAACCCGGAAGAAGTTCATTACTGCATCCGCTGCGGGACCCCAACCCGGGCGGAATTTCATTTTGGGGCAGACAGGCCCAGCTGTCCAGCCTGCGGGTGGATATTTTTCGCGGATCCCAAAGTCGCCGCGGCGGTTCTGGTTGAGGAGGATGGAAAAGTGCTGCTCACCCGGCGGGTCAATGAACCCTACCAGCGCATGTGGAGCCTGCCCGCAGGTTTTATTGACGCGAATGAGGATCCAGCTCAGGCAGCCGTTCGCGAATGTTTTGAAGAGACCGGGCTGAAGGTCCGCATCACCGGTTTGCTGGATGTGATCGCCGGTAAGGAACATGCTCACGGCGCAGATTTTGTGATCGTTTACCGCGCGGAGGTGATCGGCGGAACGCTCCAGGCTGGCGATGACGCCGACGAAGCCGCCTTTCATTCCCGCAGCAGCCTGCCGCCGCTGGCGTTCCGCGTTACCCGGGTGGTGCTGGGGCAGTCAGACTGACCCGGCTCCGGCTTTCCTGCGTGCTATAATCAGTTAGAACAACCTTTCGCCCCACAAGGAGGTTTTGCCTTGGCGCGACCGACCCGGCCTGCCACCAAACCCTCTGCCCGCTCCGGCAGTCGAAAACCAGCCGTCAAATCTGCGCCTTCAGCGCGCAAGCCCGCCGACCGCAAACGCAGCGCGCCCCGCGCGGGGGCTCCGCGGCGCTCCAGCCTCTCCCCTGAACGCAAAATCGATCTGATCGGCGCAGCCATGGCTCTGGGCGGTCTGCTCAGTCTGCTGAGTTTTATTTCCGCCACCCAGAGCCAGGCCACCTCCACGCTCTTGCGCGGGATGCAGGCAATCGCCGGCTGGGGCGGCTTCATGATCCCGCTGGCGCTGCTGCTCTTTGGCCTCTGGCTGGTGTTTCGCAATGTGGACCGCCTCCCCGCGCTTTCAGCGGAACGAATCACCGGCCTATTCCTTTTTTACCTGACCGTGCTGGCCTGGATGCACCTGCTGGGCGGCGGCGGATGGCAGCTGGCCAGGGACGGCAAAGGAGGAGGATTCCTCGGCGCGGTTATCGAACGCTTGCTGGTCCCCAATATCGGGGCCGCCGCCGCCGGCGTGGTTCTGCTGGCTTTATTGATCCTGGCGGTAACCATGACCCTGGATATCTCTCTGGCGGAAATGGCCGCCTGGATCAAGCAAAAAAGCGCGCGCAAGCCCGCTCGCCCCGTTCCTCAGCCGCCAGCCGCTCAGCCGCGCGCTCAAAGCCCGAACCCTTCAGAACCCGAACCCATCACTGACCCAGATGCGCTCCCGCCCGAATTTCAACCCCTGACGCAGGTGAATGAGCCAGCCCCGCGCCTGCGGGTTTCGCCCGGCGAGCGCGTGAAACCCGCCCCGGCAGCCGCCGGCCGCGAGAAAAGCAGTCTGCCGGCTGCGCAGTCCGAACCACCACCACCGGGGACGATCGCCTGGAGCCTGCCGCCGGCGGCCGAAATTTTGGACCCGCCGAGCGCCGTCGCCGATGAAACCATCCACGATCACGAACGCGCGCGCATCATCGAAAAGACCCTGGCGTCCTTTGGCGCGCCGGCGCATGTCGTTGAAGTCAAACGCGGACCCACGGTTACCCAGTTTGGGGTCGAGCCAGATTTTATTGAAACCCGCAACGGAAAAACCCGCGTGCGGGTAGGGCGGATTGCCTCCCTGGTTGATGACCTGGCTCTGGCTCTGGCTGCTCAACGCATTCGAATCGAAGCCCCGGTGCCCGGCCACAACTATGTCGGCATCGAAGTGCCGAATGAAGAAATCAGCCGGGTCGCCCTGCTGGATGTGCTGCAGAGCGATTCCTTCCAAAAGCTGCGCTCGCCCCTGCGCCTGGCGCTTGGCAAAGATGTCTCCGGCAAGGCGGTGGCTGCCGATCTCACCGCCATGCCTCACCTGTTAATCGCAGGGACCACCGGCTCCGGTAAATCGGTTTGCGTCAACGCCATCCTTTCTTCTCTGCTGCTAACCAACACGCCGGTGGACCTGCGCCTTGTACTGGTCGACCCGAAACGAGTCGAGCTGACCGGATATAACGGAATCCCCCATCTGCTCGCCCCGGTGGTGGTTGAACCCGAGCGGGTAATCGGCGCGCTGCAGTGGGTTCTGCGCGAGATGGACAGCCGCTACCAGAAATTTGCCAAAGCCGGCGCGCGGAACATCAAGGAATACAACAACAAACGCGAAGAGCATTTACCCTATCTGGTCGTGGTGATTGATGAACTGGCTGACTTAATGATGCTGGCGCCGGATGAGACCGAGCGCAGCGTAACCCGTCTGGCGCAGCTCTCGCGGGCTACCGGCATCCATCTGGTGATCGCCACCCAGCGCCCCTCGGTGGATGTGGTAACCGGTCTGATTAAAGCCAATTTTCCAGCCCGAATCGCCTTCGCGGTCGCGACCGGCATTGACAGCCGGGTTGTTCTGGATCAACCCGGGGCTGAACGGCTGCTCGGGCGCGGAGATATGCTCTTCCAGGCGCCGGATGCCCCCGCTCCGGTTCGCCTGCAGGGCGTGTTCGTATCCGACGCGGAAATTCAACGCCTGGTGGACGCCTGGAGAACCGCGGCAGCCCGCTATACCCGCGAGGATGAGCCCTCCCCGTTCTTTGATTCGCTGCCCCGGGGTGTGCCGTTGAAACAGGCACCCCTGTGGGAGGAACCAAACGCTCAGGCGGAAGATCCGGTCTACGACGAAGCCCTCGATCTGGTGCGGCGGGAAGGCCGGGCGAGCATCTCGATGCTGCAGCGCCGCATGCGCATTGGATACAACCGCGCGGCCCGCATCATTGACCGGCTGGAAGAAAATGGAATCATCGGTCCCCAGCAGCCCGGTTCTCAGGTGCGGGAAATTCTGGATTACGGCCCGGCTCGGCCGCCAGAAGACACACAGCCGGATTAAAATCTCAAGGGCTGCGGATCGCAGCCCTTGAGATTTCTTAAAATGATCGTTTATGGTTTGGCAATGGTAACACTTTCGATCAAGGCAAACGCCGGGTAGCGTTCGGGGAAGGTGGTGAAGCCCACTCCGACCCCGCCGGGCAGCGGGCGGCGGATCTGGTTGGTGGTGATTTTATTACCGTTGATAATCAGCGACAGGGTATCGCCAACGCATTCCAGACGCATGGTGTTGGGCACATTGCGCTTGGCGGCAATTTTATTGGTCTGTCCTTTGGTGATTTCGATGTACGGGTTCTTGTTGGCAGCTTCCAGCTGGCGGTCGTACTGGTAGAGCCAGTAACTGCCGTTCGTGGTCACGCGCGCCTCGAACCAGCTCTGATCTGTGACCCGACAGGCTAAAATGAAACCGGTATTCAGGTTGCTGTCAGTCAGGGTTTGGAAGGTGGTTTCCAGGGCGACATCGTTGTACGTGTGCTGCCCGTTAAAGAAGTAGTAATAGAGGTCATACTTGAAAGTGCTTTTATCTAACGGGAATTCAAAATTCAGCGCTCCTCCAGCCAGGTAAATACGGGCTGCTTCAGGCGGGGGAACAATCGGAGCTTTAAAGAAGACCTTGTTGAGATCAAAGCACTCGTTAGGGGTGTCAAATTCTTCGGTGTAGTATTCGGGACAATTTGATGTCGGCCCCTGGGTTGGCTGAACCTCGAGGGTGGGAATCGGGGTGGTTACATTAATCGGCGCGGACGGCGCGGTCGGGATCTCGTTTGGCTGGCCAGGACCAGATGGAAACGGGGATGCCCCGCTGCTGCCGCCTCCGCAGGCGGCTGCAACCACAGCCACCAGAATCAGGGTAAAAAACAACTTGAATTTCATTGTCGCCTCCTCCTTTGGGTGATTCGCACCGCGCTCTCACCAACGCGGTTGAAAAAAGGTTTGAAAATGATAAGCGCCGTTTTGATTATACAGAGACAGTAGTTTCATGATGAACATAAAACCTTACAGTTAACCTACGCTCAACGGTTGCCTAAACAATAGCAAAAAGGATATTCGCTGTCAAGTCAGGGGCACAGCCAGTCCGTCCGCGCGGGGATCAGAGCCGGCGCAGAGCACCCCGCTGGCCGGATCGCGCAGGATGATCTGCCCGCGGCCGAAGTTCTGGCGCGCCAGTCCGGTGATGCGCTGTAAGGTATGCCCCCTACTGATCAGGTCAGCCAGGCTGACCTCAGGCAGGCCGTCTTCAACGTCCGCCCGACCAGGTGTAAACGGGTCAATACACCAGCGCGGACGGTCAAGGGCAGCCTGCGGGTCGAGACAATCATCCACCAGGGCAGTTAGAACCTGTACATGTCCCTGAGGCTGCATAAAACCGCCCATGACACCCAGCGCCGCGAACAGGCTGTGATCTTCTTCACGGGTGGCGAGCGCTGGAATGATGGTGTGGTACGGGCGTTTGCCTGGTGCGAGGACATTCGGATGGCCTGGCTGAAGGCTGAAATTCAGTCCGCGGTTTTGCAGGCTAAATCCGCAGCCATCCGGCACAATCGCGGTGCCAAAGCCCATGTAATTAGAGTTCACAAAAGAACAGGCGTTCCCCTCTCCGTCCACCACGCAGAAATAAACCGTGCCGCTGCTTTCCAGGGGCTTGCCGTCTGACAGCGCCGGGTTTACCCTGTCCATCAGGATCAAGGAACGGCGCCGGGCGGCATACGCCTTATCCAGCAGGGCAGAAACCGAAACCGGCGCCGCCTGCGGGTCGGCAATATACGCCCCGGCATCCAGAAAAGCCAGGCGCATGGCTTCCAGCATCCAGTGCAGGCGCTGGGGATGATCCCAGGCGTAGGATGCCAGATCAAATTCTTCCAGGATATTCAGCGCCAGCAGGGCTGCCAGACCCTGACCGTTTGGCGGACATTCCCAGACGCGCCTGCCGCGATAGGTGGTTGAAATCGGCTCTACCCACTCGCTGCGGTGCCGCGCCAGATCTGTTTCGCTCAGGCAGCCGCCCTGAGCCTGAACCGCGGCGCTGATCTGGCGGGCGGCGCGCCCGCGGTAAAAAGCCGCCTGCCCTCCCTCCGCGATCTCGCGCAGTGTATGAGCCAGGTCAGGATTATAAAACCGCTGCCCGGCGGCGGGCGCACGGCCGTTAATCAAGAAGGTGCTTCCACCAGGCGCGCTCCTGAGCAGGGATTCCGACTCGGCCCACTGCTGCGCAGTGAGCGGGGCTACCGGGAAACCGTTTTCAGCCAGGTCAACCGCCGGAGCCAGCAAATCGCTCAAACGCAGGCGGCCAAAACGCTCAGCCAGATCACACCAGGCCGCGCAGGCTCCAGGCACGGTGACGGCATCAGGATGGCGGGCAGGCAATTTTCCATTGCGGGCGTGGCTGAGGGCGCGGTCCAGGGTCAGGTCCTGCGGCGCGCGTCCGGAGCCGTTCAGCGCGAAGACGCTTTTGGACCGGGCTTCATAGTAAAGCGCAAAAGCGTCTCCGCCCAATCCGGTCGAACAGGGCTCGGTAACGCTGAGCACGGCCGCCATGGCCACAGCGGCGTCCGCCGCGCTGCCGCCTGCGGATAGAATGGAAATTCCCGCCGCGGCAGCGAGCGGCTGAGAGGCGGCGGCCATTCCTTTTATTCCAAACACCGCGGAGCGCCGGGAGGCAAAATCAAAGGCTGTCTGATTCAATCGATCCCTCACTTTGAAAACCGGGGATGTCAGACGGTTAAACGACCTGAATGCCGCGGCCGGGATGGACTTCGCCGATTCTCCAGACGGGTTGGCGCAATTCCTCCGCCAGCCGGGTAAAGGCGTCGGCTTTCTGGCGGGGCACGGCCAGCAGCAAACCGCCGCTGGTCTGCGGATCAAAGAGCAGCATACGCGCCGCCTCATCCAGGCGATCGGCAAAAGACACCTGACCTTCATAATGCAGGCGGTTATCGGCTGCTCCCCCCGGGAAACACCACATTTCCGCGTAACCACGCGCCCCGCTGACAAAGGGGACGCGGTCAAATTGAATGCTAAAAGCGCAGCCGCTGGCCTGCGTCATTTCCAGGCCGTGCCCTAACAGGCTGTAACCGGTGACGTCCGTGCCAGAACGCACGGAACATTCACGCGCCAGTTGACCCGCGGCGCGGTTTAACGTCTTCATCCAGGCGACCACTTCTTCAACATGATCAACGGCCGCTTTTTCCTGCTTCAGGGCTGTGGTGGTAACCCCGAAACCCAGCGGCTTGGTAAGGAATAGAAGATCTCCAGGTTGTGCTCCGCCTTTCTGAATGATCTGCTCCTGATTCACAAAACCCAGCGCCACCAGGCCGTACTTGGGCTCTTTATCCTGAACGGTGTGGCCGCCGGCCACAACCACCCCCGCTTCGCGAGCTTTTTCCGCACCGCCGCGCAGAATCTCCGCTGACAGCGTGGGGGGCAGATCGGGCGGCAGGGCAGCGATATTGAGGGCTAAAAATGGTTCGCCGCCCATGGCATAAATATCCGAGAGGCTGTTCGCGGCAGCGATGGCGCCGTAATCATAAGGGTCATCCACAACCGGGGTGAAGAAGTCAGTGGTTAAAACCAGCGCACGCCCGCCGTCCAGCCTCCAGACAGCAGCGTCATCCGGCGGTTCCAACCCGACGAGTAAATCCGGGTAGTCCGCGCGGTTAAAAACCGAACCCAGCGGCTGCAGAACTTGCGCCAGCGCTTCTGCGCGTAATTTGGACGCTCAGCCAGCGCAGTTAGACAGGCTGGTCAGACGGATCTGCCTGCCGCTGGGGGCAGGGGCCTGGTTTTCCATGGCGCTAATTATATAACGGAAACCGGCGCGGGAATCCCGCGCCGGCTGGTCCAGTCGAATCAATCAATTTCCTGAGTTCGGGAACACCGCCGAGGGGAGAATAAACGGCGCGTTCGAAGGCAGCAGCAGGGTTTGAATGGTGGGGGAAAGCTTGGTGATGTACTGATAATTCAACAGGCTGGGATTATCGCGAATCACCTTGGCGATCAATTCCAGGGCTTTGGCTTCAGCATCGGCTTCAATAATCCGTGCGTCCGCGCGGCCTTTGGCTTCAATCACCGCGGCATCCGCGCGGCCCTGTGCGGTCTGGCGGGCCTGCTCGGCTTCCTGTTTTTTCTGTTCGACAATCAGTTTCGCCTGCTGGGCCTGCTGTTCGGCGATCTGTTTCTGTTCCACCGAGGCGGAATATTCCGGTGAGAAGGTGATGTTGCGCAACACAAAGTCCACCAGCATCAAACCGTTATCTTCCAGTTTTACCTGCAGGGTCTCATAAATCCGCTTGACCAGCTCATCGCGTTTGGTCGAATAAACTTCTTCGACCCCGTACTTCGATACCATATCGCGGATGATGCCGCGCGCCTGGGCTCTCACCAGTTCTTCATAGCGGTTCTGCCACTGGATGTGCACCTGAATGACCTTGTTGGGGTCAATTTGATAAATCACCGAGGCGTCCACATAGATTTCCTGACCGTCCGCGGTGCGCGCGGTGATTGAGTCATCCCCCTGCACCCGGCCTTCGCTCGGAGCGATGGACATGGTGTAGGTCTGGCGTGAAATCGGGTAAGTGACGACCGATTCAACAAACGGAATGATCCAGTTTATGCCCGGTTGAAGGGCAGCCGCGCGGTAGCCAGGAGCGACCGCCGTGATCACCACCCCGCGTTCATTGGGCTGGATAAATACCAGGCCGGCGCTGACCGTGCTGACCAGAATAGCCAGCACCGCGAAGACGATGATCACCAGGGTGCCGCTGCGCATGGGCTTGCCCCGAGAAGCGCGAATGACCACCAGGGCGACAGCACCAAACAGCAGCATCCACATAACGAAGGATATCCCGCGAATTAATACAGATATGTTCATGCTCTCCTCCTCGAGAGTTGTTTTATTTTTGGGTAGTTATTCACATTGTTGATTATAACGGTAGATATCAACCAAACATCAAGTTCTGGTTAAGCTTTGTTTAACGCTGGAGCAAATTACAGTACAATCAGGTCATTGCTCAGGAGGACTGACCATGCCAACTCTGCTCGAAACCACCCTCAACGCCGTGCAATCCCACCGTCTGGCGGGGATTTCCCTGCCCGCTACCCACGTCCCTCCCAATTACGCAGGATATTCGCTGCACAACCTGGTTCACAGCGCCGTCACCTGGCTGGGCGGGCAGCCGTCCGGACCAGGTCTGGCGCCCGCTTTTCATGAAGCCCTGCCCGGCGGCTACGACCGCATTCTGTTTCTGCTGGTGGATGGATTAAGCCTGAGCCTGTTTCAGCAGATGACCGCCGACAGCCGTCTCTCGGCTCTCTGGCAGCCGCACCTGACGGACAGCGTTCAGGGGGCGCTTACTTCTGTCTTCCCTTCGACGACCGCCACCGCCCTGTCCACCCTGTGGAGCGGAACCCTGCCCGCCGAGCACGCGATTTTGGGTTATGAATTATGGTTGAAAGAATACAGCATGATTACCAACATGCTCACGCACAGTCCGGCGGCATACTTTGAACCCGCTGGCATCCGCAGGGCGGGCTTCACCCCTGAAAATTTCCTCAAAGTACCCACGCTGGGCACCCAACTGGAAAATCAAGGCATTCGGGCATACGCATATATGCCCGAACATATCAACCTCTCCGGTCTGACCTTAATGCTCATGGGAGATGTCTGCCGGGTTCCATACCGCACGATCTCTGATCTCTGGGTCACTCTGGAAGACCAGCTGGCGGCCAGACCGGGAGAGCGCGCCTTCATCCATATCTACTGGGGTGACCTGGATGAACTGGAACACAAGGTTGGGCCCTCCGATCGGCGCAATCCGATGGAATGGGAACTCTTTAGCCGAACGTTTCTCGATTTTCTGACCCGGCTGTCCAGAAAGCCGCAGAAAACGCTGGTCATCATGAGCGCGGATCACGGTCAGATCGACACCAGCCCGGCGGATTGCATCAGTCTGAGCCCGGACGAACGTCTGGGCGCGTGGTTAAGTATGCTGCCGAGCGGAGAAAGCCGCGCGCCGTATTTCTTCCTGCGCCCGGATGCCGCGGCTGCCTTTCAACAACACGCTCAGAAAACCTGGGGCGAAAAAGTCAGCCTGATCCCCCGCGAATTGGCCCTCACCAGCGGGCTGTACGGTCCGGTCCAGCCTTCAGCGCAAACCCTGGAACGGCTGGGTGACTGGATTGGCATCACCGATGAGCGTACCTATTTCTGGTGGTCAACTAACAAAGAAGATAAGATGCGCGGACGTCACGGCGGATTACACCGTGACGAAATGATCGTGCCCTTCGTCGCCTGGGAAATTTAACCCTGATCGTCAGGGGGTTCGTGCTTCTGGCTGATCACCACAGCGGTCCCGCCCACCACGACCAGAACAAGCAAGACCCCGCCAAGGATGATACCGTTGGTCTGTGATTCCGAATTGTAGTAATCAGACGGCAGAGCCGTCTGGCCCTGCGCCAGCGCCAGCTGATTGGTTAAGTTGACGTTCGCGCCTCGCTGAGCTGAAACCGGCCGGTCCGCGCCGGTAGAAAAGAGGGTGGCCAGAAAAAGCAGCACCGCCAGGAACATAACCACCTGGCTGAGAGTGATCTTCTGTAAACGGTTTAACAGCGCCTTCATGGTTGGGGTGATTCTACCCGATTTTGAAACTCCGCGACAGCCTGACGGGGATCGGTGATGCCTTTGACGATTTGCTGAACCAGGTCAGCCAGAACGGGAGTGATGGGCGCGCTGAGCTCGGCATCTGGCAGCGGAAGCGAGGTCTCGGCCAGGGATTTCACCAGGGTGCGCAGGGCAGGGTCTTTCCAGCTGGTGAGCTGCGAAACATGCACTGGCAAATAACCGGTCAGAGCATTGTACTGATCAAGAAAATCTCCGGCCGAAAGCGCTTCCACCAGCCGGGCAGCCAGCTGTTGGCGGGCAGGATTGGGCTCTGAGACAGCCCAAAACCAGCCGGTCGCCAGTGCTGCCGGCTTTCCGCCCAACGAAGGCAGCGGGGCCGCCTGCGCGTCAGCCGGCAGGGCGGTGAGATAGTCCGACAGCCACACCACCGCCCAGTCAACCCGTTTCTCTTGAAAGGCATTCCACCCCTGCCGAAAATTCAGCATCTCCGTCAACCAGTAGGGGAAGATCCCCTGCTGAGTCCCTTGATCAATCAACCGAAAAATGGTTTCAATTTTCTCCAGATCGTAAGCCGGACGGTTTTGAAGATCACGGTATTCCGCGCCAGTGGAAAGATACAGCGTCTGGAAGAAGAGCGCCTGCGGATCCGCAGCCGGAAAAGCCAGCGGCAAACCCCGTGAAAAAATTTCAGCCCAGCTGTCCGGCAGCGCTCCGGTGCTCACCGGGCGGTAGACCATCACCAGCACATCGCCAGCCAGCGGCGCGCCAAATGTCTGCCCGTCCAGCAGGGCAAGCTGATAGGCGTAAGGGTACCAGTCGTTGACATCCAGAAGCGGCGTAAGCGAGTCGAGCGGAAAGATCAGCCCCTTGCTGGCGGCCTGTTCCAAATCGCTGCGCGGCAGGGCAATCACAGCCGGCAAATTTTCTGGCGCGGAGATGCTGGTGGCTGCCAGAAAATCCAGCAGGCTGCCAGGGCCGCTCACCGCGCGCACGCGGACCTCAATTTCAACGCCCGGATTGTCCAGCATAAATTCGTCCAGGCGTTCCCGTAACAGGCGCGCGCTTTCGCTGCTGCCGTCCGGGTTAAACTGCGGAGGTACCCAGATCACCAGACGGTTCTTTACCACTGCCGCGGTGGGACTTTCCACAGGCTGCGTGGGAGTTTCCATCTGCGGCGGCGCGGGCGTATCCCCTGCCGAAGCTGGAGCCGCCGGCAGCACACCGCAGGCGGTCAGCAACCACACCGACAGAATAATCACCGCGAGGTGAAGGCGAAACTCCGCAAACCAGTTCCTACAAGCTTTCATTGCAAATCAATTGGATGGCCGAGCAATTCCACCAGCAATTTTACTGAATTAATTACATCCTGGTAATCCAGGACTTCGGAAGGGCTGTGAATGTAGCGGCAGGGAATGGACACGCAGCCCGCAGGCACACCGGCGCGGGTGGTCTGAATGGCGCGCGCATCGGTTGTGCCGCCCTCCAGAATTTCCAGCTGCACGGGTATGCCCAGCCGTTCGGCAGCCGCGCACATGTGGCGCACCAGGCGCGGGTCAGAGATCATCCCCGCATCGCGCACTTTAATCGCCGGACCCTTTCCCAGAGCGGTTTCCATTTTTATTCCGCGCGGCGTGTCTCCGCTCACCGTTACATCAATGGAGATGCCAATTTCCGGGTCCACCGCATACGCAGCCGTTGTCGCGCCGCGAAGCATGACTTCCTCCTGGGTTGAAAAGACAAACACCAGTTCATTGGGCGAAGCTTTCAACTGGCGGATCACCTCTACCTGAACCGCCACCCCGATGCGGTCGTCCATCGCTTTGGCTGCCAGGCGGTTTTCGCTTAAGGCGACAAAGTCCCGGTCAAAGGAACCGGCATCGCCAGTTCTGACCGGGCAATCCTCCCGGCTGGCCGCGCCGACGTCAATAAACATCTGTTCAAATCCAGGCGTCCTGGCCAGATCTTCGAGGCGTTCACTGCCAATCACTCCGCGCGTCCCGTTTTGAAAAATTACCCGCCCGCCCAGGCAGGTATGCGGGCGAACCGCACCCAGAGGTGTGAAACGCACAAAGCCGTTCTGGTCTACGTGGGTGGCGATGACTCCGATTTCATCCAGATGCGCGGAGATCATGACTCGTTTGCCGCCCGGCTGCCTGCTGCCCTTCCAGGCAATCAGGCTGCCCAGCGCGTCTACCTCGATCCGATCGACATAAGGAGCAATCTCAGCCTTTACCAGGTCGCGGACCGCGTTCTCAAAACCGGAAGGGCCGGCTGCTTCAACGAATTTTTTGATCAATGCTTTCATGGTATCTCCGAATTTTCATCTAACGTTCCGCAGCCAAAACGGAACGATCTAATCCGTGCAGCGCGGCATAAACCAGCTGAAGGGTATGCGTCCAGTCATCGGTACGGGTAATCTGCGCTGCCGTATGCTGGTAACGTCCCGGAACAGATATCGATACACTGGGAACACCGCCGCGGGTCTTGTGAATCGCGCCGGCATCTGTGCCCCCGCCGCCCGGCTGGCGGAATTGAAACGGGATGCCGTGCCGTTCGGCTATCTGTGCCAGGAATTTTATCAGGCGCGGGTCATTGATGGTCGCGCCGTCAACCGTGTAAATCGCCGGGCCGCAGCCAATACGGGTATTGTAGCGGATATTTTCTTCGCCATCCCAGACGGGCAAATCATAGGAGGGGGTACTGTCAAGGATAATAGCAATGTCTGGATTGAGCGCGTAACCCGCCACCCGCGCCCCGCGCAGGCCCACTTCTTCCTGGACGGTGAAAGCCACCTGCAATGTTAGCTGGCGCGGACGGCGCTTGAGAATCTCAATTAAAGTCGCCACCCCCAGGCGGTCATCCAGCGCTTTGCCAATGATGCTCGGCCCAACCTGCTGAAAGGCGGTGGCAAAGGCCGCGCGGTCTCCGGGTTTCAGTTTGCCTTTCCCACCCGGGCCAATGTCAATCCGCAGACTGGTCAGCGGAATCGCGCGGCCGTTCTCATCTTTTTCCTGCAGGTGGATTGGCTTTGCGCCAATCACCCCCGGCAGGTGCTGTTTTCCAGCCTGAACCATTTTCCCGGGCAGGTGGCGAAGGTCCACCCCGCCAACCACGGCGAAAGCGTATAAGCCGGGAGCGTCTTCCTCCACCAGCATAAACCCGACTTCATCCATATGAGCCGCCAGCATGACCCTGAGCGGGTCCGGGCCCTCCCCATTACAGATCGCGAGAACGTTCCCCAGCGAGTCTACGATGATTTGGTCAACCAGCCCCTTAATTTCATCCAGAACGATCTTGCGAACCTCACCCTCGTCGCCGGAAATTCCCACCGCGTTGGAGAGTTTTTCCAGCAGGGCGATTTGTTCCGCGCCGATGACGGGTAATTCAAACGCATGGGTATTGTGCGTGCTCATTCAGCATCCTCCATGCGGACTTTTTCCATGAAATTCATCTCCATGCGGGCAATAAACTGCGCCATCAACCAGCCAGTGCGGCGAATATCTTTTAACATCACCGCTTCCACCGGCGTATGCATGTAGCGCAGCGGAATACCCAGTACCATACAGGGGATGCCTTCGGCGACAACCTGAATCCCGAAGGCGTCCGTACCCGAATGAGCCGGCATCGGTTCCACCGCGCAGGGCAGATCGAGTTCCTCCGCCAGAGTCTTAAAAGATTGAAAGATCGCCGGATGAATATTCGGACCTACGCCGAGCATTGGTCCCTTATCCATCTCAAAGGCGCGGTAATCCGATGCGCCCGGGCCTTTTGCGAACGTGACATCTACCACTATGGCAATCTGGGGGCGGAGGTCAAAGGGAGAGGTCAACGCCCCCGCCATGGTGATTTCTTCCTGTACGGTGGCAACCGTCCAGACATCCCAGCCGGGTTTCATCTGCTGCAGGGTTCTCAGGCACTCGGTCACCGCCGCCACTGACGCGCCTTTATCCAGACTGTGGCCAGCGATCACCCCACCGCTCAATTCAACCGGCTGTGTATTGAAAGATACCAGGTCGCCAACGCGCACCAGTTCTGCCACCTCTTGCGCGGACAAACCGGTATCCACCAGCAGATACTCAAGGCTGACCGGTTTTCCGGCTTGAGAGGGCGGTAAGAGGTGATCCGGTGGAGCGGCCACCCAGGCAGGCAGATCGCGGCGCCCGTGGACCGTGACCGGCGTTCCCGGCAGGATTCGCGGATCTACCCCGCCAATAGCGGTAACGCGCAGCAATCCTTCCTGGATGGAGGTTACCATCAGACCGATCGCGTCCATATGCGCCGCCAGAAGCACGCGCGGGCGCGGTTCAGGACCATAACCGCGTTTCAGGCCGTGCAGACTGCCCAGCGGGCTGACTTTCAATTCATCAACCAGTGTCTGCCATTCTTCCGCAATCACTTTGCGCACCGGGTCTTCAAAACCGCTAAGACCAGGCAGAGTCAACAATCGTTTTAAGAAATCTTGGTTTTCCGTCATAGAAATCCTGAATGGGTAAAGTTACCCCCCGGGTGTCTGGGTATCCGCCGGGGTGGCGCTGGGTTCGGGGGTATTGGTGAAGGTCGGCACAGGCGTCTGGGTTTGCGTTGGTGTGCTGGTATGGGTCGGCAGGAAGACAAAAGTGGCTGACGCCGTGGGAGTCAGGGTAATGGTGGGAGTCAGGGTGATGGTGGGCGTTGCGGTTGGTGTGGCGCTGATCAGCGGGGTTGGGACGGTCGCGGTTGCGGTGGCGGTTGTGGTTGTGGTCGGGGTGCGGGTGGGCGAGTTATCGATCACGCTGCCAGCGAACAATAAAACCAGCCCCAGAAGATAGCAGGGTATCGTGGCGAGGATGATGATCACCAGGATATTGCGGGTACGTTTTTTTCTGTCAGCGGTGAGCGCCATGCGAGATTCCTTAACCTGCCACACATGATATCATGCAGCCACCGAGGTGGCAAGCGTCAGCGGCGCGGAGAACCGGTCAACCCTTCTCCCCCTTAAATTGCCTGGGCAGCAAGATCAGCACCGGCGAGAGCAGCAAAACGGAAACCAGCATCCCCGTGGAAATGCCCGCGCTGCGCGCCACCAAACCGACCGGCGGGCCGCCGGCGATCTGCCCGAGGGCGTCCACCTGCGAGCTGACCGACAGCACTGTGGCGCGCACCTGAGGGTCCAACCGGTGGTTGACCCAGGCGGTGTAGAGCGGCGAGGCGAGGGTGCGAAAAATATCCACTGCCCAGAAGCAGAGGATCGCGAGCACAAACGAACCGGACAGGACGAAACCAAGCAAGGAGAGAATTAATAATCCGCTGACCGCAGCCAGCCAGCGCGCCAGAACCTGCGGCGGCGGATTCTCCACCCGCTTCTGCAGCCAGCCAGAAGCCAGAGCCGAAAGGATGAGCGAACCCGCTCCCAGCAGGCCAAACCAGGTGACATCCGGGAGATTAAGAATGGATGGAAATTGGAAGCGCTCCAGCAGCGAGGCGGTCCACAGGCGGTCATACCCCTCGCTGTACAGGCCGAAAAAGAATCCGATCCCCAGAATGGCCAGCAAAGCGGGGCGCGCTTTGATCATGCGCATCCCCTGACGAAATGTATCCGCGAAATGCTGCCAGGAGGTGCGTTCCGCTGGCGGAACCGGCGAATAACCATCTTCCGGCATGACCGCGATCAACAACGCCCCGAGCAATAAAAACAGTGCCCCGCTGGTCAAAATCGGAGTCTGGATGGAGACGGCTGCCAGGGCGACGCTCAGCCCGGTGCCGAGCAGCGCGCCCCAGTTTTCCACCTGCACCCCCTTGAGAAATGCGGCAGCGGCGTTTTCTTCGCCAATTTCATCACTGATCCAGGCCTGTAACGCGCCGCTGGTAAAGGTCCAGCCAGCGCCCCACAACACCTGCGCCAGCAGTATCGGGAGAAATAAGGGCAGCAAACCCGTCACCAGAAAACCGGCTCCGACCAGAAAAACGCCAATGATCACCGATAACCGTCGGCTGTAAACATCCGCGACCACACCGGTCGGAATTTCCAGGAAGAATACCGACACTTCCAGGGCGGTACCCACCAGGACGAGCTGCAAGGCATCCAGTCGGGCATACTGGATGAAATACACCATATTGACGGTAAAAACCATGCGAAAAAGCATGGCGGTCAGAAAAGAATACAGCAGATATACGCGGTAGGGCCGGGAGTTTTGCAATCTTTTCCTCAACGCAGCAGAGAAAGCAGCAAAGCTGCCAGCGCCCCAACCAGCGTGCAGGCGGTGTTTACCCAGTCATTATTCAACCAGGGCATTCCCCTGAGCCGGCGGGTCTGTTCACCGCAGGTGTGGAAAGGATGACGCTCCGTTTCTTTTTGACAGCGCGGACAGGTATAAACCGCCTGCAGGGTCGCGCCCAGCAGCGAATCAGCCAGGCTGCCGAGAAAACCGCCCGCGGTGACCGCCCCCAGGAGGAGCAGCAGCCGGGAGAAAGAAAGCCCCTCGGCGTACGGCCAGGCAGCCGCTCCCAGCAGGGCGATTAAGGCTGACCCGGCCAGCGCCGCGGCTGAACCCGCCAGGCTGATTCCGCCAGAGGTGCCAGGGGCGACCACCTTCCAGGTTGTGATACTGCGCGGGGCTTTGCGGCTCAAAACGCCCAGTTCGGTTGCCCAGGTATCCGCGTTGGCCGCCGCCAGCGACCCGGCAAAAGCGAACCAGGGCCAGACCGCTCCAGGAAATGCCAGTTGAAGCAGGACAAATACCCCGCTGATCCCGCCGTTGGCAGCCACCTGCCAGATGTCGCGCTGCGAACCTTTTGAAAATTTCTCTTCAAATTTCAACTTCCGCTGCTTCCACAGCCGGGACAATCCGCTGGAGGAGATGAAAAATCCCAGCAGCAGCACCGACCAGTTCAGGCCCCCCAGCCCAAAGACGATCGAACCCAGCAGCATCGCGCCCGCCATTCCCGACTTGCTGAGACTCCCGGCGCGGTAGGCTGCATAAGAAATCGCCAGCGCGAGTATGATTCCAATCAGCAGTGTGGTTGTATTGATCATTACAGGAAATCTCCCGGGCGGTCGAGTGGCACCGACTGAGTGTATTACAACGAGAAAAGAACCGCAATGGACAAAAGAATAGTTGTTAATGGCGAAGACCCCCAGAGCAGATACGCCGGCAGGGGGCCGTCTTCCCGGCGGTAGAGGAACAACCCGCCAATAAGATCCGCGCTGTAAACCATCAATCCCAGAACGGGGAGCAGGAGAAGCCTTTCAGGGTTAACCGCTTCGAGGGGTTGGCCGGAAGGGTCAAATCCGATTGATACCGGCCCGAGGCCTGCGGCCGCCAAAGAGACCGCCACCAGGAAGAGCACCCCCAGGACCAAACCGGACAGCATCAACGCGCGGGCAAAGCGGTCAGACCAGACCTCTTGAAGATACGCGGCCGGCAGCGTGCTGCGGGCAGTCAGAGGGGTCAGGCTGCCCATTTCTATCGCTTCCTGAAACGCGCGGGCAAAGGCTGACGGATCTTCCGGTGAGATGGCAAAGACTTTCTTCCGGGTCGCCAGCAGCAGCAAACGGCCGGGATCCGATGCCAGGAATTCCACCCGCCCCAGATCAGGGATCACGAGCGAACCGATCAGCGCCCCCGGAGCGCGCAGGGCGGGTAATTTCAAACGGCTGCCAAAATCTTGAGCAGAACGCAGCCAGTCAATATCATCCAGGGGAATATCCTCGGCGCGCAGCCCCCAGTTTATCCGCAGACCATCTCGACCCACGCGGTAACTCGCTCCGCGTAACGCATACCAGCGGTAAGCCGCCAGCGGCAGCAGCGACAGCACCCCCAGAGCGGCCAGCAGCAGCAGGATGAAATTCACCCCTTCCTGCTGCATCGCCGCCCAGAATAAAAAGCCGCCGCCGCCTGCCGATACCAGCGCGAGGAGAGCGTGCACCAGCAAACCAGCGCTGCGCGGGGGGTAGAAAGTCTGAGAGATCTCCAAGCGCACTTCCCCTACAGGGTCTCTGCCAGAGCGCGGCAGACCGTTTCGACCTGTTCTTCGGTCATGACGCTTGAAAACGGCAGGGCCAGACCGCGTTCGCCCAGGTCTTCCGTTACCGGCAGATCACCCTGGCGGTACCCAAAACGCTCGACCATGTAAGGCTGTAGATGGATGGGCAGGAAGTATGGGCGCACCGGTATACCGCGTTCCGCGAGAGCGGCCGCCACCCTGGCGCGCTGCATACCTTTGGGCACACGAATCACATACACGAACCAGGAGACTTTGCTGGTGTACGCGGCGACATTTGGGGCTTCAAAAGGCAATTTCGCCAGCCGCTGCGCATACCAGTCCGCCACGCGCTGCCGTTTGGCAATCAGTTCATCCAGGCGCGACATTTGAATGGTCCCCAGGGCGGCGCTCATTTCGTCAATGCGGTAGTTATAGCCCAGATAGGTATGCTGCAGCCAGGTATCGCCGGGCGCCCGTCCCTGATTCCGCAGCGCGCGCATAAAACTTGCCGCCCGTTCATCATCGGTCACGATCATGCCGCCTTCGCCCGTGGTGATCTGCTTGTTGGGATAAAAGGCAAAAACCCCGCAATCGCCAAATGTGCCAGCCGATTTTCCGCGGTATTCTGCCCCAAGGGCTTCACAGGAGTCTTCGATGAACCCCAGACCGTAGCGGTCGGCCGTCTGCCGCAGCGCGGCCAGGTCAGCTGGCTGGCCAAAGACATCTACAGCCAGCAGTCCGCGTAATTTTGCCCCTTCCGGAACTCCCTGGCGCGGCAGCCAGCGGCGGGCGGCGGCTCCGCCGCGGGTTATATCCGCCGCGGCCTGTTCAACCAGACCCGGGTCGATGTTGCCGCTGCGCTCTTCCACATCCACAAAAACCGGGATCACATTTTCGAAAAGCAGCACGTTGGTCGAGGCGACAAATGAGAAGGAAGTGGTGATCACCAGGTCGCCAGGGCTCCATCCAGCGGCGCGCACACACAGGTGCAGCCCGGCGGTGCCGGAATTGACCGAAATGGCGTGTTTGCTGCCCGTGCGCTCGCAGAAGGCCGCTTCAAAACGGTCCGTCCAGGATCCCATGCTTAAATTGGGGGTGTTCAAGACCGAGAGAACCGCCTGACGTTCGGCTTCGGTGATATCGGGGGATGACATCGGTACAACAGGTTTCATCATTTTGCTCATAAGTGGATTGTACCCCGCTTTAAGGCCGCGGGGTTATTCGCCAATGATTTTGATCAATACACGCTTTTTGCGCCCGCCATCAAACTCGCCGTAAAAAATCTGCTCCCAGGGCCCAAAATCCAGTTTTCCATCGGTCACCGCGACCACCACTTCGCGCCCCATCAC
Source organism: Anaerolineaceae bacterium (assembly GCA_029975475.1). GTDB lineage: Bacteria > Chloroflexota > Anaerolineae > Anaerolineales > Anaerolineaceae > JARKPB01. The sequence continues at coordinate 56,305 of JARKPB010000018.1, forward strand.
CTGACGTTTCAGATGCGCATCGCCGTTGTCCTCGCCGGTGCGGTTATGCTCATACGCGTTAAGGGGCGCATGCGGAGCAAGTTGTTCCAGCCAGCGCGCGTAGTCGTGGTGAAGGCCGTCTTCATCGTCGTTGATAAAGACCGATGCGGTGATATGCATGGCATTGACCAGCGCCAGGCCCTCGCGAATTCCGCTTTCGCGCAAAGCTTCTTTTACTTCCGAAGTGATATTCACAAAACCCATCCGCCCGGGGATCAAAAACCACAACTCCTTGCGGTAACTTTTCATGCCGCCTCCGCCTCCAAATTGGTCAACTGCAGCCGGTAGCATTGGCCGCCTTCTTCAGGTGAAAAACCCATGCGCTCCAGGTAGCGCCGGTGCGCCCGGCTTCCGCTGGGGCTGACCACCGCGCGAACCCCCATGGCGCCAAAGCGCTGCTGCTCGCGGGTGTAAACAAAGCGGCCAATCTTAAAATCACGATACCCAGGAATTACGTAGTCCAGATGGACCAAAAATTCTTCACCGAAGACTTCGCCCAGCACCAGCCCGGCGGGTACCATGTTGCGCAGCACAAAAAAGCCAATCCATTCCTTTTCCGGGTTGATTCTGAAATCGGGCAAAAATTTTCGAATATCCGCCTGATAATGCTCCAAAAAACGTTCAAGGTAGAGCGAATCCTGGCGGGCATCCAGGATGGTAAAGTATTCCTTGACCCGGACCATTTCGAGTAAATAATACAGGTCTATCAGCACAATAAACGCGTTCACAAAAGCGACCGGAAACGCGCCAATCAGCACCCCGTAAATGGTGAAGATTACCGCGCCAATCAGGTTAATCAACCTCAACCGGATAATTGAACGCATGGTCAGCGAGACGGCGACCAGCGCTGAAGCCAGATACCCGACGATTTCAAGAATGATTCGATCCTGGATCACTTTCCACCTCGTAATGATTGAACCGCCAGCGCCGATCGGTTTTTTCCAATTAGCGCTGCGGCCCTCCCCGCTTCAGGCTTCCTTCAGGGCGGCTGCCGCGGCCGAAACGGCTTCTTCCAGCGGCACGACCCACGCTTCACCGCCAGCGCGGCGCTTGAATTCAACCCCGCCCTGTTTTAACGCTCGCTCGCTCACCGTGATGCGCAGCGGCAGCCCGATCAGATCGGCATCGTTAAATTTGACCCCCGCGGATTCTGCCCGGTCATCCACCAAGGGTTCCAGCCCGGCCCGGGTCAGCGCTGTTTCCAGCTGCGCCGCGGCGGCCTGGGTGTCAATGGTTTTCCCTGCCAGTACAACCAGGTGGACGGGATAAGGCGCAATGCTGGCTGGCCAGATCAGACCGCGTTCGTCATGGTGTTCCTCTGCCACGCAGGCCAGCAGACGCCCCACACCGATTCCGTAACTGCCCATAATGACCGGCTGACTGACGCCCTGTTCATCCAGAAACTCAGCCCCCATGACAGCCGTGTAGCGTGTGCCAAGCTTGAAGATATTGCCCACTTCCACGCCGCGGCTGGCGCGCATCGGCTGGCCGCATTCCGGGCAGGCATCACCCTCGCTGGCGGAGGCGATATCCGCCACCACCGCGGCGCTGTAATCCCGACCGTAATTCACATTTTTGAGGTGATAGCCCGCCTGGTTGGCCCCCGCCACCAGATTCGGGCTGTGCGGGATGGCATCGTCCACCACAACCGTGGCAGCGGATAAACCGACTGGCGACGCATACCCGGGCACAGCCCCAACCGCGCGAATTTCCTCATCCAGCGCAGGCCGCAGGTCTTTGAGTTTTAACGCATTGGCCAGTTTGGTTTCGTTGACTTCCATATCCCCGCGCACAACGGCAAAGACAAACTGCGTCTGGCTGCCGTCCGCGGTCTGCCCGACCATGAACACGGCTTTGGCGGTTTTTGCGCATGGAATCTTCAAAAAGGCGGCCAGGTCCTGGATGGTGCTGGTGTCCGGGGTCGGAATTTTTTCCAGCGGCAAGGCTGGCTCGGCTTCTGCCGGGGGTTTACGGAATCTGGCGATCTGCCGGTTGGCAGAGTAATGACAGGCATCGCAGAAAAGCAGGGTATCTTCCCCGATCGGGGTCAGGTACATGTATTCGTGCGCCATCTGCCCCCCCATCATCCCGGTATCGGAAAGCACCGCGACAACATCCAGCCCGCACCGCTTAAAAATCCGGAAATAAGCCTGGTAATGCGCCTGATACTGCCTGTCCAGCCCTTCCCAGTCGGCATCCAGACTGTAGGAATCCAGCATGGTAAATTCGCGCACGCGGATTAAACCGGCGCGCGGGCGGGGATCATCGCGCCATTTGGTTTGAATGTGATACACCAGCGCCGGCAGCTGGCGGTAGGAGCGAATTTCGCTGCGCACCAGGAAAGAGACAATTTCCTCGTGCGTCATTGCCAGCACCATATCATGGTTATTCTTGTCCTTAAACCGCCCCATTTCACTGCCAATCTGATACCAGCGGCCGGTCTCTTTCCACACATCTGCGGGATGTACGACTGGCATACACAGTTCCTGCCCGCCAATGGCATTCATCTCCTCGCGCATGATCGCCTGAATGCGCTGCATGGCGCGCTGCGCCAGGGGAAGGTAACAAAAGATGCCCGCCCCCAGGGGGCGGATAAAACCGGCCCGCAGCAGCAGCTGATGGCTGGCAATTTCAACTTCCGATGGAGCTTCTCGCAGGGTGGTGCTGAATAGTCTGGATATTTTCATAGTATCGCTCGTTAAATAAGGGTTTGGATCCAGCCTGATATCAAACGGTAAAAGAACGGCGCGGCCGCGTGGCCGGTCTTTCGCATCATCCAGCCCAGAAGCAGCCCCTGCACCGCGCTGATCAGCAGACCCCAAAGCAGAACCGAACCGCTGTAAACCCCCAGCCGGCCGGGTAAAAACCATAGGGTAAACATAGCCGACGCCGCCAGCCAGCCCCAGCGCTCGCCCAGCCAGGCAGCCATACGGGGCTGGATGTAACCGCGAAAGAGGGTTTCTTCTCCCAGGGCGATGACGGCCCAGTACAAAAAAGCGGTTCCTTCTCCCGGGGTCAGGCCGTCCATCACATTCATCGCCCGCCCGCGCAGGAAGAGAACCACCAGCGCGGTACCAATCCCCAGACGCAGCGCTGCGCCTAACGTCTCCCGGTTCCATCCCGCGCTGCGCAGCGGCTGCCGGCGAATCGCGAGCGCCAGCAGCACCAGCCCAAGCCCGACGGCTGCCACAATCGCCTGGCTGCGCAGACCAGACAGCAGAAGCGGCAGTGTATCTTCTTTGACCGGTTCAGGGAGCAACGGCAGGCTGCCCGCCGCCCGGTAATATTGAAATGCGATCAGAAAGAAGATGGCGAAAAGCAGAAACGAGACGGTACCTTCCCGGCGGGGGTAACGAAAGCCGAGGCGCGCGCGCTGAAAAGCGGGGGCTAACCCCATCAACATGGTCGCGCCAATCACCCCCAGCCATTCAACCAGGTAAAGCAGGAGGACGCTGGTATTCATGCTTTAGCGGTCTCCGCTGCTCGTGGCGGCTGAATCAACCGTCGTGGGCCGGGTAGCTTCGGCTGCGTCGAGTTCCAGTTCAACTTTTTCTTCCATGCGAATTTGACCGCGCAGAAAAGCGCCTTCTTCCGTCGTGAACGCGGCGGTGACCACATCGCCCCACACCCGCCCGGTGGAACGGATCTCCAGTTTTTCCGCCGTGATATTTCCGCGAACGGAACCGGCGACAATCACATTATTGGCGCGCAGGTTGTCGCAGGTGACCCGCCCGGTCTCGCCAATCACAACCAGTCCCTGCAGGGCAATTTGCCCTTCAAACAATCCTTCGATCCGTACGCCGCCGCTGCCGCGCAGGTTGCCCTGCCAGTTAATCCCCTGTCCCAGCACGGAAGTCACACGTTCCACTGGGGTAACCGCTGGCGGCGCAGGGGGTGGGTTTCTTTTTAACATACCAGCCTCCCGGTTCAAACTACATTTCGGGTTTATTTTATCGTATGGCGGGCATCTTGAACATCATGCTTTTACACACCGGATTGACATTTCCCCCTCCCTCTCGTATACTCAAATTGAAAATTTAACGGGGAGCCTTTTTGGGGCTGAGAGGAGGGTTGCGACCCTCGACCCGCATCACCTGATCCGGATAATGCCGGCGGAGGGAACAAAGCCCAGTGCTGCCACATCCTCCCCCGGCGGAGGATGTTTGTTTATGCGCTTTCACCGTGCTGTCATTTTTGCCAACGGCGAGCTGCGCGACCTGGCCGCGGCGCGCCGCCTGCTCGACACCCAGGACCTGCTGATCGCCGCGGACGGAGGTCTGGAACACATGCTGCGCATGGCAGTCCTGCCGCATCTGCTGATCGGCGATCTGGATTCCATTGATCCCGGTCAGGTCCCCCACCTGGAAGCCAGCGGGACCGAGGTCCGGCGGTATCCACCTGAAAAAGATGAAACCGACCTGGAGCTGGCCGTTCTGGCAGCTGTCCAGCTTGGCTGCCAGGAGCTGCTCATTCTGGGCGGGTTGGGAGGCCGGCTGGACCACAGCCTCGGAAATCTGGCGCTGCTCACTCACCCCGCGCTGGAAGGCATCAGCGCCCGCCTGGAAGACGGACTGGAAGAAGCCTTGATCATCCGCAGCCGGGCGCAGATCACAGGCCGCCCGGGAGATATCGTCTCGCTGATTCCCTTTCAGGGAGATGCGCGCGGCATCACCACCCAGGGATTAAAGTATCCATTAACCAACGAAACGCTGCTGGCTTACCAGACGCGCGGAATTTCCAACGAGATGCTGACTTCGGCCGCCGAGGTCAGGCTGCAGTCCGGGCTGCTGCTGTGCATCCATACCCGCAGCGGTAATAAAAGGATTTGACCATGATCAAGAAAAATCTGTTCACCATTCTGCTGCTTTTCACCCTGCTGGCTGCCTGCGCGCCGGCCAGCCCGACCGTCCTGCGCGTCATGACCCACGACTCGTTTTCGGTGAGTGAACCGGTGGTACGCCAGTTTGAGGAAACGCGCAACGTCAAGATCGAATTTTTAAAAAGCGGCGACAGCGGCGCGGCGTTGAACCGCGCGATCCTGACCAAAGACAACCCGCAGGCTGATCTGCTTTTCGGGGTAGACAACACCTTTCTTTCTCGCGCCTTGCAGGCGGGGATCTTTGAGCCCTACCAGTCTCCATTGCTTCAGCAAATCCCCACCGAGTTTATTCTCGATCCCCAGTACCGCGCTTTACCGGTCGATTTCGGAGATGTATGCATCAATTACGACCGGTTATATTTTGAAAAACAGAAGATCAAAGTACCCGAAACGCTCCAGGAACTCACCCGGCCGGAATACCGGGGATTGCTGGTGGTGGAAAATCCTGCCACCTCCAGCCCGGGACTGGCTTTCTTGCTTGCCACCATCGCGGAGTTTGGCGATCCCGGCTACCTGGATTACTGGAAGCAGCTGCGCGCCAACGGGGTTGTGGTGGTCAATGACTGGAACACCGCTTACTATACCAATTTCTCCGGCTCGTCCGGTAAAGGTCCGCAGCCGATGGTGGTCTCCTACGGGACCAGCCCGGCGGCTGAAGTGATCTTTGCCAGCCAGCCGCTTACCGAAGCTCCGACAGCCAGCATCATCGGGCCGAACACCTGCTTCCGCCAGATCGAATTTATTGGCATTCTTAAAGGCACACCAAACCGCAAACTGGCTGAGGAATTTGTGGATTTCATCCTCGGCAAGACGTTTCAAGAGGATATTCCCTTGCAGATGTTTGTTTTCCCGGTGAATTCGCAGGCGGCCGTGCCGGAAGAATTCAGCCGCTATGTGCAGGTACCGTCCCAACCAGCCGAACTGGGATTGGATTTGATCGATCAACATCGCGAAGCCTGGATTGAAGCCTGGACGGAGGTGGTGCTGCGGTGAGGTTGGCGCGCCGGGTATGGCTGTGGGCACTGCCCCTGCTTTTTCTGGGTTTGTTTTTCTATCTGCCGCTTGGCCGAATTCTTATCATCACAGGCCAGGCAGCCATTGAAACCGGCCTGCGGCCTTCGTTTGGCGCGCAGCTGCTGCGCACACTGGGATTCACGGCTGGCCAGGCCGGTCTGTCCACTCTGCTGACCCTCTTGATCGGGCTGCCCGCTGCCTATTTGTTTGGCCGCTTTCGCTTCCCCGCCAAACGCCCCTTGCAGCTGCTGTTTACCCTGCCGTTTATTCTCCCGACTGTGGTGGCAGCCGCCGGGTTTAACGCGCTGCTCGGACCCAACGGCTGGCTTAACTGGGGGTTGATGCGCATTTTTGGTTTAAGCCAGCCGCCGGTGATGATTCTGAACACCCTGACCGCCGTCCTCCTGGCTCACGTTTTCTACAACACCAGCGTGGTATTAAGGGTGGTCGGTTCCGCCTGGGCACAGCTGGACCCGCGTCTGGAGGGCTCAGCCCGCACCCTGGGCGCTTCACCCTGGCAGGCTTTTCGCACGGTCACCCTGCCGCTGCTGCGCCCGTTTATTCTGGCAGCGACAGTGCTGGTATTCCTTTTTAACTTTACTTCATTTGGAGTGGTTTTGCTGTTGGGCGGACCAAAATTCGCCACCCTGGAGGTCGAAATCTACATTCAGGCGCTCCAGATTCTGAATCTGCCGGCTGCCGGAGCGCTTTCAGCGGTGCAGCTGCTGTGCACCCTGATCATTACCCTGGTCTACACCCGTCTGGCTGACCGGCGCAATATCCCCCTCACCCCCCGGTTGGAATCCGAAGCGGTCCAGCCGCTTCATTCGCTCCCCCGCCGGGTTTTCGCCGCGCTGGTTATTTTCTTGCTGACTGCGCTGCTCCTCCTGCCGCTGGCAGCCCTGGTGCTGCGCTCTTTCAGCGCGGTCAACGCCGATGGAACGCTGCGTCTGACGCTGGATTTTTACCGCGAGCTGTTTATTAACCGCCGACAATCAATTTTTTATGTCCCGCCGATTCGGGCGGCGCTTAACTCGCTGGGGTACGCCGGGCTGACTGTCCTCATCTCCCTATCGCTTGGCAGTCTGGCTGCCTATGCCCTGCGGGAAAGCTCGCGCCTGAACCGCGTCCTGGAACCCGTCCTGATGCTGCCGCTTGGCGCTTCTGCGGTAACCCTGGGCCTGGGGATGGTGATGGTTTTCAACCGCCCTCCGTTTGACCCGGGCAGCTTCCCGCTTTTGCTGCCGTTTGCCCACAGCCTGGTAGCGCTGCCCTTCGCCCTGCGCAGCATCCAGCCGGCTCTGCGCTCCATTCCGCCCAGCCTGGGTCAGGCCGCGGCTGTTCTGGGAGCCTCTCCGGGCAAGGTCTGGCGAACGATTGAAATGCCAATTCTCGCTCGCGCCTTGCTGGTCAGCGCTGTCTTTGCTTTCACCATTTCTCTGGGCGAATTTGGCGCCACTGCTTTCCTTGCCCGGCCAGAGCGCCCGACCCTGCCAGTGGCAATCTTTCGGTACCTTGGTCAGCCGGGTGAGTTGAATTACGGGCAGGCGCTGGCACTATCTACCCTGCTGTTGATCATCTGCGCCGTGAGCATTCTGCTGCTGGAATATTTAGAGAACCGCGCACGCCAGAAATAAGGATACCTTCCCATGCTTGAAATCCAGCGGATCAATAAGACCTACGAAGACCAACCCCTGCTCCAGAATATCTCCTTTGCGCTCGGAAAAGAAGAAACCCTTTGCTTACTGGGACGTTCCGGCTCAGGTAAAAGCACCCTGCTGCGGATCATCGCCGGGCTGGAACCGCCGGAAAGCGGCCGCATTCTGTGGGACGGGCAGGACCTGGCCGGCACCCCGGTCCACCGCCGTCAGTTTGGGCTCATGTTTCAGGATTACGCGCTCTTTCCGCACCAGAACGTGCTGGAGAACGTCGCCTACGGCCTGCGAATGCAGGGGCAACCTGAAGATGAAGTAAAACGCCGCAGCCTGGAGATGCTGGAAGCCGTGCAGATGCGGTCCTTCGCCCGCCGCCAGGTTACTGACCTTTCAGGCGGCGAACAGCAGCGCGTCGCCCTGGCGCGCACGCTTGCCCCCCAACCGCGCCTGGTGATGCTGGACGAACCGCTCGGCGCGCTGGACCGTTCTTTACGCGCCGAATTGCTGGAAGAATTGCGCGCTCTGCTGCAGCGCTTCAAGATCCCCGCGATCTACGTGACCCATGACCAGGAGGAGGCTTTTGCCATCGCGGACCGCATGGCGCTGCTGCATAACGGGAGGATTGAACAAATCGGCCCGCCCAAAACGGTTTACCGTTGCCCGGCCAGCCCGTGGGCGGCGCGCTTCCTCGGGTTAACCAATCTGCTGCCCGGCAGGCTGCAAGGCAGCTCCGCCGTCGAGACGGCTTGCGGGACGCTGGTGATCCGCCGCCAGACCTGCCAGAATTTCCAACCCGGGCAGACCGTCACCGTCTTACTGCCCCCGCGCGTTCGGCTGGCACAACCCGGCACGGTAAACCAGATCAGCGGTGTGGTCAGCGACCTGATTTTTCAGGGAGCGGATTACAGCGTCACGTTAAAGCTGGACAGCGGGGACACGCTTCATTTTCAAATCGAGGATGAAATCGCTGCCGGCAGCCGAATTTCTGTGGAAGTGGATCCTGAAGAGATCAATCTGCTCGAGGCGGAATGAACGCTGATATACCCATCATCAAACTCAACCCCGACGGTCAGGAAATGCGCCGCTACAGCGGACGCGTGATTCGCCGCCTGCCTGGCGCGGCGCTGGTTGAAGCCACTTTCACCTTTCCGGATCTGCCGTTTCACGGCATGCTGCTCGGACAGGGCGACCGCTTCCTTGAATTGTATTTTTCCAACCGCTGGTACAACATTTTCGAAATTTACAGCCGCGATGACGGAAATCTACGCGGCTGGTACTGCAATATCGGCCGGCCGGCGGTCATCACCCCCCAGGCGATTTCCTACGTCGACCTGGCTCTGGATTTGCTCGTTTTCCCTGACCGCCGCCAGCTCGTCCTGGATGAAGAGGAGTTTTTTACCCTGAACCTGCATCCCCGCACCCGCCGCAAGGCGCTGACCGCCCTGGCGGATTTGCGCGCCTGGTTCACGCAGGGTTTCAGCCCATTAAAAAACCTGTCCGCCGCAGCGGGGATGATTAAAGCGCCGGATCATTCAGCGGATCAGCCCGCTGCTATTCGCTGGCCAGCAAAGACGGAAGGGGCAGGCGGTTGAAACGCCTGGCTTTTCCCTCAGCTTCCAGCACCTCTTTGCACAACCTGGCGATATTTCTGCCAGATGTGCCCCCGTTCTGCAGCGGTGTCAGCGACCGCAAGGTATTCAGGTCAAAATAGGAATGGCATTCCTTGCCCAGCGCCAGACCAACATACACGCAGGACGAGTACTGAGTGATCAAAGCGGAGCAATTGGCGATCATGTGATCCGTCTCGCCGCTGGAAAAAACCGGCGCGTCCGGCGCGATCTTGCGAATCTCGCGCGTCGCCCGCTCAATGTTCTCATTGGGATGTAAACGAAAGATCACCGGGCGCCCGGCGGCTTTTTCCATCGCCCAGCGTAAAAACGCCTGACGGTCATCAATTTTTAGGGTTTCCCGCGCGTTGGATGTCGCGATCAGCGCGAAATCTTTGTAGGGAAAATCGTTCTGGCGGTACTGATCCACATGATCAAAATTTGGCAGACCGGTTACCACCACCTTTTCCGGGCGGCAGCCTTTACGAAGAAACAGGTCGCGGTAACCCTGAGAGGCGACGCAGAAATACCGATACCGATTGGATAAACCCAGAGCCGCCGTCCCGGCCAGCCAGCGAGGCAACCCGGCATACTTTACCAGATGAAACCGCCAGTCTTCCGGGTCGGTCATTCCTTCCTGGATGAGAATCAGCGGCCTGGCGCGCAGGTTCTTCTGTAAAATGATGTCGGTGGTGGTGACAATCAGGTCATAGGCATGCGCTGTTCCGCCGTAATCGAGCCGCAGGCCGTTTTCGAGGATATAAGCTTCGCTGCGCTTGCGGATGCGCTCTCCCAGCACGGTAAACTCAAGCCAGCCCCATTTTCGCATCCAGTTCAGCAAGCCGTCACAGTAAGCCGGCGTGTAATAACAGTCATAATCATCCGCCAGGTGCTGCCCGACCGCGTGAACAATTTTGGTCTGGTTGAGGGATCCGCCAATGAGTAAGACTTTCTTTTTCACCTCATCAGTGTATGGAAAAATATTTAACAGCAGATCAAGATTGGATGATCACCTTGTAATGGTTGGGTAAATTTTTGGAGAATGCTTAACCAGATGATTACCCATCCTTATTTTCGTGTTTACTTCCCCGTGGTTTAATGAATGCGCGGCATGGATAAATTTTCAAAACTGGACGATCTGAAATATCCTGAAAGCAAATTCATGCGGGCTGTATACCGCCTGCCGGTTCTCTTTTACCGGCTGGGGTTTGGTCCGCTGGTTGGAAAATTATTCATGATTTTGACCACTACGGGCAGGAAGAGCGGCCTTCCGCGCCAGACCGCGATTGAGTATCACCAATTTAACCGCCGGATTTACGTTTACAGCGCCTGGGGCGAGAGATCGGACTGGTATAAAAACACTCTTGCCGATCCGAAGGTTACCATCCAGACCGGGAATAACGTGCAGAGCGCTTCGGCGCACCGATTGATCACGGATGAAGAATACGCGGCCGCTTATCAGGCCGCCGCGGCTGATTCATTTATCCGCGCCGCCAGCGTTCTGGTGGGCTTTCGCCTTTCAGAGGAAGAATTTCTCAGGAATAAAAGCCGCTTTACTCTGATTGCTTTTGACCCTGCCGATCACTCCCCCGCGCCAGCGGTAAAAGCCGACCTCTGGTGGGTAAGCGTCTTGACCGGGCTTGCGCTGCTGTGATGGATAATATTCTAATGGGTCAGATCCGGGCAGTCAGAGCCAGGGCAAAATTGACCGGCCAGCGCAGTTCAATCTCTAAGATTGAGCCGTTAAACAGGGCGACAAGCAGCAGGCAGACCAGAGTCAGGCAGCAGCACAGCAGCAATACGATCAGCGCGATAATGATCACCGCCGGGGTATTATCCGCTTTCTTCGGGGGCACATAGTAAGACGGCCTGACTGGAGCCGGGCTTTCCGCCGGGGACGAAGTGGGTCCGCCCGGCAGTGTACCAAAGGCTTCGGGCAGGCTGTCATCAGCTGGTTTTGGTTTGACAGGCATACTTCACCTCCATCATTTAAGCACCGGCCAGGGAAGCGGGAATCCTCCCCAGGTATGGGTGAGGGCCAGGCGTACGGTGGACATTGCGAGGATAAGCAGCAGCGCGGTGGCCAGCCCACCCAGGAAGAAGAAAAACAACTGACCAGGCGTATCAAAACTGTTTTCGCGGCGCAGCAGCAGAACCCAGATCAGGGTGAAAATCAGGGTGAACAGGCCCAGTACCCCGGCCGTGCTGATTAACGCCAGCGGGTAAAGCAGCAGCGGGTTTTCGCTGAGCATGGCCAGATTCACCGTCGCCGCGATGACCAGCAGGGCGGCCAGGTCTTTCCAACGATTCAGAATCGGGCGCTCATCCACTTGTTTCCAGACAATCTGGTGAAAAGCGGGAAGCAGGTAAGCCGGAATAGCCAGTCCGATCAGGCTGCCGGTGGCCAGGCGCAGCCAGTTTTGGGGTGTGTACAGGCCGTTGAAATTTGGTATCAATTGAAAATAAGAATTCGCCCCGTCCAGCCCATAAACCGCCAGGAAGACGAGGAAGATCAACCCGAATCGCCGGGTTGGCCAGCCAGCCCGCCGGCCCAGCCGGACAAGATAAACCAGGCCCAGCAGCGCCATGCTGAACGTGCCCGAACAGCGCGCGCAAAGCGGCATCGGACGCTCCCCAAAGTGAAATGAGCGCAGGGGAAGCCGGTGGCAGACCGCATAGGCGATGCCGTCTTCTTTGCCCATCAGGCCAGGCGGCGTAATCTGAAGCCAGACAGCGGTGACAAACGCCAGACCGATCAAGATCAGCCAGTGGCGCAGCTTGAGGCGGGAGAGAAGAGAACGAATCACATTCATTTGATTTAATCTTACGGCAAAGCCCGCCGCCTGTCAAAGCGCAAAGAAAAAGGCCGGTTTCCCGACCTTTTTCTGCGTTGATGCTTCACACTTTTGGCTGCTGCTGGGTAATGCAGTGGATATTTCCGCCGCCCAGCAAAATTTCGCGCGCTGGAACTCCAACCACTTTTCTTTCAGGCAAAGCGGCCTGGAGGGCAGCCAGCGCCGGCGCATCCCACGGGTCATCAAAGGTGGGAACAACTGCGCCGCCGTTCACGAAGAAGAAATTGACGTAAGAACCCGCCAGCCGATCGCCCGCTTGGCGCGGCAGCGTGCCTTCGACCGCGTCGACCCCCTGGCTTTCTTCTTCGGTGATATAGATCGGACCCGGTTGATGCAATTTGATCACTTCCAGGCTGCGCCCGCGGGCGTCTCTGGCTGAACGCAAAATCTCCAGATTCTCATTTGAGATTTCCCACTGCGGGTCGCTGCGGTCGTCCGTCCAGGTCAGCGCCACCACGCCGGGACGCAGGAAGCAGCAGATGTTGTCCACATGGCCGTTGGTTTCATCGTTGAACACACCCCGTTTAAGCCAGATGAACTGCTCCACATTGAGATAGTCGCGCAGGTAGCCTTCAATCTGCTCCTTGCTCAAGTCCGGGTTGCGGTTGGGGTTAAGCAGGCATTCTTCTGTGGTCAGCAGCGTACCCTGACCGTCCACATGGATTGATCCGCCTTCCAGCACCAGCGGCGCGCGGTAACGATCCACCCGCTCGATCTCGGCAATTTTCATCGCCACCAAATCGTCCAGATCCCAGGGGAAATACAGGCCGCCTTCCAGACCGCCCCAGGCGTTAAAGACCCAATCCACCGCCCGCAGGGATTTACCGTTGGTGACAAAAGTCGGGCCGCAATCCCGCACCCAGGAGTCATTGTAGGATAATTCCACCACGCGCACGGCCGCCGGCAGCATGTGGCGCGCGTTGCGGTATTGAGCCGCCGAAACACCCACAGTCAGCGGTTCAAACCGGCTGATGGCTTCTGCCACGGCCGCGAACGCCCGCTGGGCTGGTTTTGCCCCCAGCCGCCAGTTGTCCGGCCGCTCCGGCCAGAGCATCCAGGCGCCAGCCTGTGGTTCAAACTCTGCCGGCATGTGAAACCCATCTGCGCGGGGCAAACTTTCGAGCAATTGAGACATTTCAAACCTCCAGATACCGCCCCCGTCGATGCCGAATGGGCGTCGGCGGGGGCAAACAACCGTTTACTTCTTGCGCGAGGCGAAAATCAGCACTTCACCGACCAGCAGGGTAACAGCCACCCCGATCAGCACCGGCCCGGCAAAGCTCCAGTCAATCGGTTCGCCCGGGACCCAGACAAAAAACACAATCGCCTGAATGATGAACAACTCGCAGATCACTGCTGCAACGGCCGCCGCGGTATTCCCGCCGGGCAGTTTATACGGACGGACCGCGTCGGGATCCGTTTTGCGCAGTTTGAGAAAAGCCGGGAAAAGCGCGAGGTAAGGGAGCAAAAAGACCATCGAGCTGAAGGCAAACAGAGTCCAGAACAGGTCTTCCGCGTTTCCGGCCATAAAACCGTAGATGCCCAGCACGAGCGTGGATACCACACCGGTGATGACAAAGGCGCCAACCGGGGTCTTATTGACCGGATGGAGCTGGCCAAACATGGCCGGCAGCTCGCCTTCGTTCGCGGCTTCCGCCGCTGTGCGGTTGGCACCCATCGTCCAGGTGACCATGTTGGCGAGCAGGGTGTAGAGAGCCGCCACGCCCAGCACCACGACGATCACACCGCCAAGGCCGGACTCGCCGAAGAGAATGCGGAACACATCAATGATGCCGGAGACCAGACCCAGTTGATCCAGCGGTATGGCCAGCAGCATGCCAATTGTGCCTAACAGGTAGAAGACCGCGATCAGCAGCCCGGCGATGATAATCGCGCGCGGAATATCTTTACCGGGATTTTTCATCTCATCCCCCGCGCCGGACATCAGTTCAAAGCCCATAAAGTTGTAAACGATCACCGGCAGAAACGCCAGACCGGCATCCCACGAGGGCAAAATGGCGGTAAAGGAAAGATCATTGGCCACACCGTTTTTACTGGCGTACAGAATCGCGCCGACACCGATGACGACCATAATGACGGCTTTGAAAAACGCGCCAATGTTGGGGAACCACTTGCCCGTATTGGTGGCAATCACGCCGATCCCGACCGTGATCCAGGTCATCACAATGCCGATGACGATCTGCCCGGTCAACGGCAGGTCGGGCAGAAACAGCTGGCTAAATATACCGGCGAAGAGTACGTAAACTGAGGGCATCCATAAAGCCACATTGATCCAGTAAAGCCAGGTGGTGCGGGCGGCCCATTTCTCGCCAAAGGCGCGCTTGACCCAGACGTACAACCCGCCCTGTTCTGGATAGGTGGTGCCCAGTTCGGCGGTGATCAGGCCGTACGGGATAAAGAACAGCACCAGGGTGATGATCCACCATGAAATGCTGGAAGCGCCGATCGCCGCCGAAGGAGCCAGGGTGTCAATCACCAGGATGGCGCACACGGTGAACAGGGTCAAATCCAGACCCTTCAACACCTTTTGAAATCCTTTTGGACTGGCAGCAGAAGTCATACTTGTCATTTTCCTTTTCCTTTCCCTGATTTATTTCACCCAGCGGGTCTCCAGAAAATCCTGGATCCGTCCGCTGTGATAGGCTTTAAGGGATCCGCTGGGCCGCTTAAGCCGCGGATAGACCAGCCAGACCAGCAGCCCTTTTTCGGTATGCAGGCGGTTTTCTGCCTGGTCGAAGATTACCGAACGCGGTGAATCCAGCACCTCATCTGTGGCTTCCACATTGCGCGAAGCCGGCAGGCAGTGCATCACCTTGGCGTGGGATGGCGCCTTCTTGAGCAGGTCCATATTGACCTGGTAAGCCGGCATGAAGGCTTTGGAGCGTTCCGGGATCTCGGCTTCCTGCCCTACCCACCACCACAGATCGGTGTAAATAAAGTCAGCGTCCTTGACCGCCTCGACCGGGTCATCGGTGACGCGCAGGCTTCCGCCGGATACAGCGTTGTTTTCGCGGGCAATCTTTTGCCAGGCTTCGGGCGCCTGGTATTTCTTCGGCGCGGCGTGGGTAAAACTCATTCCCAGACGGGTGCAGATATGCATCAGCGAGGAGCAGACATTGGTGGCGTCGCCGACAAAGGTGACCTTGAGCTGCTCGAGCGGCTTGCCAGCCTCTTTGTGCTCCAGCATGGTCAGGACATCACAGACCACCTGGGTGGGGTGATTGTAGTCGGTCAGGCCGTTGATCACCGGTACCGTGGCATATTTCGCCAGACCCAGCATGGTCTCGTGTTTCAGGGTGCGAGCCATGATCACATCCGTCATGCGCGAAAGCACCTGGGCAGTGTCGCCCAGCGATTCGCGCGCGCCCAGATGAATTTCGCCCGGTTTCAGGTAAAGCGCGTGACCGCCCAGTTCAGACATCGCGACCTCGAAAGAGACGCGCGTGCGGGTCGAGGGCTCTTCAAAGATCATCGCCAGCGAGGCATCCTGCAGCAACCTGGGGGTGCATCCCTGCTTGTCAGCTTCTTTGATCATGCGAGTCAGGCTGATCAGGTCAAGCAGTTCTTCCTTGCTGAAATCCTGGGTATCGATAAAATGTTTCAGTTCCATAACATACTCCTGTTGAAAAGTTACCCGGGCAGGCTGCCCGTTGGGATCAATCTTCACCGCGGCGCGGGGCAAAATCGCTCGCCGCGGGCATCCATTCGTCAATGTTGCGCAAGATGCGCGGAACCAACGCGTAGCCGCGCACAGTCACTCCCGGAAGGGCTGGCAGCCGCTTGCGTAAAAATTCGTGCATGTCATCATTCGATTTGAAGCGGCCCTCGATAGAAAGTTCCCGCGTCCCCTGACCAAAGGCGATGTAGGAGATTTCGGGCATCCCTTTCAACGTGGCAACCACGTCGTCTTCGCAGGCGGGGTCCACATCCAGAAAAATATCCACCGCGGTAACATAGCCGAAGGCGGAGGGGTCCAGAATCGCTGTCAGCCGCACCGCGCCGGAATTCAACAGGCGGTCGATGCGCTTGCGAATGGTGCGTTCATTGGCGCGGAGATGGCGGGCCACATCCGAAGCGGAGCGCCGCCCGTCTTCCTGCAGCGCCAGAAGTATCTGATAATCCAATTCGTCAAAATCTGGTTTCATATTGTTCCGTTTCGGAACTATAAAATTCCGTTTCGGTATAATTATCATAACAAAAAATGACCCCGAATTCAATTCCGACAATCGTCACCAGTTTTGAATGACAAAACAGCCGCCAATCTTACGATCGCCGGCTGTCAATCTCTGCAGCTTGATTGACCTTATCAGGCTTCGTCCGCGCTCACCCACCAGCCTTCCAGTTCGGGCCGCTCGCGTTTTTGCAGAATTTCTTCCTGCCCCTCTTCCAGCCACAGAACGCAAGGCCGGGTGGCCATGTTGTAATTGGAGGACATGCTGAGCTGATAAGCACCCGCGACAGGCGTGACCATCAAGTCAGAGCGCTGAACCATCGGCATCATGATCCCCTTGATCAGCTCATCGCCAGATTCGCAGAATTTACCCACAATATGGCTGCTGAAGCGCCCTTCGGCTTCCGGGTTATTGACCATAATGGCCGCGTATTGAGCGCCGTAAAGCGCCGGCCGGGGGTTATCCGCCAGACCGCCGTCCACCGCGATGAAATAAGTGCCGTCGGCGGTGAATTTGGTCGTGCCAACCCGGTACAGCGCCACACCGGCGCGCGCCGCGAGGTAGCGCCCGGGCTCAATCACAATTTTCGGCAGCGGCCAGTTGCGCTTGCTGTACTCGGAATTGACCGCCGCGCACACTGCTGAAATCCAGTCCGAAACCGGGCGGGCGGCCTTTAATTGCTCCGGAACATACGGCTGGCCCCAACCGCCGCCCGGGCTGATTTCGCGGGGGACCAGACCTTCGCGCTCGGCCAGCTCAATCAGCATGCGCAAGGCATTGGCATACGGATCACCAAAATAAATCTGGGATCCCAGGTGAATGTGCAGGCCGCTCAGGTCCAGCCAGCGGTTCGCTTTCGCCCGCTGAATGCCTTTGCTGGCGGTGCCGTCGATCACCGAAAGGCCAAACTTGCTGGAACTGCTGCCGGTCTGCATGTAAGGATGTACGTTGTCAATTTCCATCCCGGGAGTGATGCGCAGCCAGATGCGCGCCACCTTGCCCAGCCGGGAGGCGATTTCGGTGAGAAAATCTATCTCGTCCAGGCTGTCCACCACAATCGAATGAATGCCCCACTCCAGAGCCAGTTCTAAGGCTTCGGGAGATTTGTTGTTCCCGTGCAGGTGGACTCGTTCTGGGTCAAATCCAGCTCGTTTGGCCATCATCAACTCCCGCAGGCTGGCCACATCCACCCCCAGCCCCAGTTCCGCGATTTTGCGCGCGAAACCGAGGGAGAAATAGGCTTTTCCGGCGTAGGTGATCTCCCACTCGCCCGGGTAACAGCCAAACAATGACCGAATGCTCTCCACCTGATGGCGCAGCGTGGCGCCGTCATACAGATACAGCGGGGTATCGTATTTCAGTGCCAGGGTTTCGAGGTCAAAACCGGCGATCTGCAATTTCCCGTTCTTTAAGCCTGCGCTGACCGGCAGGATTGGTTGACATTCCGTAAAAGTGCTCACAGGCGGCCTTCCTGAAATTAGATTGCGGTTATATATACCATAAATCACAGCAAACCAGCCCTGAATCTTGCGCCGAACGCTCCGATTTCCGCTATACTAGTCATAACTTTTTATACGGAGAAGGACAGCCATGAATGCCAGCACGCAAATCGCCATTATTGGCCCGGGAGTTATGGGCGAAGCCGTGATCGCCGGAATTATCCATCGTTCGATCGCCACGCCGCAGCAAATCACCGCTGCCGGCCCGGAGCAGCAGCGCCTGGATGAGCTCAAAGACCGCTACGGTATTCGCGTCACGCGCGACAACGGCGAGGCCGCTCAACACGCCGACCTGGTCGTGCTTTCGGTAAAACCACAGCGCTTAAAGTTCGCCCTGCCCAGTCTGCGCGGCCGCCTGAAACCTGACGCCCTGGTGATCTCGATCGTCGCCGGCGCGACCATCGAGAACATCGCGGCCGGCCTGCAGCACAGCCACCTGGTGCGCGCCATGCCCAACACCCCGGGTCAAATCGGCGAAGGCATCAGCGTCTGGACGGTCAGTCCCGGATTAAGCGCCGACCACAAAGAACAGGCGGCGGAACTCTTGACCGCGCTGGGCGAACATGTATTCATGGAAGAGGAATCCTTTTTAGATATGGCCACCGCGCTTTCCGGTTCCGGCCCGGCGTATGTCTTCATGTTTATGGAGGCGATGATTGACGCGGGGGTGCACCTGGGGTTTCCGCGCCGGATCGCCGAACAGCTGGTTGAGCAAACCATCCGCGGCTCGGTGGATTACTATGCGCATAAGAAGAACCACCCGGCCCAACTGCGCAACGAAGTAACCTCTCCGGGCGGCACATCAGCCGCAGCCCTTTATTACCTGGAAAAAGCCGGCTTTCGCACCGCGGTCAGTCGCGCTATCTGGGCGGCTTATGAACGCTCGCAGGAACTTGGCCGCGGCCGCGATACGCAGATCCCGGAAAAAGGATAATCCTTGCGCATTTTTGTATAATTAAGACAATTATGCAGCCCAGACGACCGCGCATTCCCCCTTTGCCTCTGCGCCCTGACATTGCCGGCAGCTTTGAAAGCCGGATTCAGCTGGCTCACCAGCATTTTTCGCGGGGCGAATTTGTGCGTGCCGGTTTTCTGTTCGAGGAACTGGCAACCGCGGCTGCCCGGCGCGGCGGACCGCGCGCGCCGCTCTTTTTCCTGCAGGCCAGCCGGGCGTTCTTTCACGCCCGCGAGGCTGAAAAAGCCATGCAGCTGGCCCGCAGCGCATACAATGCCTGGCAGGCCCGTCCAGCCGGCTCGCCGGCCGCGGGCTTGCTGCGTCTGGCAGATGAAGCCGACCGGCTGGGATACGCGCAGCAGGCGCAAGCGCTGCGGTCATGGCTGGCTGATTTTCCAGACCGGGCGGACAGTCCGGCGTCCAATCCGGCGGCAGGCGGTGCGAAACCGCGCCTTCCTCTCCAGTGCCCCGCCTGCGGCGGCCCGGTGTATCCCGACGAGGTGGAATGGCTGGACGATAAAACGGCGCGCTGTGATTTTTGTGGAAATCCGCTGCGTGCGGATGGAGATCGCTAATTGTTTTAACGACTGTGATGGCTATTCTGTAAGGAAAAGAGCAGCGCAATGAAAAGGTTGTGGCGTTTCTGGCCCCTGCGCATCACCCTCATTTATTTCATTGTCTCTGCGCTCTGGATCGTCTTCAGCGATTCCATCCTTAACCGCCTGACCGGTTCCCTGGCCGCGGCATCCATCTGGCAAACCTATAAAGGTCTGTTCTTCATCACAGCCACGTCCGCCTTAATTTTTGGCCTGACGTACACTGTTTTTCGCCAAAAACAGCAGGCGCTAAAAGAACTGGAAGCCAGCCGCCAGGGTTTTTCTATCCTGTTTTCCAATCACCCCCAGCCCATGTGGGTTTACGATCTTGAGACCGCCCGCTTCCTGGCGGTCAATGAAGCCGCGGTTGCGCGCTACGGCTACAGCGCGGACGAATTCCAAACGATGAGCCTGTTTGATATCTGCCCGGAGAACGAAGTCGAACGGCTGAAAAAAGCGCTCGAAACCCCGCGCATGATGCTGCAAGAATCCGGCATCTGGCAGCATCAAGACCGTAAGGGTATCCTTTTCCCGGTCCAGATCACTTCACACACCCTGGAATTTGGCGGACGCTCGGCCGTCCTGGTTCAAGCGCGGGATGTATCCGCTGAAGTCGAAGCCTTCCAGGCTTTAGAGCACACCCGGCGCGAGCAGGCGGATTTGCAGGAGATCATCAACCGCAGCCCGATCGTTGTCATCCGGTGGGGAAACCAGCCCGGCTGGCCAATTGAACTGGTATCAGACGGTATTAGCCAGTTTGGATACTCAAAAACCGAGCTGTTGAAAGCCGGGTTTTTATTCATCCATCTCATTCATCCAGAGGATCAAGAACGGGTTAAACAGGAAGTCGCTTATTACCTTGACCACCGGCAGGATGAATTCCGCCAGGAATACCGGCTGCTCAATTCCCGCGGAGAAGTTTGCTGGGTTGAGGACCTGACCCTTGTTCGGCGGGACGAAAACGGAGAAATTGTTTATTTTCAGGGTATTTTACTGGACTCGACCGCCAGGAAACAATCCGAACTAAACCTGCGCGAAACCTTCCTGGCGCTGCAGGAAAGCGAAGAGAGGCTTCGCCAGTATATTGATTTTCTGCCTGATCCAACCCTGGCGGTGGATCCCAACGGAAAGGTCACGATCTGGAACCGCGCGCTGGAAG
Organism: Anaerolineaceae bacterium; assembly: GCA_029975475.1. Taxonomy (GTDB): domain Bacteria; phylum Chloroflexota; class Anaerolineae; order Anaerolineales; family Anaerolineaceae; genus JARKPB01. The sequence goes on from JARKPB010000018.1 coordinate 76,756, forward strand.
AATTCAGCGGTGTGCGGCGCGAAGAAATCCTGGGGAAGGATTATCACGTTTACTCCCCGCTTTTTTACCGTCAGGCGCATCCGATGCTGGTGGATCTGGCGTTAGAAGCGGATCATAAGAAACTCAAACAATTCTATCCAGGCGTCAAAATAGAAGGAAACGTACTGATCGGCGAAGTCGAGATGCCCGATTTCCGCGGCGGGATCACCGTGTGGGCAAAAGCGGCCCCCCTGCGCGATGCGCAGGGTCAATTAACAGGCGCGTTAGAGGTGATCCGCGATATCACTGAACGGGTAAAAGCTGAAAAAGAACTGCGCAGTGCCAGAGAAGCCCTTGAAGAGCGCGTCGCGGAGCGCACGCGCGAGCTAAACCAGGCCAATCTATTGCTGAAAGAGAAGCTACAGGCGCTGGAAGAAATGGAACAAACCATCCGAACCAGCGAACTGCGGCTGCGCGGCATCCTGGACAGCAGCAGCGCGATCATTTATCTGTACAATCTGCAGGATCAATTCATGTTCATTAACCGGCAATTCGAGACCGCTTTTCAGGTCAGCCAGGAAGATATTCTGGGTAAGACACCCGGAGAAGTCTTCCCGGGATACGATTCGCCCCTGATTGAAAACAACGCCCGTGTCCGCGAAGAGGCCTGTCCGCTGCAATTTACAGAAACTTTAGCCCTACCGGATGGTATGCACACGTATTTATCAACCAAATTTCCGCTCTTTGACGCCGCCGGAAAGATCTACGGCGTGGGAGGCATATCAGCGGATATCACCGAACGCGAGCAGATGGAGAGGGAACTAAAAGAGACACACCTCAGGCTTCAGGCTGCATTCGACGAACTGGAAGCTTTCAGCTACTCGGTCTCGCACGATCTGCGCGCTCCCCTGCGGCGCATTGACGGGTTTTGCCAGGCGCTGGTCGAAGACTACCAAAATCAACTCGACCCGACCGCCAGGCATTACCTCAAGCGCATCCGATCCGGGGTGCAGCAGATGGCCGCCCTGATTGACGCGCTTTTGCAGCTCTCGCGTTTAAATAAGATGGAGCTCAACATCGGGCGGGTGGATCTTGTTCGCCTGTGCCGTGAAATTCAACACGAATTGATGCAGCTTGATCCGAAGCGGGCGGTCAATTTCTACCATCCGGAAGAACTGATCGTTTACGGAGATGAAAAACTGCTGCGTATCGCCATGCGGAACCTGATGGACAACGCCTGGAAGTTTACCGTTGAACGCAATGTGGCTGAAATTTCCCTGAGCGAGGAGCGCCGGGAAGGACAACGCCTGATCTGTCTGCGCGATAACGGCATCGGTTTTGACCCAAAGTATACCGACCAGCTCTTTATCGCCTTTCAGCGCCTGCACGACCCCGCCCAGTACCCGGGCAGCGGAATCGGTCTGGCGACTGTCAAACGGATCATTCACCGGCATGGCGGCATGATATGGGCAGAAGGAAATGTTAATGAAGGAGCGGCTTTCTACTTTACACTCCCGGGAAAAGCCAATGGATAATATCTCCTTAATTTTTCTGGTCGAAGACAACCCCGACGACGAGTTGTTAACCCGCCGGGCCATAATCAGCAGCGGCCTGCCCATCCGGGTGGAGAGCGCGGTTGACGGTCCCCAGGCGCTGGAGATCCTCCTGGGCGCAGCCGCCCCCCAGGGATCTGCCCGTCTCACTCCCGACTTGATCTTCCTGGACTTAAAGCTTCCCCGCCTCAACGGGCTGGAAGTGTTGTCGATCCTGCGCGGCCGCGCCGAGACCCGCCTGCTGCCTATCATTATTTTGACTTCATCCGCCGAAAAAAGCGACGTCTACCACGCTTATGAGCGCGGCTGCAACAGCTATATCCAAAAACCGGTTGGGTTTGAACGCTTTGCCCAGTCCATCCACGCCGCCTGTCATTACTGGTTAAGGTTAAACCAGATGCCCGGTCAAAACAAGGGAACGACGCTATGACAGAACCCATCCGCATCTTAATGGTCGAAGACAGCGAAGAAGATGCCGAGCTGCTGCAACTGCATTTTAAGAAACACGGCCTTCAGGCGCACACCAGCCGGGTTCAAACCGGGGATGAGTTAAAAAACGCGCTTCAGCGCGAAGACTGGGATATCGTCCTGGCAGACTACCGCCTGCCTTCCTTCACCGGTTTGGACGCGATTCGCGTGCTGCGCGCGGAACGGCCCGATATCCCCATTATCCTGGTCTCCGGCACCATCGGTGAGGATGTGGCGGTCGAAGCCATGAAGACCGGGGCGCACGACTACATTCTCAAGCACTCCCTGACCCGTCTGGTCCCATCCATTGAACACGCCGTTCAGGACGCGCGCAACCGCCGGGAGAAAGAGGCGGCGCGCAAATCTTTGCTGGAAAGCCAGAGCCAGCTGGCCGCCATTATCGAATCCGCCATGGACGCGGTCATCGCGGTGGATCAAGATGACACCATTGTGATATTCAACCCCGCCGCAGAAAAAATGTTTGGCTACACAGCGGATGAGATTTCCGGGCTAAAACTTTCGCAGTTGATCGCGCCAACCAGTTTGCCCATTCACCAGCAGTTTGGCACCGAAGGAACGCGCAGCGCCGCTCCCCCCAGCATGCGGATTGACAATCCCAACGCTCACTGCATCCGAAAAAACGGGGAAATCTTCCCGATCGAAGCCAGTCTGGCGCAGTACCAATTTGGAGATAAAACCTACTTTGCCGCGATCGTGCGCGATATCACCGAACGCTTAAAGACCGAAGAGGAAAACCGGAAGTTAACCGCCCGCCTGCGCGTGATCGCTCATATTACCAGCCAGCTCAGCTCTGTTCTGGATATTAAGAAACTGGCCGGACAGATTGTGCAAGCCATCCCGGAAATTATTCCCTGTTACAACGCCAGCCTGATGATGATAGTGGATGGTGAGCTGGAAGTTCTGGCAGCCAACACGGACGGTCGGGAGAATCCAGCCCTGGTGGGAATTCGAATCACCACCGAGCGCGGCATCCTGGGTCTGGTGGCGCGCACCGGTCAGCTGTACGTCGCCAACGACGTCAGTCAGGATCCCCATTACTGGTACTATGAAGGCCTGCCGCACACCGGTTCGGAGCTGACCGTGCCGATCATATTTGAACACCGCGTGCGCGGGATCCTGGATGTTGAATCACGCGAGAAAAACGCCTTTTCTCAGAGCGACCAGGAAGCCATGAGCATCTTTGCAGATCAGCTGGCCGTCGCCCTGCAGAACGCCAGCCTGTTTGAAGAGAAAACCAGGCGGGCTGCGGAATTGGAACGAATCGCCCAGTTCTCGACCGCGCTGCGCGCAGCGGACAACCGTCAGGAGATCCCGCCCATTCTGGTAGAGCAGACGGTCCACCAGCTGGAAGCCAGCGACGGTCTGATGATCAAAGTTGAACCCTCGCTTGACCTGGCGGAAGTGGAATGGGCCGTGGGGCGCTGGCAGAGTTTGATCGGCCTGCGCACGAACCTGACCGATGCAAAATCCAGTGAACTGCTGTTTGACCATCCGCTGCGGGTATTTAATTCCATTAAGCGCGGATCCCACCTGCTCGTTAAGGGGGAGAAACCGGCGAAATCGATCGCCTGCGCCGCTTTACTTGCAGAAGGAAAGGCGATCGGCAGCCTGTGGATTGGACAGGAAGCCGAGTTTAGCGAACAGCAGTGCAAAACCTTGAGCGCGTTTGCTGAAATCGGAGCCATCGCCATGCACCGGACTTCGCTCAATGAACAGACCCAGCGCCGCCTTGCCCACATCTCCGCGCTGCAGCAAATTGATCAATCCATTTCAAACAGCAAAGATCTGGAAAAAACTCTGCAGTTGATCTGCCAGCAAACCCGCGACCAGCTGCTGGTGGACGCGGTGGATATCCTGCTCTACAATCCCGCCACCCATCAGTTGGAATTCAAAACCGGAATCGGTTTTTCGACCAGCGGCGTGTACAGCCACCGCCAGGAACTGGGGCGCGGTTTAAGCGGCAAGGCCGCCATGAGCGATGAAGTGACCTTTATCGCGGATTTGCGCAGCCTCAGCAGCTACGGCCGCGCTGAGATGTTCCGCGAGGAACATTTTGTCAGCTACTTCGGAGTCCCGCTCAAAACCAACAATGAATTAAAGGGATTGCTGGAAATCTTCCACCGTTCGCCGATCAATTCCGACAGCGAATGGATGTATTTTCTCGAAGGTCTGGCCGGGCAGGCAGCCATCGCCATCGATAACGCCGAGATGTTTGACACCCTGATCCGCAAAAACGCGGAGTTGATGCAGGCCTATGATGCCACCATCGTGGGATGGTCGCGCGCGCTGGAACTGCGCGACCGCGAGACCGAAGGCCACTCCCAGCGGGTCACCAACCTGACTGTCTACATGGCGCGCCAGATGGGCATTCAGGGAGAAGCGCTGGTGCATGTCCGCCGGGGAGCATTGCTTCACGATATCGGTAAAATGGGCATCCCGGATTCTATTCTGAACAAACCCGGACCGCTGACGGACGAAGAGTGGGCTATCATGCGCGAACATCCCGTCCTGGCGTACTCGATGATTTACCCGATTGAATTCCTTCGCCCGGCGCTGGATATTCCGTACTGCCATCATGAAAAATGGGACGGCACCGGGTACCCGCGGAAACTGAAAGGCAAAGCCATCCCTTTGGCAGCCAGAATTTTCGCCATCATCGACGTCTGGGACGCCCTCTCCAGCGAGCGGCCGTACCGCCCTGCCTGGGACCGCCAGCGCATCTGGGATTATCTGAAGGAACAGAGCGGTAAACACTTCGACCCGGAAGTGGTCGATCTGTTCCTCAAAATCCTCCCGGAACTTCAGGATATATAATGGATCACGGAAGGTTTGAGGTGCAGTAGGGACAGCGCTTCGCTTTCAGCGAGATCACGCTGTCGCAGTAGGGACAATTTTGCGTGGTTTTTGGCGTTTCTTCTTTGGGAACGATTTTTTGAACCCGGTTGGCTGCCTTAACCGCGATAAAAATCACAAAACCGACGATCAGGAAATTAATCACGGCGTTCAAGAACAGACCGTAATTGATGGTCACCGCGCCGGCTTCTCTGGCTTTTGCCAGGGTCTCATAGCTGCCGCCGCTCAAGTTGATGTACAGGTTGGAAAAATCCACCTTCCCCAGCAGCAGGCCGATCGGCGGCATGATCACATCTTCCACCAGGGAAGCCACAATTTTGCCAAACGCGCCGCCAATAATCACCGCCACCGCCAGGTCGAGGACATTACCCCGCAAAATAAACTTCTTAAATTCCTGTAACATTTTTTCCTCCTCCCGCTGAATCTTTTGCCCAATGATTTGCGAGCCGTTTTTTTTCACCGCTGTTCTTAATTTGCCATTAAGATATAGTGTAGCACACTCTGCATCCCATCACAGGACAATCCAGTATGACACCGCGCTTTATCCAAACTTTCTTTGATCCTGATGTGAGTTTAACCCTGGCGGGGGGAAAAGGTTTGAACCTGGCCCGCCTGACCCAGGCCGGATTTCCAGTGCCTGCTGGATGGATTCTGACGACAGATGCCTATCACTCCTTTTGCAGCCAAAACGGCTTGAGAGAAGTGATTCGCGCAGCTTTGGACGGCTTGAATATTGAAGACCCTTCCGCGCTGGAAGAAGCCTCCGCGCGTCTGCGGGCCGCGTTTTCCGCCGGACGCATACCCGAAGCGGTGAAGCAGGAGCTGCTCGCCGCCTGGCGTGAACTGGGCGCGGCTGCCTGCGCCGTGCGCTCATCAGCAACCGCTGAAGACCTGCCCGGGGTTTCATTTGCCGGTCAGCAGGATACTTACCTGAATATTCGCGGCGAAACCAATTTGCTCGAGGCTGTCCGCCGCTGCTGGGGGAGCCTTTGGAGCCCGCGCGCCATCGCCTACCGCGCGCGTCAGGGCATTGAGCAAGAAGGGTTGGCGCTGGCGGTCGTCCTTCAGGTGATGATTAACAGCCAGGTCTCCGGGGTGATGTTCACCGCCAATCCGGTCAGCGGACTGCGCAAAGAGATTGTGATTGACGCGGCTTACGGTCTGGGAGAAGCGCTGGTATCCGGCCAGGTCGAACCCGATCACTACACGGTCCAGGCGAACGGCGCTGTCGAAAAACGGCTGGGATCAAAAGATTTTTCGCTTCACCCTTCCGCCGGAAGCGGGCTGGATCCCCGCCGACAGGACAGGCGAGCCCAGCAAGCCCTTTCGGATGAGCAGATCGCCGAACTGGCCGACCTGGGAAAGAGGATCGAACAGATTTACGGCGAACCGCAGGATATCGAATGGGCGCTGGAAGGCGGCCGGTTTTACGTGCTGCAGTCGCGGGCCATCACCACGCTGTATCCCCTGCCGGCGCGCGCGGACGACGGATGCCTGCACATTTATTTCGCCTTCAGCGCTGTTCAGGGTATGCCGCTGGCGATGACCCCCGTGGGGATAGACCTCCTGCGCGCCGCGTTCGCGAAAGGCGCCGGACTGTTTGGATTGAAGCGCACCGCTGAAACGCAGGGCGCTCTCTTTGAAGCCGGCTTCCGCCTCTTTTCCGATGCCACCACGCTGGTTCGCTCGCCGCTGGGTCGTAAAGTGATCCCGACGGTGCTTTCGTTTGTTGAACCAACGCTTCGCCAGATTCTTTTAAGCCTCTGGGACGATCCGCGCCTGCTGCCTGTCCGGAAGCGCACCTATCCAATCACCTACCTGCGGCTGGGGCGCTTCTTCCTGCCGGCCATAATTAATGTCGCGCGCATTCTGATCTCGCCCCAACACCAGGTGCAGCGCCGCAAAGACTGGCTTGAAACCCAGATCGACCGGCTGACCGCTGAAATTAACCACCTGCCGGATGACCCGGCCGCGCGCTTAAGCGCCGCCATCCGGCTTACCGACGCGCTGGTCGCCAGCCTGCCGGCGGTGCTGCGGAAATTGATCCCCTGCATCGCTGCCGGAATGGCGTCTTACAATGCCGTTTACCAGCTTTCCCGCAGGCTGCCAGGCGAGACCTTGCCCCCCGGGCAAGACGGCGCACAGCTGGCTGTAAAGGTCACCCGCGGAATGCCGGGAAACGCAACCACCGAGATGGATCTTAAGCTCTGGCAAACCGCCCGCGTCATCCGCGGCGACCCAGACGCCCGCCGTCTATTTCAAACATCTGAACCGGCTGAACTGGCCCGACAGTTCCTGGCGGGGCAGCTTCCGCCAGCCGCGCAGAATTCGATCACCGATTTTCTGAAGATCTATGGAATGCGCGGTGTGGGGGAAATTGACATGGGACGTCCGCGCTGGCAGGATGATCCTGGCCCTATTTTTGAAATTCTGGCAAGTTACCTGGCGATTGAAGACGAGCACGCGGCGCCGCAGGCGGTGTTTGAACGCAGCGTGATGGAAGCCGAAACGGCGGTCGCCACGCTGACCCGCGCCGCCCGTCAGACCCGCGCGGGATGGTTGAAGAGCCGGCTGATCCGCTTCTTCGCCGGCCGCGCCAGAGCCATTCTGGGGATGCGTGAGAGTCCCAAGTTTTTTATTGTGCGCATGACCGGCCATCTGCGCAGCCTCTTGCTGCGCTGCGGCGCTGACCTGGCCGGTGCCGGCGTCTTATCCCGCCCGGACGATATCGTCTTCCTCACCCTGGCGGAACTGAAACAACTGGCGTCTGGCCAGTCTGAAAACTGGAAAGAAAAGACCGCGGCCCGCCGTGCGGGCTATGATCGCGAGATGCGCCGAAAACTCCTCCCGCGGGTCATGCTGTCCGATGGGCGCTGCTTTTACGAAGGGCTGGCGAACCATCCAGACGCGGGAGCTCATCTATTAACCGGCAGCCCGGTCAGCCCGGGTCTGGTCGAAGCCCCCGTTCGCATTGTGCATGATCCGCGCAGCGCCGGGCTTCAACCGGGAGAAATCCTGGTTTGCCACGGCACAGACCCCGCCTGGACGCCTCTCTTTCTGGCGGCCAGCGGGTTGATCATGGAAGTTGGCGGAATGATGACTCACGGAGCAGTGGTCGCCCGGGAATACGGAATCCCGGCGGTCGTGGGCGTTGATCAGGCTATGCAGCGGTTGAAAACCGGACAGGTCGTGCGCTTGAACGGATCCAGCGGATTCATCGAAATCGTGAATCCCTGAAAATTATTTCACCAGACGCAGTTCCCAGGTCCAGCTGTTGCCCTTGACGTTGGTCGCCGTCCCGCGCAGGATTTCGCCTTCCAGGGTGCCGGTGTAATCGGCAAAGTGGTTATTAAATTCGATTTTGACGGTCTTGCCTTCTTGAATCCAGGTCGCGTTGGTCAGGTCGGTCACGGTGTTCTCGCCTTTATAAGAATACTTAAACGTGCCGTCCGCCATAAAAGTGCTGTTATAAAAATAGTATCCGTTGCTGGTTTCACCCTCCCAGGTCGTCCCGCTCAGGTCCAAAATCTTTTCAGTTGGGGTTGGTTGGGCGAAAAAAGAAGGCATTTTTCCGCCAGATCCGCAGGCCGTCAGCAGCAGGACCAGGGCGGCCAGAAAGAACAGAATAGTTGCTTTTTTCATTATGGATCCTCCCAAAAGGATGAAACCGGTTCGCTGTCCTCTCAATTCATTATAGGCACTTTTCTCTTGCAAATGTACTCCCTTTCCATACAATAAACCTGAGCCTGAATCCAAAAGGAGGAAAAATGCTGCAAAACCGAAGCCTGCGTTACACCATGTTTGCCCTGCTGTATTTCACCCAGGGCACCATTTTGAGTTATTTCACCGCCCTGAACGCGCTCTACCTGCTCTCCCGCGGGATCAGCATGACCAATGTGGGGATTTTTGCCACGATTGCGCTGCTGCCTTTCGTGATCAAGATTTTTCTGGGTATGTTGAGTGACAAAGTCAACCTGTTTGGGATGGGCCACCGCAAGCCCTATATCCTCATCGGACTGGGGATTCAGACAATTTGTCTGGTGATCGCTCCTTTCATCAACCCGGCCACCGCTTACTGGGGTTTTGCCGGCCTGGCGTTTATTCTGCAGCTGGGCATGGCTCTGTATGACACCTGCACAGACGGGCTGGCGCTGGACACCACGCCGCTGGAAGAGAAGGGGAAAATCCAGGGGTTTATGGTGGGCGGACGGGCGGTCGGCGTGGTGATCACCGCCTCGGCTGTTGGTCTGCTGGCGGAAAAAGTCTCCTGGGCGGCGGTATTCTGGCTGCTGGCGGCTCTGACCCTTCTGCCGCTCCCATTCGTTTTAAGCAGTAAAGAAGCCGAGAGACCGGTGGAACGCAGCTTTAACTGGGGCGCTTTCGCGGCGTTTAAGAACCTGCGCGTGATCGCCCTGGCGGTCATGGGCTTGCTGTTTTTCCTGATCATCGCCGGGACCAACCAAATCGTCAATCCATTCCTGCAGCAAAAATTCAATATCAGCCTGAGCACAGCCGGGAATTTCACCACCCTGTGGGGGATTGGCGCGGTGCTGGGCGGGGTGCTGGGCGGCTGGTTGATCACCAAATTCGGCGACCGCCGGGCGACCATCGGCGCGCTGGCGGTGTGTCTGCTTTCCATCCTCGGGCTGGCTTTTACCCCGTCGCTGGCGCTTGCCTGGCCGATTGTGTTTGTCTTCGGCATCGCTTACGCCACCTACCAGACTGTGTATTACGCCCTGGCAATGGGCTTCACCGATATGCGCATCGCGGCCAGCATGTTCGCGATTCTGATGGCCATCACCAATATCGGCCAGGGAATTGGCATGCCGTTGAGCGGGTTGATCGTGGATAAGGCCGGGTTTGTCACCGCCTTTCTGGTGATGGGCGCCATCAATTTTCTGGCGATCCCGTTCTTTCCCCTGGTGTTTAACCGCAAGGCGGCTCAGGCCTGACCTCATCCTGCGCGCAATACCCCTGTCCGCTAATGGCAGGGGTTTTTTAATTTTCCTGCGCCTTTTCCAGACTCAACCCGGCGCAGCAGCAGCCGAAAGGGCGTTGAAAGCCTGGTTTTCTGCCGGATATCGCTTCACCCCGGCCGGTGTGAACAGCCCGTCAGGGGATACCCAGAATCCAGACAGCACCAGCGGTCGGCGCTGAAATGGCCAGCAGGCGGCCGTCCGGGCTGAAGGAAACAGAGGTGATATTTTTCATCGGCAGCACCGGCGCGCTTAACCGCCGGGGCGGATCCAGAAGCCAGAAACGCACCCCGCCAAACGCGTCCGCCACCAGGGCAAACAATTCTTCCGGGTTCAACGCCAGGGTATTGCCGGCGGTATAAGCATTGTCATCCCCCGGCAGATAAGTTTCCCAGGATCCGCTGGCGAAAAGATAAGCGTAGAGATTTTCGTTCCCGGCGGTCAGCCACAGTTTCGTATGGTCGAGACTCAGATCACTGCCAGAAAAATTGAGGAAGGCTTCCGGCGCCGGAAAGCGCTCCAGTTCCTTCAGGGAAGGTAGTTCCCAGATCACGATTTGATTCAGGTATACCGCCAGCAGGCGGGTTTGATCCAGCCAGTGTAAGGCGACCACCGGTTGGTAGGTATCAGCCGCCGGCGGGGTTGTCCCCAGAACCGTCAGCTGGCGTGTATTCCAGATATATATCTGTCCTGCCGGGCTGCCTGCCGCGAGCCATTCACCGTCTGGAGAAAAGGCGAGCGCGCTCAGGTCCTGTCCGCCGTTTTCCAGCATCGGCGGCAGAATGGTCTGCGCTCCGCTGCTCAGATCAATAAGGCGCACATCCCCCGCGGTTGAACCCAGCGCCAGCCGGCCGCGCCGGGCATCCAGATCCGCAGCCCGCGCGTAGAGCGGCGCGCCGTACGCGGGGAACGCTGACTTCAGGCTGCCGTCGAGCACATTCCACACAGCCGCCTGATCGCCCACAGTGAGCAGTTCCCGGTCATTCAGAAATATCAGCGCGAACACTGCCCCGGTGCGCGGCAAAATATTTATTAACTGAAGCGCGCCCAGCGTTTCAGGAGCGATGCGTTTTTCAGGCACGCGGACCGGGCTCACTTCTCCCTGGGTAACCACCAGAGGGAGGCCGTTCCGATCACTCGTGGTGGTGAGGGTATAGCCGCCGTAGGTGCAGCCGTTCGGCCCGCCGATCTGGCGAACCCTGGCAGCGACTGTGAAATGCTGGGTTTTTCCTGTTTTGAGCGGCACGCGAATGTGGTTAAAGCCTTCAGAGACGGTGACGCTGGTAAATTCGGATGTGATCGTCACCGCTTCACCGTTGCTGATGGTCACCGAGAAAGTGACCGCATCTTCGCTGGTGCGCAGCGGCAGCGGCTCGACAGCCAGATACTCCGGCGTGGGAACCGGACAGGGGTAGGTGGGTGTGCTGCTTTCACGGGGAGTTTCTGCCGACGGCTGCGCCGGCGCGGCGGCGCAGGCTGCCGCCATAAAGATGAATACCATCAACCCGGCAAATCGCTTCATGCCTCACCCTCCGCTGGTTTGATTATAGCATGCCGGGGTTTCCAAAATTTCGCCGCCCGTGATGTTGACAAATTTATCCAGCCGGGCTAGGCTTAATCAACCCGCCGGTGCGGCGGAAATTCATCTTCCGGGAGGGGAAAATGCATCATCAAGAAGCCACGCAGCAGGCGCTGGCGATCCTGCGCAGTGGGGAAAATTTCCAGTGGTACCTGATACCGCTTCTGGCGCTGGTGATTTACGTGTACGCCAGCGAGATTTCCAAAAAGAACTGGAAACCCGTAGCCGCCGGACTGGCGCTTTACATGGTGCACTGGTTCTACGAAATCTTGAACGGGCTGATCCAGCATTTTAGCGGACACGCCCTGTGGACGGTTCCGACCGGAACGGCCTTTCTGCTGTTAATTGGGGTAGGCGCGGAGTTAAGCCTGATGTTTTCCATCGCCGGCCTGGCGCTGAGCAAACTGCTTCCGCAGGATCCGAAAGTCAAAATCTTGGGGATTAACAACCGCCTGTTTCTGGCGGTTGCCAACGCGGCTTTCTTCGCCATCTTCGAAATCTTTTTAGCCAAGACCCCGGCCTTCGTCTGGGTGTATGACTGGTGGGGAGCGTTCCCAGTCTTTATCACCGTATACATTCCGTTCTTCCTGGCCGCGTTCTACTGCTATGACTGGAAGCCAAAAGTACAAAAAAGGTTCATCGGCAGCCTGGCCGCCGTCAATGCGCTCATGCTGGTGGTCTTTGCCGGAATTCTCGGCTGGATTTAACCTTTCCCTCAATATCATTTGCCGCCTGCCAGAGGCGGCATTTCTTTTACTTGACGAATAGATATTTTGTTCTATAATAATGGTGTGGATGCCCTCACGCGATTAAATTTGCTCAGTATGGAAAGCGGTCTGGAAGCCGATGATGAGCGCGCCTGTTCCGGGCAGTGCGAACCGGTTTCCCGGGGTGTTTTGGTCACCCATGCGGCGCTGCCCAACGGCCGGCGGATTCGCCTCCTGAAGACCCTGCTAACCTCAGCCTGCGAGAATGACTGCCTTTACTGCGGCTGCCGGGCCGGCAGGGATACCCGCCGGGCAACGTTTCAGCCGGAGGAATTTGCGCGTTTGTTTCTACAACTCTTCCAGGGCGGAATTGTTGAGGGGTTATTCCTCAGTTCTGGCGTGGTGAACGGCGGCATGCGCACCCAGGACAGGTTGATCGCCTGCGCGGAAATCTTACGAAACCGGCTCGGCTTCCGCGGGTACCTGCACTTAAAAATTATGCCGGGTGCCGAGAAAGATCAGGTTTTGCGCGCCATGCAGCTGGCAGACCGCATCAGCATCAACCTGGAAGCGCCAACGCGAAGCCACCTGGCTCAACTCGCGCCCAGCAAGAATTTTGAAGCAGGATTGCTGGCTCCGCTGCGTTACGCGGAACAGATCCGCCGCGAGCTCCCCGCGCAGCAGGGCTGGCGCGGACGCTGGCCCGGTTCGACCACCCAGTTCGTGGTCGGGGGCTCGGACGAGACTGACCTGGAAATCCTGGCGCTCACCGCTGCGCTCTCCCAGAATTGCTCGCTGACCAGAGCGTATTTTTCCGCTTTCACCCCGATTAAAAACACCCCGCTGGAACATAAACCCGCCACGGCGCCGATTCGGCAGGATCGGCTCTACCAGGCGTTCTATCTGCTGCGCGATTATGGGTTCATTTTGGAAGAATTACCCTTTGAGGGGGAAGGATTTCTACCCACCCGTTCAGACCCAAAAACAGTCTGGGCAGAAGTTCACCTGAGAGATCATCCGCTGGAGATCAACCGCGCATCCCGTGAGGAACTGCTGCGCGTTCCTGGTCTGGGGCCGGTTGCTGTTGAGGCCATACTGAGCGCGCGCCAGAAAAACCAGATCCAGCGGATTGAAAATCTGGCCAAAATAACCGCCAATGCCAGGCGCGCCGCCCCTTACCTGCTGTTCAACGGCCGATCCTCACCCGTTCAGCTTCAATTTGGTTACTAAAAGAAAACAGGCGCGCATGGCGCGCCTGTTCGGATTCTGGGGAACCCCGCGGCGGTTCAGTAGTATCCAAATTCCCGTGCGGCTTTGCTCATCAGGTATATATGATACGGCGGGGTATTGGCGGCGATTTCGCACCCGCCCATGAAGATAAACCCGCTCTCGATCGTCTTCCCAATTTCGATATTCTTGCGGCAGGCTTCCCAGACCTGATCAGGGGTCCCGGTGGTGATGATGGCTGGCTCAACATTTCCGGCGATGATATGCCCCGGGAACATTTCAGCTGCTTTGAGCAGGTCCACTTCGTGCCCGAAGGAGAGGATGCCGGGCTTGCCCCACGGCAGGGTGGCCAGCAGCTCCAGGTTTTTATTCTGATCGCCGCAGATATGATCGTAAATATGCTGCACCCCTTGATCGAGCACGTATTGATGCAATTCCATCCGGTATGGCAGAACCAGACGCTTGTACATGCGGGGTGATATCAGTCCATCCGTTGGTGAGGCAATCCGCGGCAGCACGCGTTCAGCTCCAAACGTGCGGATGAATAGATCCGCGACCTGCTTGAGGTGATCGGTCATCAGACGCATGACATGTTCTACCGCTTCCGGTTCAGTGGCTGCCCATTCCAGGAATTTGTTGACCCCGCACAGGTTGGCGCAGAAAGTAAAGGGACTACCGTAAATAAAGGCGATCTGCGAGCCGTATTTTTCCTGCAGGTGAGCGAACTCCATCATCTTGGGCAGGCAGCCGGCTTTGGTCACGTCCGGCAATTCCAGCTTAAAAACATCCTCCGGTTTTTCAACCGGCCGGCGCGAAACAGACGGACCAGAGCCCCAGCGGTCGTCCGGCCATTTGATTTCGCCCCCGAACTCCCAGGAACCGTAAGAAACAAATGTGTAGAAGGGAGCAACTTCCGCGTCGTACATTTCCATCGTCCACTTCTGCGCCATGTACGATTTCTCGGGAAATTCAAAGATGTCCGCTTTCGCCATGCCGGTGTTAACCGCGCAAAAGCCGTAGCCTTTATGAACAAACAGCACGCGGTCGGGTTTTTCACCGCGCAGCAACGCTTCCATGCGCTCTTGATTGGTCATCGCAGAAATTGCCATGCAGCACTCCTTATTCCATCTTGGAAGGATCAATCGCGAATTTGATGCCCTCAAAGCGGCGAACGCGCTCAAATGACTTGATCACCTGGCTGAGCGGCACAGTTTCTGTGATGAATTTCCGTCCATCTACCAGGCGGCTGGCGAGCAGATTCACCGAGCGCTTATAATCGTCGGGATCCTGATGATAAACGCCGATCAGGGTGTGCTCTTTATAGTGCATCGAATGGGTATCCACAGAAACCGTGGTCCCGGCTTTGCAGCCGCCGTGGAACACCACCGTGCCGGCTGCGCGGATCAGCTGCATGGCTTCTTCCCAGGCGGAGGGAAAACCAGCCGCCTCAATGGCCACATCCACGCCGCGTTTGCCGTCCGACAAACCGCGCACATGATCCACCCGCGCCGCCACATCGCTGACTTCGCGGATATCCACAAATTCCTGAACGCCAAAATCGAGCGCCACCCGCCGGCGTTCTTCTGTAATTTCCCCGGACAGGACAACCCTTGCCCCGCGCAAGACGGCCAAACGGGCCAGCATCAAACCGAGCGGCCCGGAGCCGAGCACGGCAACCATGTCGCCCGGTTCAATTCGCGCCCGGCGAATCGCATGCACGGCCGTCCCCAGCGGTTCAGAAACCGCCGCCTCGGCGTAGGTCATGTGGTCCGGGATCTTGTACACATTGGTTTTCACCATTCGCGCCGGAATGACGATATATTCCGCGTAAGCGCCGTTGAGGATTAACAGATCCTCGCACAGATTGCGGTGTCCCTTTTTGCAGTAGAAGCACTCTCCGCAGGGCACCGCGTTGCAGGTGCACACCCGGTCTCCGACCGCGAAACTGGTTACCCCGGCTCCCAGTTCAACCACTTCTCCGCTAAACTCATGCCCGAAAGTTGAAGGGGTCTTTTTGATAATGGTCGGGTGCCCGCGTTCATACGTTTTAATGTCCGTGCCGCAGGTCGTGGCCGCGCCAATTTTCACCAGCAATTCACCCGGGCCGGGTTTGGGGATTTCAATGCGCTCAAAACGCACATCCATCGGCGCATAAAACATTGCAGCATTCATCTGGGTCATAGTACACTCCCCTTAGTATTAAATACCTGACTCAATCCAGTTCCTGTAAAGTGCCTTGCGCTTCCCGGCGCGCGGCTTCATCCAGAATGGCTGCCGAGGCGCGGGTACCGATCATTTTTGCGCCGGCTTTGCGATATTCGAGCACATCATCCAGGGTGCGAATGCCGCCTGAAGCCTTAACCGCCACTTTCGGGCTGCAGCTTTTTCGCATCAGACGGACGTCGTCCAGCGTGGCTCCGCGCGGGCCGTAACCGGTCGAAGTTTTGACATAATCCGCCCCGACCCGTTCGCACAGCTCACAGCCTTTGACAATCATCTCGGGAGTGAGATAACAGGTCTCAAAAATCACTTTGACGACCGCCCCGCGGGCGTGGGCGGCTTCTACCACCGCGCGAACATCCGCTTCGACATAATCATAGCTGCCGGCGACCAGGCGGCTGATTGCCAGAACCATATCCAGTTCGCTCGCGCCGCGGTCCAGCGCCAGGTTGGCTTCGAACACTTTGGATTCCGTCATATTGGAACCGTGGGGGAAATCCACCACCGTGCTGATGCGCACCGGGCTGCCTTTCAGCAGCTCGGCTGAACGCGGCACGTCATAAGGTGCCACACACACTGTGGCACATTGATATTTTCGAGCCAGTTCAATTCCTTCAAAAAATTCCGGGTCTGTCAGGGTCGGCCGCAGCAAAGAGTGGTCGATCATCCTGGCGATATCGCTTACAGTGAGTTTGTTTCCCATAAAACCATCTCCAATCTAGGTATTAAGTGCTGTTGCGCGTCGCCTCCAGCGGGAAGCGCAGTTTGATGATATAAACCCCGGTCGCATAAGTCACCGGCCGGTTGTCCGCGGTATAGGATACCCGCGTGCGCAGCAGAACCGGCGCGCCAATTTCTTCATTCAGCAATTTGGCTTCCGCCGCGCCGACCGCCACCGCGCTGACCGTGTCCACCGCGCGCGCCACGTTGACATCGTACTGGCGCATCAAAACCACATAGGTGGACTGCTCCATCCCGGTTTCCTTGAACATGGAACGGTTGATGCCCGGGAAAAGCTTGAGCGGCGCGTACCAGCGTTCCACCGCAACCGGCAGACCGTCCACGTTGCGTAAACGCACCATTTCGACCACCATTTCATATTCTGGAATATCCAGCTGCTCGGCCACAAAGCTGGGCGGCGGGATATAACGAAAGTCGAGGATGCGCGTGGTCAGTTCCTGCTTCCCGGTCATCATTTCGTTGGTGAACGAGACCAGGTTCTTCAGAGTCGCCTCGACCTGCATGCGCGAAACCACGGTACCTTTTGACCGCCGCCGTTCCAGCAGCCCCTGATACACCAGGTCTGAGAGCGCCTGGCGCACGGTTGCCCGGCTGACATTAAACCTGCGCTGCAGTTCAAACTCGGTTGGAATGTAATCCCCCGGCGCGTATTTGCCAGACTCAATTTCCTTGCGCAGAATTTGAGAGACCTGGTAATACAGGGGGATCGGGGTCTCGCGGTTGATTTCGTTGGTCAAGGGTGTAACCTCTTAAACAAACAGGATGGCGGCGTTATGCCTTGAGATGCTTCTCGTAGTCCGGGTTGATGCAGAATTTCGGAGTGCGTTTATTGATAATATACTCATAAATTCCCTCGGAGAGCAGGCGCGCCCCAATTTCTGCCGCCTGAGTCGAAGCCCCGGCCAGGTGAGAGGTCGCCACAACATTATCCAGGCTGTACAGCGGGCTGTCATCGGGCGGCGGCTCGGCTTCAAAGATATCCAGAGCCGCGCCGGCGATCCGCCGATCCTTCAAGGCAGCGTACAGCGCATCGTGATCCACCAGTTCACCGCGGGCGGTGTTGATCAGATAAGCGGTTTTCTTCATCAGGCTGATTTCGCGGGCTCCAATCATCCCCTTGGTCTCTTTAGTATACCGCGCATGCAGCGAGATAAAGTCAGATTCGCGCAGCACGGTATCAAGATCCGCCGGGGTCGCACCCATTTTTTCGATATCCTCCGGCTTGATATACGGGTCGTAGATTAAAACCTTGCCGCCAAAAGTAAGCACAAGCCGGGCGACTTTTCCGCCGATTGCCCCAGAGCCGACCAGACCGACAGTTGAAGCGCTCAGCTCTTTGCCGACCATATCGTACACATACAGGTCGCCCCGCCAGCGCTTCTCAGTCATCATCGACATGTGCGAACGGACGATATTGCGGGAGACTGCCAGCATGGCGCCAATGGTGAATTCCGCCACCGCGCCAGAATTTCGCCCCGGCGCATACAAGACCGGGATACCCAGCTCCGTGCAGGCGTTCCAGTTAATATTGACCGGGCCTCCCCGGGCGACGCCCAGAACTTTCAATTTTTTGGCAGCCGCCAGCACTTTGCGGGTGATCGGCGCGGTATGGGTCAGGATGATTTCAGCGTCTTCAACCGCTCTGGCGGTGGCATCCTCATCTCCCACAAACTCGCTGACTTCATCGGTCTTCTGTACCGGGGTAACCGGCCAGGTGTCTTCCAGATAAGTGAACTCAAAGGTCAGCCCCGTGCCTTCAAAGACCTTTTCAAACGTTTTTTGAAGGACCTCACGGGTCAGAAATAGATCGTTAAGTACCGCTACGCGCATTGTTTTCTCCATGATCGAAATCTTTAGCCCGCTTTGGCATCGCGTTCTCGAATCAGGCGGTCGAGTTCGGCAATTTCCTCAGCGCTCAACTGCAGGTCTCCCGCGGCCGCGGTCTCGCGGATCTGGTCCGGCCGGCGCGCGCCGACAATCGCAGCCGTAACCTCCGGGCGGCGCAGCGTCCAGGCGATCGCCAGGTTGGCCACCGGTTGGCCGTGTTTTGCCGCCATTGGCCGCATCTTTTCCACCATCTCGAGGGTGGCGCTTAACTGCGGTTCTTGAAAATCAGGGCTGTTCTTCCGCCAGTCATCAGCGGGCAAGGAAGCAGCGCGTTCTTTGGTGAACCTCCCCGTCAGCAAACCGGCCTGCATCGGGCTGTAAACAATCACCCCGATGTTATTGGCCGCGCAGAAGGGCAGGATTTCAGCCTCAATATCCCGCTTCAGCATGCTGTAAGGCGGTTGCAGCGAAGCGATGGGGTGAATGGCCTGAGCCCGCTTCATTTGGTTAACCGAGAAATTTGAAACCCCGCCGTAGCGCACTTTGCCGGCTTTGACCAGATCGGCGATCGCCCCCCAGCCTTCTTCGATATCCTCATCCGGCATCGGCCAGTGGATCTGGTAGAGGTCAATGTAATCCGTTCCAAGCCGTTTCAGGCTGGAGTCGCATTCTGCTTTGATGCTTTCCGCCTTGAGGCAGCCGTAAATATCGCTGCCGTCCTCTTTCCAGAGAATGCCGCATTTGGTGGCTATGATGACCCTGTCCCTGCGGCCTTTGACGGCTTCGCCTACCACTTCTTCCGAGTGCCCGTGCCCGTAACCCTTGGCGGTATCCAGCCAGTTGATCCCCAGATCGAGCGCGGCGCGGATGGTGTCGATCGAATCGCGGTCATCCTGCGGCCCCCAGCCGTAAGGATTTTCACCACCACCGATTGCCCAGGTTCCCAGCCCAATGGTGGTGATTTCTAAATCCGAAAAACCCAGTTTCCTCGTTTTCATGGCATGCCCCTTTCTTCAGATGATTGGTGTCTCGCTGGCTGTCCTACCCGATTCGCAGCTGTGTGCCAGCATCAAAATAATAGAAACGTTCATTATCAAAAACCAGGCCGACCGTGCTGTGCAATTTCGGCAGAAAATCCGAGTCGATTTTGACTCGAATTTCAGTGTTCTTTATTTTGGTAACCACGATGGATGTCTGACCCAGGGTGTCAATCAGATGCACTTCCGCGTTAGTATGCGCCTGCGGGTCGCCGGCGGGCACGATGCGAATATCTTTCGGACGGACCCCGATGCGCAGCTGGCAGCTGCCCATCTTTTCTGCCAGCATGGACTGGTCAGCCGGCAGGATTGGCACCCGGTAGGGCGTATCACATTCGACCACCGCCTCTTTGCCCTGATAATCCACGTTGAAAATATTCATCGGCGGATCGCCGACAAAACTGGCCACATATTGATTAACCGGGCGGTAGTAGATATCATCCGGCGTGCCAATTTGCTCGACCACACCCTGGTTCAGCACCGCCACGGTGTCGCCCATCGACAGCGCTTCCAGCTGGTCAGGGGTGGCATACAGCGTGGTAATTCCCAGTGTTTGCTGGATCTTCTTCAGTTCGCTGCGCATGCGATGGCGCAGTTTCGCGTCCAGATGCGCGATGGGCTCATCCAGCAAATACGCCTTGGGACGGCGCACCAGCGTGCGCCCCAGCGCCACGCGTTGTTTCTGCCCTCCCGACAGTTCCCGCGGATAGCGGTCCATCAATTCGCTGATTCCCAGCAATTCAGCGACCTCTTTTACCCGCTCAACCCGCGATTCTTTGGTGTACGTTCGCTTTCGGCGCGGAGCTTCGAGCGGGAACATCAGGTTCTGAAAGACCGTAAAGTGAGGGTAAAGGGCGTAGGATTCAAATGCCGCGGCAATATTGCGGTCTTGAGGGAAAGCGTGGGTAACATCGCCTTCATCAATAAACACCTGCCCCTGGTCTGGAATTTCCAATCCGGCAATCACATTAATGGTCGTGGATTTGCCCGCGCCAGAAGCCCCAAGCAGCACAAAAAATTCCCCGTCCTTAACCGTCAGGTTAACATCTTTTAGTGCGACGGTCTTGCCGAAGGTCTTGGTCACATTGCGTAAAACTAATTTAGCCATGCAAATCTCCCTTTCAAGCCAAATTGACGGTCATTCGGCATAGAGGATATTCAAACCGCTTTCCAGGTCAAAGAAATGAATATGGCGCTGGTCAAATTGAACGAAGAGGTAATCGCCTACCTTGGGGCGCATATCTCCCAGTACCTGGGCTAACAGAATTTCGCCGGACTTAAGCTTGAGGGAGAGAATGGTGCGGTCTCCCTGGGGCTCAACAAAATCCACTTCCATCGGGAAGCTGTTGTCTGTCTTTTCTGTGCTGACGCGCACGTCCTCCGGGCGTACCCCGAGCTTTAACTTCTTTCCTCCGCTAAAACCCGCAAAGCGGTCTGAGCAGATCTCATCCAGGGTGAAGGAGAAGGAAGGCGACTCAATCATGTGCTTCCCGCCGTCCAGGCGGTATTCACACATGGTGAAGTTCATCGGGGGTTCGCCAATGAATCCGGCGACGAATTCATTGCGCGGGTTGTAGTAAATTTCCAGCGGCGTGCCCACCTGCTGGATCACCCCCAGGTTCATAATGGCAATGCGGTCCGCCATCGCCATCGATTCAACCTGATCGTGGGTGATGTACAAAGTGGTGACTCCAAGGCGGCTGACCTGGGTCTTCAGTTCATCGCGCATACGCGCGCGCAGACCGGCATCCAGATGCGAAATCGGCTCATCCATAATCAAGACGGCTGGATTGCGCACAATCGCGCGGCCAATCGAGACCCGCTGCATTTCGCCGCCCGATAACCGCCGTACGCCGGTTTGCAGGATGGGGGTCAGATCAAGAAATTCCGCCGCCTCGCGCACTTTTTTGTCGATGGCGTCATTTGGGTAATTCCTCACCCGCAACGGAAAGGCGATGTTTTCATACACCGTCATATTGGGGTAGAGCGCCCAGCTTTCAAAGACCATGGCGACATTGCGGTCTTTGGGCGGCAGGGAATTCACCACCTGGCCGTCAAAGAGTAAATCCCCGCGGGTTATCTCCTCCAGACCGGCAATCATGCGCAGGGTAGAGGATTTGCCGCACCCGGACGGTCCGAGGATGGAAAAGAATTCGCCGTCTTCGCATTTCCAGCTGGCGTCCTTTACCGCCTCGACCTTTCCGCCGTATATTTTCCAAACGTTTCGAAGTTCAACACTGGCCACAGTAGTATCTCCAGTTTCTGCGCGCGCCTGTTTGAAGACGCGGGCGCTTAATGTTTGACCGGCATTTCATACCCGGCGCGGAACTTCCAGATCGCGCGCGAGGCTTTGATCGGCACGCCCTTATCAGACAGGGTTACGCGGAAACGCTGCAGGATCGGCGTTCCGACCGGCATCTGCATGTAATCCGCCTCGCGTTTTTCCAGGCAGACCACGGTCAGCTCGTCAAAAGCTTTTTCAGAGATCAACCCGAAGGTTTTTTCCATCACGGCGAAGGAGGATTGCCCGCTTCCGTCTTCCAGGAACATTTCAGGCGTGATGCCCGGATAAAACTTCGCCGGGAAGTAAGAGACCTCAATCGCGACCGGCTCTTCTCCGGCGAAACGAAGCCGTTCCATGATTTGAACCTTATCGCCCGGTTCCAAGGCGAGGCGGCGCTGCATATCCGGCCAGGCATCTACCAGTTCCCAGCGAATAATATTGACCCCGGGGTTGACCCCCATTTTTTTGGCTTCAGAAGTGATGCTGTGCGAACCGCGCAGCGTGTTCCACAGTTTGACCACCGGCACCCTGATCTGGTCCAGCGGTTCAGGCCGCACCCGTTCCAGATCTCCTTCGTAAATCAATTCGCTCAAAGCGGTCGCGACTTCCGCTTCGCTGACGCCAAACTGTTTGGCCAGCTCGCTCACCGGCGGGAGCACTTCGCCAGCTTTGAATTCACCCGCTTTGATTTTCTTTTCCAGTTCAAAAAACACTTTGTTCATCATTCACCTCACACGATTAAGCAGAATTAACCTTTCACGCCGCCGCGGGTCAGTCCTTCTACCAGACTGCGGGATGTGAAGAACACCAGAATATAAATCGGGATCATCCCCGCCAGAGCGGCGGCCGACATCTCGCCAAATTGCATCCCGTGTTCGCCAATAAAACGGGAAATGCCGATCGGGAACGTATTGGAACGCACGCTGTAGGTCAGGATGAGGGCGAAGAGAAACTCGTTCCAGGAAAGGATCATACAGATGACCCCGGCCGCCATCACCCCGGGCCGAATGAGCGGCAGGACAACTTTCAACAGGGTATCGAACTTGCTGTAACCGTCAATCCAGGCGGCGTGTTCCAGTTCGCGCGGAATGGTGCGCACATAGCTGTCAATCAGCCATACCGCGATCGGGATATTGGCCATCGCATGTACCAGGGTGATGCCCATCAATTGATCCTGCAGCCCAACCGCTTTGACCAGCGCAAAAATGGGCACGCTGACCACGATGGGAGGCATGACGTAGGTTCCTAAAATCCACGAGGGCAGAAACCAGCCGCCAGTTTTGAAACGGATGATCGAATAGGTCGCCGGGACCGCGACCAGCAATGCCAGAATTGTGCTGACCACCGCGACAAATGTCGAGTTGGTCAGGAATTTAAACAGAGGAACATTTTCAAAAGCGTTGGTCCAGTTGATGGTCACCACTCCCTGCTGAGGGAAGATGGAGCCGCCCAGGCGGATTTCCAGCGGGATTTTGAAGGAAGTCGAGATGACAAAGATGACCGGGATCAGGATCAACGCGATGAAGAGCAGCAATACCACCAGGCGCGCTGGCCGGCCAAAGAAGATTGCCCGCAGGTAATAGCCGAGGTCTTTACGGGCTGCTTTTTCAGAAAGATCGTCAAAATGATTTTCAGCGGCCATGGTTACTCCAATTTCCTCAACAAGAAATCGCGCCCTTTGGTTAAGCCGGTGGCAAGCACGCTGATTAAAATCAATACCAGAATGCTCAGCGCGCCCGCGTAACCAATATTAAATTGCTTGAAGCCCACGCGGTAAATGTAGAAAGAAGCCACCTGGGTCGAATTGCCCGGCCCGCCAAAGGTGAGCATGTACACCAGGTCGAAGACCTTAAGCGCGATTAAGAAGCGGAACAGGAATACCACCAGAACCTGCGGAGCGACCATCGGCAGGGTCAGGCGGCGGAATACCTGCCAGGCGGAGGCGCCGTCCACCGCGGCGGCTTCGTAAGGGTCGCGCGGTAGAGACTGCAGCGCCGCCAGGCACAACAGGAAGCAGAAGGGCGTCCACTGCCAGATATCGGCGAACATAATCGCCGGAAAAGCGAGTTTTGGATCGCCCAGGAAAGCCACCGATTTTTCAAAAATCCCGAACTGGCGCATGTAATAATTCAAAAAACCCGAATTGGGGTCGTAAATCAAGCGCCAGATCATCGCCACAGCCACCGGTGGGGTAAAGAGCGGCAGCAGCGCCAGGGTGCGGAATAAACCGCTCAATTTGCGTTCCTTCTGCATCGCGAAAGCCAGCACAAACCCCAGGAAGGTCTGGATGGTCGTTACAATAAACGCAAAGAGCAGGGTATTGACCAGGGAGGCGCCAAAAATTTCATCGGTGAAGGCTTTTTTATAGTTTTCAAACCAGATGAAATCGTTGAACGGTTTGGAAAGGGTTGACTGGGTAAAACTGATACCCAGGACATAAATCAATGGCACCAGCGAGATCAGCAAGAGCACAATGAAAACCGGCAGCACCATTAACTTTGGAGAGTGTTTTTCCAGGGAAGAATTCACCTTGTTACTCCTCATCTGCCGGGAATTTACCCGGCGAAATTGGCCGGAGCAGTTGCGGGGCGGGGAGCAGCCGCTCCCCACCCCGCGGGGACCGATAGAGTCTACTTGTTTTCAGCGATAATCTTCTCCCAGGCGGCCTGGGTATCATCCAGAGCCTGCTTGGGGGTCTTGGCGCCGGTCAGCGCCAGCGAGAGATTATCGGTCAGAGGTTCCTGCAGTTTGAACCACAGCGCGTCCGTTGGCCACGGAGCCAGATTCTTGTGGCCTTCCTTGATGGCAGCCACAAGCTCTTCACCCGCGAACTTAATGAAGGTGGGGTCTTCGAGGGTTGACTTGCGCACCGGGTCAATACCGCCTACCACGGTGTTGTAGCGCAGGGCGATGTCCGGGCGGGCGACAAATTCAATGAACTTGTAAGCCAGCTCTTTATTGGGAGCCGTGGTGGAAACACCCATGCCAAAACCAGCGTTCAAAGAGGCCACGACTTTAGCTTTCGGACCAGAGCCCTTCGGCAGGGCAACCACACCCCATTTTCCGCCGATGACAGAAGCATCCGGCGCGTCGGTCATGGCGCCCAGGTCGGTCCAGAACTCAACCATGCCGACCTTGCCGGTAAACCAGCCGCCCAGGGCTTCGTCAAACGCGACGGCAGATGGAGTGGGCAGGGCATACGGCAGTTCCGCCACCAGAGCATCGAGGGCTGCCACGGCTTCCGGGCTGTTGATCACCGGTTTGCCGTCCGCATCCAGGAACGTGCCGCCGTAGGAACCAAGGCGGTTCAGGAAGGTGCCAATCAGGATCAAGGGGATCTTGGCGCCCATGATGGCGCAGCCGTAGACATCGTTACCTTTCTCGGCTTCGGTGATGGTCTTGCAGACCTGCAGATATTCATCCCAGGTGGTGGGAGCCTGGACATTGTGCTTGGCGAAGAGTTCTTTGTTGTACCAGAGCAGGTGCATATCGCCGTCGTAGGGGATGCCGTACTTCTTACCGTCAATGGTGGTCAGGACATCGCGGTAATCCTCAAAGAAGTCG
Source organism: Anaerolineaceae bacterium (assembly GCA_029975475.1). Taxonomy (GTDB): domain Bacteria; phylum Chloroflexota; class Anaerolineae; order Anaerolineales; family Anaerolineaceae; genus JARKPB01. The sequence continues at coordinate 101,792 of JARKPB010000018.1, forward strand.
TCAAATTTCAATTCCGCTTCTTTGGACTTCCACCATTCATCCAGGTTCTCCAGGACGTTATTTTCCACCAGAGTGCCGAGACCAGGATACCAGTACTCGACCACGTCAATCTGCGCTGCGCCAGAGGTAACATCCAGCACGGCTTTTTCAATCACGTTGTCGTAGGGGACCACAATCAGATTGACCGTCGCGCCGGTTTCCTCTTTGAACCAGTCAGCCAGGTTCTGAGCTGCCACATTGTGAGGCTGAATGGTCAGGAAATTTAAGGTCTGACCTTCATACGGCTTTCCAGCCGGCGCTTCGGTGGCGGCCGGCGCTTCAGTGGCAGCAGGGCCGCCCGTTGACGGCGCTGGCGTGGCCTGGCCGCAGGCCGCAAGCAGCATGCTCACAACAATCAGCAGGGACAGCACAACACTTAACTTTTTCACGTTATCCTCCTCCAGTTTGTTTACAAATTTGACGCGGACACGAAACACAACTTACGCCTGTTTTTCTCGCTAATCTGTTCTCCTCCTTCGCAGATTAAGGTACGCGGATTATTCCCATTTTTCCACACCGGCTTCCGCGCTTTGTTCCCAGATCGGCCAGACGGCCTGGATCAGATTTTTGTAAATTCCATAGACAATGTCGTACTTCTCGCCGTGCCCGGGGATCGGGTCGTATTCGCGGGCAATCTTGACCATTTGCTGCACGCCTTCGCCGTGATCTTTAAAGACGCCCACCGCCACCCCGGCGTTGATCGCCGCGCCGCGCGACCCCGAATCCATGCCGGCCGGAACGCGCATGCGCGCGCCCAGACAGTCCGCCAGGATCTGGCACCAGACCGCGCTCTTCGATCCGCCGCCGGCCAGAAAGACCGTGTCCACTTTCTCATTCTTCAGCATGGCCTCCACATTATGGCGCGTGGAGAAAGCGACCCCTTCGTAAACCGCGCGCAGCAGATGAGCGCGGGTGTGCCAGTCGCCCAGGCCAAAGAACAGCCCGCGGGCTTCCGGTTTGACAAAGGGAGCGCGCTCGCCCTGAAGCAGCGGCAGATAAATCACTCCCCCGGCCCCGACCGGAATGCGGTCTATTTCAGCATTAATTACTTCATAGATGCTCACGCCCCGCGACCGGGCTTCTTCACGTTCTGCGGCGCAAAACTCGCGCTCAAACCAGTCAAGATTACCGGCGGCGACCTGCGCCATCGAAGTTTTGTAGAATACGCCGGGGACGCAGTAGCACATGAAGGAATAAATCCGCTCCGGGTCAAGGATCGGTTGAGCCGTCAGAACGGCGTGGACACCGGCGGTGGCAATATTGCTGGCAGCCTCACCCGGCCGGTAACAGCCAGCCCCCAGCGTGGAGCAGCAGCCGTCAAAAGCGCCGCCGGAAACCGGGGTACCCTCTTTCAACCCCGTGGCCTCGGCCGCGGCCTTGCTCACCTTTCCGGCAACCTCAGAAGCGGAAACCAGCCGCGGCAGGAGGTGGCGGTAAGATCGAATGCCGGTCAGGCTCAAAAGTTCGTCTGAATAATCCAGGGTTTGAAAGTCCAGCAGGGCCACCGAAGCCATTGAGTAATCGGTGCTTAACTCACCGGTCAGGCGGAACTTGACCCAGTCCTTGGAGGTCAGGTTAACCGCCGCCCGATTGAGGGATTCCTTTTCGTGTTCCATCAACCAGGGAAAGATCGCTACCGGGCCGATTCCCGCGAACAGGTTCCAGCCGCTCAGGTCGTAAATCGGGCCCAGTTTGCCCTCCGCGCCCCAGCGGTCCAGGTAGGGTTTGGCGCGCCCATCCAGCCAGATGATCGCGTCGCGCACGGGCTGGCCGTCTTTATCCAGCAGCCAGACCCCGCCGCCGTGGCCGGAGAGGGAGATGCCGGCGATTTCCGCCGGGTTAATTTTTGATTTTTCCAGGACGGCGCGAATCGCCGCGACCGTGGCCTGCCAGATTTCTTCCATGCTTTGCTCTGCCCAGCCCGGTTCGGGATGGTTGGTCTTTACCTCTCGGCTGCTGGCGGCGGCAATTTCATTGCCCTGGGTATCAAAAAGGGTGGCTTTGGTCGTGGTCGTGCCGTTGTCAATCCCCAACAGGTAAACTTTGCTCATGCTCACCTCTGATTAGAAATTGTTCTGATTTTCACAATTATCCGGCAAACCTGTACTTTCTTCCGATAATCCTAATGTGCGTTTGTACGGACAAAACCCTGTAAAAAAATGAGCCGGCAAACCTATTAATTTTTTCTCTCACCGGGAAAAGCCTACGCTATCACTATACAAAAAAACGGATAGGCTTGTCAAGTTAAAGTTTCGCGATTATGACATTTGTCATATATTCTCTATTTGCCCGCACCGGTTATCCGGTGGGTCGGTCGGGGTAAACCCGGATGAAAAACGGCGGGATCCTGCCCCTCCACCTCGGCGAGGAATTGCCGCGCCACCCTTTGCAGGGTCTGGTTTACCAGGCGGTTCAAATCCTCCGCCGGCATTTCAACGCGCATATTCATATCCAGGGTGAGCCGGCGGCCGGTGAGCGCCGGGATCTGATCCTCCCAGCCAGCAGACGGCAGACTGGTAAAGCTCACTTTGCCGCTGTTGCCGGCGTCGTCAGCGACCACAAATTTCAGGTGCCCGATTGCGATCCCTTCTGCCCGAACAGCTTCATCCAGACCGCCGAGCAGCGCGGCCGCCAGTGATGTCAACCGACCCTCCTCGGGAAGCCTCAGGGTGAGCTGCTGGTCCAGCCAGGAGAGCTGCTGCTCGCCGCGCCCGTAGCGCTGGTAATCAATCGAAAGGGTTTCTTCCGGAAGCAGGCCTTCGCTGGAATCAAGGCGTTCCAACCAGTTCTGGATGCTGTCGGCTTCCAGGGCGCACAGACCCAGCACCGGTTTACCAGGGTATCGCTCTCGTACCCTTGCCAGGATTTCAGGCTGCTTTTCCACCGGGATCAAGTCAAGTTTGTTGACCACCAGCAGACCGGCTTCTTCCAGCTGCTGTTCAAAAATATACACCACGTCATCGCTGAACGGCAATTCCATGCCGCGCAGATGCAGCGAAAGCAGCCGGGCGTCGGCGAAGACGCTGAAACTGGCCGGCGGTACGGGGCTGTGGCGCAGGGCAAGCAGCGGTTTGACCACCGTGGCGACCAGATCAGCGCACGAACCCACGGATTCAGCAAAGATAACATCCGGCGCAGCGTTCGCCATCAGGGTTTGTAACTGCGTTTCCAGGTCGCCGTAATTACAGCAGAAGCAGCCGCCGCCCACCTCGACGGCGGGGAAATCCTGAAGGCGCACGAAGGCGGTATCCACGAGGAATTTTCCCTGGTCATTGGTGACCACCCCGGCCCGCAAACCGCGCGCGGCCAGCAGCTTGCAGGCTTGAACAATGGCCGTGGTCTTGCCGCTGCCCAAAAAACCGCCCACCAGGTGCAAGCGAGGAATCCTAGTCATGAATGTATTGCCGCACCAGCTCCACCAGCTCGCGATTGCCCGGGATGATCGAGGAATACTTCAACTCACCGTTGATATACAGGCTGGGCAGATTCTTAACGCCCATCTTCACCACCCGGGCAACATTTTCTTTACGGGTGAATTTGTATTCAACCAGATCTACCTTGCCAGCCAGTTCATCCGCCATGCGCTGCGCGGCGCCCATCATGTACATACAGGCAGCGCAGGTTTCTGAATCAAGCGTAAACACCTCGACCAGAGGTTTGCTCAAATGCGCATAATCCGGAATCTCCACCGCCGAAGTATCCACTTCAGCCGCCTGATAATGAGCCAGAGCCAGACGGGTGTTTTCCGGGTCGCGCACGGCCTGCATGACGCCAATCGTGTTTTCTACCGGCACATCATACGGCATATCGCATCCCGGAGAGAGGATCAGGTTGTGGCTGCTGACCTGATCCAGCAGATCCACCACATATTTCATGTTATCCTGCTGATTTCCCAGCAGCATGCGGGTGGTCAGCGGGATATTGCCGCCGATGGCGATGTTGTAGCGGTCGGTGATCTCTTTGGCGGCGGGCATATTGATATTTTCATCAATCGAGATGGAATCCGGGTTGGTCTGGCACATAACTTCGATGTTTTTGGTCGCGTCTCCGCACACAAAAAACGATGAGAAGACCCCCCGGCCGCGCAGATGGTCAAAGATCCGGGTGAAGGGATCAGAAAGAAATCGTTTGAAATGGCGCGGCGAGACCTGGGAAACCAGGGGATCGACCACGGCGATGACATCCATGCCGGCGTCAATATAATAATCCGCCACCTGGATGCAAACCCGGGTGCAGTATGCCAGCAGATCGTTCAAGAAGTCCTCGTGATCCATACTGTCCAGGAAGATGTCGGTGCCGCGCAGATGAGAGGCCAGGGTAAATGGACCGGTTACCAGTCCATACAGCGCGGTTTTTTGGCCGACTCTCGCCTTCATCTCGCGCATGACCTCCAAAACCATGGGTAAGCGGCCTTCATCGGCGCGGGGAATATGCGTCGGGACTTCCAGTTTATCTGCCAGCGGATGAGAAGCCACTGAAGGCGGGGCATAATCCGCCCACAGCAGTTTGCAGCCTAAAATTTCGGCTTCGATTTGCAGGTCAAACAACACCGGCTGGCCGTCCGGGTCGTACAATTCATTGACCGCCAGTAAACTTTCCAGCAATTTCGCCTTGTCGGTCAACAATTCCGCCCCTTTATACCCCTTCAATTTGCCGGCATGCACCCCGGCAAACGGCACCCAGGGAACCGCGGCGGTTTTTTCATGCCGCAGGACGGCGAATAACAAATCTTTTCCCTTCATCCCATTGTGGTCATGCACCTGTTCAGACATCTGCTCCTCCATTCTGGCACAAACAATATGAAATTACCCGGACGGCCGCTGCCGTCGGTTAATGAATTCAACAGCTGTGTTTCTGCGGATTGATCCTGCCGTGGTAAACGGCGTTTCCGCGTTTTTTCAGGCCGCGATCAGTTTCTTCGCCAGCCCGACTGCTTTATTCGCGTCCGGGGCATAGCCGTCCGCGCCGATTTGATCGGCGTACTGCTGCGAGAGCGGAGCCCCGCCAACCATCACTTTGACCTTGTCCCGCAAACCGGCTTTTTTCAGCGCCTCAATCGTGGCGCCCATATTGCCCATGGTTGTGGTCAGCAGGGCTGACATCGCCACGATCTGCGCGCCGCTGCTCTTGACCGCTTCAACAAATTTTTCCGGCGGCACATCAGCGCCAAGGTCAACCACCTCGAAAGCAGCCCCCTCCAGCATCATACAAACCAGATTCTTCCCAATATCATGCAAATCGCCCTGCACCGTCCCGGCCACCACAGTCCCGCTGCCTTTGGTCTCATTATTCACCAGCAGCGGTTTAAGGACATTTAGCCCGGTTTGCATGGCGCGGGCTGAGACCAGCATCTCAGGGACAAAGAATTCCCCTTCCTCAAATAGTTTTCCCACCTCTGACATCGCGGCCAGCAGCCCTTCGTTCAGGATGGTGGTCGGGTCCAGCCCGCTCTCAATCGCTTCCTTGACTTTCGCTTCCGAAACTTTTTGATTCCCATCCACAACAGCTTCAAAAATTTGTTTGATGAGTTCTGACATCTCCTGCTCCTGATATGCCGGCCGGCGTGGGTTTTAACCTAATGTCCGTTTGTACGTACAAAACACCCTAAAATAAAAGCGAGTCGCTGCTCGTCCTTTATTTCACAAATAGTGTAGCGAAAACCGCTCTCCCCGTCAAGTGACAATTTTCCCTTCGCATTGACCTCAAGATTCTTGTTGCAGATACAGCGAATCGACAATGCCAACGATCACCGAGATCACACAGGCATCCGGGTTGCCCAGCACCTGGCGGGCGCCGTTGCCCTCGCGGTTGATTAACACCGTGTCGCCAATCCCGGCGTGGGTGTTATCCAGGGCGATAAAATCGTCATCCGGCGCTTCTCCCGGCAGCCCCAGGGGTTGAACAACCAGCAGACGCCGGTTTTTATAATGCGGATGGCTGATGGTGGTTACCACCGTGCCGACAACTTTCGCCAGAATCATGCCTGCCTCTACGTGTACTGCACCCACCCCGGGCGCATCTGGATATCCACTTCGCCATCCGGAAGCACATTTAATTCATCCACGATGCCCACCAGAGCCAGATCGACTGGCACAAACTTGATCTCGGGCATCGCCAGAGCCGCCTCGCGCGACCGAACCATCACGCAAAGATCGCCCGGCCCGGCCTGAACAACATCCACAGCCACCTGCAGCCCGCCCACGGGTTTTAAATGTTTGTTGAGCGGTTGAACCACCAGCAGCTTTAACCCTTCGGTGCCCTCATATTTGACCGGGCAGACAGCAGTGCCGCGAACCCTGCCGAGCAGCATGAGTTACTTGACTCCTGTGTTGTTTAGCACCCGGTCAATGATGCGGTCCAGCAGCGCAGAGTCAACCTGACCGCCAAGTTTTGCGGTCACCGCGCTCTTGATCCGCTGGCGCAGGTCGGCATCTTTTGGCAAATGAACCGAGGGACTGCAGGCGCAGGAGCTGGTTGCAGCCGGCTGGGCCTTGCTGACATACGGGCGCACTGGCGCGCTGGGCGGCTGGCTGTTGGGCTGGACCAGTTTCATCCCCAGCCGGTTGGCCATTTCATAAGCCAGGTCGGTGAGGTACACGTTCTCGTTGATCTCCAGCGAGAGAACCCCGCGCTTCACCAGATCTTCAATATCCTTCTCAGTGTAAAACTCTTTGGCCATCAGACTGCTCCTGACCGTGTGGTTATTCTCTGCGCCCTTCCAGGCTCTCCAGCGCTTGTGTGGCTGCGTTCCGTGCGGTGATGATCTCCGCCTCCGAACCGGAAAGCCACATCCGGCCAAAACGGCCGACAGAAGAGACGTGCACGATCTTAATATTGGCTTTCTTTTCGGCTTCATTGCAGGCGTAATTGATATAGGCCGCGGGAGCGCATTCCAGGACCAGTAAGGTCTCTCCCGGAACCAGCATCGAGCCGCGTCGGAAGCGATTAATCAGCTGCGACTGATATGGGTCAATGCGGGTGATCACCTGGGTAGAGACCACTTCGGGTTTAATGCGGTCTTCCAGGCGCAGGCCAAGGCGCTGCAGGACAACGTCGCCGGCTTCCAACACGGCCGCCTGATTCATCGAGTGAACCTCAAACATGCCGAATTCGCGTTCAACGATCTGAGCGCCGGGACGGCTTTCGGTGGCTTTGACAGCGATATCCACCACCCGAAAGACTTCATTCCCCGGGGCCATTTCGACATACAGCGCAGCCATACCTTCCGTGGGCAGGTCGCCCTGGGTAATCGTGCCGACAAAGGCGGCGTACTGGGCCTGCATTCGGTCCAGGAAACAGTAACAACGTAATGAAAATGTATCTGCCATGCTACCTCCTTTATTCATCGCGGCCGCCTTGCATTGCCATGCCCAGCGGGGTCACCAGCGCCGGGCGCGGTGGCACGCTGGTTTTTACGCCGGTCCATTCCTCGATTACCGCCGCCATACCCTGAAAAGCCGAGGTACCGCCGATCAGCGTGATCTGATCAACCGGGTGGCTGGTAATGTGGCGTTTGACAATCGCCGCCACTTTCTCCATCACCGGCCGAACCAGCGGAAAGAGGCGGGGCTGCTGCGCCGGCTGAATTTTCAAGGCTTCAGCTTCTTCAAAGCTGATGCCCAGCGAACCGGCGATTACCAGCGAAAAATGCGTTCCACCGGTCGGTTCATCGGCGGTATACACCACCTGCCCGTCGCGCACCACAGCGATACCGGTTGTGCCGCCGCCGACGTCCACAATTGCGCCGTTCTGCAACCGCAGAATATTGTTCGCAGCGGTGGGTTCATCAACCAGTTCGGGGCAGTCCATGCCGGCCGCCTGAACCACATGGGCGGTCGCGCGCACTTCCGCGCGCGGCACACCGGGAGGATAACCGCTCACCGCGCGGGTTAATTCGCGCTGCAGGCGGCGCTCCACCCGCTCTTTCATGCCTTTTAAAAGATCTGTGGCCGCGATGTAATCCACGATCAGTCCGTCTTTGACCACCTGGGCGAACTGCCATTCGCCCGCCAGCGGGCGGCCAGCCTCATCCAGAACGGCCAGGACCAGATAAGCGGTGCCAAGATCCACGCCGACCCGCAGATCGCCCGAAGGCGCGGCGGGCAGCGCAGGCGCGGTTTCAGACTGGCTGCGGTGCAGGATGACCTCGCCAGCCTGCTGCAGGTATGCTTCCAGGCTGGGTGCGGGCAACCCGGGCGATAACGCGTTCAAGAAAATGCCAGCCGTTTCGCCCGTTTATTTCTTTTCCGCGCTGCGTCCGCCGATGGCGCCTTTGGTCTGAGCGGGCAGGATCATCTCCACATCGCTGTGGGGCCGCGGGATGACATGCACCGACACCAGTTCGCCCACGCGCTTTGCCGCGGCAGCGCCGGCATCCGTTGCCGCCTTGACCGCGCCTACATCCCCGCGGACCATGACGGTCACATAGCCGCCGCCCACGTACTCTGATCCGATCAGGACCACATTGGCAGCCTTGACCATGGCATCGGCGGCTTCAATCGCCCCGACCAGGCCCTTGGTCTCAACCATTCCGAGTGCAATCAACGCAGTGTCTAAAGCCATTTTGATACTCCCTTTCAAATATTTTGAAAATTAGCGGTTATTCGCCAGGATTTCTTGAACGATCTCGCGCACGATGCATTCCAGTTCCATTGGATCCGGGAGACGCGGCGCAGATGACGCGCCTCCGGGAACCATTGCCTCCGGCGGCGGCGAGCGCAGCTCGTAAGCCAGACGTTTGATATTAAACATATGCCGAACGCTGATGTTATCCCCGGTGATCGCCCCGCCCACGCCGCCGGGTCCCAGCGTCAGGGAGGGCATCACGCCGGTGGTGGAGCCAATCGCGCCCAGCGTTCCCATCGTGTTCACCAGAATTCGGAAGACCGGCTTTTCAAGGCCAAAAGCCATCACAACGCGGTCATCATTGGCGTAAATAATCTGGGTGTGACCGCGTCCGCCAAATTCAATCATGCGTATGGAAGCTTCACACCCGGCTTCCCAGCCTTCAACCTCGTGCCAGGCAAGCACCGTGGTCAACTTTTCATGAGCCAGCATCTCTTCGTACCCGATATACGGCACAGGGGTCACCAGAATGCGCGTTTCGGCCGGCACACTGAAGCCTGCATAGGCCGCCAGATACGGGGCGGGCTTGCCAACCGTGGCTGTATTCAGGCTTCTATCCGGGTTAAAGAGCGCCCTGCGCAGCGCGTCGCTCTGCTGGTCATCACAGAAATAAGCCCCTTCGGCGATCATCAGTTCGCGCAGCCGGGCAGCGATCGGCCGGTCCGCCAACACAGCCTGTTCGGTGGCGCAAATCGTCGAACAGTCAAAAGCCTTTGAGGCGACAATGTAGCGGGCGGCTTTTTCAATATCCGCGCTTCGGTCGACATACACCGGCACATTCCCGGGTCCAACGCCGTAAGCCGGTTTTCCGACCGAGTGAGCGGCGCGAACCATGGCCGTCCCGCCGGTAGCCAGGATCAGCGCAACCCGTTTGTGGGTCATCAGCTCCTGAGTTCCCTGAAGGGAGATGTTTTGCAGGCACTGGATCAAACCGCGCGGCGCGCCGGCCTGTTCTGCCGCCAGAGCCATTAAATTGGCCGCCTCAAAACAACTTTTGACCGCCGAAGGGTGCGGCGCGTGCACGATGGCGTTGCGGGCTTTTACGGCGATAAGAGTCTTAAAGATTACCGTCGAACTTGGATTTGTTGACGGAATCAGCGCCGCGACCACGCCCATCGGCCAGGCGATTTCATAAATCCGGTTGACCGGGTCGTGGTTGACCACCCCGACGGTCTTCACATCCTTAATGCTTTCCCAGACCATCTTCGCGGCAAATTCATTTTTTAGCCGCTTGTGAACCGGGTTGCCGTAACCGGTCTCTTCATGCGCCAGGCGGCCGAGGCGGTCGGCAGCCGCGTAGGCAGCCTGAGACATCGCCGCGCAAACCCGGTCCACTTCCTCCTGCGAGGCTTTTGACCAGATTTTCCAGGCATCATAAGCCTGGGCGGCTGCATCGCGCGCTTCTTGGATGGAGACCAGATCTTTGTCCATGCGCTGTTCTTCTCACCAGTCAGGATTTCTTGAACGTGATTTCGCCGTCCACTTCGAGGGTCTCGATGATCGCCATGATAACCGCGTCCACCGGGGTATCTTTGGTGGCGTGCGTCTGTCTGGCGCTGGAACCGGCGGCGGTCAGGACCAGATCGCCAATTCCGGCATCGACAGAATCAATGGCGACAAAGGGTTTACCTGAAGGCACACCGCGTTCATCCGCCTGTCGAACGATCAACAGCTTGCGCCCGACCAGTTTTTCGTCTTTTATGGTGGCCACAGTCGTACCAATTACTCTGGCAATCAGCATATGATCTCTCCCGCCGCCTAGTATGCCCGGGCGGCCGCGGCAGCCGGGGCTGGCGCTTTCTCACTTGAGCCCGGTTGAATAATCTTGACGCCCGCGCTCGCGCCAATGCGGGTCGCGCCGGCTTTCACCATTGACTCGGCATCTTCACGCGTGCGCACCCCGCCGGAAGCCTTGACGCCCATTTCTGGCCCGACCGTTCGACGCATTAATTCAATGTCGTGGACGGTGGCGCCGCCGCCGGAGAAACCGGTCGAGGTTTTCACAAAATCCGCCCCGGCTTCTTTGGCAAGCAAACAGGCGATCACCTTTTCCTCATCCGTTAACAACGAGGTTTCGATGATCACCTTGACCAGCGCGCCGGCGCGGTGCCCCACGTTGACCACCTCGCGAATATCCCGGGCGACCAGTTCGCTGTCGCGGGCTTTTAACGCCCCGACATTGATGACCATATCAATCTCGGTCGCGCCGTCATCCAGGGCTTTTTGAGTTTCAAATGCCTTCACTTCTGGCGGCGTCGCCCCGAGGGGGAAACCGATCACCGTGCAGACTTTGACATCCGAGCCCTTTAACAAATCCGCGCACATTTTCACCCAGGTCGGGTTGATGCAAACAGAGGCAAAACCGTACTTGCGGGCTTCAAAGCACAGTTGAGCGATTTGATCGGGCGTGGCGTCCGGTTTCAGCAGGGTATGATCGATCATTCGGGCCAGATTGAGGTCTTGAGGGATATTCCCGACGGTCGAGGTCAACCGTTCCGCCCCCGCGCTGATCACATGCCCGGCGTTATCAAAACAGGTGGTAACTTTCATCCCTTCCGCAAATTCAACCTTGCAGTGCGCGCCGGCGGGGGTATGATCTTGCTCTTCGGCTTCAATCATCGCCAGCAGCACTTCGCGGGTGATGATTTCAACCAGGGTTTCAACCAGCTTGGCATCGGGAGACATAATTACTTTCCCTTCAGGTATTTTTGTTCAATCGCGACAATCTTATCCACGCGTTTCGCGTGGCGGCCGCCTCCGAACTCTGTGGTCAGCCAGGTTTTCATGATTTGCCGGGCCAGGTTCACGCCCAGCAAACCCGCGCCCAGTGTGAGCAAATTGGCATCGTTGTGTTCGCGGCTGTTCACCGCCGTGGCGTGATCGTAACACATCGCCGCGCGCACCCCGGGGACCTTATTGGCCGCCATGCAGGAACCGATCCCCGCGCCGTCGATCATCACACCGCGCCAGGCTTTGCCAATGCTGACCAGGTGGGCAACCTCCAGGGCGTAATCCGGGTAGTCAACCGCATCTTTATTATACGTGCCGCAATCCACTACCTCAAAGCCCATTTCAGCCAGATCTTTCTTCAGAGTTTCTTTTAACTCAAAACCGCCGTGGTCCGCGCCAATGGCGACGGTCTTGCGGCCAGCCGTCTGACCGGCCGCCGGCGCGGGTTCGGGCTGAACCGTTCCCGCAGACGGAGGGGGAGAGGCCGGGGCAGCCGGAGCGACTGGTGCAGCTGGAGCAGGGTCAACCGACAGCCCCAGGGTGCGCCGAACAACCCGTTCAACAATCGCATGGATATCGCCTTCAGAAATTGGATCCACCGAAAGTGCCTCTTGAGTTAAAATCAAAAATGATGGATAATGGGATAAACTGGTAATGACCACATGACAAGTTGTAGTATCAGTTTACCACCCGGAAAAACAAATGTCAAGACGGATTGACCCGACGAATGTTGTTCCAAAGTACTACCAGCTCGCCAGCATCCTGCGCGATCAAATTGAAAGCGGCGAATGGGCGCCGCGCACGCCCATCCCTTCCGAACGCCAGCTGGAAATTACCTACGATGTCAGCCGAACCACCATCCGCCAGGCGCTGGAATACCTGGAACGGCAGGGTTTTCTCTACCGGGAACACGGCCGCGGGACCTTTGTCTCCCCGCAAAAACTTCAAAAAGGGATGCAGGAATTGACTTCTTTCACCGAAGACCTGCAGCGCCGCGGCATCGTTCCGGGGCAGCTGGTGCGGTCGGTGGATACCGTCGTCCCTCCCCCGTCCATTTTACAGCGGCTTGAGCTGCCGCCGGACAGCAAGGTCCTGCGCATTGAACGTACCCGTCTGGGCGATGACATTCCCATTGGTTTGCAAACCTCGTATGTCAAACTGGCTGAGAACCAGACCATCACCCTGCAAGACCTGGAAGCCACCGGCTCGCTCTACCGCATCCTCCAGGAAAAATTTGGGATTATCCCAACCGAAGCGGATGAGACCCTCGAAGTCACCCTGGCCACCCCGGAAGAGGCGGCGCTGCTGCAGATCAAACCAGACGCGCCGCTTTTGCTCAATGAGCGCCTGACCTACGATCAATACCGCCGGCCGGTCGAGTATGTCAAGATTTTATATCGCGGCGACCGCTACCGGTATGTGATTCGCCTGACCCGTTAAACCATCCGAAAAAAGGAAAACCGCCATGCCCGCAAAATTTGATTCCCTGCTCGCCGCTCGCCGCGCCGTCGTGCTGGATGGCGCGACCGGCACCAATTTACAACTCCGCGGCCTGCCGCGCGGCGCGCCTTCTGACCTCTGGGTGTTAGAAAACCCGTCCGAAGTCCTGCGGCTGCACCGGGAGTTTATCGAGGCCGGTTCGGATATCATTCTGACCAATTCATTTGGCGGATCACGCGTCCGTTTAAGCCGATCCGGGCTGGGAGAGCGTGCCTCGGAATTAAACCGCAGCGCCGCCAGCCTCGCCCGCCAGGCGGCCGGGGAAACAGCCCTGGTGGCCGGGTCTATCGGTCCAAGCGGCGAATTATTGAAACCCTTAGGCCCGCTGGATGAGGAAGACGCTTACAACGCTTTCTTTGAACAGGCGACCGCCCTGATCGAGGGCGGTGTGGACTTAATCGTCGTGGAAACTCAGTTCGATTTGGGCGAAGCCCGCGCGGCGCTGCGAGCGGTTCGGGCGGCCAGCCCGGATATCCCGCTGATCTGCTCGTTTAGTTTTGACCGCGGCACGCGCACGATGATGGGCGTGCGGCCCACCGCTCTGGCAGCGGAATTTTCTGGTTTCAATCTGTCAGCCCTGGGAATCAACTGCGGACGCAGCCTGGAGGACAATTTCAAAGTCCTGCAGGACCTGCGCACCACCACCGATCTGCCCATCTGGTTCAAGCCCAACGCCGGGCTGCCGCGAACCGATGAAATGGGCAACTCGTTTTACGATGTCCAGCCGGAGGAGATGGGCGCTCAGGTTCCGGCCTGGGTTGCGGCCGGGGCTCGCCTGGTGGGCGGCTGCTGCGGCACTTCTCCAGCCCATGTGCGGGCGATCGCGGATGCTGCCCGGAACCTCGAAACTACCGCTCCGGAAAGTAAATAGCGTTTTCGTAATAGCCGGTAAACTCCGGCGCGATGGTCAACTCAATATATTCAGACAGACGGGCAAGCCGCTCGGCGGCCTGCCTCGCGCTGATGGAAGCCAGCATCATCCGCGCCCCAACACCGGCGGCATTGCCGACCTGATGGAAAACGGAGGCTGGCAGGGGCGGGAACATACCCACCTTGATCGCGCTCGCCAGGTCCAGATGGGTGCCAAATGCGCCCGCGATCACAAAAGATCGGATGTCCGTTTCCTGTATCCCGGCGCGGCGGCACAGGGTTTGAATTCCGGCGCGGATAGCCGCCTTCGCCAGCTGAATTTCATGAATATCCTTGCGGGTGATCACAATTTCGCGCCCGTGACCGCTCTGATCCGCGCTGACCAGCTGAAAGCCGCCCGGCAGTCGCGGCGTGAACACGCCGCGCCGGTCAACACGCTGGTGTTCCAGCAGCTGCGCCACGGCATGCAGCACCCCGGACCCGCAGATCCCGACCGGCGGCAGATCCCCGATGGTATGCAAGCGCAGTCCCGATTCGGAAAACTCGACTTTTTCAATCGCTCCCGGCGCTGCCCGCATGCCATCGTGAATATGGGCGCCTTCAAATGCCGGCCCGGAAGCGCAGGAGCAGGAAAACCAGCGCCCATCCACCTGAAGACTGATTTCTGTGTTGGTGCCAATATCCACCAGCAGCGCCGGACTTTCCTGAAGTCGCTCCTGGCTGGCGGTCAGCGCCGCGACATGGTCTGCGCCAACGTAACCGGCGATATTGGGCGGCAGATAAACCCGCGCCCCGGGCGCACCCGCCAGCCCCAGCTCGGCGGCCTGCAGGCTGAGCGCCTGATCGACCAGGGCTACATACGGCGCGCGTCCCAGCTGTTCGACTTCCAACCCGCAAAACAGGTGGTGAATGGCAGTGTTGCCAGCAGCGGCGTATTCAACCACCTGGGATGGATCCAGTCCAAGCCGGGCGCATTCGGCTTGAACGGTCTGATTAATCGTATTGACCAGCATGGTCTGCAGCTGGCGGCGTTGTTCACGTCCGCGGTTGGCATAGCTGATGCGGCTGATGACATCCTCGCCGTAAGCAATTTGCGGGTTGACTACCCCGGCCGCTGCCAGGGTGCCGCCCGTGGTCAGGTCCAGCAAATAAAGCGCCAGTTTGGTAGTGCCCAGATCCATAGCCACCCCCAGCACCGGACTGCCAGAGCGGAGGGAAGCCGCCAGGCGGCCGTCTGGAAAACAGACCAGCCGGGCGCGCCAGCCTTCGCGGCGCAGCCGGGCGGAAAGCTCATCCATCTGCTCAACCGAAGCAGCCAGCGGCGGTTTGCCGGCTGCGCCGAGGGCGTCGTTCACCCGGGTCATATCGGCGCGCAAATCTCGCAGGTCGGGCGGGGCGCAGGCGATATCCACGATTTGCGCCGCCGGTTGAAAGGGAAAATCCGTTGACTGGCCTTCGAGCTGAAGCCGCTGCCCGCGCACCAGACTGGCGGGAGGAATATCCACGCCCACATCACCCAGCACTTGCGTCTGGCAGGCCAGCCGCAGCCCCTGACGGACTTCCTCCGGTGAAAGCACTTCCCGTTCCTGCTGGTTAAGCGCAGACACTTCTCCGCGCACAATTTTCACCACACAGGTGCCGCAAATGCCCACCCCACCGCAGGAAGCAACAATATCCACCCCGGCGGCTCTGGCGGCGTCCAGCAAGGTCGCGCCGGCCGGGACGCGCGCGCGCCGCCCGGTTGGTTCAAGATCAACAGTAAACAGAGAGGACTGGGGAGATGACGGCATTAGCGTTCCTTTTCAAAAGACTGACGGCGATCCCGGTAGGCGCAGGTTTCACGGCTGCTGCAGTAATCACAGATTTCACCCTGGCTGATCAGGGCTGGCCCAAGGCCAATCACCTTTGAGATGGATTTTTGCGGTTCCATTTGCCAGCCGGATGTCAGGCGGATCACCCCTGGATCAGGTTTGAGTATTGTAAAGATCTCTTCCTGGCCAGAAGCCACCGGCCAGCCAACCATCCCCGGCGATATCGCCAGCGAAGCTCCCCAGCCCAGGGCTTCAGCTTCAGAACGAACCTGCTGACAATACGACTGTCCCAGCGATTCAACCGCCGCCGACCCGAACGCGTCCAGAGCCAACCCCAGCGGTGGGTTTTCCTTAATAAGGGCTTTAACCGCCGCGTCCAGATCCGCGCCCAGCGTGGCCAGCATCAAGCGCACCTGAAGAGCCCCGGCCAGATGGCGGGCTGGCAGCCTGCCGCTGATCCGTCCGCCGTTCTCAAGCTCTATCCCCTGGTGAGACAATTGCTGAACCGAAAAGCTGCCGTCTACAATCCGGGGAGCAGCCAGGTCAACCCCCAGAGCGAGCGCCTGTTCAGCGGTTTCCAGCAGGTCCGGACGGCGCTGCCTGACCCGCGCGGGGTCAGCACCCTGAGCGGCCAAGATATCATCCACCGTGACAGAAATCGGGGGCAGGATCATGGTCTAAACCTGTTTTGATATGAAACGATTATAACTCAGGCCGGTTTTAATCAGTCCGCCGGGGGATTCTATCCTTTCTTGACCGCTTAACTCGCGCATGTTATGATCAGCAAACGATGATCGATAAAATGTCAGCCAGAACAATCCCTGGTATGGAAGAGCCGCAGGCCGCGGTAAAAACTCCGGAAGAGACGTCCGTCCCGGGCTGGGCGCGGCTGTGGGACACCATTGTCCGCGCGGGACTCGGCGATGTGGTCATGCGCGCGGCTACCGGCCTGGTTTCCATGCTGCTGGTCCTGCTGGTGTTATGGATAATGCGCGGTTTTTACCTGAACGGGGATTTAAGCCAGCCGGGCGAATCCGCCCAGGCGGCAGCCCCGCTCTCCGACAAACCCTTACCCGATCCTGCCCGCCTGACGTTCAATACCGCTGAGGTGTTCGCCGGGATCCCCCGCAGCCCAAAGCTGCACACGCTGATCCCCACCCGGCCGCGAACCGAGGTGATTTATTATGAAGTTCAGCCAGGCGATAATATTTTTGCCATCGCTGAAAAATTCAACCTGCGGCCCGAGACGGTCATGTGGGCAAATCTCAACGTGCTGGGCGACGACCCGCACCGCCTGCTTCCGGGCAAGAAACTGGTCATTTTACCCGTGGACGGCATCTACTATGAGTGGCACACCGGAGACGGTCTGAACGGAGTGGCAAAATTTTACGGGGTCAAACCGGAAGATATTATCGCCTGGCCGGGCAATCATCTATCCGCCGATTCGGTCGGTGATTTCGCCGCCCCGAACATAAAAGCCGGGACCATGCTGGTGATCCCCGGCGGCAGACGCGAGTTTATTTCCTGGAACGCTCCCTACCGCACCCGTGAAGAACCGGCAAACTCCAGCCTGGGCGGCGGGGCGAATTGCGGGCAGATCACCGGCGGTCCAATCGGAAACGGCACCTTTATCTGGCCGACCACCGAGACCTATTTATCCGGGTTTGATTATTCGCCTTCCACCAACCACCGCGCCATTGATATCGCCGGACAGCAGGGCAACCCCGTCTTTGCCGCCGATAACGGCGTGGTGGTGTATTCCGGGTGGAATGATTACGGCTACGGCAATGTAATTGTGATCGACCACGGTAACGGCTGGCAGACGCTTTATGCCCACCTGATGGACGGCGGGCTGAATGTCTCCTGCGGCGCCTATGTGACCCAGGGAGACGTGATCGGTTATGTCGGCAGCACCGGAAATTCCTCCGGCCCTCACCTGCACTTTGAGCTGCGCAACCTGAAAATCGGAACCGTCAACCCCTGGGATTATCTATCTCCTTAAACCGCCAGCCTTTGCCGGCTTATAATATGTGATTGAAAGGAGGCGCGAGATGTCTGCGAATGTGGAACCCCGTCCCTCACCGATTGCCGGCGTCTGGTACAGCAGCAACCCGATCGCGCTGCGGGATCAACTCAACCGGTACATGGACGCTGCCGAGGTGCCGGCGCTGCCCGGCCAGCCGATCGGTTTAATCGCCCCGCACGCGGGTTACCGCTATTCCGGGCTGACCGCGGCGCATGCTTTTCGCTGCGTGCGCGGAACGGTGTTTGACATCGTTGCGGTGCTTTCTCCCCTGCATGACTATCTGCCGTACCCGGTGATTACCAGCGCCCACCCGGCCTATCAAACGCCGCTCGGCCAGGTTGACCTGGATCTGAGCGCCCTAAACAGCGTGATTAACGACCTGGAAAAAGAGGGGCTGGAAATCGCCAGCATCCAGAACGACCGCGAGCATTCGCTCGAGATCGAGCTGCCGTTTCTACAGACCGCGCTCGCCGCGCCGTTCACCCTCTTGCCGCTGATGCTGCGCACCCTATCCGACTCCCTGCTGCGCAGCGTTGCCCGCGCGCTGGTAAAATCTCTGAGCGGCCGGCGCGCTTTACTGGTCGCCAGCAGCGACCTTTCCCATTTTTACCCGCAGACCCAAGCCGAGCAGCTCGACGCGGTCATCCTGCGTCAGATCGAAGCGTTTTCACCCGAAGGGGTGCTGAATGCCGAGCGAACCCGCACGGGTTTCGCCTGCGGTGCGCCGGCGATCGCCGCGGTCCTGTGGGCGGCGCGCGACCTGGGTGCCAACCGCGCCAGCGTGCTGCACTATTCCACGTCCGCCCGCGAAACCGGCGACACCAATTCCGTGGTCGGCTACGGAGCGGCCGCGATTTACCGCGCATAAGCCATGCCCGCCTACGCCCGCATTGCTGTCAACATCAACCCCATCTCCGGTCTCTTCGATTACCATATCCCGCCGGAACTGGAAGAGCATATCCGCCCTGGCAGCCTGGTAACCGTCCCCTTTGGCGCGCAAACCGTCCAGGGCCTGGTGGTCGCGCTGGTGGATACACCGGAAGTGCCGGAAACCAAACCTGTCTACGAATTGCTGGACGAGATCCCGGCGCTGACTGACTGGCAACTCCGTCTGGCCGCATGGATGCAGCAGACTTTTCTTGCGCCCCAGGCTGAAACTCTGGATTTAATGCTGCCCCCGGGACTGGCGCAGCAGGCTGACCGGCTTTTTGAACCGGCAGAAAATCCGCCGCCCCTGGAACAGCTCGGGCTGATTCAAGCCCGGGTCTATGAAAAAATCCGCGCCTCAAAAGGACTGCGCGGCCGGCAGCTGGAAAAAGCCTTTCCGCGGATCAAAGTTCGCGAAATTGCCCGGGCATTGACAGCCAGAGGCTACCTGGTTTCACATCCCATCTTGCTGCCGCCTGCGGTGCGCCCCAAGTATGTGCGCACGGCGCAATTAATCCTCCCGCCGGAGCGAGTCCGGGAAGTCTGGGACAGCCTTGCCAGAGCCGGGAGCGATGCGCTCAGCGCCCGGCAGCAGGCGCTGGAATTTTTGATTAACGAACCGGAAGCTGTGGATGTCGCCTGGGTCTACGCCTCTGCCCCGGGCTGCACGCTGGCTGACCTGCAAGCGCTGGAAAAAGCCGGTTTGATCCGCCTGAGTGAAAGCGAAGTCTGGCGCGACCCGCTGGCCCGTCTGGAATTTGTGCCTGCCTCCGCGCCGCGGCTTACCGCCAGTCAGTTAAAAGTGTGGGAAGCGATCCGCGCGAATTTACAGGCTGCGCCGCCCAAACCCATGCTGCTCCACGGGGTCACCGGATCGGGCAAAACCGAACTGTACCTGCGCGCCGTCGAAGAAACGCTCAAACAGGGACGGCAGGCGGTCATCCTTGTCCCGGAAATTGCACTGACCCCCCAAACCGTGCGGCGTTTTGCCGTGCGCTTCCCCGGACAGATCGGCCTGGTGCACTCGCGCCTCTCACCGGGAGAACGCTATGACACCTGGCGGCGGGCGCGCAGCGGAAAGCTGCCCGTCATCATCGGCCCGCGGTCAGCGCTGTTCACCCCGCTGCCTGATCCGGGTTTGTTCGTGGTCGATGAGTGCCACGATCCCGGTTATTATCAGGATGATTTTCCACCGGCTTATGACGCGGTGGAGACTGCCCTGGCAGCCGGGCAAATTTGCGGCGCGGGTGTAATCCTGGGCTCGGCAACTCCAACTGTCAGCCAGTTTTTCCGCGCCCAGCGGGGAAAATGGGTCATCCTGGATCTGCCGCGCCGCATTCTGGCACACCGCGCGGCGGTTCAGCAGCAGCTGTCCGAACTGGGTCAGCCCGCCGGCCAGACAGACGGGGAAGGTGACAGCGCCAGCCTGCCCCTGCCGCCGGTTGAATTGATCGACATGCGTCAGGAGTTAAAAGCAGGCAACACCAGCATCTTCAGCCGCAAACTGCAGGACGCCCTGCGCCAAACGCTGGCAGCCGGTCAACAGGCGATCCTCTACCTCAACCGGCGCGGAACTGCCACCTACGTCTTTTGCCGCTCCTGCGGCTTTCACCTGCTCTGTCCGCGCTGCGATGTTCCGCTGGTTTTTCACGCCAGCCGCGGGAATCTGCTCTGCCACCACTGCGGGTACGAACGCGAGTTACCCAAAATCTGCCCGGTATGTAAAAGCAGCGCCATCCGCCAGTTCGGCACAGGCACAGAAAAAGTGCAGGCAGAGGTCGAAAAATTACTGCCTGAAGCCCGGGTGCTGCGCTGGGACGCGGAAAGTACCCGCCAGAAAAACGCGCATGAAATTATCCTGGGACATTTCAGCGCGCACCGAGCGGATATTCTGGTCGGCACGCAAATGCTGGCGAAAGGGCTGGACCTGCCGCTGGTTACCCTGGTCGGGGTGGTGCTGGCGGATGTGGGTTTAAACCTGCCGGATTACCGCGCTGGCGAGCGCACCTTTCAGCTGCTCACACAGGTAGCCGGCCGGGCCGGGCGCAGTCCGCTGGGTGGAAAGGTCATCCTGCAGACCTATAACCCCAGTCATCCCGTCCTTCTGCACGCGGCAGCCCATGATTATGAAGGTTTTAAACACCAGGAGCTGGAAGCGCGCCAGCGTATTGGTTACCCGCCCTACAGTCATATTCTGCGGCTGGAATTCCGCGCCCTCAGCGACCAGCAGGCTCGCGAAGCGGCGGAAAAGGCGGGCGTTCTCATCCGTTCCTGGCTGGAAAGCGGTGAGCACCGCCAAACAGAGATGATCGGCCCGCTGCCCTGCTTTTTTCACCGCGAGGCAGGTTTTTACCGCTGGCAAATCCTGCTGCGCGGTCCAGACCCGGCCCGGGTGGTGCGCGGCCGTCAGGTGCCAGACGCCAGGCTGGCGGTCGATCCCCCCGACCTTTTATAAAAAAAAACAGCGGGCTCGCGCCCGCTGTTGCAATGCAGATACCATCCGATTACTGCAGCACGCTCCACGGGTTTAAGAAGGACCCGTTGTAACGCACCTCAAAATGCAGGTGGGGACCGGTGCTGTTGCCAGTGCTGCCTGCCAGAGCGATCACCCGCCCCTGAGTCACATACTGACCGCAGCGCACCAGCACCTGACTGTTGTGGGCGTAAAGGGTGTGGTAACCGTTGCCGTGATCTATCATGACCATATTGCCGTAGCCGCCGCCGATGCCGCCGGCATAAACCACCCAGCCGCTGTCTGAAGCCACCACCTGATCGCCCACCGAAGCACCGATGTCAATCGCCAGATGCCCTTCCCAGAAATCGTTCCCCGAAATATAGTGGGAGGCAGGCAAAGGCCAGATAAATGTGCCCGTGCCGCCAGCGCCGGGATCGAAATTGCTGCACTGGCCTTTGATGCTCTGGTTGGCACCCGCGCCGGGACGCCAGTAGGTCGGAACTACCCAGGTGCGGAATTCGCCCTTTCCTCCGGGAATCATGATGTAATAGCCAGGTTCAATCACCGGGTTGGTCAGGTCAAGACGGTTGCCGGGCCAGAGCAGGATATCCTCGACATTGGCTTTGTACTTCTCGGCGACTTTTTCGAGGGTATCGCCTTCTTTCCATTGATAATAAACCCCATCCACAGGCGGGATATTGAGGGTCAGACCCACTTCCACCATCTGGGGATCATCCTGAAGTTTGTCAAAATTAGCCCACAGGACGGACTCGGGTTTCAAATTGAACTCTTTGGCAATTCCAAAGATTGAATCGCCGGGTTGAACCGTGTACTTGACCACTTTCGCGCGGCCGCGGTCGGGAATATTCGTCTTCAGATCAATCGGCCTGGCCACAGCCTGGATGGCGCTGGCGGGACGGAAGTCCGGCAGGCTCATACTGGCTGGAGGTTCAGGCAGCGCTTCGACTGTCTGCGCGGGGGCGAACAAACTGGGCAGGCGGCGGATAAAGACGAAAGCCATTAACGCGACCATCATGAACGCCACCGCCCAGGAGAGCACATACAACCAGTCGCGTTGTTTCCCGGTGCCCGGGTTCTGCTCTACAGGGGTATTTTTTTCTACCACTAATCCTCCGTCAAAGTGCTCAGGAATTCCTCGTTATTCTTGGTTTTTCCCATGCGCTGTAAAATCGCTTCGGTCGCCACCGCGGCATCCATCCCGGCGCCCTGCGGCGGTGTGGAAATCATCTGAAGATACATCCGGCGCATCAGCCAGGCGCGTTGAAGCACGTCCGGGCCGAGCAGCAAATCTTCACGCCGGGTGGAAGAACGCTCAATGTCAATCGCCGGATACACCCGCCGTTCCTGTAAGCGGCGGGAGAGATGAAGCTCCATGTTACCGGTACCTTTAAACTCTTCATAGACGACGTCATCCAGGCGAGAGCCGGTATCCACCAGCGCGGTGGAAATAATTGTTAAAGAACCGCCCTCTTCCAGATTGCGCGCCGCGCCAAAGAAACGCTTGGGCGGGTAAAGCGCGGACGGATCCATGCCGCCCGACAGCGTGCGCCCGGAAGGATTTACCACCAGGTTATAGGCGCGAGCCAGACGGGTCAGCGAGTCCATTAATATTACCACATCTCTCCCAATTTCCACGAGCCGCTTGGCGCGCTCTAAAGTGATCTCTGCGGTCCGAACGTGCGACGTGACCGGCTCATCAAAAGTCGAAGCCACCACTTCGGCATCTACCGAGCGGTCCATATCGGTGACTTCTTCCGGCCGTTCACCGATCAGGGCGATAATTAAATGCACTTCCGGGTTCTTGGTCGAGATCGCGTTGGCGATCTGTTTCAGGATGGTCGTCTTGCCCGCTTTGGGCGGGGATACAATCATCCCGCGCTGTCCGCGGCCGATCGGCGCGATTAAATTGATCAGGCGGGTGGAAAGAATGGAGCGGTCGGTCTCGAGGTCAAATCGTTTGTCCGGGAAAATCGGAGTCAGGCTTTCAAACGCGGGGCGGCTGCGGATCTCTTCGGGAACGATGCCGTTGATCGATTCAACCTTTAACAGCCCGTAGTGCCGTTCGGATTCGCGCGGAGGACGGACCACACCAATCACCATGTCGCCGTTGCGCAGGTCATAGCGGCGCAGTTGCGCCTGAGAGACATACACGTCATCCGGGCCGACTTGATAATTGGTGCGCAAGAAGCCCACCCCTTCCGGCATGATCTCCAGAATACCGCCGCGGATTTCGACTCCCTGCTTTTCACCTTCCACCTGGGCAATCCGGAAGATCAGGTTTTCCTTTTTTAAGCGGTGGGCATCGCGCACTTCCAGATTTTTTGCCACCTGGCGCAATTCGGCGAGAGGAGCTTTTTCGAGTTCTAGAATGTCCATAAATTCGTTCCCTTTTTTGGGTATTTGTTTCAGCCAGATATGTCTCCTTCCAACCAGGGATTGGAAGGCGTCAATCTTGTTTAAGACGGGTTAATAGATCGGGATTAACCAAAAAGTACCGCTGCAAAGCGCACGGAAATCAAGGGATAATGTTCGCTCACATAGGGAATAATTAGTAAGATTATATCATGCGTTAGAAGTCAATGCAAGCCGATAAACTTAACAGATGTTCTACGCTGGTTTGCCGTACGCTCCTGTTGAAACAATCAGGAGCGTACGGCAATCAACCCTCACGGCAGTAAAAGCAAAGAATTGCCCGCCAGGTTTAACAGCACGTTGGGAATAAAACTGATCAGGACAACCGCCAGGGCGGCCGCCACAGCCGTCACCTGCAGCCAGGGAGCGCGCTCGACAGACGGGCTGCCCGCGCGCATATACATATACATCAAAACCCGCAGATAATAATAGGCTGAGATCAATGAAGTGACCACACCGATCACCGCCAACAGGGTAAAACCGCCTTCAATTGCTGTGCGGAAAAGATAGAATTTCCCCCAGAACCCCAGGGTGAGCGGGATGCCGGTAAAGGAGAGCATAAACACGGTCATCGCCAGGGCCAGCCAGGGATGGCTTTTGCCAAGCCCGGCGTAATCCTCCAGTTTAAGCCCGTCGCCGTTTTGTTTTTCGAGCGCGGTGACCACCGCCCAGGCGCCCAGACCGGTCAGCGCGTAGGCGACCAGGTAAAACAGCAAAGAAGCCTGCACATCGCTGTTGACCAGGCGGTTGGAAAACGGCACCAGCGCCATCAGCAGGTAACCGGCGTGAGCGATGCTGGAATAAGCCAGCATTCGTTTAATACTCTTCTGGGTAATCGCCGCCAGGTTGCCGACCAGCATGGTCAGAGCGGCCAGCGCCCACAGGATGGGGGTCAGGTCCTTTCCCACGGTTGGAAAGGCTGCCATTAAGATTCGGCCCAGCACCGCAAATCCGGCCGCTTTTACCGCCACAGCCATAAAGCCGGTCACCGGGGTGGGCGCGCCTTCATAAACATCCGGCGTCCACATGTGAAACGGAACCGCCGATACTTTATAAGCCAGACCCACCAGCAGCAGCACCGCGCCAAGAATAAAAATGACCGGATTGACAGGCGCGGACTGCAGGGCAGCGAAAATGCCGGGCAGGTCGGTCCGCGCAGTCGCGCCGTAAATCAGCGCGGTTCCATACAGCACAAAGCCGGAAGAAAACGCCCCGAGCAAAAAGTATTTCAAGGCCGACTCTTCTGATTCGAGTCTGGGACGGTTGATGCCGGAAAGAATATACAGCGGTATGGAAAGCAGTTCCAGCGCCAGGAAGATCAGGATCAGGTTGTAGGCGTGCGCCATTAACATCATGCCAGCCACGCTGAACAGCAGCAGCGCGTAGTATTCGCCGTTGGCAATATTTGCGCGTTTGAGGTATTCATGCGCCAGCGCAACTCCCGCCAGACCGCTGGCAAGGAAAAGCACATCCAGGAAGAGGGCGTACCCGTCGCTGATCACCATCACCGTGCTGTCCGTCATGGCGGGCAGACGCCCCTGAGAAAGCGTCAGTCCCAGCGCAGCCGCCAGACCCGCAGCCGCCAGCACCGCGGTAATCCCTTTGTGCTCCCGGGGGATCCACAAATCCACCAGCAGCAGCAAAAGCGCCCAGCCGGTCAGCGCCAGCGTTGGCAGGAGTATTGTGAGAAGATCTGAATTCATGCGTTTATCCTCCTAGGGCAGCAGGCCCAGCAGGCGGGATACGGTAGGGTTGATCAGGTCAAAAAACGGCTGGGGGTACAGGCCAATCCAGAAAATGAGCACCAGCATCGGCGCGATGATGAACCCTTCACGCCAGTGGAGGTCTTTCATGTCTTTTACTTCGTCTTTCAATGCCGGGCCCAGGAAGATTTTCTCAAACCAGTGCAGCAGGTAAACCGCCGCCAGGATCACCCCGATAGTCGCCGCGCCGGCCAGCCAGCGGGCTGCTGGCAGGGCAGAATTGAAAGCGCCAGCCAGGATGGTGAATTCTCCGATAAATCCGTTTAATCCCGGCAGCCCCATGGAAGACAGGGCAACCACCAGGGATACGCTTCCCAGCAGCGGAGCAGCCTTCCAGACACCCCCAAAAGCGGACATCTGGCGGGTATGCAGGCGCTCATACAGATAACCGACAATCAGGAACAACGCGCCGGTAGACAGGCCGTGGTTGACCATTTGCAAAATGCTGCCAGCGACCGATTCCTGATTCAAAGCGAAGATGCCCAGAACCACAAAGCCCAGGTGGCTGACGGATGAATAAGCCACCAGTTTCTTCATATCCTTTTGGCGATACGCCACCAGGGCGCCGTAGAGGATGCCGACCACCCCGATCGCGGCCATCCAGGGCGCAAGCAGCTTCGTCGCCTGAGGAAACAGCGGCAGGTTAAAGCGCAGGAAGCCGTACGCGCCCATCTTCAACAGCACACCGGCCAGGATGACCGAACCGGCGGTCGGCGCTTCCACATGCGCATCCGGCAGCCAGGAATGCAGCGGCCACATCGGCACCTTGATGGCAAAAGCCAGCCCGAAAGCCAGGAAGAGCCAGATCTGCGCGCCGGCGAAAATGCCGCGGGCCGCGACCAGCTCCGGGAGTGAAAAGGTCCCAGCCTGCCAGCCGATAAACAGCAGCGCGAGCAGCATGAGCACCGACCCGGCCATCGTGTAAAGGAAGAACTTGACAGCCGCATACACGCGCCGCTCGCCGCCCCAGATGCCAATCAGAAAATACATCGGGATCAGGGTAAACTCCCAGAAGACATAGAACAAGACCAGATCCTGAGCCAGAAATACCCCCAGCATGCCAGTTTCGAGCAGCAGGAAGGCGATCATGAACCCGCGAACCTTTTCCTGCACGGCTGTCCAGGTGGAAAGCACTGCCAGCGGCACCAGAAAAGCGGTCAACAGCACCATCAGGATGCTCAGGCCGTCCACCGCCATGAAAAAGCGAATTTCCACACCGGCGATCGTCAGCCAGGGGAGATTGACCGCCATTTGCAGGTCAGCCGAACCGCGTTGAAAAGCGGCCAGAACCCAAAGGGAGAGCCCGAACGTGATCAGAGCGGTCAGCAGGGCGATCCAGCGGGAAGCGCGCGCCGAGCCCGGCCGCACCAGAAGTAAGGCTGCCACGCCAACCAGAGGGAAGAAGGTCGTCAACACCAGCGGATGAAGTAAGGTCTGCATAGGGCTACCTCAGCAGCAAATAAGCCAGAATGGCGGTTACCCCGACCAGGAACACCAGGGTATAGGAACGAACAAAACCATTTTGAATCCGGCTGGCCGCGGTGGAAAGCGACTGCACCAGAGCGCCAAGCCCGTCGCCCAGACCATTGATCAGCTTCAGGTCAAAAATGCTGGAGAGGAATTCGGCTGCGCGCTCAAAAGGCCGTACCACCAGCCAAGAGTAAAACTCATCCACCTTCCAGCGCGCTTCCAGAGCGCGGTACAGCCCGCCCAGGCGGGCAGCCAAAGGATCCGCTTCCCGGGCGGTTGCGCGCGGTTTCCGACCGTAAAGCAGCCAGGCGAGCGTCACAGCCGCTGCCAGCACCGCCAGCGAAACCAGTGCGATCCAGAGAACAAATTTGGCCGGGGTGACATTCAGGCTGTGCTCCAGCCAGTGTTCAAGGGTGTGAACACCGGGCAGGTTGAGCACGCCGCCAAAAATAGAAAGCAATGCCAGCGCAATCAGCGGAACGGTTATCAGCGGCGGATTCTCCCGGGCGTGTTCCGCGGCGCCGCTGCGCGGCCGGCCAAAGAACACCAGGAAAACCTGACGGGCCATATAAAAGGCGGTTAAGAACGCCGCTGCCAGCAGGATGATGAAAACAGCCGGTGATTTTTGCTGGGCGGCCACTAAAATCTCATCTTTCGAGAAAAATCCCGCCAGCGGAACCAGACCGCTTAACGCCAGCGCGCCAATCAGAAACGTCCAGAAGGTAACCGGCAGCCTGGAGCGCAGGCCGCCCATAACGCGCATATCCTGGGCATCCTGCAGATCATGCCCGTGGTCAGCCTCCTCCAGCGCCAGGATAACCGAACCGGCCGCCAGAAAGAGCAGTGCTTTAAAGAAAGCGTGCGTGATGAGGTGGAACATCCCCGCAACCACCGCGCCCATTCCGACCGCCGCGACCATGAAGCCCAGCTGGCTGATGGTTGAATATGCCAGCACCTTTTTAATATCATACTGGCCCACCGCGATTGTGCCCGCGAAGAGCGCGGTTATCGCCCCGACCCAGAGGACCACATCCGCCGCCAGCGGCGCCTGAACAAAGAGGGGCTGACTGCGGGCCACAAGGTAAACCCCGGCGGTTACCATGGTCGCGGCATGAATCAGCGCAGAAACCGGGGTGGGACCGGCCATCGCGTCCGGCAGCCAGACAAACAGGGGCAGTTGAGCGGATTTTCCGGTCACGCCCAGCAGCATAAAGAGAGTGATGGCGAGCACAACGCCCGGCGCCGTCGCGGTCACCGCGGGAGCGGCCGCAAACACGCGTGAAAATTCCAGACTGCCAAAGGCACCCAGCATGATAAAGATCGCGATCAGCAGGCCGAAATCGCCAATTCGATTGACCACAAAAGCCTTTTTCGCCGCGCGCGCGTTGCCCAGACCGCCTTCCCCGCCCTCAAACCAGAAACCAATTAACAGATAAGAACACAGGCCAACACCTTCCCAGCCGACAAAGAGCATCAGGAAGTTATCCGCGCTGACCAGCACCATCATCGCAGCCAGAAAGAGGTTGAAAAAGACAAAAAAGCGCGTGTAGCGGCCCGGTTCGTGATGATGGCGCACGTCGCTGTGCATGTAGCGGGTGGCGTAGATATGGATCAGCGTCCCGACCCCTGAGACCACCAGCATCATGGTCACCGAGAGCGTATCCACCTTGAGCGACCAGTTCAAATCCAGGTTTCCCACCTGGAACCAGCGCCAGATGAGGACAATCGCGCCCTCGGGGCTGCTCTTCAGTCCGAACGCCAGGGCAGCCGAGACCGCAAACGCTCCCGCTCCGGCGAGACAGGCGATTAACCCGGCGCCAAGTTCTCCCAGCCGCCTGCCGATGAGCAGGTTGAGAATAACACCCGCCAGCGGCAGGAAAATCACCAGCGGCGCAAGGCGGAAAACGGGGTCGTGCAGGGAAACTTCTGATAAAAGCATGGTATTTGCTCCCAGGTTAAAACTGGCCTCAGCCCTTCAGGCTGCTCATCTCGTCCACATCGACCGCTTTTTTGGCTTTAAAAATCGCCACCATTAAAGCCAGGCCAACCGCCACTTCGGCCGCGGCGACAGCCATTACAAAAATCACGAACATCTGTCCGCTCAACGCCTGGTAATACGAAGCGAAAGCCATAAACGCCAGATTGGCCGCGTTAAACATCAATTCCAGCGACATGAAAACCACCAGCGCATTCCGGCGTAAAATAACGCCGACCACGCCCAGGGTGAACATTACCGCTGACAGAGCGATATAGTAAGCGAGCGGAATCATGCCTGCCTCCCTGATTGGTCCTTCCTGTCCTGGTCGGGTTTGCCGGGCCGGCGAATCGGGTCTACCCGGGTGAGGATGACCGCGCCAATCACAGCCACCAGCAGCACCAGCGAGGTTACTTCAAACGGCAGGGAATATTTGTTAAACATCTCGAGGCCAAGCGCCGCCGGGCTGGTGTCGATGGTCAGCGTGCCGACCATCTGGTCCATTCCGCTGCGGAAAATCAGCAGCAGCACAATCTCGGCCAGTAATACCGCGCCGAAGATTAAACCAATCAGGCGCTGACCGCGCAGCGGTTCTCCCAGCCGCAGGT
This sequence comes from Anaerolineaceae bacterium, assembly GCA_029975475.1. Lineage (GTDB taxonomy): Bacteria > Chloroflexota > Anaerolineae > Anaerolineales > Anaerolineaceae > JARKPB01. The sequence goes on from JARKPB010000018.1 coordinate 131,024, forward strand.
TTTCTCCGCCCAGCAGCATAATCACAAACAGAAACAACACCATGATCGCGCCAGCGTAGACCGTGATCTGCGCCACGGCGATGAACGGTGCCCCCAGCATCAGGTAGATGACGCCAATGGTGGCGAAATTCAACACCAGGAAGAGCGCCGAATACACCGCATTTTTACTCACCAGCATGGCTACCGCGCAGGCCACCGCTACCAGCGCCAGAACAATGAAGATTATCACCGCAGGACTCATCGCGCCTCCTAATCCGCCGGGTCTTTCATCTCGGGCACAGCCCGATCGTATTTACCGGGTTCAACCGACTGCGGGGTTGGCTTACCGCCTTCCGGCACCGGCACGAGGAGAATATCTTTGGTATAAATCGCCTGATGGCGGTCGGTAAAACTTAATTCGTAATTATCGCCCAGCACAATCGCCTCCGTGGGACAGGCATCTTCACAGAAACCGCAGTAAATGCAGCGCAGCATATTGATTTCATACGTGCTGGCGTAGCGTTCACCCGGCGAGTAGCGCTGCTCATCGGTGTTTTCAGAGGCTTCAACAAAGATCGCGTCCGCCGGACAGGCAGCGGCGCACAGCGCGCAGCCGATGCACTTTTCCAGCCCGTTTTCATAGCGGGTGAGGACGTGCCTGCCGCGAAAACGCGGGCGTACCGGGCGTTTTTCCTCCGGGTATGAAATCGTAACCGGTTTCTCAAAAACCGATTTCAGAGTTTGCCACAGACCGGTCAGCATGATTAACCTCCTACCAGTACCAGCACGACCGCCGTCACCAAAACATTCAGGAGAGCGATCGGGAACATAATTTTCCAGCCAAACGCCATCAGGCGGTCATAGCGAATGCGCGGCAGGGTGGCGCGCAGCCAGATAAAGACGCCCAGCCAGATGATCACCTTCGCGAAGAGATACACCGGGCCGAGAATGGGGAATTGATCCACGAAGGGTCCCTGGTAACCGCCCAGGAACAGCGTTGAGCCAATCATCGCCACGGCGATCAGTTTGATGTATTCAGCCATGAAAAACAGGGCGAACTTCATGCCCGAATATTCCACATGGTAGCCGGCGGTTAATTCCTGCTCAGCCTCCGGCATGTCAAACGGCGCACGATTCACCTCCGCCAGACTGGCAAGGAAGAAGATGATAAAGCCAGCCGGCTGGAGAAGGATAAAGGGAATGCTGCTCTGCGCCTTGACAATATCCAGGAGGCTCATTGAACCGGCGATTAAGATCGGCCCGACAAAAGAAAGACCCAGCGCCAGTTCGTAGCTGATCATCTGCGCGGTGGCGCGCAGTCCGCCCAGCAAGGCATACTTATTGTTGCTTGACCAACCAGCCAGGGTGATGCCGTAGACCGAAATCGAAGTGACCGCCATCAGATACAAGATGCCGATGTTTACGTCGGTCAGGTACAGGGTGATTTTTGTGCCGCCAATCGTCAGGGTATCACCCCAGGGAATGACCGCTGTGATGATCAGGGCGGGTATCACCGTGATCACCGGAGCCAGGGTGAAGATGAGTTTGTCGGCATTGTGCGGCACCAGTTCTTCTTTGAAAATCAGTTTTATCCCGTCCGCCACCGGCTGCAGCAGGCCGAACGGGCCGGCCCGGTTTGGACCGATGCGGGTCTGCATGCGCGCCAGCAAACGGCGCTCATACAGGGTCACGTAAGCGAAGCCGGCCGTCATAAACAGCACGATGACCACTGATTTGATGATCCATTCAACAAGCATGGCGGCTCCTCTTTAGCTGGCGGACTTGTCAAAAACCGGCTTGACAACAGCATGAAACGGCGCGTTCATCGGAACGCCCAGACTGCGCGGATAGAGGGCTGTACCTCCCGGAATGGTTTCATCCAGCACAATTTCCGCGGTGAACGGCGCGCCTTCCAGTTCGATCAACGCCTGGCTGCCCTGCTGCAGGCCCAGCGGTTCGGCCGAGCGGGGATGGATGCGCAGCTGGCGCCGCGCGCGGCGTTGATCCAGCAAGCGCGAAGGGGCAAACGTGCTGCCGGCATCGTACAAACGGGTGTGCGGAACCAGCCGCAGGGCATTTTTAGGGACATCCCGAATCCCTTCGCGCAGCGGAGCCGCGTCTGGCTCCGGTTTCGCCGCGCGGGAAAGATGCTTCCCCAGCCCCTGGCGGTTGGCATAAGACGTCCCGCCGTAGTACAGATCGCTGCCTCCCACCTGCGGCCATTGCTCATGCACCTCAGCCAGTTTCAGGTAATTTAATCCCTCAAAGGCAGGCTGGCTGGCAGCCAGTTTTTCGAGCGCCAGACTGGCAGCGCGGCCTTCCAGTTCGTATCCCAGGGATTTCGCGATCAGGGCTGTCAGGGCAAAATCCGCCTTTAGACCAGGCCGGGCCGCGAGCGCGGGATAATACCGCTGCAGGCGGCGTTCACCGCTGACAAAAGTTCCTTCGCGCTCGGTGTACGCCAGAACGGGCAAAACCACATCCGCCAGTTTTGCGCTCTCGGTGAGGAACAGGTCCTGGACGATGACGAATTCTCTGCCCGAGAAATAAGCTGCCTGACGTGGATCATCCCCGGCCGGGTCAGCGGCCGCCAGATAAAGCACCCCGCCAGCGGGTAAATCCGCCAGGCCTTCAGCGGGCGGCAGTCCGAGTTCAAAACCAGCCTGCAGGTTGGGAGCGTGCCAGACGCCGATCAACCCGCTGTTCTCACGGCCAGTAAAACCACCGCGCTCAAGCAAGTCTGCCAGCGCTTGCTCCAGACCTTTTGAACCGGTCAGGCCGAGACCTTCTGACCCGTAAAAGATCACCAGGTTACGGGCAGATTTGAGCGTTTCTGCGGCCGCGCGGATTTCTTCCCCGGCCAAAGCCAGATTTTCTTCCGCCATCGCAGCCACCGCCAGGCTCTCTTCGCCGTAAGCATAGCGGATCACATGGCGAGCATACTTTTTCAGCCGGGTTGGGCGCGGGTTCATCACAATCAAAGCCGCGCCGCGCTCCGCCGCCTGTTTAACCCGCAACCACCAGATCGGGGCTTCTTCGTGAAGATCGCTGGCAGCCACGAGAACGGCATCTCCCTGCCCCAGTGCGCCCAGATTTGCGTCCGCGCTCAGGCCGTAATGGGGGGTGAATCCGCCGCTCATATAGGTGTGCAGCCAGGCTTTTCCGCCGCTTTCCTGGGCTAACCCGCGCAATGCTGCCAGATCTTCGGTGGAAAGTTTACCGCCCGCCAGAATCTGGAACGGCTGATGAGCAGCTTTTTCCGCGATGATCTTCAGCGCTTCTTCAAAAGTGACCGGGACCAGTTCGCCGTCCCGGCGTACCAGAGGCTGACCGAGGCGCGCAGGATCCTGGGTGTAGTGATAGCCAAAACGGCCTTTATCGCAAATCCAGATTTCATTGACGCTTTCGTTCTGGCGCGGCAGGGCGCGTTTAATCACCGTGGCCCCGCCGGATTTTGCTTCGCGGCGAACGGTGTACTCGAGATTACAGCCCACCGGGCATTGCGCGCACAGCGAGGCGGCCGGTTTCATTTCCCAGGGGCGGGCGCCAAAGCGGAAATCAGCTGTAGTCAGCGCGCCGACCGGGCAGATATCCGTGGTGTTGCCTGAAAAATAGGAGCCAAAACCGGGCTCGGAGAAGGTCATAATTTCCAGCGACCGCCCGCGGTTGTGAAAGTCCAGAACCGGGTCATCGACCACATCGTGCTGAAAACGCACGCAGCGCGCGCATTGAATGCAGCGTTCGCGGTCGAGCCAGATTAACTCGCCCAGGGGAACATGTTTTGCCAGGTGCATCTTCTCATCAAACAGGAAGCGCCCTTCTTTGCTGCCAAAACGCATGGTCAGGTTCTGCAGCGGGCATTCCCCACCCTTATCGCAAATCGGGCAATCCAGCGGATGGGAGGTGAGGATAAATTCGATGATCTCCTTGCGGGCTGCTTCGACCTTATCATTGCGGGTTAAGACCACCATCCCTTCCGAAACAGGCGTGGTGCAGGATGTTTCAAGTTTGGGAGAAAACTGAATTTTTGGGCTGCCGTTGTCTTCGAGCACAGGTTGGTTGGTGGCGCGGTCGATCATCGGCCGGCCAATCTCGACCAGGCACATGCGGCACATACCGACCGGCTTCATTTTCGGATGATAGCAGAACACCGGGATGTCGATCCCGTTCATCTTGGCGGCATCCACCACCAGGGTATTTTCTGGAACCGTGACGCTGCGGCCGTCTATGGATAATGTGACCATTTTGCTCATTTAGCCTTACCTCCGCCGCGCACCGCCGCCTCAAAATCCGGGCGGAAGTGCTTAATTCCTGAGACTACCGCCATGGTGGAAAATTCGCCCAGCGCGCACAGGCATTTACCCTGCATCTGCAGCGCGACGTTCTTTAGCAGATCAATATCTTCCGGGCTGGCTTTGCCGCCCATCATGCGTTCGGTAATGTGCGCCATCCAGAACGTACCCTCCCGGCAGGGGGTGCACTTTCCGCAGGATTCGTGTTTGAAGAAATGGGTGGTTTTGGCCACCAGCCAGGCCATATTCACGCTGTCATCCAGAATGATCACCGAAGCCGAACCCAGCGGAGCGCCCAGGTTTTGCTGAACGCTCTCGTAATCCATGGGGGTATCCAGCGCGCGGTCGTCCGCCGGGATAATATTGGAAGAAGCGCCCGCAGCCATAATCCCTTTGATGCGGCGTCCTTCAGCCAGCCCGCCGCCCCAGGTATAGATCAATTCCCGGAAGGTTGTCCCGAGCGGCAGCTCGTAATTGCCAGGCTTTTGGACACACCCCGAAAGGCAGAATATTTTCACCCCGGGGCTTTTTTCGGTGCCGAGAGACTTGTACCAGTCCGCCCCCTTTTCCAGAATGGGCGGCAGGTTGGTCAGAGTTTCAACATTGTTGATCACCGTCGGTTTATTGAACAGACCGGCCACCGCCGGGAACGGCGGACGCAGGCGCGGCTGGCCCAGCTTGCCCTCCAGCGATTCCAGCAGGGCTGTCTCTTCACCGCAAATATAGGCTCCCGCGCCCAGGTGGGTATAAATCCGCAAACGGACATCCGTGCCAAACAGTTGATCGCCCAGCAAATGCGCTTCCTCCAGGCGGGCAATGCAGGCATTTAGCTGGCGGTAAATGGACTCAAATTCGCCCCGCAGGTACACGTAGGCTTCCTGCGCTCCCACCGCGTATGCGGCGATCATCAACCCTTCCAGGAACTGGTAAGGGTTGTTTTCCAGGATCTCGCGGTCCTTAAACGTCCCCGGCTCAGATTCATCCGCGTTGGCGACCACATAATGCGGCCATAAATTCCCCGGCAGAAAAGACCACTTAACCCCGGTGGGAAAACCCGCCCCTCCCCGACCGCGCAGGCCAGACGCTTTGACTTCGTTCACCACATCCCCGGGCTGCATGGTGGTGACCGCTTTCTGAAACGCCTTAAAGCCGCCGTTTGCCCGGTAGACAGACAGTTCTTTGATATCAGGAATATCCCGATGGCGCAGTAAGATATGGCTCATTCAGCCTCCTGCGCGGCGGCCTTGCGCCGCAATTCGGCGATGATCTCGAGCGCTGAGTCAACGCTTTGGTTTTCATGGTAGGTGATGGCTCCGTCGCCCTGCACCTGGAACATCGGCGCATGGTGGCAGCCAGCCAGACAGGTGACTTCCTCAATCGTGATCACGCCGTCCGGGGTGGTTTCGCCGACTTTAATACCGATGTTTTCGCAAAGTTTGGCGAGGAACTCATCCGCGCCGCGCAGGGCGCAGGGCAGATCGGTGCAAACCTGAAGATGATAGCGGCCGCCTTTTTCTTCATGATAAAGCGTGTAAAACCCGACCACAGAAGCCACGTCGGTGACCGATATGCCCACAATCTCCGCGATTTCCGTCATCGCCTGCTTCGTGACGTAACCATCCCGCGCCTGAACCAGGTGGATCAGCGGCATGACCGCTGACCGCTTTTGATCTTGCGGATACCTGGCCAGAATGGCCTGAACCTCATCAGCATAGTCATTTAAAATCGTGTTCACCGGTCTGCATCTCCCAGGACGATATCAATGCTGCCAATTATGCCGACCACATCAGCCACAAAATGGCCGCGGGTCAGGAGCGGCAGCGCCTGCAGGTTAACAAAGGTAGGTGTGCGGTAATGCACGCGCAGCGGCTTGGGACCGCCGTCGCCTTCCAGGTAGACCCCCAGCTCGCCGCGCGGTGATTCCACCGCCGCATGGACGTATTCTTTTGGCGCCGAAAAACCCTCCGTCCACAGCTTGAAATGGTGGATCAGGGCTTCCATGCTGGTGCCGATCTCGGAACGCGGTGGAGGAACAAATTTGTAATTGTTGCTGCGAACCGGCCCAAATGGCAGTGTGTCCAGCGCCTGGCGGATAATGCGCAGGGACTGGCGCATTTCTTCCACCCGCACCAGATAGCGCGCGTAAATATCGCTGTCAGTTTGCGTGGGGATGTCAAAATCATACTGCTCGTAGCCGGAATACGGGCGCGCTTTGCGCAGATCATACGCCATGCCAGCCGCGCGCAGAATTGGGCCGCTCAGACCGTACGCCAGACAATCCTCTTTACTGATGATGCCAATCCCTTTCGTGCGGTCCAGAAACAGCTCATTTTTGGTCAGCAATGCTTCATACTCATCCAGCCGTTTTGGCATGATTTTCAGGAAGTTGCGCACCGCGTCCTCAAACTCGACTGGCACATCCCGCCACAGACCGCCGGGGCGCACGTACGTGGTCATCATGCGCTGGCCAGAGACCAGCTCAAAAATATCCAGGATATATTCGCGTTCGCGCATACCGTAGAGAAAAACAGACATCGCCGCCAGGTCAAGCGCCGAGGTGCCCAGCCAGATCAAGTGGGAAGCGATGCGCGACAGTTCGGTTAGAATCACGCGGATGGCCTGAGCGCGGGGGGGGACATCCAGGTTGACCAGTTTTTCCACCGCCATGCTGTAGACCAGGTTGTTGCCAATATTGTACAGATAGTCCAGGCGGTCGGTCATCACCTCCGCTTTCTGGTAGGTTTTCGCCTCCATGTTCTTTTCAACCCCGGTGTGCAAAAATCCAATATCCGGGATGCAGTTCACCACAATTTCACCGTCCAGCTCTAAAAGCAGGCGCAGCACGCCGTGGGTGCTGGGATGCTGGGGCCCCATATTGAGCAGCATCGTCTCGCCGCTCAGCGCCCTTTCTGAGACCAGATGGCGCAGTTCTTCAAGGGTTACTTCGCGCACATCAGACATCGCTCTTCCTCCCCGGCTTCTGGTTGGCGTACGGTTTCCGCTGCCTGATTTCATCATAGTTAAAGGTGAATTGCACTTCTTCGTACCCCAGCGGGTAATCCTTGCGCAGAGGATGGCCCTGCCAGTCATAAGGCATCAGAATGCGGCGCAAATCGGGATGGCCGTTGAAACGAATGCCGAACATATCCCAGATTTCGCGCTCATGCCAGTTAGCGACCGGCCAGACGGAAACAAGGGAATCAACCGCCGGTTCATGCCCGTTCAGGGGCACCCGCAGACGCAACAGGGAGTTCGTTTCGGTAGAATAAAGCTGGTAAACGACATGAAAACGCGGGGTTTCCTGGGGCCAGTAATCCACAGCCGTTTCATCAATCAACATATCAAATTGATACACATCGCGCAGCAGCCTGGCTGCTTTCACCAGATCCTCTGGTTGAATGATCAGCGTGGTTTCGCCCTGATATTCATGAAGCTCAAGTGAGAATTTTTTCTGCAGCGCTTTGACAGCGGTTTCAACAGGTTTCTTCATGGCATGTCCTTGTAAAGGAGACCTTCTCACGCCCAGTCTTTCAGTTTTTCTTTGCGCACTTTCTCGTGCAGCGTCATGATGCCGTGGATCAACCCTTCCGGGCGCGGCGGACAACCGGCCACGTAGACATCCACCGGGACAATTTCATCCACCCCCTGTAAGATCGCGTAATTATTAAAAACGCCGCCGCATGAGGCGCAATCGCCCATGGCCACCACCCATTTTGGGTCAGGCATCTGGTCATATAACTGACGTAAAACCGGCGCCATTTTCCGGCTTACCCGACCGGCCACAATCATCAAATCCGATTGGCGCGGGCTGGCGCGCATCAATTCCATCCCGAAGCGGCTCATGTCGTAATTGGAAGCCTGAGCTGCCATCATCTCAATCGCGCAGCAGGCCAGGCCAAACAACATCGGCCACATCGAATTGGTTCTGGCCCAGTTGACCACCTCTTCCAGTTTGGCGGTCACTATGCCCATGTTTCCGGTTTTCTGTTCTATTCCCATTCCAGCGCTCCCTTCTTCCACACATACACAAAACCTACCAGTAACACGCCGACGAAGAGGAACATGCCGATCAAACCCTCCACGCCGAGCTGCCGCAGCACCACTGCCCAGGGCAGAAAGAAAACAATTTCAATGTCAAAGAGAATGAACAACACGGCGATCAGGTAATAACGCACAGAAATGCGGCGCCGGCCCTCGCCGTAAGGCACCATACCCGATTCATACGGGGCACCTTTACGAGCGGTAGGCCGGCGGGGACCGAACAAGACGCCCAGCGCAACTACCAGAAAGCCGAGGAAGACCGCAATGCTCAAAATGACCAGCAAGGGATAGTAATTTTCCAGCATGAGGCTCCTCTTTTCAAACCTTACTTGGTTGGTCTAATTTGTACAGGTAAGTATATCATAGCTGCCTTTTGGTGGCAATTTTCACAAAGAGCGTACAAACATTCCATTTATACTTTCACCACCTCAAACAGATACACGCCCTCGCGCTGATAGATCACCAGCAAACCCGGGCAGGTCAATAATGTCCGCGGCTGGATGCTCCCCGCCCCTTCCTTGACATACACATGCGTGATGCCTGCATCCTCCACCACCTTCCAGAAGGCCGCGTCACATCCAGTCAAACCGCTGACCCGCCCGGCCAGATCATTTACCCGGCGGATCTCCTGCAAGGCGCCGTAGCCGTACACGGCCGGGGGTAATATTTGCCGGCGTCCTGTGTAAGTCGAGATCCAGTAACCGCCGTCCACCCCGCGGAATGATCCCGCCTGCCAGAGGCGGGTATTGATCAGAAAATTCGCGTTCGCGGGAGTGTTTTCTTTGATCCATTCGAGCGCCTGCACATCAGACCGCTCCGCCAGAATGGTGTCGCGGCGTACCAGGTTGGCTGTGTCCGCCAAACCCCAGATCAGGACCGCCAGGCTGAAAACCACCACGCTCAGCAGCCGCGCTTTCGCCGGCAGTCTGGCAGACCAGGTGTACAGCCTTGATCCCAGGTCCGACAGCAGCAGCGCAGCCGGCAGATACAGCACAATGACCAGGTGATCGGGGCGGAATGGTTCAAAACGCACTCCCCAGGGCAGCGCCAGAAGCGCCAGCAAGGCGCTGAAAACCCCCAGCCGGCGCAGCGGCCCTCGGCGCAGCAGGCAAATCAGGCCCACCAGCGCCAGACCCAGGAAAAACTGATTGCGAAAGGGACCCGCCAAATCCCAGAGGTACGCCCCGTAAGTGAGGCTGCCCTGCGCTCCCGGGGGAACCAGCGCCACCCCGGCATACCGGCTGCTGAAACGCAGGACGCGCACCAGCCAGGGCAAAGCCAGGACCAACCCCAGTCCGGCCGGCCAGAGCACCGCCGCCGCACCCCGAATATCGTGCTGGCGCAGCCATTCGGACCCCGCTTGGATCAGCAGGTAGATCCCCAGGAGCGCCAGCGCCAGCAGATGGGTGAGCGCCAGGCCGGCGGTAATTAACTGTAACTGAAGGGATCGCTGCCAGGAGGTCTGACCCGGAGTGGCGCTGGAAGTCTCATGCGCCAGCGCCACGGCCGCGGGGAGCAGCAGCATACCCGTCAGAAGAGTGTAACGCCCCCAGGCGAGATAATAGGCCGGCATCTGCAGCACAAAGCCGGTCAGCAGCCCGGCCGCCGCTGCCCGCCCGCCGCGCGGCCAGAAGGCTTTTGCCAGGCGGTAAACTGAAAGCGCCGCCAGCGCATTCAGAACCTGACCCACTGTCAGAACCGCATTTTCTACCGGCAAACCGCTTAAACCGGAAAACAACGCGGGAAGAAGATGAAAGCCGTAATGGTAGAAAAACGGAGCGTTTACCTCCGGCATCAGACTCGCGGGTAAGCCGCCGATTTGAAGGATTTTCTGGGCAATCAAGGTGTGGTGCACCGAATCGACCCAGGCGGGCAGAGCCAGATCGCGCGCCTGGAAAAACCGCCAGGCGGTCAACCCGGCCAGAAGCAGCAGCCCGGCCAGATCTTCGCGGTTAACCTGAATTTTCGGCCTGCGCAGCAGGAAAGCGCCGGCCACGCTGATCAGACAGGCGAAAAGAAAGGCGATGACCAGCCAGCCTGGAAAAGAAACCCCGCCCAGATAGCCCAGCAACGCGATGAGAGCATACAGGCTGATGCTGAGGGCAGCGCAATCCGCCGCAAGAATCAATAAACTGTCGGTCAGTCCGCGCAGCCAGAGGCGAAGCGCCGCCCCTGGCAGCAACAGAATTGCGCCCAGGAGGATGAAATGAAAAAGACCGGATATAACAGCCATGGACGTTAAACATCTCAGGCAGGCTCTGCCGCCCGCTGAAACGGCACGGGGGTGATTACAGCATCACCTTGAGCGGCGGCATTTCTCGCCGCGGCAGAAGCTGATACACCGGCACCCGCTCTGCCCGGCCCTTCAAAACCTGCAATCCAAGGGGTTCCAGGGTGAATTCCGACTGACGTTCCGCCAGCGCCGACAGGGTCGCGTGGCCGACCATCACTCCGCCGGTGCGCAGCAGCTGCCGGGTCAGGCTTTCCAGCCGCTGGGCAGTATTCACCGCTTCACCGACAAGCGTGTAATGCAAACGATCCGCGGATCCCAACCCCCCGCTGATCACCATGCCGGTGTTAATGCCCATGCCGGTGACCAGCGGCGGTTCGCCGCGCGCTGCGCGTTCTTCATTCAATTTTTCTATCACCTGGATCATCTCGATGGCTGCCTGGCAGGCGGCCTGGGCGCTCTCTTGGGGACTGGTTGGGCGCGGAAAGATGCCAAAATACGCCGTCATGGCATCCCCGTCGAATTTGCTAACCACCCCGCCGCGCCTGGCGATAACCGGCATTAAGCGCCCGTAATACTCATTCAGCCAGCGAAAGACCAGCGCCGGTTCAACCGGTTCGCTCAGCACGCTAAAACCGCGGATGTCGCTGACCAGCACGGTGGCAATCATCTGCTGCCCTTCCAGCCGCACTTCGCCGTTATTAATCGCCTGGCGCATTTGCTCGCCTGCCTGAGGAGCCGCGCTGCGTCCGAGAATATCACGGTAAATGGCGCTTTCCTGTAACCCGGCAATCATGTGGTTAAAAGATTGAGACAGCTCGGCCACTTCGTCATTGCCGCGCGCTTCGACCTTGACATCAAATTTGCCTTCTGCCACCTGAGAAGAGGCTTCGATCACGCGGTGCAGCGTCTTGGTGATCGCGCGGCTCTGCAAAAGACCCACAACAGCTGCCAGCAGGCTGCCGCCCAGGCCAAGCAGGATCATTTGCAGCGGACCTGTGGCTCGCGCCTGACTGGTAATCCATACTGACCCGCTGAGGACCGTCAGGGTGATGAGCACATAAGGGAGGGTGATTTTTAACGCCAGGGGAAACCGAACCCGCCTGAAAGAGCGGGCTGCCGCTGCGCCTGTCGTATCTGCGGCGGTTGAACCTCGCTCAGCCTGAGCAAGGATTTTTTCCAGCCACCGCCAGGTAAAGGGATACCGCCAGAAAACTGCCAGCCCCAGCTCGCGGGCCGCCATTTCTCGTTTTAAATCCATACTGCGGGTGGTAAGGATAATGCGGGCGGTCGGGTACAACCGGCGAACGTTTTTAATGAAACCAGCCCAGCCAGGATCGGGGAGATGCAGGTCAAAGACCAGGTAATCCGGCCGCGCCTGAGGCAGTAGAACTTCCGCCTGGCCCAGATCCCAGGCAACGTGAACTTCGTCCCCCCGCCGGACAAACAGGCGGGTCAGCGCGTGCGCAGAGTCGGGTTCAGGTTGCACAATCAAGATCCGCTGCGCCATAAATGCCTCGTCAGACGATCCGGTTTAATTCAGGTATTCGCGCAAATGGCGGCTGCGCGTGGGGTGGCGCAATTTCCGCAGCGCCTTGGCTTCGATTTGGCGGATGCGTTCCCGGGTGACATTGAAATAGCGGCTGACCTCTTCCAGGGTGTGATCCTTGCCGTCAATCAATCCAAAGCGCAGTTCCAGCACCTGCCTTTCCCGTTCTGAAAGGGCTGCCAGGGCGCTCTGGACCTGCTCGCGCAGCATTTCGCGGGCAGCCGCGTCCATCGGTTCGAGAGCGTCGTTGTCCTCGATAAAATCGCCCAGCTGGCTGCTTTCTTCATCTCCCACCGGGCGTTCCAGGGAAACTGGCTCTTCCGCCGACTGCAGGATGCGCTGCACTTTGAGTGTGGCTGCGTTCCAGCGGCGCTGCACTTCCGCGTCCAGCGGCTTCCCTTCCAGGCGCGAACGGGCGACCAGTTTTGAATCCTCTTCATTTAAAAAGCCGCTCTCCAGCGCCAGTTCTTCCATGGTGGGTTCGCGTCCAAGCTGTTGAATCAGCTGGCGCTGAACCCGCAGTAAACGCGTGATGGCTTCAAACAGGTGAACCGGTATGCGGATGGTGCGCGCCTGTTCGGCGATATAGCGGCTGATCGACTGGCGAATCCACCAGGTGGCGTAGGTGCTGAATTTGAATCCGCGCGTGGGATCAAATTTTGCTACCGCCCTCAGTAGACCCAGATTACCCTCTTGAATCAAATCGAGGAAAGAAATCCCGCGTCCAAGATAGCGTTTGGCGATGCTGACCACCAATCTCAGGTTGGCGCGAATCAGGGTTTGATTGGCCTCATCCGCGCGGCGGTGAATTCCATCCGCTTCAGCCGCCAGCGCTTCTTCACCGGGCAGCATGCGGCTAAACCAGCGCAGGTCGGGGAGGTGGCTGGCTTTTTGCAAATGCTCCAGAATCCTGGTGGTTACCTCCACCGGCAGCATGTACAGATTCAAGAAGACAGAATAGGCGCGGCGCACCAGATCATTCCAGGTGATGTCTTTCCCCCACAGGCCGTTATCCAGATAGTTGTGCAGGTAAGAGGGCACATCCGCCTGCCACTGCCTGCGCAGCAGCATCGCTTCTGAAACCACCAGCGCCAGGTCCGGAGGACCTTCCTGATCAAAACGAACCGCCTGCTCGCCGAGTTCATTCCACGAGGTGATTAAATCCTTAACGATGGTGGTGAACAGCTGTTTGTATTTGGTTAATTTCCCGGCAATGACTTCATGAGCTTCCAGCATTTCGAAGCGCCGCTCCGCCTCGATTCGGGTCGCGAGGCGAAACTCGCTGTCAGCATCCAGGAGGTTGATCTGACCAATTTCTTTCAGGTAAAGCCGCACCGGGTCTTCCGAGAGTTCCAGCGCGATGCTCGGGTCTTCCAGAATCTCCAGGGGATCTTCCAGCACCAGCTCGGACCATTCTTCGCTGGCTTTCTCGAGGGCGGGTTCTTCCGGCTCTTCTTTCACCAGCGGATCATCCGCGAGCAGCGGTTTACCCAGCAAAGCAATATCCGGAATATTCAAAACGCTGGCTTTTTTTGAGGCAGGTGAACGGCCGGCGGCGCCTCGCTTCTTAGGCGCAGCCTGCTTTGATTCCTCAGAGGGAGTGTCTGGATTGGGCTTGGTGCGAGGCATGTGTTATTTATACCATAAATGTTTTAATCGAATTGTAAAGGACGCGCCAGCGCTTTCTCCAGCCGTCCGCGCGCGCGGGTATACTGCACGACCTGTTCCTGCAAGATGTTTTCGCCGGATTCCGATTGTTCTTCCAGGCCTTCCTGCAAAAAACGCAGTTGGCGGATCCCCTCGTTAACCTGCTCAAGGCGCATCTTGATCACCGTGCGCACCAGATCTTCCTGCAGTTTTTCCTGGGTTTGTTTGAGCTGCTTGCCGGCGCTGATCAGCGCATCGAACAGCGGCTGCAAGTCCGCGGGTACGGCTTGCGCCAGATATTCCTGCGGTTCCTGGGCATCCTGTTCCAGCGCCGCCTGCAGCAATCGGTAAAGCAGCTGGTGATCGGTGTGGACAAAATCATGCCAGTCGAGCCTGACCAGGCCGCCGGCCAGCAGTGCCCGGTCCGCCGCGTACACCGCTTCGGGATCTTTGAGCAGCAGGGTCAAACAGTGCGATTCCAGCGCCCGATCCGGGCGCACCTCGGCTCGCGCAGCGGGCTGGGCGCGGACAGATGGACGCGGCGCCGGGTTTTCCCGCCTGGCGGGGCGCATTGGGCCGGGGCGGCTGACCACCAGCGCGCGCTCATCCACTTTTATCATCCTCGCCAGACGCTGGCGGTATGCGTCCCGCTCGACGGCATCCGGCACATCCTCAATCAACCTCAGCACCTGAGCGGCGATTTCGCTCTTCGTTTTCGGGTCATCCAGATCCTTCCCCGCGGCCAGCGTCTCCATGACGTGAATTACCACCGGTTTGGCCTCTTCAAGGATCCTGCCCCAGGAGGCGGGGTCAGCCAGCACGACTTCATCCGGATCTTTGCCCTCCGGCAGGGTGGTAATGCGAATATCCGCCTGCAGCCGCCCTTCATACTGGATCAGACCGCGCGGATTGTAGCGCAGCGGGTCAATTTCCGGACTGTGATCCATCGCCTGGCGGGCGATTTCCAGGCCGCGCAGGGTTGCCTTTTCACCGGCTGAATCGGCATCCAGCGCCAGGACCACCCGGCGCGTCATCTTCTTTAGCATGCGCATCTGGTCTTCGGTCAGGGCGGTCCCCATGGGCGATACCGTGTTGGTATACCCGGCCTGGTGCAGCAGAATCACATCCAGATAACCTTCCACGATCACAACCTGGTCTTTGGCGCGGATCGCCTTGCGAGCCAGATCCAGTCCGTAGAGCAGCCGACCTTTATCGAACACCGCTGTTTGCGGTGAATTCAGGAACTTGGGGACGTCATCCGGCCGCAAAATCCGCGCGCCAAAACCGGCCATCCGGCCAGCGGAATCGCGGATCGGGAACATCACCCGGTGGCGAAAACGATCGTAAATTCCGCCTTCCTGGCGTTCGCTGACCAATCCGGCTTCAACCAGTTCCTGCTGGGTGACACCGCGCGCGCTAAAATGATCGATCAGATTCTGGTATCCATCGGGCGCGTAGCCCAGGCCAAATTGTTCAATCGTCTCGTTGTTTAACCCGCGGCGCTTTAAAAATTCAAGCGCTTCGTTCCCCGCCCGGGTTTGCAGCAGCTGATGCCGAAAATATGTAACCGCGTCTTCCAGTAACGCGCGCAGTTTTTCGTATCGCTCCTCTGCC
This sequence comes from Anaerolineaceae bacterium, assembly GCA_029975475.1. GTDB lineage: Bacteria > Chloroflexota > Anaerolineae > Anaerolineales > Anaerolineaceae > JARKPB01. The sequence continues at coordinate 146,376 of JARKPB010000018.1, forward strand.
TCTTTTCTTTGCGGGGTGAGGGGTTCAAGTTCAACCCCGGCGCGTTTGGCCAGATTGCGCAGGGCGGTGGGAAAATCCCAGCCCTCCTTCTTCATGACGTACTTAAAGATATCCCCGCCTTCGTTACATTCGCCAAAACAGCGCCAGGTACCCGAATCCGGAAAGACCACGAACGCCGGGGTGCGGGTATTGGCGTGGAAAGGGCAGAAACCGGTGTAACTCTTTCCAGAACGGCGCAGCTTGACCGTTTCGGATACGATATCCACGATATCCAGACGAGATTTAATTTCATCTACCGCTGACATGACGGAAATAATTATAGCAGTGATGCGGCGGAACTACCTGATTGGGGGAAATAAAAACCGCCCGGAGAACCGGGCGGAAGTTGAGCGGAAAAGGCAGGTTTAGAAACCTTCCAGACGGCTGAAATCGGCAGCCTCGCCGGCCAGCGCAGCGATGCGCTGCAGCATCCCGAGCCGATTCTCCCGCTGCACCGGGTCTTCAGACATCACCAGGACAGCGTCAAAGAAGGCGTTCACCGCCGGGATCATCGGTTCGAAAACCTTAAAGAAATCTTCCAGGGAAGCCGGGTTTTTCAACTCCGCTTCGGCGCGCTGCAAGGCGGCGAAGAGGTTTTTCTCCGCTGGCTCCGTGAAAGAATCCGGACGGACCGGAAAAACCGCTTTCAGATCGCGCGTGATGCGCACACAGCGCGCATACGCTGCCAGGGTGGCTTTCCAATCCGCAGATTCAGAGCGAGCCTGCAGCGTTTTCAAAGACCGCAGCGCCTGGGCAGGATTGTGTGCCTGGGCAGCCAGAACCGCGGCGACCTGGTCATAACGGTATCCATTATCCTGAAGCATGTTCTGCAGGCGGCCGGTGATGAATTCCGCGCAGGCTTTCAGAGATTCCTCGGAGGCGGGGATGGGCAGCTTGTCAGCCGCGGCGCGCAGGCCGGCGCGCAGATCAAAATCGAGGTCCCAGGCAGTCAGCGACTGCACCAACCCCAGCGCCGCCCGGCGTTGGGCAAAGGGATCTTTGGTGCCGGAAGGCGCCAGACCGGCAGCGAACAAGCCCGCCAGGCTGTCCAAACGGTCAGCCAGACCAACCAGCAGGCCAGGCAGACTGGCGGCTACCTGATCACTGGCGGAACGCGGCAGGATATGTTCGAAAATCGCCTGAGCGACCGCTTCGCTTTCACCGGAATGCAGCGCGTAATAACGCCCCATCACCCCGGCGAGGGAGGTCATTTCAACCACCATGCTGGTAACCAGATCGGCCTTACACAGGCGGGCCGCCCGGCGGGTCGTCTCCGCCTGCTCGGCAGAAAGATGGAAAAGGGGCATCAGGTCTTCGACCAGGGCTTCAATCCGTCTGCTCTTATCCAGCATGGAGCCCAGCCGGACCTGGAAGGTCAGGGTTCCGAGGCGCGGCAGGAAATCTTCCAGCGCATGTTTTCGGTCTTCATTAATAAAGAAGGAAGCGTCCGCGAACCTTGCCCGGATAACCTGCTCATTCCCGTCCGCTACCACATCCAGGAACTGGCGGTCGCCGTTGCGAATCACAATAAAATACGGCAGCAGCGCGCCCGATGAATCAATGACCGGAAAATAGCGCTGATGTTTCTTCATCACCGAGATCAAGACTTCCTGGGGCAGTTTCAGGTGTTCAGGGTCAAAACTGCCGGTCAGCGCGGTGGGGGCTTCGACCAGGTTGGTCACTTCATCCAGCAAATCCTGGTCAACCGCCGGGCTGCCGCCCTTTTCCTGAGCCAGCTGACTCACCTGGCGCTCTATTTGCGCGCGGCGCTCGTTTTCATTGACCAGGATCCCTTGAGATTTTAAGAAAGCGTGATACTCGTCCAAAGAAACGACCGCTTTTTCTGCCGGGGTCATAAAGCGCAGACCGCGAGTGGTGTTGCCAGAACGCAGGCCCGCGTATTCAAAGGGCACCACCTGATCTTCGAGTAACGCCAGCAGCCAGCGAATGGGGCGCGAAAAAGCCACCCCGCTGCTGTTCCAGCGCATCGATTTATCAAATTTAATTGACCCGACCAGGCTGGCGAGAGCCGCCGAGAGAACTTCAACAGCGGGCTTGCCGCTTTCAAACACTTCCGCAACCACATACTGGCCGCCATCCACCTCGGCCACTTTCAGGTCCTGAATGGTTAGACCTTTACTGGCGGCGAACCCTTCAGCGGCTTTGGTTGGAACGCCCTGGGCATCGAACGCGCGATTCGCCGGCGGGCCCTTCACAACCATCTGCCGGTCTGGTTGGCGGCATGCGAGTCCGTCCACCTCTACGACCAGCCGGCGGGGCGTCCCCATCACCCGCAGCTGATCGTATGTCAGGTAAAGATCCTTTAGCAATGCCGGGACGCGCTCCCTGAGCTGGGTCAGGGCGGATTCCAGATCCGCGGCGGGCAGTTCTTCGGTGCCAATTTCCAGTAAGAAAGGCGCTTTGGTTTTGCTTAAAAGGCTGGTATACCCGCCCGATTTGAAATCGGGCTTCTTCCACTCAACAGCAGCGGTCTGCGTTTCGGTCAGCCAGGGGAATTCCAGGCGCTGGCGTTCCGCAAGGTATGCTTCCGAGATTTTCCGGGCGGTGTCGCGCATGCGGCCAAAGATCGCCTGGCGTTCGGTAACGCCCACCGCGCCGCGCGTATCCAGGATATTAAACGTGTGCGAGCACTTCAGGAGATAATCATGCGCTGGCAAAACCAGGCCTTTGTCAAGCGCTGAGAGGGCTTCTTCTTCAAACAGGCGGTACATCTGGCGCAGCCGCTCGACATCCGCGACCTCAAAGTAATAACGGCTGTGCTCCTGCTCGCCCTGCAGGTTGACGTCGCCGTAGGTGCGGATCGAATTCCACTGAATGTCCTTAAAATTACGAACATTCTGTAAAGCCATGGCAATCCGTTCCAGACCGTACGTGATCTCCACGGAAACCGGATCGCAGGGCAGGCTGCCGGCCTGCTGAAAGTATGTGAACTGCGTGATTTCCTGCCCATCCAGCCAAACTTCCCAGCCCAAACCCCAGGCGCCGAGGGCTGGCGATTCCCAGTTGTCTTCCACAAAGCGGATATCGTGGCTGCGCGGGTCAATCCCCAGCGCTTCCAGCGAGCGCAGATATAGCCCCTGCGGGTCACCGGGATCGGGCTTGAGAATGACCTGCATCTGGGTATGCTGCTGCAGCCGGTTGGGGTTTTCGCCGTACCGGCCGTCGTCCGGGCGGACAGACGGTTCGACATAGACAACGTTCCAGGGTTCGGGTCCCAGCACGCGCAAAAAGGTCGCCGGGTTCATCGTGCCAGCGCCAACCTGGGTGTAATAGGGCTGGGCGATTAAACAACCCTGATCTGCCCAGTAATGAAGCAGGTTAAGGATAATTGATTGGAAATCCAGGGGTTTGGTCATAAAAAACATCCTGTCAGGCGAAGATGGCTGGCCAGAATTATACCAGACCGCCTGCCGCTGTTCAGGTGTGAACAGAAACACTTTCGGTGACCTGGAAATTCACAAACCAATCTTAATGGCTGCCAGGGGGGTCAGGATCCGGAAGGGCGAATCTGCTTCAGGAACTCAGGCGCGTTTAATCCGCGCTCCAGGATATACGTGATGTAAAAATAAATCAAGCGCTCCATCTCCGCCCGGATCGCGGGAGTGATCTGAGCCCGCAGGGCTTCAGCGTAGGTGGAACGCTGTAAATGGCGAAAATATTTAAGCGCCGGCATCGAAATGGGGTAAGTGGCTGCCTGGTCGTATCCGCAGCGCGGGCAAAGCGCGCCCCCCAGTTCGGCCGAGAAATACTGATCTTCGGCGAGGATCTGTCTGCCGCAGCGCACACACTGAAACAGTTCCGGGCGAAAACCAACCAGATCCAGCAGCCGGATTTCATGGTAGCGCACAGGCAGAAAGCCGTCCTCGCTGGTGCTTATCCGTTCCAGGGTGCTGACCAGCAGGGTATAAATTTCCCGGTTAGCGCCTTCATCGTACGTAAAGCGGTCTACCAGTTCGAGCGCGTACGCCGCGTAGCCGGTTTTCACCAGGTCTTCGCGCAGCGGGAGAAAGGCTTCAACCGTATCCGCCTGGGTAACCAGCCACATTTCCTTGCCGCGGGCAAGCAACAGGCGAGCGCGGGTGAAGGGTTCCAGATGGCCGGCTTTGCGAGAGCGCAGCCGCCGGACCCCTTTGGCAAGGAGGCGTAATTTTCCCTGATCGCGGGTATAAACCGTCAGAATCCGGTCGGCTTCTCCGTAGTCCTGATGCCGTAAGATCACGCCCTCAGCCTTGAGCGTTCGTTCGCCGGCTGCCATAGATGACCGAGCCTTTCAAATACATAGTTGCCGGTAAAATCCGGGGTTATTCGCGGTCTTTAAACAGCATTTCCGGGGTAAACGCTCCGGGTAACAGACCGTTAACCGTGGTTTCATGGATCACCCGGCCGTTTTCGTCGGCGATAATCACTTCTGTATCCAGCCCGAATTCCGCCATCACCTGCCGGCAAGAACCGCAGGGAAAACCGCCGTTGGATGAAACCACCGCGATGGCTTTGAAATGCCGTTCTCCTTCTGAAGCGGCTTTGAAGATCGCCACGCGCTCAGCGCAGATCGTATCCGGATAGGCGGCGTTCTCGATATTGACGCCGTCGTAGATTTTCCCCGAGTCTGTGAGCAGGGCTGCCCCAACCGCATAATTGGAATAAGGGACATACGCCCACTTCCGCGCAGCCAGCGCCAGCTCGATCAATTTTTGTGTGGTTTCAGGTTCCATTGTTATTCTCCGCGAGATGTTCATTCGTTAAGGGGAGCCGCTGGGCGCGAACCCGGCGGATTTGCCGCCCGGTTACCTCTGCGACGGTCAACAGCCAGTCATCCACCCGAATTTGTTCTCCGCCGCCCGGAATGCGTCCGATCCGCGCATACAGGTACCCCCCCAGCGTGTCCGCCTGCTCGCGGGTCAGACGCAGCCCGGTCAGTTCATTAAAATCATCAATGTCAATTCGGCCCAGGAACACAAATTCATCATCAGACTTCTGAACAAAGGCGCGCTCTTCGCTTTGATCATACTCGTCGCGGATATCCCCGACGATTTCTTCAACGATATCCTCAAGGGTAACCACGCCAGCCATGCCGCCGTATTCATCAACCACAATCGCCATGTGGTTGCCGCGCGCCTGCATCTGGCGCAGCAGGTCATCCACTTTGTTTCCCTCGGGTACAAACATCGGGCTGCGCATATAATCCGTGATCGATGCGCTCTGGCCCGGCTGGTGGAGCGCGCGCAGAAGGTCTTTCGCGTGCAGGATCCCGACGACGTTATCTATCGTCTCCTCATAAACCGGCAGACGCGAATGTCCAGAAGTAAGCACCCGTTCAATCGCTTCCTCAATCGGGGTGGTCACTTCTAAAGCCAGCACATTGACGCGCGGAATCATAATCTCGCGCGCCAGGGTATCGCTAAACTCAAAGATGGAAGCGATCATTTGCCGTTCTTCCGCTTCCAGCCCGCCGGTCGCCTCTTCACTTTCCACCCAGGATCTCAATTCATCTTCGGTAACCGCGCCAAAAGAGCGGTCAACGGATTGCATTCCCAGCAAAGGTGCCAGTAAAAGGGTAAAAGGTGTCAGCACAGTAACCAGGATCTCAGCCAGCGGGGTCAGGCGCACCGCCCAGAGTTCATGCCGGCGCAGCACCGGCCCTTCTAACAGATGCTCTACCCCCAGAAGGAGAAAAGCAATCAAAGCTGCGAATCCTGCCAGCGGAAGGAAAGCGTCTTCCAGTCCCAGTGAGCCGATCAAATAAGCGCCTGACCACACCCCGATGAAAATATGCAGGAAGTTCAGGATCAGACGCAGGGTGATCCGCAGGCGCGGATGTTGAAGAATCTTCAGGCTGCGTTCGAGGCGGCGCGCCTCGACTCCGTTCATGCCGTTCAGGCTGGACGGGCGCGTGTTGATCATCGCCGCGCGGGTTACCGTCAGCAGCCCATCCAGCGCGAGCGCAAAGAGCAGAACCGGCCAGAAAAGGTCATTCACCGGGCGTTTTCCTCTTCAATTCGCGCGCTGGCACGCCGACCACCACAGTTCCGGGGGGCACATCGCGGGTGACCACTGCCCCCGCTCCGGTTTTCGCCTCATCCCCGATGTTTATTGGCGCGACCAGCATGGTATCACTGCCAATAAAGACATTTTTACCAATCACAGTTTTGTGCTTGCGGGCGCCGTCGAAATTGCAGGTAATCGTTCCCGCGCCGATATTGACATTTTCCCCAATTGTAGCATCACCAATATAAGAAAAATGGCCCATCTTAACCCCTTCGGCCAGGTAAGAACTCTTAACTTCGCCAAAATTGCCCATGTGGACGTGATCGGCCAGGTGAGCGTCTTTGCGCAGATGACAGAACGGTCCCATGCTCACCTGACTGCCAACCCGCGCGCCTTCCAGCACGGAGGCAAGGATGAGCGTATCATCCCCCACAATGGTATCCTCAATGATCGTCCCCGGACCAATCACGCAGCGTTCGCCGATCACAGTTTGGCCGCGCAGATAGGTATTGGGCTGCAAGATCGTATCCACACCGATGATGACCGACGGCTCGATATACGTGCTGGCCGGGTCAATCACAGTCACGCCGTTGAGCATCCAGTGCGTCAGCAAGCGTTTGCGCAATGCCGCCTCCGCTTCGGCGAGATGAACGCGCGTGTTGATCCCGATCGCCTCATCCGGATCATCCATCACCATCGCCACCACCGGCTGATTTTCTGCGGCCGCCAGGTGAATTAAATCGGTGATGTAGTACTCTCCTTTGGGCGATTTTTGAATTTTCTGCAAGGCCGGCCAGAGCCAGTCCGAACGGAAGCAGTAGTTACCAACGTTATATTCCTGGATGGCGAGCTGCTCGGGCGTGGCCTGCGCTTCTTCGACCACGGCTGTAACCGCCCCGTTTGAATCTCGGACGACCCGACCGAACCCGCGGCTGTCTTCACCGCGGATGGTCAACATGCTGACCGGTCCCGGGTTGTTCTGCTGGGCTTCGATCAGGCGCGTAAATGTGGCCGGGGTTAATAAAGGCATATCTGAATTAATTACCAGAACCAGGTCGGTATTTCCCTTAAGAATCTGTTCAGCGGTCATCACCGCGTGAGCGGTGCCAAGCTGCGGCTGCTGGAGGACGCACCGGCCGCGTTCGCCGACCGCTTCCGCTACCCGCTCTGCCTGATGACCAACCACCACCACCGGCGTCTCGCGGGTCGCTTTAAGCGCTGCTTCCAGCACATGATCGATCAGGGCGCGGCCCGCCAGGCGGTGAAGCACCTTGGGCAGGCTGGATTTCATGCGGGTTCCCTGACCGGCTGCCAAAATAATCGCTGTCGTTTTCATACTGGTCCTCATCTAGAGATGAAAAAACGAGCCATGCGCGTCAAGCAAACCGCGCTCAGCCCGTTTCTCATTGGCTCAATTTTTATTCTTCCTTCTAAATTTCATACGTTTCGCACAGAAAGCTGGGGCGCCTGGATTCGAACCAAGATCCACAGATCCAAAGTCTGGTGTGCTGCCATTGCACCACGCCCCAAGGCGCAGGAATTTTAACACAAAACCACCCAATCCGCCAGAAGCGGGCCGGCAGGCCACCAGATAGATCCGGCTTACTTACTCTTCTTACCCTCCTTTTTTGACTGAGTTTCGTCTTCTGGCGCGAGACCAAGCTGTTTGGCCTGATCGTACGAAAGCGTATCCGGGTTTAATGGCCCGGTACTGCGGCCCTTGCGGGTGGCTTGATCCCAGAATTTTTCCGCGGTTTCTTTTATCTCCTGGCTCTGTGACAGGTTGAATAATTGTTCCAGCTCTTCCAGACTTTTACTGGTATCCAGAGCGGCTTCGACCTCCTGCGGTTCGGTCTCCTGCGTGGAAGCTTTAATGGTTTCCGCGACCGGCAGTTCAACCTGAGTCAGCGCTGGTTCGGCGGGCTGCGGGATTCGTTTCAACAATTCGCCGGCGGCGTACAGGGTTTCGCCGACCGCCAGCAGCAGGCGCGCATCGGACCGCCCGGGGCGGGTAAAAACCACCAGCGAATAATCTTCGACCGGCGCGAGGATTAAATCATATCCGGCGCCGTGGTAGGCGGAAATCCCATAAGCATCGCTGCGCCCCATCAAGCGCGAGAGCTTTGTGCCGGCCGAATCCACGGCGATCAACGCCGGGATCATTAATTCTTCAAAGCCAGCCACCGGCGGTTCACCGGCTTTTAACACCAGCTGGCCGCGCAAATCCAGCAGCACGACCGCGATGGCGTCCAGTTCTTTACGCAGGTCCGCGATTAATTGGCCGATTCCGTCAGAAGGAGGCTGCGGCTGCGCTTCTTCTGAATTTTGAACCTGGGTAATTCCCAACCCCAGGCACTGAGAGACCGCGTCAATGAAAACATCCAGACTGATGGGTTTGCGCAAAAAGAACGAAGCCCCCGCGTCCATCGCCTGCTTTTTTAATTCTGGATCAGCCATTCCGGTGATCAGGATAAATTTCAGAACCGCGTTTTTCCGTTTTAAGCGGGAGACCAGCTCAAACCCTGACATTCCCGGCAGACGGATATCCACGACCAGCAAATCAATGGTGCGGCTGGATGCCTCAACCATGGCTTCTTCGGCAGAGGGGACCACCAGGACATCCAGATCGGCGCCCAGAATGGCCAGCCCTTCCCGCAGAACGCGCCCAACCTCCATCGAGTCATCCACAATCAAAACCGCTCTTCTGGACATCCAGTCCTCCTCACGCCTTTTTGCAGGATGATTTTACTCAACAAGAAAACAAGCGACCCAGTGATCGGGACCAACTTCTCGAAACGCCGGCTCTTCCATTCTGCAACGATCCATCGCGAACGGGCAGCGAGTGTGGAAGCGGCAGCCAGGCGGCGGATTGAGCGGGCTGGGAACATCGCCGGTCAGAATCATGCGTTCGCGCTTGAGGCGCGGGTCTGGCACCGGGATGGCTGACATTAAGGCTTTGGTGTAGGGATGCAGCGGGTTGCGAAATAGCTCTTCGCGCGGGGAAAGTTCGACCATCTTGCCCACATACATCACCCCCACCCGGTGAGAAATATGTTCGACCACCGAGAGGTTGTGAGCGATAAAGAGATAGGTTAACCCCAGCTCAGACTGCAGATCCTTAAGGATATTGAGCACCTGAGATTGGATCGAAACATCCAGCGCTGAAACCGGTTCATCGCAGACGATGAAATCTGGAGCCAGGGCGATTGCGCGGGCGATGCCGATGCGCTGGCGCTGACCGCCGGAAAATTCATGCGGATAACGGCGGGCATGATACTCTTCCAGACCGACTTTCTTCAACGTCTTGACCGCGATTTCAAACCGGTCGCGCTTTGAGCCGATCCCGTGGATGCGCAGCCCTTCCGCCACCGACTCGCCCACCGGCATGCGCGGATCGAGCGAAGCGTAAGGATCCTGGAAAATAATCTGCATCTGGCGGCGCAGGTTTTTCATCGAGCGGCCGCGCTGCTTAAACACATCCTGACCGTTGAACAGCGCCTGGCCGGATGTGGGTTCAATTAATCTCAAGATCGTTCTGCCAATGGTCGTCTTACCGCAGCCCGATTCTCCCACCAGCCCGAGCGTCTCGCCGACTTTGATATCAAATGAGACATCATCGACCGCCCGCACATTCGCCACAACTTTCTGAAAAAAGCCAGCCCGGACGGGAAAATACTTTTTCAGGTTCCTGACCACAAGCAGGTTTTCGGAGTTTGTATCTTGAATGCTCATAAGTCTCCTCGCCTTACCGGGTGGATGATTCCGCGGTTTTTAACGGCGCGCGGTGGCCCTCGCTGTCTTCATACAACCAGCAGCGCACTTTATGGCCTTTGGAAAGCTGCACCAGATTGGGCTCTTTCTCCGTGCAAATGGACAACCCGTATTCTTTGCGGGCTGCGCAGCGCGGCGCGAAACGGCAGCCGGGGGGAAGATCAATTAAATTCGGCACCGATCCCGGGATAACCGCCAACCGTTCTTTCACGCGGCCCAGAATCGGGATTGACCCGATCAAACCCTGGGTATAAGGATGAAGCTGATGGTCAAACAACTCTTCGACATCCGCCTGTTCCACGATGCGGCCGGCATACATCACCGCAACGCGCTTGGCCATTTCCGCGATCACCCCTAAATCATGGGTAATCAAAATAACCGAAGTGCCCATGCGCTGCTGCAGGTCGCGGATCAGGTCGAGAATTTGCGCCTGAATGGTTACATCCAGGGCGGTGGTTGGCTCATCTGCGATCAGCAGGCGCGGGTTAAGTGCCAGCGCCATGGCAATCATGACGCGCTGCGCCTGACCGCCTGACAGCTCGTGCGGAAAAGCCCGCGCCTTCGCCGCCGGGTCGGGGATTCCCACCAGCCGCAGCAGTTCAACCGCCTGATCCCAGACCTCTTTTTTCTTCATGTTTTTATGAATCTGCAGGACTTCGGCGACCTGATCACCCGCCTGATAGACCGGATTCAGGCTGGATTGCGGCTGCTGGAAGATCATCGACATGGCAGCGCCGCGCATATCGACCATTTCATTTTCGCTCAACTTAAGCAGATTACGGCCTTCAAAGATAATCTCGCCCTCGATGATTTTCCCGGGAATGCCGACCAGGCGCATAATTGACAGCGAGGTGACGCTCTTGCCGCAGCCCGATTCGCCCACCAGACCGATAATTTCGCCCGGGTAAACCTCAAAATCAACACCATCCACGGCTTTAACCACACCATCTTCGGTGTAGAAGTACGTTTTCAGATTCTTAACTTCCAGAATTGGGTTCGTCTGTTCGTTCACAGCGGTGGTCCTCCGTTTACAGTTTCAGGCGCGGATCGAGCGCATCGCGCAGGCCATCGCCGATGTAGTTGAAAGCCAGCGAACACAGGAAGATTGGCAGACCCGGGATCAATGGAAGCCAGGGCCTATCCAGCATAAATTCCTGGGTCGCCGAGAGCATATTCCCCCAGGTTGGTACCGGATCTTGAATGCCAAAGCCCAGGAAGGAAAGGCCCGCCTCGCCCACAATGTAGCCTGCCAGCCCGAGAGAAGCGTCCACGATGATCGGAGCCATTGAGTTTGGAATCATATGGGTAAAGATGATGTCAAAATCTGAGGCGCCCAGCGACCGCGCCGCTTCCACAAAGGTTTGCTCGCGCAGGGAAAGGACCATACCGCGCATTAATTGGGCAGCAGACATCCAGCCCAGCCCGGAGAGCACAATGATCAGCAAGACAGCCTGGCGCGCATCCCGTTCCGGCAGCAGCATCAACTGCCCCACCACGGTTAGCACCGGCTTTGGTATGGGGATCAAATCCTCGTTGCGCAAGAGCATGGAGGAGATGATCAGCAGCAGCGGGAAGGAAGGGATGGTCAGCAGGAATTCCACAAAGCGCATCAAAATCGCGTCCACCCAGCCGCGGAAGAAACCAGAGATCGCCCCCACAATGATCCCGACCAGTTCGGAAATGATCACGGATAAGACCGCGATCGTCAGGGAGATCCTGCCGGCGTAGATCAGGCGCGAGAAATAATCGCGGCCCAGATTGTCCGTCCCGAAAATATGAACCACGCCGGTATCGGGGTTCGGTGTTCCGAAGGGTAAAAAGTAATTCCCGACCGTGATCGCGGAAGGCGGAAAAGGCGCGATATATTTGGCGAAGATGGAAATCATGAAGATGATGATCATCACACCCAGCGAGATCATGGCCAGTTTGTGACGGCGGAAGCGTTTTAACACCACCTGCAGGGGCGTTTCTTCCTTCAGGCTGATGCCTTCTGCCGATAATTCGGTTAAGTCAACAGGTTTGCTCATTGCCCCTCCCGGTTATGAAAAGCGAATGCGCGGATCAACCACTGTGTAGAGGATATCCCTCAGTAATGTGGCGATGACCGTCAGCACCGCGGTGATGAACAGGATGGCCATTGCGACCGGATAATCATAACTGCCCAGCGCCTGGAAATACAGGCGGCCCATGCCAGGCCAGGCGAAGATCGTCTCGGTGATGATCGCTCCACCGAACAGGGCCGGGAGGGAAAACACGATAATGGTCACAAAGGGGATCAGGGCATTGCGCAGCCCGTGCTTCAGGATGACAATCCGCTCGCGCAGGCCCTTTGCCCGCGCCGTGCGGATGTAGTCCTGGCGCATCACTTCCAGCATGCTGGCGCGCACAAAACGCGACCAGCCGGAGATGGAAATAATCGTTAAGACCGCCACCGGTAATATCAAATGCAGCACCACATCCGTCTGCGAACCGGCAACCACCGTCCCTAAGCCGGGGACCACATAATCCCGCACCGCCTCTGAACTGCCCGCAGGCAGATAAAACAAACCCGCGTTTTTAGGGATGATGGAGAACAGCAAAATCATCACGATGCCAAAGAAGAACGACGGCATGGCTGACCCCATGAAGGCCAGGGTGGTGAAAATATAATCAAATTTGGAATACTGCTTGATGGCAGAATAAATACCGATGGGAATTCCAAAAAGGAGCGACAGCAAAATAGAATACCCGGCCAGCTTTACGGTCTTTTCAACCCGGCTGCCAATTAGCTCGGTAACCGGCCGCCCGCGGGTGATTTTCCAGGAGGTGCCAAAATCGCCCAGCAAAATACCCTTGCTGGTTTTCCTGGTTTCAAGATCTTTCAAATATTCAGGTTCTTTACAACCGGTAACGATAGTTTCAAATTTTCCACTTTCGTTTCGCACCGTCTTTTCGATTGGCTTTCGGCAGCCTATCTGTACATCCCCAAAGAATTCATAGCCCCCGATGATGATCCTTCCTCGCGGCTGACCAATCAGCCAGCGGGTGAAGCGAATCGGGAGATTTAAGTCAAGCTCATAGGTTTGCCGGATGCGCGCCATATCTTCTTCGGTAATGCGCATGCGGCTGGTCTGCTGCTGCTGGCGCAGCCCGGCGGTCGGTCCGCCCGGTGCCAGGTAAAGCAGCGCATAAGAGGCGGCTGCGGATAAGAAAATGACCAGCAGCATTTGTAATAGCCTTCGCAAGAGGTATCCCAGCATAGAATGGTCCTCAGCTTTTCAGGGGAATCAATCAGCCCACAATCTCTCAGAAAAACTTTATACGAAGAGATCGGCTGAATCGGGATAGAACCAAAAAGGGTGAAGATGTGGCGATTGCGCGCCACATCTTCACATACTGGAATTGCGGTTTACCGCAGCCAGAGATTGAAATCGATGTGCTCCCAGGTGGTGCCGGGGACGCTGTCGATTTTGATCTTGCCTTCTGCTTCAGCAGCCGCCAGGGTTTCGGTCTTCCCGACCAGGGTTTCCGAGGACAGCATGTCGATATCGCCGTTGAGCAGCTGGGCTTCAGCATTTTCCGGGGTGATGAAGGACCAGATGATCTTCTTGATTTTGGCCGGGCCGAGCACATAATACGGATTGGCTTCGAAGACCATCTTCTCGCCAGGTACCCACTCGGTCAGCATGTACGGGCCGACATCAATCGGTTTGGTGGTGACTTCGGGCAGGGTCCCCCAGTCCTTGGGAGGAACTTCGGAGAGTTTCATGCCTTTGTAGGGACCATCTGTCTCAATCACGCGGTCCGCGTAGTACCAGCCGTAAGGCGGCAGATAATACAACGGATCAGATACGCCGGGCAGCCAGGTCACGGTGTAAGCGGTGTCTGAGTCAAAGGTGATCGACTGTGTCTTGTCGCAGGTGATGTACGTAACCGCGCCAACTTCCTTGTCGCAGGCAACCTTGTAACCCAGCTCAAAATCTTTCTTGGTTAACGGCGTGCCATCGGAGAATTTCATGCCGGGGATGAATTCATAGGTGACCGTCAATTGATTCATCTTGATCGGGTCGCCCTTGAATTCCACTTCGTTGCCTTCAGAGTCCTTGACAACCACGCCGCTCGCCAGAGCGACCGGGGTGCCGGTGACATCCAGGACCATATCGCCTTCTTTGACTTCAACGACATTCTCTTTGGCAAGGCCGCTCTCGATGGTGGACAGCTTGGTGACCAGCTTGGGCTGGAAGTCGAAGTCAAGGTCGGTCACGGCCACATCGCCGATCAGGGTCATCGCCAGGCTGGCGGTCCACTGTGAGGCGATCAGAGTGAAGAGCGTGTCAGGTTCCTGGGTGATGCCCATCACCAGGTCGCGCGGGAACTCCCATTTTTCAACGTTGTAGGTGAAGTACTGGGAGCCAGGGCGAGGATCAACGCCCTTCAGCTCAGGATTGTAGGCATAGGTGTCCGGGGATACAAACAACGGGATACCGATGGCATCCTTGGTGTATTCCTGCTGGACGATCTTGTAGTTGTCAATGCGTTCCTGTTTGATCAGGGTATTGTTGGCCTTCTTGATGGCGTTGCTGGCGGCTTCATTGCACCAACCAAAGGTGTTCTGTCCCTGCCAGCCGTTTTCAGCCGTCGGGATCTGATCGCAGGCGTACAGGGTCTGACCGCCAGGATCAGCCTGACCAACCCAGGCCCAGGCACCGATTTCAAAATCGCGGCGGGCAACACCGGAGTTGTCGCCGTAGAACCAGGAAGCCGGGACATGCTGGCGCAGGATCTGAATACCGCAATCTTTCATCTGCTGCTCCCAGACAGCGCCCCAGGCCTTGCGGGAAGCGCGGTCGGTCAGAGTGAACTTGAGCGAAAGCGGCTCTCCAGCTTCGTTGTAGCGCATCCAATCGCCCTCGGGCACTTTCCAGCCGGCTTCATCGAGCAGCTGCTTTCCCTTTTCGGGATCATAGGGATAGATGGTGATGTTTTCATCCCCGGCGTACGCCCAGTGAGTGGGGGGAATAATCGATTACATCACCAGCTCGGCGCGTTCCGCGTCCGTCAGCAGCGGGAAGACCGCTTTGGCAATATCCATTTTATTGGTGCAGTAATGAATTGCCTGGCGGACTTTCAAATCGCTCAGAATCGGGTGCGGGGTGCTGAAGGAAGGTTTTTCAACCATCACTTCCACCGTCTCGACCTGGGCAGCCGGTTCTGTGGTTTCAGTAACCGGCTTGCAGGCGGTCAGCACGAGCACTGCCAGCATCAGCAGGCTGACCACCACCATCCATTTGGTGCGTTTCATTTTCTTTTCTCCTCCTGTAGAATTTTGAACGGGGCCGATCTGACTTGTTTAATTTGCCACCCAGACCGGAAGGACCACCTCCTTTCGGGAACAACCGCCGGCAAATTCCCCGCGCGTCAGCCCCATAGCGGGTAAGAAAATTATAGAAGCACTGGCATTAAAAGTCAATTAAAAATGGTGGTTATTTTTCTTTTCATCACTTAGAATGACGCCAAAATCCCTGGACAGCCTGTTCCAGGGATTTTATGCAGCAATTTGCTGGGCAAATCAGGGCAGGCAATCTGGGCGGAGATCCAGGGTTTCCAGGTTGGCGAATTCGCTGCGCGCGCTGATATCCACTTCCAGACCGCAGACTTCAGGCCGCGCGGCCATCAGACGAAAGCCATAATATAAAGGAATGGATGGTAAATCCCTGGCGAGGATGGCCTGCGCCTGAAGATGCGCCTGGCGGTAGCCTTCCCCATCGATCCCGGCCTGGCGGGCTTGCTGACAGGCTGCATCAAAGTCCGGGTTTTCATAGCCGGTTATGTTCACTCCCCCAAATCGCCTGCCCACCCAGCCGTTCGCCTGGGTGGCGATTTCATCGCTTTCATATAAGAAGCAGGGCGGCTGAAGCCCGGCAGACCAGGCGAATTGAACCAGATCAAATTTGCGGCCAAAAATTTTGCCGTCCGGCGCTGGCGCGCTCAGTTCAGCCAGCGTCATGGCAACCGGGTTCACCTGTATGCCGCATTCCGCCAGGGATGCCTGGAACGCGGCGGCGATTTGCTGGCGAACCGGTGAATCCAGATAGGCATATTCAACCACAAAAGGGGTCCCGGCGGGGACGTTTTTCACATTCGCAGCGGTGCGCGGGGTGGTCGGGTCGTTATCAAAATCTTTCCACCCCGCGGCCTCTAACAGCTCTTTCCCCTTTTCGGGATCAAACGGCAGCGGGCTGAGGTCAGCCGCGAAAAGCGGGTGCTGCGGAGGCAGGTAACTGGCGGGGACGGAGGTTTTAGTTTTCAAAATATTCTTGATCGCACCTTCGCGATCCAGACAGTAAGCGAACGCCTGGCGGACGCGCGCATCGCCAAAATAATCCGGGCGCTCGCTGGCGAACGGGTTGTAACCGTTATCGTATTCCTGCGGTTTTATCCCAAAATCCAGGTGCTCCCATTCAGGCCCAAGCGCGGATAAGGTTTTAATTTTCCCGTCCAGTTCCATTTGCCTTATTGTTTGCAAATCTTCTTCTAAATATGTTGTCTGATCAACCACATCGCACTGGCCGTTTTCCAGCGCGGCCAGGTTTCCATCAGCGGTGCTGCCGCTGAAACGAAAGACGAGAATGTCAAATTTGGGCAGCCCTTCGGAGGCGCGGTAATAGGCTGGATTTTTCACCAGGCGAATATACTGACCTTTTACCCACTCCTCCAGAAGGTACGGGCCCCATCCCAGGGGTTTTTCCGTCACCGCCGGGTCAGTCAGCAGGTCAGCCGCGCTTTTTCCCTGCAGCTGATGCGCTGGCAGCGGATGCCAGAACAATTGATTGAAGTTTTGAGGAAAATAACCCGGCAGGCCAGTCCAGCGCACCGTGCGGTCATCCAGCGCCTCATAGGTATCCGTTTGATCAATTACATCTTTATAAATGGGCGTGGCAGGATCCGACGCGATTTGATAGGCAAACAGCGAATCCTGCGCGGTCACAGGCTGGCCGTCCGACCAGTTGATGCCGCTTTTCAGGGTAAACTCCGCGCTTAACGCATCCATTTCCAGGGGAGACTGACCGTCCCAGGTGATCAGGCAATCCGCGGTCTGACATCCGGCCGGGCGGACCTGGCTGCCTTTTTTAAGCGCGATTAACGCTCCGCTGGCGTCAACCACCAGATCCCCGTTCTTCACCGCCACCGGGGTCAGGCGGGCTTTCCCATTTTCCAGTGAGGGCAACTCCTCCAGAATCACCGGAATGGGTTGATAAGCCCGCAGGTCAATCGGCCCATCATAAACCGCTTCAAGGACGGCCCACATCGCGCGAGAAGAACTCGCGTTGAAATAAAGGGTGGAAGGTTCCTGCCCCAGGCAAATGGTCAGCTGGCGGGGAGGAAGCGGCGTTGGGCTGGGTTCAGGTGTTGGCGCGGCGGTTGGCTGCGGCGCTGCCGCGGGGGCGCAGGCGCACAAAATGAGGACAAAGCCAATGCCCAGCAAATAAGACAGGGGATGCGTTTTCAAGGATGCTCCGGTAATTTTTTCCCAATTATAGTCCACTTCCAGCCGGAATCGAAAGCGCCCGCTTTCGCGGGCGCTGGTTGATCAAAATTGAGAATTACTGGGTACCCTGCATGCGCGGATCAAGCGCGTCGCGCAGACCGTCGCCCAGGAAGGTGAAAGCCAGCACGATCAGCGAGACGCAGATCGCCGGTGCCAGCAGCACCCAGGGCTGGGCGTTGATCGAAACCTGGCCGTCCAGCAGCAGTGAACCCCAGGACGTGATGAAGAAAGCATTGGCGTCTGTGGTTGGCCGCAGGCCAAGGCCGAGATAGCCCAGGATGGCTTCGGTAATGATCATACCCGGAACGGTTACCGCGGCGGTGATAATAATGGGTCCAAGCGCGTTCGGCATAATGTGTTTCCACATGATGCGGCTGTCGCGCGCGCCAATGCAGCGGGCGGCCTCGACAAATTCCTTCTCCTTCAGTGAGAGCACCTGCCCGCGGACGATACGCGCCACGCCCACCCAGTTCACAATCGCCAGCGCGCCAAAGAGCAGCAGCAAGCCGTTCATTGCCTGGCCGAGGAAGGTTTCACGCAGCGAAATCATCACGATGATGAAGAACAGCAGGTCCGGAAAAGCCCAGACAATATCGGTAAAACGCATCAGCAGGTTGTCAATCCACCCGCCTTTGTAGCCCGAATACAGGCCAACCATGGTGCCCACCAGCAGAATGATAAAGGTGGGAATGAACCCGACCATCATCGAGACGCGCGCGCCGTAAAGCACGCGGCTCAATACGTCTCGCCCCAGGGTGTCTGTGCCCAACAGAAACGCCGGGTCGCCTGCCATACCGTTCGGCCCGCGTTCAACCCAGGCGGGCGGCAGGAAGCCCTTGCCGCTGTTTAGCTGCAGCGGTGAATGGGGGGCGATGTAATTCGCAAATAAAGCGACCACCATGAAAGCCAGAATGATGATCATGCTGACCACAGCCGCCCTGTTGCGAATCAAGCGGTACCAGGCATCCACCAGGAGATCACGAGCGGGGGTGGTGATCTCATCGGTCAGGATCGAAGGAATTTTAGGGGTGTTATTCGCCTCAGCCATGCTGTGCTCCTCAATCCGTCAGCTGGATGCGCGGATCCAGCAGGGTATATACCAGGTCGACGCTTAAATTTGCCAGGGCGACAAAGACCGCGAAAATGAGCGTCGTGCCCATGATCATGGAATAATCACGCTGTTGAATGGCGGTCACATAAGCGCGCCCCATGCCGGGGAAACCAAACATCGTTTCAATAATAAAGGAACCGGTAATTAAGCCTGCCAGGGCAGGGCCAAGGAAGGTCACAACCGGGATAAGCGCATTTTGAATCATGTGGCGGAAGATCACCACCCGTTCCGTCAGACCTTTGGCACGGGCAGTGCGGATGTAATCCATGCGCAGCACTTCGAGCATCGAAGCGCGCGTCAGGCGGGCCGTCCGTGCCAGCACACCGAAACCAAGAACGACCGCCGGCAATATCCAGACGCTGACCTCATCCCATGATTTCGGGACAATACTGACCCATCCCAGACCCGACGCGAAGATAATAATCAGGAAAATCGCGATCACAAAATTGGGGACCGAAATCCCAACCGTGGCGATGAACAGACTGATATAGTCTATCAGCGTATTCTGTTTCAAGGCGGAGATTACCCCGACCGGGATGCCAATCAGAATGGCAAACCCGAGCGCAAGGAAACCCAGCCGCATAGAATAACCAAAACGGCTGTAGAAGAAATTCTTGCCGGCAGGGGGCTTGAAGAGATAATCCTGAATCATGACGCCGCGAATGCGGTAAGAAGGGCCGAGGTTACCGCACACCAGACCGCACACAAATTTACCCTTGCTGTTGACATCGCCGATCATGTACGCCATAAACTGGCGCCAGAGCGGCTTGTTTAAGCCGTAATATTCTTCCAGCCGTTTCAGGGTCGTCGGGTCTACCTGTTTGGCAGAAGGATCGCGGTCCCAGGGACCGCCGGGCGCATTATGCATCAGGATAAACGTGATACCCGCAACAATCAGGACAACCGGTATCAACCAGAGTAACCGCCGGACAAGATACGTTGTCATAGATAATTCCTAAAAAAGAGATTTCAGTGGGGTTGGCCGGCCCCGGCCATTTCTGGCGCAGAGCCGACCAACCACCGGTACTTCAGAACAACAGTGAAGATTTACTTCTCGATGTAGATCGACAGCGGATCAACATCGCCAGGCCAGCCAGCATCCTGCGGGGTGGTCTTGATGCCCTTGACCCACGGTTTCACCAGGTAAGCGTTGACGTTGTTCCACATGAAGGCAACCGCGGCATCGCTAACCAGCAGTTTCTGGGCATCGGCATAGTACTGAGCGCGCTTGGCGGGATCGGGCTCGACATCGCCAGCTTTCATCAGTTTATCCAGCTCAGGATTGGCATAGCCGTAGCGCTGAGCGTATGGTGAGGTGGACATCCAGTAGACAGACAGCCAGTTCTGAGGATCCGGATAGTCCGCGCACCAGCCGAGGATGAACATCTGCGGGATGGTGGCACGATCTTTGGTCAGAGCGGTGAAGGTGGTGGCCTCAACCGGGTTGAGTTTCACATCCACGCCCAGAACTTCCTTCCACTTCGCGGCCAGCCACTCCCAGCGGGTGCGGTTGCGCGGGGTGTCAGAGAAGGTTGCGGTAACATCCAGCGGTTTGCCGGCTTTGACCCAATCGGAATCAGCCAGGGTCGCTTTGGCTTTCTCAGGATCGTAACCATAGCGGTTCTCATCCGGATCGTAGCCGGGGAAGCCCTTGGGGATCCAGGTCAGGGTGGGGGAGCCGAGGCCCTTGAGGACATCTTTCACCCAGCCTTCGCGGTCCAGAGCGTACATGAAGGCTTCGCGAACCTTGACATCGGTGAAGGGCTCCTTGAAGGAGGTGAAGTACACGGCGAAGGTGCAGGAGCCAGGATAGACCATCTTCTCAGCGTTGAGGGTCGGATCGGCTTCCACAGTCGCCAGGTCTTCAGCAGCCAGACCGATAATGTCGAATTCGCCGTTCTTGTAGGCTTCGAAAGCCACAGCAGAATCGGTGATGTACTTGAAGATCACATTGATCTTGGCCTTGCCGCGCCAGTAGTTCTCGTTCGGGACGAAAACAGCCTGGGTGGAGGGCTCGAGGACCGACAGAACCATGGCGCCGTTGCCAACATGGTATTTGGCTTCATTCCACCAGGTTTCGCCGCCTTCGGTGATCAATTCTTCCTTGGCCGGATAGGCAATCCACAGACCCAGCACAGTGTGCATGTAGGGAGCGGGCTGGGACATGGTGACCTTCAGGACCAGGCAGTCGGGCTGATCATAGCCGGTGCAGAGATTGCCAGCTTTGTCGTAGGCTTTGATGCCAACGGCGTCGCGCAGCTTGGCCAGCTCTTCAGGAGCGGCAGCCGGATCAGCGCTGCGGTATTCCGGAGCGCCGACGATTTCATCGGTGATGCCGGAATATTCACCCGCGGTGTTGGGATCCAGGTTGCGCAGCAGGGAATATTCAAAGCGCTTGGCGTTGAGCAAAGAACCATCCGAGTACTTCAAACCTTCGCGAATGTAGAAGGTGATCTCGGTCAGGTCCGCATTGTATTCCCATTTTTCCGCGGCGCCCGGAACAGTTTCCAGGTCAGCGTTCAGGCCGGTCAGACCTTCGTAGATGAGTTTGAGGTGAGCAATCTCATTGACGAAGGAGGCCTTCTGAGGATCAAGCAGGTCCGGATAGGTACCAAGATTGATCGTCAGGTCCTGGACAGGAACCTCGGTCGCAACTGGAGCTTCAGTAGCGGGGGCTTCAGTTGCAGGGGCTTCGGTAGCGGGAGCAGGGGTCGCCTGACCGCAGGCGGCCAGCAGCATGCTCACCATGACCAGAAGCGAAAACAGAACAAACCACTTCGAACGCATGTTTTTTCTCCTCCTTACTAAGGATACGGTTTGGTTTGGGTTTCTGGCGCCCTGGAGGAACTGGCTGAACCCCAAAGGCCGCCTTCCACCCAATCACGTGGCACTACTTTACCATATGACAGGCCACACGATGGCCTGATGCCACCTCTCGAAATTCCGGTTCCACTTCCGCGCAGATCTTGTCCGCTAACGGACAGCGCGTCCGAAAGTGACAACCGCTCGGCGGATTCGCGGGCGACGGCACATCCCCT
>JARKPB010000020.1 GCA_029975475.1 Anaerolineaceae bacterium
AAAGCGCTGCAGCACCTTTTCCAGCACGGAGGGGGCGAACTCTTCCACCCGGATCACCTTGAGCGCCACCTCGCGCTCCAGGGTGGTGTCCAGCGCCCTGTACACCGCGGCCATGCCGCCCTGGCCAATGGGCTCAATCACATGATAGCGGCCGATGTCTTTTCCGCTCAGGTCTGGCATACTGCCCCCCAGTCTTCTTATTGATTTCCCCTTGATTATATCCCTCCCCGCCAAAAGCGCAAAACAGCCCCAATTGCCACTTGACCCTTTGAACAAATGTACTATAATAAAAAGATAAGCAATCCAAATCACCCCGAAAGAGGAGATCGTTATGGCCCGTAAACCCGCCCCCACCCAACCAGTCTTTGGCGCGCCGGCGCCGATGGATGACGCGAAAAAAGCCGTTCTGGACAAGGCTCTGGGCGAAATTGTGAAACGCTACGGCGAAGGCTCGATCATGCGCATGGGCGAAGCCAGCCACCTGGAGGTCGAGACCATTCCCACCGGTTCGCTCTCGATTGACCTGGCGCTCGGCGTGGGCGGCATTCCGCGGGGGCGCATCACGGAAATTTTCGGTCCTGAATCCTCGGGTAAGACCACGATCTGCCTGCACATCGTGGCAGAAGCGCAAAAAATGGGCTACACCGCCGCCTACGTGGATATGGAACACGCGCTTGACCCGGCTTACGCCGCCCGTCTGGGGGTGGATGTGCAAAACCTGCTGGTGTCTCAGCCGGATACGGGCGAGCAAGCCCTGGAAATCGCCGAGACGCTGGTGCGTTCGGGCGCGGTGGAGGTGGTGGTGGTCGACTCGGTCGCCGCGCTGGTGCCGCATTCTGAAATCGAAGGCGACATGGGCGACGCGACCATGGGCATGCAGGCCCGCCTGATGTCCCAGGCGCTGCGCAAACTCTCCGGCGCGATCAACCAGACCAAAACGGCGGTGATCTTTACCAACCAGCTGCGCCAGAAGATCGGCGTGATGTTTGGCAACCCGGAGACCACCCCCGGCGGTCTGGCGCTCAAGTTCTACGCCTCGATCCGCCTGGATGTGCGCCGCATCCAGTCCATCAAGGTCGGCGCGGAAATCATCGGCAACCGCGTGCGCGTGCGCGTGGTCAAGAACAAAGTCGCCCCGCCTTTCCGCACGGCGGAATTCGACATCATGTACAACGAAGGCATCTCCAAGGTCGGCGATATCATTGATCTCGGCACCGCCCTCGATATTATCGTCAAGCGCGGAGCGTTCTTCTCCTACGGCGATCTGCGCCTCGGTCAGGGCCGCGAGAACGCCAAAGAGTTCCTGCGCCAGAATCCGAGCATCGCCCAGGAAATCGAAGCCGCGGTGCGCCAGCGAGCCACCGGCGGAGAAGTGCCGCTGGCGTTTGGCGCGGATGTGGAAGACGCCGCCGCGGACGAATAGGCTTGCTTTTTTTCGCTCCCCCGCTGATAATCAGGTCATGAGACCACGACGGTCAACGGGCAGGCGTTTCTGGCTGGCAGCCCTGCTGGTATTTCTGCAGGGCTGTTCGCTTTTCTCTTCCCGGCCGGCGGCGACAGCCGCGCCGTATTTCATCCCGCCCACCGCCGCGCCAGACGGGGAAAACGGTCCGGCGGAAAGCGGGCCTTCCGTTCCAGCGGATGCGAATTGCAGCAGCAATCTCAAATTTATCCAGGACCTCACCATCCCGGACGGCACCGCGGTTCCGCCCGGCGCCAGCCTGGACAAGCAGTGGCTGGTGGAGAACAGCGGCACCTGCGCCTGGGATGAACGCTACCGCCTGAGGCTCATCGCCGGCCCGGAACTGGGCGCGCTGACCGAGCAGTATCTCGTCCCGGCGCGCGGCGGCAGCCAGGCGGTTCTGCGGATCGTGTTCACCGCGCCCGCCGAACCCGGCCCGTACCGCTCGGCCTGGCAGGCTTTTTCTCCCTCCGGAGATCCGTTCGGCGACCCGATCTTTATTGACATCCTCGTTCAGTGAGCGCGCCGTGCCCCGCAACCTGACCGCCCTCCTCTGCCTGTGCCTGCTGGCTGGCTGCTCCGCGCGCGAAAACCGCCTGGAGCCGCCCGCCCCCCTGCCCAGCCCGACCGCGCTGGTGCTGGTCTACGCCCCCGAGGACCTCCCGGCCACCAAAACCCCTTTCCAGCCGCTGCCAACCGGAACGCCAACCCCGACCCCCTCCCCCAGCCCGACCCCGCCGCCGAGCCCGACCCCCACAACCGGGCCGACGCGCAAAGCCGCACTGCCCGAGAGCGCGGAGATCAGCGGGATCAGCGGCCAGAATCAGGCTTACCCGCTTGACTGCGAAGCCCGCTCGGCGGTTGACTGGGCAGCCTTTTTTGGCATCACCATCGGCGAGATGGAATTTCAAGATGCCCTGCCGGTCAGCGACAATCCGGAAGAGGGCTACGTGGGTTCATACCGCGATCCCCCCGGTTACATCCCGCCCAATTCGTACGGGGTGCATGCCGCCCCGGTGGCGCGGCTGCTGCGGGCTTACGGACTGCCGGCCGAAGAGCGCAAGGGGATGAGCCTGAGCGAGTTGAAGGCGGAAATCGCCGCCGGGCGCCCGGTGATTGTGTGGATTATCAACGCCGCCAGTCCCGGCGCGCCGGTCGAATACACCGCCAGGGACGGCAGCAAGGTGCGGGTGGCGTATTTTGAGCACACCGTCATCGCCTACGGATACACCGGCCAGACGATCCTTTTGCTGGACGGGATGTATAAAAAAGAAATCAGCAGCGCTTCTTTTGAAGCCACCTGGGCTGTGCTGGGCAACATGGCCGTCACCGCGCGGGCAAAATAAAAACGGGCTGACACGCCTGCCAGCCCGCGACCGATGCAGAAAACGCCGGTTTAGGTGCCTTCCTCCCAGGAATTGAGGTATTTCACCTGTTCCTCGGTCAAAACATCAATATCAACCCCCATCGCCTTAAGTTTCAGGCGCGCGATTTCATTATCAATTTCAGCCGGCACAGAATAAACCGTCTTTTCCAGTTTCCCGGCATTTTTAACCATGTATTCGAGGCCCAGGGCTTGATTGGCAAAGGACATATCCATCACGCTGGCGGGGTGGCCTTCGGCTGAAGCCAGGTTAATCAGCCGGCCTTCGCCGAGGATGTGGATCACGCGTCCGTCTTTGAGGGTGTATTCCTGCACAAAGGGGCGCACCAGGCGGACCTTGGTGGACATTTCCGCCAGGGCGGGGATATTGATCTCGACATTGAAATGGCCGGAATTTGCCACGATGGCGCCGCTCTTCATGGCTTCAAAGTGGTGGCGGTCAATCACGTTGATGTCGCCGGTAACGGTGCAGAAAATATCGCCAATTTTCGCGGCTTCTGCCATGGGCATGACGCGGAAACCGTCCATCACCGCTTCCAGAGCTTTCATCGGGTCAATCTCGGTCACGATCACATTGCTGCCCATTCCGCGGGCGCGCATGGCGAGGCCGCGGCCGCACCAGCCGTAGCCGGCGACCACAAAGACTTTGCCAGCCAGCAGAACATTCGTGGCGCGCACAATGCCGTCGATGGTTGACTGCCCGGTGCCGTAGCGGTTGTCAAAAAAGTGTTTGGTCAGCGCGTCGTTGACCGCCATGACCGGGAACATCAAAGCCTTGTCAGCAGCCATGGCGCGCAGGCGGATAACACCGGTGGTGGTTTCTTCGGTGCCGCCAATGATCGTATCGAGGCAGTCGCGGCGGTCTTTGTGCATCGTGCTGACCAGGTCAGCGCCGTCATCCATGGTGAAGTGCGGTTTGTGATCCAGGGCGGCGTGAATATGCTTGTAATAGACAACATTGTCCTCGCCCTTGATCGCGAAGGTCGGGATTTCGTCGTGGTTAACCAGCGATGAAGCCACATCATCCTGAGTGCTGAGCGGGTTCGAGGCCACCAGGACCACATCCGCCCCGCCGGCATGCAGGGTTTTCATCAGGTTGGCAGTTTCGGTGGTAACATGCAAACAGGCCGAAACGCGAATGCCCTGTAGCGGGCGCTCTTTAGCGAAGCGCTCTTTGATCTGACGCAGGACGGGCATTTCCCGTTCCGCCCATTCGATCCGCAGCCGGCCGCCCTCTGCCAGCCTGGGATCCTTGATATCGTAATTTGCCATTGTTCCTTCCTCCGAAATTTCTGTCAATTTAGATTAAGAGAGCAAGCGGTCCAATTTCCCGTGGTCGTCAAAGTGCCTGCGGTAACGGGCAACAAATTCAGCCGGGGTATAGCGGTGATTCTGAGTTCCGCGCTGCTCCAGGCAGTAGGCAGCCGCCAGCGAACCCATGCGGCCGCAGGTTTCCAGATCGACCCCCAGGCTCATGCCGCGCAAAAATCCGCCGCGAAAAGCGTCCCCCACCCCGGTCGGGTCGAGGATGGTGTCGACCGGCACCGCGTCGATCAGGTAGGTCTGGCTGCCTTCAAAGATCAGCGCGCCGCGCTCGCCGCAGGTTACCACGGCGAATTTGACCGCTTTCTTGATCTGGTCGCTGGTCAATCCCGTGCGTTTCTGCAGCAGTTCGTACTCATACTCATTCACAAACAGGCAGTGCGCCCCTTCCACGCCTTCGCGCAGATCCGCCGGGTCATTGCGGGCAATTTGCTGGCTGGGATCAAAGAGGTAAGCGATTCCCAGCTGCCTGCATTCGCGGGCGCGTTCGCGCATCGCGGTGGGGTCGTCCGGCGAGATGACCACCAGATCCGGCAGATCGCTGCCGAATTCTGTCAAAGAGAGTTCGGCGGCGTGCGCCATCGCACCGGTGTAAAAAGAGGCGATTTGATTATTGCTTAAATCGGTGTTGGCAAAAAAGGATGCCGTGAACTTGCCGGGGATCACCCGGATATGGCTGGTGTCAATTCCCTGGGCATCCAGCCAGGCGCGATATTCGCCGAAATCTTCCCCGACCGTGCCGTATACGATCGGGCGCTCGCCCAGCAGCGCCAGGGTATAAGCGATATTGGGAGCGATCCCGCCGCGCTGCTTGGTCATACTGTCCACCAGAAAAGAAAGGCTGATCTTATCCAGGTGCTCTGTTAAAAAATGATCCTTAAAGTAACCCGGAAAGGTCATCAGATAATCATAAGCGATAGAACCAGAACAAACGATCTTCATGCGATTTTTCCTGCTTGCTGCAATAGGTTTTTCAGACTCTGGTCAAACGGCGGGTAGGCGATGCCCGCTTCGGTAACGATCGCGCTGATCAGCTCATGCGGGGTCACATCAAAAGCCGGGTTGCGGGCTCTGGCTCCCGCGGGAACAACCGGCTCGCCGTTAATTTCGAGACACAAGACTTCATCCATGGGCCGCTCTTCAATCGGGATCTCCGCGCCGCTCGGGGTGCCCGGGTCGATCGAGGAGGTCGGGGCAACGCAGATCACGGGGACATCTTTGGCGCGGGCGGCCAGCGAAAGCATGTACGTGCCAATTTTATTGGCGACATCCCCGTTGGCTGCCACCCGGTCAGCGCCAAACAGCACCCGGGAGACTTCACCGCTGCGCAGAAAGTGGCCGGCCGCGTTGTCTGTGATGATTTCATAAGGGATGCCGTACTGTGAAAGTTCCCAGGCGGTCAGCCGTGCACCCTGAAGGCGCGGGCGGGTCTCGTCCACCAGGACATGCACGCGCTTTCCCTGTTCAACAGCCATGCGGATCGCACCCAGCGCGGTCCCCCAGTCCACGGCGGCCAGCGCGCCGGTGTTGCAGTGGTGAATAATGGTATCCCCATCACTTATTAATGAAGCGCCATACTCAGCCATGCGGCGGTTAACCGCGACATCCTCTTCGGCCATGCGCTTCGCTTCCGCCAGCACCAGGGCGCCCAACCCGCCGGTCTTTCCGGCCCAGTCTTCCGCCACGCGCATCACCCGCTCCACCGCCCAGCGCAAATTCACCGCGGTCGGTCGGGCAGCCAGCAGCAGGGCAGCGTCCTGACGCAGCCGGGCTCGCTGTTCAACCAGATCAGCGTCTTCCACCGATAGGGCTGAGAGCGCCAGGCCAAAAGCGGCCGCCACCCCGATGGCCGGAGCGCCGCGAACGGTCATGTTAAGGATCGCTGCCGCCACATCGCCGGGAGTCTGACAGGCCACATAAGCCAGCCGGGCGGGCAAGGCGCGCTGGTCGATCAACTTCAACTGGCGCTTGGCGTCATCCCATTCGAGTGTGCGCATACAACACCAAAAGACGCCCTCCATTGAGAGCGTCATGGATTCAGGCAAATCAAGTTTAACATGCAATTTCTCCTTTGTCAAAGCATTGACGGTTTGGAGACTTTTCGGTATAAGCCTACTATGAAAACTCGCCTGTTCTTTCTCGGTCTGGTGATCGCCCTGGCAGCCTCTGCCTGCGGCGGTCAGGCGCAGCCTGCTCCCCTGCCCGGCCAGATCGCGCTGCCCACCGTCACCCCCAGCCCAACCATTCCCCCAACCCCATCACCGGAGCGCCGCATCAGCCTGGCTGAGCGCTCGCTTTTCCTGGGGGATTTCGACGCTGCCGCGCAGGAATTACAAACCGCGCTGGCATCCAGCGGCGATCCCGAGGTGCTGGCGCACGCCACCCTCGAGCTGGGACGCATCGCCTACCTGCGCAAAGATTACCCGGCCTGCATTAACACGCTGACGACCCTGTACGCCAACTGGCCGGAAACCCAGGCTTCCGTCAATGCCGCGTTTTTTCTGGGCGAATGTTATTTTCAATCCGACCAGCCAGCCCAGGCGGCGGAGTGGTTTACCCGCTTTTTAAAGACTGCCCCGGACTGGGTAGACGGATTTGTGCTTGACCGGCTGGGCGACGCGCTCAGCGCCGCCGGAGATCACCCCGCCGCCATTCAGGCGTTTGAATCCACCCTGGCAACCGGCTATTTCGCTGATCCGGCGTATTTACACCTCTCGATCGGCAAGGAATACGCCGCGCAGGGAGATCACAGCAGCGCGGTGCGCAGTTATCTGACTGCTTACGAATCAACCAATAATGAATACGCCAAATCCCAGGCCAATCTGCTGCTGGGACAATCTTATCTGGCGCTGGGAGAGCCAGCTCAGGCTTACGCCCGTTATCAGGACTCAGTTAACAATTTTCCCCGTCCTTTTGATACCTATACGCAGTTAGTTGCCCTGATAACAGACGGCCAGCCCGTGAATGAATTCCAGCGCGGCCTGGTGGATTACTACGCCGGTCAGTACTCGGTCGGCGTGGAAGCCTTTGACCGCTACCTGGCGGCCAATCCGCAGCACAACGGCGCGGCGCATTACTACAAAGCGCTCTGCCTGCGCGCGCTCAGTCAGCCGAACCCGGCCATCAACGAGCTCGATCAATTGATCCGCGATCACGCCAATGACCCGCTCTGGGCGAAAGCCTGGGATACGCGCGCGGACATCTTATGGCGCGATCTGGAAAATTTTGATCAGGCTGCCCAGACTTTGCTGGATTTCGCCGCCAAAGCGCCTGCCGCGCCCGAAGCCCCGAACGCCATTTTTACCGCCGGCCGAATTTACGAGATCGGCACGCGCCTGACCAGCGCGGCTGCAACCTGGAGCCGGCTAATAGATGAATACCCTTCCGCAGAACGATCGTATCTGGCTCTTTTTCTGTCAGGCATCACGTATTACCGGCTGGGAAATTTCGATCAGGCCATTCTAACCTTCCAGCGAAATCTGGCCCTCTCTCAGGCGCCGGCCGATCAGGCTCAGGCTTATTTCTGGATCGGAAAAGCGCTCAACGCCAAAAACGACCGCACAGCGGCCGAAAGGGCCTGGATGCAGGCGTATCAAGCCGATGCGACCGAGTACTACGGGGAACGCGCCCGGCAGTTAATCGCCGGCGAGCCAATCCTCAACCCGCCGGCTCCGTATGACCTGGGGTACGACCTGGCTGCCGAGCGGCCTGAAGCCGAAGCCTGGCTGCGCGCTACCTTCAACCTGCCCGCCGATACCGATCTATCCGGAATGGGCGAACTGGAATCTGACCCAAATTTTCAACGCGGCAACCAGTTCTGGCAGCTCTCACAGTACACCGCGGCGCGGGCTGAATTTGAGACCCTGCGGCAGCGAGTCGCCGGAGATCCGGTCAACACCTACCGCCTGATGAACCACCTGCTTGAGCTGGGAATGTACCGCCCGGCGATCCTTTCAGCGCGCCGGATTCTCGACCTGGCTTATCTGGATGACGCCGCCACGCTCAGCGCGCCAAAATATTTTAACCACATCCGATTCGGAGTCTATTTTAGAGAGCTGATCATTCCCGAAGCGCAGGCGATGAACCTGCATCCGTTTGTGCTCCTCAGCCTGATCCGTCAGGAAAGCGCTTTTGAAGCCACCATCGTTTCCAGCAGCGGCGCCATCGGGCTGATGCAGCTGCTGCCGGCGACCGGCGCGGAGATGGCGAACAGCATCGGCTGGCCCGCCGGGTTCAGCGCCAACGATCTCTACCGCCCGCTGGTCAATGTGCGCCTGGGCAGCCGCTACTTCAAACGCCAGCTGGATTATTTTGGCGACCTGTACGCCGCGCTCTCCGCATACAACGGCGGACCCGGCAACACCATTTTCTGGAAGGCACTTTCTCCCACGGATCCGGATCTCTTTGTCGAATTGATCCGTTTTGAAGAGACGCGCCACTATATCCGCCAGATCGTGGAATATGTCAATCTGTACCGCCTGATTTATCAGCGGTTGAATTAAAAAAACACGGGAGCCTGACGCTCCCGTGTTTACTCCTGAATAGCTAGACCAGCAAACGGATCGGGTGTTCCAGGTACGCAGCCAGGCGCTGCATGAACTGGGCCGCTTCCGCGCCGTCAGAGATGCGGTGGTCGGCGGACAGAGTCGCCTTCATCACCTGCCCGACCGTCACAGCCCCATTTTCGACCACCGGGACGGCTTTGGATGAACCCACAGCCAGGATGGCCGCTTCAGGCGGGTTGATAATCGCGATAAAATCTTCCACGTCATACATACCCAGGTTGCTGATGGAAAAGGTTGATCCTTCCACATCTTCCGGGCGCACTTTTCCGGAACGCGCCCGGGCGACCATCTCTTTTATTTCCGCCGATAGCGCCCGCAGCGGTTTTTGATCGGCATTGTGAGCCACGACCGTCATCAAGCCGCCCGGCACCGAAACCGCAACACCGATATGCACTCCCCCGCGGCGCACGATGGTCTGCTCAACCAGAGAGGCGTTCAGATTGGGAAATTCGCGCAGGGTGAGCGCGACCGCTTTCACAATAAAATCGTTGACGGAGATTTTCTGCTCTTCAGGCAGCAATTCGTTGATGTCTTTCCGCGTCTGAAGCAGTGCGTCCATGCGGTAGGCGTGAGTAACATAGAAATGAGGCAGCTGCTGTTTGGATTCCACCAGCCGGCGGCTGATCGCCTGACGCAGTTTATCCATGGGGACGCGCTCATCCGCTGCGGCCGGGCCGGCGGGCGCAGAAAAAGCGGAAGCGGGCGCAGGCGCTGCGGCCGGCGCCGAGGGCTGAGATTTCGGCGCGGGTTGGCCGGTCACCGCCCGAAGTCCGGAAAGGACCGCCTCCACATCCTTGCGGATAATGCGGCCGTTTGGTCCGCTGCCGCGCAGCATGCTCAAATCGATCTGATTGTCGCGCGCGATTTTACGCGCCACCGGGGACGCGATAATTTTGCGCCCGTCAGCCGGCTGAACGGCGGCTTCAACGGAAGCTGGTTCAACCGCGGCCTGTCCGAGCGCCGGCTGCGCTTTGGGCGCGGATGCCGCCGGTTGACCGCCCAGCCCCAGCGCGGCGTCATCCACCGTTTCACCGGGATCGGCGATCACGGCGATCGGCGCGCCAACCGGAACCGGCTCGCCCTGCTGCACCAGGTGGCGGTGCACGATCCCGTCAAAGGTTGATTCAACCTCAACGGTGGCTTTATCCGTTTCAATTTCAGCCAGAACGTCGCCCTTCTTGACCGCTTCGCCTTCGGCTTTTACCCAGCGGTTGATCATGCCTTCGGCCATATCAAAACCCAGTTTCGGCATTGCCACGATATTAGCCATTCAGCACCTCCTTGACCGCCGCGACCACCTGTTCGACTTTTGGCAAAGCCATTTGCTCCAGGGCGCGGTTATACGGCAGGGGAACTTCTAGCTGCGCAACCCGCTTGATGGGCGCATCCACATAATCAAAGGCATCTTCATAAATCCGCGCGGAAATTTCCGCTCCGACGCCGTAAGATTTCCAGCCCTCTTCAACAATCACCGCCCGGTTGGTCTTCTTGAAAGATTCCAGAACAGGCTCCATATCCAGCGGGCGCAGGGTGCGCAAATCCACAACTTCAGCCTCAATTCCTTCGCCGGCCAGCTGATCCGCGGCTTTCATGGAGACTTCCAGCATCTTGCTGTAGGTAATAATGGTGATATCCTTCCCCGTCCGCTGGATTGTGGATTTGCCGATCGGCACCACATAATCCCCTTCGGGAACTTCGCCGCGGGTCTGATACAGGGTGGCGTGTTCAATAAACATGACCGGATCTTGGGAGCGGATGGCCGCTTTAAGCAAACCTTTGGCGTCCGCCGGCGTGCCTGGCGCGACCACTTTTAAGCCGGGGAAGTGGGCAAACACCGCGTCGGGGGTCTGGGAATGCGTAGCCCCGAGCTGGCGTCCGCCGCCGCCAACGGTGCGGATCACGAGCGGCAGCACCATCTGGCCGCCAAACATGTAATGCAATTTTGCGGCTTCATTTACAATGTGGTCCATGGCAGCGAAGGCGAAATTAATCGTCATCAACTCCGCCACCGGCCGGGTTCCAACCAGGGCAGCCCCGATGGCGGCCCCGACAATGGCGGCTTCAGCAATGGGGGTATCGCGAACCCGCTCCGGGCCGAAGTGATCATAAAATCCTTTGGTCACCGCGTAGGTCCCGCCCCACACACCGACCTCTTCACCGAGAATAAAGACGCGCGGGTCGCGTTCCATTTCCTCCCATAATGCCTGGGAGATGGCTTCTCGCATTGTAATCCTTGCCATGTGCGCCTCCTATTCCTCAACGTAAATATTGGTGAAAAGTTCTTCCGGCGCGGGTTCCGGGCTGTTTTCAGCAAATTCGACCGCTTCCAGCACTTCCGCTTCCGCCAGTTTGTCCTGTTGATCCAGTTCTTCAACCGTGGCCAGTTTCTTACCGGTGAGATAAGCGCGGTAGATTCCGATCGGGTCATTTTCCTCCCAGCAGGATACTTCATCCGGCTTGCGGTACCGTTCCGGGTCGCCCATCGAATGGCCGCGGAATCGGTAGGTGTGGGCTTCCAGCAGCATGGGACCGTTACCGGCGCGAATTTGCGCCAGCATTTTTGCCGTCTTCTCTTTAACCTTGATCACATCCATGCCGTCAACTTCATCATTGGGCATGCCGTAGCCTTCCGCTTTTTTCCGAATCTCCGAAACGGCGGAAGCGCGCTCGACGGCGGTTCCCATGCCGTACTGATTATTCTCGCAAACCCATAGAACCGGCAGCTTCCAGACCATGGAGAGGTTCAACGCTTCATGGAAGAAACCAATATTGGTCGCGCCGTCGCCAAACATACAGATCGTTACATTGTCTTCTTTCAGATACTGATCGCCCAGCGCCAGCCCGGCAGCGATGGGAAGGTGCGCGCCCACAATGGCGTGTCCGCCCCAAAAATTCTTGCTGACGTCTGCCATGTGCATGGACCCGCCTTTGCCTTTGGATATCCCGGTGGCTTTTCCGAGCAATTCAGCGATGATCGCGCGGGTTTCAATGCCCACATTCACCGCCACACCGTGATCCCGGTAAGCCGTGATGATGCGGTCCTGAGGTTTGCGGGCCGCCACCAGCCCGGTGCTGACGGCTTCCTGGCCAATGTAGAGATGTAAAAAGCCGCCGATTTTGCCCTGCTGGTACAGTTCAGCAGCCTTTTCTTCCATTCGGCGGATGACAACCATCTGATGATACAGGTTCAGATATTCATTTTTATCCATGAAAGCTCCTCCTCGGCAATGAGTCCACTTTGAAAACTGCTCAGGCTGAAGAATCATCCGGGCAGCAGTCTATCATCGTCTGGGAAGATTATACCAAAAAGCCCCCTTCGTTGACCTGATCTGTACACTTTGTACCAGGTTTGTAAAAACAGCTAAAAAATAAGGGCCTCGCGGCCCTTATTTTTTATTCCTGCCAGTCCTCCTGCGGATACTGTTGAAAGACCGCCGTCAGGTTTTGCTTTTTCCCCTTGAGAGCGTAGTAGCGCACCAGGTAGAGCAGCAGACCGGCGGCCAGAATACCGGCCAGCAAAAGCAGGGTAGCAAGACCCACCGGCGAACCGATCGAGGGTAGAAAGATCGCGGAGAGAAACAGCCAGAGCAGGTAGAGCAGCGTGACGGCGCCAATTATAGTAATGACCGGAACGCCAAACAGCCGGCGGCGCACAAAAGGCGGAGCGGCTTCAAACCAATCTTTCTTCAAAAACGGCATCAGGGTAATCCCCAGCACCGGGGCAAATTGTGAGACCACGGCGAAGAAAACGAAGTTCAACTGCGAACCGATTACATTTCCGAGCGCGGCGTCAATCAAACCGACCTGAGCGGCAATCGCGACCAGCAGCATGGCGATCAGCGGGATACGGCTGGTCGGGTGGATATAGCCGACCAACTCAGGTACCAGCCCGTCGCGCGCCCAGGCGAGAATAATACGCGAAGCGTAGAAAAAGTAAGTTTGCACCAGGTTGATCAGGGTTACGATCCAGGCCAGAGACACAATCCCGACCAGATACAAATCGGGGCGCAGCACCGCCGCGTAGAATGTGACCCACGGCATGGCTTCTTTGCTGCCGTTTAGATACAGATAACTCTGGGCTGAAAGCCATTCTGGAGAGACCAGACGGTTAAGGAAATAACTGGCGAGGATAAAAATCGCCCAGGTTAACACCAGCGCGATGATCCCGCCGCGGAACAAATTCTTCTCCGGTTTTTTAACCTCGCCGGCTGTGAAAGTGGCGATGAAATAGCCGTAAAAAATCCAGAACCCCATCAGCAAACCCGCCAGGGTTGTGATCCCCGGAGCAGCAGCGGTTGGCATCCCCTGAGCAATCGCCTGCTGCAGGGAGCCGGAATAAGAACCGACACCCATAAAACGTTCCCAGCCGGTTTCCATCGCGGCGGGCTGCGAACCTGAAAAGACGACGAAGATGATTCCCCAGGCCGCCAGACCAAGAACCAGCCCGAGGATCAGCCAGCGCTGAAAGTTGCGCGTACTGGTCAGCATGGTAACAAAGGCGATCACCGAAATCACCGCCCCGACTGCCAGAGTGCCTTGCGGCGTGGCAACACTGGAAGCCAGTTGAAGCGCTTGAATCTGCCCCGTCACCAGCGCATACGTGCGCAGCAGCACCGGCAGAACCGATTGAGGGATCCAGGCGATCAGCGAACCCGCCACCAGAGCGCTGAACACCACCAGCAAAAACGAAGAGGCAAACCCGATCGGCGCGTTTAACACCCGTGTGGAAATGACGTAGTCCGCGCCAGAAAAAGGCGCGGCGGTCCCAATCGCCGCGAAAGTGTAGGCGTGCAGCACGCTGAGCGCCATCGCAATGGTCAGGATCGCGATAATGCTGCTGCCGGGAAAGAGGCCGGCGATGGTTGAAAACGGCAGTAAACCAGAAGAGGACAGGCTGATGCATGCCACCCCGAGGGCCACCACCCCGATCAAACCAAGGCTGCGAGATACAGCGGTACCGCGGGCGCCGATGACAACAGGGGTTTGCGGGGCAGCAGGTTGCGCAGAGTCAGACATAGAAAATCCTCCTCAATGGGTGGCGATATAATTATTATATATCCATCCAGGAACACAAAAAGGGTTTGCAAGGCAATCGTAAGGTCGCCCGCAAACCCTTTTTTGGTTCGGATTACGGATTATTTATCGGTATTCTGTTTGCCGGTCGCGTATTTCAAAGCCGCGTGCGCTGCAGCCAGGCGAGCGACGGGGACGCGGAAGGGCGAGCAGGAGACGTAATTCTGACCGATGGTATGGCAGAAGTCAATGGAAGCCGGGTCGCCGCCGTGTTCACCGCAGATACCCACTTCCAGGCTCGGGCGGGTGGCCCGGCCGTCTTCCACCGCCATGCGCATCAGGCGGCCAACCCCGTCCTTGTCCAGGGTCTGGAAGGGATTCTTGGGGAGAATGCCGTTCTCGACATACTTGACGAGGAAGGAGCGTTCGGCGTCATCGCGGCTGTAGCCAAAGGTCATCTGGGTCAGATCGTTGGTGCCAAAGGAGAAGAATTCGGCGACTTCGGCGATTTCGGCGGCGGTCACCGCAGCGCGCGGGATCTCAATCATGGTGCCGAATTTATATTCGAAGGTTACCTTCTTCTCTTCCATCACGTGGCGGGCGATTTCCACCAGGCGCGGCTGAATGACCTTCAATTCATTGACGTGCCCGGTCAGCGGGATCATCACCTCGGGATGCGGATCCTTGCCCGCCAGTTTGACATTGGCGGCGGCTTCAAAGATGGCGCGCACCTGCATCTCCACGATTTCGGGCATCACAATGGAGAGACGGATGCCGCGCAGGCCCATCATCGGGTTGCTTTCGTGCATCGCTTCCACCGCTTTGAGCAGTTTTTCCAGTTCCACCACTTCTTTCAGCTCACCGCGGCCGAGAACAAAACTGGAAAGACCGTCCCCGCTTAACCGCTTGGCGGTGATTTGCGCTTGAAGTTCTTCAGCGGAAGGCAGGAACTCATGCAGCGGCGGGTCGATCAGGCGGATGATCACCGGCAGACCGGTCATGGCTTCGAAGAGGCCTTCAAAGTCGGCGCGCTGATACGGCAGCAGTTCATCCAGGGCAGCCGTGCGTTCTTCACTGGTTTTCGCCAGGATCATGCGCTGAACGATTGGCAGACGTTCGGGCTCAAAGAACATGTGCTCGGTCCGGCACAGGCCGATACCCTTAGCGCCGTAAGAGCGGGCGCGCTGGGCGTCCTTGGGATAGTCCGCGTTTGCCCAGACCTGCAGACCGACGGTGGGACCGCTGGCGCCCTGGCGGATGCCGGGTTTGGCGCAGTATTCATCCGCCCATTCCAGCAGGGTGAGAAGATCTTTCTGTTCCTCAAGAGAAGGAACGGTGAGGGCGAGTTTGCCGGTAAAAACTTCACCGGTGCCGCCGTCCAGCGAGACCCACTCGCCTTCGTGGACCACGACCCCGTTGGCTTCCATCAGACGCTTGTCCAGGTCAATCCGCACGCTGGAAGCCCCGACCACGCAGGGCACGCCAAACTGGCGGGCAACCACGGCCGCATGGGAAGTCGCCCCACCTTCAGAGGTCAAAATACCCTTGGAGGCGAGCATGCCGTGGACATCGTCCGGCTTGGTGAACGGGCGCACCATGATCACATCCTGGCCTTCTTCTTTGTGCTTCTTTTCCGCCAGGTCGGCGTCAAAGTAAATCCGGCCCACCGCCGCGCCCGGAGAAGCGTTCACACCGCTGCAGAAGAACCGCCCAGCTTTCTTGGCTTCTTTAATCACACTGCTGTCAAATTGCGGGTGCAGCAGCGTATCCACCTGATCCGGGGTAACGCGCAGGATGGCTTCTTCTTTGGTGATCAGGCCTTCATTGACCATATCCACCGCGGCTTTTACCGCCGCGCGGGCTGTGCGCTTGCCGCTGCGGGTTTGCAGCATCCACAGGCGGCCGCGTTCAATGGTGAATTCCACATCCTGCAGGTCTTTGTAATGCAGCTCCAGTTTCTTGCAAATTTCGATAAACTGGTCGTAGGCGGGCTTTAATTCTTTTTCCAGGTTTTCAATGGGTTCAGTATTGCGAATACCGGCGACCACGTCTTCGCCCTGGGCATTCAGAAGATAACCGCCGTAGAGTTTGCGCTCGCCGGTGGATGGATCGCGGGTAAACGCGACACCCGTGCCGGAGTCCCAGCCCATGTTGCCGAAGACCATCGCCACGATGTTGACCGCCGTACCAAGGTCATCCGGGATGTTGGTGGCGCGGCGGTAATCCACAGCGCGCTTGCCGTTCCAGGATTTGAAGACCGCTTCGGTCGCCAGTTTCATCTGTTCCAGCGGGTCCTGCGGGAAATCGAACCCCATCTCGCGGCGGACAACCGCCTTGAATTTCCCCGTTAATTCCTTTAACTGCTCAGCGCTCAGGTCCGTGTCGACCTTGGCTCCTTTTTCTTTCTTGAACTCTTCCAATACATCTTCAAAAGCCTCGTCCGGCAGCCCCATGACCACCGAACCGAACATCTGAATCAGACGGCGGTAAGAGTCATAAACAAAACGGTCGTTGCCAGTTAATTTGACCATGCCCTCGGCGGTTTCGTCATTCAAACCAATGTTGAGGACAGTATCCATCATCCCGGGCATGGAAAACTTCGCCCCGGAGCGGCAGGAAACCAGCAGCGGGTTGGAAGGATCGCCAAACTTTTTACCGGCAGCATTTTCAACTTCTTTGAGCGCAGCCAGCGCCTGCTCCCACATGCCAGCCGGGAATTTGCCTTCCGCCTGGTACGCGTTGCAGGCTTCGGTGGTCACGGTGAAGAATGGGGGAACCGGCACGCCAATGCGGGTCATTTCCGCCAGGTTGGCGCCTTTTCCGCCAAGCAGGCCGCGGACTTTATCCCAGTCGCCGCCCACATACTCAATCGCTTTATCCAGTTCGTTGAACAGATACACCCACTTTTTTTCAGCCATTTAAGCCTCCTGAAATGGTATAAGATCTAAAAAAAATCCAATCCTCCGGGTTACGAACCGGATGATTGGATTGGTTTTACAAAACTGCGGAATTTCTTACCTGAACGGTCATGGTTTTAACCCTAATCTAGAAATTTTACCATATTCAAGGCAGATTTATGGAAGAAATGTCAACGTTTTCACCAACCTGGCTTATACTATCTTTATTCCGCAGGAGGTGAGATGAACTACACGGCTTCAGATACCCGTTACGACCGCATGCGCTACAACCGCTGCGGCCGCAGCGGCATTCAACTCCCGGCTATTTCGCTGGGCTTGTGGCACAACTTTGGCGGGGTAGATTCGCTGGAGAACGCCCGCGCGATGCTGCGCACCGCGTTTGATCTGGGGATCACACATTTTGACCTGGCCAATAATTACGGTCCGCCGTATGGATCAGCCGAAGAGACTTTCGGGCAGATCCTGAAAAAAGATTTCCTTCCCTACCGGGATGAATTGATCATCTCCAGCAAAGCGGGCTGGGATATGTGGCCCGGACCCTACGGCGACTGGGGTTCGCGGAAATATCTGATTGCCAGTCTGGACCAGAGTCTGAAACGCATGGGCCTGCCCTACGTGGATATTTTTTACCACCACCGGCCTGATCCGCAAACCCCGCTGGAAGAAACCATGGGGGCTCTGGACTCGATTGTGCGCAGCGGACGCGCCCTGTATGTGGGCATCTCTTCCTACCGTCCTCCCGAAGCCCGCCGGGCAATCGAAATCTTGCGTTCCCTGGGCACTCCCTGCCTGATCCACCAGCCCAATTACAGCCTGTTTGACCGCTGGGTTGAACACGGGCTGCTCGACCTGCTGGAAGAAGAAGGCGTGGGGTGCATCGTCTTCTCCCCGCTGGAACAGGGACTGCTCACGGATAAATATCTGGATTCTATTCCAGCCGGCTCACGGGCTTCAAAACCCAACAGCTATCTCAAGGCGAGCGACATCACCGCCGAGAAACTGGCGCGGGTGCGCGCTTTGAATGATCTCGCCCGCCGCCGCGGTCAGTCGCTGGCCCAGATGGCTCTGGCCTGGGTGCTGCGCCGGCCGGCAGTTACCTCAGCCCTGATCGGCGCCAGCCGTCCTGAACAAATCACGGACGCAGTGGGAGCGCTCGAGCACCTGGATTTCAGCAGCGAAGAGCTCGCGGCCATCGAGACCATTCTGGCCAGTTAAACCCAAACCGATGAAAACACCCGGGAGAAACCCGGGTGTTCTTTCAGGTTATTTTTCCCTTCGACTGGCTTCCAGCAATTTTTCCCGCTCCTGGCGGTAGATCAGGATCGCGCGGTCAGACTGCATGATTTTTTCTCCGATGCGCAGCCCGGTCTTTTTGGGCCACTGATTGCTGACGATCCGGCGGTCTTGATTGGCGATTACAATACTGCCAATCTTCCCGCCCCAAAGAATGAGCTGCTTTATCAGCGGCAGACGGGTAATGCGCTGATAAAACCGCCCGTAGAACAGGCCGTTTTCCTCATCCACCGGGACAAAGGCGGCCGTGACGCGCACGTCATCCGAGATCCAGTTGTGCCAGATATTGGGAAATCGGAACTGAAGAAATGGATGGCGGGTCGGCTCGGGCAGTTTATCCGCCGGGACTGGCGGGCGGCCGTCATCTACACGGTTGTATACCCACAGCTCCAGCAGCCCGTTTTGGTGGCGCACCAAGGGGCCGTCCACCACTTTCCGCCCTCCGCGGCCGATGGTGTTATGGTGAACGAAAGCCAGATGACTGACGTCCAGCTGATTTTCAACCATGCGGGAATAATGAACCGGCCAGCGTTGATGGATAGAAATATAGCTGAAATCATCGGTCAGGGAGTCAAAATAAAGCGGAGGCTGCAATTCGCCCTCTGCCTGACCCCAGTATATCCAGATGTAACCGTGGGCTTCGTGGGTTGGATAGGTTCCAGCTTTTAACGCTTTGGGGATCACGCCGTTGCGCCCGTAGGCGGGAAGATAAACACATGCCCCGCTCGGATCGTATTCATATCCGTGAAAGGGGCAGGCCAGGTGCCCATCCACCAGTTTTCCCTGGGACAGGCGCGCGCCCAAGTGAGGGCACAGGTCTACCATACAGACCACTTTCCCGTCCGGGCTGCGCCAGAAAACCATCTTTTCCCCCATTCGGGTCACTGCGGTCAGCTTATTTTTCCTCACTTCATTAGATTCCAGAACAACATACCACTGATTTCGTATCATCCCGACCTCCCAAAAGATTGACGGCTTCTTTCTTCAGCCGTTTAAGACCAGAGAAACTGACGGCGAACCTTTTACGCGCCTCCGCGCAGCCTGTATACCTGTAAGGCGCGGGTTTTTGATTCGGCGTGATCAACCAGCGGGTAAGGGTAATCCCGGCCCAGGACGAAGCCCGCCTGGCGCTGGGTTTCCAGATCCATCAACCAGGGCTGATGGATAAACTCCGGCGGAACCCTTCGCAATTCGGGCAGCCAGCGGCGGATATACGCGCCGTGCGGGTCAAATTTCACGCTCTGGGTGATCGGGTTGAAAATGCGGAAATAAGGGGCCGCATCCGTACCCACACCGGCGGTCCACTGCCAGCCGCCGTTATTGGCCGCCGGGTCGCCATCGATCAAATGGCGCATAAACCAGCGTTCGCCTTCGCGCCAGTCAATTAACAGATCTTTCACCAAAAATGAAGCGGCGATCATGCGAGCGCGGTTGTGCATCCAGTTCATACCGGTCAACTGGCGCATGGCCGCGTCCACCACCGGGTAACCCGTCTGACCAGCCTGCCAGGCTGCCAGATCCGCTGCGGCGCTGCGCCAGCGGATGGCGCGCATACCGGGCTGAAAGGCTTCGCGCAGGACACCGGGAAAATGATAAAGAATGCTCTGATAAAACTCGCGCCAGATCAATTCGTTTAACCAGGTTTCCAGCCCGCCGCGATCCGCGGGGTCTGCCTGGGAAATCTTGCCGCGAACAGCGCTCACAGCCGCGCGGGAAGAAATCAGCCCAAAACGAAGATAGGGGGACAGGCTGGAGGTGCCCTCAAGATCCAGGCGGTTGCGGTCCTCCTGATAGGCCGCGGCTGGACCGGCCAAAAACTCGTTTAAGCGCCGCTGTGCTTCCCGCTCGCTGGCCGGAAAATCAGGATGCGCAGCGCCTTCAGGCAGCGGCTGGACGAAGAGATCAGATTTTACTTCTGGCAGCCGGGTGGGAGCCTGCCAGGGTTTACCGCTGGCGGGGAGGGCTTTCCAGGCTTTGCTGAAGGGGGTAAAAACCGTGTACGGCTTACCATCCGCTTTAACCACCGCCGCAGGATGATGAACCGTCAGACCCAGGGTAAGGGTCAAGGGCACGCGTTTTGCGGCGGCGGTGTCCCGCCTACGGGCATAGGGCGAATAATCCTCTTCAGCAAAAACCATCGCTGCGCCAACCTGATGGGTAAAAGCCGAGAGGGTCTCTGCCGGCTCGCCGCGAAGGACCAGAAGCCGGCTGCCGCGCTGGCGCAGTTCCTCATCCAGCGACCTTAAAGCCGCGAATAAAAAGTTCACCCGGGCAGAGGCTTCGCTTCTTAAGAGCACCGGGTCAAGAATAAACAACGGGATCACCGCCTGTCCGGTGGACAAGGCAGCTGCCAGAGCGGCATTATCGTTGACCCGCAAGTCTCGCCGCAGCCACCAGATTACAGGCGCTTCTTTTGAAGGCATGCCTTCATTTTATTCCCGCCTGTGAATTCTTGCACGACCCGGTACAAGGTTAATCGGATTTGACTTTTCCACCTGGTTTTCTATAATCAAAAAATACCTGGAGGTGGATATGAAACGAATCGCAATTCTCACCGGCGGCGGAGACGCGCCGGGCCTGAACGCCGTCATCCGGGCTGCCGTCAAGACCGCCATCCAGGTCTATGACTGTGAAGTGCTGGGCATTCGCGATGGTTATGACGGCTTTGTAAACCCGGGCGGCATCTTTCCCCTGGATCATACCGCGGTTCGCGGCATTCTACCGCGCGGCGGGACAATCCTGGGGACGGCAAACCGCGGCAATCCCTTTGCCAGAAAAGTCATCCGCGACGGTGTGGAAGTTATTGAAGATATTTCCGGCGCGATCATGGAAAGCATTCGCCAGCTCAACCTGGACGCGCTGATTGTGGTGGGGGGAGACGGCACGCTGCACATCGCCCACGAAATGGCCGAGCTCGGTGTGCCGGTCATCGGTGTGCCGAAAACAATTGATAATGACCTGGGCGGGACCGACTACACCTTCGGCTTTGATACCGCCCTGGTCACCGCCACAGAAGCGCTGGATAAACTGCACACCACCGCTGAGGCTCACCACCGCGTGATGGTACTGGAGTTAATGGGCAGAGACGCCGGGTTTATCGCCCTGCACGCCGGAATGGCCGGCGGAGCGGATGTGATTCTGATCCCGGAAATTCCTTTTCACGCCAGGTCGATAATTGAGAAGATAAACAGCCGGATTGAGCGCGGGACAACATTTTCGATTATCGCCGCGGCTGAAGGCGCGCGGCCGGTGGACGGCCAGCAGCAGATCGCCCGGCCGGGAGACAGTGTTTATGTTCCCCGCCTGGGAGGTATCGGACAGGTGGTCGCTGACCTGGTCAGCCAGGGCTGCGGGGTTGAAACCCGTGTCACCGTCCTCGGTCATCTGCAGCGCGGCGGCAGCCCCAGCGCGTTTGACCGTGTGCTGGCCAGCCGCTTTGGCGCGGGTGCGGTTCATGCCGCAGCAGACAGGAAATTTGACTGTATGGTTGCTTTGAGGGGTGAAGCGGTATGCACGGTTCCCCTCGCGGAAGCGCTGGCAAAACCGAAGCGGGTGGATCTGAACGGCGACCTGGTTCGCAGCGCGCGGGATTTGGGAATCTCCCTGGGCGACTGAAGGTTGCGATTAACGCAATTCACCGCCCGGGCAACCCGTACGGTGAATTGTTTTGGGGGCGCTGTGGCTTCCTAGAGCTTGCTCAGGAGGGATGCCACAGCGCCGCGTTGCTTACGATCACACATTGTTGACATCACCTCCTATTCCATTAGGATGGCAAAGGAATGGCGGAGTAACCGCGCTTGATTTAGTATGACACATTCATCCTGCGAAGTCAAGAAAAAACGGCCCGTGTGCAGCCTTTTAAGTTAAGGAGTGCTGAAAGTAAACCGCCAGTCCGGGCTGCCAGGGGCAACCTTGCTGCTCTGGCCAAGAACTTCGAACCAGGTTTTTCCGGGCTTTAACGGAAACGGGCTTCCATCGGTAGCAGTGAGGCGGACAATGCTGCCCGCCGAATCGCGCTGCCACTTAATCGCGAAGGCCTGCCCGTCGCGGAAGGCATAACCATCCCCCTGCCCGCGC
Organism: Anaerolineaceae bacterium; assembly: GCA_029975475.1. Classification (GTDB taxonomy): domain Bacteria; phylum Chloroflexota; class Anaerolineae; order Anaerolineales; family Anaerolineaceae; genus JARKPB01. The sequence goes on from JARKPB010000020.1 coordinate 22,036, forward strand.
AGGGGAATATCCCATACTTCAGAATCCGCGGTGATAATCTCGGCTTTATAAGGCGCCAGCAAGATCACCAGCGTATCAGCGCCAATCTGCCCGCCGTTTGCCCGGTCAGTCAAAGGAGCGTAGACTTCATTATTCCCGTCCAGGTCGTTCTGCGTATCGCTGAAGCGCAGCCAGCGACCCACTTCGGGGTACCAGTCCCAGCGGTTATAGATCGCCGCGGAAAAGCGCACATACACGCGGTTGACCGGCTGCCCTCCTTCCGGCACGAGCGCATTAAAATGCAGACCCGTCAGGTCTTGAGCAGAATTATCCAGCCTGGCCTGTTTTAAGAAATTTGCCAGCGCGGCGGTATTGGCCATTAGATAATTCTTCCCGCGCGGATCGTAACGGCACAGCGCCGGGCAGCTGTACTGACTTTCAACCACCAGCTGATTGCCGGCGTTGTTCACCAGGCGGCTGAAGGTTCCTTCAAAGGCTCCCCCAAACACCAGAATACCCTTGAACATTTGCAGCAGGCTGAGGTCAAAGTTCCTTGCCGACCGGACGGGCCCGACCATCTCGGCATCTTCACCGTAAAAGATAGCCGCGAAACGGGTTGAACCGCGCTCGGTGTAATATTCAAACACCAGATCAGCGCTGGAGAGGCCCCATTGCGGACGGTCTTCGCGCGGAATGTTTTGCACCTTTACGATCACCGGCCGGCGGTTGAGCAGCCCCGGATCGGAGGCTTTTAACCCGGTCAGCGGGTTATAGCCCTGCGGGAACAGATCCGGTCCGGTCCCTTCGGGTGGATAATCAGGAGTTGGGGCAAGGGTCGGGCTGGGTTCCGCAGTGGGCGGCAACGCTGTGGGTTCAGCCTGAGTTGGCGCCGAAGTCGGGGTGGGCTGCGCGGTTGGAGCAGCGCAGCCGCTGATCACAGCAAAGCACAAAACCAGCCAGAGAGAGCGGTACTGAAGTTTCATAAGCACTTCCTTTCTGTCAGGCCTATTTTACCCCGCTTTGCGGCGGCCTGATATAATCGCGGAATGCGGTTCTATTTTATCCGCCACGGCGAATCCACGGCCAATCTGCTAAGGGTCATCTCCAACCGCTGTCTCCCCCACCCATTAACCGCGACCGGTCGGCAGCAGGCGGCCGAACTGGCCGAACGGCTGACCCCGGCCGGGCCTATCCGCCTTTTTCACTCCCCCATCCCCCGGGCGGTGGAGACCGCCCAAATCCTGGCAGCAGCCTGGAGCCCCGAGCAGGTGATCGAGGCCGAAGCGCTGCGCGAGTATGACCTGGGCATCTACGAAGGACAGAGCAGCCCGGAAGCATGGCGGGTCTATCAGCAGCTGCTGGAGGAATGGGTTGAATTTGGACGTCTGGATGCCGCCGCGCCGGGTGGGGAAAGCTGGCTCGACATGCGCGAACGATTCCAGCCCTGGCTGTTTCAGCGGATCGGCGAACTGGAAAACCGCCCGGGCAGCGCTGTTTTTATCAGCCACGGGGGATTGTTCCGGTCCATGCTGCCGGAAACGGCGCTCAATTTACCGCGAGGATACCCGCTCACCCACCCGCTGGGGTATACCGGGGTGATTGAAGCCAGACCGTTCAGGGGGAAACTGGTCATCACCCGCTACGGCCCGGCCAGGTTTACCGTTATAGGGCCAAAAGAAACCGGGCTTTAAAGAGAGAAATGCCCCGGGCCGCCGAGAGACTGGCTGCGCTGATTGCGCTGGCGAATGTAAATCCCTTTTCTAGCGCGGGAGGATGTGGCGCAATCCGCGCCGCCTATGCGCAGTCACAGACTGACCCAATTCATGATTTAAAGCCCTCAGGCAGCCCCGCCAGGGGGTAATTCGCCCGCTCTCTCGTGAGGTGGAAGGGACAGCCGACACACGAACGCGGATCCTTTCGACCGGGTTGAATCGAAGGCAGCCAGAAGAGAATGCCGCGGCGGTTGCAACCAGATGAATCAAAACCGCAGGGAAATCCCTGCGGCTTTGGCAGTCAGCGCCGTGGAATTACCGGCGGAGATCTACAGCTTCATGAAATCCTGCATCGCCAGGATCAATTTATCCACATCTTCCATCGTGGTTTCGCCCATCGTGGCGATCCGGATGGTGATGTCCTTCAGCTTGCCGTAGCCGTTGGCAATGCGCATGCCGCGCTCGCCAAGGAATTTGTTCAGATCTCCCACCACCCAGTTCTTGGCGTTCTTCACGGTCACAACCGTCTTGGAACGGTAGGGTTCGTCAGCCAGCGGAAGCATCTCATTGGCGATCGCGAATTCCTGGAAACGCCGGGACATGGCCGCGTGGCGGGCAAAACGATTTTCCAGCCCTTCTTCCAGCATTCGATCCAGCTGAACATCCAGCGCATAGATTAAGGACATGGCCGGAGTCATCGGGGTGGAATCTTTGACGCGGTGCTTTTCCATGCGCAAAATATCAAAATACCAGCCGCGATTCGGCACACTTTCGGCTTTTTTCATCGCGCGCTCAGAAGCGGCGGCGAAGGAGAGTCCCGGTGGGAGAGCGAAGCACTTCTGCGATGAGGTCAGCAGGAAATCAAGCCCCCAGGCATCCATTTCAATCTTCACACCGCCCAGCGATGAGACCGCGTCCACCAGGATCAGGGTGTCCGGGCTGACCTCGTGAACCACACGTGCCAGTTCTTTCACCGGGCTTTCCACGCCGGTGGAGGTCTCGTTGTGGACAATGGTGACCGCTTCGTAATGCTTCTTCTTGAGCGCGTCGGCCAGTTCATCCGGGGTAACGGCTTTGCCCCACTCAAAATCCAGCCGGTCTGCTTCCTTGCCGTTATTGACCGCCACCTCATACCAGCGTTCGGAGAATGAGCCGTTCACACAGGCCAGCACGGTCTTATCAACAAAGTTGCGGATGCCCATTTCCTGCATCCCAGAACCGGAATGCGAACCCTGAATCACCGGGCGTTCGGTAAAAAACACCTTGCGCAGGCGTTCTTCGGTGCTGCGAAACAGGGCTTCAAAATCTTTGCTGCGGTGCGGAACCATAGGTTTGGTCTGCGCCTGCAGCACTTCTGAGGCAACGTCCACTGGACCGGGAACAAACATTCGCGTCATAACCAATCTCCTTGTTGGAATCTAAAGCGTGATTCAATCGCAACACAGGTTCGGATGAACCCGTGATCCCCCCAGGGTTTAGCGCAAAAAGATTGCCAGGATTGCCAGTAAACCGACAAACGAAAGCGCCAGCGTGCCAATGCGCTTCAGATCTTTTTTTACATAGGAGTAATCAGGGTTAAATTCAGCGGTCGATTCGCCGCGGCGAGCGGCGACTACTGCCTTAACGCCCAGTTCTCCGCTCATGGATGAAACCTTACGGGTATCGCGTTTCTGTTTTTTTGACATTCGAAATCTCCTTCATCTCAGAATAATGGCTACTTTCCCTGCAAATAAGCCCGCACGATGATGCGCTTGTCATCCACCCGGTAGGGATAACAGGAAATCAAGGTGACGACCGCCTCTTGAGTCTGGTCAAGCACTTCAAGAGCGGTCGGTTCGACAATGCGGACTTCACTGACAATGTAAACGTACTCGCGCTGGCTGGTGTAGAGGTAAATCTCATCGCCTGGTTTTAATTCATCCAGATAACGGAAGATTTCACCGAAGACATCATTGTGCGCCGAGAGGACCAGATTCCCGTTCTCACCCGGATCCACGCCGTTCAGGTGCTGGCCCACCCCTTTCTTTAGTTGCTCAAACCCGTCGCCCTGAACAACCGAAGCGTCCACACGGATGCGCGGGATGCGGATGCGAATAGCCTGAGCGGGGCCGGGCGTAGGAATTGGAAGAAACTCGCTGCCGGCCACAAAGGGCTGTAAATGTTCCGGGATTTCCGCTTTGTTAAAACTGACATCCTGCGATAAGGCTGGAGAAGTGTGTCCTGAAGGTAAGACCACCACGCGGTACATTGGCGTCGGGGTCAATTCAGGCTGTTTTAACGCGGCGGCGAACTCGGAATTCCACGAGACCAGCACATTCAGCACTCGAAAGATGATAAAGATCAACCCGGCCACCGCAGCCAGTTCAAGCAAGAGCAGAAAACCATCCAGCGCGGTCCTCTGGCGGCGCTGGGCGCGGGGGGCCGGGAGCAGCTCATCGGCCTCCAGCGATGCCACGGCAGCCGGCGCCGGGGCGGGCGCGACCGGGATAATCCTACCCGTGCGGCGATATGCATCCAGGCGGCGCTCGCGGCGCTGCCGGCTTTTCTCGACCAGCAGACGGCGCAATTCTTCTACCGATAAGTCTTCGGCGGCTTTACTGCGGGGCATTCGCGCTTCCTTAATAGCTTCAGGCCGGTATTCCTATCCGATTATACCCCAATTCAAAGACCGCTCCTATTGATGAAGGTCGGGCAGGCGCATGAGGAATAGCATAACGGCGAAGAAAAAGCGTATTATTCCTATGATAGAATGATTGTATGGGAAAGAGTAACCGCCTGGTCTGGTGGATTGCCGCTGTCGGCGCGCTGCTGATCACCGCCGTGCTCTGGTTTACCATCGCCCGACCGGTGGTTGTGCTGCCGCGCAGCCGGCTCTCACCCGGTTACACTTTAACCGACTCCAGCGGGAAACCCTTCAGCAGCGAATATCAACGCGGCCGCCTCACCCTGTATTCTTTCGCCTATACAGGCTGCGGCCAGCGCTGTCAGGCGATTTATGATTTACTGCGCGCGCTGGATGAACGCCTTTCCGGTAAAGCGCTCAATCCGCCTTTGGATTACATCACGATCAGCGTTGACCCCGCCCGCGATCTGCCGGCCGCGCTGGCATCTTTCCCGCTCCCTTTTCAACCCGCGCGGATTAAGTGGATCTGGCTGACGGGCGAGGAATCCTGGCTGCGCAACGTGGTCGGCGGCGGGTTTGAAGTCGCGTTTCAACCGCAGGAGGACGGCAGCGTTTTCTTTGACCCGCGCCTGGTGCTGGTGGACGGAGAGGGCGTGATCCGCGGAGAGTACGATCTGGCCCAGACCAGCGCGGACCAACTGGCATATCATCTGGATTTGCTTTACCAGGAAATTGAACAATCCAGCGGAGCGGGTAAGTTCGCCTACGAAGCCGCTCATTTCTTCGCCTGTTACCCGCGTCACTGACGAACCGGAGGTTGGTTTGAAGAACAAGAAAGCCCTGCTGCTATCCTTGACCGGTCTTCTCCTTGGGCTGGCAGCCGTGCTGCTGCTGAGTGTCTGGCTCAGACCGCACACATTCGGCGGCACCTTGCTGCAGTCCCCCCAGCCGGCGTACGATTTCGCTTTCAAAGGACCTGAGAACCGCACGTACCGCCTTTCCGATTTTTCTGGAAAGGTGGTTTTAATTTTTTTCGGCTATACTTACTGCCCGGATGTCTGCCCGATCACGCTGGATACGCTCAGCGATGTGCTTTCCGCGCTGGGCACCAAAGCTGACCGGGTTCAGGCGGTCATGATTACCGTTGACCCGGCCCGCGATACCCCGCAAAGGCTGGAGGAATATTTACAACGTTATAAAGCGCCAATTCTGGGCCTTTCCGGCAGTGAAGAGGATATTATCCGCGCCGCTGTGGCTTACGGTGTTTCCTTTCAACGCCGAGAAGGCCCCACCCCGGAACAGTATTTCATGGATCACACCGCGACCATCATGCTGGTTGACCCCAAAGGGTATCTGCGCGTGGTTTACCCCTATGCCACCCGGGCGGATGCGATCGTTTCTGATATTCGTTATATTTTGAGCCATTAAAAGGGATTTATGAATAAGAAGAAGAACTATCTCATTGACATGGACGGTGTTTTGGTGACCGGGCGTCAAACCATCCCCGGCGCGGATCAGTTCATCCGCCGTCTGCAAGATTGCGGACTGGAGTACCTGATCTTGACCAATAACCCGATGTATACCCCGCGCGATCTGGCCCACCGGCTGGCGAACGGCGGGCTGGACGTCCCGCCAGAAAGAATCTTCACTTCGGCGATGGCGACGGCACGTTTTGTTTCATCGCAGATCCCGAAAGGCAAGGCATTTATCATTGGCGAGTCGGGGCTCTTCCACGCTTTATACGCTGCCGGGTATGTCAGCACGGATATCGAGCCGGATTACGTTATTTTGGGCGAGGTATTCACCTACAACTTTGAGCAGATCCGCACGGCCGTACGTTTGATCAGCAAAGGCGCCCTGTTCATCGCCACCAACCCTGACCCCACCGGGCCGGACGAAGACGGGCCTTCCCCGGCTGCCGGAGCGCTGGCCGCGTTAATTGAAAGGGCTACCGGCGTTACGCCTTATTATGTGGGCAAACCCAACCCATTCATGATGCGTTCAGCCTTAAATTATCTGGGCATCCATTCTGAAGATACCATCATGATCGGCGACCGGATGGATACCGATATCATCGCCGGGATTAACAGCGGTCTTGAAACCATTCTGGTGCTGAGCGGAATCTCAAGCCCGGAAATTATTAAACGTTTCCCCTACCGCCCCAACCGGGTGGTGGATTCCATCGCGGATATTCAGGTAGAATGTGGAGAATAAACGCGTTTACCGGTAAATTTGGAGTGAAACAGATTCATGGGTGATCATCAAAACCAGTCTCTTGAGAGAAAATTTATCCTGTCCATCCTCCTGACTGCCGTTATTTTTCTGGCAGAACTCATCGGCGGGATATGGACCGGCAGCCTGGCGCTGCTTTCCGACGCGGCTCACGTTTTTATGGACGTTTTTGCCCTGGGTCTTTCTTTCGTGGCGCTTAAACTGGCCGCTCGTCCGGTCGACGACCGCCATTCTTTCGGCTGGCACCGGTTGGAAGTGATGGCTGCGCTGATCAACGGAATTTCACTGCTAATCATCGCCGGCGGAATCTGGTATGAGGCCGTTCAGCGCTTTCAGCAGCCGCAGGAAATCCGCAGCGGCGAAATGATGCTGATCGCCGTCATCGGGTTGGTAGTCAACCTGGTTGTGGCGTTCGTTTTACGCGAACATTCCCACGCGCACGCTGAAGGGATTGAACAGCGCGATCTCAACGTCCATTCCGCGTTTTTACACGTGATTGGAGACGCGGTTTCTTCCATTGGCGTGATCGCGGCTGCCCTGATCATTCAGCTGACCGGCGCGGTGTGGGTAGATCCGGCCATCAGCGTGCTGATCGGATTGATCATCCTTTCCGGCGCCTGGCGGGTGCTGCGCGGTTCGGTGCATATTTTGATAGAAGGCGTCCCGGAAGGAATCTCCCTTCAAAAGGTCGCCGATCAGATGCAGCAGGTGGAAGGTGTTCTTGAAATCCACGATTTGCACATCTGGAATGTCTGCTCGGGACATATCGCCCTCAGCGCTCACGCTGTCGCCGGTCCGCAAACAGCCCCGGAACCTTTGCTGGACGCCTTAAACGCTTCCCTGAAAACTCATTTTGGTATCGAACACACCACCATTCAGCTGGAATCTCAACCGTGCGCCCAGAGCGGCGCGCCCTGCGGGGCAAAAACGCGGGCTGCCTGAACCGGTTGAAATTTTAAGAATTGGATTAGACTTATCCTCTTTCGCCAAATGCGGGCTGGCACTTAGTGGTAAGATTAAATATCCGTTTCTGTGGATCTGGTATGGCTGCTCAATCACACAAGCTGATTCCGTTGGTCATCGCTGCCGTGCTGCTGCTCAGCCTGGGGGGATTGCAATCCGCGCACGCCCAGAATGATTCCGGTCAGGTGATTGATACCTGGCAAATTGAAATTATGCCAGAATACGACCGCCCGGATGTTCTGGTGATCCACCGCATCAGTCTGACCAACACCGGGGGCGTTCCTGCCCATTTGAGTATGAAGATCCCGGCCGCGGCCGGCGCGCCTTTCAATATCGCTGCCCTCGGCTGGGACGGCGCTCTTTATAAAATTAATTACAAGGTCAAACAAGAAGGGGAATGGCTGGTTGTGGACCTGAACAGCGTCTACCCCAGCGTCCAGATTGAATATTACGACCCCCGCCTGACCATTCAAGGGGACCAGCGCTCGTTCCAATACGTCATCCCCTTTGACATCACCATCCGCAACCTCAAAGTCTTGGTTCAACAGCCGGTTCACGCCAGCGCGCTTACCCTGTCTCCCAACAGCGCTGAACCATTTACCGGTCAGGACGGCTTTACCTATTACCTTCGCGAATGGGGAAGGGTTGAAGCGGGGAGCCAATTCAAACTGAACATTCAGTACTTAAAAACCGACAACGTCCTCAGTTTTTCCGCCCAGCCGGTTCAACCCGCGGAGCCGCTGCCAGACCCCGGCCAGGCTGTTGGAAATGGCGGCAATGAGTTCTATCAACCCCTGGTCTCCAACGGGTTTCTGGTGATCGCCGGTTCGGTGCTGGGCGGCTTCGGCGCTGTCTTTGTAATCATGGCTTTGCTGTCCGGTTACTGGCGGCCAAAGTGGCTGGCGGCGCAAACGAGCACATCCCCCCGCCGACTGAAAGCCGGTCCCAGCATGCATTTGAGTAAACCGCCTTCCAGCCTGGAAAAACATTTCTGCCCTCAATGCGGGAAACTGGCGCAAAATGGAGATCAATTCTGCCGCGCCTGCGGATCGAGAATTGAACCCTGAAATCATCAGTCCCCTGACGGGGACTGATTTAGCGTACGCGCCGCACCCACTCTTCCTTTAACTGCAAATCTCTTGGGCTTTCTCCCGATTCTAATGCCAGAAAATCCGCCAGCAGACGGTTAAACTTGTTTCGGTCTTCTAACATAGGAAAATGACCGGCCTGTTCCAGGTAAATTGCGTGCATTTGAGGCGGCAGATCAAACAACTGTTCATTCCTCGGACTCTCAATCAACGGGTCATTGGCACCATTGACCAGCAGGCAGGGGGTTTTCAAATGCTGCCAGACAGCGTTTAAACCCACATCCCCGAGCGAGCTTAAGGAGACTGGCAGCACCTGAGGATCTGCCTTCGGAGCATCGCTGCGGGCTGCTTCGTTGTCAGGATCTCGGCCTAAAAGAGATTCTGCCAGGCTTATCGGAGATCCGCTCCGCAGACGGCCGGTGATCATACTTTCCTCGAGCGGGTAACTGACCGCCATAATCCGGTCCACCAGTTCCGGATGCCGCCAGGCGTACAGGAAGGCGACCACAGCCCCAAGGCCGTGCCCGACCAGAGCAACCCGGCCGATCCCCATTTGGTTTAGAAAGAAGTCAAGCAGCGCGGTCTGTTTGTCAATTGTGTAATACTCGGGTCTTTTAGCAGTATCACCAAAACCCCACAGATCCAGGGCGTAAGCGCGAAACAGGAGGGAAGCAGTCGCCTGCATGGTGGGGATCCAGTAGCGCCAGGAACCCACCCAGCCGTGCAGGAAAATGACGGGCCGGCCGCGGCCAAGCACCTCGTAATGGACCACATCCTGCCCGACCAGGATCGCGCTCATCGCCCGCCTATTTACCCGCCCGCGCCAGGATCGTGCGTACTTTCTGGGTCAGTTCGTATGGTGCAAAGGGCTTGAGGAGGTACTCTACCGCGCCCGCGTCGATCCCGGCCCGAATTTCGTTTTCCTGCCCTTTGGCAGAGAGAAAAACTACCGGGATGTTGGCAATTTCCGGGATGTTCTTCATCCTCGCGCAGGCTTCATAGCCCGTCATCAGCGGCATTCGCCCGTCCAGCAGGATCAAATCAGGCATTTCAAGCGGTGCGACTTCGACCGCTTCCTGCCCATTCGTCACGGTTACCACATCAAACCCCGCAAAGCGCAGGGTGAACGCGATCAGGTCGCGAATGTCGCGCTCATCTTCTGCCACTAAGACTTTTGCCATACAACACCTCTACTTCTCTTCCTCAGGTTGAACCGCTGGCAGCATGAATGAAAATACGCTGCCTTCACCTGGTATACCCGTACTCTTAAACCAGATCTGACCGCCGTGCATCTCGACAATTGAACGCGAAAGCGCCAGACCAAGCCCGAACCCGGCGGTCGCAAGCACCAGGGGATCTTCCCCCCGGTAGAAGCGGTCAAAAATTCGGTGATGAACGGATGGATGGATCCCGATTCCGTTGTCCTCAACATCCACCTGAACGCCTTTCTCAACCGGCTGAATGTGCAGGATGACCTTCCCGCCGTCCGGAGTGTAATTATACCCATTGGAAAGCAGGTTCCCCAGAACCTGACGGATGCGTTCGCGGTCGCCGGCAATTTCAGGAATGCTTCCGGTTATATCGAGCTGGATGTCAATATTTTTATTTTCCTCTTGCGCGCGGCGTTGAATATCCTGGAAGACCTCCTGGGCGAGTTCATCCAGCTGCACGGGCTGGATATTTAAGCGCACGCGCCCGGTTTCCATGCGGGCAATATCCAGGAGGTCATTGACCAGCGCGCTCAAGCGCTCGGTATTTTCTTTAATAATTTCCAGGAAATGGCGTTGTTGTTCGCCCACTTCGCCCGCCGCACCCATCAGGAGAATTTCGGTATAGCCTTTAATCGAAGTCATCGGGGTACGCAGTTCGTGCGAGACGTTGGCGACAAACTCTGATTTCAGGCGGTCCACCTGCACCTCATGGGTAATATCGCGGAAGGTTGATACCGTCCCGAGGAACTGGTTTCTCCAGTACACGGGGGCGAGATGAACCGATACAACTTTCTGGTTGTCCAGATCCACCTGCTCCGAGAAGGGCTCGACGGATTGATAGGCGGTCGGATCCTGAGACCACGTGCTGATCGTCTGCGCCCAGGTGCGCGAAGCTTTTCCAAAGAGGCCGATAAAATCTTCGATCGGTCTGTTCATGACCCGATCCGCCTTAAGATCGAGGATGGTTTCTGCCGATTTGTTAAAGAGGGTAATCTTATTCTGGCTGTCTGTGACCAGAACGCCGTCAGCGACCGCCTCCAGAATGGCGCGCGAGCGGCTGGCTTCAATTTGCTGTTCACGCAGCATGCCGCCCAGGCGTTCTGCCTGATCGCGGATCAAACCAAACAATTCGGCGTTGTTCAGGGAAATCGCAATCTGTCGGGCTGAGGCTTCGAACAGGTCGATTTGTTCCAGCAGGAAGAAGCTGGTCTCAGGATGCAGCAGCAGCAGCGTGCCCAGCACGTCTTCGCCGACGATCAGCGGGACACACGCCGCACTGCGGTATGCGGGCATGCTGTCTGGATCCACTTTCCAGCGGGCATCCTGGCCAATATCGTCAATCAGGGCTGGTTCGCGGTGTTTCATCACCCAGCGGTGAATATCATTTTCAAGCCCGGTTTTACCTTTGCTGAAATCTGCCAGCGGGGTGCCGGTCTGATAAATATTCGGCGACTGCGCCAGTAAAATCGCTGCCTGGCCCGCCCCGGTTGATTCCACCAGGACTTTCAGGGCGCGGTGCAACACCTGATCAAGATCGAGGCTGGTTGAGAGCTCGGTGATAATCCGCAAGAGGGTCTGCGAATTGCGGTGTTCGCGGGTTAACTCCTCGGTGCGTTCTTCCACCCGCCGTTCGAGGTCAGTGGTCAGACGGTGGGTTTCCGCGAACAAACGGCCGTTTTGGATCGCGATACCCGCCTGGTTGCAAATCGTCCGCGCCAATTCTATTTCCTGTTCGCTGAAGCGGTAAATCTCTGACATCATCAACAGGAACCAGCCATGAAAGTTCGCGCCAGAGACAACCGGCACGGCCAGCAGCGACGAGACCGCGTCTCCGCGCATCAGGTGAGGAATTAACGCCGAAGCCGACCGCTCGCCAGCGAGGTTATCGGTGCTGAAAATCCCCTGGGTTTCGCGTAAATGCCGCAGCCAGGGCAGATCGGGCAGAAGGCGGGGTAGTTTTTCTTCACGGTCCGCCGGTTCAACCACCTGAATCTGGAAGCGCCCCTGATCATCTACCAAAATTGCCGCGGCGCGGTCCACCCCCAGCGCCTGCACCAGCTGCTGGGCGGTCAGGCGCAGGATGTAATCCACATCCAGCGAAGCGCCCAGTTCGCCTGAAAGGCGGTTGAGCAGCGCGAGACGTTCAGAGCGTTGGTTTAACTCGGCGGCGCGCTGGTTGCTTTCTTCAAACAGCCGGGCGTTCTCCAGCGCGACGGCTGCCTGACTGGCAAAAGTGGTAGCCGCCTGAACATCTTCCGTCGAATAGGCGCCCACCGGTTTCTTTTCCAGAGCGATTAATCCAATCAATTCATCCTTCGCCACCAGGGGGACGCCCATCCAGGAAAGGTACTCCGGTTCAACCAGCGAGGGGAAGCGTTCATCCGCGCGAACATCGGGCACCAGGATGGCCGTGCGGGTAGCCGTCATCTGCTGAAAGAGCAGGCTGTCTTCCACCTGAACCGTGATGCCCAGGCGGGATTGCTCATCCGTGAACCCGCTGGCAGCGGAAATGTACAAGCGGTCTTCATCGCGCAGCCAGAGGGTCGCGGTATCGTAATCAAGGACGGTTTTCAACAGGGGCAGCAAATCGCCCAGCAGTTCTGCGCTTTGCAGGCGAGAGGTGAGACTTGCGCCGACCTGGGTCAGCGCCTGAAGCTGCCCGGCGCGCTGCCCCACGGCGCGGAAAAGACGGGCGTTCTCAAGGCCGAGAGCGCTTTGCTGGGTAAGGGATTCGAGCAAGGCGACGTCTTCTTCACTGAAGGCAGCCGGGGTGGAAAAATTATCCAGGACGACCACCCCGAGCGCCTGATCGGGCAGCAAGATCGGCACCGCCAGACTGGAAACGGGGAGACGACCGCCCACCGCTGCGCGGTAGCGCATTAAATCATCTGACGGCAGGGCATAATCCCGGGCAAAATCCAGCTCGGTTAACCGAACCGGAGCAGACTGGCGCAGCGGGCGCAGCGGGAATACCTCGCGGTCTGGATCTTCCCCGGGAGTAAAGACGATTTCCAGCAGACTCAGGTGGTCTTTATAACCGCGCGCCGCCCGCGGGATCAACCGCCCGCTGTCATCCAGCAAACCGACCCAGGCCGCTTCCGCGCCGCCAATCACCTCCAGCGCGCTGGAAGCCAGCGAAGCCAGAATCTCATCCGGGTCCAGGCTGCCCAGGCGGCGGCTAAACTGGAGGAGCAGATCGACCTCGGTCAGATGGCGGCGGGTCTCGCTTAACAGCGCCAGATTCTGCAGGGACAAACTGACCTGACGGGAAAGGCGCGCCAGCGCGCGCTGATCTTCCTCGGAAAAGGCGAGTTGAGATTGTTGACCGATGACCAGCAGCGCGCGCCCGCTGTCTGCGGTAACCTGGAGCGGAAGGGTCAGGAAACTCTGAGCGGCAAAGGCGTTTAACAGGGGCGAGTCTTTCCAGGTCGGGTCGCTGCTCAGATCAGCGGAAACCAGCACTTTGCCTTCCAGCAGGGTCTGCCGCAGCGGGTTGCGCTGCCCAAAGAGAGAATCCGGGTGGACAGAAGGCGGAACCGCGCCGTGGGTCTCCAGCAGGCGCAGCCCGGCGGCATTCTTTTCCGCAAGAATCGCGGCCTGCATTCCAAAGCGGTTCATCACTTCGCGGGCGAGCTCGCGCAGCATTGCCTCCGGAGAAGTCTGGCGAGCAGCAGCCTCGGCGATTTCCATCCCGGCCTGCAAGCGGCTCATCCCCATTTGCAGGATCCCGGTTCGACCGCTAGAAACCACCTGCGGCTGGACTCTCAGCTGGGCTTCCATTTCGCTCAAACGGAAATGGCTTTCCACAATCATCGCAGCCTGAGCCGCAAAAAGATTGAGCGCTTCCAGGGTTGTGACGTCCGGCCTGCGGCCGTCTGAAGGAGCGTCCAGACTGATCAGACCGATGGGATCGCCGTTACTGGCCATCAGCGGCACAAGCAGAAAGTCATCCGGGTGCCAGCGGTCTGGAGACGGTTCTGAGGAATCGGAAAGAACCGTCAGGGTGTGCAGCGTTTCTGAAATGGCGGGGGTTTTATCTGCCGGAATGTAATAAACGCCGCCGGTCTTAAATTCTGGCTGGAGCAAAGGTTCCACAGCTGCCCAGGTCTGGGTATGCGCGCTGAGTTCATTCCAGGCTTCCGGCGATAGGCCGACCCCGGCAATCCGCCGCAGGGAGGACGTCCCAGGTTCGATCACGCTGAACAACACAACCGAGAAGCGGGTGGCTTCGCGAATCCCCTGCGCCACGTTGCTGAGCGTCTCTTCCAGAGGAGCGCCAAAGTGCAGCGCCTGGGTGGTGTGGAACAGGTTCGAAGCCACTTCCAGCTGCCGTTTGAGGATTTCACCCCGGCGGGTCTGTTCCTCAAACAGGAGTGCGTTGCTGAGCGCGATTGCAGCCTGAGAAGCCAGCGACTGGGAAACTTCAACCGCGGTCTGGTCAAAGGCGGCCGGGCGGCGGGAATGCAGCACCATCAACCCGGCGGGACGATCGCGCACCATGATCGGGATCAACAGCGCGGACTGCACGCCTTCATGCGCCATTTCATAAGCCCCGGCATCGGGCAGATTGGCGATCTCACCGCTGCCCAGCACATCCATCTCAAGGGCGGTCAGCGAGTCAAGCGGGGTATCGCCAAAAAAGAGGCGCACAATTGGCGCGGAATCCGCTGGCCGGCTCAGATCAAACAAAAGCGTCGAACCGCAATCCGCACCGGTGATTTGCACGGCATCATCATGAATCACCTGGATCAGACGGTTGATATCCAGCAAAGTGCTTAATTCACGGCTGATCCGGCTGAGGGAGGTAAGCTGATCCACCCGGCGGCGCAGGGATTCATCCGTTTGCGCGGCGAGAACATTTTGCTCGACCACACCGGCAAGCTGACCGGCGGCCGTGACAGCCGCCTGAAGATCGCCCTGATCAAAGGCGCGGATGCGTGAAGCGGTCAGCCACAATTCCCCGACTCCGCGCTCGCGCACACTCAGCGGAACGGTAATAAACGAATGCGCGCCTAGCTGCCGGAGGGTATTCAGATAGAAAGGAATGATGGCGGGTTCTTCATCTACGCTGGCGACATTGAGGGTATGCAGGCTGCCGGCTACCGTGAAGGGAAATTGCGGATCAGAGAGCGGCAGGCTGGCAGCCGAATCGTTTATCTGACCTTCGCCCAGATGAAGAGAAGGCACGTGAAGGGCCAGGTCTCCGCTGCCCTCGTTCACCAGGAAGAGGAAACCACTTTCAGCCTCAACCAGGCGGACAAGCTCTTGAATGGAGAATTTCAAAATCTCATCCAGGTTGGCGGCAGAGGATGCCAGCGAGGCGATCCTGCGCAACGCTTCAGCCCGCTGGGCGCGCTGGCGGCTTTGCTGCACCAGAACCGCGTTCTCGATAATCGAGGCGGCCTGATTGGCGATAATCAGCAGCAGACGAAGCTCATCTTGAGAAAAAATCGTCGTGCCGTCGCTGTGGTTGGAAGCCTGCAGATATCCAATCATGCGGCCAGAAGAGGTTAACGGCACCAGAACCGTGTCGCGCAGCCCGGCGGCAACCGCCATGCTGTCCAGCCCAAGGGTCTTCCAGCGCTCGTCCTCTGAAGCGTTTTCGCTCATGACGATATCCTGCTCCAGAAAACTTTGCTCCAGCGGGCTGCCGGCGCGGATTTCTACGCGGTACATGGCCTGAATAAATGGCTCCGGCAGACCGTGGAACGGAGGACGCCCTTCCAGCATCCGGGTGTTCTCGTTGTAGAGTAAGAACCCTAAGATATCTACCGGAACCAGCGGGATGATGGAGTCAACCAATCGCTCAAAAATGCTGCCGGACTCGCGCACCAGGCTCATCGCCTGAGAAAGCTGCGCCAGGCCTGACAGTTCGCGCGATCGGCGGCGCTCCTCGCGGTAGAGGGTGGCGTTGTGGACCGCGATGGCGGCCTGGCCAGATAGCAGACGCAAAAACTCGAGGTCTTCGTTCTTGAAGGTGCCCGGGGAAAGCGAACCCAGCTCCAAAGTACCGATAAATTCTTTGCCAAGCATGAGCGGCACACCCAGATAAGAGCGGATCGGGTACGTATTGCGGTTAATGGTTGGACGAATATCCGTGCGCTCATTGGTATCTTCTACCAGAAGATGCGTTCGCTCGCGGGCGATATACCCGGAATAGCCCTGGCCTATTCGATATCGGTCCGGCGAAGCCTCCACCCTGCGCTCACCGCCAGCCGCCCCAATTCGGCGGTAGGGAATCAGCCATTCCGAATCCGCATCCCATAATGTAATTTCGAGATAATCCGCCGGGATAATTTTGCCGACGCTGTCGAGAATGGCCGATATGGTGGCCTCGAGTTCCAGGCTGGCTGCCATCGCCTGGGTCAGCTCGGTGATGGTGGAGAGGGTCTGTGTGCCGGCCGTTCCGCCTTCCGCGCTCAAAGTTGAGACATCGCTTTGCCTCAAGGTAACGGCGATCAAAGTCTGACCGGGAACAGGCAGCAAGTGGGATTCGGCCGCGTAGGTTTTTCCATCAATCACAAAGGTGCCCTCACCGGGCGCGGCGCAAAGGGCGAGGAATGGCTCCGACGGGCGCATTTGACGCGCCAGGCGTTCAAGGTTAGGGAGATCGGTTTCCCCCAGGTGAAACAGCGCGCGCGCGGTCTGATCCAGCGCGAGCACCCGGCCGCCTGGTTCAATGGTTATAACGGCTTCTCGATCCTGATAAAGCGGTTCTCCAACCAGACCGGGAATCGGGCGAATCCGCGCCGAAGTGCGCAGCAAGAAGCGGGTCATCAGCCAGAATAAAAGGCCGAGAACCACAAATGCCAGGCCCACTCCGATAATGCTTAGCAGTTCCATTCGCCCGGTTTAAACCTTTTTAGCGGCTTGCCGCAGAAGTCTCTTGACGCCTGACTTCAGAGGCGATTTCGGTGATTTCGCGGATGTCGGAGAAGGAATGCGTGGACGGTGAAACCACCCCAATCGAAAGGCTCATTAATTGCGCGCGCTGCATCTGACCTTTATCATCCGGCGCCATGATAAATCCGTTTTGGCGGTCCATAAAATTGTAGTGCGTGAGAATTTCCTCCGCGAAGCGTTCGATCAGGCGAGTTTTTATCCCGGACGCGCTGTTTTCAGCCGTTATGATGACAAAATTATCTCCGCCCGCATGCCCGACAAAGTCATTCAGGGTGCCTTTTTCATCCACCACATCACCCAGCAGCATGCCGGTAAAGCGAAGCACGTCATTGGCGGCGATAAAACCGTAAACGTCCTTAAAAGCATCAAAAGCGTTGACGCGGATATCCATAAAAGCCCAGCCGGATGTGCGGATAATACGGCGCAGTTGATCCTCAATTAAACGGCCGGTGGGAAGACCCGAAGTCGGGTCGGTCAGCGCTTCCCGCTCTGCGCGGGCAATCGCGTTATGAATGCGTAATTTCAATTCCTCAATATCAAAGGGTTTGGTGATGTAATCATCCGCCCCTAATTCAAGACCCTGAAGTTTATCGCTGCGCTCATCTTTCTGGGTAAGGAAGATGACCGGGATATGGCTGGTGCGCGTCTGGGTGCGCAATGTCCGGCAAACTTCATAACCGTCAACATCCGGAAGCATGATGTCCAGCACAATCAGATGCGGCATCACATGCCGGGTGAGTTCCAGGGCATCATTCCCGCGGTGGGCGACATCTACTTCATAGCCCTGGCCGGCGAAATAGATGCGCAGCATATTGGCGATATCAACGTCATCTTCGACAATGCAGAGTCGGGCTTTGCCCATAGAAACCTCCCAGCAGTACAATCATAAGTTCAGATCTACCCACTTCTTATCAGAGCGCGGATAATACCAACTGTTAATCTTATGCGAAAACCGGTAAAACGGCAACCGGCACAACGCACCGATTGCTCTCAGCGGCTGGATGGATCAACCCCTTCGGTCAGAAAACCCATCGCCAGCAGGGCTTTATTCACCGCTTCCCGACCGCCGGGTTTTAAGATCACCGCGGACGGGCTAAGCTGCTCGCCCAGGTAACGGCTGGCCGGGCCAGCGCGCAGCTCCGCCAGGATATCCGGTGAAGACAGCCGCAAAATTGTGGCTTCCTGAATGCTGGCCTGAGCGCCTGAGGTTTCCCAGCGGTCCAGGGCATGAAGCAGCGCCGGGGCGACGGGCTGGCTGGAAAACCTGGAAAGGAGCGCCGCCAGCTGACCAACCTTTAATCCCTGCTTCCTGGCTCGCTCAAGGGCAAAGGGAGTCACGCGGTAGAAATAACCGTCTGCGGTTTCCTCACCCCAGGCGCAAAACCTCGCCAGCTGGTAACGGGCGGCGCGGTTCAGAGTCAGCGGCGCAAAGATTACCTCGTCTGACCCGACCCGGATCCTGCCGTCTTCTTTTTCATCAATCTCCGGCGCTTTTTCGCTCAGCAGGTCGGCCGCCCATTTGGAAAGTCGGAAGGCGCAAGGATCAGCGCCGGGCTGCGGGGCAGCCAGATCAGCGATCCCCAGCCAGTGAAGCGGCCCGCAGATGAGATACCGCAGCAGGCGACCGTCCACCGCATCCCACGAGGAAAAACCGCGCAGGTACTGGCCGTTATTTTCATCCAATATGAACCAGGAATCATAATCGCCCGCCGGCCGCTGGAAATCCGGGTGTTTTTCTTTCACCCAGGAAACAAAGGAGTCAAGGTTCCACCAGGTGTTTTCGGGAACGGCGGCGATCCATTCCAGCACCTGAGCGCGCACCCGCTTGGGATCGTTATCCCATTCACCCTCAAACCGCAATCCCGCCAGCTGGCGCAGCTCGTCGAATTTGGTACTATGCAGCCAGGCCGAGACCAGGCTGTTTAGAGCTTCCCCGCGGCTGGCGGACAGGAATTCGCGCGCAGCCTCCGGGACTGGACGATGCAGGGCATCAACCAGACCAGCCGCCTGCAGAAGCTCTCCCAGCACGGCTGGATTCGGCTGCCAGGCTGTTCTCACCAGGCTGGAAGGATCCATCCCGATCCGGCTGGCAGCCAGGAGCGTGCAGGCGTGATCCAGAATTCGGTCGCTGGCCGTCAGACTGTGCGCGGCTTCCCCGGGAGTGGCTGGTCGACCGGGAGGGGGAGGCGAGGCGGAAGGGAAAACCGGCAGCAGAACCAGGAGGTCGTCCGGGATGTAGGCGTATTCCTCCGGCGCGCCTTCGCCCATAAAGAAAGCCCGGCCGATCAACCCGCGGTACCAGAGCATTTCCGCCGGCGAAGCCGGGTGAAGGTCCGGCCGCTCCCGTTCGCGCCTGGCGGCGCCCATCGGGCGCACATCGCCAAATTCGCGCGTAAAAGCAGCCCACAACATGCGCCCATCTTGATCGACAAGCTCTGAAAGCGCCTGGCGCCCGGCCGGAGGCAGAGCTTCAACCACTTCGGTCACCAGCCCCTGATCCAGCATTAACGCCGGTAGCGCCTCCAGCGCCCTGCGGACATCCTGAGCCTGTAATTCAATCCCCCAGGCAGAAGCAACTGCCCGCAGGAAGCCCAGATCATGTCCCTGAAGCGTGTGCGCCAGATCAGGCATCTCTGGCCACCTTTACCGCGCCGGGAAGAATATCCACTTCCAGGCTGCGCACGGTTGAATCCAAACCGGCAAAGATTTCACCGTCAGTATGAATATACAGCGGTTGGCTGGCCGTCAATTTCAGGGACTGAAACGTGCCTGTCCGCGCGTAGGGTAAGCGGTGGGCGGTGCCGCGAATAAAATGCAGCAAAGTCAAAACCATTCTGGGAATGCCAATCCGGCGAATTGCGATGAAATCGCCCGTTCCGTCATCCAGCGCCGCCTGCGGGGCGACAATAAATCCGCCGCCTTCCCGCCGGCCGTTGGCAAGAATCGTCATCAAGAGTTGATCCCGCCAGGAAAGGCCATCGATTTCAAAACTGGCATCGTACGTGGTGTAATTCTTAAAAATTGTTTGCAGCGCAGCCGCCAGATACATCCAGAATCCGCGCAGCCGCCTCATCTGGCGGGAATGGATATTGATCACGGCGTCAAAGCCGATACCGAGCGTGTTTAACCAGTATTCCTCCCTGCCGGAATCATCGCGTAGCAGCCCGATATCCAGAGAAAAAAGGGGCGAGGCGATCGCGCAGCGCAGCGCTTTGGCGGGGTCCCGTGAAACCCCCAGCCCGCCGGCCAGGTCGTTCCCCGAACCGATCGGTACCACGCCGATGGCCGGGCGGCCGCGCTCCGGCAGGCGCATCAAGCCGTTGACCACCTCATGCACGGTGCCGTCGCCTCCAGCAGCGATCACCCGTTGGCAGCCGGACGCGCCCGCCTGAAAGGCGAGATCAACCGCGTGGCGGTAATATTGGGTAGGACACCATTCAATTCGCGGGTCAGCATCCACCAGGGGGCGCATCAGCGCTTCAGCCTGCGCACCTTTACCTTTATTGGCAACCGGGTTAAAAATAATGCGGATTTTCGCGTTTCCAGCCATATATGGAATAGATTATACGCCAGTCAGCAGGCTGAGAATCCTAACAAAAACGATGACTGACTGGGTTTGACTTGCCCTTTTCTTACCTGTATAATTCTTCAAGCCCATAAGTTATGAGCAAAAAGGCGGCCCATGGCTCTTAAAGGCAATTTGCGCGATTTTACCATTACCCAGCTGCTCAACCTGATCAACCTGGCCTGTAAAACTGGCACCCTGGTGATTGAAGGACCAGGTGAGGTGGCTCGAACCGCCTTTCGGGAAGGTAAACTCGCCTACGCGCAAATTGGACAGCATGACGACGCCCTGCCGACAATCCTATTAAAGAACCGCAAAATATCCCCTGCCCAGCACAAGTTCCTTCAAGAAAAAGCCACCACGATGAATGATAAAGAGCTGGGGCTGCTGCTGGTAAACGCCGGATATCTTTCGCAAGAGGATGTGCTTGACAGTCTGCAGGCTTACTACGTGGATGCGGTGCGCCAGCTCTTCACCTGGGCTGAAGGTTTTTTCCGCTTTGAGCAGGAAATATCCCCTCCGGGAGACAAGATCCTGGTGAGGGTTGACCTGGAAAATTTAATTATCGAAGGTTCGCGCCAGCTGCGCGAGTGGGAGCATTTGCAGGAGGAAATTCCCAGCCTGGATATGGCATTGAAGTTTACCGACCGCCCCGGAACCAATTTGCGGGATATCAATTTAAGCGTTGAAGAGTGGCGGGTGGTGTCTTATGTCAACCCGCAAAACACCATGCGCCAGATCGCCAAGGCGACCAAAATGAACGATCTGGAAATCCGGCGGGTGGTTTACAGCCTGCTGCAAGCCGGGCTGGTGGAAATCGTCCGCCCCGGCGGCGCGCCGGTCATCAACCCCAAGAAGATGTTCCCCACCTCTGACCGGGTGGAGCAAAAGGGAATTATGGATAAGCTGATCAGCCGGATCCGGTCCCTATAACCTGATGATTGAGGATTAGGCTTTATGCAAACGGTTAAAATCGTTGTCACCGGTCCATTCAATTCAGGAAAGACCCAGTTTATCCAGACGGTCAGCGAAATTGATGTCGTTTCGACTGAACGCAAGGTCACCGCAGAAGCGGAAAAAATCAAAGAATCGACAACTGTGGCGATGGACTTTGGACGGATTACCGTGGATGACGATCTGGTCCTGTATTTATTTGGCACCCCCGGTCAAAAACGGTTTGACTTTATGTGGGAAATTCTGTCCGAAGGGATGCTCGGATTTGTGGTCATGGTTGACTCAACCCGGCCAGAAACGTTTCGAGAGGCGCGCAGCATCCTGGAGACATTTCGCGCCTACGCCCCGACCCCTTTTGTGGTCGCCGCGAATAAGCAGGACAAAGCTGACGCCTGGGAACTGAACGACATGCGCGTCGCGCTGCGTCTGGATTCCAAGATCAAACTGCTTCCCTGCACCGCCACCAAAAAACAGCCGGTAAAAGCCGTTTTGCTGGAACTGCTCTACAGCATTCTGGCAGAAATGGAAGCGGGCGAAGCCTGATCGCCCGGATCTGGAGCGCGTTCCTTGTCATCCATCACGACCCGTCAGGGAATCCTGCATTATGAAGTTTTCGGCCGCGGAAAGCCGGTGATCTTGCTGCACGGCTGGCTTGGCTCGTGGGGATTGTGGCGCGAGACAATGGCTTATTTAGGACAGTATTACCGCACCTACGCGCTGGATTTCTGGGGATTTGGCGAGTCAGGAAAGTCGCTGGATACCTTTCAGGTCAATGATTTCGTGGATCTGGTTGACCAGTTCATGGATCAACTGGGAATAGTCTCTGCACCGATTGTTGGCCACTCGATGGGAGGGACGGTCAGCCTGCTGGTTTCGATGCACTACCCGGAGCGAGCGCAAAAAGTTGTGATTGTCGGTTCGCCCGTCGTTGGTTCTTCCCTGGCTTTCGCGTTAAAGCTGGCCGGCATCCGCCTGAACGCCTGGGCGTTATTTATGGTCTTTCCTCTTTTCCGGGGAATTATGCGCCTGGTATCGCCGATGATTTGCCGTGATCCGCGTTTCCCGGCGATGATGGACAGCGATTTGTCAAAGACCACGCTGGAATCGTTCCTGACCAGCATCGCTTCGCTGCGGCGCACTGACCTCAGACCGCGCCTCAGCCAGGTAACCTGCCCGGTAATGGGGATGTTTGGCAGTAAGGATAATATTGTCCATCCTGATCAATGGCAGCCGCTGTTGGAAGGCGTTCCAACGGCTCGAATTGAAAGGTTTCCAAAAGCCGGCCATTTCATCATGCTCGATGAACCCGCGCCTTTCATGCAAACTTTGAAAGATTTTCTTGATACCCCGGTAAAATGAACCAGCCTCCCGCCCCCCGCTGCCCGACCGAACTGGGCCAGATATTTTTCAGGGGATTCCTGGAAATCCTGGGCCAGGCCGGGGTCAATGCCGCCTTCCACCTCTCCGGCCGCTCTCACCTGATCAAAGGCGATTTCCTTGATACCCAGCTGGCAGAAAACTACACCTGCGAAGATATTGGCGCATTACGCCAGGCGATCAACCAGCTGTATGGACCGCGCGGAGGGCGCGGAATGGCGCTGCGTTCGGGCAGGGCCGCCTTTCGCTATCTGGCCCGGGATTTTGGTGAGGCGATCGGCATTCATTCGCTCGAATTTCGGCTGATCCCGTTGAGAAAACGCCTGTTCACCGGACAGCGATTACTGAGCGATTTCTTATCCCGGCAATTCCATCAGCAGATTGAACTGGAGGAAACTGGGGACGCCTGGACCTGGAAAATCTACGGCTGCATGGAGTGCTGGGGCGTCAGCAGTGAAGAACCGGAATGCACTTTTTTTGTGGGCATGCTGCAGGAGTATTTTGCCTGGGTAAGCGGTGGAAAATTTTATCAAGTGATTGAGACAGCCTGCAGCGCGGCCGGCAGCCAGGCCTGCATTTTCCGGATCGAGCGAAAACCAGTGGAATAAGACCATGTTTAAGATTATTTTACAAACACGGCGGATCATTCCACCTTTTAACGAAGCAGCTCGAGATCTGCGGATTCAAAACAAACCGCTCTGGCTTATCCAGAGGGATGTTCTGGCTCCTTATACCCAGCATGAGCTGGAACTGCCGCCTGGCGCTCCGCTTCCGCAAACTCGCGAAGAATGCATCGTTTACCGCGACAACCTTTGTTTTGACAGAGATTATTTTGAAGCATTTTTGACGGAAGCAAGACGGCGGAAGCGAGCCTGCCGGGCTGCTTTTACCCTGAAAGACCCGGCTTTTCGCGAACATTGTCTGCCGCTGTCCTTATCCTATACCCCATCGGGCGAACATCATCTGGCGGATTTGTGGTATTTCCCGAACGGTCCGGAAGCGGATGCTGAACCGCTGGTTGTGGACATGCAGTCGCGCGAAATCGGTTATTACCACGTGCCGACCTATATGGCTTATGAACAGGGCGACCTGGTGTACCAGGTTCCGCTGCGTTACCTTATCGCGATTGATTCCTGGGTGCATGTGTTTATCGCCGATACGGTCTTCGGGCTCTTTGGACGCGGCGCGCGTTTCGAGAAACGGTTGAACAGCGATGTTTTGTTTAATTTATCCATCCTTTTGACGGCCATGTTTGAAGGCAGGCAGCTGCTGGAATGTTCGCGCATGGTGCGGATCGGTAAAAATTGCTCCATTGATCCCACCGCGGTGATCCACGGCCCGACCACGATTGGCGATCACGTCACCATTGGCGCCGGGGCGGTGATTGAGAATTGTATCATTGGCAGCAACGTCAACATTGGCCAGGGTTGTCATTTAATGCTCTCGGTGGTTGGCGACGGCACGTTTCTACCGTTTCGCGCCTCACTCTTTATGACCACCATCATGGATAACGGCATGGTTGCTCAAAACACCTGCCTGCAAATGTGCGTCCTGGGCCGCAACACCTTTGTGGGCGCCGGCAACACCTTCACCGATTACAACCTTGTGCCGGCTCCGCTCAAAGCGCGGGATGCCAGCGGCCAGCTAAAGGTCGCCAACCGGCCGGTGTTAGGCGGCTGCGTGGGGCACAACTGCCGCATTGGCTCGGGCCTGATCATCTACCCGGCGCGAATGATTGAGTCCGATGTCATTCTGGTCGCCAGTAAAGAGCGCCGCGTGATTGACCGCGACATTCGGTTTGAGGATTCCGACCATCATTCTCTCAGATCCGGCCGTCTCCACCGGCGGTTATATCCCCGGCCAGGCGAAGAAGTCGAAGAATCCTGGTAAGCCCCGGTAATTCCATTACAAACGACCGCGAAAGGCGGGAAAGATGCATATGCGCCATCCACTTAGATGGCTGTATAATGACGGTACCTTCCATCTTCTACTGAGAGGTCAAGATGTCAAATCGTTTGGATTGGATCCAACAGGAACTGGCCGGGTTAAAAGAAGCCGGCCTTTATAACCGCATCCGCACCATCGGTTCTCCCCAGGGCGCGTGGTTAATTGTGGACGGGAAACGCGTGTTGAATTTCTGCTCCAACAATTACCTGGGCCTGGCGAATGAGCCGCGCATGGTCGCGGCGGCCAAAGCCGCTTTAGACCAGTTCGGTGTGGGCCCGGGCGCTGTGCGCACAATCGCCGGGACCATGTCGCTGCACCTGGAGCTGGAACGCCGTATGGCAGCCTTTAAAGGGGTGGAATCAGCGATCACCTTCCAGTCCGGGTTTACCGCCAACCTGGCGACCATCCCGGCACTGGTTGGAAAAGAAGATGTGGTCTTCTCGGATGAATTAAATCACGCCAGCATCATCGACGGATGCCGGCTTTCGGGCGCCAGGATCGTCCGCTACGCGCACGCGGACGCGCTCGACCTGGAGCGGGTGATAAAAGAAAATGAAGGCACCTATAACCGCGCGATTATCATCACGGACGGCGTGTTCAGCATGGACGGCGATATTGCCCCGCTGGATAAAATTTACGAAATCGCCAGCGCTTATGACATCATTTTGATGGTCGATGATGCCCACGGTGAAGGCGTGCTTGGCAAGGGCGGGCGCGGAATTGTCGATCACTTTGGCCTGCACGGCAAAGTTGACATTGAGGTTGGCACCCTGTCCAAAGCCTTTGGCGTGGTTGGCGGGGTGGTCGCGGGCAACCCGGTGATCGTTGAATGGCTGCGCCAGCGCGGACGGCCTTTCCTGTTCTCCTCGGCGGTCACGCCTGCCGACGTGGCTGCCGGAATCGCCGCGGTTGACCTGCTGGAAAATTCAACCGAACTGGTTGACCGTCTGTGGGAGAACGCCCGCTACTTTAAAGCCGAGATGAAGACCCTCGGGTTTGATACCGGTTTCAGCACCACCCCGATCACTCCGGTCATGCTGGGCGAAGCCCCGCTGGCGCAGCAGTTCAGCCGCGAGCTGTTTGAGGAGAATGTCTTTGCCATGTCGCTGGGCTTCCCCACGGTTCCGCGCGGCAAAGCCCGCATCCGGGTGATGATCTCCGCGACCCACTCGCGTGAAGATCTGGATCAGGGTCTGGAAGCTTTCGCCAGGGTTGGGCGCAAGCTCGGGGTGATTCACTGATCCCAATTGACCAGTGCGACATGCCCTCCTTAAGGAGGGCATGTTTCTATTTAATAATGATTTGAATTTTCCGTGCAACCGATTGCGGCGACCTTACTGGTTCAAGAGCGAAGAGAAAGCCCTCCCCCCTGCTCTGGCTGTCTGGATCACGGGATAAGTTTGCTGGCCGCCCGCTGCAAACGGTCGCGCAGCGCCAGGCCGGGACCGTCCGTCCCCAGGTCGCGGACAAAAATGACATCCACCTGCTGTTCATCCAGCGAGCGCATCCCCGCGTACAGGCGCCGGGCCGCCTGCCAGAGATTGCGCGCGGAACCAAGCGACGCGGTCACAACCGGCAGATCATCAAATACCGGGCGGTCTTCCTCCAAAATCAAGAGTCCCACGCGCTTCCCGCTTTGAACGGCCTCTTCGATCAACTGGCGCATGCCAGCCAGTGCTTTTTCCCGCTCCGGTTCCGTGAAATAATACAAAACCGCGCGCGGTGAGTAATGCTTCCGCAGGGTGCCGGGGGACGATTGCGGACCGCCCGCGCTGTGAACGGCGCGCACGGCGACGTCACCCAGCACCTCCATTAATTGTTCGCGGGTTACCCCGCCCGGTCGCAGGATGGTCGGACGCGTACCGCTGAGATCCAGGACGGTGGATTCAATTCCAATGCGAGTCTCGCCCCCGTCCACCAGAACATCGATCCGCCCCTCCAGGTCAGCCAGCACATGACTGGCGCGGGTGGGGCTGGTGCGGCCGAAGCGGTTGGCAGAGGGCGCGGCGACCAGTACATCGGCTGCCTCCAGCAGGGCTAACGCCACCGGGTGATCCGGAACGCGCACCGCCACCGTATCCAGCCCTGAGGTCACCAGGTCTGGAATTTCAGGGCGTTTTGCCAATATCAGGGTTAACGGCCCGGGCCAGAAGGATTCAGCCAGGCGCAAGGCGAGCGGCGGCACAACCGCCGCGGCCCTTTCCAGCCAGGCCGCTCCGGCGAGGTGAACGATCAGGGGATCATAACTGGGACGTCCTTTGGCTTCAAAAATGCGTGCGACCGCGGATCGATTCAGCGCGTCCGCTCCAAGTCCATAAACCGTTTCCGTCGGAAAGGCGACCAGTTTTCCCTGCTGAAGCGCGCGCGCGGCCGGGCGGATACATTCCGGGTCTGGATGGATCGGATCAACTTGGATGACCTGAACCGTCAATGGCACCTCATCTCCGGGACAACGCGAATCACCTCTGGGATTGACCACGGCGCTCGCGCTGCCCGCGATATATAAATAAAAAAAACGGCCAAGCTGGAATTATAACCGTTTGAGCGAACCGGCGAATAGAATGATAGGCGAGAAAAACAGGGAGCGCCCCGCGCGTCAATTAACCACCTGCGCGCCCAAGGGGTTTTATGATCAGATGCTGCAGTGTTCTCCCAGATGCCAGACGCGAATCAGTCGCGCTCATCAAAGGGATCATAAACCGGGTTCGCGCCTGACCACTTGCAGGACCCCTTCTGGAACAGCATGCACTGCGCTCCGTGCGAGCAGCGGTGGCTAAAAATCCGCGGGGGTTGATCCGGTAAATATTCCGGTGCGTAGGCGACATGGGCTTCCAGCGCGACCTTGCTTTCCGCGTTCTTGCAGTAACGAACTTTTACCGTTTGCCAGGTTCGAACAGTCATGCGTACCTCCAAAATAGAATCCTACCAGATCTTGCCGCACCGGTTAAGGGCTGCGCACCAGCCGGAAGACCCGACCGCCGCCGATATCCAGTAAATACAGTTCACCAGCCTCATCCTGCCCAAATGCGCTGATCGGCAGGCCGGTTTGCCAGAGTTCCGCGCTCATCCAGCCCTCGGGCGTCTGAAGCAGACCCCAGACTGTGCCGGAACAATAATCGCCAAAGATATACACACCGCTCAATTCGGGCAGTTCGCTGCCGCGGTACACATACCCGCCGGTGATGGAGCAATGCGGCCCGTGGCGGTATTCAAACACCGGGTCGGTCAACTCCAGATCTGCCGGCGGCGTCCCCTGGTAAGCGTGGGCGCCTTCCCGGAAATTCCAGCCGTAATTGACCCCGCCCGGGCTGCCGGCGGGTTGAAAATTCACCTCCTCCCACTGGTTCTGCCCGACATCCGGCAGGTACAAATCTCCGGTCTGCCGGTCAAAGGAAAAACGCCAGGGGTTGCGCAGACCGTAAGCCCAGATTTCAGCGGATTTTGTAAACGGGTTATCGACCGGGGCGGCGTACCCCCTGCCGGTTGAGACATCGATGCGCAGCAGTTTACCCAGCAGGGTATTGAGATTCTGCCCCGCGCCGAGCGGATCCCCGCCGCTGCCGCCGTCACCCAGGCTCAGGTACAGGTAGCCGTCCGGGCCAAATTCCACCCCGCCCCCGTTATGGTTTGGATAAGGTTGATCCACGCGGATCAACACCTCTTCTGAAGCCGGATCAGCCTGGGTCTGGTCGAGCGGCATGCGCGAGAACCGCGAAATGACCGTGTTGCCGCTCAAATCTGTGTAATTGACATAGAAAAAGCCGTTGGAAGCGTAATTCGGATCAAAATCAAACCCGAGCAGCCCCTGTTCGCTGCCTTTTGAACCTACCCGATCGGTTAGATCCAGAAACGGGTATGGCGCGATCTGCCCGTTTTCGATGCGCTGAATACGCCCGGGTTTTTCAATGACGTAGAACGCCTGCGGATCTGCAGGAGTGGTTTTAAGATCAACCGGCAGGGTTAGACCGGACACGATTGGCTGCCAGGTGAACAAATCTCCAGCCGGCAGGCGGGTAACAGCGGGTAATCCGGCGGGTAAAGCGGTTTCTTCCCCGCCCGGCGCGGGATAGGCTGGCAGAGTGGGTTCTGCCATTCTGGTTGGGCTGGCTGGTTGGGGCGGTGGGTAAGCCGGCCCCTGGGGGGCAGCCGTTAAGCCGCACCCCGCCAGCAGTAACCCGGCCAGGACCATGGCCAGCAGGGAAAAACGTCTCATCCTCCCACCTCCTCAGGATCAACCTCCCGGAATTTCCCTTCGATCACTTCACCCTGTTCCGGGCTGTGGGAAGCGGGGAAGCCGCCTTCAATCGCGCGCCAGTGTTCTTCAACAACCTCCGGGGGACAAAGCTCAATAAACAGATAAAACCCAACCCACAGCACCGCCCCGTCGTCCAGCGGGCCAAGCAATCCTTCCGGAAAGATCAGATAAATCAGGGAAAAGACCGGCAGAAGCTTCCACAGGAAAAAAACTCGCGGATCAGCCAGAAGGCGAAAGACCAGACGGATATGGATGCCAATGGATTGGAAAAAACCCGGGTTGTTCCGCTTCATCTTTACCTAATGTATACGATTATACAGGATGCACGGGGATGTTTTCCGCAGCCAGACACGGGTGTAGAGCCTTTGGATCAACCTGAACGGTCAAATAAGCGGCGGCGCTTCCAGCGGATGTAGGGAGCAACCACTTTGCGGATATAGTACTTAGCCACAATCCAGGAGAAGAATGAGCCGCCGTCGCGGTAATGCACTTTAAGCATTTCCGGCCAGCAGCGGTCGTCAGCCGAGATGGTTTTGGTATCGGAATGCAGGCGAAAAGAAGCCCACAGACGCGGGAGGTAAACCAGCGGCGCCAGCCTGGCCAGGCGCACCCAGAGATCGTAATCCATGGCGAAATAAAATGAGTCATCCAGCGGCCCGACTTTGCGCCACAGCGTTGCGCGGAAGAAGGAAGCCTGCTGGGGGATATGCACATATCCCCGGCGCAGCTTACGGTAATCGGTCTGGGCGGCGGGGAAGCGGCCGATTGTACGCCCGTTTTCATCAATGTACGTGCAGTCCCCATAAACCATACCGACTTCAGGATGAGCCTGAAGGTAATCCAGCGCCTCGGCTGCCGCTCCGGGTAATAAGATGTCATCTGAATTGAGCCAGGCGAGCACATCCCCGCTGGCGCGGGCAAACCCTTTGTTGATCGCTTCGGTCTGCCCCTTATCTTTTTCGCTGACCCAGTACGCCAGGCGCGGAGCATACTCGCGGATGATCTCGACGCTGCCGTCCGTGGATCCGCCGTCAATGATGATATATTCCAGCTCCACCCCCTGCTGGGAGAGGACCGACTCAATTGTCTGGCGTAAAAAGCGCGCCTGGTTATAAGAAGGGGTGACCACAGAAAGACGCATACGACCTCACGGTAGAGCAGTGATGGATTGAACCTGGTAATAACTGGCAGCGCAGCGGTTGATCCAGTCTTCGGGGTCGGGCCCGTAATCTCCCAGACTGGCGACCACATCGGTCTGGCGCACCAGCAGATTGCGCTGACCGGCAGCGATCTGCGCGTTGATCTCGCCGCTGCGCTGATCCCAGCGAGCCGAGCGAACAGCCAGCTCCGCGCGGTCCGCCAGCGGGAGGCTGAAGGTGCGCAGGAGATATACGGAGCCGGCCAGAAGGATAACGGTCAGCAGCGCGGAAACCCAGCGCTCGCGCCGGGCTAAGAACCCCCTCAGCGATAACCCGCAGAGCCCCCCCAGGACCGCCAGACCGGTTAGCAGCGCCATGCGAGCCGGCATCAGCGCCCGACCAGTCGGGTATTGAGAACCGGCGAAAACGCTCGGCGCGGTAACCGCCAGAATCAGCAGGAAAGTAACCGGGATGACGGCCGCCGCGAACAGCAAGGAGCGCCGCCAGCCAGGCCGGTAGGGAAGAAAGAGACCGGACAACGCGCCAGCCAGACCAAAAAAAACGAGGTTTGGCAGCGGTTGACCGCGTAAAGAGTAGACCACGAAATCCAGACCATAGCGCAGCGTTAATGAAACGAAGGCAGACAATGAATCTGGCGGCGGAAGGACAGCCTGACGCCAGACATTCGAGGGGGAAGCCAGCATCAACCCCATCGCGGCCAGCGAACCCGCCAGCAGCAGTCCCAAACGCCACACCGCCGGCCAGCGGAGAACGGTGTTTTGTCGGGCGAAGGCGAACAGGATCAAAATTAGGAGCAGGGCGGTTTGCAGCGCGGCGAAAGTCTCTGAAGACCCGGCGGCAAACCAGGCCAGCAGCATGCCGGCAGCCGCCGCTGCCGCGGCGCGCCAACCGCGCCAGCGCTGCCAGGCATACAGTCCAAAGGCAGCATTCAGCGCCAGCAGCGCCAGCGGTAGGGTGTAGTGAAACGCCCCCATGCGCCAGTAGAGCGTCTGGATGCGGTCTGGCGCCAGCAGGGCAAGAAAATAGGCCGTCAGGACGCCGCCCGTCAGAGAAAAAAGCCGGCCGGCCTGAAACAACCGCTTCAGCAGCACGGCAAATCCGGCCGCCAGCAGCGCCAGCAGCAGGGCGGGCAGATAAGCCGGGGCAAATTCGCCGAGCAGATCGCTGGCTGCCACAAGGGGCAAAGCGCTAAAACGATTACCGCCGGTCTCCCACCATTCCACCTGCGCCTGCCAGAAACCGCGGCCGCGCAAAAATCCGCTGTAACAGTAATCGTCTGCCCACAGCCGGCTGTGGCTGCCCGCCGCGGCGAAGAGAACCAGACCAATCAGCCCGGCCAGCAGCAAAAGGCCAGCCGCCCATTTGAACAGCGGCGGGTTAAATCTTGTTTTCATGGCTGCCCGCCCCGCAGGTCAAACAGCCAGACTCGCCGGGTTTGAATCACCAGCGGATAATGCGCCAGCAGATATTCTTTCACTTCCGGCTGACGATCCAGGTCCTCCAGCAGGGTTACCAGGAAGTAATCCCGTCCTTCCGTCTCGGCGCGGATCAGCGCAGCCGCATCCAGGGTCTGACCGGAGTCGCGGCGCACAGCGAAATCGCCGCTGCTGAGCCAGTTGACCGGGCGAATCCAGCCCCAGTATTCCAGGCGGTAGCCGTAATCTTCGCTGAGCGCGACCACAGATTTATCCAGCCCGATCTGCTGCCCCAGATTTTGCCAGAAGGCAGCTTCAGGGCGGTAATCCGTGCGCCGCAGTTCCGCCCGCGCCTGGTAGGCCGATAAACCGGCAGCGCTAAAAAGCATCAGCGCGGCCAGGATCCGCCAGATCAGGCGTTCACCCGCCAGGCGGTCAAAAATTACCTGGGCCAGCCCGGCGAGAGCCAGAGCAGCAAACGGGATCAACGGGAGTTGATAATAATCATGGGTGGCGGTGTGGTGAGAAAGGGCAAATCCCATCAGGACTTCGCCGGCAAAACCCGCGCTGATCAACCAGCGCGCCGGTCCGCGGGGTAGGAGCAACAGCCCGAGCCCGGCCAGCAGCAGCCAGGGCAGGCTAAACACGCTCTGCAAAATATTCCACCAGCGCAGGTAGAAGACTGGATCCAGCCAGTATTGCGGGAAGAAGCGCATGGCGGTCTGGCCGGCTAAAATACCGTTGATCCACACGCCCCAGATCCAGTACGCCGCGAAGGGCATTAAAACCAGGGCAGCAAGCGCCCAGACTTTGCCGACCCGCCAGAATCCGCGCCCGTAACGCCAGATAACCCCGGCCAGGAAGAGCGGCCCGATAAAAAATACCGCGGTTGATTTGATAAACACCGCCAGCCCGCCCAGCAGCCCGGCTGCTATCAGGCGCGGCCAGGAGGGCTCTTCAAGGCAGACATCCAGACCGTAGAGCGCCCAGATCAACAGGGCGGTCATCAGCGGATCGGGCATGAATACCCGGCTGGCGAGGATGCCGTACGGCAGGACCAGGAAAAAACCAAGGGCAAAAAGGGCAGCCGCGGGCGAAAAATGGCGGCGCGCGAAAAGGAAAAGCGCCAGCCCGCCCAGGCACCAGAAGGCGATTGAGAGCGCGCGCGGAATCCACAATTGTTCTGACCCGGCCAGGCGGTAACCCCAGGCGCTGAGCGTCTCGACAATTTGCGGTTCCACCAGCCCTTCCAGCCGGCCGTAAGCCACAGCGCGCTGACGCTGCCATTCAGGCACGCCGGTCAAATCCGCGTAATACAGGCCGCGGGCGATCACAGCGGAATGAAGCTGGCGGGTGGGATGAAATTCAAGCGGGAGATCGCTTAAATCGCTCAACCGCGCCGCCAGGCCAAAACTCAACAGAATGAACGCGCCCAGCCAGGGCAGCAGCCTGCGGATCATTCCCCCTCCTTTCCGGCGGAGAAGCGGCGGCGGCGGCGCGCCAGCACGCGTTCTTTTATACCGCGCAAACCCAGACGGGCAAAAGGAATGTAAAGGATGCGCTTCCATTCCAGCAGGGCTTCGCGCCAGTCCAGTTTTAACGCGCGGATGTAACCCTGCCAGGCTTCCACCTCGCGCCCGGCGTCCAGCAAATAGCGGGCGTTGAAGCGTTCCGCGCCGGCCCGGGCGGAGCGGCTGCAGCGCTGCAAGGTCGGGGCGATCTCCGGCTGCAGCGCGGCCCAATCCAGGATGCGAAAGGCTTCCGCGCCAAATTCCGCCGCGCGGGCGACATTCTTGGCCTGCTCGTGATAGCGCGCTTCAGCCCAGGCCTGACCGGCATATACCATCGGAGCGAGCGCCGACATCCGCACCCAGAGGTGATGATCCAGCAAAAAATGGTAGGAGAGGTCCAGGTATCCGGCCTGTTCCAGGACCGCGCGGCGCATAAAGACGCCCGGTTGGCCGAGAATCCGAAAACAGAGCAGGTCTTTCAGCCCCCACTGCCGGTAGCGCATCCGGTTCGTGCGCCGTCCGGCGGCATCCACCGCGTAGACATCGCCGTACACCAACCCCGCTTCGGGGTGAGCTTGCAGCAGGCGCACGGCAGCGCTGACCGCGCCGGGCAGGTAGCAGTCATCCGAATTCAGCCAGGCGACATACTCGCCGCGGGCGCGGCGCAGGCCCTTGTTAATCGCATCCGCCTGACCGTTATCCCTTTCGCTGACCTGCCAGGCCAGGCGGTCCGAATAGCGCCGGATGATTTCCACGCTGCCGTCGGTTGAACCGCCGTCCACCACCAGGTATTCCAGGTTGGGGTAATCCTGCTGCAGCACCGAACGCAGGGTCTGTTCCAGAAAGGCAGCCTGGTTATAAGAAGGCGTAACGATCGATACCAGCGGAGCTTCAGACATACTTAAAACAGGCTCTCATAATCGACCTTGGGAAATATTTGCAGCTTCCCGCCAATCGTGGCGTCCAGCACGCATCGCCCATCCGCCTCAAAAGCCTGACGCGCCAAAGCGTAGCCGATTTCCGACGTATCCAGATCGGGTAATTGCCAGCGGAAACCTTTGCCAAAATAGCCCGGGGTAAAGTGATTGGGGTCGTCGCCCTGCGATACCACCGTGGTGTTGGGTTTGCCCTGGGTAACAAAACTGTGGTCAACTCCGATCAGAATTACGGTGGAAAACCCCATGTGATAGGCGAGCTGCAAAGCCACATTGGTGACCGTGGCGCTTTCCCAGATGCGGCCGGCAGCGTTGCGGGCGAATTTCGGCCCGGTGTAGGTGGTAAAGAGGTAATGAATATTTTCCGCCGGCGCCAACCAGCGGCGCGCCCGCCAGGAGACAAAGAGCGGGATCCCCAGCCCCTGAAAGTCGCGGTAGCACTGCTCCATCACCAGATCATTAACGGTGACGATGCAGCTGGTTGAAAAGCCGATCTGATCAAACGCCATGTAAATGCGGTTCATCCCGAAGGTGAATTCGCCCTTCAGGCGCGAGAGATCGGTTTTTTGCAGGCTCGGGCCGTTGCCGATGATAAAACAGCGTTCGCCCTGGCGGCTGTTGCGCAGGGCGTTCAGGCGGCGGATCGAGTCGCGCCGCCAGGGATGCAGCGCGGCGGAGGGCCACTGTGCGGCGCGCGCCAGCCCGTCGCGGGTATCCCGCAGTACGCCTAACAGCGGCGCCGGCAGGGATTGCTTCACCTTTTCGCGCAGCGTGCTCATTCGGTGCTCAACCTCGCTGTCGCGCCGCCGTCCACGATCAGCGCCTGGCCGGTCATGAAGGACGACTGACGGCTGTCCGCCAGGAAGAGGATCGCTTTGGCGATTTCCTCGGGTTTGCCCACCCGCCCGTTAACCGTCTTGCGCGCCAAATTTTCCAGCCGGTCGAGCAGGCTTTCACCGCCCAGGTGACCGCGGTCGAGGCCGGCGCGCAGCATCGGCGTGTCCACCGCGCCGGGCAAAATGGCGTTGACGCGGATATTGTCGCGGGCGAACTCAATCGCCATCGCGCGGGTCAGCGCCAGCATACCGCCCTTGCTGGCAGCGTAAGCGGCGATATTGGCTGATGTCTGCACGGCGTGAACCGAAGAAACATTGACAATCGCGGCCGTTCCGGCGGCCTTCAGCAGCGGGTACGCCAGCTGAGCGCTTAAGAACACCGGCCGCAAGTTGGAATTCATGACCGCGTCCCACTCTTCCACGGTGGTATCCAGCAGCGGTTTGGCGATCTGCAGCGCGGCGTTATTGATCACCGCGTGCAGCGCGGGCGTGAACGCTCGGGCGGAGTCGTAAATGCGCTCCATTTCTTCCGGCCGCGAAATATCCGCCTGAATAAACAGGCCGTCGGCAGGGAAATCCTCGCCGACCGGATTGCGGTCCACTCCGATCACGCGCCAGCCGGCGCTGTGAAAGACGCTGACCGTCGCCCGGCCTACGCCGCCGGCCGCGCCGGTGATCAGCATGGTTAAAGCTCGCTGTGAGGTCAAATTTTCCTCCGCTGAAATTAACGGGATAATTTCTGCCGCCACGCTTCCAGGTCGTCATGGGGGATCCCCAGGCCGTCCAGCAGGTTGCGGATGGTGGACCAGTGCACGCGCTCCCAGGCCGACGGGCTGGAGTTGGAGTTATGCGGGGCGAGCATCACCTGGTCCATCTGCTTGAGGGGCGAATCAGCCGGCAGCGGCTCGTGCTCAAAGACATCCAGGGCTGCCCCGGCGATCTGTCCGCTGCGCAGCGCGGCGATGAGCGCCGGCTCATCCACCACGGGACCGCGCGAGGTGTTGATCAGCACCGCCGAAGGCCGCATCAGCGCCAGGGTGCGCGCGTTGATTAAATGGCGGCTGGTCGGATTCAAGTCGGTGTGCAGGCTGACGAAATCAGCGCGCGAAAGCAATTCCTCCAGGCTGAGGGACTCCACCCCGTTTTCCAGCAGGAAATCGGGAGCGATCGGCTGAATGTCGTTGCCAAGCAGTTTCATGCCAAAGGCGCGCGCGCGGCGCAGCACGGCTTTGCCAATGTTGCCAACCCCGATGACCCCCAGCGTGCACTCGCTGAGCGAGCGGCCGGGGATCTTTTCCCATTCGCCGGATTTCATCGCGCGGTCCATCCACGGCTGGCGGCGCGCGAAAGCCAGGATGTAACCGAGGGTTGAATCGGCCACCGGCAGGGTGAAAGCGTTGGGCGTGTTGCGCACCTGGATGCCCAGGCGCTCTGCCTCCGCTTTGTGGATCGAATCGATGCCGATGCCCCACTTGGAGATAACTTTCAGGCGCGGCAGGCAGGCGGCCAGGACGCGCGGGGTGTAGCGGTCGTCGCCGCAGATCGCGCCGTCAAATTGCCCCGCGTAGCGCAGGATCTCGTCTTCTTCCAGGCGCTCATGGACATCCGGGACGATTAATTCCACACCGTAATGGTCAAACAGCGGGGCGAAGCGCTGGCGAAAGGGCAGCATATAAGGAGCGGAGAAGAGAACCGTTGGCATAAGTTCCTCTGAATATCAGTAAAGGATGACGAAATTATACCATCCAGCGCGGGCCGGGCGAGGACAGGCAGGCGCGCCCAGGCTGCGCGGTTTCATCCGCAGCGCTTTCGCCCGGGAAAGGGCAGGGCAGAAACCGGCGGCTACGGCCGGTAAGCGCAGCGGAATCCGCTGGCGCTGCCGAGAAGATCCGGGAAAGTCCTGAGGCGGCCGGAAACCCGCAGATAAGCCGGTTCGTTGTACCAGGAGCCGCCGCGAAGCACGCGGTACCCGCCGCCCTGCGGGCCGGGTGGGTTGCGAGATGGAGCGCTCTCATAATAATCTCCACTGTACCAGTCAGCCGCCCATTCCCAGACGTTACCGGCCATATCTTCGGCTCCGTACGGGCTGGCTCCCTCCGGGTAGCTGCCGACCCTGACCGTGTCTGCGGCCAGGAAATTTGCCAGGCTGCTGGTCGGAGCCTGATCCCCCCACGGGTACAGGCGCCCGTCTGTGCCGCGCGCCGCCTTCTCCCACTGCGCCTCGGTGGGCAGACCTTCCCCGGCCCAGGCGCAGTAGGCGCTGGCCTGGTTCCAGTCCACGTAAACCACCGGGAAATCTGCAAAAGCCGCCTGGCGGTAGTAGCTGCCGCGGGAGAAGGAGCGTTCCTCTCTGGGCGGGGTGCAGCCGCCGGCGCTGACGCACCGCTGATACTGGGCGTTGGTCACCTCAAAGCGGTCGATCCAGTAAGCGTCCAGATAAACCTGCCGCCCGGGCTTCTCGCCGGGTTCCGCGCCAGGGTCACCCTCCGCCGCGCCCATCCAGAACTCGCCCGCCGGCACGCAGACCATCTCCCCGCCGTCAGCCGGGTTGACCCAGCGCTGGCCCGCCCGGGCACATTCATCTGCGCCGCCGGGGGTGAGCTGAGGATCGTCCCGGGGAGAAAGCGGTTCTGCGGCCGCGCCGCAGCCGGCGGTCAGCAGGACAGTCCAGCAGAAAGAGAGGATGAGCAGGGTAAAGCGGGATAGTTTCATGCGAACAGTGATCGAACAGCGGCAGCCGGCAAACGCACCCGGGCCGCAGCGAAGAATGCGGACAGCAAAATTATATCATCCCGCGCGGGATGGGCGGGGGAAGCCGCCAGGAAATTGATCCTTCCCGGTGGTGTGCCAGTCCGATGCGCCCGGCTTTAAGACCGCGGGGTCAGAAAGCCGGGCTATTCGATTTTTGTCCGAAATTCAATTCGGACAGGGGCAGCTGGCGCTCGCTTTCCGGGCACGCTGACAGGGTCTGGCGTCCTTGCTAACCCGGCCAAATCTGGCCCGTATACCAGGTGGAATGCGATAGGGAACAGCGGAACCCGTTGTTGTTCCTTGTGTTGTCGGGATTGTTCCTGTTGCGGTTAGATGACCGCAGGTTCCTCGCTTCATTGTTCCAGGACCCGCCGCGTTCTCTCCCCAGCGCCCCTACACACAGAAATTACTTTCTGATTGTGCCGCCTTTGCTTTGTTCATCCAACCACCCAGCAGCTTTCCTACCTCTATTACCAGGCGACTGATATGCTCATACTGAGAAATGCTGATCCATGAGCGGGCAAAGCACAGCCGCAGATAAAACCGTAATTTATCTAATTCTATGTCTGCCAGAATTAATTCCTGGCGATGATTATCCCTGTCCCGGACCGCCTTAAGAAGGTATTCATGGAATAAAAAAACGGAATCTTCTAATCGCCGGGCTAGCCGGAACCGCTCATGCTTCGGAAACTTATCACAGTATCCCAACAGGCAAATAGATAAATCATAGGTTTTTGTAAATATCGGGGATTCAGTTGGGTGCATGGGTTATCCGTATCGCCGGAAGCAAACTGACCAGTCTTTCTCTTAAACCAAATGTGTCACCAAATTGAGCGTGACCAATCCATCCCCGCAGCGATAAAGAGAGCGTTTCCAACGTGGCGTCTCCATGATTAACCGCCGCGGCGATGTGCAGCAGGCGGGACCTGGCGCGTAATGCGTTTCGGCGTTTCAACCTGCGAAAGTCGGGATAGACTTGAAAGCCCAAAAACCCTACCCCGTGGCTGGAGGGATATACCTGCGCTCTTTCCAGGTGCAATTTCAAGCGCAGAGGTTCCAAACATCTTATAATCTCATTCAACCAGACTTGTAATTGATGTTTCGAATTTGAAAACAGCAGCATGTCATCCACATAGCGGACATATCCCCGGCAGCCCAGGGTTCTCTTAATGAAATGGTCAAAATCATTCAGATAAACGTTAGCCCAAAATTGACTTGTGAGGTTGCCTATCGGCAATCCCCTCGGCCGTAAACAGGATAACAGATCATCACCCGCAAAGAATAGATTTTGACCTTTAGCCGTGTGGATGCCAGCTCCTCCGTCAATGATTTGGCCTGCCAGGTGCAGGATGCGTGGTTCATGAATAGTTTTTCTCAATATATCCTTCAGGATTTGATGGTCAATACTTGGGAAAAACTGTTCGACATCCAGGAACAGGAAATACCCAAACCGCCTCAGGTATTGAGTGCAACGTGCAATCGCGGCATGGGTTCCTTTACCGACCCGATTGGCATAGGTATCAAAAATGAACTTCCGCTCATATACTGGCTCCAGTTGACGAACAAGCGCATGATGAACCACTCGATCGCGAAAAGGTGCCGCTGAAATTAAGCGCCGCTTGGCTTCGCGCACATAAAAATTCCTGTACGTTCCGGGATAGTAAGCACCGCCGCGCAATTCATCCTGAAGGAAAATTAAGTTGTCCACCAGACGCAATTCAAAATCAGCCACTTCAGGCTGGCTGCGTTTCCCCCTGGCGGCCTTTCGATAAGAAAGCCACAAATTCTCAAATGAAGTCAATTCCTCCCAATCCATTTTTCCCTTTCCTGGGGGGCTCCGCCCCCCAGACCCCCCTGCAGAATTTCAGAAGCCAGAAGCCAGCTACCGGGGCGAGAGGGAACAGCGGAACCCGTCGTTGAACCAAGTGAAGTCGGGATAGAGCCAGGAGCGGTAAGACGACCGCAGGTTCCACGCAGCATAGCTCCAGGACCCGCCGCGAACCACGCGGTACTCACCGCTCTCCGGCCCGGTTGGATTGCGCGGCGGGGCAACCTGGTAATAACCCGCGCTGTACCAGTCCGCAACCCACTCCCACACGTTCCCGGCCATGTCCTCCGCCCCGTACGGGCTGGCTCCAGCCGGGTAGCTGCCTACCGCGACTGTGTCATTCAAATTTTGATCGTAATTTGCCAGGCTGGCAGCCGTAGCCTGGTTCCCCCACGGATACACCCGCCCGTCTGTGCCGCGCGCGGCTTTCTCCCACTGCGCCTCGCTGGGCAGATCTTCCCCGACCCAGGCACAGTAAGCCCTGGCATCGTTCCATGAAACGTTCACCACCGGGTGGTCCTCTCGCCCAGCCGTGCCGCTGCCCGGCCCTTTCGGAGCGGACCACTTCGCGCCGCTCACCTGCTCCCAGGATGATCCCGTATAAACATAACTCCAACCCGCTTTTTCAGCATCAGTGATGTAACCCGTGCTTGTCACAAATTCGGCAAACTGGCGGTTGGTCACTTCAAAGCGGTCGATCCAGTAGGCGTCCAGATAAACCTGCCGCCCAGGCCTTTCATCATCCAGCGCCTGGCTGTCGCCACTCGCCGCGCCCATCCAAAACTCACCCGCCGGCACGCAGACCATCTCCCCGCCGTCTGCCGGGTTGACCCAGTGCTGGCCTACTTCCGTGCAAGCAGGAGGAATATTGGGATCCAGCGTTGGATCCATCAACGTCGGTGGCGCGAAGGTCGCAGTTTCCGTCGGCCGCAGGAACACGTTCGGTGCTGCAGTTTCCGTCGGCCCGGGTACCATTGAACTGTTCCGCGTGAGCAGGATGATCAACACGATCCCGGCCAGCGCTGCCCCCGCCAGCCCAACAAATAGCCGCGGGCGGCGCCGGGGTTTCAACGCCTGCGGTAGGCCCGGCGGGACTGGCAGCGGCGCGGCCGTCGCCTCGACGTTCACCGTTCTGGTTTCCGGCGCGTGTTCCTCTCCCTCCGGCTTTTCCGCCCGCTTCAACC
>JARKPB010000001.1 GCA_029975475.1 Anaerolineaceae bacterium
GCCCCGGTGAACGGCGGCCGTAACTATAACGGTCCTAAGGTAGCGAAATTCCTTGTCGGGTAAGTTCCGACCCGCACGAACGGCGTAACAACTAGAGCGGTGTCTCGACGAAGGACCCGGCGAAATTGAAGTGGCTGTGAAGATGCGGCCTACCCGCAGCAGGACAAAAAGACCCCGTGGAGCTTTACTGCATCCTGTCATTGAGTTTGGGCACCGTTTGTGTAGGATAGGTGGGAGGCTGGGAAGCTGGAGCGCTAGCTTCGGTGGAGCCGGCGGTGAAATACCACCCTGATGGTGTTTAGACCCTAACCCCTGACCATTAGCTGGCAGGGGGACCGTGGCAGGTGGGCCGTTTGACTGGGGCGGTCGCCTCCTAAACGGTAACGGAGGCGCCCAAAGGTTCCCTCAGGCAGAATGGAAACCTGCCGGAGAGTGCAAAGGCAAAAGGGAGCTTGACTGCAAGACCAACGCGTCGAGCAGAGACGAAAGTCGGGCTTAGTGATCCTACGCACCCGTGTGGAAGGGTCGTGGCTTACCGGACAAAAGCTACCCCGGGGATAACAGGCTGGTGAAGTCCA
The DNA here is from genome assembly GCA_029975475.1 of Anaerolineaceae bacterium. Lineage (GTDB taxonomy): Bacteria > Chloroflexota > Anaerolineae > Anaerolineales > Anaerolineaceae > JARKPB01. The sequence continues at coordinate 579 of JARKPB010000001.1, forward strand.
AGAGTTCACATCGACGACTTCGCTCGGCACCTCGATGTCGGCTCATCGCATCCTGGGGCTGGACAAGGTCCCAAGGGTCGGGCTGTTCGCCCGTTAAAGCGGTACGCGAGCTGGGTTCAGACCGTCGTGAGACAGGTCGGTCTCTATCCGCTGTGGGCGTAAGGGATTTGAGAGGAGCTGCCCCTAGTACGAGAGGACCGGGGTGGACAGACCTCTGGTGTGCCAGTTGTCGTGCCAACGGCATTGCTGGGTAGCCAACGTCTGGCAGAGATAACCGCTGAAAGCATCTAAGCGGGAAACTCGCCTCAAGATTAGATCCCTGTTTTCCCGTCAAGGGAGTAAGGTCACAGGTAGACTACCTGTTTGATAGGCAGTGTGTGTAAGCGCAGTAATGCGTTGAGCTAAACTGTACTAATGACCGAGGACTTCCCACGTGGTGCGGGGAACTCGATACTTTTTTACCTAACACATACTATTCTTCGGTACCCTTAACATCGTAAAAAGAGTCTCTTGGTGATTGGAGCGACGGTGGTACACCCGGCAACATCCCGAACCCGGTCGTTAAGGCCGTTAGCGCCGATGGTACTTGGGGGGCGACCCCCTGGGAGAGTAGGTCATTGCCAAGAGACTTTTTTATTTTAAATTACCACCCCTGCCTGTCCTCCCTACCAATTTGGACAGAACAGCGGTATAATTTTAGTGTTCGCTGCTTCGCGCTTACTGTTCTTTTTTACTCGGTTTAAAAAATATCTGGAGGTTTCGTCTGGATGCTGCTGTTGGAAAGTCTGGTTTTCACCTGCTTCTGCTCCCGGCGCTGTCTTTACGAAACCGCCGGGTATTTTATGCCCATCCCTGACACGAAGGGAGGTGAGATGCCATGACTAGTGTAACCTTGCGCCCAAACGAATCTCAGGATATGCTCCTGAAGCGCTTTCGCAAGAAAGTCGTTAAGAGCGGTGTGCTCAGCGTTGTCCGCCGCAAGCGCTGGTTCGTTTCAAAAAGCGAGATGCGCCGCGTCGAGAAGAAAAAGGCCATCCGCCGGATAAAACGCCGTCAGTTCACCCGCGTTTCAGAGTAATTCGCAGTTCGCCATTTTGGAGGTGCCTCTTGGCGAAAGAAGAAGGAAAAATCCAGGTCGAAGGAACCATCGTGGAGGCCCTGCCTGCCACCCAGTTCCGCGTCAAACTTGATAACGGCCATGAAGTGCTCGCCTATCTTTCCGGTAGAATGCGCAAGTACTATATCCGCATTCTATTGGGCGACCGGGTGCGTGTTGAAATGTCGCCGTATGACCTGACTCGCGGGCGGATTGTCTACCGCGCGCGCAAGCCAAACGACCCCGCCATTGGCGAAAACCTCTGAATCATTGCCCAGAAAATAACGTCAGCCCCGCAGATACCTGCGGGGCTGCTGCTTTTTCCATCCTGCGGTTTGAGTCTACAAACCGCGCATGCGGTTGTCAAAACTGCTGAGCACTTTCATGTAGTTCGCGCGCTCAAATACAGCCGGTTCGGCTACCGCTTTCTGACTCATCGAACCCAGCATTTGTTTGATGGAGTCATACTCATATTCTTCCATCCACTGCTTTATTTCTTCCAGCATTTCAGCCGCCTTTCCAGGCCCGTTGGCGATGAATGCGGAGGCGGCCATGCTGACGCTCGCGCCGGCCATGGCGGCTTTGATCACATCCCGGCCGGAATGCACCCCGCTGGTCAGGGCAAGGTCGGCTTGAACGCGCCCATACAGCATGGCGATCCAGCGCAGCGGCAGGCGCAGTTCATCCGGGCTGCTCAATACCAGGTTGGGGACGACTTCCAGGGTTTCGATATCCAGGTCGGGCTGATAGAAACGGTTAAACAACACCAGCCCGTTCGCGCCAGCCTGTACCAGGCGGCGGGCAAATTGCGGCAGAGCGGTGAAATAAGGGCTGAGCTTAACCGCCAGCGGGATGTGAATCTGCCTGCGCACGTCCGCGACCAGATCAACATACGTCTGTTCCAATTCCTGGCTGCTGATATCCAAGCTGGCGGGAATGAAGTAGATGTTTAATTCCAGCGCGTCCGCGCCCGCCTGTTCGATTTTGCGGGCGTAATCCACCCATCCGCCACTGGATATGCCGTTCAGGCTGCCGATCACCGGGATGCTCACCGCGGCCTTGATCTTCTGAATCAATTCCAGATAACTTTCCGGGCCCACGTTGTAATGATCCAGGTCCGGGAAGTAGGTTAACGCTTCAGCGAAGGATTCCGTTCCCTGGGAAAGGAAGTGGTCCAGCGCGAGGCTTTCATGCACAATTTGTTCTTCAAAAAGCGAATACATCACGACCGCGCTGACGCCGGCATCTTCCAGCTTGCGAATTGTGTCCACTTTTTTGCTGAAAGGGGAAGCGCTCACCACCAGCGGATTTTTTAGCTGCAGGCCAAGATACGTTGTGCTCAGATCTACCATCTTTCTCCTCCTTTTATTGTTCCCGGCCGCCTGTTCGAGCGGGCATCAGGCGGCCAGGGATGGAGCGGGTTCTATTTCTGGTCGCCGCCGTTTTCGGGGTTCCGCATATTGTATTCAATCGCCGCCATCTGCCGGTAGAGCTCCCAGCGCTTCTTGACATCTTCGCGGGCAGCTTTCATCAAGGCTTCGGCTCTGGCTTCATCGCTTTGCAGTAACATGCGGTAGCGGTTCTCTTTATACGCGTACTCTTCCAGCGGGATGGTCGGCTCTTTGCTGTCAATGATCAGCGGGTTTTTGCCCTCGTCAATCAACGCTGGGTTGTAACGATAAAGCGGCCAGAAACCGGACTGGACCGCCAGTTTCTGCTGTTCCAGGCCTTTCTGCATGTCAATGCCGTGGTTGATGCAGTGGCTGTAAGCGATTATTAATGAAGGACCTTCATACGCGTCTGCTTCAAGGAAAGCCCGCAGGGTTTGCTGATCTGAAGCGCCCATGGCGACTTTGGCAATATAGACGTAACCGTATGCCATGGCGATCATCCCCAGATCTTTCTTGGGCAGCCCCTTGCCTTTCGCGGCGAATTTTGCCACCGCAGCCCGCGGGGTGGATTTCGAGGACTGGCCGCCGGTGTTTGAGTAAACCTCGGTGTCCAGCACCAGCACGTTCACATTTCGTCCGGACGCGAGGACGTGATCCAGACCGCCGTAGCCAATGTCATAGGCCCAGCCGTCGCCGCCGATGATCCAGACACTCTTTTTCACCAGCGCGTCCGCGATCGTCAGCAAGGTCCGCGCGCGCGGCTCTTTCTTCTCCAGGGCGGTTAACTTCTTCTTGAGCGCTTCAACCCTTTCGCGCTGGGCGCGAATACCGGCGTCATTGCTCTGGTCCGCTTTGAGCAGCCCCTCGACCAGCACATCGCCCAGCTGCGGAGCCAGCGCGTTGACCAGTTCAACCGCATACTCTTGCTGTTTGTCCAGGGTCAGGCGCATGCCCAGCCCAAATTCAGCATTGTCCTCAAACAATGAGTTCGCCCAGGCCGGGCCGCGGCCTTCGTGGTTCACAGCCCAGGGTGTGGTGGGCAGGTTGCCGCCGTAGATTGAAGAACAGCCGGTGGCGTTGGCCACAATCGTGCGGTCGCCGAAGAGTTGAGAAACGAGTTTGACATACGGGGTTTCGCCGCAGCCGGAGCAGGCGCCGGAAAACTCAAAGAGCGGGCGCAGCAGCTGAGAATTCTTGACCGTGGTTGGCTCAAACAGGCTGCGGTCAGCATCGGGCAGGGTGAGGAAGAACTCCCAGTTTTTGCTTTCCGCCGCGCGCAGCGGAGGTTGCGGCGCCATGTTAATCGCCTTGCGGCCAACCTGGGTTTTATCTTTTGCCGGGCAGGCTTCAACGCACAGCGCGCAGCCGGTGCAGTCTTCCGGGGCGACCTGAATGGTGAAGCGCATACCCGGTATTTCTTTGAATTTCGCCTCGGTTGACTTGAAGGTCTCTGGCGCGCCGGCCAGCAGTTTGGGATCATACACTTTCTGGCGGATGACCGCATGCGGGCATACAAAGGAGCACTTGCCGCACTGGATGCACAAATCCGGTTCCCAAACCGGAATTTCCAGGGCAATATTGCGTTTCTCCCACTGGGTGGTGGCGGTCGGGAAAGTGCCGTCCACCGGCAGTTTGCTGACCGGCAAATCATCACCCTGATTGGCGATCATACCGCCCAGCACTTCGCGCACAAATTCAGGCGCATTGGCTGGAACCGCGTCGCGCATGCGGATGGTTGAGGTTACCGCGGCAGGCACTTTGACCTCGTGCAGGTTGGCCAGGGTGTGATCAACGGCTTCAAAATTCTTTTGAACCACAGCTTCGCCGCGTTTGCCGTAGGTTTTCTTAATCGAGTACTTGATTTGTTCGATGGCTTCTTCGCGCGGCAGGACGCCGGAAATGGCGAAGAAGCAGGTCTGCATAATCGTATTGATCCGCCCGCCCATGCCGGTTTTAGCGGCCACCTCGTAGGCGTCAATCACATAAAACTTCAATTTCTTGGCAATAATTTGCTGCTGCACTTCGCGCGGGAGATGATCCCAGACTTCTTCGGGGCCGTACATGCTGTTGAGCAGGAAGACCGCCCCTTCAGCCGCGTACTTAAGCACATCCAGCCGCTCAAGGAAGGTGAACTGATGGCAGCCAACAAACTGGGCGTCGCCCTGACCGATTAAGTACGGCGCGCGCACCGGGTCGGGGCCGAAGCGCAGGTGAGAGATGGTTACCGAGCCAGACTTCTTGGAGTCATAGACAAAATAGCCCTGGGCATAGTTGTTGGTCTCTTCACCGATAATTTTGATCGAGTTTTTGTTCGCGCCGACGGTCCCATCCGCGCCAAGGCCGAAGAAAACGCAGCGCACTGTTTTGGGGTTGGCAATCGAGAAAGCCGGATCGTAGGTCAGGCTGGTGGCGCTCAGGTCGTCGTGGATGCCGACGGTGAAATGGGAACGCGGCTGGGGCGCTGCCATTTCATCAAAGACGGCTTTGGCCATCGCCGGGGTAAATTCCTTGGAAGAAAGGCCGTAACGCCCGCAGGTAATGCTCGGGGCGGTCTTGAATGGAGCAAAACCGCCGCTGACGGCTTCATTGATCGCGGTGACCACGTCTTTGTAGAGCGGTTCGCCGGCTGCGCCGGGTTCTTTGGTGCGGTCCAGCACGGTGATGTGTTTTACTGTGGCGGGCAGCGCCTTGACCAGCGCCCTGGCGTCGAAGGGTCGGTAAAGATGGACGGTAACCACGCCCAGTTTTTCACCGCGCGCATTCAGGAATTTGGCGGTTTCTTCGGCGGTCTCGGCGCCAGAGCCCATCAAGATGATCACCCGCTCCGCATCCGCGGCGCCGGCGTAATCAAAGAGATGGTACTGGCGGCCGGTCAACCTGGCAAATTCATCCATCACCTGTTGAACGATGCCCGGGCAGGCGTTGTAATAAGGATTGCAGGTTTCTCGCGCCTGGAAGAAGACATCCGGGTTTTGCGCGGTACCGCGCACAACGGGATGATCGGGCGAGAGCGCGCGGGCGCGGTGTTCAGCGATGGCTTTTTCATCCATCAGCGCCAGCATATCTTCAACCGTCAACTGTTCAATTTTATTGACCTCGTGCGAGGTGCGGAAGCCATCAAAGAAATGCAGGAAAGGAATACGCGACCGCACGGTAGCGGCATGCGCAATTAAAGCCATATCCTGGGCTTCCTGCACCGAGCGGGAAGCCAGCAGGGCGAAGCCCGTCTGGCGGGTGGCCATCACATCTGAATGATCGCCGAAGATCGAGAGAGCGTGGGTGGCAACAGTGCGGGCGGTGACATGCAATACAGCCGGGGTGAGTTCGCCGGCGATCTTGTACATATTGGGGATCATCAGCAGCAAGCCCTGTGAGGCGGTGAAGGTCGTGGTCAGCGCGCCGGTCTGAATCGCCCCGTGGACCGCGCCGGCTGCGCCGCCTTCTGATTGCATTTCCATCACAGTTGGAACCGTTCCCCAGGCGTTCGGGATATTGGCGGCAGACCAGGCATCGGAAAGCTCACCCATCCCCGATGAGGGGGTGATTGGATAGATGGCAATCACTTCACTCAATCGGTAGGCCACATAGGCGGTAGCCTCATTGGCGTCAATCGTAACCATTTCTCTAGGCATTGGAAACTCCGTGAATAAGAAGATCTCAAAAGCACTTTGCGGGCGCTTTTGTTGGTTTTAAGAAATGCGGACAAACATGTCCAACTTACAATTGTATAGGCAATTGATTGCGAACAGAAGTAATATTGGTCACTAGAATTTGTGGCGCCCTGTCATAAAATCTGAGTAAGCGTGGCGAATTGGTCAGAAACCTTCGGGATTGACCCCTAAATGGGGCATCGCCAGGAGCAGCGAAGCCAGGCTTTTTGAGTCCCGCAATTCACCCCGCCGGGCCATCGCGTAGGCTTCTTTTACCGGGATTTTAATCACCTGCAGAAACTCGTCTTCATCCTGCGCCAGAGGGTCATCATATAATCCGCGCGCCAGGTAAACAAACATCCGCTCGCTGGAATAGCCGGGCGCCAGGTAGAAATCTCCCAGCAGGATCAATTCCCTCGCCGCCATGCCCGTCTCTTCGCGCACCTCGCGGGCAGCGCAGTCCAGCGGGCCTTCGCCGGCGGGTTTGGTCCCGGCGGGCAATTCCAGCAGTTCATCCAGAACACCCAGCCGGTATTGACGGATAAAAAGCAAATTGCCTTCATCATCCACCGGCACAATCGAAACCGAACCGGTGTGTTCCACCAGGTTGTAAACCGCCTGGCCGCCGTTCGGAAGCCGGACGGTAATATCCTCAACTGAAAATGCGCGCCCCTGGTAACGAACGATGCGATCAAGGATCTCAAATTTCATAACGGGTTCCTGATTTAGATGGGTTGGCAGAAAAAACGGGCGGTAAATCCCTCCGCCCGCGCTGATTACCGGCAGGAGAGCGAGGTTGCTTCACGGGATCTGCAAAGACATCCCGGCTGTAAGTTCAGACTCGCCAATCCCGTTTTTTGCCAGAATAGCCTCAGGCAAGACATCGCCAAATTTGCAGGCGATGCTGTTGATCGTTTCGCCGGCCTGTACCGTGTAAGTCGCCGGATGGCTGCGCAGCGAGCGGTCGCCGGGGAAAGAACCGCCCGAGGGGAGTTTCAGGCTCGTGCCAACCACCAGCGTTTCCGGCCAGGCGCCAAAACCGTTCAGCGAAGCCAGTTCGTTGGGGTTGAGGTTGTACCGCCGGGCGATACACAGGAAGTGATCGCCTTTTTTGACCGTGTAAGCAGCCGGCCGCCCTTCGGTGGGCATGGGTTTTTCGGGTTTGGGCTGGCTGGTCGGTTGGGGTTCGGGTGTGTTGACTGGTTTCTGCGCGCCGGGCGTCGGGCTGTTTAACACCGCCGCCGCGGTCTGCGTGCCGCGGATTATTTCGTCTAAAATTTGCGGGGTATTCATCACCGGAAAGGGGACATCTGGCGTGGCGGTCGGCAGCGGGGCGACGGATGCCGGGCGGCTGCAGGCTGCCAGGGCGAGAATAAGCAGCATGCTGAGTACAATCCATTTCAGGTGAATGGTCTTCATCGGGTTCGATCTCCTCTCCGTCTGTCAGGTGGGCAGGCGGTTCTCCCTCGTACAAATTTTCTCTTTTTGATAGTAGCACAGGCACCGGAATGCGTCAAGAACTACCGCGCCGTCAAAGCCGGGCTGTTCACAGCCAGGGCGCAGCGTTTGCCCGGCGTCATCCGGTTTCATCTGCCGGGTACAGCCCCAGATCAGCAGGGCTGAAGTTTTGGCCGGAAAGTTCCTCAAATGTCAGATTCGTGGCGGCGAGCTTTTTTTTCTCTTTTAGGCGGTAGAAAAGACCCAGATAGGAGTCGTTTGAACGCGCGTCCCAGTCCAGGCCGAGTTTCAGGGCAGCCTGGCGAATGCTTTCCTCGCACGGGCCTTCGATTTCACTGAAATTGCCAATTGGCAGTTCATCCACCGTGACCAGGACGTCGTCCAGGCGGTAGGTGGTGCGCCATTTTTCGTAGATTACCACGACAGAATAGCCCAGCCCTTCCAGCAGGCGGTGCGCGGCGGCGAAGTCGTCCACGCGTACTTCGATTTCCTGGCGGATGCTGACCGACCGGTCCGCCTGGGCCGGTCCTTTAAAGGTCAAGACGGCGTGTTCATCCTGCCGCAGCCGCAGGACGATGCGCTCGCGCATCAGGCGGCCGTCCGCGCTGTCAAAACGCAGATTGACCTCTTTAACCCGCGGGGCGGCGAGCTGCGCGCCCTGCTCGTGCAGTTTCAGGATCAACCTGTGCGGCGTCATGATTAAGAATTTCGCTTCAATTTCCTGATCGTTAGCGGTCATGCTGCACCTTTATTGAAACCCGTAGGGACCCTTTGCCAGGGTGGCCAGAATTAACCCGGCCCAGACCAGGCCAAAGAGGGTGATAAATACCGCGAATGCGGTTCCCGGCCCGGGCGAGCTGGCCACAAAGAGCCGGTCTGCCCAGTACCAGACACTAAAAGCCAGCACGGCGGCACCGCAAAAGAGGATCGCCCAGCGCCGCCGCAGCCATAACCCCACCGCGCTGATCAGCGCGGCCAGAGCGGTGATCGCGCCGGTCAACACCAGGTAGAGCGGCCCGGGACGAATGCCGACTTCCAGCAGAAAATCCCATTGCCGCAGGGCAAGGATGGCGCGCACCAGCCCGCTGGCGGAGAAAAGCAATAGCACCCCGCAAAGAATGTAGAGGAGAAATGGCCGGCGCGGAACAGGCGTGGTTTTCATCGGATTAATGTTATCTCCCAGACATGGACGTGAGCAGGTTCGCCGTCATTGACGCTGCGGACCGAGACCTGCAGGCTGACCAGGTTGAAGGTCTGACCAAACTCAATGCGCATATCTTTGGGGTCCGGGGTTCCCTCTGCCTGCTGCGCAAAGGTGCGGCTTTCGCCTTCAACCGTTTCGAGGGTGATTTCGATCCGGGTGGGGACCCCGCCCACGCGCACGGTTACGCCGCTGGCTGTCTGCGGTTGGTCAAAACTCAGGATCACCTGCATCGGGTTGGCTTCCAGGGTGCGCATGAGCGTCTTAAGGTCGCCGTCAAATAGATTTTCAATCTGCCCCATGTCTTCCCGCGAATAGCGTACCAGGGCGCTGCTGCCGTCCGGCAAACGAACGTATTTTTCCAGCAGGGCTTTCCGCGCCTGGCGTTCCCGCGCCAGAATGGCTTCGATGTTATCGGCGTAAGTCAGGCGGGTGAAGATAAAGCCCGGCTTTCCGTTGGGGTACGGGATGGTCATCAAGATTTCGGGCGGTTTAAATTTGCCGCTCTCTTTGACCTGTTCAAGTTCCTCCGGCATCAACACAAAGATGGTGCCGTCTGAAATCGGCTTGACTTCATTGAGGTAGGTTTCTATCCCCGCCAGTTCAAAGCGGTCCTGACCGTCCATGAAGAAGCGCGCGACCACATCGGTGCCGTTGCTCCAGGCGGGGGAAAGGATCACCCTGGCTTTGGGATTCTCCTCCAGGTATTGCCGGATCGCCGGGAAGACCTTTCCGGCGCCAAATTGCAGCCCGCCGAGGCCGTAATCCTGGTACCAGGTCGGGCCGTTGCGCAGCGCGTCCGCCAGCATTCCAAAGTTATAAGCGCCGAGGGCGAGAAAAACCGCCAGTCCAACAGCCGCAGCCGGCAGTTTCAGGCGTTCTAACCAGCGTATCACCTGGGCAGCTCCCAGAGCGGTGAGCAGCGCTGCCGGGATTACCATGACCAGCAGGCGGGTGATGCCCGGGGCGACCAGGGCCGCTCCGCTTGGGCCGGCCAGCAGGGCGATCAGCACGGCGCGGTTTTCGGAATGGCGGATACCGCGCAGGGCTAACCCCAGTCCGATCAGCGCCAGCGGCAGGGTCCAGCGCAGCAAATGCCCGTAGCCCTTCATCAGGTGGCGGGCCAGGTCTTGAGAATTGGGCAGATACCAGTAGAACGGGTTGATCCCGCCCAGATAGTTATCCAGATAAATGCGCAATTTTTCGCCGGTTGATATCTCGCGCAGCCAGTAAGAATCCAGAATCTGCAGGTGTTTAAGGTTCTCATCCGGGTGGGCGATCAGGAAGCGCACATAGGGCAGGGCCAGCAGCGCGGTCAGGCCAAAAACCGCCAGAACCGTTTTACGCTGCTGCCAGTGGTAGCGCAGGTCAGAGAAGAACAATCCCAACGCGGTCACTGCCACAACCAGCTGGGCCGGGCTGTAAGAATAAAAAGTCAGCGCCCCAAAGGCGGCCGCGGCGAACAACCAGCGCGGGGAACGGGTGCGGTAGAGGAGATAGCAGTACAGAAAAGCGGCGTAAAAACTGACCGCCAGAACGGTCTCAAAGGCGGTCCGCGAGTGCAGAAACCAGGCCGGGGTGATAGAAAGGAAGAGCGCGCCCAGCCAGTAATGGCGCAGCCCGAAAATATCTTTCAGCAGCAGCGAAACCGAGATCACCGCCAGCAGAGAAACCAGCACAGATACCCCGCGGGTAACCCAGATGGACTTATCGAAGAGCAGGTAGGGCAGCACCTGCAGATAAACCGACACGCTCAGGTTGTACTGGTTACCATTGACAAAATACGTCGGGAAGAGTTCTTTATCGTAACTGCGAAAACCGTCGCGCACGAAATCGGCGGCCAGAACCGTCTGAACGGCTTCGTCGGTGAAAAAGTAGATAGGAAAGACATCCAGACTGATCAGGCGGGTGAGCAGGTAGATGAACAGGGAGAGGCCGAAGAGCAGGCTGGCGGTGTTGGCTCTGGCCCAGGCGAGTGCGCGTGGAAAGCCGTTCCGGGAGAAGTCTGGGGCGGTCAGGGTACTGGCGGTCAGGCCCGCCCCGCCAGCGCGGAAGCGCACTTCGCGGCGCTCCACCACCTTGCCGGTCTCGTCTTTGATCTCCACCTGCACGGTCAGGCGCTGTCCGGGGGGCAGCTGGGCGCGCAGCACCACCCGCGACTCGCCCGCCGCGATCTCGTGCTCCAGCGGCTCTTTTTCCTTCATGCGGTGATTATAGCACGGGCAGCCCGCCGCGCTTTCGGCTCATCCGCTCAGGTCTTTGAGGATGTCTTCCGTGCTGCGCTCGCTCAGGCTGCGCCTGCCCAGCAGCTCCTGCCAGAAGCGCTCGTCATAGCGCCGCGAGCGCACCATCATCGGCATGGGTACGCCCCAGCCGAGCAGCAGAACCTCTTCCCGCGGCTGCAGGCGCGCCAGCATGCCGCGCAGCGCGTCCCTTTCAGCCAGGCCAGAAAGCACCGCCTGGATGTCGCTGTCATCGCCCAGCCAGCCGGAGATCCGCGTGCCGAGCTGCGACATGACCTCGTCGTAGATTTGCGAAGGGCGCTGGTCAATCACCAGCAGGGTGACGTAATACTTGCGCATTTCGCGCGCGATCGTGCTGAAGGTGGTCTGGGCAGCGATCTCGCGGTTGAGCAGCTTGTGGGCTTCTTCCACCGCGATCACCAGCGGACGCGGCTCGGGGCCGCTGTGCCCGCGGAACTGGTTGGTCAGCTCTTCCCACTTTTCGCGGATGCGGCGGGTGAGCAGGTTGGTAACCAGCAGGTAATCCAGGTCGGATTCATAGTTGCCAAAGGACAGCACGATGTGCTTGCCAGCCTGAAGACTGCGGATGATCTCGTTCAGCGCGTCGCCCTCGGCTTTTTCCACCACGTATGCGCGGTTCTTGACCCGCTGCAGCTTGCTGTGCAGTGCGCTGGCGGCCATGGCGTTTACACCCGCTTCCGCGGCCCAGGCTTCCACGCTGTCCGGCGCGGGTACTTTCTTGCCGTCCTCGTTATCCACCACCGCGCCGGGGCGCAGCTGCATGAACTCGATAAACCAGCGCTCGCGCCCAAAGGAATGCACCAGGGCATCCAGGGTGGTGGGGGTGGTCTCTTTGAGGTTTAACTCGCGCGAGAGCATCTCGATGTCCGCCGGGGTGATTTCGTTCATCCCGATTTCGAGGTAAAAATCGGGCACCTGGTCGGTGCGGATGCTGCCGCGCCCCAGCCCTACCACGCGCACCCGGTCAGGGAACTTGGTGCGCAGCCCGGTGACGCGTTTTTTGGTGTCCGAGGCGACGTCGTCAAAGCCGTACTCGTTATGCATGTCAAAGATGAGAATCGAGGCGGCGTTGTAGTGGATCAACCCGGCCAGAAGGATGCGCGTCAGGAAGGATTTACCCGTGCCGGTGGCGCCGAAGATGCCTGAGGAGCGCTGGATGAACTTTTCCAGGTTGAGGCAAACCGGGTGGCCCTGTTCGCGCGTGGCGCCGATGACAAAGTTCCCTTTTTCTTCCGGATTGCCAAAGATTTCAGCCACATCCGCCGCGCCGGCCAGATAAACCGGAGCGTGATGCAGCGGGATGGTTTTCACCGGGATGAGCGGCGGGTTGGGGTTTGCCTTACGCCAGGCGGGGTATTCCGGGCTGCCCAGGTCGGGTCCCTGATCCTGCATCAGGGCGGGCAGCACTTCCAGGTTGGCATAGAGGGTTTGCCCGTGCAGGAGCCCGGCCAGCCCGGCTGGCAGGCGGGCTTCGGTCTGCTCATCGGCAAAACGCGGGTCAGTGCTGCCCAGCTGCAGGTCGGTGACCAGGCCGTAAAAACAGTAACCGCCCGAGCGCACCAGCACAAAAGCGCCTTCCTGAATCTGCTGGGGCGGCACAGTCAGTCGCACGCGAAAATTTTCTTTCAGCCCGCCGCCGACAATATACCCGATCGGCTGGTCGGGGGTTGGGGAAAGGGGATTGGCGTTCATACATCCTCCTTGGGGCTGTAAAGGCGGGTATCCGCCAGCGCGCCCAGCACGCTGATCAGCAGGTTGTAATCGTCGCGCAGCAGGATAATCAATTCCTGGCTGATCGCGTCCACCCAGGCCTGGTTGCCAGCCCGCGCCTGCGCCTGGCCGGCCTGACGGATATGCGCGGCGAGCAGCTCGCCGGCGGGCAGGTCCTGGCTGCGCAGGATGTGGCGCAGGTAACCAAACCGCCCGGTCGAGGTGAACTGACAGACCTCCTGCTCGCTGCAGGCATAGATCGCGTCCAGCGAGAGCGGCGGGCGCGGGGGCAGCAGGTGATAGATGCGTTCCGCCTGGCGGTAACCGATGAACAGCACGCTCATTTCCACCGGCACGTTGCGGTTCACCCGGTTGTCAGCGATGACCTCATCCGCCACCCCGTCGCTGATGACCAGCTGGCGCACCAGACCGTCGTCATCAATATGGATGTCATAAACCAGACCGTATGCGCAGGTGCCGTCGTTCAGCGGAATTTTCACCATCCCGCCAAACTCCGGCGTATCCTGCTGCGAAACCCGGCAGCCAATCACGCAGCCCTGCGTGCTGGCTCTCAGCAAGCGTCCCAGTTCAATTGGCTTCATTTTCCGTACCTCGTGCGGCCCGGCAGGTCCTTTTTGGCCTGCTTGGGTGATTTTTGCGGCAGATCGTGCTGGTGGCGGCCGATTTCCATGCTGAGCATGCTTTCCAGTTTCTGCCGTTCTTCCAGGCGCACCACGGCCACCTCGTGCGCGCGGTGCAGGATATAGGGATAAGGGTGCGCGCCCGTCAGACGGCACTGTCTGACCAGCTGGGCATGCAGACTGTCCAGGCGGTCAGAGGATTCGGCTGCCCAGAGCGGCAGTTCAACCCGCGCGATCTGCGGGTTTTTCTCGCGGCCGACATTCAGGTAGAAGAAGGTTAACCCCAACGCTCCTGTAAAGATTTCCCGGCTGCTCGATTCGATCCGAAAGACTGCCGAGCGTTCTCCCGGGGCGAGCAGACGGCTGTACAGGTCAAGATCGCTCAACCCCAGCAAAGGGCGCGGCGGTTCCTTGCCAGCCAGTTCGGCCGGGTTGATCGCCATCAATTCCAGCAGGCGCACCACCAGGTCGGCGCGCGGCTTGTCTACATAGCCGGCGGTCAGCACGGCCATATCCGCCAGGGCTTTTAAGACCTGCAGGTATTCTTGCAGCGCGCTGGAAAATTCATCATTCTCCTTCGGCTCGCGAAAGAGCTCCAGCGGTCCGTCGGTCAGGGTGATGCAGCGGCCGGTTTCTGCGGTGGCCAGCTCCATCAAGAGACTGCGTTCGCGCAGGTCGCGGCGCAGCGCCAGGATTTCTTCCGGTATGCGCCGGTTGTTGACATACAGGTCGTCGCCGTAAAGCAGCAGGCTGCGCACAAAAGTCCGCGGAGTCTCCCCGCTGGCAAAGCGCACAGCCCCCAGGTTGATCACCCCGAACTCAACCGCGTCATGCCGGGAGGGGTTGATCTGCGAGCCGTCGGCTGCCAGCAGCACGGCATCCGCGGCGTTCGCCGGAAGGGGAAAACTGGCGTTGAGCGCACCGCCCAGCGGTCTGGCGCAGCGCAGGTTGCGGGTGACGGCCAGGGCTTCATCCACGCGCCGGTTCAATGCGTCCGGGCTGGCGGCGTATTTCGCCAGCAGGTTTTCAGCCTGCGAGAGTTTTTCGCTGCGCTCGCGCAGGCGGTCCGGAAGTTTTGCGCCCAGTTCGCGAATCTGGGTTTGAATCTGCTGATAATCAACCGGCATGGCAGCTCCCCGCTTTCAGAACATTTATTCGGATTATACCGAAGAATCCAATCGCGGGCAACCGGGCGGCAGCAGGGTATCGGTGGTAGAATTTTGCCAGCAGATATTTTCCGGGAGGTCTGGAATGACAGATGTGGTCATCGTGGATGGCGGGCGAACCCCGATTGGCGCGCTGGGCGGCAGCCTGGCGGCGGTTCGGCCGGATGATCTGGCTGCTCTGGTGCTGCGCACCCTGGTTGAGCGCGGCGGGCTGCCGGTGCATGAGATTGAAGAAGTTTACCTGGGCTGTGCCAATCAGGCCGGTGAAGATAACCGGAATGTGGCCCGCATGGCCGCGCTGCTGGCCGGGCTGCCGGTGGAAGTGCCGGCGGTGACCTTCAACCGCCTGTGCGCGTCCGGTTTGACCGCGGTGGCTGCCGCGGCCCGCGCCATTCGCGCCGGCGAGGGCGATCTGTACCTGGCGGGCGGGGTGGAAAGCATGTCGCGCGCGCCGTACGCGCTGCCTAAGGCAGAACAGGGTTACCCCTTCGGCAACTTAACCGCGTACGACACCGCTCTGGGCTGGCGTTTCCCGAACCCGAAGATGGCAGAACTGTACGGCACGGAAGCGATGGGCGAGACAGCTGAAAATATCGCCGATCTCACCGGCATCACCCGCGCTGAACAGGACGCATTCGCCGCGCGAAGCCATCAACGCGCCGTCGCGGCGATGGACGCCGGGAGGTTTTTGGAAGAAATAATTCCCGTGCCGGTGCCGCAAAAAAAAGGCGAACCGCTGCTGGTCAGTCAGGATGAACGCCCGCGGCGGGACACCACGCCAGAATCGCTGGCAAAATTACGCCCGGCTTTCCGCAAAGACGGCACGGTCACCGCTGGAAATTCCTCGGGGTTAAATGACGGGGCGGCCGCGCTGGTCTTGATGTCGGCGCAAAAGGCAGCCGAACTGGGCAAGAAGCCGCTGCTGCGCGTACTGGGCAGCGGTTCCGCCGGAGTGGCTCCGCGGGTGATGGGACTTGGCCCGGTAGAAGCAGCGCGCAAGGCGCTGCGCCGCTCCGGGATCGCGACCAGTGATCTGGGACTGGTGGAGTTAAATGAAGCTTTCGCCGTGCAGGCGCTGGCGGTGATCCGCGCGCTGGACCTGCCGGAAGATATGGTCAATGTAAACGGCGGCGCGATTGCCCTGGGGCATCCGCTGGGCTGCTCCGGCGCGCGCATCCTCACGACCCTGATGTATGAAATAAAACGCCGCGCTGCTTCAATGCCGCGCCCATTTTACGGGCTGGCAATGCTCTGCGTCGGAGTCGGGCAGGGCGAAGCGCTGGTGGTTGAATGGATCGGAGATTGAGGGCATGCGCATCCTGGTAACGGGCGCAAGCGGGTTTATCGGCGCAGCCCTCTGCAGGGTTTTGTGCGCCCGCGGCCACGAGGTCAGCGCGTTTCACCGCCCCACCAGCAATCTGAAACTGCTGGAAGATCTGCCGGTTGCGCATGTGCTCGGTGATCTGACCCAGCCGGCCAGCCTGGAAAGCGCTGTGGCCGGGATGGACGCAATATTTCATGCCGGGGCGCAGCTGGGCAGCGCGCCAACCGCGCGGATGTATGCGGTGACTGTGGAAGGGACGCGCGCCTTGCTGCAGGCCGCTCTGGAAGCCCGGGTGAGCCGTTTTATCCACACCAGTTCGGCGGCCGCTCTTGGGGTGCCCGCCGCGGAAGTGGAAGGCCGGCGCATGTTGATGGATGAGACTCACGCCTGGAATTACCGCCCGGATTACTGGCCGTACGGCTATGCCAAATACCTCGCGGAGCTGGAAGTGCAAAAAGCGGTTGCCCGCGGGCTGGAGGCGGTGATCGTCAACCCCTCCGTGGTATTAGGCGCCGGTGATATCTACCGCCAGACCAGTTCTATCGTGGTGCAAACCGCGCGGCGGCGCATCCCGGTGATGATCGAAGGCGGGCTGAACGTTGTCCATCTGGAGGATGTGGTAGCCGGCCACCTCGCCGCCTGGGAGCGCGGCCGGCCGGGAGAACGCTACCTGCTGACCGGTGAGAATCTCAGTGTGCCGGATTTTATTCGTAAAATCGCTGCGGTCGCCGGCGTGCCTGCGCCGACGCTTTACTTCCCGGCCGGGTTGGCCCGCCGGGCGGCCGGACTGCTTAAGCTGCTTAAACCCTATCTGCACCTGGCGGTTACCCCTGAGCAGCTGCGTCAGGCCGGCCAGTACTTCTACTTTGACAACCGCTGGAGTCGCAAAACCCTGGACCTGCCCGATCCGCGGCCGGCGGAAGAGGCTATTCAGGCGGCTTACGCCTGGTTTAAATCCAGCGGAGCAATCCCCTGAAGGCTGGTTTTGCGAACCTGACGGATCCGTGTGGTTCTTCCGTTCGCCGGTTCGCGTGTTTCATCTGCATTATCGGCTAAAGGGCAGCCGGGGGTTGAAAGTCCATCCCGGCTGCTGATTGGTTGTTAATCCAGAGGTTTGCTTGGGCGGGTGTTCTCCATCACGCCCTCATCGCGGGTCATCAACCCGGATGCGGCGGTCTGGATTCGCAAGGATGATTGTATAGATGCCGGTATGATGGTTGACACTATGCCCGCGTTTCAATCAATACGATAATCATACCTAGACCGAGTATCGCACCGAATTTGTCCACTTTCTCGGAACCAATTTCAGGAGGTCTGAATGCCCCCAAAGGGACGAATTGAAGTCAATGAGCTGCTGTGCAAGGGCTGCGAGCTGTGCGTGGGCGCCTGCCCGCAGAAAGTGATCGCCCTGGACATGGACCGCATCACTCCGAAGGGTTACCATCCGGCTTCGCTCATCTCGGATGGCTGCACCGGCTGCGGGATTTGCGCGGTGGTCTGCCCTGAAGCAGCCATCACCGTCTTCCGCGAAACGATCAAAGTTCGGGCGAATCAATAGGAGGGCGGGATGGCTCGTGAACTATGGAAGGGCAACGAAGCAATCGCGGAAGCGGCGGTTCGCGCCGGGTGTCAGGCGTATTTTGGGTATCCGATCACCCCTCAGACCGAACTGCTCGAATATATGTCCCGCCGCATGCCGGAGCTGGGCCGCGCATTTGTGCAGGCGGAAAGTGAACTGGGCGCGGTCAACATGGTGTACGGCGCGGCCTGCACAGGTGTGCGGGTCATGTCTTCCTCTTCAAGTCCGGGCGTCAGCCTGATGATGGAGGGCATCTCGTACATCGCCGGTACGGAGGTTCCGGCCGTGCTGGTGGATGTGATGCGCGGCGGACCGGGCCTGGGAAATATTGCCCCGGCGCAGGCGGATTACAACCAGATCGTCCACGGCGGCGGGCACGGCGATTATTACCCGATCGTGCTGGCCCCGGCCAGTGTGCAGGAAGCGGTGGATTTGACCGTGCTGGCATTCGACCTGGCTGAAAAATATCGTTCGGTTACGGTGGTGCTGCTGGATGGCAGCCTGGGGCAGATGATGGAGCCCGCCGAAATGCCGCCGATGCAGCCTTTGAAAAAAGAATTTCCAGCCTGGGCCACCCGCGGCGCGGAGAACCGCGAGCGGCGCATGCTCAGCTCGATTTACCTCAATCCCCCCGATCAGGAAGTCACTAACCTGCGTCTGCTGCGCCGCTGGAAAGAGGTGGAAGCCAACGAAGTGCGTTTCAAGACCTATTATCTTGAGGATGCCGAATATGTTGTTATGGGCTTTGGTTCCGCCGGACGCGTGGCGCTGTCCGCGGTTCGCGCCGCGCGGGCTGAAGGCATCAAAGTCGGGCTGCTGCGGCCGATTACCGTCAGCCCGTTCCCGGTCCAGGCGGTGGATGCGGCGGTGCGCCAGTGCAAGGCCGGTCTGGTGGTCGAGATGAACGCCGGCCAGATGCTGGAGGATGTGCTGCGGGTAAATAACAACCGCATCCCCTTTGAATTCTTCGCCCGCATGGGCGGGATCGTTCCCTTCCCGGACGAAATTTTGGCCGAGATCCGCCGACTGGCGCAGGGCAAGGCCAGCCTGGAAGGGCATCCGCGTGACCGCTGGCTGGAACGCGTCGCCGCGCAGGCATAAGGAGCGAAGCATGACCACAACACTGGATCCTGAACTGGAACAACTGGTTTACGAACGCCCGGATTCGTTGGTAGACTGCGCCACCCATTATTGCCCGGGTTGTACGCACGGTGTGGCGCACCGCCTGATCGCCGAAGTGATCGACGAGATGGGCATCCGCGAAAAGACCATCGGCGTGGCTTCGGTAGGCTGTTCGGTGTTTGCCTATAACTACTTCAATTTTGATTTTGTCCAGGCGCCCCACGGCCGCGCCCCGGCCATGGCTACCGGCGTGAAACGGGTGCTGCCCGACCGCTTCGTCATCACCTACCAGGGCGACGGCGATATGGCTTCGATCGGCATGGCCGAAGTGGTTCACGCCGCCGCGCGCGGGGAAAATATCTGCGTCTTTTTCATTAACAACGCCAATTACGGCATGACCGGCGGTCAAATGGCTCCGACCACCCTGCCGGGGCAGAAAACCTCCTCTTCCCCTTCCGGCAGGGATATCGAAACCCAGGGCTACCCGATTCGGGCGGCCGAGCTGCTGGCCACGCTTGACGGCGCTTCGTATGTCGTCCGCCGCAGCCTGCATGATCCCAAGAACATCCGCCTGGCGAAGAAAGCCATTCGCACCGCCTTTGAAGTTCAGGCGCGCGGGCTGGGTTTTTCGATGGTCGAGATGCTTTCCATCTGCCCGACCAACTGGGGTATGACCCCGCTGCAATCCCTGCAGTGGCTGGAAGAAAAAATGGTGCCGTATTACGCGTTGAACGATTTTAAAGTCCATCCGGCCGTGGCCGAGATACGCATTTAGGGAGCGCGAGCATGCAAACGGATATCATCATTGCTGGGTTTGGTGGTCAGGGTGTGCTGTTTGCCGGCCAGCTGCTGGCATACGCCGGGCTGGGAGAGGGCAAGGAAGTGACCTGGATTCCTTCCTACGGTCCCGAAATGCGCGGCGGCACGGCCAACTGCACCGTGATTATTGCGGATGAAGAGATCGGCTCGCCGATGGTTCGCAACCCTCAGGCGGTGATTGCGATGAACCGCCCCTCCCTGGATAAATACGAACCGTTGATGCGCCCCGGCGGCCTGCTGGTGGTGAACGCTTCAATGGTGGACCGCAAGGTCAAGCGGACTGATTTGCGGGTGGTTGAAGTGCCGGCCAATGAGATTGCGGAAAGCCTGGGGGATAAACGTATGACCAATATGGTCTTGCTGGGGTCTCTGATCGCCAATTTGCCAATCATTCAGCTGACTTCGATTGAGACCGCGCTGAAAGAACATCTCCCTGAGCGCCACCACCGCCTGCTGCCGCAAAACTATCAGGCGCTGGCGAAAGGGGCGGAGCTCCTGGCTGCCTAGCCGCAGGTAAATCATCGAACCCGTATCAAGCCGCTGATCAAGCGGCTTGAACTGTTTAAGAATATATTTTTAAACGGATAAATGATTGAATTTCGACCAATCGGGCGCTTTTGGTGGTGTTTTTAAGTTGAAAATTAAAAAATGGATGATAAAATATTAAAACAGTTTTTAGCCATCGTTTCGATGGGTTTGGGGACAGCGGTAAATGTGCGGTAGCGCAGCGGACAAGCATTTATTTTCGACCGGGCTGCATACTTTTGCTGGAGGGAAACGCTTTTCGGCGTTCTCATGAATCGAGGAGAAGTTTTATGCGGGGTCTTCGACGACTGGGTTTCCTGCTCACTCTGACAGCCATGATATTTCTTGGGCTGTCGGGCTGTGTTAAGCCGGAAAGCCCCGAGGGAAAGACTTTCGCGACCGGCACCTATTCGGTTGACCCGTTGTTCACTCAGTTTTATACCAGTCTTGGCGGTGAAGACCTGTTTGGTATGGCCATTTCGCGGCGCTTCAGCTACAACGCGATCGAATGCCAGTACCTCCAGAATGCCTTGATGTGTTACGACCCGGCTCAGCCGGATATGGCCCGCTTTACCTTCTACCCCCTCGGCCTGACCTTCCAGCTTCAGGATGAGCCGGACGATCTGGCTGCCTCGAAGGATGCCTTTGTGGTAGACGGGTACCAGGTCTATTCTGAATTTGTACCCCTGTACGAGCAGCTGCTCGGTCAGCGCTATGTTGGCAAACCTCTGACCCGCACGCGGGTCAATTATGAACAGCGCCGCATTGAACAATATTTTGAAAACATGGGGTTTTACCGCCGTTTTGACGACCCGCCCGGCGCTGTGCGCCTGCTTTCTTACGGTTCTTACGCCTGCGCGGACCGCTGTCCTTTCGCACCGGCCGAAGGCAGCGCGATCCTGCAGCCCAACGCTGCGGTGATGGAACAGCCCTTTACCAATTTACTGGCCACAACCCGCAATCTGGATACGGTAGGCCAACCCATTACCGGGCCCCAGCCTGCGGCCGACGGCGGGGTTGAGCAGGTGTATGTCTGCGCGGCGCTGTATTCTCCGGACGGCACGGCAGGCAATGCGCGGCTGCGGCCGCTACCCTCTTTGCTGGGGATGACCCGCATGGACCCTGCCCCGCAGGTCTACAACGAACAGAACGGGGTAACATTCTATCCTGTGAACGGCGCCCTGGGCTATCATGTTCCCCTGGTATTTCATCAGTACATCCTCGACCACGGCGGTTACGCTTTCAGCGGGCGCCCGATCGCTGAGGTAATGCAATTTCAGCCGCATCTATACCGCCAGTGTTTTGAATATGTCTGTCTTGATTTTGATCCTTCTCAGCCGGAAGGGCAAAAGGTCAGCCTTGCCCCGCTGGGACGCGAGTACCTGGTCTTAATCAGCAGCCCGACGCGCACACCGCCACCGCAGACCTCCGGGGACAGCGCTCAGCCCTCCGCCGTCCATACGTCGGAACCGATCGTCCAGCCAACCCGCCAGCCGGCTCAGCCGTCCGGGCGGGTTGAACTGCGCGTGAGCGAGTCGCGCCCTCACCTTTCTGCCAGCGATCAGCAGACAATAAATCTTCTGGCGTTTTACACTCAGGACGGCAGCCCGGCGGTTGGCGCCGGTGCGGTTCTCCGCGTGATCCTCCCGGACGGCAGCGAATATCGCGCCGACTTCCCTCCGGCAGACGAACAGGGCCAGGCCGCGCTGGCTGTTCCCGGGATGCCCGGGCTGGAAAACGGGACCGTGCTGACCTACGAAGTGTGTCTGACCGTCCCCGGCCAGGAAAACACCTGCGTCCGCGACGGCTATCTGATCTGGAACCCGCGCTGATCAGGGGCGGGCTTCCGCGAATACTTCCACCCGCTCAATTTTTCCCGCCAGGCTGTAGACAGAAAAACGAATTTCTAATTCCCCGCTCAGCGGGGCATTCTTACTGCCCATTTCCTTGCGGCGCACGCCCACAACGTCTCCCTCCGAATCGTAGGCAATGGCGGCCAGCCAGACCCGGCTGGCCTGCGCGTCCGCGGGCAGGCGAACCAGCGCGTCGATGCGGGCGGAACGTCCGCCCGGGTCAATTTCCACCCCACGGGTTTCCAGATTGACACTGAGATAGCGGGTGTCTCCCTCGGCTAGCGGGAGGGCTGCGCTGAGGCGGGCGGCGGCGCGAAAATCGCCTGGCTGGGGCGGGGGGAAATAGGCTGCCAGCGGCAGGCTGACCCCGGGCGGGATCAGGTTGAGCAGACTGTATGCGTTTAGAATTTGAGCTGAGCTGCCGTCCGCCGCGGCGATCTGAATTTCTGCGCTGACGCTCTCCAGCGGCCGCTCCTGGTTGTTCGTAACCGGCAGGAAACACCAGATGCCCCCATCGCGGGCAGCGTAACAGGTCAATTTCCCGCTGGGGAGATCCATGGGGGTGGGTTGCGGCGTGGGGGTGAAGGACGGATCGCCTTTTGTCGGCGGGATGATAATTTCCTTGCCGGGCGGCAGGATGTTGCGGTCAAGGCCGGGATTGGCGGCCAGGATCTCATCCACGCTGACCCCGTAGAACAGGGAGAGGCCAAAGAGCGTGTCGCTGCTGCGCAGGGTATAGGTGCGCGGGACCGGTGTGGCCGTCGGCAGCGGCGTGGGGCTGGGTCCCGGAGTCGGGCTGGCGGTGCCGGGCAGGCGGGTTTGGTAAGGCTGAAGGTTGACGGGCGGCAGGGTGGGAAGCACCTCAGGCTGCTCCGGCGCGGCGCAGCCGGCCAGGGCTACCAGGAGAGCCAGGGTGAAAAGCGGCTTTAATCTCATGCAGGGAATTATAAACGCAATCTTGCCGCAGGCGCGGAAGGAATACATTCTCCCTTGACATAATAAATAAACACTGTATAATAAATTTAACGCTGTAAATTTTATAAGAGGTCTGTATGGTGCGAACTCGCAAAGCGCAGCAATTTCAGCAAATGACCGATGAGATTAAAGCAGCCGCCCGCGAAGAGATCCGCGAGCGCGGCACGGCTGGCATCTCCCTGCGCGCGCTGGCGCGGCGCTTAAACATCACCGCTCCCGCGGTTTATCATTACTTTCCCTCGCTGGATGATTTGATTACCGCTTTGCTGGTGGATGCCTTTAACGCCCTTGCGGATGCGATGCAGATGGCCGGTGAAGCCCTCCCCCCCGGCGCCCCCGAACTGGACCGCGCCCGTGCGCAGGTGCTGGCCTACCGCCGCTGGGCGCTGGAACACCCGGAGGAGTTTCAACTGATTTATGGAAATCCCATTCCCGGCTACAGCGCCCCGCCGGAAATCACCCTGCCGCTGGCTGCCCGTCCGTTCTACCTGCTGCTGGCCTCTTTCGGAGCGGCCATCCAGTGCGGAGAGGCCTGCCTGCCGCCAGAATATCGTCAGGTACCGTCAGAAATTCAACCGTATCTTGAAAGCCTGCGCGCCGCGCGCGGTTTCACCCAGCCAGTGGAATTGCTGTATTTTCTGACTGCTGGATGGGCGCGCTTTCACGGCATGGTCATGCTGGAACTTTTCCATCACACCCAGGGTGTCATCGGCCAACCGGAAGTCTTATATCAGCGTGAATTGGACAACTTAATAACGAGTATGAGAGATCAAAATGAATAACAGTTTTTCACAGGTGGTGTTGGGCAGCGGCCCGGTCGGGCGCAGTATTGCGGAAACGCTGAGCGCCCGCGGTGAGGCGGTGCGGGTGGTTAACCGCTCGGGAAAGATGGCCGAAGCCCCGGCGGGGGTGGAAGTGGTCGCTGGCGATCTATACAATCCGGAGGCGGTTCGGACGCTGACGCGCGGCGCAAAGGTGGTCTACCAGGCCGCACAGCCGGCTTATTCTGAATGGGTGCAGAAATTCCCGCGCCTGCAGCAGGCCATCCTTGAGGGGTTAAGCGGCAGCGGCGCAAAGCTTGTGCTGGTTGAAAACCTGTATCTGTACGGAGCGGTCAGCGGCGGGGAGATGACGGAGGACCTGCCCCATGCCGCCCGTACCCGCAAGGGCAAAACCCGTGCGGAGATGAGCGCGGCCGCTTTTTCGGTTCACCGCGCCGGGAACCTGCGCGTTACCGCCGGGCGGGCTTCAGATTTCTTTGGGCCTTGGGCGCTGGGCAGCACAATGGGCGAGCGGGTATTCTATCCGCTGCTGGCGGGAAAACCGGCACAGCTGACCGGACGCCCCGATTTGCCCCACACCCACACCTTTGTGGCTGACTTTGGGCGCGCGCTGGTGCTGCTTGGCGACCGGGACGAAGCGGATGGCCAGGCCTGGCACGTGCCCAATGACCGACCGCGGATTACCCAGGCGGAGCTGGTTCAACTGGCAGCCGAAATCGCCGGGGTGCCGCCGCGGTACAGCGCCATGGGCAGGCTGATGATGGCTCTCGGCGGCCTGTTCATCCCGGAAGCGCGCGAAACGGTGGAGATGATGTACGAATTTGAACGGCCTTTTGTGGTCGACTCGAGCAAATTTGAGCGCACCTTCGGTATGCGCGCCACACCGCTGGAGGAAGCGCTGCGGGCAACCATTGACTGGTTCCGCAGTCATCCCCAATAGGATCATTTTTCTGGTTAATGAACCGCCGGGCCGTTCGAAAACGGTCCGGCGGTCTTTTATCCAGGCTCTCCCTCGCGCCAGCGCGCCAGCATGGCGCGGACCGAACGGCTCATTTCCCGGCTGAAATCAGCGGTGAACTTGCGCAGGTACAGCACCTGCCCGTAGTTTTCGGCTTGCAGGGGATAGTTGCCGTCCGGGTAATAGCGCTCGGTATGCGCCTGATACAGGGCATCCACATCCTCGGGTTGAATGCGCCGGTAGCGGTTCTGCTGAACGACCGCTTCACGCGGCAGGCGCGGCTGCTGTCTGCGCTGGGGTTCATCGGCTGGCGGGCGGCCGAAACACAGCATACAGATCGGCGCGGCGTACGGCGGCAGGTTGAGCAGCTCGCAGTGCGTCTCATAATTTTCCAGAATGTCGCCAATGTAACACGAGCCGATACCCAGCGACTCTGCCGCGATGACCGCGTTCTGCGCGGCAATCAGTGCGTCGCAGGCGGCCAGCACCAGGTCGCCTTCTTCCGGCCGGCGCGGATTCAGTCCCAGCGCGCGGGCGCGCTCTTCAGCCTTTCCGATGACCCAGGTGTCCCACCAGCGCTGATAATCAGCCAGGAAGATCAGCACCAGCGGCGCAGTGGCGATAAACGGCTGGTTGTCGCAGGTAACCGCCAGCCGGTCTTTGATTGCCTGATCGGTGATTTCCAGGATGGTGTACAGCATCATATTGCCGGCCGTGGGCGCGGAGCGCGCGGCATCCAGAATGGCGTTTTTTTCCTCCACGCTCAGCGGAGTGGGGTCGTAGCGGCGCAGCGAACGGCGCCTGGCGATGATTTCCAGAGTCTGTTTCAATGTGTTCTCCTTCTACAAACGGGCAATCTCTTTCAAGTAATGGATCGGATTGAATTGCTGTTTTTGCCGCCCGGCTGGCATCGGGCGATCTGCGGTGCCGGCCCGCGGTTGGTCAAATTTTGTAATTTTCAGGTATGATACAACCATGGCGCGATTTCGACCAGCCTTGCTCCTGCTTGCTTTTGTGTTTCTCGGCGGCTGTCTGCCCGCCGCCCCTGCCGGGCTGCCGGTTGCCAGCCTGACCCCGCCAGCCCGGACAGTCAGCCCGGCTTCAACCGCCAGCCAGGTCCCGACGGCCAGCCCGACCGACGCGCCGCTCCCCGCTTTTGCCTTCGCGGTGGCCGGCGATGTGCGCCTTTACGCCGGTCCGCGCATGCACCGGCCCGAACTGTTCCGCGGCGCAGTCGAAGGGATTGCGGCCTACGGTGCGACCGCTTTTCTCATCTCCCCGGGCGATATGGATCCGCCCGAAAGCGCCCGCTGGACGATTGATCAAATCCTGGGGCCAGAGTACGCCTGGATCCCGGTGGTGGGAAACCACGAGCTGCCTGGCCAGGGCGAAGAGGATGAATGGGGTGAAAATCTGCGCTGGATTCAGGCTTACCCGCTGCCTTTTCCGGTCAAGCCGGGCCCGCCAGAATGCCAGAACACCACCTTTTCCTTTGATTATCAACAGGCGCATTTTGTGGTGTTAAATGTCTACTGCGGGACCGGCGGACCGGCCGCCACAACCGGCGACATTCCAGATCTGCTCTACAACTGGCTGGCGGCCGATCTGGCGGCGGCCAGCCAGCCGTTGATTTTTGTGATTGGACACGAACCGGCCTATCCCCAGCCGGACGAGCAAACCGGCCAGACCCGCTACCTGGGTGAAGCCCTGGACGCTTACCCGGCCAACCGCGATCGCTTCTGGGCGCTGCTGGCCAGCCGCGGGGTGACGGCTTATATCTGCGGCCATACCCATCTCTACAGCGCGGCGCAGATTGACGGCGTCTGGCAGATCGAAGCCGGCCACGCGCGCGGCGAAGCCGATCAAATCGCCCCGAGCACATTCTTGATCTTTGAGATCCAGGGCGAGCGGGTCAGGCTGCTGCCATTTCGAGCCGAAATCGGTCAACCTTACCGCGCGCTGCCGGCGCGCAGCCTGCGCTAGAACTTTCGGGACCACTCTTTCGGCCAGCGTTCCACCACGACCTTCTTTTGTGTGAAGAATTCGACCGCGTCAATACCCTGGCCGTGCAAATCGCCAAAGAAGCTGTCCTTCCAGCCGCTGAAGGGAAAGAACGCCATCGGCGCGGCCACGCCGATGTTGATGCCGATGTTGCCCGCTTCGGCTTCGTAGCGGAACTTGCGCGCCGCTGCGCCGCTGGCGGTAAACAGGCTGGCCTGATTTCCGTATGGGCTGCGGTTAAGCAGCGCTATCGCCTCGTCCAGGCTGTCCACATGCATGACGCCCAGCACCGGCCCGAAGATTTCCGTTCGCGCGATTTCGCTTTCCGGGGGTAAATCTAACAGCACGGTCGGGCGCACAAAGGTTCCCTTTTCATACCCGGGGATAACGGTGTTGCGGCCGTCCACCGCCAGGCCAGCCCCTTCTGCCGCGCCGCGAGCGATCAGGCTTTCAATGCGCGACTTGCTGGCCGGGTTAATCACCGCGCCCATCTGGACGCCCTCCTCCAGGCCGTAGCCAACCCGCCGGCTGGCAGCCGCGTCGCAAATCCCTTCCGTGAAGGTCTGGCGCGCTTCGCCAACCGTCAGCGCCAGAGACGTGGCAAGACAGCGCTGCCCGGCGCAGCCAAAAGCGGAGTCCGCGGTGATGCGCACCGCCATTTCCATGTCTGCGTCCGGAAGAATGACCACCGGGTTCTTGGCGCCCCCCTGCGCCTGAACGCGCTTTCCGTTTTCCGCCGCGCGTTGATAGATATAGCGCGCGACAGCGGACGAGCCAACAAAAGTGATGGCGCGGATGGCGGGGTGATCCAGGATCGCGTCCACCGCTTCGCGCCCCCCGTTGACCAGATTGACCACACCGGCGGGCAGGTTAATTTCTTCCAGCAGGCTAAAAATCTGCTGCATGGTCAGGGGCACCTTTTCCGAGGGTTTAAGGATGTAGGTGTTCCCGCAGGCCAGCGCGTAGGGCAGATACCAGAAAGGAATCATGCCCGGAAAATTAAACGGCGCGATCGTGGCGCAGACGCCGACCGGCTGGCGCAGCAGAATCTCATCCACACCGGGAGCAATATCTTCAGCGATTTCACCCTTGGAAAGCATCGGGATACCGCAGGCTACCTCAACATTTTCGATCGCCCGGCGCATCTCTCCGCGGGCTTCATCCAGAGTCTTGCCGCATTCCATGGTGATGGTGCGGGCAATCTCGTCCAGATGTCCTTCCAGCAGGGTTTTGAGGCGGAAGAGGAACTGAATGCGGTCCTGGGCGGGGGTGCGCCGCCAGGCGGGCAGTGCCCGCGCGGCAGCCTGAGCCGCCGCCGCGACATCGGCGGGGCCGCTGAAGGGAACAAGCGCCAGCGTTTCGCCCGTGGCGGGGTTAACCACCGGTTGACTCTGGTCGGCGCTGGCAGGCTGCCAGACGCCGTTAATGAAATTCGGCAGGATGTTCATGGGAGACCTCGTGCAAAAAAGACCACCAGGATATTGCTAATTATACAACATAGTTGTATAATTAGCAATCATGAGCGAAATTCAATCTTTAGCCCGCGGGCTGCGGATCCTTAACCTGCTTGGCCAGACCCCTGAAGGAATCAGTATTACCGAACTGGCTGATCACCTGGGTGTGGACAAAGGCAGCGCTTCGCGCCTGGTGGCCACCCTGGCCGCCCAGGGGTTTGTGGAAAAAGATGAGGTCAGCCGGCGTTACCGCCTCGGCCCGCAGGTGGTCAGCCTGAGCCGCAGCGTCCTGACCCGCCTGTCGCTGCGCGAAGCGGCCAAGCCCTATTTGCGTCAATTAATGGAACGCAGCGGCGAGTGCGCCCATCTGGCGGTGGCGGCGCAGGGGAAAGCGCTGTACATTGACCAGGTCGAATCTCCGGCCACCCTGCGGGTGAACGCCCAGGTCGGCACGATGAATCCCCTGCACTGCACCTCGCTGGGCAAAGTACTGCTGGCATTTGGCGCGGCCGAGTTTCCTGATGCGCTGGAAGCCTACACACCGCGCACCATCACCGATCCGGTCATGCTGCGCGCGCATCTGGACCAGGTCCGTCAGGCGGGGTATGCCCTGGATGATGAAGAATTTGATCTGGGCGTGCGCTGCCTGGCAGCGCCGGTGTTTGATTTTCGCGGTAAGGTGATCGGCGCAATCGGTATTTCCGGCCCGGCCACGCGGATGTCTCTGGAACGAATTCCCGAACTGGCCGCCGGGGTGGTGGATACCGCCCGCGCGCTTTCCGAACGCATGATCTCTTCGCGTTAATCTGCGTCCGCGGTGCTTTCGCGGGCGTTTTTTGCGGGCATGGTAAGACAACAATGTTGCGTAATACGCAACAAAAGGCGGTGAAATGTCCCTAAAGCCCTCTCCTTCTCAACTGGCCGCCCAACGCGCTGAACACGCCGCCGCTTTGCGGGACGGCAGCCTGCCGCGCCGGCTGGATTTGACCCTTTCCGAAGCGCTGGTGATAGGTCTGCTGCGTCAGGGTGTGCGCACCTTTTTTACCGTTTTTGGACATGGCTCAACCGAAATTGGCGAAGTGCTGCGGATTTACGCCCAGAGCGGTTTGCTGCGCGTGTTTGGCCTGCGCAGTGAAATTGAAGCCTCGCACGCGGCGGCAGCGCTGCGCTGGGTGCGGGGGGAGAAAGCCGCTGTGGTAACCTCGATCGGCCCCGGCGCGCTGCAAGCCCTGGCCGCCTCGCTGGCGCCTGCGTCAGACGGCCTGGGGGTCTGGTACCTGTTTGGTGACGAGACCAGCGAAGATGAAGGCTACAATATGCAGCAAATTCCGCGCGCCGAACAGGGACTGTTTCTGCGGCTGGCGGCCAGTATGGGCAGCGCCTACAGTCTGCACACGCCGCTGGCGCTTGCCGCCGCCCTTGCGCGCGGCGCGCAGGCTGTGGATCACCCCTACCGTCCATCGCCTTTCTATCTCCTGCTGCCGATGAACACCCAGGCTGCCTGGCTGGAGGACTTTAACCTTGACGAACTGCCGGAATGCCAGGTCCTGCGCCCGGGTCCGGCCAGCGGTGATTACCGGCAGGCAGCCGAGTGGATCCAGTCAGCCCGCCGCGTGCTGGTCAAAGTTGGCGGCGGGGGCCGCGGCGCCGGCAGGCAGCTCGCAACCCTGCTGGAGCGTTCCGGCGGTGTGCTGGTGCACACGCCGCTGGCCAGCGGCTGCATTCCATACAGCCACCCCCGCAACATGACGGTCGGGGGTTCTAAAGGGTCACTTCCCGGAAATTTCGCTATGGAAAACGCCGACCTGCTGATCGCTGTCGGCACGCGCGCGGTCTGCCAGTCGGATTGTTCGCGCACCGGTTACCCGCACGTTGAGCGGGTGATCAATCTGAATGCTGATCCTGCCGATGCGCTGCATTACAACCGCACGCTGGCGCTGCTCGGCGACATCGAAGCAACCCTGGAACAGTTAAATCAGGTTCTATCCGCGCCCGCCGCTGCCAAAGAAGCCTGGCTGGCAGACTGTGCCCGAGTTAAAGAGGAATGGCAGACGTTCAAAGCGGAACGCGCTTCTAATCCGACTTTGTATGATCCCTACTGGGGCACGGAAGTATTAACGCAGCCGGCTGCCATCCTGACCGCTTCGGCCTGGGCGCGCCAGACAGGCGCGGTCAGTTTCTTTGACGCCGGGGATGTGCAGGCCAACGGTTTTCAAATTGTCGAGGATGATACCCCTTACCAGACCTTTACCGAGAGCGGGGCATCTTATATGGGGTTCGCGGTATCCGCCTTGCTGGCCAGCGCGGCGGCCAGCCAGCCATTTTACGGCCTGGCGTTCACCGGGGACGGTTCGTTTACCATGAATCCGCAAATCTTGATCGACGGGGTTGAACACGGCGCGCGCGGTTGTATTCTCCTGCTGGATAACGGGCGCATGAGCGCGATCAGCGGTTTGCAGCAGGCACAGTACGGCCAGGAATTCGCCACCTGGAACACGTTGAAGATCGATTACCTCTCCTGGGCGCGCGGTGTGCCTGGCGTGTTGGCGCTGGACGGCGGGCGAACGCCGCATTCGCTGCGAGCGGCTCTGGATCAGGCTTTTGCCCATCCCGGCCTGTCGCTCATCCATCTGCCGGTCTATTACGGGCCGCATCCGCTGGGAGGCATGGGGGTGTACGGGCGCTGGAATGTGGGCAACTGGTGTGATGATGTTCAGACGCTGCGGCATCAAATTGGGCTCTAAGCCAGGCTGCGGCAAAAAAGCGAGGTGAAATGAAAATATTGACTCCTGAAGAAATCAGCCGGTTAGAAGAAATCGCGCGCCAGCTGCGCGCGGACAGCCTGCGCCTGATCCACCGACGCGGGGCGGGGCACCCCGGCGGCGCGCTTTCGGCAGCCGAGATCATGGCCGCGCTATATTTTCAGGTCCTGCGGGTTGATCCGCAGCGCCCGGACTGGCCGGAGCGGGACCGCTTTATCCTCTCGAAAGGGCACGCTTCGGCGGTGCTGTATGCCGCTCTGGCGCGGCGCGGTTTCTTTAACCTGGCCGAACTGGATAACTGGGGCGAAGTGGATTGCCCGCACCAGGGTCATCCGGACCGCTTCAAAACCCCCGGCGTGGAGATGACCAGCGGAATCCTTGGCCATGGTGTGGCTGTCGGGGCGGGTCTGGCATTGGCAGCCCGGCTGGATCATGCCGCCTGGCGCACCTATGTGCTGCTGGGCGACGGCGAATGCCAGGCCGGGCTGGTCTGGGAGGGCGCCGCGGCAGCGGCAAAGTACAGACTGTCCACTCTGACCGCGCTGGTGGATTACAACGATGTCCAGCTGGACGGGCCGGTGCATGAAGTGATGCCGGTTGAACCGCTGGCAGCAAAATGGCGCGCCTGGGGCTGGCATGTCCTGGAGATCAACGGGCACAATGTCCGTCAGGTGGTCGAGGGGCTGCAAACCGCCGCTGAGATCCACGATCGGCCGACCGTGCTGATCTGCCACACGACCAAAGGCAAAGGTGTATCGTATATGGAAAATCAATCCTACTGGCACGGCAATGTTCCCAACGCCGATCAGCTGCGCCAGGCGCTGGTTGAACTGGGGGAGGTGCAGAATGGCTGAACTTTCCATGCGTGAAGCGTACGGCCGCGCTCTGGCAGAATACGGCGCGCAAAATGAGCGGGTGGTCGCCGTGGATGTGGATACCGCCGCTTCGACTCTCTCCATCTTTTTTGCCCAGAAATACCCCGATCGCTTTTTTAATGTCGGTATTGCCGAACCCTGCATGGTTGATATTGGCGTGGGGCTGGCGCTGGGAGGGTATATCCCGTTTATTAATGGGTTCGCTTCCCTCCTTTCGCTGCGCGCGCTGGAACAGATCCGCACAGCGGTTTGTTACGCGCGCACCAACGTCAAGATCGCGGCCAGTTACGCCGGGCTTTCGGATTTCAAAGACGGCGCCACGCACTACTCGATCACCGATCTGGCCAACCTGCGCGCCCTGCCGGAGATGACGGTTATCGTTCCGGCTGACGCTGCCCAGTCGGCGGCCTGGGTGCCGCTGGCTGCCGCGTTTGAAGGTCCGCTGTATTTGCGCCTGAACCGCGCCGGGGCGCTGCCGGCCTATCAACCGGGCATGCCCCTGCAAATTGGTAAAGGCCTGACCCATCGCCCTGGCCGCGATTTAACCCTGGCCGCCTGCGGGGCGATGGTGGGGCGCAGCCTGCTGGCCGCCGAACAGCTGGCTTCGCAGGGAATTGACGCGCGGGTGATTGAACTGCACACGCTCAAGCCGCTGGACCGCGAATTGATTGCTCAGGCCGCGGAAGAGACCGGCGCGCTGGTTACCGCTGAGGAGCACTCGATCATCGGCGGCCTGGGCAGCGCGGTGGCTGAAGCGCTGGCCGAGACCTGCCCGGTTCCGCTCGAACGGGTCGGAATTCGAGATCATTTCTGCCCGACCGGCCGCGACCCGGACCGGCTGATGGACGCCTGCGGGCTGGCTGTGGCGGATATCACCGCCGCCGCGCAGCGCGTCCTGCGGCGTAAACAATCCGGGATGAAACAATAAGGAGGCTGCATGAAAATCGCTGTGATCAACGAGATCTCCGCCGCCGACCGCAACGCGGATATCCTGCGGGCGCTGGAAGGACGCGGACACGAGCTGTTCAACCTGGGAAACACGTCCTCCGGCGATTCCCCCGCGCTGCTGTATATCCACACCGGGTTGATGGCCGCCCTCTCGCTTGACCTGGGCCTTGTTGATTTTGTGGTTGGCGGCTGCGGTACCGGTCAGGGATTCTTGAACGCGGTCATGCAGTATCCCGGGGTGTGCTGCGGGCATCTGCTCACCCCGCTGGACGCTTTCCTCTTCGCGCGGATTAACGCTGGCAACTGCGTCTCGCTGGCGCTCAATCAGGGATACGGGTGGGCTGGAGAGGTAAATTTGCGCCTGATTTTTGATCAGCTCTTTTCTCCTGAAACCGGCGCCGGCTACCCGCCTACCCGGGCTGAGCCCCAGCGCCAGGGGCGCGAACTGCTGGGGCAGATTTCAACCGCGGCTCACCGCCCCTTCTCTGAAATTCTTTTCGCGCTGCCAGAGGCGGTCTCGCGCCCGGCGCTGACCTTCCCGGCTTTTCGCGCTGTTCTTGAAACCAGCCTTCAGAACCGGGCTGATTTACGGGCCTGGCTGTCCAACCTGATCTGAGAGGAGACTACCGAATGGCCACATCATCGGGTAAGTTGCGTACGCGTACCAAGATTTTTTACGGGATTGGCGACCTTGGCAACGCGGTTGTAAATTCAGCGGTCCAGTTTTTTCTGATGAAGTTTTACACCGACGCGGCTCTGGTGCTGCCGTCACTGGCTGGCAACGCCCTGCTGATCGGCAAACTGTGGGATGCGGTCAATGACCCGCTCTTCGGCTGGTTCACCGACCGCACCAATTCGCGTTTTGGCAAACGGCGCGTTTTTATGCTGTTCGGAGCAGTACCGCTGGGGATTTCGGTTGCTCTGCTCTGGTTTGTCCCGCCCGCCGACCGCATCTTAACGTTTATCTGGATCGCTTTCACTTTCATCCTGTTTGATACCATCTGGACCCTGACCAACGTCCCGTATTACGCGCTGACCTCGGAGCTGACCGATGATTACGATGAGCGCTCCAGCCTGACCACCTACCGCATGGTAATGGCCGTGCCCGCTTATCTGATCGGCGCCGCGCTCACCCCGGCCATCGTTGGCCTGTTCGCCGTGCAGCGCAGCGGTTATGGGTTCATTGGAATCGCCTACGGCGTTCTGGCCGCCGCTGCCCTGCTCATCTCGGCATCCGGGCTGCGCGAGCGGCAGGGGCGGGCGGTAGCCGCGCCCGAGCCTTCGCCGTTCAAGTCCCTGGGTGTCGCGCTGAAGAATAAGCCCTTTGTGCGCCTGTGCATCCTGTACTTCACCCTGAATATTTCCTTCGCTTTCTGCAAAATCTTGATGGCTTATTATGTCGAGTACCACCTCTTGATGAAAGAACAGATCTCGCTGGCGATGGGTTTAATGCTTATCTGCGTGACCATCTCGCTGCCCTTCTGGCAGTGGCTGGGCCGCAAGATGGACAAAGGCCCGGTGTACGCTATTGGGATGGGCATCGGCGCGGTAGCGGTGCTGATCACCTTCTTTCTGCCCCATCAGCCGACCAATTTTCTTTTCGTCCTCTTTGCCCTGGTTGGTTTTGGTTTCGCGGTGAACTGGATTTATCCCTGGGCGATGGTAGCGGACGTGGCAGATTACGACCGCGCCGAGACCGGCCAGCAGCGCAGCGGCATGTATTACGGGGTGTGGGGTCTGGCCACGAAAATTTCTGAAGCCCTTGCCCTGGCTGCGGTTGGCTGGATCCTGACGGCTTTCAATTATGTGCCCAATGTGGCTCAAAGCGAACACACGCTGCTTGGCATTCGCCTGTTCTTTGGGCTGGTGCCGGCCGTGTGCATCTTTATCACCCTGCCGTTTTTGTTTACCTATCCGATCACACGCCAGCGTCACGCTGAAGTGCGCGCCAGGCTGGACGCGATGGATGCGGCGGCAGGCGCCGTTGAAAAATAAAACCGCGGGAGGGATTTAATGAAACCAATTCGGGCTGCAATTGTTGGCTGCGGGCGCATCGCCGACCTGCACCAGCTGGGATACCAGGGGCGGGAAGACGCGGTCATCGCCGCGGTGTGCGATACCAACCAAAGCCTGGCAAAGAAACGGGCTAAATCCTGGGGGGTGGAAAAGGTTTACACCGATTACGCTCAGGTGCTGGAGGATAAAGAAATTGATCTGGTTGAGCTGCTTACCCCCCATCATCTGCATTGTCCGATGACGGTGCAGGCAGCGGCGGCCGGCAAGCATATCTCGGTTCAAAAACCGATGGCGTTAAGCGCTGCGGAAGCGGACGCGATGATCTCCGCCGCGGATAAAGCCGGTGTGATCCTGCGGGTATATGAAAATTTTGTGTATTACGCCCCGGCTGTGCGCGCGCGGCAGATGATTGAAGCCGGTGAAATTGGCGACGTGCGCGCGGTGCGCCTGCATGTCTCCACTGGCACCGCCGATACCTCCTGGGATGTGCCGCTATCCGCCTGGCTGTGGCGCATGAATGAAAAGCAGTGCGGCGGCGGTCCGCTTGTTTTCGACCACGGTTATCACCTCTTCTCTGTGGCGTATTACCTGGGCGGCCCGGTCGAGCGGGTTTATGCCTGGATTGACAAGACGCCCCTGCAGCAGACGGCCGGGCTGCTGCATATTGACGCCCCGGCCGTGATTATGTTCCAGTACAAGGCGGAACGCAGCTACGGCGTGCTGGATATTGAGCACACCCCGAAAATGCGCATCTACTCGCAGTATTACGCCGATGACGACCGCATCGAGGTGATCGGCGAAAAAGGTATCCTGTTTATCAACCGTTATACCGCCCGCACCGTGGATTTACCCGAGCTCATGCTGTTTAAGGACGGCAAGACCACGCCGATACCGGTTGAGGGTGTGGAATGGCACGACAGTTTTATCGCTGCCACGCGCGATTGCTTTGAAAAAATTCAGGCCGGCCAGCAGCCGCGCCTGGACGGCCCCACCGGAAAAGCGGTCCTGCAGTTTGCCCTGGCTGCGCTGCAGTCCGCGGCTCAGGGGCGTGAAATCCGCCCGGCGGAGGTCGAATAGGTCCATCCAATCAGCGCCCGCAAGGGCGCTTTTCTTTTCCCATCTTTCTGGTAATGCTAAAATCAGATCAGAGGGAAGGGTATGAGCCTGCAGGAATGGATTATCTTTGCAATTCTGCTGGCCGCGCTGGCTTTATTTATCAGCGGGCGCTGGCGTTACGATGTGGTGGCTCTGCTGGCATTACTGACGGCCGTATTAACCGGCCTGGTGCCCGCCGGCCGCGCATTTAGCGGCTTTAGTAACCCGGCGGTGATCACCGTGGCGGCGGTGCTGGTCTTAAGCCGCGGATTGCAGAATTCCGGGATTGTGGAAAGGATCAGCCAGCTGCTGGGACGATTAAAAGGCGGGCTGACCATCCAGCTGGGAGCGTTAACCGGTCTGGTAGCGCTGCTCTCGGCTTTCATGAACAATGTTGGCGCGCTGGCTTTATTTCTGCCTGTCGCGCTGGAAGTCGCGCGGAAAAAGAACCTCCCCGCTTCCGCCCTGTTGATGCCAATGGCTTTTGCTTCGCTGCTGGGCGGGATGACTACCCTGATCGGCACGCCCCCCAATATCATCGCGTCATCCTTCCGCCAACAGGTGAGCGGCCAGCCCTTTGCGATGTTTGATTTTACACCCGTCGGTTTTGGAGTCGCACTGGCCGGCTTGCTGTTCATTACTCTGATTGGCTGGCGGCTCATCCCAGCGCGGCGCAGCGCTGCGCTGGGCGGCTCGATCTTTGAAATTGAAAATTACGTTACCGAAGCCCGCCTGCGATCCGATTCACCCCTTGCGGGAAAGCGGCTGCGAGAAATCGCCGCTTTCAGCGAGGCGCAAACAGTGATTATCGGGCTGGTGCGCGGCCGCGAACGGCGCATGGATCCCTCGGCCCGCACGGTGTTACAACCGGGGGACACGCTGATTCTCTCATCCGATACCCTTGGCTTGCAGAAACTGATCGAATCGGCGGGACTGGAGCTGGTGGGCAGCAAACGGATTGAGAAGCCGCAGCTGGAAAGCGAAGATGTCGCCATGAGTGAGGTGGTCATCGCCCCCGACTCGTTGATGATCGGCGCCACGGCGCGCAGCCTGAATTTGCGCGCCGAATATGGGATCAACCTGCTGGCCGTGTCCCGCCAGGGAGAGGTGCTGCGCAGCCGGCTTGACCGCATCCGTTTTCGCAGCGGCGATGTGCTCTTGCTGCAAAGTCATGTCGAGACGCTCAAAGAAACGCTGGGGATTCTGGGCTGTCTGCCGCTGGCCAGCCGTCCGCTGCGCATCGGCCAGCCGCGCCGTTTGCTGCTGGGATTGGCGATCTTCGCAGCGGCGCTGTTGATCACCGCGCTGGGATGGCTTTCCGCGCCGATCGCTTTCACCGCCGGAGCGGTCGGGATGGTCCTGGCCCGCGTGGTTAACCTGCGGGAGGCGTATGAGAGCATTGACTGGCCGATCTTAATCCTGCTCGGCGCGATGATCCCAGTGGGTGATGCGCTCGAAACCAGCGGCGGCGCCCAGCGGGTGGCTGGCTTTCTGCTGACCTTTTCTGATGCTGTTTCACCGGCCTGGACTTTGCTGATCCTGCTGGTGGCGACCATGTTCCTTTCGGACCTGGTCAACAACGCGGCCGCGGTGGTGCTGATGGCGCCAATTGGCATTCGCCTGGCGCAAGGGATGGCTGTGTCGGTGGATCCATTTTTAATGGCGATCACCATTGGCGCGTCCTGCGCTTTTCTGACGCCCATCGGCCACCAATCCAACACCCTGGTGATGGGTCCCGGGGGGTATCGTTTTGGCGATTACTGGCGGGTTGGCCTTTTACTGGAAGGAATAGTGGCCGCGGTAGCCATTCCCCTGCTGCTAACGATCTGGCCGTTCTTCCCCTGATGATCAGTCTGGAATCCTCTTTTCGTAAACCCGGTAACGGCGGCACAGCTTTGCGCCGAGTTTAACCACAGCGTTGTTCATCGGGTAATTATCTTCAAGAATATAGTTGATCTCCATACGCCGGATACGGCCAATCATGTTTTCATATACTTTGCGGTAAAGCAGGGGATCAACCGCTTTCCCGTGGTATTCCGGAATCACCCCCAGTGCCCACATGCGATAATCCTGAATTTTCGGCACGCCGGTGAGCAGCCGGTACCACCCAAAAGGCAGCAGGCGGCCATTCATTCCCCTTAAGACCTGGTTGATGTCCGGCAGCGCCATGGCAAACCCGACTGGCCGGCCAGAAGGATCTTCGGCGATTAGCAATCCGTCCGGGTTGACGATTTGTTTCAAATCCCGCGCCATTGCCCGGCCTTCCGCTTCAGTCACCGGGTAAAAGCCCCAGTTCTCCGAGATCGAGCGGTTTGCCAGCGTCACCATGGTCACCACTTCTTCTTCCAGGTTCTTCAGGTTGACCGAGCGGATCTGTATCCCATAGCGTTTCTGCACAATATCCGTCAGGGTCAGAATACGCTCGGGGATGGCGTAATCTTCGCGAGTGTCAATGTAGTAAACGAGGAGATCTTTTGCCTTCTGCAGTCCGAAGGCGGTCAGGTAGTGGTTATATACCGGGGGGTTGTACGGTGCCAGGATCACCGGCGGCGGCGAAAAGCCTTCCACCACGGTGCCCCATTCCTGGCTGGCAAAACTCCACGGTCCGCGCATGATGTGCATCCCGCGCGCAGCCAGCCAGTCCTGGGCGGTCTGCAGCAGCAGCGCCGCGCCTTCCGCGCTGCTGGCTTCGAATGAGCCAAACAAACCGATCGGCTGCTGCCAGTGTTCCAGCGCCAGGCTGTCGGTAAAGGCTGAAATGCGCCCGGTGATCTGACCGTTCTCTTCCAGCAGGAAGAGCTGGTATGTGCAGTGATCCAGCATTGGGTTGCGCGCCGGGATGAACTGGCTGGCCTGTTCGCTGCGCAGCGGCGCCACCCAGTTAGGGTCGTCCCGGTACAGGCGGTAGGGCAGATCGAGAAAGGCTTGCAATTCGCGGCGGGTTTTAACAGCAAGGATGCGCATGGGAATCTCCTCTCGATCAATCTTCGCTGTCTTCCTCACCGGGGCGGGAAAGGCCGATGCCCTGGCGGTCAGCTTCGCGCGCTTCGTCGCGGTCGTCCTGATCGGCAAAGCTGCGTTGAATGGATTTATCCACCCGGTGGAGCTGGTCTTGAACTGCCGAGCGGCGCACGGCGGGTAAAATTTCTTCCAGGTCCATCAGCAGCGCGCGCAGGCGGCGCATCACCTGCAGCGAGCCCGCGCCGTAGTAACGGATCTCATCCACCGCAAGCCCAAGGAAATCTTCCCAATCCGGAACCGGGAAAACCAGACGCGGTTTTCCGCGTCTGTCGCGGAGAAGACCGGGGCCCAGCCTGCGCTGGCCCACCCGGCGCAGCAGGTCGTCCAGCTGGTCGATGGCCTGCACGGCGGTGGTCGGGTCGTTGACCGCCGGGGAGAGGGCTTTGATGGCGATGTCCACGATCAGGCGCAGGGCATACTTGGGATCCTGTTCGATGGTGCGTTGATAACCAAGGACGACGCAGCCGCGCAGGCTGGCATCCGCCAGCTTCTGGTGCGCGCCGCGCAGGCGCAGCAGCACGCCGCCATCCGGCACGGTGTCTCCCACGGCGTAGTTCACCTCAATCACGCCGCCAGCGCGCTGCGCCAGACTGACCAGACGCGGAAGGTTGAGCTCTAATACTGCGGCCGGACCGCCGCGGTGGTGAAGGCACTGAGTGACCGGAATTTTTTCCAGCTCGGGCAGCTCGCCTGCCTGATCGTTATCCTTGCCCAGGGCGTGGGGGTAGAGTTCTTCAATCACCTGCCGCCCCTGGCGCCCGATGCGGTGCAGCACATTGGTCACCTGAAGAACGGTCAGGCGCTGGATCAGCGCCAGGAACATCGCCAGGCTGGCCAGCACCAGCAGGATCGCGGTCAGCACGGTGATATCCGGTACGCGCGCCGAGGTGGTGGTCGGGTCAACTTCCACCTGGGCGATCAGCGCAAAGACGAAAGAGGCAGAAAACACCCCCAGCGAATGTTCCACCACCGGGTCATGCAGGAAGATGGCCGCCAGGCGCGGGGAATAGGCGCTAGAACCAAACTGCACCATTACAATCGCCATCGAAAAGACAAAGCCTGTGAAGACGATCATCCCCGACGATATCGCGGAAAGCAGGGCGGCGGCGGACCCGGGGGAGAACAGCCTGAACGGCAGCGGGAAGGCGCGGTCGAGCATGGGCAGTAACCGCCCCAGCAAAATCGCGGTGAAAATATAAACAGCCGGGATCAACCAGACGCGCGCCTGACGGCGGAAACGGGGCGAAATGGGTGCCATACGGGTACTCCAGGTGGTCTGGTATTGATTGTATGCCTTTTTTTGCCCGGCGGTTCCCCAATTCCCCTATTAAACCAGACAGGCAGCCCGACGGCGGCTGCCTGCTGTACTACCTGTAAACCTTACCCAATCAACTTTTTGGAGAGAAGGAGAGGATGTTTCTACTCCTCTCTGAATATAACCGGTCTGAATTAAAAAACCCTGAAGTTAATGTTAGCGATTCGTTAATGTTTTTAAATCGGAAGATCGCGCCGGTCAAAACGCAGGACGGCTGCCAGCCCCAGCAGGAATGTCCCGGCGGCCAGCACCAGGGCACTGCTGCTGGTGGCGTCGTGAATCAGCGGGTCGGCGCCGGCGTAATAGTAAAACGGCGAAAGCGGGCGAAGGGCGGCGATTTCGTTAATGAAATCTGGCAGCAGATCAGCCAGGAAAAACAAGCCCATCATGATCAGGGCGAGGTCGCGGCTAAACGTAACCCGGCCAAAATGGCAGCCGAACAAGGCGGCTAATCCGCCAAAAAAGAATGCCAGCATGGTCAGGTTTCCGCAAATCTGCGCCAGTTTGCCGTAAGGCAGGCCCCCGAGGAAGGCCGCGTTCCATAAGAACAGCAGCCCCAGGACGGACGCGGCCAGGACAGCGCAGGAAATCAACAGAGCCGCCAGCCGTTCCAGAATTAAACGGCGGCGCGTGATCGGGCCGGCCAGCAGCAGCGCCAGCGCGCCGCTTTCTTCATCTGCGGCGGTCAGGCGGCTGCCGGCCTGAATGGCAAAGAGGCTCATCCCCAGCGGCAGGAACCATTCAAACAGCAGAATATTCAACCAGCCGGCGGTTGAGCCGGGCCGCAGGGTATGGACCTGCAGACCGCCCAGCCAGCCCGCGGCAGCCGGTATGCGCGTCAGCAGGCTGTACAGCAAGCACAGCGCCAGCGTTCCGCCGCCGACGATCATTAACCAGCGCAGTAAAACTGGCCGCTGGGTTTTCAGAGTCAGGGCCAGAAGATTAAGCCGCACAGGCGCTCACCCCGTAGAAGCGCGCATAGACTTCATCCAGGCTGGGCTGCTGGCTGATAAAATCTGTTACCCGGAACTGGCTGGCCGCTTTAATCAGCGCGTCCGCGTCGCCAAACAACGTGCAGCGCAGTTTATAATCTTCCAGACGCAGATCAGCCAGGTTGGGCAGGCGGGTGAACACCTGGGGGTCGATTTGCGCGGCAAAGCGCATTTCAACTTTGCGCAGCGCGCGCTGGCGCAGCTTGACCCCACGTTCCACCGCCAGCAGGCGACCGTTGTGGATCACGGCGGCGCGGTCGCAGATGCGCTCCATTTCGCCGATCGAAGCCGAAGCGAAGAAAATGGACTGCCCTTCAGCCCGGGCTTCACCCAGCAGCTGATAAAAGGCATCCAGCGCGGGGCCGTCCAGGTCGCGGGTGGGTTCATCTAACAAAATGAGTTCGGGACGGTGCATAAAGGCCTGCACCAGGCCGATGCGGCGCAGCTCTGAACGCGAACAGCAGGTAAGCGGTTTTTCCAGAGACAGGTCCAGGCGCGCTGCCAGACTGCGGGTATAGTCTTCATCCCAGCTGGCGCGCAGCGCTCCCAGAGAACGCAGAAAGTCTATTCCAGTGAGGCGCGGCTGAGCAGGAAATTCCGCGCCTAAATACCCCACTTCGCGCCGGATTTGCGCGCCGTGTTTCCGGCTGTCTTTTCCAAGGATCCAGGCGCTGCCGCTGCTCGGTCGGATGAAGTCCAGCAGCAGCCGGATGGTGGTGGTTTTGCCCGCGCCTTGCGGGCCGAGAAAACCGTAAACTTCACCGGGTTCGATCTCTAAGGTGAGATCTTCGATGGCGGTCTGGCGGCCGAAATTTTTGGCCAGATTTTGGGTATGCACAACCAGATAGCGCATCGCAGCCTCCTTGTCCAGAATCTCATCCGTGAAAACAGAGCGCCGGCTGATACGAGAGGTACCAGCCGGCGGAATGACCATACCGGAAGCAAGGCAGGCCGCAGCGCGCAGCCTAAGCGGGTACCTCCCGCAGAGATGCGGTCTTCCGCAACCTGGCCCGCCCACCTGAAGCGGTCCGGCCAAAGAAGCGGTTTAAGCGCGTCTCTATATTATGAATGATCCGGGACGACAGATAGGAGCCACGTCTAAGAGGTGGCACACTATCGGAACTGCCGTCCTTCTCTTCGCAAACCATAAAATTGCTCCTTATCACGGTAAAAACCGATTGGCTTTTTCAGCCTTCTTGATTGTATTCAACGGCGGGCAGCTTGTCAATGGATTTCAGCGCGGCAACCCGGGGAATATTTCCTCTCCGGCAATGGCATATAATTCAAATATGGACGCTGACTCTCATTTGAGCGAACGCGAGCGAGAAATTTTGCGACTTGCGGCCACTGGCGCCAGCAACAAGGAAATTGCCGCGCGCCTGGGCATTTCCCAGTTCACGGTCAAGACCCACCTCAGTCATATTTTTGAAAAACTGGGAGTCAGCACGCGCACGGAAGCGGTCAGCCGGGTCTATTTGCCGGCCGCGCCGCCGGAGGACCTTGCGCCGAATGTGACAGCCGTTCCCCGAAGCAAAATCCGGCTGGCTGCCGGGCTGCTCGCGGGGCTGGGACTGCTGGCGTTGTTTATAACAATGCTGCTGCCGTTGTTGCGGCCCGGGCAGGATGCGCCGATCGCCGCTGCGGAAGTCCCGCGCTGGCAGACCGCTCCCGAATTGCCCGCTGCCCAGGATGCGCCGGCGGCGGTCACTTATGACAGCGCGATTTACCTTTTTGGCAGCGGGGTATGGCGCTATCTGCCGCTAGCCGAGCGCTGGGAAGTTCTGACCGCGCCGCCTGTGGACCTGAGCGGGGCGCAGGCGGCCGTGCTCGGAGGTGAGGTCTATCTGGCCGGAAGCTGCGCCGCGCCGGGTCAGGTGTGGGCGTATTCGCCGCCGGAAAACGCCTGGCGCCAGGCTGCCAGCCTGCCGGTTCAGCTGTGCGATTCAGCCCTTGCCGCGCTGGATGGATGGCTTTATGTGCTTGGCGGCTGGGATGGCCAGAACGAAAGCGCCGCGGTATGGCGCTTTCACCCATCGGAAGGCCGCTGGGAGAAGGCGGATAGCCTGCCGCGGGCTCTGCGGGGCGCGCGCGCCGTATCACTGGACGGAAAATTGATCTTAATCGGCGGGAGCAGCGCGGACGCGCCCAGCGCAAACGTCTGGCAGTACGACCCGCAAAGCGAGCGCCAGACCGGGGCTGCCTGGGAACCCCGCGCCGATTTGCCCCAGCCGCGCAGCGGGTCGGCCGCCGCTGTGCTTGCCGGGCAGGTGTACCTGTTCGGCGGCAGCCTGAAGGACGGCAGCCCGGCTCCCGCGCTGCAGTACTCCCCGGCCCAGAACCGCTGGTCGCCGGTCGACGCGCCGCCGGACTGGCAGGGCGGTACACCCGGCCTGGCAGCAGTGGAAACCGATCTGCACCTGCTGGGCGGGCTGCGCGGCGGGCAGCCCAGCAGCAGCCATTTCGTTTCACGCGCGGTCTATATTATCCTGGTACCCCTGATTCCCTGAAAAATACTCCAAATGGGTGATTGCCAGCCTGGCAGCTTTTTTGGTATGCTCATGGTTGGCAATGATTGGTTTTTGGTTGAATTTGAAGGAGTCGAATGGATGAAAAAATTGGCCGCTCTCATCTTCATGCTTGTCCTGACCGCCGGCCTGGCGGCGCCTTCCGCCTACGGTTCCAGTCCCGCGAACTGGCAGTCCAGCATCGTGCTGGCCAACCCCAACGGCGGCGGCGCAGGGAATTCCGGGGTCAGCGTGTCCGTCAATTTTTACGGCGCCAACGCACCTGTTCTGGCTGAGGAGACGATCAATGCGTTCGGTTCGCTGGAATTAAATTACGGTGTGACCGACAACTTCAAAGGCTCGGCCGAAATCAGCGCCAACCAGCCGGTCGCGGCGGTCTACCGCCAGTTCCCCGGCGGCGCTGATCAAAGTTATGCGCCGATTCTTTACACTGCC
This sequence comes from Anaerolineaceae bacterium, assembly GCA_029975475.1. Lineage (GTDB taxonomy): Bacteria > Chloroflexota > Anaerolineae > Anaerolineales > Anaerolineaceae > JARKPB01. The sequence continues at coordinate 44,532 of JARKPB010000001.1, forward strand.
TTCAGCGCTGACCAGGCTGGCGCAACGTATTACATCCCGACCTTCGTGCGGCGCGCGGATGTTTCCAGCCTGATCGGGATCCAGAATATTGACGCCTCGATCGCCTCTTTGAACCTGAAATTTTATAAGACCGGCAATACGACCGGCAGTCCCGATTACGTGCTTGAAAATTATCTGGTGGACCCGTTCAGCAGCCGCCAGCTGGGCGGGGCTGGTTCAACCGATCTGCCGAATTTCCCCGCCAATTTTGACGGCAGCCTGGTGATCAGCCTTCAAGATCCTGAATGCACGAGCTGCGGCAAGCGTATCGTGGTCGCCGCCCAGGAAATTCCCAACAGCGGGCGGCGCGCCTATGCCTTTGAAGGCCGCCCGCAGGGGAGTATGTTCGCCTACATGCCCAGCGCGATGTGCAAGGTCGGAACGACCCAGCAGACCACCTATTACGCGGTGCAAAACGCCGGGTCTGGTGACACTTACGTGATTGTGGATTATTACGATAACAACGGCAAGAAAATCGCAACGCAAAAATCCGGCAGGGTGAAGCCGGGCGCGAAGGTTTCGATCAACACCTGTTTGGCGCGCGGCATGGGCGGCAAGAGCGGTTCAGCGGTGATTTACGCTGACAACGACGGTAAAACCACGCTAAACGCGGTTACCAGGAAATATGAGTACGCCGCTGATGGCAATATCGTCGCGATGGGCAAGGTGGTATCCACCGACGGCCTGGCCACCGCCTTTACCGCTCCCGGCAGCGGTTCCAGGCTGCTTTCCCTGCCGTATATTCCCTGGGGCGCATCTACATATGATTACCGCGCGTATATTGCGGTGTTCAACCCTTCCAGTACCCAAACCGCCAACGTTGAAATCACCTATTACACCCGCGAAGGCTGCGGTCCTTCCGGCGCGCCGCCGGTGGATGGCTGCCAGTCAAAGCGGCACCGCCTGACGGTCAAACCGCTGGGTAAGGGAAATTCCACGCCAATGCTGGGCAGCGCGCTGATCAGCGGAAGTTTCATCGGCTCGGCGGTGGTAAGCAGTGATCAGCCGGTGGTGGTGCTGGTGCGCGTTCAAAAAACCACCAAAGTCAAGGGGTTTACCACCCTTGGCGAAGATTACACCGGGGTAGAACTGGCGCGTTGATTGCTGAAAGTGCGAGGATGAATCTGGCGGACGGGCTTACGGCTGGTCCGCCAGATTGTTTTTTCCTGCCAGCACATCCTGGCGCAGGATTTGGCGCAAGCGCTGCGGCTCTTCAAAAAGCGGGCTGTGAGCCGAATTTTCAAAGGTGTAAAACCCTTTGAGCGGCGCTTTCAGTTGATCCAGATAGGCTTGTGCCAGCTCATACGAGCAGGTGTAGTCATACCGGCCGTGCAGGAAATACACCGGCAGGTCCAGAGAAGGCACGACCGCCCGCAGGTCAGTGGAGAACATCGAATCGCGCAAAGCGCGCTGAGAAAGCGCTTTGCCGCGCCAGAGATTTATTTTTTCTTGCAGGGTGTATTCGGGGTGCAGCCAGGAAGGCAGGAAGATGCCGGTGATGACCGATTTCATCGCGCGGGTGGTGCCGACCCCAGCGCGGTGCATGGTCTCGTCCCGCAGGCGCAGGTAGGCATCCGGGAGGGGTACGCTCGCCGTTGGCGGGGCGGCTCGCAAACGTTCCACCATCTTTTGATCTCCCTGCTGGCGGTAAGCATCCAGCAGGGAGTTGTACGCCAGCTGTTCCGATTCGAGTTGATCGGTCATCTGGCCTATACCGATATAGGCATCGTAGCGATCTGGCGCGCGCTGGGCAGCCTGGAGTCCGATAAAACTGCCGCCGGAATGAGCCATCAGATAGATTTTCTCCACGCCAAACCGCTGGCGCAGATAATCGGTGACCGCGATGGTGTCAGCGACCAGCTGCTCGACGGTCAGGCTCTCCGGCTGGATTTCCGGGCTGTAAGACAGGCCTGCCCCGCGCTGTTCCCACCAGACGACCACAAAATCTTCTTCCAGACCGGTCGGGTACTGCCGGGTGAGAAAGTACTCCGGCATCCCTGGCCCACCGTGTAAAAAGAGCAGGACTGGATGGCGCTTATCGCTGCCTTTGATGAACATCCCCTGCTGCGCGCCGTTGATGGGCACAAAGATTTTTTCGGAGATGCTGTTCGCCAGTTGCTCACCGTCCGGGCCGCTCAGGGGTTGGACCTTTCCGGGGCTGAGCAGCCAGAGCGCTGCCGCAAGCATAAGGACCAGGGTTAGTCCGCCGGCAAGGACGGTCAGGATCATTTTCCTGCCTTTCCAGACCGGCGTCCGGGCAGTATCGGATTACGAAAAGCAGGCATGGTTCTCCTTCTCGGCGCTTTGATTTCAGGTTCATGGTGGAATCCAGTGGTTTGGCTGTACAGGTATTATAGAAGATAATCGCTGAGAGGCGCGAATCGCAGACCCCCGCCCACTATCCCAAACATCGCTTCGCAATTACAATCAAGAGGAACAGATAAAACAATCACAAGGCATACCCTTATGGATGAGCAAATTTCACCGATCCAACCTCCTCTGGAAGATTTACCCGAAGCGCGCCTGGCGGACCTGCCGGAGAATTTACGCAAAGGAGCGGCTCTGGCAGGCTGGAAAGAGTTGATGCCGGTGCAGGCCAGAGCGCTGCCGTACCTGTTTTCTGGCCGCGATATGATGATCCAGTCGCGCACCGGCAGCGGCAAAACCGGCGCTTACCTGCTGCCTTTGCTGGAACTGGTCAACCCGCTGGACAACGCGGCCCAGGCTTTGATCCTGGTGCCAACCCGCGAACTGGCTTCACAGGTGCTCGGTGAAGCGGAGCTGCTTGGCCAGGCTACCGGCGTGCGCGCCGCGGCGGTGTACGGCGGGGTGGGCTACCGCGCCCAGATGGACGCTTTCAAAGCCGGGGCACAGATCGTCATCGGCACCCCGGGTCGCATCCTCGACCACCTGCTGCGGCGCTCGCTTTCACTGAAGCATTTGAAGTACCTGGTATTTGATGAAGCCGACCGCATGCTCTCGATGGGTTTTTACCCGGATATGCGCCGGCTGCAGGCTTATCTGCCGGAGCAGGCGATCAGCACGTTTATGTTCTCAGCCACCTTTCCTCCCCAGGTGATGCGCCTGACCGGCCAGTTCCTGCGCCAGCCGGGCTTTATTAACCTGAGCAGCGACCACATCCACGTCAGCGAAACCGAGCATGTTTTTTATAAAGTTCCCGGCATGGACAAAGACCGCAGTCTGGTGCGCATTATCGAGGTGGAAAACCCGCTCTCAGCCATCATCTTCTGCAACACCCGGGTGCGCGTGGAATACGTCGCCACGGTGTTGCAGCGCTTCGGCTATGACGCGGACATGCTCACTTCCGATCTCTCCCAGGCCGCCCGGGAAAAGGTGCTGACCCGCGTCCGTCAGGGGACGCTGCGTTTCCTGGTAGCCACGGATGTGGCCGCGCGCGGTATCGATCTGCCGGAGCTTTCGCATGTGATTCAGTACGAACCGCCGGAGGATCCCGAGTCTTACATTCACCGCGCCGGGCGCACCGGTCGGGCGGGCGGCAGCGGCACGGCTATCACCCTGGTTAATCCGGCCGAACGCACCGGCCTGCTCTCGATTGCCAGGCGTTTCAGCATCCCGCTGGAAGAGCGTCCGCTGCCGGATGATGCCGCGGTGGAGAAAGTGGTGGCCGAGCGGGCAATCGCCCTGCTGGAAGCGCGCCTGCGCGCCCGCGATCAACTGCAAAGCGAGCGCATGCGCCGCTTTATCCCGCTGGCCCGCGCGCTGAACGAAACAGATGAGGATACCGGTTTGCTGGCGATGCTGCTGGACGATTTCTACCAGGAAACCTTCCACGCCCCGGCCGTGCCGCCGGCCGATGAGGAACAGCCAGCGCGCAGGCCGGGCGCTCCCCAGCGCCGCCCGGGCGGGCGCAGCCGAAGGCGGCGATAAGGTTATTATGGAATCACCCCCAACGCTGATGGGTTGGGGGTTTGCTTTGACACAGGGGGTCCTGCCGTTTGCCGCTGGCAGGGGCGGAAAAATCCACTGCCGCCGCAGCTGCGGCGCGCGGATCAAAAAATTGCGCCCGGTGCTACCGCTGCTGGGCCGGATGGACGGGAGGCGCGGCGTGGCTGCGCAGGAGCGAACCGTTCGCGATGCCGGCCAGGGTTCGCCCGGTGATGATCAGCCAGAGCAGGATTAAACCGGTCAGGGCGGCCAGCCCGACCCAGAGGAAGAGCGGGTATTCCAGCGCCTGATAGAGAACGCCGCTGGCCACGCTGAACGCGCCGGTGGGAAAGACGAACGCCCACCAGCTTAAAGCAAACGGCAGCGCGGTGCTTCTGCGCTGTCCGAGCAGCACCAGCAGCGAGAGCAGCAGCCAGAAGAATGCGAAACCCCACAGGGCAACGGCGCTGATCAGGCTAATGACCGACAGACTTTCTGCGGTTTGCGGGCTGAAACCGAAGACCGCCTGGGCGGGCTTCGTCAACCGGATCAGGATGATGGTTAAGAGCGATGTAGGCGCCATACCAATCGCCAGCGGAGGTTCCAGGTGCGCGGGCGGCGGGGCGTGAAAGATGTACCGCGAGAAGACCAGTGCCATCACCAGGAGAAAAAGCAGGCTGCCAGCGCCGGTAAATGCCAGGCTGAGCACCAATATCAGCCCTCCCCAGGCTGTCCCCGCGTAATGGCTGGCCAGGCTGAAACCCAGCACAGGCACAAGCAGCGCAGAAACAGCAGGAATGAGCCAGCCCAGGGTGGCTGTCTCCGGCCTGACCTCGGGCTGTTGGAAGAAATTGCGGATAATGATCAGCGCGAAGGCCAGAATACCGGCGGAACCAGTCAGCCACAAACCCAGCAAAACTGGCCAAAGCGTTGTTTCTGGCAGAAACGGCAGACTGGTTTTTTCCAGCGCGATACCCAGGATTAATATCGATATGGGCATGGTTGGGAAAAAGGCGGCGGAAACCGGGTGCGCCAGGTCCTGCAGCGCGGCGGAAGGGAACAGAACCCAGCGGGCCGTCCAGGGGATCAGAAGTATCACAAAAGCGATTACGGCCAGGGCAAGGAAAAACACCTGCAGCGAAGCAGCCGGCGTGAGGACGGGGCGAAAGGGGGTGAGCGCGATCGCGATCACACCGGTGCCCATAACCGCGGCGTACCAGCCTGGCGCGAAGGATTGGATCATTTCTTTCAGGGAAAATTGATTGTTCGGCATGTTTACCTCATCACTTACAGTGTACCCATTGGATGAATAAAATGGATCGAAGTTACAAAAATGCGCTTCGGATGCCCTTTAATGAGTGAATTTACACTGCCAGGTTTCGACTGGAACTTAACGCCGCCCGATTGAATGAAAAACCGGTTAATGCGGCTGCCGGTGAACGGCCGGGTAAATCAGCCCCCTTCTTCTATCCGGAAAAAAGACAGATAGCCTGAGGATGTCCAGGCGAGAATGAAAAACGCCAGGGCAGATGGCGGTTTAGAATGACGTAAACCCGTCCCGCCTTGTAAGGCATTCTCTGATCCAAGATGAGGATCCATTTTTGCCAAAAACCCCTTTGGCTTTGGTTGACCGCGCGCGTGATATAACGTTTTCTAGCCCTGAGCGGCTGAAGTTGTTTGCAAAAATGATAAATCAATTTACTGAAGAACCGGCTAAAATATGATTGTCCGGCTAAGATTTTTCCATACAGGCACTACCCCGCCATGCCAGTTTATTCATTCACACCGGCAGCTATCAGTTATTTAACCCAGTTTCTGCTTTCGCTGTCCATCAGCGTTTTTCTGATTTTTTTTCGCCCGCTGGCAGCGCACAAAACAGCTGACCCTGCTGCTGATTTTCTTTACGCTGATTACCGTTTTTATCGGCTTGCTGCTGCTCGAAGCGGGGCTGACTCCTTTCTACCGCCTGCTGGCAGTCTATTCGCAAAACTATGTGCTGGCGCTGGCGCTGGTGTTTCTGATACAGTTCGCTTACAACTTTCCGCGCAGTTATCCGCAGCACCGTCTGGAAGCCCGTGCAACTCTTTTCCTCAGCCTGGCATACTTTGGCTGGGAATTCTGGTTTGCGCTGAACCGCTATATCGCCCTGTTTTCGTCTGACCACGTGTATTTTCGACCGGTCTACGCGGGCTATTTTATGGCTGCGGTTCTGCTGATAGCGCCCGTGGCTTTTCTTCGCCAGACGATCGCGACCGATTCGCGCGATGTGAGCTGGTGGCGAAAACTCTGGAATCCCCAGGGCCGGGAAGCGCGCGGCGCTCGGGCATTCGTCGGTGTGTTCGGTATATTGTTCCTCCTTGGCCTGATGAATGTGGGCCTGGATTATCGTTTGCCCCCCATTTTCTACTATGCGGCCATGTCTTTTGGGATCCTGATCGCGCTGTGGTGGTTTGCGATTAACTATATCAATTTCATCCCGGTCGGGATCAGTGTTCAGGTGAAAATCTCGGTTTTATCGCTCACCCTGTTTCTCGCCTTGCTGGGTTCAACCGGCTGGTTTATCGCTCCCCCGTACAGCGCCATCTTTCAACCTGCGCTGCAAGACCGCCAGACCCTGCGTTTCACCCCCGCAGGTGCGGGTGGATACACCGCGGAAGAAGTGGGCTTCAATTTTGAGGAAGATCTCGGTGAAAAATTGGTTCTGAGCGTGGATGACGCGCAACGTTTTCAGAAGGTGGACTTCCCATTTTCCTTCCTGGGAACCCAGTACAAGGAACTTTACATCGGAAACGCGGGCATCATAAGCATCGGGACGAACTTCTCCCTGCCCAATTTACAGGCGGAACATATTCATCACCCCATCATTGTCCCCCTGCTGGTGGATCTGGATCCCCAGCGTGCGGCTGACTCAGGCGGCGTATTTATGCGCGTAGACGAATCCAATCAGCGCTTGATTGTTACCTGGTATAACGTGCCGGCCCTGTATTTTCCATCGAAACGCTACACCTTTCAGGCGGTGTTATATCAAAACGGCGTTTTCGAATTCACCTATAACGGTCTTCCAGCCCCTTATGCCTACAGCGCTGATAATGCCCCTCAGGCAATGCCGTGGTTTCGCGGGTTTGTTTCCGGTCAATCCGGCAGTATTCATGCTGGCGGCTGCAGCCTGCCCGGCAGCTGTCTGCCTGGCCGGCAGACGGTCGTTCAAAATTATTATTGGGAATTTCGACAGCACCTTAATCAGCTGATGCTGCCGCTTGCCACAATTATTGTCGGCGGCAGCCTGATTTTGTTAATTGGCCTGCCGCTTTTATTAAACTACTCGATTAACCGCCCGCTAAAAACCTTGACCAGAGGGGTCAACGCGATGGAAGATGGAAACCTCTCCATCGAACTGACCGTTCAACAGAACGATGAAATCGGATACCTGACAAGCGCGTTTAACAAGATGGCCGCCCGGCTGAACATGTTGGTCTCCGATCTGGAAAACCAGGTTGAAAAACGCACCGATGAGCTGGCTCAGGCCAATGAAAAATTACAGAAGCAGTTGTGGGAAATTGAAATCCTCCAGGCGGAGTTAAAAGAGCAGGCTGTCCGCGATCCCCTGACCAATGCTTATAACCGCCGCTTTTTTTATGAAATTCTCTCCCGCGAAATCCACAAGATGGAAAGGGAGGCTGCCCCGCTTTCCATCATTATGATTGATATTGATCATTTTAAGGCGGTCAATGACCGCTACGGTCATGCTGCCGGGGATATGGTTTTGGTTGGCCTGGTCAGGATGATTCAACAGCAGATCAGAAGGAGCGATGTGCTTTGTCGTTACGGCGGGGAAGAATTTGTTTTGCTCTTGCCAGGAATGGGATTGCAAGATGCCTACCGCCGCGCTGAAGTGCTGCGCACCGCGTGCGAAAATATGGCCTTCATGGATGATGATCTTACCGTTCAGGTAACCATTTCAATTGGCGTGGTAACCTATCAAGAAGATACCCCGGATATGGAAAAACTGCTGCGTAAAGTGGACCGGGCGGTGTACGACGCCAAGAATTGCGGCCGGAACTGCACGATCGTGTTAGAGTAGGCGGTTCGGCGTAACCGCTGTTTTAATGGGGTTGATTCCCGGCGAGTGAAGATCCTTCGGATGGCTCTTTCCCGCTGAGGTAATCCGCAATCCGCATTAAACCCGCAGACAGCCGCGGAAGCCCCGCGAGGCATAATACGATGAAGCCCCGTTGTGGTACATAAAAACATGGTTGTAGCGGCGGTCGCCGAAGATCGCCCCGCCCAGCCTGCGGATCTCATCCGGCGTTTTTAGCCAGCTTGATGTTTTCAGGTCAAATTCGCCGACTTTTTGCAGCGCCCGGTATTGCTCCTCGCTTAAAATCTCGATTCCCATCGCCGCGGCCATATCCAGAGCGCTGTTGGCAGGCTTGAATTCCTTGCGTTCATTCAACGCCTGGCGGTCGTAACACAGATTGCGGCGGCCGGACGGGCTTTCTGGGGAGCAGTCAAAAAATAAAATTTCACCCGTTTTCTCGTCCATGCCAACCACGTCCGGTTCACCACCGCTGGCTTCCATTTCGTGCAGCGACCATAGTTTTTCCGGCCTGGCTGCCAGGCGGTCCGCTATCTGCGCCCACTCCATTCCCGGGTGGCGGTGCATATTTTGCTCAAAACGCGACTTCAAAGCCGCCAGCAGACCTTCGCGCTGGGAGGCAGATAGAACGATTTGCTCGGGTAGGGCCATCAGAGTCCTTCTTTCCCTTGAATGATTCATTTCAGCGTTGATTCAAAGAACGCTTCAAGGTATATTTAAGATAAATATTATCACATATTGGCCTGCTGGGCGATTGGTTTTTGTTCGCCTATATTTAGGATATTTCATGAATTTTCGGCCGTCTTGATCTCCATCTAAAGGAGTTCAGGTCGAACGGAGGCAAAAATGACCGGCCGCAGCCCGATCGAAATTAAGAATCTGGATATTTACGGCAACGAACCAATTCCCTGGAGCCGGCCGCGCGAGGAGCTGGAATCCGGAGTCTTTTTTGGGCGCCCCTCCTTTCTTGGCACGCTGCGGCCCGATGGGCGGCCTCACGCAGCGGCTGTCGCGACCATGTGGCTGGACGGCGATATCTTTTTCACCAGCGGCCCCGAAACCCGCAAGGCGCGCAATCTGGCGGCAAACCCTGCCTGCACGGTCGCCTGCAGCCTCGCGACACTCGATCTTGTTTTTGAAGGTCAGGCTTTCCGGGAAAGCGATCCCGCCACGCTCGAGCGGCTGGCTGCCCGCTGCCGCGAAAGCGGGTGGCCGGTGGAGGTTGAAGACGGCGCCTTTTTCGGACCTTTTAGCGCGCCTTCAGCCGGCCCGCCGCCCTGGTATCTCTACCGCTTTATCTACCATACCGTGATCGGCAACGCCACCGCGGCGCCGCATGGCGCGACCCGCTGGCGCTTTGGTCGTTAATCCAGCGGGCGGGCGGTGACGTTTTCAGCGCGCGACCAGGCGCAGCCGGTGAAGCAGCATGGCCATATACTTGCTGTCCCGGTCGGTGTGCCAGGAATATGGGAAGGGAATATCGCGGAGCGGATGGATGCTGATTCGTTCCAGGGGCTTCACTGTCTCTGTAGTGATCCATTCACCACCCCCCAGAACCTGACCGTAGGTAAGTTTTTCAACCACGCTCTGCCCGGTTTTTGATTGATGAAAATCTGCTTTTGAGCAGATAAATAAAAATGGGGAAGGGATGCGAGCGAGGAGGCCCGCATCGATCAGCGCCCGGTTGACTGAAAGAAACGTAAATGAAGCGGTTTTACCGCCCGGATGCCTAATCGTGAATACGCTGCCCCAGAACGGCCTGCGGCAATTTGCCGTCAACCCCGAATTTCTCACCGCTTTATTCAAACCGATGCTGACCGCGATCAATAGATTGTTGGTTGCGTATAAGAGCGGGGTTTTTCCGCTCAGAGATCGGGGTTCCAGTACTTCGACATCCGCATCGCTGCCGTGGTAGACGACCGGAATGTCTCGCAATTCGAAACGGATCAGCCCGCCGCCGGGAGCGGCCAGTCCGGGCGGTTCTGCCGATTCGGAATTCTGCAGCGGTGGAAACAGGCAGCGGATCAGAAGTTTTACGGCCGGCGCGATCATGAAAGCATTTTATCTTGTCTTTGCAAAACTGTGGGGCGGGTGCATCCGGCTCAACCCCGTCCGGTCAGAGCTGAACCTTTGTTGGAATATTACTTAAAAAGCAGCCTCCGCCGCGGGCGGTTCAGGCAAGGACTCTCTGAAGCGCGTCCAGGGCATCAATGGGGTCGCCTTCACGCACGATTCGGCGAATTTCTTCCCGGCCAATTTTTTCAACCACCTGCCCGGCCCACATCAGGCTGCGAAAAGTGGCTGAATTGGTCTTTACCGCATCCAGTCGAAACGGTGCGACATCCGAGGTCATCCAGCCCTGGTAGCCGAACTCCTGCAGATAAAACATGACTTCAACCAGGTCCCAGACGTTAATCGAACCGGGGATCATATCCCAGTCCCAGTTGCGGTAGTTGTCGTTCACATGCACCAGAAAGAGTTTGCCCGCCTGCGCCAGGAGAGCGGCTGCCCAGGCGGTGCCTTCTCCAGCAAGCAGCGCGTGCCCCATATCCATGGTCACCCCGATGTTGGGTAAGCCGATTTGCAGACAGGCCGCCAGGGTGGTTCCGGCGTTGGGGATGATGACTTTGTGGCGGGGTTCGGATTGTTTATATTCCAGGCATACGCGCACATCCGCGCGGTATGCGGCTGCTTCCCCGATCCCGTCCAAAAACCACCGCCAGGCCTGGCGGTAATCCGTCTCGAAGGCGTAATCATAGCCGTCAGACAGCGGGCAGCAGGTGATCATGTGGGTGCCGATCCTGGCTGAAATGTCCATACCATTCTTCAGGTATTGAACCGCTTCTCTGCGAATTCCGCTGTCCTTGCTGGTCAGCGCGCCCAGCTGAAAACGCGCTTCGGCTTTGATGTTTACATTTACAGTGGAACACGCCAGCCCGTATTGATGAAGCAGCCGGCTGGTTTCGCTGAGGTCTGCAAAATCGGTGGGATAGACCAGTTCAAGTCCTTGAATTCCTTCAATTTGCGCTGCGGCCTGGAACTTGCCAGCCAGATCTCGCTCTTCTCCATAACTGCTGAACCGATCCTTTAGCCGGCCCAAAAATCCAAGAATAACGGCGTATTTCCAGGTTTTCATCGCTTTTCCCTTTGCTGGTTACAATTTGATCCTTAATCTTCAATAATTACCGTAACCCGCTGAACCTCAGGGTCGGTAAAAACATCCGCGGTATCAACAACTTTGGTGGAGAAGCTCCACAGCACACATCCCTGTTCCCCGGCCTGAAACCAGTGCGGCGTGCCGGGTTGGAAGGTGATTTGATCGCCCGGCAGCAGATGATATTCTTTCCACACGGTATAGGTCTTCCTGCGGTGCTGCGGGGGGTGTCCGCGGGGATGGGGGGTGGGTTCGCCCGGTCCGTAAAGGAACAGTTCGCCCCATTCACAGCGGATGGTTTCTTCTTTACCGGCGTAGGCACCAATCTGCGGATGAACATGTTCCGGTTCGGTCTGGTGGGGGAAGAGCGTCAGGAGTTTAACCGCGATTTTTTCCGTATCCACCAGGGTTAGAATTTGCACACCGCTTTGGTCCAGTTCAGAAAGTCCCATGTCTGCTACTTCAATGCGCTTCAGTTCATCCTCTTTGAGGGCGATCCTGGTTTTGCGCAGTAAATCGGCTGCTCGCTGCTGGGCTGAGGCATACTGTCTGCGGGAAATCATTGCCAGTCTCCATCCCGCCAATCAGGCGGAAGAAAAGCGTTTTGCTCGGGTCGGGCGGCGTTTACGTACGGTTGGCGTGATGGCGGCCGCATTTACCCGGGGTTTTCAACGGAACAGGCGCGCAGCCGGAGCATTTCTCTGGCCCGCTGCGGGGATGCCGGTTCGCGGCCCAACTGACGCGCGGCTGCGACCACGCGTTCGATCAGCTGTGCGTTGCTGACTGCCGGCTCGCCGTCCTGGAAATAGGGGTTATCTTCAAAGCCGGCCCGCACGTGGCCGCCGAGGGTGAGGGATAAAACATTAAAGCGAAAATCCTGTCCGTCGTGAGCGGCGGTCATAAAGAAGGCGTCCGCCGGGAGCAGTTCACTTAAGAAGAACAGGTTTTTCGGCGTCGCCGGTAAAGCGCCGTGCTGGCCGAGAACAAAGGTAAAGAGGAGCGGGTGAGTCAGCAGGTTGTGCTCGACCAGCGCCAGCGTGTTGGCGATCATCCCGGGTTCAAAAACCGCGTTGTCAGCCTTGATGCCGCGTTGTTTCATTTCGGCTGCCCAGTAGCGAATGTCATCCGGTGAGTTGATATACACCCCGGCGTCGTAATTTACCGAGCCGGGGTTGAGAGAGGCCATCTCGACATCTGCCTGAAGAGAGACGCAGCGTTCAGCCGCGGACAGGGAATTGATCCCCCCTGTGGATCCTTCGATGATGATATCGCATTGCTCGCGGATCAGGCGAATGGTTTCTCGGAACGCGCTCAGGTCAGTGGTGGGGTTCCCGCGCTCATCCCACACATGCAAATGCGCGATATTGGCGCCGGCGTGATGCGCGCGCACCACTTCCTGCGCGATTGCCCGGGGAGAAAGATCCAGCCCCGGGAGATTTCTGGCCATATACGGTGGAATGGACGGGGCGACCATGACAAGCAGATCAGCGGTCATTTTCTGTTCCTGGTGAAGCGCAAATTTTATTCAATCATTAACAATCATAATTTTACTATAAACCATCAATAAAATTCACAAAAAATCATAACCAATCATATTGTAACAAGAAATCCCTGGAATACAAGGCCGGGGTTTTTCTCCTGCGCGGTCAGGTCCTGCGTGAGGTTCACCATCCAGCACGGATGCGCCGCATTTCCCGCCTTACTGGATTGATTCATCCGAGCATGATGCTGCGCAAAGGGCAGCCCGCTGGCTGATAAGAAAACCCCGCCCTGGTTTCGAGTCAGGGCGGGGTCGGTAAAACCTCGATCGCGGTCTTGCTGGCCTGGCTTTAGCCGGCCGCTGGAAGGTACCTGCACCGATCTACGCAACACCGTCCGCAGGGCAGCGGAATACGCAAAATCAAACGGCATGCGCTTGATCTGCTCGGCGCGGCGGCGTTATACGCAAGCGCAATATTGGCGTTTGCGTGCTGCGCCAGATTCAGCATCTGTAAAGTGCCAGCATTACGCTGGAGATATCTGAGGATTTTTGTAGGTAAAACCAAAAACACCCAGCAATGCCGTATAAATTACAACACTAAAAACACTGAAACGCTCAAATACGCCAAAGTATTCTTTTGGGGCAACACCTGTTCCAATCGATCCCACAAACATGGATAGCAGTGTGATGAGTCCCAGAATGGCGATAATCTTTGTTTCCTTGTCTTTCCGTCCACCGATGAAGATTAGTACCAGGGAAACTATGGACAGGAGTACAACAGAAATTGTTACCACATAGAAATGCATAATGTCTTGAAAAGTGCCTTGAAAGCCTTTGCTGCTCAGCGGGAACAAGGTGTAACCGACACTTGATATCCACATCATGATGGTGTAAAGATAGATGCCAAGCCTAAAGGTATTGTTGATCTGGTTAGAGACGATCAAGCAAAGAGCTGTGCAACAAAGGACAGAAAACATTGAATACAGAGCAGAAAACCTTGAAGCAATCATAAAGGATGGTGCATCTGTTGCAGTGAGATCGCTCACAGCTTGGCTAAAACTGTTGTAATTGGGATAGTTGAGTGTGCCGTAATATACGTGAAGGAAATAGAATACAGCTGCTACGATGCCCGAAAGACTGAGTAGGCGAACCAACTTAGAGTTCATTTTTTTCTCCATTTTGAAAGAAGCGGAACCTTTTATGAGTCAGCAGCTTGGGCGAGCTTTTTAGAAGATCGAATTTTCGAAAAATTCCTTTGGCTCTTGATGCACTACAATTTTACTGTATGACCACGAAGTTAAGTAAATTATCCTGTGGTTGTAATTGACTTATAAAACTACCCATTTCGTCAAAATCTTAAAACCGGAGCCATAAGTTTCTTGGAGACCTGGTAAAAGATGGAATTCCACCTGGCCCCATCGAAAACCAGGCGCTCAATGCCTTGCTGTTTCTCTAACGGAACATACTGCAAATGGCTCTCCAATTCCACTCAATGCGCTGCTTGCCAAACATTTGTAACGCCTGATTTGATAAGGACAATGATTTTGAGCGATCTCAGATCATTGGTGAGAAAGGAAAGGGCGAAAAAACCGCGCTACCCTGCTGCTGTCCGGCCTTGCCCCCTTAAGGAGCAAATTACCCGGCGCCGTAAAATCGGCGGCGAAGTTGGCGAGATTTGACCAACCTTCCAGTCCGCAACCTTCCG
>JARKPB010000003.1 GCA_029975475.1 Anaerolineaceae bacterium
CGTTGTCAATCTGATCGTAGGCTTTGAATTCCGCTTTCCCTAAAAATCCACAGTATTTCGTGATCGCTGCGGTCAGCGTCGTCTTCCCATGGTCAATGTGCCCCATGGTCCCTACGTTCAAATGCGGTTTCGATCGATCAAATTTTTGCTTGGCCATAAATGAAAACGCTCCTTGATAAGGTCAAAAGGTCAACGGTTGAGCACTTTGTTGGCCACAGATTCGGGGACGGGGGCATAGTGTTCAAACTCCATGGTGAACACGCCGCGTCCCTGGGTCTGCGAGCGCAACTCGGTTGCGTAACCAAACATCTCCGCCAGCGGAACCACCGCGCGGATTGCCTGGGCATTGCCCGGGCGGACATCAATTCCCAGGATGGTGCCGCGCCGAGCGTTCAACTGGCCAAGCACATCACCCAGGTATTCTTCCGGCAGCACAACTTCAACTTTCATGATCGGTTCCAGCAGCACCGGAGCGCCTTTCTGGATACCTTCTTTGAAAGCGAAGATGGCAGCCATCTTAAAGGCCATTTCGTTAGAGTCGACTTCATGATACGAGCCGTCCACCAGGGTTACCTTGACATCTGTGACCGGGTAACCTGCCAGGACGCCGCCCTCTGTGGCTTCTTCGACGCCTTTTTGGATGGCGCCAAAGTATTCCTTCGGAATCACGCCGCCGACTATTTTATTTTCAAAGACAATTCCCTGCCCGCGGTCCAGGGGTTCCAGATTGAAAACCACATGACCGTACTGACCGCGTCCGCCAGTCTGTTTGGCGTATTTGTAATCCACATTCATGATCGGCCGGGTGATGGTCTCGCGGTAAGAAACGCGCGGGCGGCCAACATTCGCCTGAACGCGAAATTCCCTCACCATGCGGTCCACCAGCACGTCCAGATGAAGTTCGCCCATTCCAGAAATCAGGGTTTGACCGGTATTTTCATCGGTGTGAACCCGGAAGGTGGGGTCTTCTTCCGAAAGCCGGCGAAGCGCTTCGGCCATCTTATCCTGATCAGCGGTGGTCTTCGGCTCAATCGCCACCTGAATCACCGGCTCAGGGAAACTGATACTTTCAAGCAATAGAGGATGCTGGGCTTCACACAGGGTATCACCGGTAAAACTATCCTTCAATCCCAGCACGGCGCCAATATCGCCAGCCAGCACTTCGGTGATGTCCTCACGGCGGTCCGCGTACATCCGCAACAGGCGGCCGATGCGCTCCTTCTTGCCTTTTACCGAGTTCAAGACCATCGTGCCCTGGGTGATCTTGCCGGAATAGACGCGGAAGTAAGCCAGACGCCCGACATAGGGGTCGCTGACGATCTTGAACACCAGCGCGCTCAGCGGCGCGTCATCATCAGGATGCTGCTGGATTTGCTGCCCGGTTTCCGGATCGGTGCCGGTGACCGGTGGGATATCCAGCGGCGAAGGCAGATAATCAATCACCGCATCCAGCACCGGCTGGACGCCTTTATTTCGCAGACTTGACCCGCAAAATACCAGGGTGGCTTTGTTTTCAATCACAGCCTTGCGCAGCCCGGCTTTGATTTCCTCGACCGTCAATTCCTCGCCTTCCAGGAATTTTACGGTGAGTTCATCATCCAGCTCGGCAGCCCGTTCCACCAGCTGGGCGCGCATTTCTTCTGCCTGGTCTTTTAACTCCGCGGGAATTTCGCCCACGCGCGGTTCTCGACCGAGTTCATCTTCCCAGTAAATCGCCTGACGGGTGAGCAGATCGATCACCCCGCTAAAACTGGCCTCGCTGCCAATCGGCAGCTGCATGGCGATCGGATTCGCCCCTAGGCGTTCGCGAATGGACGCGATGGTGTTCTCGTAAGAAGCGCCCACCCGATCCATCTTGTTGGCAAAGCAGATACGCGGAACGCGGTAGCGGTCCGCCTGGCGCCAGACTGTCTCGCTTTGCGGCTCTACCCCCTGAACAGCGTCAAACACGACCACGCCGCCATCCAGGACGCGCAGCGAACGCTGGACTTCGGCGGTGAAATCGATGTGCCCGGGCGTATCAATAACATTGATCTGATAGCCCTTCCATTCAGCGGTGACAGCCGCGGAGACGATCGTAATCCCGCGCTCGCGCTCCTGGACCATCCAGTCTGTCACGGTTGTACCATCGTCCACCGAACCGATCCGATAGGTCTTGCCCGTGTAGAACAAGATTCGTTCCGTCGTGGTGGTTTTTCCGGCATCAATATGCGCGATGATGCCGATATTGCGGTACTTTTCCAGCGGATAAACGCGTGCCATGGTGGTCCTTGGTTAAGAAGCGCGGGCTCCCGGCTTACATGCGGTAGTGAGAGAAAGCCCGGTTGGCTTCCGCCATCTTGTGGGTCTCTTCGCGTTTGCGAACCGCGTTGCCCTGATTATTGGCAGCGTCCAGAATTTCAGCCGCAAATTTTTCAGCGAAGGATTTTCCCGTGCGAGAACGGGCAGCATCCAACAGCCAGCGCATGGCAAGGGTCAGGCGGCGGGCCATTGGCACTTCCATCGGGACCTGATAGGTAGCGCCGCCAACCCGACGGGGGCGGACTTCCATCAAAGGACCGACGTTTTTCAACGCCTGCTCCAGGACCTCAACCGGCATGCGGCCGGTCTTTTCCTGGACAATATCGAGCGTGTCATACATCACTGATTCAGCCGTGCTGCGCTTGCCGTTGTGCAGCATCCGGTTGATCAGCATCGCCACATTCATATTGTTGTATTTAATATCGGGTGCGAGTTCCCGCGGTTCTGGTTTCGTACGACGCATGAATCACTCCATCAAAGAACAAGTAGAAATTAAGCCTTGGGGCGCTTGGCACCGTATTTGGAACGGCCCTGAGCCCGCTTGGCAACACCGGTTGTATCCAGCGAGCCGCGCACGATGTGATAGCGCACACCGGGCAGGTCTTTGACACGGCCGCCGCGAACCAGCACCACCGAGTGCTCTTGCAGCTGATGGCCTTCGCCGGGAATGTAAGCGGTGACTTCGATCCCGTTGGTCAGACGCACACGGGCAATCTTGCGCAGCGCCGAATTCGGCTTTTTGGGAGTCATGGTACGCACCACGGTGCAGACCCCGCGCTTCTGGGGAGAACCCGCCATCTGGCGCTTGCGGCGCTGGCGCAGCGAGTTCAACGTGTATTGCAAAGCAGGCGATTTGCTCTTTGCTTTCTTGGTCTCACGACCTTTCCGGATCAGTTGGTTGATTGTGGGCACTTCTCCTTGCCTCCAAAAAAATATCCTGTGGCGAAATCTCGCCTGATGACCTTATCCAATAAGCAAGGCCATCCCTTGCAATGATGGCCTCACCTGACGAACAGGGAGTGGATAGAAAACCACCACGAAAACAACGAAGGACGATTATATCACGCTGGTTATTTGCCCGTCAAGGACAGCTCTTACGATAACAGGTCCTCCAGATTTTCGCCTAAACCGAGCAAACCCGTGGTCAGACGCGGCGGGCGCACCCGCTCTTCGTCTTTGCCAAAGCGAATGGTTTCTTTACTGTCCAGCTTGGCTTCAACTGCCAGACCGAGGCTCTGCAGCTCTTTGACCAGCACGCGGAAGGAAGCGGGCAGGCTGGGTTCCTCAATCGGCTCGCCCTTCACAATCGCTTCATAGGTGCTGACGCGCCCCTGCACATCATCCGATTTGACCGTCAGCATTTCTTGCAGGGTGTAGGCCGCGCCGTACGCTTCCAACGCCCAGACTTCCATTTCACCGAAACGCTGGCCGCCGAATTGCGCCTTGCCGCCGAGAGGCTGCTGGGTAACCAGGCTGTAGGGGCCGGTGGAGCGGGCGTGGACTTTATCTTCCACCAGATGGTGAAGTTTCAGCATCGTCATCACGCCAACGGTAACCGGCTGGTGGTAGAGGTTCCCCGTCTTTCCATCCCGCAGCAGCAACTTACCCAGAATCGGCAGCGGGTTGCCGCTTTCCAGCATGTGCGCATCCGCAGCAGCCCGTATCTCAGCGCTGTTTTTCGCCTTAACTGTCTTGCCCTGGCTTTCCAGCCACAGGGTCAGGCAGACATCCACCGCTTTCTGGTCGCGTTCCGGGCTGGCGACAAAGACGCCATCCACCACCTCTTTTTCGATTTCGCCGAGGTCATATCCTTTTTCGCGCAGCCACTCGCGCAGGGCTGACCAGCGCGCGTAGTCGGATTCAGACGTCAGCTGGTAGACATCATAGCCCTGTGCGCCCAGCCACTGTTCCAGATACAACATGCGCACTTCGTCATCATCTTTGATGCTAAAGGGGTCGTACTCCTGCTCTTTCAGCCAGGCCCAGGCCTGTTCGCCCAGATCAGCCCAGGCGCGGTCCATCATCCAGGCGCGGGCCAGTTCTGCCTCAATTTCCGATTCCGTCGCGCCGTCAAACACCGGTGTGATTGAACGGAATCCCAGGCGGCGGGCCGCCCAGCCGAGGTGCACTTCCAGCACCTGACCGATATTCATACGCCCGGGAACGCCCAGCGGATTGAGGATAATATCCACCGGCGTGCCGTCTTCCAGGAAGGGCATATCTTCAACCGCGACCACGCGGGAGACAACACCTTTGTTGCCGTGGCGGCCGGCCATTTTATCGCCAGCGGTGATCTTACGGCGCTGCGCCACTGAAACTCTGACCATCTTTTCAACCCCGGCGGAAAGGTCGGTGTTGTCTTCGCGGGTGAAGACCTTGACATCCACCACTTTTCCGCGCTCGCCGTGCGGCATGCGCAGCGACGTGTCCTTCACATCCCGAGATTTCTCCCCAAAAATGGCGCGCAGCAGGCGCTCTTCGGGGGTCAATTCTTTTTCGCCCTTGGGGGTGATTTTACCAACCAGAATATCATTCGGCCCAACCTCCGCGCCAATGCGAATGATGCCGTTCTCATCCAGATCCTTGATGGCATCCTCACCCACATTGGGAATATCGCGGGTGATTTCTTCCTCGCCGAGGCGGGTATCGCGGGCTTCGACTTCGTATTTTTCAATATGCACCGAGGTGAAGCGGTCTTCCTGTACGAGGCGTTCGGAAATCAGGATGGCATCTTCAAAGTTTCCGCCCTCCCAGGAGAGGAAGGCGATAACCACATTTTGCCCTAATGCCAGGTTGCCTTCGACCGTGGAGGAAGAATCCGCCAGGACATCGCCTTTATGCACATGCTGACCCTTGACCACCGCCGGGCGCTGGTCAATGCAGGTGGACTGATTGGAGCGCTGGTATTTGCGCAGGTGATACGTGCGGTTGCCGGTGGCGGTGCGCACGGTGATCTGGCGCCCGGAGACGGAAATCACATCACCTTCTTCCTCAGCCACCAGCACCTGGCCTGAATCTTTGGCGGCGAATTTTTCCATGCCGGTGGAAACCTGGGGAATATCCGGGGTAATCAACGGCACAGCCTGAGCCTGCATGTTCGAGCCCATCAACGCGCGGTTGGCGTCATCATGCTCCAGGAAGGGGATCAAGGATGCGCTGATGCCCACAACCTGATGCGGAGCCACATCCATGAAGTTAACCGCGTCCGAGCTGGAGATGATGAAATCGGAATGGAAACGCGCCGAGATCTGTTCTACATCAAATTCATAATGCGCGTTCAGCGGCGTGTTCGCCTGAGCAATCACGAACTTATCTTCCGCGTCCGCGGAGAGGTACTCGACTTCATCGGAAACAAACGGCGCCACGAAGATGTTGGGTTTATCCAGTTTTGAAATCGCTTTGAACTGCGCTTCGGTGACGCGCTCGCCCGATTTCGCGATGAGCTCACCGCTCTTCGGATCCGTCACGTCTTCGCGCAGCAGCCTGCCTACCAGGCGCTTGTCTTTGGAGGAAAGGGATTTAATGACCCGCCGGTAAGGGGTTTCAATGAAGCCGTATTCATTCACTTTCGCGAAAGACGCCAGGCGGCCAATCAAACCAATATTCGGACCTTCCGGGGTTTCAATCGGGCAAATCCGGCCGTAGTGAGAGTGATGGACATCTCGCACGTCAAAGCCGGCTCGCTCACGGCGCAAACCGCCCGGGCCAAGGGCTGAAAGGGTGCGCTTGGAACGCAGTTCAGCCAACGGGTTGGTCTGATCCATGAACTGAGAGAGCTGGCTGGAACCAAAGAATTCGCGCAGCGAAGCCACCACCGGACGGATATTGATCAGCGTCTGGGGAGAAATCTGCTCCTGATCGCGGATGGACATGCGTTCTTTAATCACCCGTTCCATGCGGCGCAGGCCAATGCGCAGCTTGTTTTGTACCAGTTCGCCCACCGTTTTAACGCGGCGGTTTCCCAGATGATCAATATCGTCCTTGTCCTCTTTTTCGTTATTAATCTGGATCATCCTGCGGATCAGATAGACAATATCCCAGCGGGTCACATTGCGGTGGGTAACCGGAATGCGGTCCATGAGATCCAGTTTTTGGTTGAGTTTATAGCGGCCCACACGCTCCAGGTCATAATGGCGCTGGTCAAAGAGTTGTTCCTCCAGGAATTGGCGGGCATTTTCGAGGGTGGGCGGGTCGCCAGGGCGCATGCGCTTGAAGAACTCCAGCAGCGCGGCTTCCGCGATGGTCAGGCCGCCGGAGAGATCCCAGGCTGGTTCCTGCCGCAGGGTGGAAGGGATAAACATGCGGTCCGGGTTGTTGTCCACATCCTGGAACAGAGAGATTAACTCCTCATCCGTGCCGGTTTTAAGCGGCGAATCCGGCCGACCGTCATCAATCGCCGCCAGCGCGCGAAGGAAAATTGTGATCGGAACCGTGCGTTTGCGGTTAAACTTGAGGATCAGATAATCATTTTTGCGCGTCTCAAATTCCATCCAGGCGCCGCGGTCCGGGATCAATTTGGCAGAAGCCAGGCGGTGCCCGGTGGCGCGGTCTACCGGGGCCTCAAAATACACGCCCGGGGAACGGATGAGCTGCGACACGACCACGCGTTCGGTGCCGTTTATAATGAAGGTGCCCATCTCGGTCATTTCCGGGAAATCGCCCAGGAAGATATCCTGTTTGATCGGTTCGGGGATATCGGGACCGGCGAGCAGCACGCTGACCCAGAGCGGGCTGGCATAGGTCAAATCGCGTTCAACGCAATCTTCAATACTGTGTTTGGGTTCGCCAAACCAGTATTTCAAACCCCACTGCTGGCTTTCGGCCAGACGGCTGGGGAAATAAAGTTTCATGCCCTTACTGTAGGATTCAATAGGCGAGATTTCATCCAGCAGGTCAAAAAGCCCCTCTTTCTTTAACCGTTGAAAGGATTCAAGCTGAACTTCGATCAGATTCGGGAGGTTAAAAATCGTGGGGATGCGGGCATAAGACTTGGTTGGTAAAGCAGACGCCATGGGTCATCTCCTGGAACAGGGTCGCAAAAGCAAAAGCTTAAATAAGTACAAGGCGCAATAGGCCATTTTACGCAAATTTTGATTATATCAAAGCATACCCGCAAGGTCAAGAATTTGAATGCCGCGATTCCAATTCCCCGCTTTTCTTCTAACCTGTTTTATCAGGCTGTTGACCGCCGGGCAGACCCCAGCTGTCAACAGCCTGAATTATACCGCACGATGCGGATAAACCTTTCTTCTCAGCGCGTCAGAATTTGGGAGAGAAACTGGCGGGTGCGGTCGTGCTGTGGACGGGCAAAGAACTGTCCGGGCGGTGCCTGCTCAAGAATCTGCCCCTGATCCATAAACACCACCACATCCGCCGCCGCCCGGGCGAAACCCATCTCGTGGGTCACCACGACCATGGTAATCCCCGTGCGCGCCAGAGACAGCATCACATCCAGCACTTCTTTGATCATTTCCGGGTCTAACGCGCTGGTCGGTTCATCAAACAGCATCACATCGGGGTCCTGAGCCAGCGCCCGCGCGATGGCAACCCGCTGCTGCTGGCCGCCGGACAACTGGGCCGGGTAAGCGCCCGCCTTTTCCGCGATCCCCACCCGCTCCAGCTGGCGGAGGGCGGTTTGTTTCGCCTGCTCCCCGGGGACGCGCCGCACAATCCGCTGGGCAAGGGTGATGTTTTCCAGCACGGTCAGATGCGGATAAAGATTGAACTGCTGAAAGACCATGCCGATGTTGGCGCGGACGGCGTTTAACCGGCGCGGCTCCGCTTCCACCCGCCGTCCATCAATCCAGACCTGGCCGCTGTCCGGAACTTCAAGAAAATTGATACAGCGCAGCAGGGTTGATTTTCCGCTCCCGCTCGGGCCGATGATCACAAACACCTGACCACGCCGGACAGTCAGACTGACCCCGTTAACGGCTTTCAGCGAACCAAAAGTCTTATGAACATCCAGCATGCGGATCATGGACTCATGCGTGTTCATGCCGGCGCATCCTTTGCTCGAATCTCTTCATTACAATAGAAAGGACAAGGGTAATCGTCAGGTACATCACGGCCAGGATTGTAAAGGCTTCTTCAAACTTAAAGGACCGCCCGGCGTATAAACGGGCTATCTGGGTGATGTCGCGAACTGCCAGGACCGATACCAGGGATGAATCTTTGATCATCGAAATGAAATCGTTGCCCAGCGCCGGCAGGATATTGCGCACCGCTTGAGGCAGGATCACAAAGCGCATCGCCTGGCGGTAGGTCATGCCTTGCGCCCGCGCGGCTTCCATCTGACCGCCGGGGACGGACTGGATCCCGGCCCGAAATACCTCCGCCAGAAACGCGCCGTAAGTGACCGCCAGCGCCAGGACCGCCCGAAAATTCATATCCACCTGGCTGATATCCAACCCTGCCAGCGGCGTCCCCGCGGCGGTCATTCCCCGCGAGACCAGCAGCTCGCCCAGAACGTTGATTCCGCCCACCGCGCCCGGAATCATCACCAGAGCGATAAAAAAGATCAACACCAGCATCGGAATACCGCGGACGATCTCCACGTAAATTGTTGCCGCGTTGCGGTAAACCGGGTTTGCGGAAATTAACCCCAGTCCGGCGATTAACCCCAAGACCAGCGCCAGCGCAAAGGCAGCCAGCGAGGTCGTCACAGTGACGCCCAGACCTGCCCGGATGATCACAAACGCCTGGTTGAAATCTGGATCGGTGCTGATCAAAACCGCCACTGCGGCCGCCAGCAGCCCCACCGCCAGAATCCACCAGGGAAAATCGCTCAACCTGGTCCGCCTCCGGCGCTCAATGAACCGCGCCTGCATTTGTACACTCTCTTCAAGATTCATTTTTCCTTTCTCCTCTGGCTGGCAGCAACCTCTAATTTCCCGGCGCGGTGCAAGGCTGATGGCCGATCCCGGCCGCGCCAGGGTTGAAACCGTCAGTTGATCTCATCGTACGTGAGCCTGAAATCCGGGCCAAAAAACTTTTGATTGATCGCGCTCAACGTGCCGTCTTGCATCATCGCCCGCAGAGCTTGATTGACCGGCTCAACCAGATCGGAACCTCTCGGAAAGGCGAACCCCAGCTGGTCAGAGGCGATTGAGTCACCGATGAATTCAAGCTGGTCGGCATTTTCTCCCTTATACCCCAGGCCGACGACTTCATCCAGGATAACCGCGTCCACATCCCCGGAAAGCAAAGCCTGGACCGCAAAAGGCATTTGCTCAAAGCCCTTGATGCGGTTTTCGGGTAAGAAGCGCGCGGCGGTTTCGTAATTGGTGGTATTGATTTGCGTTCCCAGGGTCATGTTCTTTGCGGCTGTGAAGGATTCAAGGTTATTGAAGCGGTTCTCGCCTTTGCGCGCCAGCAGCCGCTGCTGTATTTGAATGTATCCAATCGAAAAATCCACGATTTTTGCCCGCTCAGGGGTAATCGTGATGCCGTCTCCGGCGACATCGTACTGACCGGATGCCACGGACTGGATCATTGTATCCCAGGATGCTTCCACAAAGACCGGCGTGCAATTCAGGCGGGCGCAAATCTCCCGAAACGCGTCGTAATCCCACCCGCCCGGTTCATTGGTCTCCAAAAGGATGTAATTAAAGGGTAAATAGGCGTTTTCAACCGCGATTCTCACCTCGCGGCATTCCAGATCCGCCACCATTTTATCCGGTACGCCCAGGCAGCCCGCCGGTTTACTGGAGGGGGCGCACCCCGCCAGCCCAGCGGCCAGAGCCAGAATAACCAAAATCACGAAAGCTGTTTGTTTCATCTCATCTCCTCTTTGGATCACTTAAATTGAAATCAAATGGATTCACGGGAAAAATATTCGGTTTTTTTTTACAGTTTTCTGCTGGACCTCCTGAAAAGCGCGGACCATTCGGAAAACAAAACAGCCTCCCCTGCGAAGGAGGGGAGGCTGTGTTCGCCGAATTAATCCAGTACGGGGATTACATCCTGTTAAACGCCGCCGCTCCTTCGCGAAGAAGGCTGTGCTTGGTCTGGCGCTTGGTAACAGGGATGGTAAACATTGGCGCGTTTATATCATGCTCATGCCGGTCTGTCAATACAGAAGATGAGTCAAGAATTGCGCCGTCTGTCTTCCAGCGCCGGCCCATCAACCTGGCGCCGGTCAACGCGACCAGCTCAATCCGCACCCGACCGCCGGAGTAAACGAAGGCGCAGCCCGCGGTTGGAACGACCTCTTTCCGCAGCCCCATACCTGCCGCCCCCGGGTTCACCAGATAGACGCCGTTGATCTCGTGACATTCGAGCTGATGAGAATGTCCAAACAAAATAACATCCGCGCCGTTTCCAGCAGCCAGCGCTTTGGGGAGATAACGCCGCGGGTCATAACCGTTTAGAACATAACGGAATTTATCCACCCAGTAATTCCAGAAGCCAAAATGGCCGTGGGTCAGCGCGAAACGCACGCCCGCTACCTGTTCAAACCGCACCAGCGGCAGACGGGGACGGATGCTTCCATCGCGGTTGCCCAGGCAGGCGGAAACCGGGGCGACCCCGGTCAGTTCATCCAGGACGCTCTGGGCAGAGATATCTCCCAGGTGGAAAATTCGCTTAACCCCCCGATCGCGCAAATACGGCAGCAGCTGAGGATGCAGTTCATCCAGCCGGTCGGGGACGTGCGTATCCGACACCAGCCCGATGCGGGCCAGCGGCTGACCTTCGCCGGCTCCAATTTCACGGATTACTTGCCAGTTCATTCAGGGTGATTTAGCAGAGCGCGGACGTCGCGCAGCGCCTGTTCGGCGGTTACAAAACGCACGGTTCGGATGCCCATTTGATTGGCCGCCTGAACATTTTCAGCAAAATCATCCACAAACACCGCTTCAGACGGCGCGATTCCCAGCCGGTTGAGGGTCAATTCATAAATCGCCGGGTCGGGTTTTGCCAGCCCCACTTCAGCCGAGATGACCTGAACATCAAAAGCGTCCATGCTCGGGTAAATCTCAGTCAATACGCGGCGCAATCCGCTCCACGCGTTGCTCAGCAGAGCAGTCCGATAGGCCGGGCGAAGCGAGCGCAAAAAGTCAATGATATCTTTATCCCAGCGGTCGCCAGCCCAAAATTCGCGCTTGAACTGCGCCAGGTCTGCTTCGGTCAGGCCCAGATTGTTACCGATATTCTGCCAGTGCTGGTCTTCGTTGATTTTGCCAACCAGTGCCAGCCTGGCGCTGGGAGAATCAAACACCTCGTAGTACAATCTCTCAACCGGCAGCCCCAGGCGGTCCACCAGGCGCAGCCGCGGCCCGGGGTCCTCGGTGCGCATGAATACCCCGCCCATGTCGAAGATGACGGCGCGAATCGAAGATATTGCCATTAACACTGCCTCCTGCCAATGGCCGAAGTATAACACGCCGGGGATGGCCCGGGATTAATTTGTCACAGGTTCCGAGGCCTGCGCGCAGCCATCCCCGCCAGCCCGCTGAGCAGGAAGCTTAAATTTCAACCAGACCGGCAGAATAGTGACCAGCGAGACCGCCGCGGTGATCAGAAACGGCGCGCGGGGATTGATCGACTCCCACAACCTTGCGCCAATAGCGGGCGCGGGAAGCGAAATGACCCCCAGCGAAGTGGAGAGCAAACCGAAGGCTGTGCCGCGGACTTTTTCCGGGACAACCTTGCTGGTCAGAGAATTGTATGCCGGGCTCATGATCCCGCCCCCAACGCCAAACAAAGCCCAGGCGAGGGCATATCCCCAGAAAGACGCGGCGTTCAGAAAAACCATCAGCGCCGCGAAATCCAGCAAGAAACCCAGCGCGATGGCGGCGCGTTCGCCCTTTTTATCCGCCAGCCAGCCGCCAGGAAGGGTGACAACCATGGAAGCGACGCCCATGATGCTGGAGAGCCAGCCAATCTGGGTAACCGTTAGGCGGCCGATGTCCTCCATATAAACCGGCAGCAGCGTGAAAGACATCGAAGCGGATAGATCCCGAACACCATCCGTGATCACCAGCCAGGTCAACACACCACCGCCCAGTACCAGCGCGAAGATGGTGCCCAGATTCGAGCGCAGACTGGTAAGGCTTAATCCTTCACCTCGAGCCGGCTGACTGCGCGCCGCCAGGCGGGCCATAGCCACGCGGATAATGGTCGCCAGAGTGTACAGCAACCCGGCGCAAACCAGCATGAAGCGAAACCCGAAATGATCGACCAGCCAACCGCCGAGCGGCGGCCCAACAATCACCACCAGCGTGTAAATCGTGTCGGTGATCGCAAATACCCGCGCCCGATTTTCTTCCGCGGACTGCTCGGCGATAAAGGCGCCAAACGAAGGACCGACCAGCGAACGCGTTACCGCGCCGAACCCTTCCCCGACCAGGACCCACTGCCAGGAAGGCGTCAGCAGCAGACCGATATATGAAAGCACCCCGGCCAGGCTGCCCAGCGCAATGCTGCGCAGCCGGCCGAGCGTGTCCGAAATCCATCCACCCAGAATTTGCAGGGCAAGCGGAATGATTTGCGAGAGGGTGAAGAACAACCCGACATCCAGGACGGATGCGTTGAGCCCGCGTAAATATAACGGCAAAATGGGGCCGTACATCTGCCAGGCGATGTTGGCAAGCACGATCGCCAGCATAAACCAGCGCAGCTTTGTGTTGAGCAGCGGCGCTTTTGGCTTTGCAGTCTCAAATCCTGGCAGGCTCATATCTTTTTTTTCGCTTAATTGGATTCAAGCGCGCGTGTGACGATATCCCTACCAGGACGCAGCACCTTCTCATACATGTTAAACGCAGTCATGACTTTCATCCCCGCGCGTTGATAAATCCGCACCGCCCCGGTTAGATTGCTGGAATCTACCCCCAGACCCGCGCGGGTTTTTCCAAACCGTTTCAAGGCGCGGAAGGATTCCTTAAGGAGCGCGCTGCCAATCCCCGCCCCGCGCTGTTCGCGCAGCACCCCCAGCGTGTTGATCCAGCCCATTGTCTCAGAGATCGACGACTTCGGAGTACACAGCGAACAGCCAATCACTTCGCCGTCTTTTTCCGCGACCAGGAATAATTCCGGGTGATGTTCTTCATTTTTCACATAGTGCATTTGCATCTCATAGTACTGCTCAAACGGCCGGTCAACAAAGCCGTAGTGATCGCGAAAAGCGTTTTGAGCTGTTCGGAACAGGCGGCGGTATTCATCCTCGCGCGGTTCAATCCCGCGAATGGTCACCCCTGCCGGTAGCGGCGCGGCCGGGATTTCCCCTTCCAGATTAATTTCCATCAACCAGGAAGTGCGTTGATAAAGATACCCTTCCGATATTAACAGCTCGTTCGCCGCCTGATCATTCTGCAGCACATAAGGGACTGCGGCCACCTGAATATCAGGCTCCGCGCGTTTCAGCACCTCTCTGGCGCGTTTTTCAGTCCAGCGCAGGAGGTAACGACCGATCCCGCGGCCACACCAGGCTGGATCGACGCGGGCGAAGGTGTACATGCGCGCGAAAGGGGGAATGTTCGAGGGGATTTCAGCGTACGCGACGATTCTTCCCTCCGGGGATACCGCCACCAGGGCGTCTTCGCCGATGACAAACTCGCTGGATGTCCAGAACGCCATCCCATCCGTCAGATCATCCAGGTCCACCTGAACCAGCGCCTGTGAGACGCGGTTTAACAGCGCGATGGTTTCTTCCGCGTCCTCCAGGCGAAATGGGCGGACGGTAATCCCGGCGGGTAAATTCATCTCTGCTTTCATTATGACTCCTTTCATTTTTTTCCCAGACCTTTTAACCTGAAAAACCCCGGGCATCAGACGCGCCGCGAGGTTTCCCAGTCCCGGCGCAGCAGGCCCATAAAAATCAGGTCCCAGCGCCGGCCGTTGCGGTTCATCCAGTCGGAGATGCGCCCCTCTTCGATGAACCCAACTTTTTCGTAACTTTTACGGCCGCGTTCGTTGTACTCAAAATAATTCAACGAAACCCGGCGCAAGTTCAATTCAAGGAATGCAAAACGAACCACCAGATTTAAAGCTTCGGTGCCGTAGCCTTTGCCCCAGTGATCCCGTTCGCCAATGCCAATGCCAACCCAGCAGTCACCGGCAGCCCAATCGATGCCTCCTAATCCGACCGTGCCAATCACTTGATCCGCCGCGCAGTCAAAAATGGCAAATTCATATTCGCCCTTTCTGTCTTTTTCCAGCCATTCCTGCACCTGCTTGACAGAATAGCGATTCGCCGGACCGGGATTTAGCAGCACCTGATATTCGCTGTCCTGGTCCCACTGAACGAACAATTTCGCGTCGCGTTCGGGTTCTAAGGGCTGTAGCCGAACCTTTTCGCCTTCAAAAACAGTGGATCTCATTCTGCCTCCCGATGATTTGCCATCCACGCGCTTCGCTGAAGCGAGAAAACCAACTCGTCCCAGTATCTGCCGTGCTGGTAATGCGCTTCCCGCCGGCGTACCTCCAGCGAAAAGCCGAAGCGTTCCAGCAAAGTTCTGAGCGCCTGATTTGCCTCGCTCAAATCGACCGTCACCAGCTCAAGATTTAGCTCGCGAAAGATGAAATTCAGCGCCAGCTGTAAGATCTCATCCCCGCAGGTTTGAACGGCGGCGTCATCTGGCAGATAAAGGCGCAGCCGGCAAAGATTGTTATTCCAGGCCACCCAGGGGATGCGGATAAATCCAACCAGACTGCCGTCTTGCTTCGCGCGCACCGCAAATTGGAACTGACGCCCATTTTCATCCGCTTCTTTAGCCTGCTTTTCATAGAGTTTTTTCAATTCAAAGGCAGACATTGGGCGGGCGGGCTCATCCAAAAGCCAACGCACGTACAGCAGGTCCTGAGTCCATGCGCTTTCGACTGCCGCGTCCTGATCCAGATCATAGGCGGTCAGGGTAAAGCGGCCGTTATCAAAGAGTTGGGTTTCGATTGATTTCATCTTCCGATCCTTTTCCTCGCAAAATAACCTGCCAGTACCTGGTTACCAGATCACCATATTCTGAGCCAGATGAGATCGCGGAACGAACGTGGACAGCTCAACAGGCTCCAGAGCGGATCGCTCTTCACTGTAACTGAGCATTTTCAAACCCGGAACCAGGTTAAACAGCTCGGCCCACTCCAATCGAAATTCAGGATCAGCCAGCTGCTCGGCCGGGGACATCACCAGCACCTTCTTGACCGCGCCGTGCAGGATATCTTCCCGCAATGCGCGGAAGGCCTGGCGGCCAGAGCAGCCAGCGGGGTCTACATCCACATACACACCTACCAGGTTGCGCATCCCCAACAATTCTTCCACAACCAACAAACCGGCGTACAGGTGGCGTTTGGCGGAAACCGAATAACCTTCCGCGTCGTTCAGGCTTCCGCAGACATACAACCCGGTTGCGTCTTCTGAACCGCGCGCCAGCAGGTTGAAATAATCTACGCGGTAAGCGCCTGATTTCATTAATGTATCGAGCATGGCTTCCTCCTTTCACACATCTCCGGACGGTTGCAGCGTTTGCCGCGCTGGTCTGTCTGGGCAATCCGCATCATGGCACTCACTCCATCAAAATAACAAAAAAAAGCCGCGTTCCTTTCCTGGACCGTGGCTGACGGAGATACCGGTAGTCAAAATAAAACAGCCACGGGGCTGGAGCGCGCCGTGGCTGCTGTGATTTCAGCGAACCTACCTGGAAACAGGCGCACTCCGAGAAGGAGATTCAACACTGCCACCGCTGACAGCGGTGCACAGGGTGCTGACGTTAGGGATTTTGTTGAAGTCCATCTCTGTGCGCTCCTTTCTTAGAATTTTCTTAACGCTGTCAGTTTACCATGCTCAAGACCGGCGTGTCAATACGTCCAGGTCATATTTCTACCTGGCCAAGTGGATAGTCTTTTGAATCGGGTATTTCTTATATGCTTTGCCTGATTTTTTGCTACAATCATCTTGTTCCATCCTTCCTGGAGGTCTGAAATGGCCCATCTTAAAACCCCGCTTCAAGGGTATCTCGGTTACCGCGGCCGCGAGGGACAGACGGCTTTCTTGCTCCACCGCATCAGCGGAATTGGAACCGCGCTGTTCCTCACCATCCATATTCTCGACACGGCTCTGGTCTACTTTTACCCAGGGCTGTACGAGGAGGCCATCGGTATCTACCGC
Organism: Anaerolineaceae bacterium; assembly: GCA_029975475.1. Classification (GTDB taxonomy): domain Bacteria; phylum Chloroflexota; class Anaerolineae; order Anaerolineales; family Anaerolineaceae; genus JARKPB01. The sequence goes on from JARKPB010000003.1 coordinate 16,403, forward strand.
ACAACTTTGTTCGGCATCGCCGAACTCTTCCTAGTCTTCCTGGTGATTTACCACGGAATAAACGGGCTGCGCATCGCCGGTTTTGATCTGTTTGTGCCCCAGCGCTGGAACATTCCTACCGCCCGCGGCTCTTTCCGCCTCACCCTGATCCTGACCCTGCTGCTCTGGCTTCCAGCCGCCGCGGTCATGCTCTACAACCTGCTCCATCATAATTTCGGTCTGTTCGGAGGATAAATCATGCAGCTACCGGACGCTATTAAGGAAAAGCCAGGCCGAAATTATGAAACCATCGCCTGGAAGTGGATGCGGTATTCAGCGCTGCTCTTGATTCCACTTGTCTGGGGCCATGTGCTGCTTCAGGATATTCTGGTCGGCGTGCATCGGATCGACTTAAACTATGTTGCCCTGCGCTGGGCAAGCCTGGGATGGCGCATTTACGACGTGCTGCTGCTCGGTTTTGCCTTTGCGCACGGAGTCAACGGGCTGCGGCAGGTCGCCCTGGATTACATCCACAATCCGCGGGCGCGCCGCGGCGTTGAATGGGGTCTGCTCATTTTCTGGCTGCTGATCACCGGAATTGGCGCGGCAGCCATCATCGGCGGGGTTTCCGCCCTGCCGGAATAAGAGGCGCGCATGGATACCCTGCATACCTATGACGTCCTGGTGATCGGCGGCGGCGGCGCCGGCTTGATGGCCGCCCTGCATGCCGCGCCGCGCGCCAGGACAGCCGTGATCAGCAAACTCTATCCGCTCCGTTCCCACACCGGCGCAGCCCAGGGCGGTATCGGCGCCGCCCTGGGTAATGTTGAAGAGGACCGCTGGGAATGGCACGCGTACGATACGGTAAAAGGCAGCGATTATCTCGGTGACCAGGACGCGATCGACTTCATGTGTAAAGAGGCGGTTCAGTCCGTTTATGACCTGGAACATTTCGGTCTACCTTTCTCGCGCACACCGGACGGGCGAATTGCCCAGCGTCCATTCGGCGGCCACACCAATAACGAGACCGGCAAACCGGTGCGGCGGTCCTGTTACGCTGCCGACCGCACCGGGCACATGATCCTGCAGACTCTCTACCAGCAGTGTATTAAAAATGAGATCACTTTTTACGACGAATTTCAGGTGGTGGATCTTTTGCTGGTGGACGGACGCGCTGCCGGGGTGGTTGCCGTTGAACTGGCCAGCGGCGAGCTGCACACGTTTCGCGCCAGAGCGGTGATCTTTGCCACCGGCGGACACGGACGCATGTGGGAAATCACATCCAACGCGTATTCCTTCACCGGAGACGGTCCGGCTGTGCTGCTGCGGCGCGGGCTGCCGGTCGAAGATATGGAGTTCTTTCAATTCCACCCCACCGGTATTTACAAACTGGGGATCCTTATTACAGAAGCTGTGCGCGGCGAAGGCGGCATCCTCCTCAACAGCAAGGGGGAACGCTTCATGGAAAAGTACGCCCCAAAAATAAAAGACCTGGCGTCACGGGATGTGGTCAGCCGCGCCATTTACCTGGAGACCCGCGCCGGAAATGATATTAACGGCCAGCGGTACATGCTGCTGGACGTGCGCCCGGAAACAGTCAACCGCTACGCCGCGCTGGACGGCCGTACCCGCCCGGACGGAAGCCCTTACGTGGTGAGCGCGGAAGAAATTCTCAGCAAAATCCCCGATATCGCCGATTTCTGCCGAACCTACCTGGGCGTGGACCCGGTCAAACAGCCCATTCCGATTCAGCCGACCGCCCATTACGCCATGGGCGGCATCCCGACCAGCATCCGCGGCGAAGTGCTGGCAGACGAGACCGGCCGGGTCGTTCCCGGGTTATACGCGGCCGGAGAATGCGCCTGCGTCAGCGTTCACGGTGCAAACCGGCTCGGCACCAATTCACTGGTAGACCTGATCGTCTTTGGCAAGCACGCCGGCCTGAACGCTGCCGATTTTGCCGCAAGCGCGGACCTGCCGCCGCTGCCAGAAAACCCGCAGGCTTTTGCCGGACATCAGCTGGCCGCGCTGCGCGGCGGCAGCGGCAAAGAACGCGCGGCCCAAATTGGCCGCGAAATGCGCGCGCTGATGTTTGATGAAGTCGGCGTCTTTCGCACAGAGCAGGGGCTGGAGAAGGCAGTGGAAACCCTGCAGGACCTGCGCCGCCGGTTCACAGACATCCGCGTTGGCGACGCCGGCAAAGCCTATAACACCGCCCTGTTAAACGCCTGGGAGCTGGGCAATTTACTTGACCTGGCGCTGGTGACTGCCAGGGCCGCCCTCGCGCGCCGCGAAAGCCGCGGGGCTCATGCGCGCGATGATTACCCCGCGCGCGACGACCAGAACTGGTTGAAACATTCGCTGGCCTGGCTGGATGAAGCCGGCCAGGTGCACCTGAAGTACAAACCGGTTACCATCACCCACTACACACCCAAAGAGCGCACTTACTAGCGAGGCTGGCATGCGTCTTACCTTAAAAATCTTCCGCTATGACCCGAATACATCCGCGGGGCCGCATTATGACCGCTTCCAGGTTGAGGCTGACCCCAATGACCGCGTCCTGGATCTGCTTGAAGCGGTCCGCGGCGATCAGGATGACACGCTCTCCTTTCGCCGCTCCTGCGCTCACGGCGTTTGCGGGTCGGATGCCATGCGCATTAACGGGCTCAACGCCCTGGCGTGTAAAGTGCTGGTGAAAGACTTAAACAGCGATACCATTCAGATTGAACCGCTGCTCGGTCTGCGCGTGGAAAAAGATTTGATCGTGGATATGGAACCATTTTTCGCGCATTACCGGTCCATCCTGCCGTATTTGATCAACGATGAACCTTTACCCGAAGACGGCAAAGAAAGGCTGCAGAGCGAAGCGGAACGGGAACGATTTGACGACACGACCAAATGTATCCTCTGCGCGGCCTGCACGACCTCCTGCCCCTCCTTCTGGGCCGACGGCCAAACTATTGGCCCGGCGGCGATCGTCAACGCCCATCGGTTTATCTTTGACAGCCGCGACCGCGGCAGGTTGAAACGATTAAAGATCCTTGCCGGCCAGGCCGGGGTCTGGCGCTGCCGAACCGCTTTCAATTGTACCGAAGCCTGCCCGCGGGATATCCACATCACCCGGGCGATCGCCGAGGTGAAGCAGGAAATCTTAAAACACAGCTGATTCAGGGGGCTTCTTCCAGCAGGGTCACAGTCAACAGACTGACCACCTTACCGTCCAACCCGCCGGTTGGACCGCACAGGACCTGGTATTCACCGGGTGCCAGCGGGATATTCACCGCGGTGCGGATGGTTGTCGCGGCTGGAATCTCAATTGTGGTATAGGCTCCGTCAAGATCGGAAGGGTCAAAAGGTTCCTTGATGACCTTACCCAGCAATACCCAGGTATAGCTGCGGTCAGAAGGGTTTTCAAAATCCAGGTGGATTGGATCGCCGGAGCGGACTGACCACCGGTACAGCCGGCTGTCGCAATCCCCGGCGGTCATCGACAGGGTATCGACGTAAGTCCGTTCAGGTGCGCAGGCGCTAAGAAATACCAGCAAAAGCACAATGACAGTGATGGTTTGACGCAGCCGCATAGGTTTATTTAATCATATTTATTCAGAATTCGCAGAATAATATCCGCGTATCGGTAATCCACATCCATGGGGCCGTACGCCTTCAGCGCTTCGCGCAGGTCGCCGTGGCGTTTGATTAATCCAGACAGCATGCGCGCGCCGTAAGCGATATTAAATTCGGGATCGAGCAATTCCTGAATGGTCGGGCGGCTGGCAAAACAGGGGCCATTTTTGCAGATAAAACCAGCCGCGGCGCCGTCCCGCGGCATGATCTGCATCAACCCAACCGCGCCGCTGGAAGATATGGCTTCCGGGTTTCCGCCGGATTCCTGCAGCATCACCGCCGCGATTAAACGCGGATCCAGACTGTTTTCACGCGCGTATTTTTCAATCAGACCGCACCAGCGGCGCACAGCATCCGGATAACTGGGCGGCAGGGAACATTCGCCGGTTCTGGCGAACTGGTCTTTTGAGGAGGATGGCTCGCCAGCCGGTTGCGATTGCCCCGGCGCTCCCTGACCGTTGGAAGCGATTGCCACCAGGTTCGGGGGAGAAATCAACCGCGCAATAAGGAAGACTGCCAGTGAGCCGGCCAGAATTCCCGGAAAGACAGCGTTTTTTACGTTCATGGTTGCCTCAGGACCCTATTATAGAATATTTGTTCTATTTTTCAAGAGGCAATCCCGGCCATCACCTGAAACGCGCAGTTTTCGATATAATTGCGCCAGTATGGAAAACTTCGGGCGGGATGTAAAACGCTATCTCGGGCTGACCCTCAACGCCAGACAGCTGGCCGCGTTTGCGCAGTACGAACGCGAGCTGATGGCCTGGAACGCGCGCTTTAACCTCACCGGCATTCGCGATTCAGACGGCATTCGCACCAAACATTTTCTTGACTCCCTCACCCTGCTGCCGTTTATTCCAGCAGACCGCCCGCAGCGGCTGGTGGATATTGGCACCGGCGCGGGTTTTCCGGGCCTGCCGCTGCGGATCCTGCTGCCCAACCTCAGTGTCACCCTGGTCGAATCGGTGGGGAAAAAAGTCGAGTTTTGCCGGCATGTGGTCAACACCCTGGGGTTAAGCCAGGTCAACGCGATTAAATTACGTGCTGAAGAGATGGGGCAGGATCCAAGCCATCGAGAAACCTACGACGTGGCGGTCGCCCGCGCGGTGGCTTATTTACCGGTGCTGGTCGAGTACCTTTTACCGCTGGTGAAGGTGGGCGGGTTGGTACTGGCGCAAAAAGGAGAGAGCGGGCCGGCGGAAGCGCACCTGAGCGAAAAAGGCATCCGCCTGCTTGGCGGTGAAATCAGCCAGCTGCATAAGGTCGAGCTTCCGGGGGTGGTTGAAGAGCGGTATATCATTGTGATTAAAAAAGTGGCCGTGACCCCGCCGCAGTATCCCCGCCGGGTTGGCATTCCTTCTCAAAAACCCCTCTAGAACCTTAAGTCCTCGCGCCGACTGGCCGATTCAGGTAGATGCGAACCGCGTTAAACACAAATTCAGCCAGCCGCGGGTTCATCCGATCAAAATTCGCCTTAAACCGCGGCTCCTGACTGTACATCTCAGCCAGCATGAGGAGCTGGTCTTCTGACGGAATCCAGAAATAGGCCATGTGGTCGCGCCAGCGCTGAACGCAGGCCTGCGCCTCAGCCGAATCGGGGCCAAGCGGAATTGCGGCAATGAAATCGCGGTAGACCGCGCTGCCCTCCTCCAAAATCCGCTCTCTTTCCACCGCGGAATAACTTTTCCATTTCAGGCTGGATTGCTTCACCGTTTCCGGATCGTACAACCGCGCGGCTTCTTCTTCCAGAGCAGCCTGTTCCTCATCGCTAAACCCATGAAACAATTCTGATTCACTCATGATCCTCTGTCCTTTCAGATGCAAAATCGTCGCGTCCACGGTCTGGATCAACCGCTGGTAGTGGCGGACCCGGTTTTCCAGCATTTTTCGGTGATCTTCCAGGGCGGTAAGCGGATCAAACACACCTGGCTGCAGCAGGGTCTTGATGCGCGAGAGCGGCATCCCCATCTCGCGGTACAGCAGGATCTGCTGTAAGCGCAGCAGGGCATCCTCCCCGTAATAGCGGTAGCCGTTTTCACCCACCCGCGAAGGTTTGAGCAGCCCGATCTGGTCGTAGAAGCGCAGGGTGCGCGGGGTCAGCCCCGAATATCTGGCCAGCTGTTTAACCGTGAGCATAAGGACAGTATAAACTTTGACGATGCGTCAATGTCAAGGGGGAATTCTCTTCCAACATTAATACAGTTCCGCCAGCGCTGAAAACAACTTTCCCGGTTCCAGCCCTGCCAGGCCAGCCAGATCGCTTTCCAACCTTACCAGGTAATCCTGGATGGCTTCAATTTTAGCCGCGGGAATGGCGTAACGAAGCGCCAGCGCGGATAGACGCGCGTCAAACCGCATTAACTGGCCGCCTTCGACCAGCTTATCCGCGAAGTAAACCAGTTTTTCTTCAAGGCTGGATGGAGGATAGCCTTCCAGCGGGCCAAACAGCATGTGATTGCGCGCGCAGCCGGCCAGGCGGTTGAGGGACTGCTCGGCGAGTAGTTCCGCGCCAAGCAGGTGATGGGCATGTCCGCGGGTCTCGCCCGCGCGGCCGATGTCATGCAGCAGCCCGCCCCGCTGCGCCAGAACAACATCCACATTCGTTCCGGCCGCGGCTAACAGGTGCGCCAGGCCGCAGGCTGCCGAGGCCACCGCCGAAACATGTGCCAGCAATGCGGCGCTCGCGCCCTGCTCAACATACCACCCCAGGCAAAGGTCCAGGGGCGGGATCTCCGCCAGGGCGTTTACCGCGCGCGGCAAATCCTCAAGCCGGACCACTTCCTGGCTGTAGATCGGCAGCAGACCGGGGACTGCTGCCCGCAGGGGGTTAAACCAGATGCCCCGACAGCCGGCCAGAGCCGGACCGACCGCGTCGTTGATCAGATCGTCGCCGACAAAGACAAGCTCGTCCGCCTGGATACCCATTTCCGCGCAAACGTGCCGGTAAAACGCCGCGTCCGGTTTGCGGGCCAGGGTCTGGCGGCGGGTAAAAACCGCCTCAAAATAACCGCCGAGGTCTACCCGCTCGAGCGCGCTGCGCACCGCGGCAGCATCCGATTCGACCGCATTCGTGGCGATGACCAGGCGGTATTCGCTCGCCAGGGCAGCCAGCGCCGCAGCCGCCCCTTCCACGGGCAGGACTTCCGGCCAGTCTGTCATCCTTCCGGTATACGGCAGTTCCTGCATCACGGTGCCGCCCCAGTCAAAGGCGATCACCTTAGGGGCGGCAGGACGATAAGAAGGGAATAAGGATTTCATTACGCTCTCACAATTTACGCATCTTTCCGGTTGCGCAGCATAACAAGGTCTCTATAATTGATACTATCCAACCTTTTTCACCTGAACGACAAAAAAGGAGAGAGTATGGCGCGCTGTTATAACGGCAAAATTGCTCATATTGACCTGACCCGGGGGATCATCGCCATTGAAGAACCGCCGGAACAATTCTACCGCGACTATGGCGGCGGCAGCGCCATGGGATTGTACTACATCCTGAAAAAAATGCCTCCCCGGGCAGACGCTCTGGGCCCGGAAAACGTGCTGACCTTTTTTACCGGTGTTCCCACCGGCCTGGCCGTATCCGGCCAGTCGCGGCTGGCGGTGAACGCGAAATCACCGCTCAGCGGCGCAATTGGAGACAGCCAGAGCGGAGGGTTTGCACCTGCGGCGCTTAAAAGCAGCGGCTTTGACGGCCTGGTGATCACTGGCAAAGCGCAGACCCCGGTATATCTTTATCTGCACGACGGGTTGGCTGAAATCCGGAATGCCAGCAGCCTGTGGGGGTTGACAACGGAAGCATGTGAAGCCAGGCTGCGCACTGAACTGGGAGACGACAAGATCGAAGTCGTGCAGATTGGTCCGGCTGGAGAGGCGCAATCCCTGATTGCCAATATCATCAACATGCGCAGCCGCGCCAACGGCCGGACCGGAATGGGCGCGGTCATGGGTTCAAAAAACCTTAAAGCGGTTGTGTTGAAGGGCGGGGTGAAAATCGAAGCCGCAGATCCCAAAGGGATTGCCGCGCTGGCGAAACTGGGCGTAAAAAACCTGGAGGAAAACGCGGATGTTAAGGACTTGCAGGTCAACGGCACCGCGGGCGTGGTCGCCTTTCAGAACCTGTATGGATCCCTGCCGACCCGAAATTACAATGAAGGCCAGTTTGAAGATTTTGAAAGTATCGCAGGCGATCGGCTGACCGACACCCTGCTCAAAGACCGCGAGACCTGTTTTGCCTGCGTGGTGCGCTGCAAGCGCGTGGTTGAAGCTGAATTCATGCAGCGCGCCATCTCGCCGGAATTTGGCGGTCCGGAATATGAAACCATCGCCACGATGGGCTCATACTGCGGGGTGAACGACCTGAAAGCCGTCGCGCTGGCCAGCGCGCTGTGCAACCAGTACGGCCTGGACACAATCGCCGCCGGCGCGACCATCGCCTTCGCGATGGAATGCTTTGAAAACGGGCTGCTCAACCGCGAGCAGACCGGCGGGCTGGATTTGCACTTCGGAAATACTGAAGCTCTGGTCACCCTGGTGGAACAAATGGCCCGGCGCGAAGGTTTTGGCGCCGTCTTTGCGGATGGCAGCGCTCGCGCCGCGCAGCGCATCGGGGCAAAGGCCGCAGAATTCTTGATCACGGTAAAAAATACCGAAGCGCCGGCCCACATGCCGCAGGCAAAACGCACCCTCGGCCTGATTTACGCGGTAAATCCCTTTGGCGCTGACCACCAGTCTTCCGAACACGACCCGATGTATGAAGAAGGCGCAGCCGATCTGTATCTTTCACGCCTCGCGCTGCTCGGGTTAAAAGATGTGCAGCCCGCCTACGCTCTCACGGACGAAAAAGTGCGCTACGCCTACCTGACCGAGTTGTTTTATTCCGCGCTGGACTCGTACTGCCTGTGTCAGTTCGTCTGGGGACCCAGCTGGGAACTTTACGGGCCGGCCGAGCTGGCGGAACTGCTGCGCACGGCCGCTGGCTGGGAGGTCAGCGTGGACGAGATTCTGAAGGTAGGCGCGCGCCGCCTGATCATGATGCGCGCGTTCAATGCGCGCGAAGGCTTCACCCGCGCGGATGACGTCTTACCGGCGAAATTTGCCAGACCGCTTGCCGGGACAGGCCCAACCGCAGGCAGCTTTGTGGACCCGGCAGTTCTGGAGCACTGCAAAGACGTTTACTACAGCCTGGCCGGTCTTGATCCAATAAGCGCTGCCCCCACCCGGCAGCGCCTGGCGGAGCTTGGTCTGGAATGGATCGCCTGATCCGCATCAACGTCATCCTGCATTCGTACCTGCGGGAGAAATTTCCGCCAGAAGCCGGCGGACGCGGCCAGGTGCAGCTCCCGCAGGGCAGCCGCCTGGAAGATCTGGCGGCCGCCCTCGACCTGCCCAAAGCGGTCCACGCCGCTGTCAACGGCCAGATCGTTCGCAACCGTCAGACCGAACTGCAAGACGGGGATGAAGTGCGGTTTTTCCACGCCGGTTCAGGCGGAAGATAATCAACCGGGGAGGGTGCAAATCTCCCTCCCCGGAAAGTTTGTTGGACGCTGTCTACGCCGCGCCGGCTTTAGCGCCTTTGCGAAAGATCACCGGCAGCAGCAGGAAAGCCAGCAGGTTCAATCCAGCCAGTATTAAGAAGGTAAACCGGTAGCCAATCGTATCCACCAGGCCGCCGGCCAGGCCCAAACCGACCGCCGTGCCGATATTGGCCACCGCCATCAGGATGGCAAACATCGAAGCGGCGATGCGCGGATCGGTGGCGTTCATCGAAATGGCGAAATAGACGGTTTCATAATAACCGTAAGCCAGGCCAAAAAGGACTGCGAAGACATAAGCCGCGCCCACTCCGTTGATGGCAGCCAGAGCCGCGATGGCTCCCAGCGAAAGCAGGCTGGCCAGGATCACGGAGTTGCGCTGCCCGATGCGGTCGGTCAGCCAGCCCCCGCTTAGACCGCCAGCGACAACTCCCAGACCCCACAGGGTGGTCACAAATCCCGCGGTTTGCAGGTTGATGTTGTATTCCAGCTTCAAGAAGGGATTCAGGATCTCATTGGCGCCGTTGGTAATCAGCGAATACAACGCCCCGAGCAAACCCAGCGTGATCAGAGATGGTTTGGTAAAAGCTTTGAACGCGCCCCAATTAAACTTGCGTTCCGCAGGGCGGGCCGGTTCCTTAACCAGAAAAACAAACGGCATGGCCACCAGCGTCAGCCCGGCCAGCGCGACAAAAACGGAAACCCAACCCACCGAGTGCGCCAGGGTGCCGATGATGCTGGCCGTGATAATCACCCCCAGCGCCCGCCCGCCAACCATAATTCCCTGGATGCGCCCTTCTTCGACCGTCGGGGTGGTATCCAGCGCGAGGCCGTCCGTGCAGGTATCATACAATGCCTGGCCGGTCATCAAGATAAACGCCAGCCCGGCGAATAAACCGAAGCTCTTTCCGGGGTCAATCAGCGGCACCAGCAGCAGGCACAGCACCTGCACGCTCAACCCGATGACGATATACGGCCGGCGGTGACCAAGGCCCAGAAAATTGACGCTGTCGCTCAACATACCCAGAAAAATCTTCAGGACAAACGGGATCATGGCGATCGTGCCGATCAAGCCAATTGTGCTCATCTCCAGCTGAAAGCCCTGCAAATAGAGAGGGTTAAGCGCGCTGAAATAGCTGACGATAGCCCCCTGCGCAAAGTAGATCAGGGCGAACATGGCGTAGCGAATCCATTTTTGCTGGCTCATCAAACCTCCATCTGAATTTTGGGTTGCTCATAGTATAGCAATTTTCGTAAAATGCAATCTCGCTCGCGCGTCTTGAGCCTGTCTTGCCAGATTCCTGACTTTACAGTATAGTCAAAAAATCCATTTTTCTTCGAGTTAGGCATCTATGAGCCACACCCTACCCCAAAAAGACCCAACCGCCTGGCTGGACCGCCCGATCCTAAAAGAATTCCCGCGTTTCACCGTAGAAGTGCTGCTGGCCAGTCTGATCATCCTGATCACGATCATCAGCCGCTTTGCCATACTCGGCGAGCGGGTGATGAGCCATGATGAGGTGAACCACGTGGTGCCGTCCTACAGCCTGTATCAAGGCAAAGGCTACGCGCATGACCCGGTAACCCACGGCCCGATGCAGTTTCATCTGGTAGCGCTTTCTTATTTTTTGTTTGGCGACAGCGATACCAGCTCGCGCGTGCCAGCCGCGCTCTTCAGCGTAGCCACTGTCATCGTGGTGCTGATCGGTTTCCGCTCCTATCTGGGCCGCACCGGCGCTTTGATTGGCGGATTCCTCTTTATGATTTCCCCTTACATGCTCTTTTACGGCCGCTATACCCGCAACGAAGCCTTTGTCGCTCTGTTTGGGGTGCTCACGCTGTTGTTCGCGCTGCGCTACCTTGAGAACGGGCAGAAAAAATATCTGTACGGGCTGGCTGCGGTCACCGCCCTGCAGTTTGCCACCAAAGAAACCGCTTTCATTTACACGGCGCAATTTTTACTTTTCTTCGCCGTGGTCTTTTTACAGGATGTGGTCACGCTGCCGTGGCGCCGCAAGTCTCTGAAAACGCCGTTCCTGCTGACGACCTTTGGCGCCCTGGTGCTGATTCTGGCGGCGGTCGCCATCGGCGCGCAGATCGCGCGCGCCGCGAAAACGGTCGAATCGCTGTCGGCTGCCGCGCCGAATGCGGAAGCGCTGGCGGGCGCCGCCCAGGCTGCCCCGCCCATCGCTCTGGAAGTCGCCATCGTTCTGGCCGCTCTGGTGCTGGGCGGGCTGGCGGTGTTTTGCCTGCTTTCCGGCCTGGGCTGGAAGCAGGTGCGCGAGGTGCGCTCCTTTGACTTGTTGATCCTGGTTGGTTCGCTGATCCTGCCGCAGCTGACCGCCTTCCCCATCAAGATGACCGGCGCCAACCCGATTGATTACACCAATCCCGATACCATCACCCGCACAGCCGTTTTCCTGACCGCCCTGGCAGCGCTCTCCGTGCTGATTGGCCTGGTCTGGCGTCCGCGCACCTGGCTGATCAGCGCCGGGATTTTTTACGCCATCTTTATCGTCCTGTACACAACAATGTTCACCAATGGGCGCGGCTTCTTTACCGGGATCATCGGGTCGCTGGGTTACTGGCTGGAACAGCAGGGAGTCAACCGCGGCTCTCAGCCCTGGTACTATTACGCTTTCCTGCAGGTGCCAATGTATGAGTACCTGGGCGCGCTCGGCACGCTGGTAGCCTTTTATTACGGCATGAAACACTGGCTTTTCAGCCACCTGCCCGGCCGTTCCCCTTTCTTACAGTCGCTTCCCACTGAAAAAGATGAGAGCAGTGATGACGTCCTTTTGGACGCGGCTCTTGAGCTTCCTCCATCTGCCGCGCCTACGACCCGCGGCCCGCGCCTGCCGATTCTGGCGTTGTTGATTTTCTGGTCCATCACCAGCCTGGTTGCCTACACCCTCGCCGGCGAAAAAATGCCCTGGTTGACCGTTCATATTGCCCTGCCGCTGCTCCTTTCAGCCGGCTGGGGGCTGGGGTTCCTAGCCGATCAATTCAGTTATTCCTTCCAGCCTGAACCGCGCGCCTGGATCTCCCTGGCCGTTTTCCCGGTTTTTCTGTTATCCCTCTTCGGCCTGCTGGCTGCCCTGCTCGGTCCTACCCCGCCGCTGGCTGGCAAGACCCTGGAAGAACTGGAAGCCACCAGCCGATTCCTCCTAAGCCTGATCACCGCGCTGGTTTCAGGCGGAGTCATTCTTTACCTGCTGCGCGGTGAAGCCCAGACGATTTTCTGGCGCGCGCTGGGGCTGGCATTCTTCGGGATATTAGCCGTGCAGACCGCCCGGGTGGCTTACACCGCATCTTTCATTAACTACGACAACGCCAAAGAATTTTTGGTATACGCTCATGCCGCGCGCGGACCGAAGGACGTGCTGGAACAGGTGGATGAAATTTCGCGGCGGTTGACCGGCGCGAACGGGATCCAGGTCGCCTACGACAACGACAATCTGTACCCTTACTGGTGGTACTTCCGCAATTTCCCCAATCACATCTACTACGGTGACAAGCCGAGCCGGGAACTGCGCAATTACCCGCTGATCATCGTCGGTCAGGATAATTTCAGCAAACTGGAGCCGATCGTCAAGGACGATTACTGGATGTTCGAGACCACCCGTTTATGGTGGCCTACCCAGATTTATTATGATATCACCCGCGAACGGATCATCAACGCCCTGCGCGACCCGCAGATGCGCGCTGCCCTCTTCGATATCTGGTTAAACCGCGACTATACCAGGTACATGCAGGTCGCCGGGGTGAACAACCTGACGCTGCAAAACTGGAACCCTTCCGCGAAGATGCGCTTTTATGTGAAGAAAGATGTCATCGCCCAGATCTGGAACTACGGTGCCGCCCCCGCGCTGGCCGCGCCAGCTCCAGATCCGTATGAAGGCAAGATCACCCCCAGCCAACCTGACTTCTACTTTGGAATGCCCGGTACGCAGGCGGGTGATCTAAACAAACCCCGCGGGATCGCCGCCGCCCCGGACGGCAGCATCTATGTGGCTAACACGGACAATCACCGCATTGAGCATTACAACGCCAGCGGTGAACTGCTTCAATCCTGGGGCGGTTTTGGGGACGCGGCTGCCGGCGCGCCCGGGGGACTATTCAACCAGCCCTGGGGCGTGGCTGTCGCCCCAGACGGCTCCGTTTATGTCGCGGACACCTGGAATCACCGCATTCAAAAATTCACTGTCGATGGGAAATTCCTGACGATGTGGGGTATCTCGGGTCAGGGCGAGACTCTGGACTCTTTCTACGGGCCGCGGGATGTCGCGGTGGACCGCCAGGGGAGAGTTTATGTGACCGACACCGGCAACAAACGCGTGGTGGTCTTTGATATGACAGGCAAACCCATCTCGACCTTTGGCGGCTGGGGAGCCGAACTCGGTCAGATGGATGAACCCGTCGGTATTGCGGTGGATCAGGACGGCAAAGTTTACGTGGCCGATACCTGGAATCAGCGCATTCAGGTCTTTGAATCGGGCGATGATGCCAAAACGTTCTACCCCGTGCTCTCCTGGGAGATCAACGGCTGGGTAAGCCAGTCGCTGGATAACAAACCGTACATCGCGGTGGATAAGCGCGGCAACCTGTTCATCGTTGATCCAGAAGGGTACCGGGTCTTACAGTATTCCACCAGCGGCGCGTTCATCCGCGGCTGGGGAGATTACAGCCCCGACCCGGATGGGTTTGGCCTTCCAGCCGGTGTAACCGTTGGACCGCAGGGCGAAGTCTGGGTCACCGATGCCGGCAATAACCGTATCCTGCGTTTTCCTGCCGCCCAGTAACCAACCGCCGACCAGAATCAGTATCCGCCTGGCAGATTCTGCCAGGCGGATGATTTTTACTACCTCGTTTATCGGCTGCGTTTTTCTTTCAGATCTTCCTTAAAAACTCCGCTTAAGACCACGCTGATCACGCTGACGATCAGCGCCCCCAGGAAGGCGTATAGAAAACCATCCACCTGATAGCCAATTCCGAACCAGCTGCCCATTTCACCGGCCAGCCAGAACATCAGCGTGTTGATCAGCAGGGTGAACAACCCCAGGGTCAGGATGATGAGCGGACAGGTCAGTAATTTCAATACCGGCCGAATCAAGGCATTCACCAGCCCGATAATCAACCCAAGGCCAACGAAAGCGACCCAGCTGTCGTTTTGCACCTGGATATGAGGGTTGAGGATGACGACAGCGGCGTAAACCGCGACGGCATTAATCCCCAGACGGATTAGAAATTTCTTCATCGGTCACTCCTTCTTCTTGCTATCATTCTATCCTAAATCCGGTATTTCCATCCAGATCAGGGTATTCTGCAATTGAAAGCCCAGCGTGCCTAGGGCAGTCCCGTCCACCCAGACCGGCAGGTTCACCGTTAATGGACGGCCGCTGCGCAGGTCCTGAACGGCGAAGGGCAGCACCCCGGTCAACAGCGGCACCAGGTTCACCTCAGCCGCGGCCGGCCAGAGAATATCGGCTGAAAGGCGCGAAGGCTCCCAGATTAACGCGCCGATCATCCCTGCCCCACCGCGCAAAGCCCAGTGGCGCACACTCTGCCCGTTCATCCAGCGCTGCAGGTCTGGCCACCAGCCCGGCCGAAGCGGTTCAGCGGAAAAAGGCAGATTCCAGGCGATGAGCGGCGGATACAGCGCTTCCAGCCAGGCGCGCACCTGCGGCCAGTCCCGCGCGCCGAGGCTGGTTACCTCACCCTCCGAGAGAGCTCCGGCTTTCACATATTTCGGGTTTAATTCCCAGGTTGCCCGCCGGGTGCGCTCAACAAAGCCCAGTGAATGATACAGCTGCACGGCCGGCTGATTTTCCTCGCGCACCTGCAGCCAGGCAGCCCGGTTGCCGCGGTCGCGGATCACTTCCAGCGCGCGCGCCGTCAGGGCTCTGCCAATCCCGCGCTGGCGGTAATCGGGGTGCACGGCGACATTGGCGATCAGCGTGACCGGCTTCCCATCTTTAACAAAAGGGATGAGGGTTACGTTGCCGATGATTTTTCCATTCTCTTCCCAAACCAGACCGGAAAAATGGACCCTGGGCGGATTGGCAAGCAGAACTGCCGGATAGGCCATTTCTTGTGCCAGCCGCCTCATCTGGCGAATATACGCCACCCCGTCTGCGTCCATCTGATCGCGAAAACAAAGCTCGATCAAATCAGCAACCGCCGATAAATCGCGGTGCATATCCAGCAGGCGTAATTTGGGCGAGTAGACCATGTGATCCATAGGCTTTATTCTACACCGCCTCGCGGCGCGTTGACATGCTTTCACTGCCCGTCTACAATCAAGACATGCCAAAACCATTAAGCACACCGCCCTCCTATCTGATCATCAACGCAAAGTTGAGCGGCGGCCGCACTGGCTGGCTGCTGGTCAACGGTCAAAAGATCTCCTCCTTTTCGCATGAACCCCCGGGAGATTGTTTGATCGAAGCCGTCGGGGGTGTGATTGACGCGGGCGGAGCGAATCTGCTGCCCGGTCTGATTGACATCCACACGCACGGCGGCGGAGGCAGAGAGGTCATGGATGCTGACCCGGCTGCGCTTGCCGAGCTCTCCGCATTTTACGCCAGTCACGGCGTTTGCGCATTTCTGGCAACCACCTGGGCCGCCAGCCCGAAAGCGATTTCTTCCGCCCTGGAGGCAATCCAGACAGCCGCAGCCCGGCCGCTCCCGGGAGCGCGCCTGCTGGGGGTTCACCTGGAAGGTCCCTATCTAAACCCGGCGCGCAGCGGCGCCCAAAATCCGGATAAAATCACCCGCGCTGACCCGGCCAGCGCGGAGGCCTGGCTGGCCAGCGGGCTGGTGCGTCTGATTACCCTGGCGCCAGAATTTCCCAAAAATCTGGACCTGACCCGGCGCTGCGCCCGGCTTGGCATTCGCGTCTCCGCCGGGCACACAGATGCCAGTTACGAGCAGATCCTCGCCGCGCAAAAAGCCGGCCTGACTCAGATCACCCATACCTTCAACGCCATGTCGCCCTTTAACCACCGCGCGCCTGGCGCAGCCGGCGCGGCGTTAGAGCTGCCGGGGCTGTATTGCGAAGTAATCGCCGATCTGGTGCATGTCCACCCCGCCGCGCTGCGGCTGCTTTACCGCCTGCGCGGTCCGGATGAGTTGATCCTGATCAGCGATTCGATTCGCGCCGCCGGGCTGGCGGATGGACGTTATCCAATCGGGCCGGATGACCCGCGCCTGCTGGTGGTTCAGGACGGCGCGGCTCGCCTGGAGGACGGCACGCTGGCCGGCAGCATCCTGACCCTGGAAAAAGCCCTGTTCAATCTAAAAACCGCTACCGGCCGCCCGCTGAGCGAACTCTGGCCAACCGCCAGCCGAACCCCAGCCCGGGCGCTCGGTTTGCAAAAAACCGGCGACCTTCAGCCGGGCTACCGCGCGGATTTAACCATCCTGGATGACTCCATCGCCGTTTTGTTTACAGCGGTGGGCGGGAAAGCGGTCTTTGCCGCTGAGGACCTGGTTCTGCGGGGATTCTGACAGGAATCTTACACAAAGCGAGTATAGTCAATCTTTGCTGGATGATATAATCCGCTTAATGCGGAATAGACGGAAGGACGGTTCCTATGATGCGATTTGATCGTTTCACCGAAAGGGCTCAGGAGGCCGCGCAGCGCGCAGCGGAGATTATCCAGCGCTACGGTCACAACCAGATTGACACCGAGCATATCCTGCTGGCGTTGATCGAGCAGCCCCAGGGTGTGGTTACCCAGATATTAGACTTCATGAAGATTGACAGCAACGCTCTGTCTGAACGGCTGGATTATATTTTGCGCACCAGCCCGAAAGCCAGTATTTTTGGCGGCGGCGCCGGGCAGATTTTCATCACCCCGCGCGTCAAACGGATCATTGACCTGGCGAATGAAGAAGCCAGCCGGTTAAAAGACGAATATATTTCCACCGAGCATCTCTTCCTTGCGGTCTTGAGCGAACGAAATACCCCGGCCGCCAGACTGCTGGAAGGGGCCGGGATTACCCGCGACCGCGTTTACGACGCCATCCAGCAGCTGCGCGGCGGCCAGCGCGTTACCGACCCGCAGGCCGAGACCCGCTACCGAACGCTGGAAAAATACTCGCGCGACCTGACCACCCAGGCGCGGGAAGGCAAGCTCGACCCGGTCATCGGGCGCGACAAAGAAATTTTACGGGTCATGCAAATCCTTTCGCGCCGCACCAAGAACAACCCGGTGCTGATCGGCGAAGCCGGGGTTGGCAAAACCGCCATCGTGGAAGGCCTGGCGCAGAAGATCGCCAGGAACGACGTTCCAGAAATTTTAATTGGCAAGAAAGTGGTTTCGCTGGATTTAAGCGCGATGATCGCCGGTTCGCGCTTCCGCGGCGAATTTGAAGAACGCCTGAAAGCCGCGATTGAAGAGGTTCAACGGGCAGAAGGCGAGATAATCCTGTTTATTGACGAACTGCATACCGTGGTCGGCGCTGGCGCTGCCCAAGGCGCGCTGGACGCATCGAATATGCTGAAACCAGCCCTGGCGCGCGGTGAACTGCAGTGCATCGGCGCTACAACGCTGGATGAATACCACAAATACATTGAAAAAGATTCAGCCCTTGAGCGCCGCTTTGCCCCGGTTTTTGTTGAAGAACCTTCTGAAGAAGATACGATTCAGATGCTGCGCGGATTGCGCGACCGCTATGAGGCGCATCATAAAGTCCATTTCGCCGATGAAGCTCTGGTGCAGGCGGTGCGCCTCTCCCAGCGCTACGTGACAGACCGGCACCTGCCGGATAAGGCGATCGATTTGATGGACGAAGCCGCGGCCAAATTGCGCGTGGCGCTCTACTCGCTGCCAGCCGAGCTGAAAGAAATGAAAACTGAGATCGACAAACTGCGCGCTGAAGAAGAACAGGCTGGCATCGAGCGCGATTACGAGCGCGCCGCGCGTAAAAAAGCCGAGCGGCTGCGCCTTGAGCAAACTTTTAACGAAGCCCGGGACAAATGGGAAGAAGAGCATAAACTGGACGAAGTGGTGGATGTGGACGACATCGCCCAGGTGGTCGCCCAGTGGACCGGTATCCCGGTGAGCAATATGATGGAAACAGAAGCCGAACGGCTGCTGCACATGGAAGACCGCCTGCACGAACGCATCATCGGGCAGGACCAGGCGATTAAAGCCATCGCGGATGCCATCCGCCGCGCCCGCTCCGGTCTGAAAGACCCCCGCCGCCCGATCGGATCCTTTATCTTCATCGGCCCTTCCGGCGTTGGCAAAACCGAGCTTGCCAAAGCCCTGGCCGAGTTCATGTTTGGCGACGAGGAAGCCATGGTGCGCATGGATATGAGCGAATACCGGGAACAGCACACCGCTTCGCGCCTGTTCGGCGCCCCGCCCGGATATGTCGGTTATGAAGAGGGCGGACAGTTGACCGAAGCAGTGCGCCGGCGCCCTTACCGGGTGATCCTCTTCGATGAGATTGAGAAGGCGCATCCCGAAGTCTGGAACTCCCTCCTGCAGATTCTGGATGACGGCCGGTTGACGGACGGCCAGGGGCGGGTGGTGGACTTCCGCAACACCGTGTTGATCATGACCTCCAACCTGGGCACGGAGTTTGTGCGCTCTTCCGGTTCCCTGGGTTTCCTGAAAACCGGCAGCAGCGATGAGGAACGCCAGTCGCACGAGAAAATCGAGAAAGCCTTGAAGAGCACCTTCCGGCCCGAATTTCTCAACCGCATTGACGAGATCATCATGTTCTCCGCTCTAACCCTTGACCAGGTAAAAGAAATCGTTGACCTGCAGATGAAAGAGGTGCGCCAGCGTCTTGAGGAACACGGCTTAAAGGTTGAATTGAGCCGCGAAGCCCGCGACTGGCTGGCTGAAATTGGGTATGACACCTCATTTGGCGCCCGGCCGCTCAAGCGCGCGCTGCAGAAATACGTTGAAAGCCCGCTTTCAGTCAGCCTGCTTTCTGGAGAGTTCCATGAAGGCGACACCGTTCTGGCGGATCTGGACGAAGCCAGGCAATCCATTGTCTTCCGAAAAGTCGAGAAAGCCCATCAAAAAGCGAAAGCCAGCGCGGAAACACCACCCGCTTAACCCTGAATTGTTCAGTCAGCCGCCGAATGGCGGCTGACTCTTTTAAGGGGAACCAAACCAGGGCGCGCAGCGTCCTTTTCAAAACAATGAAAGATGAGGGCCCAATGAAACACCTGCTGACAATGCTCTTCCTGATCAATCTATGCCTGACAGCCTGCGCGCCGCCCATGGAGCCAAAACCGTCCGATCCGCAGCCTCCGGTCGGCGAGATTCCCACTCGCCCGGGGCCCGATACGCCGGATTGCGCGGGCGCGGATTGTCCCCAACCGGGAGAAACGCCAGCTTCGACATACAGCCCGCGCGAAGGCGATGACGCTCTGACTCGCGGGCAGGTTTACGACCTTCAGGCAGCCATCACGATGCTGGAGTCGTTTCCGCCCCAGGTGATGCTGCGCCTGACCGGCAGCCTGCCTACCCCCTGCCATCAGCTGCGCGTTCGTGCGGCTGATCCAGATGATAAAAGAAGAATTTATGTCGAGGTGTATTCGCTGGTGGACGCGAACACGATTTGCGTTCAAGCCCTGGCGCCATTTGAAGCCGCGGTTCCTCTGGGCAGCCCTCCCGGCGGAAAATATGAGGTCATTGTAAACGGTTCAGTTATTGGCGAATTCATCATGCCCTGATGGACCGCGGCGTGAAAAAGACGGGCGGCGAATGGGTATCGCTGCCCGTTTGGATTTCCTGAAACCCGTGATTAACGCGGAGACATATTGAAATAGTTATAAATCACCCGCGAGATCTGCGCCATGAGCTTGTTCGCCGGGTCCCAGATCAGCTGGGTGGGGTGATACATGAAAACGCTGAGGATATACTTGCCGCCCGGGGTAAACACAATCGCCACATCTCCGATGGTGTGAATCAGACCGTCCGCCGGCTCGATCGACCAGCCGTGCTTGTGGGCAATCTGGGTCCCGTCTGGAATACCGGCTTCAATCAGAACGCCGATGCGGTTTTTGGTCAGATAACTGATCATCGTGGCGCATTCAGCCTGGCTGATTTGATTCGGAAAGACAACCGCGAAGGTGCCGCCGCCGTTCTGAGCGCATTGATAAATATCCTTCATCAACATTCCCATTTCCACCGGCGTCGTCTGGTTGTAAGTATCCGGATTGGTTTTCACATCCTGACGCTTGTTGCCGGGGGTTTCATAGCGGTTCAAAAGCGGTGAGCCGGGGGCAAAATATCCGGCCATAAAGGTGCTGTCCAGGCCGAGCGCGCGCATATCCTGCGTCAGATATAACGGGCCCAGGTTGACATCCAGCGCCACTTTCATCAAGCGGTCTGAAGGGTCATTTTCAGAGCGCTCAATCATCAATTCCATCATCTGGGTGATCGTCGCCGGGGTCGGTTCGCTGTATTTGCGAAACACCGAAACCATGATCGGGATCTTAATCGTGCTGGCCGCGCTAAAACTGATATTGGGCGGGTAAACCTGTTTATTGCTGTAAGCAAAACTCAATTCCTGGCCTGAATCCAGATCCTGCAGATATACTTCGGTCAGACCGTCAAATCCGGCTGCGTCGATCACCTGCTGGATCAGAATCTGGAGGTTCTGCAAAGATGGTTTCCCCGGTTTTACAGTGTTCACGGTCAGATTAACCACGCGGTTTTTTGGCGAGCGCAGGGCGTCTTCCACCAGGGTGACGGCGCGGTCAACATCCAGCACACTTCCCGGTTTGCCGGGGCTAAAACTGACCCCGCCCGCAATGGGCACCGGCGCTTCCGGAGGAATATCATACCGGGCTGAAATCTCGTTGGTTAAGTATTCGCGGATGCGGTCTTGATTGGTGCTGGCGCGGAGGGGGATCTCCCGGCCGGGCGGCAGGCGGTTCCACAGGTAATCCCAGAATCCCTGCCAGAAAGGCTGCTGTACGCGCGCCTGATCGGCAGCCGTGACCATGGCTTCAATGTCCAGTTGAAAACCGAGCGAGGACGGCTTGATTTGAATAACGGCATCCCCGTAATGCACCTCCACGGGGACGGAATAAGCCAGCATCAGCCGTTCAGCAGCGCGGTTCTGATCCAGGCCGCCGACAGGCACACCGGCGATCATCGTCCCGGGGGGAAAATTGCTGCGCATCCGGCTGTACGCGACCAGCTGCATTACCAGTAATACAAACGCGCCCACCACCAGGGTGATTGACACCCAGCGCAAGATGGACATGCTGCTTCTTTTCACAATGATCTCCTTACAGATAAACCGACAGAAGTTGATTCTACCATGCCGTCAAGGGGGCTTCAAGACGGAGTCGAGCGCGCTAAATGCGATATACTAATATCATGCCGCCTTTAAGTGAAGAGCACATCATTTTTTTGAAAAGCAGCCACCTGTTTTACCATATTGCTGAAGAAGATTATGACAGACTCCGCGAAGCGGTTAAACTGGTTCAATTTAATCCGGGGGACGTGATTTTTCAGTCCGGCGCAGAGGCTCGCTACTTTTACCTGATTTACGCCGGAGAGGTCGAAGTCAGCGTGACCGTGGATGAAGGGGCCGAAACACTGGCGGTGCTTCATTCCGGCGAGTATTTTGGTCAGGATGCCCTGCGGCTGGGAATGAATTACCGCAGCAACGCAAAAGCCTTGCGGGCGACATCTGCCTTTCGCATCCAGGCGGACGCGTTTGAAAAACTGGCTCTGGCCGTCCCTGAACTGGTTCCGCCGGTAAGGTTGATCTGGGAAACCTATGAACTGCTGCTGCGCAACCGACTGGACTGGCTTAATGAAGACGAGGTTGTCCATTATTTCGGCCGCAAGCACCGCTTTTTTCTGCTCACCCGTCTGCTTCTGCCTCTGATCATCTTTGTGCTGGCTGAAATTCCCTTGATTCTGGTGGCTGCCTTTGTGACCCCGACCCCGTTAATGGCCCTGCTGGCGCTCCTGGTAGGCGTCTTTCTGGTCGGGTTGATGCTCTGGAATCTGGTGGACTGGTCTAATGATTATTACATTATCACCAGCGAGCGGGTGATTTATCTGGAACGGGTGGTTCTTTTATACGACAGCCGCCAGGAATCCCCCCTCCAGGCGATCCTGTCGGTCACCAGCGATTCCAGCCAGCTTGGCCGCATCATTGGGTACGGCAATGTGACCATCAGCACCTACACCGGTGATATTGTCCTGCGGCGCCTGCCAGACCCGCAGGAAGTGGTCATCCTGCTTAATGAAAAGCGCGCTCTGGCGAATGAACGCAGCCGTCAGACGGAACGCCAGACGATTGAAAAAGATATCCTCCAGCGGCTGGGGTACATCCAGTCCAGTCTTGAAAGCGGGCAGCCTGCGCCAGCCCAGGTCCATTCCGGCGCGGTGAATCACCTGCTGGCGAACCTTTTCCGCATGCGCTTTGAACAGGGCGGCGTGATCACCTACCGCACCCACTGGTTTATCCTCTTGAAGCGCACCTTCCTGCCGGGATTCTTGATGACACTGGTGTTGGCAGGGCTGATTCTGCGGCTGACCAACACAATCCAGATTCTGGATCCTGCAAGGTTGGTCGGTCTGGCCGCGATTTTGGAAGTCATCCTGGCCGGCTGGTGGATCTACCGGTATGCCGACTGGAACAACGACCGTTATATCATCACCCGCGATACGCTGATCGATCTTTACAGAAAACCGCTCGGACGGGAAGAACGCAAAACCGCCCCGATTAAAAATATACAAACCATCGAATATGAACGCCGCAACCTGATCGGTCTGATCTTCAACTTTGGCACAGTCTCGATCCTGGTTGGCGATACCCGCCTGACGTTTGATGATGTCTATAATCCTTCCGAGGTGCAAAAAACCATTTTTGAACGCTTTATGATTATTAAAAAGCAAGAACAGGAAAAAGCCGATTCAAAAGACCGCCAGCGCATTGCGGACTGGCTCGAAATTTACGATCATATCCGGCAAACTCGCCCTGACTTCAGCGCAGGAAAACCGGACGATTCGCGGTAAAATTAGGTCCGTTTACAGGAAAGCGCTATGAGTATTCGAAAAATTGTTACCCTCCCCGATCCCGTCCTGCGGCGCAAAGCCCGCAAGGTTACCGCCTTTGATCAAGAGCTGCACACGCTGATTGATGACATGATCGAAACCATGCGCGCCGCGCCGGGGGTGGGCCTGGCCGCGCCGCAGGTGGCTGATTCGCGCCGGGTGGTGGTGGTGGAATACGCTGAAGAAGATGAAGACGCGGATGAAAACCGCCAGCCCCCCAAGAAACTGTATGTTTTCGTTAATCCGGAAATTACTGAAGCCTCAGAAGAACAGGAAACAGGGATTGAAGGCTGTCTGTCCATCCCTGACCTGGTTGGTGAAGTCAGCCGGCACAGCCGGGTGACCATCAAAGGCTTTAACCGCCACGGGAAACCGATCCGCCTCAAAGCGTCAGGCTGGCTGGCGCGCATCTTCCAGCATGAAATTGACCACCTGGACGGGATTGTCTATCCTGACCGCGCCACGCGGGTCTGGAAGCCGACCGCAGAGGAAGCAGAAACCATCCGCGATTGACCCCGCATGTACCTGACCCACCTCTCCCTGACCAATTTTCGCGCCTTTACCCGCCTGGATCTGGAAATTCCCCGGCGGATTTTATTGCTGGTCGGTGAAAATGCTCAGGGAAAAACCAGCCTACTCGAAGCGGTCTACTACCTGGCTACTTTTGGATCATTTCACACCACCAACGACCGCCAGTTGGTCAGCTTCCTTGCCCTGCCCGAACCTCTGGTGGTCGCGCGCCTGGTCGCAGAATACAATCGGAGCAGCAGCGCCCATAAATTGGAAGTGCGCCTGATATTAGACCAGCAAAACCTGTTAACCAACGGGCGGATGCGCAAAGAGATTCTGGTGGACGGAGTAAAGCGCAGCGTGCACGCCGCGGTGGGGCAGTTTAACGCGGTCATATTTTTGCCGCAAATGATGAGCATTATCGAAGACGGTCCGGATGAGCGCAGGCGTTACCTGAATTTCACCCTGACCCAGGCTGTGCCGGGATACTCGAAAGCCCTCAGTAATTACGTCAGCGTGCTCGCGCAGCGGAACGCGCTGTTAAAGCAGCTGTCTGAACGCGGCGGTGATACCGGGCAGCTCGCTTACTGGGATACGGCGCTGGCGCAAAACGGCGCCGCCATGATCCACGCGCGCATTCAAGCCCTGGCAGCGCTGGAAAAATGGGCTGCCCGTTTTCATCAGCGTCTAACCCGCGGAAACGAAATTCTGCGCCTGGTTTACCAGCCCTCTTACGATCCCATCGCCGAGCGCGACGGGCAAATCGCCCTGCCGCTGGATGCGCACCCGGACCGCGGCGGGTTTTCACGAGAAGAGATTGAAGCGGGATTTTTACGCCGGCTGGAACGTACTCGCCGGCAGGAAATTCAACGCGGCCTGACTGGCTGCGGACCGCACCGGGATGAAATTCGTTTTCTGGTTAACGGGGTCGATCTGGGCGATTACGGGTCGCGCGGCCAGGCTCGGACGGCGCTGCTGGCGCTCAAACTGGCAGAGGTCGCCTGGCTCAAAGAAGTCAGCGGAGAATGGCCGGTTATGCTGCTGGACGAGATCCTCGCCGAGCTGGATGCCAGCCGCCGGCAGGACTTGTTGAGCGCTGTACAGGAATGCGACCAGGCCTTGCTAACCACGACCGACCGCCAGCTGTTTGCGCAAGAATTTCTTTCTCAGGTCACCACCTGGCAGGTTCAATCGGGCGCGGTTCAGGAAGTTTGACAGCCCGCCGGACACTGGTTATACTTACGCTGCCAGGCAGAAACGGATGGCGAACCCGATGATTGGAGGATTTGGTTGAAAAAAGCATTAATCACCGGCATTACCGGTCAGGATGGTTCATACCTGGCTGAGTTCTTGCTCGCGAAGGGATATGAAGTCCACGGCATTATTCGCCGGGCCAGCACATTCAATACTGGCCGCATTGATCATATCTACAATGATCCCCATAACAACGGGGACGGCGTCCGGTTGAAGCTGCATTACGGCGATGTCTCTACTGGAGACAGCCTTCTGGACATCATTTACAACGTCAGACCGGATGAGATCTACAATCTGGCTGCCCAGAGCCACGTGCGCGTCAGCTTCGACATGCCAGAATACACCGGCGATGTTACCGGGCTGGGGACTGTGCGCATTCTGGAAGCCCTGCGAAAAAGCGGCACGAAAGCCCATTTTTATCAGGCTTCGTCCTCTGAAATGTTTGGCTCGACCCCGCCGCCTCAAAATGAGAACGCACTGTTTGCCCCGCGCAGCCCATACGCGGCCGCGAAACTGTATTCCTACTGGATCACCCGCAACTACCGCGAAGGCTACCAGATGCACGCCAGCAATGGGATCCTTTTCAACCATGAATCCCCGCGCCGCGGCGAGACCTTTGTGACCCGCAAAATCACCCGCGCGCTGGCCAGCATCGTCGCCGGAAAACAAAAAGAGCTCTTCCTTGGCAACCTGGATTCGCGCCGCGACTGGGGATACGCCCCGGATTACGTCGAAGCCATGTGGATCATGCTGCAGCAGGACCAGGCGGATGATTACGTGATCGGAACCGGCGAAGCGCACTCCCCGCGCGAGTTCCTGGATGAAGCCTTTGGTTACCTGAACATGGACTGGAAAGAATACGTGAAGATTGATCCGCGCTACTACCGGCCTACCGAAGTGGATTTTCTTCAGGCGGATTTCTCCAAAGCGCGCAGCGCCTTGAAGTGGGAGCCGCGGGTTACCTTCCGGGAACTGGTGCGCATCATGGTGGATGCCGACCTGGAGCTGCAGGGCCAGCCGTCTCCGGGCGAGGGAAAACGGGTTCTGGCCGAGAAGTTCGGCGGATGGCACCGCTGGGAATCCCAGGTGGTGGCCATGCAGCGCTAAAAGCACAGGCCCGCGGGAGATCCGCGGGTTTTTTTATCTACAGCCATTAAGGGGTTGACGATTTAACCAAGCGATGTTAAAATCGTGCCTGTCATTCAAACATGACTGCGGGCGTGGTTCAGTTGGTAGAATGTCTCCTTGCCAAGGAGAAGGTCGTGGGTTCGAGTCCCATCGCCCGCTCAACAATTTCTTCCTGGCGACGTGGCCAAGTGGCAAGGCAAGGGTCTGCAAAACCCTGATCACGGGTTCAAATCCCGTCGTCGCCTCCAAAAAAGAGCTTCCTGAGCGAGGCTCGTTTTGTTTTAACAGGATCACGGCTTTCCCCGCAGGGGGGACTGCGCAATTCCCGCCGCCGCCTCCAAAAAAGAGCTGCCTGAGCGAGGCTCGTTTTGTTTTAACAGGATCACGGCTTTCCCCGCAGGGGGGACTGCGCAATTCCCGCCGTCGCCTCCAAAAAAGAGCTTCCTGAGCGAGGCTCGTTTTGTTTTAACAGGATCACGGGTTTCCCCGCAGGGGGACTGCGCAATTCCCGCCGCTGCCCGCTCAAAAAAATCAATCGATCTTGATTTTCGGATCCGTTTTTTCTTTGGGTGGAAAACCCGCGTCAAAGGCTTCCACTTCGGCTGGATCCATGTGGAAGACTTCCGCCTCAAAGAAACTGCCGCTTACCCCCGCCAGTGCGCCTTCGCGCAGCTCCAGAGCCATTAAGGGATCGATGAATTTTCCATCCGGGGTGGTGATGTTAAACATCCTGGCCGGTTGAAAACCAAAGCGCCGGTAATAACCCGGATGCCCGTAAATGATCACCGCGCCAAAACCCATCCGCGCCGCCTCAGCGAGCGAATGACGGATCAACGCCGCGCCGATCCCCCTGCCCTGCCATTCCGGAAGCACACTGAGCGGCCCAAAGCTGATCACCTGACCAGACACCCGTCCCGCCTGCCTGACTTCGGCCCGACTGTAGAGGATATTTCCGACAACCGCTCCATCCGCGACAGCCACAAAATCCAGCTCTGGAATAAACTGCGGACAGGTGCGCAGCCGGTGAACCAGATAGTGCTCGCTGCAGCCCGGAGCGAATAAATTCCAGAAAGCCTCCCGGGTGATTTCTTCGACGCGGCGGTAATCACCGGGTTGTTCCAACCTTATAACGGGATCCATAGGTCCATCCCTTTTTACTTAGTTTGAGGCTGCTTTGCGGCGAGCTTCGCGCACCAGTTTATCCACCCGCTCATTCAGGGGGTTGCCCGAATGCGCTTTCACCCAGCGCCACTCGACGCGCACCTGGCGTATGATCTGCGCCAGTTCCTGCCATAAATCCACATTGGCCAGCTTCCCGCCCTGCCGGCGCCAACCGCGCGCCTGCCATTCTGGCAGCCATTCGGTAATTCCCTGCTGTAAATAGCGCGAATCGGTATGCAGCAGCACCCTGGAGCCAGCCGGAACCTGGCGCAGCGCCTGGATCGCCGCGGTCAATTCCATGCGGTTATTGGTACTGTACCCTTCCGCGCCGCTCAACGACAGCTCCCGGTCATCCAGGCAGATCAGGGCAGCCCAGCCACCCGGCCCCGGATTGGGATCGCAGCCGCCGTCCGTGAAGATAATCACCTGTTTCTGGCTCATGGTCCGTGCCTGGTTACATCCGCGATGGTCAGATCCAGCTCGCGCAAAATCAACTGTACCCGGTCAGCCGGAGGCATCGGCGTGGCTGTCGAAGGCAGGGGCTGGAAAAGGCTCCACATGGCATCCTGAAGGATCAAACGAACTTCACGCCAGAAGGGTGATGCCGGCGTGCTCAGCGCGCCATCCGCCAGCCTGACAGCGCTCGTCCATTGCGGATTCTCGCCCGCGAATTTTCCCATTTCATTCAACGCCTGTTTTCCAGGCGGCAGGGAACCATCCGCGGCCGCCAGACGGGCTTGAATCCCCGGCTGGCTCATCCAGCGGATAAATAACCAGGCGGCCATCTGCTGTTCAGGATCAGCCTTGAGGATGGCGTACGCGTCCCCATCAGCCAGGACTTTGCCGCTCTCCCCACCGGGATAGGGCAGCGCGGTCCATTCATCTGTAAATGCCAATGCTTTGTTGACCTGGGTTTGAGATAAAAGATCAAGCAGCGTCCCCGAATACATCAGCGTTTGTCGCGCGGCAAAATAATCATAAGGGGTCAGCGCGCGACCGTTCCAGGCGCAGCCCTGGTTGAACAACATGCCGAGATTCAGAAAGGCTTTCTGTACAGCCTCAGTATTAAATTCAAAAGCGCTGCCGTTAAATACCGCGCCAGTCCCCAGCGACTCCAGCCAGGTCAGGGCTGCCTCCGGGCTGGTATTCACCAACCAACCCCCCACACCGTCTGTGGAGGCTTGAGCAGCCGCACAAACCTGCTGGCGGAATTCGCTGAAACTGGTTGGGGCGCTGGCGAAACCCAGTTCGCGCGCCCAGCTCTGGTTATAGACCAGGATTTGCAAATTGCCCGCCGCGGGAAGGCCAAAGCGAAAATCACCCGCCTGGGTCTCCTCCATCAAAGCCGGGAAGAAATCCGCGCGCATGCTCAGCGGCAAACCAATTTTTTCCATCTGGATGTAGCCGTTCAGGTCAACCAGATTTTGACTGGCTGTCTGCCAGGCGCGCAGGTCGTCGCTGCGCGTGGCAACCAGCGCCGGTCCCGGGACGTCCGGGCTGAGCTGCAGCAGTTTCTGATATGCCAGGCGGTGAGAACCCGGCGCGTCAACAATGACAAAGATGCCCCATTCGTTGGTCTGATTGAATTGATCCACCAGAGCGGCTGTCTCGCTGGCGCGTTTGCCGGACCAACCGTGTAAAAAGGTGATCTGCGTCCCACGCAGGGCGGCCGGGTCCACCTGCAGATGTGCTGGAGGAGTGGCGGTCGGAGCGGCCTGGAATGTGGCGGTCGGGCGGCGCGTCGCGGTCGCCTGAGGCAGGGTTCCAGCGGGGTTCTGGCCGCAGGCAGCCAGCAAAATCGCCGGCAAAATGATCAGGGTCAAAAAACGGATGATGCTGCGTCTCATACACAATATTCCACTAATTAATCAAAGTCAGCGGGAAATCCAGGATCTTGCGCCAGCGCGAATATGCGCGTGAGGTCGGTCGCGTTTACTTTTCCAAGTTTCAGAATGGAAATTTCATCCCGGGTAAAAAAGCGCACCGCGCAAGTTTCAACGCTGGGGCTTGCCTCACCGCCGCAAAGCTCACAGAGGAAAAACAGCTTGTAGATTTGAAAAGGATGCGGCGGATACTCGTGCCGGTCGCGGTCGTAAACAGCCAGCAAACGGGTCGGCCGAACCAGATAACCCGACTCTTCCCGCGCTTCCCGCGCCACCGCGCTGGAAGGAGATTCGCCAACATCCACCCAGCCGCCCGGCAGGGTCCATTGACCGTCGGCGGTTTCTTGAACCATCAACAGCTGCTGATCCTTCAACACAACGGCGCGCACGTCCAATTTCGGGGTGGCATACCCGCACTGCGCCTCAAAAACATCCTGAATCTTTTGAGGAGTCGTAGAAAACAACGCGGCGGTCATCTCCGCTGCTACCGCCCGCACTTTCTGGTAGCGCTCGACCTCAAAAGGGTTGGTCTGATACGCCAATCCAGACTGGGCCAGCGCCGCCAGCTCGCGCGCCCATTTCAGCCACTGATTGTTTTCCACTTCGAGGACCATGGGCTTAAGTGTACCCGATGATGCGGTTTTCATCCACCAGCCTGGTCAACTGGCGATTGACACCCGGAATTGAAATCGGTATAATCATTCCAATTCAAAAGACCAGCGTCAAAAGTAGTAAGCTGCGGCACAGCGCACAGAGAAGGAAGTCATTGCTGAGAGCTTCCCCGCCAGGGCCAGGGCTGAAGTCGTTTGACAACGCTGCCGAAGAACGCTTTTTCAGTCAGTAGAACGGCACGGGTTAGCCCGTTACAGCGAAACCTGAATGATGGTTCAGGGTAGAGTGCGCCGAGAAACGGCGAACTGAGGTGGTACCGCGGAAGTCCACTTTCGTCCTCATGCTAATGAGGACGAATCGTTTTTAAGGAGACATTTATGACTGCCCCAAAATCAGACCTGACCTATGCGCAGCTGAGACTGGCCGCGCTCAGTCTGTATGAACAAGGCCACTTTCGCGAAAGCCTGGCGCTGATTGACCAACATCAGGAACGCTTTCCCGAGCAGCTGCTCAATTTGACCTACTGGCGGATTTGTCTGCTCGCCCGCCTGGATGAACAAACCGCGGCCCTTTCCACCCTGCGCGAAGCCCTCTCGCGCGGTTTCTGGTGGTCCGAAAAAATGATGCTCGAAGACCCCGACCTGGCTTCTCTGCTTCCGCTGCCCGACTTTCAGAAACTCATGCTGGTCTGCCGCGAACGCCAGGAAGAAGCGCAGAAAACCGCGCGCCCGCGGCGTTTTATCCTCGTCCCGGAACAGTTAAGCACCACCGCGCCGCTTCCGCTGCTCCTCTGCCTCCACGGCCGCGCCAGCAGCACGACCACTTCAGTTGAATACTGGCAGCATGCCACACGCAGCGGTTGGCTGGTGGCGATGCTGGGTTCGTCTCAGGTCATTGGTTACGAAACCTACTGTTGGGATGATCCCCAGCAGGCGGAAGCGGAAATCACACAGCAGTACGCTGAAATTTGCGAGCTCATGCCGGTGGATGCCAGCCGGGTGGTTTTGGCCGGTTTTTCCCAGGGCGGCGGGCTGGCGGCCCGGGCGGCCGCCAATCAGCACATCCCGGCTGCCGGTTTTCTGGCGGTAGCGCCGGCGCTGCTGGACTTTGAAGTCTTTGAAAAAGACCTGGCCGACCGTAAGACCCTGCGCGGTTTAATTATGGCCGGCGAACTGGATGTCCGCTGGGCAGCGGCAGCGCAGCGCATCCACCAGTCCATGCAAACCGCGGGGCTGGCTTCAGAACTCTATCTTTACCCCGACCTCGGCCATGATTTTCCGCCCGACTTTCATGAAAAATTGAGCCGTTTCTTGAATTCTTTCTAACTCGCCATCTTTTCAACCCGGAGAAACCCAATGAGCCCGTATGAGATCCCCAAAACGTATGACTTCAAAGAGACAGAAGAGCGGATTTACCGCTGGTGGGAAGAAAGCGGATTCTTCCATCCCGCCAACGAACCCGGCAGCCCGGGATTTGATCCGCATAAAAAACCTTTTGTGATTTCGATTCCGCCGCCCAATGTAACCGGCGAGCTGCATCTCGGCCATACCCTCTTCGTTTCGATGGAAGACCTGATGATCCGCTACCACCGCATGAAAGGTGTGCCGACGCTGTGGGTTCCCGGAACCGACCACGCCGGCATTGCCACACAGCTGCAGGTGGAAAAAATGCTGGCGGCCGAGGGGAAACGCCGGGATGAACTGGGACGCGAAGAATTTTTACGCCGCACCTGGGAATGGAAGAAAAAATACGGCGGCATTATTACCCGCCAGATCCGCCGCCTGGGCGCATCCTGTGATTGGCGCCGCGAACGCTTCACGCTGGATGACGGCCTTTCCCGGGCTGTGCGTGAAGCTTTTGTAAGGCTGTATGAAAAAGGATACATCTACCGCGGCCCGCGCCTGATCAACTGGTCGCCAAATTTGCGCACGGCGGTCAGCGACCTTGAAGTGGAATATTCGGAAGAAATGGGCACGCTTTATTACTTCCGGTATATGCTGGCAGATGGATCCGGTGATTATATTCCAGTTGCCACTACACGCCCGGAGACCATCCTCGGCGATACCGCGGTGGCTGTTCATCCCGAAGATGAGCGCTACCAGCGCTTTATCGGCAAGCAGGTGGTTGTCCCGATGCTTGAACGCCGCATCCCGGTGATCGCGGATACCTATGTAGACCGCACATTCGGCACCGGCGCGCTGAAGATCACACCGGCGCATGATCCCAACGATTACCTCATCGGCCAGCGGTTCAACCTGGAGATGATCAGCGTGCTGGATGAAAGCGCGCGCATCAATGAGAACGGGGGTCCTTACGCAGGCCTGGACCGCTTTGATTGCCGCAAGCGCCTCTGGAATGATATGAAATCTGTCGGGCTGGTGATCAAAGAAGAACCGTATAAAATGAGCGTTCCGCGCTCTCAGCGCGGGGGCGAAGTGGTCGAACCGATGATCTCTACCCAGTGGTTCGTGAAGATTGCCCCGCTGGCTGAGAAAGCCATTCAGGCTGTGCGCAGCGGTCAGATTAAAATCGTCCCGGAGCGCTTTGCCAAAGTGTATTACAACTGGATGGAAAACATCCAGGATTGGTGTATCAGCCGGCAGCTCTGGTGGGGGCACCGCATCCCGGTCTGGTATTGCGATGACTGCGGGGCGATGACGGTCGCCCGCGAAGATCCAAGCCAGTGCAGCGCCTGCGCATCGACCCATATCCGTCAGGATGAAGATGTCCTCGACACCTGGTTTTCCTCCGGCCTGTGGCCGTTCTCGACCCTCGGCTGGCCGGAGAAAACGCCCGACCTGGAGTATTTTTATCCCACTTCGGTTCTGGAAACTGGCTACGACATTCTCTTTTTCTGGGTGGCGCGGATGATCATGTTTGGAATGGAATTTACCGGCCAGCCGCCGTTTCACACCGTCTATTTGCACGGCCTGGTGCGTGATGAACACGGGCAAAAAATGGCCAAATCCAAGGGCAACGTCATCGATCCGCTAGGGGTGATGAACGACCTGGGTACAGACGCGCTGCGTTTCGCGATGCTGGTCGGTTCCACGCCTGGCAATGACACCAATTTGAGCCTTAAGAAGGTCGAAGCGAACCGCAATTTCGCCAATAAATTGTGGAATGCTGGACGGTATGTGATCGGCGCGCTGTCCTCGGCACCGGCCGAGCCGCTGGAAAAACCGGAATGGACTCTGGCCGATTCCTGGATCTGGGCCCGTCTGCAGGCACTGGTCCGCGACGTTGACCGCCTCTTCGCCAGCCACCAATATGGAGAAGCCGGGCGGCAAATTTACGACTTCTTCTGGGGCGAATTTGCTGACTGGTACATTGAAATTGCCAAGATCCAGCTCGCGGCTGGCGGCGACCGGGCTCACTACACCGCTTACACCCTGACGCGCGTGCTGGACACCTGCCTGCGCCTGCTGCACCCCTACACACCTTTCGTGACCGAAGAACTGTGGGGGCATCTCAAAAAAGCCTGCCAGCAGACCTCACCCCGGTATGCGCCGAAAACAGGCTGGGAAGAAGCCCTGATTATCGCCCGCTGGCCTGAAGCCAGCCAACCGGAAGGCTGGGAAGAAGACAAAGTCGCCGCTTTCAATTTAATCCAGGAAAGCATCCGGGCGATCCGCAATTTACGCGCTGAAAAGAAGGTGGCTCCCAATCAACGTCTTGCCGCCGTGATCGCGGCGGGTGACAAGCTCCCGCTCTTTCAGCAGCAGGCTGCCAACTTGGCCGCCCTGGCGAATCTTGACCCGGCCCGGCTGGAAGTGACCGCCAGCCTGAAAGAAAGGCCGGCAGGACAAACCGCTCTGGTGATCTCCGGTGTGGAAATCTTTGTCGAGTTATCCAGCGTCGTTGACAGCGCTGCTGAAAAAGAAAGACTGCAAAAAGAACTGGCTGAAGTAGAGAGTCAAATCAACCGCCTGCGCGCCTTGCTGTCCGGCAGCTTTGCGGAAAAAGCGCCGGCCGCAGTGGTGGAAAAGGAACGCCAAAAACTGACCGCTTTTGAAGAAACCGCGGCGAAATTGAAAAGCCAGCTTTAAGAACAGACATCCGGCGGTTTTCCCGCCGGATGTTTTCTTCCCTTTAAAAGCCCCTGTGCCAGATGCCCGTGCATTCCGGGAGAATAACCTGTTCTTTGCCGATAATCAACTTTTTCAACATTTCCTTACCAAAGAACGGTTCAACCAGATTGACCGCGGTTTTTTCGTCCTTAAATAAATAATCTGTGCGCACCCAGGTTACCCCGAAGCCCAGAGCATACAGATACTGGTAATACAGATCCAGTTCCGGGACAAAGACGGGTTCAGTAGAACCAGTGCCGAAAGTTTCCATCAGGATCACGATCCCGCTGCGCTTCAGCACCCGGCGCATGCCGTTGAAAGCGACATCCAGGTTGCGGCGCCAGTTTTTCGGGTCCCAGGAATACAGGTAACACAGGCTCCACCCGGAGAGGATCAGGTCAAAAGAACGCGTACGGAACGGCAGTCGGCGGTGATCCGCCAGGACCCAGTCAATATTGTAATAGCCTAAAGAACCCATCTCCTTGCGCGCGTACCGCAGCATCGCGGGAGAGATATCGGTCGCCGCCAGGTTTCGCGCCAGCGGGGCGGCAATCTGGGTAACCCGCCCGGTCCCCGCGCCCATATCCAGAATGTCTTTGTTAAACAGGGGAACAATTTCCTGCAGCGCTCTGGGTAGATTTTTTTGATAGTCTTCAGCCATCACCAGCAAGTGGTAATTGACGGGCTGTCTGGTATAAATTTCTTTATGATCCGGCATGCTGCCCCCTTTTCAAGAAACGCATCCGCCGATAGGTCTTCAGAACCATTTGCAGAAAATTCTTCACATGTTGAAATGGGCGGATATGCGAGCCCTGGTCAGCGTAAATCGTGCGAATGTTTACACCTCTAATGGCCATTTCGTCCAGCGCTGCCTGAACCACCATCTCCACCTCAAATTCAAATCCATCTTCAGCGCTGTCGATCATCTTTCGCATCAACCGCGCCGAGATGAGGCGGTAGCCCGACTGGTTATCGCGGATTTCCTGCCCGATCGCCCAGGAGAACAAAATCTTGCCCAGGGTGTTCGCCAGGCGGCGCGAAAAGGGCATCTGCCGGAAGTTGCGTTCGCCGATAATTAAATCTGCCGGCCGGGCCTGATATTCCGCCAGAATCAGCGGAATTTCACGGGGATCATGCTGACCGTCCGCGTCCAGCGTGACAACTGCTTCCGCATCTTTCTCCAGCAGGCGCCGGAAGCCCGCCCGCAGAGCGGCTCCTTTTCCCTGGTTGGGGCGCTGGCGGATTACCTCCGCGCCGGCGGCCTCGGCGATATCCGCCGTACCGTCCGCCGACCCGTCATCCACCACCAGCACGGGCAGATAACCCATCGCAGCCTTGACCACGGCTTCGATATGGCCTGCTTCGTTATATGCCGGAATTAACGCGATGATTTTCGCCACAGACGCTCGCTCTGGGAATTTACACGATTATACAACATTCGCGCTCCGGGGTCTTTTATATGTAAAATTAAGTTATGCGGAGGTGATCACCATGACCGTAAAACGCGTCCTGCAGGGGATATTTTGGATCAGCATCTATTTGTTACTGACGCTGGCCCCGCTTATCTTATTGATGGTAACCGAGCGCCCGCCCGGAAGAGAGTTATGGCGCGATTTATCCGTCGCGCTGGGTTTTTGCGGTTTGTCCATGATGGGGCTGCAGTTCATTCTGACCGCCCGGTATAAATTCATTAAAGCACCGTACGGCGCGGATATTGTTTATCATTTTCACCGCCAGATCTCCATCGCCACTTTTGTCCTGATCCTGGCCCATCCGATCATGCTGTTTGTTTTCTCGCCAAATCTGCTGGGATTGTTGAACATCTTTGATCCAGATACGCCCTGGCGCGCTCGCGCCGGGGTAACCGGGCTGCTCGCCCTGATCGTTCTGGTGCTGATCTCGCTGTTCAGAAAACGCTGGAAGATCGAATATACCCGCTGGCGGATCTGGCACGGCCTGTTGGCGACCGCGGCGGTAGCGCTGGGAATGGTGCACATCCTGCTGGTCGGTTACTATGTCAATACCCCTCTCAAAGCCGTTTTCTGGATCGCATATACCGCGTTCTGGATCGGCACACTGCTGTACGTGCGCCTGATCAAACCGCTGATCCTGCTGCGGAATCCATACAGGGTAATAGAAGTCATCCAGGAACGCGGCAGCAGCGTGACCCTGGTCCTGGAACCCACCAAAGGCAGCGTGTTTCGT
This sequence comes from Anaerolineaceae bacterium, assembly GCA_029975475.1. GTDB lineage: Bacteria > Chloroflexota > Anaerolineae > Anaerolineales > Anaerolineaceae > JARKPB01. The sequence goes on from JARKPB010000003.1 coordinate 52,414, forward strand.
TTCCAGCCCGGCCAGTTTGCCTGGCTGACCATCTGGGACAGCCCTTTCGCAGACAGCGAACATCCATTTTCGATTTCTTCCAGCGCCGAAGACCGCCAGCAGATCCGTTTCACGATTCGCGAACTCGGCGACTTCACCAGCAAAGTCAAAAATATTCAAATCGGCGAAAAAGTCTATGTGGATGGTCCTTACGGTTCATTCAGCGTTGACCGCCATCCATCTGCTCAAGCGTTTGTCTTTATCGCCGGCGGGGTCGGCATCACCCCGATCATGAGCAGCCTGCGCACCCTCGCCGACCGCGGCGACCGCCGCCCCCTGCTGCTGCTCTATGCCAACAAGACCTGGGATTCGATCATCTTTCGCGAGGAATTAGAAAATCTGAAAGCTCGATTGAATCTGAAAATCGTGCATGTCCTGGAAAATCCGCCCGAAAAGTGGGATGGAGAACAAGGGTTCATCACTGAGGAAATCTTAAAGAAATACCTGCCCGCCGATCTTCAACCCAACCATACCGAGGTCTTCCTGTGCGGCCCGGTGCTGATGATGAACGCCCTGGAAAAAGCACTGGAGAAAATTGGCCTGCCGGCCGGTGATTTACATTCCGAGCGGTTTGATCTGGTCTAATCCGGGAGGATATCGATGCGCCAAAAAATTTCTCTCTGGCTGGTGGTGATCATCACCCTGCTGGTCATCCTGGTATCCATTTTGTTCGCTCTCTTACAACAGGGAGGAGTTCCTTGAGTGTGATCGCGAAGTTCCTCAAAGGGTTTGAAAAGGCCGTCATCATCGCCTTGATCACCATGATGGTAATCGTGGTGCTGATCTCTACCATTGAACTGGGACGTTTAATTATCAGCAGTATCCTGGCTTCAGAATATTACCTGCTGGAAATCAACAACCTGCTGGAAATCTTTGGCTTTTTTCTGCTGATCCTGATCGGTGTGGAGCTGCTAGAAACGATCAAAGCCTACCTCTCCGAGCAGGTCGTTCATGTTGAGGTCGTCCTGGAAGTTGCCCTGATTGCGGTCGCGCGCAAAGTGGTAATCCTGGATATCAAAGAGTTTTCTGCTGACACGCTGTTCTCTGTGGCAGCCCTGGTGATCGCTCTGGCTGTGGCTTACTATCTGGAGAAACGCGGACGCCTGGAATTTTACCGCCGTAAAAAAGCGGGGAGCGAACCACCCCCCGGGGCGGAATGAGGATCGGACAAGACCGTTTTCACGATCCCAGGGATTTGATCATAACTGCGGTAATAACCGTAATAGCGGGAGATGCCTATCAGGGTCGGAGATAATTCACAGCCGACCCTTGCCAGGGCGATCACCGGTATACCCCGCGCGCAGGCATACCCGGCTTCAATCCCCAGACCGGTTCCTTTGCGGCTCTGCTCCACCAGCAGGCCGTCCGCGGAATCAATCAGGCGAAATGCGGCTGCCATCAAAGCCTGAGGAGAAAAGCGAACCGCACCCCATTGTTCCAGATCTCGAACAACCAGCGAAACGGCTATTCCACCCGCGGCGAGCGCATCCACCAGCGCTTCCACCTGCGGGCGGTTGGTCATATCTTCATCATATTTGATGGATAAAAATATCCGCACTACATCTCGCCAGGCTTGCGCAGGGTCAGATAGATGGACATGCCGGTGTAATAAATCGGAAAGAGCAGCGAGAGGTACACCAGCAGCATATTCGGAGATTCGAGCTGAATACCAATCATGACCAGCGCCACCGCGAAAGCCAGGGTCAGCAGCACCGACAGGCGGCGATAAGGGCGGGTGCTGAACGACATGTATTTAATGGGAACCCACATGTTTGCCGCCAGAAAAACCAGAATGAACAGGTTGACCAGCGGAGCGGGATCGAAGATGTAGAGATAAAACACCGCCAGATTCCAAAAATTGGGAAACCCGGTAAAGTAACCGTCATCCGTTTTGGCTGCGCCCCGGCAGAAGCCGTAAGCCGCTACCAGCAGCACCAGCGCCAGGACTGGCAGCCCCCAGGGCAGGGGAACCCGACCGCTGACAGCCATATAGAACAACGGAATAAACGCGTAGGTTAGAAAATCGGTGATGTCGTCCAGTTTGCGCCCGTCAAAATCGGGAGTCCACTTCTTAACATTCCAGGCTCGCGCCAGGGTGCCGTCGGTCGCATCAATGAACATCGCCAGACCGATCATGGCGAACATATTCTTCGCATCGCCGTTCATCAAAAAATAAAAGGCCGCGGCAGCCGTCGGTAAGCCCAGGGCAGTATAAAAATGCACCATCCAGGCGCGCAGAACAAAGAAGCGGTTATCCCTTATCAAATGGGCCTCCTCAGCGAGCCGCCGCGCCGAACCAGGGCGGTTTTGGCTCGCGAATGATGATTCAATCCCGTACGGGTATGGAATTGATTATACCTGATGACGCCGATATATGACCGCGGTCACCCTGGTGAAATGAATATCTTCAGGTATACTGGAGAGGTTATGGAAAGCGCACCAAAAAATCAAAGCGGAAAAATACCCCTGCTATTTTCCGTGCTGGTGATGATCGTGCTGATCGCTGTCTTCAACCACGAAATGGAAACGGTCAAAAGCATCATTTTGCAGGCAGGTCTATGGGGACTGGTGATCAGCATACTGGTATATGCGCTGCTGGGATTAACCCTGGTGCCTTCAGAGCCTTTGACCATCATGATTGGCGGGATGTTTGGACCGCTGATCGCCACCCTGATCGCCTGGATTGGGAATACCCTGGCCGGGGTAGTCGAATATTACCTGGGTAAAAACATTCGCAGCGCGGCCAGTTTTGAAGAACAGCGCAAAAACCTCCCCCTGGGGCTGGGAAAACTGCCCGTTGACTCCCCGCTGTTTTTGCTGGGCGCGCGCGCGTTACCCGGTTTTGGCCCCAAGTTTGTCAGCGTCGTCGCCGGTCTTTACAACGTTCCCATGCTTCGTTACCTGTGGACTACCGCGGCCGTTACCTTAATTGGAGCGGTCATCTTTGCCTTTGGCGGCTTTGGCATCGCTCAGGTGGTTAAGTAAGAAAAACCGGCCTGTTCCAGGCCGGCCAACCCGCGCTGCTTTCACCCGCGGATAAAATGCGGTAGTTCGGTCGGAATTTCCAGCGACAACTCCACAAAACCGGCATACTCACCCTCACGATACCAGGGGGTCTGGTAAATCAATTTTTTAATACCCTTTTTCTCGATCGTGTAAACATTTCGTTCCTGACGTTCCATCAGCGCTTTAAGCTTTGAGCGCGCCGGTTCCGGGTGACAGTCGAACAAATTGCTGCCAATCAGGGCCACACCGCCGTCTTCTTTAAACACCTCCGCGGAGCGCTCATTCATCTCGAGGATGATTCCCTGCGGATCGCACACCGTGATCGCGCCGGGAAATTCTTTAATCCACTCGTGCATCATTTTTTTCCTCCATCTATCAGGGCTGCGGTGAATTGCACCAGGGAGAGCCGACCTCCCCGCCAAAATTACTTTCCACGATTTTCCAGTGCGCCCAGGGCAGGGCGGAATTCCGGGTATCCAGCAGCACTTCGGCGATATGTTGTTCCTGGCTGTCCGCGCAGCCAACGATCATTGAAGCGCGAATCTTTTCACGGCCATCTTCAGCCCGTAACGGCTGACTGATATTCACCTGCAGGATCTGGAAAGAAGCGCCGATCACCTTCTGCAGGCACATTTCATTACACCCGCGGTTAATCTCATAAAAGGCATTGTGCGACCAGCAATTGACAATCGTTATCGGATCAACCCGGTTGACGGCGTCCACATACGCGCGCAGGACGGCTTCCGGCGCTCTTTCAAAACTGTTGGTGCATGAGTCGTGGAAGACCGACAGCACCCCTGTGATCAGGCAGGCGGCGGTTAAAATCAACCCGCCAACCAGAAAGATCAGGCGCAGCCTGCGGCTCCACTTTTTTTGATAGGTTGTATCTGACATTCTTAATCCTGGACGGGAATCCCAAGGGGGTCTGGCAAGGAAATTATACCAACATCCCCTGATCACAACCTGGCCAGAAGATCAGTTTCAGGCGTGGGGTATAATCTGGTTGATAAACGAATTCTTTTAAATTGGAGGAGTCATGCTCAAAGTCGGCTATATCGGGCTGGGATTGATGGGAAAACCCATGGCTCTCAATTTGCTCAAAGCCGGATTTCCCTTAATGGTTCACAACCGCAGCCGCGCAGCGGTTGAAGCCTTGTGCGCCAGCGGCGCCCAGGCCGGCCATTCGCCCAGCGAAGTGGCTCGCTGGGCTGATGTGGTCATTACCAACCTGCCCGACTCGCCGGACGTAGAAGCGGTCGTACTCGGAGAGAACGGCGTATTGAGCAGAGGACACCCTGGCTTAATCTTTATTGACCATTCCACGATTAAACCAGCTTCCGCGCGCAAAATCGCCGCTCATCTGACAGCGGCTGGTATCGCCGCGCTGGATGCGCCGGTGAGCGGCGGGCAAATCGGCGCAATCAACGGCACACTGACAATTATGGTGGGGGGCGAACCAGAAGCGCTGGAGCGCGTCCGCCCGGTGCTGGAAGCCGAGGGCAAAACGATCACCTGGATTGGCCCCTCCGGCGCCGGGCAGATTGCCAAAGCGGCCAATCAAATCATGGTGGCTGCTCAGATGGTCGCAATGGGCGAGCTGCTGCTGCTGGCGCAGAAAGCCGGCGCTGACCCCGTCAGGGTGGTGGAAGCCATCCGCGGAGGCGCGGCGCAGTGCTGGACTCTGGATGTCAAGCCGCAGCGCCTGTTTCAGGGGGTCCGCACACCCGGCTTTAAAGCCCGCATGCAGGCAAAAGATTTGAACATCATTCTTGAAACCGCCCGCGAATACGGGATGCCGTTACCGGCGACCGCCGTCAACGCGCAGCTTTTCCAGGCCATGCTGGAAAACGGTCTGGGCGAGCTGGATAACTCGGCTGTCATCGCGGTGTTGGAAAACCTGGCCGGCATCCACCTGGTCGAACCTGATAGAACCGAAAATTAATCCCCGAGCGCAGCCCGCAAAGAATCCGGGATCAGACCGCTGACCTGGATGCGGTCAAGCCCCTGCCAGGCGGAAAAATCGCGCAGGCAGTTTGCCAGGTCCTGCGCGTTGGTTTGGTCCAGACAGCGGGGTTCTTCCAGATGCAGGGAGCGCACTTCCAGCGTTTTTTGCTTGCGGTGGGCTTTGGCTCCCAGCCGCCCAATCAACGCGCCGTTCTGCAGCACCGGCAGGGTGTAATACCCGTACGTGCGCTTTTCGGCCGGAAGATAGACCTCGATGCGGTAGTCGAAGCCAAACACAATGCTGGCGCGCTGGCGGTCCCAGATTAAGGGGTCAAACGGTGAAAGCAGGGTGGTATAGCGAATTACGGGCGGGCTGGCTTCGAGCGCTTGAGCCCGCGGCAAAAGTGCGGGCAGCAGATAGGCTGGTTCCGCCCAGCCTTCCACCTCGGCCTGGATCAATTCGCCGCGTTCCAGCGCGGCGGCGAGATCTTCGCGAATACCGCGCTTGCTCAAACGGTAATAATCCGACGCCCAGCGCGCCTGGCATAAACCAAGATGTCCAAACGTGCGCAGCAGCAAGGTCTGCCGGACCGCGGCGCTGTCAGGCGCCTGGCTGTCCTGCCAATCGGGTAAGACCCGCTCGCGCAGGTCGTAAACGCGTTGAAAGTTCTCCCGCCGCGCGGTCATTAATTCGCCCGCGGTGTGAAGATATTCCAGGGCAAGTTTCTCGTCTTTCCAGCTCCACCAGCCGCCGCCTTTTCGGCCAGGGCTTTCAAAATCCGCTGAACGCAGACCGCCTTCCCGGCGGATTCTATCCAGGACCTGGCTGGCCAGCCCGCTGTGTTCCCGCAGCCACTGGCTGCCGTCCATCCAGCCGCGCAGGCCATCCAGCATGATGCGGCGGTAGAGCGGATAATCGTCAACTGGCAGCAGACAGGCAGCGTGCGACCAGTATTCAAACAACTTCCCTTCAGCCAGCAATTCATCCAGCCAGGCGGGAACGTAACAGCCCAGACGGCTCCACAGAACAATGTACTGGCTGCGGGCGACCACGTGAATGGTGTCCAGCTGCAGCGCGCCGATGCGTTGAACGGTTTTGAGCACATCCGCTTTCTGAGCGGGAACCTCAGGCGGAAAGAGCAGACCCTGCTGTTCCAGCAAGAGCAGCCGGGCTGTGCGGGCAGAAAAGTGCATCCAGTACCTCGGAGATTGAATTAGAACAATTATACTACTAATCCGATGGCGGAGGAGCAGTTCGCTGGCGCAAATCGGAATATCCCAGGTCTTCCATCCAGCGGCAAAGGATCGGGCCGCCGTAGCGGTCCGGGCTTGGCTGACCGCCAGCCGGAAAAGGCAGCCCCGAAAAACCGCGAAAGTAACCCGCCGGGCCGTCCAGCTGGGCGCGCGCCTGGGGAGATAAATCGCGATCGCCGATCGCAATCGCGTGGATATGAATCGGAGAGCCGTCATAGAGCTCGTCCGGTTCGCGCAGCCAGGCCGCGAATCCGCTGGTACGCAGGGCCAGCAGCAAAGGGGGGATTTCATCCCACAAAACAGTATAGGTGTTCTTGCGGTACACCGACAGGTCCACCGCTCCACCGCCCAGATGCGTGCCGAAGGAGGCCGGGCCGTTATCATGGAAACTACCCTGGGTAATGGACCAGCCGGTAATCTCCAGCTCACCGCCGTATAAATCAGCGGCGCGCTTCAACATCCAGAAGGTGCGCGCATTGAGTAAATGCCCGTTAATTTGGATCAGGGTGTAATCAGGCGGGGGCTCCATGCAGCCCTGGGGTTCAGAAGGGGGTTCGGGTGACGGTTCAGGTGTGGCAGCCGCTTCTGGCCGCGAGGCGGGTGTCAGAGCGGGAGACGCGGTAACAATAGGTGGGCTGGAAGTGAACCGCGCCGGTTCGGCCGGCGCCGCTGGAGCGGGCTGGCAGGCGCACAGCCAGAAAGCGAATAACCAAAAAACGGATTTTCTGAAGCGCGAAGCGAGCATATTGAAAATTGTAACACACCCGGCGTGGATATTTTTCAATCAATTTACAACCATTTATCAATTATATTTATATTATTGACATACTGATACTCTATTAATATAATCGAATTAACCTTTACTCAAGGACCGATCTTTAACAAGTTTCGTTCGATAAAGGCAAACCCGGTGAAAACCGGGGACGCAAAGCTATGGGTCTACCGCTGGTGTAAGAATTCAGCCACGACTGCCAGGCCGCCGAAAACGAGCCTCCCCCCTCGTTTCATGCGGCCCGGAATCCTTCCGGGCGCAAGTTTTTCTTACATTGGCGGGGCCAAAGGAAGTTATGATGGCCTCGCAATCCTCCAAAAAATTCTATCTTTTCCTGATCGCCTTACTGGCGTTCAGTTTGGCGTTCCTCTTCCCGGTTTCCGCCGGAGCAGCCGTCCCGGTGACCGGGATGGTCTCGGCGGTTCCCCCCGCTCCGCGGATCATGGATCAAAGCGCGGCGTCAGCTTCCGCGGATCTGCTGACCTTAAAGGATTTTATTGAAGCGGTCCAGACGGGCGAGAGCAGCCGGGTGGTTGGCGTTTATGTCAGCCATGTTATGGCCCTGCGTGTGGTCCAGCAGCCAGCCGGCAACCCGGGTTACGTCTCGGCAACCGAAGGTGTGGCCACCCAGTTCAGTCTGGCAGCCCGTTACGATGTGATCGGCCTGCTGGCGCATAATTTTGCTGCGGGCAGCGCGTTTTTCCGCATCCAGAGCGGAGACATCATCACCCTGGTATACGGCGACGGGCAGACAGCCGATTATCAGGTCAGCGAAATTCACGCCTATCAGGCGCTCAGCCCCAACAGCCCCAGCAGCGCCTTCAAAGATCTGGACAGCGGTCAGACCCTCAGCGCTCAGGATGTATTCAACCAGGTGTACACCCACGGCCCTCACCTGACCCTGCAAACCTGCATCCAGAAAGGCGAGGTAGATTCCTGGGGCCGCCTCTTTATCATTGCCCAGCCTGTATCCTCCGCAGGCGGATAATCGGCCCAATTTTTCTCTCCCAAGTCTCACCCCTATCAGTGCGAAAAGGATGGCCAGGCCGCCATCCTTTTCGTTATCCTATCCAAAAAAAGGTTGAACGGCTAACGCCGCAGTTTACGCTCCTGCCCGCCCGCCAGGCGGTAGCCAAAACTTCCCCAGGTTAGAATAATTTGGGGGTTAGCGGGATCCTGCTCCAGCTGCTTGCGCAGGATAAAAATGAGATATTTGATCCGCTTCTGGAATTCCACATCCTTTGACCCCCATAATTCAAGCGCGATTTCCTCATTACTGACCATCTCCGGCGCATAACGGGCCAGAATCGCCAGCAGGGAAAAAACTTTGCGCGGCAGGTAGAGCGTTTCTCCGCGGAGGCGCACCTCGCGCGACTCAAGATTGAGGAACAAATCATGCTCCGGAAATGCGATAGAGCGGTTGTTGCGGTTTGGGCCGCCGCGCTCAAGCGCTTTTTCAACGCGGGTGACCAGCTCGGCAGGATGGTAGGGTTTGGTCAGGTAATCTTCTGCACCTATGCGCAGCCCGCGCACAACCTGATCTTTATCAGAGATGGCAGAGACAATGATGACCGGCGCGCCGGTTATTTTGCGCAGCTGTTCAAACGTCTCCCAGCCATCCATTTCCGGCATCATCAAATCCAGAAGGATCAGGTCAGGCTGCAGCTCGCTGGCTTTGCGCAGCGCTTCCGGACCGCTGACCGCGCCAATCACATCCAGACCGGCATTAATCAGGATCATCTTGAGCAGTTTTACGCTTTCCGGTTCGTCGTCTACGATCATCACCCTGCGGCGCGGCCGTTCCGGCCCCAGTTGATCCAGATCAAATCCCCGGTTTAAGATGGCTTGCTGGTTCTCCATATTGCCCCCTATTTCTCAGGTGGTAAAAATAGATAAAATTGCACTCCAACAATACCTGTTCCTCATCTTTTCTCAACCAATTTCAATCATACAGTTATAAAATGGTTTGTCAATCCGCCTGGCGCGTCTGCAACAAAGTTGAAACAATTTCCCCGGTCTGCCATCTTTTTTCTTCAGAATGAGCGCGGCTTGCGCACCCCCACGGCGTTAGCTGCACCCCGCAAACCGCGCGCTGGCAGCGGCTTTCCTCCGACAGCGGGAAATAATCTGACTTTTCCAAAACCGTTCTTGTTTTCTCGCCCCGCGCGGATTTTTCCCCCGGAATTTTCAGGTTGAAACGTGCATTTGGGCAACAATTTAACCACCCGTGTGATAATTATAGTAACTCGCGTTAACCTGACAACCGCCAAATAATCGAACATTTGGAGAATCCCGCCATGTTCCACCTGACCTGTTCAACCTGCGCAAAAGAATTCCCCGCTGATACGACAGCCTGGCGCTGCCAATGCGGCGGGCTGCTGGACCTGACTTTTGAGCCGGGCTTTTGGCCGGACGCGGTTAGCGATCGCGCGCCGGATTTATGGCGGTACCGCGAGGCCCTCCCAGTTCTGGATGAAACCGCCATCGTCAGTTTTGGCGAGGGTTACACTCCCCTGCTGCCGGTGTCGTTCGGCCGCAGGTCCGCCTGGATCAAACAGGATCACCTTTTTCAAACCGGTTCATATAAAGACCGCGGCGCGGCGCTCTTGATCAGCCATGCGCGCGCGCTGGGCATAAAGAAAGTGGTCGAAGATTCTTCCGGCAACGCTGGTTGTGCGGTGGCGGCCTACTGCGCCAGAGCGGGAATCGCCTGCGACATCTATGTGCCCGAATCCACTTCCCCGGCGAAACTGGAACAAATCGCCGCCTACGGCGCGGGGTTAATCCGCATCCCGGGCAGCCGCGAAGACACCGCCCGGGCGGTGATGGCTGCCGCGGAAAATACTTTTTACGCCAGCCATACCTGGAATCCTTTCTTTTTTCACGGCACGAAAACCTGGGCTTATGAAGTCTGCGAGCAGCTGGGGTGGAAAGCGCCCGACAGTGTGGTGCTGCCAGCCGGTAATGGAACCCTGCTGCTCGGCGCGGCCATCGGGTTCAAAGAACTCACCGCGGCAAAGATCATCTCCCGCCCGCCAGCCATTATCGCGGTTCAGGCCGAAGCCTGCCAGCCGCTTACCCGGGCTTTTGAAACTGGCAGCCAGCAGCCGGTAAAAATTGAAAAACGGGATACCCGCGCCGAGGGCATCGCCATCGCCGAACCAGCCCGAGGCTGGCAAATTCTGGCCGCGGTGCGCGCCAGCGGCGGTGGGTTCATAAGCGTGACCGAGTCCGAGATCCGCACGGCGCAGCAGCGCATGGCATCTCAGGGATATTTCATCGAACCGACCGCCGCGGCCGTCATCGCTGGGTTAGCCCGCTATCTTTCCACTGCACCAGACAAGGAAATCGTGGTCAGCACCTTCAGCGGACACGGTCTTAAAGCGGCCGGACATTAAGCGCAAGCGCCTGACACCACTCCTGTTTTGAAAAAAACCGCCCTCCCAGGTGGTCAAAGTAGTCAAAGGCGGCAGATGAACCCTTTCCCCGGGTTTTCATCTGGCGGGTAACGAGAACCCTGAGCCCGCGCGCATCTGCAATACGGAACGGCGCGCCGAAACGCCGGGGGATTGATCGTAAATCCTCTCAAACCAGGCGGCTGGGCAGCCGCCTGGATCTGTCTGGGGAGTAAGTCACCCGTCCTGGCGGTAAGCCTTCAGTTGTTCCGCACCGGGCAGGCTGCCGATCAATTTTGCCGGGTCATGGATCAGCAGCGGCAGATGCTGCGCACAGATATACAGGGGCTTGCCCTGATAGAGCAGCGTTACCAGGGGAACCGCCTCCTCACTGACCTGGCAATGGATGCAAACGGGTTCGGATTCAAGCATGCTCCACCTCAAAAATATAGTGGAGTAATTTTACCATTTTTAATACAGTTATTTTCCTTTATTGGTCAGCCTGGACCATTCCGGGTCATCCAGCAGCGCCAGAAATACGCGCACCACATCCGGGTCAAACAATCGGCCGGCTTCCTGGATAATAAATTCGCGAACCGCCTGTTGAGGCCAGGCTGGACGGTAAGGCCGTTCTGAGTTTAACGCGTCCCAGACATCCACCACGGCAAAAATCCGCCCGGCCAGCGGGATTTCCCTGCCCTTTAAACCGCGCGGGTAACCGGTGCCGTTCCAGCGTTCATGATGGGTATAAGGAATATCCAGCGCCGGCGCCAGGAATTTGATCGGGGCAAGCAGGTCGTAGGCGTACAACGGGTGCTGGCGCATGATCAACCATTCTTCAGCAGTCAGCGGGCCGGGTTTTAATAATATGCTGTCCGGGATACCCATCTTGCCAATATCGTGAAGGATCGCCCCCCGGCGCACATGCACCAGCTGTTCATCGCTGATGCCCATGGCGCGCGCCAGGCGCATGGTCATCTCGACGACGCGCATACTGTGGCCGGCGGTTTCTTTTTCGCGAATTTCCAGGGCATGAGACCACCCCTCCAGGGTGGCATCATAGGCGCTGGCCAGTTCTTCGGCAGCCTGGCGGGCGAGATTCTCCGCCCGGATTCGTTCGGTAATATCCCAGACAATTCCCCCGATCAGTTCATTACCATCGCTGGATGGAATAGGAAATTTGATCGTCTCATACGTGCGCACGCCGTTCGACAGACGCAGCGACGCCGTCCGCTGCACCACGCCTTCCATCAACGCGCGCTGATCATCGCTGGCCATTATTTTCGCGACCTCAGGCGGGAACAGTTCAAAATACGTCTTACCGACCACATCCTCCCGCCCGGCCTGATTTTTGTATTCTCGATTGGCATACACCAGGTGGCCGCGGTCATCGGTGATAAAGCCCTGCAATGGCAGATTTTCCATAAAAAGCGAGAATTTCGCTTCTGATTCTCGCATCTGGTCTAAAGCCAGTTTCCGCTGGATGACAAGCTCAACCTGATCGGTGATAAATTCCAGCACCTGTAAATCTTTATCCGTGTAGCGGATGCCTTCGTCATACGTCTGCACCACCATCACACCCACCGCCTGGTCGCCGATCTTCAGCGGGACGCCAACCCAGTCCAGCGAAGGCGTGCCGTAAGAATCTACTTCACCTTTCTCCCGCAATTCATTAAATATTTCCGGTGTGACCAGCATGGGCTGTCCGGTGCGCAGAACGTATTCCGTCATCCCCCGCCGCGGACGAATGGGCGTTGGGGCTGTGTCATATTTATCCACAAAATACGGGAAGGTGAGCAGGCCTTTTTGAGAGTCCACCAGGGCGATGTAAAAATTTTCGGCATGCATGATCTGCCGCAAAGCCTGATGGATCTCCTGGAAAAAGTCCATCAAACTGACCGCGCGGTTGGCGGCTTGAGAAACCTGAAAGAGAATTTTTTCCAGCTGCTCGGCGCGCTGCTTTTCGCGGTGGGCGGCAAATTCGCGCAGGGTGCGGTCCACAATCGCCGGGAGGCGGGTGAGGGAGGACTTCAACAAATAATCGCTGGCGCCGTCCCGGAAAATATCCACCGCGGTGTCTTCGCCAATAGCGCCGGAGACCATGATAAAGGGCGTGCCCAACCCAAGATGCTTGACCAGATTGAGCGCCGCCCGGCCGTTATATCCCGGCAGCGAATAATCCGAGATAATGAGATCGAACGTTTCGCTGCGCAAAGCATTCTCAATCTCTTCTCGGGTTTCCACCCGGCGGGTGATGAATTGATAACCCGATCGCTCCAGTTCCAACAACAGCAATTCGGCATCCGTCGGGTTATCCTCAATTAATAGAAGGCGAAGCTTATCCTCAGGCATTAGATGGACTCTCCTGCGGTTGGTTCCAGGACAAAGAACATGGTCGTTCCCTGATCGAGAATGCTTTCTGCCCAGATCCAACCGCCGTGTTTCCGAATGATCCGCTGGACGATGGCCAGCCCGATTCCGGTTCCCTCAAACTGAGATTGCGGATGCAAGCGTTGAAATGGCGCGAACATATTTTCCGCGTACGTCATATCAAAACCCACACCATTATCGCGGACATAATAGACTCTGTGATGGTCTTCATGATCGAGGCAGCCTACCTCAATCTGCGCGCTGGCTTTTGGCGCGGTAAATTTCCAGCTGTTTTCCAGCAAATTCCGCAGCGCAATAGACAGCAGGTTTTCATCCGCCTGAACCACCATGTCGGGCTGCACCTGCCATTCCACACGGCGGTCGGGGTATTGAGTTTCCAGCTCGGTCAGTAGATTTACCGCAATTTTACTCAAGTCGGTCTTGCGCTTTAACAATTCTCGGCGGGAAATCCGCGAAAGCATCAGCAAATCGTCAATTAACTGCGCCATCCGCTGGCTGGAAGCGCGGATGCGCTCCAGATAGTTCCTGGCTCTATCGTCGATTTTATCAGCGAAATCGGTCATCAAGAGTTTGCTATATCCGTCCATCGCCCGCAGCGGCGCGCGCAGATCATGGGAAACAGAATAGGAAAACGCTTCCAGTTCCTTTACCGCGGTTTCAAGCTGAGCGGTGCGCTCAAAGACGCGGGTTTCCAGCTCCTGGTTCAGCTGCTGAATCTTTAATTCTGCCGTTCTGCGCTCGGTGATATCCATCATCGTCCCGACCATCCGAATGGGGAGGTCGTTTTCATCAAAAATCACCGCGCCTTCAACCTGAACCAGGCGTTCCTCGCCATCCGACCAGCGCCGGATGCGCAGCTCCAGCGAAAAGTTCTCTTTTTCAAGAGCGGCTTTCTGAAGATGGTGCAATAATAGTTCGGCATCTTCCGGGTTCATCTGGCCAAGCCACGCTTCGCTGGGAATGAGCTCCTCCCCGGGTTCTCGCCCCCAGATCGTGTAAAGCTGCGGACTCCACCAGACCCGGTTGGCGGTCAAATCCCAGCGCCAGCTGCCGATACCGGCCGCTTTCTGGGCGATTTCCAGGTCATTTTGCATTTCCGCAAGCGCTTCCTGAGCGCGTTTTTGTTCGGTGATATCAATCGCGATCGCGATCACAACTTCCCGCCCAAAATAAACCCCGGGATAGAGGCGCACATCTTTTGGGAAGATTTCGCCGTTGGCCCGCATCCCCCAGAACTCAAACCGTTGAGGAATTTTTTGAAAAGCCTGTTCGACCCTCGCGGCGATTTCAGCCAAATTGTTGCGCCCGGGCGCAGAAACAAATTCCGGTGTCTGACCAAGAAACGCTTCGCGCGGATAACCGTACATCTCCACCGCGCCCTGATTGACATCCAAAAATCGGAGATCACGGTCCTGGATATAAATCGCCTCGCGGACGCTGTTGAACAGCCCGCGGTACGATTCTTCACTGGCCTGCAGCGCTGCCTCGAATTGCTTGCGCTGGGTGATATCCTCCACAAACCCAAAGATGTAATCCGGCTGGCCGTCTTCGCGGAACATCACCTGAAGCTTGATGCTGCCCAGAAAAATACTGCCGTCCTTGCGCCAGGACTCGTTCTCAAAGCAGATCATTTCACCGGTTTTTAACGCCTCCTGAAGCACTTCCTGCCGTTTCTCAGGATGAACATAAATCTGGTGGGCGACGTCCTTGATTTCAGCCAGAACTTCCTGCGGACTTTGATAGCCGTGCAAGTCCGCATAGGCCTGGTTGACCCGCAGCAGCCGGCCGTCCAGGCTGGATTCAAAAATCGCCAGATCGCTGCTTTCGAAGAGCCGTTCAAAGCGCTTCTCGCTTTCTTTTAAAGCCTGTTGGACGCGTTGAGACTCGGACAGGTCTTCGATCATTTCCAGACAGAATTCCTGCCCCTGTTCATCAACATAGCACTGCCTGACCACCCGGCCGGCAAACTGACTGCCGTCTCGCCGTCTGAACCACCTGACCGTAGCAAGCCGCGCGCTGGCGCCGCTCTCGTCGGTCTCAAGACCGGTTTGCGCCAGGTCGGCCAGCCGCCCGCCGCTTTCAACAAGCATTTGATCCGGATTCGAGTAACCAAATAGCGCGGCGCAGCTGGCATTCGCCGCGATCAACCGCCCACCGCGGGTGGACAGGCAGATCGAAAACGGCAGGTCGGCAAACAGTTTGCGGAAGTACTGTTCAACGGCAATTTCTGACGGCGGTTTTTCTTCTCCCGCGCCAGGATCATGGAACACTTCCAGGACGGCCAGCCTGCCCTCCCAGATCATGGGAAGCAGAGAACTGGACCATTGGCGCGGCCGCATCTGACCGGGCGCGGTCACCGAATAGGTCTCGCGCGCTGGCAGCCCGCTCTCGATCACCTGCGCGTAGCGCGACGCCAGGCGCTCGCGCTCATCCGGTTGAATCCGCGCCAGCCAGTTTTCCCCGCCAGCCTGACCGTCATTGAGGACAGCGAGCCGCTTAAACGCTGGATTGGCGTACAGGATACCCCCCCCGCGGTGCACCAGCACAGGCGCGGAAGCGGTTTCCCATTTCCTGACAAAAAGCCGGCGCGCCTGACGCTTCCAGCGCAGCACAAGCCAGACAGCCGCCAGCAGGCCGGCCAGCAGGGCTGCCAGAAGTGCCAGCAGCACAGTCGTGTTTTCAAGGAAAGAAGGAATCGAGCCGGACAATTTTAATTTTTCCTAACTTTCTTGACGCCGCCGTTTGAACCGGCCGCCTGTAACCTACCGATTATCAAATGATTGCGCACAACCAACTGTGTCTTCACGGAAGCTGCGTTGTTAAACCCGCCCGGGCCCTTCCAGTATTATTTTATTATAGACGCTTCACCAATTTCTCCAACCCGGTGTATCAAATTTTAATAAAAGACGTTTACTACTATAAATAAAAAAGCCCTCCGGGCGGAGGGCTCGTCGGCTGCTAAAGGTCAAGGCTTGGGGATATCGACCGGCTTGTTAAAGTCTTTCATCACCATGGTCATATCCATGACTGCCTGAACGCCTTTGAAGAGATAATCCATCGTAATGACTGATTTGCGCATCAGCAGATCCGCAACGCCGATCCAGACCTCGCCTTTGGCTGTGCCAGTCATCTCCTGTGTTTCCGGAGACTGGGCTCCGGTCAGGTTGAGCACCTGCTGTAAATCCATGGTGAAGGTGATATGGTATGTTTCCTCGCCCTCCACCGTTTCAACCCCCATCAGCGTCGGGTTCTGGTAGAGGCTGATCATGGCTTCCTGCTGGCCAAAGAAATCGGGGTTCATGCCCGGCTGGGCCGCGTTTGAAAGATCCATCTTTGTCCAGGGATCATTGCTGGAAAGACGTACATACATCTCGTCCTTGTTGATCATCAGGGTTTCATAGTTCTGACCCATCATGTTCATTTTGACGTACGATTGATCCGGGGTTTTAACCACCCCTTCGCCCTTAAAGCTAATATTCATCCCGCCGGAAGAAATCGCGATGGTGAAATCCATCTTCGCGGATTTCATGTTCTGAGCGGCTTCAGCAGAACGCTTTAAAATCTCCACCGGGTCGCTCAGGCGCTCCACCGGGGCTGCGGTTTGGCAGGCAGCTAATAACAACGCCAGTAAAATCACAGTACTGATGATGGATAGAACGGTACGTTTCATTGATACTCCTTATTTAAGCCAGGTAATACACACAGCGAAGCAATTATAAACCCATTAACCGCCTGCCTTAAGGTATAATACCGGCACGCCCTCGTAGCTCAATTGGACAGAGTAATGGACTTCGAATCCAGGGGTTGAGAGTTCGAGCCTCTCCGAGGGCGCCTCAGCGGAATCATCCATTATTCTATCAAATCCCCCGCCAGCGCATTTTAGCCGCTGGTAAATTTTAAGACCGCGCCGCGGCCGCCTTTTCCGGCCTCCCGCGGGCAGGCAAGCTTCTCCCCTCCGCGCAGGGCTTTTTCTTGCCAGCCAGCCCGGCAGGCGAGCGTAGATGTTCCATTCCCAGGCCGGGCCTTGTGAAACCGCTTCGTTAAAAAAACGGGCGTCATTAAATCAAAAAGCGGGGCAGGATTTGCCCCGCGTCATTGAGCGATAGGGTCACTCTAGTACTTGACCACCCGTTCCAGCTTCTTCGCCTGGTCAACCCAATCTTTGACCATAGAAAGAACCGGCAAACGGCGCACCAGCTTCTTGGCCGCGTTAATCTCTTCCATTTTCTTTAAAAGATTTTCAGGGACGCGCTGGGCGAGTTCAACCACCGTGTCCACCCCGGCTTCTTCCAGCAGGTCGGAATATTCCGAGCCAATGCCCTTAATTCGGTAGAGGTCGACGTGATTGACCCACTCCAGGATCTTCGCTTCGGAAATGCCAGTTTTTTCCGCCAGTTCTTTGCGTCCCTTGGGAGTCGCGCCGGCCTTCAAGAGCGCGTCGGTGGATTTTACGCCCGCTTTGGCCAGTTTTTCAGCGTACGCCGGGCCAATGCCTTCAATATCCGCAATCGTCGCCATGGTTTCCTCCTGTAGATTGGTCAACTAGGATAGTTTTACTATACTGATAATTAGATACTGTGTCAACCGAACCGCCGATCCGCAACCATTACTGATCTTCTTTTTTTTCAGGGAGAGTAAAGTAAAATACAGCGCCCTCATTAACTTTTGCAGCTGCCCAAACCTTCCCCCCATGCCGCAGGATGATTCTCTTCACGGTCGCCAGGCCAATTCCCGTGCCCGAATAACTTTCAGCAGGATGCAAGCGTTGAAAAACGCCAAATAATTTATCGGCATAGGTCATATCAAATCCAATCCCATTGTCTTGAATTGTAAAGACGTTTTCTCCATCAATTTCTTGAAGGAAAAAGTCTATTCTCCCCTGACTCTTAGCGGAGGTAAATTTCCAGGCATTATTGAATAAATTATCGATCAATACAGTTAAAAGTCCTTTATCACCGTAGGCTATGAGATTGGGCTGAATTTGTATATCAACCTGACGTTCCGGTTGCGATGCCTGCAGATCTTCCACAATCGATCTGGCGATTTCACTCAAGTCCACTCGCTGATAATTGACTTCCATACGGTTATAGCGAGATAAACGCATTAAATCATCAATCAGTTGATTCATGTGCATCGCGTTTTTCTCGATACGCGCAAACATCTTTTGCCCGTCTTCATCGAGACTCTGGACATAATCTTCGCGCAACGCCTGGCTGAATCCCATGATCGCGCGCAGAGGCGCGCGCAAATCATGAGAAACAGTCCTGGCAAACGCTTCTAGCTCTTGATTCGTGGTGATCAATTCTTCGGTTCGTTCTTTGATTTTTGTTTCTAGATCCTCATTAATGGCTGCCAACTGTTCTTGAGCCGCTTTAATTTGCGTAATATCTTCGATCACAACCAGGGCGTGGCTGATCCTACTTTCGTCGTCAAAGAGGGGTAATGCAGTCACTGAGAGCGTACAGCGTTCACACTGACGGGTGATCCCAGAGATTTCTTTCCAGGCACTTCCATCCCCTGATAGCACTTGTTTGATCATTCCCGTCATTTGCGTGAAGATTTCTGCTATCGATAAGTCGTCAATTTTCCTTCCTACTAATTCATTTGCCTCCCAGCCAAAAATCGACTCGGCGGCTTTATTCCACAGACGGATGATTTCATGTTGATCCACCAGCAGAAAAGCATTCGGTGAATAGTGAACGATTTTTCGGGTGAATTCCAGTGATATCTGCCGGGTTTTTAATAGACTGCTCACCCGCGCAGCCAGCTCCAGCTTTTGGATCGGAGTCACGATGATTTCATCAATGCTTTTCCAAAGATGGCGGGTAGCCATGCCGACATCTTTTTTTGTAGTCACAAGTAAAAAAGGCAGAAAAGCCGGTTGTTCGATTTGCTTCCGTCTCAGCACGTGTTGCTGAAGGTGGTCCAAAGCCAGACCGTCAATGATCCCCAGGTCAAACGGCTGGTCAAGACTGGCTTGATTTTCATAAAGGCTGACCTCATATCGGTCAGACAGACTATCAGATAGCAACCTGCGGTTCGCTCTATGATCCAGGATTAAGAGAATCCGATTCGCGTTCATCTTCCACCAGATTATGGACCAATGCAATCAATTCGTTTATTACCAGAGGCTTGATTAGCAAACCCCGGGCTCCATGGCTGATACTTTCGAGCTGAAGACTGGAAGTCTGCCTGGGGGAGATTACCAGAATAGGGATTAAAGCATCCCGCATTCGTTCACAACGTTCCCAAATGGCTGCATTAAATCCCGTAATATCCACAAGCGCCAGTCTGGGTTTCTGCCGCAGGGACAACTCAGCATCAATTTCCTCAAGCGTCGCGGCTGTTCGGCAGGAGTAGCCAGCTTTTTCCAGATAAAGAACCAGCAGTTCCAGATTGCGCTGGTTCGTGCTGACAATCAACAAGGGGCTGTGGACAACCCCATTTTCACTTATCATCGGGATTGTACCATTCCAGGGAACCGCCCAAGATCCCGCGCAGGTCTCGAAGGGGTTTCCCGATTTTTATTCCCTCAGAAGTGATCGCGAATTCTCTCAGGGTCTTCTCGAAATCGCTCATCCGCTTTTTCAAGACCCCGATAGCTTTTCGCATCTCTCCTTTAATTTCAAGATACCGCATAAATATGACGTTATCCGCCAGATAACTGATCCCTTCATTGGAAACCTGAAAATCACCGATCACTGCGGCAGTCTCGACGATCAAAAACACCGCAACCCCCATAAATTGAAGGTATTTAACCAATGCGTGCAGGTGCCTGACCAGGTCGCTTCCCCTCACAGCCAGGTGATACCCTGAGATGCTGTCAATCATGACCAGTTTTGTGCCTTTTTCTTCAACTTCTTTGCGCACCAGTACCGCGAACTCATCCGGTGTCCATAATAACGGTTCGACCTTAACAATGCTCATCTGCCCCTGCGCAATCATCTCACGTACCGGTAATTGAATTGCTTCTGCGCGGTGCGCCATGACGTCTACTTCTTCTTCAAAGGTGTAGACCACCGAGCGCTCTTTGCGGAGGGCTGCTTCGCTTAAAAACTGCAAGCCTAACGTGGTCTTGCCAACTCCGCTCGGACCGGTAACAATTGTTACCGTACCTCTTTCGAGTCCGCCCATGAGCAATTCATCCAAATCTGGAATTCCTGAGGGGATCTTGTCCCGGACAAAGGTGGTGGTATGCTGCTCAGGCACCAACCGCGGGTAAACCTCCATACCGTGTTTGGCGAGCCGCATCGTGTGGTTTCCTCCGATGAAATCACCCCCGCGGAACTTTTGTATGGAAATAAACCTATTCTCACCTTGGTAAATTAAGTTAATCACGCCGTCACTCATAAACTGCAGATCATCATCTGGCGCTTCGATGCTGGTCTCGGAGGAAAACATGACGGTTGCTCCCTGCTCAATCAGGAAACGCAGGAAAGATAATACCTGCCGACGATACTGAAAAGCATCTGTTGATAGATATCGGAACTGAGTCATCGAATCCAGGAAAACACGCCTGGGATGCAGTTTCTGGACGTATTCGACAATTTTTTTCGTAATTGGCTCACGCTCAACTTCTGCTGGAGAAAAAATATCGTAAGTCTGCGATTCAGAAAAGAAATCACTGGTTGGACTCAACTCGAGAAAATTCACGCCGCTCAGGTCAAAGCCGCGGTCTTGCGCATTTTTCACGATAAAACTTTCAGGTTCCTCCAGAGTCACATAAAGCGCTGATTCCCCACCGTTTACACCAGCCATCAGATAATGTAAACCCAGGGTGGTTTTTCCAGTCCCTGGCCCGCCGCGGATCAGGTAAGAACGATTTGGAACAAGCCCACCCTGGAATAGTTCGTCTAACCCGCTTACCCCTGTCTTAATCCTGTCCTGAGCGCTCATCGCATATCTCCTGAGTCTTCACCTCGATAGATTTTCCCACAGCGTGATCACAAAAATCCATGCGGGATAATTTATAGACATTATTCTAGCAACTTCAGGGGAATTTACAAGATAAATAAAGCTGCCTAAGCGGGTCTATTCACCCTTGCCGCCCATTCAGCCCGCAGGATGGGCTCGCCGCGGGCAGGATCGCGCTCGATGATCCCCTTGATCACCAGAGGGCTGTATCCATGAATAAAGGTTTGCACCCGCCGGTAAAGGTTGGGAGGAATGATCACTTCCAGCAGACCTTCCTGATCTTCCAGGGTTAAAAACAGGAACGTTTCACTCCGGGCAGTCCTCGCGCGGTGAGCGGTCTGGCGAATCCCGGCTACCGCGACCGGTTGACCAATCTTCTCAACCGCCTCCAGGCTGGTCAGAAGTTCCAGACCGGCGAGTTGATCTTTGACCAGGTCCAGCGGGTGAGCCGCCAGGCTGACACCCAGGATTTCCTCCTGAGCCGCCACCCGCTGCAACAGAGTCCATTCCTGGGCTGGATTTTCCGGCTGCCAGTCAAAAAGGCTCATCTGCCCGGCTTTCCAGCCTCCAACACCAAGGCGAGAGAGAAGCCCGGCTTCGCTGCCGAATGCCCTCAATGCGCCGCAGCGGGCCAGATTTTGCGCTTCTTTGGGGCGCGGATCAACTTTGGCGAGGAAATCAGCCAGCGAATGTAACGGCCGGGCGCTCTGGATCCTGGCGATTGTGCGCCGCGACAGTTCTTTGACCTGATCCAGCCCCATAAAGAGCACAGGGCCGTCCTCCAGGTAAGCCACCGAGAATTCCGCCTGTGAATGGTTGACATCCGGTGGGCGGACATCCAGCCCCATGCGCCTGGCTTCGTTCAGGTACACTCGTTGGGAATAATATCCGCCCCAGTTTGCCAGTACGGCCGCGAAAAACTCGGCCGGATAGTACGTCTTGCACCAGGCGGATCGCCAGGCAACCTGCGCGTACGAAGCCGCATGCGCCTGGGGAAAGCCATACCCCGCGAAGGCGGCCATCATTTCCCATACACTTTCGGCGATCTCCAGCGGCATCGCGCTTTTTTCAGCCGCCCCGCGCAGGAACTTTTCCTTCAGGGCTTTCATTTGTTTTCCGGGATCAAAATGCGACATGGCCCGCCGCAGCAAATCAGCCTCAGCCAGGGACAAACCGGCGGCCTGGTGCGCGATGCGCAGGACCTGTTCCTGATACAGGATGACCCCAAAAGTGCGCGCCAAAACCGGTGCCAGAGAGGGATGCGGGTACTGAACCGGCTCTTCCCCCTTGAACCGGCGTACAAAAGCGTCGCGCAAGCCACCGCTGAGCGGTCCGGGACGGTAAAGCGCCAGCGCCGCCATAATATCCTCCGGACTGCGCGCGCGGATATCCTTTAATGTCGCACGCATCCCCGGACTTTCGATCTGGAAACACCCGATGGTCTCGCCGCGCTCTATGCGCTGCGCGACCGCGTCATCCTGCATCGGAATGCGGTCCAGCACATCCAGCGGCGCGGGAAACTCCGTCAGGCGCCATGAACGCACCGCGGCAGCCACGTCGCCCAGCACGGTTAAACCGCGGATGCCGAGCAAATCAATTTTGATCAGTCCCAGCGCCTCAACGGCTGAAAGATCCATCTGGGTGATGACCGTGCCTTTGCCCGCGCTGATGCACAGCGGAAGCAGCGCGTCTATGCGCTGGGGGGCGATGACGATCCCGCCCGGGTGCATCGAGAGGTGGCGGGGCAGTCCCAGCAACGCCTGCGCCTGCTCAACGGCTGTTTGAGCCGCCGGTTGGGGAAATGCCGCGCGCAGCGCATCGAAGGGAGAGCCGTCCAGGCGTTCATCCTCTTCACGGCGGGCGAAGAAGGCGTGAGGCAGGCTGGCCGTCATCTCGCGCACCTGCGCGGGAGAAAATCCCCAGGCTTTTGCCACATCCCCGAGGGCAGAGCGGGGGCGGTAGCGGTTTATGGTCGCTACCACCGCCACCCGGTCGCGGCCGTAATGTTCGAAAACGTGGGCGAGGATGCTGTCCCGCCGCCGCGAACAGATATCGGTATCAATGTCCGGCGGGGTGGCCCGCGCCGGGTTGAGGAAACGCTCAAAGTACAAATCCAGCGCCAGGGGATCGGGGCTGGTAATCCCCAGACAATGCGCCACCAGCGATGAAGCCGCCGAGCCACGCGATGAAACCGGCACGCCCTGCTGGCGGGCGAAGGATAGAATTTCTTCCACGATCAAGAAAATTGGTTCATATCCCCGTTCGCCGATGACAGCCAGTTCATGCTCCAGCCGGCTTTGAATTTCCGGGGTCAGGCTTCCGTATAATCGCCGCGCCCCTTCTTCCGCTTTCTGGCGCAGCGTCTGCAGCGCGGTTAGACCCCCGGGCAGGGACAGACGGGGATAATGCTGCCGGCCAATGGGCGGGAGTCCGCGGCAGCGTTCTCTCAGTTCTTCCAGCCCGGCCAGCGCGGCTGGATAGGCGGAGAAGCGCGCCTTGCCTTCAGCCGCGCTTATAAACACGGCTTCGCTGGATGGAAGATCCGCGGCCGGCACATCTTTGATCAGGCACCCTTTGCGGATGGCAGCCAGGGTGCGCAGTAAAGGTATCTGAGTCCCATTCACTGCGGCCACGGGCGGGGCGGCAACGAGCGGTAGTTGAAACCGCGCCGCCGCGCGGGCGGCATTCGCGTGCGCCCCCGCCATTCCCAGGTAAAGACAGCCGGGAAAGAGCGACTTGAGCGCTTCTACCAGAGGATCAACAGCCCGCTCGGCCGGCAGCAGGGCAAGCAGCCCGGAACGGCCCTCCAGCGCACGCAACGGCAGCGGGCTGGCTGGAACGGGCTGCAGTTGATCCTGGCTGGAAAGCTGGCACAGGTTTGACCAGCCGCGTTCATCCTCACAAAACAATGCCAGCCTGAGCGGCGCTGCCTCACCGATTTCAAAATCCAGCTCGAGCCCGATCAGCGGTTGAAGACCTTCTCGCTGACAGGCCAGGGTGAATTCCACCGCCCCGGTCAGCAGATGGCGGTCGCAAAGTCCGAGCGCCGGCATCCCCGCTCGCACGGCGGCCGCGGCAAGGTCTTCGACCGAGGGAAGCGCTTCTAAAAGCGAATAACTGGAACGGGTGAGAAGATGGAAAAATGTCATTGTTGAGCCGCCGGGCAAGCGCGCCTGCCCTGGGTGAATTATGCCATAAAAGGCTGTGCATTCCCTTCTCACCGATGCGCGCCGGTGCTATGATTGCACCAGATTTTGTAACAGCTTTGTAGAGACACCTTCGTGAGGTTTCCATGAAAGAAAAATTACTCCAGCTCTGGAAAACCAAAAAAGTCTGGGTGCTTGGCGCAGGCGCTGCGCTGGCGGTGATCCTTTTCCTGGTCATTCGCGGCGCCACGGCCGCCTCGAACCGCAATACCAGCCAGTATCAAACCGTCAAAGCCGAACGCGGCACCCTGACCGCCCTGGTCGGCGCGACTGGTTCGGTCCACGCCAATCAGTCCACCCAGTTAAGCTGGCAGACCACCGGACGGGTGTTGGAGATTAATGTTGTTGAAGGCCAAACGGTTAAAAAAGGTGATATCCTTGCCCGTCTGGACCCAACCAGCCTGCCGCAGAACATTATTCTGGCGCAGGCTGACCTGGTGGAAGCCAAACGGGCGCTGGATTCCGTGAAAAATTCCGACCTCAGCCGCGCGCAGGCCGAATTAAATCTTGCCCAGGCGCAAGACGCGCTGGACAAAGCCAAAAAGAAACGCGAAAGCCAGAAATACGACCGCGCGGACGAAGATGTGATTGACGAATACCGGGCTGAATTAACCCTGGCGGAGGACGCGTACAAGAAAACCAAAGAAATGTGGGATCAATTTGAAAACCGCCCGGAATCCGACCCCACCCGCGCGCGGTTGAAGCTGGAGCTGCGCGATGCGCGTCTGCGCCTTGAACGCGCGCAGGCCAATCTGAATTACATCACCGGCAAACCCAACGCGGTGGAAATCTCGCTGGCAGAAGGCGAACTGGCGGTGGCAGAAGCGCGATTGAAAGACGCCCAGCGCGAATGGGAACGCCTGAAAGACGGTCCGGACCCGGAAGACATCGCCGCCGCCGAAGCCCGTGTGGCAGCGGTTCAGGCGACGGTCAACCTGGGCTACCTGATCGCCCCCTTCGACGGGACGATTACGCGGATTGATTTCCAGGTCGGCGACCAGGTCAGCCCTGGCAGCGCTTCCATCCGCATTGATGATCTTTCCCGGATGCTGGTGGATGTGGATATCCCCGAGGTGGATATCAACCGGGTAAAACTGGGACAAAAAGTGACCATGACGTTTGATGCCATTCTGGATAAATCGTACAACGGCGAAGTGATCGAAATCGCCCGCGCCGGGCAGGTGGTTCAGGGAAATGTGAACTTCACCGTGACCATCCGCCTGCTGGATGCCGACCCAAGCGTCCTGCCGGGGATGACCGCCGCGGTCAATATCACGGTTGAGGAAATTCCGGACGCTTTGCTGGTGCCGAACCGGGCAGTGCGCCTGAGGGACGGCAAGCGGGTGGTCTTTATCCTGCGCGACGGACAGGCCGCGCCGGTGGAAATTCGGCTTGGCTCATCTTCAGACACCCAGTCGCAAATTTTAGCCGGAGATATCAAAGAGGGCGATCTGATTATCCTGAATCCGCCGGCGGAAACCTTCACCCGCGGTCCGTTTGGGGACAACTAATATGAACGACCTGGTTATTGACGCCCGCAGCCTGCGCAAGGTATATCAAATGGGCGAAATCCAGGTAAACGCGCTGGCCGGGGTGAGCATCACCGTTCGACGCGGCGAAATGGTCTCGATTATGGGGCCCAGCGGTTCGGGAAAATCAACCCTGATGAACATTCTGGGCTGTCTGGACCGCCCGACCAGCGGAGAATATTACCTGGACGGCGAACTGGCTTCGGATTTAAATGACGATCAGCTGGCCAGCATCCGCAACCGCAAGGTTGGTTTTGTCTTTCAGTCGTTTAACCTGCTCCCGCGCGCCACGGCGCTGGCCAATGTTGAACTGCCTTTGCGCTATGCGGGAATGACCAGCGGCCGCCAGGAGCGCGCCAGACAGGCGCTCGTGGCAGTCGGTCTGGAAGACCGCATCCACCACCGTCCAACCGAGCTTTCCGGCGGCCAGCAGCAGCGCGTCGCGATCGCGCGCGCGCTGGTCAACCAGCCCGCCATTCTCATGGCGGACGAGCCAACCGGGAACCTGGACTCAAAATCGGGAAAGGAAATCATGGAATTGCTGCTCAACCTGAACCAGCAAGGCACCACCGTGATTATTGTTACCCATGATCCTTCGGTGGCCGCGCAAACCCAGCGGGTCATCCGTCTGCGCGACGGGCAGGTGGAGGAGTCGGCATGAATCTCGGACAGTCCATTCTTGAAGCGCTAGAATCCCTGGCAGCCAACAAGCTGCGCTCGGGGTTAACCATCCTCGGGATTGTGATCGGAGTCGCAGCGGTGATCGCCATGCTGGCTGTGGGCACCGGCGCGCAGGATACCATCCTGGGCTCGATCAGCGGGGTCGGGTCAAACCTGCTGTTTGTCTTCTCCGGCAACTTTACCGAAAATGTGCGCAACGTCCAGCCGCTGACGGTCGGCGACGCCCAGGCGATCGCGGACCCTTTTCAGGCGCCTTCGGTTGAGGCGGTCGCGCCGATCTTGCGATCTGAATTAGAAATCGCCTATGGAGGCGAAAAAACCTTTACCAATGTCCAGGGGGTTACCCCTGAATATGCCCAGGTGCGCAATTACGCTGTTACCGAAGGAGAATTTATCAACAGCGATCACATCCTGGGGCGCTCCTCCGTGGCCCTGGTTGGCCCGGAAGTGGCCGACAAGCTGTTTAACCGCCGCGAAGGCATCACGGGCGAGACCATCCGCATCGAAGGCCAGCCCTTCCGGGTGATTGGCGTGCTGGAATCGAAAGGCGGTTCCTCTTTTGGCAGCCAGGATGACGTCGTCCTGATTCCTTTCTCCACCGCTGAATCGCGTTTGATCCGCCGCAGCCGCGATCGGATTGACCAGCTGCTCGTCCAGGCGGTCAGCGCGGAGGCGGTTCCCCAGGCGGCGGAAGAGATCGCCCAGATCCTGCGCACGCGCCACCGCACCGCCCTGGGCGCGGATGATTTCACCGTCTTTTCGCAATCGGATTTTGTCCAGACGGCTCAGACCATCACCGGCGTATTGACCGTATTTTTAGGCGGAATCGCGGCCATTTCGCTGCTGGTGGGCGGGATCGGCATCATGAATATCATGCTGGTATCGGTGACCGAGCGAACCCGGGAAATCGGGCTGCGCAAGGCGATCGGGGCGCGCAAACGCGATATTCTGATCCAGTTTTTAACCGAATCGTCGCTGCTCAGCCTGTTTGGCGGGCTGGTCGGGATTGTCTTTGGCTGGCTGATCGCCTTTGTGGTCGGCCAGGTCGCCTCAGCCAGCGGAACCCCATTCACCCCCAAAGTCGGGCTGGATGCGATCCTGCTGGCCACCATCTTTTCAACAGCCGTCGGGCTGTTCTTTGGGCTTTATCCCGCCAACCGGGCCGCCAGCCTGCAGCCGGTCGAAGCGCTGCGCTATGAGTAACGCCCGCGTCAGGCCGGGGCGGCGGGCGGAGAGGCAGAAACGCTGAAGGTTAAGCTGGCCGCCGCGCCGCCAGGAAATAAGTAGACCGGGGAACAAAACGCAGCCCCTAGGAATTCCAGGGACGATTTTTTAAGGAAAAATTATTGGGGATTGAACAGCGGCAGCCCGCGCGGGCTGCCGCTGGAGATTATTGATTCAATGTCAGGCGAAACACCGGCTCATAACGCCCGACCTCAATTCGGCGCCAGTTATACTGCGGGCGGGCGTCAAATTCCGCCATTTTTTTCAGCTGCCCGGCATTCAGAGCTTTGAGCTGGCGCAGCACTTCCACACCGGTAATCTGGCGGGCGCGCTGCCCTTGATCGCCATCCGCGATCTTGAAGCAGATCCCCAGGGCAGGGCTGCCCTCCCAGCAGGCGTTGGGCTGCAGGGCAATTCCCTGGAAGCCCTCCGCGCCGGCTTTGGCCACCAGGCTGCCGCCGCCCACCTGCATCACCAGGGTGTCAAACCGCTCCGGACCGGCGACCATATCCGGATTCGCGGCCATCGCGCGGAAGATGCGCCGCAGCGCCGCGGCGCGCTTTTCCGGCAGCCCGCTCGGATCAGCCAGACGGGCATACGCCAGCGCGCTGTTGCGCAGCGGAACGGCGAAGACCGGAGCCGAACAACCATCCACCCCGATGTGGATATCCTTCACGGGCACATCCGTCATTTCAGAGAAAGTCTGGATAATCAACTGCTGCACAGGGTGGCCGGGATCAATATAATTCTCGCCGGAAATACCGCGCAGGGCCGCCTGCGCCAGCATACCGGTATGTTTGCCGGAACAGTTGTGGCGGTTGGGAGTGAACGCCTCGCCGCGCATGCGCATCGCCAGGGCAGTCGCTTCGTGATAGGGCGGGTGCGCCCCGCAGAGCAGGTCGCTTTCTTTCACACCAATTTTCTTCTGAATGCCCTCCACCACGCGCACGTGTTCGTCGGTGCCGGAATGCGAAGCACACATAATCGCCAGTTCCCTGTCGGTCAAACCAAAATGCTCTACCCCGCCCATTTCCACAAAAGGCAGCACCTGAAACGGTTTTGCGGATGAACGCGGATACATCAGCAGGTCCGCGTCGCCGACAGAGGCGAGCAGCCTTCCGGCAGGATCGCAAACAGCGATTGCGCCAAAATGGATGCACTCCAGCACATCACCGCGGAAGACATGAAGCAGGGGGGCGTAGGAATTGGATGACATAGGCTCTCTTTCAGGAAGAATGCGATGAATATTCTCGGTTATTTTACAACGATTGTCATAGAGGCAGATATGTGTTTCATCCCGAATCTGGCTGACAAGCGGCCGAAGCGTGGAAGGTGGGAAAAAACCTCTTGACTCGGCAATTTTCTTATGCTATTCTAATGTTGCCGCATTAATTATATCTAATATCAAATATAAATGATATAGGGAATCAAATGAACCTTCCGCCTGAAGCCCCCGCCCTGACCCACAAGCAGTTGCGCCAGTGGGTCGCTGACCGCCTGCGGTCGGATATCCTCGAAAACCGCCTGCAGCCCGGCGAATGGCTGCGGCAGGAACGCCTGGCGCAGGATTACGGCGTCAGCCAGATGCCCGTGCGCGAAGCCCTCAAGACCCTCGAAGGTGAAGGCCTGGTCGAGCACGTTCCCTACCGCGGCGTGCGCGTGGTGGCTTTTTCGATCGCCGACGTGGAAGATCTTTACGCCACGCGCGCCTTCCTGGAAGGCCGCGCTGCCGGTGAAGCCGCCCGTCAAATCACTCCCGAAGAGATCCAAACCCTGCGGATGCTGCAGGATCAGATGGCAGCCTGCACGTCCCCGTCTGACCTGGCGCGTTACCGCCAGTTGAACAAACAGTTTCACCTCACCATCGTTTCTGCCAGCCGCCGCGCTTACCTGGAGCGCACCCTGACCCAGCTGTGGGACGCTTTCCCGACCATGCTGTGGAGTAATTTTGCAACCACCGCTTCCACCTCTGCGCCCGCGCGTTTCATCACGGACAACACCGAGCACGAAGCGTTGATCGCCGCTCTGGAAGCGCACGACCCGGGCGAAGCCGAACGGCTGGCCCGCAGGCACATTGAAATTTCCGGCGAAGATCTGATTGCTGTTTTACGCGAGGCTAAATGACCCTGCTGGCGATTGGCGGCGGTATGGATCCTGCCGGTCCGCTGCCGGGAGTTTTTCTGCAACTTTGCGGCGGACGCGACGCCCGCATTGTCATCCTGCCAACAGCCTCTGAACTGCCCGATGCGGGCGGCTCGATCCATTCCAGCCTGACCGCGGCCGGATTGCGCCGCGCGGCGCAGATTGTACCGCTGCGCCGACGCAGCGATTCCGAAAAACCAGAGATTATCAGCGCGCTGCAGAACGCGGACGGGATATTCCTGTGCGGGGGCGACCAGCTGCGGCTGACCGCCGCGCTGCTTGGCACGCCTGCCGGCGCCGCGATCCAGCAGGCCGGGCAGCGCGGCTGCGTCATCGCGGGCACCTCCGCTGGTGCGGCCGCCCTGGGGGCGATTATGATCGCCCGCGGCAGCCAGGGACAGGCGCCGCGCTGCGGGTCGGCCGTGCTCTCCCCGGGCCTGGGGCTGGAACCGCGCCTCCTTTTCGACCAGCATTTCAATCAACGCAACCGGCTGGGCAGACTCATCTTTGCCTTGACCGCCAGCCCATCCCTGATTGGCATCGGCGTGGACGAAGATACCGCCGCCCTGGTTGACGGTGACCAGATCGAAGTGATCGGCCGGGGGGCCGCCACCATCGTTGATGCCAGCCGCCTAGCTGGCAGCAATATTTCAGAATTAAAGGGCCGCGAACTGCTGGCAGTGAGTGGCATTGTGCTGCATGTGCTGACCCACGGCAGCCGCTTCCACCTTGGCCAGCGAACGGCTGAAATTTTTCGATCCGATACAGGAGGTGCCTGACGTAAAAATCCACGCCTGATCTCAACCGTTCGCAACCCAATCCACTTTTTGGAGGAGATATGAAACATTTAAAACTTTTGATCAGTCTGATCGTGCTCGCCTCTGTCCTCTTAGCCGCCTGCGGCGGCGGAGCCGCTCCAGCTCCGGCGACTGAAGCGCCTGCCGCTCCCGCCACTGAAGCCCCGGCCGCGGAAGCGCCTGCCGGCCCGGTCTCAGGCGGGATCGTGGTCATCGGCTCGCCCCAGGAGCCCGGCACGCTCAACCCGGCGTTGGCCTCCGCCTCTATTGAAGACGCCATCAGCTCGTTCATCATCGAAGGCCTGGTGATGGTGGATGATCAGGGAAAATATGCTCCTGTCCTGGCTGAAAGCCTGCCGGAAGTCTCGGAAGACGGCCTGGTGGTTACTTACAAGCTCAAGAAGGACGTCAAATTCAGCAACGGCGAACCCTTTACCTGCGCCGATGTGAAATTCACGCTGGACGCCATCCTGTCCGACCTCTCGCAGGCCAGCACTTCTGGTTACGCGGATATTGACAGCCTGGAATGCCCGGATGATTACACCGCGGTGGCGACTTTCTCTCAGGTCTATGCCCCTTACCTGCGCTTGTTCAGCTACATCATCCCCAAGTCCGCCGGCGACTTGGCCAGCATGGACACCTGGGAGTTTAACCGCATGCCCATTGGCACCGGTCCATGGATGCTGAAAGAATGGAAAGCGGGCGATTCGCTCACCCTGGTGAAAAATCCCTACTACCGCGAACCCGGTAAACCCTACCTCGACAGCCTGATTATCCGCATCCTGCCCTCCCGCGAGACCGGTATGCAGCTGCTGGGCACGGGCGAAATTCAGGTCCTGTGGGATCTGGTGGAAGCGGATTTCCCGGCGTTGGAAGCGATGAAGGATAAAGGCGTTACCTACGGCGCCGCGGTGACCGGGGAGAACGAACTGCTGGTCTTCAATCTGGCCGACCCGACCGTAGACGCGCCGGAAGATCCGGCTGCTGCCCCGCACCCCATCCTGTCGGATCTGCGTGTGCGCCAGGCGCTGCAGATGGCGATTGACAAGCAGCTGATTGTGGACACGCTGCTTTCCGGGAATGTCCGCGTAGGCACCAGCGTCCTGCCCACGGGAGAATTTGCCTGCCCGCAGGAACCCTCAAAATACGACCCCGAAGCGGCCAAAAAACTGCTGGATGAGGCGGGCTGGGTTCCCGGTAAAGATGGCATCCGCGAAAAGGACGGCAAACGCCTGAGCCTGAAGATCACCTCTACCGCCGGCAACCAGATCCGCGAACAGACCGAGCAGGTTCTGGCGGATATGTTCAAGCAGATCGGGGTGGAACTGGTGATTGAAAACGTCCCGTCCGATGTGCTCTTCGCCGGCTGGGATTCAAACGGCCTGCGCAAACACGGTAATTTTGACATCCTGCTCTACACCACCGGTCCCGGAATTGACCCCGACTCGCACCTGTTTGGCAATTACCATTCAGCGCGCATCCCCACCGCTGCCAACAAAGGCGCCGGCAACAACTATTCACGGTACATCAACGCGGATGTGGACGGCTGGATTGACGACGCCTCCTATATCACCGATGTCAATGCCCGCCGCGAGCTGTACTGCAAGGTGGCTGAGCAGATTAACAAAGACATCCCGCGCGTTTACCTGTATGAACGCCTGCTGATCAGCGGTTACCGCGAAAACCTGCAGAACTTCAAAGTCTCCCCCGGTCCTTCCGATTTCGCCTGGGGATCGCAGGATTGGTGGTTAAAACCCTAAATCAGCTACAATCAAAACAACCACTGTAAAATGGGCTGCCCCGCAAGCGGGGCAGCCCGCCCCCCACCCACGCAGCCTGGAGCCGCCCACCAAATGACCAGTTATCTCCTTCGCCGCCTCGCCCAAGCCCTGCTGACCCTGCTGGTGATCAGCATGATCATTTTTGGCCTGATCAGCGCTGTGCCAGGCGGGATCATGAGCGCTTATTCCGAGAACACGGATATGACCCCTGAAGATTTCGCCCGCCTGCAGGCGAAATTTGGACTGGATCAGCCGGTGCCAGTCCGCTACCTGAAATGGCTGGGGAACATGCTGCAGGGAGACTGGGGAAATTCATTTGTCTCAAAACGACCGGCGCTGCAGGAGATTGCCGACCGGCTGCCCAATACGATCCTCCTGATGGGCTCGATGCTGATTGTAACTCTGCTGATCGCCATCCCGCTGGGCGTCTTTTCGGCATTAAAGCAGTATTCCCTCTTTGACCACATCCTGACCACGCTGGCGCTGGCGGGCCAGTCACTGCCTACCTTTTGGTTTGGTCTTATCCTGATTATCATTTTCTCCGCGACCCTTAAAGGAGCGGACGGCGGGCCGCTGCTGCCTGGTTCAGGCATGACCACGCCGGGAATGCCCTTTAACCTGCTCGACTTGATCCGCCATATGATCCTGCCGGTGGCGATGCTGGCGCTCATCTCGGCAGCCGGCTATATGCGCTACATGCGCTCCAGCATGCTGGAAGTGCTGCCAAAAGATTATGTGCGCACCGCCCGGGGAAAAGGCCTGTCTGAACGAACCGTCCTCTTCCGCCACGCGCTGCGCAACGCGCTGATCCCGATTGTCACCCTGCTCGGCCTGGAGCTGCCCTATCTTTTTGGCGGCGCGTTGTTTACCGAAACCATCTTTGCCTGGCCCGGGATCGGCCGGCTGTTTTTTGACGCCGCGATGAAAACGGATTACCCGGTCTTGATGGCCGTGCTGATGATTTTTAGCGCGCTGATTATCTTTTCCAACCTGCTGGTGGATGTGGTCTACACAATCATCGACCCCCGCATCACCCTGTCCTGAGAGGCAAGATGGCTGAAATTCCTTCGCTTGAAATCACCACCCCGCGCCGCTCGATGGGACAACTGGTCATCCGCCAGTTCCTGAAACACCGCATGGCAGTGATTGGAGCACTGATATTGCTGGTGATTGTTATTCTGGTGGCCGGTGCGGATCTTTTTGAACGCTACGACCCGTTACAAATTAACCTGCGCAACCGCTTTCAACCGCCCAGCGCGGAACACTGGTTTGGCACAGACGATCTGGGCCGCGACATGTGGGCGCGCACACTGCACGGCGGCAAGGTTTCCCTGCTGGTCGGATTTCTCTCCATGGCGGTGGCTATCTTTATCGGCACGCTCATCGGTTTGATCAGCGGTTTTTTTGGCGGCTGGATTGACGCGGTCCTCAGCCGGATAACCGAAATTTTCCAGTCCGTGCCGCGGCTCTTTATCTTAATTGTCCTGACAACCTTTTTGCGCCAGCTGGACCTGCCCTGGATGAAACCGGGTACTTTCTGGCCAATCGCGCTGGTAATTGGCGTGCTGGCCTGGATGAGCGTGGCTCGCCTGGTTCGCGGCAGTACCATGTCGATAAAGGAGCAGGAGTTTGTTACCGCCGCGCGCATGATTGGCGCGAACAATTTCCGGATCCTCTTTCGCCATATCCTTCCCAATGTTGCATCGCCGATTATCGTGGCCGCCACCCTTGGGCTGGCCGGCGCGATCATCACCGAATCCGGCCTTTCCTACCTGGGTTTTGGCATTCAACTGCCCACCCCGACCTGGGGGAATATGCTCAGCAACACACAGAATCAAATGCTGACCGTGCCGTGGACAGCCATTTTCCCGGGTATGATGATTTTCATCGTCGTCATCGCGATCAATTACCTGGGCGACGGGCTGAGGGACGCGCTTGATCCATATCATATTGAAAAATAAGCGGCAGGCCGGGCAGCGCCCGGTCTGCTTTTTATGAGGCACCTATGATTCGATTTCGCCAGTTTTCGTTACTAATCCTCCTCTGCCTGCTCATCGCCAGCAGCGCCGCCCCGGTGAGCGCCCGCCCCGGCACCCATCTGGTACCCATTGGCGGCGGCTACTCGGATATTTACGCCGGCTATATGCAGGCGGTGATTCCCCATGCGGCGAACGGGCGGGTGATGATCCTGGTTCTGCCTACCGCTTACGCTTCCAATCCGGAGAGCATCACCGACGCTGAACGGGCGGTCAATTTACGGGATGCGGAAGAACGCCGGTTTCAAATTGAAGAAGCCTGCAAGCGCGCGGCTGGCTCTCAGATCACATGTACGGCGGTGCTCCTGCCGGTTTTTACCCGGGCAGACGCGGAACAGGCCGATAATCTGGCGCTGGTGACTGATGAGGTCACGGCTGTTTTTATCCTGGGCGGCGACCAGACAGTCGCCATGCGCGCGCTGCTCGGCACCAGACTGGAAGACGCTCTGAATGCCGCCTATGATCGCGGAGCGGTCATCGGCGGGACCAGCGCGGGCTGCGGTTTGCTGGCTTATCAAATGCTGGCCGGTTACCAGCCAAACTTTGCGGCAGAAACCAGCCTCAATTTTGGCTCGATCGACCTCTGGAACAGCCCGGACCGGCGGGGATTTTCCTTTGGCCTCCCCACCGCCGTCCTGGATCAGCATTTTTATCAGCGCTCGCGCCCCGGCCGTTTGATCGCCGCCATACTGCGCCCCGATGCGCCAAAGATTGGCATTGGTGTGGACGCTTACACCGGCGTCAATATCCTCGACGAGCGCATGGTGCAGGATGTCTTTGGCCTGTACACGGTGACGATCCTGGACGCGGAAACGTACCACGCAGATCGTCTGGTGCGCTATTCCGGCCCGCAAAACACGATCTCGACCCGCAACCTGCTGGTTCATCTGCTTTCGCCAGGCAAATTCGCCTACGATCTCGAAACCCGCAGCCACTCGCTCGGCCAACCGGCGCCGCGGATTGAACGCAATTTTGATTTCCTGCGCCTGCCTTCCGGGGCGGGGACTTTGCTGCTGGGCGGCGACCTGCGCGCCGCTTTACCGGATTCAGAAGCCATTACCCGCTTCCAGCAGATTTTGAACCAGCGGGCAGGCACACTGGTCGTGCTTGCCGCGGGCTATCCGTCTGAAAGATCCGCCCAAACCGCCGTGAATCAATACCTCAAAGCCCTCGGCGTTCCGGCTGAAGTCATCATCATCCCGGCGGAAAACCCGGGACCGCTCACGCTGCCGGAGGATCCAAGCGCGATTCTGGTCCTTTCGCGCGACCAATCCCGGCTGGACCCGGCCGTCTTCGCGCCGGTAAAAACCGCCTGGCTTTCAGGCGTCCCTCTGTTTCTGGAGGACGCAGCTGCCAGCCTGGCTGGGTCTTATTTCGCGGCTCACCCGCCAACCCCTGGCGACGCCGAAGAGGCAGAGAAAGCCACCCAGGGTTCCTTCCGCGCCGGCACGACAGAAATCCGAGCCGGTCTCGATTTGATTTCCGCCGGATTTGAGCCGCAATTGATCAACGACAACCGCTGGGGGCGTTTCTTCTCCCTCGCGTTTCAACACCCCGATCTGGTCATCTTTGGCATCACCGCCAAAACCGCCCTGGAGATTGGCCCGGAAGGAGCCCGGGTTCTGGGCGAAAGCGTGGTGATCAGCCTGGATCTGCGCACTGCCCGCCTGGCGCTGGGAGAGAACCAGGGCTTTGTGATTGCCAACGGCTTAATGGACATCTTCGCGGCTGGAGAAACGCTGGTGCCGGTGAACGCTGACCAGGCGTACCAGGCTGAAGCGGCCCCCACGCCGCAGCCCGCGGCGGTCAGTCCGACTCAGGCCGCGCCCTCCGCAGCCGTTGAAACGCCTCCGTCGTTATCCCCCGCTCAAAGCGCGACCCCTGCGGCATCCCGGACAGTTCAGATCGAACCGGCCCAGTATCTCTGGCTGGCAGGCGCGGTTCTGGCAGTCCTGACCGTCTACGCGCTGGTTCGATGGCGAAGAAAATGATCGCTTTGCCCCCTCCTCCTTTCCCCGTCCCGGCGCGACCTGTCGGGACGGGTCTTTTTACATGCCATTCTGGTTAGCCGCCGCCAGGCGGTATAATCGAACCACATGAAAACACAGCGTTTCCTGTTAATTCTGGGCTTGCTGACCCTGGGATTTTTGATCACCGCCGGATTGAGCGGGGGAAATTTCACACCCGATTCTCGCGTTGACCCGTTCCGCGCTTTTACCCGTCCAATCGAGTTTGAGTACAGCAACTGGATCCTCAACGCCCTGTGGACCAAATTTAGCCAGTCCGCTTTGAACGCCTATACTTACCTGGATTCATCCGGGCAGCGCCGCGTGGTCGCCCGCATGCTCGACCTGACCGAACAGCGCAGCCGTCTGCGCGGGCAAATCGAACAGATTTACGCCGATCCATCTGTACAGGATCCCAAAGCCGCCAGCCAGACCCTGCAGGAACAAAATGACGCCCTGGCGGCCCGGCTGGCTCTGTATGAGCCGTTGGCTGAGTCCATTCTCCAGCAGCAGGTCGCAACAGCGTTAACAGAAGCCGGGCTGACCACCGGGGGTCAGCCCCTTCCACCGGTGTTATTCCGAACCACCGCGCTGCCGCTGGCATTAATTATTTCACCCCGCGGCGAAATCCGCCAGCGAGCCAATATCTCTCTGCTGCCCGATCTGTCCGTCGAGACGATTGATCGCCTGGAGAAAACAATTGAAAAGAAATTGAATGTCTCCGCGTTGGTGGTTGAGGTCGGCGGGATCGGCGTCTATCCGACCATGGTGATGAGCACCACCGACCTGCCCTGGCTGGTGGACACGATCGCGCATGAGTGGACCCATAATTACCTCACCCTGCGGCCGCTGGGTTTTAATTACGACACCAGCCCGGAATTGCGCACCATGAACGAAACCACCGCTTCCATCGCCGGCAATGAACTGCGCCGAATCCTGCTGAAGCGCTTCTACCCGGAACTGCTTCCGCCCGAGCCTGCCCCGGCAGCCGCTGAAGCGCCTTCCGAATCCCCCGCCGCGCCGCAGCCGCCGCCTTTCGATTTTCGCAAGGAAATGCACACCACCCGCGTCCAGGTTGACCGGCTGCTGGCTGAGGGCCGGATTGCCGAGGCAGAATTCTATATGGAAGCCCGCCGTCAGGTATTCTGGATCAACGGCTATCAGATTCGCCGGCTTAACCAGGCATATTTTGCCTTTTACGGCGCGTACGCCGACTCACCTGGAGGAGCGGCGGGGGAAGACCCGGTTGGTCCGGCGGTGCGCGAATTGCGATCCCGCAGCGCCAGTCTGGCCGTGTTTATCCAGACCATTGCCCGTATGAACTCGTTTGAAGCTCTGCAGCAAGCCCTAAAATAAATCGCTTCCGCCCTCATCTCCGCCCGCCAGATCGGGCAGCTCGCGCTCGATCTGTTCCGGGTCCTGGCCGCGTTCCAGACGATCCACGACCTCATTAAACTCGGGGGGCAGCTCTTCGCCAACCTGCTCGCTCATCTGACGCATCATCCGCCCGAGCGCGCGCGGGTCTTCATCCACAGAACTCAAGTCGTCCCCACTGGCCAAATCCTCCAGGCGGGCCTGATCCGAGCGGGCGATGCGCACACGTCCAATCCGCCGCTGAACATGAGCGCTGCCGCAGTGGGCGCAGATCACCTGCTTCGCGCCGTATTCGCTGTAAGAGAGGAACACATCAAACCGTTTCTGACAATCGAGACAACGAAACTCATATACCGGCATAACCCGACCTCAGAATAGGATAATATCCATTATAATCAATCCAGTTTCAGTGTTAAGACCTCAGGCAAAGTGCGCATGACTCCCCCGATTAATTTTGACCTCTGGCATCCCGAACCCCTGTTAATCGTCATTTCAGGTCCCTCCGGAGTGGGCAAAGACACCGTTGTTCAGGGGTTAAAGGCGCGCGGTTTGCCGTTTCACTTTGTGGTTACCGCTACCAGCCGGCCGCCGCGCCCCGGAGAAGTACACGGGCGGGATTATTTTTTCTATTCGCCCGAAGCCTTTGAAGCCATGATTGAGCGCGGCGAGCTCATTGAACACGCCTGGGTCTACCAGCAATATAAAGGCATTCCGCGGTCCCAGGTCGAAGAAGCCCTCGCTTCGGGTCAGGATACCATCCTGCGCATTGATGTTCAGGGCGCAGAAAAAGTGCGTTCGTTGTATCCCCAGGCGGTCTTAATCTTTTTAGTGCCGGCCAACGAGGAAGAATGGATCGAGCGGCTGCGCAGCCGCGCCAGTGAAACCGAAGAAACCCTGCGCATCCGAATCGAAACCATTCACAGCGAACTGAATAAACTGAGCCTCTTCGATTATATTGTCGTCAACGCCAAGGACCGGCTCAACGACACTCTGGATATCGTGGAAGCCATCATTCAGGCGGAACACCACCGCACCCCCCACCGGAGGATCCTTTCTTGAATTATTCGTCTGACCCGCGCCAGCCGTCCGATCCGACTGGAATGGCTACCCCGACCGGCCAAATCGGCATTCCGGTCAAGTTCACACCCCCCGGGAAACCGCCCTATGTCAGCTACACCCTGCTCGGTCTGACCGGTCTGGTGTTTGCCGCTCAACTGCTGGTGCAAACCCTCACTGGCACAGACTGGCTGGCGTATTACGGGATGAAAGTCAATCCGCTCATTCAGGCGGGTGAGTACTGGCGCCTGCTCACACCGGTGTTGCTGCATGGTTCGTTGATGCACGCCGCCTTCAACCTGTACGCACTCTATGCGTTTGGCCCGGCTCTGGAAACACATTACGGCCACGGGCGCTTTCTGGCGCTCTATCTGCTGGCGGCCTTTACCGGCAATGTGACCTCGTATTTTATGACCACCGCGCCTTCGCTGGGCGCTTCCACAGCACTGTTTGGACTGGTCGCTGCTGAAGGAGTGTTTATCTACCGCAACCGCGCCATGTTTGGCATGCGCGCCGGGAGGATGCTCTCACAGATTGGATTCGTCATCGCCATCAATCTGATCTTCGGTTTTACCCCCGGTGCAAGGATTGACAACTGGGGTCACCTTGGCGGTTTGCTGGGCGGCCTGGTCGTCGCCTGGACAGCCGGCCCGGTCTGGACCCTTACCCGCCGGGAGACTTATCTGGAATTAAAAGACAGCAATGGATGGCGTCAGATGGCTGTGACCGCGCTGGTGATCATTATCCTCTTCAGCGCCGCTGTGATCGTCCGGCGCAGCCTGCCCTGAAACCGCCGTCTGGAGAAAAACAAACACCAAACAGGATAAATTATGGACGCAGATAAACTGCGCGCCCTGCTGGAACAGGTCCGCAGCGGCGCCCTGGATGTAGAGCAGGCGGTACAGGCTATGCGCAGCCTGCCTTTTGACGCGGTGGGTGATTTCGCCAGCCTGGACACGCACCGCGCCTTACGCCGCGGCTTTCCAGAGGTAATCTTTGGAGAAGGAAAATCCCTCGAACAGATCCGCGAAATCTTTCTGCGCCTCAGCGAGCACAGCCGCACGGTTATGGCCACCCGCATCAACGCTGAACAGGCTGCCGCGCTGCTGCCCGACCTGCCGGAAGCAGTTTATCACCCCGCCGCGCGCATTCTATACCGCCATACCCCGCCCGCCAAACTGCTGACCGGGATCATGGTGCTTTGCGCCGGCACCACCGACATCCCCGTGGCGGAAGAAGCCGCGCTGACGGCTGAATTAATGGGCAACCGGGTCGAACGCGCTTATGATGTTGGCGTTGCCGGTCTCCACCGCCTGCTTGACCGCCTGCCGCTGCTGCGCAAGGCGCGCGTTCTGGTCGTGGTAGCCGGGATGGAAGGCGCGCTGCCCAGCGTGGTTGCCGGCCTGGTATCCGCGCCGGTGATCGCTGTGCCGACCAGCGTTGGTTACGGCGCCAGCCTGAACGGCCTGGCCGCGCTGCTGGCGATGCTCAATTCCTGCGCCAACGGCGTCAGCGTGGTCAACATTGATAACGGTTTTGGCGCCGGCTACAGCGCAGGTTTGATTAACCGACTCGGGCAGGACTGACATGCGCCTTTCACCGGAAGACCCGGGGTTCCCCCCTGCGCTGGCTCAAAAATGGGCTGCTCTGCAGGCGCGCATCAGCGCTCTGGGATCCTGTGTGGTCGCTTTTTCCGGCGGGGTAGACAGCGGTTTGCTTTGCGCCGCTGCTCACCAGGCTCTCGGAGAGCGTATGCTGGCCGTCACCATTCAATCGCCGGTTGATTCCATTCAGGAACGCGAGGCCGCCCTCGCGCTGGCGCGCCAGCTGGGTTTTCCGCATCGAATGATCGAACATAATGACCTGGATTATCCCGCCTTTCGAGCCAACCCGCCTGAGCGCTGTTACCATTGCAAACGCGCCCGTTTGGAACGGCTGGTCTCCCTGGCCCGCGAAGAAGGCTTTGCCGCCGTGTTGGAGGGCTCAAACGCTGATGATGAGCGCGACTACCGCCCGGGCAAACGCGCTGTGGCTGAGCTGGGTGTCCTCAGCCCGCTGGCTGAGGTCGGGCTGGAGAAGCGCGAAATCCGAACGCTGGCGCGCGCGCTGCAGTTAAGCGTCGCCGAGCGCCCATCCGCTCCCTGCCTGGCCACCCGTTTCCCTTACGGCAGCCCGGTGAGCGAAGAGGGACTGCGCCAGGTGGCTCTGGCTGAAACCTGGCTGCTGGAACGCGGATACAACCCGGTGCGCGTTCGCCATCACGGCAGCCTGGCGCGCATCGAAGTCGCCGCCGATCAAATCGCCCGCCTGGCAGCTGAGCGTGAAGCGGTAGTCCGCTTTTTTCGCTCGCTGGGATTCACTTACATCAGTCTGGATCTGCAGGGATACCGTTTGGGAAGCATGAATGAGGACCTGAACCGTGAAGATCGCCTATCTTGACTGTTTTTCTGGAATCAGCGGGGATATGCTCCTGGCAGCTCTGCTGGACGCCGGGTACCCCCTTTCGGAACTGCGCCGCGCCCTGGCAGGTCTGGGACTGGAACAAACACCTCAAGTTGAAGTGGAAGAAACCCGCAAAGGCGCGCTGCGGGCAGCCCGCCTGATCGTCAGCCTGCCAGAACAGCCTGAAACGCATCGGCATTATCCGGATATTGTGGCGCTGCTGCAGGGCTCCGGCCTGGAAGAACAAGCCCGCCAGAACGCGCTGGCGGTGTTCTCCAAACTGGCGCAGGCTGAAGCGCGGGTGCACGGCAGCGCTGTCGAAGAAGTGCATTTTCACGAAGTCGGAGCGCTTGATTCCATTGTGGACATTGTTGGCATCGCCGCCGGTCTGGCCTGGTTCGGAATAGACCAGCTGTACGCCTCCGCGCTGCCGTACGGCTGCGGAAGCGTGCAGAGCCAGCACGGCGTCCTGCCGCTGCCAGCCCCGGCCACGCTGGAACTGCTGCGCGGCGCCCGGGCTCCTTTGCGCCCGCTGGAATGCGCGCGCGAGCTGGTAACGCCCACAGGCGCCGCTGTGCTGGCGGCGCTGGCGCGCTTTGAACAACCCGATATGCGCCTGACCGACACCGGCACAGGCGCGGGCAACCTGGATCTGCCCTGGCCGAATGTGCTGCGGGTGATGATCGGCGAGAGCGAGGGAACCTCGGGCGGTTTGGTCATGCTCGAAACCAACATCGACGACAGCAGCCCGGAAGTCCTCGGACATACGCTCGGGCGTTTATTGGCTGCCGGGGCGCTGGATGTTTTTTATACACCCATATTAATGAAAAAAAACCGGCCCGCGTATATGCTTTCGGTGCTCGCCCGCCGCGCGGACGAACCCGCTCTCGCACGCCTGGTGATGGCAGAAACCAGCACCTTTGGTCTGCGCGTGCGCGCGGTGGAACGCCGCGAAGCGGAGCGCGAAACGGCTGCCGTTCAAACGGTTTACGGCTCGGTGCGGATAAAATATAAACTACTGGAAGGCAGACGCGTTCAGGCAGCCCCGGAGTATGAAGATTGCGCCCGCCTGGCAGAAAGCACCGGGGCA
Organism: Anaerolineaceae bacterium; assembly: GCA_029975475.1. Lineage (GTDB taxonomy): Bacteria > Chloroflexota > Anaerolineae > Anaerolineales > Anaerolineaceae > JARKPB01. The sequence goes on from JARKPB010000003.1 coordinate 94,493, forward strand.
CCTTTGCTCTTGATCATGCAAGCGGCCCAGGAAGCCGCCAACAAGACGCTGTCTGCCGCGCCGCGAGGAGATACCCATGAACATTCTCACACCTGATCAGCAGGCACTATTTAACCGCGAACGCGCCGCGCTGGCAGAATTGCAGCTGGCGTTGGCTCGTTTTGGGATCGAGCGCCAGGATGAAGACGCGCTGCGTCAGGCGCTGATCCAGCTGGATGATATATTCCTGCTGGTGGTCGCGGGTGAATTCAATTCGGGTAAAAGCACCTTTATCAACGCGCTTTTGGGGAGACGGCTGTTGAAAGAAGGCGTAACCCCCACCACCACCCAGATTAATATTTTGCGCTACGGCGGTCAGGAAACCGCGGAGGTGCAGGAAGGGAATATCCTTGCGCTGACCGCGCCCGCCGATATGCTGCGCGAAATCAGCATCGTGGACACACCGGGGACCAACGCCATCCTGCGCGAACATGAAGCCATCACCACGCATTTTATCCCCCGCTCCGATCTGGTATTGTTTGTCACCTCGGCTGACCGTCCTTTCACGGAAAGCGAGCGCGGTTTTCTGGAACAGATTCGCGACTGGGGCAAGAAAATCATTGTGGTTTTGAACAAAATTGATATCCTCGAGACCGAGAAGGACATTGAGGAAGTCCAGCGGTTTATCGCCGATAACGCCGCCCGCCTGCTGGGAATCCAGCCCAGGATCTTCCCGGTTTCGGCGCGTTTGGCCATGCTGGCCAAGAGCGGCGATCCGCGCGCCTGGGAACCCAGCCGCTTTGAAGCGCTGGAAAACTATATTTCCACATCTCTGGATGAAACCGAGCGGCTGAAACTTAAGCTCTCTTCTCCCCTGGGAGTGGGCCAGCGCCTGGCTGAACGGTACCTTTCCATCATCCACAGCCGCCTGGCGCTGCTGAAAGAGGACACCGCGATGCTGGATGAGGTTGAAGCGCAGTTAGCGCTTTATCAGGAAGACATGCGCCGCGATTTCAAGTTCCGGATGGCGGACATCGAAAAAGTGCTTTTGGATATGGAAAAACGCGGAGATGAATTCTTTGAATCCACCCTGCGCCTGGGGCGCATCACCGATCTGGTGAATAAAAAGCGCATTCAGCAAGACTTTGAGCAGCAGGTTGTGGCAGATGTTCCCAAACAGATTGAACGCAAGGTGAACGATTTGATTGACTGGCTGGTTGAAGCCGATTTGCGCCAGTGGCAGTCCATCACCGGCCACCTGGCGGAACGCCGCCGCAGTCTTAAAGAACGTCTGATCGGCGATGAAGGAACCGGATCGTTTCAGTACGATCGCGAACGGCTGATGGACGCCCTGGGGCGAGAATCCGCCCGCGTGGTCGAAACGTACGACCGCAGCCGCGAAGCCGAGGATATGGCTCTCGCTGCCCAGACCGCGGTGGCTGCCACAGCGGCGATCGAAGTCAGCGCGGTGGGTTTAGGCGCGCTGGTGGCCGCCCTGGCGACCACCCTGAGCGCAGATATCACTGGGATTTTACTGGCCAGCCTGGTGGCGGTGCTTGGGCTGTTTGTCATTCCGGTGCGCAAACGTAACGCGAAACGCGACCTATCTGAAAAGATCAGCTTGCTGAGAAAGAACCTGGTGAGCGCGCTGGATCATCAATTTACAAATGAAATTGACCGCAGCATCGAGCGCATTCGCGCGGCGATCGCCCCTTATTCCCGCTTCGTGCGCATGGAAAATGAAAAGCTAAGCGCCGGGGAGGATGAATTAAACCGGCTCAAAGAAGGGCTGGCAAGCCTGAAACACAGCGTGGAACACTTATAAAGCAAAAACCCGCCAGAGGACCGGCGGGTTTTTTATTCACGAAGGTCGGGACATGATTAAAAATCAATCACAAATTTACCGTTTTCATACAGCAGGTCGCCGTCCACGGTGATCTTTCCGCCGTTGCGCAGATCGCAAATCATATCCCAGTGCAGCCCGCTTTGATTCTTGCTGCCGGTTTCCGGGTAACCCGCGCCAAGCGCCATGTGGAAGGATCCGCCGATCTTCTCGTCAAATAATATTTCACCGGTAAACCGGTTGATGCCTTCGTTGGTGCCGATCGCGAACTCACCCACATACCGCGAACCCGCATCGGTATCCAGGGCTTTTAACAAAACCTGCTCGTTCTTGCTGGCGGTGGCTTTGACCACTTTGCCTTTTTCAAACCACAGGCGGATGTCCGTCACTTCAGCGCCGTTGAAAATCGCCGGGTAAGAAAAATACACATGCCCTTCGACGCTGTCTTCCACCGGACCGGTGAAGACCTCTCCATCGGGCACATTTTCATGGCAGTCGCAGTTGATAAACTTTCGGCCCTCAATGCTCAGGCGCAAATCCGTCTCCGGCGCGGTTACATGCACCTGTTTGCGCCCGTCCAGCCACTGGACAATTTTCTCCTGGCGTGCTGAAACGCGCTTCCAGTACCCCACCGGGTCGCTGCTGTCGGGCATGCAGGCGCCAAATACAAAATCGGTATATTCCTCCAGGCTCATTTCCGCGTCCTGGGCATACGCCTGGGTCGGGAACAGGGTCAGCGTCCACTTCAAATCGCCTTTGGCGGCGCGTTCAAGATACACCTGGGATATTGGCGCCATCGCGCGGCGGGCGATCGCCATACGGGCCGGGTCGGTTGTGGTCAGCCCTTTGGTATTCCGCTCCGCCATCAGCGTGATCAAAACATCATAATGCTCAAAAATATGCCGCACCGGTTCATGAATATACGACAGCTGTTCATCCGAGGCGTAACGGTAGAAAATTTCTGGTAAATCTGGGTAATTCAACAGCATCATCGGGTAGCCGCCGGCTTCCAAAACTTTTTTATAGACTTCTTTGGCCAGCGGTTCGGCGTCGACACTGCCGCGAATCGCCACCGTTTGCCCGGGCTGGACAGTGACGGAATAGTTGACCAGCAAGTCAGCCAGTTTTTCAATACGCGGATCTTTCATGGGTATATTTTTCTCCTTGGAGAATAGAGTAGGACAAACCAGCCCCCGCTACCGATTGTAGCACTTCTCCCGGCCGGTTCCACTCACCAGATGGACAGGTTTACATAGGCACCTTGTAAACCTGTTTTGATATTTGTATCATAATTATGTCATCTTCTCGGCTGGCTCAGGGAATAGGAAGAAGATGGAAAACGCAAAAACATCCCCCAGATTGCTGTTGATTGACGACGAGCCCAACCTGTTAATTGGGCTGCGGGCCGTGATGCAAAAAGCGGGCTACCAGGTCCTGTCCGCCAGCAACGGCGCGGACGGGCTGCGCGCAGCCAGAGAGCAGCATCCCGACTTAATCATCTGCGATGTGATGATGCCGGCGCCGGACGGGTTTCAACTCAAAGAAATCCTGGCGGAAGACCCCGCCACCAGCGCCATTCCCTTCATTTTCCTGACCGCCCGTTCTGGCAACACAGACCGCCTGAACGGGTTCCGCGGCGGCGCGGATGATTACATTACCAAGCCATTTAATGTGGATGAACTGTTAGCCCGGGTTGAAGCCGTGCTGCGCCGTACGCGAATCGCCCGCCAGCGCGCCGAACAGGAAGCCGAAGAGAAGCTGGAAGCATTACGCCGCAGCCTGTCAACCCATCTCAGCCATGAAATGCGCACACCGTTGAGCATGGTGATCAGCACCCTGGAGCTGGCGTTGAAAGACAAATTCAGCCAGCACCCTGGCGACCAGAGCTGGTATCTTTCCACCGCGCTTTCTTCAGCCCAGCGCCTGCAGAACCTGACCGAAGATATGCTTTACCTGAACAGCATGGATCAGGGCACACTTTCGACTTTCCGCGAACAGATCGACCTGAATTATCACTTTAAGGAAGTCGTCCGCCGAACGGCGGAGCGCTACGCAGCCAGCGGCGTCCAATTACAAATGCAGATCGCTCCAGATGTGGTCATCCACGCTCCCAGGGCGGGTTTCATTTTAACCATCAGACATCTGGTGGAAAACGCCTTCAAATTCAGCCCGGCAAACGGCGCGGTTGAAATAAACCTGCAGGCAAACGGCGAGGGCGGCTGCAGGCTCACCCTTCAGGACCAGGGACCCGGAATTCCCCCGGATCTGCGGGAAAAGGTGTTTGAACGCTATTTTCAGATTGAACAGGGCGACACGCGCAGTCATGACGGTCTGGGGCTGGGGTTAACCCTGGCGCGCGCCTTTGCCCGCAGCCTGGGCGGGGATGTTGAGATCGCGGACAGCTCAGAAGGTTGCCGCGTCCAGCTCATTCTGCCGCCGGCGCCGCTGGACTGGAAACCCGCCGCATGAATCTGCCTGACAGTGTCTTTGAGTCTTTTTTTCGCGGGCTGGCTGACGCTGTATTGATTTATGATGAACAGCTAACCATCCAGTATGCCAACGCGGCTGTGCGCCAGCTGACCGGGTTGGACAGCCAGGCCCTGCCCGGGAAACCAGCTTCCACCGTTCTGCCAGCCTACCTGTTGGAACTCACCGCTAACCGTCAGACCACCGGGACCCTCTCCCTGAGCCGCCGGATGGAGTTCAACCTGCTGCGCGAAGACGGTAGCGAAATCACCGTTGAAGTCAGTTTTGTCCGCATCGAGGTTGACGACCGCCTGCATTTCGCGGCTGTGATGCGCGACATCACCAAACGCAAGAAATACGAAGCATCGCTGGAAGGATCCGAAGCCGAACTGAAAGCCCTCTTCGCTGCCATCACTGACACGGTGGCGGTACTCGACCGCGACGGCAGATATATCAAAATCGCCCCCACGCGCCCGCTGACACCGCTGCGCCTCTCCAACCAGATTGTGGGGATGTCTGTTCGGGATCTCTATCCGCCAGAGGTCGCCCGCGCGTTTCTGGATACAATCCGGCAAACGCTGGAAAGCAAGCGGCCGGGAAATCTGGAATACGAGTTAGAAATCGCGCGCGAACGCCACACCTTCAGCGCGACGGTTTCTCCGCTTACCGCTGACAGTGTCTACTGGGTAGCGCGCGATATCACCGAACGCCGCCGCGCGGAAGACGCGCTGCTGCTGCGCCAGTCGCAGATGGAAACGCTGATCAATTCCCTGCCCGCGCTGGTGTATATGAAAGACCTGAGCGGCCGCTATATCGTTGTCAACGAACTGTACAGTAAGTTTCTGGGAAAAAAACCTTCGCAGCTTGCCGGAAAAACCGACTTCGATATTCTGACGTCACCGCAGGCTGAAAGGCTGGCAGCAGAAGATCAACTGGTGATTCAGACCGGCAAACCGCTCTACGTTGGCGAGCAGGAAGCCCGGTTCAACGGGCAGACGACCGCGCTGGCCACCCGAAAAGTACCCATCAAGAACGGGCAGGGAGAGGTGATCGGGATCATCGGACTTTCCCAGGATGTTACCGAACTAAAAGAGGCGCAGACCAGGCTGCAAGAAATCCTCGAACTGCAGAACATGATCATGAACCTCTCGACCCGCTTCATCAACCTTCCGGTTGAGAATACAGATCTTGAAGTGCAGCAATCCCTGGCGGCGTTGGGAGAATTTCTTAAAGTCGACCGCGCCAGCCTGGTGCAGTACAACCTGGCTGAAGCAAGCCTGACCAATACGCATGAATGGTGCCGCCCTGGAACGGACTCCCAGCGAGAAAGGTACCACCGTCTGCCGTTGAACCGCCTGACCTGGTGGGTCCAGCAGATTCAAGAAGGCAATTTTATTCATTTGCAAAGCCTTGAAGATATTCCCCCGGGAGAAGGCGATCATGTGCGCCACTTTTTAGAAGACCAGGGCGTTTGTTCCATCGCGGCCGTTCCGCTGCGTTTTGGCGGTATGGTCAGCGGGTTTCTGAGCCTGGAAACCCGGCAGGAACAGACGCATTGGTCTGGCGAAAAAATCGCCCTGTTAAAAATCAGCGCGGATATTATCGCCAACGCCCTCGAAAGGATGCGCACCGATGAGCAGCTCCGGCGCAGCGAAGCCCGCAACCGCGCTTTGCTGCAAACCATCCCGGACAGCATGCTGCGTCTGAACCGCTCGGGCGATATTCTTGATTTCGCCGCCGGGGACCTGCCCGGCCCGGGCTGGCTGGAACAGGGCTTGAAGCCGGGCGCCAGCCTGGCCCGCCTGCTGCCGGTTCAAACCGCGCGCAGCCTGCTGGAGCGCATCCAGACCGCGCTGACCACCCGCCAGATGCAGACGATGGAATTTCAGCTGGATGACGGCAGCACCAGCACGTATTACGAAGCCCGCCTGATCATCTCCGGGGAAGAAGAAGTGACAGCGATTATTCGCAACGTCAGCGAACGGGCGCGTCTGGAACAGATGAAATCCGACTTTATTAACCGCGCAACCCACGAGCTGCGCACGCCCATCACCACATCGCTGCTGATGATTAACCTGCTGGAAAGCGCGTCCAGCCCGGCCGAAATCAGTCAGTACACTGCGATTCTGAAAAATGAAATCGAGCGGCAGCGCCTACTGGTTGAAGATTTGCTGACCGTCGCCAAACTGGATAATAATGCCTACGAAATGAGCGACCGGCCGGTTCAACCAGAAATTATCCTGGCCGGGGTGATCGCCAGCGAAAAAGTCGTGGCGGATTCCCGCCAGGTGCAGCTGGAAGCCCGGGTGCAGGGTCCGCTGCCGCTGGTGATGGGAGATGAACGCGCCCTGCAGCAGGTATTCACCAATCTGATTGACAACGCGGTAAAATTCACCCCTCCGGGCGGAAAGGTTCAGATTGAGGCGCAAACAGAGGGCGCTCAACTACTGATTAAGGTTCAGGACACCGGAATCGGAATCCCTCCGGAAGACATCCCCAACCTGTTTACCCGCTTCTTCCGCGCCAGCAACGCCCGCAGCCGGGAAGTTCCCGGCACAGGAATTGGTCTGTATATTGTCAAATCGATTGTGGAAAAAATGGGCGGTCAGATCAGCGTCGCAAGCCAGCTCGAACAGGGAACAACCTTTTCAATCAGGCTGCCGCACCTTGGAGGGAGCCGCCAGGAGAATTAACGCGGGCGGTACGCCCTGCTAAATTAAACACTGCCAGAATGCCGCAGTCGGCCGGTCTGACAGCGTTCGGCTGATTTAGACTTTGACTGAAACCGGCGGTTTAAGCAGGACCATTTTGCCCAGGATCCCCGGAAGCATCGCCAGCTTCTTCAACCCACTGGTATGGGCGCGGTGGTGGAAGACATCATATTCCAGGGCGACAATTTCATTTAATATCTCCCGGTACAGTAAAGCTGCCGCGCCAACCGCCACGCGCGCGCCACGGCTGAGCAAAGCGATGCCCGGGAGGGCAATTTCATACAGCCGGTAAGCGCGCTGCATCTCAAAGCGCAATAACGCCTTGAAAGATTCATCCAGACGGTGATTGAGGATATCCTGCAGACTGAGGCCAAAACGCTCCAGATCTTCCAGCGGCAAATAAACCCGCCCGTTGCGCGCATCCTCACCCACATCTCGCAGGATGTTGGTCAGCTGCAGGGCGATACCCAGGGTAACGGCAAACGGCGCCGCCTGTTCAAAAGCAACCCCATCTGCCAGACCAATAATGGGGATGGAGAGAAGACCAACCGTGGAAGCCACCAGGTAACAATAGCGCTCCAGTTCCTGCCAGGTGGCGTAGGGCTGGAAATTGATATCAGCCAGAATGCCGTCCAGCAGTTCCTGTTCATATCGGCGGTCAACATTAAACCGCTCCCGGCAGGCAACCCAGGCGTACAACACAGCATCGTTCTGCCGGTCGAGCGGCTGATTAACCTGTTGCCGCCAGGCTTCCAGATCGCCAGCACTGGCGCCCTGCCGGTCCACCAGGTCGTCACTGGCGCGGCAAAAACCGTAGAGCGCGCGGATGGCGCGGCGCTGATGCAAATTGAGCAGTTGAGTGGCGAAGAAAAAGGTTTTCGAACTTTCTCGAATGATGGTTTCAACCTTTTTCTGAGCAATTTCACCGGTCATCGCGATCATGGTTGCTGCCTGGGCGGTCATGGTCTCTTACTCCTTACCAGTAAATGCACCGATATGATAGATAACCCGCTCAATCCCGCCTGGTTCCGCTCAGGCGGCCTGAGCGATTAACCGATCGGTAATGATTGAGGATGACAATACCCCCGGCAAACCAGCTCCGGGATGGGTGCCGGCGCCGACAAAATATAAATTCTCGAATTCTTCCGAACGGTTATGAGGCCTGAACCAGGCGCTCTGGCGCAGAATGGGCTGCACGGAAAAAGCCGCGCCTTTGTAACTGTTGAGCGTGTTCTGAAAATGCAGCGGATCAATGTAATGCTCCGCCACGATATTGGCCCGCAGGTCCGGCAGGTAATTCTCTTCCAAAAATAGCAAGATTTTATCCCGATAGGGGCGCGCCATCTTGGTCCAGTCCACTTTGGCGTCCAGGTGCGGTACCGGGGAGAGGACGTAAAAAGTTTCGCAGCCCGCCGGCGCCATGGATGGATCGGTAAGAGTGGGCATGTGCAAGTAGAGGGAAAAATCCTCTGCCAGCACTTTTTTATTGAAAATGTCATCGAGCAAGGGCTTGTAGCGCGGCGACAGGATGATGTTGTGATGCGCCAGTTTGCTGTCTTTGTATTCTTTTCGCGTGCCAAAATAGAGCACAAACAGCGACATGGAATACTTGTACTGATCGATGCGCCAGTTGGTAAATTGTCGGCGGTGGCGTTCATTGATCAGATACCGGTATGTCCAGGCCACATCGGCGTTTGAGACGACAAAATCCGCGGGTAAGACGCTGCCGTCCGCCAGCCGTACCCCGGTTACCCGGCGGTTCTGGATGACAATTTCAGAGACTTCGGTGGAAAGGCGAATTTTTCCGCCCAGCTCTGCGAAAACTTTCACCAGCGCATCCACAATCGCGCCGGTACCGCCCACAGCGTAATGGACGCCCCATTCGCGCTCCAGGTAATGAATCATCGCGTAGATGCTGGTGGTATCGAATGGGTTGCCGCCCACCAGCAGGGGGTGAAATGAAAAGATCTGACGCAGAAAATCATCCTGAACAAACTGGGACACATACTGGTACACGCTCTTGTAGGATTGCAGCCGGATTAAGTCCGGGGCGATCTTGAGCATGTCGGTGAAGTGCAGAAAAGGTTGATCAGCCAGTTCCACAAATCCCTTTTGAAAGATCGCCCGGGTGGTGGCGATAAAGCGTTCGTAATTGGCCTTGTCAGCCGGGTTAATGCGGCCAATCTCGTTTAATATGAAGTCGTGATCATTGTTGTAATCAAATTTGCGGCCGGTGTGGTCAAATATGCGGTAAAAAGGATTGACCGGCACAAACTGGATATAATCCTCGCGTTTTCTTCCCGCAGCGGCAAAGATATCATCGAACATGAATGGAGCGGTGATCACCGTGGGACCGCCGTCAAATTTGAAACCGTTGATCTCGTAGAGATACCCGCGCCCTCCCGCTTTATCGCGCTTTTCGATGATCTCGACGTCAAATCCGCGCGCTGCCAGGCGCACGGCCGCCCCCAGACCGCCAAACCCGCTGCCGATGATGATGACTTTTTTTGCCATACCCAATCCTTTACTGCCTGGTAATATTGTGAATGATTTAATTCTGACCAATATCTAACTATATCTAACTATTGTATGCTTGTAACGATTTTGTACAATCCCTTCCGCGGTTATTCTTTTAGAGGCGCCAACCGACCGATCACCAAACGGCGGTAAATAAACATCCAGCGCAGGGTGAATGGGTTAAAGAGCAGCCGGGTCAGCCAACCTCTCGGGCCGGCGTGATGGCGGTATTCGATTCGGTCGGTCAGCCTGGTGCCACCTCCAGACGGCTCGTAGCGGTGGTGATGAACCCATTCCGCCAGCGGACCGCTGATCTGGCGGTCGGTGAACCCGGTTTCAAGGTCCACCTGCTCGTGGCGTGCCTGCCAGCGCAGGGGAATCGGGCCAAACCACATGGTGAAATCAGCCAACGATCCATCCGCCAGAGGCTCGAACCGGTGAACCTGCACAAAAACCGGCGGCGGGGTCAACCGTCGCAGGGCATCGCTGGACTGGTGAAATCTCGCCACTGCCGGATGCGGGCTGTTGACCAGATAAGTAACCTCAAAGCGCGCCATCTCCCGTCCTCAAACAACCTGTCGGGCAGCCGCCGGCAGACCTTCCGCCTGGACATTCCGGCGAATGTACCAGGCAAGGTAAATCAGCAGCAGCGCGCTGAAAATTCCAGGCCCAGAAGTGGTCACCGTATCCAGCAGCAGACCGCCGATCGAAGGCGCAATCACGCGGGTCAGACTCTCGACCGAAGAAGAAAGCCCCAGGGTGCCGCCGATTTCTACCGGCGTTACCGACTTGGTCAGGGCAGCGTTCAGGATCGTGTTCAGAGTCCCGCCGGCCACCGCGATCGGAATCAGGTCAAACAATAAAAACCACACCGAAGGGGAGAATGCCCACATCAGCAAGCCCAGAGCCATCACTACCGTTGACCAGAGAATGATCTGGCGGTCGCTGAAACGGCGGGTTAACCGGCCCACGATTAAACCCTGAGTAAGCGCGGAAAGGAAACCGACATAGGCAAGGATATATCCGGTCTGGGTGGAATCGAGCAGGAAACGCTGCAGCGCGTAAAGCGTGAAAACACCCTGAAACATTGAAAAAGCCAGGCCGAAGAAAAAGCGCGTGTGAAGCAATGGGCCGACTTTTGGGCGCCGCAGAGCCTGCATCAAAGCCGTGAAATTAAAAGCCGGACGGGGCAAACTGGCCAGCTGCTGCCGCCGCTCGGCGGTCATGGATTCCGGCAGCCAGAAAAGGACCAGAATCAGGTTCGCCATTCCCAGCCCGGCGGCCAGCAAAGCGGGCACATAAAAGCCGAACTGGCTCAGTATCCCACCGGCGGCCGGGCCGATGATAAAGCCGAGGCCAAAGGCTGCGCCGATCATCCCCAGCCCCTTGGCGCGGTTATTTTCATCGGTTACATCGGTAATGTACGCCTGAGCTACACTGATATTCCCGCCGGTAAATCCAGCCAGCAAACGGGCCAAAAAGAGCATCCATAAACTGTTGGCAGCGGCCAGGATCAAGAAACCGATGATATTCCCGGCGATCGAGATGATCAGCACCGGGCGCCGCCCGTATTGATCCGAAAGCCTGCCCAGCAGGGGAGCGCTGATCATCTGCGCGGCCGCATACACAGCCACCAGCAGCCCCACAGCCAGCGAAGAAGCGCCAAAAGTTTCGGCATAATACGGCAGCAACGGCAGTATCAGGCTGAAACCCAGCAGGTCAATAAATACAACTAAAAAAATGGATAGTAATCGTTTTTGTTGGTTCATTTTTCGCTCAAAGGATATTCAAGGATGCGTTTTTCGATCATCTCTACTGCTTTAGAAGGCGAACTGGCGATCCGTTCGACCGGCAATGCCCGCAATGGCTGATCCCCTTCAAAGCCCTGACCGCCAACAACCACGATCGGACGGGGCGGTTCAAAATTTTCCAGCGCTTCAACCAGCTGTTCTTCCAGCGCGCGGGCTGACTCCGGCCGGGTAGCAGTGAACATCAGCAATTTCGGGCGAATCGGCTTTAACGCTTCTTCCAGGCGATCCAGCTTCAGGTCAGGTCCCAGGTACTTCACATCCCAGCCGCGCCAGCGCAGCATGACCACCAGCATTAATATCCCGATCTGGTGCATTTCTCCGGGGGCGCAGGCGGCCACGATCGTTCCCGGGCGAGAAGGCGGCGCAGAGTTCGCCAGCATGCTCATCAGATGCTGCATGCAGAACTGAGTGGCGAAATGTTCGACCGCAATGGGCAGCCTGCCCTGGTGCCACAAATCGCCGACTTCCACCAGGCTGGGCTGAAGCAGATCCTGCAGAACTTCATCCACCGGGTAAAGCGAAAATGCTCGCCGCAGCGCTTCCGCGGCGGTCTGATCGTTCATCGTCAGCAGCGCCTCTTTAAATTGCCCCGCCAGGTTTTCAAGGGAGACAGGTTTATCCAGCGCGGGGGCGACCATCACATTGGCGGGGTCAATTCCGTTGGATTTTAACTCCGCCAGATATTCAACCGCCCGGCTGATGCTCATGCCGGCGTCCAGCTGCGACTTCAACCAGCGCAGGGTGCGCAGGTCGTACTCAGAGTAAAGGCGGTAACCCTGATCGCCGCGGCGGGGGGTTGGCAGTCCGTAACGCCGCTCCCAGGCGCGCAGGGTAACCGGCAGTAAGCCAACCAGCCGCGATACAGCCTTGATGTTATAAACAGGCAGGTGATGATTCTTCACCGCATTTTGGTCTTCCATTTTTCACCACTCGTATAAACCACAAAATTGATCTTTCTTAAGATTAATCCCAGTCCGCATATCGCGCCATTATTTGTACAATCTTTGTCTAATTAAGAATTCCCGGCGCAAGACCGGGAATTCGCACATGAATAGACCGCGGATCAACGCCCCTTGACCAGCTCGCGAACCCGGCTGGCTGCTCCATCCAGGGTATCCCCCAGATATTCCCCGGGGACCTCGCGGCGCAGGGCTGGCTTGCGCACAAAGGCGCCGCCGCCGTAGGCGAAGATGATCGGGGTCTTGATCCGGGAAATTTTTTCCTGGGCTTTTTTCAACAAACCGGCTGAAGATTCGAGCGAAGCCGATAAAAGGATCATGGAAGGTTTTTCATAGCGGGCGTAATCCACCAGGTCGTCCAGGGGGATATCCGGCCCGAGGTATTCCACGCGGTAACCCTGCGCGCGCAGCAAGACTGCCATCATCAGGCTGCCGATCTCGTGCTGCTCGGTTTCCGCGCAGCCCACCATGATGTAAGCGGAATTTCGCCGGGTGGGGTACGCCTGGAACATGGCCAGCAGCTTACCCCGCAAATATGCGCTGGCGAAATGTTCGGTCGCGATGCGAATTTTGCCGTGGTACCAGTCCTCACCGATCTGCACCAGCGCGGGTGTGAAAATGCGGGTGAAGATGGTGGTCACATCAAAGGAGGTCTGAATTTCGCGCACCAGGTCGCCAGCCGCAGTTTCATCGTGTCGAATCAAGGCTTCATAGAGCATCTGAGCGTATTCCTGGGGGGGAATATCGGTCTGCCGCGGGATCAGCGTCGGAGCAGCCGGGACCGCATCCGGCCAGATATTATTGCGCAGCATGCCGCGCATCTCCGCCACGGCACTGCTGATCGAAACACCGCTGTCAATACGGCTCTTTAACCAGCGCAGGATGGCGACATCGCGCTCAGAATACAGGCGGTACTTGTTGTCTGAGCGGTGCGGGGTTAAAACCTCATGACGCCGCTCCCAGGCTCGCAGCGTTACCGGGCGAATGCCGGTCTGGGAACTGACAGCCTTGATGGTGAATTTTGGTAAGTCGGGTAAATCGCCGATGTTGCTCATGGTTCCGCCTTTCCTGAAGGTTGTTCAAAGTTGATACAAAAACATTATACATGCTTTGTACGAAGTTTACATTAGAATAAGATGAGAATTTGGAGAATTTTGGTAATAAATACACAGGGCGTTCGCCGGAACGCCCTGTGTGAAAGCAGACCGTGTTTATATTCTACTTACTTAATTGAATGGGCAGCTCCAGGACTGCCGAGCTGTCGCTTTTGACTTCGATCTCCCCGCTGACCGCCGGGTATCCCATGGAATTATTACCGGCCGCGATTCCATAGGTCTTGCCGCGTTCCAGGCCATCCGGCATCTGAAAATCGCCGTTGGCATCCGAGGTTGTAAAAGTAAAGACATCCGCGTCCTGGGGATTGCGCAGCCAGGTGCTGACGTTCACCCCGGGCTTAAGCACAACCACAAAGATGCCCTGCAAACCCTGCCCGCTGTAGGCATCCGTAACCCGCCCGCGCAGGGTGACGCTTTCTCCCTGCGCGCCGCCGACTCGGGTCTGCGCCTGCACCAGCATCTGCCCGGAAGAATAAATCTCCACGGTGTAGGCGCCATCGGGCAGGGCGTCCCCGCCGTTTTCCAGGTAAAAACCGTAGCAGGAGCCGCTGGAGCCCAGCTGCCAGGTAAAACGATTGCTGGCTGTCTCGCGGCCGTTTAATTTCCAGGTGTAGTCCAGAGCTTTTCCAGCCGTCATGCCGGTGTAGCGAAAACTGGCAGAAATCCGTTTCGCCCCCGTAGGAAAGACCGTTACCGCCGGCGGGATCAGACAACCGTCGGAGTCGGTGTCCACCGCCCAGCCGTTCAGCACCATCGCCGCGCTGCCGCCTGCGGGAAGGCTGCCTGAACCGCCGGTGTAGGGGCTGATGTATGCCCGCCGGGCGAGGGCAGCCTCGATCAGCGGTTTTGCCCAGTTGACCGGGCGAATACCGTTGATAAAACCGCCGGTAGGAATGCACGAATCGCGGCTGTTGATCACCCCGTCGCCATTGGTATCCTGAATGCGCCGGCAATCGGAGACTTCGGTCGCGCTGCCGGTTCCGACCTGACTGGGCACCCCGATAATTTCGCCGCGGTCATTGCTGGCCAACCCGCCCGAATTGCCGCCCGCGATGGTCGCATCGGTTTTTATCCAGGCGCGGTTGCCGATCGGCGCTTCACTGTCAAAACCAGCCACCCCGCCGGCCGAGTAGGTGATCGTGTCCCCTCCAATACTGGGGAACCCAAAAATGTAAATCGGATCGCCAAAGCGCACCGTGTCGCTGTCGCCCACGATCACATACGGCAGGTTGAGAGAAGCCGGGTTGACCGGTTTGCCGTCCAGGGTCGTGTCGATGCGCAGCACAGCCAGATCGAGGGTGGGATCGGAAGCCAGGATCGTCGCGTAATACGAAGGCACCGGGGGCTTATCCTCGTTGATCACCAGCTCAATTAAGAGCGCATCCGGTTTGTAATCACTCGGGTAACCCATCGAGAGGGGGTCTGCCACATGGGTATTGGTCAGGATCATCCCATCCGGGCTGATGATCGTGCCTGACCCGTGATAAATGGGGCGCATCTGTCCGCCGCTGCGCTTGACGCCCCAGATGCGCACGGTGGCGTGCGCCAGATAAACTTTCTGATCGCGGCTGAGCGGTCCTTCCACATCCGGGGGTTGAGATTCCGGGCGGGCAGCAGCGCTGGTCGGCTGGGAGGATAACGGAGTCAGCTGCACCAGTTCGCCGGCGGGCAGCCGGGCTGAGCTGGTGGCTTCTGGTTCAGGTTCTACCACCTCGATTGAAGGGATGCACGCGGTAATCAGCAGCGCCAGCGCCAGGCTGAGGAAAAGGGCTTTTTTCATTTCCCGCCTCCTTCAGCATAGCGAACGCTGGCCACAAAGGTCTTAAAGCGCGAAAGCTGGCTTTCAAACCGATCGCCAGGCGCTTCCAGGCTGATCACCAGCGCGCGCGGAAGGGTCAAAAAATAATAATCCATGCCCTCGATCACCTCCGGCAGCGCCGCGCTGCCAAAAGTGCGCACGTAGGCGTACCGGACGCGAAAAGCGGGCTTGCCCTCAAAAATCACCTCGCTCTGATCCAGCACCACGTAGGAATCTAACTGCTGACCGCGGGCGTAATTGCGGCTGAAGACCAGATCGTTAAAATGGATCCCCTCTCCGCTGGGCAGAAGCAATACCGTATACCGCGCGACCGGGTTGAGCGGGTTGACCGCGCTGAAAATCATCTCTTCGCCCGCCAGACCGCGTTCAACCAGCCAGCCAGCCGGGAATTCTGCGCGCACACCGGCGCGCGCCACCACCGTTACCCGCGCATCAACCACAGCGCGCAAAACCAGCCCCAGCGCCAGAGCGGTAAGCGCGGTAAGCACCACCGCCGCGGTAGAAAGATCAACGGCCTTTTTAAGTTGATCGCGAAAGGATTGCCAAACCGCAGCCATCTTAGACCTCCTCGGGAGCGAAGCGCCGTTGATCGCGCTGGATCAACCAGGCAAGGCAAAACGCGGTCAGCGCGGCCAGCGCCGCTGCCAGCCCCAGGCCGATCCACGGGTTAAGGTTTCCGCCAATCATCCCGCCGCTGCTGCGTTTCAGCGTCCCCCAGAGATAAAAGAACAGGCCGTTTAGCAAGGCTGAAATGGTCAGCCCCAGCGGCATCCACCACAGCGGGCGGGCTTCAAACCGCTGGCGGCCGAGGAAATAACCGGTTACCCCGGCAAAACTGGCCTGAGCCAGCGCGGTCAGCACAATGCGCGCTGCCGCCAGACCGAGGTTGCCGCCCCCGCTGTCGAGCATGAATTCAACATTCAACACGGTGGCGTAACCCAGCCCGGCAGCCACCGCGTAGATGATGCCGTCGGTGCGTTCGCTAAATTCCGGCAGCCGGTAAACCGAAAACCGCACCGCAGCGTATTTTAGGAATTCCTGGGTGAAACCCAGCACCAGCACCGCCCCCAGCAGGGTAACCCAGGGGGCAGCATACAACCAGTCCGGGAGGTTAAAGAGGCTGATTAACGGCAGTCCCAGCCCGGACGCCAGCAGCGCGCCGAGCAAGAAGACGCGCACAATCATCCCTTTCGGTTCCGGCTCGTTGGCATCCATGCGGTAAAAAAAGGCGATCCACAGGGCCGCCGGCACCAGCGACATGATCAGCCCGGCTGCCAGCAGAAAATCCCGGTCAAAGCGCGGCGGAAACAGGCTTTGAACAAGGTAAGCCAGGCCAATAACAACGGCCAGAAGGACAAAAGTAGCCAGGTTGGGCAGCCAGACGCTGCGCCGCAGCCGGCCTGTTCGGGCAGGGCTCATCGGAACCTCCACAGCTTGATTATCTTATGATTATAGTCCGTTCAAAGAGCCGAACAAAGAGGGGGGTGCAAGGTTCATCGTCCCGCCGGGTATCCGGCGGGATGAGGGAAATATCCCCACGGGATTGGATTTACTCGGACAATTTTTCCGCGAAGCACTGGGTCACAGGCAGCACCCTGCCAATTCCTGGAATCCAGGCGGTTTGTACTTTCCCATCTTCGACCGGAAAAATCCCCTCATACAAGGTGTCCACACCCGGGATCAGGGCGATTTCCGGGTTGGCGGGAAGGCCCAGCGTGCCGCAGGCAATGGGATAATCACCTTCGGTCGCATCCTCAAACCCTTTGTGGATGGTCTGCACCCAGGCTACCGACGGGTTGGTCATACCAGACCCGGAACCTGACCACACAAATTTGGAAAACAAAGGGGTATCGCTGCGCACATATTCCAGGAT
This sequence comes from Anaerolineaceae bacterium, assembly GCA_029975475.1. GTDB lineage: Bacteria > Chloroflexota > Anaerolineae > Anaerolineales > Anaerolineaceae > JARKPB01. The sequence continues at coordinate 111,586 of JARKPB010000003.1, forward strand.
GATGCCCTGGCGGTATTCACCGTTCTGCAAGTAACTCACTTCCAGCCAGCTGCGGATCACCCGCCCTTTAAAGACAATTCCCTCAAGCGGGGAATAGTGCACCGCCTTTTTATGGATCACAAAACACAGGGTTTCATCCGTGTTGCGAGCTTCGTACCCTTGTTCAATATAATCCCGCATAAATTCCGGGATCAATTGCGCTGTCGCGGTTGGGGCTGGCCGGGAGGTCGGGGTGGCTGCGGGAGTCCAGGTGGCTGAAGGCGCGGCATCTGTTGGCGGCGCGGAGGGTTGACTGGCTGCCGCCGGCGAACAGGCGGTCAACAGGATCAGGATGATAAACGCGAGCAAGGCGGGATTTGGTTTCAACGCATCCTCCATGATGAGCTGGTTGGTCTGTCAATGGATAAAAAACCGCGCCAGCCCGTCCGCCAGCCGCCGCGCCGCGCGCCGCACGATCGGGGACATGGCCTGGCCAAAAGCGATTGCGTACGGCTGCACTCCCAGCAGGCCCACCCCGCATCCAAATTCGCCCGTCAGATATCGGGCCAGCAGGGTCGGAGGCAGGGTATGGGTCGATGCGCTTAGCCCGTCCGCTGCGCGCCAGTCCGCCCAGAGGATCTCACCCGGCTCGCGCCCGGCGTCCACCGCGTCAATCAGCAGCACCCAGTCCGGCAAAAATGGCCGCAGCGCGCCGGTCGTATTTTCCGGGGCGGTGCCGCCCACCAGACATAAAAAATGCGGCCGGTTTGCCAGCCGCCGCGCCAGCGCGCGCACGACCGCCGCCCCGACCGCGTCATCACCGTTCAATTCATTGCCGATTCCGATAAAGGCCACCCGCAGAGCTTCAGGCGCCTTCTCCTTCTCCGCCGCAAGGTTCGCCCGTGCCTGGCTGAGCGGCTCGATCCAGGAGGAATTGGATGTCTTCATCTCTGCCATAATAGACTTCAAATGGCTCTTTTTTCAAAGAAGCCAGCTCCCATTGTTCACCGGTCATATTCAAGCACTCAAATCGGCAGCTTTCAATGCACTGACCGCAAAATGTGCAGCGGTCGGTGTGATAGCGCATCACAAAGCGCTTGTTGGCTTTATCCACCACCAGCAGCTCAATCGCGTCCGCCGGGCAATCCTTGATGCACAGCTGGCAGCCGGAGCATTTTTCCGGGTTATAGACCAGCTTGCCGCGCAGATTCTGGCTTGGTTCGTAACGCTCGAAAGGATATTTTTCGGTCGCCGGTTTCTTGAAAAACGATTTTAGAATGTCACCCAACATAGAGCCAATGGACATGCTTCACCTCACTTGAACAACAGCGGCCGCAGCCAGCTGCTGCCGGCGATGATTACCGCTAATTGTACCAGCCCAAGGATCGCTCCGGCGCGCCACCACAGCCCGACGGTCTGATCGATGCGCAGGCGGGCAAACAGCGATTGCAGCGCGGCCACCACCAGCAGCAGCGCCAGGGTCTTGAGCAAAAACTCCAGCGGATTTGCAAGTCCCCCCAGATAAAACGCGCTGACCAGGGTCAGACCAATGACCAGTTCGATATCCTTGCCCAGGCGGAAAAGCGCATACCCGCGCCCGGAGTATTCGGTGAGAGCGCCGGCCACAATCTCGGTTTCAGCCTCAGGCGCGTCAAACGGCGGGAGTTCCAGTTTTCCCATCAGCCCGATGATAGCCACAATAAACCCAACCGGCTGGGTGAAGATCATCCACCGGTTATTTTCAGCGTACAGGTTGATCGTGCTGATTTGCCAGCTGCCGGCGGCAATGGCAGGACCAAGCAGCGCCAGCAGGAAAGGCGCTTCATAAGAAAACAGCTGGGTCAGCGTGCGCGTCGCGCCGATGAGCGAAAAGCGGTCGGCCGTATTCGCGCCTGCCAGACCCATCGAGAGGGTCATCACCGAGAGCAGGTAAAGCGTTACCACCAGGTCACCCGGGAAACTGTAAGCCGGCATAAACCCGGCCAGAGGGGTATACAGCGCCGCGGTCAAGGCGCCCGCCACCGCGATCACCGGCAGGATGATAAACAGGCCGCGGTGAACGCCATCCGGGATGATCTCTTCCTTAGCCAGCAGTTTCACCAGGTCCGCCAGCGGCTGGAACCAGCGCGGCCCCAACCGGTTCTGGAAGCGCGCCACCAGTTTGCGGTCAATGTACTCGTAAGCCAGGCCCAGCGCCATCAGGAACAGACCGCCGGGAAAGACCAGCAAAGCGACCAGGGGAGGAAGGCTGATATTGTTCATCGGTAGGCCTCGATTCCATGCTGCCGTAAATCTTCCCAGGTCCACCCCAGGTCAACTCCGGCGGATTTTATGGTGATGGTGCGGTCATTACAGGAAAAACAGGGGTCAATGCCCACCAGCAGCATGGGCATATCGGCCAGTTTATGCCCCACAGCCACTGAAGTGATGGATCCCCAGTTGCACAGGCTGGGCGTGCGCACTTTTACCCGCTCCGGCATGTCCGTACCGTTGCTTTTGATGTAATAGAGCAGTTCGCCGCGCGGCGCTTCAACCCGGCTGATCGTCTCGCCCGCCGGAATGCGCCGCGGCACCCGCGCGGTCAGCTCACCTTCGGGCATGTGGTCAAGGATCTCGCGGATCACACGGTAAGCCTCAAACAATTCTTCAATGCGCACAACAAAGCGGGCGTGCAAATCTCCGCGCGTATCGGTAATCATCCTGACCGGAAACTGCTCATACCCGGCATAAGGCGCATCCACGCGGATATCGCGCTCGACGCCCGAAGCGCGCGCGGTCGGGCCCACCGCCCCCAGGCTCTCGGCCTGTTCGCGGGTCATTATCCCCACCCCGACGGTGCGGCCCAGGAAGGTTTCATCTTCATTGACGACCTTCAGGTAATGCCGGGTGCGTTCTTCGAGGAAATCGAGCGAGCTTAAAATTTTGCCGCGCTGTTCCTCGCTGATGTCAAACTTGACCCCGCCAATCACATTGGCAGAGTAATGCACGCGGTTGCCGCTGATTTCTTCGAGGATATCCATCACCTTTTCGCGGTCGCGCCATGAATACATGAAGAGGGTATCAAAACCGCCCTCGTGCGCGGCCACACCCAGCCAGAGCATGTGGCTGTGGATGCGTTCAAGCTCGGCCACCAGGACACGGATAGCGTTGGCGCGCGGCGGGACGGTCACCCCGGCGAGATGTTCCACGCCAATCGTGAAGGCCGTGCCGTGCACGTGAGAGCAAATCCCGCAAACGCGCTCCATCAGGTACAGGTTCTGAACATAGGTCCGCGATTCGGCCGATTTTTCAATCCCGCGGTGAACAAACCCCAGCCTGACCGTCGCGCCGGTCACAATTTCACCATCCACGGCAAACTCAAAATGGCCGGGTTCTTTCAAAGCCGGGTGCTGCGGGCCAATCGGAACAACAAATTTTTTGTTGGGTTCCAGATCCATTTTTGCTTCTCCTTATACCTGCTGTCCGTCAAAACCGGTAAATGACTTGCGCAAGGGATATACGCCGTCCGGCCAGTCATCGGGAAGCACAAGCTTTTCTGTAGTCGGCGTATCGGTAACGGTTACACCAAACAATTCGATCAATTCGCGCTCATACAGCGTCGCTGAAGGGATCAAATCGCAAATCGTCGGGACGCTGCCGCCTTCATACGGCACCAGCACCCGCAGCGCAGCCGCCGCCGCGCCCTGGAAAAAGATATAAATGACTTCCGTGTGTCCGTTGGCTGCCGGGCCGCCTTGTTCCACAGGCGCGGGTTGATCCACGCCCGCAATCGCACCGAGGTATCCCCAGCGCGCATCCACCAGGGCTTTGACCGCGGCTTTTAACTGCCCGACTTCCAGCGGCACATCCACGCGGTTGGCTTCCCCGCGGCGCATCTCGCCGGCATACGGCTTCAATAGCGTTTCCACCCGCTCCAGTTCTTGGATCGTATCCATTCGCATTCCTCCTTACGCCGGCTGCTTCAGGCTTTCCAGCAGGGCGACTACGCCGTGAATGATGGCTTCCGGGCGCGGCGGGCAGCCCGGCACATAAGCGCTGACCGGCAGGACCTCGTCAATACTGCCGACAATGTTGTAGGATCCGTGGAACACGCCCCCGGAAAGGCCGCATGAGCCAACCGCCACCACAAACTTCGGCTCGGGCATCTGTTCATAAATGCGCAGCAAGCGCTCGCGCGACTGGCGGGTTACCGGGCCGGTGCAAATCAGCACGTCGGCATGCCGCGGGCTGCCCTGAATTTTAATCCCGAGCCGCTCCAGGTCATAGCGCGGCGTCAGGGTCGCCAAAATTTCAATATCGCAGCCGTTGCATGAACCGCTGTTGTAATGGATAACCCAGGGAGAATTGATGCGCGCCCAGGCCTTCAGGCCTTCAATCACTTTCACCCAGGGCGATGCCAGTTTGGTTTCCATAGTTCGCTCCTTACCAGTATTAACCCAGAATCAAGGCGATCAGCGCCAGAATCAACCCGCCCAGATACGGCAGCAGGGTGGGGGTTAAACCGCCGCTGCCAATCACCAGCATCCCCAGATGCAGGACGGCGAAGAAAAAGGCGATGACAAAGAACGGCTTGTAACCCGGCGCCGCCAGATCCGTGGGCGCAACCTCGCCCGAACCATAGGGGCTGGTTTTCATCGGGTTCGGCTTTTCCGCACCGGCGAGCCCGCGGCCGACGAGAAAAATGATCAGCACCAGTGGAATGTAGATCAAAAACGCAATCGGAGGGGAGAGCAGGATTTGCATTCAGCACCTTCCTAGAAACCGGCATAAGGCAGGATATTCACGCCTGCCGGGATAAACAGGTCCGACAGCAGCATCGGATAAAAGCCCATGACCACGATCAACAAAGCCATCAAGATCAGCGGCAGCGCCATCAACCAGGGCATGGGAGCGCCATTTTTCACAGCTTCAGACGCCTCAAGCCGGTACATGCGGTTGACCAGGGGGGCGTAATAACCCAGTGAAAGCACCGCGTTCAAAGCCGCAAAAATGACCAGAGCGATCATCCAGGGATTCAGGGTGTAAAAGGTGGTCAAGAAAACAGCGGTTTTCGACATGAAGCCGCTCAAAGGCGGAAGCCCGCCCAGCGCCAGCACCGCAATTGAAAACGCCAGCGCGGCCAGAGGATACTTGCGGGCCGCACCGTTCAGATCGGTCACTTTCAGCGTGGCGTGGCTGCCGTTCCTGAGGAAAAGGGTATAAATCAACACACCCGCCGCCATAAATGCCAGGCCCTTCATCAGCGCGTGGTTCATGAGATGGAAGAAAGCGCTGATTGACCCGTCCGAAACGCCCAAGGTGAAAGCTGTGCCAAAACCGAGGAGGATATAACCCACCTGCGCCACGCTGGAATAAGCCAGCATGCGCTTGACTTCCGTCTGGCGCAGCGCCATCAGGTTGCCCACAAGCATGTTCAAGGCGGCAAAACCAAGCAGCAGCGGCCCAAAAAGATTCGTGACCTGGAGGAACACCCCCAACACGCGCAGCATGGCGATCAACCCGGCTTCAATCACAATGCCGGAGAGCATCATGCTGATGCCGCTGGGAGCCTGCGAATGCGCGTCCGGCAACCAGGTATGCATGGGCACCAACGCTGCTTTCACCCCAAAGCCGACCAGGAACAGGCCGCCCGCGGCGAGCAGCAGGGCGTTCGGCTCGCGCAGCATCTCAGCCATCAAATTCAGTTCGAGCGTGCCGGTCTCCGCCACAACCAGCGCGATGCCGATCAGGATCAGAGCAGAACCAGCCGCTGACTGCACCAGGTATTTAATCCCGGATTCGAGCGAACCGGGCAGATCCTTGTAAAAGGCGACCAGCAGGTAAGTTGTAACCGCCATCGCCTCAAACCACACCCACAGATTGAACAGATCGGTGGTGGCTGAAAGACCGATAATGGAGCCGATATTCGCGCTCAAGAGGGCATAAAACTTCTCTTCGCCGGGTTCTGCGCGCATGTAAAAAATTGAAAACATCACAACCATCAAACCAAGCGCGATGGCCGTGATGGACATCAGGAGAAAAACCGCATCGCCGGCCATGGTCACCTGACCGGTAATTAACACCAGCGTTTCGGTTTTCTTGCGCAGGTAGAGCAAAACCCACAACCCGGCGGTGAGCAGGAGGACGATCAGCGCCAACCAACCTGCCGGGTTATTCTTCGCCTTGCCGGAGCGGTAGACCAGCCGCCCGATCAGGTAAATCAGCGGGGCAGCCACCAGCGGAAGGGCGATCAACAGGGTGAAAGCAGTCTTTGTCGCAATCATATCAGGCTCCCGCGAGCAAAATAGCCAGCACAACGACCAGAGCCGCCGCCAGGCCAAAAATGTTCCAGTTTAACTGACCGGTTTGGAAAGCCCGCAGCTTTTCAGCCAGCCATCCCACCGCGGCGACTACCGCGCGGTTCACCGCTTCAAAACCAAAGCTGTTGGAGGCGGCCCAGTTGAGACCGCGCAGGAATTGGGTAATCCCCGCCAGCTTTTCCCGCCCGAACCAGGCCAGGATGCCCGCCGCGACCACCGCCAGCACAATCAGGGTCGGCCAGGCAAGCACTTCCTTTAACCAAACCAGAGTTGGTTCGGCTTCCAGATGATGGTAGGGCAGGGTGTGCTCATCCAACAGCCTGCTGAACGGACCGACTGCCAGCCAGGAGACCAGCGTGGCCAGAGCCAGCGGAACCAGCGCGACTTTCATCGCCGCGCCCGCGTCATGGACGTGCCTTTCAGTCCTGGGTTGACCGTAGAAGACCATCGCCACCATGCGGAAGGTGTACAGCGCCGTCAAACCGGCGGTGATCACCATCAGAATGTACATCCATAAGGTTCCCCCGGCCTCGGCAGCTTTCAACCCGGCTTCCAGCACCAGCTCCTTGCTCCAAGAGCCGTTAAAGATCGGCAGCCCGGCCAGCGCCAGCGCGCCAGTGACAAAAACCGCCCGGGTCAGCGGCATTTGCCTGCCCAGACCGCCCATCTCGCGCATATCGCGCGTGCCCACCGCGTGGATCACCGCACCGGCGGAAAGGAAGAGCAGCGCCTTGAAGATCGCGTGGCTGAACAGATGGAACTGCGCGGCAAAGATGCCGCCCGCGCCAACCGCATACACCATGTACCCCAGCTGGCTGACGGTTGAGTACGCCAGCACACGTTTCAAATCATTGGCCGAAAGCGCCATCAGCGCGGCCATCAACGCTGTGATCACACCCACCAGCATCACAGCCAGCGGCCAGTAGGGTACATCCTTGAAAGCCGGGTAGAAGCGCGCCAGCAGATACACGCCGGCATTGACCATCGTGGCCGCATGAATCAACGCACTGATCGGCGTTGGCGCTTCCATCGCATCCGGCAACCAGGTCTGGAAAGGAAATTGAGCAGATTTGGCTGCTGCGGCTGCCAGAGCGCCGAAAGCCATGAAAGCCAGCATCCCCGCCGGCAGGATGCCGGGGTTGGCCAGCAGCGCAGTGATATCGTAATTACCGGTATGCGCGAAGAGCAGCAGCGCCCCTAACAGCAGGCCAATCCCGCCCAGCTGGGTGATCACCAGGGCTTTCATACCGCCCGCCACCGCTTTTGGATCATCATTGTGGAAGGAAATCAAAGCGTAAGAACACAGGGCTGTGATTTCCCAGAAGAAAAACATTAACAGCAGGTTGCTGGTCAATACCAGACCCACCATGCCGCCAATGAAGAACAGCACAAAGGCGTAATAGCGGCTGAGTTGGTGTTCGCCGTGCATGTAATCCACCGAGAAGATAACTGCCAGCGAGCCGATCACCGCAGCCACGGCTGCCAGGAACACACCCAGGCCGTCAGCGATAAAGGTGAAGTCGCCAAACACCGCCCCGACCGGGATGACCAGGGCGACTTCTGAACTGGCCAGCGGGATCATCGCCAAAGCCGCTGCCCCGCCGCCCAGGGCAAACATCACCGCCAGACTGTGCTGAAGGCGGGGTTTTCCGTCACCGGCCAGCCAGAGTAAAAACGCCCCGAACCAGGGAATGCCTATGGAAAGGAGAATAAGGGTGGATAACATCGCTTATTTCCTCAGGGTTGCAATGGATTTGAGGTCGAGGGTGCCAAAATGGCGGCGGATTTGCACCGCAAGCGCCAGCCCGACCACTGCCACAATCGTATCCGCCACGATCACGGTGAGAGCCATGCTCTGGCCAAGATCCACATTGCCCGCCAGGCGTCCGGCCGCTACCAGCGCCAGAAGCGCGCCCTTCACCATAATCTGCAGTGCGACCACCACCTTGATCAGGTTGCGGGTAACCAGCAGCGCGTAAATCCCGATCCCCAGCAGACAGAACACCGCCGCGATCACCACCGGCAAAATCTCTATGGAGTTCATTTGCCTTCCTCCTTGTGTTCTCTCTTCGCTGGATCTTCAGAAAGCAAACCAACCACAGCCATCACCCCCGCGAAGATCAAGATCAGCTGCAGCAGCATATCCAGACGGCGGTTGGTCCAGAAATTGAGCATAAAATCATTGCCTGCCATCTCCGGAAGGCCCATGGTCAGGCGCGGCAGATCCATAAAGGCCAGCAAACCCACCGCGGCCAGAATGATCCCTCCTGCCAGCCAGCGCGGCACCACCGATTTTTTCTCGATGGGTTCTTCACCGGCGATATTGATCGCGAAGACAAACAACACCGTGACCAGCCCGGCGCCGACGCTTAACTCAATCGCGGCAATTTCCGGCGCGCCCAGCAGGTACAACAGTAAAGCAGTCAGCGCGCTCGCACCCGCCAGCCAAAGGGCAGAAACCAGCAGCCGCCGCACGCTGACAGCTATCACAGCGCAACCCACAGCGCCCGCCGCAACAAGTATCGCCCACATATAGGCTTCCTCCTCGGCAAAACAAGATAAAAAAGACAACCAATACTTGCTTATACAACAAGTTTCCCCTTTTGTCATGTGAAAACCATCACAGAAAACATCGTTATCTTTCCCTCTTGTTTAGCTTGTTTTAATCTTCGCGCGTCCAGCCTGTTTTTATAGATTTTTAACAAGCTTCCTATATTTCTCTAATGCTTTCGGGATACATTAAGCGCAACAGACCCTTCCAGGTCAAACCAAACCGAAAAAGAGAAGGAGGTAGATATGTTCCGACGTTTTTCTATGCCTTCGCTTTGGGATGAAGTGGAACGGCTGCAGCAGGAGATGAACCGGTTGTTTAATGAAACTTTTTCCGGGCGCCTGTCAGCGTTCTCTGGCTTCCCGGCGATCAACATCTGGAGTCACGAAGACGGTGCCGTTCTAACCGCTGAGCTTCCCGGTCTGAAGGTGGAAGACCTGGATTTGAAAGCGGTCAATGACACCCTGACGATCAGCGGCAGCCGCGAAAGCGATCTGCCGACGGAAGGGGTGGAGGTTCACCGCCAGGAACGCGGCTTCGGCAAATTCACGCGCACGATTCAGCTGCCCTTCCAGGTGGACGCGGAAAAAGTATCCGCAACCTACCGCGATGGCCTGTTGACCGTCACCCTGCCGAGAGCTGAATCGGAACGACCGCGCCGCATTGCGATTAAAGCCAGCTAAGGTGGAGGAGGTGTGCTATGTCCGAGAATAAGGCTTTGGAAGTTCGCAAACAGGAGCTGACCCGCGCCGAGGGCGGCGAGATGACCCGCACCCGCCGCGTCTTCATCCCGCGCACGGATATCTACGAAGATGGTCAGAAGATCACGGTCGTGGCGGATATGCCCGGCGTTGATGAGAAATCTGTGGATGTTACCCTGGAAAAGAATACCCTCACCATTCGCGGGTTTGCCCGTGAGGCCGGGCCGGAAAACGCCAGCCTGATGTACTCTGAATATGTCAGCGGCGACTACGAGCGCAGCTTCATCATCTCCAGCGAGGTCGACCGCGACAAAATCGAAGCGAGCATGAAAGACGGGGTGCTGACCCTGCGCCTGCCCAAAGCCGCCGCCGCCGTTGCCCGCAAGATTCAGATCAAGAAGGGATAAGCAGAAACAGGGCGGATACTGCTCCGAACGGGGTGAAAGCCATCTGGCTTTCACCCCTTGACGTTCATAACGCAATGCGTTATCATCGTCATAACGCGATGCGTTATAAAGAAAGGAGTAGTTCAATGACCACTGAAAACAATCCCCAGGAAGAAAATGAGGGCGGCCTCTACAACGCCGCCCGAAAAGTGCTGCTGGCCGCGGCGGGTGTAACCGTGGCGGCGCAGGAAGAGCTGGAAAAACTCGTCGATAAACTGGCTGAAAAAGGCGAGATCGCCGAGCGGGATGCCCGCCGCCTGATTAATGAAGTCCGCGAGAAGCGCGACGAGATGCTCAAAAACCACAGAGAAGAAGCCGCCAAAAACCGCCCGGCGGCCGCCACCCGGGCCGACCTCGAGGCGCTTGCCGCGCGGGTAGAAGAATTAAGCCGCAAGATCGATGAGTTGAAGCGCAAGGCATCCTGAAGGATGGTTCAAACCCCACCCCTGCTGGCAGGCCGCAGCAGGGGTTTGGGCTTCCTTACCGCTCTCGGGTACAATAAAGTCATGCAGATCAAGCGTTACGCCAACCGCAAGTTATATGATCTGGATGCCCGCCGGTATATCACCCTGGAAGAAATCGGCCAGGCGGTTCAGCGCGGTGAAGAGGTCCGGGTGAGCGACCACGCTAGCGGCGCTGACCTGACCGCCGTGACCCTGTTACAGGTCATTTTTGAACAACAAAAACGGCTGGGCGCGTTGATTCCGCGAACTGTGCTGACCCGGGTGCTGCAATCCCGGCAGGGGTTGTTGAACAATGCCCGCGAATCATTGCTGGCGTTCAGCGACCCGAACCGCCATGTTGAAGATGAGATCCGCCGCCGTTTGATGATCCTGGGTGAGCGCGGTTTGCTCACCAGCCAGGAAATTGAACGCCTGAGCAACCTGCTGCTGTCGCCTGACCTGCGTCCCGGTGCGCTTCCGCCTCAGGAAGATCCTGTCCGTCCTGAGGAGGTTGAAGACCTTCTGGACCAGGTATCGCGCCTGGAAACTGAACTGGCCCGGCTTGAGCAAGACGCCTGAACAGGCCGGGTTCACTCGATTTTCAATTTCCGGCCGCTTCGATCACCAGCGTTCCGCCGCCGCTCGCGCCCTCAACGTCCGGGAAATAATACTCCCAGGCGCGCGCGGGCATGATCTGATATTCTCCTGGCAGCAGCGGCTGCAGGCGGTAGGTTAGCTGATACGTGCCGGCCGGTAAATATTCGGCAATCCACTCGATGCGGTCATCATACACCCGGCTGTCCTTAAAATACCACCAGCCATAATCCCGCGCGAAGGGATTGGCGGGGTCATAGGGCGGGATCAAGGGATCAAAATTCTGCTGGCTGGTTTTCAGCTGGGTGTTGACAATCTCGGTCCCGGCTGGAATCCGATCGCGCACCATCAAATAGTGGCTGTCAGCGGACACCGTCAGAGTCAATTGCACCAGGATCACGTCTGGTTTCTCACCCATCGTGATTTTTTCCAGCGACGGGCATTCCGTCTTGCGGCAATCCACGCCTTCCAGCTGATAACGCCGCGTGATGCTGATCCCGCGCGAAACCGCGCTGGCACTCTCCGCCGGGCGCTCCAGTTCGAGATACAGGCGGTAGTACAGCCGACCGCTGCCCGCCCCGCGCGAAATCCGCACCAGATTGCCGCGCCGGCTGTCCAGGCTGGCGACCGGCAGGCGCGTCAGCGCTACCGCCGCCGCTTCAGCCGGCTGCGCCTGTCCGCTGATCAATTCCGTTTCGTTGACGCGCACGCTGTACGCGTAGTTCGACTGCATATCCCCCAGGGCGCGCATGGCCTGCCCCATCGCCAGCAACACCCAGGCGGTATCATAGCTGGAATTCCACCCGCCCAGCGCGTTCCGAATCGACGCCAGATAGCGTAAGGCATCCGGCAGGAGGGGCGAGGTTGGATCCAGCCGGGCCAGCGCGTAAACAACCACCGCGGTGGTGTAAGCCTGGGTGCCGAAATTTTGCCAGTCGGGGTTTTCTTCCTGCCAGCGCACACCCGTCGCCGAGCGCACTGCCGTGCTTTCCAGATCAGACAGCAGGGTGCGAACCTGTTCTTCATATCCGCCCAGCCTGTCCAGCGCCAGCGCCAGCATCGCCTTGCCCCAAGGGCTAAGCAGCGCGCGCTGCTCATACAGGTTCTGCGGGGGGATCCATTCTTCTCCGCCCTCACCCACAGTGAACAGCGCGAAAGCCAGGCGGTCCGCTTCCCAGCCCGGGCTGAACATATCCACCGGAGCGGTCGCGGTCGTGATGTATCCCACAGCCCGCGGACGGATCTCCGGGTTGATCTCATAGCCTGCCTGCTGGGCACGCAGCAGCCCCCAGAGCACGTAAGCGCTCAGGTAGGGATCGCTATCCCCGTCAGACCACCAGCTCCAGCCGCCATCCGTATTTTGCAGACGCTGAATTCGACCGAGGGCGTCGCGAATCTGCGCATCCAGGTCCGCCGGCAAATTAACCGCGCTCAAATTGAAATCTCGCCTCAGGGACGAGACCTCCAGATTAACCAGCAGGCGCGAGAGAACGGCTTCGGTGAAATCAAAGCGGTACGCCTCCATCGCTTTTAACCCGCGCACCACCGCCGCCCCAAGCGAGGTACTGAGTTCGATCACCAGATCGCCGCCAACCGGGGTGTAGCTGCGCGGGAGTCCAACCACCTCCAGGCGTTCGCCCTCATCAGCCAGTAAACCGCCGGTTCCAAAAGTCGCCGGGACAACATATTTTTGGATCGGAATCGCGCCCGCTTGAGGACGGGTCCGATCGCTTAACTTACCAGCCTGAGCGCTGAAGATTAAATCCAGCGCCTCGGCCTGATCCACCCGCCCCCACCAGGTTACCAGGGTCGAGCTGCCCGCTGGAATATTAACGTTTTGGCGGGCGGAACGGGGATCCTCCAGGGTGAAGCCGTTCGCCTCCAGTTTAACCTCGGCTTGAACGTCCCGGGAGGTATTGTTGTGCACCACCGCGCCCAGGCGGATGCGGTCGCCGGCGACCGCGAACCGCGGTACCACCGGTCGAATTAACAAATCTTTGGTAACCACCAGCTCCAGTTCACCTTCGCCGACCCGGGTGGAGGAATCCAGTCCGCGGGCCAGGACCACCCAGGTGGTGGTATTGTCCGGTAAATTGACCTGAACCCGGGCGATTCCGGCCGCGTCGGTTTCAATTTGCGCGTTCCAGTAAGCCGTGTCTTCAAATTTCTCGCGCAGCGGGTTTTGCAGCCCCGCATCCCCGGCGCCGCCGCCGCCGCGACCGCCCACCGATTGCAGACGGCGCTGGTACAGGCTGAGCGACTGACTGGTAAAGACCCCCAACGGCTGTTTGCCGTAGAAGAAATCATAGATCGTCTCAACGTTCCAGTCCTTCAACGCCAGAACAGCTTTATCCACCGCCGCCAGAGAGAATTCGCCCTGAACCGGCTTTCCCTGCGCGTCGCTGACCCGCAGGTTAAACACCACCTGACCGCCCGGCTCAGCGCGTTGGGGCTGGCTGGCCAGCTCGACCTTCAAAAACTGAGCGGCCGCGTCAACATCCAGGCTGTAATACCCCAGGCGAAAACCGGGCTGTCCTTTTTCGTCCTTGCCGACCAGCATCACAGACACATACACGTTCGGCGCCCAGGATTCTGAGATCGGAAGAGGAACTTCAGCGCTGGCGCCGTTAATGCGCAGCACCTGCCGGCTCAAGATCTCGCCGCGTTCCACGGTGATCAGAGCGGACGCGCCGCTGCTGAACGGATTCGGGATGAACAGGCGCGCCGTGTCTCCCGGCTGGTACTGTTTAGCGTCGGTTTTTATTTCCAGGCGCTGATTGGGAAGCTCCGGCCAGAGCGCGCCGCCCTCTCCGCTCACCCAGACCTGAACCTGGCTTAGCGCCGTCCCGCCGCTAACCTCCAATTGGTAAATACCCGCGGAGGGCGGGGTAAACTCAAGGCGCGCCCGTCCCTCTGCATCGGTGGTGAAATCTACACTTGAGGCCGGGATCAGGTCTTTACGCACTTTGAGGTCATATCCGTTTTCCGAGTATTCATACCGGTACACAACCCGGTCAAAGCGGGCAGTCAATGCTTTTCCGCCGTCGGGCTCTTTTTCCCAGTCAACAGTTTGAATGCTAAAACCCAGCGGCGCCTGGCTTTTTCCAGACCAGCTTTCCGGCCGGATGCCAATATAATAATTCGCGGGGTGCTTGAGAACGGTGGTGCGGCTGCTGACCCGGTTCCCCCCCGCATCCGTGATGATCGCTTCCACCTCCATCTCCTGCAAATCCTGAAAATCATACGCGCGGTACGCTTCAGGATCCACCTGGATGGTAAATCTTCCCTGACCGTCCGTGACCCCGCTGCCGCTGGCCACCTGCATCCCGTAATCAACCGGACCGTAGTACCAGTATGGGTAGAGCCAGCGGGAATCAAGCGTTCCGGTCTGATACCCGGGCAGGTCAAAATATCCCCGCCGGGTCGTCAGGGACCAGTCCACTGATAGGCCGCTGGCCGGGGCGCCGAAGAAATAATCCGCCAGCACCTCTGCCTGTAATTTGTCTCCCAGGGCTTGATTTTCGGCTGCCGAAAGGCGGAGATCCACTTCAGGTTTGCGGTATTCCTGAACATCAAAGAAAATGGACGCCGGCGTGCCGCCTTCCAGTTTGAGCTGGTAGGTGCCAACAGGCGCGTCTTTGTCCAGCTGAAATGCGCCGTGGAACGTGCCGTAACTGGATACATCCAGGGTCATGTCGGCGGTGGGCGGAGGGGTCTGCCCGGGCGTTGTTACAGGGCTGAGGGCGACCACGCGCACCCGATCAACTCCCGCATCGCCGTAACGCATATCCTGCTTACTGCGCAGAATGCCCCGGAAATATACCGTCTGACCGGGGCGGTAAATCGGCCGGTCTGTATACAGGTAGGTCAATAAGCTTTCCGCGTCATAACTGGTCGGGACCCCATATTCCCACGGAGCGATCCCGGCGTTCCAGTTGTTTCCGGTCATTCCAAAATCCTGTGATCCTGGCTCTCCGGTCACGGCGATGATTTGCTGATCGCCAGGCGCGCGCGGCTGCGCGTATACCAATTCACACACCCCGTTCGAATCGGTGGTGCATTCGCCCACCGGACGAAAATAGAAATCATAGAAGGACACCTTGCGTCCGCCGAGAGCCTTCTCGGAGTCGAGATCCTTGAGCCAGACGACCGCTCTGGTTTCCGAAATCTTCAAAGTCATTGCCACCCGGCTGACCACCAGCAGCACCGGCTGAGGACGGTCATATTCGCGCATGGGTGTGGTTGTCGACACATCCAGGTAATACAACCCCGGAGTCAGGGGGGTATTATCCGGCGAGAGCGGAATTTCAACCGTTTGCAGCCTGGTTAAATCGCCCGGGACGGAAAAATCCCAGATGACGCTCTCCGGCAGGGGATACTGGCGCCGGTCAGCGGCGGAATAGATCTGGCTGAGGTTAACATACGCTTCAAGATCCAGCCGGCTGCGTTTGATGGTTATCCGCGAAACGCCGGCTGAACGCGCCGGCAGGGTGGTTTCCTGCGGAGTGAAGAACAGCCCGGCCGGGTTGCTCCAGGGTTGAGCCAGCAGAAAACGAGGGCGCTCCGGCTGGGATGCGGCGCGGAAGCGGTAGGGTTCATTCAACGGCGTTCCCCATTGATCGGTCAACCCCGCCAGGATGGTGAACTCGTAAGCAGTGTTTGCCGTGAAATCTCCGCTGATGATCAACTGCGTGTTTCCCGGATAAATCGAGGCTTCCAGGTTCTTAACCGGCGGGTTGACCTGCACCAGGCGGGTGAAATCGCCCCCTTTCATGGGTGTCGTGAACTTGACCACCACGGTGCCGGTATTGTCATAGGTTGAGAAAGTTCCCTGCTGATCCAGGTCTGCGCCCAGATATTGGGGGCGGCTGACCGTAACGTAATCCACCTGAAATGGTTTCGAGCCGCTCCCGCTCTCGGGAGTAAAAGCGACCCGATAACCGGTCTGATATTCCAGCAGCTGGCGCGGGCGCAGTGTGGCTGTTTTTCCGCCCGCATCCCAGTTTATTTCAACTGGTACCGCGGCGCCGTTTGTTTTCCGCAGAGAGAGTGCGGCTTCGGCTTTTTCCCGCCCCAGCGCCTGATTAAAGGTTATTGAAAGGGGCTCATCCCGCCCAAGGCGTTCGGAGACGGAAGGCGACACAGAGACAACCGTGGGTACGGCTGTAAAAAACCGCCAGCTATCCAATAAATCATTCTGCAACCGCACCCCCTCAGCGGTCTTAAGGTCAGGGTTCAACCTGACCTGGTAGCTTTGCCCGCCAACCAGAGCTTTATCAGGGAAAAAAGCAAAAGTGCTCGTATTAATCCATTCAATCCGGCCCGGGACATCCGGTACCAGGGTAAACGCCAGCGGACCCTGACCTGGCTGCGTGCCAAGCGCCACTACCGGCTGATTAAAGGTCACAACGACTGCAGAGGAGGGATCTACTTCCGAGGCTCCGGGAGCCGGGATGCGGTCGACCGCGATCAGCGGTTCAGCCGTGCGAAAGGTCAATTCAACCGGCCGCGCCAGCGCCATGCCGCTGGCCGATTGCGCCTGGGTGGTGATGCGAACCACAATCTCCTGCCCCGGCGGCAGACTGGTATCGGGCCGAAAACGAACGGTTGAATCATCCAGCCAGATAAAACGTCCTGAATACGCCGGGGTAAGCTGCAGGGCGCCTTCTACCGCAGCGCGGTTCATCGGTTGATCAAACGAAAAAGTAAATGAACTGTCCGGTCCCAGTCGGCTGGATTCGGGCGGGTCCGTTTCCAGCAGGATCGGCGCCAGCGGAACGGGTGTATTGATCAGCGGAGGCAGCGGGGTCGCTTTGGGATTTCCGGTACCGCCACAGGCAGCGGCGAGGATTGCCACCAGCAGTGTTGCACAGCAAATCTGCCAGAAGACACGCTGAGGGTTGGATTTTTTCACCATAAGAGACCTCCCGCCTGGATTGAGATACTTTCATTATAGCCTTTCGTGCAAGCCAGGCGCGATAAAAAAGCGCGGGGCTGCAATAGCCCCGCGCGTAAGACGCGCAACCTTTCTCTCTTGTTCCCGGGTTACTTAATATTGACAAAATTGCCAAAAAAGCGCTTGAAGATGGCAAATTTTCCGCTTCGCCCGAGATGGTACGGGTCAGAAGCATTCCACATAGCGGCGAAACTGGCGACGACGTCGTTGGCATCCAGGGTGCGGCCATCGTGAAAGGTCACATCATAACGCAGGTAGAATGTCCAGTCGGTCATGGTCGCGTTGCTCTCCCAGGATTCTGCCAGCGAAGGCACAATGCGGGTTGAGCCGTAATCATATCGCACCAGGGTGTCGTAAAGCAGCTGACCAACCCGCCAGGAATTGAGGTCCTCCTCATCACCGGGCCAGAGAGAGAGCGGCTCGCCCGTTTGCGCGAAAGCCAGGGTATCGCTGATGGTGCTGATCTCTGTGAAATTCTCATTCATCGGCCCGGGGAGCACATTTTCAACCACGTTGCGAAACACCATCGCGCTGGCGGCATGGCCTATCGGAATGATCGAAACTTTTCGATACAGCAGTTGGTTTGCCTGGTCGTAATAGGACTGCCGGGCGAGGCTGTCAGGATTATTGGACGCATTCCGAACGGCGGCCTGAAGATCGCCATCCGGATCGCCAAGGAAGCGGACGGGGTCGAGAAAGAGCGGATTGTAAAAAGCGGACGCGTCCGCATACTCGGCGGTTAATTCATCCAGATAAAAAGCCGCCTCACCGCTGTTGACCGCCTGTTTGAATTCTTTCAGCGGCATTGGCTGAAGCTCCACTTTCACCCCGACCACGGCTAAATCCTGCTGAATCTTTCGGGCGACTTCTTCCGGATTGCTCAGGTAGGTCATCGGTTCCGAGGAATAAGTCAGGGTGAGGCTGGTATTCAAATCAAATTTCAACACCGTCAACAGGGTTTGAGACTGAACCGGCAGGTAGTCATACCAGAGCACATCGCGGGTATACCCAGGCTGAACCGAGGGCGGAACAACCTGCTCCGCCACCTGACTCCCGGGCGGGAAATACTGCAAAACGATGTTCTGGCGGTCAATCGCCAGGGCGAGCGCGCGGCGCACATCCGCGTCATTGAACGGCCGCACGTTGCTCTTCATGCCGATATAGACCAGATTTAACGGCTGCCTTTCCACCAGGCGCAAATCTTTATCGCTCTCGACGGTCTTGTAATCAGCCGTATCGGGCTGATCCGCCAGGTCAACGGAATGACCGGTCAGAGCGCGCACCCGATCCGCTCCGGTTGGCTGCCAGGTCAGTGTGATTGTGTCCAGCCGCGGCGGAATTCCCCAGTAGGTGGGGTTTTTCTCAAGGCGCACGCTGCGCCCGCGTACGCGTTCGACCAGGCGGTACGGACCCGTTCCGCTGGGTTTCAGGCTGATCAATTCAGAACTGCCGATTTTATCGTCAATATACTCCGAGTCGAGGATCGAGAAGACCGGCACAGCGATTTTTTGAAGAAAAGCGGGTTCCGGGGAACACAGGCGAAAATGGACGGTGTGCTCATCCAGCGCTTCGATCACCTGAATACTACCGCCGTACGAACAATCCGGGGCGGCCACCCGCAGCGGCGAAAATCGCGCCTGAGTTTGCGGCGCAGCCACCGCCGCAGAAGGGGCGGAGGGAGCGCAGGCTGCTCCCAGGAGAATGAGAAGAACTGCGGCAAATATCCACGCCGCGCGGTTGAGTCGTGTCTGTGCCAGATTCATCGGATAGGCCACCTGAGATCAACAAAGTACGTTCGATTAATTATAAGTCATCTTGTCCTGCGCTCACTTAATAATCCTGTAAGGCGGGTGCGCGGCAGGAAAGTTCGCTTTATAATAATGAAAGCGGATTCATTTGAGAGCAAACGAGGGCAGGATGAGCGAAAAGCAATTACAGGAGGCGATTCAGTTATTTAAGGAAGGCCAGAAAGCCGAAGCCAGCGCCGCTTTAACCCGTCTGCTGGAAACTGAACCGGGCAACGAGCTGGCCTGGCTGTGGCTGGCTGCCTGTACCGATCAAGCCGAAGAACGGCGCTACTGTCTGGAAAAAGCGCTGGAAATTAATCCGCAGAATCAAAAAGCGCGCGCTGCCCTGGAGCGCCTGCTGCCTTCCGCTCCGGTTGAAACCCCATCCTCAGCCGCGGCTGCAGACGCAGAACCCGAGCCAGCTCCACCGCCAGCCCCGGCGGTGATGATCACCCGCAAACGGCCGGCGCGTCAGATGAGCCTGTACCGCAAGATTCTCATCGCGGTCTTCGGCCTGCTGATGCTGGTGGTCCTGGGTTTTATCTTCATCGCCTTCATCTCCGGCGCTTTCTCGTTCTAATCGCTGCTGCCCGCGTGATCCTTCCCCGGTGGATACAGTCAGCGGGAACTTTTCCCGTCTTCCAATCGTCTAAAACTTGTTAAGGCACATGCGCCGCAGAATGGCTATAATTGGGGCTGCATGTGGACGATTCGTACTGGAGATACTATGAAAAAGATATTCCCTGTAATTTCACTACTGGTTGCGCTGGCGCTGCTGCTGTCTGCCTGCAACCTGCCAACTCGCCAGCAAAGCACCCCCACTTCCAGTGTGGATGAGTTAAATACCGCCGTGGCGCGCACGGTGGAAGCGCTGAACACTCAGATGGCGCCCACCGCCACCCTGCCGCCGCCGCCCACGCAGGAAGTAACCCCAACCAACACCCCTCAGCCGACCATAACCCTCGCGCCGACCTCCACGGCGGTGCCGATTCCCTGCAACCGCGCCAAGTTCGTCAGCGAAGAACCGCTGGATGATACCGTCTTCAATCCCAATCAGGCTTTCACCAAGAAATGGACGCTGCGCAATACCGGCACCTGCAGCTGGAACACCAGCTACAAGCTAGTCTTTGACAGCGGTGACGCGATGGGCGGGCCGGCCTCGGTGAACCTGCCCAGCAATGTGCCGCCGAACGGAACCATCACCCTGAGCGTCAACCTGACTGCCCCGGCTACCGAAAACAAGACCTACAAAGGCAACTGGAAGCTGCAAAGCGATACCGGCGAGAAGTTCGGTGTCGAACCGGCGAACGGTCCTTTCTGGGTGCAGATTAAGGTCGGTTCCACCCTGTTCGCCGTGACCAGCGCCACCACCAGCGTGGATAACGCCAATGTCACCAAAACCAGCGCGGAATGCTCCTCGGGGGTCACCTTCACCTTTACCACCCCGATCACAACCACCAGAGCCGGAAAGGTGATTTATTATTACAGGCGTTCAGACGGCGCATCTTCCACGCCAAAAGAAATTGAGTTCGACGCGGCGGGCACCAAATCGGTCAGCTACACCTGGACGATTTCCGGTTCGTATGAAGGCTGGGTATCCATATATATTGATAAACCCAACAATCAGGAATTCAACAAAGCCGGGTTCAAGTTGACCTGCACCCCCTAGCCGCCTGACCAGTTTTTCCCAAAGCCGGCCGCTTCTGGCCGGCTTTTTTGCACCTTTTTTCAGCCTGCTGCGTATACTGGATAGATTTTCGTTTCGCAGAGGAAAACATGAAAATAAAAATGGTACTCACAGCGATTTTATTTGCCGCGCTGATCAGCGCCTGTAATGTTCAAATTGGAGGGCTGGAAGTGAAAAGCATCGATCCGAAAGGTGTGCAGGTGCGCGAAGAACGACCGGTGAAAGATTTTAACCGTGTTCAGATGGCCGGCGTTGGCAAGCTGGAAATTAGCCAGGGCAGTCAGGAAAAACTGGTGGTCGAAGCGGATGAAGCCTATTTACCCTATTTGAATACCCGGGTAGAAAACGGCACCCTCATCCTTGGCGAGACCCAACCGGGTATTATCTTCACCAATATGGATCAAATTACATACACCTTAACGGTGAAGCAGCTGGAGGGAATCTCCCTCTCCGGCCTGGGTAATGTAGAAAGCGGACCGCTCACCGCGTCCTCCATGGACATTCAGGTCAGCGGCAGCGGCGACATCGTCATTGAAAATTTACAGGCAGACGCCCTGAATATTCAAATTTCCGGACTGGGCAGCGCCAGACTGACCGGTAAAGTGTCCCGCCAGCAGGTCAGCATCAGCGGCTCGGGTCATTACAAAGCCAGCGGTCTGGAAAGCGATGACGTGGTTGCGACCATCAGCGGACTGGGGAGCATGGAAATCTGGGCGAAAAACACGCTCAAAGCCGCCATCAGCGGCAGTGGAAATATCGCCTATTACGGCGAACCCGCGCTCACCAGCGATGTATCCGGTCTTGGAAATCTTGAATCGCGCGGAAAGAAATAAGCCCTTCGCTGCTCCAAAAACTTTCGGGCTGCGGCTATAATCATAACCGCAGCCCGCGTATGTCCCCAACCTTGGATCGTGCAGGAATGACTTTATGAAGAAGCGTTTCTCCTCAATACGTGCATCTATCTTTGATCTCTTTCGCGGCAAGTCCGCCGCGGTAGCCCTGGCTTTAAGCGGCGGGGCTGTCCACGGCGCGGCGCACATCGGCGTGTTGCAGGTCCTGGAAGAAGCCGGCATCCGTCCGGGCATCATTACCGGAACCAGCGCCGGGGCGCTGGTTGGCGGCGCATATGCTGCCGGTGTAACACCGGCGGAATTAGAAGAAATCTTTCTTTCCGTCTCCTGGCGCGGTCTGGTGCGCCCCGCCTGGCGGGAGTCAATGGGTTTGTTTAACACCGAACCGATGGAAGCGTATATCAAGAAGATTATTGGCGACCGCAACATTGAAGACCTGCCGGTTAAATTTGCCGCTGTCTCCTGCGATATCCTCACCGGTGACCCGGTGATTCTCAACAGCGGCTCTCTGGCGACCGCCATGCGCGCCAGCGCTGCCGTGCCAGGCCTCTTTACCCCGGTTCAGATCAACGGAGCGCTGCTGGTTGACGGCGGGCTGGTGGACAACCTGCCATCTGAACTGGCGCGCGAAATGGGCGCCCGCTATGTCATCGGGGTGGATGTCTCCAACCATGATCTGCGCAATTACCGGCCCTCCAACACCATTGACATCCTGCTGGCCACCATGGTTGTCATGCAGAACCGCTCCGCCTTTCCAGAACCGGAGGACCTGGATTGCTACATCCGGCCAGAGATTGATCAATATTCCTCCTGGAAAATGGACCACGTGCGCGAATTGATTGACGCCGGAAAAGCCGCGGCCCGTCAGGCTGTGGCGCAATTGAAGGTAGATCTAAACCTACGCGCATGAAAGCAGATTTCTCGCGGCCTTCGCGAACGGTTTTCTGGCTGCTTGCCGTGCTGCTGGCAGCCGGGATCGCATTCGGTTTGCGCTACCGGGCAGCCTTAATGCTGCCGATTGATTATGATGAAGATGATTACCTGCGGGCCGGCCAGCACTACGCTTCTGCACTGGTCAGCGCTGATACTGCGGAAATCACCCGTTACGCATACAATCTGGAACACCCTCCGCTGGTTAAACTGGCCTACGGGGCGGTGTTAAGTTACCTGCCAGCGGTTGATGAAATTCCGCAAATGCCGGTCAGCGCGCCCCCGGCGGCCTCCCTTCCCCAGCCGCATCTGCGCGCTGCCCGCCTGACCAGCGCCGTGTTTGGGACCCTGCAGGTCTTGCTGCTGGCTCTGCTCAACCCGCTGGCAGGTATTTTTCTGTCGGTTCACACATTTACGATCAAGTACACCAGCCAGGTGATGCTTGAAGCGCTTCCAGCCCTCACCAGCCTGCTTGCCATCACGGCGTACGCTCGCTCCCGCGGCCGCCTGAACGTCTGGCTGCTGCTTTCAGCGCTATTTCTGGGATTGACCGCGGCTGGAAAATATCTATACGCAGTCGTTGGCGTCGCCATTATGCTGCACTGGCTGATTGAAATAAGAGAATCCGGTGGCCAGTCTTCAAAGATCCGATCCCTGGGACTGATGGCGGGATGGGGTCTCCTGTCGCTGCTGTTTTTCTATGCCGCCGACCCCTTCCTGTGGCCTGATCCCGTTGGCAGGCTGCTCGAGTCGCTGACCTATAACTTCAATTATTCAACCGGCCAGCAGGTGCAGTCGGCCGGCCTGCCCTTCTGGCAGCCGCTGGCTTATCTGACGTCATCCGTGCCCTGGCACCCGGGTGTGTTTCTGGTCGCGATTGACGGCCCGATCGCCGCGCTGGCGGCGGTCGGATTTGGACGTCTGTGGCGGGAAATGCGCGTCTTTGCCCTCTGGCTGCTGGTGGGATTGTTCTTCCTGCTGCTCTGGCCGACCAAATGGCCGCAATACATCCTGGTGGTGACCGCACCGCTCAGCCTGTCCGCCGCATACGGCGCAAGCTGGCCGTCTGGCAGCCGTTGAAAGCCCTGTTCGCCTGGCTGCGCAGCCCGCATCCCCGACCCGTACCGCGGAAGCGCACCAATTCCCGCCAAGAGCTGCGCAAAGCCCTGCCCTGGCTGGCCCCCGGCTTGATCACCCTGTCGGTGATCACCCTTTTTCCGCTGCTTTTCCAGGCGGCGATGGCTTTGACCAATTTTAGCGCTCCAGCCATTCGCGATGGAATGCGCGGCGGAGTCTGGCGCGCCATACTTCAGGGTCTGACCGGCCAGGAAAGCGCGGTCTTTTACCCGGCTTTTTCCGGCCCGGCTTCCGGCATGCAGGTGAAATTCGCCGGGCTTTCTCTGCTTACAACACTGATCTCTTCGATCGGAAGCAGCGTCCTCCTGTTTGAAATCCTGTGGACTGTGCTGGCTGTGGCCACCCAGACCGCTCTGGGGGTCGGATTGGCGCTCTTGCTCCACCGCCGCGGGGTGGGATTAAAAAATTTCTGGCGCGCGCTGTTCATTTTGCCCTGGGCTGTGCCGGAATTTGTCAGCGCTTTGACCTGGAGCCAGCTTTTCGATCCCCGCTTCGGCGCGCTGACCCTTGCCGGGCGCACCTGGTCGCAGACCCCCGGGTTCATCCCGCCCGGCGCGGCTGCCAATCCCAACCCGGATACGATCTTGATATCGCTGTTAATTTCCGCCCTCTGGTATGGTTTTCCCTTGATGCTGCTGGCCGCCAGCGCGGGGCTGAAAGCCCTTCCGCCCGAAGTGATGGATGCTGCCGCGCTGGACGGCGCGAATGCCTGGCAAACCGGCCGTCAAATCATTCTGCCAATGCTGATGCCGCTGCTGGCGCCGGCCATCATCCTGCGCGCGATTTTTGCCTTCAACCAGTTTTATCTCTTCACGGTCTTTCAACCGCCCTATCCGATGCTGACGTTGTCAGCCATTTCGTATTATTTCTTCAGTTCGTTTCAGGGCGGACAGTACGCCCTCTCGGCGGCGATAAACATCCTCACCGTGGTCTTTTTACTGGTTCTTTTACTGGGTTTCAACAAAGTCTCGCGCGCAGCCGAAGGAGTAACCTATGCCTAAACGCCTGCCGCTCTGGCAGCAAATCGCCGCGCAGGCCTTACTGACGGCAGCCGGCCTGTTTGTGCTGCTCCCTCTGTGGAATCTGCTGCGCATCGCGCTGGATGCCAGCATCACCAGCGTCCCAACCCGCTTCAGCCTGCTGCCAGAACACTTTTCACTGGTTTATTTCATAAAAGTATGGAAGACACCCGCTCAATCACTTGATTTTATCGGCCTGCTGCGCAACAGTCTGCTAGTTGCGGGCGGGGCAGCCCTGGCCTCGATTGCCCTAGGCGCAAGCACAGCGTACGCTTTTGCCCGTTTCCGCTTTGCCGGCCGGCGCGCGGGTTTGTTTGCCCTGCTGACCGGCAGTCTGCTGCCTCCCGTGGCGCTGATGACGCCCCTTTTTATCCTGCTCGGCGCGCTGCGAATTCGCGCCAGTCTGCTGGGATTGATCCTGACGTATACCGCCTTTTCGCTGCCCTTTTGCATCTGGAATATGCGCGCCGCTTTCCAGGCCGTGCCCGGCGAACTGGAAGAAGCCGCGTTTCTGGACGGCGCGTCGCAATGGCAGGCTTTTCGCCTGGTGAGCCTGCCGCTGGCCCTGCCCTCCATCGCGGTCGCCGGGCTGGTTGCCTTTCTTGCCGGTTACAGCGAATTTGCGATCGGCTGGCTGTTCGCTGAAACCAGCGTAACCGTGACTCTGGCGATGGCTCTCTGGGGCCTGCAAAACCTGGGAGCTGCTCCCTGGCCAGAGATTTCTGCCCTCGCCATCCTGATGAGTTTGCCGGTTGTGGTGATCTTTGTGCTGCTGCAGCGCACCCTGCTCAACCGCCTGATCATTGGCGGCGTGGGAGACTGAAAATGGAAACTTTACAAATAGTTGAAGCGTCTCCTGCGCTGAAGGATCAATTCCTGGCAATGATCGCCGTGTTTTACTCCGCTGGAGAAGAATACAGCAATTATCAGGAAGCCAGAAGCGATCCAGACGCTTATCTGCGCCGCCTCGAACTGGATGCCCTTGGAAAAGACCTCCGTTCTGGTTCTGTCGCCTGCACGACCTGGTGGCTGATCGATGAAGAGCAGAATATACTGGGCGAAAGCCGCCTCAGGCACACCTTAAACCGGGAGCTTTTTATTTTTGGCGGGCATATCGGCTACCGCGTGCGCCCGGATATGCGCCGCAGAGGATATGCAACCCGTTTGCTGGGAATGACTCTTGAAAAAGCCAGACAGCGAGGTTTGCAGCGAGTTCTGGTTACCTGTGATGACGACAACCTGGCCTCGGCGCGGGTGATTGAAGCCAATGGCGGTATACTGGAAAACCGCCTTCAGCCGCCAGGGATGCTCAAGCTAGTTCGGCGCTACTGGATTGACCTTTAACCAGCCGCTGATTCAAACCGCGCGGCTCTCAATTCCCGATTGACCTAACGCAATTTCAGCGTCCAGTCTTTGAGCGCGCTTAGAAGCGCCCGAATGTTCTCGCGGTGCAGTTCCGTTACCAGACGGCCCTGCGGATCAAAATGCTGGGCCGCGTAACTGACAAACACTTCAGGGCGATTTAGCAACCTCAAGTTAAGACTGACCGCGATCTGCCGCAGATGGTACTGCGCCCTGGCTGTGCCCATTAACCCGCCCGCGCCCATGACCGCAGCCGGTTTTCCTGAAAGTGGGGCATCGCGCGGCGGAGTGGACGCCCAGTCCAGCGCGTTTTTCAGCACACCGGGAAGCGAATAGTTATACTCGGGCGTGGCGATTAAGATCGCGTCCGCGGCCCGAATTTTGGCTTTGAAAGCCGCCACAGCCGGCGGCTGCGGGTCAACATCCAGATCTCCGTTATAAAGTGGAAGGTCGTGAATGTCCGCGATTTCGAGCCGCATCCCGTCCGGCAGCAGCTCGCGGGCAGCGTGGAGCAGCAAAGTGTTATAGGATCCCTTCCTCAGACTTCCAGATATTCCCAGCACCAGCAGTTCTTCATGCATATCAATCCTCAAGATCGTCTCGATGGTTTAGGTTCAATCTTATGGATCAGGAGCCCATTCGTCAATAGACAAAGCTTATACAGGAAAACCGGCCTTACAGCGATTGCCCGACAGCCCCTTTTGCGCTAAACTGATACTGGTGAACGATCAAACGATCTGTCTGGGAATTGATGTATCCAGCGGGCGCCAGCCATTTACCTTTGCCGCGCTGGATGCCCGGCGCAGCCTGCTGGCAAGCGCGCAGGGCACGCTTGAAGATGTGCTGGCATACTGTGCCGGTTTACGCCAGGCGCTCGCCGCGGTTAACGCGCCCGATCTGGCTGCCGCTCAATCCGCCAGCCCTCCAGAAGCGGAATTAATCCGCCGCGGCTTTCATCTTGCCCGGGTGCTGTCCGAGAAACATATACCTGCCCGCTTTCACAAAGGCACAGCCCTCTATGAAGGTCTGGCCGGGCTGGGGTACGGTCCCTTTAGGGATGGGGGACAGCAAAAATCCTGGATGGAAGTGAACTGCGAGGCTGTCTTCTGGGCCTGGATCGGCAAGCCCACCCTGGACGCGCGCTCCTTTGAGGGCCGCCTGCAGCGCGCTGCGATTCTGCACGATCGGGACCTGCCGGTAGATGACCCGATGGATTTTTTTGAGGAAATCACCCGCCACCGCCTCATCCATGGGAATATCCCGCTCGAGCGCATTCCCTCGGCGCGCCTGCTGAATGCGCTGGCGGCCGCTGCCGCGGCCTGGAATGCGGTCTTTCAGCCGGCAGATTTTACCTTCCTTGGCGCTCCAGAAGGCCGCCGCCTGGTTTTCCCTGTCCCGGCGCTGCCGGAACCGTCCCCCGTTCAACCCCAGCCCCTGCCCCTGTTTGACAACCTGTAACCGCAACCCGCCCAGGGCTTGCCGCGATTAATCGGATAATTGTGGTAAAATTCACGCACAATCTGGGATCCTGAAGGATGGCTTTATGAATTTCGCAATGTGGAAAAAAGCGCTGTTGATTATCCCGCGCATCACCAAAGAAGAATGGCTTTCACTGGATGTCATTTCGCGCTGGCTGATTTCCACCCGGGCGGCGGTGCTGATCATGACCTTTATTTCTGCCGCCATCGCCGGTCTGCTGGCTGGCCTGGCAGGCAAGTTTGATCTCCTTAAATGGGTTCTGGTGGCGGTCGGCCTGGTCTTCGCGCATGCGACCAACAACCTGCTCAACGACCGTTCTGATTTTATGCGCGGAGTGGATAAAGACAACTACTTCCGCACCCAGTACGGTCCCCAGCCGCTGGAACAGGGTTTGATGACCCCGCGCGAACACTTAACCTACGCTGCCGTGACCGGTTTAATCGCCCTGGCCGCCGGGCTGGCGTTAACGTTTATGACCGGCTGGCTGACCCTGGCGCTGATGGCGGCCGGAGCCGTGTTTGTCCTCTTCTATACCTGGCCGTTGAAATATATCGGTCTGGGGGAAATCGCTGTCCTGATCGTCTGGGGTCCATTGATGATTGGCGGCGGTTACTATGTTATCACCGGCGGCTGGGACTGGAATGTGGTGATCGCCTCGCTGCCGTACGCCCTGGGCGTTACCACCGTGATCTACGGCAAGCATATTGATAAACTAAAAGAGGATCAAGCCAAGCAGATCCGCACCCTACCAGTGGTTATCGGCGAAAAAGCCGCCCGCTATTCCGTGCTGGTGATGATCGCCCTTGAATACCTGGCGGTGATCTTTCTGGTGGCCATCGGCTTTTTCTCGCCGTTGATGCTGATCGTGCTGCTGGCGCTGCCCTCTCTGCGGCGGGTTATTCCGATGCTGCTGAAACCGAAACCCGATCAACCCCCCGCCGACCTGCCGGAAGGCACCTGGCCGCTCTACTTCGTCGCCGGGGCTTTTTACCAGAACCGCTCTTACGGCATGATGTTCATGCTCGGCTTGATCCTTGAACTGCTCAATAAGCTGGTCTTCAAACTCTTCTAACCTGCGATATCATCAAACAGGCTGGCCTACGGCCAGCCTGTTTGATATGAACTTCGCTCGATCAAGCCTGTACCCGGCTTCCGAGATCATCCTGCCCCAACCGGCGGCAAAGGTCTTCCCTGGTTTGAATCAAACAAAAGCCGTGTAGTAAACACCCGGCGGGAAGCGCGGTGATCCGCGGACGCGTCACAGCCTGCAGAAACCGGGCCAGCGCCTGGCCAGCCGCGCCGCGCCGCCAAAACGCCCGCGCGATCCAGCAGCTTAAGTTCAATTTCTTGCCTGACGGCCGGGCGAACCGTTACCGCGTCATTTTCCTTTTCAAACATTGAGGCGAAACCGCCCTCTCGCCGGGCGCAGGCAAACGGTGCCCGTTTTCGGGGCGGCACGCTCGTTCACATCACTGGGAAGGAATGCGCCGGCACCCAGAAGACACCCAGGCCAAGCAGCGAGAGCGCGGCGCTGATCATGATCATGGCGATGCCGGCGGCGATTAAGATCCGATCGCGCCTGCGGTAGGTTAACTGCTGCAGCCAGGTGCGCTTTCCCACTCCGAAAGCGCGCAAATCCATCGCGTCGATGATGTCTTCGCTGCCGGCGATGGCGTGAATGGTGACCGGCACAATCAACGGCGCCAGCTTGCGAACCTGGGCAAACAACCCGCCTTTGAGCTTTTCAATCTCATATCCCCGGGCGCGCTGGGCATCCATGGTCAGGGTGAAATCCCGTCCAAAAGTCGGGATGAAGCGCATGGTCAGGTCCATGCCGTAGGCAATCTTGTCCGGCAGCCCCAGCCCTTTAAAGGTGATGCCGTACAGCGCTGGATTCAGAGAATAAGGGATCAAAATTGTCATGCTGGCGATGCTGAAGACGCGCACCAGCATTGAAAGGGCATAAAATGTGCGTTCGATGGTTATGTTTAAGGTCGGCTGCCAGCCGAAAATCTTGAAACCTGCCTGCAGGCGGGCAATTAAGTGCTCCTGGGTATACAGTTCCATCCCTCCCCGGCCGGTGAGGAAGGTGAGAAATGAAAAGAAAAGGATAAAGCCGCCGATAAACAACCAGGCGCGTTTCATCTCATGCCAGCCAATCCTGGAAGCGAAGACCGTCAGCAGCGCCAGGAGAAAGAAAAACAGCAGGTAACGCACATCCCAGAAGAGCAATGTGCTTGCCAAAAAGCAGGTAAAAAAGATGATCCAGGCCCGCGGGTCAAAGGACTGAATCAGGCTGTTTCGATCGCGGTAACGCCAGGCAACCAGCATACTCCCTCGCTATTTTCAGGGGGCGGCCGGGACACCGCCCCCTGAGTGAAGAAAAAACTTTACCGACCCGTCTGGCGCTGCACAGCCTTGTAAGCCGCGACCAGAATCGGCACCAGAATAGCCGCGAAGATCAGATTGGGCCCGGCAGCCGGCAGGAACTCGCCCACCAGCGCCACCACCGGCGAATAGCCGTTGATCCAGATATCGGATACAGCCGCAAAGCCGATGCCGAGAATATTGCCGAGCATGCTCCAGGTAACAGCGGTGGCCACGTCAATATCCTTGCCAAAGACGAAACGCACGATCAGCACCAGCACAAAGCCGATGATCAGCGAAATGCCGGCGAACAGTGTGATCGGCGCGTCGCCAAAGATATTATTTTCCACATCAAAGAAGGTGGCGTTAGCGGTGGTCGGGTTGAGGAAGTAAAGCACCACCCCGGCAGCTGCAAGAATAAAGGAAACAATCAACACCGTGTTCAGGCTCTTTTTCTTATCGGCGAACAGCCAGGAAAGACCGGCCACAAAGCCGACCAGACCGTTGCCGATGCTCCACTGCGGCGAGAGGCCAAAACCGGTCAGCGCGTCGCCGAACATGTTGCCCACCGCGCCGGTGAAGAAACCCACCACCGGGCCAAAGGCAAATCCGAAGAACATCGGGATCGAGATCGCCGGGCGGATTGCGACCTGACTGACCGAAGGCACCACGAAGACCGTGCCGTTGAAAATATATGAGAAGATGGCAAACAGCGCAGCGCCAATAGCCATAAAGACCACTTCGCGCGTGCCGACCTGCCACATCTTGTGAGACTTGGTCAGGAAGTACACAATCAGCACGATCAAGAGGCCGATGCCCACAAAGACAAAGCGCAGCACAGGGGCATCGGTGATGTCCAGGCTTTCATTGAAGGTGCGGCCGACCAGCCACACACCGACAAAGAAAGCCAGAACGGCCAGCAATGAAAGAACAACCGAGACAAGACGTTTCACAGCATCCTCCTTTTGGTTAATCGGGTCAAATATAGTGCGCCAGGCGCTCAGCGCGCTGAAAGCGGCCCGTCTTCGACAACCACTTCAAATTTAACTGCAGCAAACTGGTTGGCACCAGGCGGTTTTGTTCCAGCCGGGGTAGGTCAGCCAGGGTTTCTTCCGGCGTGCCGTCGCAAATCACCCGCCCGCCGTTCACAATCAACACGCGGTTCGCATACATCACCGCCAGATCAATATCATGAGTAATGAACAAAATCGCTTCAAAGCTGGGCAGCTGTAATATCGAATCCATAAAATTGCGGTAATTTTGATAGTCCTGCCCGGCGGTCGGCTCGTCCATCACCAGGATGCGCGAGCGCATGGCCAGGATCGAGGCAATGCTGACCCGCTTTTGCTGCCCAAAGGACAATGCCAGCGGCGGATCTTTTTCGCGCCCGACCAGGTTGACAATCTCGATCGCTTCGCGGACTTCGAGCGCAATTTCATCCGCCGGGTGGCCCAGATTGGTCGGGCCAAATGCCAGTTCTTCTTCCACCGTTGGAGCAAACAGCATGTGCGATGGACTTTGAAACACGTATCCAAGCGTGCTGGCGACCTGCGCCACGCTGATATAATGCGTGTCGCGCCCTTCCACCAGCACCCGCCCGCCTTTGGGCTTTAACAGCCCGATGGCGTGTTTTACCAGGGTGGTTTTCCCGGCCCCGTTTGGGCCCAGGATGGCGACAACATCTCCGCGGTTCAGGGTCAGATTAATCCCGTGCAGCACTTCGCGGTCGCGGTCGTATCCAAATTCAACATCCTCAAACACAACCAGCGCCTCTCTGCCGCCCTGTTTACTGGCCGGCAGGACATCCAGTTCCGCCGGAGGGGGATCTTTGCGGGCCATGCGCACAATCACTTCGGCGGGCAGTTTGACCTCGTGATAATCGACGACTTGTTCCAGACCACTGATTGCGCCCAGATAACGCGCCTTCCCGTTCTCCATATACATCACCCGGCCTGGACGGATGGCGAGCACATCCTCCACACGATGTTCCACCATCAAAACCGCCATGCCGCCGTCCGCCAGACGCCGAACCAACGCCAGGGCATCCTGGGCAGAAGCCGGATCCAGGCTTGCCAGCGGTTCATCCAGCACCAGCACAGACGGGTGCATCGCCAGCACTCCCGCCAGGGCGACTTTTTGCTTCTCACCGCCGGATAGATTAAATGTTTCCCGTTCAGCCAGGTCGCTGATCCCGAGAAAATCCATAGCCTGATAGGCGCGGGAGAGGATCTCTTCGCGCTCCAGGCCCAAATTTTCCAGCCCAAAGGCGACTTCAGCCAGCACGCGCGTGCCGAGGATTTGCCGCTCCGGGTCCTGCAGCACCGTGCCAACCATCTGCGAGATTTTTACCAGCGGCAGCGGGGCGATGTCTTCGCCGTTGATCAACACCCGACCGCTCAGTTCGCCCTTATAAGAGCGCGGAATTAACCCGTTGATACACCGCATCAGGGTGGTCTTGCCGCAACCGGACGCCCCTGCCACCAGCAGGATTTCTCCCGCCTGCACGGTCAGGTTGATATTTTCGATGGATGGTTCCGTGCGCGAGCGGTAGCGGAAAGTTAAATTTTCCACCACCAGCGGAGGGGGATTGGTCATGAACACCTCAACTGTACGTGATTTCCACCGGCGTGCCCAGTGTGGCTTTCAAGCGCTGCGCCGCGCTGCCGTTCACAACCGCGATTGAAAGCAATCCGGCGCTGTCTTCCAGCGCAACCAGCTCGCCGCTTTGACGCTCGCCGTAGGCGCGCACAATTCCCTGGATGACCGCCCCGCCGATGCGCACTTTCATATTTTTGGACATACCGATCATCTCCGCGGTAATATTGGTCGCCAGGTTGCCAAATGAATCGACATGCAGCACCTCTCCCGCCCATCCCTGCGCTGTTTGCCGCGGTTCGGGAATGCGCAGGCGGATTGGGTCTTCCATCGCGCTTCCGAGCTGCTCAAACGGCACACCGGCCGCCAGATGCGCCGCGCACGGTGCGAAGATGTCGCGCCCGTGAAAGACATTGCTGACCTCTTTTAACCAGTAAGCCGGGTTATCCAGGTGAATAAAATCATAGCGCGCGCCCTGTTCATCCGCCTGTTTTAACACCACAGAAAAAATTCCGTTATCCGGTCCAATAAAATACTGTTCGCCAATGCGCGCGGCGATTGGCCGCCGAATGGTGCCCACCCCGGGATCAACCACGGCGACATGCACCGTGCCCGGCGGAAAGAAACGGGCTGTCCGCCCCAGCGTCAGGGCTGCTTCGAGGACATTTTGGGGAGCGATAAAATGGGAAATATCAATCACCCGCACCGGCGGACAAATGCCCAGAATTACCCCTTTGACCACACCCACATACCCGTCTTTGAGGCCAAAGTCTGTGGTTAGGGTGATAATCGTCATGCGCATCCTCCAGTGAAGAGTGGGATTGCGCTTACTATAGCATGTCCATACAAGCCCGTCAAGCAAAGCTGCTTGACGCTTTGTCTGAAGGCGGTATAATGATAGCAATCAGGCCAGCCCGGGGTTTTCCGCCCGAATGTCCT
The DNA here is from genome assembly GCA_029975475.1 of Anaerolineaceae bacterium. GTDB lineage: Bacteria > Chloroflexota > Anaerolineae > Anaerolineales > Anaerolineaceae > JARKPB01. The sequence goes on from JARKPB010000003.1 coordinate 144,708, forward strand.
TCAGAGAGCCGGCGGCAGGTGCGAGCCGGCGGGCAGCGGCAGGTTATCCACCCTGGCGCCCCGTGCGGGGCAGGCTTCTCCTGCAGGGCTTTCCTGTGAAAGCGTAAAGGGGACGGCGGCGCGCCCGTTACAGCGCGGTTCAAGGCCGGGCAACCGGCGAATGCAGGTGGCACCACGAGCGTCCCCTCGTCCTGCAAGCGGGGGGACGCTATTCTTTATCCAGTGGAGATGACCATGCTTGATATTAACCTGATCCGCGAAAACCCAGACCTTGTCCGCCAGGCGCTGCTCAAACGCAACATGGACCCCGCGCCGGTGGATGACGTCCAGGCGCTTGACCTTGAGCGCCGGACGCTGCTCAACAAAGTCGAAGCTTTGAAAGCCGAACGCAACCGCGTATCCAAAGAAATCAGCCAGATTAAAGATCCTGCGGCCCGTCAGGAAAAGATCGAGGCCATGCGTCTGGTCGGCGACCAGATCGCCGCTCTGGATGAGCAGGTTCGCGGGGTGGATGAGCGTCTGCGCGAACTGGTAGCCGGACTTCCGAATTTACCGGACGAATCCGTTCCGGAAGGCAAGGATGACCATGACAACGTGGTCCTGAAAACGTACGGCGCCCTGCCAGAATTTGACTTTACACCCCTGCCGCACTGGGACCTGGGCCCTGCCCTGGGAATTCTTGATTTTGAACAGGGTGTGAAAATCACCGGTTCGCGATTTTACGTTCTAAACGGCCCGGGCGCCCGGCTGCAGCGCGCTCTGATCGCCTGGATGCTGGATTTGCATATCCGTCAGGGCTACACCGAGAAATACACCCCATTTATGGTCAAATCGGATGTCCTTTTCGCCGCCGGGCAGCTGCCAAAATTCGGCGACAACCTTTATCACGACGCCGAAGAGGATTACTGGATGGTTCCGACCGCTGAAGTGCCGCTGACCGGTATCCATATGGGCGATGTGCTCGATGAAGCCGCGCTGCCGCTGCGTTACACCGCCTACACACCCTGTTTTCGGCGCGAAAAGGTTAGCGCCGGGCGCGATGTGCGCGGGATCAAACGCGGCCACCAGTTTGATAAAGTGGAGATTTATATCTACTGCAAACCAGAAGACGCCGCGAGAGAACACGCGAAAATGGTCGAAGACGCGCGCCAAACCTGCGAGCTCTTGGGGCTGACCCACCGCGTCATCCAGCAATGCAGCGGCGATCTCAGTTTCGCCTCGCACATAACCTATGATCTGGAAGTCTGGGCCCCCGGCTGCGGCGAATGGCTGGAAGTGTCTTCGGTGAGCAACGTGGGACAGTTTCAGGCGCGGCGCGCCAACATCAAGTACCGCCCGTCAGACGGAAGCAAACCTCAGTTCATCAATACTTTGAACGGTTCAGGGCTGGGCCTCCCGCGCACGCTGATCGCGGTCCTGGAAACCTACCAGCAGCCGGACGGCTCGGTGCGCGTCCCGGAGGTTCTGCGTCCCTGGATGGGCGGTTTGGACGTGATTCAGGCAGAGAAAAAATGAGCGAAGGCACCCTGCTGGCGTTTCAAATCGTTACCTCGGTATTCATGGTGCTGGGGATGCTCAGCATGGTCACGGTCATCTTTCCCGGCCTGACTGTCCAGTTGATCACGGCGCTGGTGTATCTTCTTATCACCGGTTTCACGCCCGCCAGCACGATCTACTTCGCCGTCATCGCCCTGCTGGCGGTTGGCGGCATGCTCGTGGATAACTTTATCATGGGCGCCAGCGCCAGTAAAACCGGCGCCACCTGGTGGAGCATCGCCTTATCCCTGGCAGCGGGCGTGGTGTTCAGCTTTCTCTTTCCGCCTTTCGGCGGGCTGGCCGCCGCCATGCTGGTCATGTTCGCGGTGGAAATTCTGCGCCTGCGCGATCTTAAACGCGCTTCCAAATCTACCGCCAGTATTCTGGTCGGCTGCGGAATTTCCGCTCTGGTGCGCATCGGAATCGCCGTGGTGATCACCGCCCTGTGGTTCGCCTGGATACTCACCGCCTGAACTCGCATCAAAAACAGGCGCACTTTTTTCAAGTGCGCCTGTTTTGTTTTATATCAAACTTAATACGATTTTCTATCTCTGGCCGTCCGCGCCAGATAAAGCGCGATCGAACCAGCCACGGCCGCGTTGAGCGAATCCACCTTGCCGCGCATGGGCAGCGCCATCAACACATCGCATTTCTTACGCACCAGCTCGCGCATCCCCTCGCCCTCGTTGCCGACCACCAGCACCAGCGGCCCACCCAGCGGGCAGCGCTCGGGCGGCTGGGCTTGCGGGCTGGCGCCTTCCAGACCCACCGCCCACACCCCGGCTTCTTTCAATTCGTCGAGCGCTTGAGCCAGATTGGCCTGCGCCACCAGAAGATGTTCGCTTGCCCCTGCGGACGCGCTGACCACCGCTGGCGTTACTTCGGCCGAGCGCCGCAGCGGCAATATCACCCCGTGTATCCCGACCGCTTCTGCGGTGCGCAGCAGTGTCCCCAGATTTTGCGGGTTTTGGATCATATCCAGCGCTAGCACAAACGGCGCTTCACCCCGCCGCCCGGCGGAATCAAGGATATCCCTTAAACTGGCATAGGGGTAGGCGGATACTTCCAGCCCAATCCCCTGGTGATTTTCGCCCAGCAGCCGATCCAGCTGTCCGCGCGGAACCCGCTCAGGTTTTAGCTTCCGCGCCTCGGCAAGTTTGAGCGCTTCGGGGAGATTCCCGCGTTCTTCCACTCCTTCTGCCAGCAGCAGGCGAAACACCTGGCGGCGTCTGGAACGCAGGGTCTCAAATACCGGGTTGCGCCCGTAAATCCACTCCCGCATGCATCCTCCGCAGGGAAAAGGCGTTGAGCCCCTGCCCGACGCCCGTTTTTATGCTCAAGACCAGCGCCAGGTGCTGCCCTCTTTGCTGTCTTCGATGGTTACACCCAGCGCTGCCAGCCGGTCGCGAATTTGATCTGCCAGCGCCCAGAGTTTTTGCCGGCGCATTTCGCCGCGCAATTCAACCAGCAGGTCAACAAAGGGGGCTGCCTCACCGCCGCCAGCGGCCTTCTCTTCCAGTTTCAATCCCAGCACGCCGGTCAGTTCGCGCAACACCGACTGCGCCTTTTCCAGCTGCTCGCCGCTGGCCCCATCCGCCCGGGCCTGGTTGATCGTGCGGACCAGCTCGAACAGGGCTGCCAGGGCTCCGGAAGTGTTGAAATCGTCATCCATCGCCTCTTCAAACCCTTTGCGAGCCGCCGCGCCCGCCTCAACCAGCGCACGCGCAGCCGATTCATCCAGCCCTTTGGCTCCCGGCAGGGCTGGTTTTAATCCCGAGCGCAGCCGTTCGAGCGCTTTGCTGGATTGTTCCAGCACCTCTTCATTAAAGGTTAAAGGATTGCGGTAACCAGAATTCAGGACCGTATAGCGGAGTACATCGGCTGGATATTTTTCAAGGAATTCATCAATGGTCACCACATTCCCCAGCGATTTGGACATTTTCTCCCCGCTGAAGACCAGCATGCCGTTGTGAACCCAGTAGCGCGCGAATTCCTTGCCGGTATAACTTTCGCTTTGAGCGATCTCGTTTTCGTGATGCGGGAAAACCAGGTCATTGCCGCCGCCGTGAATATCAATTTGCTCGCCCAGGTGGGTCAGATTCATCGCTGAACACTCGATATGCCAGCCTGGCCGTCCCGGGCCCCACGGGCTTTCCCAGGCGGGTTCGCCCGGTTTGGCTCCTTTCCAGAGGGCAAAATCAAGCGGGTCCTCTTTTACTTCTTCAATTTCCACCCGCGTACCGGATTTCATATCCTCAAACCGGCGGCCCGAAAGGCGGCCGTAATCCGGGTCTTTCTGAACGCGGAAGTACACGTCTCCGCCCGCCGGGTAGGCATACCCTTTCTTAATCAGGTCTGAGATCATCTGGATAATCGTATCCATTTCCTGCGTGGCGCGCGGATACTCACTGGCCGGCAGGATGTTCAGATCGGCAAAATTGCGCTTGAGTTCTTGAATGTAGCCCTCAGCCAGCTCGAACGGATCAACGCCCAGTTCTCTGGCGCGGTTGATGATCTTGTCATCCACATCGGTAAAATTGGTCACGTGTTTGACCTGATACCCGCGGTACTCCAAATAGCGCCGGATTATATCGAAAACCAGGGCGGACATGGCGTGCCCGACATGCGCCTTGTTATACACGGTTACCCCGCAGACATACATGCGCACCTTGCCCGGTTCAATGGTTACAAAATCTTCTTTTTTGCGCGTCAGCGTATTGTAAATTTTGATGCCCATGTCTGCCTCCAAAATTAACGATCTTCCGGCCGGGCAAAGATCATCCGCCCAGCCGCTGTTTGCAAAACTTTGGTAACCACCACCAGAATTTCCTGATCGATGTAATCCCGACCGTTTTCCACCACCACCATGGTGCCGTCTTCCATGTAGCCAACCCCCTGGTTGCTTTCTTTTCCCTCCTGCAGAACCCTGACGCTCATCGTTTCGCCGGGCAGCAGCACGGACTTGACCGCGTTGGCCAGTTCGTTGACATTTAACACGCTAACGCCCTGCAGTTCCGCGATGCGGTTGAGGTTGTAATCATTGGTCAGCACCGGGCAGCGCAATTGCCGCGCCAGGATCACCAGCTTGTCATCCACCTCGCGCACGCCTTCCACGTCAATGTCGCTGATGCGCACCGGAATGGCCGGCTCTTTCTGCAGCGCGGACAGCACTTCCATACCGCGCCGACCGCGCTGTCGGCGCAGGGAGTCGGATGAATCGGCGATATATTGCAGTTCGTTTAACACAAACCGGGGAATCAGCAAAGAACCGGGCAGAAATCCCGTGCGGGCGATATCCGCGATGCGCCCGTCAATGATCACGCTGGTATCCAGCAGAATCGTGCGCCCTTCGCCGTATTCCGCTCCTGTGGAAAGGCTGCTAACAGCCGGATTGCCGGAACGAAAACTGCCAAACAGGTTAAAAATATCGGTCTGGCGCATGACAAAAACTGCCACCCCCAGATAACCAAAGAACAACACGCCCAGAAACGGCATGACCGCCCCGAATGGATCTGGAAGCAGCGAAAGGGGGAATGACAGCAGGGCGGCGATAATTAACCCGGAAATCAGCCCGACCAGGCCAGCCGAGAGAGTCTGGGCAGAAAGGCGGCCCAGCAATGCCCGGATCCCGCGTACCGGGCGGGTGGTAAAAAACGGAGTCAGGATCAGTCCAAACAACGCCCCGACCAGGCCAATCGTAAATGCGTATTGCTCCACAGTGAAGGAAGAAGCCGTGGGATCAGCCTCGGCCAGCCCGCCCAGCGAGGAGCCTAAATAGACCCCCAGGACGGCGAAAACAATCATGCCAATCAAACGCGCAATGAAATCAGCGCTCATAAGAACTCCTTGAATAATGATGTTAATGTACAGGATGAAATAAGATAATTGCACCTGTTTATGGATGATAGCATGAGAGCGCGCGCAAGTCAAACCCGGCCAAACCGGGCAAGAAGGTGTCGGAGAGCTTCAGGCTGGCAGTTATAGATCGGTCACGCAAACAGCCGCGGACGGTTCGAAAATCCCGGATTACGCGGCCGCTACAGGGGAGAAATCGCCGTTGACGCCCGCCAAAGGGCATGATAAAATCACGGCGTTCTTTGCCCCCATCGTCTAGCGGCCCAGGACGTGGCCCTCTCAAGGCCAAAACGGGGATTCGAATTCCCCTGGGGGCACCTTTCCCGGACGCCTTGCTTTCGAGCAGGGCGTTTTCCGTTGGCCCTCTCATCCCCGCAAGGGGGAGTTCCAGGCACAACGGCGGTAACTTCCCCGCCGCCATATTGGTGAAACAGCCGCATCTTGACAACCCCCTGCATAGGGTCTACAATGACCGCCTGTCAATCCTTGCCTGAGCGCTGTCATTGCCCCTCCAGGCTTTCCGGAGGTATGGTATGCCCCAATCAGCCGCTGGCTCGTCTACGTCCCGCCTGCCGCGAAAATTACTAGACTTTCTTGGCCTGCGCCGCAGCATCGCCGCCATGCTTGCCATGGTCATTCTGGTCGGCATGGGTGAAAACCTGGCGGAACGTTATTTACCCATCTATCTGGTCGCCCTCGGCGGCGGCGCGCTGACGGTCAGTTTCCTGAACGGGATGGACAACCTGCTCAGCGCGCTGTATTCCTTTCCAGGCGGTTATTTAAGCGACAAACTCGGTTACAAACACGCGCTGGCGGTCTTCAATCTGGTCGCCATGGCCGGTTACCTGATTGTGATCCTCATCCCGGCCTGGTGGGCTGTGATCATTGGCGCGGTTTTCTTCCTCTCGTGGTCAGCGATTTCTCTGCCCGCCACGATGAGCCTGGTGGCGGCTGTGCTGCCGCAAAACAAACGCACCATGGGCGTTTCGCTCCATTCCCTCGTCCGGCGCGTGCCGATGGCTCTTGGACCGGTAATTGGCGGTTTATTGATCGCCTGGAAAGGGGAACTGGTTGGCGTCCGCCTGGCTTTTATTATCGCGCTGGTGCTGGCGATCATCGCGCTGGTGCTGCAGCAGCTGTATGTCGAAGATCGCCCGCCGGCTGCAACAGCGGAGAAAAATCCGCTCCATCTTTTCAGCCGCATGTCCCCCGCTTTCCGTAAACTGCTGACGGCGGATATCCTTGTGCGCTTCAGCGAACAGATCCCCTACGCATTCATGGCAATCTGGGTCATCAAGAACAACAACCAGTCGCCGGTATTTTTCGGGCTGCTGACCACCATCGAGATGATCACCGCCATGCTGGTGTATATCCCGGTAGCCTATCTGGCTGACCAGGGTTCCAAGAAGCCTTTTGTCGCCATCACCTTTGGCTTTTTCACCCTATTCCCGCTCGTCTTGATGCTTTCGCGCAGCCCGTGGATGTTTGTGCTCGCCTTTATTATCCGCGGCCTGAAAGAATTTGGCGAACCAACCCGCAAGGCGCTGATCATGGACCTTGCGCCGGAAGGACAGAAAGCCGCCATGTTCGGGCTTTACTATCTGCTGCGGGATGTGATTGTTTCTCTGGCCGCCTTCAGCGCTGGCTGGTTGTGGAACCTCTCTCCCCAGGCGAATTTCCTGACCGCCTTCGGTTTCGGGGTGATCGGCACGCTCTTCTTTATCATCTTTGGCCAGGATGTATCCAATTCGAAGGAGAAACCTGTATGAAATGGATTACCCGCGCTCATGTTCACGTGGACCGCGTTGCCTGCCCGTGGCTGATCACCCGTTTCATTGACAGCCAGGCGGAGTTCCTGTTCAGCGCGGCGAGCGAGGTGAAGACCCTTGCCGCCCAGACCGGCGCCATCCCCTTTGATGTACCTGATGTGGAACTTGGGCACGTTGACGGCCGCTGTTCCTTCGAATCCATCATTCACAAGTACGGCCTGAAAGACCCCGCTTTGCTGCGCATGGCGCGCATTATTCACGCCGCCGACGTGGATAAGGATATTGACCAGGACCCGATCGCCCGCGGTCTGGAAGCCATCGCGACCGGTTACGGCCTGCGCTTCCCGGATGATAACGAGAACGTTGAACGGCAATTTGAAGTCTACGACGCGCTCTACGCCTGGTGCAGGCTGCAAACATCCCGGGCAGGCTGAATCATCTGCGGATCGACATCCCCGGTGCAACCGGGGCGCGCGGCTGGCCGTGCCGTTCGGATTTGCCTCCCGACCCTGTCTCCCAAATAACTGTCCGTTTTCGCGCGCCGGGCGAACCGGGCAGCCGCGTCTTTTATCCCGGCCCTTCCTTCGGTTCCATCCGGATGGAAAGCCAGTACAACCCGCTGGCCAGGGCAAACAGCCCGGCCAGGTATAACGGGATCGTTTCCAGGCTGATATTCTGCGCCAGAACCCCTGCCAGCGCAGGGATCACCGCCCCGCCCATGCCGGCTGAGCCAACCTGCATACCGATCGTATTGACCGCGTGGCGCTGTCCGACCCGCGCCGCGGTCCCGCTGATCATCGCCGGATAAATCGGCGCGATGGCGAACCCGCAAAGCGCCACACCCAGCAGGCTGACCCAGGGGAAGGGATTCCAGGCGAGCAGCAGCGCGCCGCCCATCGCCAGGAACAGGCAAACCCGCACCAGCGTATGCGTCTTGACCAGGCGCGTGTACACACCCGCCAGAATCCGTCCCACGGTAAACATGAACCAGAAAGAGCCGGCCCACAACCCGGCCAGAGTCGCATCCACCCCGCGGCTTTCGGTCAGCAGGGTGTACGCCCAGCTGCCGAGGGTGATTTCCGCACCGGTATGCAGGAAAAACAGGCTGATCGAGAGCCAGACGCGCGGCGTGCGCAAAGTCTCACCAAAGGGGGTTTTCTCCCGAACCGTGTTTCCGCGGTCCTCTGAACCATTTTTCCAGCGCGGGAGGGTGACAAAAAAGGTAAAAGCCATCGCCAGAGCGACGACCGCCACCAGCCGATAGCCCAGCCGCCAGGAATGGTACAGTGAAATGGCACCGGTCATCAACAACGGACCCAGGGTGACCCCGATGCCGTAACTGGCATGCAGCCACTGCATGAAATTGGCCCGGTAATGCGCGGCGATGTAGGTGTTCATCGCTGAGTCAATCGCCCCCACCCCCGAGCCAACCAGAAAGCCCAGCAGGATGATCACCCACCAGGCCGGCGCGAGCGTGTAGCCGGCCAGACCGACCGCCATCGCCAGGCAGGCAAGCAGCACCAGCCGCCCTGTTCCCAGCCAGGCCAGGATGCGGCCGGAAAAAAAGCTGGAGAGAAAATAACCGCTCATCACGGTGAAGAGGAGCCCGCCCAGCGCGTCCAGCGGCAGCAGAAAATCCTGCCGAATGGATGGATAAGCCACCCCCAACAATCCATCTGACAGACCGATGGTAATGAAGGCCAGATAAGCCAAAATGAGAAGAGCGACGGCATTGGGTGATTTTTTGACGGTGGCTGAAGACATGGACTTTTCCGGAGCTTAAGCGTGAAGGTTTATTGTACTGCAATCGCGGCCTGAAGAGAAAAGATGGCCGATGTCTGTCCGCCCCCTTTACAGCCTTGCTATAATGAAATTATCCACATCACAGGCTGCAACGCCAGACTGCCGCGCTATGGAGGTGAATATGGCCCGAAAAAGCCATTCGCACGCCGATGAGAAGCACAAATCCAACGGCAAAAAACCAGCGCCGCCCGTGGTAGAAAAACGCCCCCCGCTGGATAAGAAAACCTATGAAAAAGAGCTGGCCCGCCTGCAAATTGAACTGGTCAAAATGCAGGAATGGGTTAAGGTAAAGGGTTTGAAAGTGGTTGTGATCTTCGAAGGGCGCGACGCAGCCGGAAAAGGCGGGGTGATCAAACGCATCACCGAGCCGATGAATCCGCGCCACGCCCGCGTGGTTGCGCTGGGTGTGCCAACGGAGAAAGAAAAGACTCAGTGGTACTTTCAACGGTATGTTCCCCATTTGCCGGCTGCCGGTGAGATCGTGTTGTTTGACCGTTCATGGTATAACCGCGCCGGGGTGGAACGCGTGATGGGCTTTTGCACCGATGAAGAATATGCCGAGTTTATGCGTTCCTGTCCCGAGTTTGAGCGCATGCTGGTGCGCTCCGGCATTATCCTGATCAAGTACTGGTTTTCGGTCAGCGATGAAGAACAGGAGCGCCGCTTCCAGGCGCGGATTGAAGACCCAACCAAGCGCTGGAAGCTGAGCCCGATGGATCTGGAATCCCGCGCCCGCTGGGTGGAATACTCCCGCGCCAAAGACGAAATGTTCGCCCACACTGATATCAAACAGGCGCCCTGGTATGTGGTCAACGCGGATGACAAGAAACGCGCGCGCCTCAACTGCATTCACCACCTGTTAAGCAAGATTCCGTATGAAGACCTGACCCCCGAGCCGATCAAACTGCCCCCGCGCCAGAAGGATAACGGCTACGTCCGCCCGCCGATCAGCGACCAGACCTTTGTCCCGGAAATTTATTAACCCGGTCCCCAAATCACATCATTTCTGAAGCCGGCCAAAGCCGGCTTTTTCACCATCCTGAGCACAGAAACGGTCGCAAATCAGAGGCCTACCCGCTGAAATTCTGCAGTTTTAACGATACAGAAAGCTGCGGGCAAACTTCTCATGCTGGTCCGCGGACAGCAGCAGGCCAACCCAGCCCGGGTTTTCGCCAGAGCCAGATCTGCTCAAGGCTGCCCCTGGCGTCTAAACCCTCCGGCTGCCCGAACGGACAGCTTTTTCTCTGCCTATTCAGGATTGCGCGGCCGCGGCTGACGGTGCCAGCCCGCTTCAATGAACAGCGGGACGTACTCGGCCGGGATAAACAGCCGGTCTTCAGGATGCTTGATGCGGTAGTAGCCCTGCGGACGGATCAAGAAATTGCTGTCATCTGAAAGGTCAATGACCCAGCGGTCGGGCGGCATGCGCCTGGAGAGAAAGCGCAGCTCGAACGGCATAAAACGCAGCGGGTAGTCCGCGCGGTAGATTCCAACTTTATTTTCACGCGCCTGCCGAACCCATTCGCGCGCCCGGCGCAGGGAGGGATCCTGATCCGCCACTTCCCGGGCTTTACCCGGTGGAAAGACGGCCGCGGGGATGCTTGGCTGCTTGCGAAACGGATTCAAATTCGGCCAGATAAAATACGGGGCAGCAAGGCCAACCTGCAGCATGCGCTCATTGTAGGACAGCGGGCGCGGCTCCGGGCGGTGCTCATCTTCTTGTTCGCGGTTGATGTAGCATAAGAAGCGCCCGTAACGGTCCATCACCTCACCAGCGAAGACCAGAAAAAAGCGAAAGCTCAATTCATCCTGCCCCAGGGCACGCATATCCGCCAGCACCATATCTTCCAACGCTTCTTCCGCCGCTGCGGCATGCTCATAATGATTGCGGCCTGCCCCGGGGCCGCTGCGCGAGCGGAGACTGCGCAGCAGACCCGGCTCAAAGGGCTGTTTGAGCGCCCCCCAGCGCGGGGACAGGGGATCTTTAAGGAATTCATCCCATTCCGGCGCCGCCAGACCGGTGAAGCGGGTCTGGCCTGGCAGCTGAAAACTGATTTCAGGTGTGTCGGTAGCCAGAAAACGCACGCCAAAATTTCCCAGTGCCTGAACATTCACGGTGTCGCCGTCGTGCACTTCCTGGCGCACCGAACCGGTCACGCCGCCGCGCATTCCCAGGCGGGCATGGCCCACGGTCAACCCTTTGATTTGCTCAACCGCTCTGGCAGACATCTTACACCTCCAGACATCTTGGCATAATTTCAGTATAGCTGCCGGGCGCTGATTTACAACCGACAAATTTAAGACCCCGCTGTGCGGGGCCTAATTTCGCGGAACCGGTGTAAATCCGCCTACATTTCGGTGCTGACCACCCGGTCGCGGCCCTGTTCCTTGGCGCGGTAAAGCGCCGCGTCCGCCGCTTTCAGCAAATCATCCAGAGTCTTGCCGTCCCGCGGATAGGCGGCTGTGCCGACAGACACGGTAATGTTTTTTAACACCTGTCCGTGATGTTCAATGTGCAATTCGCGGATCAACCTGCTCAATTGATTGGCGCGGTTGGTGGCCGCATTAAGGCTTGCCCCCGGCATGACCAGCACAAATTCCTCTCCCCCGTAACGGCAGGCCGCATCTCCCTGACGCATATTCGACAACATCAGGGATCCCAGCTGTTTCAGCAGCAGATCGCCGGCGGTGTGTCCGTAGGTGTCATTGTACTGTTTGAAATGATCGATATCCATCATCACAATGCCGATGCTTCCACCATCCCGCGCGGCGCGGGCGATAGACGCTTCAATATACTCCACCAGGTAACGGCGGTTGTGCAGACCGGTGAGCGGGTCGCGGACGGAGAGCTCGCGCAGCGCCGCGTTCATCCGTTCCATGTCCATCTCGGCCTGTTTTTGTTCGGTAATATCGCGCCCGACCGATTGAAACTCGATCAACTCGCCCTGGTCGTTCAATATTGCCCGGTCGGTCCATTGCTGCCAGCGCACCTCCCCTTCCGCGTTATAAACCCGGTATTCATAGGTAACCACCGGATTTTCCGCGGTGATGCTGGCGATTTTCTTCGTCACCAGGTCGATATCATCCGGGTAAATCTGGGGGAAGAATTTTGTGTTCACCAGCTGCTCCCTGGTACACCCAAAGTATTTGCAATAAGCCTGGTTGGTAAAGGTCAACGTTCCATCCGCCAGAAAGCGGCAAACTAGTTCGGTTTGATCTTCAACAATCGCCTGATAGCGCGCATGGCTGATTTTTAATTCCTCTTCCCAGCGCAATCGTTCGGTTATATCATATCCCGCCGCGAGCACCCGGGTCAGGTTGCCCTCGTCATCCGGCAGCGGTGAAAGATAACACTGAACTTTATATTCCTGATTCTGATGAATTATTCGGAGGATCAGCTGGCGCATGCGCCCATCGACGAGCGTCGCCCGAATACTGTCAGAAAATTCCTCGAGATTCACCACCTGCCGTATGGAACCAAGGGGCTTACCAAGAATCCCGGATTCGTCTTTTAGGTTAAATTGATCGAGAGCGACCTGATTAATGTACTCGTATTTCAAATCGGGATCAAAAATCGCCATCAGGAAGGGCGCCCGCTGAAACGCCGCCCGGAAGCGCTGATCCATGATCCGCGTTTTTTGATCCGCCTTTTTTCGCTCGGTGATGTCTCTGGCCACCCCCAGCAAACCGATCGGGCAGCGGGTCTCATCCAGCAAATACACCACCCGCTCCTCAACCCAGCGGGGAGAACCATCTTTGTGCAATAACTGTACTTCAAATGTCCACGACAGCCCGCCGCTGGCCGCCTTTTCTAGATTTTCCGGCCGGTTGGCTTCCGCGTAGACCTGGTCATACACTTTTTGAGAGGGTTCGGGCGTCGTGGCGGCATAACCCAGCCGGCAGATTTCTTCCGGCGTGTAACCCAGCATTTGCTCGACGGACGGCGTGATATCGATGAGATTGGCCTGTAAATCCGATCGCCAGACGACATCGCGTATGTTTTCCGCCAGCAGCTGATATCGTTCCTGACCTTCGCGCAATTCGCGCACCAGTTTCTTACGCTGGATGGCGTAACGGATTGACCGGTAGATTAACCGTCCGTCCGCCTGGCCCTTGACCAGGTAATCTTCTACCCCGCGGCGTATCGCGCGGCTGGCCAGGATCTCATCTTCGAAACCGGTCATGATAATCACCGGCGTATTTGGGGCAGCCGCCAGGGTTCGCTGGATGGTGTCCTCGCCTTCGCTGTCAGGCAGGGTCAGGTCCACCAAAACCGCCGCATACCCTTCTTCGTTTCGTAATTTATTCAGTCCTTCTTCCAGGCGGGTTACCCAGTCCACCTGGAAAAGGTGCGCGCCAGCCTCATTGATCATGATTTGCATCAGGCGGGCGTCGCCTGGGTTATCTTCAATCAGCAGCAATTTTGTTCTGGATTCCATAATCATCCTCTACGGCACAGGCGGCAGGCGGACAATTTTAAACCAGAAGGTCTCAATCATCTGCACGGCGCGGATAAATTGCCCGCCGTCCGCCGGTTTTCGAATGATGCAGTTCGCCTGCAAATCATAGGACGCCAGTTTATCTTCATCTCTCTCTGAACCGGAAAGCACAATTACCGGCAGGCGGGTTAGATCCGGGTCTTTTCGGATTTCTTTTAATACCGCAAAACCATCCATTTCGGGTAAATTCAAATCCAGTAATACCAGGTTGACCCTCGGCGCATCGCGGTACGGGCCGGCGCGCCTTAAAAAATTCAACGCATCTTCACCGCTGTTTACCGTGTGAATTTGATCGCGAATTTTCTGGTCGCGGATGGCGGAATAAATCAGGTCCGCATCGCTGAAATCATCTTCCACAATTAAAATCCCCGGCTGATTGCTCATCCAGCACCTCGCGAAGTCGGCAGGCTGACAATGGTGAACCAGAAATCTTCAATCGCTTTAATCACCACCATGAATTGCTCCAGGTCTACCGGCTTGGAAATAAAACAGTTGGCGTGCAATTCATACGTGCGCAGCACATCCTGCTCAGCCTGTGATGTGGTCAGCACGATAACCGGAATACGCTTAAGGCCATCCTCGTTTTTAAGCGCGGTCAGCAGTTCTCTTCCATCCATGCGCGGCAAGTTTAAGTCCATTAAGATGATATCCGGCCGGCTGGCTTTGGCGTAGCGCCCCTGTCTGCGCAGGTAAGCCAGCGCCTCCACACCATCGCGCACGACATCTAGCTGACTTACCAGCCGGCTCTCCGCCAGAACCTCCTGAGCCAGGCGAATATCGCCTTCGTTATCCTCGACCAGCAGGATCTTAACCGCTTTTTTGGGGTTTGCCTCGATCATGCGTTTTCTCCTGAGCGGGGAATCGTGAAGAATAATGAAGACCCTTCACCCGGGACCGACTCAACCCAGATCCGGCCGCCATGGCGCTCAACAATCCGCTGGCTGATCGCCAGGCCAATACCGCTGCCTGGGTACTCCTGCTGGGTGTGTAAGCGCTGAAAGAGTACAAATATCTTTTTTAAATAAGCAGGCTCAATACCAATGCCGTTATCTTTCACCGTGAAGAGATATTCTTGATCCTTTTCCTCGCAGGCGATCACAATCTGCGGGGCCACCCCCGGCCGGCGGAACTTAATTGCATTGGCGATTAAATTTTGGAACAGCTGCTCCATTTGCCGGTCATCAGCCATCACCACCGGCAGCGGCGCGCTCTCGATCTGAGCCCCCGCCTCTTCCACAGCCATCTGCAGGTTCTGCAGAACATCCGCGAGCGTCTGATTCAGGTCCACCGGCGCGAATGCTTTTCCGCGCGTGCCAACCCGCGAATAGGCGAGCAGGTCGTTGATCAGGCCCTTCATGCGCGCCGCGCCGTCCACCGCGAAGCGGATAAACTCTTTTCCATCTTGATCCAGCACCTGGGTATAACGGCGCTCAATAAGCTGCAGATAGCTCGAGACCATGCGCAGCGGTTCCTGAAGGTCATGAGAAGCCACGTAGGCGAAACGCTCCAATTCTTCGTTAGAGCGCACAAGATCCTGGGTACGGCGCGCCAGCGCTTCTTCGGCCTGTTTTTGTTGGGTAATGTCCACGCAAAAGACGATCGTCACCGGTCCATCCGCCAGGTCCATCCGCCCAACCGCCAGATGGAGCGGGAAAGTGCTGCCGTCCAGACGCTGCCCGGTGGTATCCAGCTCCAGCACCTCGAGTTCGCCGCGAACCAGGCGGTCGTATTGTTCATAGACTTGATCCTGCTTTACTTTCGGCAGCAGATCATCCACCAGAATCTCATCAACGGGTTGATCCGCCGTTTGGCCGAACATGCGAGTAAACGCCCGATTGGCCAGGGTGATTTTTCGGTGGCGGATAATCGCGACGCCAACCGGGGCTGTCTCGAAAAGGGTGCGAAAACGGATTTCACTTTCCCGCAGGGCTGTCTCGGCGCGTTTCCGGACGGTTTTATCCACCGCCATCACCACCGCTTTGACCGCCCGCTGATTTTCAAGGATTGGATAAAAGCCGACATCATAAATATGTCCGGCGTGCTCCATCTCCGCCAGCTCAGTCTTACCGGTTCGGAATATGTTCAGTAGATAGGCGCGGCTCTGCTGTTCCAATTCCGCGGGCATAAATTCCCTTAGATTGCGCCCGATCATGGTATCCACATCACAACCCGCCAGTTGGCCAAATGCCTGATTGGCTGCCAGAATATTCCCGGCGCGGTCAAACAACACCGCGATATCTGGAATAGAATCCAGCATGACGCGCAGGGTATGCCAGCTCTGCTGCAGTTCCTGCGTGCGCTCCTCGACTCGTTTCTCCAGGGTATCCTTGGCTTCCCGCAGCGCCAGTTCAGCCTGCTTGCGTTCGGTGATATCAATCCCGGAAGAGATGATGTAGCCCGGGTTGATTTCGCTCCCCGGGAGGTAGGTATTGGTCCAGGCGATCAAACGCTTTTGGCCATCTTTGGCTTGAATCTCATTTTCATAATTGATCGGTCTGCCAGAACTCTGCAATTCCTGATAGATGCGCTGGAGAACCGGGCGCTCGGCCGGATCGAGCACGCTGTTCCAGATATATTTGCCCACAAGCGCCGCTTCTGTAAAACCGGTGGTGTCGCAATAAGCCTGGTTGGCGCGGACAACCTTACCGCGCGCATCGGTCACCACCACCAGCGCCCCGGAGGTTTGCAAGACCGCTTCAACAAAGTTGTGCTCCTCCTGCAGGGCTTGCGCGCGTTCAACCAGCTGATCAAACAGCTCAACATTATCCACCGCGATGGCGGTTTGATTGGCAAATGCCTTAATCGCCGGAGCGTCCTGCTGGCTTAATCGACCACCTGTGATCAATAACAACCCGCTGACCACCTGGTCTTTGACAATACAGCTGGCGATTCCGCTCTGCATGTCTAACATGCGGATGATTTCATCTGCCTGGTCTTCCAGGCCGTGCGGGATTATTTCGCGCAGGAATTCAGTCGTTTCCGTGATGTATTCTGCGTCGCGGCTGTAAATGATGCGGTCCACAACACCGCCCGGGCGAATCGGCAGGCGAATTTCGTTGAGCGACAACCCGGTCAACTGCTCCAGTCCGCGCCTTAGTTCATCCTCAATTCCCAGATAGGATATACGCAGCAGACCGATGTCATGTTCGATGCTTAAAATCACCACCTGGAAGCCCAGAAGGCTCACCTGTTCATCCAGCGCCCGGTAAATTTCTGGCAGGGAACGGGCTTGCTGAAGCGCGGCCGCCGCCTGGCTTAACGCCACCAGCAGCTGTTGATGGTAGCGGGTTTCGATTTCCGATTGCTGCAAAGAATCTACCATCTGATTAATTGCCGCTGCCAGGGCGCCGATTTCATCCCGCCCTATTTTGCGGATGCGGTAGGCTAAATTTCCGCTTCTGATTTGTTCAACCGCCAGACTGAGCTCTTTAATGGGCCGTGTAATGGTGTTTCCCAACCAGGCGCTCACCGCCAGACCGATAAGGAAGGCGCTGGTGATTACCATCAACAGGCTGCGCACAAGATTGGTCAGTTCGCCAAACGCTTCGGCCGAATCCATCTTCTCGACCAAGCAGATCTGATATTCATCAATCCACCGATACACAATTTCAGCCGGTACATCGCGGTAGTCTCTGGCGGAGATACTGCCGCTTTTACCTTCAAGACAGCGGTTGACCGCATCCGAATAAATGCCGCGGAACACCGTGTTTGACTGAGCAAAGCGCGGCCGGGTAATCAGGACATGCGCCCGGTCAACCAGGTAGGCTTCATCGGTGGTGCGTAAGCCGGTGCGCCGGTTGATGATCTGTTCAGCGACATCCATATTGAGATGGGCTGCCATCACGCCGAGCAGCCTGCCGTCACGGGCCACAATTGGCGTGGAAATGGTGAAGATTGGCTTTACTTCGCCAACCGGCAGGTAGGGCGGCGGGGCAGCGGCGCCGCGGCGGCCCTCGAGAAAATAGAGCCGGGTCTCGCGGAATTTACCGCGATCTTCGGGACGGGTCGAAAATAAGATTTCACCGCTTTCCGGGTGAAGAATCTCGATTCCGCTCAGATTGGGGTTGGACCGTAAAAAGTTGTTTAAGTCAACTTCCACCAGATCCCTCAGATTGGGATCTGAAAAATACACCGCCTGATTCTGGTCAAAATAGCCTGATAGGATCTCCGAATAATGATGAATGGCAACAAAGGCATTGAGATCGTTCTGGGTGTCAACAATCCAGGAGATAAGCGCGGCTTCTTTTTCAATGGCTGAAGCGGTTAATTCTCGGTAGATCGACTCTCGCTGCGTTTTTTCTCCCAGCAGGTACAGGGTCACACCCACGCCGAACAACAACAGCAGGGTGTAGAACACCATCGCCAGGGTAACTTTCCGCGAAATGCTTAACCGCATCATCATCCATCCCGTTCCGCAGGCTATTCGCCCGGCATAACTTTCAGGCGATAATAATTTTCAACCGCCTGCGGATCGCACATCTGCTGCCATTTTAATCCCGCTGGCAGCTGGCCGTAGCGAACCAGGTCCGCCAGCATCGCTTCCCAGACCTGCGCATCAAAATCGCCCACGCGAACTCCACCCGGGTTGATCAGCGGCAGGCTGGTCAGCAAAAATTGAAGCTCATGCTGGGCGTCAAATTCAGGACGGTATTTTCCCACCAGCGCGGCCGCCTCTTCAGGATGCTCAAACACTTGATACCAGCCGTCCAGAGTGGCGAAGACAAAGCGCTGCACCAGGTCGGGATCATGATCATTGATCTCCCGGGTGGTAAAGATCACATCGCCGGGAGTATGCACCCCGTAATCGTCCGGCAATATCAGGCGCACCTCGTACCCCGCTTTGCGCACCTGATTGGGTAAATTGTTGACAAACACCCCCCAGACTTCTACACTGCCGTCGTAGAAATGCTGCAGGTCATTTTCATTCGGCAGAATTGTGTACTGATCGGGTCCGATCCCCAGTTTTGCCATCATCGTCCGCAGGGTCTGTTGAATGGGCAGCGGGGCGCGGATTTTTTTGCCCACAAAATCGCGCGGCGAGCGAATAGGGGAATCTTCCAGCACCATGAAACCCAGCGGACTGCGCTGGAAAATGACCGCCACAGCCACCAGCGGTTTTCCCTCTCCAACCGCCTGGATAAAGGTATCCGCGTTGGTCACGCCAAATTGCGCCTTCCCGGAAAGAACTTGCTGGATGACATCCACCTCTGGCCCCCCCGGGAGAAAAGAAACCGCGAGCCCCTGATCAGCGTAAAACCCCTGTTCCGCAGCGGTGTAATGGCCTGCGGCAGAAGCCTGATGGTACCAGCGCAGCTGCACGGTAACTTCCCGCAAGTCCCCTTGCCCTGGCTGACTGCCGCAGGCGGCCAGGAAGAGGAAGACGGCTATCATAACCGGGAGTATAGCCCTCAAGTTGCGCAGGTGCATGCTTTCCTCCTGTGAGAAGCACGCTAAAACCGTTACCACCATTATATAAACATTCTGCGCTTCCCGGAATGACATAACAAAACTGACAGGTCAGGGCCGGCGGGGGTATAATCGCTGCATCCCTCCACAGGATTAGCGTATGCTGCATCCATCCATCGCCTATTTACGCGAGGTTTACGAATACGACCCGCAACAGCATCTATTCACCATTAAAGTCAGTTCTGACCACTATGAAGATCTGTTTAACCGCCTGGATCCTACCCCCTTTCGGCGGCGCGACATTTCGCCTGATTTTAAGGCATTTCTCGAAGATTGCTCGGATGAGATTCCAACCCGCTACCCGGTCCGGTTGAAACTGGTTTTAACCGCAGAAAGGCAGGATCCGCTGCTGGAGCGCGAGATCTGCGACGGGCTGCATAATTATTTCGCCTATATCCTGAACGTTAACGGCAGCAAAATCCGCCAGAAGCGGCTGCGGGCGCTTAAGTATCTGCTTTTTTCCCTCAGCAGTATTGTCAGCGCGATCATCCTGCGCGGGGTGCTGCCGGCCAGCCTGCCTGCGGGCGTCCTGCTCGAAGGACTGACAATCGCCGGATGGGTCTTCCTATGGGAGACCATTTCGGTTAATTTCATTCAAATGGATGACCTGCAGCACGATCAGCGTAAATACCGCCGTCTGATTCGGGCTGAGATCTCGTTCGCGTACTCGTAGCAGGCTCAGGAAGTGAAATTCCGCAGCGCAAGGGCGGCGATGCTGCGGCCGATGCTGATCGAGGCGGTCGCCGCCGGCGAAGGCGCGTTCAAGACATGCACCATGCGCTCGGCTTCCACAATGCGAAAATCATCTACCAGCGTGCCGCTGGGTTCCAGAGCTTGAGCGCGGACCCCGGCGCCAGCGGGCTGCAAGTCAGTAGCACTCAAACCCGGCAGCAGACGCTGCAAGGCACGGGTAAAAGCCGCTTTGGACAGCGAACGGTACACTTCGCCCAGTCCGGTGCGCCAGAACTTCCAGCCCATTTTCCAGAAACCCGCGTAGGTGAACATCTCGGCCATATCGCGCAGCGAAATCATCCCCCAGGAATAGCCCTCGCGTTTGAGCGCCAGCACGGCGTTGGGTCCGGCCTCCACGCCGCCGCGCATCATGCGGGTAAAGTGAACCCCCAGAAAGGGAAAGCGCGGATCGGGCACCGGGTAAATCAGGTTGCGCACCATACCGCGGCTGGAGGGAGACAGCTGGTAGTATTCCCCGCGAAAAGGGATGATTTTTAAACGCGGGTCCACCCCGCACAGACGCGCCACCCGGTCGGATTGCAGCCCGGCGCAGTTGACCAGGTTGCGGCAGGTGAACTCGCCGGCCAGGGTGTGAAGGACAAACTGGTCCGGCAGTTTTTCAAAACCCACCAGACGCGCCCCGGTCAGGATGGTTCCGCCCTGCAATTCAACCTCGCGGGCAAACTGCTGCGCGACCAGCCGATAATCAACAATCCCGGTTTGCGGGACGAAAAGCCCGGCCACCCCGGCCGCGTGCGGCTCTAACTCGCAAATTTGATCCCCGCTCAGGCGGCGCATCCCGGCCAGACCGTTTGCCCGTCCGCGTTCTTCCAGCCGGTCCAGGGCGGGGATTTCTTCGGGCCGGGTAGCCAGCACCACCTTTCCGCAGCGTTCGTGCGGGATGGCGTGATCTTCACAGAAGCGGTACATTAATTCCCGCCCTTCGACACAGTTGCGCGCCTTGAGCGAGCCGGGTTTGTAATACAGCCCGGAATGGATCACCCCGCTGTTGTTGCCGGTCTGATGGGCGGCCAGGCGGTCCTCAGCCTCGATGACGGCCAGTTTTTCGCCGCGCCGGGCAGTCAACGCCATGGCGGTTGCCAATCCAACAATACCGCCGCCAATCACCACAGTTTCAAAGCTCCGGTCTGCCATTTTTGGACCTCACGACTGGACAAGGTTAGTCTAATTATACGGCAGACCGGTGATAGATAAACCGCCGGGACTTCTGCTGCCCGGCGGCTGAAGAAAAAAAGATCAGGAACAGGTTACTGGTCTTTTTCGAGACTGCCCAGCCAGATCCGAATGCGGTCAGCGATTTCGTCTCGCACGCGGCGGAAGACCGCCAGGCGCTCTTCCTCGCTGCCTTCGGCAGCCGCCGGGTCATCAAACGGCCAGTGAAGGCGGGTGCCCATGCCGGGAAAGACCGGGCATTTTTCTTCCGCGCTGCTGCAGACCGTGATCAAATAAGCAAAATGGATTTTTCCCAGATAGGTATTCAACGCTTTTGAAGTCTGACCGCTGGTATCCAAGCCGATTTCTTCCAGAACGCGGATGGTTAACGGATGGATGCCTTTGGGTTCAAGCCCGGCTGAGAACACTTCAAACTGATCCCCGCCCAGATGGCGCAGGATCGCCTCAGCCATCTGGCTGCGAGCCGAGTTACCCGTGCATAAAAACAGGACCTTGGGTTTATTTTGCATGCGAGATGTCTCCTGGATAGAATTGTAAATCGGGATGTTAAAGCCCGCAGCAACAAAATGTTATGAAATGGTTAACATATCTTGACAGTTTCACGTAATACTGTATAATTAAATTTGTCACAAGGAAGCGTAAAGATGACCGAAGAAGGGTTGATGATTAGAGAACTGGCCCAGGCCGCCGGCGTATCGGTGCGGACCATCCGCTACTATATTGCCGAAGGGCTGCTGCCCGCTCCCACCAGCGGCGGCCGTTATGCGCGCTACACTGAAGACACGCTCCTGCGGCTGCGGCTGATCCAAAAGCTAAAGGAGGCTTTTCTGCCTCTTTCAGAAATCCGCCGGCGGGTAAGCGGCTTATCCGTAAATGAAATCGCCGCCGCGCTGTTAAAAATAGAAAAGACTCAACCCGCTCCTTTTTCGTTCGAAATCGCCCCGGGGATGGAGGAGAACCCTGACGAGGGAAGGTTTGATCTGCTGGATGCTCGCAGTCCTTCGATATCCGCGCCTCCAATCACGGACAACAAGGAAATCCTCAATTACGAAGCGCCGCCGCGATCCGCGGACCTGTATAACCCCGAACAAGATCGGTTAATCCCACCGGAAGCGTTGACCAAGCGTTCCACGCCAGATGACCCGCAAAGCAGGCTGATGCCCCAAAACGCGGATCAGCAGCGGCGATCAGAGGAATTAAATTCAGCCAGGGAATACATCCGCCGTTTGCGCGAATCCAGTCCCGGCGACTACGAGGAGAGGCGGTTCAGCCAGAAACCAATCTTTAACCGCCTCCCCTCCAACCTCAACCGTCCGCTGATGAAACCTTCATTTGAGAGCTGGCGGCGCATCCGCATCAGTGACGAGGTCGAGGTTCACCTGCGCGAGCCGCTGGCGCCATCTGTAGAAAAAAGACTGGAAGCCCTGCTGGCGCAAATTGCCCAGCTACTCAAATCTTCTTAACCAAACAGGGAGGAATACCATGCCATCAACTGAATTTAACTGCAGTTTTCAGGCTGAAAAGGACCTGATTCCAGACGGTCAGGCCTTTGAAAACGGTCTGGAACTGACAATTACCGCCCCAGGCGCCGCGCACCAGCAGCGCTTCAATATGAACCTGGCGCTGGTCATTGACTGCTCAGGCTCGATGACCGGGGCAAAAATCGAATACGCCCGTCAGGCGGCCAGCTATGTGATAACGCTGCTGGACGAGCGCGACCGGGTTCACATTATCGCCTTTGACGACCAGGTCAGCCCCATCGGCGCGGCCGAGGCAATCAGCGAAAATGAACGCCGACGCCTCACCCATCTGATTGGGATGCTCCAACCCGGAGGATTAACCAATCTCTCCGGCGGCTGGCTGGAGGGATGCGACCGCATTGCCAGCGCCGAGGGATACGGCATCAACCGCGCCCTGCTGCTCACAGATGGACAGGCAAATGTTGGGATTACCGATATTGAAGCGCTTGGTATGCACGCCAGACAGCTGCATCAGCACGGCGTCTCCACATCCACCTTCGGCATCGGCGAAGACTATCAGGAGCATTTGCTTGAACAAATGGCCAACCTGGGTGGCGGAAATTTTTACTATATCGATTCACCCCGAACCATCTCGGATGCTTTTGCTCAAGAGATGAAAGATATCCTCACGGTAACAGCCCGGGCGATTGAAGTCATCCTGCCGATTCCGCCGGGGGTAACCCTGAAAGTCATCGGCGGCTGGAAACATGAGGTCAAAAACAACGAGTTAATCCTATCCCTCGGCGACCTCTCCAGCGATAAAAACCGCATCGTCCACATCCAGGCAATCCTGCCGCCGGGTAAAGAGGGGACCCAAATTGTTTTCCCGGCCACCGTCCGCGCCCTGGACCAAGCCAATCAGCTGCTTGAGCGCCAGGTCAGCCTGACCCTGGGCTATGCCAGCGCGGCGGCAGCCGAAAAAGCTCCGCGAAATCGGGAAGTAGCCGAGCGCTATGCGAGCGCCCTGGTCAGCGAAGCCGCCAATGAAGCCCTGAAACTGGAACGGGAAGGCTTGCGGCGAGAAGCGGCAGAAAGTTTGCAGCAGGTCATGGAATCAAGGGTTTCCCACCTCAGCCGGGAATTTATCAATGAAAAGGAAATGCTTTCCAGACGCTTGCAGCACGGTCTGAGCGAACGCGAGCGTAAAGAAGAACATCTGCGCGCCTACCTGGAGAAGCAATCGCGCCGCCAGAAACCATAACCAACTCTCGCGGAACCAGGGGGACCGCAGACGCCAGGGTAGCAGGCACAGGCTACCCTGGTACTTTTTCACCATAGTATAATTGGCCAGATCAATTACCCTCCAGGAAAGCCGTTTGAACCGCTCTCACCTCTTCATCCTGTTGATGCTGCTATTTTTGTTAACCGCCTGCGCTGCCCCGGGCGAAACGCGGCCCGCGGCAACCGGGATTGCCCTTCAATCCAGCCCGACCCCCTCGCCAGCCAGCCCAACCTCAACCGGGGTTCCCGCGGTTCCCGCGGTCCCTGCGGACCCGCAGGCTGCCCCGCCCGAGCCGACCCCAACCCTGAGCCCGGACGCCTGGAAAGACCTGCCGGTGATTCCAGAAACGATCAGCCAACGCACCATTGAAATTTACCGGCGCGGTCTGGAACTGGGCAACAACCCGCACGCCTTTTCAAAAGTCGGCGACAGCAACAGCACGCTGCCGGAATTTCTCGGCGATTTTGACCGTCCGCGCGCCTACCGCCTGGGCGATTACGCGTACCTTCAACCGGCGGTAGACCATTTTTCCGGCTATTGGAGCCGCGGGAGCATGGCGGTCAAGATCGGGATGAGCACCAACGGCGTGCTTTCGCCGTTATGGGCAGACTGGCGGGAATGCAAAGCCAATGAAAGCCCGCTGGAATGCGAACTGCGGATCAACAAACCGGCCTTCGTCCTGGTTGGTCTGGGCACCAACGACGCCTACGACGTGCGCACGGAACCGATCGAAGAGCGCATGCGCAAAGTAATCGAGATCATCATCGCGCACGGCAGCATTCCGATTATGACCACCAAGGTGGACAACCTGGAAGGCGACCACACCATCAACCGGATGATTGCCCGGCTGGCTTACGAATATGACATTCCGCTTTACAATCTCTGGGCGGCCATGCAACCTTTACCCAAACAGGGGCTGGAAACAGCTTTCCATTACACCTCTGGAGAAATCGGCCGGTGTGAATTTGACGATCCCCAGAATCTACAATACGGGTGGACCATCCGCAACCTGACCGCCCTGCAAACCCTGGACGCAGTCTGGCGCGGCGTTACCGGCCAGCCGCCCGCCAGACCCTGATCCAAAGAGGACCGCATGAAAGACACCCTCACCACGCTCTCCGATTACATTTGTAATGTCCTGATCAAGCAGCCCGGCCGCAGCCTGAGCGCCGCGGATGTTTTGCTTACTTCCGGGCTGATCGATTCGTTTCATCTGGTGGACCTGGCGACTTTCGTTGAAGACACCTTTGGAATCTTAATTGCCGATTACGAATTGACCCCCGCCACATTTGACACCCTCGGCCAGCTGGTCGAGTTAATCGAAACCCGCCAGGCTCGATGAAACCGCGCACCCTGCCCCAGCTGTTTCTGCAAGATGCGCCTGCGCAGACAAAAACCGCGGCCCTGACTCTGCTGCGGGCCGGCCAACCCGATCTGGCCCTGAACCGCGCCGACCTGATCAGCGGCGCCAGCGATTTTACCCGCGCTTACCACCGCGCCGGACTTCATCCCGGCGATGTGATCATCTTGATCTTTCAACACAGCCTTGATCTGACCCTGGCTTACTGGGGGGCGATCCTTTACGGGCTGGTGCCGTCCATCATGCCGTATTTGACCGAAAAGCTGCTGCCGGACCGCTACCGCGCGGACCTGGCGGCGCTGGTCGCGGTTACCCGGCCTCAGGCAGTGATCACCTACCCCGAATTTGAAAGCGAGGTGCTCGCCGCCCTGCCTGAGGGCGGTTCTGTCCGGGTTGTGCTGCACAGCGGTCAGGTTGAACGCGGCGGGGGTCCCGCATCCGACCTGTTTTTCGGACTGCAGCGCCAGCCCGAGGATATCGTCCTGCTGCAGCACTCTTCCGGTACCACCGGTCTGCAGAAGGGGGTAGCCCTCTCGCATCAGGCCGTCCTCAACCAGCTGGAAGCGTACACCCGCGCCTTACGGCTGAACAAGGAGGATGTGATCGTATCCTGGCTGCCGTTATATCATGATATGGGTCTGATCGCCGGCTATCTGATGCCGCTCTTGACCGCCACACCGCTGGTGCTGCTGTCGCCTTTTGAATGGGTACGCGCGCCGTACCGTTTGATGCAGGCCGTCAGCAAATTCCGCGGCACGTTAACCTGGCTGCCCAATTTCGCTTACCGCTTCTGCGCCTCCAAGATTCGCGACCGCGACCTGGAGGGTGTGGATCTGTCCTCGTGGCGCGCGGTGATCAACTGCTCCGAGCCGGTGCGCGCTGACAGCCACGCAATCTTTGCCGAACGTTTTGCCCCTTACGGTTTTAATCCGCGCGCGCTGTGCGCCAGTTATGCCATGGCTGAGAATGTGTTTGCCGTGACCCAGGGCGGTCTGGACGCCCCGCTGACGCTGGATGAGATTGACCGCGATGCCTTTCAGGTGGAACGGGTCGCCCGGCCCGCTGTTCCCGGCCGCCCCACCCTGATAATGGTCTCGAACGGCCGGCCCATCGAGGGTACCGAGGTCAAGGTGGTGGATAATGAAGGCCGCACGCTGGCCGAGCGTCAGGTTGGCGAGATCGCTCTGCGCAGCAATTGCATGCTCAGCGAATACTATCACCGCCCGGATGAGACCGCCAAAGCCTTTCGCGACGGCTGGTATCTCACCGGTGATCTGGGCTACCTGGCAAACGGTGAACTGTTTGTCTCAGGACGCAAGAAAGACATCATTATTGTGGGCGGGAAGAATATCCACCCCCAGGACCTGGAGTTGCTGGCGATGGAAGCCGAAGGAGTCCACCCGGGGCGGGTCAGCGCGTTCGGCATTTATAACGAGGATCTGGGCACTGAAGAGGTGGTCATTGCTGCTGAAGTTGACGTGCCAGAAGGCCCGCGGCGCGAAGAGATCGCCCGCCAGGTGGCCGCCCACATCGCCCGCGGCTCAGCCGTCAGCGTGCGCGAAGTTTATCTGGTCTCCCCGCCCTGGCTGATCAAGACCTCCAGCGGCAAGACCGCCCGTCTGGCGAACCGCGAAAAATACCTGAAAGAAAAGGGGTTGTTATAAGCGCCGTCTGAGGGCCGCCGCCAGCGCGGACAGCAGCTCCGCGTCCCGCTGCGGGTCAAAGCTGCGCTCGCGCAGGTCTGGCGGGTACGCCCAGGGATGGTTTTGACGGTAGATGTCCGGCTCACTGGCAAAGCGCGGCACGATGCGTGCAGGTACGGGACAGTGTTACCCATCACCGCATAATTCATGCGGAACGCCCCGGTCACTTCCATAATCGCATCCCCCACCAGGATCATATCCAGTAAAAAACGCGCCCTGGCTTCGGCAGTCAGGTCGTTCAGGCCGGCCACCAGCGGGTTGGCCAGCAGGATGGAATAACCGCTCAGGTTATTCATATCGCACAGCACCGCCCAGCCGGAGGGCAGCCGCCCAAACAGGCCAGGGTGTGCCCCGCCGCGCGCCAGCGCCAGGCATTTACAACTGTGTGGCTCATGATTCCTCGAAATCGTCAGGGTTTCTGGCAACTGCCCGCCAGGGCATTTTCGTAGATGAATTCCGCGAAGAGGCGCTCCCCGACCGCGTCCAGATGAATCGCCGTATTGGTAAAATGCTCCTGCGGCACGCGGTCCCAGGCATCCAGGCAGGTCCAACCGTTGGCCTGGCAGGTCTGCGCCAGCGCCGCCCGGTACTGATCATAGGCCCAGCGGGGGTAATAAAAGTTGTAGCGCACATTACTGTTTTGACCCTGGCTGACCAGGATTGGCTCATTGATCAAAATCAGCGGGGTTCCGCCAGCCGCAGCCCTTCCAGCTGACAGCAGCTCAAACGCCATCTGGTCCAGCGGCAGAGCGGGCGGCTGCCAGTCATGAAACGAAAGATCATCTTCCAGATCGCGGGCCGCAGGCTGAAAAGTTTGCGAATCGTCCTGGTCAATCCCGGTGGCTGCCCAGGCAAAACCGTACAGCTGCAGGCGCAGCCAGTCCGCCGCCGGTCGGCGCCGGGCGATCAGCGTGCGCTGCCAGAAGGACGGTGGGGTAAGAGAATCTAACGTCAGGGGCAGGTTGTAATCGCGCGCCAGCGCGCCCAGCCGGGCAGTGTTGTTGGCGGCCAGCGGCGATTCCAGCTGCCGGCCGCGCGGAAAGGATTCCAGGGTCAGGGGCCAGAGGATCAAATCCGGCTGATAACGCATTCCCTCGCGCAAAATCATCAGGTCCTTGGCCAGCGACAGGGTGGGATAACCCAGGTTGTAAAAGCGCGCCGGCTTCCCGCTGCATAACAAATGAAGAGCGTTTAACTGCCCGCTCAGCGTTTCTTCCGGGCGCAAAAGCGAGCCCCAGATCGAAGAATCACCCAGGATAAGTACGCGAAACTCGCTGCCCGGCACGCCCGCCCCGTCCAGTTCGTGGGAGGCGAACATGGCGCCCAGGTCATACAGGCTCAGATTGTACGCCGCGGCCGGATTTTCACCGTAAGGGAAGCGCGCCCTACCCGGGACCAGCCAGTTATAAATCCCGAAAGGAGCTTCGAAGGGACCGATCGCTGCCAGGAGGAGGTTCAGAGCCGCAAAAAGCAAGATGCCCTTGGCCAGCGCGCGCGCCCAGTTCAGGGAATTGCGTTTTTCCATCTCAACCTCCCCAGCCAAACAGCCCGAGCAGCACCCGCCCGGCCTGACCCGCATCCGGAAGCAGGAACCACAACCACCCCAGACTGACGTAGATAAAGGTCAGCAGGGTGCTGAAAACGGTAACCGCCCGGTTCAATCCTGCCCGCGCGGAAAGATCCGGCAGCCTGGGTTTAACCTGCTCGTTCCAGCGGTTATTGATGAAAAGCCCGAACGCATGCCACAAGCCCCAGAGGACAAAATTGAGGGCGATGCCGTGCCACAGGCCGATCAAAATCATCGTGGCGGTCTGCAGGCTAAAGACGACCAGCGCCTGCGGCAGCCGCGGCAGACGGCGCTTTAACCAGCGCGTCAGCGGGTTGAAAAAATACGCCCGAAACCACTGGGTCAGGGTTATATGCCAGTTGTTCCAGAACTGAATTAGATTGGGTTTGCTGTACGGCCGATTGAAGTTTTCCGGCAGGCGAATGCCGGCCAGCAGCCCTAAACCAATCGCCAGATCGGTGTAACCGCTAAAATCCAGGTAAATTTGAAAGCTATACGCAACCAATCCCAGCCACAACCAGCCAGGCGCCTGGATCTGCGCGGCCAGGGTTGGGCTGAGAGCAACCAGCGCCAGCGCATCAGCGAGCACGAACTTACGGGCCAGCCCGGAAAGCAGGCGCGGCAGGGCTTTTTCGAGATCGCCCTTCAAGCTTCCCAGCGGCGCGCGCAGGTCGCTGACAAAGCGCTCCAGGCGGTCAATTGGTCCAGCCGTGTAAGCCGGGAAAAAGAAGAGATAGACCAGATATTCCTGCAGACTGAAAGTGTGCAGCCGCCCGGCCTGCCGGTCGCGAATGGTGTGGATCAACCGAAATGCCAGATAAGAAAAACCCAGCCAGCGCAGGTCAAGCGCGGAAGCCAGGTGAACCGGTTGCTCGGTCAGCAGCCGCAAACCGCCTGAAACCCAGGCGGTCAAAGGCGGATACTTCAGCAAAACAAATAAAACCAGCAGCAGCGTCAGAGCCCCGGCACGGGCAACCCGGCCCGGCAGCCGCGCCGCCAGCAGCACAACCAGCGCCAGCAAGCCGATCCCGGCCGCGATTTGCCCGAGCGGCGGCGGGCGGTGAGCGCCTAACCAGTCTGGCAGGGGTACAAAGCGCAGCAACCCCAGCCCCAGCGTCAGGCCGAGAACCAGCGCCAGCGCGGGCAATTGATCGCGCCAGCACCGCCCGGCAGGATCGACGGTCGCCACCCAGGAAAGGACCGCCAGGCCAAGCGCAGCCAGCGGCAGCCAGGTATCCATCCCGCGCAGGGCAGTGG
Source organism: Anaerolineaceae bacterium (assembly GCA_029975475.1). Lineage (GTDB taxonomy): Bacteria > Chloroflexota > Anaerolineae > Anaerolineales > Anaerolineaceae > JARKPB01. Next base: position 174,191 of record JARKPB010000003.1, read on the forward strand.
CAGGCTGCAACCAGAAGATCGCCAGCACGCTCAGGCCAAGCAGAAACCAGCCGCGGGCTCGCCCACCGGCCGCCGTGCGCCACAACAGCGCCAGCCCTAAGAAGACGGCGACTTCAACCAGCGACACCCTAAAAACCCTGGTAGATCCACAGCGGAGCCGTCTCCGCGCTCATCACGGTCAGCAGCACGAGCAGCAGGCAGATGATGACTGCCAGCAGGTTCTCGCGGGATAAGACGCGCCGAAGAAGGTTCATCGGTACCCGCACATGCGCCAGTCGCCGCCTTCTTTCACCAGCTGGAGGGTGCGGGCGCTTAAATCAAACTCGGCTTCTTCATTCCCGTAAGTGGCAAAAATCTTTCCCTGACAGCTTACCAGAGCGGTCTCCCCGTCTGTGCCGCTCTGGGCGCAGGTCAGGTTTTCCAGACGCGGGGTGACCGCCTGGAAGGAAGCCACTTCCATCTGCGCCGATTCGACCCACTCCGCGCAGGAAAGGGCGGCGATTTGCTCTTTATCCTGCGCAACCAGGGCTTTGAGATACGCTTCCGCCGCTTTTCCGGCCGGGTCCTGGGGGCCGCAGCCCGCCAGCAGCCCGGCGAGCAATCCGAGCGTTATCAACTTCCATACATTTCGAAGCATCGACTGCCTCCTGTTTGTAGACTCCGCGAATGACTTATTTTAACAGCAAGCGGTAAAAATCAGCCATTTTATGATATGATTCAAGTGCCCCCGCTGAATGAGAGAAAATCTATGTCCACCGATTCGCGCCCGTTGTATCACCAGATTAAAAAACCCAACTGGGCTTTCTGGCTGGCTTTGCTGCTGCTGATCATCAGTTTGCCGATCTCCTGGTACACCGCATCCAGCAGTATGCTGCAGGTTCGGGCTGACGATTGTTCGCAGCGCCAGCAATGGGGCCGAAACCCCAACTCCGGTTTTCCTGAATTTACCGCGGAACAGATCAGCGAATGCAACGCCCTGCGCGCGCGGGCTTCCACGTATTTTTTCCTGGCTGCCCTGGCAATCGCATTTGATATGGTCGCCCTGGAAGGCTTGATCATGCGCCGCAACAGCGCGATCATAGCCTACGGACTGGGCATGCTGTTTGTGCTTTTGGTTTCGCTGGTGATGCTGGCCGGAATCCCCTGGCCTATCTTTTACTTTAACCTGCCGGTGCTGCTTTTTCTGTTTTACCTCAAGCGCATCGGCCAGATTGGCATCCCCGGACAGTAAAACCCGCAGGCTAGGCTTCCGCGTACTTTTGCAGGATGCGCACAATCACCTGAACTGCCTTTTCCATCGACTCGAGCGGGATGCACTCAAATTTTCCGTGCGCGTTTAGCCCGCCGGTGAAAAGGTTAGGAGTCGGCAGCCCCTTATAGGAAAGCATCGCCCCATCGGTGCCGCCGCGGATTGGGATATCGATCGGGGTGATACCGAGTTCGCGCATGGCTTCCTTGGCGGTATCCACAATGTGCATCACTGGCAGGATGATTTCTTTCATGTTGCGGTACTGGTCGCGCAGGGTTAATTCCCCGGTTCCCTCGCCGTATTTTTGATGAATAAACGCCAGCGCGTTTTGCATGAGCGCTTTGCGCGCCTCAAACCGGGCCGCGTCGTGGTCGCGGATAATGTAGGTCAGACTGGTCTTTTCCACTGTGCCGCTGAATTCCATGAGATGAAAGAAGCCTTCATACCCTTCGGTATGCATGGGCCGTTCGGCCGCCGGGAGCAGGGCGTTGAACTCCGCCGCGATAAGGATCGAATTGATCATTTTATTCTTGGCGGTGCCGGGATGCACATTACGCCCGTAAAACGTCACCCTGGCGCCAGCGGCGTTAAAATTCTCATATTCCACTTCTCCAACCTCGCCGCCGTCGAGGGTGTAGGCAAAGTCCGCGCCGAATTTCTCCAGATTGAAAGTATCCGTCCCGCGCCCGATTTCTTCATCCGGGGTGAATGCCACCTTGACCGGCCCGTGAGGGATCTCGGGATGCTCGCGCAGGAATTCCAGCGCCGCCATGATCTCGGCGATGCCGGCTTTGTCGTCCGCGCCCAGCAGGGTGGTGCCGTCGGTGGTGATGAGCGTCTCGCCGCGATGGTGTTTTAACTCCGGGAAGTCGCGCGGCGAAAGCACGATTTTCAGTTCTTCGTTCAACACCAGGTCTCCACCGTCGTAATTTTCCCAGATGCGCGGGTTAACATTCGATCCGCTCATATCCGGGCTGGTATCCATGTGCGCGATCAGCCCGATCGCCGGGACCGGCCTGGCGGTGTTTGCCGGCAGGGAAGCCATCACATTGCAGTGCTCATCTACGCTGGCATCCGCCAGCCCGAGCGCTTTCAATTCCTCGACCAGCACCTTCGCCAGGTCAAACTGCTTGGGGGTGGAAGGATGGCTGCTGCTGTCCGGGTCAGAACCGGTATCCACACGCACATAGCGTAAAAAACGATCCAAAACGGTGGTCATGCTGCCTCCGCGGTTGAAAAATAATTAAAGCAATTATACCCCCCGCAAACCATAAAAGCCGGGGACAGCCCGCCCCGGCCAGAATCAAACAAATGCGCTTACGGGCCGGTTATCACATCATAACCGGCCGCGGCCCAGGCGTTCATCCCGCCGCCCATCGAAGTAACCCGCTCATAACCGGCTCGTAAGAGGATGTCACGACCGCGCGCGCTGCGGTTGCCGGAACGGCAGACCACAACCACATCCTGATCTTTGGGCACTTCTGAAAGCCTGGCTGGCAGATCGGCCAGCGGAATCAGAGTCGCGCCAGGGATATGCCCGGCGTTCCATTCATCGACCTCGCGGACATCGAGGATAAAAGCCCCCTCGGCGCGGTATTCCGCCGCGGTCTTGACGTCTACCTCAAGCGGCAGCGCCTCTTTGGGCTGCGAGGCAGCGGCCGCGGATTGAGCCGGAACAGCCTGATCCAGCACAGACATCAGGTAAATCGAACCAAATGCCAGCAGCGCGACCGCCAGGATCACCACCATCCAGGGAATTGAAGAACCACTCTTGCGTTTTGCCATCCGTCGCTCCTGCAATAATGATCTTTCCATTATGATGCCGTTTGGCCAAAAAGGTTACGGATTGGACGGGGGAAACTGTGGCATAATTTATTTGCATTTTCTGCGATCAGGAAATGGAGGAAAGAAAATGATCACCTACCCGATCCCCATGGTTCCCGGCCCGGTAAGCGTGCCCAAACAAATCCTGGCCGCCTATCAAACCAATTTCGGCTCGGCGGATATGGAGCCGGAGTACCTCGACCTCTACCGCCAGACCGTCTCCCAACTGCAAACCCTGATGGCCACCCAAAACGACGTGGTCATCCAGACCGGCGAGGGGATGCTGGTGCTGTGGGGCGCGCTGAAAAGCTGCCTGAATCGCGGCGACCGCGTGCTTTCGATCGCCAGCGGAGTCTTCGGCTTCGGCATCGCCGATATCGCCCGCTCAATTGGCGCGGATGTGATCACGATTGACATCCCCTACAACCAGACCGTCTCCAATATGCAGGAAATTGAGCAGGCGATTGTCAACCACCGCCCCAAAATGATTACCGTGGTGCACTGCGAGACCCCCTCCGGCACGCTTAACCCGCTGGACGGCATCGCCCAGTTAAAGCGCGAGTACCAGGTGCCGCTGCTTTATGTGGACGCGGTCGCCAGCATCGGCGGCGCGCCGGTGATGACAGACGAATGGGGGATTGATCTGTGCCTGGGCGGCTCGCAAAAAGTACTTTCCTGCCCGCCCGATATGTCCTTCCTCTCGATCAGCCCGGCGGCCTGGGAAATCATTGACCAGGTCAACTACGCCGGTTACGACGCGCTCAAACCCTTCAAGACCGCCCCGCAGACCGGCTATTTCCCCTACACCCCGAACTGGCACGGGCTGGCCGCGCTGCACACCGCCGCCCGGCTGCTTTTGGACGAAGGGCTGGGAAAAGTCTTCGCCCGCCATCAGGAAGCCGCCCTTCACACCCGCCGCCGCCTGACGGAGATGAAAGCCCAGCTTTACCCGGCCGCCAGCGCTGTGCCTTCCCCCACGGTAACCGCCGTCAAAGTCCCAGAATCGATTGGCTGGGCAGAACTCGACCGCCGTTTTCGTCAGAAGGGTCTGGCGGTCGGGGGCAGCTACGGGCCGCTGACCGGTAAGGTCTACCGTCTGGGCCACATGGGCAGCCAGGCTGACCTTGACCTGGTCAACCGCGCCCTGGATGTGATTGAATCGGTTTACCGCGCTTAGGGCTCTAAAACAATCGGGATACTGGATAATGCGATCGTACCCGGCAGCCTTCCGTCGCTTTCCTGACGGATGGTCAGGCGCACCGGCGTATTTGCGCTGACAGCATAAGGGATGTTGACTTCAAACGGAGTATGGCTGAGATCGCCGCTGGGCAGCGCCACGGTTAGACTGGCAGAACCGACCACGCGTCCCTGTTCATCGATCAACTCGAAAATAAGCGGGGTGGTGTTGACCGGTTGAGCCAGCCCCTTCACCTGCACCACTCCTCCGCGCAGCAGTTCGTTCACCCGCGGTTCGCGAATGATATACACCTGTCTCACCGGACCGCCAGGCGTGATTTCGTCATCACCCGCTTTTATCAAGACCAGATCCACCGAAGCCAGAGCTTTCTTCCGGCCGTACAGGTCGTTGGTAAACACCACCAGCCGGCCGGTTTCGGCGGCTGCCGAGATGGTGAAACTGACCGAATCAGCCATCGTAATCCCGCGGCTTAAATATTGACGGAAATTCAGGCTCTTATCAGCCAGCAGACGCCCGTCTTCGCCGATCAACTGCACGTGAATAATGCCGTCATCTCCCGGGGCTAAATCGGCGCGCAGGATCAGCGGCGATTTGACGCGCGAAAGCATCCCGGGTTTGGCGATGCGGATATCCGCGCGCGGGGGAGTGGGGGTCAGCGTGATGGTCGGGGTGGTGGTAATTGTCGGGGTTCTGGTGGGACGGCGCGTTTCCGTCGGCCGACGCGTGCGGGTCGCAGTGCGCGTGGGGGTCGGCGTGCGCGTGCGGGTCGGGCTGGGCCCAAAGGTGGGTGTCTGGGTGATGGTGGGTGTGTCGCTCGGGGTAGGTAAAGGCGTCTCGGTTGTGGTCGGGACCGCGGTGGGGGTACCGGTCGGTTCCGGAGTGTCAGTCGGCGGGAGCGGGGTCAGCGTGGCGGTAAAGGACGCCGTGACCGTCGGAGTTCGGGAGGGTCCCGCCAGCGGGGTCAGGATGTAAGAGCCGGGCACACCGCGCAAATTGCAGCCTGACACCAGCCAGGCCCCCAGCAGCGTGAAAACCAGGACCGGCAGCAGCCGCCTCATATTCGGCTCTCCGGGTTCGCCAGAGCAGGCATAACCTCTGCCGCGAAGTGCTGCAACACGTTGTCTCGCTCGCGCTGGCTTTCTGCCTGCGGCGTCAGCAGCACCTGGCTGACCCCCAACCCTTGCAGCGTGCGCAAGCGCTGGATCATTTCATCCGCGCCGCCAGTTAAATAAGCGCTTCGCGGGTCGTGCGGCGCGCCCCATTCCAACCGCTGGCGCATGGCAATCGTGAACAGGCGCAGGCGCAGCGCGGCCTGATGGGGGGCAAGCAGCCCGGCGAGCGCCTCTGGCAGCATGGCATTGGGGTGCCAGCCGTCCGCGAGCCGCAGCCCGCGCTGCAGCGCAGCCGCCGAATCGCCCGCTGCCCACAGCGGCGGACCTCCCGGCTGCAGGGGACGCGGGTCAATGACCATATTTTCAAAAGAATAGTACCTGCCGGAAAAACTAACCACGCGCTGCCCGCGCCACAGCGTGCGTAAAATTTTCAGCGCTTCTTCCATCCGGCGGGCGCGGTTTTTAAAGTCGTATCCCAGGTTGGCATACTCGCCCCGAGACCAGCCAATCCCGGCCGCCAGTATCAGCCGCCCGCCGGAGAGCACATCTAAAGTGGCGAGCTGTTTACCGGCTTCTACCGGATTGCGCTGCGGGAGGACCAGCGCGGAAACGCCCAGTTTTACGCGCGGCACACTGGCGGCCAGGTAGCCCAGGGTGGTCAGCGCCTCGAAGATCGTGCCAAAGCGTTGAGAATCGACTTCTGGAAGTGCCAGATGGTCGGTCACCCAGACCGAATCGTAACCCAGAGATTCTGCCAGCAGGGCTGTATCCACAACCGCCAGCCGGGATGCTTTTTCGCCGTATGTGGGCAGCACCACGCCAAATTTCATAGGATGATTTTACCCGCTTTTACCCGCCGCGCCCCGCTGTGGGTTTACAAATTGAGCCGCATTTCGTTATTGGGAACAAAACCCAGCGACTCATACAATGGGCGGCCTTCCTGCGAGGCATGCAGTTTGATCAGGGGATATCCGGCATCGCGGCAATACTGGATGATGGTTTCCATGATGCGCCGGGCGAACCCGCGCCGCCGGTAGCCCGGTTCGGTATAGACATTGTGGATATACGGAACCCGTCCCAGGGGATCACGAGGGCTGGGCAGCCAGCGCACGATGAGCAATTCGCCGCTGGCTGCCGGCTTCCCGTCAATTTCAATGATCCAGGCGGTCAACCGGCCGTTTTCAAAATGTTCGCGCAGGAACGCTGCGAAAGCCTCCCCCATGGCTGCCAGCGATTCCGGGCTGTGGCTTTCACCTTTAAGAGCTGCCATATCCCGAAACATTGCCTGACGGTGGCGTACCAGAGTAGGGATATCCTCCGAACCGGCCTGACGAAGCGTGTAAGCGTCCATTTGATCACATCTCCATTTCAAACAGTCAAAAACATCCGGCGGGGAGCCGGATGTTTTCATTGCAATTGGCGAACGGCTTACAGCCCGTAAATATCACCATACTTTGTTTTCAGGTAGCGCACGTACGGCATCGGATCAATCTTTGAACCGGTGACGCGCTGAACCAGTTCCTGAGGGCCAAACTTTGCCCCGTGGCTGTGGACATTCTGGCGCAGCCAGCCAAGCAGCCCGTCAAACCGGCCTGCGGCGATTTGGCTTTCCAGATCCGGGATATCCTGGTTAATTTTTTCCCAGAGCTGCACGGAAATCAGATTGCCCAGGGCATAGGTCGGAAAATAGCCGATCATTCCGCCCGACCAGTGAACATCTTGCAAGACGCCCAGTGAGTCATTGGGAGGAGTCAGGCCAAGATAATCGCGCATCCGCGCGTTCCAGGCTTCCGGCAGGTCTTTAACCGCCAGCCTGCCTTCCATCAATTCAATTTCCAGTTCCAGCCGCAGCATCACATGAAGGTTGTACGTGGCTTCATCGGCTTCCACGCGGATGAAGGAAGGCTCGACCTTATTAATGCCCTTGTAGAAGGCTTCCATGCTGACATTACCGACCTGACTGGCAAAGACTTTCTGGAATTTCGGGTAGAAAAAGGTCCAGAAAGCGCGCGAACGTCCGACCAGGTTTTCCCACATCCGCGACTGGGATTCGTGGACCGCCAGGGAGGTCCCGCCGGCAAGCGGGGAACGGGCCAGACGCGGCGCAACCCCCTGCTCATACATGGCGTGCCCGGCCTCGTGCATGGTGCTGAACAGCATGGACGCCGGCCGTTCCGGATCGAAGCGAGTGGTAATGCGCACGTCTCCCAGGTGCACCGTCTGCGTGAAAGGATGGACAGAATGATCCTGGCGTCCGCGTTTCCAATCATAGCCAAAATGGGTCACCACATCCACGCCAAAATCCCACTGATCCTTTTCAGGATACGCCAGATGCAGGAAACGGTCATCCACCTGCGGCCGTTCGCTGATGGCCTGAAGCAGTTCGACCTGCAGCGGACGCAGCTGCTCGAAAATGGCTTTTACATCCGCGGTTTTCATGCCGCGCTCAAAGTCATCCAGCAGAGGATCATAGACGTGATCGTAGGGCTTGAAGTAATCCGCGTATTCCCGCCGTAGAGCCACAATTTTTTCCAGATGCGGTTGGAAGATAGAAAAATCCGACTTCTCGCGCGCTTCTTCCCATGCGCCCTGAGCCACCGTGGTCACGAAGGCGAATTCCGCCACTTTTTCCGCCGGAACCTTGGTTTCTTTATCAAAAGCGTGCCGGGTCACCCGGATCAGGCAGGCTTCATCCGAATCCGCGTCCAGGCTGGCAGCGTAAGGTTCCAGATCCCCTAACAGGCTGCCGATTTCATCGGCGGTGAAATGCTCGTGAGCCAGGCGCGCCAGGGTGCCAAGCGCGTGGCCGCGGTCCTCGGCTCCTCCGGGCGGCATATAGGTTTGCTGATCCCAGCCCAGCAGGGCAGCGGCAGCCTGTAAGTCGGCCACAACCGCCAGTTTTTCCTTTAACTGCTTCAGTTTTTCTTCCATTCCATCTCCTTGTGTGCGGCGAAATTGGATCAAGCGACCTTCCAGCGCAGCGGTTTACCTTCCAGCGCGGCCACTACCTCGGAAGCGATATCCGCAGCCGCCCGCACCTGGCCCTCAACCGTCTGGGCGCCGATATGAGGGGCGCAGACCACTTTGGGGTGGCGCACCAGCGGCATGAGCGCATCGGTAACCGGTTCAGCAGTGAACACATCCAGCGCCGCGCCAGCCACGTGCCCGGAATCCAGGGCAGCCAGCAGGGCAGCCTCATCCACCACACCGCCGCGGGCAGCATCGACCAGATAGACGCCTTTTTTCATCTTGCTGAAAGCGGATGCGTCCAGCAAATTCTTGGATTCAGGGGTTAAGGGCAGGTGCAGGGTGATGATATCCGCGCGTGCCAGCAGGTCATCCAGGCTGACCGGCTCGCCGCCGCGGGCTTTAATTTCCGCGGTCGGCAGGAGCGGATCATAAGCAATGATCTTCATATCAAAAGCAGCCGCGCGTTTGGCCGTGGCCACCCCAATGCGACCGAAGCCAATCACGCCGAGGGTTTTACCGTACAGTTCATTGCCCTCAAATTCTTTCTTGAGCCACTTGCCTTCCTTCATGCTCGCGTCCGCGCGCGGCAGTTCGCGTACCAGCGCGAGCATCATCGCCATGGCCAGTTCGGCGACGGATACCGTCGTGGCCAGCGGAGAGTTGACCACGGTAACACCGTGAGCTTCAGCCGCTTTCAGGTCAATATTGTCCACGCCCACACCGGCCCGGCCGACGACCTTTAATTTTTTACCGGCTGCGAACACCGCCTCGGTTACCTTGGTGCGCCCGCGAACAATCAGGGCATCGTAATCGCCCACAATTTTGAGAAGCTCCTCCGGGCTGATGCCCTTGGCGTCATTCACCTCACCCGCTGCGCGTAAAATGGCCTTGCCGTTCTCTTCCAGGCCATCGGTCAGTAAGATCTTCCAGGTCATCGTGTGCATCTCCTTAATTGATGGATATCAGTCTCAGGGGATTGGCCCCCTCATGATTGTACTGAATTTTAACGCGGCCCGCATCCGTGCTTGCTCACCTCGCGCGCGTGAGATTTATCCCGATGCGGACCAGGATGCCTGTGTGCCAGTTTATTGTACTCCAGACCCAAAAAATCGCATCCGCCAAATGGCCGGTTCGCATCTCCGGTCTGCTCAGGGTATAATTGCCTGCAACCCGTCATGGAGCAGACCTTGGAAACACCCCTGGAAATACAAGTCGGGCAGGAATTACGGTCCCGCGGCCTGAAATTAATGGTCGCGGAATCGTGTACCGGTGGTTTGATCGGCCACTGGATCACCAACATCCCCGGCTCTTCGGATTACTATCTTGGCAGCATCACTGCCTATGCATACGAAGCCAAGCAGCAGTTATTGGGCGTGCGCAAAGAAACCCTGCTCGCCTACGGCGCGGTCAGCCGCCAGACTGTTCTGGAGATGGCCTGCGGTGTGCGCAGCGCATTATCCGGTTACTTCCCGATTGAACAGACGGTTGGTATCTCGGTCAGCGGAATCGCCGGCCCGGGCGGCGGCCTGCCGGACAAGCCGGTTGGCACAGTCTGGATCGGCCTGTGCGCCGCGCAAGCCAGCCTGGCCTGGCGCTATTTATGGCAGGGCGACCGCCTGCAGAACAAGGAAGAATCAGCCCGTCAGGCGCTGCGTCTGCTGCTGGCTTACCTGCGGGGATGCCCCCCGCCTGAGACTCCTTAATATATCGTTCCCAGTACGGAGAGACGGCATGGAAAAGGCAAAAAAAATCCTCATCCTGACAGCGGACGCCGGTTTTGGCCACCGCAGCGCCGCTCTGGCTGTCAAAGCCGCCCTGGAGCAGCTTTACGGTCCGCGCGTTCAGGTTGCGGTTGAAAATCCGCTGGAAGATAAACGCGCGCCCGCTTTTCTGCGCGATTCTCAGCAAGATTACGACCGCATCGTTCGCATCGCCCCGGAATTATACAAGCTCGGTTACGAAGTCAGTGATGAAGCCGTGCCGAGCGCCATCATGGAGAGCGCGCTAGGCTTGCTGCTGCTGGAAGCCGTGCGCAGCATCATTAAACGCCACCGTCCGGATGCCATCCTGTGCACTTACCCGCTGTACCATGCTTCTCTGGCAGCTTACACCGCCAACCCGCGGCACAATATTCCCTTCTACACGGTGATCACTGACCTGGTCTCGGTCCACCGCATGTGGTTCAATCCGCGAGCGGCTGGCTGCCTGGTACCCACCACAATCGTGCGCGATCTGGCTGTAGAAAACGGAATTTCGGAAGAAAAAATTCATCTGACCGGCATCCCTGTCCGCCCTGAACTGGCCCAACCGCCGGCGGATAAGGCCGCGCTGCGCTCTGAACTCGGCCTGCAGCCGGATTTACCGACTTTTCTGGCTGTCGGCAGCCGCCGGGTTCAGAGTCTAATCACCGCCGCACGGGTGTTGAACCATTTTGGCCAGCCGCTGCAGTTGATCGCTGTGGCAGGTAAAGACCCGGATCTGTACGCCAGCCTGCGCGAGATGGAATGGCATATCCCGGTCAAACTGTTTGAGTTTACCGAGAATATGCCGGCGCTGATGCATGCCGCGGACGCCATCATCTGTAAGGCGGGGGGGCTGATTGTGACCGAATCCCTGGCCTGCGGGCTACCGATGCTTCTGGTGGATGTCATCCCCGGCCAGGAAACCGGCAACGCCGAATATGTGCTCGAGAACCGCGCGGGATTTGTGGCCGATGAACCGCTGGAAGTACTGGAGACGATCGCCGACTGGATGAGAGATAACGGACGGCTGCTGCGCGAAACCGCAGAAAACGCCCGCCGCCTGGGCCGCCCGGACGCCGCTGAAAAAACCGCGCGGATTATCTTTGAAGGTGCGGAGGCCGCTGTCACCCGCCGGCGCGAGCGCAACACCCGTCCGCGCCGTCCAATCACTGCCATCCTCAACGAACACAGGGATTAAAATGGCCCGCTCCGCCTGCATCGTTGTATCAGCCAGTTCAGAATGGCGCGCGGTAAAGACATTTTATCAGCCCGCAGAGCTGGAATCCACGCCCTTTAAGGAGACCTTTTCGCTGACCCTCTCGGGCTGGGACTGCCATTTCCTGCATCAAGGCGTCGGCAAAATCGCGGCTGCCGCGGGAACGCAATACGCGATTGACCGCTGGCATCCGCGCCTGATCCTTAACCCCGGCACCTGCGGCGGGATCCAGGGGCGGATTCAGGCCGGGCAGGTGGTCATGGCATCTGAAACCCTGGTCTACGACCTCTACGAGCGAATGGGCGACCCGCTGGAGCCAATCGCGTTTTATTCCACCCAAAGCGATTTCTCTTTCCTGCGCCAGCCGTATCCGCTGGAAGTTGTTCAAACCCGTCTGCTGTCAGCCGATCAAGACCTTGATCCCCGGCAAATTCCCTTTCTGGTAGACACTTATCAGGCGGTCGCCGTGGACTGGGAGAGCGGCGCGATCGCCTGGACCGCCGCTCGAAACAACGTCCCGGCATTAATCCTGCGCGGCGTCACGGATCTGGTCAGTCCTCAGGGAGGGGAATCCTATGATTTGCTGGAGCTTTTCCACCAGCGCACCGATCAGGTGATGCCCCCTATCCTGGCGTCTCTGCCAGCCTGGCTGGAGGCAGCCCGCCTGTGATATTGAAGACGGCTGCCTGATTTCAGACAGCCGCCCTGAAGATCATCCCTGGTTTCCGAGCCGACCGCGTTCAAACTCCACAATCGAAGGATCCAGTTTCTTGAACAGCGGCGCGGGCGGCTCCAACCGCTGACCGGGTTCGAGGCGGCTTGGTTCCCATTTTCCGCTGGCCTGGCTGCCGTCATACATCAGAACGGCGTGTTCGCCAAGCGCATCGCTGCGGTTTTCCACCACCTGACGGCCAAACAGGGGTTGTTTTCCACCCAGGAAGGTGTGCAGCCGCTCGCTGGTAAACGGCAGGAAGGGGGAGAGCAGGATTTTGAGCGAATCAATCGCCTTCAGAGCGGTGAAGATCGCTCTGGCAGCGGCCTGCCGGTCGGTCTTGATCGCGCTCCAGGGCGCGGTGACATCCAGATAGCGGTTGACTTCACCGGCCAGGCGCATCGCCTCAGCCAGCGCAGCGCGCAAATGAACGGCTTCCATCTCCCTGGCGACGCTTTCAAAGCCGTTTTCCACCGCGGTCAGCAGGGCCTGATCGGCGGCTGTCAATTCACCCGGGTCCGGCACAATCCCTTCCCAGTGTTTGTAAGCGAAGGAAAGCACGCGGTTGGCGAGGTTGCCCCAGGTCGCCACCAGTTCGTCATTGTTGCGCCGTAAGAAATCACTCCAGTCCCAGTCGGTGTCCTTGCTTTCCGGCATGTTGACCGTCAGGTAGTAACGCAGCGGGTCAGGATCGTAGCGCGAGAGAAAATCGAGCCCCCAGACGCCCCAGTTGCGGCTGCCAGAAATTTTCTTCCCTTCCATATTCATGAATTCATTGGCGGGCACATCATACGGCAGAGCCAGCTTTCCTTTGGTCTGGCTGCCCAGCAGTTCATCCAGCGTTTCGCCAACGCCAATCAGTTCGCCCGGCCAGATGATGGCGTGGAAAGGAATGTTATCTTTCCCAATGAAATAATAAGAGCGCGAGCCATTGCGGTGCCACCAGTTATGCCAGCCCTCGGGGTCGCCGTGAATGGCATTGTACTCCACCGCGGCGGAAAGATAACCGATGACTGCTTCAAACCAGACGTACATGCGTTTGTTATCCCATCCATCCACCGGGATAGGAACGCCCCAGTCCAGGTCGCGGGTAATGGGGCGTCCGCGCAGCGCATCCGCCTCCATCTGTCCAAGCGACTGGCGCAGCACGTTCGGCCGCCAGTAATCCTGACGCTGTTTGAGAAAGTCAACAATCTGCCTCTGCAGTTTGCTGAGATCAAGAAAATAATGCTCGGTGGTTCGCAGCTCAGGGGTTGACCCGTCAATTTTGGATTTTACGTTCAACAACAGCTGGGATTCCAGCACACTGCCGCAGGCGTCGCACTGGTCGCCGCGCGCGCCGTCTGCGCCGCAGATATAACAGGTACCTTCAACATAGCGGTCCGGCAAAAAGCGGTTCTGGCTGGTTGAATACCACTGCTGCTGGCTCTCAGTGTATAAAAAACCGTTCTTCAAGAGGGCTGAGAAGATAGCCTGAGAAACGCGGAAATGATTTTCGGTATGGGTGCTGGTAAACAGGTCGTAGCTCAGGCCCAGTTTCTGAAATAACTCCAAAAAACCAGCGTGATAGCGTTTGTACAGTTCCAGCGGAGTGGTACCGGCCTTATCCGCTGCCACAGTGATCGGCGTGCCGTGGGAATCAGTCCCGGATACCATCAACACCTTGCGGCCGCGCAGGCGGTTATAGCGGGCAAAGATATCCGCCGGAAGGTAAGAACCGGTCAGATTGCCCACATGAATTTCAGCGTTCGCGTATGGCCAGGCAGCGGCCACCAGGATATATTCCGTCATGGGTACACCTCAAAAAGTGTGGATGGTGACCAGATTTTATCACAAACAACCTCACGGCTGCGAAAGCAGCCAGGATTGCGCCGCTTCCAGGTCGGGATCGCGGCCGTTGAGGATGTCTGCCAGAGTCCATTCCACCGGTACATCGGGCTGGATACCGACGCCTTCAATCAACGCGCCGTTATTGCGGTAGAACGCGCCGGTTGAAAAGCGCGCCTCACCGCCACCCGGCAGCCGGAAGCTGACCGGATTTCCGCTGGAGCCGGCGCTGACGCGGCCAAAAGTGCGAGCCCGCCCGCTGTCCGCCAGAGCGGCGATAAACATCTCCGTTGTGCTGGCGCAGCCGGTGTCCATCAACAGCGCGACCGGCCGGGTGTAGATTTCGCCTCGCGGCAGAACGCGGTAGGTCATATGGCCGCGAAAGCCGCGCAGCGCCATTCGCTGCCGGTAACGCTCGGTTCCGTATATAAAGCGCTGCTGAAAAAACCTCCCGGCAGCCGCGTCAGACAGCCGACTGTCGCCGCCGCCATTCCCGCGCAGGTCCAGGATCATCCCCGGCGTGTCGAACAACTCATCAACCGCGCGGTCGAACGCCGCCAGCACATCTTCACCGTCCCGCGGCCAGAAGCGGCTGATGCGGATGTATCCCAGGCCAGAGTCTAAGCGCTGCCAGGTTACCGAAGGCGCGCGCGTTCCTTGCTGCGGATCTTCATAGATGATCACCGACCGCACCACCTGCCCATCCGGGTTGCGGAAAACAACCTCGAGCCGTCCGTTCTGCGGAATTGGCAGCAGGGTGGCGAATTGTTCCATCCGTTTTTGCTGCGGTGAGGAGGTGCCGCTGTAGGGTAAATTGTCTTTGAGAATCTCCGCCGCCGGACGACCTTCAACCTCCAGGATCACACTGCCCGGCACCATGCCGGTTTTTTGCGCCGCGCGCCCGGGTTGAATCACCACCGGCAATCCTTCAACTTCCTGCACGCTTGCAAAACAGCAGGAAGGCGCCAGGTATGGAGTCTGCAGGCCGGTGTGGCCGTCCCCGAGTTCAGCCAGCATGCGTGCGATGAGATCAAAATAAGCCGCGTCATCCCCGGCGGCTGACACCCGTGGCTGATAGCGCGCGGTAATCTCCTCCCAGTCCAGCTTCTTTTGTTCAAAATAGGGGTAAGCACGCCCAACCGCTCTCGTCAGACGCTCAAAGGCCGCCGTACGGCTGGGGTTAAGCGGCGGGAAGAAACCGTACTGATGCAGAGAAAGCAGCACGGTCAAAGCGGCACCCAGCAGCAGCGCCCCGTTCGCGCCCAGCAGCGCCTGCCGCCAGCGCTGCGCCAGATCATTTTGACCGGTCAGCACAAAGCGCCGCTGCCTTACCCACAACGAGAGATGAAGCCCGCCCAGCAGCAAACCGCAGCCGGCAATCACCCAGGGCGAATCCTGGTCGCCAGGGCCCCAGGCCAGGAAAGCCCCCAGCAGTCCCGCCGCCAGGAACATCAGCAGCAGCCAGAGCGCCCACCCCCAGGCACGCGGTCGAACCCACGCGAAAAACCTCAAGAGTCCCTCCCAGATCAGGAATAATCCCATTATCCCGGAAACTCGTCAACCGGACAAGGATATTAAACCCTCGGGAACGCGGTAGCGTATGAAGCCCTGAAGCGCGTAAGGATGGAGCGTTTTGACCGCCAGACTGGCAGCGGCAAATTTCAACCCCGACCGTATTGGTCGAACTGCGTTATGATAGATGCAAAGCAACCACCTGCCTGACAGACGGGCCCGCCGCAGCAATGGATGTAGGCTTTTATCCAGACCGCGCCAGAAAAAGGAGAACCCCATGCAAACCCTTGATCTCAAGCAGACCCTCAAGCCGTATTTCACCGCCGCGGTGGGCAAGCCCACCCTGATCGAAGTGCCCAGCCTGTCCTACCTCAAAATTGACGGCCGCGGCAACCCCAACACCGCCCCGGAATATGCCGCCGCCGTCCAGGGCTTATACAGCCTGGCTTACACGGCCAAATTCATGCTCAAGAAGCGCGGCGAGCTGGATTTCAATGTAATGGCCCTGCAAGGGTTGTGGTGGGCGGACGACATGCTCGCTTTCCTCGAAGGGCGCAAGGACGACTGGCGCTGGACGATGATGATTGTCATGCCGGATGCCCTGACCCAGGCCCACATCGAGGAAGCCCGCGCGCTGGCATCCAAAAAGACCGACCCGGCAGTGCTGGCGCGCATCCGCCTGGAGCCGTATACCGAGGGTCTGGCCGCCCAGGTGATGCACCTGGGGCCGTATTCCGCCGAAGCCGCCACCATCGCCGCTCTGCACGCCTTTATCGCCGCTCAGGGCTGCGAACGCCGCGGCCTGCACCACGAGATCTACCTCGGCGATCCCCGCCGCACCGCGCCGGAAAAGCTGCGCACCATCATCCGCCAGCCCTGCCAGCGCCGCGCATAAACCCAAAACAGCCTTTTAAATGGGGTAAAATTGGTTTTGTGGAAAGCAAAGGTGAAATGATGAAAAAGTTCTTACCGGTACTCGCCCTCCTACTGTTCCTGCTGCCCGCCGCGCCTGCCCAGGCGCAAAGCACGCTGCCCAGCACCACCCCGGATCTGCCGCTCTGTCTGCCGGATGCCGAGATGAACAGCGCGGACTGTCTGATGGCCGGTTCAGCCGCACTGAAGAAGGAGCTGGCAAGCCTGGGCATCAGCCTGCCGCAAAAACCGCTGCCAGCCGTCCCCCCTGACCCTTCACTGGTGCAGGTCAACATATCCATCGCCAAGATCAACAACGACAAAACCGACCCGGCGGCGATGTACGCCACGTTTGAAGACGCAAAAGCCGGCCAGAATCCGGTCAACTTTATCCCCGCCGGCGCGAACCGGTATATTTCCTTCGTTAACGTGGCTTATTACAATAATAAAGCCTACGTTCAGCTCGAATCAGGCGAGTGGATGCGCGCCTCACCGACGACCTGGTCGCGGTTCCAGGGGCTGCTTTTTACCCGCAACCCGTCGACTTCGTTTGGCTGGATTGTCGACCTGACCCGGGCGCGGGTGGCGCCTTCGTTCAAAGCCCAGGAAATTGACCCGGACCTGCCGCGCTACACCCTGGTGCAGATCTATGAAGTGCGCAGCGCCGAGAATTTTGACTGGTACATGATCGCCCCCAACCGCTGGGTAGACCGGCGCTCCATCCGCCAGGTGCGGGTTAATTACGAGCGTCCGGAAGGCGTGCCGGCTGAGGTCAACCGCTGGATTGACATCAACCTCTATGACCAGACTCTGACCGTGATCGAAAACGGCAGGCTGGTCTTTGCCGCCCTGATCACCACCGGCGGCGAACCTTTCTACACCCGGCCGGGCACTTTTCAGATTTATAAAAAGAAACCGCTGGAAACCATGAGCGGCGCGTTTGAGGCGGATCGTTCAGATTATTATTACTTTGAGGACGTCCCCTGGACGATGTATTTCGATAAAGCCCGCGCGCTGCACGGAGCCTACTGGCGTACTTCCTTCGGCTATCCCGGTTCGCACGGCTGCGTCAACCTGTCGATTGGCGACGCCCGCTGGTTGTATGACTGGGCTGTCGAGGGCGATTACGTCCATGTCTGGGATCCTTCTGGAAAGACCCCGACTGACCCGGCTTATTATTCAGACGGCGGCGCTTAGACATCAACAGCGCGGTGGGCAATCCCACCGCGCTGCTCATTCTTCCTGCGGGCGCTCTGCCAGCAGGGCGCGGTAGGTCTCATCCCCCAGCAAATAGCGCAGCTCCTCTTCAAAAGTCAGCAGCAGCGGAATGCGCTTCGGCGCCGGACGCAGGCAAGAACCTTCTTCCTCCAGCAGGGCGCTGGCTGTATCCAGGGTAATGCGCCCCTCCTCGTCCAAATCCAGCGGGTGAAGAATGCAGTAAAACGGCTTAAAGCGCCAGGGGTGCAGCCCGGCCGCCTGCCCGGCCACCTGCAGCGCGCATTTGTAATCCGGGCGCAGGAAGCCACAGGCGCTGCCGCCGTAATGCCAGGCGCTGGGCAGCACCGCCGAATGCACCACCTGACCGGAAGGCAGGAACTCATCCTCTTCCTGACGGTCATCAAACCAGTCGGAAGGATCGCGCCGTCCCTCCGGCATGTGCGGCTGGATCAAATCGGCGTGGGCGAGAATATCCGCCGCCTCGCCCGCGTCCAGCCAGACCCCGTAAAGGCAGCAGGCTGCCTTACACTCATTCAGTTTACAGCGCTGCAGCGGCTCGCTTTCCAGCAATCTTGGATGGACACCTTTGCTCATGAGCCAGATTGTATCACGCAATCCGGCAGCTCTCCTTCCAGCAGCGCCGTGCGCAATAATTTACCCTCACTTAACTGCCAGATCTGGCTGGCAAAGGCGCGGATAAAGTAGCGGTCGTGAGCCGCCGCCAGAATGGTACCCCCGAAGCGCTCCAGCGCCTGCTCAAAACGCGCCCGACTGGGGATATCCAGATGGTTGAACGGTTCATCCAGCAGCAGGAAGTTACAGCCCAGCGCCACCAGGCAGGCCAGATTCAGCCGCGCGCGTTCGCCGTAGGACAGGCTGGCCGCCGGGGTGAAGACCTCGTCACCGGTAAACAGGTAATAAGAAAGGAACTGTCGCGCCGCGGTTTCACTAAAGCCGCCCAGGCCGAGCAGTATCTCCACAGGGTTCCCGCCGGGCGGGAGGCTTTCCTGCTCCTGAGCCAGATACCCGGGGCGGATGGCCGCTCCCAGGCGCAGCTGCCCGCCCAGCGGCGGTAGCGCGCCGGCCAGGGTCTTGATCAGGGTGGACTTGCCGCTGCCGTTCGGACCGATCAGCGCGATGCGGTCTCCGTGGCGGATGTCAAAATCAAGCCCGGCCAGCACAACCCGGTCACCGTAGCCAACCGCCAGCCCCTCCGCTGACGCCACGCTGCGGCTGGCCGCCTGAGCAGAAAAATCCATTTTTAACTGCCAGTCGCGCGGCGGCCGCTCCAGCCGTTCTTCACCGGTCAGCCGCTCCAACCGCGCCTCGATATGCCTGGCGCGCGCGATGGTGCCCTTGCCGCGGTTGGCAAAGAAACCCCTGGCAAACTTGTCGTCGGTGTCCGACTTGCCGCCCCTGTGAAAGCGCCCGATCTCGCGGTAATGGCGCGCCGCCGCCTTCAGCCGCGCGATCTCCACCTGCTGGTCGCTGTATTCCTGCGCCTGGCGCTCGCGCTCCGCGGCTTTTAAGCCCAGGTAGACACTGTAATTTCCGGGATACGCCATCAGCCGTCCGCTGCGCGGGTCAATCTCCAGGATGCCGGTGGCGGTGCGGTCGAGCAGCGCGCGGTCGTGCGAGACCATCAGCACCCCGCCGCGAAAGCCGAGCAGCCAGTCTTCCAGCCAGGCGAGCATCTCAAAATCAAGGTGGTTGCTGGGCTCATCCAGAAGCAGCAGCTGCGGCGCGGAGAGCAAGGCTCCGGCAAGGTTCAGGCGGGCCTTTTGCCCGCCGCTTAGAGCCCGCGCGGGCTGATCCAGCCCCAGCCTGTCCAGACCGAGCGCTGCCAGCACCGCCGTGGCGCGCGCCTCGGCCTCCAGGCTGCGGGTCAACGCCGCCAGCGCTCGATCGTAGGCTGCCGCAAGGCTCTCGTCAGCCGGGGCAGCCGCCAACGCCTCCGCCAGCCGCTCCACCTTCGCGCCCAGGTCAGCCACGCTGCCGCTCACGCGGGTGAGGAAGGCACCGACCGTTTCGCCGCTGGCGAAATCCGCGCCCTGCGGCAGGTAAGCGCGGCGCAGGTCGGGCGGAGTGAACTGCACACTGCCGCGCTGCGGCGCGAGTTCGCCCGCCAGGATGCGCAGCAGGGTGGTCTTGCCGCAGCCGTTCGGCCCGACCAGGCCGAGGCGCTCCCCGGCCTTGAGGTTGAAGGAAACCTCGACCAGCAGCGGATCAATGGAATAAGAATGGGTAATTTGATGAACCGACAGCATACACACCAGCCTGTGAATAATAAAAAGCCAGGGGCGCGAAAACCCCCGGCCGGAGAGATGAATGAGCCGCGACAGGGAATGCTCCCGAAAGGTAGAGGAAAGGTTACAGGCTGGTGCGCATGTCAGAAACTCCCTCTGGTAGAGAGGTGTTCAGTATAACCCGTCCCCCGCTGCAGCGCAACTGGTCAGGTGGGTAGGATTGGGGGAAATCACCGATGATCTGATTTGGTTGCGTTTGACTGCCCTCCGTGCTCTCCGAACCTCCGTGGTAAGTTCCTCCCCCTCCCTGTGCTATGATTCAGTCACCCTGCCCCCGAGGAGCGCCTCGCTTGAAACCCACCACCTTCGCCGCTATCCTCTGCCTTTGCCTGGCCGCCTGCGCCGCGCCAGCCCCCGCCCCCACCGCCGCGCCCACCCAGGCCCCGCTGCCCAGCGCCACCCTGGCGCCGCTGCCGACCGCCACGACCACCCCGAAACCGCTGCCCGCCTTCATGGACGCGTTCGTCGCCCTTGGCTTGGACAATCAATCCTTCGACGGCCCCTACATCCTGGCTGTCCTCGACGAGAAGGCCACCACCTTTGTCACCGAGACAACTGGCAAGCCCTTTGGACAGTTGCGCGTCTTCAGTTGGAGCCGGGTATATTTCCTCCAGGACGGCGCGCTCCAATCCGCTTTCATCCTTAACGATTTCTGCGCCCCCAGTCCTTATGATCAGAATCAATTCTTCTGCTACATTCCCTACGCGGATAACATCACGACCGACATCCACACGGTCAGCTATACCCGCGCCACAGTCAATTGGTTTTTTGACAGCTTCGGCGAGGGCGACTATCCCATCGTCAAGCTGGAGTTTGACAGCGCCTATTTCGACCAGCGCAATGACTTCTCCAACTTCCCCGGCTTTTCCATGTTCGCGGAAATTTACCCGCCCCTGACCGGCGCTTTCGCCACCTTCGAAATCCCCGGCATCGGCACTGTCCTGCCGGTCACCCACGTGGATTTTGACCTGCCCGAGACCCCATAACCGTCATTTCCCTCCCGATACAGCCCGAAGCAGACGCCCCAATTCTGCTCGCCCTGATGCTTGAGCTCCTGGGCGCTGATTGGCCCGGATAACAGCCGCCTGCAGCTCGACCGGCACGGCCGCCCCGCCACCAGCGTCCACAGGGTGGATTGATCGTTGGGCGAATCATGCAGATTCTCCGGCTGCTCTCTTGCCAGCCGGGGATCATAACCCCAGCGAGAGCCTGATCCTGTTTGGCCAGGATCGCCGCAATCACTTCGTCCCGCTTTATTGCCACCTGTGCTGCCATACGCTGCCGTCCTGAACACCCGGTTTACCAACGCGCTGTCTGTCCTCTGGTAATGTACCCCAGGGGAAAAAGCGCAAACCTGCCACCCGTGATTCAGTTGGTCGTCACGCAACCCAAGTTCAAGATTTGCTATAATCCCTGTGGGGCTGTTCGTTTTCCACTTTACCAGGTCGGGTAGGGAAAAATGAAAAAACATCAGGTGATTGGCCTGGGGTTGATGCTTCTCAGCGGAATCTTCCTTGTTTCGATGTGCGCCTGGCAAGCCTACTTTCCGCCAGGGCTAATGCTTGCGCTTGCGATTGTCTGCTTCCTTGCCGGGCTGGTGGTCTACAACACAAAAGGTATTCACCTTGCCAAAGCCAGACGCGTGTGCCAGCGACAAGGCCACGACTTCCACCCTATCTGTCATCATCCCGATCCGAAGCACTGCAAGCGTGATCTAGCCTGCCTGCGATGCGGAGAAACCAGCAAAGATACCAGTCCGCATGAGATTGCCGAGGATCGGATATCGTATCAACCGGGGGCAAGCGGCTGCCTGAAAATCGGCATCTGTAAAAATTGCGGCCAGCAGGTGCAACTGGCGACCCAGCCCCACCAGATCATTCAAACCCAGGAAGGCTGCGAGACGCTGGAAAAATGCAAAATCTGCGGCTACATCCGCGTGCTTGCGGATACGCATCAATGGAGCATTCTCAAAAAGGAATTTGCCAGCCGCGAGTATATCAGCCTTGACGACTCCTATGAGACACACCATCACGTGACCTACCGCTGTGAAGGTTGCGGAAAAACCAGGGTGTCCTTCGAATAAGGCGGATCACCAGAAAAATCGCAACCCTTGAGCCAAACCACCGGCTTCCCGGTGGTTTGGCTGTATAATCCAGGCGTGGCTGTTAACCCGTGGATCACCCTGGCCGTGGTTGGCCTGACCTATTTCGGCATCGCCCTGGGGCGCTGGCCGATCCTCAAGTCCAACCGCGCCACGGTCGCGCTGGTCGGCGTTGGGCTGCTGCTGGTCAGCGGACAGCTGGCTTACCGCGACCTGCCTGGCTTGCTCGACTTCGACACGCTGATCCTGCTCTTCAGCATGATGATCCTCAACGCCAACCTCAAGCTGGCCGGTTTCTTCAGCCTGGCCGGGCGGCTGCTGCTGCGCTGGGCGCGCACCCCGCGCCTGTTCCTGGCGGTCGAGATCCTGCTGGCCGGCCTGCTCAGTGCCCTATTCCTCAACGATACCATCTGCCTGGTCTTCACCCCGCTGATCCTCGAAACCACCCTGGCGCTCAAGCGCAACCCGCTGCCGTATCTGATTGCCCTGGCCACCGCCGCCAACGTCGGCTCGGTTTTCACCCTGACCGGTAACCCGCAAAACATGATCATTGGCATCGCCTCGGGCATCCCCTACCTCGACTTCGCCGCCGCGCTGCTGCCCGCCGCGCTGTTTGGACTGGGGTTGGTCTGGCTGGTGATCACCCGCCTGTACCGCTTCGAGTTCCGCCCCGGACGTTTCGATCTGGTGGAAGGCGACCAACAGCCGCTCAACCGCTGGATGCTGGCCAAGACCATGCTGGTCACTGCCGGGATGCTGGCAGCCTTCCTGGCCGGGGTGCCGGTCGCGCTGGCTTCCTTCCTGGCGGCCTGCGTGCTGCTGATCACCCGCCGCACCCAGCCGCAAACCGTTTTCGCCGAGTTCGACTGGGGTCTGCTGGTCTTTTTTTCCGGGCTGTTCATCCTCAGCGGCGTGCTGGAGACCAACGGCGTGACCCAAATTCTCTTCCAGGCCTTCCAGATCAGCCCGCAGATGGGCATCTGGCCGCTTTCGCTCTCCACCGCGGTGCTGAGCAACCTGGTCTCCAACGTCCCCGCTGTGCTGCTGCTACGTCCGGTCGCCGCCAATCTAACCAACCCGCAGGCGGGCTGGCTGACCCTTGCCCTGGCTTCCACCCTGGCAGGCAACCTCACCCTGCTCGGCTCGGTGGCCAACCTGATCGTGGCAGAGATCGCCGCCCGCTGGCGGGTGGAGATATCCTTCTGGGAGTACACCAAAGCCGGCGCGCTGATCACCCTGCTGACCCTGGTGAGCGGCACGCTCTGGCTGGCCTGGACAATCTGGTAAGCCGGGTTTGAAAATTCCCCGCGATTAAGCGATAATCGTTTCAGCGCGTTTGGAGGTAAAAATGCCCAGAGAAACCCTCGGGGTTGTGCGCCTGATCTGGACCTGCCCGAGCTGCCAGGTGCGTAATCCCGGCCCCAACCGATTCTGCAGCGGCTGCGGTGCGCCTCAGCCGGCGAACGTCTCTTTTGAAAAGCCGAGCGAGGCGGAATACCTGAAGAACGAACAAGACCTGGCAGCTGCCCGCGCCGGGGCCGATTTTCACTGCGGCTACTGCGGCGCGCGCAACCCGGCCGGCAGCAGGTCGTGCAGCCAGTGCAGCGCCGATCTGACCGGCAGCCAGGTGCGCGCGGCCGGCCAGGTGATCGGCAGCCCCAATACCGCGCCCGCGGCTGCGGTGAACTGCCCCGCCTGCCACAGCTCCAACCCGGCGGATGCCCAGCGCTGCGGCGCCTGCGGCGCCCCCCTGCGCCCGGCGTCCGCGCCACCCCCGCCGGCGCAGACCGCCAGAAGCGGCTTTCCCAAAGGTTTGATCCTCATCGGTCTGGCCGTTCTGGCCGGGATTATTCTGGTGATCAGCCTGCTCTCTTCCACCGCCAGGGAGCTCAGCGCGGTGGTGCAGTCTGTCAGCTGGCAGCGGAGTTTGAACATTCAGCAGTACCGCGAGGTTACCCGCGAAGACTGGCGCTCCAGCATCCCCGCCGGGGCGGAGCTGCTTTCCTGCCGTTCGCGCCTGGCCGGGACCAGCAGCCAGCCCGCCGCCAATTCGGTGAAGGTTTGCGGCACTCCCTACCTGGTGGATATGGGCAACGGTTACGCCGAAGCTGTCCAGGACTGCTATTACGAGGTCTATGAGGACTACTGCACCTACCGCGGCATGGACTGGGTAACCGTCGACACACTGGTCGTCAGCGGCACCGACCTGAACACGTACTGGCCAGACTTCAACCCTTCTGCCTCCTACCGTGAAGGTGGTCGAGCGGAACAATACACGGTGGTCTTTAATGCGGACGGCGGTTTTTACCGTTATCAGCCTTCATCTTATCAGGAGTTCCTGCGCTTCCAGCCCGGATCGCGCTGGACGCTCGAAATCAACGCATTTGATCAGCTGGTTGGCGTACGGCCTTAACTAACGAAAATAACGCTGATAGATATCGCTGTAATCAACCGGTTTGATTTCTTCAAGCAATGCGCGGAAATCCGCACCGGTCGCCCGCCGCCCGTCAAAGCGGCGGGCGTATTCTTTCAAAAAGCGGAGAAAGTCTTCGTCACCGGCGCGGTAGCGCAGTTCATCCAGAAAATTGACCCCGTTTAAATAGACCGCATTCACATATTGGCGGAAAGAGCCGTAGGCATTGACCGGCAGGTTCACATAACCCGCCGGGCCAAAATAGTTGACGCGGAACTGCCACCACCAGTTCACCAGGTCGGGGTACACCCGTTCCATAAAAAGCAATTCACTGAATGTGCACAGGGCTTCATCCATCCAGGGTTCGTTATAAGGGTCGCTGCCCACCCGCGCATACCACCACTGATGCGCAGTCTCGTGAACCGTCAGCACCATCAGGTTGTTGGCAATAATCCCCTGCTGGTGATCTTTAAAAAAGCCGCTGCCCAGGAAGAACATCCCGTCATATTCCATCCCGTCGTTCATGGTGGTCTCGATCAGGGTGAGCGATGGGTGAGCGTACGGTGTGAACAGGCTGCTAAAGACTTCGATTGCCCGCGACATGTGGTAAAGCGCCATTTCGCCGGCGTCCGCATGCTCAGCAAAGACAAAGGCTGACAGGGTGATCTCGCCAAACTGCTGCACCAGAGTGACCATTTCCAACCCGGCGCTCCAGCTAAAGGAACGGGCATTGGTTAATTCAAAACTCCACAGACTGCCCTGCTGGCGGGGGATGGCGCTGCCGGCGAGCTGCCAGCCGCCTTCCTGGCGCAGGTCCACGCTGACCTTGAAATCGGATAAATCGTTCACGCTGTATTCGCCCAGCGGAGCAGGCGGAAAAGCCAGCCAGGTGCCATCCGGCGAAATGGCTGCCACAAAAGGATACCAGTCGCCAAAATTTAATTGGCGCGGGGTTGAGCCGAACGCCCCGGCGCTTTCGGGTAAGATAATCTGGTAGTCTATCTGCAGGCCGACCGTGCTGCCGGTTTCCAGCGGCTGCGGCAGGCTGACCGTCAACAACGGGCCGGAAAGGCGGTAAGGAGGGGGAGCATCCTGACCGGCCCAGCGGATACCGCGCAGGGAAAAACTGCCCTCGAAGCGGTTCGGCGGCACGACCAGAACCAGCTCGCTCAGCGCGGCGCTGTGACGATTGGTGTAAATGATGCGCTCGCTGACTTCCGCCCGCCGTGCGCGGGGGAAGAGCGCAACCTGCAGGTCGTAGCGCGGACGCAAGGGGTCCGGCGGGGTGAGGGTTGCTTCCTGGGTCGCAGGCAGGGGGGTCGGCAGGGGCGGGAGAGCCGTCTGGCCCGGGCCGGGGGTGAACCCCGTGGCGGTGCGGAGCGGCTGCTCACCCGGGCGCGCCGGAGGCTCTGCCAGCGTTATCGGAAAATTGCAGCCAGCCACATAGAGCAGGATCAGGCCTGAAAAGAGAAAACAGCGGATCGCTTTCTTCAGGATCATACTGGCCTAATTATATCCATTCCCTTTGCGAACGGCCTTCAATCAAGTTATACTATGGACATCCATACGAATGATGGGGCATCATGAAGCAAAGCATAAACCGATGGATGGAACGGGATGAGCGCGCTTCCGCCGCGCTGCGCCTAAAAGAGCAGCGCGGATTTTTATGGAAAAGCGCCGCTTTTTTTGCACATTCCGGCGATTCCTGGTTCTGGATGGCCGGGCTGGTGCTGATCTGGGCGGCTGCCCGCGGCGCCTGGCACACCAGAGCTGCACTGATGGGCCTGGGAGTCGGTTCGCTGGCTGTCCTGGTCATCCTGATCAAGTTCACCATCCGCCGCCAGCGCCCGGAAGGGGAATGGGGCGCTGTGTACCGCAATACCGATCCGCATTCCTTTCCTTCCGGCCACGCTGCGCGCGCCGCCATGCTGGCGGTGCTGGCGGCGCTGCTTGGCCCGCCCTGGTTTGGCTGGGCTGTCTGCTTATGGGCTCCGCTGGTCAGCCTGGCGCGGGTAAGCACCGGCGTTCATTACCTTTCAGACGTGCTGGCCGGCATTGGTCTGGGTTTATTGTACGGGTGGGGCCTTTGGGAGCTGCTGCCGCTGCTGCAGCGCTTTCTCCCCTGGCTATTTTAAGCGCAGCGCGCCCCGCGAAATCGCGAGGCGCGCAGAGAGTCTTTGATCATCAAACCCGCTGCCGCGGCATGCGCGCCAGCTGCGGCAGACCGATTCGATTCGGCCCCGGTCGGGGTTCAAGCATTCCGTAGCGGGATGCGCCCAGGTACAGGATTTCCAGAATCAGGTCTTGATAGGACATACCGTACGCACCGGCAATCACGCACAGGTCGCTGAATCCGGGGGTCAAACCGGGAAGGGTATTGATTTCCAGCAGGCGGGGCTTGCCGTCGGCATCCATGCGCATGTCAACGCGCGAAACATCCAGCGCATTGACCGCCAGATGCGCGCGCACCGCCAGGCGGTGTAATTCAGCGTTTAATTCCGCGCTGACCGGCGCCGGACAGAGGAAACCCGGCACGCCCGCTTCGCCTTCATGCAGGGTTTTGGCGATATGCCCGTACACCCCCGGTGTGACCGAAGCCTGATTGTCAATTTCCAGTGTCGGGAAATGCACAAACCCGTCCGCGCCGTACAGTTCGGGGCGGCGAGCCACCAAATCGGCGCCCGGACGGCCAAGAACGCCAATCGTGAACTCGCGGCCGGGTAAAAATTCTTCCACCAGAGCTGGCTGCTGGTAGATGGAGATGACCCACAGAACGCGCCTGCGCAGCTCGTTTTCATTGTGAACCACCGAGTCCGCGCCCATGCCCATGCCGGTCCCTTCCCGGGCTGGTTTTACAAACATCGGGAAGGAGAGCTGCGGGTCAAGCGGCTCAAAGCCGGTGACGAATTCTTGAAAGGCAGCCGTGGGCAGACCGTTCTGGCGCCAGATGCGCTTGGTCATGGTTTTATCCAGCCCGATCGCGTTGGCTGTCACCCGTGAGGCAGTATAAGGAATGTGCATTAACTCCAGCAGAGCAGGTACCTGAGCCTCACGCCCATCTCCCCCCTCGCCTTCGGCGATATTAAAACAAATATCCGGGCACTCGTCGCGCAGGGCAAGCGGCAGGTTGGCATTCGCCGGTAAAAATACCGTGCGGTGTCCGTCTGATTCAATTGCTCTTTGAATGGCCTGGATCGTTTCGATCTTATCAAATTCCGCGCCAGCATCCGATGGTCCATCCTGCGGCAGCGAACTCTCCCCCCGAACATTGGCGATCACCGCCACGCGCCAGGATCTTGCTGGACGCGGGCTACGGTCGGGAGGTTCGTCTTCCTTCATCAATCCTTCAGTTTCATGAATGTCCATTCTATCTCCTCTAAAAAAATTACCGCTAAGTCAGCGAGTATATAACGAATCTCGCAGAATACAAGAGGTGAATTTTCGCCAATAAATTAGAAAATGTTTAAGTTATAGGCTCCTCCCGTAAGCACAGGAGGAGCCGTACAACCCGAAAGCGCTGCCGCCGTCGGGGTTAGCGCAGGTTGCCAAGCAGAATCCCCAGGCCAACCAACACCAGCACGAGCGGCCAGAGAATGCCCCAGCTCAGGCCAAGCAGGAAGACCGCCGCCACCAGGGTCAGGATTAACCCGCTGACCAGCGAGCCGCGCGCCGAGGGCGTCAAGGCATGTTGATCTTTATACATGCGGTACGCCGCGCCCAAAGCTGAGAAGGCTGGGATCAGGATGAAAAGCGCCCACCAGTTATGCAGGCGGAAACCGGTTGTGTTTTGCAGCAAAAAAATAATCCCGATAACGATCAGCACCACCCCGGGCAGCAGCATCCGCTCTGACCGGCTGACCGAAGTACGGTAGGAATACCCGGCCGGTGGAGTGGCCGCGGCAGGCGCGTTTGCGGCAGAGTTTTCTTCGGACGATTGCGGAGCTGTGTTAAAGCCGTCCGCGGGAATGTTTTGATTTTGTTCAGTCATTGCCATTTCCTTATCGAACAGGGTATATCTTCATATACGCAGATTCGAAAAAAAGGTTGTAAAAAAAAAACAGGCGGTTTGACCGCCTGTTTTTGCTGACCATTCAGCGCAGCGCTGCCCGGCTGGGAGCAGCCTGCCGCCCCGGCAGGATCAACCGGTTAATCCAGCGCGCCAGCGGCAAGGAAATCCAGGCGAGCAGCCCGCCGGCGGCGACATCCAGCAGATAATGCTGGCGGGTAAACAATGTGGAGAGAACAACAATCCCAAAAATACCCCAGAACAGCCAGGCTTTGCGCGGCATCTGGCGGACAAAATGCAGAGTCATCCACATGGTCGTTGAGATGTGCAGGCTGGGCAGCGCATTATACACACTGTCGTTGCCGTAGATAAAGCGCATCAGATCCCAGTCGAAGCCCACACCGGTCAATTCAGGACGGTTTACATAGGTGGGGAATAGAATAAATGTCGCGGCTGTCAGGCTGAAAATAATCAGGCCGGAAAGGGCAAATTCGCGGAAGTTTTCATCATTCAGGCACAGCGTCGCCCAAAAATAACCGAAGGTCCACCAGCCGAAGACCAGCAGATACGGCACACCCCAGACGGGCCACAGCGGAATGTAGGCGTCCAGCCAGAGGGCCGGGGCGATACCGCCGCGGACAATCTGCTTGATGGGAAAATACGAAAATTCCAGCGCCAAAATGGGAATAATCCACATCAGGCGGCGCAGAAACCGAGAAAAACCTGCCGAAGACATCTTAACCTCTTAACCTGTTTAGGATGATGATGAGAAATCCGTCCGCCGCACTGCCTGACGGCGCCAGGCCCACAGGCTGACCAGCGAACCGGCGATGCCCATTCCAAGGCCGCCAACCAGGTCCAGCCAGTAGTGCTGTTTGGTAAATACAGTTGAACAAATCACCAGCGCCAGCACCAGGATCTGCAGCCAGCGGCTGCGCGGAAACCAGATTCCCCAGAATAAACTGATGATAAAAGTAATGGAAACATGCAAACTGGGAAAGGCGTTGTACGGCCGGTCATTGCTGTAAATCATGCCCAGCCAGAACTCCCAGAAACCGGTTGACCCGAGATGGGGGCGGACAACGTAGGTTGGGAAGGTGAAGAAGATTACCTGGGAAATCAGCAGAATGAATACGACGCCAGCCACAAATGAACGCAGCAGGCGTTCTTCCATTTTCCAGCCCGCCCAGAGGTAAGCCGTATACCACCACACCGTAACAGCCGCGTACACCACCACCCAGGCCGGCCATAGAGGAATGCCCGCGTCCAGTGGCAATTGCGGTGCCACACCGCCGCTCAGCAGGCGGTTAAGTGGAAAATAAAAGGACTGCACAACGATCGGGCAGGCCATCCAGAATAATCTGCGACTGTACTTCATCCCCACGCAAACTGCTCCTTGCAGACATAATCATATCAAAAAATTCCGCACCCGGACCGGGGAATTGACGCCGTGCGCGGCTGCTTCCGGTCTATTACGCTAAGAACAGGCAAAAAAGGCGGTTCTATGATATATATACGTTTAAGATGACAGAAAAGTTTCCGGGAGATGCCAACAAAATCCTGCTCTACGGCGGCGGGGGGCACGGAAAAACCCTGATTGACCTGATGCGCGCCATGGGCGGCTTTGAGATCGTGGGGGTGGTGGATGATCAGCTCCAGGCTGGCAGCCTGGTGCTGGGCGTGCCGGTGCTGGGCGGAGCCGAAAGCCTGCCCGGTCTGCGGGAATCGGGGGTGCGCCTGGCAGTGAACGGGGTTGGGGGCATTGGCAACGTCTCCGCGCGGCTGGCGGTTTTTGACCTGCTGCGGCAGAACGGGTTTGATTTTCCGACCCTGATCCATCCTTCCGCCGTGATTGAACCCAGCGCCAGCCTGGCTCCCGCGGCGCAAATTCTGGCTCAGACCTATGTATCCAGCGCGGCCGCTGTCGGTTTCGGCACGGTGCTCAACGCCGGGGTGATCATATCGCATGACTGTGTTGTGGGGGAAGTGGTCAACCTCTCGCCCGGGGCGGCGCTGGCCGGCGGCGTGCGCGTGGAAGACCACGTCCAGATCGGCATGAACGCGACCGTCAACCTCAACCTGACCATCGGGCGCGGCGCCAGAATCGGCAACGGGGCAACCGTCAAAGCAGATGTCCCCCCCGGCGGTGTGGTTCGCGCCGGGACGATCTGGCCGCCGCGAATTTAGCCGGCTTCAGCGCTGGCTCGCAGCGTAGCCGGCGCAATCCAGCGCTTCTTCATTTACATGCCATTCCCCAATACCCTTTATTGTGCAATCAAAGAAAGCCAGGCTGATGCGGTTGATCTGCGTCAGGATCTCCTGAGCTGACAAACCGGTTTTCTGCCCATCAATCCACCGGGTTAAGATCGGGCTGGTCTGGCCAAAATCGGTCAGGCTGAGGTGAGTGGCGCCTTGAAGATAAATCTCGGAAGTCAGGGGGGCTTCATCGCGCAGATATTCGAGATTCTGGCCGTACTGAGGCAGCGGCTCCATCCTGCCCCACAGGCTGTCGGAATAGATATGCAGCAGCGCG
The DNA here is from genome assembly GCA_029975475.1 of Anaerolineaceae bacterium. Lineage (GTDB taxonomy): Bacteria > Chloroflexota > Anaerolineae > Anaerolineales > Anaerolineaceae > JARKPB01. The sequence continues at coordinate 205,042 of JARKPB010000003.1, forward strand.
GCCGGATATGGCTGCGGATTGAATGAGAACTGTCCCGCCTGGACAGATTGAATATCGGCCATAAAAGGCGCTTCCAGCGAGATCACCGCCCGGACCTCGCGGCGAAGCCTACCCAGGCCCAGAACGGCCGAACCGCCCAGGGAATGACCGATCAATCCGATCCGCTCGCTGTCAATCAGGCGATAAACCGCGGGCGCCTGGGGGTCAGACTGTCTGGCTTTGATTTCGTCCAAGAGAAAATTCAGATCGCCCACGCGGATGCCCATCCATTTTTGATACAGCCTCAGGCTGGTTTCAGGGTCATTTCGCGCGTCCTCGCGGATTAATTCATTGACATAGCCCTGATCAATCCAGATGGGTTGTCCTTGCGCTCCTCTGGTAAAAAATGCCTGACCGGTGTGATCCGGCGCGGCGATCACATAGCCGTGGCTGGCCAGTTCGGTATACAGCGTTTCGTTGCTGGTGCGTACCCCCAGGCTGCCGTGAGAAAACAGGACCAGAGGATAGGTCCCCTGACCATCGGCTGGATACCAGAACTCAACCCGCAGTGAACGGTTTTCACCATCTGGCGCGTAAGGGTCGATCCGGCTGCTGTCGCTGAAGACCTCCTCAAAACGAGCCACAGGATGCGGGCCGGTCGGTAAAAGAGCCGGGTGCGGCGGAAAGAGAATGACCGGCAGACAGGCGGCGAAGAAAAGCAGGCCGCGCCCGGCCGCCCCCAGCCAGAATCCCGCCCGGCCAGTAGAATGGCCTTTGCTGGGCCGAAACAGGTTCAGCCCGGCACTGACCAGCATCGCCAGCAAAACCGCGGCGAGCAGGTAATACCGCCAGCCCCACTGAACAGCGCCAATCAGCAGCAATAATCCAAAAATAGCGGCTGGGCCAATGAACACAATACTGCGGATTTTTCGCGCAGATCCACTTTTGAGCCGTGCGAAAGCGATCGCCGCGGCTTCAGCCGCAAGCAGTCCCGCGAAAAGGTACCAACCCATAGTTATTTATCCTTATAAAGCTTTATTTGGAACCCGCGGCAGCCAGTACCGCCAGGGCAAACTGCGCCAGGGCTCGGGAACACTCGAAATGCCCACCCGCGGCCCGCAGCGGATGTCCGTTTCTGCCGGCCGCTCGCCCGCTTCGATCCAGAGCGCGTCAGCGGTCAGCAGACTGATCCCGTTCAGACGGCCGTCAATCCCAAAAGCGCGGGTTAACCGCCCCGGGCCGCTCAACCAGTCGGGCTCGGCAATTCCCGCCCGGCGGATCGCGATGATTTCCCGGCCGATCAGCGGACGAAGGGCGCGAATCAGCACCGCAGCCGGGTATTCTTCGGGGCCGCAGACCGCGTTCAAACACCAGTGCATCCCGTAAGTGAAATAAATATACGCCCGGCCCGGCGGGCCGTACATCACCGCCGTGCGGGCCGTTCGGCCTGCGCGCGCATGGCAGGCCAGGTCCTGCTCACCATCATAAGCCTCGGTCTCGATGATCACCCCGGCCAGAAGATGTTCATCCAGACGCCGAACCAGGCAGCAGCCAAGCAGGCTGCGGGCGACCTGTTGGACCGGCTGGCGGTAAAAATCTTCCGGCAGGGGAGCGTATGTGATCATCCAACCGCCGTCTGACGAAACACGGCGCGGCCAACCATCCACCAGCCGGCTTCAAACCCCAGGTGCGCCAGCACGGCAGCTTCCAGACCGGCCTGCCAGTAAACCCAGCCAAACGCCCAGCCTGCCAGGATTTGCGGCAGCAGTACGCGCGCGACCAGAACCGCGTTCAAGCCCAGCCGCAGCCCGGCGGTGAGCAGCTGATTTAACCCCGATCCCAGCGCGGAAAAGGTGATCGCCGCGAGCCAGGCGCCGTCTGCCGCCGCGCCGCTGGCATCCTGCCAGACCCACCCGAGCAGCCAGACAATCAGCGAACAAAGAAACAGCCGCAGGGTCACCTCTTCCGGCAGGGCAGACAGCCATGACAGCCCCCGTTGCCAGGCTGGCTGACGGGCTTCCAGCCCGCGCAGCCGCGCATCCGCGCTCGGGAAGACCGCCCTTGAAGCCAGAGCCAGCAGCCAGCCCAGCAGCAGCCCCCCGGACAGGCCGAGCAGCCCCTCTCGCAGCCAACCTGACGGCAGGGATGTCCCTGTCATCCAGGCTCTCAGCCAGACCGCGCCTGCCCCTAATCGTGAAGCGGGGAACAGGCCAATTGCCAGAGCCAGCAAAAAGACTCCTTCTGCCTGGATCAGCAACATCCAGGCGACCAGGCGGGGGGAAAGACGCATTTCGGCCAGACGAGCCCGCCCCGCTTCAATCAGGTTCGGCCACTGCGCCAGAACACCGGCCGTCCCGGCGATTGAAAGAACGATGAATTCCTGCCAGGGATAATCCGGCAACCTTCCTCCTGTCTGAGATAGTTTCAAGAGATGAGGTTGGGATCCAGAAGGTATTCCCACCAGTTGGTCGAAACGCGCTGGATCTGGCCGCTGACCCGCGGCAGATGCTCTAACCACCAGAGATGATGCAGGCGAATATCACCGCTGCCCCAGTCGCGGCAATCCACCTGACGCGGCGCGCCGGTCAGGTCGGGGAAATGCAGCCAGGTATCACACCGGCTCCAGACCAGCCGCTGATTCCCCCAGTCATAATCCTCTTCGCTGTTCGGGGCATAATGGATCGTTCCGACCTCTGCCCTGCCGGGGTGCGTTTTTTCAACCCGGGTGAAGCGTTCCCACAAATTCGCGTCGCCGAGATGGCGGCGGTAAACGCGCTGCATGCAGAATTCGACCCGATGGCCAAAGGATTCCAGCATTTCGCCCACCCCGCGCTGGTAATTAAATCCCATGATCACATACCGCCTGCCCGGCTCAGCGGTCAGAAGCGGTTCGGAATTGCAGAAAAACGCTCCCGGCCCGACCATGCGGGATTCAAAAAATCCGGCGTAAGGGGGGCCAAACAACCAGACTTCGTCAATTTCGCGGCTGCGCACCCTGGCATTCAAAGCGTATTCGCTGATAATACGCCCGTAATCCGCTTCATCCGGCTGGTGAAAACCAGCGCTGGCGCGCAGACTGGCCAGAAACCCCTCAACCTCGTAACGAAAGCCGTCTTGTTTGACTGGCAGGCTGTCCAGAGTCTGCGTTTCCACAACCTGAAAGTTGGCGTATCCCCCGCTGGCTGCCCGCAGGTCGTTGATATACGCCTGCATCAGACGTAGCGGGTTTTGCCAGCCCATGACCTCCGATAAACGCTGACCGCCATGAGCCAGGACGGCTGGATCATAAATCAACACCGCCACCTTGCGGCTGACTGGCGCCGGGCTTCCACCCGGCTGCGGCGGGGTGGTTTCGCCGCGTAAAACAGAACGTACCCAGTCTAAAACACCCTGGCTCATTCTTTCACCTCCACTATCGGGCCGGCCGCCAGACTGGCATCCACCTCGCGAATGTAGGCTTCTGCCAGGTCGGCGGTTTTTTCGAGAATCTCAGGGCGGATTCCTGCCAGATGGTCATTCTCGGAGTGAATATGGAGCAGTTCCAGCTGGTTCGCGTCAGGAATGCGCAGCAGCCAGGCCAGAAACCGCGCCGGCGGGCTAAGCCGGGCCTGATTTTCACGCAGCAGAGACACCGCGCGGGTAAAACCGCGGTCGATCCAGGCAGAATGATCTGAAGTGCCGCCGGACAGGATCGTCTCCCACAGGCGGATGGTTTGAATATCAAACCGGGCTGCCAGGCGCTCAATCCGCGCCAGCGCTTCTTGATCAGCCGGCTTCCGCCGCAGCAGGCCCTGACCGGTATGCACGGTCAGTTTTTCGCCTACCCCGACACAATCAGCGTTTAGCAGATAGAAACGATCCTTCAGCAACTGTGCGCTAAATCGGCGCACAAACTGCCGCGAGCCAAACAGCCCGCGTTCTTCAGCTCCCCACCAGGCGAAATACACTTCCAGATTCGAGGGCGGGTTTGTTTTCAACCTGCGCGCAACTTCGACTACCAGCGCGGTTCCCGAACCATTGTCATCCGCGCCCGGGCTGTCGCTGCGCGGCCAGAAAAGCGCGCTCAGGTTCATTAACAGCATGGCCAGAATAAAAGGCAGGTTCAAAATAAGCGCAGCACGGCCGCTGAAATCCGCGGCCGGTTTCACCCAGTGCCAGCCGATGACATTGAGGAGAACAAACAGCAGGTAAAAGCCCAGAAACAGCAGACCGATAATCCCCAGGGGCATGATATAAGCGTACACACCCTGCAGGCGGTGGGCCCAGGGCGGCAGGTTCCGCGGAGTATCGTAATGCGCGCAGAGCAGCAAGGCGGGACCTTTTTGACTGGCAGCAACATAGTCAGATAACGGCCGTTTCAACCCGGCCAAAATGTTCTGGCTGAGGGTGCGCGCCAGACGCAGTTCGAGCCATTTTTGGAAGAAAAAAATATTTCCCAGATACAGGCCGAAACCAACCGCCCCCAGAACAGTCTTCCCGCTCACCGACAGCGCGATCGAACCGATCAACCAGGCCAGCATGAAGAGATTGGACAGCGGGCGGAAATTTTCCGGACCAATAAAGGTGAAGGGATCGCTTTCCACCGCCAGGCCGAGCTCCCGACAGCGCGCGGTCAGCCACACCTGAGCAGCGCCTTCGCCCGGGCTGCCCGCCCGCCGGGGACCAACCTCCTCCTGCAAACGCTGAAGGTAGGCGGTGGCGCTCATTGTTGGTCAGGCAGCTTATACCAGTAAATTGTTCCCTGCGCGCCGCCGGTGTAGGTATCCTTTAATCCATCTGCGCCGTTCAGCGTGTAGGTACGGGTCGTGCGAAAGTCATTGGGCGGAAAGTAAAATTCAGCGGTGATTTGATCGAAAGTGATTTCCAGCGGCTTCACCTCAAAATCCGCCCCAGTTTTCGTATCCCAGGCTTTAATCACCACCTGATCGCCTTCGACAGCGATGCTCATGCGCGCCGTCGTGGCGTCCGATGCCCAGGTGCCGATAAAACCCGGATCGATGGGCGGCTTTTTTTGACAGCCAGCCGCAGCCAAACAAACCAGGAGGAGCGACAGGAACAAAAAATGCCAGCGTTTCATTGGTAGACCTCCGCAGCTTTTTCATTGATTGTACATCAACTGCTTTGCGCGGGTTCAACCGGTTTGCGCTGCGCCGCGAGCAGCGGGTATTGAGCCAGCAGAATCGCGCCAAAGATTAAGACACAACCCAGCAGCTGGCTCCAGTTCAATGTTTCGGAGAGGATCAGGTAGCCAAAGACAGCAGAAAACACCGCTTCCATGCTTAAAATGATGGCCGCGTCTGCCGGAGGAGCGTACTTCTGACCGTACGCCTGCAGGGTATAGGCGATCGAAGTTGAAAAGATGCCAATATACAGGATAGCCGGCCAGGCGTCCACGAATCCTGGAGCGGTGTGCCATTCCAGCGGAATCCCGAATGCGAAATCCAGGGCAGCGGTGACCAGAAATTGTCCGGCCGAAAACTGAAGCACGTCAACCTGTTCCACCGCCCGGCCAACCACAATCACGTGCAGCGCCCAGAAAAGCGCCCCGATCAGCACCAGCCAGTCGCCAATCACAAAGCGGATTTCGCCGGTACCGGAAAGCAGATACATTCCAATCACGGTAAGAAACACAGCTGCCCAGACCGGCCAGGGCTGCGCCTGACGCCAGAAGAGCAGCAGCAGAAGGGGCACAAGAACCACGTAAATACCGGTGATAAACCCGGCGTTGCCCGCCGTGGTGGTGATTAACCCGGCCTGCTGCAGCGCGCTGGCTGCGAAAAGTAATCCTCCCGCCATCAGCATCCAGCGCAGTTTCGACCAGCGCAAATCCATTTGAAAACGAGCCAGGGCAAGCAGAATCAACCCGCCGAGTAAAAAGCGCGAACCGTTGATCAGCAATACACCCAGTTGCGAAGCGGCCAGCCGCTGGGCAACAAACGCAGACCCCCAGATTAACGCGGTCAGAAGCAAGATAAGGTTAGCTTTAAAACGCAAGTTTCAAATCCTTTGTGGTTTAGTTCATGATCAGATTATTGGTAATGATTTTACCTGGAAATTGACCGCGCCTGGTAAGAACCTTGCAACCTGAGTATTTAGAAACTGCCGCAATTATTGGCGGCTCAATGCACTGCAGAACCAGCCATGGCGCTTGCCTGCAGAATCAGGTTGTGATAGACTGATAACATGCCTGTTCAGATTTTGGTGGCTTCACCTCATCCTGCCTTTGGAGAACTGATCCGGATCAGCCTGGAAGACAGCAGCAGTTACCGGGTGCGTCTGGTGCAAAACGCTGTGGACGCAGCCAATGCTGCGAGCCGCAGCGCGTTTGATCTGGCCATCCTGGACAGCGACCTGCGCGATCAACCGCTGGCCGGGCTGGCAAGAACCATCCTCGCCCAGCGGCCAGAGACGCGCCTGATTGTCATCCCACCCAATAACGATCCCAATCATCCTTCCCTGGCAGGGATTCCGGTTCAGGGCTTCCTAAAAAAACCATTCTATTTACCAGAATTGTTAGAAATGGTGGAGAAAATCATCAGCACCAGACCTGAAACCCCTCCTCCAGCGGCACCGCCCGCGGCTCATCCTCCCGCGAAACGCCCGTCGCCGACCCCGGCCGCTGCCGCGCAGGCCGCTCCCCAGCCGACAGCCCCGGCGGTGACCATGCAGCCCTGGCTGAGCGACGCTGCCCAGGCAGCCCAATACCTGACTCGCATGCTGCTGGACTCGAACGCTCATGCCGCGTTGATTCTTCAGGAAGGAAAGATTTGGGCTTACGCCGGTCATCTTGAGCAAAGCGGGGCTCAGGAAGTTGCCGCTGTGATCTCCCGCTACTGGAACAGTCAACAGCGCGGCGACCTGGCCCGGTTTATCCGCCTGGATTCGAATTCAACCGATTATCTCCTTTATGCCACCCCGATGGGAGAAACGCTGGCACTGGCAATGGTCTTTGATATCGCCATGCCGCTCACCCGCATCCGCAATCAGGCCAACCAGCTGGCGCGCACGCTCATCTCAACCCCGCCGCCTCAAAATGCCGAACCCTCTGCCCCGGCTGTCCAGCCCAAACCGGCCAGTCCCAAAGAACCCGCCGTTCCCGCCGCGCCCCAAGCGCCTGAAAGCGGTGAAAACCTGACAGATGCCTGGGAAGAGTCATCCGAACCTGCAGAAGCCAGCTGGGAACCGGGTGATGAGGTTAAGCTTTCCAGTTTCCTGGAGAGCGTCCCGCCGCCAGACCCGGATACTACGAAGCAAACGCCCAAGCCTGAAACCGGGGGGCTGCCCGAGTTCGTCTTCCCGTGGGAAGAGACCATGTCCACACCGGTCAACCCCAGCGCTGCGCCGACCATCCCGCTGCGCGTGCGAGATTTGAATCCCTCTCAGCCGCCGCAGCCGTCTACCCCACCCCTTTCGATTGAAGCCACGCAGGTCAGCAAGCCGGTTCGATCAAAATCGCCATTCGGAGTACCGGAGAGTCTCAGCGATCTCGATCCGCTCCAACCCGGACTGGCGCGCCTGACCTACACGTGCGTCCTGGTTCCGCGCATACCCGGCCACGCCCTCAACGGTGAGCTGGCTGAGAAGTTGAATCAATGGGTGCCTCAGCTCTGCATTGCCTTTGGCTGGCGAATGAGCGATTGCTCCGTCAAATCCAATTACCTGATGTGGACAATCGATGTGATTCCTTCGATCTCCCCTGGTTCGCTGGTGCGCACGCTGCGCCAGAAACTGTCTGAGCGCATGTTTGCCACCTTCCCGAAACTGCGCGGGCAAAATCCCTCCGGCGATTTTTGGGCGCCCGGCTACCTGATCATCAGCGGCAGCATCCCCCCAACCCCGCAACTCATTCAGGATTTCATCCGCCAGACTCGCCAGTGGCAAGGCGTTCCATCCACCACATAGACAATCCGGATCCAAGAACATGCCACCCATACTCTATTTAATTGACGGTCATGCCCTGGCATACCGCACTTACTTCGCATTAACCGCCGGCGCGGGTTCTGACCGGCTGCAGACTTCAAAAGGGGAGCCAACCGCCGGAATTTACGGTTTTGCCAGCGTTTTGCTGCGCATTCTGGAACAGGAAAAACCGGAATATCTGGCGGTCGCCTTTGACACGGGCCGCACCTTTCGCAACGACCTCTTCCCTGATTACAAAGCCACCCGCGCGAAGATGCCGGATGACCTGCGGCCGCAGATTGAGCGCATCCGGCAAATGGTGGATGCCTTTAATCTCCCGCGCCTGGAACAGGAAGGGGTTGAAGCCGATGATATCCTCGGTACCATCGCCCGCCAGGCGGTCGCCAGCGGACTGGGAGTAAAAATTATCACTGGCGACCGCGATCTGCTCCAGCTGGTAGATGAGCGCGTGATCGTCAACCTGGCCGGCAGCCGCCTATCTGAAGCCCGAGATTTTCGCGCGGCGGAAGTGAAAGAGACCCTCGGGGTGCGCCCCGATCAGGTCGTTGATTACAAAGCCCTGGTCGGCGACCACTCGGATAACATCCCGGGCGTGCCGGGTGTGGGAGAAAAAACCGCGCTAACCTTGCTGGAAACCTATGACCACCTGGACGCTGTTTACGCCCATCTGGATGAACTCCCGCCGCGCGTCCGCGCCAAACTGGAAGCCGGGCGCGAACTGGCGTATCTCAGCAAAGACCTGGCGACCATCCGCACCGATGTCCCGGTCGTGCTCGATCTGGAGCAGGCGCGCACCAGCAACCTGAAACCGCAGCAGGTTGAATCTTTCTTCCGCGAGATGGAATTTCGCACCCTGACCGAACGGCTGCGGAAGATGACCAGCCTTGCAGAAATGACCCATCAACCTTCCGCGCAGCTCAACCTTTTCGGCGAACAGCTTGAGCTGATTGGTAGGCCGGCCGAACCGGCTATTCAGGTTGTCACAGTGACCGATCAAAGCGAGCTGGATGCCCTGCGTCAGAAACTGGAAAGCGCAGACTGGATCGCGTTGGATACAGAAACGACTTCCACCGACCCGATGCGCTGCATGCTGGTAGGCATTTCGCTGGCGGTTGAACCCGGCCAGGGATTCTATATCCCGATCGGACACCAGCGCTCCCCCCAGCTGGATTGGCCGCTTGTGCGCAGCGCGCTTCAGCCGGTGCTGGAAGATCCAGCCAAAAAGATCACCGGCCATCACCTGAAATTTGACTGTCTGGTGTTCTCCCGCTATGGATTAAATCCGGCCAACCTGGCCTTTGACACCATGCTGGCGGAATGGCTGCTGGATTCATCTTCCAGACGGCTCGGGTTGAAAGAAATGGCGCTGGCTTATCTCAATGTGGAGATGACCCATATCGAAGAGCTGATTGGGAAAGGGAAAAACCAGATCAGCATGGCAGAAGTGCCGCTGGAAAAAGCCGCCCTGTACGCAGCCGCGGACGCGGAGGTGACGCTGCGCCTGACGGGCCTGCTGCGCGAAAAACTAACCGCCCAGGGCATGAACAAATTGATGGAAGAAATGGAAATGCCGCTGGTTCCAGTGCTCATCGCCATGGAACAGGCAGGGATCGGGCTGGATGTTGACTTTTTGCGCGCAATGAGCGCTGAACTCGCCGAACGGCAGCGCGAGATCGAAGCGCAGATCCAGCAGGCGGTCGGGATGCCGTTTAACCTCAACTCTACCCAGCAGCTTTCCAATATCCTCTTCAAAAACTTACAGCTGGTCCCGCCTGACCGCGGGAAAAAGACCGCCAGCGGCCATTATTCTACCTCGGCTGAAGTCCTTGAAGAACTGCGCGGAAAGCACCCGGTTGTGGATCTCATTCTGGAATACCGCGAACTATCCAAGTTGAAATCCACCTACCTGGATGCCCTGCCCGCCCAGATCAACCCCGAAACCGGGCGGGTGCACACCTCTTATTCACAGACCGGCTCGGTCACCGGCCGCCTGGCGTCCTCCGACCCCAACCTGCAAAACATACCCATCCGCACGGAGCTGGGCCGGCAGGTGCGAAAAGCGTTTGTTGCCGCGCCGGGACAGGTGCTGCTCTCTGTGGACTATTCGCAGATCGAGCTGCGGATTGTCGCCCACATGGCGCAAGATCAGACCATGATCGCGGCTTTTCGCGCGGGGCAGGATATTCACGCCGCGACCGCCGCGGCAATTTTCCGCGTGCCGATTGAGCAGGTGAGCAAAGACCAGCGCCGCCAGGCAAAAGCCGTCAATTTTGGCCTGATTTACGGGATGAGCGCTTTTGGCCTCAGCCGGGGCACAGATCTGACCCTGGCAGAAGCGGAGAACTTTGTTAAAGCCTATTTTGAACAGTTTCCTGGTGTAAAATCATATCTTGACGGCATACGCCGTCAGGCGGCCCTTCAGGGGTATGTGGAAACCCTGTTCGGCCGAAAGCGGTTCTTTCCCAATCTGATCACCCCGATCAACCAGATGATGAAGAACCGCGAAGAACGGGAGGCAATTAATGCCCCCATCCAGGGAACGGCCGCTGACTTGCTAAAACTGGCCATGATCCGCCTGCCGGGCACATTAAAAGCCCAGGGATTAAACGCCCGAATCCTGCTTCAGGTGCATGATGAACTGGTGCTGGAATGCCCGCAATCGGAATTAATGGCTGCCGCGCGCAGCGTGCGCGAAACCATGGAAAATGTTTACCCGCTGTCTGTGCCGCTCAGCACGGAAGCGCGCTGGGGTAAGAACTGGGGCGAAATGACCGCCCTGGAGAACGAATCCATCTAAAATCTGGTGCCGTCTATGCCGGGAAACAAGCAAGCCTATCAAAAATTCATGGATCAGGGAAACTCAGCAGCCTGGGAAAAAAACTGGGACCAGGCGGCTCGCTACTACCACCTGGCGCTGGAAGAAATGCCCGATCAGCCCGCGGCCCTTTCCAGTTTGGGGTTGGCTTATTACGAAATGAAGGATTTTGATAAGGCGCTTGAGTATTACCGCCAGGCGGTCAAAGCCGCGCCGGATGACCCGGCCCCGTATGATAAAATCGGTCGAATTCTGGAACAAAATGGGCGGATAGCCGAAGCGGTTAAATCCTGGCTGGCGGCTGCCGATCTTTATCTGAAAAATCGAGACCTGGAGCGGGCGATTGAGCACTGGAACCGCGCCACCGCGCTGGACCCGGAAAACCTGACCGCTTATACCAAGCTGGCGATGATCTACGAAAAAATCGGCAATAAGGCGGAAGCCGTGCGGGCTTTTTTAGCCTGCGCCAGTCTGATGCAGCGCAGCGGGGATACCACCAAAGCCTTGCAGGTGACCGAATATGCCCGTCAGATGGCGCCGCAGAGCGCTGAAGTGCTCAACGCGCTCAATCGGATTAAATCCAACCAGCTGCTGCCCAAACCCACCGGACGGCCCGCGACCGGTGCATTAAAACCGGTCGAACGGAAAAAAGAACTTTCCGCACCTGCAGAAGAGGCCGGGCAGCCGCCGGTGGTTGAAGCGCGTCAGAAAGCCCTGTCTGAGCTGGCCAGCATGCTCTTTGACGCGCCGGATGAATCACCGGCCAACAGCGGCCAGGTATCCCGGCGGGGAATCACGACCTTGAGCCGCGGAACCGGCGGGCTCTCGCTGGAAAACGCGGAACGAACCCGCATCCTGGCTCACCTTGGCCAGGCGATTGAAGCACAAACCAACGAACACCCGGCTCAGGCGATTGAAGAATTAGAGCGGGCGATCGAGCTGGGTTTGAACCGGTCAGCAGCGTTCTTTGACCTTGGCTATCTTTACGCCAATCGAAATCCTCAGAAAGCGATCAAGTATCTTAAGCAGGCGGTGAAGCACCCCGATTACGCCCTGGGCTCATACCTGCTGATCGGCGAACTGCAGGAGGACGCTGAAAATCTGAGCGAGGCTGCCCAGGCTTATATCCAGGCGCTCAGTCTGGCAGACGCGCAAAGCGTGCCTGAGAAACACAGTGAAACGCTGCGCCAGTTATATGAACCGGTGCTGGAAGCCCAGGCCCGCGAAAACGACCCGGTGACGTTGAAGAAAATCTGCGAGACGATTGCCGCCCAGCTGCACCGCGCAGACTGGCGCAAACACCTGAAGCATGCCCGCGCCCAGCTCAGCCCGGGCGACGATCAGGGCACCCCGATTCCGCTGATCGAGATGCTGCTGGAGTCGCGCAGCGGGCAGGTGGTTGAAGCCCTGGCTCAAGTGCAGATGCTGACCCAGGCGGGGAAATACCGTTCGGCGATGGAAGAGGCTTATTACGCCCTGCAGTACGCGCCGACGTTCATGCCCTTACACATCATGATGGGCGATCTGCTGGTTAAAGAGAACCACCTACAGGAAGCGGTCGAGAAGTACTTGCTGGTCAGTAATTTATACACCCTGCGGGGAGAAAGCAGCCAGGCGATCGCGCTGCTCAGCCGGGTTGTGGATCTGGTTCCGATGGATCTGGCAATCCGCGGCAAACTGATTGAATTGCTGCTGGCGCAGGGAAAGGTCGAAGAAACCATCCGCCAGTACATCAGCCTGGCAGAGATCTACTATCAACTCGCTGAACTGGATATGGCGCGCCAGACCTATACCAATGCCCTCAAACTGGCGCAAGAATCGACCCGCCACCGCGCGCTTGCCGCTGAAATCCTCATGCACATCGCCGATATCGATATGCAGCGCCTGGACATCCGCCAGGCCCTGCGCACCTACGAACAACTGCGCACCTTACAACCGGATGACCCTGAGCCTCGTTCCATGCTGGTGGATCTCAATTTCCGCATGGGCCTGGACGCGGCGGCTTTACTGGAACTGGATACCTACGTGGCTATGCTCAACAATGCCGGCAAGCGGGACCAGGCAGTAAAATTTATTGAAAATCTAATCGAATTGCGCCCGGATCGTTGGGAATTGAAAAAACGATTGGCTGATGGGCTGGCTCACACCGGCAAGGTGAAAGAGGCGGTCGAAACCCTGGATACGCTGGCCGATTTGCTTTTATCCCGCGGCGATCAGGAGGGTGCGCTGGCGATGGTCGAAGCCATCATCGCCCTCAATCCGCCCAACGTTGGCGATTATCAAAAGGTGCTCGTCCAGATCCGCAGCGGAAAAGTCTAGCCGGAATCCTCAGGCTGCCTTTATCCCCGCGCAGATTCGCGCATCAGGCGGCGTTTGCGCCAGTCCCACCCGATTAAGCCCAGAAACGCCAGAACGCTGCACAGGCCAATCAATCCCCCGCCAAACCAGATCGCGCGGGGCTGAAAGGTGTCATTCAACCAACCGCCCAGAACGGGGCCAATCCCGGTCGCCACACCCCAGGTCAATCCGTAGATGCTCATATAGCGGCCGCGCATATCCACCGGCGCCAGGTTGGCCACAAAGGTGGTCGACGTTGGAACCAGCACCAGCTCGCCCACCGTCATCACCACCATACACAACCAGAACCACCAGAAGCCCGTGCCGAAGGCGATCGCAAAAGTCGCCAGGGCATAAAACGCCGATCCGACCGCCATGACCGGCAGATCGCGGAAGCGCCGGGTAATGCGCGTTACCAGAATCTGTAAAGCAACCACCATCACCGCGTTGGTGGTCGGGATCAGACCGTACTGGCTTTCAGACAGGTTGAAATTGGTTTTGGTATACACCGAGAGCAGCACCCAGATCATCGAAGCGCAAATGCTGGTGAAGATAAAGGCAAACACAAAGGAAATAAACGGCCCGTCTTTTAAGACTTTGTCATATCCGCCAAAGCGTTCTTGAACCGGCGGGGTTCCGGCAGCGTTCGCCGCCCTAGCCGGCAGGGTTTCTCTGGCGCGGAAGAGCAGCAGCAGGCCGTAGGTAGCCATCCCCAGCGCAGCGCAAATAAACGCGATGGTGTAGGAGCGCGAGGCGATGAATCCGCCAATCGCGGGGCCCAACGCCACCCCCAGATTGTTGCTCATGCGCAGCAGAGAATACGCCTCAACTCTTTGCGGCTGCGGGATCAGATCCGCCATCATGGCGTCTCCGCCTACGCGAAAAAGGGGGTTGACCGCCCCCTGCAAACCTAGCAGCACGGCAAATGCCGGCAGCGAATCCGCCCAGATCATCAACGCGTACAGACAGCCGTTGGTCAGCAGACTGAAGACCATGACCCATTTTCGGCCCAGGCGGTCAATGATCGGGCCGGCGATGAAGGAGGAGATCAACCCCATCACCGCGTTAATGGTCATCAGTGAAGCGGCGGTCGTCAGCGGAAGGCGAAGGCGGCTGCTGACAATAATCATCAAGAACGGCCAGATCATGCTGGCGCCTACCGTCATGATCAGCATGCCAAAAAACATCAGCCAGAACTGGCCGGGATATTGGGTGCGGTAGCGGTTAAGTCGGTTAATCAATGCGCGTCTCCAGATTGGCGGAGACACATTGTAACATGACCGCTTAAAAGCAGCGGTCACACAACGCGAATTTTTGATCGAAAAAGGAAATTAACGCCGAAAATGACGCTTTTGGGAGGCAAAGCGCCACTGCTGCACCACGCGGGCCAGCTCTGCTGTCCAGCGGCCGCGAACCTCTGGATCATCCATCGCGGTGATTTTGGCTTTGATTTCCTCCGCCAGCTCCTCGCTCATTTCACCGTTCATGATCCGGTCGGAAAATGCCTGGCGATCTTCCAAAGCCATGGGTAACCTGCCGATTAATTTCGCCAGCTGTTTTTCTTCATTCGTCAAAGTATGAGCCATATCAATCCTCCGCCTGATCATCTGAATGGGCTTCATCCGTTAGCGTTTCGGTCAGCTCAAATTCGCCGTTTTCCAGGGCGGCCAACACCTGCAAGGCTTCCGCCTGCCGGGATTCTGGCACCAAAATATCCGCGCTGCCCAGCGGTCCAACGGTCAGTCCGTAGGCTGCGCCGGCCGCTTCCTGGGCGGTCACGGCCTGAATTCCCCGCGAGATGAGGAAATTTCGCGTCAGTTCAGCCAGCACCAGCCCTTCAACCTGATAGACCTTGACCCATTTCTCGCCCATAACGACTCCTTCGGCGCATTCTCATTTTAACAGAAAACCGTCCCTTCCAGGCCGGACGGTTGCGGCAGACAGCCGGACCAGGATTATTTTTCCGGAGCGGCAACAATCACCAGCCGGTGGGTATTGCTGGTCGCCGGCCAGCAGGTGATTAAAGTCAGGCGTTCATCCGTCGAACGCGCCAGCCAGCGAGCGTTGGTCACCCGCACTGCCAGCGGCGCGTCTTTTTCCATCAAAACCATGCGGTTGGTTACGACGTAGTGAAATGCGCGCTCGCCAGCGTAAACGATGATTTTATCTCCCGGAGCGACATCCACAAGATGCTCAAAAACTTTACCCAAAAAGTTGTGGTGGCCGTTAATCACCGTGTTGCCCACCTGCCCGAGCCTGGCCGAGTTGGGGTGCCAGCCGGCCGCGAAACGGCTGGGAGCCATATACTGCCCGTAAAGAACGCCGTCCTGATTGACCCGGTAAGAACGCGCCTGCACCACCGGCGCATCCAGGCCGATGCTGGGAATAACAATGCGGGTTGGGATTCCGGGAAGCCGGCGCGGCTTGAGCAGACCGGCGTCTTCCAGATCTTCCCGCGGTAAAACAGCCCGTTTCACATAAGGCGCCGGCTTGAGCGTCGGCGCGGGTTGAGCCGCGTACAGCTCCAGATCAACGAAATTCGCCAGGCCGCCGGCCACCGGCGTCCCATCGCCGGTTTGATTGCTTGACTGGCTTAGTTCAGCCACGGTGCGCAGAGCTCCGAAGAGGATCAGGGCGATGCCCGCTGCCAGGAAAAGCCAGTTGGAAATACGGTTTTTCATCATGACAAGTTTACCAGTAAATTCAAAACAAAAACGGGGGGCGCCGCCAGCGCCCCCCGTCCTCAGAAACCAGGTTTAGCTCAGGAATTTCCTGCTGGCACCGTGCAACACCAAACCGACGCCCAGGAACATCAATCCCAGATTGGTGAAGAGGCCGTCAACCGGTTTCCCACCTTTGCTTTCCAGATCCGCGCCCGTCACCGGGATAAGGATCGGGCCGCCGGCTGCCGCGGGAGGAGCCAGGGTGGGCTGCTGCTGCGCCTGCGGAGGGTTGCCGGGTTCCTGCGGGTTTCCGGGCACAACCGGTATTTCAGGGTTACCGGGATCTTCGGTAACAACCGGGACTTCCGTCACAACCGGGGTGTCGGTCACAACCGGTGTTTCCGTCACCAACACGCAGTCCTCATCGCCAGACTGTTTCGAAACCTTGCTTTCCTCTCCCCAGGCGATTTCCACCAAATGGCTGCCCGGGCTGGTGTACAGGAAAGTCAGCGAGGAATTCCCCGGCACTTCTTCGTTTGTGCCGGTTTTATCGCCGCTGTCCAAATCCCAGTCGAAGAACACGCTGACGGCATTCGGGTTGTAGACGCTCCAGATGATCGCGGCTTGAGGATCAACCTGACCGCCCTCGGATTCTGCCGCGGCACAGGCATAGCTCAATTCCAGGTCCAGCAGCGGAGCCGGCGTCTCGGTAACCACGGGCGTTTCGGTGACGACCGGCGTCTCGGTGACCACAGGGGTATCAGTTACCACGGGCGTGTCCGTCACAACGGGGGTATCGGTCACTACCGGCGTGTCCGTCACAACGGGGGTATCGGTCACCACGGGTGTGTCCGTCACAACTGGGGTATCGGTAACGACAGGTCCGCAGTTGTAGACGCCGTTGTATTTATCCGGGTTTTTCGCCGAATAGGTAAAGTTATTCCAGGAGACACTGGCGTAAGTGATTTGAATATTGGTGCCGCTGGGCTGGTAATCGGTGAAGTGCCAGGTGTCACCGGTTAATTTACCCGGACCGATCGATCCGTAATTGTAGGACAAATTCCCGGGTGTGGGATTGCCCGATTGCACCAGGACGAAATGAATTTCGATCTGGTTGCCCACACATTGCACATGGGACAGCTGCAGAGCCGTATTATTATTATCCGCAGCCGCCGGTGATGCGACAAAAGAAAGCACCATACCGGCTACCAACAACGCTACTCCCAGCCCGTAGGCCAGGCGCGCCAAGCGGCGCAAAACAGAAGATAATTTACGATTCATCGCTCCCTCCCTTTCAGATTACTGGGTCTGAAGTTTGTATCCCAGCCGGCCTACGTTAATGAAGATTTCTTGTCCCGGCAGCAGGGTTTGAAATTTACGCCGCAGCAAGTAAATTAAATACTTGGTGCGCTTGCGCGCTTCCGGCCCGTCCTGTCCCCAGATGGACCGGGCAATCACCGGATAACTGACGATCGCTGGCGCCTGTTTGGCCAGGACCGATAGGACCGCAAATTCTTTTCCCGTTAGTTGAATAGTTTTTCCTCCACTGGATACTTCCTGCGATGTAAGATCAATGGTTAACCCCAGGCCAGGCAGCACCAGGCGGCTGACCTGTTCTTCCTGACTGGCACGGCGCAGGACAGCCGTGATGCGGGCGACCACTTCTTCGTTATAAAACGGTTTGGTGATGTAATCGTCCACGCCGTCTTTTAATGCGCGCACCACATATTCCTTGTTCGCCAGAGCCGAAATGATGATAATCGGCAGATTGGACACCTTGCGCAGGTAAGAGAGGATGCTCCAACCGTCCATCTCGGGGATCATCAGATCAAGCAGCACAAGATCAGGTTTCAACTCGGCGACTTTTTTCAGCGCTTCCTGACCGCTGCGCGCGCTCATCACGCCAAAACCGGCGCGCATCATAATCTGTTTCAGCAAAAAAATCGTATCGTCATCATCCTCCACGATGAGGATGCGTTTGCGATCCATTCCCGGATCTTCATCCAGATCGACGCCGCTCATATAGGAGATTGTCGCTGTTCTTGTTTTCTCTATGAGCTCCATGCGTTCCTCCGCCATAAAAACAAAAAACCGGCGCAAATCACGGCCGGTTTCGCTACTGGCTCCCCAGGGTCCCCGCCGGGTTTTCAACCGGACAAGCGACCAAATAAAGGACACTGGATCATCGCTTCCAATCAAGTGAACTGTTCAGGTGCAATTAACCAAAAAAACCGGCGCAAATGCGGCCGGTTTCGCTACTGGCTCCCCAGGGTCCCCGCCGGCTTTTCTACCGGACAAGCGACCAAATAAAGGACACTGGATCATCGCTTCCTATCAATACGGATGCTGTAAATGTGCAAGGTATTTAAACGAACGAACCGGCTCGACAATTCTGGCCGGTTTCGCTACTGGCTCCCCAGACTCCCGCCGGTTTCATCACCGGACAAGCGACCAATTTAAGAAATCTGGTTCAACGCCGCCAAATGGTATGTAATGTAAAATCATTATAGAGACGCATATATCAAATGTCAATACCTTTTACCAACTTTTCCATTACCGTTGTGTTGCAATATTGTTGCAGGGAATTTTAACCAAAAACTCCAGCCCTTGCGGGCTGGAGTGATATAACATCCTGCTAATCGATTTACCCTAACCGGCGGTTGATACCGTGCAGGGCCAGGCCAAAACCCATAACCATCAATCCGAGGTTGGTGAAGAGGCTGGCCAGGTTCGAACCGCCGAAACCCTCAAAATCAGCACCGGTAACCGGGATCAGAATTGGCCCGCCGGAAGCAGGCGGAGGAGGCAGGGTTGGCTGCCGGCCGCTGGGCGGAGGGGTGACAGTGCTGCCGGGATCATCGGGCGTTTCGGAAACCTGGGGAGTCTCGGTGACCACCTGGCAGAGCTCCAGTGATGTTTCCAGGGTGGTGGATTGCGCCCCGAGGATGTTATGAACCCAGCTGACAACCACTTTATGGCTGCCGCCGCCGGTCTGGGCGAAGTCAATGCTGCTGCCCGGCAGCACGACCAGCGGCCCGCCGACCTGATCGCCGTCATCAATGTCATAATTGAAGCTGATCGAGAACGAATTTGGGTTGAAGACACTCCAGATGATGAAGTTCGGCTGGGCAAAAGCAGCGGCGACTTCACCGTCTACAGGCACCTCCTCGCGCTGATCAGAACAAATCGGGTTGATTTGTAATTGAGCGATCTGCGGCACCTCGGTGGGGGTTTCTGTGACAACTGGCGTTTCGGTCACCACCGGGGTTTCGGTCACCACCGGCGTTTCAGTCACCACCGGGGTTTCAGTCACCACCGGCGTTTCAGTCACCACCGGCGTCTCGGTTACGACAGGTGTATTGGTTGGAGTCGGGCTGTTTCCGCAGTCATAATAACCGTTATATTTATCCGGGTTTTTCGCGCTGTATGTGCCCCCGTTCCAGCTCACGCTGGCTGAGGTGATTTGCACGTTGGTACCGCTGGGTAAATAATCGGTGAAATGCCAGGTCTTCCCGCTCAATTTGCCAGGGCTGATAGAACCGTAAGTATAAGTCAAATTGCCAGGCGTTGGCTCGCCGGACTGCACCAGGACAAAATGCACCTCGATCTGGTTGCCCACACACTGAACGTGGGAAAGCTGCAGCGCGGTGTTATCTGCTGCTGCCGCGGCCGGTGTGGCCACGAAGGACAACACCATACCGACTACCAATAATGAAACTCCGAGGATATACGCGCCCCTGGTGAGCTTTGAAAGGATGGTTTTTCGCATAGTGTTCATACTTGTTTCTCCCTGAACAAAAAAAAGAACCGGCCTTTGTATTTGGCCGGTTTCGCTGCTTGCTCCCCTGCTACCCGTCCCGTTCCGGGACAAGCGACCAAATTAAGTAGCCGGATCATTGCTCCAATTGTTTGCGTTAGGCTGTTAAGGAGGATCGTTCACCGCCGGTTCCACGGCTGGTCCAAAACTGATGGACACTTTTTAACTTGTAATTAGATATAAATTATCTTATTACAGTTTTTATTATACAGGCTGGGTTAATTTTGTCAATACACAAATTCCACTTTTTTCATACCAGAGTGTTGCGGTTTTATTAAAAAACCCTCCGCGGGGTGGTCAGCCGCGGAGGGGCGGAGAAAAGAAGCGCGCTCAGACAGATGCGGGTTCAACCAGCGGGTCTTGCTGCGCTTCCAGCTGAACAATATCCGGCACGCCAAATCCAGCCAGGCCAATGAGGATGCATAACCCGCCGCCCAGCAGGAACCAGGCGCGCACGCCCATTAACTCGGCGATTGGCGCTGCTACCAGCATACTCAACGGCATCATCGCGGCTGCCAGCGACCCGACCGTTGAAAACACCCTTCCCTGCATCTCAGCCGGGATGCGCGACTGGAACAAAGCCATAATGGGCGCGTTCGTGATCGGGGTCATAATACCGGTTATCGCCCAGCCAACCACGGCCGCCGCGAACCAGCCCGCCGGCACCAGGCCGGCGATCAACACGCCCACTCCAAGCCCGGCCATGCCCGCCAGCGTGGTCAGGACCTTTTTCTTAAACCCGCCCCAGACCCCCATGACCAGACCGCCAATCACAATTCCAATCCCCATCGCCGACTCGATCAGGCTGAGGTGCCAGACCCCGCCGGAAAAATACCGCGTGATGAGCAGCGGCATCAGGGTCCCGGAAGGAGAGAGGACAAAATTCAACAGGGTCGCCATCCCGATCAAATAATAAGCGCCTTTCCATTTTCCCAGATAGCGAAACCCAAAGCGCACATCAGCCAGGATCGCCCGAGGTGTAACCGGGTCGCTGGAGACTGTCCTGGGCTGCGGAACCGCGATGAACAGCAGAGGGATGACCGCAAAGCAGGCCGTGACCACGTCAACGGCAATCACGCCGTACAGCGGTAATACCGTCATCAACAGCGCGCCCAAAGGCGGCGCGATGATGTTTAATGCCCCGCGCAGCCCCTGGTTCAACCCGGCGATCCGCGAAAGATGGCGCTCCGGCACCATCAGAGAGGTCGAAGCCTGCATGGCTGGCCAGTGGAATATTCCGCCCAGAGCGCGCAGAAAAAGTACAGCATAGATATGCCATAACTGCACAGCATCAAAGAAAAACAGAACCGCCAGGCTAAAGGTAACCAGCGCGATCGCTGAATCTGCCAGGACCATTACCCAGCGGCGGTTCCAGCGGTCCACCAGCGCGCCGGCAAAAGGCAGGATAAACACCTCTGGCAGCAGCGCCACCAGGGTGGCCGTGGTCAGCACCACTGCCGAACCGGTTTTCTGGGTTAAATACCACACCAGAGCGAACTGCACCAGCCCGCTACCGAGCAAAGAAATCAACTGACCGCCCCAGATGGGCAGAAATTTGCGCATCCAACCCGCTTCAATGACACCATGATCCGCCATGCTTCCTCCAGCAAGGAGATACCGCCGGCCGGGTTTCGGCCGTTGGAATCCCCTTTTCTTGTTTTTATCTTCAGGATTATTCGATATACACTTCGACGTGCTCGCCGTCTTCCTCGTCGTAGACATCCACGATCTGGCCCAGCTCGCCGCTGTTAATCAGTGAAATCAGCTGCTCCGGCTCCACGCCGTCCACTTCGGGGGCAAATTTCATCCCCATCTTCAAGCCGGCGTTGACCACGCTGATCGGCATGCGCAGGTTAACCCGCGTCTTCCCGCTGTTCGTATCGGTAACCCGGACGCGAAACCAACGCCCCTGCCCGCGGGTTGTGAACCGCTGGCTCGTTTCCGCGCCGCCGGCCGCCGCAACGGACGGGCCATCCAGCGCGCTCAAAATTTCAGCCGCCTGATCCGCGGATAGTTTCCCTTCCTGCACCATTTTTAAGACCCGCATTCTTTCTTCACTGGTAGCCATACTTGTTACTCCTTCTCAGCAGCGTCTTCTTCGCCGCTTTTCTTGCCCCTTAGCCGCGCCTGCGCTTCTTCAGATGTGATCCGACCGGCGCTTAAATCCTCCAGAATCCGCAGCCGCTCTTCAGCCGACAGGCGCGGAGATTGTTCTTCCCGGCCCGGTTCAAAACCCAGCGCGCGAATAATTTCGAGCAAACGGCTGCGCAGGGTAGGATAGGACAGCCGCAGTTCCTCTTCCATGCGGTTCAGACGCCCTTCGCAGCGCACAAACGTCAAAACAAACTGCACCTGTTCCGGGGATAAACGGCCAAAAGCGTTGCTGGCGGCGCTGAAATGCCCTTCAATGGAAGTGTCGCAATCGGGGCAATACAGCCGGGTGACCAGCAGTTTGCTGTCGCATACAGGACATTTTTCCAACATCGGTCTCATCTTTTTGCCTGCCTTTACGAAAATCAATAAGAATGACCCGTCTGCCGCCTGAGCGCGCTTTTTTTCAGCGCCCAGCCCAGGTTAATCAGGCGTTCTCCCAGCCAGAGAGCCAGTCCGCCAGGAAACATAGTCTGGCCGTTCCGAGCCTGTCTGGCCAGCCGGCATCGTTTTGCTTCTTCCAGCCGCTCGCAGTGATAGGCTTTTTCCGCCTGCAGCATCCAGTGTACGTTCATTCCAGTTCCAATCTTAATAAATGTTTTAGATTTCTAAAGATATTTTATCACTTTATTCAATATTGTCAATAGTTATATTGATAATATTGAAATGAAGTTGAATATATTTAACCCCCGTAAAAAACCGCCCGTTGCGGGCGGCAGGTCAATCGTTTGAAAAGCGTTCGCCTTTCAATATCCACTGCCCCTTTCGCAGGAGCGCGTTTTGCGGCCTGCGGTCATAGTACAAATCAAAGATCCGTCCGCCTTCCACTTTTACGCGAAAATTAAACTGGCCCACGCCCCAGGAACCAACCCTGGCAGCCCGCGCAGCGTGCTCCGGGCGCATATTGCGGGCGCGGCTACCGCGGCGCTGATGATCACGCCAGGCTTCCAGCAGTTCAACAATTACATAACTTTCACCCCGCCAGATCAGTCCGTCCGGGCAGGATGGTGTTTTCTCCAGTAACGGCGGGGTTTGATACCAGACTTCGACAGGCTCGTCAATTAAGTGGACAGCGAGTTTACTCATTGGTACAATAATTATACGGGAAGTTTTTTTCATTTTTTGTATATCCACCAGGCCAGCCTCTGCCTGTGCTCTTTTTTTGAGGAAATTTTTTATGAAAACACTCCTTCTCATGCGACATGCCAAATCAAGCTGGAAGCAGCCTGATCTGCAAGATTTTGACCGTCCGCTGGCGAAGCGGGGACGCAAAGACGTGCCCCGCATGGCTGAACTGCTGCTGAAAGCCGAACTGGTTCCAGAAGTGATCCTCGCGTCTCCTGCGCTGCGCGCCCAACTGACAGCCGAAATGCTGGCCGCTCAGATCAACCGGCTGGATCATGTGGAATATCTGCATGAGTTCTACATGGCCGAACCGCAAACCTACCTGGAAGCCCTGAAAGCCCTGCCGGATACCCTGGAACGGGTGATGATCATCGGCCATAACCCCGGGCTGGAAGGTCTGCTGCAGATCTTGAGCGGCCATGTGGAAACGCTGCCAACTGCTGCCATTGCATATATCAGTCTGCCGATAAAAAAGTGGTCCGAGCTCACAGAACAATCCGAAGGCAGTCTGATTGAACTCTGGCGGCCCAAGGACCTCAAATAATTTTAATTGTGGCCGCAGACCAGTTCTCACCGTTTCCGCCCAGCGCGCGTCAGATCGGCAGCGCTGGGCGGTTTGATTCTCTGGCCTGGGACGGCGCGGATTTACTCTGGTGCCTGACGCGCAGCGGCCAGGGCGCGCTCTACCGCGCGCCTTCCGGCCAAAACGGCAGCGTGATCAGCCAGGGTTTGAACATCGGCGGGCGGGTTCATTACGGCGGAGGGGAGTTCAGCGCCCGCGCCGGCAGGGCGGCGGCTGCCGCCCGCGACGGCGGCCTGTATGTACTGGAAGCGGATGCTCCGCCAGAGCGCATCCCCGCGCCGCCCGGGGCATGTGCCGCGCCGGTCATTTCTCCATCCGGCCAGCAGATCGCCTTTGTCCACAGCGACGGCCGTCAGGACAGCCTGATGCTCTGGACAGCCGGCCAGCCGATCGCGGCTGTCGTGGATGACGCTTCTGATTTTTACACGCAGCCCGCCTGGAATCCCACCGAAGACCGTCTGGCCTGGGTGGAATGGCGCTACCCTAACCTGCCCTGGATTCATACCCGCCTGGTCATGAAGCGTTTTCACCCTCACGATTCCCCTCAGCCGGTCATTCTTCGAGATGAAGCGGACAGCGTCTTTCAACAACCTGAATTTTCCCCGGACGGCCGCTGGCTGGCCTGCCTGCGCAGCCATCCTAACGGCGATTCGATTGAATTGCTTGATCTCTCAAACGAACGCTGGCGAACCCTGACCGGCGGACCGGGGTTGGTTCTGGCCCTACCCGCCTGGCTGCAGGGACAGCGCACGCTGGTCTGGTCAGCGGACAGCCAGAGCCTGGTTTATTTGCGGTTTCAGCAGACGCGGGCGGAGATCTGGCAGGTATGGATTGCCAGCGGCTCGACCCGCATGATTCCGGACGGCGGGTATACCTGGTTCCAGCAGCCCTGCATCAATCCGGAAGGAAGGCTGGCCGTCCTGGCTTCCGCGGCGGATACCCCAGCGGTGATCTTGCTCCGCGGCGCTCAAACCTGGCAGGTGGCTGCCAGGGCAGATCCCCCGCCCCCGCCGGGTATCTTTCCCCAACCGCGCCCGTTGAACTTTCCCGGCAGCCATGGTGAAACCGTTTACGCGACCTATTATCC
This sequence comes from Anaerolineaceae bacterium, assembly GCA_029975475.1. GTDB lineage: Bacteria > Chloroflexota > Anaerolineae > Anaerolineales > Anaerolineaceae > JARKPB01. The sequence continues at coordinate 229,519 of JARKPB010000003.1, forward strand.
GCCCGTCCCTGGCAGGGGTGACGGACCGCCGCCAGCAATCGTTCACCTGCATTCCGGACCCACCCGTCTTGCCGGGCTGGAATACGACCCGGAGATTCTTTTCTTTACCAGCCGCGGATTTGGCTGGTTGAGCGTCAATTACCGCGGCAGCGCCGGTTTTGGCCGGGCTTATCAGCAGGCGCTGCACGGCCGCTGGGGGGTCGCGGACGTCGCTGACGCCGCCGCGGCGGTGGCGGCGCTTTGCCGGTCCGGACTGGCAGATCCGCAGCGCCTGGCGCTCTACGGCAGCAGCGCGGGCGGATTCACGGTCTTAAACACGTTAATTGAGCATCCCCATCTGGTCAGAGCCGCGGTTTGCAAATATCCGGTCAGCGACCTGCTGCGCCTGAATGAAACCACGCATAAGTTTGAACAGCATTACAACGACTGGCTGCTGGGCAGGCTGCCGGAAGCCGAAGACCTCTACCGGCAGCGCTCGCCGCTATTCCGCGCCGCGGCAATTCGCACTCCGCTGGCGCTCTTCCACGGTGAAGCGGATCCTGTGGTGCCGCCCGCCCAGAGTCAGCAAATCGCGGAAGCCGTCCGGGCCGCGGGTGGGATCTGCGAATTAACCATATACCCGGCGGAAGGCCACGGATTCCGCCAGGCGGGCACGCTCGAAAATTTTTATGACCAGATGCTGGGTTTTTTACGCCGTCAGGGAGTCATGGAAGGTTGATCCGTCCATCCCGTCCGCGAGCCTGATCAAAAAACGAAATGATCCGCCGGGTATATTCCTCGGGAAAGGCCTGAAGATAACCGCCGTGGCCCACCCCTGGAACCAGCCAGAAATCCTTCGGTTCACCGGCTGCCTGGTACTGTTCCATCCCGCGCGCATTCTGCGCTTCCAACTCGCCAAAAATAAACAGGACCGGCCGCGGGCTGATCCTAGAAACCGCGTCGACAGGACTGAGATCGCCCGGCCAGATCCCGGTGCGCAGCCAGAAGTACAGCGCGACTTCATGATTGATCCACCATTCCCACGAGAGCGGCGGTGGCTGCGAATTGGTGAACTCGTCCAGAAGGTTGGCGTAATTCCCCTGGGCAACCACCGCCCGGATGCGCCCGTCTTGCGCGGCTGCCATCAAGAGGGCGGCCGAGCCGGCGGAAAAACCCAGACCGCCGACCCATTGCACTCCCGGTTGGGACAGCGCAAATTCCAGTCCGGCGATCACATCCTGCGCCTCTCTCCCGCCCAGGGTGAGCAGCGCGCCGGCGCAATTCCGCCCTTCCAGGCTCAGCGCTCCGTAACCGCGAGCGGTTAAACGCTCCATCACCGCCAGCAGATCATCCCGTCCGCCGCCAGCGCCGGGCATCAGGATAATCACCGCGCCATTTTCAGGCGGGCTCCACCATCCCCGCAGCACAATCCCGTCCGAACTGGTGATCGAGACGGGCTGATACAGCGGATGGGCTGGCATTCCCTCCGCGCAGGGGAGGTGCAGCAAAACCTCCACATAGGTAACAGACAGCGCCGCTGGCAGCAGCAGGTACAGGCTAATCCCGGCCGCTAAAATCAGGCGCAGCCACCGCTGCCAGGCGGGGCGGGCGGCAGGTCCAGGAGGAGGCGCTTTCATCACCCCGCCTTGAATATATCAATCTTCCCAGTCGTGAGGTTCAATATGCACATAAGCCCGATCCACTTCGGGCAGATCTTCCAGCCGGCCAATGACCTCATCGGCGATGCGGTGAGCCTCATTCAAGGTCATCTCGCCGTTAACATTAATGTGCAGGTCAACAATCAACCCCGGCCCGGCGTAATCCGTCATGGTGTGGTGAACCCGCTGGACGCCGGGCACGCCTTCGGCAACAGCCACAATCTGCTCGCGCAGCGCGCTGGAAGCGCCCGCGCCGGTTAAAAATCCCAGGTTCTCTTTTCCAGCCAGAAAAGCCGCGCGAAAGATCCAGATGGATACCAGCACGCCTGCGATGGGATCGGCCAGCGGATGAATAAAGGTCGCCCCGGCTGTGCCGACCGCGGCTGCCGCGCTGGTGAGAACGTCGCTGAGGTTGTCCTGCGCTGTCGTATTGAGGGTCGGACTGCTTAACCGAAACGCGATGCGCCGAATGACCAAAAACATACCGACTTTGACGCAGGCCGCCAGAAATAGAACCGCCAGCGGGAAGCCGATTTCAAACTGGCTGCCGCCGGAGAGGAAGCGTTCGATGGCGTTGCGAATCGCCAGGTAACCCGCCAGAGCCATGGATGCGGTGACCATCAGGCCGACCAGGGGTTCAAAGCGCCGGTGACCTTGCGGGTGCGAAAGGTCCGGTGGACGCTGTGCCATCCAAAGCCCAACCACCATAAAAAGCGAGTAGACCACGTCCGAACTGGAATTTGCCGCGTCGGCAAACAGCGCGGCCGAACCGCTGACGCTGGCCGCCACAATTTTCATCGCGGCAAGAAAAAGGTTTCCCCCCAGGGTGACAAATAAAGCCTTGCGATACAGCCGGCTGATCTCGGGTTGGGGCGTAAACTCGCGGACCCAGCGCATAATGATGATCTCAAACTGCGCGCTGGTTCAGCGCTTCGCTTTGTTCAAGGGTCAAGCGCAGCCCGGTTTCAAGCGGCACTTTGGGCTCATAGCCAAGCAATTCCTGCGCCAGGGTAATATCCGCGCACAGCCGTGAGGGTCCGCCGTCATTGCGCGGGTTGTAAACCACTTCCGGCGATCCGCCGCTGACCTTCAAGACCAGGCGGATCAAATCCCGCACGCTGGTATCCGTGCCGCTGCCAACGTTGATCACCGTCTGATTGACCTTTTCAGCCGTGGCAGCCGCCACCATCGCGCTGACGACGTCATCCACGTACACATAATCGCGGGTCTGATTTCCATCCCCGTGAACCACAATCGTGCCGTTTTGCTGCGCCTGGCGTAAAAAATTGGGGATCACCGGCGCGTGAACAGGCGGCAGGTGCTGGCCGGGACCGTAGGCATTGAAGACCCGTAAAATCACGGCCTCGATTCCCCACAGGCGGCCAATGGTGCGCACGTAATATTCAGCCGCCAGTTTAGAGACAGCGTAAGGGGAGCGCGGGTTCGGCAGCGCGGCCTCGTTTACCGGTTGGGCGGACTGATTGCCGTACACCGCGCCGGATGAGATAAACACGACCCGCTTAACGCCGACATCGCGCATCGCCTCCATCAGGGTAACGGTTCCGCCCACATTGACATTGTTGTACTCGCGCGGGTACAGCACCGACTCGGGTACCAGCACGCGTGCTGCCAGATGGTACACACAGTCGACGTCCTGCAGCAGCGTCCACAATTTTGGGCGGTCGTTTACATCCCCGCGGGTTAAATGCACGTCCGGCGTTAGCGCTTCCGGGTTGCCCGCCGAAAGGTCGTCCAGCCCGCGCACCGCGTGGCCCTCGCGCGCCAGCCGGTTGGCCAGCGCAGAGCCCAAAAAGCCTGCTGCTCCAGTAATTAAGATATTCATACGACGATTTCCGATATTCCTAAGGGATTCGGATTATAGCACGAATCACCCGTGCGGTTGCCCCGCCGCCCGGCGCTCCAGCAGGTGCTGCTTCTCATCCGCGGAAAGAAACGCCGTTTCCAGAGCGTTGATCTGTGCCTGGCGGATATCTGCCTGAGTCAGGCCAGCCGCCGGCGCGGCAACTTCGTATTCATATCGCAGGGTAATATTGCTGATTCCGGGATCATCGGTGTTTATACTGGCCAGCAATCCGCGTTCCAGGAAGCGCCGCAAAGGGTGCTGGGGATAATCCGGAACGGAACTGGTCTGAACATTGCTGGTCAGGTTCGCCTCAATCCCAATCCGCTCTCGGGCGAGCAAATCCATCAACGCTTCATCTTCCACCGCGCGGATGGCGTGGCCAATGCGCTCCGCGCCCAGTTCCTCAACCGCCTGGCGCACCGATTCAGGCCCGGCCGCCTCGCCGGCGTGGATGGTGATGCGCAGCCCGGCATCGCGCGCCTTGCGGATATGCTCTACGAACAGGCTGCCCGGGTAATTAGCCTCATCCCCGGCCAGGTCCAGGGCGGTCACCAGATCGCGGCATTCCAGGATGGCCTGCAGTTCGCCCCAGGCCGCCTGCGGCCCATAGGTGCGGCTGATAATCCCGATCAAATTGGCGCGCACGCCGGTGGCGCGCGCCGCGGCGGCGGCGCCATCAGCCACGGCTTCCACGACCCCGCGAGGGTTCAATCCAAAAGGCTCGGCCATAAAGACCGGACTGAAGCGCAGCTCGATATAGTCCAGCCCTTCTCGAGCAGCGTCCTCAACATTTTCATAAGCCACCCGCCGGCAGGCATCCAGATCGGCCAGCACGCCGGTCATCCACTTAAATTTTTCGATAAAAGCCATCACCCCCGGCTGTTTCTCGCTGACCTGGACATGCGGGCGCAGCCCTTCCAGGTCCCAGGCGGGCAGCGGCAGGTTGTGCTGGCGGCCCAGGTCGAGGATGGTCTCCAGGCGCAGGCTGCCGTCCAGGTGGTGGTGCAGATCAATCAGCGGTAAAGTTGGATCAATCATGGCGCTCCTCGGGCAATTCAGCCAACAGATGAAAATGCAGGTGAGGGAAGGTTTGATAGTTACCGGCGTTGACCAGCAGGCGGTAACCGCCGCGGTCCAGCCCATCCTGACGGACGCGCTGCTGGACCGTGGTAATCAGTTCACTTAACAATACGGTGTCGTGCGCATCCAGTTCGGCCAGGGTGGCGGTTCGGCGGCGCGGCAGCAGCACCAGATGATACGGCGCCTCCGCTTGAGGATGGAAAAAGCTGACCCAGTGGTCACCAACCTGCCTGCCCCAGCCGGGGACATAAATCAACAGCGTGCCGGTCAGCCACCGTCCGGGGCGCGATGCGAGCAGCCGCATGAGCCAGGCTTTCATGGGTTGAACTCCAGTTGAACCACCGGTCGGCGCGGATCCGCATGGATCATAACAAAACCGGCCGCTTTATACAGCGCTTCCGGGCCCGTCCACACATCGCCGTCCCCCAAATCAGCCCCGCAGTGCGGGAAGGCTTGCACACGCGCAAAACCGCGCGCACGAAGGTCAGCCAGCACTAGGCGCAGCAAACCGGCGGACAACCCCCGGCGGCGCAGCCCGGGGGGAATTAAAAAGCAGGTCACTGCGGCGGTCTGCGCGTCCGGTTCAAGGTCGTATGCACGCAGCAGCTTGGGGAAGGTGTCGCGGGCTCCCGCCTGACACCAACCCGCCGGCTGACTATCCAGATAAAGAATGTAACCGTCGCTCCGGTCGGCGGCGGCAACCGCTTCTCGCACCGCGCGGTTTTGTTCCGCGCTGCGTTCGCCCCAGCCGTTCCAGTCCGGAAGCCACCAGGCAGCGCAGAAACACCAGCCAGCGCCGTTGGTCTGGCTGTGAACAGCGTAAAAATCGCCCAGGGTCTCTTTGGCGAATGGACGAATGGAGAGATGCGTCAAGGCTGTTTTTTCTCTGTCCGTTTCTGGCGCGCGCTTTCAACCAGTTCGATAATTCCAAACCAGAGCAAGATCGCCGCCAGGCCGTCATCCAGGTTGCCGACAATGGGCAGGTTGTCCGGTATAAATTCGAAGATGCCCATGGTCGGATTCAGGATATACAGCAGACCCAGGGCAGCCAGCAAAAAAACCAGCCAGCGCGGAAAACCGCGCGAAGACAGCGGCCGGGTATAGCGGCCAACCTGTTCGCTGTCAAATGGATCGTGATTTGGGGACGATTGATTCATCAGGTACTCCCGGGGAATTCCGGCGGAAGCCGCCGTCTACTTATGGATGCTATCACCGCTGTTTGAAAATGACAAGCGGGATTAAACCGGGTTTCCGGCAGCCCGCCGGCCGCGCTCGGTCAAAACCCAGACCTTCTGGCGCGCGGTGAGCAGACAGGCTCCCGCTGCTTCACAACCCTCGCAGGAAGCCGCGCAGTGAGTTATTTCTTCCAAATACCCCAGGTTGGTCAGCTGCAGCGCCATCTGTTCAACCAGAGCCGGGCTGATCCCCATGGCTGACGCCAGATCGCGGGGCGTGCGCTGATTGCCCCGGGCAATTAATGCCAGCAACTCCTGCAGCATCAGAACAGCCTCCCGAGCTGATACACGGCCACCGCCAGACCAAATGAGAGCGCCAGCATGACCGTCAGGCTAAACAGGGTCCACCGCCAGGAGCGGGTTTCTGCCTTGAGCGCCGCAATCGTCCCAACGCAGGGGATAAACAGCATCTGGAAGACCAGCATGGCGAGCGCAGCCGGCAGACCCAGCAGGCCGGGCAGACTGGCGCTCAAATCGCCGTAAAGGACGCCAATGGTGGCGATGGTGTTCTCTTTGGCAGCCACGCTGGTCAGCAGGGCGATGAGCATCTGCCAGGGCAGGCCCATCAGCCGGCCAACCGGCTCGAGCCAGCGGCCAAAGACCCCCAGAAATGAGGTTGAAATCTCGCCGGTCGGGAAATAAGACAGACTCCATACCACCAACGACGCCAGCAGAATCACCGTCCCGGCTTTTTGCAAGAAACCAATCAGATTATGCCAGACATACAGGCCGATGGTTTTAAAGTTGGGCAGGTGATAAAGGGGGAGTTCCATGATAAAGGCAACGTGTTCATCTTTAAAAGCAAAACGATGCAGCAGCAGCCCCAACCCGGCCAGCAGCAAGATGTTTCCGACGACCAGGCCCCAGGTCACCAGGACCGCCGCCGAACCGAAGAAGAGCGGTGCCAGCACGGCTACCACCGCCATGCGGGCCGTGCAGGGCACAAAAGGCACCAGCAGGGTGGTTAACAACCGCGCGCGTTTCGATTCAATAATTCGGGTGCCCAGCACCGCCGGCACATTGCAGCCAAAGCCCAGCAGGATCGGCAAAAAGCTCTTACCGTGCAGGCCCATCGAGTGCATCCAGCGGTCCGTCAAATACGCGGCGCGGGCCATGTAACCGGTATCCTCAAGAAAGCCCAGGACAAAGTAAAAAATCGCCAAAATGGGCAAAAAGGTTAATACCATGCCCAGTCCGCCAAACACGCCGTCCACCAGCAGGGCAGACAGCCAGGCAGGCGCCGCCGCCAGGCTGACGCGGACGCTCTCGCCCAGCGCGCTTAACCAGTCGCTCAGCCACTTCTGCACGGGAGTACCGACGGCGTAGGTCAACCAGAAGGCCGCGCCCAGCGCCAGCGCCAGTGCCAGCGTGCCCAGCAGCGGGTGGGTCAGGACGCGGTCAAGGCGCGCGGTTAACCCCACCCGGCTGGCTGGCGGCTCCACCACCGCCGCGCGGATCATCCTTCCAATCCATTGATAACGCGCGCCGGCGATATCCAGCACCGCGTCTTCATGTTGATACATGAGGGCATCCACCTTCTTCCACTCGGCCGGGGACATCGCCGCCTGCATTTTTGCCGATAGGTCTTCATCGCCCTCCAGCAGTTTGATCGCCACCCAGTCGGAAGGGTACCCATCCGGGACAAAAGGCTGGATCATGGCTTCCAGCTCTTTCAGGACATCCAGATGCGCCGGCAGGATGGTCGGCCGCTTAGGTTCATAGGGCAATTGGCGGTCAAGCTGCTTTTCAATCACGTCCAGCAGCTGCTGCATTCCCTGGTTGCGCGCCGCAGCCATTGGCACAACCGGAATTCCCAGCGCAGATGCCAGAACCTGCGGTTCAACCGCCACACCCTCGGCTTCAGCCACATCCATCATATTTAAGGCGACCACCACAGGAACCGGAAGCTGAAGCAGTTCAGCCACCAGATAGAGGTTGCGCTCCAGGGTGGCCGCATCCACCACCGCCACAACCAGATCGGGGCGCTGGCGGAGAATAAATTCGCGCGCGATCAGCTCTTCTTCTGAATTGGCCGTCAGGCTGTATGTGCCCGGCAAATCTACCAGTTCATAGCGCCTTCCGTTATATGAGAAAAAGCCGATCTTCTGCTCAACTGTCTTGCCCGTCCAGTTGCCCACATGTTGATTCAAGCCGGTCAGCATATTAAACACCGTCGATTTGCCCACATTGGGCTGACCGGCCAGAGCGATTGAATACGTGACCGCTGGCATATTCTGGCCGCTTCCCGCGATTTGGTTTTCTTCCTCAGCCGGACTGACCAGAATGCGCTCGGCCTCCCCGTGTCCAAGCGCGACCTGCACGCCGCGAATATTGACCAGCAGAGGACCGTGCGCGCCGTTGCGAACCACTTTAACCGGCACCCCCACCGTAAAACCCAGAGTCGCCAGGCGCGAAATTAAGTTGCGCTGACCATCCAGGCGGCGGACCAGCCCTGTTTTACCTTCCTCTAAATCAACCAGGCGGCGTTCCAATCGTCACAGCTCCTGCAGCAAGTTATATGCGCATTATACCGGATAAGCGAATATTTATCAATTTACTGATAAATATTCGGGGGACGCAGGCCCTTCGGCAGCCAGCGCTTCGGGCAATTCGCTTTCCAGATGGCGAATATGCGGATTGGCCCAGGCCAGCAGACTGCTGAAAATCACCAGCAGCCCGGCCAGCAGGAACATCACCCCGATACCCCGTCCCGCGCCGGTGCCCAGCCAGGCGCCCAGCAATGTCCCGGCCAGCCCGCCGCCCGGACGCATTAATGGTTCAAAAACGCGGTCCGCCAGCGGACCGGAAATCAAGAACGCCAGCGGCATCATGGATGTTGAAATCAGCGAACGGATGGAAAATACCCGCCCCTGGACTTCCGGAGGAACCCGGCTCTGAAAGATGACCGCTGCCGATGCCGAGGCAACGGGGATAAACAGCATCAGAAAAAACAAACCAGCGCCAATCACCCAGGCTGAGAGCCTCGAGGCCGTGATCAAAAAACCCAGCCCCGTCATACAAATACCGCCCACCACCGTCAGGACGCGGCGCCTGCTCCCGCCCCAGACGCTCATTAACAGGCTGCCAGCCAGCATGCCGGCCCCCATCGCCACCTGCACCGCTCCCAGGGTGGCTGGATTGCCAAAAGAAAGCACCAGGGGTGTGGTCAGCACCGCCGCGAAGTTAAGGAAAAAATTGACCTGCGCGAAATAAACCAGCAAACCAATTAATCCGGGACGTCCGCGCAGCCAGTCAAAGCCAAAACGCATATCCTTCCAGAGCGCTTGCAGAGACGGCCGGCCGCTTCCTGATGGGGCTGGCTGTGGGATGTTCACCAGCAGCAGGGTCCCCACCGCAAAAAAGAAGGTCAGAAAATCAATCAAAACCACCCCGTGAAAGCCGATCGCCACCAGCAGAAATCCGGCCAGCAAGGGGGAGACCAGCATTTCAAGCGACTGCGCCAGCGAGATAAAGCCGTTGGCCCGTCCAAGCTGGTCTTTCGGCACCAGCATCGCAACCGAGGCGGAATACGCCGGGTCTTGGAATCCTGAACAGAGCGAAAAAATGGCCGCGGAAAGATAAACCATCCACAACTGCAAGGCATCCGCGGCCACTACCAGGACGAGCCCCAGCGTGACCAGGGCGTTGAGGCTGTCGGTCAGGATCATGATCCGGCGGCGGTTCCAGCGGTCGGCGGCCGCTCCGGCCAGCGGGGCTACCAGAATGCGCGGCAGATTGCCCATCAACACAGTGATGGAAAATGGGGTGGCCGCGCCAGTTTTCTGGAAGATCCACACCCCCAGGGCAAAGCTGGTCAGCCCCGAGCCGATGATGGAAATCATTTGACCAAACCAGAGGACAAAAAAGGTGCGCATTGAACGCGGCGCGGGCTGGATGAAGGTCATTTATTTCTCGGCTGGAAATTCGGGGTAATAGAAATTGGGATAAAACGCAATGGTCAGGCCGTACGTCTGACCCCGGGAATCATTCAGGTCAGGATCAGAACCCGTCTGCGCGAACGCTTCAATCAATTGATTCAAACGCTGATGAAATTCAGCCGCCTGTTCCTCGCTGATCTGGCGCAGTTCCCGGTGGATCAATACCTGCCGCGGGCGGGCCGCTTCTCCCTGTTCCAGGGTAATCAACCTGGCGCGGATCGAGCGCAGCAGGTCCTCGCGGGTGGTGTCCATGGTGGAGGCGATATACTCCAGCAGCGGTTCGCGATTAACCTGATCATCAAAGGTCAACAGGCTGGGATGCACCTCCAGGCGCGCGGCCGCAGCCTGATAGGTTTTTTCCAGCAAATTTGCCACCTGGCGGGTTTCAACCGTGCGGATGAGCTGCTGGCTTTCCAGAAGACCAAAATGGTAGTAAAGCCGGGCCGGCGCTTCACCCAGTTTATCTGCAACCTGGCGGACGGTTTGGGGCTGATCGACCAGCAGCTCGTAAATTTGCGCGCGGAGTGGATCGGCGATCACCCGCAGCGCTTCGAGGCTCTGGATGGTAAAAACTGGCGGAATTTGTTTGTTCATTTTTTTATCGCTTAAATTTATTTTAACGATTGATTGAATTTTATACTATGATCTGGTCGGCTGTCAAGTAAGCCGAAAGGTATAATCAAAACGTATGAATGACCCCCTTTCTCTGGCCGAGCGGCTGCAGCTCGCTGCGGCAGCCCGTTCTGCCAGCCTGACCGAGAATCCAGAAGGCGCATTTCGCCTTTTCAACGGATTCGCCGAGGGAATACCCGACCTGGTCGTGGACTGGATGGCCGGGTGCGCCGTCATTTTCAATCTGGCCCGCCCGCCCGAAACCCTGGAGAATCTGACCGCGGAACTCCTCCCCTGGCTGCGCAGCCACCTGCCCGGATTAAAAGCCATCCTGCTGAAAACCCGCCACGCGGCCAACCCGGAGGCGCGGCGGGGCGAATTGCTCTGGGGTGATCGACTGCCGGAGAAATTAACGGAGAACGGGATTCACTACGCGCTTGACCTGCGCCTCAACCAGGACGCCTCCTTTTATCTGGATACCCGTCCGCTGCGTTCCTGGCTCGTCAGCCAGTCCGCCGGAAAACGCGTCCTGAACACCTTTGCCTATACCGGCAGTCTGGGAATCGCCGCATTGGCCGGCGGCGCGCTTAAGGTAGATCAAACAGACCGCAGCGCGCGATTTTTACAGCTGGCCTGGCGTTCCAGCACGTTGAACTGCTTCAATCCTTCGCAGATGCGCTGCCTGAGCGGTGATTTTTTTAACATCACCGCCAGCTTACGCCGCCAGGGCGCGCTGTACGATCTGATCCTCCTGGACCCGCCTTTCTTTTCCGAATCATCCCGCGGCAGGGTGGATCTGGCGCGCAACCTCCCCGCTTTAATCAACAAAGTGCGGCCGCTGGGCGCTCACGAAAGCAGTCTGGTGGTGGTAAACAACGCCCTGTTCGTCAGCGGCCAGGCGTTTATGGCCGGTCTGCGCGCCTTATGCCAGGATGGATACATGCGCATCGAAACCTGCCTGGACATCCCGGAGGATATCACCGGCAGCCCGGTGCTGCGCAGCCCCAACCAGCCGGTCAACCCCGCGCCGTTTAACCATTCGACCAAAATCGCCGTCCTGCGCATAACAAGGAAAGACCGGGCAGCAGCCCGCGAAGCGGCTTAACAGATTTGACAGGTTGGATAAAATCGCCCCAGGAAAGCGTACAATACAAGTGAATGAAGGGGTTAATCTTTGCCCGCTGATATACCATGTACTGGGAACAGGCGCTTTCCACCATCGCGATCATCATTTCCACCCTGCTGACCTTCGGGCTGGCGGTGTACACCTTCCGCCGCCGGCACGCCGTCGGCGCGCTGTATTTCTCATTGGTCATGCTGCTGGTGTCGTTCTGGGCGCTGATCAAAACCATCGTCCTCCTCTACGATAACCCCCTCCTGACGGGGTGGATTGACCGTTTTCACTACATCAGCCTGGCCTTAATCCCGCCTGTCTGGCTGGCTTTTACGCTGGTATACAGCGGCCGCGGACACCTGGTCCGACGCTGGTACTGGCTCACCTCGCTGATCATTCCCGCGGCGACCATCGTAATCGCTCTGTTCAATCCCGGCCAGCTGATGTTTCAGGCTAATTCTGGCTGGGGACCCTGGGGCTGGGTGCATCTATCCTATTCTTACTTACTCATGTTTTCCGGGCTTATCCTGCTGACGATTCTGGTGATTCGCTCCCGGAATCTATACCGCAGCCAGGGAATCCTGATTCTCTTTGGGGCGTTTGTGCCTCTGATCTTCAACCTGCTCTTCACCTTGCGGGTTTTACCCTCCTCCCGTCAGGATTACATGCCCGCGGCTTTTGCCATTTCCGGGCTGGCGCTTGCCGGGGGGCTGTTTCGTTTTCGCCTGTTTGATCTGGCACCGATAGCGCGCGATTCAATCGTAGAAGGCCTGGATGACAGCATCGTAGTGATCGACCGCCAGGGTTTCGTCGTGGATGTCAACGCTTCCGCCACAAATCTGCTGGGGAAACCCGCCCATCAGGTTGTGGGCATGCATTATAACGAGGTCTTTGCCGGGTTCAAAGAACTGGTTGACCGGTTCAAGCACGCCACTTCGGCCATCGCGGAGGTCAAGCTTCCGATAAAAGATACCGAACGTTGGTATGAATTAAATATTTCTCCGCTGGCCAGTAAGTCAGGCAGCAGCCTGCAGCCAGTGGGGCGTTTGATCCTGCTGCATGATATCAGCGAACGAAAATATCTTGAAGAACTGGACAGCCGCCGGCTGCGCGAACTGGAAGTTCTGCGCGCGGCCATCGGGGATATCAGCAGCCTGCTCGATCTGGGAAAACTGGAAGATATTATCGTCGCCCGCGGGGTTGAACTGCTCTCGGCTTCTTTCGGCCGTCTGGCACTTCTGGATGAAAGCACCCAGGATTTGGAGATTGTTTCCTGCCATAACGAACCGGTCGCTACCTGCGGCGACCGCATCAAACCTGGCGAAGGCAGCATCGGTCTGGTGGCGCTCAACCACCAGTCCCTGCTGGTAGAGCAGGAAGAGCTCTGGCATGGAACCGCGCCCGGCGGGGAAAGTTTTTCCGGGCACGCGTCCGTCATCTACACCCCCCTGCTGATGCAGTCCAAATTACTGGGGGTCCTGGCAATCGGCGGCAACCCGGAAAAGCGCCCCTTCAGCACGCATGACATTCACCTGGCAGAGATGTTTGCCCAGCAAGCGGCCATCGCCCTGCAGAATGCGCTGCTCTTCTCGGCGATGGAACGTATGGCCACCACCGACACGGTGACCGGCGTTTGCAACCGCCGCAGCTTTATGGAACGCGCCCAGATGGAGTACGAACGCTCGCGCCGCCACCGCAAACCGCTTTCGGTGATCCTGTTTGATATTGACTGGTTCAAACAAATTAATGACGAACACGGCCATTCAGTGGGCGACCTGGTGCTCAAGCGCATCATCGCCATTACTCAGGAAGTCTTCCGCATCTACGATATCATCGGGCGCTACGGCGGAGATGAATTTGTCGTACTGCTGCCCGAAACGCAGCTGGAACAGGCGCGCATGGCGGCTGAACGCCTGCGTTCGCGGATTGAAGCGGCAGAGATGCCGTACGAAGGCGGAGGGATTCGCGTGACCATCAGCGCCGGGGTCGCCGAACTCGGCGACCTCTCAGCCCGGTTAGATATGTTCATCAGCAAAGCCGATGAAGCCATGTACCGGGCAAAAGCCAGCGGACGCAACTGCGTGGCGTTGTAAAACCGGCAGCCGGTGTTCAACCCGGCTGCCGCGCATTTTTCACCCAGCGTCGATCGAAGCGTCAGTTCACAATGATGCAAGAGCAGGTCGGCTGCCACCATTCCGCGGCAGGATCTTTGAGGAGATCTCTACACTGCTGAGGTGTTTTAGGAACACAGGTGGTATCTTTGTTCCCCGGCACGGCGGTTGGCTGGCAAATTGGCGCGCTGTCCGACTTGCAGAAAATGAGTTTTCCGGTGCTCTCATCCATCAAGCGGATAACCAGGCGGGTATTCTGTTTCCCCGGCCCGTAACAGTAATACCGGTTGGGGAACTTGGGCAGCACCTCGCACACATACGGTTCATTGTTTACCTTGAGTTGATAACTCCCGCTGACAGGCGCGTCAAATTCGAATGAAATCGTCAATTTGGTTTCAGAACGGCAGGCTATGCCGAGGAGCTTTGGCTGGCCCGCAAACGGCTTGAGCGGACATTCGGCGGCTTCTTCGGTCGCGGCGGCGCAGTCCGTCCCAAAGCGGGTGGTGAACTGCACCGGAGCGGCAAACGGACCGATTTGTCCGTCCTTCCAGGGCGCGACCCGCCAGTAATAATTTTTACAATCCTGCAAATACGAAAGCCCGGTTAAAAATCTCGGTTCTGGTCCCCCCTGCCCGAACAAAGCCAGCGCGGAAAAATCTTCGCTTTCAGAGACTTCAAAGCGAGACTCGGCGGTTAAACAACCGTCCGAAGCGTACTGCCAGCGCAATTCTGGAGAAGCGGTGGTGACTGCCTCTCCCTGCGCCGGCGAAATCAACTCCGGCGCCTGCCATTCAGCGCTTTCACACAGCGGCCCGGTCCAGAACGCGGTCCAACCGCTGTAAGGGCCAACCGTGCCGCCCTGTACTGCCGCGACGCGCCAGCGGTAGATCGAGGCTGGCTGCAAGGGGGTCGTTGTATCCCAGGAGGACTGGCTGCCCGGCAAATCCTGGTCATACAGCGTGCTTTCCTCATAATCCTGCACCTCTACCCGAAACGTCTCGGGAACGCAGCCGTCCGGGTATGCCCAGGTGAGCGTGGGCAGCAGCGAGGAAATAATTTCATTTGCGGGGGAAGAAATCAGCGGACGAACCAGCTGATCGGCAAGGCATGCCTCCGGCCCGGCTTCCGGATTGGCGGCAGGCGCAGGCTCGACGCAGCCGCTGGCTGCCAGCGTAAAAAGGAGAAGCCATCCAATGATGCGTTTCATCTCAACCTCCAGTTAATCAATGATTTTTGGTTTTTGTTCCGCGGCCAGGCTGTCAGCGTTGGACACCCCCGCGATCACCGCAGACTGCTGTTCAAGATACTGCGCCAGTTCAACCGCGCTGACAAAGTTCACCACATTGTGCGAGCGCAAGTCTTCGAGGGAGCAGCGCCAGCCGCCGCCCGGTTGTTCCGCCCCAAACCAGACCCTCAACAGGTAAGCGCGATACTGGATACTCATGGGGTGCTCCTGTATTTAAATTGGCAATTGCGCTGAAACAGCGCCCAGCCTGTATTCATCATAAAAAATGCGTGTCAAGTCAGCGTCAAAGATTAAAAAAAATCGCCCGGAAACCGGGCGAAAAACAGGGCTGCTCGAAGCTATCTGGCTTCACAAAAGGCGATCCCCATCGTATTCATTATTACCGGAATACTCTTCTTTCCGTCGGCAGGTACCTGAACACCCCATCGGTCTAAAAGCGACACCGCCAGGTTTTCATAATACTGTTCAACCGCCGGATCATCCAGCAAGGCGGCGCAATATTCGGCCGCGCGGTCAACCCGGCCAGCGGCAGCCTCGATTTGCGCCAGGGTGACAAACAGGCGGGCGGCTGAAGCCGCTGAACCCAGACCGCCCGCCAGCGCCAGTCCCTGCAGGCATGTCTGGTGGGCTTCGGCGTGCGAATCTGCGGCCGCCAGAGCTTCGGCCAGACTGCAGTAGCAGGAAAGCTGTTCCCAGCGGGAATCCGCGGCCTCGCTGATCGCCAGTCCGCGCCGCGCGACCCCCTGTCCTTCATCGAAACGTTCCTGGGCGACCAGCGCTTCCGCCAGGTTGCTCAAAGCCATTGCCTGCCCGGGCGGGTCGCCAATCTGCTCGCAAATCGCCAGGCTTTCCCGATAGGCAGCTTCAGCGCCGGGGATATCTCCGCTGGTATAAAGCACGGTCCCAATGTTGTTTAGCTGAATGGCTGCCTTAAAGAGATCGCCCAGTTCACGGCTAAGTTCCAGACTCTGCCGAAAGACGGAGAGGGATTCGGCATCCTGGCCAAGATGCGCCTGAATATCCCCGAGCTGATTGAGCACCGTAATCATTGCCCGCCGGTCGCCGCTTTTTTCCGCCAGCTTTAAAGCCTCTTCGGTGATCGCGCGCGCTTCTTCTACCCTTCCAGCGCGGTAAACCAGGTCCGCCTGACGGCAGCGCGCGTCCGCCCTGCCAAGGCTGTGGTCCAATTCATCAAACAGCGCCTGGCTGGCGAGATTCATCTCCTGCGCCTGGCTGACTTCGCCTTTACGCAGCCAGTAATAGGCGTATAGACCGTAACAGGTCGCCAGCTCTTCCTTACAGCCGCAATTTTCTAATAGCTGCCGGCTTTCAATCAGCGCCTGTTCCATGCCAGGCATATCCCCGATGCGGTAGGCAAACAGCGCCTGACGGTTCAACACCGCCGCGCGCACGCAGGCAACATCGAGCCCGCTTAAAACCCGCGCCGCGTGGGAAAAAACATCCAGCGCTTCGCCAAACCAGGCTGAAGAATCATAAAAGCGCGCCAGAGCGTCCAGGCACTGGCTGAGTTCCGCTCCCATTCCCTGGTTTACCAGGGTCAGCCAGGCTGCGCGGATATTTTCAATTTCCAGTTGAATCCACTGGATGGCAGCCAGATGACGCGGGCTGCCGATTTCATAGCGCAATTGTGCCAGTTTTTCACCGTAATAGCGCGCGTGTTTTTCGGCGATCTGCGCCTGGTAGCCTTCCCTGGCAGACAGGCGGGCGCCGAGAAAGCAATGATGAAGAGTGTGAATATTCCAGCGGCCGTCGCTAAAGGAGAGAAAGCTGGAATCCACCAGCAAAGCCAGGCTGGCCGCGTCCACCCCGCTGATCTGCTCAGCCGCAGCGGCGTCAAACCCGCCGCGAAACAGTGCCAAACGAACTAATTGGTCCTGCAGGGTTGGTGTTAAAAGATTCCAGGAATATTCAAAACTGGCTTCCAGCCCTCTCTGACGCTCGGGGATGTTCACATGGTCGCTGACCAGCCGGGCCAGGTTTGCTTTGATCCCGGCCGCGACCGGCTGGGCTCCCTGGTTGGCTGCCGCCGCGGCGGCCATCTCGATCCCGAGCGGAAAGCCGTCAACCAGTTTACAGATCTCCCAGACCGCCTGGCGATCCACATCGTCGAATACCGCCGCCGGGTTGCGCTGGCGGCAGCGTTCCGCGAACAGGGCCATCGCGGAATACTCCAGCCAATCAGGATCGCCGGAAACCGAGAACGGGTACTCCAGCCCGCTGACAGGGAAGATTCTTTCTTCCACCAAACCCAGCCTCTGGCGCGTGGTTACCAGCAGACAGACATCCGGCCCGGCCTGAAGCAGCGCTTCCAGCCATCCGGTTTGAGGAAGAAAGTGCTCGTAATTATCCAGAACCAGGAGGACCTGCCGGCCGCGCAGGTACTCAATCAGTTGTTCGCGGGGCGAACTGCCGCTGCGCAGCCGCAGGCCAAGCACAGCCGCCAGGCCGAGCATCGCCTGATCTTCGTTTTCCAGACCGGCCAGAGACAAAGCCCAGACTCCATCTGGAAACACGCCCACCAGTTCTCGGGCAGCTTCCATGGCCAGACGGGTCTTGCCGCTACCGCCCGCACCGAGCAGGCTCACCAACCGGCAGCGGGGATCACAGAGCAGACGGGGCAGCTCCTCCAGCTCTCGAGCGCGGCCCACAAAAACGGTGCTGGATGAAGGTAGATTGTGCAGCGCGGCCGCAAGCGCCGGGCGGTCATTACTGACTGCCCGCCGCCGCAGGTCTTCATACAAAGCGCTGGATTCTTCAACCGGACGGAGGTCCAGCTCAACCTGGAGATAGCGCTGCAAGGAATGGTATTCCGCCAGCGCAGCGCTCCACTGACCTTCGGCAGCCAGCAAACGCATTACCCGGCGGCGCGGCTCCTCATCCCACGGAGCCAGCTGAGCCAGGCGGCTGGCGGCTTTACGCGCCAGCCAGAGTTCACCGCGCTTCTCATGGTAGGTGGAAAGAAAAGATAAAGCGCTGATAGCCAGTTGGACGGCTTCTTCCCGCCGGATGATCCGCCATTCCTCAAAGGGCATCGAACTGTCCATTTTCTGACTTTCCAGAAAACCGCCGCGGTAGAGCGAAACAGCCCGTTTCAACGCCCGGGGATTGGGCCGCGGGCGAGCCCCCATGGACAGATCGCTAGTGCCCAGCCCCTGTTCGACCAAACCCTTAAAGTCGTGCCAGTCCAGCTCCACCCGGATCAGCGGGTTTATCCGCACCCGGTCTTGCTCGGCGACCAGCCCTTCCAAATCGGCGTTCACCGTGGGGGATGAAAGCGCTTTTCTCAGACCGGTCAGCAGTTGGCGAAGATTATGCAAGGCGTTATCGGTCGGCTGATCCGGCCAGATTAAACAGGCCAGCTCCTCACGCGGCACTGCCCGTGGGGCTTCTACCGCCAGATAGCAGAGCACGGCGCGCGCCTTTCCCGCGACCGCCGCCGTGATGTCCTGACCCGCGAAGGTTAGCCGCAGGGGTCCTAACAGTTCAATTTTCAGAACCGGGGCAGCAGAAGACATTTTGATGCACCTGTAAGATAAATCCAGTGAATATTCTTACAGATGATTATAGCGAGTTTCTCCAGACCAAACACCACAGCAAGACCAAAAAGGTATAATCGGGGAAGGATTTCTTATGAGGTAACGTATGAAACCCATTAAGGCTGTGATTTTTGATTTCGGTAATGTGCTCTACAACCAACCCGATGTCAGCTGGGTGCGCCGCTGGCGCAAATTCTTCCGCTGGCAGGATAACGGCTCGGCTGAAGCCCTGATGGCCCGCCCGGAAAACTCGGAATTTATCATGAATGTGATGCTGGGCAAGGTCCCTGAAAGCGAGCTGTGGAATGAACTGGCGCGCCGCTGGAAAATGGGCCCTTTTACCGTTCGGCTGCTGCAAAAAAGCGCGGTCAACCGCTTTCGATTGAATCGGCCGCTGATTGCCTTTGCCCGCAGCCTGCGCCCTGACCGGCTGGTGTCAATCTTAAGCAATGCCGGTTCTGATCTGCGCAAAACCTATATCCAGCCCTACGGGTTTGAGGACTGGATGGATGATATCGTGATTTCCGCTGAAGTGGGAATGGTGAAACCAGATCCGGCGATTTACCGTCTGGCAGTCGAACGATTGAAGGTTCCTGCCGGGCAGGCGGTCTTTGTGGATGATCTGGCGGAAAATGTTCAGGCCGCGATTCAGGCCGGCCTGCATGCCGTGCACCACACCGGCAACCGTTCCACCCTGTCAGCCCTGAGGTCGCTGTTCGCTCAGACCGGTTGAGCCTCTGCCCTGAGCGCTTCGCCGCAGGCGGACAGGTTCGACCGGGCCGGGTGTTGAAACACCAGATAGTCTTCCGTTGCTTTGCTTAAATCGGAATATACCCCGCGATATTGCGGCGGCAGCAGCGCTGCCATCTGGTACATCACCTCATCCACCATCTGCTTCCGCACTTCACGGGTCAGCCCGCCTTCGGGCTGGCGAATGGTAAAGGGTTGCCCGACCAGGACTTTAAACGGCGTGCGTTTCAAACGTTTCAGGTTGGGCTTCAGATTTTCCACCCCGTAATGCACCAGGGGAATGATCGGCGCATTGCTGCGCAGCGCTAACAGCAAGATTCCCGGGTTGCCCGGTCCCAACCTGCCGGTGCCGCTGCGCGTGCCTTCTGGAGCGATGGCGAGCATTTTCCCCTGAGCCAGCTGCTCGCGGGCCTGCTCAAATGCGCCCAGGTCAGCGTCGTTGCGGCGCAAAGGGATCGCCCCCCAGATGGTAAACATTTTTCCGATGATCGGGTTGTCCCAGGTTTCTGTCTTGGCAAAAGCAGTAATTGGCAGATGGCTAAGGTGGGAGTAGAACACCGGCGCATCGCTGAAGTTAATGTGATTAAACAATAAGATCGCCGGGCCCTGGCGCGGCAGTTTGTCCGTTTCGCTCAGGTCAACATCAATAAAAAGGCGAACCGCCCCGCGGACAAAGCCGTTTAACAGACGCCTGGAAAGGCTCATGCCGCCTCCGCGGAAATGATTAATTCGATTTGCGCTGGCAGCATCTCGAGCTTCAGGCTTTGACCGGCTTCGCAGATGGTCTCGCCGTCCGCATGCACAGGCAGACTGCCCTCCAGGGCTTCAATCTCCAGGGTACGGCTGCGGAAATGGCGCACCGCCGGATGCCCGAACTGACCGCCGTTAAAAAATCGCGGGATTAAAGCCAGCGCTCCCAGGCGCGGCAGATAACGGACGTGGCAAAGGTCAAACAGGCCGTCATCCTGCCGGGATTCCGGCGCCATCAGAAAAGTTCCGCCCATGCGCCTGCCGTTCATGATGCTGAGCATCAGGGTGGGCTCGACGATCTCACCGTCATCCATGCGAATCCGCAGGCGCGGAGCGCGGTAATACAGCGCCAGGGTTTTAAGCGCGGAGTACAGGTACGCCGTCATCCCGCGCAGCCTGGTTTTCGCAGCCACAAAACCTACCACGGTATCAAAACCAATGCCCACCCCGTTCCCGACAAAACGCCCCTCGGGATAGTCTCCTCCGGCTACCCAGCCAACATCCATGACCCGGCGGCGGTTGGCCGCCAGAGCGCGGCATCCTTCTTGCCAGGTCGTGGGCGCGCCAAATCCAAAAGCGAAGTCATTTCCGCGCCCAACCGGCAGCACCGCCAGACAGACGTTCTTCTTGCCGTGCTGGCGCGCTAGCATCAGGCCGTTCAAAACTTCATTCATCGTGCCGTCGCCGCCGGCCGCAGCCACAACATCATACCCGTCGTCCGCAGCCTGCCGGGCAAGGCGGGTCGCATCTCCCGGCCCGGAGGTTAACACCAGGGTGAAATCCAGATGGGTTGCTTCCAGGGTTTGCTTAAGGGCCTGATGGGCTTCGGCGCCGCTGCCTTTACCGGCCGCCGGGTTAAGAATCACAAAAAAGCGCATTCTGCCTCCTGTAACACCGGTAAGCCAGATTTCGGGAGGCCACCCGGCAATAATTGCACCATTATAGAGGATATTACCAAAACCGACCACCTTAATCAGGCGGCTTTGTTCCCTCTACCCGTTTCTTCTGGCTGAAGAAACCGCTGGCCAGGACGGCTGCCAGGCCGGCAGTGCAAAGCACAATCAACCCCAGGCCGATGGTTCGCCGGGTGATACCCGCGTTCGGGGCAGGAGTCGGCGTTGGGCTGCTTTGCGGCGTTCGAGTCACCTGAGGGCGCCGCGTGGCCGTCGGGTCTGGCGTCAGCGTCGGGGTTGGTCCGGTAGGCGTCGGGCTGGCGCTTGGCAGGGCGGTCGCGCCCACTCGGACGACCAGCTTCTGACCCGGATAGACAACCGGAGTCGCGGACAGGTTATTTAAGCGGATCAGGTCTTCCACTTTCACCCCGTACGCGGTGGCGATGCTCCAGACCGCTTCGCCCGCTTTGACCTCATGAATGACCTGGCCGTCCGCCTGTGGGGTCACGGTGACCACAGGATTGATGTAAACCCGGGTAGCCTGGGGCGGGCTGTTCGGGTCAACCGTCGCATTGGGATCGCGGGTTGGCAGGGGCGTCCCCTTGCGCAGATCGCCGTTAAAATCCACAGCCACATCCAGGATAAAGACCACCCGGCCGTCAGAACCCTTTGAGACCCCCGCGCCAACGTGCACAGCGTAAGGATGCAGCATCACTGCCATGTGCTCGGCGTCGCTCCACTGTTCATAGACCGCTTTCGAGGCGGACGCGCTGCTGCCGTACTGCGCCGCCCAGCATTCCTGAATATCCAGCCCGGGTTTAACCGGGTAGCCAGCCGCTGCCGCGCGGGTATCCGGTGTGCCGCTGGCATAGTGCCCGCTTGAACCGCTGGAAATTAAATAATCGGCGTAAATTTGCGAAGAAGACATTAACTGGCTGTTGACTTCCAGCGGACCAAGCCCGTAAGCGGCGCGCAGCGCGTTGACTTCAGCGATCAAATCATACGGGCTGGGCGCGTCCAGCGGTCGGGAGGCCTGAACCGGCGCGGCCGGGAAGGCCAGGAAGAGCAGCAGTATTAGGTTTAGGAACTTTCTCATGCCACGAATTTTAACACATCCGAAGCGGATAAAACCGGATATATACAACCGCTTTAACCGGATTTAAGCTTATCCAGCAAACTGCCTGCCCCAACCGCCAGCAAACCGGCGGAACACACCGCCAGGAGGATGATCCCGGCTTTTTTACGCTGCGGGTCACCGGCCGGTTGCGCCGCGGCCCGGGTCGGGGTGGGAGCCGGCGTGCGTCCCAGCCTGGCCAGCCAGGCGAGGTCATTGGTGGCGGTCGGCCAGCGCGTCAGGGTTGGCTGTTCGGTCGGGCTGGGATCCGAGACAGAATTGGTCTGCGCCGTTGGGGCAGGGGTTCCGGCCAGACGAATCAATAATTTCTGACCCGGATATAACACCGGCGCGTCGTCGAGCCCGTTTAACCGTTTTAACTCGGCAACGCTGATGCCGTAAGCGGCAGCCACGCTCCAGGCGGTATCCCCGGGGCTGACCAGATGGATCGTTTTTCCGTCCATTCCCGGGGTGGAGGTAATGACCGGATTAACATACGGCACAGTTGGTTCAAATCCGTTGGGGGGCAGGGTGGCGTTGGGATCAAAGGTTGGCATCGGGGTAGAACGCCGAATCTCGCCTTCAAAGTCAGCCGCCACGTCCAGAATAAGAAATACCTGCCCGTCTGAATCGCGGCTGATGCCCGCGCCGACATGCACCGCGTACCGGTTGAGCATCACGTTCATGTGGTCGCTGTCGCCCCAGGCGTTATAGACAATATCGCTTAAATTCACCCCGGACGGGGCTGCCGCCCAGCACTCCATAATATCCACCCCCGAAAGCATCGGGTACCCCGCCGCAGCCGCGCGCGTATCCGGTGTTCCGTTGGCATAATGACCGCTGCTGCCGGTAGATACCAGAAAATCCGCGTAGCCCTGGGCTGACGCCATTAAATAACCGTTGACCACCAGACGGGGCAAACCTTTGGCGGCGCGCAGCGCGTTGACTTCAGCGATCAGGTCATAGGGGCTGGGCAGAGGGGGTTCTTCCGTCTGCGCGGAGACCGCGGCAGGCAGGCTGCTGACAGCCAACCCAATCCACAAGAGAAAAATTAAACAAAAACGGCGCATCTGGCAAAATTCTACCATGACGCGCCGTAAATCTTTTCCGGAAGTTCAGGATAGGGCTCTTTCTTCGAAATTATTACCCATCGCTTCGGCGATAAAGAGAAAATCGGTCGCCGAGATCATCCCGATAATGGTGCCTTTGTTATCTACCACCGGCAAATGATGAATGCGTTTTTCCTTCATCAAAGCGGCGCAATCCGAGATTTGCATCTGGGCATGCACGGTCACCAGCGGCGAATTCATCAGCTCGCGCACCTTCACCTCCCGCGGATTGCGCTTTTGAGCCACGATTTTATCGCAAACATCAATGGAAGTCACAATCCCGTATTCCGGGTTGGCTGGTGTTTTGTTGACAATCACGCTGTTGATATACCGCCGGCGCATGGTGGCCAGCGCTTCGCTCGCGGTGATTTCCGGATCAACAAACACGACCAGGTCATTCATCCAATCTTTAACCGTTAGCTGCATACCAGGTTCTCCTAGAGTGAATTTTCGCTCGCGCCCTATGCCGGGCTGTACCCGTGGTACCGTTAGTATAGTAAAAATTGGGCCGCCTGGCAAGCCGCTGGAAGTTTTCCTTATTTACCGTTCCCAGCGCCAGTCCGAAAGCGTTTTCATGGCCGAGTAAGCCGTCAAATCGAGCTGCAGCGGAGTGATCGATACCCCGCCTGAAGTAATCGTACCGTAATCGGTGCCGTCTTCTTCCACTCCGATGGGCAGGTCGCCGCCAATCCAGTAATACGGCCGGCCGCGTGGGTCTTCGCGGCGAATTAACTCATCCCGATAGATGCGCAAGCCCTGGCGGGTGATGGTAAACTCTTCCAACCGTTCGGCAGGAAGGTAAGGCACATTAATATTCAAAACGATGCCCGACGGCAGCCCGTTTTTCAGCACGGTTTTCGCGACCCGGTAAGCCACCTGAGCGGCCGGGCCATAATCCAGCGGACCGCGCAAATCCTCCGGAGACTCCACCGAGACCGCCAGCCCTTTCAATCCCCAGATACAGGCTTCGAGCGCGGCCGTCACCGTGCCAGAATAGGTCACGTCGTACCCCAGATTGGCGTGCGGGTTAATTCCAGAGACAACCAGGTCAATCGGCTCGCGAATCAAACCCAGGATGGCGAGAGCCACGCAATCGGAAGGCGCTCCGTCGCTCGCCAGCGCCGGGGTGCCGTCCGCCAGACTGGTTTCTTTGACCCTTAACGGACGGTGCAGCGTTTTCACATGCCCGGAGGCCGACCAGTTGCGGTCCGGAGCGAGCACGCTGACGTTGCCCAGCGGGCGCATCGCCTGAGCCAGAGCCAGCAGTCCAGGCGCGTTGACGCCATCATCGTTGGTTACCAGAATATGCATAACGGTTCCTGTCTATTATCGGAAATTTTTAAACCTGTGCTGAAAGCGCAGCCAGGCGCTTTTGAAGTGTATTGATCAGCGCGTCTTTTTCATCCGGCGGGAGGAAGGACGCCCGCGCAGCGGCAAAGATCCGCTCAACCAGAGCGTCAGGGTGCAAACCCAGCTCTTCAACAGCCAGAGCGTATTCATCGGAAAGCACAATTTGCGAGATGCTCGGGTCGTCGGTGCCAAGGATGACGTTCAAGCCGGCTTTCAACATGCGCATCAGCGGATGATCGCTCAACGCAGGAATAACCCCGGTTTGATAATTGCTGGTCAGACAGACTTCAAAAGGGATCCCGCGTTCGGCAGCCAGTTCAACCACGCGCGGATCTTCCATCACACGCACCCCGTGGCCAATCCGGTCGGCGGCAAGCACATCGATCGCCTGGCGCACATTCTCCGGGCCGTTCCATTCACCGGCATGCACGGTCAGTTTTAACCCGCCCTCGCGGGCGCGCCGCAAGACAGGGATAAAGGGATCCGCGGAAAACTCCGCCTCGTTACCAGCCAGGTCAACCCCCACAATTCCGCGGCTGCGGTTGGCGAGCGCCAGCTCCACCACTTCCGCCCCCAGCGCGGGGTCTTCATGCCGGTTCATACTGACGATCAGGCGGGTGGTGATTCCAGCCGCGCGGCTGGCTTCATCCGCCGCTCCGCAGACCCAGTCCACCACTTCAGCCAGTTGAAAGCCCTGCAGGCGGGCCAGCGCCACCGGGGTGAAACGCAGTTCAAGGTAAAGGATGCCGTCCGCGGCAGCGTCCTCAATCGCCTCGCGGGTTATGCGCTGGATCACTTTTGGCGAGCGGTAAAACAGGCGCAGAGTCTGAAATTTCGACAGGAAAACATTAAAGCTCAGCGGTTCATCTTTCTGCATCTGAACCAGTGAACGCAACGTCGGGCTGAGCGGGAAAGTGATACCGTGATCGCGGGCAACATCCTGCAAGGTTGAAAGGCGCAGCGACCCCTCCAGGTGACGGTGCAGCTCCACCTTGGGGTAGACGCGGTAAATATTTAATTTTGAGGTGGATATGCGGTTTTTATACCAACCCATGCTTCTCCTCTGACCGGAGCGGCGCTCCAGCCCGGCAGTTGAAATTATTATACTTGATTCAAACAACCGAACAACCGATCAGGCACCCCGGCGGGATGCCAGGGGGGATATGCTACAATGAGGATTATTTTTCTAAGGAAGCGCAGATGAAAATCTATTTTTCCTGTTCCATCACCGGCGGGCGGCAGGATGAAGCCGTCTATCAGGCGATGGTCTCTGCTTTGCTGGCGGCAGGGCACGAAGTGCCCACCGCTCATTTATCGGAGTCAAACATCCTGAGTCTGGAATCAGATGCGGACGCCGGCGAGATCTACCGCCGCGACGTCAACTGGGTGAATGAAAGCGACGCGGTTGTGGCTGAAGTCAGCACGCCTTCACACGGGGTTGGCTATGAAGTCGCGCTGGCGCTGCTGAGCGGCAAGCCGGTCTTGTGCTGCTACCAGCGCAGCCGCAGGGTATCCAAAATGATCCTCGGTAATGACCAACCCAACTTAACCCTGGCTCCTTATGATTCAACCGCCGAAGCCGTTGCCGCGCTGCGCGATTTTTTGGAAAAAATTCCCGGTCAAAAGGGATAAACTTCCCCCCGGATAATGACTTTATACCATTTCGCAAAAGATTGTCAGACAGTATGATAGGCTTTGCTGGCGCAAAATGCGCCGCCTGACCTCTGAAATACATCTCCTCCTTTGGCATACGCCCCCGCTGGATATTCTCACCGCCTCCAGCGGGGGCTATTTTAACCAGACAGCGGGATCTACTCCACCGTCATAACATCAGAAATCGGCAGTACCACGGTAACCACCGTGCCTTCATTAAGCAGCGAATCTACCCATACCCTGCCCTGGTGATTATCAATGATGGATTTTACAATCGCCAGACCCAGGCCCGTCCCCGACGCATCCGCGGAGGCGTTACTGGCCCGGTAGAATTTATCAAATATATACGGCAGATCAGCCGGCGGGATACCGTGACCGTCATCCTTAAAGCGCAGGATGATTTGATCGTCCTCAACCTCGCCGTCGATCCAGAGGTGCCCGCCAGGCGGGGTGTATTTGATCGCGTTATCCAATAAATGATCCACCATCTGGCGCAATTGCACCGGATTGCCAAAAATCACCGGGAAATTCTCTACCAGGTCAATCTCCACGCTTTGATTTTTCGCTTCCAGCTGCTGCTTGAAACCCTCCACTGAATATTGAATGATTTGATTGAGATACAGGGATTCTTTGCGCGTATCAAAGCCAGCCTCGATCCGCCCCAGATTGACCAGATCGTCCACCAGTCGGGTGATGTTGTGCACGCTGGTTTGCACCCGGCGGATAAAATCGCGCTGCAGATCCGTTACCGGGCCGGCCCGGTCGATCAATTCCACATATCCCAGGATAGCGGTCAGCGGTGACCGCAGGTCGTGAGATACCGTGCTGACAAAATCGCTCTTAATGCGGTCCAGCTTTTTAAGGTTGGTGATGTCATGCATGGTAATCACCGAACCGACTTCTGGAATGGGAGTTAACTGAATCAGGAAGATCCGGCCGTCTTCAGCGGTCATTTCTGCCCGATTGGTAGCGCGCTTGCCCGTCGTTTCGAGCAGTTCAAGAATATCGGGCTGGGTGATAAATTCACGGACCGGGCGGTTGCGGATGTTGTGATCTGTCAGATTCAGGGCCGTCATCGCCATCTGATTCACCAGCATCAGGCGTTGATCCTGATCCACCACGATCACGCCGTCCTGGACGCGGGTCAGGATCGTTTCCAGTTTATTCCGATCGGCGTTTGTGCTGGCAAACAGACGCGCATTTTCAATCGCCACCACGGCGTATTCAGCCAGGGCGACCATTAACTTGACATCGTGGTCCGTGAAGGCCGAGCGGTTGTCGCGGTTATCCACCCCCAGCACGCCAAAGACGTGCCCCTTGATTTGCAGCGGCACATAAATCAGGCTGTGCACCAGATAGGCTGTCTTTATCTTCTGGGGAGTATTCTCATCCAGCAAGACCGGCTTGCCGGAAGTAATCACTGAACCGGCCAGGGTGTCGTTGATCGCCAGGCGGAATGTGCGCACAAATTCTTCCTGAAAATTACGCGAAGCGCGCATGTAAAGCTCGCCGGTATCCTCATCCATCAGCAGCAGACTGCCTTCTTCCGCGCCGGTCATTTCAACCGCGGCGTCCACCACCGCTGAAAGCACGCTGTCCAGGTCCAGGGAGCTGGTAATGGAACGGCCCAGCCGGGCCAGCACCTCCAGCTCGTCCATTCTCTTTTGCAGGCTGGCAGTAGCGCGCTTGGTCTCCAGCAGCGCCCATTCTTTTCGCTGTTTGGCTTTCGCCAGGCTGTTCTGGACTGCCTGGAGGACGTCGTCCGCTTTTAAGGGCAGGCAAAGGTAGTCATTCACGCCAATACGGATCGCGGCTTTGATCAGTTCGGGCGTATCTTTGTGAACAAAGAGCAGCACCGGTGTGGCTGGAAAGCGCCGAATCAGCTCCGCCGCAAATTCCAGCCCGTCCACATCCTGCAGTTTTTCACTGACAATGATTAAAGCCGGCAGGTTGACATCCAGCAGGCGCAGGGCGGTTTCTCTTTCCTGAGCGGTCAGCACGTTGTAATTAAACGATTTCAACATGCGCTCTAAGAGGAAGTTGACCTGCGGATCGGATGTTATCACAAGAATGGGTTCGCGAGGACCAAGCATTTTTCCCTGTCTCTCAATGCGCGACTGGAAGCGTGAGGTGGAAGGTCGTTCCCTGTCCCTCTTCGACCTCAAACCACACTTTTCCATTATACCGGTTAACAATATCTGCCACCAGCGGCAGCCCGATCTCCAGACCGCCAAAGCGCTCGGCAGGTGATTCGCCGGGATCGCCCGGACGCGCCTTGAATATTTCCTCGGCCCGCGCCTGAGTGAGGGCTGAACCGCCGTCCCGTACCTGAATGTGCGCTATGGAAGCTCGCGGCGGATCCAGGATGATGCGCACTTCACTTTCCGCCGGCGCGAATTTCACAGCGTTGCTTACCAGGGCGGCGGTCAACCGCCAGACCAGCTCAGCGCTGAGAGCCAGCCAGACCGGCTCATCCGGCAGGTCAACGGTCAGACCAAGCGCATGCACTTTAGCCAGGGATTGATATTGCCCGGCCACCGCCCTGACAACATCCGCAAAGTTCACCCGGGCGGCGCGGTGCTTCTCCTCAAGCGAGTTGTCCGGCGCTTCGAGAACGCTGCGGGCCAGGACGAACTGCCCCTGAAGCCGGGCCAGGATATCCCGCTGGGCGGCATCCCATTGAATCGTGGGGGCTTTGGAGATTTCTTCAAATGCTTCTTTTGCCAGGCGCAGCGGACGGCGCAATTCCCGCCGCAAGGAGCGCATTAAGTCATCCCGGACGCGGGCGGAGAAGGCGGCGTCTTCAGCCAGGATTTGCAGCGAACGAGCGCGTTCTTCAACCGCCCGAAAAAGGCGCGCATTGACCAGCGAGATGGAAGCGTAATCCGAGACCGCATCCAGGAGATGCTGCTCGCTGGGCGTGAAGGCGGCCGCGGCCCTGCGCATCATCACCAGCAGGCCAATCACTTCTTTTTGCACCTTAACCGGCACAATTAACGCGGATTGTCCCAGGCTGGCAATCTTAAAACGCTTTAATGGTTCGCCGTGGATACTTAACGGCTCACCAGACATCGCCACCAGCGAACTGATGCCGTCATCCCAGGGCTGATGCGGACTGAGATTCATGGATGCGGGTAAATTTTGACTGGCGGCCAGCAAATAAGAGTTGCCTTTTTCTTCCTTTAGCAAAAACCAGCCCAGATCTGCCTGGGTTACTTTGACCGCGCCTTCGACAATTTTTCCGAAAAGCTGGGCCTGGTCGGTGATCGAGGTGACCGCTTTGCCAACCGCGAAAATCGTGGTCAGCTCGCGCACGCGCGCCTGCAGCTCCTGGTTCATTTGCTGGAGCTGGCGGGCAAGGCGTTCGCGCTCCCGGCGCTCATGCACGCCGCGCAGGGCGCGTTCGACCACGGTGATCACTTCCGCCTCGCGCAGAGGCCAGGTCATGGTATCTACAGCGCCGAGCCGGAAGGCCTGGATCACATCCGATTCCATCCCCTTATGCGCCAGCACAATCACAGGCAGATCAACCCCCTGGGAGCTGAGCGCGACCAGCAAATCCTTGCCGCTCAAACCGGGCAGGTTCAGGTCCACAATCATCACATCTGGCGCAAGCTGAAGCGAGCGGGCGATGGCGCTGTTGACATCCGGCACGACAAAATATTGATAACCGGCTGCCTGTAAAGCCTGCTTCCCGATCAGATCGCTGATCACCGGATCATTTTCAACCAGCAAAACTCGGTCGCGCGAATCCATTGGCTTAATGATCCATCATAGCATAAACAAACCGGGCTGGAATTGAAATACCCCGGGCAAAAGAAATGCCCGTTGATAACAACAACGCAATCGTAAACATTATATAAGAGTTCGGCGAAAACGCTTGACGTTAAAAGAAGCCCATGCGTAGAATCATCAGCATGGAATATAAGGATTATTATAAAACCCTGGGTGTGGATAAGAATGCCAGCGCGGAAGAGATTAAAAAAGCCTTCCGCAAGCAGGCGCTTAAGTATCATCCCGACCGCAACCCCGGGAATAAACAGGCTGAGGAAAAGTTTAAAGAGTTAAACGAAGCCTACGAAGTCCTCAGCGACGCGGAAAAACGCAGGCGCTACGACCAGCTGGGAGATTCATACACTGCCTGGCAGCAGCGCGGGGGCAGCCCGGGGAACTTCAACTGGGACCAGTGGGGCAGCGCCCGTCAGGTGAGCGCGGAAGAACTGGATGAAATGTTCGGCGGTTTTTCCGATTTCTTCAGTTTTATCTTTGGCGGGATGCCCCAGCAAGGCCGAAGCCAGCGGGCAGCCCGCCCGCAGCGCCGGCCGGCCGCTTACGAGCATAAACTGACCATCAGCCTGATGGAAGCCTACCACGGCAGCGAAAGGCTGCTGGAAATTGACAACCGCCGCTATCAGGTGAAAATCCCCGCCGGCGCAAAGACCGGCACGAAAATTCGCCTGGCCGGGATCGGCCCCGGCGGCGGAAGCGATCTTTACCTGGTGGTCGAAGTGGCGTCTGACCCGCGCTTTGAACGCAGCGGCGACGACCTTACCACCGAGGCGAAAATCGATCTTTTGACGGCGGTGCTCGGCGGGGAAATTCCGGTCGAGACCCCTTCGGGAAAGGTCTTGCTCACCATTCCGCCCGGAACGCAGCCCGGTCAAAAGTTCCGCCTGGCAGGGCGCGGCATGCCGCGCCTCAGAGCGCCCGACAGTCATGGAGATCTGTACGTCATCGTCAAAGTGGAGATACCGAGAAAGCTCTCGCCGCAGCAGCGGGAATTATATGAAAAATTAAGCCGTCTTTAACCCTTAAGTCGTACACTGAATTAGGAAAATACTCTTTTTGAGGGTAAAAATATGAAGCGCATGCTTATGCTTTTCGCACTCGGGATCATGGTGCTGGCATTAATGGCCTGCACCATTTCTATCCCGGCCATTAAAGTTAACAGTCCGTCAGAAGTTACCAGCGCGACCCAGACGGCCGCTCCCCCGTCCGCGGTGGTCATAAACCCGGCTCCTGAAGTGCTGGCTTCGGAAGAAACCCTGGTGCAGCTTTACGCACTGGTCAATCCGGGGGTGGTATCGATCCGCACGCTGACCGCCACCGGCGGCGCGCAGGGTTCGGGATTTGTTTATGACAGCGAGGGCCACATCATCACCAACTACCATGTGGTCGAAGGAGCGGATCAGCTGGAAGTGGCTTTCTCCTCCGGGTTAAAAGTCCGCGGTAAAGTGATCGGCACCGATCTGGATTCCGATCTCGCCGTGATCAAAGTGGATGCCCCGGCCAGCGAACTTCACCCCCTGGCGCTGGGCGACTCTGACCAGGTCAAAGTTGGCCAGACGGTGGTCGCGATTGGCAACCCGTTTGGCCTGAGCGGCACGATGACGGTTGGGATTGTCTCTGCCAAGGGACGCACACTGGATTCCATGCGGGATTCGGGGAACGGACGTCCGTTCTCAGCCGGCGACATCATTCAAACGGACGCTGCCATCAATCCCGGCAACTCCGGCGGACCGTTGATCAATTTGCGCGGCGAAGTCATCGCCATTAACCGGGCGATTCGCACCAACAATTCAACCCTGGGCGGAGAACCGAGCAATTCCGGGGTCGGTTTCAGCATCTCAATTAATATTGCCAAGCGGGTGGTCCCGGCCTTGATCAAAGACGGTAAATACGATTACCCCTATCTGGGAATCAGCAGTATGGACGATATCACCCTGATGGCTGCCGAAGCCCTGGGCTTGCCGCAAACAAGCGGCGCATACGTGACCCAGGTGGTCAAGGACGGCCCGGCTGATAAAGCTGGCATCCGCGCCGGGACGATCCCTACCGATATCAGCGGTTTGAACAAAGGCGGCGATCTGATCATCGCGATTGACGGCCGGCCGATTCGCAACTTCGGGGAACTGCTGTCGTACCTGATCACACAAAAGGGCCCCGGCGATCAGGTGGTTTTGACGGTTTTACGCGATAATAAACAACAGGAGGTGACGGTAACACTTGGAAAGCGCCCCTGACAAGGGCAGAACATTCACAAAAAACCGCCTAGGAGGAGTTATGCTTACGGAAAGCCACCTGCGGGAAATGCTCGCATTTTCCGCATCTGAACCGGTATTAAGCGTGTACCTCAACACCGAGCCAGGCAGCGGCAGCGCGGAGTCCCACCGGCTGCGGCTGCGCGCCCTGCTAAAGAATATCAATCTTCCGCAGGACACGGCGGCTGTGGAGCGGTATATGGATCATGAGTACGCCTGGACGGGCAGGGGTGTCGCCATTTTCTCCTGCGCTCCGCTGGGCTACCTAAAAGTTTTTCCGCTGGCGCTTCCGGTGCGCGACCTGGTCCTGGTCAGCGACCGCCCGGCGGTAAAACCTCTGGCGGGCCTGTTTGAGAATTACAGCGGCTACGGTGTGGTTTTGATCGATAAACAAGGCGCGCGGTTGTTTTCATTCAATTTGGGGGAATTGAGCGAACAGGAAGGTTTCCTGGGAGAAGAAGTCAAACATACCAAGCTTGGCGGCGCTTCCAGTTTTCCGGGGCGACGCGGCGGAATCGCCGGGCGCACCCGCTACGCGGATGAACTGGTCGAAAGGAATATGAAGGAAGCGGCCGCTTTCGCTGCGCGGTTCTTTGAGAATCAGCATATTCGCCGCATACTGATTGGCGGCAGCGAAGACAATGTTTCCCAGTTCCGCAGCTATCTGCCAAAAGCCTGGCAGAGTCTGATTGTGGGCACGTTTCGGATGGGCATGACCGCCAGCCACGCGGAAGTGCTGGCCGAAGCGCTTCGCCTGGGCGGAGAAGCTGAGCGCCAGCGCGAAAACCACCTGGTTGAAGAGACAATTACGGCCGCCAAAAAAGAAGCCGGAGCGGTTATTGGATTGCCGGCCAGCCTGGAGGCGGTCAATGAAAAACGCGTGCAGCTGCTGCTGGTCAGCGATGGATATCACCAGGCCGGCTACCAGTGCACTGCCTGCGGACGGTTAACGGTGTACGCGGAACGGGAATGCAGCGCCTGTCAGGGCAAGATGGCGGCCATTGAGGATGTGATTGAAGCCGCGGTGAACAGCGTCCTGCGTTCAGGGGGCGAAGTGGAAGTCGTCCACCAGAACGATGCGCTGGATGATATCGGCCGTATGGCTGCCCGGCTGCGATATTGAAGCGATCTAACCCGACAAAAACTCTCCCTGCATATCGGCGCAGGGAGAGTTTATTTTTATATTTCGCCAACCATCAGCGCAGGCTGTCGCTGATCATGGCCAAATTCTCGTTCAATTTGCGCAGCTCTTCCAGCGCTTTTTCAGTGTCGTTGCCCAGGAAGGAGCGCACGCGCAGGAGACGCTGGCCCAGCCCTTTGGCGAGCTCATCAGAGGGTAATAACGGCTCAAGAAGTTTGAGATCCTTGTCCGCCAGCGCCAGCGCCAGGCGCGCGGTTGGTTCGTCATCCGTCACCAGCCCAAACCGCGCGAAAGTAACATCCATCTGCAATTTAAAGAGCTGAATGGTCAAATTAGCCTGGTCCAGCTTGGCTGTGGCAGCCCGATACTCAGCCTGCAGCCGGGTAAATTCCGCTTTCGCCGTCTCCAGCTCAGAGCGGGTGGCGGACAAATCCCCCTGACTGGTCTCCAGTCTGGCCTGGGTTTCGTTTAACTGAGCGCTCAACTCTCTGGCTTTCAGATCAGCGGGGGCAGCAGCCAGGAAATAAACCAGCGCCGCCCCGGCCAGCAAACCGGTCAGAAACAACGCCGTCCATTGAACCCAGACAATCTTATAGAAAGGCGTTGGGCTGGGTTTTGCCGGCGCGGGCTGGTATTCGGGCAGTTTTACCGGAGCGGGTTCCGGCTGCGCTTCCAGCGGGGGGTGAACTTCGGCCGCCGATGCGGAGCTCTCCCCTTCTGGCGAGGGAACAGGAACAGCCGCTCCCACTGAAGTTGTATCATCTGTCTTTTTTGCCATGAGCACCATCCTTTTGCAATTTAACGATATTCCGTTTAGAACCAGTATATCCGGTCCAACGGCTTCCCGCAACGGGAATGTTATAATCACCCTGATGTCTTCCGTTGAATCCGGGAATAGTGTAAGCGCCAACCGCCAGATCGCCCGCGCCGCCGGCACGGTCATGCTGGCGTTTATCCTCAGCAACCTGGTGGGCCTGGTGCGCGGCATATTGATCTACCGCGCCTTTGGCACCAGCGCTGAACTGGATTCTTTCAACGCCGCCAACCGGGTCACCGAAGTCCTGTTCAATCTGATCGCCGGCGGCGCGCTGGGCTCGGCGTTTATCCCGACCTTTACCGGCTTTCTCACCCGCGGCGATAAACCCGGCGCCTGGAAACTGGCTGCCAGTATTGCCAATATCCTGATCGTGGTGCTGACCGGAATCTCCGCTCTGGCGGCCCTTTTCGCCCCACAGGTCGTGCGCTACGGATTATTTCTTCTTAATCCCGGCGGCAGCCCGGGGCAGGAAGCGTTAACCGTCGACCTGCTGCGTATTCTCCTGCCCAGCGTGGTCATCTTCGGCCTGAGCGGCCTGGTGATGGGCATCCTCAACGCGCATCAAAAATTTCTCATCCCAGCCCTCGCGCCGGTGATGTATTCGCTCGGTATGATCATCGGGGTCCTGTTTTTTCCGCCAGCCTGGGGAATCTTTCGTCTGGCCTGGGGCGCGCTGGCCGGTTCAGGGCTGCATTTACTGGTGCAGCTGCCCTCCCTCTTCCGCCTCAAGGTTCAGTACTGGCGGGGTTTCAACTGGGGCAATCCGGCGGTGCGCGAGGTGGCGCGCCTGTTCCTCCCGCGGGTTTTTGGTGTGGCGGTGGTCCAGCTCAACTTTATCGTCAATACCATTCTCGCCCTCAACCAGCCTGAAGGGAGCGTCTCTTCGATCAGCCTGGCGTTCAGCCTGATGCTGATGCCGCAGATGGCGATTGCCCAGTCGATCGCCATCGCTTCCCTACCCGCTTTTTCCGCTCAGGTGGCATCGGGCAGGTTCGCTGAGATGCGGGCTTCGCTGGCCGCGACCCTGCGCGGAGTCCTGCTGCTCGCCGTACCGGCTGCGGCCGGGCTGATTCTGCTGCGCCAGCCGCTCATCCGGCTGTTATACGAAGACGGGGCGGTCTTTACCAGCCGCTCAACCGAGATGGTCGCCTGGGCTTTGCTATGGTATGCGCTCGGGCTGGTCGGCCACAGCGTGGTAGAAATCATCAGCCGGGCATTTTACGCCCTGCACGACACCCGCACCCCCGTGCTGGTCGGGGCGGCTGCTATGAGTCTGAATGTCCTCTTCAGTCTGCTGTTCTCGCGCCTTTTCCTGCAAGCCGGGTGGATGCCGCACGGCGGTCTGGCGCTGGCCAATGCCCTGGCCACCACCCTGGAAATGGCCGCGCTCCTCATCTTGATGCGCCGCCGGTTAGATGGACTGGATGGAAAACAGGTACTGGATGCGTTCTGGAAAGCGCTGCTGGCCGCGCTGCTGATGTCCGCCGGTCTGGCTGCCTGGCTGCGCTGGCTGCCGGCTTCATCCACGGCTGTGGTGGCGCTTGGCGGCGTAGTGCTCGGGACATTTATCTACGGCGGAATGGCAGCAGCCCTGCGCGTTACTGAATTCAACCGGCTGCTGAACGCCCTGCGCCGTCTGGCCGGCAAACGCCTGTTA
The DNA here is from genome assembly GCA_029975475.1 of Anaerolineaceae bacterium. Taxonomy (GTDB): domain Bacteria; phylum Chloroflexota; class Anaerolineae; order Anaerolineales; family Anaerolineaceae; genus JARKPB01. The sequence goes on from JARKPB010000003.1 coordinate 265,188, forward strand.
TCGGGGAATTGAGAGGATGCAGATTCGCCCTGCCCGGCCTTCGGATGCTGAAGCGGCTGCGCCGTTGATCGCCCTGAGCATGGGCGGCTTTGGGGAAGCAGTGCTGGGGCTGAATGATCCCGCGCGGCAGCTGCGCGCGCTACGCTGGTTCTTCGCGCAAACTGGCAGCCGCTTTAGCCACGACTGCAGCGCGGTCGCCGAGCAGAACGGCCAAATTGTCGGCATTCTGGTGGCGTATCCAGCCGCGGAAAGCGAAGCGCGCAACAACCGCCTGGCGCGCCAGATGCGCGGTGTTTACTCCCTCCTGGAGATCCTCCAAATTGTCTGGCTGTCTCTGCCCGCGCTCCGGCTGCCGGAGGTCTTTCCGGGAGAGTTTTACACCGCCAACCTGGCGGTTGACCCCGCCTGGCAGGGGCACGGGATCGGCAGCGCTCTTTTGAAGCATGCCGAGCGGCTGGCGGTGAAATTCGGCCTGGAAACCTGCTCCTTGAATGTCGATTCCCAAAATCCGCGCGCCAGAGCGCTGTATGAACGCCAGGGATACCGGCTCGCCCAATCTTTCTTTACCCCTCATCTTCAAGCGCGTTATCACAGCAGCGGGTTTGATCACCTGGTAAAACCAATCTTTGACAGGAGACCCAAAACCGATGAATGATGATATTGGACCGCGTTTTATGCGCGAGACCGCCAGCCGCCATACTCCCTCGGCCCAGGAACAGGGCCTGCCGCAGCCGCCGCTGGAACTGGAGTATCCGGTTACTGCTGCCCTGATTCCCCTGCCCGCGCCCGGGACAATCCGGACCCCCGCGCTGGATGTGCGCGAAGCGATTGAAAGGCGCATGACCCTGCGGCGGTACCAGGACGCGCCAATCCGGCTTGAGGAACTGGCATTTCTGCTCTGGGCCACGCAAGGGGTCAAACGGGTGACTGACCGCCCGGCCACGCTGCGCACTGTGCCCTCGGCGGGAGCGCGCCACGCCTTTGAAACCTACCTGCTTATCAACAGGGTTGAAAGCCTGACACCGGGCCTGTACCGGTATATCGCGCTGGAACACGCCCTGCTGCAAGTGCAGACATCGCCCGGGCTGGATGATGCGATCACCGCGGACTGTTACGACCAGCAAATGGTCAAACACTGCGCCGTTTTCTTCATCTGGGCCGCGGTGGCTGAACGCATGACCTGGCGCTACGGGCAGCGCGGCTACCGCTACCTGCATCTGGATGCCGGGCATGTTTGCCAGAATCTGTACCTGGCGGCTGAAGCGCTGGATTGCGGAGTCTGCGCGGTGGCAGCGTTTAACGACGCGGCCTTGAATCACACCCTGGGCTTTGATGGTGAAAAGATTTTTACGATATACTGCGCTTCGCTGGGTAAAAAAATCCCTTCCGCCTGACGCTCAACCAGGTCTATTTTAAGAACCCTTAAATAATCAGCCCGCCGGCGAAACTTTAACTTTCGCGCAGCGGGCTGATGCTATAATGAGGTCATCCAAGCGGCAGCATCTTAACGGCAGTTCTGATGACATTTGCACACCTTCACGTCCATACTGAATACTCGCTCCTGGATGGGTTCAGCAACATTAAGAAGTTGATGAAGCGCGTTCAGGAGTTAAACATGCCAGCGGTAGCCATCACCGATCACGGCACAATGTTCGGCGTGGTGGAATTTTTTAACGCCGCCCGCGCTGCCGGGATCAAGCCCATTATCGGGCTGGAAGCCTACCTGGCTCCGCGCGGTATGACGGACCGCGATCCGCAGCTGGATAAGCACGCCAGCCACCTTTTATTGCTGGCTGAAAACCAGACCGGCTATCAAAATCTCTTAAAAATCGCTTCGGCGGCGCAGCTGGACGGTTTTTATTACACCCCGCGAATCGACCGGGAATTCCTCGCCAGCCACGCGGAGGGCTTGATCGCCACTTCGGGCTGCATGGCCGCTGAAATTCCCCGAACCATTCAGCAAAAAGGTCTTGAAGCGGCGCGCCAGAAGCTGGACTGGTACTACGATGTTTTCGGCCCGGACCGGTTCTTTCTGGAGCTGCAGGAGCACGATATACCGGAGCTGACCCAGATTAACAAAGCGCTGATGGAAATGGGGCCGCGCTATCAGGCGCGCTATATTGCTACCAACGACACCCATTACATCATGCCGGAAGACGCGCGCTATCAGGATGTGCTGCTGGCCATTCAAACCGGCGCTTTGTTAACCGACACGAACCGTTTCCGCATGTCTGGAAACAGCTACTATCTGCGCACACCGGAAGAAATGGCGGCGCTGTTTGCCGAAGTGCCTGAAGCGATCAGCAACACCCTGCTGATTGCCGAGCGTTGTAATGTTGACCTGACTCCGCAAGGCTATCACCTGCCGCTCTTTGAAGTTCCGGAGGGCTACACACCGGAAACTTATCTGCGCAGTCTGTGTGAAGCCGGGCTGGAGCGCTGTTACGGCGAGCGCGCCAACAGTCCGGAAATCCGCCAGCGGCTGGATTATGAGCTGGGCGTCATCCACCAGATGGGATTTGACGCGTATTTTCTCATCGTCTGGGATCTGTGCCGCTACGCGCAGGAGAACAATATCTGGTATAACGCGCGCGGTTCGGCGGCGGGTTCGATGGTCGCTTACACCCTCAACATTACCCTGGTTGAGCCGCTGGAACACGGCCTGATCTTTGAGCGCTTCCTGAACCCGGCGCGCGTCTCCATGCCGGATATTGACCTGGATTTTCAAGACGACAAACGCGCGCAAATGATGGAATACTGCGCCCGACGTTACGGTGATGACCGGGTCGCCCAGATTATCACCTTCGGCACCATGGGCGCTCGCGGCGCAATCCGCGATGTCGGCCGGGTGATGGATATCCCGCTTTCCGAAGTCGACCGCGTAACCAAGTTAATCCCCAACACACAGGGAAAAAATTTCACCATCCCGGAAGCGCTGGAACAAATCCCGGATCTGCAGCGGGTTTACGAAGAAACCGGGTACATTCGCGAACTGATTGATACCGCGAAAAATATGGAAGGCGCGGTGCGCAACGCCGGCACTCACGCCGCCGGGGTCATCATCACCGATAAGCCGATCATCGAATACGCTCCCCTTCACCGGCCGACCAGCGGATCGGAAGAAAACCCGATAAAGACCGTGGTTCAATTTGAAATGTCCATTGTAGATGCCCTGGGGCTGCTCAAGGTGGACTTTCTCGGCCTGGCCACGCTGACCATCATGCAGCGCGCCTGCGAATTGATCCGGAACCGGACCGGTAAAGAATATCACCTGCGCAACATCCCCGTGGATGATCCCGAAACCTTCGAATTCATCAGCCGCGGACACACAGCCGGCGTCTTCCAACTGGAAGGCACGGGGATGACCCGTTACATCACCCAGATGAAACCGAAAAACCTGGCGCACATTATCGCCATGGTCGCCCTGTACCGTCCCGGCCCGCTGGAATTTATCCCCCAGTACATCCGCCGCATGCACAATGAAGAAACGGTGGAATACCGCCATCCGGCGCTTGAATCGATCTTCAAGGAAACCTACGGGATCGCCATCTACCAGGAACAGTTAATGTTCGCGGCCATGCAGCTTGCCGGCTATTCGGCTTCTGAAGCCGACGATTTGCGCAAAGCCGTCGCCAAGAAAAAAGCCGATTCGTTGATGAAGCACCGCGAAAAGTTCATTCATGGCGCCTCAAAGAACGGCATACCGGCTGAAACCGCCGGAGAGATCTTCACCGACTGGGAGAATTTCGCCCGTTACGGCTTCAATAAAAGCCACGCGGCTGATTACGGCATTATCGCCGTTCAAACCGCCTACCTCAAAGCGCATTACCCCACCGAATACATGACCGCCCTGCTCAGCGCGACCAAGAACGAGACCGAAAAAATCGCGTTCTACGTCGCTGACGCGCGTTCGATGGGAGTGGATGTGCTCCCGCCGGATATCAACACCAGCACCTGGGATTTCAGCATCGAAGATCGTCCGAATCAGAAACCGGCCATTCGGTTTGGCCTTGGCGCGATCAAAAATGTTGGCCAGGGACCGGTGGAATTGATCCTGCAGGCTCGCAAGGACGGACCTTTCGTTGACCTGAACGACTTTGCCCGGCGGGTGGATCTGCGCGTGGTGGGCAAGCGCGCTCTGGAGAGTCTGATCCGCGTCGGCGCGCTGGATTCCTTCGGGAACCGCCGCGCCCTGCTGGAAGCCCTCGACCGCATCATCGCGGTCAGCTCAAGCCATTTCCGCGCTTTGAACAGCGGACAGATGAGCTTCTTTGGTACAGTCGCAGGCGTAGAAGAAGAGATCGTCCTGCCCAGCGTGTCTTCCCTTGACCAACGCGAATTGCTGGAATGGGAGCGCGACCTAATCGGGTTATACGTGTCGGATCACCCGCTCACGCCCTACCTGCCCGCCCTGCAGCGCAAGGTCAGCCATTTTTCCGGCCAGCTGGCAGAAGCAGCCCCCAGGCAAAAAGTCGTGGTGGCCGGCATGATCGCCAGCTATCGCAACATTACCACAAAGAACGGAAACTCGATGGGGGTTGTTATAATCGAAGACATCCAGGGCAAGATCGAGGTGGTTTGCTTTCCGCGCACCTGGAAAGAATACAGCGCCCTGATCCAGCGCGATCGGGTTATCGGCGTGGAAGGCAAAGTGGATAATGATTCCAGCGAGGCGAAGGTGCTGGCTGACCGCATCTGGCTGGAAACCCTGTCCGAAACCGGCCCGGAGGACGCGCAACCGGCGGACAACTTAATGGCTGAATGGTCTGATGAGGTTGAGACAGCGTTGGAAAACGACTTTTCCCCCGCGGAAATCCGCGATCAGCAGCCGATGGCATACAGCGCGGACATGCCGCCCGAACCGCCCGACTGGCACTTGATACCCCAGCCGCTGGAAAGCGCGCCAGCGGAAAACCGCGCTGGCGAACCCCGGGTTCTTCCGGCAGCGGGTAACCCCCCGGCTGACAGCCCTGCGGTTGAACCCCCGGTTTCCATGCCAGAACAGCCCGCTGCTCCGGCCGCGGAGAACAAACCGGCGGGACAGGTCCTCCCGGCTGTCGGGGGAGAGGTCTCCAGAGAGCACAGCGGTTTTATCCCCATCGGCTTTCTTGTCTCGCCGACCATCAGCCCGATCAGCAGCAAACCGGAAGACGGACCGCGCATGTTGACGATTATCCTGCGCGCCAGCGGCGAAGCCGAGCGCGATGCGCGCCGCATCCGCCGGATCTGCCTGATGCTGCGCTCCAGCCCCGGCAAGGACCGCTTTTCCTTCCTGGTGTTTGAAAACGGCCACCGCTACCTGGTGGAATTTCCAAATGACACGATTGGTCTGACGCCAGATGTGCTCCGAAAATTGATCGAAATGGTCGGCGAAGAGAACATCCGCGTCGAAACCATTCAATTCCAGTAATGCAGGGATGACTTATGGACAACTTGATACGAAAATACAACACCATCGGGGTGCTCACCTCGGGTGGAGATGCCCCTGGCATGAACCCGTGTATCCGCGCGGTTGTGCGCACTGCCCTGAACCACGGCATAAAAGTGCTGGGGGTGGAAGAAGGCCTGGAAGGTTTGATCCACGGCCAGTTCCGGCCCATGGGCGCCCGCGATGTGGGCGGAATCCTGCAGCGCGGCGGCACCATCCTGCAAACTGCGCGCAGCAAGGAGTTTCAGACGCCGCGCGGCCAGCGCGAAGCCATCCGGCAAATGAGCAATGCCGGGATGGACGGCCTGATTATCATCGGCGGAGACGGTTCGCTGCATGCCGCCCAGGCGCTTTCCGAGCAGGGTGTGGATGTGGTCGGCATCCCCGGCAGCATTGACAACGATATTTACGGCACCGATATGTGCATCGGGGTGGACACCGCGCTTAACACCATCGTAGACGCGATTGACAAACTGCGCGACACCGCCTCCAGCCATAACCGCGCTTTCCTGGTCGAAACCATGGGCCGTCATTCCGGTTACCTGGCTGTCCAGGCGGGGATCGTTACCGGCGCGGAGATGGTCCTGATCCCGGAGGTATCCACATCGGCTGATCAGGTCGCCCGCGCGATTGAAGACGCCTATCGGCGCGGAAAAACCCATGCGATTGTGGTCGTGGCAGAAGGCGCGCAGCCCAACGCGCAGGAACTGGGCCGTTTGATTGACGCTCAGGATCTGGGGTTCACCGCCCGGGTGACGATTCTGGGGCATATCCAGCGCGGCGGCAAACCCTCTGCCTTTGACCGCCTGCTGGCCACGCGTTTTGGCGTGCGCGCGGTGGAATTCCTCTTGCAGGGGAAAGCGGGGACGATGACCGGGCTGCGCGGGCGAGAGATCGAGCCCGTTCCGTTGACGGAAGTCATCAATCAACAGCGTGCGCCAGCCAGAGAATATATTGAAATGGCAGCCATGCTGGCCAGATAAGCGCAACAAAATTGCAACTTTTCCCCCCTTGCGTGGGGTTTTCGTATCCATAAATAAATGTAAAATTAAAAATAGGACGATTACAACCTGCCAAAATTTGTTTTTTTCTGGCAGGTTCATTTTTAATTTGCATCGATATCCCCGCTGATAGAAGGATGCCGTCAATGAATCAATTCTCCCCCAAAAAACTGAGAGACTTCATCCAAAAAGTACGCTTCGTTCGTATTCTTAGTCGGAGTACCCTGCTGCTGGCGGTGCTGCTGGCGGCGGTTGGTCAGCCGCTTCGCCAGGCTGAAGCCGCACCGCTGCAGGCAGCGGTCGCTTCCGTCAGCCTGCCGGGCGGCACGGCAGAAATCTTAATGGGCGAGAATTTTACTTTCGACGCTGTGTTTCAAAACCCCAGCACGGAAGTAGGGTACGGCCCTTTCATTGACCTCATCTTTCCTGTTACTGGAAAAGACGGCGCTGGCGCTGAAATTGACGACGGCATCGACTTCCTTTCCGCCACCTACCTGGGGGTTAACCTGACCCGCGTTGTTCAAACTTTCCCGGATGACGGGATTGGCTGCGTCCCGCACCCATACGCGCGCGACGCCAGCAATTTGCCCGTCCAGGTCTGCGGAACACCGGGCGACAAGCTGGTTACCCTTCAGCTGCCGTTTGGTTCGCTGGTGCCGTCCCAACCCGATCTGGTCGCGAGCATCACGGCCAAACTTTCCCCGCTGGCGGACGTCGGAGCGGGCAACGAGTTGCTCATCCGCGCCCGCGGGGGCTACCAGTTTGGCAATGACGAACTGGATAACCCCGCCAGCGACCCGAGCATCCTCGGCAGCTGGGACGAATGGTATATCCGGCCGACATTATTGCGGTTAACCAAATCCTACATCGGCCCCGAAGATGAAACCGCCACCGGACCAAACTACCCGCGCCAATACCGGATCACGGTTGACATCGCCGACACACAGACCCTCACCGATCTTGACCTGACTGACGTACTGCCCATCAACATGCAGTACGTCAGAGTGGTCAGCACAACCATCCGCGGCACGCCAACCGCGACCAGCGCCGTTTCCACCCCGAGCACGTCTTCACCGGGCGGCACGCTCACCCGCCGTTTTGCCTCCGTTACCGGAACGACCGCGGCCAACGACGCCGAAATGGTCTTCGAATTTTATATCCCCCTGCGTGACCTGAATAACGCTTACGTGCTGCCGCCCGCGAACGGGGATGACCGCCCTTCGGAAGACGACGCCAAAGCCAGCGGAACCTGGGACCCCACCGATCCGCGCGATGATCCCGTCCCGCCTGATCCTTTCCCGATCGTGGTGACGGACGCGCGCCCGGTTGATCACACCCTGTGGGATAAATCCATCGCCATCCAAAAAACGGTCGCCACCGTTCCATACGGCGGCCAACCCCAGCCGGGCAAGGTCCTGGAATACACGCTCAACATCCAGATTTCTGATTACTTCGCCTTTGATAACCTGATCATTACCGATATTATTTCTGACGGACAGCTGTGGGATGCCACGTTTGCTCCTTCCCTGTCTGTCACCGGGAACAATTTTAACCTGAGCGAGGCTGATTTCAACCGCGCGAACTACAGCGATCCGATCGCCCCCAGCGGGGATGGAACCACCCAGGTCACCTTTAATCTCTCGGCGGAATTGCTCTCCCGCGGGGAGCCGACCGGCCGGCTGGTCGGCGGTTGTATTCCAATGTCAGATACCCGTCAGACCGGCGGCACGGGCGGCGGGGACCCGAACTGCGCCGCCTACAACACAGGCAACACAGTCGCAACGGTAAAATTCCGCACTGTGATCCAAAACGAATTCCTCGCCGATACCAGTCCGAATTCCCAGTCCGTCGATCAGGGAGATGTCCTCGATAACCGCGTGACCATTAGCGGGCGGGTGTTGAATGTCAGCAATCTGAGCCCCTACGTTCCAAACGCGTTTGAGGATGACGACAGCAGCGCGGGTGTCCAGATCCGGCGCGGCGCCCTGGTCAAGACCATTTACGCCAAGAACGGCGTGGCTTGCGACCCGCAGCCCTGCACCAATGTTCAGGCTGCCCCGGGTGAAACCATTACCTACCGCTTTACCTACGCCCTGCCCACCAGCGACGTGGAGGACATGCGCTTTACCGATTTTCTGCCCCTGCCCATCTTCCGCTCGGCTGAAGTCACCACCTTTGACGATGTGGTCAGTTCCGCGCCGCCAGCGGCCGGCCACGCTAAGTTTGGCCCGACCGACACCTTCCGGGCAAAATCCTCAATCGTCCCGACCATTACCACCAGCGTTCCTCAGAACAGCATCACTTTCAATTACGGTGATTATGACAACAGCATTCCGCCCACTCCAGAAACGGTGGATATCCTTTTCACGGTTACCACGCGCAATGATCCTTTCGCGGACGGGCTCTTCCTGACCAATCAGGTACAGGCTTTTGAAGGCTCAACCAACGCTTCCAGCCAGACCGCCAACAGCATCGTCCAGATCCAGATCGCCGAGCCGAATGTCATGATCCGTAAAGGTGTGGTCTGGAGCGATAACGCGTCAGCCGTGTTCAGCCCGAACCCGCCTTACCCGCCCGCGGTAAGTTTCAGCGGCAGCGGCTGTTCGCGCTTTAGCGGGACGATCAACTCGCTCCTGCTGCAAAATTCCAGCGTATTTATCAGCGATATCTCCGGGCTGGACGGCGGCGACCGGGCCACCTATGCGATCATCATTGAGAATCAGGGGTCAAGCTTCCGCGGCGCGTACGATGTTACCGTGAAAGACCTCCTCCCGCCGAATACCACCTATGTGCCCGGCAGCCTGTGCGTTACTGACGGCACTGGCACAGCCTTACCCTACACCGCGCTGAGCGGCGGCCTGACCGGTGATGGTATCCAGATTGATGATCCCAGCCTTGACCAGGGCGGCCTGAGCGCCTATTCGGAGACCAGCGGTAAGAACATAGCGGTCATCACCTTCGACGTCACCCTTAACAGCAGTTTTCCGGCTGACTCCAGCGCCACAAACACCGCCACACTGACGCGCTTCGCTTCCACGGAAGGAGGCCCGAACTTTATCCCGGGCGGAAAGAGCGATCAGGCTGATCTCAGCACCATTCCGCCCCAGGTCCGCAAAGACCTGGACAGCACCAGCCTGGAGAATGCCAGCAATACCCGCGAGCAGGCTGCCATTGGCGAACTGGCGACTTACTCCGTTCAAATCACGGTCCCGGAAGGCACGACCCTGAATACGCGCCTGCGCGATATCCTGCCGGCCGGGATGGTCTTTGTCAGGTGTCTGAGTATCAGCGCGCCCGGCGGGGTGAGCACCAACCTGCCCGGTGGGTTTGCTTCTGCCTGCCCGGTCGTGCCCCAGGATCCGGCGGTCAACCCGACCGTCAGCGCGGACGGGCAGACCGTTGAATTCTCCCTGGGTGATCTGACCAACACCAACAACACGCCGGAACCAGAAGTCCTCACCCTGACCTACCAGGCGGTTGTGAGGAATATCAGTTCCAACAATGAAGGCACCACGCTGACCAATAACGCCACCCTTTTCTGGGATTCTGGCAGCGCTTCGGACGCGGGCGACACGCTCACGATCGTAGAACCGCTGGTCATCATCACGAAAAGCGCCTCGCCCACATCCGGAGACGGCGGCGATACGATTACCTTCACGGTTGAACTCACCGCTGTCAGCGGGGCGAACCGCACCGACGCCTACAACGTGGTCTTTGCGGATTTGATCCCGGCGGGAATGAGTTACGTCAACAACTCGCTGGCTTTCGTCCCCGGCGGCGGACGCATTGCCCCGACAACCATCAACGGCGCAAGCGGGCCGAGTATCTCCGCTGCCTGGGACAAACTGGCTCCCGGGCAAACCTCACGCCTGACCTTTGACGCTACTCTGACCTACGCGGTTACGCCAACTCAGGCGATCACCAACACCGGGCTGGTGACCTACACCAGCCTGCCCGGGTCGCAGCCGGGTCCGCTCAGTATTTACGGCAGCCACGTCTGCGAACGCACCGGCGACAACACGCAGCTGTGCGGCGGATCGGCCAATGATTATTACGCCGCTGACCCGGAAACGGTTTCGGTTTTCAATGCTCAGATAAATAAAACGCTCAAAGAGACATCCGAAGCCCATACTGGCGGCGAAAACGTGGTGATTGGCGAGGTGGCAACCTACGAAGTTAAGATTACCGTTCCTGAAGGCTCGCTCCCTGCCGCTCAGTTAAGGGATATCCTGCCCTCCGGCATGGCTTTTGTCAAATGCGTCGGGCTGGATGTTCCGGCTGGCGTGACCACCGACCTGCCTGGCGGTTTTCCGGCGGCCTGCCCGCTTATCCCAGAAAATCCGGCCGTGAACCCCACAGTCAGCGCGGATGCGCGCACCATCACCTTCAACTTTGGGAACATCAGCAACAGCAACAATTCCGCCGAGGCAGAAGTCATCACGCTGACCTATCAGGCGATTGTGACCAACATCAGCACCAACGATGCCGGCGATACCCTGACCAATACCGCGCGCTTTAGCTGGACAGGCGGCAGCGTCAGCACCAGCGGCCCGACTCTAACCATTCTGGAACCGCGCATTGACGTCCAGAAAGCCGTAGCGGTTGGCGGGGCGGGCGGTGCGGCGGGCGACCCGGTTACCTACACGGTCACCCTGCGCCACCCCACCCCGATGATCCCCGGTGATATTGACGCTTTTGACCTGGAGCTGAATGATCCGCTGCCGGTCTCGCCGATTACCGGCAACTCGCTGATTGAATTCAGCGGTTCGCCCACCATCACGGTGGTTGATTCTGGCGGTTCGGTGGACAGCAGCTACTTCGAAATGGTGGGCAGCAACGCGACCGGCTGGACCCTGCGGACCAGGGCGGGCAGCGAAATTGACTTCCCTTACAGCCCGATTCGCACCATCACCATCTCCGTAACCGGCACCCTTTCCTACCAGGCACCGCTCGGCAGCGCGGTCTCCAATACCGCCACCGGCCGCTGGACCAGCATCAACGGCAGCCTGCCGGATCTCTCGGTGTATACCAGCGATGACACCGAACGCAATGGATCACAAAGCCCGGCGCACAACGATTATATGGACACCGGCAGCGTAAGCTTCAACGTGCTCAACCCCGGAGTCAGCAAGGTCATCACCGACACCAACCAGAGTTTTACCAGCGGCAGCAACGTCGCCATTGGCGAAATCATCACATACCGCGTCACCTACGCTGTGCCGCAGGGCACGGCTTACGAGTTCCGCTCGGTGGACACGCTGGATAACGGCCTGGCTTTTGTCGACTGCGTCAGCGTCAGCAACCCGGACGGCCGCCTGACCGCGTCCAACGGCTTCAGCTGCGCCAACGCGACCTACAACGACGCCACCCGCACCATGACCGTGGATTTCGGCAACCTGACCAACAACGATACCGACCCGCTCACCACCGAGCAGATCGTGCTGGATTACACTGTTGTGGTGCTTAACAACAGCGTTACCAACCGCGGCAGCGCGTTCAACAACGCGGTCACCCTCTCCTGGCGCGAAGCGCCGGTCACCGGCACCCTGCGCTCGGTCAGCGGCAGCGCCCCGGATGTAACCGTGGTGGAGCCGACCATCACCATCTCAAAAACCCGCACCCCCACAACCGGGGACGCCGGCAACACCATCACTTTTACAATCGATCTGACCGCATCGAACACCGCCAATACCACTGACGCTTACAACGTGGTCTTCAGCGATGCCATCCCCACCGGCATGACTTATGTGAATGGTTCGCTGGCTTTTGTGTCCGGCAGCGGACGCATTGCGCCGACTACCATAAACGGCGCTACCGGTCCCAACATCTCCGCCAGCTGGGACGTGCTATCCCCCGGCCAGACCTCGCGGCTGACCTTCCAGGTCACCCTGGACAGCAACGTCTTCCCCACCCAGTCCATCACCAATACCGGCGTGGTCACCTACACCAGCCTGCCCGGCACGGTCGCCGGACCCCTGACTACCCACAGCACAGATGGCTGCGAACGCACGGGTGACAACACCCAGCCCTGCGGCGGGGCGAACAACGATTTGCGCGCCACCAGCGCCACATCGGTTTCAGTCCCGAATGTCGCCATCAGCAAAGCCCTGTATGCCACCTCCGGAGCGCACACCACCGGCAACAATGTGACCATCGGCGAAATCGTCACCTATGATCTGATCGTGACCCTGCCAGAAGGGGTAACACCCAACACCACACCTTCACTGCGGGTGACAGACCGTGTTCCAGCCGGGATGCAGTACGTCAACGGCAGCGGTCAGGTGATCCTGGGCACCTTTAACGGCACCGTTCCCGCCCCGACGATCTCACTGGTTACTTCTACGGGTAACGGCGACGACGTCCGCTTCGATTTTGGACAGATCACCACCACGGACGATAACGTCACCACCAACAACAGCTTCACCATCCGCCTTCAGGTGCTTGTGCTGGATGTGCCGGGCAATGTCGGTGTTGCCACCGGTCAGACCTCCCTGGTCAATGACGCTCAGGCTCGCTCCGGTACTGCCACGACCATTACCAGCAACACGATCACCACGCCGGTGATCGAACCGCGCCTGACCATGACCAAATCGGTCAACCCGACCGCTGCCGCGGTCAACGACGTGGTCACCTACACCCTGGTGGTCCAGAACAACGGCCTGATGACCGCTTACGATGTTCTGATCACAGACCCGCTGTCTGAAACAGTATTCCAGGACATCACCTGCGGGACCATCCCCGCCGGCTTTACCTGCTCCACTTCCTCTTCTGGCGGTATCACCACCATCCGACTGGAAAGCGACGGCAGTCCCAGCGGCGGCCAGATTGATGTCGGCGCGCCAAACGCCAAAACCTTCACCTTTACCGCCAAAGTCAAGGCGATCAGCAACGGCCAGGTGGTGCCCAACACCGCCACGATCGAAAATGAAACCACCTTCCCCGGCGTGGTCAGCGGGGAGCGCGACGAACCCAACGTCACCGCGAGCGCCAACCTGACCGGCATCGCCCCGGATGTGCGCATCCTGAAGACAGACGGTAAAACCAGTGTGATCCCCGGTGAAACCATCGTCTACACCCTGACGGTGGATAACATCGGCACGCGGGTTACCGACAACGTGCGGGTTACCGAAACTGTGCCGACCCACACCACCTTCCTGCCGGCTCACCCGGATAACGCCGGCTGGAGCTGCGCCGCAAACACCGCCGGCTCCACCTGCACCTACGACATCCCCGGCACGCTGGCGCTCAACACTCCGGTGGTGCTCAAATTTGCCGTTCAGGTGGACGCGGTTGTGCCAGCGGGCACGCTGCAGGTGGTCAACACAGCCAGCGCAGCGGATAACGGCAGCCACGGGGCAGACATCAACCCCGCCAACAATTCCAGCACCGATACAGACACCCTGACCGCCGCTCCCAACGTCAGCGCCGTCAAGAGCGTCAGCCTGTATAACGACGTCAACAGCGACGGGAATGCCAACCCCGGGGACACGCTGGAATACACCATCGTGCTCACCAATAACGGTAATCAGGATGCTTCCACAGTATCCTTCAGCGACAGCCTGGACACCAATCACGACCTGATCGTCGGCTCGGTAACCACCACGCGCGGCACGGTAACCAGCGGCAATACCGCGGGTGATACAGCAGTGGGGGTTAATGTTGGAACCTTACCCGGCGGTGGAGGCAGCGCGACGATTAAATTCCGCGTAATCGTTGACAGCCCTCTGGCGGCTGGTGTAACCGAAGCACGCAACCAGGGCTCGGCGAGCGGCGGGAATATCCCCAACACGCCGACCAACCGGGTGGATACTCCGCTCATCGCGGCGCCGGATCTCCAGATCAGCAAGGTGGATGATGTCGCCGGAGTAATCCCCGGGGATTCAGCCAACAACCAGATCACGTACACCATTACCTACGCCAACACCGGCAATCAGAACGCGACCGGCGTGGTCATCACCGAAACCGTCCCGGCCAACACCACTTACATCGCCAGCGGTTCTTCCGCCTGGTCGTGCGCCGACGGCGCTCCGGCCGGCACCACCTGCACCCTGACCATTGGCAACCTGACGGCTGGCGCGGCCCCGGCGAGCGCGGTGTTCAAAGTGCGCGTTAACAACACGGTTCCGGCAGGCGTCACGCAAATTAAGAATACCGTCACCATCGCGGATGACGGCGCCAACGGCGTTGACCCGACGCCCGAAAACAACACGGATGACGAAGATACGCCCGTGAGCGCTGAACCGGATGTCTATGTGACCAAGGCGGATAACCCTGATCCGGTTACCCCGGGCGCCACCCTGGCGTACACGCTGACGGTCGGGAACCGCGGCAACCAGGGCGCGACCGGTGTGGAAGTCACCGAAACCGTCCCGGACAATACCACCTACGTGGCCAGCGGGTCTTCCGCCTGGTCGTGCGCCGACGGCGCTCCGGCCGGCACCACCTGTACCCTGACGATCGCCTCTCTGCCGGCTGGCAGCGGACAGTCGCTGGTCTTCCGGGTGGCTGTGAATAACCCGGTTCCTGCCGGAACAACCGGGCTGTCAAACTCGGTCAGCGTCAGGGATGATGGCTCAAATGGAACCGACCCGAACACAGACAACAACCGCGACAGCGAGCCAACCGATATCAACGCGGCCCCGGATTTAACCCTTCAGAAGGGAGACGATGATATCACCGCCACACCGGACGGTACAATCACCTACACCATAAATTACAGCAACGTGGGCGATCAAGATGCGACCGGTGTGACCATCACTGAGACCATTCCGGCCAATACCAACACGGTCGGCCTGACCAATAGCGGCTGGACCTGCAGCGGTACTTCAGCCGGGTCAACCTGTACCATTTCTATTGGCGACCTGGCAGGCAATGGCGGGTCTGGCACGGTCAATTTCACCGTGCGCGTCAACACGCCGCTGCCCGCGGGTGTGACTCAGATTGAGAATACCGCCTCAATTGACGATGATCATCAAAACGGAATTGACCCGACCCCGAGCAACAACAGCGACAGCGAGGACACCCCTGTCAGTGCTGCCCCGGATATCGCCGCGGAAAAGAGCGTATCCCCAACCGGGGCGGTAAAACCGCTTGACATTCTCACGTACACCATCGTGATCACCAACAACGGCGATCAGGATGCTGCAGACGTCGTGTTTGAAGACTCGCCTGATCCCAACACGTTCCTGCGCGTCTTCTCCGTGTCCACCACCCAGGGCACCGTCATCACCGGAAACAACCCCGGCGACAGCAGCGTCCGCGTCAACCTGGGCACGATCAGCGGCGGCGGTGGAAGCGCAACAATCACCTTCCAGGCAATCGTTAAAGACCCGGCGGCTGCCGGTGTGGATCAAGTGATAAACCAGGGCAAGGTTTCTGGCAGCAACTTCCCGGATGAAGATACCAACCAGGTGAATAACGACCTCACCGCTCAGCCTGACCTGGAGATCACCAAGTCAGATGGCGATGTTACCACCGCTACCGGGCAGGTCATCACGTACACGCTGACCTACCGCAACACCGGCAACCAGGATGCCACCGGGGTGGTGATCACCGAAACGATCCCGGAAAATACCCATACCGATGGGCTGACCAACACAGGCTGGACCTGCGGCGGTACTTCAGCCGGGTCCACCTGCACCTACACTATCGGAAACCTGGCCAGCGGCGGAGGCGGCGCGGTCACCTTTGTTGTGCGCGTCAATGATACCCTGCCTGCTGGCATCGATAAGATCGAGAACAGCGCCTCCATCGCCGATGACGGCGCCAACGGGGATGACCCAACACCCGATAACAACAAAGATGATGAGGACACACCGGTGGCCGCCCTGCCCGATCTCTATGTGACCAAAGGCGATGACCCCGACCCGGTTACCCCGGGCAGCACAATCACCTATGACATCACCGTGGGCAACCAGGGCGACCAGGACGCGGCCGGTGTGGTCATCACCGAAACCGTCCCGGACAATACCACCTACGTGGCCAGCGGTTCTTCCGCCTGGAGCTGCGCCGACGGCGCCGCGGCCGGCACTACCTGCACCCTGACCATTGCCTCCCTGCCGGCCGGCGAAAGCCGCGATCTGACTTTTATCGTCCGGGTCGCCTCTCCCTTCCCGGCGGGTGTCACCCAGGTACAGAACACGATCAGCGCAGCGGATGACGGAGAGAACGGCACCGACCCCAATCCCGACAACAACCGCGACAGCGAGCTGACCGACGTGACCGCCGCGCCTGATTTGCGCATCACCAAGACGGACGGGGTCAGTCAGGTGGCGGCCGGTTCGCGCCTGACCTACACCATCACCCTGGACAACATCGGGGACAAAGTCGCCACCAACGTGGTGGTCACCGATACCTACCCGGAACACACCACCTACGTCTCCAGCAGCCCGGAAGCCGCCAGCCACGACCCCGCCACCCGCACCCTGACCTGGGATCCGATTGACTCAGTCAGCCCGTCGGACGCCCCGCGCACCATCACGGTGGTGGTGGATGTCAACCAGCCGCTTGACCCGGCGGTCAGCAGCCTGACCAACACCGTGCGCGTGGAAGATGACGGCATGAACGGCAGCGACCCGGCGGACAACAACACCGCCACGGATGTGGACGCGGTTGGCGGAGGCGGCAAGATCCTGACCGGCACCGATATGTCTCACACCGGGGGCAGCGATGTCGCCATCGGCGAGATTGTGACCTACCAGATCAACCTGCTGGTCCGCCCCGGATCGCTGGAAGACCTGAAGCTGGTCGACACGCTCGACCGCGGCCTGGCGTTGGTGGATTGCCAGGTCAGCGGCGATGCCAACCTGACCTCATCCAGCGGCGATTTTGCTGACTTTTGCAGCCTGCCGCCGGACGGCGTAATCTTTAAGGTTGGTCCCGAACCGGCTGGCAGCAGCGCTGATGTGGATCAAGGCCGCCAAATGATCCTGGACTTTGGCACGCTGACCAATTCCGGCCTGACCGAAGGCAACCTGACCATCACCTACCGCGCGGTGGTGCTGAACTCCGCCGGAAATCGAAATGGAGCGGTGCTGAATAACAACGCGGTCTGGTCATGGAAAGGCGGGACAGTACCGCTCCCGCCGGTCAGCGTTACGGTTGTCGAGCCAACCCTGTCCATCGGGAAAGAGGCTTCTACCACGGTAGCCACGCCGGGTTCGGTGATCACCTTCCGCCTGACCATTTCCAGCGCTCCAGGGAACAACCTGGAAGCCTACGACCTGCTGATGACCGACCTGCTGCCGGACGGCATGACCTATGTCGAAAATACTCTGAATTATGTGTCCGGCCAGATGCCTGACTACCTGGAATACCGTCTTCCCAACGAACTTCGCGCGGTCTGGAGCAGCTTTGACCCGCAGGGCGCGCCGACCGTGCTCGAGTTCAGCGTGAAAATCAACGGAAATCTGGGAGGCCGCAGAGATCTGCGCAACACAGCCAATCTGGAATGGACCAGCCTGCCGCAGAACGTTTCGACTTCACGGACGACATTCAACCGGCTTGGGACCGAGCGGTCTTACGACCCGGGTTCAGAGGTTAACATCTATGGCGCCAGCGCCACAGTCAGCCTGAGCGTTCCATCGCGGCTGCCGGACACCGGTTTCGCTCCCGGTAAGGTCACCGACCTGCCGGAGCAGCCCGCCGATAAGGCTTACCAGCAAACCGGCGACCTGAGCCTGGAAATTCCAGCCCTCAAGGTCACTGTCCCCATCGTCGGCGTACCGCTGGTTAATGGAAAATGGGAT
The DNA here is from genome assembly GCA_029975475.1 of Anaerolineaceae bacterium. GTDB lineage: Bacteria > Chloroflexota > Anaerolineae > Anaerolineales > Anaerolineaceae > JARKPB01. The sequence continues at coordinate 283,364 of JARKPB010000003.1, forward strand.
TTGACCTGGTTGAACCGCCAGGCCGGGTATCTGGAAGGAACAGCCTTCCCCACCTGGAACGGCAACACGGGTTTGACCGCGCATATCTTCACCAGCGACGGCGCTTCCGGTCCATTCCGCTATCTGGATAAACTGCGCTTTGGCGACCAGGTCCTCATCCACGCCTATGGAAAGAAGTACATCTACTCGGTCCGTCAGGTCCAGCGCGTCCAGCCCGGCGACCTCTCACCGCTGAAACACGAAGAGAAGCCCTGGCTGACTCTGCTGACCTGTGAAGATTACGATGCCGACAGCGGCTCCTTCCGCAGCCGTCTGGCGGTCCGCGCCGTGCTGATCCGCACGGAAGACGAATAACCTGCGAATAATGATGAAAACGAAGTCCCCGGGCTATCCGGGGACTTCGTTTCTCTTGATCAACCTACTCTTCGCTGTCACGTTCGCGCAGCGGCGGGAAGAGGATCACCTCGCGGATGCTGCGGTGGCCGGTCAAGAGCATGACCAGCCGGTCAATCCCCATGCCAAAACCCCCGTTTGGCGGCATGCCGTAAGACATGGCTCGCAGGTAATCTTCATCCATCGGGTGGCGTTCCTCATCATCGGCTTGATAATCCCTGCCCATCTCCAGAAAACGCGCTTCCTGATCGAGGGGATCATTTAATTCGGTAAAAGCGTTGCAAAGTTCCATCCCGCCGATAAAGCCTTCGAAGCGCTCGACCGTCGTCGGGTCGCCCGGTTTGCTCTTTGCCAGCGGCGAGATATCGCGCGGATAGTCATACAGAAAGGTCGGCTGAATAAAAGTTGGTTCCAGGTAATCACCCAGGAGCGTGTCAATCAACTTACCGCGAGCGGTGCCGGGCTTAAACTTCATGCCTTTGGATTCCATCACCGCAGCCAGGCTGGCATCGTCCGGGTAGAGGTTGATGTCAATTCCGGTGGCTTCAATCAGTCCCTCGCGTAAATTGACCCGCCGCCATGGAGGAGTGAGGTCAATCTCATGGCCGTTGAATGTAAACTGGCGCGACCCAAGCACCCGGTCTGCCACGTACACCAGCATCTCTTCGGTCAGGTCCATCACGGTCAGATAATTGGCGTGCGCCATGTAAAATTCCAGCTGGGTAAACTCAGGATTATGCTTGTAAGACACGCCCTCATTGCGGAAATCGCGCCCGATTTCATAGACGCGTTCCAGTCCGCCTACCAGCAGCCGTTTGAGGTAAAGCTCAAAAGAGATGCGCAGATAAAGATCCTGGTGAAGCTGGTTGTGGTGGGTGATAAAGGGTCGGGCCGCCGCGCCGCCGTAAATTGGTTGAAGAATGGGGGTCTCGACTTCAAGAAATCCGCGCGCATCAAGAAATGCTCGCAGCGCGGAAATCACCGCCGCCCGGGTGCGAAAAATCTGGCGGACATGCGGGTTTACCGCCAGATCCGCGTAGCGCTGGCGATAACGGCTTTCCGGGTCGCTGAGGGTGGCGTGGCGAACCACCTGACCGTCCACCACCTCGTCTTTCGCGGCCGGTAAGGGGGTGATGGCTTTGGCGAGCATCCGAAAAGCGGCCACCTGCAGGGTGATTTCGCCCGTGCGGGTGCGGAACATCGTTCCGCGAGCCTCGATAAAATCGCCCAAATCAAAATCTTCGGCGAATCGCTTCATTTCAGATTCGCCCAGCTCGTTGATGCGGAAAAATAACTGCAGCCTGCCAGCCCCGTCCTCGATATGGGCAAATGCGATCTTGCCCATCAAGCGGGTCGCGCGCAGCCGCCCGCCGACGATCACCTCGACCAGCTGGGTGCTGCCTGAGCGTTCCGCTTCTTCAAACAGGCGCACGGCTTCCGCGCTGCTGTGCTTGACGTCTGAGCGGGTGGGATAAGGTTCAATCCCCGCGGCGCGCATGCGCGAGATTTTCTCCAGGCGAATCTTCTCCAGTTCATTCCATTCCATACGATCCATCCTTCAACAGAATTGAGGCGCTTATCCGCACAACTATACCATAAAAAAAGCCCCGTCCGATCTGACTGACGGGCGGGGCGCTCTGGCCAATAACGCTCATTCCACCTTGCGGATAACCACGGTGAACGACCCGTCCGGGGCTTCAACAACGACCTTATCTCCGGCCTTTCGGCCAAGCAATGCCTTTCCCAGCGGGGATTCATTGGAAATCCGGCCCTCAACCGGGTTCGCTTCAGCCGCCCCGACAATCAGGTACTGCTCGTCGGTTTTGGACCCTTCTTCTCGAATGGTCACTTTCGAACCCACCACCACCGCGTCTTTGCTCACTTCCGCTTCATCAATCACGCGGGCGGTCGCCAGTAAAATATCCAGCTCTTTGATGCGTCCTTCCACAAACGCCTGTTCGTTTTTGGCGGCCTCATATTCGGCGTTATCAATCAGTTCACCGCCGTCCATGGCTTCATGCAGCCGCTGGGCGATTTCTTCCCGCTTTACCGTACGTAAAAAATCGAGCTCTTCTTGAAGTTTATTGTAGCCTTCACGAGTCAAGAAAGTCGTAGGCATACCCTCTATCCTTTTATCCAGACGATTGTTTTACCGTAAATTCAGCCCCTGTCGTATGCTTTTACCGGGGTTAAAAGCAAAAGAACCACCCCAACAGGAGCGATTACCTAAAAAAATACCAGCGCATAGCGCGTGGAGTTTCAAAATAATAACATATTTTTAACCCGAATGCAAGTTCTAGTCAATTGAAGCGCTGAGGAGCGGTTTTCCGGGTATAATCAGCCCGTTTGCGGGCTGCCATGCAGATCTTCACCACGCTGTTAATTTCGATTGGACTGGCAATGGACGCCTTCGCGGTTTCCATCGGCGTTGGCACGACTGACCGTTCCTCTGACCGCGGCGCCGTCTTCCGCCTGGCTTTTCATTTTGGCCTCTTTCAGGGATTGATGACCTTCCTCGGCTGGCTGGCCGGCAGCACCGTCGCCAGCCTGATCGCGGGCATTGACCACTGGGTCGCCATGGCGCTGCTGGCCTGGGTCGGCGTGCGGATGATCCTGCAGGGCTTGAGCCAGGAAGAGCAGCCAGGCTGTCCTGATCCATCCCGCGGCGGGACCCTGATGATGCTGTGCATCGCAACCAGCCTGGACGCCATGGCTGTGGGCCTCGGCCTGGCAATGATCAATGTAGATATACTCAGCGCTTCGCTTTCCATTGGTTTCATCACCCTGGGGCTCTCGCTGCTCGGGCTGCTGCTGGGCTCCCGGCTGGGCAGGCGGTTTGGCAGGCGGATGGAAGTGGTCGGCGGGATTATCCTGAACCTGATTGGCCTGCGCATTCTGCTCACCCACCTGTTCCCCGCGCTGGAACCCGCCCTCTTGACATTTATCGCCTTTCAGGCATAATTGAGCCAATATTAAACAGCCCTGACAGAGGAAAGTAAGCTGAAGGAAGCCGCCAGGGATGCGGACGCGCAGACTGAAACGTCCGCTCGGTGAAAACCAGCTGAAGTTCCCTCTCGAGCCGCTCAGGTGAACATGATTCGATCAGTAGTCTGAGCCGCCCTGCCAGCGTTATCCGGGCAGCCAATCGCCGCAAGGCCGTTGGACAGAGCGGGCTGCGCCGGGCGCAGCCAAAAAGGGTGGTACCGCGGGAATGCTTCCCGTCCCTTACAGGGACGGGTTCTTCATTTAACTAATTATTGAGGTGAGCATGTCAGAACACGAAATCTTTGCCCGACTCAAAGAAATCCAGCGCCAGGGGCTGGAGGCCCTGCAAAAGGTCCAGGACGAAGCCAGCCTGCAGACCTGGCGCACCGCCCATCTGGGCCGCTCGTCAGCGGTTATGCAGATCTTCTCCGGCCTGGGCAGCCTGGATAAGGAGCTGCGCCCGCAGGTTGGCCAGCAGGCGAACCTGGTCAAACAGGCGCTGGAAAGCGCCTACGCGCAGCGTGAAGAGCAAATCAAAGCCGCCAGCCTGCAGCGCGCCCTGACCAGCGAAAAGCTGGATGTCAGCCTTCCCGGCCGCCGCCGGCCGCTGGGGCGGCTGCATCCCGCCACCCAGGTGCTCAACGAGATCTGCCAGGTCTTCGTGGAAATGGGCTTCCAGATTTACCGGTCTCCCGAAGTCGAGACCGATGTGTTGAACTTTGAACTGCTCAACATCCCCGCCCACCACCCTGCCCGCGATATGTGGGACACGTTTCACACCACCAGCCCGGGCATTTTGCTGCGCACGCACACATCGCCGGGTCAAATCCGCCTGATGCGCGAAGCCTGCCCGGAACCCATCCGCGCCATCCTGCCCGGGATGTGCTACCGCTACGAACAGACAGATGCCAGCCATGAAAGCCAGTTCAACCAGATTGAGCTGCTGGCGGTCGGCAAAGGCATCACCTTTGGCGATCTGAAAGGGACTTTAGACCAGTTCGCGGTGCGCATGTTCGGCGAAGGCGTACGCACCCGCCTGCGCCCGTCCTACTTTCCATTCACCGAACCGAGCGCTGAGCTGGATGTGCAGTGCTTTTTATGCGCTGGCAAAGGTTGCACCGTCTGCAAAGGCACCGGCTGGCTGGAACTGGGCGGCTGCGGGATGGTTCACCCGGTCGTCCTGCAAAACGGCGGTTACGATCCTGAAATTTATTCCGGGTTCGCTGCCGGTCTCGGCCCGGAACGCGTGGCCATGATGCGCTACCGCATTGAAGACATCCGTTCATTCTGGGCGAATGACCTTCGCTTCCTGGAACAATTTTAGGAGATCGGCATGAAAATTCCACTTTCCTGGCTTAAAGAGTACATTGATATCGAATTAAACCTCGAGGAACTGGCCCGCACGCTGACCCTGGCCGGGCTGGAAGTCGAGGAAATCCGCCTGGCCGGGCTGCCGAAACCCGCGGCGGATCGGTATATGTTCAAATACACCGGCCTTTCCTGGGACCGCGAACATTTTGTTGTGGCGCAGATTGATGAAGTCATGCCCCATCCCAACGCTGATCGGCTGACCCTCTGCCGGCTGAACGATGGCCAGCAAGAACTGATCGTGCTGACCGGGGCGCCAAATCTGTTTGAATACAAAGGCGCCGGTCCTCTGGCCAGACCGCTGAAGGTTGCCTACGCCCGCGAAGGCGCCACCCTCTACGACGGCCATCAGCCGGGTGAAGTCCTCACCACCCTGAAGCGGGTAAAGATCCGCGGGGTCGAGTCTTTTTCCATGGTTTGCTCGGAAAAAGAACTGGGCATCTCTGAAGAACACGAGGGAATTATCCTGCTGGATGCTGACGCCCCCACCGGGATGCCGCTGGTGGATTATCTCGGCGATGCGGTCCTGGTCATCAGCATTCTGCCGAACATGATCCGCAATGCCAGCGTGATCGGTGTGGCGCGGGAACTTTCCGCTCTAACCGGCAAACCGCTGCGCCAGCCCGGAGCCGGGCTGCTGGAAGCCGCCCGTCTGGCCGCGCTGACCGGCGGCGAACCAATCGACGGCAAAGCTGCGGTTCAAATTACCGAAGCGGAGCTTAACCCCCGCTTTGTCCTCGGACTGATACGCGGGGTGGAACCGCGCCCCAGCCCTTACCGCGTCCAGCACCGCCTGCGCCTGGCCGGGATGCGCCCGATCAACAGCATCGTGGATGCCACCAATTACGTCATGCTGGAAACCGGGGAGCCGCTGCACGCTTTTGATTATGATGTGCTGATCCGCCGCGCGGGCGGAAAACCCCCGACAATCATTACCCGCCGGGCGCAAAAAGGCGAAAAACTCACCACACTGGACGGAGTGGAGCGCACCCTGGACGACTTTACCATCCTGGTAACCGATACCGCCGGGCCGCTTTCGCTGGCCGGCGTGATGGGCGGGATGGAAAGCGAAGTAACCGAAAACACCCGCAATGTCCTGCTTGAAGGCGCTTCCTGGAATTTTGTTAATATCCGCCGCACTGCCTTCAGCCAGCGCCTGAGTTCCGAAGCCGGGTACCGCTTCTCGCGCGGGGTCCACCCCGCGCTGGCTGAAATTGGCGTAATGCTGGGGCTGGCGCGCATGGCTGCCTGGTCCGGCGGGCAGATCGCCCCCGGTTTGGTCGATGCTTACCCTCTGCCGCCCGTTGATCCGATCATCTCGCTCAGCCCTGCGGACGTGCGCCGGATCCTGGGGATTAACCTGTCTCCAGAAGAAATCGCCGCGCTGCTGGAACGGCTGGGATTCACCTGCCGCACGACCGAAAACGCCGTGCTGGTGCAGACCCCGCCGCACCGGCTGGATATCAGTGAGGGCAGCATGGGAAAGGCAGATCTACTGGAAGAAATTGCGCGCATTTATGGTTATGAACGCATCCCCGCCGCCCGCCTGGCAGAGCCGCTGCCGCCTCCGCGGCCAACCCCCGATCTTCAACTGGAGGCGCGGGTGCGAGAAGGATTGGCGCGCCTGGGCCTGCAGGAAATCGTCAGCTACCGCATGACCACCCCGGAGCGCGAGGCGCGTCTGGCTGCCCCGGATGCGCCGGCTGAACCGCAGGCGTATATCCGCCTGCTCAACCCGATCACCCCGGAACGCTCGGTCATGCGCCGCAGCCTGCTTTCCAGCGTGCTGGATGCCGCTGAACGCAATTTGCGCGTGCGCGATCCGTTGATGCTTTTTGAAATCGGCCCGGTTTTCCTGCCAACCGGCGAAGGTCAGCTGCCTGAAGAGCCGCAGCGCCTGGCAATCCTGTTCAGCGGCAGCGCCGGATTGCCAGCCTGGGATCAGCCGGCCCCGCGCAAGCTTGATTTCTACGACCTTAAAGGCGCCCTGGAAAGCCTGCTGGAGCGTTTGCACATCCCCGCCCTGGCTTTTGAACCCGCGGCTGAAGGTCCTTACCACCCCGGAAAATGCGCCCTTATCACCAGCGGCGGTCAGCGGCTGGGTATCTTTGGCGAGCTGCACCCGCTGGTGAAAGAGCGCTTTGACCTGGGCCCTGCGCCGGTGGTTTGCGCCGAACTGGAATTAAGCGCCTTACTGGCGGCTGCGCCGGCGCGGTTTGAAACCGCCAGCGTCTCCAGCTACCCGCCTGTGCTGGAAGATATCGCTGTGGTCGTGGATGAAAGCCTGCCAGCCGAGCAAGTGGCTGCCTTGATCCGCCAGACCGGCGGGCGTTTACTGGTCGGGCTGCGCCTGTTCGATGTCTTTCGCGGCGAACAAATCGGCGCCGGCAAGAAAAGCCTGGCTTACGCGCTGACCTATCAGGCTCCCGATCACACCCTCAACGAGAAAGAAGCGGCACAAATTCGTCAGCGCATTATCCGCCGCCTTGAGCAAGAATTAGGCGCCAAACTGCGCGGTTAAATAGTGTTTTTGGAAGAAATAACTGGTCAGGTTTTCCCTGGCCAGTTTTATTATTCGTCAATTTGTCAGACAACTCTTCTCAAATTACCCGGCTTCCGGTAACATTATGCCAACCCAATCAAGCTTTAGAGGTGAACGATGAGCGACACCCGCGTGCGTCTGTGGCAGATGGAACTGGCCCATCCGGTCATGCCGGCTGCCGGACCCAATGTGCAAGATTCAGCCGCCCTGCGCGCCGCAGCCGAAGGCGGCGCCGCTGCCCTGGTCAGCAAAACCATTTCCGCGCGCGCGGCGGTTATCCCCCACCCCAACATGGCGGATCTCAAGAGCCACTTTCTCAACACGGAATTGTGGTCGGAACTGCCCCCCGAAGCGTGGGTGGAGCGCGAACTGCCGGCGGTTCGCGAGATCGGCCTGCCGTTGATCATCAGCCTGGGTTACAGCGCGGCCGACATCGCCGCGGTCGCGCCGCGCGTGCGCCCGTTTGCCGACGCGGTCGAATTAAGCACCCATTATGTCGGTAATGATCCCGGCCCCATGCAAGACGCCATCCGCGCAGCCAAAGATGCCCTGAACGTGCCTGTTCTGGTCAAATTAAGCCCCTTCCGTGAAATCGGTCTGGCAGCCGAAGCGGCCGCGAACGCTGGAGCAGACGGCATTGTGGCGGTGAACTCGTTCGGCCCCGCCCTGGGAATCGATATCGAGAACGGCGGGCGGTTGTGGATGGGGGGCAAAGGCTACGGCTGGATGTCCGGGCCTGCCCTCAAACCCATCGCCCTGCGCGCGGTTTTTGATATCGCCCGCAGCGTGGACCTGCCCGTCATCGGGGTGGGCGGGATCAGCCGCGGCAGCGATGTGGTTGAATACTTGATGGCGGGCGCCAGCGCTGTGCAGGTCTGCACCGCCGCCATCACCCGCGGCCCGACTGTTTACGGACGCATCGCGGCTGAACTCAACACCTGGATGGAAAAGCACGGCTACAGCGACATCGCCGCGCTGCGCGGGCTGGCGCTGCACCAGGCCGCCCCGCTGATGAGCCTACCGCCGCAATTATCTCCGGAAATCTGCACCGGCTGCGGCCTGTGCGTCACTTCCTGCGTTTACAATGCCCTCTACCTGGAAGAGAAAAGCATCCACCTGCGTGCCGACCGCTGCGCGCGCTGCGGGCTGTGCCTCTCCCGCTGCCCCAGCAATGCCCTGTCATTCGCCGGATAGATTTTTTGGAAGAATTAATTCTATAAACAAGTCCCCGATGATCGATCGGGGACTTGTTTTATTCGGTTCGCTATCAATCCCGGCGTCAGTTAACCATCAGACTCGATTTACCGCACCTGAGCCTGATAAATGGTATCGCCAAAGGCGATGTAGAAAATATTCCCTGGAGCGGCCGCGAAAGCCGTGGGGGTCATCCCGGCCAGCGATGTGCCGTCTTGCATGCGCATCACCAGCACCCGGTCCAGATTAAGTTTCAGGCTGAAGCGATAAATCGCGTTATTCTGCGAATCCAGGACGTAGATCGAATCGCGGTTGGCGGAAAGCGCCAGACGGGTAAAAAGGGCGTTTTCAAAACGGGTCACGCTTCGGGTTTCGCCCTGACGCGCGTCGGTCAGCGCGGCTGGATCGCGGCAGCCGCCGTCTTTAATCGCCGGCACCGTGCTGTATGTGCACTGCACCAACTCGCCGCTGTCGCGCAGCAAGAACAGTTCACCGGCGTTTATCACCATGTCAACAAACGTATCGAAACGGGCGGGTACCTGTCCGCTAAAAAATGGTCCGGGCGGATTATCAAACTGCCCGCGGTCGCCGTCATAACGCCACAGCGCGTTTTTTTCCGCGTCCAGAACATGCATCACATCGCGGTTGAGGGTCATCAATTTCAGTTTTCCCCAGCCAATCATCGGAGAGGGCAGCATCACCGCCCGCGTGTCGGTTCCCGGTCCGCAGTACAGCAAAATCCCGTTGGCGTCCAGGGCGACCACCGCGGCGTTGAGGGCGTTGTTGATTTCCAGGGGCGCCAGGTCGATCAATGGAGCGATGGTGAGCGCGCCCATCTGTCCCGGGCCGCAGGTAAATGATTTGTCCAGGACAAAACCGATATTGGTTGAAATCAGGCGAAAAACCGCGCCGGATCTGTCATCCAGCACGTACAAATCCTGCCCGGAAAACGCCATACGGCTGATTTGAACCGGCTGCGGAAAGGTGTCATTCATCGCCAGGCTCAACTCCAGCCTGGATACGCCGTCGAGTGAATCCAGCGCGCTTTCAATCTGCAGCCGCGCTGCCCGCGTTTGATCGCTGATTCCGAACTGCTCCGCCCTCTCGAGCCAGTACTGCGCCTGCAGCCATGAATTCCTCCGCAAAGCCGGATCGTCGGTCGTTTGAGCCTGGACGGCGAATTGATTGGCCTGGGCCAGGTACACGCGCTGCTGTTCGCCGCGTCCGGTGCGCAAATAGATGGTGGTAGCCATCGCGACCACAACCAGCGGGATGGCAATTGTGATAAACCAGGCAGCCCCGCTGGAAAGCCCGGCTGGTTTCTCCGCGCTGCCGGGCAGCATGCGCATCCCCAGCCTGCCCAGGGCGCTTTTGATCTTTCCCCAGACCGCGCTGGCCCCGCTGGCGCTTTGAATGACCGCCCGCGCGGCTCTGGCTGCGTGTGGCGACGGCTGGCGCGGTGACGGGGGCGCGGCCCGGACAGCCGAAGCGGGCGGCGCAGACGGCGGCGGCGCGGCTGCGCCGCTCGTGGCCTCCTCCAAATCCTCATCAAAGGGCGGGGGTGAACTCGCAGGAGGTGCCGGGCGATCCGGCAGCGCGGCCGCAGACCGGGGCGGGACCGCCGCTTCGCGGGTTGGCTGCTGTCCTTCCAGGGCAGACCAGCGCCGCGGGATAATGCGCCCGCGTCCCGGTCCAGGTTGAATAAGCGCAAACTGCAGCCCGCTTCCCGCGTCCTGGATCAAGCGCCGCTTAAGCACATCCAGACTCAGCCGGGTCGCAGATTTTAAGAGTTCTTCGGACCAGATTGCCGGCGGATTGGCGCACAGAACCAACAGATCACCGGGTTGAATTTCCATCTGAGAATAGCGGATCAACGGCGCACGGCTGGTGCCCAGCGGTTGAGCAGCCGCCTCCGTATCAAAAAAAGTGCGAACGCCTCCCGAATTGATCAGGATCGCCCGCGTGGATCCCGCCTGGCCCAGATAAAGCAGCCCGCGCCGCACGACCGCCAGGTTTAGCATTCCCGTGGCCCGCCAGCCTTCGCCAGCGGAACGCAGGTTTCGATTAAGAATGAAATTATTCAGGGCTTCAGCGGCCGCGCGCATCGCCGCCGTGACGGTCCCCGGCGTGGCGAAATAGCGCGCCCCCAGCTGCTCCAGCAATTCGCGCAGCTGTTCCGCGCTCATTGGCGCACTGCCTGAGAAGGTGAGCAGTATGCCCAGCAGATCTGCCTCACGGCCGCGGGCAGAGCGGCGCGGGGCTGCCGTTACCAGAAAATTTGGCAGCCCGGCTGCTTCTTTCCCGCCGGTCAGATTCAGGGTATTGACAAAAAGATCATACAAAGCGCGTTTCCATCCTGACCCTTGGTCTAGGGCTGATTATACATTGAATTGAAAGACCCATTTTCTGCCTTTGCGGCAGACAGCAGGATTGTCTATAATAGAGGAAGTCTGTATTGTTTGAAACTTCCAACCAGGATGGTGAAACCATGTCTGATTCCAGAAAAGAATTCTTCATCGGCAGAATTTTCGACTCCAAGAATGGAAAGGTCACCGAGGAAAATGTCTTTTATGACCCGGCAGACCTCACCACCCACGGAATCGTGACTGGCATGACCGGGTCTGGCAAGACCGGTCTGTGTATCGCCATGCTTGAAGAAGCCGCTTTGCAGAAGATCCCGGCGATTATCATTGACCCGAAAGGCGATCTGACCAATTTACTGCTGCATTTCCCGGAGCTGCGCCCGCAGGACTTTCAACCCTGGCTCGACCCGGAATCCGCCCGCCGGGAGGGGAAGGAACTGGACGCGCTGGCAAAAGAAACCGCCGAAAACTGGAAAAACGGCCTGGCTTCCTGGGGACTGGGCCGCGAGGACCTGATCGCGCTGGGTCAGGCGGCGGATTTTGAAATCTTCACCCCGGGTTCAACCGCCGGCAGCCCGGTCAGCATTTTATCTTCTTTCGCCCTGCCCGATCTCTCCTGGGAAGAGAACAAAGAACTGCTCCGCGAAAAAATCTCCACGACCATCACCGCCGTGCTTGGGCTGGTCGGCATGAACAACATTGACCCCCTGCGGTCAAAAGAACACATTCTGCTGTCGAACATTCTTGAAAACGCCTGGATCAACGGACATTCGCTCAGCCTGACCGACCTGATCATGCAGACTCAGGATCCCCCCTTTGATCGCCTGGGAGCCTTTCCGGTCGACAACCTCTTTCCCCAAAAAGAGCGGTTTGAGCTGGCCATGCTGCTCAATAATTTTCTGGCTTCACCATCTTTTCAGACCTGGCTGGAGGGCGTTCCGCTGGATATTGGGAATATGCTGTTTTCGCCCGCAGGAAAGCCGCGCCACAACATCTTTTATATCGCCCACCTCAACGAGAGCGAGCGCATGTTTTTTGTAACCCTGCTGTTCGCCGCTGTGGAATCCTGGATGCGGGCCCAGCGCGGCACCAGCGCGCTGCGCGCTCTGGTCTACTTTGATGAAATCATGGGCTACCTGCCGCCAGTGGCCAACCCGCCCTCGCGCACGATCATGCTGCGCATGTTGAAACAGGCGCGCGCGTTCGGCGTGGGACTGCTGCTGGCCACCCAAAACCCCGTGGATGTGGACTACAAAGCGCTTTCGAATGCCGGCACCTGGCTGATCGGCCGCCTGCAAACGGATCAGGATAAACAGCGCCTGCTGGACGGTCTGCAGAGCGCGGCCGGCAATGTAGACCGCCAGGTCTACGACCGCCTGATCTCCGGCTTAAAAAAGCGCGTCTTTTTGCTGCACAATGTGCACAATCCCGCGCCGGTGTTGCTGAGCAGCCGCTGGGCGATGAATTTTCTGGCCGGTCCGCTGACCCGCGAGCAGCTGCGCGATATGAAACCGCTGCAAAATCCATTATCCACCGCAGGGCAAAGCACCAGTCAGGTGGCCGCCGTTACCGGCGCTGCTGCTTCCAGCCGGGTTCAGCCGCTCAGCGGGCCTTCAGCCAGCCCGACCGGCAGGATCAGCAGCGCGAAACCCGCCGTTCCCGCCGGTCTGACGGAGTACTTTTACCCGCCAACCGCCCCATCGTCCGCGGGGAGCAAACCCGCAGCCATACTTTACCGCCCGGCCTTGCTGGCTCAGAGCGAAGTGCGCTACCTGAACCGCACCCTTAATCTCGATACCTCCCGCCGGTTGGCCGCGCTGGTCACCAACCTCAACGCCAATTACATCACCTGGGAAGATCACGCCTGGGAGGCGCTGGACCCCAAATCGCTGCACGGCCAGCCGCTGCCCAACGCACAGTTCAGCGAACTCCCCGGCTGGCTGGCTGACGCGCGCCGGGTGCAATCCTATCAGAAGGATTTTGACGAATGGGTGTACCGCAATTCAGCCATCCGCCTGCGCAGCAATAAAGCCCTGGGGGTCAACGCCGGTCCTGAAATGGCTCAGGGCGAGTTCATGAAACTGTGCAGCGAGGCCGCCCGCAAGCAGGCGGATCTGGAAATAGAAAAGGTCAAAAAGACCTTTACCGCCCGGGCAGCCGCGCTGGAGAAAAAGATCACCCTGCAGCAGCACGAGGTCAAAGAACAGCAGCAGGAAGTTGATCAACGCCGAATGGAGGAGCTGGGCGCGGGCGGCAACCTGCTGCTTGGCTTGCTCACCGGCCGCCGGCGCAATATCAACACCAACCTCACCAAACGCCGCCTGACGAGCAAATCGGTCGCCCAGCTGGAAGGCGAACAGAAAGAGCTGGATCTGCTGCTTAAAGAGCAGGCTGAGCTTCAGGCGCAGTTAGCCGCGGCGATAAAAGAAATTGAGGACCGCTGGGGCGACAAAGTCATGGAAATCAGCGAAACCCCGCTCGCCCCGCAAAAAAAGGATATCTATTCGGATCTGTTCGGCATTGTCTGGCTGCCGTATTATATGAACGACGGACAGGAAATCCCCGCTTTCGCGGCCGTGCAGCGGTAAAGACCCGGAGAAATCTAACAAAATTCTGATACAAACCTCTTGACAGTGATTCTGCATCCCGCTATACTCAACCTGGAATTGGGGAGTAGCGTTCCCGCAAGGGAATCGGTTATCGTCAGTACGGAACAAGTTTCCCGGTAACCTGGATGCGCACGCGTTAGCGAGACCAATACACCAGCGTGTATTGGTCTTTTTGGTTAATCCAGATCTTCAGTGAGGAGAAAACAATGAGCGATCACTGGTTTGAAAAAACACCCGAAGAAGTATTGGCCGCCACCGGCAGCGACCTGCAAAACGGCCTGAGCAGCGCCGAAGCCGCCACCCGCCAGGCTCAATACGGGCCAAACGAGCTGATTGACCGCGGCACCAAAAGCCCGTGGAAAATCCTGCTGGAACAGCTTTCCGAAACGATGGTGGTGATCCTGCTGATAGCCGCAGCTATCACCTTTTTTCTGCAGGAATACAAAGATGCCATTGCCATCCTGGTGATCGTGATTTTAAACTCTATTCTCGGTTTTACGCAGGAATACCGCGCCGAGCAGGCAATGGCGGCGCTGAAAAAAATGGCCGTGCCGCGCGTGCGCGTGCGCCGCGACGGGAAAGTGATGGAAATTCGCGCCCAGGAACTGGTTCCGGGCGATATCATCTTCCTGGAAGCCGGAAACGCCGTGCCTGCTGACGGATCCCTGGTAGAAAGCGCCAATCTGCGCATTCAGGAAGCCGTGCTGACCGGGGAATCAGAACCGGTTGAAAAAGATACCCGGCCGACGCGCAAAGAAAAACCCGCCCTGGGAGACCAGCACAACCGCATCTTTATGGGCACCCAGGTAACCTACGGCCGCGGCACCGCCGTGATCACCGAAACCGGCATGAAAACCGAACTGGGTAAAATCGCGGATATGATCCAGTCCGTTGGCAGCGAAGCGACCCCGCTGCAGAAGCGGCTGTCGCAGCTTGGCAAGAGCCTGGCGGTTGCCGCACTCGTGATTGTGGTGGTCGTCTTTGCCCTTGGGCTGCTGCGCGGAGAAGACCCGCGCGTCATGTTCCTGACCGCCATCAGCATGGCGGTTGCCGCCGTCCCGGAAGGCCTGCCGGCGGTGGTAACCATTGCCCTGGCGCTCGGCGCCCAGCGCATGCTCAAACGCAATTCGCTGATTCGCAAGCTCCCCGCGGTTGAAACCCTCGGCTCGGTTACGACCATTTGCTCAGATAAAACCGGCACACTTACCGAGAACCGCATGACGGTGACGATGATTGATGTGGCCGGCAACCGCCTGGATTTGCAGGAAACCTTACGCGAGCACAGCCCGGCGCTGAGCGCGTCCGAATCCACCGCCCCGGTGATTGACCAGAACAGCGCCGTGGCGATCATGCTGACCGGAGGCGCGCTGTGCAACGACGCGGTGCTGGAACAGACCGAGCAGGGCTTCGCGGCCGTCGGCGATCCGACCGAGGGGGCGCTGGTCGTGGCCGCGGTGCGCGCGGGGTTGTGGAAAGACAAACTGGAAGCAGCCATGCCGCGCGTTTCCGAACTGCCCTTCGATTCTGACCGCAAGCGCATGACCACCGTTCACCGCGTCGCGGCTCCCGAACAGTTACCCGCCGCCCTGCGCAGTCTGCTCGCCTCGCCCAGCCTCGACCCTGGGGCAGCCTACATCGCCATCACCAAAGGCGCGGTGGATGGATTGCTCGATATATCCGACCGGGTATGGACGGAACAACATATTGAAAAAATGGACCCCGCCTGGCGGCAGCGGATTTTGGATGCCAACAATGACCTGGCCCTCAAAGGAATGCGCGTGCTGGGTGTCGCCTTCCGGCAGTGCAGCGAGGAGCAAAGCAAAGCCGCCTGCGAACCGCTGGAGCAAGACCTGATCTTTGTCGGGATGTTCGCGATGATTGATCCCGCCCGCCCGGAAGTAAAAGACGCCGTGGCGGTCGCCAAAGGAGCCGGTGTGCGCCCCATCATGATCACCGGGGACCACCCGCTAACCGCGCTGTATATCGCCAAAGAACTGGGGATCGCCGAGAATGACGAAGTCATCACCGGAGCTCAACTGACCGAAATGGATGACGACACCCTCAAAAAGCGGGTGCTGACAACCTCGGTTTTTGCCCGCGTTTCTCCCGAACACAAACTGCGCATCGTCAAAGCCTTACAGGAGCAGGGCCAGATCGCCGCGATGACCGGCGACGGCGTCAACGACGCTCCAGCGCTCAAGCGGGCGGATATCGGCGTGGCAATGGGGATCACCGGGACAGACGTCTCCAAAGAGGCGGCGGACATGGTCTTACTGGATGACAACTTCGCCACGATTGTCTCAGCCGTCCAGGAAGGCCGGCGCATCTACGAAAATATCCGCAAATTTATCAAGTACACCATGACGTCCAACTTTGGCGAGATCGTCGTCATGCTCGCCGGTCCGTTCGTCGGTCTGGGCTTACCGTTGCTGCCCTTGCAAATTCTTTGGGTGAATCTGGTGACCGACGGGCTTCCCGGCCTGGCGCTGACCCAGGAACCGGCGGAACCGGGCACCATGCGCAGACCGCCGCGCAGCCCCAAGGAGCATATCTTCAGCCGCGGCCTGGGACTGGATGTGCTCTGGATCGGCGCACTGATGGGAGCTGCCTCGCTGCTGGTCGGCCTGTGGGCTTTCAACGCCAACCTGACACAGACCTGGCAAACCATGGTCTTCACCACCTTGACCCTGGCTCAAATGGGCAACGCCCTCGCCACCCGTTCAGAAAGCCAGACCCTGCTGGAAGCGGGCATCTTCACCAACAAATCGCTGCTTGGCGCGGTTTTGCTGACCTTTATTCTGCAGATGGCCGTTATTTATGTCCCCTTCCTGCAGGCCATCTTCCGGACGACCGCGCTCAATTTGACCGAACTGGCGATCAGCCTTGGCGCCAGTCTGATAGTGCTGCTGGCAATTGACGCGGTTAAGTTAATCAAACGCCGCTTCGCTGCGCGCTGATCCGATCATCAAGGACAGAGGCCGTCTGTAAATCAACAGGCGGCCTCTTTTTAACCCGCAGTCATTACCCTCTTGCGAATATCCTTTGGTGCGCAACGCTCAGCCCGCTGGTCAGCCTGGCTAACCGGGACCGCCCGCTGGATGATGCCTGCCCTGGGATCAGGATCGCATTCATCCCGCCTGGATGTGTACGGCTAGCCGCCGCCAAGAAATTCAAACGAAATTTTCTTCTGGGCGGCCGAAATGGGACTGAAAGCCTGTTTCAAAATTTCCTGCTGGGTATACCCCAGCCTGTTGATTTGAACCAGATTTTGCGGCGGCTTTCCCGCTGTAATCGCCTCAATTTGAGCCTGCAGCCGCAGCTGGGTGAGGAACTCGTACGCTGCGGACATCTCGTCCCTGGTAGCCGGATGAAGCAGGCCGCGCTCGACCAGCGCTTCCAGACGCTCGAGCGTGTGGGTCTGGCTGAGCTGGTAGCGCAGGCTGTAAAGGCGCGCGAAGCTCACCAGCGGCATCATGGCGTCTTTCAGATTTAGCTCCCCGGCGCGCTCGCTCGACCCGCTGCCAAGATAGATGTTTCCGGGCAGGCGGATGGGCGGCTTGAAGCTGAGCGCGTTTTGCGCCAGGTGATAAAACACAGCATTTTCACCGGACAAAGCCGTGTTGACATACGTCCGCAGAGCAGCCGCCAGTTCGCTTTCCCCGTACACAGCCCGGAAATCAAAGAAGATGCTGATCTGAAGAATTTCCTCCGGCTCAGATCGGGCCAGCCAGGCGTCAATCCCGTCCTTCCAGCCCTGCAGAGACCGGCACCAGCGGGGATTCCTGGCCATAACTCCTCCGCGGCAGGCGGCGTAACCGGCTTCTTCCAGACCTTTGCAGACCCATTCGCCCAGGCGCAGGAAGTACGGCTGAAGCGTTTCTTCTTTTTGCCCGTCTTCAGCCAGAAAAATAATCCCGTTATCCTGGTCTGTAAGCAGGGTTTGTTCCTTGCGCCCCTGACTGCCCATGGCGATAAAAGCAAACGGCGCCGGCGGCGGCCCAAGAGCATCCAGCCCCAGTTCGATGAACCGCCGGCTGGCCGCATCACAGGTTGAAGCCAGCATGCCGGTCACATACTGCGGACGCGCGCTGCTCTCCAGCAGCGCCCGCGCCAGCAGCGGCGCTCGCTGGCTGCATTGAACAATTTCCGCGGCTGATCCCGACCGCTCGATTTCCCGGGTCAGAACGATTGGACCATACCGCCTGAACTGAACCAGAGATTTGCTGTCCACCAGGCCAACGATCCGTCCATCCTGGGCTTCCACCGCCAGATGACGGACCCCTCTCTCTTCCATGAGCATCAACGCCTCGTAGAGATGAGCCGTGTCCGCAATTTTTACCAGCGGCGCGGTCATCACCGCGTGAGCAGGAAGGCTTAAGCTGGCCTGCTCGGCCAGTACCCGAGCGCGCAGGTCGTGATCCGTAACGATCCCAACCGCCGTGCCTGGCTGGCTTTCAATCAATACCGCGCTGACCTGACGGGCCGACATCAAGCGCGCCAATTGTCCGACCGGTGTATCCATCGGGACGCGCAGCGCGTCCTGACACAGGCTGGTCACCGTTTCATGCAGGAATAAAAGCGAGGATTGCAGTCTGGCGATGATTTCTTCCTGATTCTGACGCTGCTGAAACTCGCGGGAAACATCCTCCAGAATACCTGAAACTGCTTCGGGGCTGCCGTCCTCCGCCAGCGCCAGAGCGGCAGAAAGCGCCACCGCCCGGCCGGCGGTTGAGTCACCCTGCGGCTGCAGCACCAAGCGGAAAACGGTCCCGTCGCGGATTAGTTGACGGTAAAACTCATTGAATGATTCGCGTTCCGGGAATAAATCCGCCAGCGCGCGCGGCTGGCGAACGCCCAGGACCGAATCCATCAGCGCCCACCCGGCCGGGTTGACCGCCAGGAACGGGCAGCGCCGCTGCGCTCTGGCGCGGAAGATTCCAAGCGGTGCGGCCAGGGCGGCCATTCCCAGATCCTCCTGGTTCTGATCGGCCGGTTTCCGGCGCACATCCCTGGCCAGCAAAATAAGCCCATCCTGACCGGCGTAATGAACCGGGTTAACCGCCAGGATGCATTCCATCAGGCTGCCGTCCGCCCGGCGCAGCAACCCTTCCATCGGTTTTCCGGCCGCCTGCTCGCTTCGGCTGGATAAATGGATCTGATCCCAGATGGGTTGATTCTCCTCCTCGAGCGGCAGCACATCTTCCAGTTCTAAAAAGTCCAGCTGATGCGGATGGTAGCCCAGAATTTGCAGGAAGATCGGGTTGGCGTATCGGCAGCGGCCGTCCAAAACAAATAATGTGCCTTCCGTCGCCGCCTCGACCAGGCTCTGGTAGCGCTCGGTCGATTCCCTCAGCGTATCCACGACTTCCTGACGCTGCCGCTCAATCCGCAGGCTTTGCTGCAGCACAAACAAGAGCAGCAGCACGATTACCCCGGAGATCGCCAGGATGGTGTTCACCAGCCCCTGCTCAATTCGAGCGATTTCAGCCGCGACATCGTCAATATAAATGCCGGTGCCAATAATCCATCCCCACGGTTCAAAACCCTTGACATAAGATTCTTTCGGTTCCAGGCGGTTGGGATCGTCCTTCCACTGCCAGACATAATCAATGTAGCCTTCGCCCTGAGACTTTACCAGGCTGGCAAATTCGACAAAAATGCGAGCCCCGCGCGCATCGGTAAAATTTTTAAGTGACTGGCCGTTCAGGTCAGATCGATAAGGGTGCATGATCATGCGCGGTGAGGTATCCTGGATCCAGAAATAATCCAGCCCTTCGGGTCCGTAACGCAGCGCCTCGATCCGTTTCGCGGCCTGGCGCTGAGCCTGTTCGAGGGTTAGCTCCCCGCGGAGCACATCCGCCTGATAAGACGCCAGGATACTCCAGGCTGAATTGGTCAATTCGCGAATCAGCTCGCGCTTCCGATCCATCAGGCTCTGTTCAAAGGAAGGCATGACAAAGCCCCAGATCACGCCCAAAAACAGGAGAATCGCCGTGAGGGTTGGCAGGAAAATGCGCAAAGCGTATGAACGCCGGCGGAAATGCTGCGGGGTGGTGCGGTCGTCTGCCGCGCCGCCGGCAGCCGGCGAGGACGGCTTGCTGCGTTCGGCAGCAAAAGCGCCCAGCCCCGGGGAATTCAGCAGCGCAGTTCGAAAACGTTCCCAGTCTTCGCGGGGAAAAGCCACCGCGTACGTCTGACGCTCTTTTCCGGCTGTTCCGTGAACATCACTGCCCGCGCTGATGAGAAGATGATATTTCTCAGCCAGCTGGCGCAGACGCTCCTGCTGTTCCGGGCTGTAAGGGCTGTAAACCGCTTCAATGCCGTCCAGCCCCAGGTCAACCAGCGCTTTCAGCACCGCTTCCAGCCGGAGCGGGTCATCAAACACTGTGAAGGGATGCGCCAGGAATGCCAGACCGCCCGCGCAGTGAATCAAGGAAATCGCCTGCTCCATTTCAAGATAACCCTGGGGAGCCGCGCTGCCCTCTGCCGGAGCGCGGTCATCCGCGCGGTGAGCGCTGCCCGCTTTGCGCAGCGAACCGGCGATGCTGATCACTTCCAGGGTGTGCGTCTGGCGCAGGGATTGCAGCGTGGCCAGCAATTCCGGGTGCTGCGGATCAAAGCCGTATCCCAGCAGGTGGACTTCACGATTTTGATAACGGGCGGTTAATTCAACCCCGCTTAAGAAGGCGATCCCGTGTTTTTTCAGAGCTTCCTGAAAGCGCGGCAGCCCTTCGAGGCTGTCGTGATCCGTTAACGCGGCAAAGCGCACCCCGGCGGCGGCCAGGTTAGCGGCCAGGGCTTCAGGGGTCTGATCGCCGTCGCTGAATATTGTGTGGCTGTGAAAATTAACCAGGACTGTTTCGCCCATCCAAAAATCCTCGCGCAACCTGTCATTACTATACCTTAAAAATCAGGCCGGACGCCCTCCGCGGTCATCCGGCCTGATCCCGGTGGTTACGCCGCTGATTTTGTTTTTTGAGTCAGGAGTGAAACCACCACCAGGGTGATAAAACTGAGGGGGATCGAGATGATACCCGGATTACTGATCGGTATCGGCGCATCCAGCGGATTTAACCCGTAAAGGGTATACAGCTCCGGTGATAGCGCGATCAGCGCCAGCGAAGACAGCATCCCGGTGAGAATCGAAGCGGCGATCCCGCGAGCGGTGGTCTTCTTCCAGAACAGCAGCATGACAATCGCCGGCAAATTGGCTGAGGCAGCCACCGCGAATGCCAGGCCGACCAGGAAGGACACATTCATCCCCTTGAAGAGGATACCGAGCAGGATCGCGATACCGCCGATCACGAAAGCAGAGATCTTGCCAGCCCGGACTTTTTGCCGGTCATCCATTTTAAACTTAAAAAAGCGGTCAAACAGATCATGCGCCACCGCGCCCGAAGCCGCCACGATTAAACCGCTGACCGTTCCCAGCACAGTGGCAAACGCGATCGCGGAGATGACCGCGAAGAGAATTTCGCTGAAAGACCGTGCCAGAAGCGGCGCTGCCATGTTGCTGTCCGCCGGATTCAGGCTGCCGTTGACCATGGCGCCCAGCCCCATGAACAGGGTCAGAATATAGAAAAAGCCGATCGCGGCGATCGCCACAATGGTAGATTTCCGCGCGCTGGCCGGGCTGGGAACGGTGTAATAGCGGATCAGGATGTGCGGAAGCGCTGCCGTGCCCAGGAAGAGCGCCAGCATCAAGGAGAGGAAGTCTAACCGCTCAAAGAATGTACCTTCGAGTTTAAACTTCAGGCCGGGGCGCATGATCCGGTCGCCGGAGACCAGTTTGGGATAGTAGACGGTTACCTTGTGGCCTTCACTGTCAGTAAACGCGCTAGATTTCCAGGTCTTGACCAGCGTACCCTTGTCGGTGATATCCGCCAGGAACTCGAATACAGAAAGCGGGCCGGTTTTTACATTGGTCTCGCCGCGAACGGCTTCCAGGTTGCCCACCTGGCGCAATTGATTGCTTTCTGAGGCTGGCGCGCCGTTGATCCATTTACCGTCCGGTCTGACGACCACGTACTGCCCCTCTTCCAGCGTCAACCCGCCATCCGATTCGACCGCGTGCCACCAGGAATCCTTTCCGTCTTTTTGCAGCCTGACAAACTCCAGCCCCCCCTTCACCTGCTGGATCTCAACCACCGTGTACGCCGGATCAGCCACCTGAATGTCCGCGCCGCTGCGGGTGGCGGCCAGCTTGGCGTATGGATATAATTCAACTTTCCCGCCCTGGTCAGGGTGGGTGGTAAGGCCGCGCGCGACCACCGCGCCCACCAGAATGGTAGAGAAAATGATCAACAGCGCGCCTTTCAGGAACTGCACATAGGTCGTGGAGGCCATCCCGGCTGTGGCGACGATGGTGATCACAATCGCGCCCACCATCAACACCCCCCAGGCATGCGGAATGCCCAGCAGCGGCTCGACCAGCACGCCCGCGCCAACCATCTGGGGGATCAGATAGCAGATAGATACCACCAGCGTGCTGATGGCAGCCGCCAGTTTGATTCCGCGCGAGTTGTAATTGGCGTCCACCGCGTCGGTAAAGGTGTATTTACCCAGGCGCTTGAGCGGTTCGGCTACCACAAACAGCGCCACCACCCACCCGGCCAGGTAACCGATCGAATATAAAAACCCGTCATAACCGATGGTCGCGATCAGGCCGCAAATTCCCAGGAAGGACGCGGCGGAAAGATAATCACCGGCAAAGGCAATCCCGTTCACCCCCCAGTGAATTTTCCCGCCCGCCGCGTAATATCCGCTGGATGTTCGCGTTTTGTTTCCCAGATAAAAGGACAGACCAACAACCAGGACAACAAAGAGGACAAAAATGAGGATCGCCATGAGGTTTATTCCTGCCCCTTTTCCAGATTTTTGTAATATGCTTCTTTTCGCCGGCACAGCCAGTCATAAATCAACGCTTCTGCCAGCGCCACAATGATTAGCGCAAAACCATACACGGTTGCCAGGTTCAAGCCGGCAAAAACCACCTCCGCCATCGCCTGGGGTTTGAGCAGGTTGATGGCGACAAATGAGGCGTAAAATAACGCGTACGCCAGGAACATCCAGATGCCGAGGCGTACTTTAAATGGACTCGCAGGGTCTTTCCCTGCCGGGGTTGCGGGCTCGTGTAACACAGCGGCAGCTCCTATTCATTATGTC
The DNA here is from genome assembly GCA_029975475.1 of Anaerolineaceae bacterium. Lineage (GTDB taxonomy): Bacteria > Chloroflexota > Anaerolineae > Anaerolineales > Anaerolineaceae > JARKPB01. The sequence continues at coordinate 305,983 of JARKPB010000003.1, forward strand.
TGGGGATAAGTTTTCTAATTATATATTAATCTTGTCAAAAACCATAACGAAATTCTATTTTGTTAGGTCAGATGCGCCCACCTGAACACACAGCCGGCGGCCCACCCCCATCACCCGGCCGGGCAATTTCAACCAGATCCGGAGCGAAGATGAATTAAGCGTTTGGGAAAGCCCGGCGGTACGCCGCGATGACGGCATCCCAGCGCTGGTTGGCTGCTGCATCAATTGTCTGGCGCGCCGGGTCGCCCTCAAACCAGGCCAGCGAGCGGCGCACCCCCTCGGACCAGGTTACCTTGCAGTTGAGTTCGGGAACGTAGCGCTTGATTTTACTGTTATCAAAGATCACGCTGTTGGCTTTGTCCCCGATCAGAGAACCGGTGTAGTGCCCGTCATAAGCGGCCAGCAGGTCAGACGGGATATGCACAAAATCCGCCTCCACCCCGACCGCCCGCGCGGTTTCGGCATAAATTTGATTCCAGGTCAAGACTTCTTCTGAAGTGATATGAAAGGCTTCGCCCAGGGCAGCGGGGTTGCCAAATAAACCCACCATCCCGACCGCGAAATCGGCATTCCAGGTTAATACCCACAGCGAAGTCCCGTCGCCGGGGATAATCACCGGCTGTCTGGTTTTCATCCGTTGGATGACCGTGTAGGGGTGCTGCCATGAGTTGACCGCCAGCGGAATTTGCGTAGGCCCGTAGGTGAGCGAAGGCCGGATCACGGTCGCTGGAAACTTTCGGTCTTGCCAGGCCTGCATCAGGCGCGCTTCGCAGGCAATCTTATCGCGCGAATATTGCCAGTAGGGATTATCCAGCGGGGTTTCTTCGGTAATCCGGTAATGGCGCGGCGGCTTCTGATAGGCGCTGGCTGAGCTGATAAATAGAAACTGGCCGCAGCGCCCTTCAAACACGGCCAGGTCGCGCTCAATATCCGCCGGGGTATAAGCGATCCAGTCCACCACCACATCAAACTCTTCTCCCGCCAGCGCGCTGCGGACGGCCTCCGCGCCGGCCTGCACATCCGCCCGCACCAGCCGCGCGCCAGCCGGAGGCGCATACTTCTCCGACTGAGATCGATTCAGGAGCGTCAGGTCGTGGCCGCGCTGCACCGCCAGTTCCGAGCAGGCGGAAGAAATTAACCCGGTCCCGCCGATAAAGAGGACCTTCATCTCTTACCTCCTCGTCTTTTCCGCCGGCAAACTAACCAGCTGCCCGGCAAGCAAAGCCAGATCTTCTGGTATCGGGATCTGCTCCACCTGGCCGTTGTCTGCCAGTACCGCCATCTGCGGGTCAACCGCCAGCCGGGCTGAGAGCGGCGCTGCGCAAGCCCTGGCGGTCTCTTCCGCGTGGCTGGGTCCAAAGATTTCATGCGCTTTGCCCGTATCCGGGCAGCGGTAATAGCTCATGTTTTCCACCACCCCGATCACCGGGATGGAGAGCTTTTCCAGCAGACCGTAAGCCTTTTGCACCACCATTCCGGCCAGCGCCTGCGGGGTGGTCACCATCACCGCGGCCGATACCGGCAGCGCCTGCATGACCGTCAGGGTCGCGTCTCCGGTGCCCGGAGGTAAGTCGACCAGTAAAACATCCAGCCTGCCCCAGAGCACATCCTTCCAAAACTGGTGAATGGTCCCGGTAATTAACGGGCCGCGCCAGATAACCGCCTGGGTCTCCTCAGCCAGCAGCAGATTGGTTGAAATCACCCGAATGCCGCTGCGCGTGGCAGCCGGCAAAATACCCTGCGGGCCGCCGCGCAGTCCGCCCGATGGCAGCCCGAACAAACGCGGGATGCTCGGCCCGGTGATGTCAGCGTCCAGGATGCCAACTTTTTTTTCCTGTCGGGCTAGCGCGCAGGCCAACAGCGCTGTTACTGAAGACTTGCCCACCCCGCCTTTGCCGCTGAGCACAGCCACAACCCGTTCGATCCGGCTCATGTGGTTCAATTGCGGCAAAACCGGCGCCGCGCTGCCCATAACCGCCCGGCGTTCTTCATCGGTCATCGCGCCTAATGCAACATCCACCGAACGCACCCCTTCCAGAGCTTCCACCGCCTGCCGGGCGTTTGCTTTTAATTGCTCGCGCAGCGGACAGCTGGCCACCGTCAACGCCAGGGTGAAGGACACCGCCCCCTGCGGGCTGACCGAGAGATCGCGAATCATGTTCAATTCGACCAGATTTTTCCCCAGTTCGGGGTCAATTACCCTGCTCAGGGCGTCTCGCACCGTTTGCTCATTCAGCATCGCCGTTCCTCCAGGTTCAAAATCTCATTTTACCCCATTCGGGCAGCCGGCGGCTTTTGTGATTTTCACATCCTGCGTACAATTATTCCAAGGGTATTATGGAATCGCCCCGCTTCCACCCGCGCGAATGGGTCTTTGTGTTTTTGGCCGGTCTGGCCATCCTGCTGGCAGCCAGCCTGCCGTTTCTTTCCGGCTGGCTCTTTCCGGCTGGGGGAGCGGTTTACACCGGCGCCGCAGTGGCCGCCCCGGACTATTACTCCTATCTGGCAAAAATTCGCCAGGGCATGAACGGCAGCTGGAATTATCATCTAGCCTTCAGCAGCCAGCAGCACCCAGGCGCTCCGCTGTTTCTGTATTACCTGGCTCTCGGCCGCGCCGCGGACTGGCTGGGACTGGCGCCGCCGGCCGCCTATCACCTGGCGCGGCTGGTCAACAGCATGCTGTTCTTCGCCGCGCTTTACGCTTTCATTGGTCTCTTCAGCGAAAATCTCCGCGAACGCCGTTATCTGTTCTTCTTCACCGCGCTAACTTCCGGGCTGGGCTGGCTTTCGCTGCTGGCGGGTCACCTGACCACCAGCGACCTCAGCATTCCGGAATCCAATCCTTTTTACAGCCTGCTGGCCGCGGCGCATTTTCCGCTCAGCGCAGCTGCTGTGCTGATCTTCTTTCTGCTGCTCGCGCTGCCGCCGGCTGGCGCGCTGCGCCGGCGGATGACCATCTGGCTGCTGCTCGCGCTGATCTGCGCCCTGCTGATGTTCTTACAGCCCTTCCTGGCAGCGGTTTATCTCTCTGCGGGCGGTATCTATCTGCTGGCAGTCTGGAGACTGGAAGGCCGCTTTCCGGGGTTGATATTTTGGCGGCTGGTTGTGTCAACCGCTGTGTGCGCCTCGCTGGCCGTATGGACCTGGCAAACCCTCAGCCAGGATCCCTTTCTAATAAACTGGCAGCGCCAAAACTGGACCCCCTCACCTCCCGTCTGGGATTACCTGCTGGGCTTTGGGCTGCCGCTGCTGGCAGCCGGTTTCGGGCTGGTCTGGGCCTGGCGGCAAAAGCAGGCCCGCTGGTGGTTGATTTTTGGCTGGATCCTGGCGGCCGCCATTGGCCTGTACGCCCCCACCCTGCTGCAGCGCCGCTTCTCCCTCGGATTGCACATCCCCATCGCCCTGCTGGGAGGAATGGGTGTGCTGCGGGTCTGGGCGTCCGGCAGGAGCCCGCGGCGGGCATCCGCCGTCGCGGCGGTATTTATGATCCTCAGCGCGCTCACCAGCCTGTTGCTGGTCATTATTGGCTGGCTGGGTGTGCGCAGCGGAGATGAACGCGTGTACTTATCCCGTGATGAAGCGGCTGCTCTGACCTGGCTGGAGAACAACGCTGCCCCGCTCGAGGTTGCCAGCGGCAGCGACAGCCTGAACCAGTTCATCCCGGCTTTCACTGATCTGCGCGCGGTGAGCGGACACGCATTTGAAACCGCGGATTATCTGAAAACCGCAGCCCGCCTCGAAGACATCCTCTCCGGCCGCCTCAGCCCGACAGAGATGGCTGCCCAGCTGGCTGAATGGCGGGTCAGTTATCTGATCATCGGCCCGCGCGAAACCCGCCCGCTCGCCCCGCGCTGGGCTGAATTGCCGTTTCTTTCCCCGGTCTTCCAGTCCGGGACTGTCACCATCTACCGCATTACCCTGAACCATTAAGGAGGTCGAATATGCAAGAACAAAGAATGCTCAAGGGTCCCGGCCCGCTGCTCGACCCGTTCGGAAACCTGGCAGATGTCGGCTGGGCGCGCCAGCCGCTGCTGGACTGCAACCTGGAAGCCATTAACATTTACAGCACGTTCAAGTTCTGGCAGCGTTTTCGCCTGAAACGCTGGGATTATTACGCTGTCACCACCCCAACCCATTTCTTCTCATTCACCCTGGGAGATATTGGTTACCTTGGCCAGGTTTTTGCCTACGTGATTGAGTTCGCGACAAAACGCGTCCATGAGGAAACGCTGACCATCCCGCTTTCAAAAGGGATCTGGCTGCCGCGCAACAGTACCGAAGGCAACAGCTTCTTTGATAACGGAAAAGTGTCCATGCGCTTTCAGGCATTGCCTGGCGAGCGGAAAATCACGGTGAACTGGCCGGGCTTTGACGGGGCTGGTTTGAACGCTGAAATTCGTCTGGCGCTGGCTGAAGAGCATGAATCAACCGTTATCGTCATTCCCATGCCCAACCGCCGTTTTTATTACAACCGCAAGATCAACTGCATGCCCGCCAGCGGATGGGTGGAGCACCTCGGCCAGCGCTACACGCTCGAAGCGCAAACCTGCCTGGGCAACCTGGACTGGGGCCGCGGCATCTGGGAATACAATTCCTTCTGGGTGTGGGCCAGCGCTTCCGGTTTTCTGGCCGACCGGCGCACCATCGGCCTGAACCTCGGTTTTGGTTTTGGCGACACCTCGGCGGCCACAGAAAACACCCTGATCGTCAACGGCAAAGTCCACAAACTCGGCGCGGTGGATTTCAGGTACAACCGTCCCAATTACAGCGCTCCCTGGCGCATGACCAGCGCCGATGGGCGCCTGGATCTGACCTTCACCCCCTTCCTGGAGCGCCTCGCCCGCACTGATTTTATCCTGCTTTCCAGCGAGGTCCACCAGATGTTCGGGCGCTACAACGGCACGGCGGTATTAGACAACGGAGAAAAAATCACCATCAATGATCTGACCGGCTTCGCCGAGGAACACCACGCCCGCTGGTGATCCCCTGCTTAAACCCGATATGCCCGCCAGCCGGCGGGCATTTTTTAGCCAACTTTTCACTGAGGCAAGCTCAGGCAGGTATAATAAGAGGCATTCCTTCATGAAGAGGTGGTAATATGATCAACAGCCCTTCAGTCACAGACGCCGAACGTTCTCGCGCCATCCGGTTGATCAAATACCTGCTCTTCAGCGCGACGCTGGTACCAGCGGCGTTGGCCGGCGGCATCGCCCTCAGCCGCGGCAGCCTGCGGATATCAGAATGGCTGCTGGCCGCTTTCGGGCTGCTCATCGGCCAGGCTGGCGGTGATTACCTCTATTATTACTTTACCCACTATCACACCGACAGCCGCGACGCCCATACCAAAATTTTCGCGGGATGGCGTCCGCTGTTCACCCCGGGCTGGATCCCCCAGCAGCGCACCCTGCTGGCCGGTATCCTTTGCCTTGCTCTGGATGCGCTCATCGGGCTGTATTTTCTCTCGCGCTACGGTCTGCCGGTCCTCTGGCTGGCGCTGGCCGGAGCCGCGGCTGCTTTTCTTTTCACGCCGTTAATGCTGCGAGGTTTAAAGGAACCGGTGGTCTTCCTGACCTTTGGTCCGCTCTGCCTGTACGGTATGGTGTACGTCCTCACCGGTGATCTTTCGCCGCGCACCGTTTTGATCTCCCTGCCAGTCGGCTTTCTGGTGACCATCGTGGCTTACCTGAAAGGAGCCCGCTACCGGGTGGAGGAAGAAAACGGCAGCGCGATTGTCATGCGCCTGGACGTGCGAATTCTGGCCGGGCTGCTGGCGGCTGCTTACCTGAGCATCCTGGCCGGGGTGCTACTGGGCTGGTTTACCCCCTGGGCGCTGCTGACCGCCCTGACCATCCCCCAGGCCGCGGACTTCACCCGCAAGGCCGCCCGAAAAAAGACCATCGCCGATTATCTCTGGTTGACAGTCGCCGCGCAAATTGTTTTTATTGAAACCGGGCTGCTCCTGACCCTGTCATTTCTTCTTCCAAAAATTATCTGACAAAGAGGCGAGGTATGAAACGCTGGTTGATAACCTGGTTCAAGGCTGCCCGCGCGCCCTTTTTAGTGGTCAGCCTGCTGCCAGCCCTGCTGGGGGGCGTAATGGCAGCCGCGCGCGGCAGTTTTGATGTCGGAATCTTCCTGTTTGCCACCCTGGGTGTGGTAATGGCGCACTCCGCTGCGGATTTTGTGGATGACTATTTTGACTTCAAGAAAGGCAACCTGGGGAATAAAGTCCAGCAGTTCCACGACAGCCCGCTTATCAGCGGTGAGGTGTCCCTCAACCAGGTGCTGATTGCCATCGGGATCTGCCTGCTGGCGGCCTTTCTATCCGGCGTTTATGTGCTGGTCAAAGTTGGGCTGCCGGTGGTCATCCTGGTAGCCGCCGGGCTGTTTATTGTTTTCTTCTATACCTCGCCGCCGCTCAGGCTCAACTACCGCGGTCTGGGGGAGACCCTGCTCTTCCTGGCTTTCGGCCCTTTGATCGTGGTTGGAATCGTCTACGTCTTGAGCGGATCTTTCAGCTGGGAAGCCCTGGTAGTGTCGCTTGTGCCGGGAATCTTCACCATGAACGTTGGCATTGTCAGCAACACCTTTGACGTCCCGGATGACATCAAATCCGGCAAGCGCACCCTGCCGGTGCGCTTTGGTCAGGCCTTCGCGGTGCGCCTGATGGCGGTCGATTCAATCACAGCCTATCTGGCGGTCGCGCTGGGGGCTGCATTCGGTTTGCTGCCGGCCTGGTCGTGGCTGGCGCTGCTCACGATACCCCTTGCCTGGAATGCTGTGCAGCACGCCAGCCGGTATAACGAGGAAACACACTACGCCCCGGCTATGGGCCGCGCGATCGCGCTTTCCGCGCTGGCCACGCTGGCGCTGACAGCGGCTTACGCGCTTACCCTGTGGGCAGGATAATTTTCGGCTGACTAGAAGGGTAAAAAGAAGCGGTCGCGGGCGTTGCCCGGTAACCGCTTACGCAAAACGGTTTCAACCTGAGACCGGGCCAGCCACTCATCGCGCAGGATAGCATAAATCACATCATCAACCCACCGCCCTTTGAGCAGCAGGCTTTTCACGTGATACGCCTCGCGGCGCAGGCCCAGGCGTTCCAGCAGGGCGATGGAGCGTTGATTCTCCGGATCCACCGAAGCAGTAACGCGGTGTTTATTGAGCTGCCCAAAACAATAATTCAACACCGCCGTCAAACCCTCAGCCGCATAACCGCAGCCCCAGTACGCGCGCGCAAGACTGTAGCCAATTTCAATTTGCGCTCCATCGGGTAAAAAATGCAGCCCGATATCGCCGATCAGGCGGTTTTCCTCCCTCAGACACATACCAACCTGAAACCAGGTATCTGGCGTATCCGGTATGACCTCCTGCATGGCGCGCAAAAAATCTTCGACCGACTCCAGCGTGGGCGGAGCCCAGCCCTGGTAGCAGGCCACCTCTGGATCGCTGCGGTAAGCGAAAAATGGATCGCGGTCTTCGATGATCAGCGGGCGAATGATTAAACGTTCGGTGATTAACGGCTCGAAAGAAGAACCCATGGAAAGAGGGGAAGCGTCCGCGCTCATTTTGGTTCTGCCAGTTCGCGCAAAGACAGTTGGCCGTCGCGCGCGCTGCCGCCGGGCCGGGCGGTGATGACCAGGAAGGGACCCAGCACCGGCAGGCAAATCGCCAGCGCGCCCCAGGCGGCATATCCGGCCAGGCTCAGGTCGCGTTTGCGCAAATAAAGCAGCGCCGCTGCCGCCATCACCAGAGCGAAAACCGCCAGCAAAATGCGCAGAAGGATGCGTGCGTCCATACCAGTATATTGTACATATTTTCTATCATCTACGCAAGAAAAATCCCCGCCTGAAAATCAGGCGGGGCAAAGCAAGGAGAGAAACGGGATGATTCAACCCCGCAGGCCGCCGGCCGCCAGACCGCGAATAAACTGACGCTGGGTGGCGAGGAAGAGAACGATCATCGGGACCGCTGAAATAATGATCCCGGCCATAATCACCGTATACTGTTCCCGCAGCGCGCCGCTGAAGGCCATCAGCCCGACCGGTATGGTTTTCAGTTTTTCGCTGGTGATAAAGGTAAGCCCGAACATGAACTCGTTCCAGACCCGCATCGCCTCCAGAAGTGCGGCGGAAGCCAGGATCGGGCGGCAAAGGGGAATGACCACGTGCCGGAAAATCCCCATGATGGACGCGCCGTCAATTGTTGCGGCTTCCTCAAAATCGCGCGGCAGCCCCAGCATGTACGAACGAATCAGGAAGGTGGTAAACGGAATACCGTAAGCCACATTGGGCAAAATCATTGCCCAGTAGGTGTTGTACAGCCCCAGGCCGCTCAGAATCCGAAAGAGCGGGATTAAACTCACTTCCGGCGCCAGCATTAACCCGCCCAGGATGAAGAAGAGTAAAAATGTATCCCCCTTAAAGCGGAAACGCGCCAGGCCGTAAGCCGCCAGCATCGAGATCCCTAAAACCAGGACCACCGATATCGTGGTCACGATCACGCTGTTCAGGATATAGCGGGCGATTCCGTAATTCCACGCCGCCTGGTAATTCTGGTAACGCCAGACTTTGGGTAAAGCCCAGGATTGATCAAAAAGTTGAATATCCGTCTTGAAGGAATTTACAAAGACCCAGATCAACGGGTAAATGGCGACAACCAGTAAGATGCCGAACAACAGGTACACCAGCAATCTGTTAATCGAACCCTCAAGAGAAACGCGGTAAAACCGACGCATGCGCACATTGAAAGGCGTTTTTGAATGTTCCATGTTCACGACTCCTTTCCAGTGCGGCCAATTCGCAGTTGAATAAAAGTCAGGGCAAAGGTGATGACAAACAGCAAGGTCGCCAGGGCGGAGGCGTACCCCATTTCGTCATTGCGAAAACCAACCCGGTAGAGATAACCGCCCAGTGTGTTGCTGGCATTGTTGGGGCCGCCGGCGGTCATCACCCAGACAATATCAAAGACTTTGAACCCGCCAATTACAGTGATGGTCGTCAGCACCAGAATTGTTTCCCGGATCATCGGGATGGTGATGTTAAAGAACTGCTGCATCGCAGACGCGCCGTCGATTCTCGCGGCTTCATACAGCTCTTCTGGGATGGCCTGGATGGCCACAATAAACAGAATCATACAGTAGCCGACCCACTGCCATTGAGAGACACCGATCACCGCGAAAATCGCCGTGGATTCCTCACCCAGCCAGGCATGCGCCAGGTTCCCCAGCCCGATCGCGCGCAGGAATTGATTGATCAGGCCCGAATTCGGGCTGTAGATTAACTGCCAGGTGATGCCAACCACGGTAACAGCCAGGACGCTTGGCAGGAAAAACGCGCTGCGGAAGATCGAACCCCAGCGCGGGCGGATCACCCTGGATTCAAGAATTGCGGCGAGGATTAATGCGAAAAATACCTGAAATGCCACCGAGATAAGCGCATAAAGAACATTGTTGCGCAGGGCGATCGGAATGATTTTGTCGTTTAAAATCCGCGCGTAATTATCCAGACCGATGTACTTCAGAGTGGGATCGATCGAACTCCAGCAAAAAAGGCTGTAATAAATATTTTCGACCACGGGGATGTACACAAAAACCAGCATGATGACCACCGCGGGGATAATCAACAGATAGGGGGTTATCCATCTTTTCCATCGGTACGTTTTCATTCCAGATCCTCTCCCAGGCGTACGCGGGGGATGCAGGCACCAGGTCCTGCACCCCCCAAAGGATTTATTTCTTACTTTAACTCAGACTGGACCGTAACGGCAATATCGTGCACTTCCTTCATAACCTCTTCCGGAGTCTTTGAACCGGTCAGCAGCGCCTGCATACCCGGCAGATAGACTTCCACGATCTTAATATTCATGTCGGTGTCCATCCACAGCGCCATGCCAGAGGCTGCGTTAATCTGAGCCAGGCCGCCGCGAACGCTGGGCAGCGAATTATCTTCGGTCACCGCGCCTACCGCCGCGCTCGGGATGCCCAGGCGCTTGACATATTCATACCCCATTTCCGGGCTGGTAACAAACTTGAGGAAGTCAATTGCTTCAGCCGGATGTTTGGTCTTGCCGTACACCATGAAACCGTCCGGAGCGCCGGTAATCAGTTTGGGATCGCCTTTACCGCCCGTCCCGCCCGGCAGCTGGAAGTACCCAAACCAGTCATCGCCGCGATCCTGCGCCAGCGTGGCAAACTCTTCCAGTTCCAGGTAGAACATGGCCGCTTTTCCTGCGATGAACGAGGAGCGGGCGTTAGAATGGCTGATGCCGTTCGCGCCGCTGTTGAAATAGCCCAGGTCGCCCAGCATCTTAAACCGGCGCAGCGCTTCCACGTAGCCCGGATCGGTGAACAGCGTGTTGGCGTCAGCGGTGAGCAAATAATCACCCTTTAACGTCTCGGGATCCACCAGCTTGGCGTTGAAGTCGCCCACGTAATGCGCCGAAGCCCACGGGAATTCATTTCCAAACGCGATCGGGACTTCACCATTCGCCTTAAGGGTTTCACAAACCGCCAGGAATTCATCCCAGGTGGTTGGAACGCTCAAATTGTATTTGGCGAAAATTTCTTTGTTGTAAGCCATGAATTTGGCATTGATCCGCATGGGAACGCCGTAGATCTTTCCGTTGAGTTTGAAGGGTTCCACCGCAGCCATGACGATCTTGTCTTTCCAGTCGCTGTTCATCATCGCATCGGTCAGATCCAGCGCCTGCCCGGCCCGCGCGAATTTCCAGGAAAATTCACCCGCCCAGGAGAAATAAATATCCGGCACATCGCCAGAGGCCATCAGAACCCGGATCTTATCTTTGTAGGCTTCATCGGAAGCGGCTTCCATTTCAATCTTCACATTGGGATGAGCCTTTTCATATTCCGCGATGACGTAATTATAGTAATCGAGCTGTTCGGGCTCCGGCCACTTGTGGAAGAAACGGATGGTCACTTTTTCGTCCTTGCTGCCGCCCGATTCTGTGCCGGCGGCAGGCGCGCCGCAGGCCGTTAAAACCAGGCTGGCCAGCAGCACAAGACTAACGAGAACTAACAACTTGCTTTTCATTTTCTCCTCCGAACCATTTTGATTGGATGAACACGCTTGAGCCAGATGGTTTTTTTCAACCGGCTCGCACCACACTACTGGCAGGACGCCAGAATGCTGCTAAAAAGATTGTCCATACCCAAAAGCCCCGTAATGCTTGCAATTTTCTGCCGCAAAATGCGCCGCTTTTTGCAAAGCCGCCGGGATGGAATCACCTCCTGTATAGGAAACCAGAAAACAGGCCGCGAAGGCATCGCCTGCGCCCAGGGTATCCACCACCTCTACCGGGATAATTCCCTGATGATAAAAGGTGCGTCCGTCAAATACCCAGGCGCCGTCCGCGCCGCGCGTGGCCAGCACCAGCTTTGGCCCCTGCGCCTGCATCCAGCGCATCAACGCAGGTTGTTCCCCTTCCGGAACGTCCGACAAAGAAAGAATGGCCACATCCACAAACGGGAGGACCTGATGGAGGTAAGCTTCGTCATGGCGCTGCGAGAGGTCAAAGGAAAGCAGCTGGCTGGCTGCCCTTAACTCAGGCAATTGCTTTTCGATGTAGGAAAACACGCTGGTGTGAACGACATCAAAGCCCTGAATATAATCAAAGTCTTCTTTCTCCAGATGCAGCAGCTGACAGGCGCCGTTATCACCTTCACCAAAAACACGGTCGCCGTCAATCAGCGTGACGGTTGAGAATGCGGTCGGCAGGGTATCCACCCTCCGGCAGCGCGACAGATCCAATCCTTCCTCGGTTAACACCGAGTAAATGATCGTTCCGCGCTCATCATTCCCCAGCCAGCCCAGATAAGCCGCCGGGCAGCCCAGGCGTTTGGCAAGCACGGCCACATTGACCGCGTTCCCGCCAGGGTAGCGCTTGCGCTGATGAATGTACGTGTCTACAGTGTTGTCGCCTACGCCAATGACCTTGACCATTTTTAATACTCAAATTTCCACATGTAGCGGCGGGTGGAAAGCGGATGGTTGTGCCAGACCGCCAGATGTTCCATCAGGCGTCCGGTCGCCGCTTCCAGCACAAAGGGAGCGAAAATCGGGCGAACCTCTTTATCGATTCCGCGCATCTCAAAGTCTTTTGAATCATATACAATCAACCGTTCGGTGAACTTCTTGCAAAAACGGATCACCCGTTCGGCGATCGGGCGGCTCTCATCTTCCCCGACATATACCATCACCGGCACATCAGGAAGGACCACTTCAAACGGCCCGTGGAAAAATTCGGCGGCTTCGCCGGTGAAGGTATGCATCCACTGCATTTCCATCATGACGCACACGCCGGTCACATAGGCGGCCGCATAACAGGGGCCCGATCCCAGCACCATGAAATAATCATCTTCGTGATAAAGGCGCGCTTCTTCAATCGCGCGTTTGTCATTTGCGACGGCGGTCTCAAACAGCACTTCCGGCAGGGCTTCCAGATCTTTTAAGACTTTATCCGCCAGTTTCCAACCTTCCGCTTCCTTCGCAAAACCAGCCAGCAGCGCCATCAGCACGATAAATTTGGCCATATAGCCGTGGTCGCTTTTTCCGTAGCACAACGTTCCCGGAACAGCCTGGGCGAGGGGCGAATCTTCGGTTTGCGTAACCGCGGCCACTTTACACCCGTACGGCTTCACAAATTCAGCCGCCTGCAGCACTTCCGGCGTGGTTCCTGAATGAGAAGCCAGTATCACCAGGGAATTCGCGTCCAGTTTCGCCGGCGCCTGGTAGATAAATTCCGCGGGGAAGTAAAGGTGAAATTCCACCGTTTTGATATCGCGGTCAAGAAAATACTTGATGGCGCCCATCTCGCGGTTCGGCGCGCCGCAGCCCACCAGGAAAACCCGCCGGATACCCTGCCTGGCGAAATCAGCGCCCAGTCGGGCAGCAGCGTCTTTTAGAGAGGCCGCTTTCTCTAAATGAGACAGATACTCCTTTCGCTCCAGTTCAATCGCCATACAACAACTCCTTTCAAAACTTTTCCGATAGACCACGCTCGAATTTGGCATATGGTATATACCAACGTGGTATTTTTAAAAAGCCTATAAGGACCGGATCACCGCCGTGGAGTGAAACACAACCCGTTCGGGGTGATTGACTGATTTTAAGTATTCCACCGCCTGGTCGTTTTCATTGCTGATCACCGACCGCAGCAGGATGATCGGGCTGTTGGGCCGCAGCCCCAACAATTCCGCTTCTTCAGGGGTGGCGTAACTCATCTTTAAGGTCTCGTCATTTTTACTGACTTCAATTGCGTAGCGCTCGCGCAGGATCGCGTAGAGGGAAGTATTCTCAAGGGCAAAATCCTCCGCGCACAACCCGGGAACCAGCTTTTGAGGCAGGTAGCTGGTCTCGATGCAGAACGGCGTCCCGTTTGCCAGCCGCAGACGGCGCAGCACCACCACCATCTCCCCCACCCGCAGCTGCAGCTTTTCGGCGATCTTAACCGGAGCCGGGATGATTTCAAACAATAACAGGCGCGAGCCGGGCGCGGCCCCGGTCATGCGCAGCATCTGAGTCAAACCCTGGGCAAATTCTTTGCCCACCCGTCGTAAAACCTGCGGCTGTTTGACGTAGGTGCCCTGGGTTGATCGTCTTTCCAGCAACCCGCGGCGGGTAAGATTTTCAACCGCCCGGCGAACGGTCATCCTGCTGACCCCCAGTGCCTCGGATAACTCGCGTTCAGATGGGATCTGATCCCCGGGCGAATATACCAGCCCCTCGATCATCTCTTTGAGCGAGGCTTCAACCTGCAGGTACAGCGGCACATGCAGGGGACCGTTCAGTTTGGGTAAATCTGTACCAGTTTGCATTTTGGTTCTTGGTATATACCAATATCTATTATAACGACAAATTTCAATTAATCAAGATACAAAAATCCCCGCCTGATGAACAGGCGGGGATCTGTTTTCTGTGCGCCGCGATTAAATCCAGCCGCGCAGCTCCATCGCCTTGACCACACGGGCGATCGCGACCATGTAAGCCGCGTCGCGCATGTACACCTTTTCTTTCTGGCTCATTTCCAGCACGCCGTGGAAAGCCTGGGTCATCTTGGTATCCAGTTTTTCAAGCACTTCTTCTTTCGTCCAGTAGAAGTTCATGTCGTTCTGAACGCCTTCAAAGTACGAGCAGGTTACCCCGCCGGCGTTGCAGAGGAAATCGGGAATATCAAAGATGCCGCGTTTCTTGAAGACCTCATCCGCTTCCGGGGTTACCGGGCCGTTTGCGCCTTCAGCCACAATCTTGACCTTGCTGGAAATCTTATCCACATTTTCAGCCGTGATCTGATTTTCAATCGCTGCCGGGATGAGCACATCCACTTCCTTGGTCAACCAGGCGTCCCCGGCTTCAATGGTGTAACCAGCCGCTTTGGCTTTGGCTTTGTCAATCGAGCCGTATTGATCGGTGATGGACATCAGGAAGCGCGGATCAACGCCATCGGCTTTGTAATAGGTATAGCTGGTCTTATCTTCGCGGTCGTAGCAGGAAACGCAGACCACTTTTCCTTTCAGGAATTCGATAAAACCAATCGCAGCGTACTGAGCCACATTCCCAAAGCCCTGAATGGAAGCGGTGCATTTGCTTGAATCCAGGCCCAGGTGCTTCATGGCTTCGCGCACGGTGTAAATCACGCCGAAGCCGGTCGCTTCGGTGCGCCCCAGCGAACCGCCGCCGCCGAGGGGTTTTCCGGTAATCACACCGGGGGTGTATTCGCCGCTCAAGCGGGAATATTCATCCATCATCCAGCCCATCATCTGCGGGGTGGTGCCGACATCCGGCGCCGGGACATCCTGGCGCGGGCCGATATTCTTCCACATTTGCTGAACCCAGCCGCGGCAGAGGCGTTCTTTTTCGCCGACTGAGAGGGTGGCCGGGTCGCAGATCACGCCGCCCTTACCGCCGCCCAGGGGAATGTCTGCCACGGCGCATTTCCAGGTCATCCAGGTCGCCAGAGCGCGCACGGTATCCAGCGTTTCGGCCGGATGGAAGCGGATCCCGCCCTTGTTCGGTCCGCGGGCATCATTATGTTGAACGCGGAAACCCTGAAAAACCTTAATGGTGCCGTCATCCATGCGCACAGGGATGCGGAAGGAATATTCCCGCAGCGGCCAGCGCAAGATTTCGCGCACCTGGGGGTCCAGCTTGAGCAGATCGGCGACGCCGTCAAACTGCCGCTGGGCCATTTCAAACGCATTGATATTGCTTGCCATCGTTTTTTCTCCTATCAGGCGATAAGGATGGAATGAATGGGATTTTGGCTGGCTGGAAGGGGCATTAAAATAGGCGGACACACCGGTGCCGTGCCCGCCGTCTCGCCTTTGGGTTGGAAAGGAAATCGCATCTTGCCCGCCCCATCCATTGACAGTACTAGATTAACGGACTTGCAGGCTTCCGTCAAGATGATAAAACTCCGAAGGAATCGGATGGTTGTCAGGTTGAGACCGCGTTTTGTCAGATTTCAGCGTTTCAAATTTCCAAGCTGACGCGCCAGTTCACGCCGTAAGATCTGCGGGTTAGCCCGGCCGGCGGCAGCGCGCATCACCTGGCCAAAAAACCAGTTGGCAAGCGTTTCTTTTCCGTTCAGGTAACTTTCAACTTCAGCCGGATTTTCCTCCAGCACCCGCGCAACCAGGGCGGTGATCACATCCGCGTCTGAGACCTGCTGCAGCCCGGAGGCAGCGATAATTTCGGCCGCCTCGCGCCCATCGCGCAGCATCTCGGCCAGGACGGCTTTGGCAGTGTTCTGATTGACCTGCCCGCTTTCAAGCATCTGAATCAACCCGGCGAAGGATGATGGGGTGATACGCAGCGCAGAAAACGGCTCGCCGCTGGCGTTCATCCAGGCGAATACCTCGCCCAGCAGATAGTTGGCTGCCAGCCGCGGCGCCGCTCCTGCAGCGACAGCGGCTTCATAAAAAGCCGCCGTTTCCGCTTCTTCAGCCAGCAAACGCGCGTCCACCGCGGCAAGCGCGTAGTTGTTCATGAAGCGCTGCTGCCGCGCGCGCGGCAGTTCGGGCATCTCCGCCGCCACTCGTTCGAGCCAGTCCGCGTCGACTACCAGCGGCGGCAAATCCGGCTCGGGGAAATAACGGTAATCGTGCGCCTCTTCTTTGGACCGCTGGGAATACGTCCGCCCCTCACTTTCGCTCCAGCCCAGCGTTTCCTGAGCCACTTCTTTCCCCTGATCCAGGATCGCGGCCTGCCGCTCCAGCTCATAGGCAATCGCCCGCTCCATAGCCCGGAACGAATTGAGATTCTTGATTTCGACCCGCGTGCCAAGCTGCGCGGACCCCTCTGGACGGATGGACACATTTGCCTCAAAGCGAATCACGCCTTTTTCCATATCTCCGCTGTTGACCCCCAGCGCCCGCAGGATGGACCGCAAACTGGTGGCATAGGCGCGCACTTCTTCCAGCGAGTGCATATCCGGCTCGGAGACGATTTCCAGCAGGGGAACGCCGGCGCGGTTTAAGTCAACCAGCGAGCGCGGCTGGCCGTCATTCACGTGGGTTAGTTTTCCGGTATCTTCTTCCAGATGCACCCGGCGAATGCGGATCGTTCGTTCTCCGCTGATGGTATCCACTACCAGGCGGCCGCGTTCCGCCAGCGGGTATTCATACTGCGAGATCTGGTATCCCTTGGGTAGATCCGGATAAAAGTAATTCTTCCGGGCAAACAGGCTGGTCTGGGCGACTTCACAGTCCAGCGCCAGCGCCACCCGCAGCGCGTATTCGACCGCCTGACGGTTGACCACTGGCAGCACGCCGGGCATACCGGCGCAGACCGGGCAGACAGCTGTGTTGGGCGCGGCGCTCGTCGAGTCCACCACCGCGCAGGAGCAAAACATTTTCGAGCGCGTGAGCAATTCCGCGTGAACTTCCAAACCGATGACAGCTTCGTACCTCATAGCGCAGACCCCTGTGTGCAGATTGGTATGATTTTACCATCCAATTGTGCCTGCTTCTACAGCGGGCCTGGCCCGCGGACCAACACCCGCCAGTCGCGGCCGCCGGGGAGCCTCATATCAGCGGCGGGTTTCCCGCATTCACTCGCGTTTTTTTTAACAGCGCGGCGGGAAAGCAAAATCCCCCGAAAAAGCCCGGGGGATTTGACAGAGCTCATGGAGGGAGTTAGAGCCGGTTCACGAACTTGCGCATGCGTTCCAGAGCAATTTCGATTTTGTCGTAGGCGGTGGCGTATGAACAGCGAACGAAACCCTCACCACCCAGGCCAAATGAATTGCCCGGCACCACCGCAACATGCTCTTCTTGCAGCAGACGGTTGGCAAATGTTTCATCATCCAGCCCGGTCACGCTCACCTTGGGGAAGGCGTAGAACGCCCCGCGCGGTTCAAATGTGGGCAGGCCGATCTCGTTCAAACCTTTCACAATCAGTTTGCGGCGGCGGTTGTATTCCGCCAGCATCTGCTGTACATACGGTTCGGCGTTGCGCAGCGCTTCGGTGGCCGCCGTTTGAGAGACGGTAGGCGAGGACATGACGGTATACTGATGGACCCTCACCAGACCCTTGAGGATATCCGCCGGGCCGGCCGCGTAACCGATGCGCCAGCCGGTCATGGCATAGTCTTTTGAAAAACCGCCCATCAAAACGGTGCGGTTGCGCATCCCGGGCAAAGAGGGAAAACAGACGTGTTTCCAGTCGTATACCAGGCGGTCATAAATTTCATCGGACAGCACCACCAGGTCATGCGCTTCAGCCATGCGCGCCACCTCGAGCAGCGATTCGCGGCTGGCTACCGCGCCGGTGGGGTTATTCGGGAAGCCCAGCAAGATCGCCTTGGTGCGCGACGTGATGGCGGCTTCGATCTCCTTGGGGTCAAAATCAAAATTATTTTCCATCCGGCAGGGAATTTCAACCGGCACGCCGCCGGCCAGGATGACTTCCGCCTGGTAAGAGACAAAACAGGGAGTGGGGATGATTACCTCATCACCCGGGTTCAACAGCGCGGTGGCTGAAAGGTAGAGCGCTTCCGAGCCGCCCACAGTGATGATGATCTCGCTGGAAGGATCATAACTCACCCCGTACAGGCGCTCTAAATGTTCCGCCAGCGCCTGGCGCAATTCCAGTTTGCCCGCGTTGGATGTGTAATGGGTTTCGCCGCTGCGCAGCGAACGCACGCCGGCTTCCACGATCGGTTCGGGGGTGTCAAAATCCGGTTCGCCAATGCCCAGCGAAATCACATCCTTCATGGTCGCGGCAATATCGAAAAACTTGCGAATGCCGGAAGGTTTAAGGCCGGCTACACGGCTGGAAATGTACATATCGCGCATGGATGCTCCTTATTTAGTCAAAAATTTCATGCCCGCTGAAATCTAGCCCTTCCTTCAACCCGCTAACTCATCGCCCAGGATTGATCGCCGAGGTTTAAGCGGGTCGCCTGCCCGCAGACCTGCACCTGACGGCCAAGCAAAGATCCTTCCAGGATGATTTGATTCACCTGGGTGTTTTCTTCAATGATCGAATTCGCCACGATGACGCGCTGTAAATCACAGCCAGCGCCGATGGAAACATGCGGGCCAATCACGCAATCTTTCAGCTTAACATCTTCATGGATATACACCGGCGGGATCACTGTGACGCCTTCCAGCCCAACAAAACGGGATGAATTATCCCGCCCGTGTTCCAGGAGATAGCGGTTGGTCTCCAGAACTGCGTCGGGGGTTCCCGCGTCCAGCCAGACATCGGTGTGATGGGTGCGGAAGTATACCCCGTCTTCCAGCATGACGTTAATCGCATCCGCGAGGAAAAACTCATTTTTTAAGCGCAGGTCCCGGCGCATCTGTTCTTCAATTGCCGCGATGAGCATGCTTGAATCCTGGAAATAATAAAAACCAACCAGAACCAGGTTGTTGCTGACATCCTGCGGTTTTTCTACCAGCCGGGTAATCCATCCCTGATCATCCACTTCGGCCACCCCAAACCGGCGCGGGTCCGGCACGGGTTTGACCCAGGCGATTCCCTGCGCGGTTTCATGGGGCAGGAAGCTCAGGTCTGTTTCGATGAGCGTGTCTGAAAAGGTCATCAACATCGGTCCCTGCTTAAGCAGATCGCGCGCCTGGTAAATGGCGTCCGACTGACCGCGCATGGTCTCCTGAACCACAAAGGAAACTTTCTTCTCAGGATGGCGCGCCTGCATGTGTTCGCTGATCTGCTGACCCTGATTGGGACCGACGATAAAAATGTAATGCGGTTCATAACTGGCCGGCAGGCTCTTGAACTGTTCCAGGGAATAATCCAGAACCGTGCTTCCCGCCAGGGCGATTAAAGGTTTGGGCTTGCTCCAGGTGTGCGGCCGCATGCGGGTGCCAAGACCCGCCATGGGAATGACAATCTGAATGGGTTGGGTCATGCGGTCCTCCCTGAAAGATGCTTAACCGCAGACGATAGGGCCGCGGCTCGCTCTCATTGTACATCGTAGCAGCCCGCAGGTCGATGGATGTCTTTCGGTCTTGCGGGTGACAAATTGCCCGATTTTTTAAGGTTAGGCTCCCAGGTTAATTTCTGAGATTTCCTGGCGTTTTTCAAATCTCTCTGAAAATAAGAAGCGCGCGAATCGTGCAGTGGCGTTCAAACAGACAGCCCCCGAGCATTCGGGGGCTGTTTTTTGCCGTCATGCGCAGATCAAGAACGGCCTTCCAGTTCTTCGATCTGATTTTCCATCAGCGCCACCGCCTCCTTTAGGGTGTCGGTGTCAAACGCCAGGCGGGCTCCGGCTGCCCGGTACAGCTCAGGCAGCGGCACGGTGCCACCCAGAGCCAGCGCTTTGCGGTAATCCGCCACAGCCCGCCGGTAATCTTTAAGCGAATTACGCCAGACCTGCACAGCCCCCAGCTGCGCCAGACCGTATTCGACATAATAAAAGGGAGCCTGGAAAATATGCATCTTACGGTGCCAGCCGGTAACCAGCGCGTCTTCTAACCCGCTCCAGTCTACACCCGGCATAAAACGCTGCCATAATTCCAGCCAGGCTGCGTCGCAGTTGGCCGGATTTTCCGCCTGAACCGGGTGCTGGTAAACCCAGTGCTGGAAAGCATCCACCACTGCCATATACGGCCAGAAAAGGATTGCTGATTCAAGATGTTCCACCAGCGCCCGCGAAGCGTCAGCCGGGGTGTAATAACCGCCGTGTTCCTGTCCCAGGAAAGGTGAAGCCAGCAGTTCCATCCCCATCGAAGCCACTTCGGCGAACTCCATTCCCACTGCCAGCTGCTGAATGTACGGCAGCCCGGCGGTTTCAAAGACGTGGAACGAATGCCCGCCTTCATGCAGAAGGGTCTGAGCGTCATCATGCACGCCGACCCAGTTCATAAAGATAAACGGCCGTTTCACCCGGGAAAAAGCGGTGCAATATCCTCCGGGAGCCTTGTTCTTTCGGTTTTCCAGATCCAGGAGGCCTTCGCGCGCCATCACATCAAAGTAATGCCCAAGTTCAGGGTCAACCTTGCTAAAAATCGCGCGGGTGCGCTCGATTAACGCCGGGACATCCGCCGCCGGGCGCAGCGGCGGGCGCCCGTAAGGATCGACGTTTAAGTCCCAGGGGCGCAGGCGCTCCAGCCCCATCGCCTTGCGGCGGCGCGCGTAGATGCGCTCTGCCGCAGGCACCACCGCTTCCTCAATCGCGCGGTGGAACGTCTCGCAGTCTTTGGGGCTGTAGTCAAAGCGCAGCAGCTGCTGCCAGCGGAAGGCGCGGTAATCCGGCTTGCCGGCGTTGGCTGCCATCTTCTGGCGCACGGTCAGGAATTTGACCCACAGGTCGTTGAGTTTCTGCCGGTCTGCCAGCTGGCGCTCGGCGCTCAATCGAAACGCCTTTTCGCGCTTCTTTCGGTCCGGGTCTTGATAGACCGGCCGCATCTGAGAAACCGTGCGTTCCTGCCCTTCCCACTCAACTGTTTGCGCGCCCAGAATGCGGTCATATTCCGCCGCCAGGCGGGTTTCTTCAGCCACCAGGGGTAAATTTTCCTGGCGGAAAAGATCCGCCTCAGCGCGCATATTGCGCAGCGGCACTTCAAAACCGCGCGGCTCCAGACCGCTGGCCAGCAGTTTTTCTTTCAGTTTTTGGCCGGCTTCTTCCGCCCGCGGGTAAATCGCATCCATAAAGTGATTAAAGCGTTCTTCGCTGTCTTTATCGGCCGTGTTGATCGTTGTGGCCACATACAGCCGGTTGAACTGCTCGTCAATACACTGGTTAAAGGCCGTCCAATCCTGAAGCCATTGTTCAACATTCTCCGCAGTCAGGCTGCGGTTGATCAATTCTTCGGCATACGGCTCGAATTGCGGCCAATCCCAGCGGATCAGCTGATCAGGTTGAGTGGGAAGGTTTTCAAACATCGCATATCCTTTCGGTTGAGGAAATAATCCCCCGCCAAAGCTTAATTTCTGGACAGGGTCGTGACCGCCGGCACCTGGTCAATCATCCAGAAGGTGAGCGGCAGTCCCAGTCCGAGCGTCAGAGTTCCAAAAAGCCAGGCCAGCAGCATCCACACCAGGCTGAACCACCAGCCAATTAATAGAAAATACAGCGCGCGCAGGATAAACGGTGCCTGCCGGTCAGCCTGAACCACAACCCACTGGCCGTTGACGTTTTTCAGGCGGGCTGAAGGCCGCGGCGGTTTCAGGGTCATCACCTGCGGCAGGCGGTTGATCATCCACAGACCAAGCGGCATACCGACGATGGTAATGATCAAAAACCACGAAATCGCAATCCAGACGGGACCGATGGCCACGCCAAAAAACAGAAAATACAGCACGCGAATCAGACATCCCGGGCTGGGACTTTCCTGAACATAGTAATTTTGCGACATGGTACCCTTCCTTTCGGTCTTATATACGCATTTCAATCCGAAATGTTGCGCCTAAAGCGCCGGGGCGCGGGTATGCCAGTCGGTGACCATTTGATAGGCATGCGCGATGCGGAAAAGCACCGCTTCATTAAAGTGCCCCCCCAGCAGCTGCATCCCCACCGGCAGACCTTGCCGGTCAAAGCCGGCGGGAAATGCCAGCCCGGGAACGCCGCCGAGATTGATCGGCAGGGTAAAAACATCTTCCAGGTACATCGCCAGCGGGTCGTCGGCGTGCTCACCCAGTTTGAAGGCGGTGCTGGGCGCAACCGGGCAGGCGATCGCGTCCACCTGTTCAAAAGCCTGCTCAAAATCGCGTTTGATCAGCGTGCGCACTTTTTGCGCCTGACCGTAATAGGCATCATAATAGCCAGCCGAGAGCGCGTAAGTGCCCAGCATGATGCGCCGCTTCACCTCGCTGCCGAAGCCCGCCCCGCGCGTCCTGCGGTACAGCTCGAGCATGGTTTCACTCTCTTCGCTCAACCCGTAACGGATGCCGTCGTACCGCGCCAGGTTGGCGGACGCCTCGGCGGGAGCGATCAGATAATACACTGGCAGAGCGTATTCGGTGTGCGGCAGGGATATCTCGCGCACTTGCGCGCCGAGCGCCTGCAGCTGCTCAATCGCCTGGCGGACGCAGGCTTCAACTTCAGCCTGCATCCCGGCGATAAAATACTCTTTTGGCACGCCGATGCGCACGCCGTTTAAATCCGGCGCCTGCGGAAGATCGTAAGACGGAACCGGCAGATCCAGGGTGGTCGCGTCCCGCTCATCGTAACCGGCGATCTGCGAGAAAACCAGCGACAGATCTTCCGCGCTGCGGGCGAACAACCCGACCGAATCAAGTGAAGAGCCGTAAGCCACCAAACCGTAGCGCGAAACGCGCCCGTAAGTGGGTTTAATCCCGCTAATCCCGCAATACGAAGCCGGCTGGCGCACCGACCCGCCGGTGTCGGACCCAAACGCGGCCGGGGTCATACGCGCGGCTACCGCGGCCGCGCTGCCGCCGCTTGAACCGCCCGGGACGCGGGCTAAATCCCAGGGGTTGCGGGTCGGCCCGTAAGCCGAGTTTTCTGTGGAGGAACCCATCGCGAATTCATCGTTATTGGTCTTGCCCAGCAGAACCATGCCGGCGTCCAGGGCGCGCTGAACCGCGGTGGCGTTAAACGGAGGAACAAAATTTTCCAGGATACGCGATCCGCATGTGGTGCGCACACCGCGGGTGCACAGCACATCCTTAACCGCCACCGGCAGCCCCAGTAAAGGCGGCAGTGCTTCGCCGGTCTTTTTTGCCCTGGCGCGAACGGCATCAGCCTGATCCGCCTGCTGACGGGCGAGATCCGGCGTGAGGGTGATAAAAGCATGCACCCGCGTTTCCAGGCCGTCGATCCGCGCCAGACAGGCATCCGTTAATTCGCGGCTGCTAAAATCACCGCGCTGCAAACCGGCGAGCGCCTGCGCCAGTGAAAGTTCGTGCAGGTTGTTCGCGCTCATTCGATCACCGGAGGCACGCGGAATTGGTCTTTCTCGGCATGCGGCGCGTTGCGCAGCAGCTCCGCCGGGGTGAGCGACGGTTCAACCCGATCTTCGCGCAGCCGGCTGCGCGCGGGCAGCACGCTGGAGGTCGGCGGAATGCCGGTTGTATCCACCTCCTGTAAGCGGCGGGCATAATCCAGGATGGCTGAGAGCTGCTGGCGGTAGCGCTCTTTTTCTTCAGCGGTCAATTCCAGCCGGGCCAGACTGGCGATATGTTCAACTTCTTCCAGGGTCAGACTCATGGCGTAATTATAACAAGAAGTGGGATTTCACGGCCTGGCGGTCTTTAAAACCGAATTGTACCAGAGCATGTATTCAAGCATATGCGCCTGCCAGTACGCCTCTTCATGGCGGCCTTCATTAAGCACCCAGGTGTGAGGAATGCGCTGCGCCTGAAGGAAGTCGTGGAACTCCAGGGCCGCATCCCGCCAGATATCCTTGCGGCCAATATCCAGGTACAGCCGCGGCAGCTCGATGGTCGAAGTTTGCTTCAACAATCGCTCGATGCGGGATATCTCATCAGGAAACGGCGGAAGGCTGTGCGCGCCCACCGCCCCGAAGGTTGGCCAGGCTTCAAAACCAATCCGCACAGCCCAGGCTCCGCCGCGGGAAAGGCCGCCAACAGCGGTGCAGGATCGCTCAGCACAAACCGCATAACTGGCGCGCAGCCAGTCCAGCAGAGGCCCGGCAATGGCTTCATCATATCTCGTCTGGCGCGGCGGCAGCAGGTCATACTGCTCATAGGGCATCACCAGAATCATGCCGTCGCTTTCCCCGCTGGCGATCAGGGTTTCCAGCGCTTCGTCAGCGCCAAGACGATCCCACTGACTGGCGTCCGCGCCCTGGCCGTGCAGCAAGATCAGCAGCGGGTAACCCGGGCTGCGCTGGGGAGAATAACAGGGCGGCAGGTAGACCCGAAACATCAGCGGCCGGTACAGCAGTTCTGTATCCAGGCTGTGCTCCTCATACCGGCCGCGTGCCTGGTCGCAAGACGGCTGGGGCAGCGGGCTGGCGGACAGGGACGGCAAAGCGGTCGCGCTGGGAGCTTCGGATGTTGGGGTTGAAGTGGGAACGGCAGCGGCTTGCGCTGAACACCCGGCCAGCACAATGCCGATCGCCAGCAAGAGAACGACGCTGTCCGACCTGTTCCAGATTCTCATTCAAATGCGTTCCTTGACGCGGGTAGCTCATTCGGATTATACTCTACCTGCCGGGGTGTAGCGCAGTTGGCAGCGCACCGCGTTTGGGACGCGGGGGTCGGCGGTTCAAGTCCGCCCACCCCGACCTTATTTTTGAACCGCTGATTTGTCCGGCGGTTTTATAATTAAGGGTAGAATACACCGGACAGGAGGTTGACCCGCTGACATGGCTGTAAAGGTGGATTTTCTAATCGAAGCGGTCCGTTATGATGCCGAACACCGCATTCAGCAGGTGCGCGGTTATGAACGCCGCGGGCCGACTTACAGCGACCTGGTCATACTGGACCGCGCGCAGCTGCTCGATCTGCTGAAACGCGGTAAAAAAGTTTACACCGGACGCCGCAAAGATCGGCTGGCAAGCACCTTTGATCTGGAGCGTAAAGTCAGCCGAAAAGAAGCCGCCATCACCAACCTGGAGGCGAAAACCGAACCTGGGGATTACCTTCAGGACACGCCGCTCTTCTGATACCCGGAAAAACCCCGTGACTCATCCCCTGCTTTCCATCATCATCCCTGCCTACAACGAAGAAAACCGCCTACCGGATACTCTGGAGAAAATCCGCGCTTTTCTGGAAAAACAGGACTACAGCGCGGAAGTGCTGGTGATGGAAAACGGCAGCACCGACCGCACGCTGGAAATCGCGCGCGAATTTTCCGGCCGGCTGCCAGGCCTGAAAGCCATGCACGTGGACCGGCGCGGCAAAGGCAGCGCCGTCCGCGCCGGAATGCTTGCCGCGGTTGGAGAATACCGCTTCATCTGCGACGCGGATCTTTCCATGCCGATTGAAGAGGTCAATCGTTTTATACCTCCCGCCCTGCCGCCCTGCGATGTCGCCATCGCATCGCGCGAGGCGCCCGGAGCGGTCCGCTACAACGAACCGGCCTACCGGCATTTTGTCGGCCGCCTCTTCAATACCCTGGTTCGCTGGTTCGCTCTGCCCGGGCTTCAGGATACCCAGTGCGGTTTTAAATGCTTTCGCGCCGAGGTGGCCGAGCGGGTCTTTCCGCTGCAAACCATCATCGGCTGGACCTTTGATGTCGAGGTCCTCTATATTGCCCGGCGTATGGGCTATAAAATCGCCGAAATTCCGATACCCTGGTATTACAACGCGGAATCAAAAGTGCGGGTGATGAAAGACCTTAAACAGGTGGCACTGGATCTTTTAACGATCTTCCGCAACGCGAAACAGGGGAAGTATGACCCCGCGCCTCGATCCGGCTGAGATTCCCGCCGCGCCGCATCTTGAATTTGAATACCGCCTGAGTCAGGCTGGCTGTCAGGCCGTCGCCGGGCTGGATGAAGCCGGGCGCGGCGCCTGGGCCGGGCCGGTATTTGCCGCCGCGGTAATCCTCCCAGCGGAACAAGAAATTTGCCTCGCCCTGCGCGGCGTGCGCGACAGCAAACAGATGAAACCCTCGGAAAGGCAGCAGCAGGCGGAGGTCATCCGCGCCTGCGCGCTGGCCTGGGGCATCGGGCAGGCGGACGCCGCCGAGATTGACGCGGACGGTATTCTGCCCGCGACCCGCCTGGCCATGACGCGCGCGCTGGCTGCGCTGACGATCACCCCCGCCCACTTACTGATCGACGCGCTATTCCTGCCGGAAGTGGATCTGCCTCAGACCGCGTTAATCAAAGGCGACAACCGCAGCCTCTCCATCGCCGCAGCCTCCGTGCTGGCCAAGACCGCCAGGGATGCCTGGATGCGCGCCGCGGCGGCAGATTTTCCTGTTTACGGCTTTGAGCGCCACAAAGGCTACGGCACAGCCGTCCATCAGGCTGCCCTCGAAAACCACGGTCCTTGCCCGCTGCATCGAAAAAGCTTTCAGCCAGTGCGCGCCTATCTGCCAATCAGATAAATCAGCCGCCGGTTTAACCGGCGGCTGGTGCGTCCTTGAGGGTCATTCCACCGGCATCCCGGGGCCGATGTATGTCCCGGCTGGCAGAACAGCGTCTTTAGGGATGACCACAATTCCATCCCGAACCACCCAGTTTTCGCCGTCCAAATCCGTGCCGCGCGGGAAAGGTTTAATGATTACCCCGCGTCCAATGCGCGCGTTCTTGTCGATGATCGCGCCTTCAATGTGCGACCCGCTGCCAACGCCCAGGGTGATGCGGTCATCGCGCTCTTCCACCGGGCAGCATTCGCGTTCGTAATAATCCGCGCCCATTAAAATGCTGTCCATGATCTTCACCCCCGCGCGCACCTGGGAACGCAGCCCGATAATTGAATTGCGAATCTCGGCGTTCTCAATGCAGCAGCCTTCCGCCAGGAGGACATTTTCCAGATGGCTGTCCGTTACGGTTGAGCCGGGCAAAAAACGCGGATGGCTGTAAATCGGCCGTTCCTGATTAAAGAAATTAAACGGCGGGTTGGGTTGCGTCAGGCTTAAGTTGGTATCGTAAAAGGAGCGGATCGTCCCGATATCTTCCCAGTAATCATCAAAATCATAGCCAAAGACTTTTGAAGTGCGGATCGAACTGGGAATGACATCCGCGCCGAAGTCGTCGTAACTGTTGTTCTCTAACAATTCGCACAGCAGATCGGTGCGGAATAGATAGATTCCCATCGAGCCGAGGTAAGGCCGCGCGGGGTCGTCCCGGCAGACCATCGCCGCCTGCACCGCGGGTTCTTTGGGCTTTTCAGCGAAATCGGTGATGCGCCCCTCCGCATCCCGCTTGAGAATCCCGAATCGGGTAACATCGGCGACATTCACCGGCTGAACGGCCACGGTGATATCCGCATCGTGGGAAAAATGGAAATCCGCCATCGCGGCATAATCCATGCGGTAGAGATGATCGCCGGCCAGGATCAACGTGTAAGGCGCGCGGGCTGAACGGATCTCGCGCAGCTGTTTGCGCACCGCATCCGCGGTGCCCTGATACCAGTCAGCGGTGGCGATCGTCTGCTCCGCCGCCAGAATCTGAACCCACCCGGTGTGGTAAGCGTCAAAAACATACGTGCGGGTGATGTGGCGGTGAAGCGAAACAGAGTTAAATTGAGTCAGCACAGCGATCTTGTAGATGCGCGAATTAATGCAGTTGCTGATCGGAATATCAATCAGGCGGTATTTTCCGGCAATCGGCACAGCCGGTTTTGAGCGCATCTTGGTCAATGGATAGAGGCGGCTGCCGCGTCCGCCGCCCAGAATGACGGCCAGAATATCCTCAGTGGATGGCATGGGAGCTTCTCCTTTCCGCACAGGGTGATCAGAATTTGCCCGGGTTAGGGAAGTGCTATACAATCAACTCAGCGCAGGCACTTGCGCTGAAACCATTATAGCCAGAAGCCAGATTCACGCCAACCGCCGGGGGAGAGAAATGGATATACCCGTCATCCGCGATGCCAGGCCATCTGATTTTGAAACCCTTTCGCGCCTGTACAGGGAACTGGATGCTATTCACGCCAGGGCGCATCCAGATCTGTTCCAAGTCCCCGACCCAACCGCCGCCCGCCCCGACGCTTACTACCAGGAACTGCTGGATCATCCGCTTTACCGCCTGCTGGTGGCCGAAGCAGAGGGACAGGTGGTCGGGTTCATCAGCTTCCATCTGGAGTACGCCCCGGAATTGCCGAATTGCCGGTCTTATGCGTTCGTCAAAGTCAGCGATCTGAGCGTTACTCCGGCTTTTCAAAAGCGCGGCGTGGGGACGCGCCTGATGCAGGCCGCGGAGGACTGGGCTCGCCAGAACGGAGCTGTGTCCGTGGTCTTGAATGTCTTTGACTTTAACCAAAACGCGCGGAACCTGTACCGCGCGCTGGGCTATCAGGAATTATCGCACCGCATGAGAAAAAAACTGGAGTAAGCCCGAAAATTAAAAAGAAAAAGCTCCCCGACCTGGACTCGAACCAGGAACCTAGCGGTTAACAGCCGCCCGCTCTGCCGATTGAGCTATCGAGGAAGGCAATCAAAATTATAAAAGCAAGCCGTCCGGGTGTCAAGGCTCAGCCGGATTCCTTGCCCCGCCTTCTCTTTTATGTTACAATTTTTGACCGGATGTCCGCATCCCCGCTGGAGGGATGGCCGAGCGGCTTAAGGCGCCTGTCTTGAAAACAGGTTTAGCGAAAGCTAACGTGGGTTCGAATCCTACTCCCTCCGCCTTGGTCGCAGGCCGCGACGACAGCAGCATCTGGGGAGGTGCCAGAGTGGCCGATTGGGCTCGCCTGCTAAGTGAGTGCTGGGGAATAACTCAGCCGTGGGTTCGAATCCCACCCTCTCCGCTGAAAGCCTGTTCAATTTAATGAACAGGCTTTTGCGTTGCTGCTCCTGATGGATCGCCGCGTCAGTATTGCGAGCTTATGGAAAATCCGATGCATTTCAAAACCCTGCCTAAATTAGCGCCGGGGGACGCGGTCGCCGTCCTTTCACCGTCATTTGCCGCGCCCGGCCGCTGGCCAAACGTTTTTGAACTCGGTCTGCGCAGGATCCGGGAGGACTTTGGACTGCGGCCGGTCGAATACCCAACCACACGCAAGCTCGGCGCAGCCGGAGAAGAACGGGCCAAGGATATCCTGGCGGCTTTCCAGGATCCAGAAATCAAGGGGGTCATCGCCGCGCTGGGCGGCGACGACCAGGTGACTTACATCTGGAAATATTTAGGAAAATTCAGCCAGATATTCCAGGACAACCCCAAGCCGTTTTTTGGTTACTCGGATAATACTCACTTCATCAATTTTCTGTGGCTGAACGGCGTCCCCGCCTTTTACGGCGGCTCTGTGTTTACTGAATTCGCGATGCAAGGTGGAATGGATGCGTTCACCGTTCACTACCTGCGGAAAGCCATGTTTGAGCATGGAGATGTTGAGTTAACGGCCAGCCCCATTTTCAACGACGAGGGCCTGGACTGGGACAATGAAACCGCGCTGGGGAAACGCCGCAGGTACCAGCCAAACGAAGGCTGGGACTGGGACGGCAGCCAAAGCGCAGAAGGCACTGCCTGGGGCGGCTGTCTGGAATCGCTGGATGAACTGCTGCGGCACGCGGTGCCAATTCCATCCCTGGCGGAATTTGAGCAAATCATCCTGCTGGTGGAAACATCGGAAGAAATCCCTTCAGCCGATTACGTCTTTCGCGTCCTTCGGGCGTTTGGTGAACGCGGAATTCTCGTCAGGATCAGAGGAGTCCTGGTCGGGCGGCCCAAAGCCTGGGAATTTCACCGCCGAAACTCCGATGACCAGAAGGCGCAGTACAAGAAAGAGCAGAAGGAAGCCGTGATCCGGGCTGTCCGGGCTTACAACCCGACTATTCCCATCGTGCAAAATCTAGATTTCGGTCATACCGCCCCGCAGATTCCTATGCCGATCGGGCAGACGGTCAAGATTAATGCCCGAACCCAGACTCTGACAGCGGCCTTCTAAGCCGGCCCGGGAGAAAACCTTCGAAAGGCGACCCAATGGAGCGGTCTCCGATGGTTTTGTGGGATGTCCGGACCAGATAATCACCTGACGGCCGGGCTGTGACTCTGCCGGCCCGGCGAGGCGATTTTCTCCGCTTTTTGGCCGATCCGCTTCGCGCCTGCAGCGCTGCCAAGTCAGGTGATCACGGCGCGATGCCTGTGCGGTCTGCTGGCATTCATCCTTCGGGGGCGTTGTCATCCATAGCATGGACGGCGGCCAACCGCGCTGCTGGATCTCTGGCATCAGCAGCGCGGATGGGAAAGCACCCCGATTTGACGCGAATTCGCAGATAATGGTATGATGGATTTGCCCGCCGCGGGCCAGGATTTCAATCGGGACAGGCTTATGAAAGATAAAAAACGCTGGTACATCGGTGTTGACATTGGCGGAACGCAGCTGCGCGCCGCATTGTTTGACCAAAGCGGCCTCGAACCGGTCTGTCTAAAAAAAGCCGCCACCCACTCACCCAAAGCCGAGCCGCTGGAAATTTTAACCGCCTTAATCGCTCAGGTCTGGCCGTCCGAAGGGCAGGTGATAAAAATTGGCGTTGGCGTGGCCGGCCCATTAAATCCGGATACCGGCATCGTTTACCGCTGCCCCAATATCCCTGAATGGCAGCACCTGGCCCTCAGGCAACTGCTGGAAAGCCGCTTTCAAGCCCCGGTGGCGATCGGAAACGACGCCAACCTGGCCGCCCTGGCTGAATGGAAGTACGGGGCAGGCGTTGGCCACAACGACCTGCTCTACCTGACAATTTCCACCGGGATCGGCGGCGGGGTGATCTCCGCGGGGCGGTTGATCACCGGCGCGCGCGGCATCGCCGCAGAACTCGGCCATTTTACTGTCTGGCCAGACGGTCCGCTGTGCGGCTGCGGGCACCGCGGTCATCTGGAAGCCATCTCTTCCGGCACGGCGATCACCAATTACGTGCGCGAGCAGCTGGCCGCCGGCCGCTCCTCCAGCCTTTCCGCCCGCCTGGAGGAACTGAACGCCTCGTTGATCAGCAGCGCCGCCCGCGAAGGCGACCCCCTGGCCGCCGAAGCGTTTGAGCGCGCCGGCACCTTCCTGGGCCGCGCCCTGGCGGACTTTCTGCACCTCTACGACCCAACCATCCTGGTGCTGGGCGGCGGGGTGATGAAAAGCGGCGAGCTGATCATGCGCCCCATCCGGCGCGAAATGGAAGCCGGGGTGATGTCCCCGGAATATCTGCGCGGACTGACGGTCACCACCGCCAGACTGGGCGACCGGGTCGGGCTGATCGGCGCGCTGGCTCTGGCTCAGTCCTGATCGAATTCCCACGCTCCAAACTGACCAAACGACCAGGCCGGCTTTCGCTCGCCTGTGCTATCATACCAGCGACCCCAATTTTGGAGCCGCGCTTGAATCTGATCAGCCTTCATCAAGTCAGCCTGACCCTGGGCGCGCAGCCCATATTTCAGAATCTCTCCTGGGAGATCCAAAACCAGCAGCGCATCGGGCTGATTGGATCGAACGGGGCAGGGAAGAGTTCCCTGCTGAAATTGATTACCGGTGAATTCACCCCCGAACCGGGAGGTCGGGTCGTGATGACGCGCGGGGTCAGCCTTGGTTATCTGCCGCAGCAGCCCGAATTTGACCCGCAGCAAACCCCCTTGCAGGTGGTCTCGTCCGCCCTGCCGCGCCTGCGCCGGGTATATGAGGAACTGGAAAAAATTGAAGAATCTCTGGCGGACCCCGACGTTTACGGTGATGAAAAACGCCTGAGCCGCGCGCTGGAACGGCAGCAAGCCCTGGTGGAAGAAGAGCAGGCGCTGGGCGGGGTTCAGTTTGACCGGCGCATGCGCGAAACCCTGCGCGGGCTGGGACTGGCTGAGGCTGAGTTTGAAAAACCGGTCGGCTTGCTCAGCGGCGGCCAGAAGAAACTGGTCGGTCTGGCCGGTTTGCTGCTGGCTGCGCCGCAGGTGCTGCTGCTGGATGAGCCGGATAACCATCTGGACCTGCCCGGCAAAGAATTCCTGGAGCGGCTGATCCTGACTTACCCGGGCGCGGTGGTGATCATTTCCCACGACCGGTACCTGCTGGACGCCGTCGTGACCCACATCGCCGAACTGGAAGACGGGCGCCTGACGACTTTCCAGGGCGATTATTCCGCCTATATCCTGGAAAAACAGGAACGCCTCGCCCGCCAGGAAGAGCTCTACCAGGTTCAACAGCGCGAAATCGCGCGAATTGAAGCCGCCATCAAGCGCTATGCGGTCTGGGCAAAGGTCTATGATGTCGGTAAGTTTGCCAGACGCGCCAAAGCCATCCAAAACCGCCTGAACCGCCTGGAGCGCATCGAGCGCCCGCTGATGGAGCGCCGCCGCATTGACCTGCGCCTGAACGGCTGGCGCGGTTCTTCAAAAGTGCTGGAGTTTAAGGCGGCGGAAAAGCGCTTCGGCAGCCAGGTGGTGCTCAAGCCGCTGAATTTCACCCTCTTTCACGGCCAGCGCGTCGGGCTGATCGGTCCCAACGGCGCGGGGAAGTCGGTGCTGCTCAAGCTGGCGCTGGGAGAGCTGGCGCCGGACAGCGGGGAGATTCTGCGTGGCCCGTCGATCCGCTGCGGTTATTACGCCCAGGAACACGAAACCCTGAACCCGGAAGCGACCGTTTTGGACACCGTGCGTTACGCCGGCAATCTGAGCGAGAGCAGCGCGGTGGCGCTGCTAGGCCGCTACCTGTTCAGTTACCGTCAGGCGGGGCAGAAAGTCAAAGAGCTTTCCGGCGGAGAACGCAGCCGGCTGCAGCTGGCCCTGGTTGTGCTTTCCGGCGCGAACTTTCTGCTGCTGGATGAGCCCACCAACAACCTGGATATTCCTTCGGCCGAAATTCTCGAAGACGCCCTGGCCGATTTTGAAGGCACCCTGCTGGTCATCTCTCACGACCGCTACTTTCTTGACCGCGTGGTGGACAGCCTGCTGGTTCTGCGCGCGGGTGAAGTGCGCGCCTATCCCGGCGGATACAGCGATTACCTGCTCAATCAGGCCGGGGGTTAAACCCAGCCGCGCTGCTGATAAAGGGCAAAGCCGTCCTTCAGCGCTGCGCGGATCTGTTCCAGCACTTCGGGGGTCAATTTTTTGATATGAAAGCAGGATTTGCCCTTCAGCAGTCGAAGCAATTCGGGTTTGAAGAAGACCTTCACCTCGGGTTCAGCATAAACCGGCATAAAATAAAAGCCCACGTAGCCCTTCTGGATGATTAACCCGGCGAAAAATACTTCCCTGCGTTTGCGGCCTTCGATCACCAGGTCTTTGAACGACCACAGGTCGTAATAACCGGGCCGGTCAACTTTGGGGGCCAATGGCGGCTGGTACTGCGCCAGCAGAGTCTTTAATGGCTCGAAAACAGCCTGCAAATCTTCCATACAACCCTCTGCAAACAGGTGGATGAATAAAGTATACCCGTTTTATCCGCTTCGGCTGCATCCTGAAGCAAAACAGCCGCCCGCGGGCGGCTGTCTGTTGATCAGAAACGGGTTACATCGGTTCCAGAGCGCCGGTGAGGGACCCGGGGGCGCTGGTCATGCGCATTTCGCTCTCGCGCGCCAGCTCGATGATGTGGTGCATAATGCTGCCGGCCACGCTGTTGACATGCGCGCGGTCTTCCACATCCCCGCCAAACACCAGCGGCGAACCCACCGTCAGGTTGTACGGTCCGCGCGGGTACCAGCGGCCGATCTGCTCTTCGCCGCGCACAACTGACTTGACTTCTTTAACCATATCACGGCGCAGATGCACACCCACCGGGATGACAGGCGCGCCGCTCAGAATGGCCAGCCGGGCAACTCCGGTGCGGGGCTTCTGAAAACCGCCTTCGATCGGGCTGAGCGCGCCTTCCGGAAAGATCAGGATATTGTGGCCTCGGGCAAGGTGATCCAGCGCGGCTTCCATGGCTTCCGCGCCTTTTCCTTCCGCCACCGGGATATGCCCGGAACGGCGCAGGTATTCCCCCAGCACCGGCACCTGGAAAAGCACATTATTAATCAAAATAAAACTCTGTTCTTTGATCATCGCAGCCACAAAGAAGGGATCGGAAGTAGCCGGGTGATTGGCGGCGACGATCTTGGGCCCGCGCGGCATGGGTTCGTGCTTGCGCACATCCATTCTCAGCATTGTTCCGGTATAACCGGTGACCAGCGGCCGCGAGAACCAGTACATTGTCTTTTCAATTAACATAAGAAAACCTTTACATCCAAAAATTTTGCAACCAGTAATCCGTAGTTTAACGTTTCTCCGGCCGCTGTCCATCCACCCTGGGGCATATTTTTAGGCATACCCTGGCACAGGTTCCCTATGCCGGTGGTTCTATAATACAAAACCCCGATCCATTCAAAAGGATATGCGCTGATGACGGCTTACAGGATTGTTAACCGTCATCCCGGTAAATGGAGATTATCTCAGGCTTTCCAGATGCGGGCGCAGCACTTCAGCCCAGATCTGATATCCGCTGCCCATCAGATGCAGCCGGTCATTGGATAATTCCGGGCGAATGCTGCCGTCCGGCGCGGCAAGACGCGGATAGACATCCACAAAGGTTAAGCCGCGCCGCTCAGCCATGCGTTTTAGGCGCTGGTTGAGGATCTTAATCCGCCGGGCATACCGCGCCGCCCGCGGCAGCAAAGACTGGACAAACACGCGCGTGTGCGGACTTTCAAGTCGAATGCGCTCTAAAATCTCTTCGTATGTGCTGAGAATATCCTCGTTCTCACGCTGCAAATACCAGGGTAAATCATTGGTACCGATGAGGATAAATATCGCTTTGGGTTTGCCACCGGTGATGTCGCTGATCCGCTCCAGCACCCCGGCCGTGGTATCGGCGTTGATGCCGCGGTTCTTGACCGGAAAACCGGGGAACAACTCATCCCAGCGGCAGCCGTCCGTCAGGCTGTCGCCCAGAAAGACAATATCCCCCGGCTGAATCGGGTATTTCCTGAAAAAATCTACCTTTTGACCGTGGTGCGTGCGCACCAATCGTTCCGCCGCCAGCAGGGCGATCAGCAGCAGCACCAGGGCGGCGATTAACATGCTGGTTACAAAGAATTCATACATCGTGACCTCTATTCATTAGATCCGTCGCGGTTCAAACGCGCTGCGGGAATCACCGTCCGGTACCAGCGGTCGGTGAAGACGATCGACCACAAACATAGTGAGGTCTGAAAGGGCAGGTTTTTACCCCTGGCGAGATGCCCGATCAGGCGCTGAATGTTGGCCCGGTTCAAGATCGGCGCCAGCGGCCCGCTCGGCTCAGCCGCCGCCGCCAGGTATTCCAGGAATCGCGGCTGGTGAAACACCTGCCCGCGCGGGTCAGAAAATCCGCTCTTGGGCCGATAGACCCATTCAGGCGGGAGGTGGCGGGCGAGCGCCGCTTTGACCGCCGCCTTTTTCTCCGTTTGCGACCCGGCGGATGAAATTAAAAGAGCCAGAGAAAGCATTTTTTCTTCCAAAAAAGGCAGGCGCACCGTGTGGCCGGCTGCTTCCAGGATGGGCAGGTCTTTCTGGGCAAAGATATTCGCGCAAACCAGAGCCAGGTCGCCCGCCACGCAGTTCGCGACCAAATCATCTCCCGACCAGCCGCTCACCCAGTGCCGGTAGGCGCGGTCGAAATCATACATCTCAGGCTGGGTATAGAGCATCCCGCTCAGAGCGGCTCGGGCAAGCACGGCGGAAAACGGCGGCAGCAGGGAGCGGTGCAGCACGCGCGCCGGGTATTCCAGGCGGCTGGCAGCCTTCCACAAAACCTCCCGGTAGGCAAGCGAGCCCGCCTGACGCAGGGGATATGGAAGACCAAATACCTTTTGCCAGCGTCTGACCTGAACGGGCAGCCCAAACGCGCCGTCAGCTCCGGTTCCGTCAAAAATAACCGCCGGATTGGAACCAAGGATCTCCAATACCGCCCGCGAGAGGTCCCAGGTGGGAACCGCAGAGGCATCTCCAAACGGTTGGGGGAACACCGCCCCCGGATCCTCAAGACAGGCGCACAGATCGGGGTTCGCCTCGACCCGCAGCATGCGCAAGCCCAGAGTTGCGGCTATTTTCTCGGCCAGTTGACTTTCAGGATCCAGCGGGCCAAATGCATAATTGACCAACAAGGTCTGGTCAAACCCCAGATGTTTCAATCGCGCTGCGATCAGGCTTGAATCCACCCCACCGCTGAACAACACAACCGGTTTGGTGATTTCCCGGGTCTGGTCAAGGAGGATCTGGTCCAAGGTTTCCAGTAAGACCTCCACCTGCTGTTCCAGAGAAGCGCTGGAACCGCTCTGAACCGGCTCCAGCGGGCGCGGTTGAAATTCCCGGACGGATCGATATTCGTAGCCGGGCAGCAAACGGGAAATATCCCGGTAAGGCGACAGAGGGGGAATAATCGCCCCGTATTGCAGCACGCTAAAAGCCGCGCGAAGGTCGACCGCAGAATCAGGAGAAGCCAGCGCGGCGGGACGGTCCGCCAGACGGCCTTGATGATCAACAAAAAAACCGTGTGGATCAAGAAATGGAACTTTGATGGGAAAATTCATAAAACCGCCGAATTCGCGACCGCAGCATCAATGCCTTTATTCTACCCGATCCCTGGATTTCCTCAACCGGCTGGGCCGGCCAGCCAATGGTAAAATAAGTCTATGGCGGCGAATCAACCCCCTGAATCTGACTTATGCGCCCAACCTTTACACTCTTAACCCCCTGTCTGAACCGCGTTGGATGGATTGAAACCGCCGTCCTCAGCGCCCTGCCGCAGCTGGACAGCGACAGCGAACACCTGGTGATTGACGGCGGTTCGACCGACGGGACGCTGGAGGTTCTGGCGCGTTACCCGCACCTGCGCGTGGTCAGCGAACCCGATCAGGGGATGTACGACGCGCTGAACAAAGGCATCCGTTTGGCGCAGGGGGAGTGGATCGTCTTTCTGAACAGCGATGACCGTCTGGGCGAAGGCGCGCTGGAAGCCTACCGCCAGGGGATCGCCGCCGGAGACGCTGATATTCTCATCGGTCTGGCGGACGTGATCGAAAACGGGCGGGTCAGACAGGTGTACCCCCTTTTCAACACAGCCGATCCGCTCGGCAATCTGATCGGCGGGCCGGCGCGCATCAACGCCTGGTGCGTCCACCGCTCCGTATTTGAGAAAAAAGGCGTGTTTAACCTGAAATACAGGGTATCCGCGGACACCGACTGGGCGTTTCGCGTGCTGGCTGATCAAAATCTGAGGGTCCGGGCGCTAAATATCGTGACCTGTCATTACCTCTGGCACGCCGGGTCTCAAACGTTTCGTCCCAACGCGATGGATAACATTCAAATCCGCATGGATCACCTAGAGACGGGCTATGCCCTGCTGGCGCAGAACCTCCCGCGCCGCGAACAGCACCACCTGCACTACTGGAATTACCGCCAGTACCGCGGGTTGATCAAGATGGCTGTTACCCGGGTGAAACCAGCGCTGCTGCTCAGGCTTGTCTATCCTTATTTGCTAACCTGCTATCACCTTGGACGGACAAAATAAGGCAATGGGAACTCCAACCGTATCTGTGATTATCCCCGTGTACAACCGCGAGAAACACATAGCCAATGCAATTGGCAGCGTGTTGAAGCAAACCTACCCGGATTTCGAACTAATCATAAGCGACGACGGCAGCACAGACAGTACCCTGAAAATTGTTGAGACATTTACTGACCACAGAGTCCGAATCATCAAGAGCCCTATCAACCAGGGTGCGGCTGCGGCCAGGAATCAAGGCATTAAACAGGCCCGGGGAAATTTGATCGCCTTCCTTGATTCGGACGATATCTGGCTGCCGCACGCTCTTGAACACCTGATCCGCACGTTAGCGGAACATCCGGAACATATTGGTGTACTGGCAAACCATTACCTGATTCAAAATGGGATTACGACTCTGGGGGTAAAGTCTTTGCGCGGGGTTGGCATTCGCCATTTCTTATTAGGTACTGATTTCAATCCCGGGGATGGAATGCTGGTGAAGAAGGAAGTTTTTGAGAAGGTCGGCTATCAGAATCCAAAATTTATTCGCCATGAAGACTGGGATTGGATCTTGCGGGTATATCAGGCCGGATATACCTTTTATTTGGATCTAACCCCTGTGGCAGTGATTAACCGAACGGTTTACATTAATTCTCAAGTATTTAAGCGCGTGAATGAACTCATCCTGGCCGAACACCAGGATTACTTCCGCACCTTTGGTTTTGCGGATTACCACAAAGCGGTATCTCACCGCTTCATATTGCTTGCACAGCAATATTTACGCGAAGGAAAAAAACGATTGGGAATCAGCACATTCCTGCGTGCCCTAGGTTGGTGGCCCTTTCAACGGCCTGGCACCCTGCTAATGATTTTGGATGCCCTGCTGGGCACCCGTTTTTCCCTTTGGGCTGTCCGCCGCCGCGCGGTGGACCTGCCGCCGGAGGCGCAGCATGACGGCTGAGTCGCGCCGGGCCGCCCTTTTTCTACCCTCCCTGCGCGGCGGCGGGGTGGAGCGCGTCTTTTTGCTGCTGGCGCGCGGTTTCGCGGATGCCGGTTATGAAGTTGACCTGGTGGCCGCCTCGCTGACCGGCGATTACCTCGGTCAGGTGGACGCGCGCGTTCGCGCGATTGATCTTGGCGCGCCTTCCACGCTGCGCGCCCTGCCCGGGCTGGCGCGCTACCTGCGCCAGAACCGCCCCAACTTCATCCTGTCCGGCATGCCCCACGCCAACACTGTCAACCTCCTGGCGCGCTGGCTTTCCGGCTACCGCGGGCGCAGCCTGGTGTCTGAGCACAATATTCTTTCATTAGCACTGCGCCGCAAAAGCCTGAAAGAACACCTGACCATCCGCCTTTCCGGTTTCTTCTACCGCTTCGCGGACGGCATTATTGCCGTTTCCAGCCTGATCGCCGAAGAGCTGGCCGCCTGCCACCGCCTAAACCCCGCCCGCATTCGCGTGATCTACAACCCGGTTGACCTGCCAGCCATCCGCCTGGCCGGCGCGAACCCGCCGGATCATCCCTGGCTGCGCCAAAAAAAGCTGCCGGTCATCCTGAATGCCGGCCGTCTGACCCCGCAAAAAGATCAGGCCAGCCTGCTGCGCGCCTTCGCATTGCTGCGGTCGCGCCTGCCCGCCCGGCTGTTGATTTTAGGCGAAGGTCCGGAGCGGCCGGCGCTGGAAAAACTTGCCGCCGAACTGGATATCACCGAAGATGTGGAACTGGCGGGATTCCAGCAAGAAATCTACGCCTATCTAACCCACAGCGATCTCTTCGTCCTCTCCTCGGTTTACGAAGGACTACCCGTTTCATTAATCGAAGCCCTGGCCTGCGGCGCGCCGGTGGTCTCCACCGACTGTAAGAGCGGCCCGGCTGAGATCCTGGAA
The DNA here is from genome assembly GCA_029975475.1 of Anaerolineaceae bacterium. Lineage (GTDB taxonomy): Bacteria > Chloroflexota > Anaerolineae > Anaerolineales > Anaerolineaceae > JARKPB01. The sequence goes on from JARKPB010000003.1 coordinate 345,368, forward strand.
AACGGGCGCTGCGGCCGCCTCGTGCCGGTCGGCGACCCGCAGGCGCTGGCCGATGCGATGGAAGCCGCCCTGCGCGCGGGCGGGCGCAACCCGGACGGGCTGCGGCGCGCCCAAGATTTCGCCCTTGAAAAAATCACCCGCCAGTACCTGGCAGCCGCCGGCCAGGCAGGGAATGAGGGTGCGGGATGAAGATTACCCATATCATCACCGGGCTGGGCCAGGGCGGCGCGGAAACGGTGCTTTTCCGCCTGCTGGGCGCGCTTGACCGGGCTGAATTCGAGAATGAGGTCATCAGTCTGACCGCCGGCGGAGCGCTGGCGGATAAGATTCGCGCTTTGGGCATCCCGGTGCGCGAACTGGGGCTGCGCCCGTCCCGACCTGACCCGCTCAAGTTTTTCCGCCTGGCTGCCTGGCTGCGCCAGAGCCGGCCGGACGCTGTTCAGACCTGGATGTACCACGCCGACCTGCTCGGCGGGTTGGCAGCCCGTCTGGCGCGGGTCCCGGCGGTGTTCTGGAACATCCGCCATTCAACCCTTGACCCGGTCCGCGACAAGCCCGCCACCATCCGGGTTGCCCGCCTGTGTGCGCGCTTCTCGCGCTGGCTGCCGCGCCGCATTGTGGTCTGTTCGCTGGCAGCCGTCAGGCAGCACGCCCGCCTGGGCTACGACAGCGCCAGGATGATCCACATCCCCAACGGGATTGACACACAACAGTTCCGCCCAGACCCGGCTGCCAGGATTGCTGTTCGTCAGGAACTCGACCTGCCACAATCCGCCGCGTTGGTCGGCATGGCCGCTCGCTTTCACCCGCAGAAAGATCATCACAACTTCATCCAGGCGGCCGGGATCGTTCTGGCGGCTCAGCCCGACGCGCGCTTCCTGCTCTTTGGCAGCGGGGTCAACCCGGAAAACGGCCTGCTGGCTGCCTGGATCGAGCAGGCCGGCTTGAGCGGCAAGATTTACCTGCTCGGGCCGCGGGAAGATGCGCCGCGCCTTTTCGCGGCGCTGGATATCAGCGTGCTGTCATCTGCCAGCGGAGAAGCCTTTCCCAATGTGGTCGCCGAGAGTATGGCCTGCGCCGTGCCGGCCGCAGCCACAGATATCGGCGATTCCGCCGAAATCATCGGCGGTACTGGCCGGGTCGTCCCGCCGCAAGATCCCTCTGCCCTGGCTGATGCCGTGCTTGACCTGCTGCGCCTGCCGGCGGGAGAACGCCAGGCGCTGGGCGCGGCTGCCCGCCGCCGTGTGGAAGAAAATTTCAGCCTGGAACGTATGGCGGCCGCTTACGCCGGTCTTTATCAGAAATCGGCTAATCTGGCTACTAAAGGCGAACTATGAATAAAATTGCGCATGGGCTTCCCTGGTGGGCAAAAATGACCGTAAAAATCGTACTGGCCCGTTTTCCAATTCAATACCAGACCTGGCGAAATATGGGCGGGTTCGTACACGGAAAAATGGATACTCCTTCCTATGCTTATTCGGTATTCAAACTACACCACTGCCTTGCCAGCCCGCCTGCGGGCTTTAATATGCTTGAATTAGGTCCTGGCGATTCAGCTGCGTCAGCAATGATCGCGCGTGCTTACGGCGCTGCGACTGTTTGGCTGGTTGATGCTGGCGATTTTGCAGCAAGAGATATGAAGGTTTACCGTCAGGTTGCGTCTGCGTTGAATGCCGCAGGCTATCCGTTGGATGTTGACCTGAGTAATTTCGAGCAGATGCTGGCATCCTGCAATGCCAGGTATCTAACCAACGGTCTGGAAGGGTTGAAATCTATCCCCGATAAATCAGTGGATTTTCTATGGTCTCAGGCCGTCCTGGAACATGTCAGGAAAGCGGATCTTCCGGCGACCTTTCAGCAAATTAGACGCATCATGCGTGTCAACGGCAGCAGTACCCATAAAGTTGATTTCAAGGATCATCTCGGCGGTGGACTGAACAACCTGCGCTTTTCAGAGCGAATCTGGGAAAGTAGCCTGATGAGCCGCTCCGGATTTTACACCAACCGCGTAAGATTGTTTGAATTGAAAACCATGATGGAATCAGCCGGGTTCATTGTCGAAGTGCTGGATGTAGATCGTTGGAAAAAATTGCCCATCCTACGAAAACACCTAGCACCTGAATTCTCTGACCTGACAGATGAAGATTTACTGATCTGCAGCGCAATTTTAAAGCTGCGTCCAGGTTGACAGGTTTTTTTGTGTAGATTGGATATGATCATGAAGGTGATCCTCTTTGCTAACACCGACTGGTACCTGTTTAACTTCCGACTGCCCCTGGCAGACAACCTGCGCGCGCGCGGATGGGATATTTTAATGCTCTCCCCGGCAGGTGAATTCGCTGCCCGCATCCAGAATTCTGGTTTCCGCTGGCAGGAATTCTCTCTTTCGCGGCGCGGCATGAACCCGTTCAGCGAACTGGGCGCACTACTGCGCCTGGCGCGTCTGTACCGCGCCGAGAAACCCGATTTGGTCAACCATTTCACCATTAAGTGCGTGTTGTACGGCTCGCTGGCAGCCAAACTGGCAGGCACCCGCGCTGTGGTCAATCACATCACCGGCCTGGGTGTGGCCTTTACCAACCGCGGTTTGAGAGCTGCTGTGCTGCGCTTATTGCTGCGTGCGCTGTACCGTCTGGCGCTCGGTCGTACGCAGGTTATTTTCCAGAACCCGGATGACCGCGCTGCATTCCTCGAGCTAGGGCTGGTCGCCCCCCAACGGACCACTCTGATCCGCAGCTCCGGCGTGGACCTCACACGTTTCACTGCGCTCCCAGAACCAGTAGAAGCCGCCGCTGTGGTACTGCCGGCGCGAATGTTATGGGCGAAAGGCGTGGGAGAATTTGTGCAGGCCGCGCAGATCCTGAAAAACCGCGGAGTTCCCGCCCGTTTTATCCTCGCGGGTGACGCTGACCCGGGGAACCCTTCCGCTGTTCCAGAAGACCAGTTGAAAGCCTGGCACCAGTCCGGCATCGTGGAATGGTGGGGCTGGCAGGAAGATATGCCCGCTGTCTATGCGCAGTGCAACCTGGTCTGCCTCCCGTCGCTGGGCGAGGGAGTGCCGCGTTCGCTGCTGGAAGCCGCCGCCTGCGCCCGCGCCATCGTCGCCACGGATGTCCCCGGCTGCCGCGAAGTGGTCCGCGACGGCGAAAACGGCCTCCTCGTCCCGCCCCGCGACCCACAGGCTCTGGCCGCCGCGCTGGAAAAGCTGCTGCTTGATCCGCAGACCCGCCAGCGGATGGGGGCGGCTGGCCGCGCCCTGGTGGAAAAAGAATTCGCGGTTGAAAAAGTGGTAGACGACACCATGAAAGTATTTGAGCAACTTTTACAGGAAAAGGACTGATGCCCCGTCAATCCAACAGCCCCCGCTCCATCTCCTCCCCCACCATCTGGCGGGCAGCCTTGTTCTGCTCGGGAATTGGCGGGGCATTCCTTGTGACCGGACTGCTGCTCAAGCCGCCCGCCGCGTTTACCTGGTCATTGTGGGCGGTGGTCGCTGTCACAGCCGCCGGCACTCTGGCCGCGCTCGCCGGAGGAATTTTCTTTCCCAGGCTGCGGCCGCTCTACCACCGGCTAAGCGCTTTCCGCCGCGTTTCTCTCCTGGCGCGCTTACTGCCTGTGGTAACGCTGCTGATCGCCTGGCTTGGGCTGCTCTGGCCTCAAGGGCGTATTGCGGGGCTGGACGCATACCTGATCCGCCTGCAACCATTGCTGGGCTGGCTGGCTATCAGCGCGTTTGCCGCGCTGGTGGCGCTGCTGCTCACCAGCCGCCAGCCCTTCTCTCCGGTTGACCGGCAGTTCTGGCTGGCGTGGGCGGTGTTTCTTGGTCTGGCAGCGCTGCTCTGGCTGCTGGCCGCTTTGACCGGGCTGGGAGTCCGTGTGAGCAGCGGTTTCTGGAATAAGGCCGCTGTGCCCTTGACCGGGCTGCAGCTCTTCGGGTTAATCATCGCGGGCCTGTGGGCCGATTTAACCCCCGCGCTGCGCCGGGCGCGTTCGCGCTGGCTGGACGCTGCCCTCTTCCTGCTCATCTGGGGGCTGGCCGCCTGGGCCTGGACCTTGCAGCCCGCGCCCTCCAGCACTTTCTCCAGTGATGCCTGGCTTCCCAACCTGGCCAATTACCCGTCCTCCGACGCGGCTACCTTTGATCTGATGGGGCAGTCGATCCTGATCGGCGAGGGGATCCGCACCTCAATTGATAAACCGCTATACCTGGCTTTGCGCGCCCTTTTTAATCTCGCCTGCGGTTCGGCCTATCCGTGCGTCAACCAATTACAGGCCGCCTTCCTGGCGCTCATCCCCGCGGTGCTTTACCTTCTTGGCCGCAGGCTGAACAGCCGCGGTTTTGGTCTGATGCTGGCGGGGGCAGCAGTATTCAAGGAATTAAACGGCCAGGCGCTGACCAATTTAATTCAGTTAACCAATGCCCAGGAAGCCATGACCGAACTGCCAACCCTGCTGCTACTGGCCGTCTTCACCCTCCTGCTGGCGGCCTGGCTGCGCGCTCCCGAGCGCATTCTCGACTGGCGATTACTGGCTGCGGGCGGCGCGCTCGGCCTGGCCGGGTTGATCCGCCTGAACGCTTTCACCATCCTGCCCTTTGCCCTGCTGCTGGTCGCGCTGTCCGCCGGCCACGCTCGCGGGCGCTGGTGGAAAGCCCCCGCCCTGTTCAGCCTGATCTTCCTGCTGGCCTGGCTGCCGTGGATGATTCGCTGCCAGATCGTGGAAGGCAATGCCTTTGCGTTCGTCAATACCAAGACCAGCGGCGTGATCCTCAAAAATCGTTATAACCCCATCCTTCAGGAAAGCAATCCCGCCCCTTCAGGCACGGCGGCCCCCGCGGCCATCCCGACCAACGCGCAAATGCCGACAGTGGAATCCGATAACAGTGGCTTTGCCGGGCTGGTCTTTTCGATTGTCAATCATTATGCCCACAACCTGATCGCATCCGCGTTTGTCATTCCGCCTGATCCCCGCCACTACGCGGTGGCTGCTTATTACCGCCTGCCGTACTGGCAGCTGAACTGGAACGGCCGTCTGGCCGCGCTGGACGCTGCCAGTCTGGTCCTCAACCTGCTGCTCCTAACCGGCGGGATCGCTCTCGCCTGGCGCCGGCAGGGTTGGGCCGGGTTGACCCCGCTGGCAGTGCTGCTGGGATACACTGCCGCCAGCGCCGCTTCGCTCACTTCAGGCGGCCGCTACCTGCAACCGGCCGACTGGGTGATTTATTTCTACCATTTATTCGCCCTGTGGTACCTCGCGGCCGCAGTCCTGGTCCGCCTGGGCCTGGCCCCGCTCGGATCGGCGCTGCCAGCTCATTCGCATGCCGTTGTATCAACCGGCGGTCTGGCCTGGCGTGCGCCGTTCGCCGCCGTCCTGCTCACCCTGTGTCTGGGCTTTCTGCCCGCCGGGCTGGAACGAACTTTTCCCGTCCGCTACCCGCTGCCGGATGCCTCCCGTCTGGCTGAAACGCTGGAAGAAAATCAAGACATCCAGCGCTGGTTGACCAGCGACCCTCAGGCGGTTTTGATTGGCGGCAGGATGCTCTACCCGCGCTATTATCCGGCGGATCAGGGAGATAACCGGGTTGAATCACACACGCCGTTTTCAGCCAAACCGTATCCCCATCTGGTGTTCTGGCTGCTGAACCGCGAACGGATCCCGGTGGTGCTGCCGCTGGCAGATCCTCCGGCGGACCTGCCCAACGCCAGCGATGCGGTTGTGCTGGGCTGCCGCGAAAAAGACCGCATTCAGGCTCTGGCGGTCTGGCGGCTGCGTCCAACCAGCGGTACCGATGGCGAAACGATTGAGCCGCTCGCGCTCCCACCTCAAGGCCCGCTGCGCTGCCCGCTGACTGTTCCCTGAAACCGCAGGACCGGCATCATCTATCCGGCAGGTTTGCGGTACAATAAACACGGATCCTGTCCCCCACCTAGCAGGGATTACCAATGGAATTATTGGATTCGATCAGCGCTTCCATCCTTTCTGCCGCGCTGCTGGCAGCCGCCATCAGCCTGGCAGCGGTTTTCCTTTCCATCTGGCTGGCAAAACGCGCCGGCTTGATGGATATTCCCGGTGCCGCGCCGCATAAACAGCATGCGCGCCCAACCCCGCTGGCCGGCGGATTGACCCTTGCGATCACCCTGACTGCCCTGTTTTTTCTTTTTCAATACTGGCAAGAGCCCAAGATTGCCTGGCTGCTCGCCGGAGCCGGGGTAATATTTACTTTTGGGCTGCTGGACGACCGCAAAGCCTTGCGGGCTTTTCCAAAACTGGGGGGGCAGGTGCTGGCCGCTTTGATCCTGGTACTTTCGGGCACATCCATCCAAATCCTAAAAAGTCCGCCGCTGGCTGGTCTGGGGCTGCCGTGGCTGGCTTCCGCTTTGAACATCGCCCTGACTTTCTTCTGGATCATCGGCATCACCAACGCGCTTAATCTGGTGGACAGCATGGACGGTCTGGCAGTCAGCCTGAGCGGGCTCGCCTTCGCGTTCTTCACCCTGGGCGCGCTGGTGTCAGGTCAGGCACAGCTTGCCGTGTTTCTGGCCGCGTTAAGCGGCATCGCGCTGGTGCTGTACTTTTTCAACGCCCCGCCTGCCCGTCTCTTCCTGGGCGATTCCGGCGCCCAAACCCTGGGATTTCTGCTGGCCGGAGCAGCCATTCTCTACAACCCGCTTGACAAAGCCCAGGCGTCTTCCTGGTTTTTGCCCATTCTTTTCTGCGGCGTGCCGATTTTTGACACCTGCCTGGTCTTCTTTTCCCGCCTGCGGCGGAAGCTGCCCTTCTACCGCGCCGGCCTGGACCATACCTACCACCGTCTGGTTCGGCTTGGGCTTTCTCCCGCCCATGCCGTGCGGGTGATGGTCTTCGCGGCCGTCCTGCTGGATACCCTGGCTTTCCTGGCCATCAACCTGCCGCCGCTGGCTGCCAACGCGGTCTTTGCTGCCTGTTTGCTGGCGGGCGCCAGCCTGATTGTCTATCTCGACCGGCCAAAGTTTACCCCGTAGAGGGCCGCCGGCTGCCCGTCCGCCAGAATTTACTCAAACACCTTCTTCCCCATAAAGAGTACACCCATGACCCCCTCCCTGGACCACTTTGGCCTGCTGGCGCCCTTCTACGAACGCTTCATCCAGCCGAAATTTCCGGAAAAATTAGTGCAATTGGCCGCTCTTTCGTCTTCAGCGCGCGTACTGGACTGCGGCGGCGGCACCGGCCGGGTGGCTCAGTTCCTGTGCGAGCGCGCCGGGCTGGTCACTTTGGCCGATCAGAGTCTGAAGATGCTGGCCGAGGCGCGGAAAAAAGCCTGCCTCTTCCCCGCCAGCGCGGATGCCGAGCACCTGCCCTTCCCCGCAGACTGCTTTGACGCCGTGTTGATGGTAGACGCGCTCCACCACGTCAACAGCCAGGCCGAGACCGCCGCCGAGCTTTGGCGCGTGCTGCGCCCCGGCGGGCGCATCGTGATCGAAGAACCGGATATCCGCACCTTCGGGGTCAAGCTGATCGCCCTGGCGGAAAAGCTGCTGCTGATGCGCAGCCATTTCCTGAGCGCCGCGCAGATCATCACGCTTTTTGAAAAGCATCCCGCCGCCCGCTGCGCCGTCCACGCCGAGGCCGGCACGGTCTGGGTGGTGGTGGAGAAGGGGTAACCTCAGATCTTAAAGAAGCACTGAATATACCCGTAGCTCACATCATCACATCGCTCACCTCACCGCTGAACGCGCGAATCCGCCGCCTCCCGGCCGCCGCCGCGTCCCCGCCGCTGAGGCCGCGCCGTGACGGCAGCGGGAACAACCGCCCCGGCTCCACCCCGCGCACCGCCTCCGCGCTGATTCCAAACGGGCACAGCACCGTCTCCGCCGCGCGCAGCAGCAGCTCAATGTAGCGCGCGCTGTCCACTCCGCGCGGATCCGGCCGGGTGGGCAGATCCCAGGCGTGAACCCCCCCGCCGCGCAGGTAGACAAAATACAGGCGCTGGCCCGGCTCGGCGCGCTTTCCAGCCGCCTGCAGCTGCGCGGCAGCCTGTGCCGCCGGCGAGGGTGAGCGGTACTTCTCCAGTTCGCGGCTCAACTTCTGCCCTACCAGCAATTTCTCCAGCGGAGCGCGCCCCTCGCGCAGCTGGCGTATGCGCCGCCGCAGCGCCGTCAGCGCCTCGGGGATCAGCGCGCGCGCTGCCGCCGCGTCCTTGCCGCGCGCCAGGATGGTCAGCAATTCCATCTGCGCTTCGGCGATAAAGGGCGGGCTGTCGCGCCGGCGCGCTTCGATCCCGCGCGTCTTGATGCTGCCATCCTGGAAGACGCCAAAATAGCGGTTCGGCACCGGCACCGCCTCGTTCACCCGCGAGGGCAAAAAAGCCACCCAGCGGAAGATGCCGTCCAGGGCGATTGGCAGGCCGGTGCGGCGCGAGATCTCCTCGAGCAGCGGGGTGTAATCGCTCACCCGGGTGGTACCCTCACGTTTCAACCACATTCCGTCCACATACAGATGCAGCACCTCGAAGCCCTGCCGTTCGGCGGCCTCCTTGGCCGCCAGCAGCGCCTCGCGTCCGCCGTTGGTGACCGCCTCGTGCGATTCGATTCGCCCAAAGCGCGCGTTTTTATAACCCAGGTAGCCAAAACAGGTCACCAGCAGCCACTTGTGCGCCGAGGCGCGCACCTGATAAAGCGGACGCAGCGGATCGTCCGCCGCCATCTCCGCCAGGCGCTGCTTGAGAGCGATGCGCTTGTTCAACAGCGGTTCCAGCGTGCGCGGAATCAACCCGGGCGGCTGATCCGTGGAAGGCTCGCCCTCCGAACGGGTGGTTTCCGGCGAAATATTGGCGTGCACCATGATGCTCGGGTACATCGAAATGAAGTCCACCTCGCCCACATTGCTGTGCAGCCCGGTGATCGGCTGGTAAACCAGCCCGCCCTGGTCGTAGCGCAGCAGATCCAGCGCGCTCTTGGGCCGCTCGGCCTCCTGCTTGTGCCAGGGCACCAGCACCCCGCCGCGCAGCGCGGTGAGCATCTGCATCGAAGAGATGCCCGAACCGGGTGAAGTGCGCGCCGCGGCCTGCACCGGCTGAGCGGTCACCCGCGCCGCCTCCAGCACGCCCTCCAGGTCGTAATCATCCCACAGCATGGCGTTGCGGCGGTCAATATGCCAGCGGCCAAACAGCAGCACCTGCGGCCCGCGGTAGACTACCTGGCCGTAAGAAAAATAAGAGCGCGCTTTGCGGTGAGCCGTGCCGCGCCCGAACTCGCGGTTGAGCGGCAGCGCCACCCCGCAGGCTGAAGAAGCCTCGAGCAGGCGCGGCAGCAGCCAGGTATCGCCAAAACTGGTCAGCAGAATATCCGGGTCGTGGCGCTGGATCAGCGCGCTCAGGTTGACCAGCAGCGGGCGCAGCGGCTCAAAGGCCAGGCGGTAGCGGCAGCCGCCCACCGCCGCCTCCAGGAAGCGCGGCTCGGCGTGGGTCGGGTCGCAGTCTGGCGCCAGGGTCAGCGTGCGCAGCGGCGCCGGAGCGGGATCCAGATCCCAGGGAGAATCCAGCACTTCCAGCGCCAGCAGCCGCCCGCCCGCACCGCAGTCGAAACGGCAGCGCGCCAGCGGAAAGGCGCCAGTCTCGGCGGCAAAACGCAGCCAGATATTCAGGTCAGCGTCATAGAAGTTCAACCGCGGAAACTCATCCTGGAGAGACTGAAACAGGCGCGGTTGATCGGGCGCGTGCGGCACCTCCACCGCCAGCACCGGCAGCAGCCCGGGGTGAAAGAGGTCCTGGCGCTCGGTGCGGCTCAATCGCACCGGGATCGGCTGGGCGCGCAAATACTGCCACAGGCGGCGCAGCTCGCCATCCGGCCCGGCGGCGTAGAAGCGCACCGCAAACGTCCGGCGCAGGCGCAGCCGCCGCCCGTCATCCGCCAGCGCCCACAGCGCCAGCCCGTCCGCCGCGTCTTCATAAATATCCAGCAGCCAGCCGGTAAACTCAGCCATCGGTGCCCGACTGCGCCAGGCGCTCGACCAGCGCGCGCAGGCGCAGCACCTCCTTGTGTTCTTCGAGAAGCATCGCCAGCAGGAAGGTCTCCATCGGCAGCGCGTTGGAGGCGTAGGCCGCCGCGGCCAGGTGCTTGCGCGCCGCGCTGAACAGGTCGTCCAGCGCCAGCTGATCGCTGCGGCGCAGCGCGCGGCGGAAGCGCGCGAAGGACTGCTCCTCCTCCATGAACATCTGGGTAATGGAAGGCAGGGTGCGGCCCATCTTCAGCCCTCCGTCAGGCCGAGGCTAGTTTCCATCCCCGGCAGCGGCAGCGGCGCCGGCTGCGCGGCGGATGAACTTTCCACCGCGAAGTAGAGCGCCTCGGCCGCCTCCTGCAGGATGTGCAGCAGCGGCAGGCGCGTGGCGCATACCTCGGCCGGCGGGCGCGCACTGACCAGCACCGGCGCGGCGCGGCTCAACCGGGTAAGCTGGACGATGCAGCGCTCCAGCAGGCGGCGGCTCTCGGCCATGCGCACATTCTCATCATAAAAAGTTTGCAGCAGGTCGAGCGCCATCACCGGCTGATCACCGGGCTGCAGGTTTTGCAGCAGGGTGACCATCTGATAGCAGGTGAAGGCCCGCGCCAGGCGGATGCGCCCCAGGGCGGCATGCACGGCGGCGGTGCGGCGGCGCAGGTGGCGCGCCACCGGGTAGGCGTTGAAGCAGTTGCCGCCGTCCACGACCTGCAGCGGCCCGGCCAGCGCCAGTTCTGCGGCGGCCTCCAGCATGCGCGGGATGGTGGCCCGGTCGCCAATGATCACAGCCAGACGGCTGGAGAGGGGAAAGGAAAGGGAAGTGTTCATGCTTCCAGCTTACCCGGGCGGTCAGCGCTTGCCAATCCCCCCTCAGGCGGGGAAACGGGCCGGGTCAGGGGGTTGGCCAGGGCTGGGGGCCGCGCCGGACGGGTGGGCTACCGGTGGGGGATAAGGAAGCCCGGCGGGCCTTGAGGGGGCGCAGCCGGGTATATAATCATTTCAGATAAGCAGAAGCAATGGAAGAAAGGATCGGGGGGGGTGTCACCCGGGTCTGCTGGCAATCCGGGCAGCGCCCCGGGTGACCGGGGGATGAATCAATCAGCAGCTTTACAGCCGTTCTCAACCCCCGGGCAAGTCTGCTGAAACGGGAGGGAGTGACGATGAAAGACGCAGCGATAGAAATCCGGCAAGTTTTGCAACGCTTTCAGGATGGCTATGTAGCCCGGGATATCCACAAACTGGATGAATTTATGCAGCTCTTTGTGCCCGGGATGGAGGCGGAGCTGATCGGGATTGGTGCATCTGCCCGCAATCAGCATGAATGGTTTGAAGGAGCCGAACGAATCCGTGAAATTGTTGAATCGGACTGGAAGTACTGGGGGGATGTCCGGCTGGGCGTTGATGAAGCCAAGATCACTGTCAATGGTGAGGTAGCATGGTTATCAACCGTCGGAACCCTCCTTCAAACCAATCACATCCATTCTGACGAGGTAACCGAGAGCACTTTGCAGCAGATGAAAGAGATGTTGGATGACCCAACGCTGACCCCCCGGGCTCGTTTGGTTGAAACGGCCCATTTTGGAGTTCGCCGGTGGAGAGAAAGGGAAAAACCAGAGGGATTCCCCTGGCCCTTTGTTTTTACAGCCGTTCTGGTCAAACAAGAGAACCAGTGGCGCTTCCACACCATTCATTGGTCCATGCCGGTTGACTGAGCAAGGCGCGCCGCTGATAACCGCAGCAAACCCGTACATAATGAGCCGCATCTACATCCCCACCACTTCCGAAGAAGATTGGCGTCTGTTTCTCGCCGAGCCGGAGAAACCATGGCGTTCCGGCTGTTCGGCCAAAGAACTGGCTGAATGCTGGCAGCAAGCCAATGGGTTTCCCGCGGAGCTACAGCGGATGTTTGCCACTTGCGCTGAACCGGTCTTGCGCGAATTGGAACTGCTGCTGGCCATCCCGGAATACCCGGTGGACCTGACCGACGGCAGGCGTCCCTCTCAAACCGATCTGTTCGTCCTGGCGCGCGCCAAAGACGGCCGGCTGGCCTGCATCATGGTCGAAGGCAGGGTGTCAGAGCCGTTTGGCGAGACACTGGAAGCCTGGCTCAAAGGCGCATCCGCAGGCAAGCGCAAGCGCCTGGACATCCTCTGCCAGGTACTGGGCTTGCGCTGTCCACCGCTCGCGCACCTCCGTTACCAGCTGTTCCACCGGACAGCCTCGGCGATCCTGGAGGCGAACCGGTTCAACGCCGAATACGCGATCATGATTGTGCATTCGTTCAGCCCAACGCACCGGCGGTTTTCGGATTACCAGGAATTTTTGAACCTTTTTGGAGTTGAAAGTACAATTAACACACTGGTCGAGCTGCCTGCGGTTGAGGGCCGTCGGGTTTTTACCGGTTGGGCGGTGGGGCAGCCGCGAGTGGGGTGAGATTTCATCAAAAGAAATCCCGCTGAGTCTTGTTTGATCAATTTCAGCCGCAAGAGTCGAGAAGAAAAAGCGAACAGGGTTTTCAGGACAGGGGAGTTATGGACCACGATCATCCAGTCACATGGTTAGAAGCCGTGCTTATCAGAGCCCAAACGGAACGATGGTGCACCACGCCGCACTGCACAACATGCGGTAGTATGACTTTTAAGATGGCGTACTGGTCCGCGGCAGCCCGGCAGGCAGGCGTGCGTGTTTGGATCAGTCCAAATCAAACCCCGAGAGACTTTTTAGCTGCTTTAACATCTGCCGAACTAGAATAAGTCGTCCGCACGCTTGTTGATGGTCTTCGCGAACTGCCCGAAAAATGGGCCGACTCAGCAGCGGTCAGCACAATCTTAAGTGATATCGATCCGCCGTTCCTCAAGTTTGGCGTGCCAATTGCTTTGAAAAAAACATTGGGCAACAGCCCGGCCGGCGAGGAACTGGCTTTTATGCTGGAATATGAAAAAAGCAGAAGAGAAGCAAGAAGGCAGTGGGAAATCTACAACAGTCCGGAGGCGGCTGAAGAACGGAAGCGGATAAAACGAGAGAAGAAGGCAAAAGAACATGCTCTCCGTCAGGCGAAAACGCTTCAAAAGAATGCGGAACGCCTGGAGATGCTGTCAGCCCTTACCCTCCTCTCTCCCAAAGAACGTCTTTCGAGATTTGCCCTGGATACAAAACTCAATTTGGACAGCATCACCCCCGAGTTGATACCGGCGGATGAAAATTGCCTGACAGGCTGGAATCAATCAGAAGCGAGGGCACTCATCACGCGGATTGGGCGAAGAAAAGGCTCATGGGGCCGCCTGCGGCGGTTCATTGAACATTGGCTGACAACCGCCGAAGAAAAAGCTGACTGATTGGCGTTCAAACCATTGCGTCCCGCAGCTGTAAGCGAAAGTAGCAGCCTGACCAGCAGGGTCTACTCACAGACAAAGAGGATCAATCACAGATCATTTGGCAGCCCGGCACACGCGGCTCAATTCCCTGGCTGTCCATCATTGTTCAAGTACCTTTACGGTTTTCTGGCTAAAGGCGTTTCAAATTGTTCCCCGGGAGGAATTCTTACAGGTCCGCTTTTGTGTTTTCTTGTTGATTTCACGACCATTACGGGTGGCCTGGAAGTTATTCAGGCTAAATCAAAACAGCAATTTCGCGATGTCCTAACGCTCAGGAAAAAAGTTGTATTGTTCATGCGCCTGCAAAGAAAGTTTGCGCCAGCAAGAAGACATTCAAAGCCAGAATGATGGCTGTGGTAATCCACGCAAGAATTGAAACAAAAGGCGAATTTTTAAATTCCCCCATAATTTGGCGGTTGCTGGTAAATAATACAAGCGGCACCATCGCAAAAGGCAGTTGAAACGAAAGGCTGACCTGAGAAAGTATCAGAATCATTAATGGATTCAAACCCAGCCCAATAATCACCAAAGAAGGTATCATAGTAATCGCCCTTCTCAGCCACACATTAATGTGTTGGTGTATAAAGCCTTCCATGATGACCTGTCCTGCCATGGTCGCTGTGGTTGAAGAAGATAAACCGGAAGCAAGAAGAGCGATAGCAAAAGCTGTCCCAGCCCAAGGTCCAAGTAAGGGCGTCAGGGTTTGATGGGCAGCTTCCAGGGAATATTCATGTAAACGCCCCCCTGAAAACGCTGCTGCAGACATAATTAAAATCGCGGCATTGACAAAAAAAGCTCCGTTAAGGGCCACAAACGAATCCATGATTGCCAGCCGGTAAACAGAATGTTTTTTCTTTATCGAATCGTTTTTACGAACGCGCGTCTGGATCAGCGCACTGTGCAGATACAGGTTATGGGGCATTACTGTAGCCCCTATGATCCCAACCGCAACCAGGGTAGCGCCGGCAGGTAATGATGGGATCAGCAATCCGCGGGCAATTTGCGGCCAGTCTGGTTTTGAGAGCCAGATTTCTGTCATATACATCAGGCCAATCACCGCGATTAAACCAACAATTGCCAATTCCAGCTTACGAAAGCCGTAACGTTCGAGCAGTAAAATTAAAGATATAACCCCGCCGGTTAGAAGCGCCGCTGGAAAGAGAGGGATGCCAAAGAGCAGATTGAAGCCGACCGCTCCCCCCAAAAACTCGGCCAAATCAGTGGCAATGGCTGCCAGTTCAGCTGTCACCCACAGCATGACACTCAACCACTTTGGGTATCTGTCGCGGCAAACCTCGGGCAATGATTTCCCCGTGGCAATTCCAAGTTTAGCAGAGAGGGTCTGCATCAAAATGGCCATTAAATTGGCCATTAGAATCACCCACAAAAGTTGATAACCGAATCGCGCGCCGCCCTCAATATCCGTTCCCCAGTTACCAGGGTCCATATAGCCCACACTAATCAGGAAAGCCGGGCCAAAAAACAAGAAAGCCCTTTTCAGAACAGTTCGACTCCCATAACGGAAAAGAAGTTCTTTAAAATGTTCGAATTCTTCCTGCAGCCAGGGTTTATGCGGCAGGGGAAATTCACGAACAGTCAGGGCATCCACTTGAATTTGGTTTGCCTGGACACGGGTTAACGGGATGACATGCTGATTTAGTTGAAAAAATACCGGATCGCCCAGTGGATCAGCGCGGATGGCCGCGATTTCTGCGCCTTCACAGAGTCCTGCCTTTTCGAGCGTCTGATCAATTTTCTGCGTATTTCCCAGATGGAGAATCCTGGCGGCCTGACCAATCTCAATTTCCGATAAAGGTATCTGCTCAGCCGGCGCTTCGGTTACAAACACAGACGCTGCAGCAGCGGGTGAGAGAGCTATTCGTCGTCTTCCGCTCCACAATAAAACGCGATTGGGTTCCCTTTCATCGATTTCAACCTGAGCCCCAGGAGTCAGTCCCAGCAGCGCGAGTTGAGAAAAAAGGGCAGCAGGCTCATCTTCAACATGGATTACCTGCCCGATTCGCTTCTCTGGCCAGCGATCAAGCGCAATCCCCCCATCAGCCACCCAATAAACCCCATCCCGTTGGGGAATTGGATCCCCATGGGGATCGAATTGGGGATTTCCCAATTCATCGGCAAGCCGATCCGCCTCTTCGGGTGAGGTTAGATGTTCACGCCGCATGGCTTCTTCATGCAGCGCGTTAAGGGCCATACCTTCTTTTTCAGCCAAGTAGCGTTCCCATAAACGATGGGCGCGGATCAATTCGATCGCCCTCCGTTCACCCGGAGGTAATATCAAAAGATCTTCACCGTCAACGGTAATCCATTTTCTGCGAACCATCTCTTCAATGATTGCAGGTAAGCGCGCGGGCTGAAGTTCTGCCCCGCGCACCAGCTCGAAACGTTTCACTGGGGATTTTTGGCGCGAAAGGTGGTATAGGACTTTCAATGCATCTTCAGCGACTTCATCCAAACCTAAAATCACCCGCCGGTTTCGCCGCCAAAGCCAGGCAATAAGGACGGTTTGAATGAGTATGATAATGACAAGAACAGCGGTAATGGCGGAAAAATTCATGATAATAAAGCCTGATATCAGGACGTTACTGATCAGCTACGCTTTTGATGGTGATTATACTACCCAGAAAGGAAGCAAAAAGCAATCAGGAGCAGGTCCTTTCTGATGAAGATGGATACATTTCTCGCTTCATGGCGGTGATTTGAGGGAGCTGACAGGTTTAGTGGTCCCTGGTTCTTGCTGCCTGGCCTCTTGCGCACAATCCTGTGATTGACGATCATTATCAGGGGCAGGATCAGACACCCAAAACGCTGATTCATGCTCCCCTATCGCTGATCGCCACCCCCCTGTATTCAGCAGTTATAAGTGAATTGTTTGAAACACTTTGATTTTTATTCGATCGACAAGGAACAGGTAAAGCACCACAACCGCCAGCACAATCAAAATCAATATAAACGGAATTGCGGATAACAAAATCCCCTGTGTCGCGAGAATACTCACCAGAACAATATCAAGCAATGTCCCGATCAGCATCCACCGGCTGGGAATGGAATTCCAAAAATGATGCCGTTCTCTAACCAGATACACATTCGCCTGTCCGGTAAAAACCAACATCACGAACATTAAAGTTTGCAGCTGCTCAATCGGTAGATGCAGCAGGATTTTTGCGGCATAAAAAAAGCCAAAGGAAAGCAGCAATACCGGCAAGGCGAGGATCAAAGCGATTTTCATCAACGAAAAAACATTCCAACGGTCTGGCTTTGAAGAAGCCGTAACGCGGTCGGTCGCGATGGACATTGTGATGAAATCGTTGGCAAACAACAGCAGCACAATTTGCAGAGGTGTAATCACAAATTCTCCGGATAGGATAAAACCCAAACTTAGAAAGAGGGCGATTTGAAAGGTTTTTATAATTTTATTAAGCGTATAGGTCAGCATGCGCTGATATATTTCCCGACTGGTTTTGACCGCGCTGACAATATTCTTCAACCCCGGGGTTGTTAAGATCAAACTGGCGGCCGCTTTGGCGACATCCGTGGCGCTGGCGACGGCAATTCCAACTTCAGCCTGTTTCAAGGCGGGAGCGTCATTCACGCCGTCTCCGGTCATTCCAACCACATGGCCGCCCTGTTGAAGTCGTTGCACCAGGTGGATTTTATCTTCAGGAAAAACCCCGGCAAAAATATCACAGGAAACATTCCCAGAGTTTTGGGAGTCCTTAATCTTCTCAGCTGTGCAGACGGGTCCAGAAATTCCAACCTGCCGGGCAATCGCCTGGGCAGTTTCAGCATCATCACCGGTAACCATTAATACCCGGATACCCGATTTCATCAAGGACTGTATCAAGTCTTTCGAATCGGCTCTTGGGGCATCCTGCAGACCGACCAGGCCCGCAAGGTCTGGGCGCTCATGCTCTTTCCCCACAGCTACTGCCAAAACGCGAAAACCTTTGGCAGCGAACTCGCGAACCTCCTCTTCAACCGCGCCGCCATACCCGCTCAATCCGGCCAGGGTCAGGGGAGCGCCTTTCATCACATTCAAAACAGTTCCATCCGGCTGGCGAATTAATGCCTCAGAACGCTTCTTTTCGGGTTCGAATGGAGTGAAATGAATCACCTGATCTGAAGGGTCAGGCCTTTTTTGTTGGGCGGCACGGAGAATGGCAATATCCAGCGGATCCTGGGTGGCTTCATCTGAAGCCAGAGCGGCGAATCGAAGGACATCATCCGGAGAAAATGGAGCATACGCTTTGACTGCCGCGAGAGTTAGCTGATTTTCAGTCAGCGTGCCCGTTTTATCGCTTGCCAGCACATCCATTGACGCGGCTTCTTCAATCGCAGACAGACGGGAGACCAGCACGCCGTTGCGGGCGAGTTCAGCCGCGCCCAGAGCAGTCGCCAGGGTAAACATTGCCGGTAAAGCCACTGGCACAGAAGCCACTAACAGGATCAAAATAAACGGTAATATCGTGTGCCAGGGGATTTGAAGAAGCAGTGAATAAACCGCCACAATCAAGGC
Source organism: Anaerolineaceae bacterium (assembly GCA_029975475.1). Lineage (GTDB taxonomy): Bacteria > Chloroflexota > Anaerolineae > Anaerolineales > Anaerolineaceae > JARKPB01. Next base: position 363,251 of record JARKPB010000003.1, read on the forward strand.
AAGGGCTACATCCGCTATAACAAGGTATTTGACAATCGAAAACACAACCGTTTCCAAATGGCTGGCTGTTTTCGCCGACCGGACTAGCTCTGCTGTCTTTCCAAATTTGGTCTGCGAACCGGTGGCAAGAACTTCAGCGGTGGCTTCACCCCGTTTGATGACGACGCCGGCGTAAGCCACCTGCCCTGGTCCGCCATCAACCGGTTCAGATTCACCCGTTAAACTGGATTGATCCATTTGGATCTGGCCAGCGATCAGTTTGCTGTCCGCCGGCACCAGATCGCCCATCCGCAGATGGACCACATCCCCGGGCACCAGATGGTCGGCTGGCAGCAATTGCCATTTTCCATCGCGTAAGACGCGCGCCTGTACAGATAATTTTTTACGCAGTAAATCCAGCGCGCTTTGGGCATGATATTCCTGAAAAAAACTCATCCCCGCATTAAACAGCAGCAAGGATCCAATAATGATACCTTCTGTGGTTTTGCCAAGATAGAGCTCCAGTAAGACGGTTATTTCCAACATCCACGGAATTGGGCCCCAGAATTTCCTCAAGAACAAAATAATCGGGCTTTTTTTGGAAGTCTGAACCGCATTGAGACCATATTGTTTTAATCGCGCGGCCGCTTCAGAGGTGGATAAACCCACCGCTTCCGGATGATTTTCCCCCAAACTCAATGGAGATTGCTGGCTTGTAGATATCATGATCTTCCTGCCTTTTCAATGAATTGACCCTTCGCAGAACAGCGATCAGCCCGGCCGGGCGGTTAATTCCAGATGAACTTAAACAGAGAATTCTTTTGAGAATGAACCTTTAGTAAAGTGGTTAGCACCAGAGGCAGGCTGCCCGCGCCAGGGTATACCAGATAACGAGGTTCCCAGCGGGGATGAAATTTTTCCTTAAAATCATGCAAACCTTTGAAATTATAAAACCGGGATACATACTCCGATAGTTTATGCAGTGCTTGCTCAACCCGCGGATCTTCTGGCTTTTCTCCAACCCCCACAACCGCGCTCAAGCCCAGACTAAAACTGGCATATCCCTGTTGTTTTGCCCACTGAAGCATTTTTACAAAGAGGAAATCCATCGTGCCGTTGGGCACATCAGGGTAATGGCGCATCAAGTCAAGCGTTAATTCGTTTTTTTGATATTCCGATACCAGATTGGCAAAGGCGATGATGGACGCGCCGTCTTCAGCCCGGACGACAATTACGTGACTATTACGGATATACTGCTCTTCAAACCAGCCGTCCGAAAAATGCATTTCTCCACCATGACGGGATGTCAGCCAGGCATCGCTGATTTCATGCAGCTTGTAAATGATCAGATCATCAATCGGCGGCAAGAGCACCTCGGCGCTGAAGCCTCCCCGCTCCATTCGACTGACAGCATTTCGAAGATTCTTGTTTTGACTGCCCTCCAGAGAAAATGTCGACAGGTCAACAATCGCTTCATTGCCAATACAGATCACATCGAAGCCAAGACTCCGGTAAATCCCCAGATAATCAGGAAGGGTAGACACGAACGCGGGTGTCCAGTCGTTGCGAACACAGAAATCTTTGAAGCGAGCAACCGCTTCGAGGATCTGTCCATCCGGCCCTATCGGATCGCCCAGCACCATCGCGCCGCGCCCGCTGACGGCATAGGCAATGACCGTATCTTCACCGCCAAAAAAGTATGATTTATCCTCAAATAACACCGCCCGCGCCAGAGCAGTGCGCCCGTTTTGACGCACAATTTTTTCAGCCCGCGCTCGTTCCTGCGCTGTGGCGGGTTGGCGCACCAAGACCGGGCGAATCATCATCGCCAGAGCAAAGCCCAGCGTTCCCATTCCAATGGCATAAATTGAATCGGCAAAATACCGGCCAAAACCAGTGATTGGTTGTAATCCCGGATTGTACAGGGCAATCACCATCATCAATGTTTGACGAATCGCTCCCATTAAACTGAAAGGGGTACGAAAATGGCGATCCAGAAGATAAAAGCCCAGCGTACCGTACAGCAAAGTAAATAAGAGCGCGGCGAAAAACACCACGATCCCTTGTTTGATGGAAGGCGGATCGCTTAACGCGTGAAAACTGCTGCGGAGAAGAAGCATCATAACCAGCAGACCAAATGAGAGGCTGGCTTCCTCAAAGTCCAACCCTTTAATCAGGTGCGAAAGGATGGAAACGCTTAAGACGCTGACCGTTAGAATCCAGGCAAGACGCTTTCGCCGCCATAAACTGCTGGCGAGCAGCAGTAAAGCGAAACCCGCAAATGCAGAGGCCAGGCGGCTGCCGTAACGGACCTCAAACGGAATGATCTCTCTTAAAAGTGCCAGACGGTCCAACAATGCGGGTTGAACAGCCGAAATGAGGTTGACCATTCCCGTCACAAAGGTAATCAGCGCGGTTGCCCTTACGCCCCATTTCTCAATTCTTGAAAATTTTCTCGGGCTGATTGAAAATGCCTTCATGATGAGCGCCCTCCTCTATCCCCTTTTCTTCCTGACAAGATAATCCCGGAGCGAAGAAACCGCTCCTGTCAACAATTTTCCAGGCCAGCCTGTCGGCGCCCAAGCATTAAGCCAAAATTTATCCTTGATTTTTCATCTGATGATAAAACCAGCGTTTGGTTAACTCCGCTGCGCCAAAATACAACAGAACAATTACCAGCAGGAAGAAAACATAGTGAAGCGGCAAGGGAGTAAAACCCAGCACCGCTGCCAGAGGAGAATACGTCAGGAGAACGCATACAAAAGCGCTGATCAGGGTTACCCCAACCATCCAGCGGCTTGGGTTGCTGCGGAAGAAGGGCAGGCGCGTCCGTACCGCGAAAACAACCAGCATCGCAGAGAGAACGGACTCAAGAAACCAGCCGGTTTGGAATTGCGCTTCATTCGCTTTTAAGATCCACAACAAAAGGCCAAAGGTTAAATAATCAAATATTGAACTCAAGGGCCCAAAAATCAACATAAAGCGGCGGATAAAACCCACATCCCAGCGGTGCGGGCGTTTGATGTAGACATCATCCACATTGTCGCTGGCGATGGTCATTTCCGGAAAATCCGTTAAGAAATTGATCAACAGAATCTGCTTCGGGAGCAGCGGCAGAAACGGCAGGAACAACGACGCTCCGGCGATACTAAACATATTCCCAAAATTCGCGCTGACTGCCATAAAGACATATTTCAACGTATTCGCGAATATGCGGCGGCCTTCCCGCACGCCCTCCACGAGAACATCCAAATCCTGCTTAAGCAAAACAAAATCGGCCGCATCCTTTGCTACATCGACCGCATTTTCAACGGAAATCCCCACATCGGCGCTGTGCAGTGAAGGAGCATCGTTAATCCCATCGCCCATGTAACCAACGACATGGCCGGTTTTTTTAAGGGCCAGGATGATCCGCTCCTTTTGATTTGGATCCACCTGAGCAAAAATGTCTGTGGATTCGGCGATATGCCAGAAAGCTTCATCGCTTAGCTGATCAATTTCTGCGCCGGTGATGATTTTTACCGACTCAAAACCGATGATTTCTGCAATATGGGCTGCGACCAGCCGGTTATCACCGGTAATGATTTTAAGGGCAATTCCCAACTTTTTTAAGCGCGCAATGGTCGCTTCGATTTCTTTTTTGGGCGGGTCAAAGAACAGTAAAAACCCCAAAAAAGACATTCCGCTTTCATCTTCATGCGCATAAGCCGGTTTTTCCTCCACCTGCCGAACCGCAACGCCCAAAACGCGGTAGCCCTGCGCGCTCCACTGGGTATATTGAGCTTGAATGGCTGCCAGACGCTGCGGGGTTAACGCTTCAGCCTTACCGCGAATCCATTCATAGGTACAGATTGCCAGAATATTTTCTAAAGCGCCTTTACAAATTAGCGTTCGCGCCTGGTCATCCTGAACAACCACGCTCAGGCGTTTGCGCACAAAGTCATAAGGAATTTCATCCAGTTTTTTCGCGAGCTGAGCCGGGGGTTTAATAGAGGCCAGAATGGCTTCATCCAATGGGTTGGCAATACCGGTTTGAAAATGCGCATTCAACCAAACCATTTGCCGCACCAGGTCCGATTCCTCTCCGAAGGGATCATAAGCATGATCGAGTTTCACCACTCCTTCGGTTAATGTCCCGGTCTTATCCGTGCACAGGATATCCATACTGCCAAAATTTTCAATCGAGGCCAGGCGGCGCACAATCACGCCGTGCGCTGCCATACCCCTCGCCCCTTTTGAGAGATTAATATTGATAATAGCCGGGAGCAGCTGCGGGGTTAGCCCCACAGCCAGCGCTATGGAAAACAGGAGCGAGTCTAAAACCGGTTTTTGAAAGAATACATTCAAAGCAAAGATGACGACCACTAAAACCAGCATCACCTCGGTTAGCAGGTAGCCCAATTTCCGAATGCCGTGTTCAAATTCGGTTTCTGGCGGTCGGAGAATCAGGCGCCTGGCAGTTTGACCGAAGAAAGTTTGTGAACCGGTCTTAATGATTAAAGCCTTGGCACTTCCACTGCGCACGCTGGTGCCCATAAAGATGCAGTTGCTTCTTTCCGACAGCGCTGCTGTCGGAGCCACAATTCCGGGCTGCTTCTCCACCGGAAATGTTTCGCCGGTGAGGACAGCCTGATTTACAAAAAAATCTTTGGCTTCTAACAGGATCCCATCGGCAGGGATCAGGCTTCCGGCCGAAAGAAGAACCACATCACCGGGGACAACGTCTTCAATCGCGGTCCATTGTTCTTTTCCATCCCGCACGACTTTGGTTTTGACATTGACCTGGGCTTTCAGCCTGGCAGCGGCGTTGCTGGCGCTGTACTCCTGCACAAAACTCAAAACCGCGCTGCCAACCACGATGGCAAGAATTATCACTGCATCTGTCCAGTCTTGAACAATTGCAGAGATCAGCGTGGCTGTCAGCAAAATGAGAATTATGGGACTTTTGAATTGGTTGAGAAAAAGTCCCAACGGGGTAACCTGACTTTTTGCCTCGAGCGTGTTTTTGCCATACTGCCTTAAACGCGCTGCAGCAGAGGATGAATCCAGCCCTTCAATGGATGTTGAAAGCTCTGCCAGGATTTGTTTGGGATCAACGCTCCAGTAGGAGATTAAGTCATTAGAATTTTTTGAGTCAGAGGCCATCGGGATATCCATGCGGGAAATTGATATTGATTATTCTATATCATCTAAAATTAGATAGCAATCGTCTATTTTTAACCGAATTCATCCTGCTATCAGATGGGGCTGCATACTGCCGCTTTCGAATAATTGCCGTTTTTCTTTACGACTGTAATCTATACTCAAAGCATGAAAGCGAAAAGAGCTGTTGAGGGAATCCTTATGTGGATCATACGGAAGGGACTGTGTTGGATATAATACTTAATCAAACAGACCGCGAGGAAGGATCGGATGGTTAATTCCCTGAGCTTCTTGAATCCCACCACAATCACCGGCGCGCTGTTACTGGCAGTTATATTTTTAGGGCTTTCGATCGGGCTTTCGATGATTGTCCGAAGGATCGCGCACCGCATCGAAAAGCACCTGTCAGATATCACGGCTGTCCGCTACAGCAGTTTATTGGTCGAAGTGCTGATTTTTATTGTCGGTTTTATCCTTTACGCGCACCTGATCCCAGAGTTACGGGCTTTAGGCAGCGCGCTGCTGGCGGGGATCAGTGTAACTTCTATCATTGTGGGCCTGGCAGCCCAACAGACACTCAGCAACCTGATAGCGGGATTTTCTTTGATCCTCTACCGCCCGGTCAAAATTGGAGATCTGATCCAACTCAATACACCGCGGGGGTTGATCACAGCCAGAGTAGAGGGCATCAATCTGGGGTTTACCAGCCTGGTGAATGATGAAAAGCTTGAAATTATTGTCCCCAACACCATCATGATGACCAGCACGTTAATTCGGCTTGAGAATAAGTAGAGCATTTTCTCTTCTTTTCCCCTGTCCGAACCCGTTCAGGCGGTTGACCCCGTTTTGCGAAAAGCTTTTTCATCTTCCGGTTCAAACGGTAAATCAGGCTAACTGATTTCTCCCCATTCAGCGGCGCTCTCACTGCGCCGGGTATAGAAGTGCTGGATGATCCCGTCCGGTAGACATATCCCTGTAGAAGCAGCGTACCAAGAACAATTGGTTCCGTCCGCAGACCGCCGCCATCGGCCAGCCGGTAGCAATCCGCACGCGAAACAGAGTCACCGGCGGCATCCTCTTCCCAATCCTGGTTCCCTGCCGCCGCGCTATCGGCGCGGAAGGAAACCTGGTCGGTTACAGCGGCGGGCTGTGGCGCAAGCTGTACCTGCCGGCGAAAAAAAACAGGCAGGACTCCCGGACTGCCCCGCCGAAATAAAAAAAGGCTGCCTGCTTTTGCAGGCAGCCTGACTTGTTCTTACTCAGCGCGCGCGGCCGGGACGTTCAGCCCGCGGGTCGCCGGAGGGCGGAAGTAGCGGAAGATCAGCACCACCGTTTCGACCACGGTGACCACCAGGGCGATGCCAAAAGCCATGCGGAAAGCCTCCATTCCAAAGATCTGCCAGTTAATCGCGCCGTCCGCGCTCAGACTGGTCAGGGTCAGGAAGAACCCGCCCGAGCCGTTGGCGGTCAGCCAGGCATTGTGTCCCTGCACCAGGAGCGCCAGCACAACGATCGAGAACAGGTTGGCGAGGATGCGCGCGATGCGACCAGTCATCGTCCAGCGCCCCTGCCAGAGCAGGTAGATATCCAGGCCAATGCTCACCAGCAGCGAGGCCGCCAGCAGACCGATGTACTGCATCAGCACCGGGTTGGGATAAAACCCTCCACCGGGAAAGATGTACACGCCCAGTTTGTCGGGCACAGCCGCCAGGACGGCCAGGACCACGCTGCCGACGGCGATGCCGAAGATGCGTTCGCCGCGCTTGATCTCCTGACTTTCCTCAATATCCGGCAGGCTGCGTGGATCCCAGGGCTCATCCCCCAGCGAAGGCCGCACGCCGAAGCGCTGGAGGATCAGGAAGACAATCACCAGCGAACCGAGCGCCGAAGGGATGCTGGCGAGCAGGCTGAGGAGGGTTTCCAGCGGTTTCACCGGTTCTTCACCGATCCACAGGGCGACGGCAACGGCCAGCAGCTGCGCGCCAATCACCGCGGCCAGGACAATCCCCGCCAGCAGGCGGAAGAAGGGATAGAGGTCCGGGCCGATCAGGTACTTCGGGCTCTCGTTATAGGAGAAAGCCAGTTTATCCGGCGCGCCAAATTCCTTGAGCACGGTGACAACATCTTCCTCCTGCGCGCCGGCCGGGAAGCGTTCTTCCAGTGTGTCCGTCAGGTGGGAACGAATTTCCGCCAGAATATCCTCGCGGTTTTTAGCGGGCAGATGGCGCCCGACCTGGTACAGATAGCGATCAATGAGGTTCATTTTTCTCTCCATTTTCGCCGGGAATTTCACCCAGCAAAGATTGTATGATCTGGTTCAGCGATTGCCAGTCGGCCGCCAGCGCTTCCAGCACTTTCTCACCGGCCGGGCTGATTTTGTAGTAGCGGCGCGGGCGGGCTCCTTCCAGGATCCAGGAAGATTCGAGCAAACCCTGGGTTTCCAGCCGCCGCACCATCGGGTAGAGTGTGCCCTGGTCAATCTCCAGTCCGCGTTCGGCCAGCTCGCTGATCAAGGCATAGCCGTATTTCTGGCTGCGCAGCATACACAGCATCGCCAGCGGCAGCACACCGCGTCTGGTCTCCTGGGCCAAAATTGTGTAAGGGTCAGATACAGGTTGTGGTTTCATGTTTATATAATACCATGTATTACACAGTATTACAATATTAAAAATATATTCTAATAAAATTATTAACTATTTTAATCCGGTGCCAAAAAAACACTTCCCACCGCTCTGGAATACAATATTGGTATGATCAACACCCGCCGCCCGCCATTTTCCTTCCTCCTCGGCGCGCTGCTGCTCGCCGCCGCCCTGTTAATCCTTTACCTGCTCGACCGCCCGCTGTCCGCCGCCCAGGAGATGACCTTCCCTTAGCCCGGCGGTGACGCGCTGGCCGCCTCCTACTACCCCGGCAGCCAGCCTTACGGCGTGATCCTGCTGGAAGGCTTTGGTTCCGACCAGGTGACCCTGCGCAGTCTGGCACGCCCCTTTGTCCTGGGCGGCTGGCACGTGCTCACCTTTGATTTTTCCGGCCACGGACGCTCGCCCGGCGCGCTCGACTTTAAAAACGCCCAGACCGACCGCCTGGCGCGCCAGACCCTGGCCGCGCTGGAAGCCTTCTCCCGCCTGACCGGCCTGCCGCCGGAGCGCATCTACCTGGCCGGGCATTCCCTCGGCGCGCGAACCGCGCTGCAGAGCGCGGTGCTCAGCCCGCTGCGCCTGGGCGGATTGATCCTGCTGGGGACGCAGGTTAACCTCTCCACCAATGTCCAGTCTGAGTTTTTCACCGGGACGAGCGACAGCAGCCTGGAATGGGTCACAGCGCTGGGCCCGCAAACCCCGGCAGCGCAGATCCTGCTGGTCAGCGGAGACTGGGACGACATCCTCACCCCCTCCGCCGCGAATTTGTTGTACCGGCGGTTAAGCGCGGGCCAGGGCGGCTCATTCACCCGTGAAATGGTGATCCTTTCCGGGCTGGTGCATAACTACGAGCCCTTTTCGCCGCGCGTCTGGGAAGCGGTGCGCTCCTGGCTGGCGCGCCAGACCGGGGCTGACCTGCCCGGCGGCGGAGGTCAAACCGCGCGCGTGCTGGCCTGGCTGGGCGGGTTGGCCGGGCTGCTGCTGCTGGCTGCTGGCGCTGAACGATGGACGGCTTCCGCGCTGCCAGCCGCGCCAGCACCCGCCAGCGGGACGGAGATCACCAGCCTGCCGCGCTTCCTGCGCGCCAAACTTCTGCTCTGGCTGGCCGCCCTGCCGCTGGCGGCTGCGCTGGGCGGGATCTTCTTCTTTTTACCGCTGGCCCGGCCGGTCTTCAACCTCATCTATGTCGGTTTCATTGGCGGCTACGGCCTGCTGCTGCTGATCCTCTACTGGCGCGGTAAGATGCCCGGGGTGCGCGGCGGCTTTTGGGCGCGAGAATCCACGCGGCCGCGCGCCTGGCGTCTGGCGGCAGCCCTGGCAGTTTTTGCTCTGGCGCTGGCGCTCACCGGCGCCTACGCGCGCAGCGGCTGGTTCTTCGTTTTTCCGTTAAATCTTCGCCTGGTCTGGCTGCTCATTTTCACCCCTTTCACCGCTCTGGGATTCTGGATCGGTCTGCGCGAAGGCGATCTGCTGCCCGCGACTGGCCGCGTCCGCGCCGCGCATACCCTGATCGGCCTGCTTCCCTTCTTTCTATATACCTTTCTGATGGCCGCGCTGGGCTCGCTTTCCGGGATGATTGGCGGGCTCCAGGGCCTGGTTATCCTTTGGCTGACGTTGCTGGTCGGGGGAACGATCCGGAACCTGGGCGCGCGCCCCGCCCTGGCCGCAGTGTGCATGTCTGTTTTGCTGTACTGGCTGCTCTTGCCCCAGGGAGTGCTGTTCCGCTGAACTTCTTGACAAAATCTTGACGCCTTTTTTGCCCTTCTTGTCCGCAAATTGACGCCTGTCGGCGTATAAACGCTCCGCAATCTTGTTTTTGGAGCGTTTTTGTGAATTTAAACCCTGCGCATACCAATATTTTTGAAGAGACCACCGATCATTATCCCAAGCCGTCCATTCAATCCATGCTGATCGGCCGCCCGCTGGCCACAGCAGACGCCCCGCATCAGACGATTGGCAAACTGGTTGGGCTGGCTGTTTTTTCCTCTGACGCCATGTCATCGGTCGCCTACGGGCCGCAGGAATTAATGTTTATCCTGGCAGCCGCCGGGGTGGGCGCTTTACGCCTGGCTTTTCCGCTGGTGGTGGGGATTGTGATCCTGCTTGGGATTCTGATCTTTTCCTACGAACAAACCATCCATGCCTACCCGAACGGCGGCGGCGCTTACATTGTCGCCCGCGATAACCTCGGCATCCTGCCCGCCCAGGTGGCTGGAGCGGCTTTGCTCACCGATTACATCCTGACCGTGGCGGTCTCTATTTCTTCCGGAGTCGCCCAGATCACCTCCGCCTTTCCCGGGCTTTACCCTTACCGGGTAGAGATGGCCATCGCCATGATCGCCTTCATTATGCTGATTAATCTGCGCGGAGTCAAAGAATCTGGCATCACCTTCGCCATCCCGACCTACTTCTTCCTGGTAATGATCTTTGGAATGACAGCGGTCGGCCTGGCCCGCTATCTCAGCGGCACGCTTGGCACGGTCATCAATCCGCCGGAGATGGAGATCGCCATCACCCAACCGCTGACTCTGTTCCTTATTTTGCGCGCCTTCGCCAACGGGACATCTTCGGTCACCGGTGTGGAAGCCATTTCAAACGGCATTACCGCGTTTCGGGAACCGCGCGCCAGAAACGCCGGGGCGACCCTGTTAATCATGGCCGCGATTCTGGGCACGTTGCTGCTGGGGATCACCTTCCTCAGCCTGCAGGTCGGCGCGCTGCCGGCGGAGGGCGAAACCGTGATTTCCCAGCTGGTGCGGACGGTCTATGACGGACGCGGACTGCTGTACCTGCTCACCATCAGCTCCACCACAATCATCCTGGTGATGGCTGCCAACACCGCGTTTGCTGATTTTCCGCGCCTGGGGGCGCTGGTCGCCGGGGACGGCTTTTTACCGCGCCAGCTCACCTTCCGCGGCAGCCGCCTGGTTTACTCCCGCGGGATCATCGCTCTGGCCGCCATCGCTTCGCTGCTGGTCATCGCCTTCCAGGCCAGTGTGACCAACTTGATCCCGCTCTACGCCATCGGCGTTTTCCTTTCTTTTACGCTTTCGCAGACGGGTATGGCGCGCCGCTGGTGGAAATCCGGGCATTTAAGCGCGGATGAAGAGGTGGTTGAACCGGGCTCGGTGCTCACCCACGATCCCGGCTGGAAATTAAAGATGTTGATTAACGGCCTCGGGGCGGTGTGCACCGCCGTGGTCATGATTGTTTTTACGGTAACCAAATTCAATGACGGCGCCTGGATTGTGGTGCTGCTGACCCCGGCACTGGTAGCGATGTTTGTCGCCATCCGCCACCATTACAAAAATTTAGCCAGTCAGCTATCGCTTGAACAGCACAACAACCTGGCGGATATTCATCGCAACCGGGTAATCATCCCGATCAGCAGCGTTCATCGCGGCACGCTGGCGGCCATGCGCTTCGCTGCCAGCCTGTCTCCGGACATTACCGCGGTGCACGTCTCGATTGACCCGCAAGAAACCCTTAAGACTGAGGAAAAATGGAATAAGTGGGGCGGCGATCACCGCCTGGTGGTATTACATTCCCCCTACCGCCTGTTCCTTGAACCGCTCCTGGAGTATATTGACAAGATCACCGCAGTGATGGCGCCCAATGAAATCATCACCATCGTGGTCCCCCAGTTTGTACCCCGCCACTGGTGGGCGAATTTCTTGCACGCGCGCACCGCAGAGACGCTGCGAAAGGCTCTGCTGCACCGCAAGAATATTGTCATCACCGAGGTGCCTTATCAGGTAGAATAAATCCCCTCCCCATCATGACGGCGCGGCGGGCCGCGCCGTCATTTTTTTTCTGCGGCACGGCGTATAATTCAAGCATGCAACCCGTCGAGCCAACGCGCCGTTCCGGCGGCCGGTTAAAACTCTTCCTTGGTTATGCGCCTGGTGTGGGCAAGAGCTACGCCATGCTCGAAGCAGCCCTGCAGCGTCAGCAGCGCGGCGAAAACGTGGTCGTGGCAGCTGCTTCTCGCAGCAGCGGTGAGGCGGGGCAATTCTTGAACCGCCTGACTACCTTTCCCCTGGCAGCTGACGGCGGACTGGACGTGGACGGGCTGACCGCCCTTCATCCCGATTTGGTAGTGGTGGACGACCTCCACAGGCCCAACCCGCCCGGGGCGCGCCATCCATATCGTTACCAGGATGTCCAGGATTTACTTGAAAATGGTCTGGAAGTCTATTCTGCCCTGGATATTCATCATCTGGAAAGCCTGGTGGACGAGGTGTTTCAGATCACCGGCTATCTGGAAAAACAAACCGTCCCGGACGATGTGGTGGATAACGCCGGCGTCATCGAGCTGGTAGACCTGCCCCCCGAAGACCTCTTACAGCGCTTTCGCGCCGGCCAGATCGCCGGGCAGGAAATGACCGCGTCGGCTGCCGGCAAATTTTACCTGCCGGGCAACTTGAGCGCCCTGCGCGAACTGGCGATGCGCCGTGCCGCGGGCCAGGTTGATGCGCAGATGCGCGCTTATATGCGCGCGAAAAAAATCCCCGGCCCTTGGGCCGCAGGCGAGAGATTAATGGTCTGCATCAGCGCCCATCCAATGGCTGAACGGTTGATCCGAGCCGGACGCCGCCTGGCAGGCGATTTGAAGGCAGACTGGGTGGTCGTCTATGTCCAAACGCCAGAACGTCTCAACCGCCTGCCGGCGCATATTGACCGCCTGACCAGAGCGTTTCAGCTCGCCGAGCAGCTCGGCGCGCGGGTGGAACAAATCAGCGCATCCCGGGTTTCGGATGGAATTCTGGAATACGCCCGCCAGAATAATATTACCAAAATCATGCTTGGCAACCCATCCCGGCCCCGCTGGCATCAGGTGCTCTTTGGTTCGGTGGTCGAAGAACTGATCCGCCGCAGCGGTCAGATTGGGGTATACGTGATCAGTGATGACCGCGGTCTGCTCAAACCCGGTCTCTCAACCGATTGGAATTTGCAGACCAACTGGTTAAGATACCTGCTGGTCGTTCCCCTGGTGGCGCTGATCACGCTGATCAGTTACCCGGTGCACTTGCGGCTTGACCCGACCAATCTGGTCATGTTTTATCTGCTGGGCGTCCTCGCCGCGGCGGTCTATCTCGGACGCGGTCCTTCGCTGCTGGCTTCTTTTCTCAGCGTGATCGCCTTCGATTATTTCTTAATTGAACCGCGGTTCAGTCTGACGGTGGATGATACGCAGTACATCCTGACTTTTCTGGGTTTATTCATCGTCGGCGTTGTTGTATCGGGGCTGGCTGGAACCGTCCGCGACCAGATGAAAGCCAGCCAGCAGCGCGAGGCGCAGACCGCCGCACTTTACGCATTAAGCCGCGATCTCGCCAACCAGCTCGACCTGGCGGCTGTTCTGCAAACCGTCATCGAACAAATCCACCGTTCCTTTGGCCGCCGGGCAGCCGTTTTTCTGCTCGAAGGTAACCAATTAATCCAGCGGGCAGCCAGTCCAGATTTTCAAATTCAGGAAAGCGAACTGCCCGCGGCTTACTGGGCCTGCCAGCATGCCAGGCCGGCGGGAAGCGGGACCGAAACCATGAGCGGCCTTGCGGTGCGTTTCCAGCCGTTGATCAGCGGACAATCGTCCATCGGCGTCCTGGCGGTACAGATGGACGCGAACTTCATTTTTCTACCAGAACAAAGGCAGCTGCTGGAAGCCTACTGCGGGCTGGCCGCGCTGGCTATCGAACATGCCTTGCTGGATGAAGAGGTCAAACGCGCTGCCCTTGATAGAGAATCAGAAAAATTGCACACGGCGCTGCTCAATTCCATCTCGCACGACCTGCGCACGCCGTTATCTGCCATCACCGGGGCATTCAGCAGCCTGTACGAAGCCGAGCATCCCGGACGTGAAAACATTCGCCTCGACCGGGCGACGCGCATGGAACTGATCGAAACCGGCTGGGAGGAGGCGGAGCGGCTGAATCGGCTGGTTGGCAACCTGCTGGATATGACCCGTCTGGAAGCCGGCGCGCTGCGCCTTCACCGCACCTTGATCGACGTGGAAGAAGCGGTAGGCGCTGCGCTGGACCGGCTGCGCAGCCGGCTGCGAGCTTTCAATATTGAGACGCAAATTGATCAGAATTTACCGCCCGTTTATGCTGACGCGTTATTGTTTGAACAGGTGCTGGTCAACTTACTGGATAACGCTGCGAAATACACCCCGCCCGGCGGAACCATCACCCTGTCCGCTGCCGCGACCGGCAGCCGCGTTGAAGTCCGCGTCGCCGATACCGGCCGCGGTTTGCCGCCCGAAGACCTTGAGCGGGTGTTCGACAAGTTCTACCGCGCCCAGACCCCGGATGGGCCGGAAGGCACCGGGTTAGGCCTTTCAATCTGCAAAGGCATTGTGGAAGCGCACGGCGGAACCATCCGCGCCACCAACCAGCCTGGCGGCGGCGCTGAATTCATCCTCAGTATGCCTGCGGCAGAAAACCCGCCGGAAGATTCAGAGTAAAATTTTATTATGTCCAGCCCGCCAGAAAGCAATCCAGAAAAAGTCGGCGCGCGCATCCTGGTCATTGATGACGAGCGCGCCATCCGCCGCTTTCTACGCGCCGCGCTGAGCGCCCATCATTACGAGGTCATCGAGGCTTCCAGCGGTGAGGAAGGACTGCAAGCCGCCGCCACGCACCGCCCGGATGTGATCATCCTCGATCTCGGCCTTCCGGATGCGGATGGAGTGGACATCACCCGCCGCCTGCGCGAGTGGACTCAGACCCCCATCATCATACTGTCTGTGCGCGCCAGCGAACAGGATAAGATCGCCGCGCTGGACGCCGGCGCGGATGATTACCTGACCAAACCCTTTGGCACCGGCGAACTCACCGCCCGCATCCGCGCTGCACTGCGCAGGGTGGGGCCGCAAAACCCCGGGCAGACGCTGTTCCGCAGCGGAAACTTGAGCGTGGATCTGCTGCACCGCACCGTCAGCGTTCACGGGTCGCCGGTCAATCTCACGCCAACAGAATATGAATTACTGAAACAGCTGGTTCAGCATGCCGGCAAGGTGGTGACCCACCGCCATTTGCTGCATGCCGTCTGGGGCGAGCCTTATGAGGATGAGGCGCACCTGCTGCGGGTCAACATCAGCAATTTGCGCCATAAAATTGAACGCGATCCAGCCCAGCCGGAATATATCCTGACGGAATCCGGGGTTGGCTACCGCCTGCGTATCGAACAGTAATCCGCCCCCGGGCCGATTTTCAGAACGGGTATCCACGAGCGGAAGTTGAAGGCTGCTTAAACCACCGCCCGCGGTGAGCCGCTGTACAAAATGAAACCGATTTTTCACCTGTCCAACCGGATTGGAGCTGAAAATGCCTGCTGCCACAGTTGACGAATATATCGCTGCTTTTCCTTCAGAAATCCAGGCTGTATTACAGGCGGTCCGCCAGGTAATCCGCGAGACCGCTCCTGAAGCAGAGGAGGTCATTGCCTACGGCATTCCAACCTTCAAATACCACGGCAACCTGGTGCATTTTGGCGCGTACAAACACCATATTGGGTTTTATCCCGCCCCTTCGGGAATTGAAGAATTTAAAGACGAGCTTTCCGCCTACCCGGGTTCAAAGGGCGCGATCCAGTTTCCGCTCGACCGCCCGCTCCCCTTTGACCTGATCCGGCGTGTGGTGCGTTTCCGCATGCAAGAAAACCTGCGCAAAGCCCAGGCCCGCGGGAAAAAATAAAGCACCTGATACAACTTCCCGCCGCACAAACGAACACCGCCGGGACAGACGCCGGGCGCATCCCCCCGCAAGAGGAAATCCAGGCGGTCTGGCGCCTGCGTAAGCGCGGACGGCTGCGCAATATCTGCTTCACCCGCAATCGCCGCGCGGTTCGTCTGCCAAGCTGCACCGACCAGACCGCGCCTGCGGCAGCCCTGCCCGAGATACCCGTTTTCGGCTGCTGGTTTGTTGAACGCCGCCCTTGATGCGCTGCTGCCCTGTGGCGGCTTCGCCGGGTTGTTTTTATAAAAGGTAGTTTCGCCTGAGGGGTTGAGCGGGATAGGAACAGTCCCGCGGAGAAAAGCCGGTTGAGGGTAAAATACCTGATCTATCCGGCTAACCGGGCAATGACAAACACCAGCACGCACAGGGTGGCGCCCAGGTAGACCCCGCGCATCGCCCTGCGCCCCTCAGCCGGAGCGGACGAACGCAGCAGGCGCAGGCTGAAATAGATGATCAGCGCGTCCATGATGAGCAGGAAAATCAGGTAGATTGGGCGCATCAATCCGAGCAGAAACGGCAGAAAGCTCAGCGCGATGACCACACCCCACAGCCCAACCGCCAGGCGCAGGGCGGCCTTGCGCCCGTGAAGCAGCGCCAGCGAACGCGAACCGCGCCTCCGGTCTCCTTCCATATCCATCGCGTCCCCGGCGATTTCTTCGCCCAGATCAATAAAAAACGCCATGGCGCTAAAAATCCAAACCGACCCGTTCCAAAACTGCCCGACGGTCAGGGCGCCGAGCAGGAAGGTAACCGCCACCGAGGCGCTGACCATCAGGTTGCCCGGCAGGCCGCTTTCCTTGCCGCGCCAGTTGTAAAAAATGCCGAGCAGCCAGAAGAGGATGCTGAAAAAAAAGACGTCTCGCCCGAGCATCAGGGCCGCGGCCAGCCCGGCCAGCGAGACCAGCGCGGTCAGGCCGACCGCTTCCGCCCGGCTGACCGCCCCGGAAGGCAGGGCGCGCTGCGGCGCATTGACCCGATCCACCTCGTAATCAAAGACATCGTTGAGGATCAAAGCCGCGGCAGACAGGAAGAACGCGCAGGCGAACCCGAGCAGCCCGGCACGCCAGCCAGGCAGCCCGCCGGCCGCCAGCACCTGGCCGGTGAAAACGCAGATTCCAGCGGCCAGAGAAAGCTCCGGGCGGAATAACGAGAGCGCGCCTTTGAGTTTCCGGGGGAACATTGTTATATTATACTGACGGATGCAAACAAAACGCGCGGTCAAAGCGTACCATCCGCTATCCGGCGGGAAGCAATGCTGCGGAGGATGCAGACGGGAAATAGACACCTTGTTCGTGGCCTGACAAAAAACGCGCCTGATTAATGCCAAACCGAGTCGCTGGCCGCCAGTCTGCCCCACTCGGGGCGGGCGATCCCGGGCGCGAGGTTGAGAACCAATACACGGAGCAATTATGACAATCACCATTCACCCTTATCAAACCGAGTGGCCGCTTGAATTCGAGCGCATCCGCGCCCATCTGGCTGAAGTCCTTGGCCCGCTGGCGCTGCGCATTGACCATATTGGTTCGACCTCGGTGCCCGGCCTGGGTGCCAAAGACGTCATTGATATTCAGGTGACTGCCGCCGAGCTGTCGTCCGAGATCACCGCCCGCCTGACTGCCGCCGGCTATCCCCACCGCGCGGACGTCACCCACGACCACGTCCCTCGCGGCGAAGACCCAAACCCGCTGCTGTGGGAGAAGCTGTATTTCATTCAACCGGAAGGGTCACGCCCCATTCATATTCACGTCCGCCGGGCTGGCGCGCCTAACCAGCGCTACCCGCTGCTCTTTCGCGACTACCTGCGCGCCCACCCAAAGTCCGCTCAGACGGTCGAATTGATTAAATGCCAGCTGGCGCGCTATTTTCCTGAAAACATCGAGGCTTATTACGATATCAAAGACCCGGTTTACGACCTGATCTGGGATGCCGCCCAGGATTGGGCGCGGCAGACGAACTGGGACGCGGATAGTTGAAAATCCCCCGGTCACTGCCGGGGGAAAGACCTTTATGCTTCAATGCCCGCCATTTCAGCGGTGAGATTCCACAACTTTTTCCAGGTTTCCCGGTTGTAAGAAGCTTTATTGGAACGCACCTGCCGGTTGTTTTCATCCCAGTATCCGCCGCTGACCGCTTCCACCGCCGCATCTGCGGCCAGGTACACATAGGTTTCCGCCTGGCGTTCCGGGGTAATGGCCTGGCTGCGTTTGATCGCATAGATTTTCCGCAGCCATCCCGGCAGGTGGTCCAGGCGCTCATCGGGAATGGCCACATTGGTCACCCGCACGCAGTTGACCGTCACCCTGCTGTCTTTCAATCGGTCCGCGAGATCATAGGTGTACATGACCTGGGCCTGCTTGGAATGATAGTAAGCGTGCTGCGGGCTGAACCGGCGTTCGCCGTTCAAATTGTCGAATTCAATATCCAGGAACGGGTACAGCATCAGGCCTTTTGAGGCAACCGTGATGATCCGGCTGGGCGCGCAGGCTTTCAGGCGGTCGAGCAGCAGATGGGTAAGCAGAAAAACGCCGACATGATTGGTGGCGAAGATAGTTTCAATTCCGTCTTCGGTCAAGATGGGTTTCTTCAGGCTGAGGTCAAAATTGGCCGCGTTGTGGATCAGCACATCCAGGCGGGGATATTGCTCCAGAAATGCGCTGGCAAACCTGTGGATCGAGGCTTGAGAGGCCAGATCAAGCTGCATCAAGGATACTGTTTCGCTGCCCGCCGTTTGGCGAACATCTTCCAGCGCTTTTTGCCCGCGCTCCATCGAGCGGCAGGCCATCACCACCTGCGCGCCGAGGCTGGCGAGCCGGGCCGCAGCCGCTTTGCCAATTCCGGAGTTCGCCCCGGTGATGATCATCGTCTTGCCAGATAAATTGTATGTCATGGACATTCCTTGTTTACCTTTAGACTGTTTTCCAAATGGACAGAAGCCGGTTCTATATGTTCACTGCGGCTGCCAAAAAACTCACCAATACACTTTCAGCACCTGTAGCTGCGGCTTATTCAGCCAGGCAGGCGGTCATTTGCCACCAGTTTTCTGCTGGTATATCGCCAGATCTTCATTCCAGCTCAAAAAATCAAGGTCATTCCTTCGATCGGGTAGATGATACATCTCTTTGAGATAGGCTCCCAGATGGAGCGACACTTTCTTTGCGCCCATGAAATTCAGGTGTTCCTCATCATGAAAATCCGTTGCCGGGTCCAGCCCAATTTCTCTGATTTTATCCGGCATCGAATAATCAATAAACGGAAGGCCAAAACGATCGGCAAATTCCTGCACTGCATTGTGCATTTTCATGTTCCAGCCAACGCGCGGAGCGTTAATCAAGACAACCGCGATCCCTTTTTCCCGGCAATGGCGGATAAACTTCAAATAATAACTTCTGGCTTCGTCATCAATCCGGCTGGATTGGTCTGTGGGCTGATAAGCCTCGACAGGCAGTTTAACCGCCTCCGATTCGTAGATCAACAACTGCCCTTTATAACGATCCGTCGGTTGAAACCGAAAAATATCCCAGTCTTTTTCCGAAAGTTCTTTCCAGCGGTTATGATAACGTAAAAGAGGGAAAAGATAACTGGATGCGGTTTGGAAGCTGCTCTTCTCGACAATCTCGCGGATCAAGAGCAATTTTTCAATTGAGAGGCGCATGGGATCAACAGCCAGCCTCAGAAAACTTTCCTGTGCATCCACATTAACCGGCTTAAGCAGCCAGCTGCCATCCAGCACAACCACATCTGGCTGCTGGTATTTAAGCGCTTCCAGCAGATAATAATAATTTACCAGCGGATTTTGATACCCGGTAGACAGGGTATAACCGGTGAAGCCGTACTGTCCCCAAATTTCCAGCGGACTGATCCCATTGCGCAAGGTGCTCGCGCCAATATAAAGCACATCCAGGGAATGATTTGGCTGCTGGTAAAAAGTCTTCATCCGGCTGAATGAATCGTTCCCGACGGTTGGCTTAATGATGAAAATTTGCGAAGCAAGCGCGAACAACAGGCTAAATAACGCCAGAAATATAATCCCGCGCAGCCATTTTTGATAACCAGGAAGGCTCATGCTAGAAACCCATATAGATAAAACTGCTGGCGTTGAAGTTAATACCATACACGCCAAAGATCAGAACCGCGAAAATCGCCATCAGATAAACCAGCCATCGCAGCGGCAGCACCTGTCGAGACAGCCGCTCCCGCAAAGCGATGCCTTTCTCCTGTAAATAATCTGCCGTCAGCAGGATCACGATCGCAATGAGGAGCACGATCAGCTCTTTGCCATCCAGCCCTAAATTAAGCAGTGAACCGTCTATTATCACCTGCGGGTTAAAAGACGAAAAGGTGCGGTCCAGCAACCTTAATGCCGCCATAAAGCTGGCTGCGCGCGAAAAATAACGACCGAAACAGACCAACACAAAAGTCCCGAGAATCTGCAACCCGCGGGTAAATCCGCGCCCGGGGGTGAAACCCAGCTTTTCAGCCAGCCGGGAAACCTGCGGTCCAAACAATATTCCCAGGCCGATCAACAACCCGTTATACATTCCGTATGCCACAAATTTCCAGTTCGCGCCGTGCCAGATTCCAACCAAGAGGAATGTGATGACCATAGCGGTGAAGGTTGGCATCAGTTTTCCTATAGAAGCGCCCAGTGTACGCCGAAAGAACCTGCCCATGCGGACGAACAGGCGGGAGAGTGAAAGCGGATAAAAGACGTAATCGCGCATCCAGCTGCTCAGCGTGATATGCCAGCGGCGCCAGAAATCTTCGATTGAGGTTGCAAACAGCGGACGGGCGAAGTTATTGACCAGATCAATTCCGAATATTTGCGCGATCCCGCGCGCGACATCAATCCCGCCGGAAAAATCGCCATAAATTTGGAGCGTGTACAGCATTGCCCCAAAGAAGACCGTGAATCCTTCGTATTGGTTCTGGCCATTGAAGATTGTATTAACAATCACGGCCGCCCGGTCAGCAATCACCATTTTTTTGAAGAGCCCCCATAAAACCAGCTGGGCCCCAAATTTTATTCGGTCATAATCGAGGGAGTGCCCCTCATACAATTGATGCGCCAGTTGACTGTACCGGCTGATCGGACCCTGTACAATTTGTGGAAAGAAAGAAACAAACAGGGCAAATTTAAATGGATTGCGGTCCGCCTGGATTTTTCCCCGGAAGACATCGATAAGATAACCGGCGGATTGAAATGTGTAAAACGAAATCCCCAGCGGCAGTAATAAATTAAATTTAGGGATGGCGGCCGGGACTGAAAGAGCCGCAAGCAATACATTAAAGTTGGTTGCAAAAAAGTTGAAGTATTTTAGAAACGCCAGGATGCCAAGAACAGCCGCCAAACCGATGGCTAAAACCAGCTGTTTTTTTCGTTTCACCTGCGCTGCCGCGGCTTTTTTTTGTTCTCTTGATAGTTCTTCAACCCCTGCGGTTTTCGTCTGATCAAATTGGCGGTTAATGAAATCCAGCCAGAGCGCAGTCAGAAAGGTGATTAATGTCGTCGCAATCAACAAAAGCAGCAGACTGCCGGAGGTTAAGAAATAATACAGGTAGCTGGCCGCGAGCAGCACCGCCCACCGATTTTTTTTTGGGAACAGAAAATAGATCCCGGCAACAAGCAGGGTAAAAGCAAAAAAAGCAGCCGAAGTGAAACCCATAAAATGTCCCGAAAGCAGGTCTATCAGGACTGCAAGCGTTCAATCAACCGCAGCATGGCGGCCGGGGAATTGAAATTCTCCGGCAGCAGATCTTCAACACCGATTTCAATATCAAAGGCATCGTTTAATTCTCCAACCAGGGTTACGATGTCAAATGAATCCAGAATTCCGTCGTCGATCAGGTGGTGATTCTCTGTGAAATCAACTTCCGGTCTTAATGTTGCTAATACCTCAAGAATTTTATCCAACATAAAACGCTCCTCTTATTCCTGCAGCAGCTGAAAGGTTACCCGGCCGTCAAATGAAAAACCGCTGGCCTTATAAAATTCAACTGCCGGAAGATTATTTTCATCCACCCATAATAAATATTTTCTTGGGATTGCCTCTTTAGCAAACAAGAAATCTCGCAGGGCTTTGGCTAGGCCGTGCCGTCGGTGAGCAGCAGCAGTCGCAACATGTTTTATTGTGACCACATTTCCCCGCTGGTCATATTGTAAAGCGGCTGCAATTTTCCCATCCGCAGCAAAGACGCAGGGGATTTGCTGATTTTCAAGAATCGCGGAAAGTTCAGCCTGATCTGGCAGGGCAGTGCTCAGCGAATCCAGGCTGCTGCGCCAAAGCGATTGAATTTCCGCCAGATGTTCCACTCTGGCAAATCCAAATCTGTAGCCCACTGGAAGCAGAGCGGATGATTCGGCTGCGATGGTGGGTTCTTTTATTTCTAACACCATGCGGCGATAAGTTTTGTAAAGAACAAAACCGTTACTCATCCAGTAGGTATACATTCTTTGAACCGCGAGATCGGGTTCAACACCAGCGCTAACCAGGTCAAGGACAACTGGTTTTTGAAGCTTTTGCAGCGCAGCCGGTTGCAGCAAGTCGGCAGCAAAATAATAATAAAGGTTCAGCAGATCCGTTTCTTCTTTATAGAACAGCACCCCGCTCGGATGGGCCACCCAAAACAGATTTCTCTGCTGCGTGTAGCGCTCTACATCGCCAAGAAAAAAGAACCAATTGGTCAAAAGGCCGCCACCCTTAGCTCTAACTTCTTTAATCAAGGCGGTAAACTGTCCAACATCCCTAACCGCTTGCATGGAGATACTCATCCCGTAATTTTACCCGATCGATTTTGGCATTTTTATTCATCGGCAGCTTTTCAAAATGCAGCAGACGGTTGGGCAGCATGTATTTCGGCAGATGCTCGCGCAAACCGAGCAGGATCTCTTTATCGCACGCGGCAGGCGCCTGGTAAAAGAGCACGATTTTCTCTTCTCTGCTGTCATACAGGCAGCATCCCGCTTCCAAAAAAGGCAATGCGTTTACCGCAACCTCGATTTCGCCCAGTTCAATCCGATGACCCATGTGTTTAATCTGGGTGTCGCCGCGGCCCAGAAAGAGCAGCTCTCCGCGCGCATTATATTTGCCCAGATCTCCGGTACGGTAGATTAATTCAGGGTAGTGCGGATTCAACGGATTTTGGCAAAATCCCCGGGAAGTCTCTGCAGGGTTGTTATAGTAACCCAGGGCAAGAGAGGTGCCGCGTACGCAGAT
The DNA here is from genome assembly GCA_029975475.1 of Anaerolineaceae bacterium. Classification (GTDB taxonomy): domain Bacteria; phylum Chloroflexota; class Anaerolineae; order Anaerolineales; family Anaerolineaceae; genus JARKPB01. The sequence goes on from JARKPB010000003.1 coordinate 385,967, forward strand.
CTCGCCCATTTCATCCTCGCCAACCGGTTTATCCGCGCTGTTCAACACCAAAATATCGGTGTTGGGGAAGGGAATCCCAATCGGCAGCATTTCACTGTCCTCAAACGGCCGGTTAACGATATAGTAGCTGCAGTTACAGGTTATCTCAGTCGGCCCGTACAGATTGACATACATAACATTGGGCAAATGTCTGCGCCAGTAGTTTAACACCTTGTTCGGCATTACTTCACCCGAGAACATCACCTTTTCCAGACTGGTCGGGAGCGTTGTCTCCAGGGCTTTCAGATTTTCTACAATCCGCAAGGCAGAAGTTGCCCAGATGGCGGTGTTAATCTTTTTTTCATTAATGTACGCAATCAACTTGATCGGGAAGGAAAACAGGACCTTCGGGATCACATGTAAGGTTGCGCCGTTCTTAAGGGTGGAATAGATGTCCTTGACCGAAACATCGAAATCAAAGGGGGCCTGGTTGCCAAACACATTGCGGCTGGAAAAGCCAAACACCGCGGTAAATTGCTCAATCAGATCAATCACCGAACGGTGGCAGATGACGGCGCCTTTCGGCAATCCAGTTGAACCAGAAGTGAATATAGCGTACAGCGGGTCGGTGTCAATGGCGCGCCTGCGGATGTCAGCCAGAAGGGTTTCATCCGCCTTGGCATCAAGAGCGTCTTCATACACTATTCGCTGCACACCAGAGGCTATATCCGTTAGCTGCCCGAGATCCTTCCTTAACCCAACAACCGCTGCCGGTTGTAAAGTGCTAAAAATACGCTCCACGCGCCCGCGCGGCATCTGGCCATCTACGGGCACATAAAAATTTCCGCTGTAAACAACCCCCAAAAAAGCAATCAGGCTCTCAACATTGCGATCAATCAGCACTGCGACTGGTTTATTGCGTTCCCCGCGCATAGATCTGGAGATATAAGTGCCAATTGATTTCGTCTGCCTGATTAATTCCTGGTAGGTTACCTCGCGGTCGGGGTCGGCAAAAGCTACCTTATCAGGTGTCTGATAGACAGATTCTTCCAGATAGGTTAAGACATTAATTTTCATTTCTCACATCGACCAGGTTTAACGAGTCGGACTGATTATAAACCAGATTCAACGGTCTGCTTTTCACGCCAGGCGTGCCGTTTATCTTTGACCGTCTGTTATCCTTCGCTGGCAAAATGTTTCTGAAACAGTTCCCGCGATAAACGCGCGCCTTCTGCGGAAAGCGTCAGTGTCGGCGATTTGCTCTGCGGGTCGCTGATATACCCCTTTTTGTGCAGACGATCCAGGACGGACCAGTCCAGACCCTTCCAGGCGCGCGTGCCAAATTGATCGGTGGTGCTGGTCAGGTAGAGCAATGCCAGCACGATTTCATCAACTTTTTCCTGGTCGTAGTTCATTTCGGTTTCATCCTGACGAAAAAGTTAGCATGCCTTCAAAATACGTCACTGCCTGCCCTGAAATGAAGACGCGCTCACCTTGCTGGCGGCAGATTAAATACCCTCCGCGCTGTGAGACCTGCCGGGCGGTCAGGCTGGTTTTTCCCAGCCTTTCGCTCCAGTAGGGGATCAAGGTGCAATGCGCCGAACCGGTAACAGGATCTTCAAAAAGCGTTGCCTGCGGGGTGAAAAAGCGCGAGACAAAATCCACCTCGCGCCCCGGCGCGGTGATGATGATGCCGCCGGGGTTGAGGTTGATCTGATTCAGCACCGCCTGGTTGGGAACCATCTGCCGGACGGTATCCTCATCTTCATAGACCAGCAGGTAATCACGCGCCTTGAAGACAGCCAGCGGCCGCGGTGAAAAACCCAGCAGGACCTCGTCAGGCGGCTGGCAGGGCAGCGGCGGACGGGAGGGAAAATCCAGGGTCAACCAGCTGTCCGCCACCTGAACAGCCAGCCTTCCGCTGCGCGAGGTGAACGGGATAACCGCTCCGCGGTAGCCCAGGTGGCGGGAGATGACATGCGCGCTGGCCAGGGTGGCATGTCCGCACAGGTCCATCTCGATATCCGGGGTGAACCAGCGAATGGAAAAGCCCTCGCCTTCCGGGATAAAAAATGCGGTCTCCGCCACCGCGTTTTCCGCGGCGATTTTCAGCAGGATGTCATCCGGAAGCCAGCGCTGCAGCGGGCAGACGCAGGCAGGATTGCCGGAAAAAACCTGATCGCTAAAAGCATCCACCTGAAACAACTGAATTTGCATATCGTTGCCTCCGATTAAACTCCCGACAGCGCGTCCAGTTCTACCCGGTGCACCCCGCCCAGATGGCGCGCTGGCTTGCCGTCTTCACAAATCAGCACAGCCGCTTCATCAATGCCGTAACCCAGCCTGCAGCCGCTGCGCCGCATCACTTCACGCAGCTCGGAATCCAGTCCTTGCTCGCTGTAATGCACCGCGATGACAAACCCGCTCACCAGCCCCAACCCGCGCTCCAGGCGCAGTCCTTCTCCGCCCGTTTCATCCGGCGTCAGGCGCAGCTGCTCCATTGTAATCAGCGCCCCGGCGGAAACACCGGCCAGAGGCACACCGGCGAAAAAGCGCTCGCGAATCAGACCGGCCAGGGGAGACTGCACATACAGGCAGTGATAGGCTGCCGTGTTTCCGCCGCAAATAAAGATGCCGCTGGCCTGCCTTAAGCGTACAGCGGCCGCCGCCCAGTCCATCTGGCCTGCCGCCCCGGGCGCAATCCAGGTAAACCTTGCCGCGCCCTGCTCCCGCATTGGTCGAAGAATGCCAGCGCCGTATTTTTCCAGCCCGGCGCGGCTTTGCCCCAGAATGGCAATTTCAGCAGCAGCGCCGCCGCAGGCCGCGCAAAACTCCGCCGCACACACCGGATAAGCCGGGGAACCGCCAAGTAAAAACAGGAGCGTCTGGATCACGCGCCGTCCTCTTTTTGCCAGATCAAAAGGCAGGGAAACATGCGCTCTACCTGAATGCCGGCGTTTTGCACCAGCCCATGAAAACCTTTCTGGCGTTTGTACAGGCCAAAACAGTCCACCCCGCCAGAACAGGAAGGCTGCGCCTGCCACGCTGACCATCCAAAACAGATCAGCCCGCACCCGCGCTGATCAAATACCACCGCGAGATCCAGTGCTACGGGTCCTGACCAGCATCCCAGAGCGTCATCGTTGACTTCGGCAAGCAGGCGCAGGCGTTCCGCGGGCGACTCCCGGCCCCCAAAGCTCATCAGTAAGCTGAGATCAATATCCGAATCGGCGCGCGGAGACCCCCCCGGCGCGCGCGAGCCGTGCAGGACAACGCGCTGCACCCGTGGGTGCAGGCTCAGCCCTCCAGCGCGCAGGAAAGCGCAAGCTTCTGCCGCGGCAGCTTCCGCTTCGGGGAGGAATTTCATCGCAACCAGCCAGGCAGCGTTTCGATGCGCTGCGCCAGGTGAAAATCGCGCGCCGACAGGCCGCCAACATCATGCGAAGTCAGGCGGATGCGCAGCGTGCCGTAGACATTGAACCATTCCGGGTGGTGATCCAGTTTTTCAGCCAGCAGCGCCACACGGGTCATGAAAGCAAATGCGCAGGAGAAGTCGGGAAATTGAAAGACTTTTTCCAGAGCGCCGTCAACGACCTTCCACGGCACCGCGGCCGCCTGGTTGAGCTGCGTCAGCGCAGCGCTGACCTCCTCGGGAGAAAATTTACTCGAGTTCATCTGATCCTCTCAAGAACAGCAACCTAACCCCGCTGCAGTCCGCCTTTCCCGCTCAGAGGACCCGGTCGTTCAATCGGGGCAGAGTCGCGCAAGGGCTGATCGCTCGGCTGCGGTTTAACCTTCCTCTGCCGCGGCCTCGAACACCGTTCGGATCAGGGTCAACAGCGAATCTCATGGATCTCGTGATCCGCAAATAATTTCCGCGCCAGGGCAGCGTGGTTTTTGGGCGAGCCAATCACATACCAGGAACAGGTCATCTGGTCGCCGGTCTTGGAATGACTGCGTCCGTGAACGGTCAGTCCCGATTCCACAAAGAGCCGCTCCAGCGCTTCAAATTTTTCCTCACTGGCCGGGCAGACCAGTTCATAGCGTTTTTCGGCGCGGATACTCTCAATCCGCCGTTCGATGAACGGCAGCAGCCACAATACCACCATCGCCATCAGCACCATAACGGCGGATATCAGGTACTGCCCGCCGCCAATGCCCATGCCAACCGCTGCTGTGAGCCAGATGGTCGCCGCGGTGGTCAGCCCGATGACCTTTCCGCCTTCGCGTAAAATCACCCCGGCGCCAAGAAAGCCCACACCGGTGACGATATTGGCGGCGATGCGGTTGGGATCGCTGTCAGGCGCCAGATTGACCGAAAGAATGGTAAACAGGCAAGCCCCGGCACAAATAAAGATCAGCGTCCGAAATCCGGCGGCTTTGTCGCGAAATTCGCGCTCAATGCCGATTAATCCGCCAGCGGCCACTGCCAGAAGTAATTTAATCACATCCTCCAGGTTCAAAACCATCAAACACCTCCGTTGCAATTCACCGGCCCGGATCCTTCGCCAAACCTTAAACCAGCCAAAAGAAAAAGGCTAGCGCATCATCCCGCCCAACCACACGGCAAGAATCAAGACCGCCATTCCTGCCAGGATGGTGAGCAGGGTGTTTTTCGTGCGCCAGGCCACCACAACCGCCGCCAGGCCAGCCAGCAAGCGGTAGTTTGCCAGACTGAGATCCACAACACCGCCCGGCAGAAACATGGCCGGCAGGACAATTGCTGAAAGCACCGCCGCCGGCACATAACGCAGTGCGCGCCGCACCAGCGGCGGAAATTCGAATTTTCCAAACAGATAGATAAACGACAGGCGCATGGCAAAAGTCAGCGCGCCGCCGACGATCATCACCAGCCAGATCCCGGGGTTCACGATCGTTTCTCCATCAGCAGACCGGCGGCGATCCCGACTCCGGCGGCCAGGATCAGGCCCAGCTTATAGGGTAACCCGGCAGCCAGCAGCGCGGTCAGGCCGGCGGCAAGCGCGGCCGCAACCATCGGCCGATCTTTCATTACCGGCACCAACATGGCGATAAAGGTCAGCGGCACGGCAAAATCCAGCGGCCAGTCGGCCGGCAGAGCGGTCCCGAGGAAGATTCCCAGCGCGGTACTGGCCTGCCAGGTCAGCCACAGGGCCAGGCCGGCGCCGAGAAAAAACCAGTGGCTGGTCGGGCGAACGCCTTCTTTCTCATACTGAATGATGGCCGCGGCGTAAGCCTCATCGGTGAGCAGGTAAGCCAGCGGCAGCTTCCAGCGGAGCGGCAGCCCGGCTGTGTAAGGGGCGATGGACGCGCTGTAAAGCATGTGCCGCAGGTTAATCACCGCGATGGTAAAGATGATCACCACCGCCGGGACCGCTTCGCGCGCCAGTTCGGTAAACACAAACTGAGACGCGCCGGCGAACAAAATGGATGACATCCACTGCGCCGCGGCAGGGGTCAGGCCGGCGCTGAGCGCCAGCGCGCCGTAAATCATGCCAAAGGGAAACACTCCTACCAGTAAGGGGAGCTCGGCCCGCACCCCGCTTAAAAACGATCGTTGAACCGTATTCATTACCTGTGGCTCACCGCAAAAGGATGAATAATCTTACCATTTTTATCGCTCCGCGGGACAGAGCGGTTGCCGAACAAACAGATGTTGGTTTGGAAATCAGATCACCCGAACGACATCCCCGACCGAGACAGGCCCGCCGCGTAAAACGACCCCCAGCATCCCGGCGTTGTAAGGCGGCTGGCTGCCGGGCGGCAGGATTAAAGCCTGTTTGACACCCGGATGAAAAGCGTTTAACTGCGTGCAAGGATCGCGCACTTCGGTCAGCTCAACCAGCGCCGGGCCAATTTGCAGCCGCGCGCCAAGCGGCAGCGCCATGACCCTCAGCCCATCCAGCAGCAGGTTCTCGCCCAGCATACCCGCCTCAAGGTGGATCCCCTGCTCAGCCAGGTCCGCCAGAATCCCGGTAGCAATGATCAACACCTGGCGGTTGTTCAGGCGGGCGGGGTCCTTGCGCGCCAGATAGCGGTGGCGGATATAGGGTCCGGCATGGTAATCGCCTTCCACCCCCTGCCCGGCCAGCAAGACGATAGTTTCCTGCGGATATTTCGGCACATCCGGTTCAGCCTTTTTACACACGGCTTTGACCGTCGCTTGGAGAATTTTGTTACTCATTGGTCGCCTCTAAAAGGGTCGGGGGAACGCTTCAATCCGCATACCCCTGGGGATTTTCTTCGCCGTTCAACGCGGCGCGGAAATCCTGCAGATTTTCAGAAAAACGCGCCGGTTCAAAACGGTCAAAAGACGCCTCTCTCGGCAGGAGAATGCTCAGGCAGTGCATGGCCATGCGCAGCCGCATTCGCTCTTCAAAGCTCGGGTCGTCCCTCACGCCGTAACGGAATAAAAATTCACGCCGCAGGTCGGGCGGATAATACCACCAGAGCGTGGCGCCGACATCCAGGGCCGGGTCATCCCTGCTCATCGATTCCAGGTCGATCAGATAGAGATGCCCGCTGGGGGTTATCAGCCAGTTAGCATTGCAAATATCATTGTGCGAGGCGACCAGCCCGCGGCCCGGCAGGCTGGCGGCGCGTTGTGCCAGGGTCGTCAGGCTTTCATCAATAAAAGCAGCTTCAGCCGGCACCAGGGGTCGGCAGCGCTGCCAGCGCGCGCTCAGGTCCGCCAGGCAGCGCAAAGCCGCCTGGCTGTGTTCTTCTGACGGCGCGGAAGGAAGCAACCGAAGGATATCCGGCAGCCGGTGAACGCGCCGGATCACATCAGCAAAACGGTCAAGGTGGCGGCGGTAATCGCCGCGGTTTGGCGCACGCCCTTCCACCTGCGGCTGGACCAGGATCCTTGTGCCGTCTTTTAGCCGGCCGCTCGCAATGACCCGCGGGGTGAGATCCAGCTCAGCCAGCGCCTGATAACGTTCGACCGCTGCCCCCAGCTTTACAAAACACGCCGTCCGCCCGCAGCTGGCAAAGTAGGTTTCCTGACCCCAGCCGTGCGGCAGATTGAATTGCCAGCTACCGCGCGTTACCTGTTCATTCAAAAAATGGGCGACTTCATCCTGGTGGGCTGTACGCATCAGCAAGGGGTCCCGTTTGCGAAGCATCATGCTATCTACGAATAGTATCGCATACCTTTCAAGAACCCGGGTGCGGAAAGGGCAAGAGGAACAGGGGATATTCCAGCGTTCTACCCATCTTCATCAAGAGAACACTGGCTGACGCCGCGGCAGGGGAAAATCGTAAGCGCGGGGCTTCAGGCGTTTTTCAGCAATTCGCCCATCTGACTGTAGATCAACCGGGCAGCGCGTTTGGGCATCAGGCGGTAGAAAGTGTCCATCATTCTGGCATCGCTACCAACCAGAACGCGAAAAGCGTCGCGCTCCATGCCGTCCAAGATGATGCGGGCTGCGGACGCCGGCGATACGGCCCGCATCTTGCTGCGGTCAACATTTTCAAGGCTGGGGGTCATCACACCGGAATTGACGGTGATGTTGGTGGCGACCGCGCCGGGGAAGACCACCGTAACCCGCACGCTGGTATCCGATAATTCGGAGTACAGTCCTTCGGTGAAGAGTTTAACCGCCGCTTTGGCCGCGCCGTACAGGGTTTGGCCCGGCACCGGTAAAAAACCGCCCATGCTGGAAATGTTGACGATGTGCGCGGCCGGCCGGGTCAGCAGATGCGGCAGGAAGGCTTTGGTCATATAGATCACACCGTAAAAATTAACGTTGATCATGCGCTCAATTTCGGCATACGGCAGGTCTTTAAATTTGACAAAACGCTGAATCACCCCGGCGTTGTTGATAATCCCGTCCACCGTCCCGTGCGCATCAATCACGGCCTGAGGGAAAGCCTCAACCGCCGGGCGGTCAGCGATATTTAACACATGGGTAGAGAGGTTTGATTTGAGCCCGCCGGCCAGTTCGGCTGTCTCCGCCAGGGTTGCCGCATTGAGATCGGCCGCCGCCACGCGAGCGCTTTTTTGTAATAATGCCAGGGTCAATTCCCGGCCAATCCCGCTGCCGCCGCCGGTTACCACGATCACTTTTGACTGAACTTTCACGGAAATCCTCCTGAGACCTGAAAAAACGACCCATTATGCGCCTGCCGCTGTTGATCTTGACGGCATACAATGATTATAACGACAAATGTTGATAATTTCTATGGTATTTATATAGAATTCGCCCTTTTGACAAACAACCGCGCATTCAGGAAAGCAATCCAATCGTTAAATTTCCTTCACATGATGCTTTCTATACTGTACAACTTGAATTCCGGAACCGCTGCCGCGGACGACCTAAAATTCTGGGCAACCACCATGTCACGCCGGCTCGCTGCTGGAGGGCTTTATCCGGTTACGCTATTACCGTAAAGGGATCTGTCCTGGCTTAAAAATTGGTGATCACCAATCCCATTCGCCGGCTGTGTTTCTTTGCCAACGAGATGGCCCAACAGCTCCTGGCTGAAAAGACCGGGATTTCGCGCCAGACGATCAGTGCCATCGAAGCGGGAAAGTTATCCCTTCTCTGGAACTGGCCTTTCACACCGCGCTGGCGTTTGGTTTGCCGTTGATTGAAGTTTTTGAGTGCAGCCTGGTTGAAGAATAACCGCGGAAAACGAACCCGATCGGCCGCGGGGACCCCGTTGACAGGCCAATCCGGCGGGAAGCCGTCTGCCGCAGCTGCGATAAACCAGTGCGGCAATCCATTCATTTTCCGGGGCGCGGCTTTCAGACTATAATCAGTTTGTGAACCGCCTTTTCGCGATTGGTTTCCTTCTCCTTCTGCTGGCTGGCTGTACCGCCAGTCAGCAGGCTCAGCCTACCCTGATGCCCGGCCAGGCGCTGATCAGCGGGCAGCTCCCCTCCGCCAGCTCCATCTGGCCCGATGAAACAGTTTACGCGTTTCTGGTGCGTTTTTTTCGCAGCGAAGGCAGGGAAGGCGCATATCTGTTCACCAGTCAAGATCCCAGTGTTCCGCTGGATCAGAACGGGTATTTTTCTTTTTCAGCCGCGCCGGGCGAATATCTGCTGGCATTCGGCCCCGAGATCGGACGGTCCTTCTTCGCGGGGGAAAACGGACAGCTGCTGATCCTGACCGTCGCGGCGGGCGAGACGCTGGACGCGGGGAACATCCACCTGCTGCGCTAGACTGGCCGATGATTGAGGCACTGCTGATACCAGGCCATACAGCGCGCAGCCAGGCGGTCGAAACGGTAGGCGTCTAGCCCTGAGGGCGGGTCAAACGGGTTGGCACAATACGCGGCCCGAATTGCCTCCGCCAGCGCCTGCGGCTGGCCGGGCGGCGCAACAAACAGATGAAACCCCTGCGCGGCCAGCTCGCGCACGCCGGGAATATCGCTGGCGGCTGCCGGAATGCCGCGGGCAGCCGCTTCCAGCAGCACGGTGGGGAGTCCTTCATACCGCGACGGCAGGACAAACACCTTTAACTGCGGGAGATATACCCCCAGCCCGGGCAATGCGCCCAGCCAGTTCACCCGCCCGGCGATCTCCAGGCGGCGGGCTTCAGCCAACCACGCGTCTCTCAGCGGCCCGTCCCCGGCCCAGACCAGACGCAACCGGGGATTTTCATCTGCCAGCAGCGCAAAAGCACGCAGCAAAGTTAACGGATCTTTCTGGGAACACAAGCGCCCCGCCCCGCCTATCCAGTCATAGTGCGGATCGAGGCGGACAGAACGGACACCGGCTGGTTCCAGCACCGGGAGCGCGTTTGGGAGCAGCACCGCTTTTCTCGCGGTCAGGCGGGCAGCAAGGCGCGCGTCCAGGCGGCGGCAGATATCCGCGGATACGCCGGATTCCGCGGAACAGAACACAGGAAAAACCCACCCATTCCAGAAAGAGCGCAGCACCCAGGCGTTTAAGCCGCTGCCCCATTCGCGATCAATATGGGCTGTGCGCAGCGCAGCCGCGCAGAGGCCCCGGGCTTTCCCGATGAGCGCGGCCAGCGTGCCGGCTTGAAAATGGCTGTGGACCACATCCGGCTTCCGCTGCCGGCACCAGGCCAAGACTGTTTTTATCCCGCGCCAGGTTTGCGCCAGGTTCCAACGCCCCTGCCAGCGAGCGGCGAAAAATATGTCCAGACCGGCCGCGCGCCCGGCCTCCAGCCAGGCCTGTTCCAGCGGACTGCCGCGCTGCCAGAAAGCGCACAGACTGACCCGGGCGTGCGCTTGCAGCGCGCTGGCCAGCTCCAGCCCGAAGCGCTCCGCGCCGCCGTGAGCCGCGCCGATCTCCAGCCCGGCAGTCAGGATCAGCACCTTCATCTGCTCAGCCGCCCTTTATATCGGCCGCGATTTCATTGAAAGGAATCCGGGCGCTGTCCGTCAGAACCTCAGCCGCGGCACCGCAGCGCCTTCCTAAAACGCTGCGCGCTTCCCAGAACTGGAGCAGCAGCTGGCTGAGCGCATCCATCCGCGAGTCGGATAGATCTACCAGCCACTCCTGCCAGCCGAGCAGCTCGGCCATCCCGCGCGTCTTGGTGAGGTAACCCAGCATCAGCGGCGGCACGCCGCTGGAAAATGCCATCAGGGCGGCGTGCAAACGCCCGGCGAGCAAGGCCTGCATCTGCCCGTATCCCGCTTTGAGCACGGCCGGACTGCAGCCGGCGGGAAAGTGCAAGACCTTTACCCGCTCCGGCAGTATCTCAAGCAGGCCGCGGGCGGCCTGACGATCGTCTTCACGGAGGGTTGGACCGCAAACCTGCGGAAAAAAGATCAACTGCAAATCCGGCTCGATTTCAGTCAGTCTGCTCAGCGCGGCGGCGGCGGCCTGACGCTGGCGGTCTAATGCCTGTCGGTTCAGGCGGCGGGTCATGCGCGGGATCAGAGAAAGGCCCAGCGCCGGCGGGCCGGGACGCCAGCCAATGGCTCTTAATACTTCCCGGGCACTGGCAGCAGGCGCAGCCGGCAGTAAAAAAGCCGGGTCAGCGGCCAGACGGGCCGGCAGGTCCCAGGACTGCGCCAGGCGCAGGCTGACCGGCTCGCGCAGATAGACCCGCCGCGCTCGGCGCAGCAAGGCGCGCACCAGCGCAGCTTCTGGCGCGGTATTAAAGGGCCCCAGCGAACAGGGCAGAAGATAATACGGCGCGCCGCAGCGGCCAGCCAGCCAGATCTGCGCGCATGCCAGCAGCAGCGGGATCCGCAGCCGGCCAATGGAAAACAGCTGATTGCCGGATACCTGAACAATCACATCAGCCGCCTGGAACGCCGCTTTCAGCGGCTTCCAGCCCCGCCTTGCGCGCGCCAGGGCGGCCGGTGAAGCCAGCGCTGTGACACCCATGGCAGCATAACCGCTTTCTTCAGGATAATCGCTGACTACAAAAAAGCGCGCCGCGGGCAGGCTCTGCCGCAGCTGCGCCAGACTGACCTGCAAGCCGGCCGCGTCCCCGGCATTCTGGAGGCTGTGGAAATGGGTGATCAGCACATTCATCGCGCCAGCTCCATCACCAGAGCGGCCAGACCGGCCCAGGCAGCGGAAGCGTCGATCTGCGGGGCGGGCAGCGGCTCGCGCAGCGCCGCGGCAATCCCCCGCGCCCAGGCCGCCGCATCTTCAGCCGGCAGGATTCTCAGCCCCTCCAGCGGCAATTCTCTTGGGTCCAGCGTGCCGGCGCTTGCCAGCGCGGGCAGGCCAAAACCCAAAGCCAGCTTGAGCGCGCCGGACTGTGTGGCGCGCCGATAAGGGGCGACCAGCAGGTCAGCCGCCGAAAAAAACAGCCCGGCTTCCTGATCGCTGACATAGCGGTCAAACCAGCGCACCTGCTCGCCAAGCCCCAGACGTAGAACTTGAGCTTTCAACGCGCTGCTGCCGTTCCAGTGTTCTCCCACCACCAGGAGAAGCGGAATTTGCCCGCTGTTCTCCCGCAGTTCAACCAGCACATCTAGGAGGAAAGACAGCCCTTTGTAAGCCCGTTGAAAACCAAATTGCAGCAGAACCGCTCGGTCAGTTGGCAGTCCAAGAGCTTCGCGCGCCTGATCTTTCGGCAGGCGGTATTCATTCAAATGGTCATAAGGCGGGTGGGGGTAAAAATGCGCGTTGGGCTGATCAGGGTATAACCGCGCCAGAACCTCGGCCTGGCTGCCGTTATGGACAATGTATGCCTGCCCCTGACGCAGAGCCAGGCGGGTTAACAGGCGGTCCAGGGGACGCGCTTCATGCGGCAGGGCATTGTGAACCACAAACAGCACCCGTAAACCCTGCCGGCGGGCAGCGGCCGCCAGCCAGCCAAAGGCGGGGCCCCAGTAAGGCGTCCACCAGGGCAAGATCAACGCCGCGGCAGATTGATTCGCAATCCAGCGGGCAGCGGCGGGCCACTGCCAGAACCGCCAGCCGGTGAGCATGCGTGCCGCTTGAAAATCTGCGGCCGGATCAGGTTCCAGACTGGAGCGCCCGGGGTATAACCAGCCCGGGTAACCGCCGCGCAGGGTCAGCAATGTGGGCGGACTGCCTGCCTCGGCCAGCGCCTGCGCCAGCCGACCGGTATGGCGGGCGATCCCGCCGCGGTATGGGGGCAGCGGGCCAGCCAGAATTATGTTCACAATCTTTCTTTGCCTCCCCAGCCCAGACGGTAGCGCCCGTATGCCTGAAGGATAGCGGCCGCGGAGAAAAGCAGATACTGCCCGGTGGACTGCACCAGTCGGGAAGGACGCAGGACCGGATTGACCATCACCGGCAGGCTGATCACCCGCCAGCCCAGCGCCCCGGCCTGAATCAGGGTTTCCAGCGTGTAGGAGTAACGGCTGTGAACGCGGATCTGTTCCGCAGCAGCCCGGCTGAAGGCGCGCAGCCCGCTGGCCGCGTCTGGAATCGCCAGCCCGCTGGCGAGCGAGACCACCCAGCTGCCCGTGCGCAGCAGGGCGTACTTATACGGCGAAATCTGTCCGCGCAGGCCGCGGCTGCGGTCGCCCAGCACCATCTCTGCCCGTCCTTCCAGAATCGGGCGCACCAGGGCGGGCAAATCACCCGGGTGATACTGCCCGTCCGCGTCCAGATTGATTATCACATCCGCGCCGCGCGCCAGGGCAGCCTTCAACCCGGCGTAAAATCCCTGCGCCAGCCCGACGTGGCGCGGCAGCTGCAGAACTTCATCCGCCCCGTTTTCCACCGCCACAGCCGCGCTCGCATCCTGACTGCCGTCATCCACAACCAGCACTTCAATCTGGCTGAAACCATCCAGCGCGCGCGGAAGGCTGGCCAGCACTCCGGGCAGGCTGCTCGCCTCATTGAAACAGGGAATCTGAATGACGCATTTCATAACCGCAATCATTAGTATACCAAAAGGATTTATTTCTTCCAAAAATTGCGATTCGCGGGAATTGCTTCCATCTGGAAACCTGTGTAAAATGATAGCGTGATGGGGCAGGGAATGACCGAGAAGGATCCTTTGCTGTTTTTCCGCCCGGCTGAGGAAGAAGATGCATCCGGGATTTTCGCCCTGTATTCCCGGCCAGAAGCCTATCTGGTCACAGCGCCGCTTCCCCAGCCCTCCATCCAGCAGGTTCGCGCCGCCCTCGAACGCGCCAAACAGGCGCTCAGCCTGTTCTGCGTGCTGGATCGATCGGGATCCATTGTTGGAGCGGTCGAATTTATCCCCGCTGGCTACCAGCAGGAAATTCGCACGGCGGGAATTTTACAGCTGCTCATCCAGCCCGGCCAGGCTGGCCTGGACAGTGCCGCGCTCAACCTGCTGGAAAGCATGCTGACCGCCTGGCATGTCGTCACGGTTTGCGTTAATGTCCATTTGAATAACCCGGCGGCGCTGCGTTTCTGGCAGAGTCGCGGATATAGCATCACTGGCGGCCCGGACCTCCAGGTAGACCAGGCTGTCGTGTATCACCTGGCTAAAAGTCTACCGCTCCTGCCCCGCCCGGCATTTTAATCAACACAATTGTCAGGGTCGAATGCTCCAGTCGCCTTCCTGCGGGCAGAGGAACCGCGAGCGGGGATGAAAATACACCTGCGCCACCGGCGAAGATCCGGGCGTGTCCTTTAAATTACACAACACCCACCCATATCCGGCTAATTCACTGTCCAGCGCCAGTTTCCAGTTGTAATCCATTCCAGGTTCAAGGAAGAGGATTAAATTAGGATCATCCAGGCGGTTGATGAGTTCAGCGGGCAGCCGGGCTGAGTTGATCACAAGCCGCTGCAGCTGCAGCAGCGAAGCTGGTTTTGCGTACAGGCGCTGCATTTCTTTAATGCCGTCGATACCCCAGTTCGGGCTGGTGAGGAACAGGTAAACCCGCTCGCTGCCCGGGCTGAGGGTTTCCTCCCTTTCCAGAAAGCGCAGGAAGAGCATTTCGGGGCTGGGCGTGCCCAGCGACCGTTGGCGTCCGATATCGTAAGCCTGATAAAAGTTCAGGCAGAGAATCAGAGTCGTGATTACCCCGATCAAGAGCGGGGCGACGGCCGCCGTGCGCGGCAGTTTTTCCAGGGCCTGCCACACCCACAGCAGACCGAAAGCGGCAAAAGCAGCCAGGAACGGCAGCAGCAAGAACATGCGCGTGTTGGAAGGGCTCCAGCGGTCGTGGCTGACCCCTACCAGAACCAGCAGCAGTAAGAAACCTGCGGCCAAAAACCGGCTGAAGCGCTGCTTGCGCACGGTCGCCAGGCACCAGGCCAGACCCAGGGGCAGAAAGACCGCGGAAAGCGGATCGAGGTGCGAGGAATAAACAAAATGGGTTTCGTTGGGTAAATAGAGATAGGTGAAGAGGCTGTAGAGCGAGTTGGTGAAGACATGAAAACCCAGCCCGGTGCGCCCGGTCGCGCCGGGGGCGTATATAAACGTACCGGCGATTTTGGATTGCCAGTAAGCCGGCTGAACCAGCACCGGGATACTCATCAAAAAAAGCGCGGCTGCAAACAGCACCCAGCGCCCCAGGGCAGCCCGGGATTTTGGAAAATCATAGATCAGCAAAAAAACCACCAGCAGCGGCAGGAGGTAAAGCGCCGCGGGATAGACGTAAAAGCAAAGACCGGCCGCCATACCCAGCCAGGTGTAATCCAACGGCTGGCGGCGGGTCACCGCACGCGCCCCCAACCAGAGCAGGAGAGCAAATAGAAAATAAGCCTGCAGATTGTTATAACCAATCTTTCCAAAGCTCATCAGGTAACTGCTGCCCGCCAGCAGGATCCCGGTAAGCAGGGCAGCGCGCCGGGCTGTTATCCGCTGGAAAGCGAGGAGAAAAAGCGCCGCGGCCAGCGAGAGCAGGTAAATATTGCTGAAACGCCAGCCGAAGTTATTTACCCCGAAAATGCGCAGAAAGACAGCTTGCACCAGGGAAGAGATATAAGGGTGCGTGCCGTAAACCGCCTGGCCGTTAAACAGGTTGCGGAGCACATCCGCGCTGTTTTGTTTCGTAAGTATATCGCGCGCGTAACCAAAAAACGCATAATCGTCGCCGATCACTGAAAA
This sequence comes from Anaerolineaceae bacterium, assembly GCA_029975475.1. GTDB lineage: Bacteria > Chloroflexota > Anaerolineae > Anaerolineales > Anaerolineaceae > JARKPB01. The sequence continues at coordinate 401,371 of JARKPB010000003.1, forward strand.
ACGCCAGGAATCGATCTGATAGGTATTTAACAGCATGCTGCCAAGCAGCACCCAGACCGCCAGCGGCATCACCCGCCGCGCGCGCCACAGCAGGACAGCCGCCAGCCCGAGCAGCACAGCCGCGAGCCAGAAGACATTTTGTTTTTGATAAATAGAAAACAGGAAAAATGCCAGCGCGGCCTGAGCAAATACAGCCGGAAAAAGCCACTGCGGCAGGCCGGGCAGCAGGGTGCGCCTGGCGGAGAAAGGGCGAAAAGTCAGCCACTGCCCGGCAGCGTAAACAGCCAGCACGAGAAGCAGTTCCGCCCCGGGGATGCGCCCCTGACGGACGCCCAGCCACAACAATACGCCGGCCCCGGCCAGCGCCAGCAGTCGCAGAACGCTGCTCACCAGACGCTGAGTCTTTCCCGGGATCGCGGGCGCGGGCAGATCCTCAATTTCCGGGGGGTGCAGCGCTTCCAAAAATCGCGGCGCCGCCAGCCAGAAGAGCAGGAGGAAGCCAAAAAAGACCGGGAGAACCACCAGAAAGTAAGAGGGCAGGGCAGTCTTGCACAGCGTGTCGCTGAGGCACCAGGCGCTGCGCATCGAATCGCGCACCCAGGGATTTTGCAGCCAGCGCTCCTGCACCACCAGCCAGGGCGGCAGGATCAACAACCCCGCGCCCAGCAGCGCCAGAAAGCCTTTTGAAATCATGCCCCAAGCGGACGGTTTCAGTTCAACCGCGGCAGCCGGTAAGGTTTGAGGCGCAGCCGCCTGAAGTTGCCGGCGCAGGCGTTCATTTTCGGCCTGCAGCCGTTCCAGCTCCGCCTGCCGGTCGGGTGTGTCATTTAAGGGGCGTTTTCGTTTGCGCTCCAACCACCAGTAGAGGACAACGACCGGCAGCAGTGCAAGGGCCAGTTTTCCCAGTGCGGAACGCAGAGACGCGGAGTTCTTTCCCATACCCAGGCAGCCTCACTTGACCGGTTTGAATTATTTTACACCCGGCCGGTATTTATCTATTTGGGCTACAATAAAAGGCGGAGGTGCAGCATGTCCACAATCTTGACCTGGTTTGGCCACGCCACCCTTGGCCTGCAAACTTCCGGCTTTCATCTTTTGATTGACCCGTTTTTTAAGGGCAATCCGGCAGCGGCGCAATCACCGGGGGATCTTCCTGCCGATTTTATCCTGATCACCCACGGCCACGGCGATCACGTCGGGGACACAGTTGAAATCGCCACCGGCACCAAAGCCCTGGTGATCAGCAACTATGAAATCGCCAGCTGGCTGGCAAAAAAAGGCTTAAAAACCCACGGGCAGCATCTGGGCGGCGGGTTTCAGCATCCTTTCGGTTACCTCAAATTGACCTTCGCCCTGCACGGTTCAGCCCTGCCGGATGGTTCTTACGGCGGCAACCCGGCCGGCCTGCTGCTCACCACCCTGGACGGGCAAAAGATCTATTTCGCCGGGGATACCGGTCTGTTTGGCGATATGGCGCTGATCGGCGAAGAAGGGATTGACCTGGCTGTGCTGCCCATCGGGGATAATTTCACCATGGGCCCGGTGGATGCGCTTCGCGCGGTGAAACTGCTTCAGCCGCGATTGGTCGTTCCGATCCACTACAACACCTTCGACCTGATCCGCCAGGACCCGGCCGCGTGGGCAGAGCGCGTGCAGTCGGAGACCAGCAGCCGCGCCGTGTTGCTAAAACCGGGAGAGTCGCTGAATCTGTAAGACCGCCTTCCATCTCATTATCCGTTCCAGCAGGTTATAACGCTGAGAACGGTTGCAAGAATATGGTTATCGGGTATATGATTACCGCGGGGAGGAAAATATGCCCGATATCCTGTTGTGCCGGTGTTCAAAATGCGGTAGTGTTTTTCCAGGTAAAACTTCGCGCGGGTTCGCATTTTGCCCGCGCTGCGGAACGCGTCAGACCATTACGGCAAAAAACAGCCACCCGGTGGCCTATTCCACACGGCCCTGGCCCAGGCCATGGAGGCGCTCGAAAGAAAGGATTACCTTCCCCGAGCGGCCCCCGCAGCCCTACCAGCCTGGCGCCCGCCCGGCGCAATATCATCCTCAGCCCCCGCAGGGGAAGACAGCTGCTGCGCCAGCGGATTTTCAAATGAACTCCGGACCCGAGCCGCAGCTGCTGCAGCCAGCCACGCTTGAAACGCCCCCTGTTTCAATCCCGGCTGCTGCCCGTACCGGAAAATCCTCAGCCGCCAGCGCGATTTTTTGGGGTCTGTTCACCCTGGCCGCCCTGGGGGCGGTGATCGCCGCTGTCGTCAATCCGCGCCTGGTCGGCGACCTGATCGAGCGAATTTCCGAATTGGGAAACAGCAGCGGCAGTGCCAGCAGTCAATGTCAGAAATACTACGACGCCTATATCATTCATGAGTGCTACGCTGGAAATCCTCCCAAGGCGGGTTACCGCTGGTGCAACGTTACCCTGCGCGGGGGCGGCGGTTCCGACTGGAGTTTGAACGGCACCAACATGTCCCAGTCTTCAGAGGCGCAAACCTATATCCCGGTGGAATGCGTCAAATAAGGCGCGCGGAGGGAGCTGATGGAGAATGAGGTCATCTTTTGTAATGCCTGCGGGATTGAAAACAAGGCGGGGTCGAATTTCTGCCTTGACTGCGGCGAAGAATTGGTCGCCCTTCATCCAATTCAATACGAAGGGGGAATGGTGCTCACCCTGCTCTGCTGGGGCTGCGGCGGATTAATCACCATGTACAAAGACGGCGGTTTCCTCGCCTGTGAACAGTGCGGGCTGACCCACCGTGTGATCAGCGGCCCCGGGTATTTGACCCTGCAGCCCGCGCCGGGGCAGATTGTCCCGCTAGAAAACGATCCCGCGGCGGAGGCGCTCACGACCGAAGCGGAACCACAGCCAGCAGCGGCGGAAGCGGGCGACCCGGAGATTCCCACCGCTGCGCCCGCCGCCGATGTTGACCCGGCGCACCTGCTTTCAACGAAGAAAGACGCGTTGATTCAGGAGCAAAACCGCCTGCAAACCGAGATTAATCACAGTGAACACTTAATCGGGGAAGCCAAAAGCGACCGGAAAAACGGCTGGATCCTCTTTGCCATCGCTGCTGTTGATCTGCTGCTGCTGTGGAATTTTACCGGCGGCTATATTGTTGCGCCCGGCTATATTGTGATGCTGCTGGCCGGGCTGCTGTTCTTCGCGGGCGGCATCACCCGGCTGATCCTTGGAAATAATAAACTGGAACGGGCCGGATCTGCTCAGGAACTTGAAGCAAAAAAAATCAAAAAAGAAGACCTTGAACGGCAGCTGGCTGAGTTCGACATCCAGGCGGCCGGAGAGCGCTTCGAGGAATTGCCGCATGACGGGTTTTCAACTCCCGCCGCTCAAACAAATGCCCGGCCAGAATCTTAAGAAAACAAGGACCTCCCGATGGTTGAAAACGAGAAAGCCTGTCCGAACTGCGGCGAAATTGTGATCAAAACAGCCCGCTTCTGCCCGAGATGCGGTCAGGTATATCCGCCGATCGAACAGGTTGAACTGACACTCAAGGTCGAAGAATTGGAGCAAACCGTCCATCAGAAGAGAGAGTCATCGGACCGCATGACCCGCCTTGCGGAGCAAAGCCGGACATCCTCGGTCTGGGCTTTTGTGCTTTTCGCTGTTGTATTTTTTATTATCATCCTGGTCAAGCACGTGACTGGCCCGGTCTTTATTCTGATCTGCTGCATGGCAGTTGCGGCAATTATTTTACTGTTCAGGTCGAGCGCGCTGGAAAGAAAAGCGTATGGCAAGCTGTCTTTCTTTCGCAGAGAACAACAGCTCCAAAGAAAGCAATTAGAAGATGAGCTGGCAGCAGCAGAGGAAGCACTGAGCGAGCTGCGCCAGCAGCTTGACCAATTTTCGGGAGGCCAGGGTGGTTGATTCTTCTCCAACTTCCATTTTTTGTATTCATTGCGGCGCTCGAAACAGCGCGGCTTCACGCTACTGTCTGAACTGCGGCCAGCTGCTGGCGCATCCTCAAGACCTGGCCCCAGCAGGCGGGGATATGCTACCCGATCGGGGAAAAAATGCCTGCCCGTATTGCGGAGAAATCATTCAACCCGCCACCGAAGTGGATCAACTGGTCTGCCTTGGCTGCGGCGCGTCTTTGCGCGTCCGGCGGGTTAACGGCCAGCCCAGGTTGGAAGCGCTTCGCTCTTAACCGCGCGCTTGCGCGATTCTGATAGCTTTTGCCAGTCCCGCCCCTCTAAAATTCCTTTACGTCAGGCGAGCAAAGCCTGTACAAAGCTTTTAAAATACCCCGTCGAGGCGGTACCCTTAAAGCGAAACGAAGAGGAACGAGGCAAAGGACTTTGAAGGCTGAAACAACACCGCGCAAATTTTATGAGCTTGACCTGGAAGAGCGTCTGCAAGAGGTCAGGCGTTTATCCGGTCTCAGCCCGGAAGAACTGCACGCCCTCGCCGGTCAGAATGGTCTAACGGCCGAGCAGGCTGACCACATGATTGAAAACGCGGTGGGGGTCTATGCCCTGCCTCTGGGCATCGCCCGCAACTTCCTGGTCAACGGCCGCGAGATTCTGGTACCCATGGCGATTGAGGAACCTTCTGTGGTGGCTGGCGCTTCGTTTATGGCGCGTCTTGCCCGACCGCTGGGCGGCTTCCGCGCCGAGACCACCCCGCCGGAAATGATCGGGCAGATGCAAATCCTCGAGGTGAGCGACCCGCAGGCTGCCCGCCAGCGCCTGCTGGATGCGCGCGCGGAACTGCTCGAAGCCGCCGCGAACACAGACCCGGTGTTAAAAAAATACGGCGGGGGGCCGCGCGATATCGAAGTGCGAGTGCTGGAAGATACCCCCATCGGCCCCTTCCTGGTGCTGCATCTGATTTATGACGTGCGCGACGCGATGGGCGCCAACGCCATCAATACCACCCTGGAGAGCCTTGCGCCGCTGGCAGCGCGCATCACCGGGGGGCGGGTTCATTTGCGCATTCTATCCAATCTTGCGGACCGCCGTCTGGCGCGCGCCAGCGCGGTTTTTCGCCCGCAGGACCTGGCTTTTGACCGCTTCAGCGGCGAAGAAGTCCGCGACGGGATCATCGCTGCCTGGGCTTTCGCCGCTGCGGATCCCTACCGCGCGGCGACCCACAACAAGGGCATCATGAACGGCGTGGACGCGGTGGTGATCGCCACCGGCAACGACTGGCGCGCGATTGAAGCCGGGGCGCATGCCTACGCCGCCCGCTCCGGGCGCTACACCAGCCTTTCCACCTGGAGGCGCGACGCCGAGGGAAACCTGACCGGTTCCATTGAGCTGCCGATGGCGGTGGGCATCATTGGCGGCGCCACCCGGGTGCACCCGGCCGCCCGCGCTGCGTTAAAGTTGATGGGCGTCAGCAGCGCCGCGGAACTGGCACAGATCATCGCCGCGGTCGGGCTGGCGCAGAATCTGGCCGCCCTGCGGGCCCTGGCCACCGAGGGCATTCAGCGCGGGCATATGAGCCTGCATGCCCGTCAGATCGCGGCAGCCGCCGGGGCAGAAGGCAGCCTGGTCAGCCGCATCGCGGATCAGATGGTGAAAGAGCAGAACATTCGCGCCGAACGCGCCGCCGAACTGTTGAAAGAATACAACCAGCCAGAAAGCGCGGAGTCGTAATCAAGAGAAGAAATTGACCAGAGGGAGTATCTCCGCGGTTCAACACCCAACCGCATCAATCTGGGAAGGAATGGATTAAAAATGGGCAACGAGAACATGCATCTGCTAAAAACGGACCGCCCGGTGGGCGTCATCGGTTACGGCGCTTATGTGCCGCGCTACCGTCTGCCGGCGGAAGAAACCGCACGCGTCTGGGCTGCCAAGGGCGGGCTGCCAGTAAAGGAGAAAGCTGTCCCTGGGCTGGATGAGGACGTGATCACAATGTCCATCGAAGCCTCGCGCAATGCGTTGGCCCGTGCCGGCATCGACCCGTGTGAACTGCGCGCGGTCTGGATCGGGTCCGAGTCTCATCCCTACGCGGTCAAACCTTCCGGGACGGTGGTGGCAGAGGCGATCGGCGCCAGCCGTCATATTTCTGCGGCTGATTTTCAATTCGCCTGCAAAGCCGGCACCGAAGCGATCGTCTCCGCCATGGGAATGGTAGGCTCCGGTATGGGCCGGTACGCCCTGGCCATCGGTATGGATACCGCCCAGGGACGCCCCGGCGACCAGCTCGAATACACCGCCGGCGCGGGCGGCGCGGCTTACATTCTCGGCCCGGGCGAAGAAGCCCTGGCGGTGATCGAGGCGGCGTATTCCTACGTTAGCGACACACCGGATTTCTGGCGCCGCCAGTATCAGAAATATCCCGAGCACGGCCAGCGTTTTACCGGCGAACCGGCCTACTTCAAACATATTGACGAAGCGGGGCGCTACATCCTTGAAGCCAGCGGGCTGAGCGCGGCAGATTTCCGCTACGCCGTCTTCCACCAGCCCAACGCCAAGTTCCCGCAAAAAGCCGGTAAAGATCTAGGTTTCAGCGACGAGCAGATCAAGCCAGGGCTGCTGGTGCCGGTGATCGGCAATACATACGCCGGCGCGGCCATCATCGGTCTGACCGCCGTGCTGGATATCGCTCAGCCGGGCGACCGTGTCCTGGTCGTTTCCTTTGGCTCCGGCGCTGGTTCAGACGCTTTTATTTTGCGCGTCACCGATCTAATTGATGAACGCCGCGCCAAAGCCCCCAGCACCCAGGCGTATATCGCCCGCCGCACACAGATTGATTACGCCACCTATGCCCGCTACCGCGGCAAACTGGATCTCGGATAAGGGGGCGGGCATGGGAGATGTGATCATCGCTGGCATCGGGCAAATCCCGGTCGGAGAACACTGGGACCTGCCGCTGCACACCCTTTCAACCCGCGCCGCACTGGCGGCCATCAAAGATTCGGGGGGATTGCGCCCCCAGGCGATGTATATTGGCAATTTCGCCGCCTCGATTCTCTCGCACCAGGCCAACCTGGGCGCGCTGCTGACAGATCACGCCGGCCTGACCGGCATCGAAGCTTACACGGTCGAGGCAGCCGGCGCTTCCGGCGCGGCGGCGCTGCGCGTCGGGTATCTGGCGGTGCGCAGCGGCTTTGTCGAGAGCGCGTTGGTTGTGGGTGTTGAAAAATGGACCGATCGGATCGGCCCGGATCTGGAGGCCGCCGCTGCCCTCGCTGAGGATTATGATTACGAAGCCATGACCGGATTGACCCCCGCCGGTCAGGCCGGGCTGCTGATGCAGCGGTATCTGCATGAGTACGGCGCGCCGCGCCTGGCTTTTGCGGCTTTTCCGCTGCTGGCGCACGCCAACGCGGTCAACAATCCGTACGCCATGTACCGCAAAGCGATCCGCCCGGAAGTGTATGAAAATGCCGAGCCAGTCAGCGACCCGCTCAACATGTTCGACTCGGCCCCTTATGCCGACGGCGCCGCGGCTGTGCTGCTGGCGCGCACCAGCGGGCTGCCCGAAGGCTATGCCCATCCCAGGGTGCGAATCAGCGGCAGCAGCGTGGCGGTAGACACCCTGGCGCTGCACGACCGCCCCGACCCGCTGGCGTTTGAAGCCGCCGCGCGCAGCACTCAATCCGCCTGCCGCCAGGCGGGCATCCTGCCCGCAGATGTTGATTTCTTTGAGTTAAGCGACACCTTCTCGATCTTTGCCGCCCTTTCTTTAGAGGCGGCCGGTTTTGCCCGCCGCGGCGAAGGCTGGAAACTGGCTCAAGACGGCAGCCTGGCGCTGGGCGGGAAATTGCCCATTTTGACCATGGGCGGGCACAAGGCGCGCGGCAACCCGATCGGCGCCGCGGGAGTGTACCAAATCGTCGAGGCAGTGCTGCAGCTGCGCGGCCAGGCCGGCGCCAACCAGGTAAAGAATGCCCGCCGAGCGCTGGTGCAGTCGCTCGGCGGTCCTGCCGCCACGGCGGTAACCCACGTCCTGGAGCGGGTATAAGCAGCAATCAAAACCTCTCAAACCCCAGGCCTGATAGGAAATGAGAGAGTCGTACCGGTATAAATATCATCACTTACTGGATTAAGGAAGGAGAGAACCATGGAAATTCCCCGCCACTGGAGGTTAAAGAAACAGCGCTACGCGTTGATTGGCGAAGTATGTCCGTATTGCGATGGTAAGATTTTCCCGCCCCGCGATGTCTGCCCGCACTGCGGCGGCGAAGCCAGGAATGTGTATCCGTTCAGCGGAAAAGGCACGGTGTATTCCTACACCGTGATGCAGGACGCCCCGGCTGGCTATGAAAGCCAGGCTCCCTACACCGTCGCTCTGGTAAAACTGGAGGAAGGCCCGGTGGTCACCGCCCAGCTCACCGACCTGGGCGAGCAGGCGGTGGAAATCGGCATGCCGGTCGAGATGGTCACGCGCAAGCTGCGCGAGGACGGCGGTGCAAAGGGTATGTTGATTTACGGGTACAAGTTCCGACCTGTGGGACTTGGTCCGCACTAGGTCGTTGCCGAATCATCTGGAGGAGATTTAAACGGATCGTAACCTCTAAAGACCGATCCTTGTGGATGTAGACCTTCTCAACCAAAGTATTTACAATCTTTCGTTTCAACTCAAATTGTTCAAGCCGTTCCTCATCTGTTTGAGGAACGGTATTTAATTCCAATAGACCGACCTTAAGATCAGCAAAATATTCCCGTGCATGTTCTTCCCACTGATTGAGGGCAGACAGTAAAGATTGATCGGTTACCATCTCCATTTCCTGCTTCAATGTAATTTCTTGGGTTGAAAGATCTGCTAACTGCTCATCCATGTCTTGCTCTGAAATACTTCCTTTTCTTGCCTGGGTAATCACCCATTTCCGTTCTAAAACTAGATTATCCAACTCTCGTTGTATCCGATCGTTGTCTTCATTTGTGGATTTTGCCTTCTTACGTAGATCATCTACATAATCTCTTGCCCTTGCGATGAGAATCTCAGGGTCATCAATCGCACCTTTTACTTTCCCCCAAACATAGTCATCTGCTTTGAGATGACCAATGCTGCGAGGACAGTCCTCGTGAATCAGTTCCTTGTGGTGTTGGGTGCAGCAATAAGTGCTGGACATGGTCTTACGTGGCACAACTTCACCTTTACGGTTCTTTCGGGTGGCAGAAGATTGGGTTCTGCCGGCCCATTTACGCCCACAGGCGCATTTCAATAATCCACTAATTAGGTAATCATGGCGATAGTTGAACATAGGATGCTTAACGTTTCGTTCTCGAACAATTCGATACCGTTCATATGTTTTGGAATCAATAATTGGGGGTGCAGGAATCTCGAAAACTTCTCCATCTCGACTTTGTTTCTTAACCCCGCGATAATATGCATCGGCAGCTTGTAAAATGGATTGAATTGAAGTGACTGCCCATTCAATTTTCCGAAGACGAGTTGAGCCTTTTTGAGGAGCACGCGCTTCAATCAATCTCCTTCGGATCTCCATCAATTTGACTCCCTGGTTATACCATTCAAAAACTTTTCGTACCCACCTGGCTTCTTCCTCCACGATTTCAATAATTTCGCCATTTCTACGATAACCATAGCGATCCTGCCCGGTGTTTG
>JARKPB010000007.1 GCA_029975475.1 Anaerolineaceae bacterium
TGTCTACCAGCATGGAATATTGACCCCTTTGAGGGCGCAATCAGCGTCGAAAATTGACCCCCTCGGCAGCCCCCTTAGATGTCTCGGATCACCAGAGGCACAAGGGGTACCGCGAGGAGATGCTGATAGTGGAGACGATCAAAAAGGTCCGGCTGGCGGCGCGACGAGATGGAAAGTCCATTAAACAGATTGCACGCGAACTGAGATTATCCAAGAATACCGTTCGGAAGATCCTCCGAGAGGATGTGATTAAGCTGCACTACGAACGCCGTGTTCAGCCACGTCCCATGCTTGGCGCGTTTGTTTCATCCTTGGAGCGGCGTCTTGAGGAGGATAAAAACATTCCACTAAGACAGCGGCGTACTGCAAAACGACTTTACGAGGAGATCAGGCAAGAGGGTTACGCTGGTTCCTATGACAATGTGCAACGCTACGTCAGGGCATGGCGACGTGAACAGCAACTCTTGACGAACCAAGCTTTTGTTCCTCTGGTTTTCTCGCCAGGAGAAGCGTTTCAATTCGATTGGAGCCATGAGGACGTCCTGCTTGGCGGATTGCCGGCACGGGTCAAGGTGGCGCATGTCCGGCTCTGCTACAGCCGGATGTATTTTGTCGTCGCCTACCCCCGAGAAACCCAGGAGATGGTTTTCGACGCCCACATGCGGGCTTTCGAGTTCTTCGGCGGCGTCACAAGGCGCGGCATCTACGACAACATGAAGACGGCCGTGAAGAAAATCCTCATCGGCAAGGATCGGGACTTCAACGAGCGCTTTGAACAGCTCTGTTCCCACTACCTGTTCGAGCCGGTGGCCTGCACGCCTGCCGCCGGCTGGGAGAAAGGCCAGGTGGAACGGCAGGTCGGCCTGGTCCGGGAGCAGTTCTTCACGCCCCGGCTGGCAGCGAAGGATTTTGTGGAACTCAATGAAATCCTGCGCGAAAAGTGTCTTGAGCAGGCCCGGACCCGTCGCCATCCGACCCAGCAGGACAAGCTGATTATGGAGGTGTTTGCCGAGGAACGGCAACATCTCATGGCGGTTCCCCGTCCCTTCGACGGGTACGGCGCCGATGAAGCCCGCGTTTCGCGCACGTCCCTGGTGCGCTACGACCGCAATCACTACAGCGTCCCCGTCAGCGAGGTCGGCCGAACCGTCACTGTCCGCGCCTATGCGGACAAGATCAAAATCATCAGTCAGGGCAAAGTGATAGCCTTCTATGACCGCCAGTTCGGCCGCGGCAGGACGGTGTTTGATCCGTGGCACTATCTGCCGGTGTTGCGGCGCAAGCCCGGCGCGTTGCGAAACGGTGCGCCGTTTGCGCACTGGGATTTGCCACCGGAACTGACTCGCATGCGCGAGGCGCTTTCCCGGTTTTCGGACTGGGATCGCCAGTTCGTGGCCATCCTGTGTGCGGTGCCGCAATACGGCTTGCTCGCCGTGGCCGACGCCTGCGGCAGGGCGCTGGCCGCAAACACCGTCAGCAAGGACGTGGTCATGAGCCTGCTTTCCCAGGAGGGAAAACGTCCTGAGGAGGCCGTGGTCGTCCTGCCGCAAAAACTGGTGCTCAACCAGGAGCCGGCGGCCGATTGCTCCCGCTATGACAAACTGCTGCAGGAGGCTCGCCATGTCGCGTAGCGCCATCCTGGAGCATCTGCGGGAACTCCATCTGACCGGCATGCTCGCCGGATACAAGGAGCTGCTGGATCGGCCGGGGCCAGTCACCGTGGACCAGGCGTTGCTGGATCTCCTGGAGGCCGAAGCCGCGCAACGACGCTTGCGGGCTATCCGCTACCAGCTCGGCCAAGCCCGGTTTCCTGTGTACAAGGACCTTGATTCCTTTGCCTTTGCCGGGTCACCTGTCGATGAACTCCACATCCGCTCCCTGTATGAAGGAAGCTTCCTGGAAGCCCGCAAGAACATCGTTTTCGTGGGCGGCACGGGCACCGGCAAGACGCACTTGGCCATCGCCATCGCCGGCCAGGCGGTCCGCAATGGCGCGCGCGCTAGGTTCTTCAATCTCGTGGATCTGGCCAACCTTCTGGAGCAGGAGAAGCTTGCCGGCAAGGGCGGACGCCTGGCCAACCAGCTATGCCGAACGGATATCGTCGTGCTCGACGAACTCGGCTATCTGCCGTTTTCCCGCGTGAGCGCCCAACTGTTGTTCCACCTGCTCTCAAAGCTCTACGAACGGACTTCGGTCCTGGTAACGACCAACCTGACCTTCGGCGAGTGGGGCCAAGTCTTTGGCGACGCCAAAATGACCACGGCGCTCTTGGATCGGGTGACGCATCACTGCGAGATCATCGAGACCGGCAACGACAGTTGGAGGCTCAAACACAGAAGCCAATAAGCCCCCCCCCCCGACCACGAGGAGAAGCCATGACGCTCAATTCGAGGGGGTCAAAATTGGACGCTGATTGGGGGTCAATTTTCAGTGCTGTTTGACATTCTGCTGCAATGTTAATATGGCTATCAAATGTTGTTGCTCAATCAATATCTGTCTACTTTTTTCTTGCTAGCATTGCCTTCGCTGCCATGGGGTGTTTATGCAAAACGCTATTGGGCGAAATTAAGACGCCTTGCAGGTCTTCACGACATTACTTGATCCGGTAGGCCCATGTCCCAAATCTGAACATTTTCATATCAAAAGCCGCGCGAAATCCTGCCATTTTCGGATCATTCCGTATCAAAATCTTTCATTTTGATTTTCAGCCATCGAGACCCCGCAACCTAGGCGTGGCGCGGCTTCCTGGCCTCTGTCCAGCTTCTGTTGCGTGTATCAAAATGATCGTCACCCCGGTGTCCTTGGAAAATTTCCCATGGATTCAGTGTGCTGGAAGCGCTATTGAGAAAGAAACCGTGAGTCAGATGGGATTTTATCGCTCACGACCGCTGTCCCGTGAAAATTAGAATAAAATTTTCCATGGGTTACGGGTGGATGCGCCAGTGATCTTGGTGGGTCAAGCGCATAAGTGGTGGGAGCACATGCCCAAGAGGCCGGCCCGTGAACTCCATTGGGGTCCAGGGGATCAAATTAACGCGGGAGCGGTCGAGATGAAAAAGGCCCACCTGAAGAAGCTGGAGAAAGCCGCAAACTTCCTGCGGGAAGTGTATGATGACCTTGAGACCGTAGGGGACGATGATTTTGACGAGTTCGGCTCCCGGCTTGATGAAGCGGCCGCCGCGATAGAAGCGATCCTTGAAGACGTTGAAACCGCGTCCAAAGAAGACGATGGGGATGAAGGTCGGTCCCGTTCCAGGGCGTTTTGTGATGGACGCATCCTTCGTTCGCGCGACCCTGGAAGCGGCGCTGGCAGGATATGTCGCGAAGCGGAAAACACGCCCCGCATGCGCCGCGCCTTGGAAATTTCAAGATAAAGCGGACGTTACGGCGAAATCATGGCCACGGTCTGCTTCGT
>JARKPB010000005.1 GCA_029975475.1 Anaerolineaceae bacterium
GACAAGGCAAATTGAGAAGATTCGCGGGTAGATAAGCTAAGCTGGGTTGGCGCAAAAGGCATGAGAGGTCGTGGGAGAGAATTAAGCAGGAGCTAGATAAACGCATTTTGGTATGTTTAGGGAGATTGAACTTGGCGTCAGGGTATTTACTCCAGATGAATAACGGTGTATAATACCTTTTAGATTTGTTCTTGAACAACGTACATTGTATAAAGTATTCCGGCATAGCTCAGTGGTAGAGCGGATCGCTGTCAAAAGGCAGCTTGTGCAAGTAATTGCACAATGCAAACGGGGTGAATTGCGGGAAGCCTACGTCGTATACACGATAAGGTAATCCGCAGCCAAGCCGAAGTTGGGTTAAGAGACTTCGGAAGGTTCAGAGACTAGGATGTGAGCCCAACAATACCCATCCATTAGCGCCCCGCATCCTACTTGTTTTTGTAAGAGGATGATGAGATAGTCCACACGCATACGAAAGTATGGGAGTCTGTGTAACGATTAGGTCGCTGGTTCGAGCCCAGCTGCCGGAGCCACAATGATCTTATTCGAACAAACGACCGAAAAGTCGTTTGTTTTCTTGGGTTTACCCGCTTTGTTCGTCTGTTGGTCTGAAGCCGCTACCAAGGCCGTCTTACTCGAACAAGCGGCCGAAGGAAGATGACCGGGCGCCGCTGAAGATGGGCCGGTAGAGCCCGCCTGTGGGCCGCCGGAGGCCTCTTCCAGGCCCGCAGCCCCGCTCGCTGCCTCCGCACCCGCCTGGCGGGCCATGTCACGGATCTGACCGACAATCTCCCGTGGTTCGGCCGTGGTGATGGTCTGGTGTCCATCGTCGTCGATCCAGATCGCCTGGTAGAACGCACCGAGCAGCTTGCGCTTCACCTCGTCTGTGGCTGCAGCGTAGAACTCACCAGGCCGCTCCAGCAGAGTGACGTAGACCAGCATGGTGTCAGTCTCTTTGCGAACGTGATCCTCGGTGTGATCCAGCTCCCGCTGAAGCACCGCGCGCCTGACCCTCAGCTCGTTGAGGCGTTTACGGAGCTTGTTAGTGGACAAAGATGCATCCGCGGCCAGATCCAGCAAACGTTCTTCCTTAACATCAAGCTTGGCAAGTTCCTTGCTCAAACGCGCATGCGTGTCCCGCTCCAGACCCAGCCACTGCTCAAGATGACCAGTGATCTGCTCGCGCATCGTGGCGGCTTCTTCCGCGCTCAGGCGCAGGCCTGCAACCTCCCGCCCCACCGCATCCTCAACATCCGCGATCCGCAAATTAGGCAACCCACAGCTGTGCTCCTGCCTGCCACGACACACGTAATACTGGTAGGCCTGCCCAGCCTTGTTCACCGGCTGAGAGAAGATCAGCTGACGAGTCCGTCCCTGCTGATAGCACCGATCACAGCACAGCATCGCTCGCAGAAAATGATGATGTGTCCCCGGCACCAGCTGAGGAAGCAAGCCCGAGAATTCCCGAACCACTGCCGGCTCACCGCCCAGCAAATAGCGGATCTGCCCGGCCTCCGCACGGGTTTCCCAGATGAGCGGGCCACGCTCGATATCGCTGGCCAGCCGAACCAGGAATCCTGTTATTGCGGCCGAGTTCAGCGGGCGAGGCCAGTGGACTTCGCGCCAG
>JARKPB010000019.1 GCA_029975475.1 Anaerolineaceae bacterium
ACGCGCCGACCATGAACACATCCCCGTGCGCGAAGTTGATCAGCTTGACAATCCCGTACACCATGGTGTATCCAAGCGCGATGAGCGCGTAAACAAATCCAAGCTGGATGCCGTTGATCACATTCTGGGCAAACAAAAAGGGCTTATCCAGTAAATTGATCACCAGAATATAAGCAGCACCGAGCCCCAGGAACAAGAGCATAATTCTGCCGATCCATGCCAGGAACGAATTGGGCTTCACGATCACCGGCATTTTTGTCGGTCTGGAGACTGGTTGCATTGGGCAAGTTCTCCTTAAAAAAAGGGATTTTAACAACCGAAGATGGGGACAGTTTTCACTGTCCCCATCTATTCAAGACAGCGATTACGGGTTGACCACCGATTCGAAAATGACCTTTTCAGGGGTGACTTTCAGGATCGTGGCCGACTTAATCGGGTTGTGCGAGGCGTCGAAGGTGATCGTGCCAGAAACGCCCTTGAAGGTGATCTTCTCCAGCGTCAGGCGCACTTTCTCGGGATTGTCCTCGCCCGTGTCGGCAATCGCCTGCAGCATCAGGTTGGTGGCGTCGTAGGAGAGGGCTGCCAGCGCATCCGGCACCTTGCCGTACTTGCTTTCAAAGTTCTTGCGGAAGTTCTGAACTTCGGGGCGCGGGTCGTCGGATGAGTAGTGGTTGGTGAAGTAACCGCCAGCCGCGGCAGCCTTGTCCAGGTCGGCTGAATCCCAGCCGTCACCGCCGATGAACGGAACGGTGATGCCCTTTTCCTTGGCCTGTTTGGTCACCAGGTTGACAATGTTGTAGTAGTCAGGCAGGTAAACCACATCCGGTTTGGCATCCGCGATCTTGGCCAGAATGGCTGAGAAGTCGGTGTCGTTGGCAGTGTACGATTCCTTGCCGACCACCGTGCCGCCCATGCCGGTGAAGGATTTCTCAAAGAACTCCGCCAGACCCTTGACGTAGTCGTTGGCCTGATCGAGCATGATAAAGGCGGTCTTGGCGCCCAGGTTTTCCATCGCGAACTTCGCGCCCACCTGGCCCTGGAAGGGGTCAATGAAGCATGCGCGGAAGATGAAATCCTTGGTCTTGCCGTTGGCGTCCACCGTCACGCTCGGGTTGGTCGAGGTCGGGCTGATCTGCACCACCTTGGCGGCGTTGGCGATCTCGGAGATCGGGATAGAAGCCTTGGAGCAGACTTCCCCGATGATGTAATGGACCTTGTCCTGGTTCACGACCTTGTTGGCCGCGTTCACCGCCGGGTCAGGGGTGCACTGGCTGTCTTCCACAATCGGGACAATCTTGTAGCCGTTCACGCCGCCCTTGGCGTTCCACTCTTCGATGGCGAGCAGGGCGCCGTCGCGAGTCATCTCACCAAAGGTCGGGACCGGGCCGGAAAGCGGGGCCAGGATCGCGACTTTAATCTCGCCCTTGTATTCCATGGGCTTCTCACCGCCGGTGGCTGTGCCGCCGCCGCAGGCGCTCAACACGAAGGCCACAATCAACAAAATTCCCAACAGTTTGAACGACTTCATACTTTTTCTCCTTTGGTCTCCTTACTTTTGTTGGTTGCTAGTCGGCCGCTTCTCACCTTCTCCTGCTATGACTCACGACCGGGACTGCCTGATAAATAGGGTACCTGTAAACTTTCTAAACACGAAAGGCGATTTTTAGTTGCTGTAATATTCGGTTTAAGACAATGACCAAAACAGGATTGTTAAGTTATAATGATTTCCATCATCAATGTCAAGTAGTTATTTGGGACGTTTTTCTGACAAATGACATTGACAAAAATGGCACGATCCGGCAAGACCCCATCTAACCCGTGAGGAGGATTCCCTGAATGGCCCGGTTTGACATCGCCAACCCGAAAGTCGTCAACGCCATCCTGCTGCTGCAGTTTATCCCGCTGCTGCTCTTCCCCCCCTATTTCTTCAAGCCCACCGCGCAGACCTGGTGGCTGCCCGCCCTGCTGGTCATCTTTGCCGCCGTGGGTGTCGTCCAGATCTTCCGCCGGCAGCGCCTGGCCTGGCCGCTGTATCTGATCTCTTTTGCCCAGGGTTTTAACATCATCAGCCGCCTGCTCATGCTCATGCCCCAGTCCACGCAGAACACAACCGACGGCGCGCTGATCAATGTCCCCTACCTGGTCTTATCCCTGATCGCCATTCTCTGGTCAGCCCTCACCCTGATCTACGTCGAAAAGCCGGAAGTCAAACAGCAGCTCATCGGCTGACTTAACCCGCCCGCAGCCAAGGGGGCAATACCACCCGCGCGCGTACCGCGGTGTCTCTCTGACCGCCTTCACTGCCTGGCCGAACAAGCCAGGCAGTCGCCAATTCGCCCGGAGCACCCATGCCAGCCGAACTGATCCTCACCAAATCCGATTTTCGCGCGTTCCTCGAAGCCCCGCGCCACCTCTGGGCGCTCAAACACCAGATTCCCCTGTCCGAAGCCGACGGCATGCAGCAGCTGCGCATACTCGGCGGGCAGGAGATCGAAACCCCCGCCCGGGAGTATTTCCGCCAGGTGGTTCTTCCGCAGCACCCCGGCGCGCGCCTGCGCTGGCAGCACACCGTCCAGGATGGCCCCTACCTGGCGCGCGCCGATGCGGTGCTGCAGCGGCCGGACGGCCGCTGGGTTCTTTGCGAGGTGAAGAGCGCGGTCAACATAACGAAAGAACATTTCTACGACCTGGCCTTCCAGGCGCTGATCGTGCGCACCCGGATCCCGGTCAGCGCTTTCTGGCTGCTGCACCCCGATAAGGACTACCGCCGCCGCGGCGAGCTGGATCTGCGCGCTTGCTTCACCATCCAGGACGTCACCGCCGAAGTAGAAGCGCTGCTGCCGGAAGTCGAACACCTGCGCCCGCAGGCGCTGGCCGCCGCCCGGGTGGAAAGCCCGCGGGACCTTGCGCCGTGCGCGCATCCCAAAGAATGCCCCTGCCCCCAGGTCTGCCATCCCGACCTGCCGGCTTTCTCAATTTACGATATCCCCAACCTGCGGAGCGGCAGGGAAGAATTACGGGCCGCCGGCATCCTTGCCGCCGCCGATATTCCGGAAGACTTCCCGCTGAACCCGACCCAGCGCCTGGTGGCGCGGTGCGCCCGCAGCGGCGAACCCCACCTCGACCGGTCCGCCCTGCGCGGCCTGCTGGATGCCTACCGCTTCCCCCTCTGGTTCCTGGATTACGAAACTTTTTCCTGGCCCGTGCCGCTCTTTGACGGCTACAGGCCCCACCAGCCCGCCGTCTTCCAGTACTCGCTGCACATGCTGGAAAGCCCGGAGGCTCCCCTGCGCCACACCGGCTGGATCAGCACCGCCCCCGGCGACCCGGCTCTGCCGCTGCTGGAACATCTGGCGGCGGAACTGGGCGAAAGCGGCACCGTCTTAACCTGGAACAAGCGCTACGAAATCAGCCGCAACAACGAGATGGCCGAACTGCATCCCGCCTATGCCGCCTTTCTGCGAGGGCTCAACGCCCGCGTCGAAGACCTGGGCGATTTCGCCAGCCGCGGTTTTTATCTCCACCCCGGCTTCAAGGGCAGCTGGTCCATCAAAGTGGTTCTGCCGGTCATGGTTCCTGAGCTGTCCTACCAGGATCTGGAGATCCAGGACGGCGGTGCGGCAAGCCTGGCCGGGTGGCAGATTGCGACCGGGCGGCTGAGCGGCGCAGAGCGCCAGGCGCGGATTCGCGCCCTCGAGCGCTACTGCGAGCTGGATACCCTGGCGATGGTGGAAATCTACCGCCGCCTGCGGGCTATGGTATAACCAGAACAGGAGGACGAACCATGCCCCATTTTCTAATTGAAATTACCTATACGAAGCCTTATGACCAGGTCGCCCCCAGCCTGACGGAACACCGCGCCTTTCTCCAGACCGGCTACGAAAAGGGCTGGCTGCTGCTCTCCGGTCCCCAGGTGCCCAAAACCGGCGGCGTCATCATCGCCCGCGCCCCCTCGCTGGAAGCCCTGCAAAATTTCTTCCGCGCTGACCCGTACATGGTGCGCGGGCTGGGCGTTTACCGCTTTGTCGAATTTGAGCCCGTCAAACGCCAGCCCTTCCTCGAAGACTGGGCCGCATCCGGCTAGAGAGAAAACCCGGACCGAACCGCCCGAGGCAGCGCGGTGATTTTTCCCCCCTCGCGCAGCCGCCTGAATGCTTCTCCCCCTGCCCTGCCGCCGCGCCTGCGGCGCGAACGGTCGCCTTTCGGACCTGCGGGTGAAATTTCCCCGCCGGGCGCCAAAAATCTAGTACAATACAGCCATCCTCCCCGAAAGGACGGTTCCCATGAGCGAACTTGATCAGCGCGCAGTCAACACCCTGCGCTTCCTCGCCGCAGACGGCGTCCAGACCGCCAATTCCGGCCACCCCGGGCTGCCAATGGGCAACGCGGCCGTGGCGTACACCCTTTTCACGCGCTTCCTACGCCACAACCCGCGCGATCCCCAGTGGCCCAACCGCGACCGCTTTATCCTCTCCGGCGGCCACGGCTCGATGCTGCTTTACGCCCTGCTGCATCTCACCGGCTACGATCTCAGCCTGGAGGAGCTGCGCGCCTTCCGCCAGCTCGACAGCCGCACCCCGGGCCACCCCGAATACGGCCTGACCCCCGGCGTGGAAGCCACCACCGGCCCGCTCGGTCAGGGCTTCGCCAACGGGGTCGGCATGGCGATCGCCCAGGCGCATCTGGCGGCTGAATTTAACCGCCCCGGGTTTGACCTCTTCGATTACTTCATTTACGCCATCGTCACTGACGGCGACCTGATGGAAGGCGTGGCTTCCGAAGCCGCCTCGCTGGCCGGGCACCTGCGGCTGGGCAAACTGATCTACCTCTACGACGACAACCGCATCTCGATTGACGGCTCGACCGACCTGGCTTTCAGCGAAGACCGCGCCGCCCGCTTCGCCGCTTACGGCTGGCACACCCTCAGCGTTGCGGACGGCAACGACATCCCCGCGCTCGAAGCCGCCATCCGCGCCGCGCAGACCGACCCGCGTCCTTCATTAATATCTGTCAAGACGATTATCGGCTACGGCCTGCCCACCCGCGCCGGAACCAACAAAGCCCACGGCGAGCCGCCCGGGGATGAAGAGCTGGACGGCGCCAAACGCGCCCTCGGCTGGCCGGTTGAACCGCGCTTCTATATCCCCGAAGACTGCCTGGCGCTTTACCGTCAAGCGCTGGAACGCGGCGCGCGCCAGCAGGCGGAGTGGCAGTCCATGCTGGATGCCTACACCCGCGCCTACCCGGAACTGGCGGCCGACCTTCAGCGCCGCCTGGCCGGCCGGCTGCCGGAAGACTGGCGCGCCACCCTGCCCGTATTCCCGGCGGATGCCAAAGGCATGGCCACCCGCGCCGCTTCCGGCAGGGTGATCAACGCCCTCGCCCCCCGGCTGCCGGAATTGATCGGCGGTTCGGCCGACCTGACCCCTTCGACCAACACCAAAATTGAGGGCAGCCCGGCCTTTCAGGCCGCCTCGCCGGAAGGGCGCAACCTGCATTTCGGCGTGCGCGAACACGCCATGGGCGCGCTGGTCAACGGCATGGCGCTGACCCGCGGGGTGATCCCCTTTGGCGCCACTTTCCTGACCTTTTCCGACTACATGCGCCCGGCCGTGCGCGTCTCGGCCCTCTCGCATTACCCCGCCATCTGGGTCTTCACCCACGACTCGATCGGTCTGGGTGAAGACGGTCCCACGCACCAGCCGGTTGAACACCTGGCCGCCCTGCGCGCCATCCCCAACCTGGTCACCATCCGCCCCGGCGACGCCAACGAAGTCTCCTGGGCTTGGGCAGCCGCGCTGGAACGCCGCGGCGGCCCCACCGCGCTGATTTTCTCGCGCCAGCCGGCCGCCACCCTCGACCGGGCGAAGTACAGCCCGGCGGAAGGCCTCCTGCGCGGGGCGTATGTCCTCGCCGATCTCGGCCCGCGCGCCCCGCAGCTGATCCTCATGTCCAGCGGCACCGAACTGCCCATCACCGCCGCCGCGGCTGACCTGCTGGCGGCTGAGGGCTTCGGCGTGCGCCTGGTCTCCTTCCCCTCCTGGGAGCTGTTCGCCGCCCAGGACCCGGCTTACCGCGAATCGGTGCTGCCCGCCGCGCTCAAAGCGCGCCTGGCGGTCGAAGCCGGCATTGCCCAGGGCTGGGAGCGCTGGGTTGGCGAACACGGCGCGGTGGTCGCGATGAACGGTTTTGGCCTCTCCGCCCCCTGGCAGGCGCTCTACCAGCGCTTTGGCTTCACCCCCGAAGCCGTCGCCCGGCGGGCAAAAGCCCTGCTGGAATAAAACAAAGACCATCCCCGGCGCAGGCCGGGGATGGATTTTCTTTGCGCATCAATCCGTGTAAAAAACCAGCCCGACCGTGCCGGGACCGGCGTGCGTGGCGATATCCGGCCCGGCGTCCATCACCACCAGCTCGCCCACCGTCTGAAAACGCTCCCGCACCTGCGCGGCCAGCGCTTCAGCGTCTTCGGGCACGTTGGTGTGCAGCACGGCGGCGTGCACCGGTTTGCCGCCCACGCGCTCTTCCATGATCTCCAGCAGCCGCGCGACCACCCGCTTGCGCGTGCGCTGTTTCTCCAGCGCTTCCACCCGGCCGTTGTTGACGGTCAGGATCGGCTTGATATCCAGCGCGGAAGCCAGCAGTTTGGCTCCCCCGCCGATGCGCCCGCCCTTGTGCAGGTATTCCAGCGTGTCCACGGTGAAAATGGCGTGGATCTTCGGCACCAGGCTGCGGGCAAGCCCGGCCACCTCCGCCCCGCTGGCGCCTTCGGCGGCTTTCTGCGCCGCGGCAATGGCGATCATCCCCAGGCCCATGGACACCGAGCGCGAATCGACCACGTGCACCGGGATGCGGGTCATCTCGGCCGCCTGGCGCGCCGACTGGATCGTGGCGCTCATCGCCTCCGAAATGGTGATCACCACCAGTTCTTCGTGGGTCTTGCCCAGTTCTTCATAAACTTTGAGGAAGTCCTGCGCGGTTGGCTGGGCGGTTTTGGGCAGCGTTTTGCTGGCCTTTAACAGCGGGTAAAAATCCTCGGTCTTCAGGTCAACGCCAATCAGGTAAGAACGATCCGGAAAGTTCATATAGACCGGGACGACGTGCACGCCGTACTGCAGCCCGACCTCGGGCGGCAGCGAACAGGCGGCATCCGATATGACGGCAACTTTCTGTTGGGGGGACACGGGCAGCTCCTAAAATGACAAAATGGTGATGAAACGCAGCGGGATGAAACGAAACCGGCAGCCAATGAAAGAACAATCCGCGCCGGTTCTTTCTTTATAACATAGAATTGCCGCGGATGACAACCTGACCCGGGATAGAATTTTGCCTCACGGCGCGGGGCACTGGTTCACCCGGTAAGCCTGTTCCAGGATCGTTTCCCGTTCGGGGCTGGCGGGGGTCTGGCGCTCGATGCGCTGCCACAGGCGGCAGTAAGCCAGGTTGAGGTACGGGTTGCGGGCGCGCATCTGCTCGGCCAGCGCCCAGGCGTCCGCCCAGCGGTTCTGGTGGGCGTAAGCCTCGACAAACACCGCCCCCAGCATCGCGTCCGAGCCCGGCAGGGGACCAAAAGCCAGCGCCTGGTCGGCGAAAGCCGCCGCGGCGGCCCAGTCGCCGCGCACCGCGGCTTCATCCGCTTTGGGCTGATAGTAACACCAGTCGTGCGCCGGTTCGGGCCCAAAGATCGCCAGCGGCAGCTCAAAGTCGTTGCCCTGCCCTTTGGGGGTGATCAGGCGCGGGTTCGAGACCGGCACCACCCGGCGGATTTCTTCCGGCAGGGTCTGGTTGACCGCGTCCAGCTCGGCATCCAGCCGCCGCAGGCACTCGTCCCGCTGCCAGTAAAACAGGACGACTTTATCCGTGCTGCCGTAAAACACCCCGCTCATCAGGTCGCGGCTGAACGGCTGGCCGGGAGTGATCACCTGGCCGGTGCGCAGGCGCGTCTCGCGGATGGAAAGGATGGCGTGATCAAATCTTGCCGCGGGATTCTTCAACCCGATCAACAGGTTCAGCTCGGCCGAGTTGGTGTTATCCGAAGTGTAAGCGATGACCCAGTCGTTGGTCAGGATCGCCGTGCCCGGGACCAGCCCGGGGACGCGCCAGGCGAGCTGCCACATGCTCTCGGCGTGGATCAGCCAGGCGCGGCGAAACTCATTCGCGTTGAGGAACTGCGAGCCGGCCGCCAGGGCGAAGGTCAGCGCCAGGAAGGCGTTCACCAGCCGCCGCGCGGGCAGCGCGCTGAAAACCGCCGCCAGCAGCAGCGCCCCGCCGAACATGAACGGCATCAAAAAGCGCGAAGGCATCAGCACCGGCTCGGGTTTCAAGCCCGACATCCAGAATGGAAACCCGGCCGCCGCCAGCGCCGCCAGCCCCACCGCCGCCGCCGAGAGCGCCGCGCGGCGCGGCGCGGGCGGATCGGCGAGCGCGCGCAGCCCGAAATAGAAAATCAGCCCCAGCCCGGCGCACAGCCCCAGGTAGAGCAGCCCGATCGGCGAGCCAAAATCCACCCCCAGCGGGGCGCGGAAAGCCAGACTCCAGGCGCGCGCCAGGGATTGATAGGCGATGTCGCTGACCATCGTGCCCACCAGACGCGCGAGCGTTTCCAGCGGCTCGGCCCGCAGCCCGTCCAGCAGCACCAGCTGATATTTGTGCTGCTGCAGGGGGAAGAAGAACAGCCGCCAGACCATCACCCCGCCAAGCAGCAGGAGGTAAGGCAGCCAGGCTTTCAGCGTCCGGGCGGCCGCGCGGCGCGGCTGTTCTTCCTCGCGGAAGATCAGGAACATCAGCAGCGGGCGGGCCAGTTCCAGCAGGATAAAGTACTCCAGCGAGAGGAAGTTGACCGCCGCCAGCAGCACCGCCAGCGCGGAGAGCGGCAGCCAGATCCGCGGCCGGCGCAGGGCTTTCAGGCTCAGACCGATCGAAGCCAGGGCGGCGGCGTAAACCAGCCACATGTGGCCAAAAACCAGCGAAGCCCACTGAACCACAAAGCCGGGATAGAGGATGAAGAACAGCCCGACCAGCAGCGCCAGGCGGCGGCGCTCCAGCCAGACCAGGCGCGCGATCCACCAGGCCGACAGCCCGCTGGCCCACAGCCAGAAAATGCCAAACAGGTGCCAGGCCCAGGGGCGCATCCCGATCAGCGGGACGAAGAAAGCGTACAGCAGCCCCCAGAAGGGGCGGTCGTTGCCGAGGGTAAAGTAGACCTCCATCCCCGGGCGGCCCAGCACCAGCGCGGTCCACAGAAAGGTCCAGTCGTCGGTGAAGATGCCCAGCCAGGGGATCAGCAGGCCATACGCCGCCAGCCCGGCCGCCAGCAGGGTCAGCGGCTGGCCGTGCGGGTCAGCGAAGAGAAAGCCCAACACACCGCGGGCGGCGCGAATCAGACCGGGAAACAGGCGGCGCACAGGTCGGTCTCCTCAGATCAGGCCGGCGCGGCGGCGGGAACAGGCATACCAGGCGTAGGGCATGCAATAGATTATAACATTGGCGCGCCGCGGCTTCGCCCCCGCCCGCTCCGCCCGCGCCGGGAAAGCGGCGCGCCGGCTAATCGTCAAAATAGCCGGCATCGCGCAGTTCTTCCTCCGTCGGCGCGTGGATGGTGTTCTTCAGCACCTCCCCATCCTTGATGACCAGGTCCCCGATAAAATCCCAGTCCTCGTGCCGGCAGTTCAACAGGCCAAAAGTCAGCCGCGGAAACTTCGTGGAAAGCCCGACCAGGCCAGCATCCGGGAGCCCCCACGGGAACTGGGTGGTGAAAATCACCTGCCAGGCTGTCAAATCCCAGCGTCCGCTCATCACCGGGCTGCCGGCGGGGTTGAAATTCATCAGGCTCGTGAAGCAGTCGCCCCATTTAATCCCCCAGTTGATCATCTGCCAGTCAAGACAGGTAGAAGCCCCGTAGCGGGCGATCAACTCGGCTTCCTGCTCCGCGCTGCCGCGAAAGGGAGCGTCTCTTTCCATCAGGGCTTCGGGACAGGGCAGGTAGTGATGGAAGATCCCCGGTTCTTCGACATGCAGGAAAGGGGCGACAAACTCCTCCAGTTCGGCCCGGTCGTCCGCCCCGACCACAAATTCGCACTCTACCCAGCTCGGCACGTCAGCCCTCCTCTGATTCACCCCCCCGCGCGCAGGAAACGGGTGGATGGTATGCGCCTATTATAACCAACGCGCGCGGTTCTTCGCACGGGAGAGGGGAAGACTCCGCGAGGAAGAGGGTGTGCGCGGCCCGAGCGCCGGCGGCAAAATCGGTGTATAATCGGTAAAACGTTTGCGCAAAGGTTTTACGATGACCCAAACCGGCCCCAACCCCCGCCTTAAACTGGCCGCCACCGCCGGCTATTTCTACGCCTACATCCTCACCGGCATGATCGTGGCTTCCCTCGGTCCCTCCCTGCCCACCTTCGCCGCCAACACCCTCACCCCCCTCAAAGACATCGGCGTGATCTTCTCGGCTTACTTCCTCGGCCGCATGACCGGCGCCATGCTCCTCGGCCGCTTTTACGACCGCGTCCCCGGACACCGCCTGCTTTCCGCCACCCTCTTCTCCCTGGCCGTCATCGCCCTCATCGTCCCCCATCTGCGCTCCCTTTACCTGCTCATCGCCCTCCTCTACCTCTTCGGCACGGCCTGCGGCTCGCTGGATGTCGGCGGCAACACCCTGCTGGTCTGGACCCACGGCAGCCGCTCTGCCCCTTACGTCAACGCCCTCCACCTCTTCTTCGGCCTGGGAGCCTTCAGTATGCCGCTGCTCATCGCCTGGTCGCTGCAATCCGGCGGGCGCATCCAGACCGCCTACCAGATCATCGCCGTTTTGCTACTGGCCGCCAGCCTGTGGTTCCTGCGCCTGCCCTCCCCGGCACGCGCCCGGCCGGCCGAAAGCGGCGGCGCCCCGCGGGTCAACCCCGCCTGGATCGCCCTGCTGGTGCTCTTCATGATCCTCTCCACCGGCATCGAAGCCACCTTCGGCGGCTGGATCTACACCTACGCCATCCAGAGCCAGATTTCCAGCCCCGCGGCCGCCGCCTGGTTCAACTCCGCCTTCTGGATCGC
Organism: Anaerolineaceae bacterium; assembly: GCA_029975475.1. Lineage (GTDB taxonomy): Bacteria > Chloroflexota > Anaerolineae > Anaerolineales > Anaerolineaceae > JARKPB01. The sequence continues at coordinate 11,047 of JARKPB010000019.1, forward strand.
CATGACCGCCGGCCGGCTGATCGCCATCGGCCTTTCCACCCGCGTCCGTCCGGCCGCCGTCATCAGCGCCGACATCCTCGGCTGCATCCTCTCGGTCAGCGTCTTCTTGCTCTGGCCGGCTTCCCCCGCCGCTGCCTGGGCTGGCACCATCCTGCTCGGGCTATCCATGGCTTCCCTCTTCCCCACCGGCATCCTCTTCACCGAAGAGCGGGTCAAAATCACCGGCAGCGTCACCGGCTGGATCTTCATCGGCGACAGCCTGGGCGGGGTCTTCCTGCCGTGGATCGCCGGGCAGCTGATGGGCATCTTCAGCCCCCAGGCCATCCTGCCGGCGCTGCTGGTCGATCTGCTCCTGGCCGCGGCCGTTTTCGCCCTCATGCTGCGCAGCAAAAAAGCCCCCTCGCGGATCTCTCCATAAATGCCTTCCGCCTCCCTTTCAATCAGGAGGCGGAAGCGCGCAGAGGAGAGAACGAACGGATTTTTAGACCTTTTCCACCCGGCCGTCAGCGACTTCGACCGCCGGTTTGATTTCGATCTTGAGGACTTCATCCAAATTGGCAAAGACCTTCTTGAAGGCTTCGCCGTAGTACTTCATCAGCTCCAGCGGCTGCGGGTAGATCGGATAAGTCTCTTCGCAGACCACAAACGAGTTGTTGACCAGGTGCCAAGTGGCCGGGTAATCATCCGGGTTGTAAACCGCCTGCTGGCCGTAGTGCGGGCAGGCAAAGGGGCATTTCTTGCCGTAGCCCTCGCCGATCTGAAAGAGCGGGTTGGCCGGCAGCGGGAAGGTCTGCCACAGCGCCACCGAGACGCCCTCCGCCTTCAACGCCGCCATCACCCGGTCGCGGAAGAGTTTCGGGTCGCCTTCAACGCCCAGCGCCCGGGGGTCGAGAATCACGCGGAACTTGTGATAGTTCGTGGTGCGGTCCGGCGGGATATACGGCGGGGTCACACCGTCAATCGTGTTCAAGACCTCGGTCAGGTACTGCCCGTTCCGCTGGGCGTTCGCCACGTAAGTATCCAGGCGTTTTAGCTGGCTGCGGGCGAAAGCCGCCGGCATCTCCTGGGTGCGGTAATGCCAGCCGAGGGTGTAGGCTTTGTACGAGCGGCCCTTGCCCGGCTCGATGTACTCGCCGAAAATGCGGGTCATGTTAGCCTTCCCATGAAACTCGGCGCTGTCGGTGACAAAAAGTCCGCCCTCACCACCCGGCAGGTTCTTGGTCGTGTTCAGGCTGAAAGCCCCCATAGCGCCCAGCTTCCCGGCTTTCACGCCCTTATACAGCGAACCGTGCGCCTGGCAGGCGTCTTCAATCAAGACCAGGTTGTGCTTCTCAGCCACAGCCCGCAGCTCGTCGTAATCCGCCGGCACACCGTGGATATCTACCGCCACGATGGCTTTGGTGCGCGGGGTGATTTTAGCCTCCACCTGGCGCACATCCAGATTAAAGATGCGCGGGTCAATATCGACAAAAATCGGCACGCCGTTGCTGTGCATAATGGCTGTGGCTGAAGCCAGGAAGGAAAAAGCGGACGTGATCACCTCGTCGCCCGGGCCAATGCCGGCGGCCGCCACAGCGCAGTGCAGCGCGGCCGTGCCGCTGTTAAGGGCAATGCAGTACTGGCTGCCGATATACTCCGCCCACTCGTTCTGAAAAGCCGTCGCCTCCGGCGCGTTCGCGCCCCACAGGGTGCCGCGTTCCAGCACGGCCATCACGGCGCGTTTGTCTTCTTCGGTAATCACCGGCCAGCGCACCTGCAGGCCGTCTGGAACCGTCTTGGAACCGCCAAAATATGCCAGATTGCTCATTTTCAGTTTCCTCTCTCAAAAATTGATCAGGGTTTAACGATGATCTTCACCGCCTCGCCGCGGGCCAGGCGTTCCAAACCGCGGTGGATCTGCTCCAGCGGGATGGTTTCGGTAATCAGACTGTTGATGTCCAGCAGGCCGCTTTCCAGCACGCGCACAGCTTCCGGGAAGGTGGCGTTCGCCAGCCAGGTGCCGAGCACCTGCAGTTCTTTGAAAGTAACCAGGCTCTGTGGAAATTCAGCCGTGGCGCGGGTGTTGACCCCGAAGACAACCACTTTGCCGTCCTTGCGCACGACATCCAGCGCCAGCGGCAGCTGCGAGCCGACCATGTCCGCGGCGACATCCACCCCGATGCCGGTTTCGGCGCGGACGACATCGGCGAGGGATTCGGTCGAGACATCCACCACCCGCCCGAGGCCAAGTTTGCGGGCAGCTTCAAGCCGGAAGGGAGCCCTGTCCGCCAGGAAGATCTTGCCGGCGCCGCTGGCTTTCAACATCATCGCCATCAGCAGGCCAATCGGGCCGCCGCCGATCACCGCGGCGGTCTCTCCCGGCTGCAGGCGCACTTTCTGGGTGCCGTTGATCACGCAAGCCAGCGGTTCAGCAAAGGCCGCCTGTTCCACCGGCACGGAGCGGTCAATTTTATAAGCGACCTTGCCCGAAACGCGGCAATATTCAGCGAAAGCGCCGTCGGCGTGGATCCCCAGGGCGACAATGCGCTCGCACTGGTTGGGCAGGTTCTTGCGGCAGTAGGTGCACACCCCGCAGTAATCATTGGGGTTGACTACCACGTGGTCGCCGGGTTCCAGGTGGCTGACGGCGGCTCCGCGGGCGACGACTTTTCCGACAAACTCGTGGCCGAGGATGGTATTGGGCGTGGCGATATAGCCGGGCGGCACGGCCACAATGTGGACATCGGTACCGCAGATGCTGACTGCTTCAACCTTCAGCAGCACCTGATCGTCTCTCTCAATTTGCGGCACTGGCACAGATTTGAGGGTGAGCTTTCCCTCCCCTTCAAATACCGCCGCCCGCATTGTCTCTGGAATCATACCTTCACCTCCATTAAAAGGATACGCCACCCACAAGGATGACATTGGCATAGGGAGTGCATTCTCCCGTGCGAATGACCGCCACTGCTTTCTGGCTGAGGATTTTCAACTGATCATGCGAGACCTGCTCCACCGGTTTGTCGCCCAGAATTTCAACCAGACCGCGGTAGACCGCCGGGCTGACCGCCTCGGTTTCTGCGGCCACCAGCCATTTTTCAACGCACAGATCCGCGCAAACGGCGCGAACGGTCGAGGCAAAATCCGGCACGCCGGGGCTAACCGAGACGTCAATGTAGCGCACGCCGGCCGGCACCGGCAGACCCGCGTCACAGATGACCAGCAGGTCAGTGTGCCCCATGGCCGCGATGACCTGGCTGATTTCTTTATTTAGCACGCCGTTTTTCTTCAAAGCCACCTCCTCTTCACATCGCGAAATACCCGAAATTGACCTCAAGCTAAAAAAGTCTGGACATCCGCCAGGGCGGGCAGAGATGGCTGGGCGCCCAGGCGGGTGACGGTCAGCGCGCCAACCGCGGATGCAAAGCGCATCCCTGTTTGCCAGGGCTGGCCGCCGCACAGGGCAACCACCAGCCCGCCCACAAAGGCGTCTCCAGCGGCAGTCGTATCGACCGCTTTTACGTTAAACGGGGGGAAGAAGCCCTCCTCCTCCCCAACCCACCAGGCGCCTTGATGACCCAGGGTGAGAACAACCACCGCGGCGCCGCGTTCGCGCAGGCTGCGGGCCGCTGCCAGGCCGCTCGAAGCGTCGCTGACAGGCAGACCGCTGAGCGCCTGAGCCTCGCTTTCGTTGACAATTAAGAAATCTACCAGGTGCAGCCAGTCCAGGCAGGCAGCGTTCGCCGGAGCCGCGTTCAACACCACCTGCGCTCCAGCTTCGCGAGCGGCTTCAGCGGCGCGGCGAACCGCCGGCACGGGAATTTCAAACTGGAGGACAACAAAACGGGCGGTTTTTATCAGGGTGCCGGCCCGGTCAACATCTTCGGGCGAGACCTGCATGTTGGCGCCGCCGGCGACCAGAATGGCATTCTGGCCGGAGTCTTCGACCCAGATGGAGGCGTTGCCGGTGGGAAAGGTGGGATCCACGCTGATGTAATCGGTCAGGACGCCGTCCTGGCGAAGAGCGTCTAGCAGGACCGGGCCAAAGGGATCGCTGCCGACCCGCCCGACCATCGCCACACTGCCGCCCAGGCGGGCGGCGGCGACAGCCTGGTTGGCTCCCTTGCCGCCCGGTAGAGTGTGGAACTCTTTGCCGATCAGGGTTTCGCCGGGCCAGGGCAAACGCTCGGTGCGGGTCACCAGATCCATATTGATGCTGCCAATCACGACGATGTCAACACTCATGCTGATTCCTCTAAGTTACGGCACGAATCGCGCACCACCAGACGCGGCTGAAAAACCACCCGCTCGGTGGGTTTCTTCGGTTGCGGGCTGTGAACCCGTTCGAGCAGCAGCCGGGCGGCTTTTTCCGCGATTTCTTCGATTGGCTGTGCCACCGTGGTCAGCGCGGGGGTGACCGCTGAAGCCATGAAGATATCATCAAAACCGACCAGGGAGATATCTTCCGGCACGCGCAAACCGGCGGAACGGACAGCGCGCATGGCGCCGATAGCCATCAAGTCATTGCAGCAAAACACGCCGGTGGGCGGCTCAGGGAGCGATAACAGCGCCTGCATGGCCTGGATGCCGCCTTCATAGCGCAGATCGCCGGAAATGATCCGGGATTCGTCGCAGTCCATGCCGTAATCACGCAGGGCCAGGCGGTAGCCCTGAACCCGATCGGCAGAAGGCGTGACGCGGGAAGAGCCGGAAATGCAGGCCAGGCGGCGGTGGCCGAGCTGAATCAGATGGCGGGCGGCCAGGTAACCGCCCTGACAGTTATCCACCAGGATGACATCCGCCACCTGGAGTCCTACCTCTCGGTCGACAATCACAATGGGAATCCCGGCTTCGACCAGCATGTTGAGATGATCCGGCTGGTTGCCCGAGGCGATGAAGATGACCCCATCAACCATCTTTCCGATCAGGAGGTCAATATAAGACGATTCCCGTTCCTGATTGTTGTCCGAGTTGCAGAGGATAACGTTGTAGCCGTTCTCGTAACACAGGTTTTCGATCTTGCGGGCGATCTCGGCAAAAAACGGGTTGGAATTATCGGGCAGCATCAGGCCAAACATCTGGGAGACACCCAGCCGAAGGCTGCGGGCCATGCTGTTCGGGCGGTAATTCAGGCGCTGCATAGCGTCCATCACGCGCTGACGGGTATCCTGACTCACAAAGCGAGTTGAATTGACCACATGGGATACCGTGGTAATGGATACACCTGCCAGTTGAGCGACTTCTTTAATGGTGGTCATGATTCCATTTCGCTTCTTTAGAGCAGCGCGGCGGCCGGTTGAGAAACGGTCCCGGTGGCGTAAGCCATAATCTTCTCTTCATCCGCCTGATCGCGCTCCAATACCGCAGCCAGTCGGCCCTCACACATGACCGCCACGCGGTCGGACATGGTGAGAATCTCGGGCAGTTCAGAAGAGATTAACCAGATGGCGACGCCGTCCTCCGCCAGGCGGCGAATGAGCTGATAAATTTCCGCTTTTGCGCCAACATCCACGCCGTGAGTGGGCTCATCTAGGATGAGCAATTTTGGGTTGGCCGCCAGCCAGCGGGCGAGGATGGTCTTCTGCTGGTTGCCGCCGCTCAGGCTGCTGACAGGGTGATCGAGGCTGCCCAGTTTGATGCTGAGTTTTTGAACCAGAAATTGAGAAACTTCGCGGGCTTTTTGATAATCAATCCACCCGCGGCGGGTATACGCCGGCAGGGTGGCAAGGGTCATATTAAAGAGGATGGGCAGTTTCATGAACAGGGATTGAACCTTGCGGTCTTCCTGCACCATGGCGACCCCGGCGCGGATGGCATCCGCGGGCGAATTCCAGCGGACGGGACGGCCCTGCCAGCGAATTTCTCCGCCAAAGACGGGGTCCGCGCCGAAAACCGCCCGGGCCAGCTCGCTGCGGCCTGCGCCTACCAGCCCGGAAAAGCCAAGGATTTCGCCCTTGCGCACCTCAAAGCTGACATCCCGAAAACCCTGTCCGGACAGCGCAGACACCTGGAGGAGGACCTCACCGCTGTTTTGCTGGCCGCGGCGGTGATCTCTGACCAGTTCGCGGCCGACCATCATCTGAATAATTTTTTCAACCGTGGCTTCAGACTGAGAAAGGGTACCGGTATTGCAGCCGTCCCGCAGGACGCTGATGCGCTGGGAGATCTGTAGAACTTCTTCAATTTTGTGGGAAACAAATATGATCGAAACCCCGTCTTGCTGTAATTCATGGATGACCCGGAAGAGGGTTTGTGTCTCTGATTCGGACAGGGACGAGTTGGGTTCATCCATGATTAGTAGGCGGGCATTGAGCGAAAGGGCTTTGGCGATCTCGACCAGCTGCCGTTGAGAGGCGCTGAGATCGCGCACGCGGGTGTAAGGATTGACCTGGTGGAGGCCAACGCGGGCCAGGGCTTTCTGGGTTAATTTTTCCAGTTCGCCCCACGAGATCCAGCCCAGCCTAGCAGGCATGCGGCCCATAAAGACATTGTCAATGATGGAAAGGGTGGGCAGCATGGCCAGTTCCTGATGGATGATGGCAATGCCGGCGTCGATAGCCTCTTGAGGAGCATTGAAGCGAACTTCTCGGCCCATGAACACGACCTCACCGCTGTCGCGCGGCACAATTCCGCCGAGGATATTCATCAGGGTTGATTTTCCCGCCCCGTTTTCGCCGACCAGGGCATGGACTTCGCCGGGGAGGACATCAAAATGGATATCTTTGAGCGCCTGGACGCCTCCAAATCGCTTGCTGATGCCGCGGACGGTTAAGATGGGCTGGGCCTGTTCACTCATTGAACCTCGAGGACGTTATGAAAGGATGATGAAGGAAGCAAATAAGTTCTCGGGCCGGGGCGGGGCGAGCCGCCCCGGCGATATTGAACACGGACAGAACGGGTTATTTAGAGGGCGTGTAATACTGATCCATATTCTCTTTGGTAACCACATTGGCTTTGGAGAAGAGTTTGCCGCATTTGGGCACTTCGCCGCCGACCAGGTAGTTATACAGGCGGATGGCCGGGTCGCGGCCGACATTGAAGGGATCAAGCGCGATGGTGGCGTAAATGGTGCCGCTCTTGACGAATTCCATAGTCTCGTCCACCATGTCAAACGAGACGACCCACACCTTGCCAGATTTTCCGCTGTCTTCAACTGCTTTGGCCGCGCCAAAGGGACCGCCAGCGGTCACGTAGATGCCGTTCAGATCCGGATAGGCGGTCATGAAGTCTTTCGCCTGGGTAAAAGCCACATCGGCTTTGTCCTGATTTTCGACCACACCGACAATTTCGATACCGGGGGCTTTTTCTTTCATGTAGTCTTCAAAACCCTTACGGCGCAGTTCGTGGGCTTCAACTGAAAGGAAGCCAGTGATGATGGCGACTTTCCCTTTGTAGTTGAGGGCTTTTGCCATAGCTTCGCCGGCGGTGTAGCCGAGGGTATATTCATCGCCGCCCATGAAGAAGAGGCGCTTGTTGACCGTGGCGGTTTCTGAGTCAAAGGTGGCTACAGGAATACCGGCATCCACAGCTTTGTCGATGTAGGGAGCCATGCCCGCGTCACCAGCGATGGTGGCGATGGCATCATAACCCTGGGTGATGGCAGATTCAATGGCCGCGCCAAAGACTTTGGCGGTATGATCATCGCCAGGAACAATCCAGTCCACAGTCACATTGTAGGGTTTGAGAATCTCGCCAGCTTTCAAGGTGCCAGCTTTGACCGGGATCCAGAAGGGGTTGTTCTCCAGCCCCAGCACGGCGATCTTGATGGGCTTATCCGATTTCTTATCCACGGGCATAACCGTGCCTTCGTCATCCATCTGGCAGCCAGAATCAAAGGCGGGGCCGGGCGGCAGGGAAGGCTTTGCCGGGGCTTCGGGTTTTGCCGGAGCGCACGCGCTGACAAGCAGAGCCATCAACACCAGGATGGAAATGAGCATCCAGACAGTCTTTTTCATCTTTTTTCTCCTTCACTCTTGGTTTCGGTCGGTTGAATTTTTGATCCGGGGATCGGGAAGATGCCACAAAATTATTACCGCAAAACACCTCCTCTTCGGCTGGTTAATGGCGGTTTGATCCGCGCCGTTGCAGTTGATCAGATGCGACCGCGAGAATAATCACCACGCCAATCGCGATGGTTTGCATGTACACCGGTAATTTGAGCAGGACGAAAGCGTTCCGTAAAACCGCCATGATCGCCGCGCCGATCACCGCGCCGTATATCGTGCCTTCTCCGCCGGCCAGGCTGGCGCCGCCAATGGCGACAGCGGCGATGACATCCAGTTCGTTGCCCAGCCCGGCATTGGTAGCGGAAGTGGACAGCAGACCGGCGTTCAAAATGCCGGCAAAGCCTGCCAGCGCCCCGGTGAGCGAGTAAACAAAAAGCTTCACCCGGGTGAGATTCACGCCGGACAGGCGGGCGGCAAGTTCATTACTGCCAACGGCGTATATCTGACGCCCGAGGACGGTGAATTTTAGGAACAGGCTGAAAATGACCACCAGGATGACCATCAGAATCACCGGAAACGGCACGGGGCCGATGTACCCTGCGCCTAAAAAGTTGACAGCAGGGTCGCGCATGGGGATATTGCTGGCAACCGTTCCCTGCAGTCCAGAAGCAATCATGTAAGTCAATCCTCGGGCGATTGAAAGCATACCGAGGGTGGCGATGAAGGGGGCAATTTTGACGCGGGTGATTAAGAAACCATTGATCAGCCCCAGGAACATGCCAAAACCGATCCCGACCACAACCGCCAGCCAGGGATTGAGTTCAGTGTAGAAGATCAGGCGGGCGGTGAGCATGGCCGAAGCTGCCAGGACAGAACCGACCGAAAGATCAATCCCGCCGGTCACGATCACCATGGTCATACCGATGGCCATGATGGCGATGGTCGCCATCGAGCGCAGGACGTTGAAGATATTTTCAGAGAGGAGAAAATATGGGCTCAAGAAGCCCATGATGATGACCAGCAAAACCAGCGCCAGGAAAACTCCGGCTTCGCGCGTGCGCAAGAGGGTTTTAAGCGAGGTCTGGAAACGAGATGAGGGTGATTGAGACATGAATGTTCCTGCTCCCTTTCAGCTGCCAAGGTGACCTGAAAAGATTGAGATGGGGGATGCTGTATTCTGGTTGGGGTTCTTGGTAAAACGTTTGCCAAAACCTTTGCGCAAACGTTTTACACAGTATAGCACGGTTGGGAAAAATGTCAAGAGGAGATTAACGGAAGGTTAAATTAAAAATGCCGTCCGTTCTCGGGGACAGCGGGGGAACCGGCGAACGGATGCGGTCAGGATGAAATTCTTTGGCAAGAATCGCGCACTACCAGCCTTGCGGGCAGCAAGGTTCTTTCGGGCCGGGCGGCTGGCTGGCCTTCGGCATGAATCAGGCCCAGAAGCTGCTCGACCGCCTGGCGGGCCATCTCGGTCACCGGTTGGGCCATGGTGGTCAGGGCCGGGATGACCGCGGAGGCGATCTCGATATCGTCATACCCCACGATGGAGATATCCCCCGGTACCGTCAGACCAGCGGTGCGGACGGCGCGCAGGGCGCCGATCGCCATGACATCATTGCAGGCAAAAACGGCGGTCGGCGGCGGATCCAGGGTTAGGAGCTGGCGCATCGCCTCTTCCCCACCCTGCACGCGAAAATTTCCGGGCTGGATCCAGGCTTCTTGCACCGCGATACCGGCTTCTTCCAGCGCCTGTCGGTACCCCGTTAGGCGCCCAAGACTGGCTGCCAGCGTTTTTGGCCCGGTGATGCAGGCGATGCGCCGGTGGCCAAGAGCGAGCAGGTAGCGGACGGCTTCCAACCCGCCGTTGACGTTATCAGCCAGGACCACCGGCGCGTCCAGGTCAGGGGCTTCGCGGTCAAGAACCACGACCGGCACCTGCGGATGGATCAGTTCCGCCAGCGGCTGGGTCTGCTTTCCGGTCGGGATAAATAGGATGCCGTCCACCTGTTTTGCCAGCAGCGCTTCAATATAGGTGCGCTCTTTCACCGGATTATCATCGGTATTGCAGAGAATGACGCTGTAGCCGTGATTAAAGCCCTGGTCTTCAATCAGACGGGCGAGTTCGGCAAAATATGGGTTGGAGTTATCCGGGATGACCAGCCCGATGGTGCTGGTTTCACCGCGGCGCAATCCGCGCGCGAGGGTATTGGGTCGGTAACCGAGTTCCTGCATGGCCTGCAGCACCTGATCGCGCAGAGGACCGCTGACTGTTCGGGTCTGGTTGATGACATGCGAAACCGTGGTGATCGAAACCCCCGCCCGGCGGGCAACATCTTTGATCGTGACCATGCGGTTGTCCTTAGTTCCTGCAGTTTTGGCAAACGATTGCTGTAAATAATTATAGAAGATTTTGAAATTTTCAAACGCTCCGGCGCGCAGAGGAGATGGGAGACTGAGAATGGTGAATGCCTCTCCTCTGTCTGCATCCATCAAAGCCGCGGGCTTCCAGGATAATGAATATCCACCCACTCCTTCCAGTGGAATCAAATCTACCAAGTAGCCGCACGGTTGCAGCGCGGCCCGCGCCAGAAAAAGTATGAATATTCGACTATACGCAATTTTATCTTTATCATCGTTCCTGAATGCAGATTTTGCAGTCAGGCCAGAAGGCAGAATCTGCCCCCTGCCCTGACTGGCGCGCGCCTGCCGGCAATTTTTGCCTGCTGGCCTGAGGGCAAGAATTACCTGCCGGCCTGAAGGCGGATTTTTCCGGCGGGCCTGCGGGCATTTTTTGCCCGCCTCAAGGATGCAGGATTTGCACCCCTGGTGAGTGCAGATTTTGCACCTGATTCTTAATTAACGACTCTTAACGACTTTAACATCTTTAAAACAGAGTCAGGATATCCGTGTGTAACCGCGGTTACGAATCGCGGGCGCGGGTTTTTCTGGAACGCTCTGAAAATTGGTACAGTTCGGGCAGTTCAAGATTCCAGTCATAGCGCGGACTGCGCGAGGGGGTCTTGAATTTTCCCAGATCCAGGGCGCCGCTGTCCAGATCCTGAAAGAAGCGCAGCAGCGCCAGGGCGGCCAGCTGGCTGGCGGGAACGCGAAGGGAATCAGATAGTTGCTTAAGGCGCTGACGCAGGACGGGCGGCAGATCATACGTGGCGCGCTGCGGTTTGCGTGCCTGGATCTTGGCGCGCTCGCGGGCCAGTTTTTCGCGCTGGCGGCGCGGCAGGCTGGCTTCGCTCCAGCGGCGCTCCATCGCTTCGGTCAGCGACTGCACCGACGGATCGAGTTCCAGCGAGCGGTCGGAGGCGGGGCGGGATTTTGGGTCAGGCATGCAGCACCTCTTCGAGACGGTCAAGCGCCTGCCAGTAACCGCCAACCCGCCGGCCGTTTTCGGGGTAGCCGCGCATGGCGGTACAGTCAGGGTGGTATTCGAGCAGGGTCTTACCCAGCGCGGGGGCTTCGCGCACGCGGGTGTCCTGCGGGATGGGCGGCCAGACGCGGCGGCCGAAGGCTTTTCCGACCGCCTGGATCTGTAAAAAGGTCTCGCGGGTGGTGCGTTCAAAAAAGGTGGGCAGCACGGCGTACCCGAGGAAGGCGTGACCGCGGCGGGCGACCTCCGCCATGGTCTTCAACAGCTCCTGAACGCCGTCAATCGCCAGGGCGTCCAGCCGGGTGGGGATGACGACAAAATCAGCCGCCGTCAGCCCGTTGATGTGCAGGACATCCAGCGAGGGCGCCAGGTCAAGCAGCACCACATCGTAGGGGCTGCGGCGAAGGAGGTCGGCGAGGATGGATTCGCGGAAGTCCGAAAGGGTGACAGCGCGCTTGACCTGCTCGGTGGATTTATCACCGGCGATGATCTCCAGGTTGGGGCGGGCGCGCACCGCCACTTCCGACAGCGGGGCTGACTCGACCACCAGGCGGTAAAGGGAAGGCTGGCGCGGCAGACCGAGCGCCAGGGCGACATGACCCTGCGGATCCAGATCGACCAGCAGGGCGCGCTTTCCGCGCGCCGCCAGCGCGTGCGCCAGCGTGACCGCGGAGGTGGTCTTGCCGACCCCGCCCTTCTGATTGGCGAAAGCGATGATCTTCACAGCAGTTTGCACGGGCGGCCGCGAAGATTTCCTTCGTGCGAAAAAAAGCGAAGAAAGGGTCGCCCCTTGATTGATTATAGGGATTTTAGGCCAAAACGCAAGCGCGACCCTAAGGGGCGACCCTTATTTTAACCCAGGGTCGCCCCTTGAAGCGCCAGGAAGGCTGAAAAGCCGTTCTTTTTACCCGCGAGATAACTCGAATCGGGTCGGAAAAAACGGACGGTTTTTGCGCGTCTTTAGGCTGTGCCGCGGGGCGGAAAGTGTTACCGCGGTTACACATTTTCGAAAGGGGTGAGGGTTTAAAAGGCGCAGCCGGCACGCGCCGGCTGCCGATCCTGAAAGCGCAAAAGTTTGTTTCAGCGCCTGCCCTGCTGGGCGCGGCGGGTTACCCGGGCTTCCAGCATGCGGGAGAGTTCCCCGAGCAGCACGATGATGCCTTCAGCCTGGTTGCTGACGATCAGCGCATCGGCGATCTCGTCCAGCGCCTGAGCCTGGCCGAACTCGTCCAGATCGGCGATCAGAAAGGCAAAGCGGCGCAGGGAGCGCAGAGCCTGACGGGAGGGGTCCAGCGGCGGGCGCGGCTCGACCTGGCGCGGGCGGCTTTCGGCGGGAGCGGGGTTAAGCGGGGCAGAGGCGTTCAGCTCGGCGACGTCATCCGAGGTCAGGGCGTTCTGGATGCTGGCGCGCAGCAGGCGTTCCCACTGCTGGGCGGGAGCGCTCAGCACCTCGCGCAGCACCCGCTCGGGCAAGCGGTGGCGGTCAGCCAGTTCGAGCAGGTGGGAAGGCAGCTGGAGGATGTTGAGCAGCTGGACCATGCGCGGGCGGGTGAGCTGCATAATCGGTATCAGCCGGTCCCACAGGCCGGTGGGCATGCGCTGGGCGCGCGCCTGGCGAAAATAATCAAACTCATCGGCCAGCCCCGGATCGGGGGCGATGTCTAATTCAGCTAGGATCAGCGCCGCCACCTCGCAGGCCTGCCCCACCGCGGAAGGCGGTTCGGCGTGGCGGTTTTCCAGCACCTGGCGCTGGCGGGTGGGCGCGCGGACAACCTCAACGCGCAGCAGGGGTTCCTGCTCGGCGCGGGTGGCGACCCGCTGCAGGCAGGCGGCCCAGAAGCGGCGTTCGCCCGTTTCAATTTGGAACAGGTAGCGCCCGCCGGGCAGGGAAACCCAGGAACCGGTGATGGCTTTGATCTGGCCGTGCTCGCCAAATGAATCGCCCATGGCCAGCAGCCGCTCTACCTCGGCGTGCTGAAGCGGGTCAGCGCGGGCCATCGCCAGCCATTCGGCCGCGGCCTGATAGCAGTCCATCTCGCCGCTGAAGAAAGCGGCGCGCAGGCTGGCCGGCAGCAGCCGGCGCGGTTGAAAGCGGTCCGGCAGCATCTGGCTGGGCGCCAGGCGCTCGATGCGCTCCATTTCGGGCGGGGTCTCGGCGGGGCTGAGCGGAGCCAGCGGCGCGGGCGGCTGATCGGGGTGTTCCGCGCCGGGGAAATCATCAAAAGCGTTAAAGCGTTTGCGGGGGCTCATGGGCGTCCTTTCCACCCGTGGCAGACGGGGTGCTCATTTCTTGCGCCGCGCGGCGGCCAGAACCAGTTCCACCAGGCGGGCGTATTCCTGAGAAGCGCGCGAGGAAGAAGAAAGCTGCCCGGGGCTGCGCTGGCGCGGCGGGCGGTAGGTGAAAATATCCATGTGGCTGGAGTGGGCGTAGGCCAGGTCAGAGGATTTGTGAATCGGCGGCAGCACCTGGCGCGGATAGCGCTTTTCCAGTTCGGTCATGATCTCCTGAGCCTCGGCCCGCACCTCTTCAACCAGGGTGGGCAGGTAGCCAAAGACGCCCAGCTGCGGGCGGAAGTGCGCCCGCACCTGTTCGATCGTGCGCTGCAGCTCGCGCAGCCCCGAAACGCCCAGATAGCTGGTTTCGACCGGGATGATGACTGAGTCGGCCGCCACCAGCGCGTTCACCAGCAGATCGCCGGTGTTGGGCGGCGTGTCGATGATGATGAAATCAAAATCCTTTTGCAGACCGGCGAGCGCGCGCGCCAGGCGGGTCTCGTTGGCCATCAGGGTCGGGAGGGTGCGGGCGGCTTCGACCATGCCGTCGCGGTTGGAAGGCAGGAAAAATAAGTTGGCGTGATGGCTGGCCTGGCGCAACATGCGCTGGGGGCTGGGCGGCGGGGTCTCGGTGAGCAGCGCTACCAGCGACTGGGGGGCCGGCGCCTGCCACTGTTCATACCCGACGGCCAGCAGCGCGTGCCCCTGCGGATCCATATCCACCAGCAGCACCCGACCGCCAGATGTGGGGTCAGCGCCCAGCGCGAGCGCCAGTCCTGCGGCAAGATTGACCGCCGTGGTGGTCTTGCCCACCCCGCCTTTCTCGTTTGCAATTGTGAGCGTGATTGCCATTGCGTTCTTCCCGGGCTAAAGTTGGCGCGAAAGGGTCAGAATTATTGCGATTTTCTGTTCTTTCGCAGTTTTTCCACTAAATCATCCCATCTGGTACAATATTAGCATAGATAGGGCGGAAAGACAACCAATTTAAAGAAAATATCGTAATTCTTCTGATTTTCACCAAAAGTTATTGTAATTAATCGGAAAAGGTGTCATAATTGACCTCAGCAGGAGGAGTGAACCGCATGAGCTTAATCAACGATGATGAGTGGCGCATCGCGCGGCTGGAACGGCTGGGGCTGAAAGAAGACCCGTTTAAGCTCTCGGCAGACCCGCGCTACCTCTACCTTGGCCCCGAACACCTGGCGGTCTACCGACAGGCTCAGGGCGTGATCGCGCGGCGGCGCGGACTGGCGCTGATCAGCGGGGATATGGGCATGGGGAAAAGTTCCCTCGCCCGGCGGCTCTACGATGTCTATTCCAGCGAAGAAAGCATCACCATCAGCTATATCCACACGGCGGCTTTCAAATCCGCCATGGATGCTGCCCGCCAGATCTCGATGACCCTGGGCGTGCAGCCGCAGCGTTCCTTCCAGCGCCAGATGGAAGAGCTGGAACAGACGGTGGCGAACGCCTACACCAGCGGCCAGAACGTGGTCATCATGCTGGACGACGCGCAGCTGATGGATCCGGAAGCTCTGGAGGTCATCCACCGGCTGTATAACTTTGACTACGATTCGAAAGTCTGCCAGATCCTGGCGTTCGGTCAGAGCGAAATGACCGGCGTGTTCGAGACCAACCGCGCGGTCAACGCGCGCGTCTTTGTGCGCCTGGCCCTGCCGCCGCTAACCCTCTCCAGCGCGCTGCAAATGGTGCTGTTCCGCCTGCGCGTCGCCGGGCGCAATGAAGCCCTGATCAACGACGACGCCTTCGAACTGCTGTATGAACGCTCCCAGGGCGTGCCGCGCGAGATCATCCGGCTGTGCGCGCTCGCCATTGACGAGCTGCTCGCTTCGGATGAAAGCATGATCAGCCTGGATATTATTCGAGAGGTTAGGTAATTGCTATGGCTCCCTCACCATCTACCCGCAACGCGTGGGTGCAGCTGTACGAAGCGCGCCGCGCCACCAACAGTGAGTTTGATGCCCGTCCGCCGGGCCGCCCCCCGCTGCCTGTGCCGCGCACCAAGGTCGGCTTCACCCTCTCCACCGCCGAAGTCAACGAGCTCAACGCCTGGCAGGACCGCCTGAGCGACCTGCTCGGGCGCAAGGTGTCCACCGGCGAAACCATCGGCATTCTCACCCGGGTCTGCACGGCGCGCCTGAACCGTCTGGGCGAGGCCGGGAAGGTCAAGGACCTGGCCCAGTTGGTTGAGCGGATGATCGGCAATGAGTAATTTTTTCTTCCGCAAATCTCCCTATTTTTCGGTAGAAATTAATTCCGGCGGCGCGTCCGCCGCCGGGGCTCCCCCCAAATCCACCCCATGGGGGGATAGAATTAAAGTTCTAATTTCAGTACACTCAAAGGGCGGCGAAATGCTGAAAGGGGGGGTCATGATGACCCTGCCTTGCGCCGCCGCAGGAGGGAAAGCGCTTTGAAAGACAGCACCGCCGCACCGCTCTTTTACCCCGTCCGGGAGCGCACGCTGCCTTTCCGCGGCCGCCTGATCGCCACCGCGGATTTAAAGGACGGGAAAGGCTACGTCTCAGTGCGCTCGCTGTGCGATTGCTTTGGGTTAGACCCGCGCTCGCAGCGCAAGCGCCTGGAACGCCAGCAGGGCTATTTCGCCCCTTACACCGCCATGATCCTGATGACCACACCCGGAGGCCCCCAGCCGACCCTGTGTCTGACCGCTTCGGCCGTGCCGCTCTTTCTCACCGGTGTGGACCTCGAACGCGTCCAGGATCCCCAGACCCGCGAGCTGCTGCTCGCCTTCCTGGATGAAGCCCACACTGTGCTGGCCGAACATTTCGGCATCAGCGAGCGCGGCGAGATGCAGTTCCTGCGCGAATCGATCGCCCGCATGGTGGCTGAACAGGAAGCCTTTGAGGAGACCGTCTCAAAAAAAGTCGAAGCGGAGCTGGCTGAGATCCGCAAAGCGCACGAGGAAAAGGTGGAGCAAATCCGCGCGGCTTTCGGCAACCTGCGCCAGCAGGTGGCCAAGCTGGAAGCCGTCGCCGGACCCAAAGCCCGCCTGACCCCCGAGCAGATGGGCCAGCTCCGCCAACTGGTCGCCACCCTGGGCACCCTGATGCAGGAACGCGGGGTGGCAAAGCCCTACGCGGGGATTTACATGGATGTCACCCGCATGACCGGCGTGAGCCGTTCGGAAGACATCCGGCAGGAAGATTTCCCCCAGGTAGTCGCCTTCCTGCAGCAGCAGATTGACGCCCTGGTTAAAACCAGCCCGCAGAAGCCAGACTGAAGCGGGCCAGAGAAGGACGAACACGGATGGAACAGGTCAGGCCGGCCGCAGCCCAGACAAACCCAGCCCCAGATTTTCGCCAGGCGTGGCAGATGGCGCTGGGCGACCTGCGCGCCCAGATGTCGCGCGCCGATTATGATACCTGGGTGCGCGACCTGCAGCCGGTCAGTTTTGCTAATTCAATCCTCACCGTCGGGACGGTCAACCGTTACGGGCGCGACTGGGCTCAGGAAAGGCTGCGCTCGACGCTGAACCGCATGCTGCAGGGCTACCTGCGCCAGCCGGTCTCGGTGGAATTTATCGTCCAAAACGAGTATTACCAGCCGGAGCGGAGCGAACCTGCCGCCGGTCTGCGCACCCGCATCAGCCTGCCGCGCGGCGGTCGATCCGCGGCGCGAAAAAGCCCCGCGCCGCCCGGGCAGCAGCCCCCCGACCAGCTGCCGCCCGAACCGCCCGAAGCGCCCGAATCCCGCCCGCCGGAAGCCGGCGCGGAATCCCCCCGCAAAGCCATGCTCACCCGTGCCTACGGCAGCGCCCGCGCGGCGGTGATCCAGCCCGAACGCGGCATGTTCATCACCCTGTACTTTTTCAGCAACTGGCTGCCGCTGCTCGGTCATTCCGCCGCGGCGGTGATCCTAGCGGCGCGCTCGATGTGTTATTGGAATCCGCTAAAGGGTGTGCTGCGCAACCAGGTTGAAACCGATATGGCGGATCTGGCCCGCCGCGCTTCGGTCAGCGTGCGCACGGTCAAAGACGTGCTGGCCAACCCGCTGGTTCAACAGTATTTCCTGCGCTACAAGGTCCGCCGCACCATGACCCCCAACGGCGTGCGCACCGCCGGCATCTGGATGACCGTGCGCATGGACGACCCGCTCACCCCCGAAGATCAGCAGCGCTGCGGGGTGAGCGAGGATGAGCGCTGGCTGCCCCCCGATTTTATCGAAGAACGCGGCGGCGCGGATGATGACGGAGGGTGACCCGTGACCCGGCGCGCGGCGAAACTGCTTCCCGCCCTGCTGGCAGGGCTGACCCTTTGGCTGGCGCTTTGCGGATGCAATTTACCCCTCGGCGCGCCGCCCCTGGCGACCGGCACCCCCGAACCCGGGCCGCCGCGCAGGCTCTTGACGCCCATTCCCACCGCGACCGCCGCGGCGTCCGCCGCCAGCCCGCCGTTCCTGGTGCTGCCCGGCAGCTGGGTTGGGCGCGAAGTGCCGCCCGAACCGCCCGGCTACCCGCGCTACAGCGCCTGGATGATGGCGCCGGATTACCACGATTACGCCTATGAATTCCTCCTCAGCGAAGACGGCAGCCAGGGAATGATCCTTTTTCAACGCTTTGCCCGCCGCAGCGCGGACGGAAAGGCGTATTTCACGGTGGTGGACGCGCGCGATTTCCCCGCCCTGCCGGAGGGTAAGACCTTCTTCACGGGCTGTCAGGTAGACGGCGCGGTACGGGACGACCTGATCGTCCTTGGCGCGCCGGACCCGGCTGACCCCGCGCTGGTGATCGTTGACCGCGCCTGGCAGGCCGACCGCGCCAGCGAGCACATCCTGGATCTGGAGGGGGGATGGCGCTGCGCGCTTGAACGGATGGGCGAATAACCCCGCCGGGCGGACGCTTTCTTTCAATCGGGTATTTTGCTTATCCAATTGAGGTTAACAAAAAAACGCGGACGCGTCATCGTTCGCGTTTCTCCGCGTGCGGGTATTGCGTATAGCCGTATTATATTTTCTACCGACTTTCACCCAGGGTGAAGTAAAAGGCCGCTCCCTGGTCCACCGCCGCCTCGACCCAAATGTTCCCGCCGTGGCGCTGGATAATGCGCTGCACGGTGGCCAGGCCGATGCCGTTGCCGGGAAATTCGCGGGTGGAATGCAGGCGCTGAAAAGGCGCGAAGAGATTGCCGGCCTTGCTCATGTCAAATCCCACCCCGTTGTCGCGCACGCAAAACACGCGCTGGCCGCTTTTCTTATCCAGCCGGCATTCCAGCCAGACGTGCGCCTGGGGGCGGGGGGCGGTGTACTTCCAGGCGTTGTCCAGCAGATTGGTCAGAACCACCTTCAGCAGCAGCGGGTCGCCGTTCACGGCGCAGTGTTTGATCGGCAGCGAGACCTGCACGTCTCTGCCCGGGTAAGCCGCGCGCACCTCTTCCAGCGCTTCCGCCGCCAGGCGGCAGAAATCGAGATCCTGGCGGTTTAATTCCTGGCGGCTGACGCGCGATAATTTGAGCAAATCTTCAATCAGCTGACTCATGCGCTCGGCGTTGGCTTGAATGCGCTCCAGGTAGTGCAAGCCCTGTTCATCCATCCGTTCGCGGTAATCGCTGGCGAGCGCGTCCGCGAAACCCGCCATGGCGCGCAGCGGAGCGCGCAGGTCGTGCGAGACCGCTGAGGCGAACGATTCCAGTTCTTTATTTGCCGCCTGCAGTTCAGCCGTGCGGTCGCGCACGCGCTGTTCCAGGGTGGCGTTCAAGCGCTCGACTTCGCCCTGCGACTGGCGCAGCTCCTCCACGGTGCGTTGCAACCGGGCGAGCAGGCGCGCGTTTTGAATGCCTAACCCGATCTGGTTGGCGGCCACCGCCAGCCATTCGCAGTCCTGCGGGGTGTAATATGCGCTGCGGTAGGATTGCAGCTCGAGCAGGCCAACCGTCTCGCCTTCCACCACCATCGGCAGGTACACGGCGCTGTCCGGCAGGCGCTGATCGCCAAGCACCACGGCTCCGCCCTCGCGGCTCAGGCGCGCCAGGTCGTGCTGGACGACCGCCCGCTGGCTGGTAACGGCCAGTCCGCGCCCGCTCACGGCGCTGGCGGGGTCAATTACCAGCGGCGGCGCCAGGTTGGGATCAATGCGTTCGCCGTCCGCGCTGATGAAGGCTGGCGCAAGGGTGGCGGTCTGGCTGTCGAAGAGGGTGATGGCGATGTTGGGGCAGTCAATCATCTCGCGCAGGCTGCCTTCGGCGACGCTGAAAATCTCTTCCAGCGAGCGCGCGGCGGCCAGGTCGTGCCCCAGCCGTCCCAGGCGTTCCTGCAGCAGGTTTTTTTGCGCCAGCCCGTTTTCGGCTTCAATGCGGGTGGCGAGGCTGGCTTCCATCTGGCGGTGAAGGCGGCGGTTGACCATCATCACCAGCGCGAAGGTGGTGGCGATAAACAGCATCTCGGTGGAGAGGATGAGGACCGAATCCGCCGTCCCGGAGGCAAAAAACTGCTGACTGGCGGGCGGAAAGACCAGATTCACCACCACCCTGGCACCGATGAGCAGCAATTGCATCCCCAGCACAAGGAGGACATCGCGCCCTTCCGGCCGGTCCTGGGGGGCGGTCTGCCGGGCGATCAGCCAGATGCCCATCGCGAAGACAGCGGCCTGGAACAGCGAAAAGAAAATGATGCGGATTTGCAGATTCGGGGAAATAAAGGTGAAATAATAAAAAATGACCAGAAAGAGGATCGAAACCGCGACCGTGTGCCCTTTCCACACCGGGCGGTCAAAGAACAGGTGCAGGGCGATGATCAGGAGAATATTGCCGAGCATCAGGGCGGCGTTGCCCAGCAGGATGGAAAGGAAATCGGGCACCAGGTCGCGCAGCGCCATCAGCAACAGACCGCCGAACTGAAAGATGTAGCTGACCGCGAACATGGAAAGACCCGCCAGGCGGCGGCGGTTTTGCAGCCAGAGCGCGAGGATCACCGCCAGACAGATGCTGGCTGTGATCATATAACTGATGATAATCGTTCGCATATCGAGCACGGCTTGGCCTACCTTTCCGGCGCGGGCAAATTCTTGAAGTTCACCCGGGGATGCCTGATCGGCGGCTGGCGGGCATCTCTGGCTTCCCCGCTCAGCCGGGCAGGGGGTTAACCGGTGGGCGGTTCGTTCAGCACCAGCCAGTACAATCCGAGCTGCTGGATGGATTCGGCGAACTGGCGGAAGTCAACCGGCTTGCGGATGTAGGAATTCACTCCCAGGTCGTACCCGCGGGCGATGTCGCTTTCTTCATTAGAGGAGGTCAATATGACCACTGGCAGGCGGCGGGTGCGCTCATCCGCGCGGATGCGCCGCAGCACTTCCAGTCCGTCGATCCCGGGCAGTTTCAGATCCAGGAGGGTGATGGCGGGCATCTCGCGCGTATCGCGCCCGGCGTATTTTCCGGTTCCCATCAGATAGTCAAGGGCTTCCTGGCCGTCCTCCGCCACGATCAATTCGTTCATGATGTGGGCTTTATTCAGCGCGCGGCGGGTGAGCTCAATATCAGACGGGTTGTCTTCGATCAGCAGGATGATTTTCTGTTTCATCTCAGTCCTCGATGGTGAAATAAAATACTGCCCCGCGGTCTTTCTCAGCCTCAGCCCAGATGCGGCCGCCGTGGCGCTGAAGGATGCGCTGCACGGTGGCAAGGCCAATGCCGTTGCCGGGAAAATCTGAAACCTTGTGCAGCCGCTGAAAAGGCCCGAACAGGTTTTGGGCGATCGCCATATCAAAACCGACGCCGTTATCACGCACGTAAAAGACGCTTTGGCCGTTCACCTCTTTCTTGCCAAAGACGATTTCCGCTTTTTCCTGCCGGCTGGTGAACTTGCAGGCGTTATCCAGCAAATTATAGAGCACCACTTCCAACAGGCGGCTGTCTCCGCGCACGGTCAGCCCGCGCGCGACCGAGATGCTGATCGTGCGCGGCTGGTAGTTTTCTTTGAGCCGCGCGGCGATCTGGCGCGCCAGGCGGCTCAAGTCGATCGGCTCGTACTGCATCTCCAGGCGGGTCACGCGCGAAAGCTGCAGCAGGTCGTCAATCAATTGACCCATGCGCTGGGCTTCACCGCGCACGCGCTTGAGGTAGTTTCGGCCCTGTTCATCCAGCGCATCGCTGTAATCTTCCAGCAGCGCCAGGCTCCAGCCGTCAATCCCGCGCAGGGGGGCGCGCAAGTCGTGAGAGACCGAATAGGCGAAAGCTTCCAGTTCGCGGTTCGAAGCCTGCAGCTGGTGGGTGCGCTCGGCCACCCGCCGTTCCAGCGAAGCGTTGAATTCCTGCACTTCCCGTTCCGCCTGGGTGCGCGCGGCCAGCTCGCGCTGGGCTTTGGCGTACAGGCGCGCGTTTTCAATCGCGATGGCCGCCAGGCGGGCGAACTCGCCCATCCATTCCAGGGCTTCGGGGTCGAACCGCTTGCGGGACTGGCAGGAATGGCCCAGCCCGAGAACGCCGATGACTTTGCCGCCCGCGATCAGCGGCACGCCGGCAAGGGAATACAGGCTGTTTTTTGAGAACGCGGCGATTCGCCCGGGCCAGGCATCATAATCCTCGACCACCAGCGGTTTTCCGGTTTGCCAGACCACCCCGGCCAGGCCCTCGCCGGGTTTGACCTGGAATTTGGTGGATTCAACCAGAGCGCCAATGCCAATTTGCGGCAGCAGGCCGCCGCTTTCCGGGTCAACCAGATCCACAAAACCGGAATCGGTGCCGATCAGCTCGTTGGCGCGCAGGATGATATTTTCCAGCAGGGTGTTCAGGTCCAGCTGGGCGAGGAGATCCAGACTGGTTTGCTGCAGCGCCGCCAGGACGCGGTTGCGCTGGCGCAGGGCTTCTTCGGCGCGCTTGCGTTCGCTGATGTCCTGCCCCTGGGCGATGGTGGCGAGCACGGCTTTGCCGTCCGGGGAAAAGATGGGGGCGGAATTCCACAGCACGGTGTGGGTTTCGCCGCTGGTGTGCAGAATTTCGATCTCCACCGTCTCCCAGCGCTGGCCGGCGCTGGCGGCGTAAATCAGATCCAGCGAAGCCTGGCGCTTCTCGGGCGGGAAGAGGATATCAATTCGCTGGCCGAGCACCTCGCGGCGGGTGAGGCCGGTGAGGCGTTCAAAGGCTTGATTGAAGAGGGTGATTTGATAGGCGTCGTTCCAGACGATGATGGGGGCGTTGGCGTAGGTGACCAGATTTTCCAGGTAATCGCGCGTTTCGCGCAGTTCCGCCTCGATGCGCATGCGGTCGGTGATATCCATGTTGCTGGCGCGGATGCCCAGCGCCTGGCCGTCCGCGCTCATCACCGGCTGGCAGACGTGCCCGATCCAGCGGGTGCTGCCGTCGCGGTGCAGAATGCGAAAATCCACCTGATGAGCCTTCGCCTCGTAAGGATGTTCGCGCATTTGCAGGTGCAGGGCGACAACCTCGCGGTCTTCGGGGTGCACGATCTCATCCAGCAAAGCCGGGTTGTCGAGAAATTCCTGAACCGTGTAGCCGCTGATGCGCTCGCAGGAGGGAGAGATGTACAGCAGGTGCCCGTCCAGCGCGCGCCAGTACTCCCAGTTATAGGTGTAATCCGCCACGGTGCGGTAGCGTTCGTTTGCCGCGCGCAGTTCTTCGCGCGCCTGTTTGTTCTCGGTCACATCGCGGATGATGTTGAGCGTGCAAAAGCCCTCCGGCAGGCTGAGCGATTCGCCGGAGACCGCGCCGGTAAAAACCTGGCCGGATTTGCGGCGCAGCTGCAGTTCCAGATTTTCCACGCGTTGATGTTCGCGGTAGTACCGGACGAAAGTCTCGCGGTCGGCCGGGTTGGCCCACAGGCCGAGCTCCAGGGTGGTCTTGCCCAGCACTTCTTCGCGCGAATACCCGAAGATGAGCGAAAAATTGCGGTTGACGTCAATGATTTTCCCGTCTTCCAGGGTGGTGATGGCGAGCGCGTCGGGGATGGACTGGAAGGTGATGGCGAAGCGCTGTTCGCTGCTGCGCAGGCGGTCTTCGGCCTGTTTGCGCTCGGTGAGGTCGCGCAGCGCGGCCAGGTAGGCGGGCTGTCCCTGCCACTCGATCTCGCGCCGGCGCAGTTCCACCACGCGGCGGGTTCCATCCGGCAGCAGCAGTTCCAGTTCCACGGCCTGGCCGCTTGCCAGGGGAATCCCGATCTGCTGGCCGATCACCGTTTCGGCGGTGCGGTGCAGCAGTTCGCAGGCGGCCGGGTTGGCGAAGAGGGCGGTGCCGTCCAGGCTGGTCACGAGCATGCCGTCAATATTGCTGGCGATCAAATCGCGCAGCTCGCGCTCCTTCTCCCGCAGGGCGTCTTCCGCCGCTTTGATGCGCAGCATGGATTGGACGCGGGCGACCAGCTCGCGGTTGCTGATCGGGCGGGTGATGTAGCCGTCCGCGCCGGTTTCCAACCCGTGCACCGTGCTGTCGGCGTCCACGCGCGAGCCGGAGACGATAACCACGTAGGTGTTGGCGGTTTCGGGGTCAGCTTTGACCGCCCGCAGGGCGCTGAAGCCGTCCATTTCCGGCATGTTGACATCCATCAAAACCAGGGCGGGGCGGTGCCGGCGGATCATTTCCAGCGCTTCGCGGCCGTTGACCGCCTGCAGCGTGAGATAGCCGGCGTTTTCGAGCGCGCGGCCGGTCACCTGGCGCAGCGAGGGATCATCATCCACGATCAGAATCAGACTTTTTTCCGCCATCTTTCGTCTTTCACCCTCCGTCATCCGGCAGGACGTACACCGGGTTGCCGGCCAGAATACCGGCGACCGAACGGAAGGGCTTGCCGATGTGCATGCCGCTGCCGTCAATCTTAAATTCCAGGATATTGTGATCGTGCGGCGAACCGCGCATCTTGAGGATGGTCATGCCGCGCTGCATCTCGCCGCGCATTTCGACATAGCGCAGCAGGATGATGGTGTCGGTGATGGTGGAGATGTGGGTTTCGGTGATGGATGCGCCGCCGGTGAGGGTCGGGGTGGTGGCGGTGAACAGGCCGGCGATTTCCTGATGCTTGATGAAGGAGGTGATGCTGATCACGAATTCGCGAAATCCCTTGAGGGTCGAGATGCGCTCGAGGGCTGAAAGGCTGTCAATCGCCACGCGGTTGGGCCGGAAGGATTCAATTTCAGCGCGCATGCGGATGAGGTGGTCTTCCAGCCCGGCCACTTCGGGGTAATCGCAGACCACCTTTAGCTTGCCCTCTTTTTCCATCTGTTCAAAATCGCGTCCCCAGCCAATGGCGTTGCGGAAGAGCTGCTCGCGGCTTTCTTCAAAGGCGAAGAGCAGGCAGCGCTCGCCCGCCTTGACCCCGCCGGCGATAAACTCGGTGGTCAAGAGGGTCTTGCCGGTGCCGGTGGCGCCGGAAACGAGGATGATCGAATCGCGGAAGAAACCGCCGCCCACCAGCTGATCCAGGTCGGCGCTGCCCGAGGTAACCCGCTTGTTGGAGGAGCGCTGGCGCAGTTCCAGGGCGGCCAGCGGGATGACCACGATGCCGCTGTCGGGCAGGATGGTAAAGGGATATTCGCCTTTGTGGTGGTTGGTCCCGCGGAATTTGAGGATCTCCATCGTGCGGCGGCGTTTTTCGCTGTCCAGGACGTTGCGCAGGATGATGACGTTATCGGCGACAAATTCTTCCACCCCGTAGCGGGAGATATCGCCAAATTCAGCCCGGCGTTCGGCGGTCATCATCGAGGTCACTCCCAGACCTTTGAGGGCGGTGGCGATGCGGAACAGTTCGCTGCGGATCAGCGAGGTGTTGTCAAAACGGCTGAAGATCGCGCCGAGCGAATCCATCGCCACGCGGGCCGCGCCGGTTTTCTTCACCGCGCTGGCGATGCGCGCCAGCAGGCCGGTCAGATCGTATGCCCCGGCGATGACCAGCGGCTCGCCCACCTGCGGCGAGGCGTCCACAAATGCCCATTTGCCCTGCGCTTCCCAGTCGCTGACCGTCCAGCCGAGCGACTGGATGTTGCGGCGGATGTCTTCGGGAGATTCTTCAAAGGTCACGAAGACCCCGCCCTCATCAAACTGACGGATACCTTCCGCCAGGAACTGAGCCGCCAGGACCGTTTTGCCGCTGCCGGCGGTGCCGGCCACTAGGGTGGTGCGGCCTTTGGGCAGTCCGCCTTCGGTGACATCATCAAAACCGGAAATGCCGGTGCGCAGTTTTTCAATTCGCGGATATCTGGTCATATAAGGTACCTCATGCCTCGAGTTTGTCTTCTCTGGTCAGCCAGAGGGCTGACAGGACAGTCTCCAGGTCGGAAAGATCGCCGATCACCCGCCTTTCCGGGAGCGGTTCGGTGCGGATGAGCGTGGGGGTGGCGATGATGCGGTCTTTTTCAGCCTGCTCCGGTTCTGCCAGCACGTCAATAATGATCAGGTCCTGCGCGTCAATCAACCCTTCCTCGAGCAGCCCACGCAGGGCGGCGCGCGCGCGGGTCGAGTTCAGCGTGTCGCCGGTGATGTACAGTTTGAATTTATACTGGCTCATCCTGGACCGCTCCTTTCCCCTGGCGGCGCGGTCGGGAGGGCGACAGTAAAGGTCGTGCCTTCCCCAACCCGGCTTTCCAGCCAGATCTTCCCGCCGTGACTTTCCACCACCCGTTTGGTAATCACCAGCCCCAGGCCGGTCGATTTTTCACCTTCGCTGCCCTTCTTGCCGCGCTGGAAAGGTTTAAACAGGTTGGCCTGTTCTTCGGGCGAGATGCCCGCGCCGCGGTCTTGAACGCTGATCAAGATCTGCCCGTCCGCCTGCTCCAGGCGGATCACGACCTCCGCGCCGCGCGGTGAAAACTTGATCGCGTTGGAAATCAGGTTGTTCAGCACCTGGGTCATCCTGGCTTCATCCAGCCAGACGGGCGGCAGGGCGGGGGCTTCGAGGCGCAGGCGAATCTCTTTACGCCCCGCCAGAACGCGGTTCAGCGCCAGACAGCGCTCCAAGAAGGGTTTCAGATCCAGCGGCGCCAGCTCCAGGTTTAGCGTCCCGGCTTCGATTTTGCTGACATCCAGCAGGTCTTCGACCAGGTTGAGCATAAACTCGCTCGAATGGTAAATCAAATCCACCGCTTCCTGATACTCGGCGCCCAGGCTGGTCGGATCTTCTTCTTTGAGGACTTCGCTGTAAGCCAGAATGGCGTTGAGCGGGTTGCGCAGGTCGTGGGCAGCCATGCCCAGAAAGCGGTTCTTTTCGCGGTTCAGCAGTTCCAGCTCGGCGTTCTTCTTTGCCAGCTCGCGCTGCATGGCGACCAGCTCGTTGTTCAGGCGGCTGACTTCATCGAACAATTCGCGGTCGCGGGAAGTATCCTTCAGCGCGGCGCGCAGGGCGTTGGTCTGTTCATTGCTGATGCGCATCATTTCTTCAAACAGCCGGACGGCGAACTGACCGTTTTCCGCGGCCACAATCAGGAGATCCTCACCGAGTTTGCCGCCGGTGAAATGCAGGGTTTTGAGCTCACCGCTGAGGTCGATGTTGATTTCCCAGTCAAAGGCGGCCCCGTTTTGATTGATTTCCACCAGAAAAGAGAGGGCTTTATCCAGGTTGCCGCGCGCGGCCAGGCGCGCGAAGGGCATGCCGGGTTTAAGGAAGTCCGCGAGCCCCAGGTCGTCGTTGACCACCCGCAGCAGGTTGCCGTGCGGGTCGCAGTGCAGGGCGGTGCCGCGGCGTTCGCTCATGCTGCCAGCGCCTTTTCCGCCGCGAGGGTGGCTTCCTGGGCGTCGCGCGCGTACCCGTCGGCGCCGACCTGCTTCCACAGGCTGCCTGCGATGTTGAAGGGATAGCCGCCGACCAGCACGCGGGTTGGTAGGGCCGGGTCGGCGCGCAGCTGCTGGATCAGGTCTTTGACTTTTGGCACGTGGAAGGTCATGGTAGCGGACAGCGCCAGAATGTCGGCTTTATTTTCCGCGATGGTGGCGATGACCGCTTCGGGCGGGGTGTTGGCGCCCAGGAAGTATGAGTCCCAGCCTTCCATCTCAAAGAAATCAGCCACCATGCGCGCGCCAATCTCGTGCAGCTCGCCGCCCACGCAGGCCACCACGACCTTGCGCGGCTTGCGCTCGCCGGTGAAGATAAAGGGATAGAGCTGCGACATGACCATCTGGGTGGCGGCGGTGCAGAAATGCTCCTGCGCCACGCTGATCTGGTTGGTCTGCCACAGGCGGCCGATCTCGCGCTGGGTGCGCTGAAAGACATGCAGGTAAATATCGCGCACGGGGGTGCCGGCGCGCACGGCGGCGAGAATGACCTGGCTGGCCGAGGCGCGGTCGCCGTGCAGCAGCAAATCCAGAAATTCGCGCGCCAGGCGGTCCAGCGGCTGGCTGCCGGTCAGGTAACTGGGCAGTTCTACCGGCGCGAGCAGGATGCGCGCGCGGCCAACTCTGATCAGTTCCAGCGCCGGCCGGACGAGTTCCGCCGCTTCGCTTTCCTCCAGGGCGGCCGCCATGCAGTCGAGGCAGGCGGGCAGCACCGTGTCGGGGAATTTCAGACTGTTGAAAAGCACTTTGACCCAGCCCAGGTATTCGTAGAAGAGCTGGGGATCTTCCGCCTCCAGCGCTTCTGCCAGGTAGGTGAAATGATAGCCGGCGTCGCGCAGACTCTTGGCGTGGGCCG
Source organism: Anaerolineaceae bacterium (assembly GCA_029975475.1). Lineage (GTDB taxonomy): Bacteria > Chloroflexota > Anaerolineae > Anaerolineales > Anaerolineaceae > JARKPB01. The sequence continues at coordinate 39,226 of JARKPB010000019.1, forward strand.
GTTTGTAAGGATCCCAGATTTCAGCCTGTTGGGCGTACTGCAGCGCGACAGTGCGCTCCGCCAGCCAGTCCGCCTTTTCGCGAATCAACCGAGATGTTGGGGTTTCCACTGCGCACCTCACCACAAGAACGGTTTTGCGAGATCCAACCCGCGCTTTTTACAAAGCGTTCCGGCAGCTACGCGCCCCCGGAACGGCTTTGACCATCTGATCCACCGTCATCTGCTGTCACACCGGTAAGTTGAGTGGCTTTATCAATTATATAAACCTGAGGCTTGATTTGCAACCGGCAAAACCCTGGCGGCGGCCGGACCGCCGGGAGTCCGGGCGGCGCGGGGAGGCGGTCGGTTCAGCGCAGACCGAACACGGTCAGCTGGCGGGTCCATTCCAGGGCTGCAAAGCGGTCGCCTGCCGGGCTGAAGGCGCAGCCGTCCCAGCGGGTGGCGGACGCATCCAGGCTGAAGAGCGGCTGGGGGCTGTCCTGCCCCAGCAGCAGCAGGCGGCGGTCCGCGCAAAGCAGCAGCAGCCGGCCGTCCGGCGAGGGCTGACGCAGGCGGACGGCGAAGGCGGCCGCGCTCTGGCCGGGCTGAACGCGCGCTTCGAGCGCCGGTTCGCCGCCGGGCAGGCGCCAGCCGGTTATCACCCCGCCGCCGTTTTCGGCGCTGAGAGTCAGCGGATCACCCCAAAATTGCAGCCAGGCCGGGGCTGTCTGGCGGTCGCGGAGGGTCAATACCGCTTCGCCGCCGGCGGCGCGGACAACCTGAATGCTGCCGTTGGCAAGGGCCGCGGCAAGGTAATTTCCGCCCGGGTCAAGCGCCAGGGCGGAGACCACAGCTTCAAATTCAAAGGGGGTTTCGCGGCGCAGGCGCGGCAGGCTGAAGCGCAGCACCTGGCGGTCGTAGGTGGCGAAAGCGTAAAGCAGGTCCCCGTCCGGGCTGAAGCGGATGCTGGCGGGCTGGCGGGAAAACCCGGGGCGGGTATAAGCAATCTGTTCAAGGGTGCGGGTGTCAAACAGGCGCAGGTTGCGGCTGCGCGAATACACCGCCGCCTTGCCGCCGTCCGGGCTGAGGGCTAAATCGAGAACTTCGCCGTCCGAGGGCTGGCTGGCGATCAGCGCGAGGGTTTGCGCGTCCCAGAGGTAAAGCTCCCCGCCTTCGCCGCAGGTCAGCAGGGTAGCGCCGGAAGCCGCGAAGGTCAGGCAGGCCAGGCTGGGGGGATGGGTAAAGGAACGCAGCGCCTGCCCGCTGCTGGAGTCGTAGAGGGTCAGGTTGCCGGCCGGGCGGTCAAAGACCGCCAGCAGGCTGCCGTCGGGCGAGAAGGCGAAGCGCGAGCCGCCGCCGGGCAGGGGAATGGAATAGAGCGGCTCGAGGTGCGCCAGGTCGGCGGCGGTCAGCGGCGGGGAGACCCGCTCGGGCGGCGCGGTTGGGGCGGCCGCGCTGGCGGGGGTGGGCGAGCCGGTTGGGACCGCGGCGGGTGTGACGGTGGGGGCGGGCAGCGGGATGGGCAGCGGCACGACGGTCGGCCGGGCTGCCGCCCCGCCGCAGGCGGACAGGGTGAGCGCGCAAAGGGCGCAGACGGCGAACACAAGGGGGAAGCGGTCAGGTCGCATAGAAACGTTCCAGCGCGAAGGATGGATTGAGTATAGCACCGCCGGGCGCGCCCGGGGAGCGGGCGTAGAAGGACGGTTAATCCCGCCCGGGCTGAAAGATCTCCCGGGCGGCCTGAAAATCGGCGGCGTCCGAAAGCGCCAGGAGCACATCGCCTTCCTCAATGATCGTGCCGCCGTTGGTGATGATAAAGTCCTGTCCGCGGGCGATCAACACAATCAGGAAGTTGGCCGGCAGGTTCAATTCCAGGATCGCCCTGCCCACTGCGGGAGAACCCGGCGGAACCGGCAGTTCTTTCAGTTCGCTCTTAAAGCCGCTGCTGGCGTCGGCTTCGATGGGGAAGGGACGGCGCGGCGCGGCGGGGAGGTCCACACCCAGCAGGCGGGCGGCCAGCGGCAGGGTGGTGCCCTGCAGCAGCACCGAGGTGAGGACGACGAAGAAGACCACGTTGAAGTACCAGCCGTTCTGATCAATCCCGGCCAGCAGCGGGTAGGTCGCCAGGATGATCGGCACCGCTCCGCGCAGGCCGACCCAGGCGATAAAGGTTTTCTCGCGCCAGGTCAGGCGGGTGGGCGCCAGGCTGAGAAAAACGCTGACCGGGCGGGCGAGGAAGATCAGCGCCGCGGCGATCAACAGGCTGACGCCGGCCACCGGCGGGAGGCGCGAGGGAAAGACCAGCAGACCGAGGGTGAGGAACATGGCGATCTGCATCAGCCAGGCCAGCCCGTCGTGAAAGCGGACCAGGCTGCGGCGGTGCAGGAAGGCGCCGCGGTTGAGGAAGATGCCGGCGAGGTAAACCGCCAGAAAGCCGTTGCCGCCGATCAACTGGGTCAGACCAAAGGTGAAAAATGCCAGCGCCAGGGTTAAGACCGGGTAGAGCCCTTCGTACCCCAGGCGGGCGCGGTTGATGATGCGCTGCATCAGCCAGCCCATGACGCCGCCCGTCAGCCCGCCGAGCAGCATCTGGACGACAAAAGAACCGAGCAGGTCGAGGGGCGAAGCGGTTTTGCCAGAGAGCAGCGCGATCAGTCCGGTGGTCAGGAAGATGGCCATCGGGTCGTTGCTGCCGGATTCGAGTTCCAGCAGCGGCTTTAGGCTGCCTTTGAGCGCCAGCCCCCTGGAGCGCAGCACCGAAAAGACGGCTGCGGCGTCGGTGGAAGAGACGATCGCACCGAGCAGCAGGCCTTCCAGCAGGGAGAAATCGAGCAGCCACCAGGCCGCCAGGCCGACCAGGCCAGCGGTGAGCAGCACCCCCAGGGTTGAAAGCGCCAGCCCCTGGCGAAACACCGGGCGGATGCTCTCGAAATCAGTATCCAGCCCGCCGGAAAACAGGATCAGCACCAGGGCGGCCACACCGATGGACTGGGCCAGCGCGGGATCGTCGAAGTAGATCCCGCCCAGCCCTTCCGAGCCGGCCAGCATGCCGATCGCCAGAAAGACCAGCAGGGTGGGGATGCCAAAGCGGTCGCTGATCCGGCTGGCCAGAATGCTGAAGAGCAGCAGCAGGCCAAAACCAAGCAGCAGCGTGTCAATCGTCATTTGAGTTAATTGTAGCATTCCCTGCGCGCCCGGCACCGGCTGAGGGAAAACCGATAATTGCAACAAAACTGCAATCTTTGCCCTGATGCCCGCGCGGCTGATTTTCTATATAATGGAATGTACAAACCGGCGAATTACCGCCGAAACCGCAGGGGGCATTGAGTCAAGTTCACCGATCTGGAATGCAACTTGCCCAAGGCCTGAAATCCATTCATTTCAGGAGGAAAACCATGTTTCGAATCAACCGCACCACTCTGCCGGGTCTGGCTGTGATCCTGGCGCTGCTGCTGTCGCTGGCCACGCCAATGGCCGCGCTGGCGGACGACGGCACCCCGACGCCAGAACCTACCCTGACCGAAACACCGCCCGCGGAAACCCCGGCGCCAACCGAAGACCCGGCCGCGGCGCCAACCGAGGTGCCGGCCGAGACGCTGGAAGCGCTGGAACAGGCTGAACAGCAGCAGGTGGAAGTTGTATTGTTAAATGAAGATGGCGCGGTAGTGACCCTGGACGACCCGGCCGCGGCTGAAATCCTGGCTTACCCGGATCCCTACATCATCCGCGGCGGCATCACCTACGCTTTCACCGCCGCCGACTGCGACCCGGTCACGGACGGCGCCCAGCCTTGCAGCAACCCGATTCAAAAAGCGATCGATTTTGCCCTGCCGGGTGAAGAAGTCGTGGTGGAAGCCGGCACCTACACCGAGCAGCTGGTGATTACCAAGAATCTGGTGCTGCGCGCCGCCGGGACGGTCATCCTCCAGTCGCCGGATTTGCTGGCGGTCAATTACAGCAACAACAAGTCGATCATCTATGTCGAAGGCGCGGATGTGACCATTGACGGTTTCATCATTGACGGCCTGCGCAAAGGCAACGCCAACTACCGCTTTTCCGGCATCCTCTACCGCAACGCCGGCGGGGTGATCAGCAACAACCTCATTCGCAATATCACCGATAACCCCCAGGGCGGCAACCAGCACGGCAACGGCATTATCGTGCGCAACGAAGATAGCGCCGCGCGCAGCGTTGAGATTCGCAACAACATCCTGCACGACATCCAGAAGAACGGCATCTCGGTCAGCGGGAATAACCTGAACGCCACAATCGACGGCAACACGGTCATCGGTCTCGGACCCACCGGCACGATCGCCGGAAACGGCATCCAGGTCTCTGGCGGGGCCGGCGGGGTGGTAAGCTACAATATCATCACCGGCTACGATTACATCCCCGCGCCGCCGCCCGCCACCCAGTGGGTTTCGACCGGCCTGTTAATTTACGACGCCGCCGACGGGATCCAGATCCTGAACAACTTGGTGGGCGCCAGCGACGTCAATATCTACCTCTACCTGGTGGATAACGCCGTCGTGCGCGGCAACCAGGTCGCCGGGGGCGAATACGGCATCGGCGTGTACCAGTCCAACAACGCCAGCATCACTTTCAACGACATCCGCGACGCCAGCCTGACCGGGGTGGAGGTGTGGAATTCGAGCGGTGTTAAGGTGAATTACAACAATATTTACGGCAACGCCGAGGGCATCACCAACTGGGACGAGGGCAATCTGGTTGACGCGCTGAATAACTGGTGGGGCTGCGCGGGCGGGCCGGGCGCCGAGGGCTGCGACAGCGCCTATGACGCCAACCTGGACCTGCGCGACAGCAAGGACACCCCCGAATTCAACATCATTTACGAACCCTTCTGGGTCGCGAACCTGGACCCGGATAAGGACGGGATCTTTACCCCCGAAGACAACTGCCCGGACGTGGCCAACCCTGACCAGGCGGACAGCGACCAGAACGGCGTGGGAGATGCCTGTCAGGCGCCGGTGGTTGAGCCGGGGGATGACGGCGGGACAACCGTCCTTCCGCCCCTCCCGGGCGGCGGCGGCGCAGCGGTTGGGTTGATCCCGGTCACGGCCGGGCAGCTGGCGGCGCTTTCCTGCGTCAATTCCACCACCCTGCAGCTCGCCAGCGGCGACCGCGTGCGCTTCAACGGCGTGCTGTGCGACTACCGCGCCAGTCTGACCCCGGAAGCCAAAGAAGCCCTGCCGGCGGTGTTGCCGGTTGCCCGGGAGATGATCTCGGCCGAGACGGTTACCCTTCTCAACCCCGTCGGGGAGAAGGTGGAACGGCTGCCGGCCGAAGCGACCATGACGCTCTCCTTCCGCCTGCCCAAAGAACAGTTTGACGGCAAGTTCGCGGTGTACTACTGGGATCAGACCCTCAACAAGGGCGCGGGCGATTGGGCGCAGCTGCCGGAAAAGAAGGTGGAAAACGGCGCGGTGAAGCAGGAATACCTGCGCGACGGCGATGAGCGCCTGATCACCAGCGGCGTGGAGCTGATGGTGGTCAGCGCCGGGGAACAGCGGGTTGAATTTACCGCCAACTTCACCGGCACCTTCGTGCTGGTGCCCCTGCCGTGAGCGGCAGAATAACGGACAGAATCAGCCAGCCCCGCTGTCATCGGCGGGGCTGGTTTTTGTTTGGCGGGGAAAAAGACCGGTTCAGGGAATGCCCAGAATGTTTACCGCGCCGCCGTTAGAGCCGCTGACCAGGATGCGCCCGTTGGCTGAGAATTCTAGGTTGACCACCTCGCCGCCAACCTCGCGGGAGGTCAGCCAGGATCCGCCGTTGAACGACCAGAAGTGAATCACGCCGTTATCCCCGCCGGAAACAAAGAAATTGCCCTGTGGAGAAGCGGCCAGCGAAAGCACCGGTTGGCCGGTGTCAATCGTGTAAGCCAGTTTCCCGCTGGAGGCTTCGTAAACGCGAATTTTAGCGTCGCTGGATCCGGCAGCCAGGTAACGGCCATCGCTGGAAAAAGCCACACTGGTCATCGGGCTCGGCCCGCTGTTGGTGTAGCGCAGGCTGTAGGTCGCCATTTCCCAGACGCGCACAGTGTTATCCCAGGAAGCCCGCGCCAGCAGGCGTCCGTCTGGTGAAAAAGCCAGATCTGAGCTGGTGTAATAGGCATCGACCTGGGCGATGGGCTGCCAGGTGCTGGTATCGTAAAAGTAAAGGTGGCCGCGCGGGCCAAAGACGGCCTGGTCGCCCCCGGGTGACACCGCCGCAGGCGAAGCCCCGTCCATTCCGGAAAGCTCGCCCATCACAATGCCGCTCCTGGCGTCCAGCAGGCGCGGCGCTTTGCGCCAGTGGGTGAGCAGCACCGTGGCGCCGTCCGGCAGGAAGACCGCGTGGCTGAACGACTGGCTGGCATCCAGCTGAGTGACCAATTCACCGTTGACCGTGCTGCGCACCTGGACGGGATTTTCGTTGGATGAATAAATCACCATACTGCCGTCCGGGGAGACAGCCAGTTCATATTGGCTCTCGGAACCGACCAGACCGCGCAGCATTCCTAACCGGTCGAGGTTGTTCTCTGTGATCACCTCATTGGTTGGGATGGGAACGCCGTCGGCGGTGGGCGTCGGTTCGGCGGGCGCTTCAGTGGCCATCGGCGCGGCCCAGGCAGGCAGGAGCAGCACCTGGCCTGTCTGTAAAGCGCAGTCGGGAGCAAGATCGTTGAGCACAATCAAATCCTGAATGGTCACTCCGTAAAAAGCCGCGATGCTGGCGCAGGTTTCGCCCGCTTGAACGCTGTACTGGATGGGCGGCGGTTCAGTCGCTGCCGGGGCTTCGGTGGCGGATGGAATCTCCACGGCGACGGCGGGCGCTTCGGTGGCAACTGCTGCGGTTGGACCCACCACTTTGATGATGGCAAATACCAGTATGGCAATCCCGGCCAGCGCGGCCAGGGCCAGCCACGGTGTGGGGCTGCGCCGCGGCGCGGGCAGGGGTGGTGTGGGCGCTTCAAAGGTTGGCACTTTGAGCGCAGGGGCAGGGGCGGCCGGGCGGGCAGGTGGAGGCGCTGGGACTTCGAGCGTGCTGCGGGTAGGCTCGGCCGGCGGTTTTTGTCCGGTGCCCAGTTCGACCGTCAGAGCGCCGGTCTGGTCAACCCAGTCATCCGCCTCAGGAGCGGTCTGGCTCTCGCGCCCTTCAGCCAGCCGCTCAAGCGCGGCTTCCATCTCAGCCATATTCTGGTAGCGCCCGGCCGGATCTTTTGCCAGCGCTTTGTAGATCAGCCGCTCGGCGGCCTCGCTGACCACGGGATTAAAGTCGCGCGGTCGCGGCAGCGGCTCGGTCAAATGTTTGAGCACCACCGCCATGGGTGTGTCAGCCTCGTAGGGCTTGCGCCCGGCGATCAACTCGTAAAAGACCACTCCCAGGGCGTAAACATCCGCTCGCCCGTCTATTTCGCGGCCCATGCCCTGCTCGGGAGCCATGTACTCCGGCGTGCCGATGCCGACGCCAGTGCCGGTCAGGGTATGGCCGCCTCCGGCTTCCAGCAGGCGGGCGATGCCAAAATCTGTCAGCAGCGGTTTTCCCGATTGAGTGATGAGGATGTTGGCGGGTTTGACATCCCGGTGGATCACGCCCTGGCTGTGTGCGTAAGCCAGCGCGTCCGCGATCGGAGCGAGCAGACGGGCAGCCTGCAGCGGGTGCAGCGGCTGGCCCAGGTGCTGTTTCAGCGTGCCTCCTGGCAGGTATGGCATCACCAGATAAGGCGCACCGTTGTAATCGCCAAAGTCAATTACGCTGACAATGTTGGGGTGGGTCAGGCGGGCGAGAGTCTTTGCCTCGCGCTCAAACCGCCTGAGTACTGTTTCAAGCGCGTCCGGGCTGAATGATTCGCGCCGGATGACCTTGACCGCCACATCGCGTTCCAGGTTGGTGTCAAAAGCGCGGTAGACCACGGCCATACCGCCCTGGCCGAGGGGTGCGATCAGGTGGTAGCGGCCGATAGCCAATCCGATGGTATCTGGCATCATAATCTCCTGAACATCAGGTTGATCTAAGTATAGCCCAGATCGCGCCCGGCTTCGCTCAGGGCGAAGACACGCTGGAATTTTTCGGATACGATCAGCCCATCACGATTGACCTTTTGCGCACCGACGCGCAGCAGGTCAGCCCGACCCTGACGATCACGCTGATCGGTTTCTTTCGAAACGTGATTGGCACTCGCTTTGACGACTATATCGCCGGTGATAAAGTGAATAACGTGCTAATCGGCGGAGAAGGGAATGACACCCTGGTCGGCCGGGAAGGGGCGGATCTCCTGGTTGGCGACACCAGGGATGACAAAGCAGTGGCGGACAGCAAGGATACGCTGCTTGATATTGAAACGGTCAAGATGGTCAAAGAAAGCTCCAACAGCGTGCCAGCGGTCAGCAGCCTCCCCGGCGGACCGCGCCCGGCGCCGGCGGGAGAAGCGCTGGCGCTCAACTGCGGCGAGAACAGCTTCCGGCTGGCCGACGGCACCCTGGTGTATTTCTACGGTTTCTGCGGGAAGTACGAAGTCGTCTTCACCCCGCTGAACGCGGCGAGCCTGCCGGGTTCGCTAACCGGCGGGGCGCTGGCGCTGGGGCTGAAGGTCAGCCTGCTGGAAAACGGGCAGGTCGTGGACAAACTGCCGGCCGGCTCGCAGATCTGGCTGGTGATGAATGGAGCGGTCAGCGGGCTGCAGCTGCACTGCTGGGACGCGCAGGCGGACAGCGGCAAGGGCGGCTGGGTTGAACTGCTGGCCGGTCAGGGCGTGCTGGAAGTCGGCAGCCTTGCGGGCCGCAGCAAATTGGTGCTGGCGGGCGGAGCCCAGGGCGATTTCGCCGGTCTGCCGGGGGACCTGACCCTGGCGGTGAGCGGAAAGTAGCCCTCAAGCGAGCGATAAAAGAAACGGCAGGCCTGCGCCTGCCGTTTTTGATTCACCCGCTGCACCGCCCGCCCGCGGCGCGTTATCCCGGCGGTTCCGCCTGTTCTGGATGCTGGATCGGGATTTGCAGGAAAAAGGTGGTGCCTTTTTCCGCGCTGCTGGTGAACCCGACCTGGCCCTTCAGGTAGCGTTCGCCCAGCAATTTGATGCTGTAGGTGCCAATCCCGCGCCCGCTGCCCTTGGTGGAAAAGGACCGCTGAAAAATTTGCAGCTGAATATCACGCGGCATGACCGCCGGGTTATTTACCCAGAAAATGACAACACTCCCGGAAACGCGCCAGCCCATCCGGACGCTCTCGCCCGGCTTCGAGGCTTCCAGCGCGTTTTTCACCATGTTTCCGATCACCCGCCGCAACAGGGTCGGGTCAGTGGCGATCACCGGGCTGTTCAGATCCGGGACGAGGGCGAGCGTCTTGCCGCGCGCGATTTCGTGATTCTGATACTGGCGCAGCACCTGGTTTAAGACCTGGCCCGGGCGCACGGCTTCGATGTTTAGCGCGAGTTCGTTCGCTTCGGCTGCCACCAGGGCGCGGTGCGCCTGAATTTCATCCACCAGCGCGCTGGCGACCTCCTCCAGCATGCCGGCGTATTCGCTTTTTTCTTCATGGCTGCCTTCTTTGACCAGCGACGCCAGTCCCATCACCCCGCCGGCGGTGTTGAGCACATCGTGGAAGAAGGTGCGCTCCAGCACCCGCCGGCGCTTTTCGCCGGAAATATCCTGAGCGCTGAAGACGGTGAAGTTTTGCCCTTCAATGCTCACCGGGGTGGCGTAGACGCGCAAATCCAGCGCGTCGCCGTTTTCGCGCAGAATGCGGCATTCCTTGGCGTCAGCCTGACCCCGCTGGCTGGTCAGGATGGCGCGCGCCGCTCCGCAGGTGCGGCAAAATTCGGTGGTGCCGCAGCCGCCCGCGCTTTCGCCGGCGTGCAGGCAGCTCAGAGCCTCTCCGGGGCGTTTTCCCAGGACGGCTTTCAGCTCTTCCACGCCGGTCAGCTCGCGCATCAGCCGGTTGGCGTAGATAATCTGCCGTTCTTGATTCAGCACGGTGAAAACTTCCGGCGCGGCTTCCATGACCTGATGAATCAAGCTGTCGGAAGTGAACAACCCGGCCTGGCGCTTGAGCGTGTCCAGTTCGGCGCGTTCCGCCGGCAGAAACTGGGTGGGAAGAGCGGCATGCATACGCGTATTTTACGATAAAACGGGGCTCGCGGACTTAATGGTTTTGTCAGGTAAGAAAAACCGGCAGGGAATTTAACCCCCTGCCGGTTAGTGGATATCAACACCGCCAGATTATTTTTTCTGCAGCACGGTCTTGAGCACCGTGTCTTTATCCAGTTTCTTGGTGCAGAAGAACCAGTCGTAGCAGTGCATGTCTTCTTTGCCTTCCATGCGGTCTTTCGCCACTCCGCAGGAGCCGGCCGGCGGGACGATCACATCATCCCCGGGCTGCCAGTCCGCCGGGGTGGCGATGTTGAACGCGTCCGCCGTCTGCAGGGCGATGATGATGCGGTACAGCTCTTCAAAATTGCGCCCCAGGGAAAGCGGGTAGTAGATGATCGTGCGGATGATGCCCTTGGGGTCCACCACAAAGACCGCGCGCACGGCTTTGGTGCTGCTTTCGCCGGGCTGAATCATGCCGTACTTGCGCGCCACTTCCATGGTGATGTCTTCAATCAGCGGGAACTTGACTTCGACGTTCTTCATTCCGCGGTACTCGATCTTTTCTTTGATGGTGCGCAGCCAGGCGATGTGGCTGTACAGCCCGTCGACCGAAAGGCCGACCAGCTTGGTGTTGGCCTGGGCGAATTTTTCTTCCATCGCCGCGAAGGTGATGAATTCGGAGGTGCAGACGGGGGTGAAATCGGCCGGGTGGCTAAAGAGGATCACCCAGGAGCCCTTGTAGTCGCCCGGGAAGTTGATGTTGCCCTGGGTGGTCACGGCTTTAAATTCGGGGGCGGGGTCGCCGATGCGCGGCATGGGGTAAGCAACGGTTTCGTTTTCCATGATTGGATTCTCCTTGATTTTTTATGTAAAAAAGTTTGTTATTGAGAATTATTATTATTAACTGAAGTATAGCAAAACAGACGGCTTTTGTCAAGTATTTTGGGTCAATCGCGCGAATTTTGCTAAAAATGTGAACATCCCAGTTGACAGGCGGATAACTTTTTCTATACTTTAGATATTCCCGCGCATTACCGGTAGACCGTAAAGACGCAGCTTCATTCCCCTGAAACCACGGAGGATTAGAATGAAACGCATCCGCTTTTTTTTCGCTTTTGTTTTTCTGTTGAGCCTGGTCTTATCCGCCTGCGGCGGCACAGCGGCGCCGGCGGTGACCGAAGCGCCGATCGGGGTGGAGCAACCGCCCGCGGCCACCGAAGAAGCGCCTCCGCCCGTCCCAACGCCTGAGGCCGCGCTGGGCTGGTCAACCACCGCTTCAACGCGCACCGAATTGAGCTTCGCCTTTCCCGGCGAGTGGGACGGGGCTTCGCCGCTGACCTTCGGCGAGGGTTTGTTTGTCAAACACCCCGACCAGCCGATCGGGATGACCTTTCAGATCGCCTTGAAAGGCAGCCCGGCGGAGCTGCTGGCCGCCTGGGGAAAGAAGGAAATCGGGGTAGTCGGGATCGCGACCTTTACGCCGGACGCGGTCGAAGACAGCCCGGCGGTGGTGATCTCGCGGGTCGAAGTCCCCACGCGCACAGCCAGCAACGCCGAGCTCAAGGCGCGGGTGGCTTACGTGCAGCGCGCCAAAGATGTCCTGGAGGTGATGTGGTTCGCGCCGCAGGATCAGTGGGAGGCGCTGCAGCCGGTCTTTGAGAAAATCCTGGCAAGCGTCGAGATCTGGCGCGTGTACAGCCATTCCGGCCTGGGGCTGCAAACGATGTATCCTCACGACTGGCAGACGCCCGCGCCGGTCTGGGAGGGGGACGGCATCTGGTTCCGCGCGCAGGACGACTCGCGCGCCATGGCGGTCTTTATCCATAATGAAATCGCGGATCCGGTTCAGAAACTGGCTGAATGGCAGCCGGATCGCCTGGCCGGGCTGGGCATGCAGGACTGCAGCCTCGCGGCGGGCGACCGCATGGACGCGTTTTCTGCCCAGTGGGAATCGCGCCTGGGTGAGTGCAGCCGCGCCGGAACCGTCTACACCTTTGAAGTATCGTTTGTCCCCAACAAGAACCGGCTGCTGGAAATCATCACCTACGCGCCGAAAGACGAATGGCAGCAGGCTGGCGAGGTTTCCTTCCGCCATCTGCTGGGCATGCTGATCGATCTGCGCCAGTAACCGGCGCGCGACCGCCTTAAAGCGAAAGATTGCCTCCGGCGGTCCGTTCCATCATCCCCATCCCCGGCGCGGCGGCTGATCCGGGTATATTTGCTCGTCGATTTGAGGATTCCCTGCCGCAGCGGCGGCGCGCAGGTGTATACTCAGGGCATCTCAATGCTCACAGGAGCGCTGCAATGGACCAAACCAGTTTACCCGCTCAACCGCTGAACCGCGCCAATCTGACCCGCTACGCCTGGCTTTCGGTCGGCGCCGCGCTGGTCACAATCATCATGAAGCTGGTCGCTTACTGGGTGACCAACTCGGTCGGTCTGCTGTCAGACGCGCTCGAGTCAATCGTCAACCTGGTCGGGGCTTTGATGGCGCTGACCATGCTGGCGGTGGCCGCCCGCCCGGCGGATGAAAACCACAACTACGGCCACAGCAAAGCCGAGTATTTTTCCAGCGGGGTGGAAGGCACGCTGATTCTGATCGCGGCGGTCTTGATCGGTTACACGGCCGTCGAACGGTTGATCCATCCCCAGCCGCTCGAGCAGGTCGGGGTCGGCCTGCTGGTCTCGGTGGGGGCTTCGCTGGTCAACCTGGCGGTCTCGCTGGTGCTGCGCGCGGCCGGGAAGAAACACAACTCCATTTCGCTGACCGCCAACTCGCACCACCTGATGACCGATGTGATCACCTCCGGCGGGGTGCTGGTGGGCGTGGGCGCGGTGGCGCTCACCGGCTGGCAGCCGCTCGATTCGCTGGTGGCTTTGCTGGTGGCCGCCAATATCATCTGGACCGGCGTGGGGATTATCCGCAGCACGGTATCCGGGCTGATGGACGGCAGCCTGTCTTCCGAAGAGGTCTGCAGGGTGGAAGGGATCCTGGCGGGTTACCAGAGCGGCGAGGTGCGCACCCACGCGCTGCGCACGCGCCAATCCGGATCGTTGAAGATCGTCTCGCTACATCTGCTGGTGCCGGGCGACTGGCCGGTGGCGCGCGGGCACACCCTGGCGACCGAGATCGAAGGGCGCATCAGCGCTGAACTGAGCGACTGCATGGTCTTCACTCATCTGGAAGCCATGGAAGACCCGGCGGCGATGGATGACCCGGGGCTGCAGCGCAAGGGCTGCTGAGGCAGCGCGTGGGTTGTTGAGGTGCCGTGGAAGTTCGCCGCTGCCCCTGGGCGCTCACCCCGTTATCGGCCGCCTATCACGATCTGGAATGGGGCGCGCCGCTGCACGACGACCGCCGCCTGTTTGAATTTTTAATCCTGGAAGGCGCCCAGGCCGGGCTGTCGTGGGAGACGATTCTGCGCAAGCGCGAAGCCTACCGCGCCGCCTACGACGGTTTTGACCCGGCGCGGGTGGCTGGCTATGACGGGGCGAAAATCGCCGCGCTGCTGGCGGATCCCGGGATTGTGCGCAACCGCCGCAAGATCGCTGCCAGCGTCGCCAACGCTCGGGCTTTTTTGCGGGTGCAGGCGGAATTTGGCTCTTTTGACGCCTACCTGTGGGCCTGGACCGGCGGGCGTCCGCGGATTAACCGCTGGCAGCGCCTGGCCGAGATCCCGGCCGAGACGGAAGAATCGCGCCGGTTGAGCCGCGATCTGCGCGCGCGGGGTTTCGCGTTCGTCGGGCCGGTGATCGTGTACGCCTTCATGCAGGCGGTCGGGATGGTCAACGACCACCTGGTCGACTGCTTCCGCCATTCCCAGTTGAGCGGAGAACCGCCCGCCCCGGCTGAAACGAACAGCGCCGGGCAGGGCGCCGGCGCTGAAAAAGGTTGATCGGAAGGCGAAGGGATCTTATTCGCCGCGCTTGCTCAGGGCGTGGTCGAGCTGGTAGAGCGCGCCCATGTTGCCGCCGATTTTCTTGAGCATATCCAGGATCTTGGTGGCGTTGGCTTCTTCCTCCACCTGCTCTTCGATGAACCAGTGCAGGAAGATCTGGCTGGCGGCGTCGTTGGCAGCCGTGGCTTTTTCATAGATGGCGTTGATCAGCGCGGTCACCTTCTGCTCGTGTTCCAGCGTCTGGGCGAAAACATCTTCGGGGGATTTGAACTCGGTAGGCACGGCGCCGATCGGCAGCAGTTTGACCTCTTCGCTGCGTTCCAGAATGTAATCGAAGAACTTCATCGCGTGCTGCTGCTCTTCGCCGAACTGCTTGCGCATCCAGTGGGCGAAGCCGGGCAGATTCTGGGCTTCAAAATACGCGGCCATCGAGAGGTAGAGGTAAGCAGAGTGCATTTCATGCATGACCTGCTCGTTCATAGCGTCTAAAAGGGGTTTCTTAATCATGGTGGCTCCTATTGTTGAGTGTTTTGATATAGTATAGCGCGTTTTCGCCGCGCGGGCGAAGGGCGTTTACTGACTGCGGGATTCAGCCGCCTGACACTCCGGGCAGATGCCGTAAATGTCAATGCGGTGCGAGAGGATGCGGTAACCGTAGCTTTCGGTCAGCTCGCCGGGCAGCTCATCGAAAAGGCGGATTTCCGGGTCGAGAATGCGGTTGCAGCGCACGCAGATCAGGTGCGGGTGGGGCGCGGGACGCGCGCCGTCGTAGCGCGTGCCGGCTGAGCCGGAAAAGCCCAGCTCGATCAGCTCGCCTTCATCGCGCAGCAGGTTGACCGTCTTGTACACGGTGGCAAGGCTGGTGGTCGGGAAGCGCTGCGCCACGAGAGCGTGGATCTGCTCGGCGGTCAGGTGGTCGCGGCTTTCGGTCACCACCTCGAGGATCGCCAGCCGCTGCGGGGTAATGCGGCAGCCAGCCTGTTTCAATTTTTCGACAATCCCCTGAATGCGCGGATTGGTTTGCATGGCGGCACCTCTAAAATAAAGGTATTTGCTAATAATAATTATTCTCAATAAGAGTATAGCAGAAGGCGCGCCAAATTGCAAGAGGAATATTCCGCCGTTTAGCCCAACGGCGGAAGGCGCGGCAGCTCAAATAGATTAAATTTTCAGTCCGTGCCCCGGAAGTGCTCGAAGCGGGATCAGGGTTGTTTTGGGAAGTTTTGCAAATAACCTGAAAATACCGCTCTAAATTTTAGCAGCATACGGATTGCCCATTCTCGAATTTCGTCCAGTTCTTCGGTGTCATCAATCGATCCATCTCTATAGATCGCAATACGCGAAGCACGGCGGTCGTCCAACCTTTCCCACGCCAGCGGTTCGCCAATCTCTGCTTCAATCTTGTTTTTTTGGTCATACAGATGGTCAAATAAACGCTTGTTCTGCTCCGCATCGCCTGCATCAATATACAAGTCGACTCGAATGCGTCCACCCTGGGCGAAAGATGTGCCGTACGAAATTCCAGTTATACCAGTCGGGAAAAAATACCAGTTTTGACCTTGAGCAATTTTTGCTTTGGTAAAAGCGTGTTTGGTCCTTAATTCGTCGATCAACGCCTGAAAGAACTGTCGATAGGCTTCGCTTTTTTCTTTTCGGCTCGCTTTCAAGCCGTCTTTTTTCGATTTGCGCCATTCATTTGGAAAAACGACAGTGTTAAAACTGAAAGCCGGTTTTGAATCATCGATCCGTATGACTTCAATCTCAATGCCGAAAAACTGTGTTTCTGAATCGGTGCGCTGATTCAACCATTCTAATGTTTGTCGGTGTTCATCGCGCACGGTCTCAGATATCCAGATGATTTTTGCGGCATCAAAACCCGCTGCATAGGTTAATAATTTTCCTAAATGATCGTGATTCGTGCTCCCATACTGGTTCTCAATGATGACCAAATGCCCTGTTCCCAGGTCCTTTGCCAGAATATCCAGGGCGAAATTGCCAACGCCTGCCTCTTGTTCAATGAGCTCCAAATCCATTCCGATGGCTTCGCCAAGTTTATCGAGATTGTTTGCCAGCCAGGGGGTGAAATCATGGGCTTCGTGCTGCCAGATTTCCCTGATTTTTAGTTTGTTAATTTTACCGAACTCTGGCATAACGCCTCCATTATCGCTTGTTTTGAAAGTGACCGACCGGCATGATTTTAATGTAAAAAAATCATAAATCAAGATAGCTGCGCGCAATTTGCCTAACGCATCGTCAAAGTTTTTCAAATTGCTGTTTTTATTATTCCCCGAATTAAAAATCACACTTGATATTAGTTCAGCCTGAACTTTCTCAACCCTGTTTTCTTCTCTTACACGGCTGTCTGTAACAATGCGGCGATTGGTCGGATCCCCGTGCCACTGACCGTTACAGTTTCGCCAGGCCGTTGCGTAAGGCGAAGATGGTCGCCTGGGTGCGGTCGGCGACGTTGATCTTGGTGAAGATGGAACTGACGTAGTTTTTGACCGTACCTTCGGAAAGGAACAATCGGGCAGCGATTTCCTGATTGGTCAATCCCTGCGCCAGCAGACCGAGCACCTCCAGCTCGCGCTCGCTCAACAGGCGGGCGGCTTCCGGGTTCGGACCGCTGGGTCCGCTGCCGCTGACCTGGTCAAGCAGGCGCGGCGCCACCGCGGGATCGATATAACTCTTGCCCTCGTGCGTGCCGCGCACGGCCGCGAAGAGCTGTTCGCGCGGGGTGTCCTTCAGCAGGTAGCCGCGCGCTCCGGCGCGCACGGCTTCAAAGACCCACTCGTCAAAATCATAGGTGGTCAGCACCAGCACTTTCACTTCCGGGTGGCGCTCGCGCAGCCGCGCGGTGGCCTGGACGCCGTTCATCACCGGCATCTTCAAATCCATCAGCACCACGTCCGGGCGCAGCGCTTCCACCAGGTTGAGGGCTTCTTCGCCGTTATAAGCCAGCCCGACCACGTCAATGTCTTCCGCGGTGCGGAAGATGGCGCGCAGCCCTTCGCAGACAAAGGTTTGATCATCGCAAATCAGCAAACGAATCACAGCGGCCTCGCTTCGAGCTGGATGACCAGCTCGGTCCCCTGGCCCGGGGCGGTGATGACTTCAAACGCTCCGCCGAGCGATTCCACCCGTTCGCGCATACCGATCAGGCCAAAATGACCCTGGAGGGCGCCGGCATCGGGGTCAAACCCGCGGCCGTCGTCCCGCAGGCGGAAGCGCAGCTGCCTGTCGGCGAACTGCAGGCTGAGGGTGAAGGAGCTGGCGCGGGCGTGATCGCCAATATTGCGCAGCCCATCTTCAGCGGCGCGGTAAACGCAGTGTTCCACTTCCGGCTGAAGCGGATAGGGCGGCGTTTCGACCTGCAGCTCCATTTTTAATCCCAGGCGCTCGGCGCAGGAGCGCGCCAGGGCTTCCAGCGCCAGCTTGAGGCCCATATCTTCCAGCGGGGTGGCGCGCAGCGCCTGGATCGAGCGCCGGGTTTCCACCAGCCCGCTGCGGGTAACCGCCAGCGACTGCTCGAGGATCGCCCCGCTTTGCTGCGGGTCGCGTTCGCGCAGGGCGGCGGCGGCTTCCAGGTTGACCGCCAGCCCGCTCAGGGTGTGCGCCAGAGTGTCGTGGATTTCGCGCGCCAGGCGGTTGCGCTCGCGGGTGGTGGCAAGCTCTTCCAGCGCGGCGGCCTGCTGGCTGAGGCGCAGATTGGCGGCTTCCAGCTGCTCGGCGCGCTCTTTTTGCTCGGCAGAAAGGCGGTTAACGATAAACCCCAGCAGCAGGAAGAGAAAAGTGCGCGGAACGATGCGGCTGGCGGTCATCGCGCCGAAGCCGGGGCGCGGGGTGGGCAGCACCAGCAGCGCGAGCACGTCCAGCCCGATCAGAAAGAGGTTGTAGTACAGCGTCCAGCGCAGGCTGTACTGCCAGCTGATGAGCAGCTGCGGGACGAAAAGCAGAAACGCCAGCTGGAATTGAGAAGAGATCAGCAGCAGGCGTTGAAAATCCAGCCCCAGGGCGACCGGTTCGTTAAACGCCGGGTTGTTGAACGAGTTGACCATCATCAGGTTTTCCAGCCAGGGCCCGAGCGAAGCGATCATCAGCCCGACCGGCAAAAAGAAGCGCCCCATCCGCCGGCGGAAAAAGGGCAGACTCAGGTAAACCAGCAGCAGACCGCATTCGATGATCGAAACCAGGGCCGCCCAGCCGCCCGGGTAGCGCATGTGTTGACCGCGAAAGTTGAGCAGCGTGCCGAGCGAGAACAGCAGCCGAAAGAGAATGAACAGCTGAAACATCGGCACGACGCCGGCCGGAAAGCGCCATTTTTGCATGGATTAATTGTAGCACGCGCGCGCTCCGCGGCGGTCTGACGCCGGTCACGCCCGCTGTGACTTCGGTCACAACCGGCGCGGCGAAGCGCACTATAATACAGATATCCTGGTAATGGAGGTTGCGATGCTGCTTGAAGCGCTGCGCCGGCAGGTGCTGGAAGCCGGTCTGAACATGCAGAAGGACGGGGTGGCGCGCGGGGCGCAGGGAAACATCAGCGCCCGCGACCCGCACAGCGGCCTGGTGGTAATCACCCCCACGGCGATCCCCTACGATCAGTTGAAACCTGAAGATCTGTGCGTGCTGGACGCCGACCGCAGACAGGTGGAAGGTCCCTGGCGGCCAACCAGCGAACTGGCGCTGCACATGGTCTTTTACGCCCGCCGCGCCGACGTGCACGCGGTGGTGCACTCGCACGCGCCTTACGCCACCGTCTTTGGCATCCTGCTCGAGCCGCTGCCGATGGCGCTGACCGAAGCGGCCATGCTGATCGGCGGGGCGGTGCCGGTGGCGCCCTACCGCCGGCCGGGGACGGAGGAGGTGGCTGAAGTCACCTGCGCGGCGGCCGGTGAGGCCGGCACGGCGGTAATCCTGGCCAACCACGGGCTGGTCACGGTGGGGGGCGACCTGGCGCGCGCCTACGAGACCACCCTGGCGGTGGAAAACACCGCCCGCCTGGTGATCATGGCGCGCTCGACCGGCGGGCGCGAAAGCGCGCTGAGCGCGGAGGAATCCGCCGCGCTGCGCAAGATTTATCTGGAGAAGTACAAACCGGGCAGGGCGTAAGGCCGGTCTTTTGGGTAGTTGAAAATCAATTTGCACAGTGCTATCTTCATCAAAGATACCTGCTGCTGGGAGGGTGATCCAGATGAAACATAAATTGTTCGTGTTGGCTGTTGTATTATTGGTGTTAACTTCTTGTGGGGGGAAAAGCAGTCTGATACGCGTCAATATCAATAACGCCCCGGAAGAAACTTTAAAACAAATCCCTGGGTTCACAGACGTGATGATTACGGAAATCATCAATTACCGCCTGTATAACGGCCCGTTCGAGTCTGTGGAAGATTTGGTTAAAGTTCCTGGCGGGTTCACGGACGAATTTTTACAGAAAACCGGAAAGTATTTGACCGTAGAGGGCACGGGAGGAACCACCCCTGACCCGGCCGCGCCCATCCCTGGCAAGATTACTTTTACGAAAATCGTTGATGGAAAAAAACAGGTTTTTGTCCAGGAAAACCTGTACGCCGAACCGCGTCAGGTTACCTTTGGGCCGGAAGAAGCGCATAACCCCAAATGGTCCCCGGATGGTAAGCGCATCGTTTATATTGGCACGGCCGATTTGCAATGGCCTGCTTTTTATTTGGTGGATTTGCAGAGCGGGGAAAGTCGGAAATTAGTCGAAGTGCAGGCAAGCTTCCCGTACTTTGAGTGGTTCGGGGATGGTTTAAATCTGATCTATTCCACAGTGACTGAAAACAATCCAATAAAAATGTACCTGTTGGATGTTGCGCAGCCAGTGGCCGGTCGAGAATTGAGCGAGATGAATAGAATCTCCATCGAGCCGCACTGGTTCGATTTATCACCAGACGGGAAGTTGCTCGCCGTTGGGTCTCCTCCCGGAGGAATACCGTTTTTCAAGGTTCTGAATATCAGCGGGTGGGCAGAAGCACCAGAATGGAATACCATGGCCGCGTCTCGTCTGGCGGGATACCCGACCTGGTCGCCAGACGGCAGATTGCTGGGGTACATGGATTACAGCGCTGCGATCAGCCGCCCTTGTTTTCTGGGGTTATCCGGGGAAGATTTTTGTTTGGAATTGGGAGAAAGTATCAGCCTCTTCCGCTGGCTGGATTCCCGGCATATTCTCTACCCGGTTTTTTATGGGGTTACAGAAGATTATTATGCGGTTGATATTTACCAGTCAGATTCCCTTAAACCGGTTGCCGTGTTCAAAGATATCATGTATTTAGATATCTGGTATCCGCCGGTGGGTGGGGCAGCGCTTCCTCAGCCGGAGGAAAACGCTGCCGCTGAAACCGAGCCGGTGGTTACTGAAACCCTACCGGTGATCAGCGAAACCCCGCTCCCGCCGCCGCAACCAGCCGAAAGCGATCTCCCGCAGGGACGGCTGTTGTACCGCTGGATGGGTGACAGCGGGCAGTTCCAAATCTGGCTGCGGGACAGTTACGGCGGACGGGGTCAGCCGCTGACCAGCGGCGGGAAGTTCACGGCTGAGGGATCCTGGGCGCCGGACGGAAGCGGACGGATTATCTACCGAACGCGGCTTAATGAAACCGTTCAGATCTACCTGATGGAACAACCGGGCGCGCAGCCGAAACAGATCAGTTACTCTGCGCAGGGCTGCCTGCATCCTTCCTGGACCCAGGACAGCCAGCATATCCTGGCTGCCTGCGGTAACGAAAACGGTATGGACTTGGTCTTGTTATCGCCAGACGGCACGGGAGACAACCATCTGTTAACCAACATGATGGTGATTTTCGATATTGCGAAACTATCGCCGGATGGAAAATGGATCGCTTTCGGCACGGGAAACCTGGGCAAAGCGGGGATTTATGTTGCCCCGCTGGAAAACCCGGATCAGGCGAAGTTGTTGGGGGAGACGGCAGTGGATCACGACTTCGAGTGGTCGCCAGACAGCAGCAAGATACTCTACAGTAAATATTCAGCCCATGATCATACAAGTTACCTGTGCCTGGCCGGGCTGGACGGCAGTGAGAATTGTGTCTATGCCAACGACCGACTCATCAGCTCGATGGACTGGCCGGATGGCAGCGACTGGGTGTTGTTTACCATGGAAGAGCCAAACGCCACGGTGGAAGACCTGTACGCGCTCAACCTGGCAGCGCCTGGCTCCGAGCCGGTGCTGTTGATTGAGAAGATTTACGGGGATATTGACCTGGAGCGGTAACAAAACTCGGGCGCGGAGCGATCCGCGCCCGATAGGTGTGAGCCCCGCGGGGGGTTATTCGATCACCGCGTCCGCGGCCAGGATGCGCGTGCCGTTCAGCATCACATCCCCGACCGGGCAGCGCGATTTGACGAAATCCATGAACTTCTTGACCTGCTCGGGAGAGGCGCTGGTCTTGATGTGCGGGGTAAAGCGGACTTCATTGAAGCCCATGCGCACGCCCGGCGCGCCCTTGAGGAAGCCGTCGGTGTCCAGGTCGCCTTCCAGCTCGACCCAGAAGTCCTGCAGCTCGATGCCCTGCGATTTGGCGAACGCCGCCGCCACGATCACCTGGCAGGAGCCGAGGGCCGCCAGCAGCGCTTCGACCGGGTTCATGCCGGTGTCCGTGCCGCCCAGGCTCTTGGGCTCGTCCATACGCAGGGTGAAACCGCGCACGCTGTTATCCACCTGTAAACCTTCAACCAGCCGGCTGGTTGCCTTAAATGTTTCTTTTGCCATGGGTAACTCCTTTTGGTGTGATTTGTGATGACTTTCACAAATAAGTATACCAAATTTATCCGATTTTGCCTTAAAAGAGGTTAAGAAAAACCGGCGCTGAGGGGATCAGCGCCGGTTGAAGGACACCGCGGGGCGGGTTACTGGCAGGTCTGGAAAGCCGGCAGGTGATTCTGCAGCGAGGCGGCCTGCAGGTTGGTGAAGACCTGGATCAAATCCGCGTGGGTGGTCTGGGGCATGAGCGCGTCGTAGAGGGCCGCGTCAGCGGTCTCGGCAGCCGCGCCAGCCTGGCAGGCCTGGTTCAGGTCGGTGAAGGTCGCGCCGGTGCTGCCGGGGTTGGCGGGCGGCAGGACGCCGTACTTTTCCGCCAGGCGCACCAGCATGTTGACGTGCTGCTCTTCCGAGCGGGCGATCTGGCTGAAGGGGGCGACATCGCCGAACTGGGCGATCACATCGCGGTACAGGTTAAGCGCGCCGTACTCTTCCAGGATGGCTTTTTCCAGCACGGCTTTTTCCGCGTCTGTCAGCGGGGTGAGGGCGGTGCCGGCGTACAGCGCCGCGCCCATGCCGCGCCCGTAACCGGCGCCGGCCGTGCCGGCGGCGGCAGTGGTGCTGCCCAGCCCGTTGCCGGGGGCGGTCGGGTTGCCGTTTCCGCGCCCGCCGCGCAGCAGGCCGACATCACCCGCGGCGGCCTGGACGGCCGAAACGGGCAGGACAGCGAAGGCAGACAGAACCAGGATCAGCGCCAGAGCGCCGAAGATGAATGTTTTGAAAGTTGAATTGGTGTTCATTGTTTTTTTTCTCCGTTTCCCCGAATGCGGGGTTGAGGATAGGATAGCCGCCGGTGATTAAGAATTGATAAAGACGGCGGGTAGTTGATGTAAAGAAAAAAGGACATAATGCGCCTATATGACAAATATCACCCCTTTAATATGACAAATGTAACTATAAGCGCGGAATAAAAAAGGCGAAGATAGATATAGCAAACTATTGCAAATTAGTGCAAACAAAGGTAAATCAATTTCCCAACGGCGGCTTTTCTTATGGATACTTTGTTGACTGCCAAGCAGGTTGAAGAACTGTTAAATGTTGACCGCACCACGGTGTACCGGATGATTAAGGACGGCCGGTTAACGGGTGTGAAAATCGGCCAGCACTGGCGTTTCTCGCTGCAGGATGTGGAGGAGCTGCTCTCCAGCGAAAGCCGGGTTGAGATTAAGCCTCAGCCGGTCAGCCGGGATGTTTTACCGCTTCACTGTATGCAGCCGGTTCAGGATGTCTTTGGCGAGATCGCCCAGGTGGGGGCGGTGACCGCCGATTGCGAGGGTCAGCCGCTGACGCGCATCAGCAACGCCTGCGATTTTTGTAAATTAATCCTGGGCAGCCCGGACGGCCGCCAGGCCTGCATGGATTCCTGGCGCAGGCTCGCCCAGCAGGCGGGCGACGCGCCGGAGTTCACCACCTGCCACGCCGGCCTGCAGTACGCCCGCGCGAAGATCACCGTCAACGGCGATCTGCTGGCGATCCTGATCGCCGGTCAGTTTTATGTCACCGCGCCAGACCCGGAAGAAGAGGAAGAACGCATCCGCGCGCTGGCGCAAAAATTTAACATCGATCCGCAGCTGCTGCAGCTGGCGGCCCGCAAGATCACCGTTCTGGATGGGCGCAACATCCCCCAGATGAGCAGGTGGCTGGAACGCGTGGCGGGGACTTTTGAACAAATCAGTTCTGAACGCGCTGACTTAATGCAGCGTTTAAAACAGATCGCAGCCATGAGCGATATCTAAACTTCCAAAATAACCTCAGGAGGAAACCATGTCCGTATCATTTGATCAAGAGCTGGATTGTAAAAATCTTTCCTGCCCCATGCCGATTTTGAAGACCAAGAAAGCCGTGGATGGGCTGGCGGTTGGCCAGGTCCTGAAAATGGTGGCGACCGATCCCGGTTCGCTGCCCGATGTGGTCGCCTGGTGCAATAAAACCGGTCAGGAGCTGCTGGCGCACGAAGAAGACGGCGGCGTTTTTACCTTCTACATCAAACGTGCCAAATAACCCGAGGAGCAATTAAGATGAGCAAACGACTGGCAATTATTTCCGTTCACGGCAGCATGGATCTGGCTTATCCGCCGCTGATCCTGGCCACCGCCGCGGTCGCTATGGATATGGAAGCCGCGATTTTCTTCACCTTCTACGGGCTGGAGATCATCCGCAAAGGCAACGCGGATAAGCTGCAGGTCTCGCCGGTCGGCAACCCGGCCATGCCACAGCCCATCCCGGGCATCTCGGTCCCCAATATTCTTGGCGTCCTGCCGGGGATGACCGCCGTGGCCACCGGGATGATGAATTCCTGGATGGGGAAAGCCAAAGTCGCCAAATTGAGCGAGCTGCTGGAAATGGCGCGCGAGATGGATGTGCGCATGATCGCCTGCCAGATGTCGATGGATGTGCTCGGCGTTAAGAAAGAAGACCTGATCGACGGCATCGAAGTCGGCGGGGCGGCCTCCTTCCTTGAATACGCCAGCAACGACGCCATCGCGCTGTCCTTCTAACCCGCTGAAAAGCAAACCCCCGGATTTTGACATCATCAGGAGAGAAAAATGGAAGACAAGATTTTAATCATCATGACCAGCGGGCCAGACACCCCGCGCCGCTGCGCAACCCCCTTCTTCTTCGCCACCCTGGCGGCCGCCATGGAATACGATGTGACCATGTTCTTCACCATTGACGGCACGCTGCTGCTGAAGAAGGGCATGGCCGAGACGGTTTACCCCAAAGCGGGCGGCAAACCGGTCAGCGATTTCATTCAGGACGCGCTGGACGCCGGGGTGAAATTCACCGCCTGCACGGCTTCCACCGAGCTGCACGACCTGACACCCGAAGATCTGATTGACGGGGTCAAGATGGTGGGCGGGGCGGCCATGTGGCAGATGGCTGAAGACAGCAAGACCCTCACGTTCTAAAAAAGGAGGAGCAGATGGCTACCGTCAACGGATGTAACTTACCCGAAGACCTGTATTACCTGATTGAGAAGCACGTCTGGGCGAAGCCGCTGGAAGGCGGCGTGGTGCGCGTGGGCATGACTTCGGTGGCCGGGAAACTCTCCGGCGGAAAACTGGCCGCGGTCACGGTCAAAGCCAAAGCCATCGGGCAGGAAGTTGCCCAGGGCAAGAGCGTCGCCACGGTCGAAAGCAGCAAATTTGTCGGGCCGGTGCCGGCGCCGGTGAGCGGGGTGCTGCTGCGCGGCAACGACCGCCTTGCCAACGAACCCAACCTGGCTGTCACTGACCCCTACGGGGAAGGCTGGATCGCGGAAATTCAGGCTTCGAACTGGGAAGGGGAGAAGGCCAGTCTGGCGGGCGGCGAGGCAGGCGTGGCGGCTTATAAAGCCAAGCTGGAAGCCGAAAATATCCACTGCGCCTGAAAGGCGCCTCTGGCGCCTCAGGGCCACCCATGAGAGGAGGAGAGATGTCGAAAGAGACCATCGAAGAGCATTTGAAGAAGCAGGGTCTTACCCGCCGCGATTTTCTCAAGCTGAGCGGAATGCTGGCAGTGGCGGCGGGCTTCAAATTCGATGTGCCTGAAGCCACCGCCGGCGGCGCGGTGGCGCGGCGGGCGCGCGGTTACAGCGCGGACCGCAGGGTGCTCAAAGCCATGGAAACCCGTCCGCGCGTCCCGGTCATCTGGCTGGAGTTTTCCGACTGCGCCGGCTGCACCGAGGCGATCAGCCGTTCCAATTCGCCCACCCTGGGCAACCTGGTGTTGAATACCCTGACGATTGAATATCATGAAACGCTTTCAGCCGCGGCCGGTTTCCAGGCGGAACAGGCAAAGCAGGACGCCATGGCGAAATACGCCGGGCAGTATATCCTGGTGGTGGAAGGCGCGATCCCGGTCGCGGAAGGCGGCATCCACTGTACAATCGGCGGGCGCACCGCGCTGGATATTTTGAAAGAAGCGGCGGCGGGCGCGGCGGCCATTATCGCCACCGGCAACTGCGCCGCTTACGGCGGTTTGCCGCGCGCCAAGCCCAATCCCACCGATGCCAAGGGTGTCTGGGAACTGGTGACCGACAAACCGGTGGTCAACATCCCCGGCTGCCCGGCAATCCCCGAAGCCACCACGGGAACCATCGCGCATTTTGTGCTCTTCGGCGCCCTGCCGGAGCTGGACGCGCTCGGCCGCCCCAAGCCCTTTTACGGGGTCACCGTCCACGACCGCTGCCTGCGGCGCCCGTTCTACGAGGCGGGAAAGTTCGCCGGATCGTATGATGACGAAGGCGCGCGCAAGGGCTGGTGTCTGTATAAACTTGGCTGCAAAGGTCCCACCACCTACAACGCCTGCGCTTCCATCAAATGGGACAGCGGCCTTTCCTTCCCGATCCAGTCCGGTCATCCCTGCCTGGGCTGTTCCGAGCCCAATTTCTGGGATGGCGGCGGGTTCTACCAGGGTCAGTCCGCTCCGTTAGAGCGGCCAGAAGTCACGGCGGTCGCGGCTGCGGCGGCGGTCGGCGCGGCGGCCGGGGTCGGCACGGCCTTGATCAACCGTTCCAACAAAAAGGCGCATGGAGGTGAAAAATGACCTGGCAATCCGCGCTTGAATTTGCGCGCGGTCCGTTGTTTTACGGCGCGCTGCTGTTCTTTATCGCCGGCATGCTTTACCGCCTGGTAACCGTGGTTGCCCTGGGCTGGAGCAAAGACCGCGTCCCGGATAAGGGCAGCAAAGCCGGCGGAGTGGTGCGTTCCTTCCTGAAGGGCATCCTCATCTGGCCGTTTATCCCCTGGGTAAAGAACACGTTTAGCCGCAATCCGCTGATTTACATTGGCGGCGGCCTGTTCCATCTTGGATTGTTTGTTACCATCCTGCTCGGCACCCCCCACATGCTGGTCTGGAAGAGCCTGCTCGGCTTTGGCTGGCCCACCCTGCCGCTGCCGGTGGTGGACTGGCTGGCGGTGGGCGGGATCATCGGGATGCTGATTCTGCTGGTTCACCGGCGGATCAACCCGGTGCTGCGCCTGATTTCCGGTCCGGCGGAATACCTGGCCTGGCTGGTGGTGTTTGTGCCCATGGTCACCGGTTACATGATGACCCACCACCTGTTCTTCCGTTATGAGGTGCTGTACACCTTCCACATGTTCTCGGTGGATTTCCTGCTGATCTGGATCCCCCTGAGCCGCATCTCGCACTTCATGTTTTACTTCTTCTCCCGCGCCATCCACGGCCAGCAGTTTGGCAAGCGCGGGGTGAGGGTATAGGAGGTGGATCATGGTCGCGACTGAACAAGGATTGCAAACCCTGGTGCACGAAACCGGCGGATGGGTCGCTTCGCAGCTCGAAGCCTGCACCCGCTGCGGAATGTGCGCTGAAGCCTGTCATTTTTATCAGGCAACCGGCAACCCGGAATACGCCCCGGTCTGGAAGGTGGAGGTGCTGCGGCGGGCTTACGAACAGCGGTTCACCCCGGTCGGGCGCTTTAAGAGTCTGATCGGCCTTGAAAAGAAGATCACCGATCAAGACCTGGAACACTGGAGCAAGTTAAACTATTACGCCTGCACGGTGTGCAACAAGTGCGCGCTGGTTTGCCCGATGGGCATTGACCTGGGGTCGCTGCTGCACGGCGTCCGCGCCGGGCTCTCCGCGGCCGGGGTCGTGCCGGATGAGTTGATGGCCGCGGTCAACAAGCAGGTCGAAGAAGGCAGCCCGCTGGGCATGACCGATGAGGTCTGGGATTCGCGCCTGGAATGGGTGGCGGATGAATGGGAAGAAGACATTCCCCGGGATGTCAAAGGCGCGGATACGCTGGTGGTCTTCTCATCCATCGAAGTGATGAAGTTCCCCACCAATATCGCCGCCATCGCCAAAATCCTCAACGCCGCCGGCGAAAAATGGACGGTGAGCAGCAAAGCCCGCGAAGTGGTCAATTTCGGCTTCTACGAAGGCAGCGAAGAACACACCAAGCTGTTCCTCAGCCGCATTCTGGAAGGCGCCCGCGACCTGGGGGTGAAGCGCATCGTGGTCACCGAGTGCGGCCACGCTTACGACGCCCTGCGGTGGCACGCCGCCAACTGGCTGCCGGAGGCGAACGACTTCGAGATCATTCACATCACCGGCGTGCTGGGCGAGCTGGTCAGCAGCGGACGCATTCAGCTAAAACCCGGTTTCTTTGATGATAAAGGCACCCTTACCTTCCACGACGCCTGCAAGATTCAACGCAAGGGCGGGCACATCCAGGAGCCGCGCGATATTCTCAATATCCTCGCGCCAAACGCCTTCAAGGAAATGACCCCCAACCGTGAAGAAGCCATCTGCTGCGGCGGCGGGGGCGGGGTGATCGCCATTAAAGACGCCGACCCGATCCGCTACGCGGCCTTCGAACTGAAGATCGATCAGGTCAATAAAGTTGGCGCGAAAACCGTCACCATGACCTGTTCCAACTGCCGGCTGCAGTTCACCAACAGCGTTGAACACTTCGGCCTGGACTGGAAGATCACCAGCCTGGTTCAGATGGTGGCCGACGCCATGATTGACTAGGAGGTACCTCATGGCAGAACGAATTGTGATTGACCCTATCACCCGGATCGAGGGGCACCTGCGCATTGAAGCCGAGGTGGATGCCAGCAACACGATCACCAAATCCTACTCTTCCGGCACGATGGTGCGCGGGATCGAAGTCATCCTGCGCGGCCGCGATCCGCGCGACGCCTGGGCTTACGCCCAGCGCGCCTGCGGTGTCTGCACGACCGTACACTCCTTCGCTTCCATCCGCTCGGTTGAAGATGCCCTCAAGATCCAGATCCCGCGCGCGGCCAACCTGATCCGCAATTTAATGATCGCCCAGCAGTACGTCCACGACCACGTGATGCACTTTTACCATCTGCACGCCCTCGACTGGGTGGATGTGGTCGCCGCGCTGAAAGCCGACCCGGCGGAAACTTCGCGCATTCAGCAAAGCATCTCCGCCTGGCCGAATTCTTCCCCAGGCTATTTTGCCGATGTGCAGCGCAAGGTCAAGGGAATTGTGGACAGCGGCCAGCTTTCCATTTTCGCCAACGCCTACTGGGGTCACCCGGCGTATAAACTCCCCGCCGAGATCAATTTGCTGGCGGTGGCGCACTACCTGGAAGCCCTGGATGCCCAGCGCACCTTTACCAAGATTCACACGATATTCGGCGGCAAGAACCCCCACCCCAACTTTGTGGTCGGCGGCGTGCCCATGCCGATTGACCTGAATTCAGACACCGCTCTGAACGCCGAACGCCTCTCGATCATCAAAGACAGCATTGACCGCATGTTAACCTTTGTGGATCAGGTCTATTTGCCCGATTTGCTGGCGATCGCCCCGTATTACCTGGAATACGCCGGGGTCGGCGAGGGTCTGGGCAACTTCCTGACCTGGGGCGAACTGCCGGATACGGACAACAGCGATGTCTCGAAATACGTTGTGCCGCGCGCGGTGATCACCGGGCGCGACCTGGGTTCCATTCAGGAACCGGACCCGCGCGATTTCGCCCGCATGCAGGAATATGTGGCGCATTCCTGGTATGAGTATCAAAAAGGCGACGGTCAGGGGCTGCACCCCTGGGAGGGCGAGACCAGCTTCAAGTACACCGGTCCCAAACCGCCTTACGAGTACCTGGAAGTGGAGCAGAAGTACTCCTGGTTAAAAGCCCCGCGCTGGGCAGAACAGCCAATGGAAGTCGGTCCGCTGGCGCGGGTGCTGGCGATGTACGCCAGCGGCCACCAGCAGACCAAAGAACTGACCGACATGGTGTTGAAGACCCTGGGCGCGCCGCTCAGCGCGGTCTTCTCCACCCTGGGCCGCACCGCCGCGCGCGCGATCGAGACCAAGGTGTTCGCTGACCACATGCAGAAAACCTTCAACGAACTCGTCGAGGCGATCAAAGCTGGCGACACGCGCACCTTCAATAACGAGCGCTGGGAACCGGCGACCTGGCCGGCCCACGCCGAGGGCTTTGGCTTTATGGAAGCGCCGCGCGGCGCCCTGGGTCACTGGATCGTGATTGACAACGGCAAGATCACCAACTACCAGATGGTCGTCCCGACCACCTGGAACGGCTCGCCGCGCGATCATCTCGATCAGGCCGGCGCGTATGAAGCTTCGCTGGTCGGCACCAAACTGGCCAAACCCGAATGGCCGCTGGAAGTGCTGCGCACGATCCATTCCTTTGATCCGTGTATGGCCTGCGCCATTCACATGGTGGATGCCGAAGGCAACGACCTGGGTGAAACCGGGATCGGCCTGAGCGTGTGCGTAAGTTAATTTTTCCCTGAACGCCTCCTGCCTTCCCGCCTTAACCGGAAGGCAGGAGCGTATCTACCGGAGCTTCTTTTGGAAGAACAGACGCCAAGAAACCGCAAAATCGTGCTGGGTCTGGGCAATACCCTGAACCGGGATGAAGGCCTGGGCGTGCACGTCCTGAAAATCATGGAAGCCCGCTTCGCGCTCCCCGACGGCGAAATCGAATGGCTGGACGGCGGGGTGCTGGGCCTCAACCTGCTGCCGTGGGTTGAAGAGGCAAGCCATCTGCTGGTGCTGGACGCAGTCAACGCGCGCCAGCCCGGCGGCACGGTCGTCGAGCTAAGTAAAGAGGAAATCCCGCTCTACAGCGGCGTGAAACTCTCCGACCATCAGATCACGTTTCAAGAGGTGCTCGGCCTGGCGAAATTTCGCGAAAGGCTGCCGGAGCACCTGCATCTGGTGGGCATTCAACCGGAAGACATCACCATCGGGGTGGATGTCAGCCCGGTGGTGGCGGCCGCCATCCCGGAGATGATCCGGCGGGCTGAGCGGGTGCTGCGCGAGTGGCGTTTAATATGAATAAACCGCGAGGTTGATCAATGAAATATTACTTTTTAGATAAAGTCTCCTGGGCGCACAGCCAGGCGCTGTACCACGCAGCGGCTTATTTGCAGCATGAAGCCCTGTTCATTCTGCGGCCGTCCTCGCCGTATGTGTGCATCGGCTTCCACCAGGACGCGGAGCAGGAGATTGACCTGGCTTTCGCCGCCGAGCATCAAATCCCGGTCTTTCGGCGCGAGGTGGGCGGCGGAGCGGTCTATCTGGACGGCAACCAGCTGTTCTATCAGCTCATTCTGCGCTCCGACCGTCCGGAAGTGCCAAAAAATAAAGAAGCGGTCTACCGCAAGTTCCTCGCGCCGGTGATCGAAACCTACCGCGAGTTCGGGGTGGCGGCCGAGTACAAACCGGTCAACGATATCATCGCCAACGGGCGCAAAGTATCCGGCAACGGCGCGGCAGAGATCAATGATATGACCATCCTGGTGGGCAATTTCATCCTGGATTTTGATTATGAAATGATGAGCAAATGCCTGCGCGTGCCGGATGAAAAATTCCGCGACAAGGTCTTCAAGACTCTTCAGGAGAATTTAAGCACCTTCCTGCGCGAGACGGGCAGCATGCCAACCACCCGCGCCCTCGGAGACGCGCTCGCCAAACGTTACGAAGCCATGCTGGGCCCGATGGAATGGACGACCGAGGTCGGGGCGGAACTGCTGGCGAAAGCGGATCAGCTGCAGGATGAACGCCACACCCCGGAATGGCTGCTCGCCAACGACCGCCGCCGCCCGGACGCGCGCAGCGTCAAAATCCGCGAAGGCGTCCACGTGGTCCAGAATATGCTCAAAACCCCCGGCGGTCTGGTGCGGGTCACGGCCGTAAATGAAGATGGTCTGCTGCGCGACGTGCATATCTCCGGGGATTTCTTTATCTACCCGGCTGAAGCGCTGAACCGGCTGGAGCAGGCGCTGGAAGGCAGCCCGGCGGAGATCGAAGCGCTCACCCGCCGCATCGAAGCGTTTTACAGCGGCGGTCTGGTGGAATCCCCGGGAGTGGCGCCGGCCGATCTGGCGCGGGTCCTCGTCCCAACCGCATAACCGCCGCGGCGGTGGACCGCAAGGCGGCTTAACGCATACCGCGGCTGACCCGATCCGGGTCAGCCGCGGTTTACTCTCCGGGAAAACGCTCAGCTTCCGCTGGACTGCTTGGGGATCTTGGGCAGCAGCCACTCCAGGAAGGCGCCTTCGCTGCGAGTCTGCAGCAGCACCTTGCCGGGTCCCTGCAGGTCGACCACCAGGCCCTCGCCGCCCAGCAGGGTGGATTTCAGCCCGCCGATGGCGCGCACCTTGAAGGGCATGTTCTCGCTGAAAGCCACCAGGTGGCCGGTATCCACGGTGTAGGTTTCGCCGGGGCTGAGGGTCATCTCGTGGATCGCCCCGTAAGAAGACAGCACCAGTTCGCCCGTCCCCGAGCAGCGCAGCATGATCAGCCCTTCGCCGCCGAAGAAAGTCTTGGCGCCTGACCACTTGGTGTCGACGCTGATTGTTTCGGATGAAGCCAGGTAAGAGCCGGACTGCACCAGGTAGGTCTCGCCGCCTGAAAGGGTCAGGTTGAAGACATCCCCGACCAGGGTGGGGGCGAGCAGCAGCTCGCCGCCGCCCGCCGGGGCGCGGAAGGTGTTGATGAAGAGCGATTCGCCGCCCAGCACCGAGCGCGCCAGCGACTTGAGGAAGCCGCCCTGCATTTTGGTCTCGACCTGCATCCCGGCGGACATGCCGACCATCGCGCCCGCCTCAGCCTGCACGCCTTCGCCCGCGCTCAAAGCGATTTTGGCGATCGAATAAGAAGGGCGGTAAAGAATTTCAATTTTCATCGAGTCTCTCCTTTGGTTGCCTGAATGGATGAATTATCCCACAAATCCTGGGCCGCTCCCGCCGTCCGCCGCGGCGGCGGAGGCAATTCCCCGCGAGCCGGCGGGTCACGACGGGCGTTCCGTTCCTAAGATGCCCGTCGCGCGGTAATATCCTACCTTCAGGCGGTCAATCACCAGCATGGCCGCCAGGGTGACCGCCAGCAGGATCAAGATGGACCGGAGCGAAACCGCGGCCATCAGCCAGCCAAAGCCAGCCATCAGACTCGCCGCCAGAATGTTGACGGCGATCATGGCGGCGACCCATTTGGAAGGCGCGAATGACCAGAATTGATCCCGGGTGCGCGTCATCAGGATGGTCGCCATGGCTGAATAGATCAGATACAGGAACATCAGGGAACTGATCTGCTCAGGGCTGATCTGTTCAACCTGCAGATAAAACCAGAGCAGCCCGAGGCCGAGTGCCAGCCAGCTAGCGGTAAAGATGGCGGATATTTTCGCCAGCAGGGGCATGTTCCAGTTTTCCGGCACGCGGGTTGGCCAGGCTTTATCCGTTCCCAGGGTCAGGGTAACCATATCATTCATGACCACGATAAACACGATCAGGCTGAGCGAGACCGGGAAGAATCCGCTGAAGATAAAGCCAAAGGTCAACAGCGCGGCCAGCTCGGCCGTGCGCGCCAGCTTGGTAATGGTCCAGGTCATCATGCGCCGATAAACGCGGTGACCGCTGGCGATGACTTTGGTAATGTCCGATAATCTGGGCTCGGTTAGAACCACTCTGGCGGCGGATTTGGCGACGTCTGTCGCCGTGCTGACCGCGATGCCCACATCCGCCTGTTTCAGCGCCGGGGCGTCGTTGATGCCGTCCCCGGTCATGCCCACCACCATGCCAAGTTTTTGCACCGTCTGGACAATCCTGTATTTATCCTCTGGGTACACATTGGCGAATCCATCGAAATCAAGCGGGCGCGACAGCGCGTCCTCCAGCGTGCCAATGCGGCTGCCAATGCCCACCTGCGCGGCGATCGCTCTGGCGGTCCCCGGTGTGTCCCCGGTCAGCATGAACACGCGGATCCCCAGCTCTTTGATCTTTTCAATCGATTCTCTCGCGTCTTCGCGGGGTGAGTCCGCCAGGGCGATCAAGCCCTGGCAAACCAGGGTTTCGTTTTCTCCGCTGGCGACCGCCAGAACCCTGGAGCCTTTTGAACTCAGCCATTCCACCCGCTCGAGAAAATCCTCCGGGACGGCGGCCATCTTGCCGATCACGGCCGGTGAACCGAGGACGATGTTTAACAGCCGGTCGTTTTCTCTGATCCGGGCTGTGGAGACTTTGCGGACGGGGTCAAAGGCGGTAAAAGCCGTGCGCTGCGGCGCGGTCAACTTTCGGGCGGCGAACGCCGCCAGGATCGCCCTGCTGATCGTGTCGTTCGAGGTGTCGTCGCTGGCGGCCGCGGCCAGCCTCAGAAGGTCATCCGCGCTCAGACGGGCAAACGGGACCAGTTCGGCGATCTCAGGGCGGTTATTGGTCAGCGTCCCGGTTTTATCAACCAGTAAAACATTCATGCTGGCGGCCTCCTGAATACCGGTCAATCCGGTGACCAGGACGTGCTCTCCGGCTAAATGTTTCGCTTCCAGCGAATTCGCCACGACAAAGG
This sequence comes from Anaerolineaceae bacterium, assembly GCA_029975475.1. Taxonomy (GTDB): domain Bacteria; phylum Chloroflexota; class Anaerolineae; order Anaerolineales; family Anaerolineaceae; genus JARKPB01. The sequence continues at coordinate 73,285 of JARKPB010000019.1, forward strand.
AGGAAGGCATGGAAATGGGGATGGTCGCGATGAAAAGAATCACCAGGAAAGGCAGCAGCTCCTGCCAGGGCGCAGACCGCAGTACCGCCGTGACCGCCAGGATCCCGGCCAGAACCAGGTCAACATAGGCGAGGTAGCGGACGATGGTGAACAGCAGGGTTTGCAGCCGCCCCGGCGCTTCCGCGCTGCGGACCAGCGCCGCGGTCTTGCCGTATGAGCTTTGAGCGCCGATCGCGGATACGCGCGCGATCACTTCGCCGTGTCGAACCGTAGATGCCGAAAACACGCTTTCGCCGGCCTCTCGGGTCACTTCGACGGATTCACCCGTCAGCGCGGATTCGTCCACGCTGACCGTCCCGCTGAGGATTTCCAGATCAGCCGGCACAATATCCCCGACATTGATGTGGACAATGTCTCCGGGGACCAGTTCGCGGGCCGGCAGGGTCAACCACTGCCCGTTTCGCAGGGTGCGCGTACTGATCTGGAGCTGCTGATGCAGATAGCCGATGGCTTTCTTCGCCCGGCTCTCTTGAATTTGCCCCACGACCGCGGAGAACACCAGCAGCAGGAACACAACCGCGGCCTGAACCGCTTTGCCGAGGATAAGCTCAAAGATCATGGCTGCTTCGAGCAGCCAGGGGATTGGACCCCACATGCGTTTGAATATACCCTCCAGCGGGCCAACCTGTTTTTCAGGAATTTCGTTGTAGCCGAACTGCGCTTGTTTTTCCCGGACTTCGGCCGCCGATAAACCAGCCCCTTGATAGCTGTTCTCAATACCCGCGGTATCGTTTGTGTGCGGCATGTTTCTTCCTTTTCGCGTTGATTTTACAGATCTTAAGTATATGCCCGCCGCGGTTTTTCGGCGCGGCCAACTTTTCCCGCGCTCTCCAGGCGCGCCCCGACCTTTCCCGGCCGCTTGACGGCGGATTTTGCGCAGAAAATGATAGAATCATGAAAAATCAACGAGGAAGGCAGGCAGGTATGGAGGAACGAAGCCGGGCGAACCGGGCGCTGTGGAATGAGTTGACGGCGGTGAACGCGCGTTCGCCGCTCTACCGGCTGGAGCAGTTCAAGGCAGGCGAGATTAAACTCAACCCGCTGGAACGCGGCGAGGTGGGGGACGTGCGCGGCAAGAAGCTGCTGCACCTGCAGTGCCATTTCGGCATGGATACCCTCTCCTGGGCGCGCCTTGGGGCTGATGTCACCGGGGTTGATTTTTCCGAAGAAGCGATCGAGCTGGCGCGCAGCCTGAGCGAAGAGCTGCAAATCCCGGCGCGGTTCATCTGTTCGGATATCTACGAACTGGAACAAATTCTGGATGAAGAATTTGACCTGGTCTTTACCTCCTACGGCGTTCTTGCCTGGCTCCCGGATCTGCCGCGCTGGGCTGCGCTGGCGGCCCGCTACGTCCGCCCGGGTGGTTTCTTCTATATGGTCGAGTTCCACCCCTTCGCGATGGTCTTTGATGATGAGTCAGCCGACCTGCGCGTGCGCTATCCGTATTTTCTGGAAGACGCGCTCGAACTGCCGGTCAAAGGATCGTACGCGGACCCCGAAGCCCGGCTGGAAACGCGCGTGGCTTATGAGTGGCAGCACACCCTGGGCGACATCGTGACCTGCCTGGTCAACAGCGGGCTGCGGCTCGAGTTTTTGCATGAGTTCCCTTACACGGTGTACCAGCAATTGCCCATGCTGGAACCGCTGGATGAACATTACTGGGGCCAGCCGGACGGGCGCACGGACCTCCCGCTGATCTTTTCACTGAAAGCCAGCCGGCCGGAAATTTGCCCGGAGGCGTAAAAAAACAAACCGCCGGAGGGCTTTCCCTCCGGCGGATGCTTTACCGTCCGCGGGGGTTAAGGCTGCGCCAGGGCGGTGAACTCAATCTCCAGGAGCACATCGTCATCCACGCTGGTGACCGAAGCCACTTCGGGGATGAAAATGCCAAAGTCTTTGTACAGCACCGTGGCGCTGGCGTACGCGCTGATCTCGGATTGCGAGAGGGCGGTGACCCGGGCTTTGAAAGTGACCGGGCGGGTCTGACCGATGATGGTCAGGTCGCCGCTGATTTCAAACTCGAACGGCTGGCCAATTTCCACGCGCTCGGGCAGCCCCTGAACGCCGGTCGGCTGGAAGGTGATGAATTCGTGCTGGTCGGTGAGCAGGATGCGGTTCTTGATCGCGCGGTTGCGGAATTCGTTATCGGTGGCGAAGGCGCGCGCGTTGACGCGGAACTCGCCGATCTGAACGCGGCGGTAGTCGGACAGGTCAATACTGATCTGGCCGCCCACCTGATTGGAGATGCCAACCACCGTCTTCGGGGCGCCGTTCAGCACTTCGTCAATCGTGAAGCGCGCCTGCGAACGGGCGGGGTCAATCTGAAAGACTCGCGTCCCGCCGGATTCCGGGGCGGCGGGAGGCGCGGCCTGATCCGCGCCGGCCGGGGAGGGGCTGGCCAGCGGGGCGGGCGGGTTCGCCGGCTGGCTGGGCGCGGCGGGGGGTTTGAGGTAGAGGTAAGCCACCAGCGCGGCAGCGGCAGCGGCCAGAAGGGCCAGGGTCAGGGCGATTTTTTTCATGGGAAATGCTCCTCAGCGGTCATCGTGATTAAGAATGATTATAACAATTAAGATAAATAATATATGAATTTTTGTCTAACCTGAAAGGGGCGGGGAAAACAGGAAGAATGGCAGCCGAAAACTTGAATAACATACCTATCGTTAGGTATAATATGAGGGTATCATCAAAAGCGCGGCCGCGAAACGGCGGCGGGATGGTTTCAGATGAAAGTGATCGAGATCAAACAACAGGTCTACCAGCAAAACGACCGCATTGCGAGCGAGCTGCGGGCGGAAATGAAACAGCGCGGGACGCTGCTGATCAACCTGATGTCCTCGCCGGGGGCGGGCAAGACCACCACGCTGGTGCGCACGCTGGAAGCCCTGCGCGGGGAGATGCGTATAGGCATAATCGAGGCGGACATCGATTCGGATGTGGACGCGCTCACGGTCGCCCGCGCCGGCGCGCAGGCCGTTCAGCTGCATACCGGCGGGATGTGCCACCTGGACGCCTTCATGACCCGCGAAGGTCTGAAAGCCCTTAACCCCGCCGGGCTTGACCTGATTTTCCTCGAAAATATCGGCAATCTGCTCTGCCCGGCCGAAGTGGACACCGGCGCGGCAAGAAACGTGATGATCCTCAGCGTGCCGGAAGGCGACGACAAGCCGCTGAAATATCCCCAGATTTTCAGGGTCGTTGATCTGGTCCTGGTCAATAAAATCGACGCCCTGCCGTTCTTTGATTTTGACCTGACCGTCTTCCGCCAGCGGGTCAGCGCGCTGAACCCGTCGGCGCAGATTCTGCCGTATTCAGCCCGCACCGGCGAAGGCCTGGGCGCCTGGACCGACTGGATCCGCGCCGCCGCGGCGCAGTGGAAACGGGCTTAATTTTTATTTTCCCCTGAAGAGGTGCTCAACATGGCCGTCAAATACAAAGTGCTCGAATTCGCCAACAAAGTCAGCCGCAAGAAAATGGGCTCGAAAGGCGCGGTCCAGCCTGACGACCCGGAATACCGCATCCTGGAACCGGTGGTCAGCGACGAGATGGCAGAAGTGGCTCTGGCGCTCGAAATGCGCCGCCCGCAAAGCGCGGCGGAAGTGGCTGCCCGCTGCGGCAAACCGCTGGCGGAAACCGAACGCCTGCTCTGGGAACTGGCGGTGGCCGGGGTGTGCTTCGTCAACCAGATTGACGGGGTGGACCGCTACTGGTACGACACCTGGGTCCCCGGCATCATGGAGATGATGACCAATAACCGCGAGAACGTTCGCAAATACCCCCAGATCGCCGAAGCCTTTGAGGCATACGGCCGGGTGCGCGGCCGGCAGACCGCCGGCGCCTTCCCGCCGGGGGTCGGTTTGATGCGGGTCATCCCGATCGAAACCGCGATTGACGGCAACTCGCGCCGCGCCTCGTACGAGGAAGTATCAAAATACCTGAACGAGAACAGCGTCTTTTCGGTATCGGATTGTTCCTGCCGCACCGCGCGCGAGGTGATGGGCGAAGGCTGCGGTCACCTGAAAGAGGATATGTGCATCCAGCTGGGTCACGCCGCCGAGTACTACATCCGCACCGGCCGCGGACGGCAGATTACCCGCGAGGAAGCGTTTGAGATCATCCGCCGGGCGGAAGAAAACGGCCTGATGCATCAGATCCCCAATGTGGACGGGGTGGGGAAGACCCACGCCATCTGCAACTGCTGCGGGTGTTCCTGCCTCTCCCTGCGCAGCGCCGAGATGTTTATTAACACCGACATGGTGCGCTCGAACTATATCGCGCGGGTGGAGCGCGAGAAGTGCGTGGCCTGCGGCGAGTGCGTTGAGATCTGCCCGACCAACGCGGCCCGCCTGGGACAGAAAATCTGCGGTCGCACCCCGCTGGTGATCCCGCCCACCGAAACCCCGCGCGACAACGAGTGGGGACCGGAAAACTGGAACCCGGACTACCGCACCAACCGCAAAGAGACCCTGGAAACCGGCACCAGCCCGTGTAAGAGCGCCTGCCCGGCCCATATTGGCGTTCAGGGCTACATTCAGCTGGCGGCTCAGGGACGCTACCGCGACGCGCTGGAATTGATTAAGAACGAAAACCCGTTCCCGGCGGTTTGCGGCCGGATCTGCCCGCGCAAATGCGAATCGGAATGCACCCGCGCCGGGATTGACGACCCGATCGCGATTGACGAAATCAAAAAGTTCATCGCTGACCAGGAGCTGCGCGCTGACCGGCGCTATCTGCCGCGCATCCGGCACCAGTACGACCAGAAGATCGCGGTGATCGGGTCCGGCCCGGCCGGGTTATCCTGCGCGTATTACCTGGCGGTGGAGGGCTACAAAGTCACCGTTTTTGAGAAAGAAAAAGTCCCCGGCGGCATGCTCGTCCTGGGGATTCCCTCCTTCCGCCTGGAAAAGGACGTGGTCAGGGCTGAAATTGACATCATCCGCGAACTGGGGGTCGAGTTCCGGCTGGGCGTGGAAGTGGGGAAAGACCTCAGCCTGGATGATCTGCGCCGCCAGGGTTACCAGGCGTTCTACCTGGCGGTTGGCGCGCAGGGCAGCCGCAAACTGGGTATTCCGGGCGAGGACGCGAGCGGGGTGATCCCCGGGGTGGATTTTGTCCGCGCGATTAACCTGGGCGAAGGGGTGACCCTGACCGGTAAAGCCGTGGTCATCGGCGGCGGCAATGTCGCCATGGATGTGGCCCGCAGCGCGGTGCGGGTGGGGGCGCAGTCCACCGCGCTCTTCTGTCTGGAAAGCCGCCGGCAGATGCCCGCCCTGGAAGAAGAGATCCTTGAAGCCGAGGCTGAAGGGGTTGAAATCAATAACGGCTGGGGCCCGGCGCGCATCCTGACCCGCGAGGGGCGCGTCTGCGGGGTGGAATTCAAACGCTGCCTGTCGGTCTTTGACGCCGCCGGGCGCTTCAACCCGACCTTTGATGAGGGCGAAACCATTCAGGTCGCGGCCGACAGCGTGCTGGTCGCCATCGGCCAGGCGGTCACCTGGGGCGGGCTGCTGGACGGCTCCGCAGCCGTGCTCAACCCAAACCAGACCATTCAGGCTGACCCGCTGACCTATCAAACCGGCCAGGCGGATGTCTTCGCCGGTGGAGACGCCTACAGCGGGCCAAAATTCGCGATTGACGCCATCGCCGCCGGCAAGCAAGCCGCGATTTCCATACACCGTTTCGTCCATCCCGGTCAAAGCCTGGTGATCGGCCGCAGCCGGCGCGAGTTCACCCCGCTGGATAAATCCGATCTCGACCTGGAATCCTACGACCGCATGCCGCGCCAGCAGGCCGGCCACACGCGGGCTGAAAAGGCTTTCCGCGATCCGCGCCAGACCTTCACGGAAGAACAGGTGCGCCAGGAGACGGCCCGCTGTCTGGGCTGCGGGGCGACCTACGTGGATGAAGCCCTGTGCGTTGGCTGCGGGCTGTGCACCACGCGCTGCAAGTTTGACGCGATCTCGCTGGTGCGGGTTTACGACAGCCCCGGGGTGGCGTTTGAAGATCTCAAACCGGTGGTGGTGCGCACGATCTTGAAGCGCAAGGTGAAGATCGCCGCCAAGAAAGCCCGCCGCGCGCTGGGCCTGCAGCGCTGATTGTCCGCCCGGGTGAAGCCATGCATGAACTGGGAATCCTCTTTAACGTGGTTCGCACGGTTGAAGACATCGCCCGCCAGAACCAGGTGACGCGCATCGCCGCGCTGGTTTTACAGGTGGGCGAGCTGTCGCCGGTCGTGCCGCATTACCTCCAGGCCTGTTACCCGGCCGCGGTGGACGGCACGCTGCTGGAAGGCGCCGAGTTAAAAATAGAGGTGACCCCGGGGAACGCGCTCTGCGAACCCTGCCAAAAAGTATTCAACCTGCGCGCCAGCCGGGGAAAATGCCCCCGCTGCGGGCGCAGTCAATATGAAATCCTCAGCGGCCAGGAGTTTCTGATCAAAGAGATCCTGGCCTGCTGAGGCGCGCTTCGATCGATCCAGATTCCCGGGGCAGCCAGCCCGCTTTATTCCAGCCGCAAGGTGAGCACTTCGCCGGCGCGCACCGCCAGTCTCAGCCGTCCGCCGTTCAGGGGGACCTCTTCCAGCGGGCTTTCATCCAGCCGGCAGCGGGTAACCCGCGCGAAAGTCAGCGGGGTAGACAGCCCCGCCTGGCCGTCCTGCGAAACCCAGCCGCGCAGGATCAGCCCCCGGCCGTCCTGCGCCTTCTTCAGGCTGGAGAAATGCCAACCGCTGAGGGTGAAGAAAGACGCCTCCGCGGGCAGCTCACCGCGCCCGCCCGGACCGGCCAGCGCGCGCGGCGGCAGGTCAAAACTTTCCGCCAGCGGCCAGGCTTCCTGCCACGCGCCGGAATGAGGGATCAGCGCCAGACGGAAGGTGTGGCGGCCAATTTCCTGCGCCGCGGGGGTCGCCAGGCTGGGCCCGGCGCCGCCCTGGCGGTTGCTCAGGTCGGGTTTGGAGAGCATCCCCACGCAGCGCAGCAGGGTCAGGGCAAGATCGCCGCCTTCGGCGGTTTTCGCCAGCTCGACCTCGTAGATCCCCGGCGCGGCGGCCGCCAGACCGCCCTCGGCGGAGAGCAGACCGCTGAACAGGCGCTGCGGCAGTTCCGGGCGCGGCTGCTCGGACCAGCCTTCCTGATAGGGCAGCGGAACGCTCAGCGCGCGCGGGTAGGTGTGGTAATGCCCGCCGGTGTAGCCGCTTTGCGCGCCGCGCAGGGGGAAGTGCAGCCGCAGGCGGTGGCCGCGGGCCTGATTATCCACCTCGATGTCCAGTTCCAGCCGGGCGGCTTTGAGCGGCAGGTGGGCGCGCAGGCTGGCGGTGATGCGCTCCTCCCCGCGGGTGATTTCCAGCAGGTAGCGCAGGGCAGGCCCAAAGGGGCCGTTTTCGCGCCGCGCGGACAGCAGGCGCGCGGCGAGGGGGAGATCGCCCTCGGCGGGGGTGAAGTTGTAGGTGTCTCCCAGGTCGCGTTCGTCGCTCAGGCGCGCCAGGCCGTCAAACACGCGCCCATCCAGTTTATCGGTCAGGCGCAGGGTGGCATCCGGCAGCAGCTCGAGGCGGTAGCGGTTGGTTTCAATCTGGGTGCCTTCAGCGGGCGTTTCGGCGCGTTGCTCGGGCGGGGCGGCCGGGTAGAGTTGAAAGGTGCGGTAGCCCAGAGCGGGCAAATCTTCAGCCAGCCAGGTCAGGGTAAACTGCTGGGGGCTGCGGGCGGTCACGGAGAAATTCTCGATGCGCTCGTCCGCCAGCAGGTCGTTGAGGCGGGCTTCCCAGGCGGCGATCTGAGCCTCTTCCGGATGATGTCCGGGCGCGAGGATTAAATCCACCGCGGCCTGCCCGCCGGCGGCCTGAAAGGCTGCGTCCAGCAGCCCAAGCCCGAAGACCTGGCCGCCCTGCAGCATGGCCGCCGCGGCGCGCATCTCGGCTGGAGACAGCTGCACGGCCTGAAACACCTGGCGTTCGCCCGCTTCGCCCTGGCAGATCATCGTCCGGCCGTCCGCGCGGGCTTCCAGCCAGTCTGCGCCGGCCGGCAGAAATAGGCTCAGCCTCACCGGCGTGCTCTGGCGGCTGGCGGCGGGGTTAAACACCACCGCCGTGGCCGCGGCGCCGTCTTCAGCGCGCGTATCGGCGCGTTCAGCCAGCGCTTCCAGCGCCTGACGGGTCAGTTCTTCGCCGATCTGATCCGCCTGATCAAAGCGCGGGCGCATCTCTTCGTGCACCTGGTCAATTGAGCAGCCGCAGATTGAATCGTGCGGCTGATTTTGCAGCAGCAGCTTCCAGGCGCGGCGCAGCGGCGCTTCCGGGTGCGCCAGGCGCGGCGAGGTCAGGGGATCAGCCGGCGCCAGGCGGTCCGCCAGGGCGCCAAACGGCTCGGCCCAGCGCTCCAGCAGGCGCTCGCTGGCGTGATTGCGCTGCTTGATCCAGGCGCGGGTGGAAAGCACGCCGGGCAGCAGGTGGTGTTTGCGCGGATCGCGCAGTTCGCCAGAAACGGTCGGCGCGGTGAGCGTCCCGGCTTCCACTTCGGCGCGCAGGGCGTTAAAGTAAGCCGGCAGGGTCGAATGCAGAATGCGGTCTTCCTCCCAGACGCGGTTGCAGTAGGCGACCGCGGAAGGGGTCGCCGCGGAAGGCTCAAGGTGGTCGGTGCCCTGCATCAACAGCAGGTGCTGCGAAGCGCTGACCGCGCGCAGCGAATCCGCCAGGCGCTGCATTTCGCGCGCGAAAACCTCCGGGTTGGCGGCCGGAGCCCAGGCGGCGTTGTCATACCCGTCGCGCAGATACGCCGCCAGCACGCGGCTGCCGTCCGGCGCCTGCCACCAGACTTCGGGCGGTTCGGTCGAAAGGCCGCGGCGGAAGGCGGCGGTTTCGATCCCGAATCCGAGCAAAATCTGCGGCAGCTGGCCGATCTGTCCGAAGGGATCGGGGACGTACCCGATCTCCATCCGCCCGCCAAAATCCCGGCAGAGGGCCGCGCCTTCCAGCAGATTGCGCACCAGCGCCTCAGGGCTGACCAGAAAAAGGTCAGGCAGCACATACCACGGGCCGATTAAAATCCGCCCGCTGCGAATGTGTTCTTCCAGTTCGCCGCGCCGCTCGGGGCGCACTTCCAGATAGTCTTCAAGAACGATGGTCTGGCCGTCCAGCATGAAATGGCGGTAAGCCGGGTCGGCGGCCAGCACGGCGAGGAGTTTATCCACCAGGTGAACCAGGCGCAGACGAAACTGCTGAAAGGTCTGATACCACTCGCGGTCCCAGTGGGTATGAGAAACAAGGTGCAGGGTTGACATAGGCGCTTGCTCCGGAGAAAAAGGGTGCTGGTTTGATTGTACATCAGGCCCGCCGCGGCGGACGTTGTAAACGCGGCCCGGGTTTTATATAATGAAACCATCAGGATGACCACCTGAACAGGCCGGATTGCCATAGATGAGAAAAGGAGGAAGGATGAACGGGAAATGGCGGTTAGGCTTAATGGTAAGCAGCATTTTAATGGCGGTCATCAGTCTGTTTTTACCGTGGTCGCGCATGATGATGGTGATGCGCAAATACGGTCCCAACGGAAAACTGCTGGAGACAAAAATTGATATTCAGGGCGGTTTCTGGGAGGGATACAGTCCGTTTGAAATGGAATCCCTGCTGGGGATCGGGCTGCCGCTGGTCGCGGCCGGCCTGCTGATCTGGCTGGGGGTGCGCACGCTGCTGGCGTGGCAGCGGCTGCCGGTGGAAGGCGGCCTGCCCGACAAGATCCGCGCCGGCTGGTCGAACCCGCAGTATTACCGTGAGAGTCCGAAACTCATCCTGCTGGCCAGCGGTCTGGGCGCGTTGGCGCTGGTGATCTGGGCTTACTGGTGGGCGGGCTTTCGCGGGGTCCCGGCTTACGGCTTCTGGGTTATGCTGCTGGCGCAGGCGCTGGCGGCTTGCTCCGCCTGGTTTGCTCGGGCTGAACCGGCGCAGGCCGGTTGAGCCCGCCAGTGAGGCACAAATGAGTGAGGACGCGTTAAGGGAAGCGGAGGATGCGAAAGCTGCGGCGGATGCGCGCCTGCGCGCGGTCAGCCAGCGCGGCTGCGTGATCTACCTGGTGGGTATGGCCGGTTTGATGCTGACGGCTTTTACCCTGAACCTGATTATGGAAGATGGAAACTTTCTGCCGGCGGGCATCGGGCTGCTGATTGGACTGGGTTCGCTGATCGTCGGCGCCCGCGCGCGCAGGGAGTTTAATGAAGCCCGCGAGGCAGCTGAACAGGCGCGGCAGCGCGTGGAAACACTGCGCGCGCCGCGAGACCCGCTCCAGCCGCCCGAAGCGGATTCCTGAGCCAGTCCACCTGCTCCGCCAGCGCTTCCCGGCCGGCGCTGGCGGAAGCGCGTCTGGACCGCGCCCGCCAACCGCAGGGCGGCCTGACCCTGATTTGCCAGCCTGCGCTGGCATTTTCTTTTCCAGTGTCAAAGCGCCGCGGGCTGTTATAATACTGCCCAGTTCAAGGAGTATTGCATGAAACGCTTTCTGATCCTCATCCTGCTGGCCAGCCTGCTGGCTGCCTGCCTTCCCGCCCAGGCGCCGGCCAGCACCGCCGTGCCGCGCTTTGAAAAGGCTGAATGTCCGTTCATTAAACCCGCCGGCGCAAAAGTGGAATGCGGCTATCTGGTGGTGCCCGAAAACCGCGCCAAAGCGGACGGCAAAACCATCCGTCTGGCGGTGGCGATTTTCAAGACCGCCAACCCCAACCCGCGCCCTGACCCGATCCTCTATCTCGAAGGCGGCCCGGGCGGCAGCCCGCTGCGCGCTTATCCGGAATATTATTCGCTCCTGCTCGAACCGCTGTTAAAAAACCGCGATCTCATCCTGCTCGACCAGCGCGGAACCGGTTATTCCGAACCCGCCCTGGATTGCCCGGCTGCCAATCAACTGAACTTTGACCTGCTCGATTCGACCAAATCCCCGCAGGAAAAAGAAAAAGAACTCAACCAGGCTTTTATCGACTGCCGCAACGATCTTGCCGCCCGGGGGATTGACCTTTCCGCCTACAACAGTCATGAAAACGCCGCCGATGTCGCCGACCTGCGCAAGACGCTGGGCTACGCCGAGTGGAACCTGTACGGAATTTCCTACGGCACGCGCCTGGCGCTGACGGTGATGCGCGATTTTCCCGAAGGCACGCGCAGCGTGATCCTCGATTCGGTTTACCCGCCCGAATACAGCCTGACGATTGACCCGCCGCGCAACGCGGACCGCGCCTTTGACCTGATGTTCGATACCTGCGCGGCTGATCCGGCCTGCGCGGCGGCTTACCCGAACCTGCGCCAGACGTTCTTTGACTTCGTCAAAGAACTGGACGCCAGCCCGGCACGCGTGCCGGTGACCCTGCCGGACGGCACGCGCAAGGAAATGGTCTTTACCGGCGCGGACTTGATCAACTTTGTGTTTCAATCCATGTACGCCACGACCATCCTGCCCTCCCTGCCGCAGATCATCACCGCGGCCCGCCGGGGGAACTTTGTCGTCGTCAGCAGCATCAACAGTCAATTCCTCAAAAGCGCGGCGGATATGAGCCGCGGGATGTTCTTCTCGGTGGAGTGCGTTGAAGACGTGCCGTTTGATGATCCCGGCGAGGTGCGCAGGGTGCTGGAAAGCCTGCCGGAGTACGGCGATGCTTTTGGCAGCCCGGAAGGCACTTTTGAAATCTGCAAAGCCTGGGATGTTCAAAAAGCCGGCGAGATCGAGACCCGCCCGGTCGCTTCGGATATCCCCACCCTGGTCTTTGGCGGCCAGTTTGACCCGATCACCCCGCCCGCCTGGGCAAAAGAGACCGCCAGCCGCCTGAGCCGCAGTTTTTATTTTGAGCTGCCGGGCGCGGGCCACGGCGCCAGCCTGACCGAAACCTGCCCGCGCGAGATGCTGCTGGCGTTCCTGGATGACCCGACCCGTTCCCCCGACGCGGGCTGCATCGCCGCGCAGATGGCTGGCTTCGCCTTCTTCACCCCGCTGTCGTCGGTGGAAGTGCGCCTGATTCCTTTTGAAGACCCCACCTTCGCTCTGGCCGGTAAACGCCCCGAAGCCTGGTCGCCGGCGATGAGCGGGGTTTATTCCCCCAGCGGTCAGCTGACTGACAACACCCAGCTCTTGATCCAGGCCGCGCCGCAGCCGATCGAGACTCTGCTCAACAGCCTGACCGCCAACCTGCGCTCGCAGGGCATCAGCCTGGAAAAGGGCGAGGCGGCCCGCACGCTGAACGGGATTGAATGGTCCTTCTACACAGCCGACGCCGGCACCGCCTATATTGACCTGGCCCTGGGCAAGTATGGCGATCGCACGTTCCTGGTGCTGCTTCAGGTCCCCGCCGCCAGCCGCGATGCCTACCGCAGCGCGGTCTTCCTGCCGGTGGTGGAATCGATTCAACCGCGGTAAGGAAAAAAGATAACCTCTTTCCGCCGGTCAGCCGGAAGCGCTGGCCGGCTTTTTTTAACCGCTTTGCCATTTTCTTCATGAGATGAGGCTTGAACATCAAGGCGCCCGGATCCGCTGCCTGAGCGCCTCCTTTGGGGTCAGCGCGCCTTCCATTTGCCCGGGCGGGATCAAGGGGCTGCCCACCAGCGCGGATCAAGCCCTCTTTCGCACCCGGCGTACCGATTGAGAACCGCGGCCGGTTTCATGGTATCATCTGGATATTCCCGCCGGTGGAGACCTACGGAGCGATGTCCCAGTTAACTTCCCGCGCAGAACAGGCGATCGGTTCAGTGTATGCCAGTTTGCTGGCGGTCTTCTGGTACCTGGCGGCCGGGCAGGTCGCGCAGAGCGCTGCTACGCTCGGCATTTTGGAGACCAGCGCCCGCTGGCGGGCGGCCGCGGCCGCGGCCCCCTGGCTGGCGCTGATCCCCCTGGCGCTGGCCGGGCTGATCCTCAGCCCGCTCTGGCCGCGCCTGCGCGCTTTGGGCGTGCGCCTGTTCGAGCGCCTGCGCCGCGCGCGCGCCTTTAGCCTGACCGCGGCGCTTCTGGCCTGGGCGGCTTTCTTTGCGCTGGTCTTTGCCCTGGGGAAGTACGACCGCCTGCTCAACCAGGCCTGGATGCGCGCTTTCGCCGGGCTGCTGCTGGGCGGGACTTCGGGGGCTCTGCTGTGCGCCTTCTGGCCGCAAAAGCAGCGGCTGGCGCTCTGGCTGGTCGGGCTGCTGCTGCCGCCAGCCCTTTATGAACTCCTGCATGTGCTGCCGATGATTTCGACCTACCCCTTCTCGCTGGAGTGGTCGGAAGGCACCTGGTATTACTACGCGTCCACCCTGTTTGGCCGGCGGTTGTACGGCCTGGATTTACCCCTGCCGTACAGCCACCTGACGCGCAGCCTGCTGCAGGCTATTCCGTTTATCATCCCTGGGCTGCCGCTGGTGGTTCACCGCGCCTGGCAGGCGCTGCTGTGGGCCGGGCTGCCGCTGCTGGCGGCGGGTTTTCTGGTGCGGCGGCTGCGCCTGCCCGCGCCGGAATGGCGCGCGGCCGCGTTTTTGGGCGGCTTTTTGTTCATCAATCTGGGCCCGGTGCTGTATCACCTCCTCCCGCCGGTCATCCTCCTGCTGGCGCTGTTTGACCCGCGCCGGCCGCTGCGCACGCTGCTGGTCACCGCGCTGGCGACCGCCTGGGGCGCGCTCAGCCGCATCAACTGGATCCCGGTGCCGGGCATGCTCGCTTTGGTGCTCTATCTGCTCGAAACGCCGCGCAGCGCTTTCCCCACCCTGCGCGCCTACCTGCGCCTGCCGCTCCTGCTGGGCGGCGCGGCGCTGATCACCGCCGCGGGGGTCTTCGCCGTCTACACAGCCCAGCCGGGCAGCAACCCGCTCACCAGCCTGTCCTCGCCGCTGCTGTGGTACCGCCTGTGGCCCAACCCCAATTTGAGCGGCGGGCTGGTCTTGAACATCCTCCTGGTCTCGCTACCCTTCGCCGCCGCAGCGGGCGGCTCCTGGCGCGGGCTGGGCGGGCTGCGCGCCGGCCTGATGCTGCTGATGACCCTGGTGCTGCTGGCGGGCGGAACGCTGGTCAGCCTGAAAATCGGCGGCGGCAACAACCTGCACAACTACGACGCCTATCTAACCCTCCTGCTCATCTGGGGCGCGTACGCCCTCAGCGCGGCGCTGCGCGCGGAAACGCAGCGGCCGGCCTTGCGGGCGGATCTTCGCGGCTGGCTGTGCGCCGCGGCGGCCCTGATCGTGCTGCTTTCAGCCCTTCAGCCCGGCATCTCTGTGAAACCGCGCAGCACCGCCCAGGCCAACCTCGACCTGCTGACCCTCAATGGGCAGATCGAGCGCGTGCTGCAAAACGGCGGGCGGGTGCTCTTCATCAGCCAGCGCCACCTGCTGACCTTTGGCCTGACCCCCCGGACGCCGCTGGAGAGCAAATACGAACTGAACGAATTGATGGAAATGGCGATGGCTGGCAACCGCGCCTATCTGGATGAATTTCATGCAGAGATCGCCAGCCTGACTTACGACCTGATCATCGTTGACCGGCTAAAAATTTACCGCCTGCCGCTCACCAGCCGCTTCGCGGAGGAAAACAACGCCTGGGTAAAAGAAGTCGCCGCTCCGCTCAACCGCTATTACCGCCCGGCGTTCAGCCTGCCGGAAAGCGGGCTGGATTTGCTGATCCCGAAATAATCCTGGAAATCCGCATGAAAGCGCTTATTGCTTGCCTCTCCCTCTTGCTGTTGATGGCCGCCGGCTGCGCGCCGGCGGTTGACCCATCCCTGCCGACCCCCACCTGGACGCTGGCATATCCCAGCCCGGTGCCGCCGGGGACCGGGCTGCCGCCGGCTGGCGGCGGGTTTACCCCGCTGGCGAATCTGGGCGCGCTGGACAGCGCGTCCGTCGCCGGGCTGGCTTTTGGGCCGGATGGGGCTGCCTGGGTGCTGCTGGTGGACGGCGCCCTGCGCTGGGACGGCGCCGAATGGCAGGCGGCCCCGCTGTTCGACGGCCTGCTGGTCGGGCTGGACGCGCGCGGCTGGTTGTGGGCCAGTCCGCTGGACGGGCGCTCGCTCTTCGCCTGGGACGGCGCGGCCTGGCGCGTCTTTGGCCCCCCTTCAGGCTGGTCGCCGGTCGCCGATTTTGTCCTCATCCCGGTGCCGCAGGGCTTGCAGACCGACCCCGACGGCAGCCTGTGGCTTTCCACCGCTCAGGATGTGCGCCGCTTTGACGGCCAGACCTGGCGGGTTTTTCCCCAGTCCGACTGGGGGCTGCCCGAAGCGGAGAGTTTTGATTTCAAACCCATTATCACCCTGGCGCTGGATCAGGACGGCGCCCCCTGGGTGGGCGTTTGCGACTGGGGCGGGCCCGGTCCGCTTTCCGGGCGCGCTCTGCGCCGGCTGGACGGCGCCGCCTGGGTGGATCCCGGGCTGCCGCGCGAGCGGCCGTGCGTCACCGCGCTTACCGCCGGTCCCGGCGGGCAGATGTGGGTGGGGGTAGAGCAAAGCCTGTGGCACTACGCCGGCGGCGCCTGGAGCGAGCTGTTCCTGCCCGCGCCGGAGGATCTGCCGGCTGACCGCCGCCCCGGCTACATCAGCCGCATCTGGCTGGACAACGCCGGCCTGCCCTGGGTCAGCCTGACGCTTTGCGGCCAGAGCTCGTGCGACAACGGCCAGGTGCTGTACGCCTGGCGCAGCGGAGTCTGGCAGCCGCAGAGCCGCGTCAGCCCCACCGCCGCCTGGACGCTGCTCTTTGACCGCAGCGGCGCTGCCTGGCTGTTCAGCCCTGAGGGGGTTTACCGCCCGAAAGACGGCCGGCTGGAACCCGTGCCGGGCGCCCCGCGCCCGCTGGCGGCCGCGCGCGATTCGCAGGGCAGCTTGTGGATGGTCGGCAGCCTGGACGGGCAAACCGCGCTCTACCGCCTGACGCCCTGAGCGCCGCGGGAACAAATCCGCCCCCGCGCCGTCTTATCCCGGTTGAAAGTTGTACTAAAATATAGATGAGGGAAAGAGATCCTCGCGGAGGGAAAGATGAACCCACAAGTGTACTGCCAGTATTGCGGTGCGCCGCACAACACGGACGCAGCCTTTTGCCCGCGCTGCGGCCGGCCTACCGGCGCGCAGGGCGGTTCAACCCAGCCTTCTCCCTATCAGCAGCAGCGCCCCGCGCCGCCCGCGCCGAACTATGCGCCCGTGCCGCCCGTGCCGAGCTACGGCCACGTGCCGCCCGTGCCGCCCATGCCGCCAGCGCGCTCCTCCAGCAGCACCCTGCTGATCGTCCTGGGGGTGCTGGTCTTTCTCGGACTGGGCATGATTATCGCCGGTGCGCTCCTTTTCGGCGTTTCGACCAGCCGCAGCGGAGGAATGCCCGCCGCGCAGCCAACCGGCGTTCCGGCGGCTGTGATCACCGAAGGCGCTGCCCCCAGCCTGGTGCCGCCGGTGCCGGTCGGACCCGCTGCCAACATGGTCTACAACGGCACCAGTTTCTACCTGGACCAGACGGTGGCTGCCGGAGCCAGCGCTCAGACCCCGGCGGCCGTCCCGCCATCGCCGGACAGCGTCCCCTGGGAAGTCATGCCGGCACATGATGAAATCAGCCTGAACGGGTATGTCCTCTGGAACACCTTTCATCAACCGAAGATCATGATCATCCCGGTGGATGCCTACACCGCCATGGATGACAACGTCGCGGCGAGCATCAATCAGCTCAAAACCCTGCTGGCTGCCCGGCCGGCCAGCGTCAACGGCGCGATCCCGCGCCTGCCGTTCTGGAACGCGGGCGAAGTGTTTCATGCCAAACTGCGTTACATTGATTTTGCCGGCGGCAGCGGCATCGGCTACCTGTGCCAGTACGCCCAGGGGATTGTGCCGATCAACAACTACGAATTGTTCTACTCGTTTCAGGGCTTGACCAGCGACGGGCGCTGGCTGATCTCGGCGGTTTTACCCGTCTCTCACCCGGATTTGCCGGCCAACATCAATCTGAGCCAGGCCGAGTACGACAGCCTGCTCAACGATTACGCCGCCTACCTGGAATCCGCCGTGGCTGACCTAAACGCCAAAGCCGATAACAGCTTCACCCCCAGCCTGGAAAAGCTGGATGAACTCTTCCGCTCGCTGAGTGTTCAGAAATAAGCTTCAGCGCCGCTTTGTCGATCCGCGCCGCGCCCGTTTCGGGGCGGCGCTTTTTTGGCAGACGGCGTTTCCTGTCACCAGCTTGGGGGCCGCCGGCGCGGCCTCCTGCGCCCGTCAGCCAAAATTCAGCCTGTTCCTTTATTCATGTGAATTATAATTAAGCCAAAGGGAGGAAAGCGCGCGGAAAAGCCACCAGAACCTTAGAGTCCGGGCGTTCAACTCGAACGTCAGAATCAATCAATGCCCTCACGGGCATAAATCCTTTGCGGGGAGGGCTCAGTCTTGCGGACGCGCGCAGGGGGTATCCTGGCCTGTTGTCTGCGTTAGAGCCAGACGGGGAAGTCCCAGAGTGGATTTCCGATAAAATTGCAGCTGACTTTCCGGGTGTTCCCGGGGGAGGGATGCTATGAAAAAACGGGATTCTTCCGCTAAGGTGTTTATCCTGCTCGATATGCGCGCTGATGGCGATGCCACTGGAAAATTTGGTGTATTTTCGGGGACGTCTCGTGTTCCCCCGTCGTGGTTCGCGGGGAACGAAGCCACGCCAGACATGGATGACCCTTTATACGGTCGGCTGATTGAACTGGAGGACGGCTCGGCGATTTGGGAGTTGGATTGTTATTGGATGAAGCTTTCTAAGAGAGAGGCTGAAAACGCCGATTATATTGAAAAATTGAAGAAACGGGCAGAAAAGATTAAATCCATCATGGATAATCTGGACAATGCGTCGGAAAGCGAATTTGAGTTGGTAAGTCAGATTATGGATGATGGTGAGATTGATTTGGATGATGAAAGATGGGGTTGAAGCCTAGGCAGTTGCGCGGCCGAATCTTTCGGGCTGCATTGGGTAAAAACGCCGTTCTTGCGAAAACGTTGACTTTGTGTCAAAATTTAATCTGTGCCTTCAAGGGCATTTCGAAGCATCAGGGCGGTTATTGCGCAGGACCCACACCAAACCGGTCACAACCAGGGAAAGCCCTCGCGGGCGTTCCTACCGCGGGATGCGCACAGGCGGGCGCCGGGCGGCGGCCGCTGGCGATATCCATCTGGCTCGAACCGGGTTGCGGCGGCTGGATCGGGGGATAGATTTCGCATCTCACCGGAAAAGGAGGAGCAGAAAATGGACGACTTAGCGGAACTGATCTGGCAAATGATTTGTTTAAGCGTCGGCGCGGTGCTGCTCTTTTTTGTGGTTATGGTGAGCACCTTTTTCGCCGTGTGCCTTCTGCCGGTTCTCCTGCTTTTCCTCTTCTTGTGAGGTTTGGGGGCGGGCAGCCCGGCGGCAGCAGCACGAATTCGCCTTCAGCATCCATCCTTCCCCTCACGACGATCCTCCGCCGCGCCGCGGGCGCTCGGCCGTCCGTCCACGTCCGCGCATTCGTTCCGCGGCGGTATAATCGAAGCCGTCTCAAAACCGTCTCATCCGGAGGAACGCAGTGAAAACAGCCGATCTTCGCGGGCAAACCGCCCTGATTACCGGCGCTTCCAGCGGGTTGGGAGAAGCCTTCGCGCGCCTGCTGGCGGCGCGCGGCTGCCGCCTGATCCTCACCGCGCGGCGCGCCGACCGCCTTGAAGCCCTGAAAACCGAACTGCAGGCCGCTTACGGCGTTGAGGCGGCCGCCCTCCCGGCTGACCTGGCGGCTGAGGGCGGGCCGGCTGATTTATTCCGGCGGATAGAAGCCCTCGGCTGGCCGGTCGAAATCCTGATCAACAACGCCGGGCGCGGCGCCTGGGGACCGCACCGCGCGCTGGACTGGGCGGACGACCGCCAGATGCTCGCCCTGGATATCCTGGCGCCCGCCGAACTGGTGCACCGCTGCCTGCCGGGCATGCTGGCGCGCGGCCGCGGGTATATCCTCCTGGTGGCTTCGGTGGCGGCATACCAGCCCACACCTTACTACGCCTCTTACGCGGCGGCGAAAAGCTACCTCTTGAACTTCGGGGTGGCGCTCCACCGCGAACTGCGCGGCAGCGGGGTGAAGGTCTGCGTGCTTTCTCCCGGGGTCACCCGCACGGGCTTCTTTGAAGCCGCCGGTCAGCAGCAGTTCAGCCTCTACCAGCGCCTCACCATGATGAACGCGGAGCGCGCCGCTGCCGTTGGCCTGAAAGCCCTCCTGCGCGGCCGGGCTTCGGTGGTGGCCGGCGTCCGCAACGGGCTTATCGCCTGGGCGGCGGCCAGAATCCCGCGCGCCTGGGCGGCTTTCTTCACTGAATTTTTCCTCACCTTTGACCGCCGCTAACCTTACCGCCGCCTTTCTATTTTGTTAGGAGAGTGAAGGGCAACGCGGCCGCGATAGCCGTTAGAATGAGAACAGAGGCGCTGTCTCTGCGCTGATTTTATTGGATCTGAAATGAGGTAGTCCCATGAAGGTAAAATTCTTCTCCCTGGTCATCACGGCGGTCTTCGCCCTCTCCGCCTGCGTCCCTTCCGCGCCGGCGTTCACCCGCGCCATGGGCCTGGACGTGCCGGCCCGCCCGCAGCTGTCGGATGCTGTTGTGCCCACCCCCACGCCGACCCCGCCCGCCGGCCAGCTGGGTCCCAACCCGGAAGATTTTCCCCCCGGCGTCAACCCGTTAACCGGTTTGCCGGTCGAAGATCCCGCCAACCTGGACCTGCCGGCGATTTTAATGTCGCTTTCCAACTTCCCGCCGTCGGTGCGCCCGCAGACCGGGCTCTCCTTCGCCCCCCAGGTGTATGAAATCTACATCACCGTCGGCATGACCCGTTTTCTGACCGTGTTCTACGGCGATTACCCGCGGGTCAGCCTGCCGGTGCTGGGCGATCAACCGCCGCTGGAAGGCGCCGCCCAGGTGGAAGGCACGCTGATTTCCGACCGCGTCTGGCTGGATGAAAACCAGGACGGGCTGCAGGATCAGCGCGAACCCGGCGTGGGCGGGGTGGAAGTGATCCTGCGCGATGAGGGCGGCAAAGAGCTGGCCCGCACCATCACCAACGCTTCGGGCTATTACGCCTTCGGCGCCGAAAGCGGCAAGTCTTACCAGATCGAATTCGTGCGCCCTTCGCGCTTCGCCTTCACCCGCAGCGATCAGGGTCCCTCGGATGAGCTGGACAGCGACGCCGATCCCATCAGCGGGCGCACGGCCGTCTTCACCCTCGATAAGGATACCCGCGCCTGGGATGCCGGGCTGACCGCCAGCCAGGGCGGGGGAGAAGTTACCCCGACCCCCGGCCCGACCCCTGAATCGCCGGTTCCGACCGAAGAACCTCCCGTGATCCCGACCCCGGAGGATGAAATCTCCGGCGTGCGCTCCGGCCGTCAGGCGTACGCGCCCATCCTGGCTTCGTTTTCCTTTGGCTGTCTGATCGCCGGCAGCAAAGCCCCCAACGTCAAGATCAATATCTGCCAGAACGTGTTTGAAAAAGACCCGAACAACATCAATTCCGCGGGAATGAGCATTGACCGGATCAAACAACTGGCTGTGATCAACAAAAACCCGAACAAAGACCTGAACTATTCCGGCAACGTGTTTGACCCCGTTCCCCCGGCGGGCGGCGCGGATGCGCTAAGGCTGAACGTCTTTTACAGCGCGCTGAATCAGAGCCAGTGGGTTTACGACCCGGCCGGCGGCGCGTACATGCGCTTTGAAGATTACGGGCGCGAGGATATGATCGGTCAGTTCAAAATGTCAGTTGACCGCCTGACCCGCCAGCCGCTTTATTTCCAGAATGTGGTCGTGATCTTCGTGGAGCACACCGTGGTGGCGCCCACCATCCTGGATCTGAACATGATCGGCGGCCGGGAAAAGGCGATCGTCTTCCGCGACGGCAAGGTTTACGACAACCTGCGCTGGAGCATGCGCAACGGCGACTACGAGCGCAAATCCGGCATGCTGCGCCCGGTGCGCATCGAGTACCCGGACGGCACGCCCTTCCCGCTGGCGCCCGGCCACACCTGGTTCCTGGTGGCCACGCCCTATTCGCGGGTCTGGCAGACCGCCGCGGGCATCTGGAATTACCGCTTTGTGCCGCCGGCGGGCGCGAAGTAAACGCTGGATTGAGAACGCGGGCAGCCGTAAGGCTGCCCGCTTTGATTTTAACGGGCGGCCGCCGCGGACGGGTTGGAAGGGTTCGCGGCGCCAGCGTAGGGAATCTGTAATCTTCTACAGAGAAACAGGGGGCTTGAAATGGGGGAAAAAACCCTATACAATACTGTAATATGACTAAAATTATCTAATTACACTGGCGGGGAATCGCGCGCACCGCACCTGGCCGCCCCTCTCAAAAAAGGAGTTGACCTATGAACAATCACCGTTTCGTTCGCTGGCTGCGGCCGCTCACCCTGCTGGTGGTGCTGGCGCTGGCTTTCTCGCTCACCTCGCCGGTGCGCGCGGAAGGGGAGGTTCCCGCCGCGCCGCCTGACGCGGCAGCGGGTGAATCGTCTCCGCCCGCCGACTCGGGCGGTGTACCCGCCGCTGATCCCGCCGCTGATCCCGGCGGTGAAGCCCCGCTGCCCGGCAAACCGGAGGCGGGCTTGCCTGCGGCCGAATCCGCCCCACCGGATCTCAGCCAGGTGGTGGACACGCTGAATGAAAATAACCTGATGCTGGAAAACAGCGCCGGCGAAGCGGTTCCCCTGGCTTCCGAAGAAGCGGCGGCGCTGCTGGCTGAGCCGGACCCGTGGTTCATCTCCGGGACGGTGAAGTACCGGTTTGTCGGCGGAGCCTGCCCGCCGCCCGACCCAGCGCCGGCCCTGACCGAAGTGTGCACCGGCAGCCTGGGCAACCCGATCCAGGCGGCCGTGAATTATATTCAGACCACCGGGCGCGTGCCGAACAACGGCACCATCTATGTGGACAGCGGCACTTTCTCCGGCCCGGTCACGATTAACGGCTCGCTGGCAAACCTGAACGCGATCAAAGCCCTGGTTGGCAAAGGACCGAACGCCACCACGATCAGCAACAGCGTCAGCGTGCTGAATCTTTCCGGCGGTTTCCGCCTGGAAGGTTTTCTCATCAGCGCGACTCTGGGAACCCCGCTGGTGACGTTTAACAACATCGGCGGAAAACTGGTTTTGAAAGATCTGGTGGTCAAGAACAACGGCGCAGGCGGCGGCATCCGCGTGGAGAACAGCAAAGCCAGCCTGGAAGCTCAGAATGTCAAATCCAGCGGCAACGGCGGGGTAGGTCTGTACGTGGATAACACCGCCGGCAGCGGCAACGTTTCCATTTTGAGCGCCGATTTCTCCAACAACAACAACACCGGCCTGCAGGTCTTTACCAACGGCGCGGTGCTGTTAAACGGGGTCAGCACGCGCTTCAACCTCGGCGACGGCGCCCTGCTGGTATCGCAGAAAGGCGTGACCGTTCGCAACGGGGTCTTCGGCGGCAACGCTGTCGCCGGCGCGCTCGGGAACGGCCTGGTCCTGGGGGATCTCAACCGCGGGAACGTGGTCCTCGACTGGGTTTACGCCAATTCCAATGATGAATACGGTCTGGTCCTTTATACCCGGGCTGGAAGCATCACGCTCTCCAATATTGACGCCAATTTCAACAACCGCGACAACCTGTTGATCGACAACTGTTATGACGCCGCCGGGGTTTGCACGTCGCCCGCCGCCCCCGTCAGCCTGACCAATGTCAGCGCTACCTATTCCGCCAACGGCAACGGGATCGATCTGGTTGCCAGCGGCGCGGTCACCCTGACCAACGTGAACGCCAGTTTCAACAAGTTTGCCAGTTTTGTGGATAACTCATACGCCGTCGCGGCTGCCCCGGTGACCATCATTAAAAGCACCTTCAGTTACACCGTGTCGGGGGCTGGCCTGGAAGTGTATTCAAAGGGCAGGGTGGTGCTCAACAGCGTTACCGCCAGCAACAACAGTCTCCGCGGCGTGTACATTTACAATGAATACCCCACCGGTTCGGTAACCCTGCTGGCAGGCCAGGGCAACAACACCTTCTGGGGCAACGGCAACACTGGCCTGGAGATTACCGCTCTGGGACCCGTCTCACTGGCGATGGTGGACAGCTCCTTTAACGGCAGCAGCAGCACCCACGCCGGGGCTTTGATCACCACCAACGGCAACGTAACCGTCAGCGGCTCGGAGAGCCAGAGAGCCCGCTTTGATTCAAACTTTGGCAAGGGGCTGGATATTGTTACCCGCGGCACGGTGTCGCTCAATTTTCTTCAGGCCTCCGGCAACGGCCAGACCAACCTGAGCGTGAATAACACCTCCGGCAGCGGCAACGTGGCCATGAATTCGGTATTCACCAGCACCAGCACGAACGGCAGCGGCATCAGCATCCTGTCCACCGGTTCGGTGGCGCTGCGCAATGTCTCTGCCGTGGGCAACAAAATGCTGGGCGCGATCATCAACAACGCCAGCCCGCGCAAACTGGGGGTCAGCATCACGGGCGGCCGCTTTGACTCCAATAAAGACATCGGGCTGCAGATCAACACCTCCGGCCCGGTCGCCCTGAACAACGTCAGCGCCAGTGACAACAGCGCCGCCGATTCCAGCATCTTGTTTGGCAGCAAACTCCGCGATGTGCTCTTCGGCGGCACGGATATCTGGCGCTTTAACCTCGCTGCCACCACCACCACCACGGTCAAGGTCAGCCACCTGGCCGGCGGTCAGGTGACCGTGCGGATCTATAACCCCAGCAACGCCCTGGTCTCTACCCTGGGCCCGAGCGGGACGGTTACCTTTGGCCCCACCTCCTTGACCATGCTTGGCACCTGGCGCGTGGAAGTCAGCGGGACAAACGGCGCTTATTTCATCTTCCTCGGCGCCGGCGCCTCGCCGAGCGAACCGGGCGGCTCTGGAACGCCGCAGGTCTTCGCGCCGGGCCTCTTGATCGACAACACCTTTAACGCCTCGACCGCCCCGGTCTCGATCATTAACAGCGATCCCGCTGTGTACCGCTTCTGGGGCAACGCCCTCCACGGCGTGTATATCACCACCAAGGGCAACCTGACCCTCACCAATGTCTCCGCCGGGCAGAACGGCGGCTCCGGCATCACCGCCTTCAATCTCACTAACCCGCGCACCTACACCCTGCGGAACATCACCTCTTTCAATAATTTTGGTTCCGGCCTGGAGCTTGGCAGCGGCGGTTCCATCCTGTTGACCGGATTTGATATCTCCAACAATACCAATTACGGCATTTACTTCAACACCGCCAGCCTGGTCACCATCCAGGGCTTGAGCAAAGGCAGCCCCGGCGTGGCATCTGGCAACACCACCGTCGGCATCTGGGTCTCCACCAATAAATCGGTAACGATGCGGTTTGTCAACGTCAACGGTTCCGGCAACAACCAGGTCATGTTCACCGTCTTGAACGGCGGCAGCGTGCAGGTCAGCGACGTGAACATCAATAACGGCGGCAGCTCCGGCATGGTCCTCAACACCTTCGGGCCGGTTCGGATTGTCAACGCCACCATCCAGAACAGCGTCTTCAACAACCTGAGTATTGACAATTCCTTCGCGGTCAGCGGCAACCCCGGGGTGATCCTGGATAATGTGTCGGTTGAAGGCGGCGGCGGCATCCTGATCTCTACCAAAGGACCGGTCACGGTCAGCAGAATCACCGCCCAGAATCTGACTTACGGCAGCGGCGGGCTGCGCATTCAGCAGCTGACGGGCAGCGTCGGCGCGGTCAGCGTTCGAGACAGTAAATTCCTCAACGCTGCCAGCCAGTCGGGCGCTTTCATCCTCGCCAAAGGCAACGTCAGCCTGATCAATGTGACCGCCAGCGGCAACGGCCAGTCGGGTGTGGAGATTGACGCGGCTGTGCTGCCCGTGCGCACCGTCACGGTCACCAACAGCCAGTTTAACGGCAACGGGCAAGAAGGCCTCTACGTCTTCACCAACGGCAATATCCTCGTGACCAACAGCTCTGCCTTCAGCAACAGCGGCGGTTCGGGTATGCTCCTGGCTAACGACGGCCCGGACGGCGCCGGCACGATTACCGTGACGGCCACCGGCAGCAATTTCACCGAGGCGAGCAGCAACAGCAGCTACGGGTTGAACCTGCTTTCAAAGCGCTCGATCATCGTCAGCCGCGTCCGGGTGATGGAAAACGGAGTCGGTCTGCGGCTGGTCAATGACGATCCGGCCGCGGTCGGCAACATCACCCTGACCAATATCCTGGCGTACTACAACAACTCCGGCGGCACGGTGTCAAGCCGCGGAGCGGTCTTTGGCGACCGCCTGGACTTCACCGATAACTTTGGCCCCGGTCTGCAAATCAGCATCCCGGACAACTCTGAAAAGGGAACGGTCATCCAGCGTTCGACCTTCTTCAGCAACTCCGGCCTGGGCCTCTCCCTGGTCGTGGATGGTCCGGTGACGCTGAACACCATTAACGCCAGCGAGAACACCCAGCACGGCGTGTTCGTGGACAACCGCACCAGCAGCACCGCGCCGGTCATCGTGGCGGCCGCTTTTGGTCCCAACTTCTTCAATGAGAACGGCTGGTCCGGATTGCGCGCCCTGAGCCGCAGCCCGATCAGCGTCACCAACGCCACCGCCAATAAGAACGGGTACAACGGGATTTCGCTGAACAACTACTACATTGGCGCCGGCACGGGCAACATCATCCTGAACAATGTAACCGCCAGCCAGAATGTGGGCTTTGAGGGCGGCATCGCCGCCGGAATCTCGGCCGAGACCAACGGCCAGGTGATCGGGAACAACCTGCGCGCCATGCTCAACGGCGTCGGCACGGCTGGCTACGGCATCTACATCAAGACCACCAACAACAACGCAACCCTGAGCAACAGCGTCTTCAGCGCCAACCGCAACAGCGGCATCTACGCCTACCTGCAGACCAGCGGTCTGCTGACCCTCAACAACGTCTTCTACTACGGCAACGACACGGGCGGCGGTGGGGTGGATCCGGAAGTGCGCGTGATCAATTAAGCGTCAACCAGAGGAAAATACCGGCGCTCCGCAGCGAGCGCCGGTATCCATTAAACAGTTTGCAATTTGCCTACGCTGGTTGCAAAAAGGTTAAATATCGATTAAAATCAACCTTGTAATAAGAGTATTTACACCAAATTACACATATATAAGGCGACGTTTTTTTTCTAACCTGGAGGAAACCGCATGTTGAACCCAAAATTGATGAACTGGCTGCGGCCGCTCACCCTGCTGGTGGTGCTGGCGCTGGCTTTCTCGCTCACCTCGCCGGTGCGCGCGGAAGGGGAGGTTCCCGCCGTGCCGCCTGAGGCGGCAGCGGGCGAATCGTCTCCGCCCGCCGACTCGGGCGGTGTACCCGCCACTGATCCCGCCGCTGATCCCGGCGGTGAAGCCCCGCTGCCCGGCGAACCGGAGGCGGGCTTACCTGCGGCCGAGTCCGCCCCGCCGGATCTCAGCCAGGTGGTGGACACGCTGAATGATAATAACCTGGTGCTGGAAAACAGCGCCGGCGAAGCGGTTCCCCTGGCTTCCGAAGAAGCGGCGGCGCTGCTGGCTGAACCGGACCCGTGGTTCATCTCCGGGACGGTGAAGTACCGGTTTGTCGGCGGAGCCTGCCCGCCGCCCGACCCTGCGCCAGCCCTGACCGAAGTGTGCACCGGCGGCCTGGGCAACCCGATCCAGGCGGCGATTGACTATGTCAGAGACAACGGCACGATCCCGGTTGGCGGCGCCATTTACGTGGACACGGGCACCTTTTCCGGCTCGGTTTCGATTAACGGTTCGCTGCCCAATCTGAACAGCCTGAAAGCGCTGATTGGCAAAGGCTCGGATATCTCCGCGGCGGAGTTCTCGCGCATTAACAACAACGTGTCGATCACCAACCTGCCCGGCGGTTTCACCCTGCAGGGCTTTTACATCGCCGCCAGCAGCGCGGGCACCCCGGCGCTCTATTTCTCCAACATCGGCGGCAAACTGGTGTTAAAAGACCTGAACGTCAGGAATGCCAGCGCGGGCGGCAACATCAAAGTGGATACCTCAACCGCTTCCATCGAGATCCGCGATGTGGAAGGAAGCAACGGCGCCGGCTATGGCCTGCTGATTGATACGCCCGCGGCGGTCGGCACGATCTCCATCGTCAATTCCGAGTTCTCCTCTAACGCCGGCGGCGCGGGCATCAACATCTTAACCAACGGCAGCATCCTGCTCAACGGGGTCTCGGCTTCTTACAATAACAACGACGGGGCGTTTCTGACCTCGGGGAAAGGCATCACCATCCGCAACGGCGTCTTTTCCTATAACACCAACGCCGGGGTGACCGGCCATGGCATCCGCGTCGGCATCACCAGCCGCGGCAACATCCTCATCGATTCGGTCTTTGCCAACCAGAATGACGAAGACGGCATCCTGATCGAAAACGTGGGCGGCAACGTCTCCCTGGCCAATATCCAGGCGCTGTACAATGACACCGGCGTGTACATTGACAACTGTCTGGAAATCCTGGGCGTGTGCTCCAACCCGACCAGCACGGTCACGCTCACCAACATCACCGTCAATCACAACTCGGTCGAAGGCATCCGCGTGATTTCCAACGGCGCCGTGAACGCCAGCGGGATTACCAGCCGGACCAATATCGGCGGCAGCGTCTTTGATAACTCGACCGCCAAAAGCCCGGCAAACATCTCCATCGCCAGCGGGTCCTTCACCAATTCTTCCGGCGGCACCGGTTTGACCATCCGCTCAAAGGGCAGCGTGACTCTCAATAATGTCAGCGCGACTTCCAATAACCAGCGCGGCGTTTCCATCACCAACACCTTCGGCAGCGGGTCGGTGACCTTCCTGTCAACCCTGGGCGTCAATGACTTTGGCGGCAACCAGGGAACCGGCATTTACATCGACACCAACGGCGCGGTCAATCTCTCGCGCACCAGCGCTGCCAATAATAACGGCACGGCCTCCAGCTACGGGGCTTATATCCTCGCGCAGGGCAACGTGACCATCAGCGGAACGGCCGCGGAAGTCGGCTATTTTGGAAACAGCGGCTATATCGGTCTGGGAATCTCCACCAAAGGCACCATCACCCTGAATTTCATCGATTCCAGCGCCAACCCGGCCGATAACATCATCGTGGATAACTCCACCGGCACGGGAAATGTGGTGATGAACTCCATCATCGCCAACGACAGCGCGAATGGGATGGGCATCTGGATTATCTCCACCGGTTCAGTAAACCTGAAGGAGATCTACGCGACCAATAACGCTTTCAGCGGGGTTACCATCAAGAACGACAGCACCCGCCGCCTGCCGGTCAGCGTCTCCGGCGGAACCTTCAACAACAACCGCAATTACGGCCTCAATATCGAGAGCTCGGGGGCGGTGAATTTGAAAGACATCAATGCCACGGGCAACAGCGCGACCCTGAGAAATATCAGTTACGGCAACAAAATCCAGGACACGATCTATTCAGGTCTGGATGAATACCGCTTCGCCATCGCCGCGCCGACCAATACCACCATTATCGCCCGCAGCGCGGTTAACAGCCCCCTGATGATGTACATCTACCGCCCCGGGGACGTCTCTCCCTGGCAGACCATCGGCCCCGCTTCGGTGGTGACCTTCCCGCTCACCTCGCTGACCATCCTGGGGACGTACCGGGTGCAGGTCACCGGTTACGGCGCCTACACCATCTTCCTGGGCAGCGGCGGTCCCGAACCTGTGTCTCCAACCCAGACCTCCTTCAGCGTCGGGGTGTACGTGGTGAACACCAGCAACGGCTCGAGCGCGCCGGTCAGCCTGATCAACCGGTCGAAAGATTACTATGTGGACGGCAACGGCCGCTACGGCCTGCAGTTCGTGACCAACGGCGCGGTTACCCTGACCAACGTCAGTGCCAGTTACAACGGGGCTGAAGGGATTTATCTCAGCAACGGCGGCGCCGCCAGGCCGTACGTCCTGCGCGGGATCAGCGCCGGTTATAACAACGCCACCGGCGTGTTTGTTGACAACAACAGCAGTGTCAGCGTCACGGACTTTTACACCGCCTTCAACAACAACCACGGCATCCTGATTGACGCCGGCGGAACGGTGACCCTCTCTGGCCAGAACGCGAACGACATGCGCGCCAGCGCCCGCTACAACCAGGGCGCCGGGGTGTATGTCATCACCACCGGCCAGACCAACCTCAAGTGGATCGATGTGGAAAACAACCAGCAAAGAGGCATTTACGTCACCAACGGCGGAAGCAGCGGCGGCCTGAATGCCCAGGATCTTAACGCTTACTACAACCAGGGTGAAGGGTTAATGGTGAGCGTCCCGGGCGCGGTCGTGCTGACGAAAGGCTATTTCACCAACAATACGACGGGCAACGTGCTGCTGAACAATAACCTTTCGCTGGTCGCGCCGGTCACTGTAGCGGATGTGACCAGTTACAGCGCCCCGATCGGGATCAACATCTCCACCAACGGCGCGGTCACGTTGCGCAATACCGTGGTTTCCGGGACCACCGGCGGCGGTGCGGGGTTGTACATCTTGCAGTTTGGCACAGGCAGCGGCGCGGTCGCGGTCACTGGCGGCAGCTTCACCGCCAACCCCGGCTCGTACGGAATCACCATCTTCGCCATTGGCAATGTGACCATCACCAATGTTAACGCCAGCAATAACGGCAAAGACGGCGTGAGGGTCGATTCCACCGCCGCCGCGGCTCCGCGCACGCTGACCGTCAACGGCGGCACGTTCTTCGGCAATGCCTGGTCAGGTCTAAACGCGGATACGCGCGGCGCGATCACGGTTACCAACGCCCGGGCTTTCTACAACCTCCAGAGTGGTTTCGACCTTCAAAATGACGGCGCCGGCGGAGTTGGCACCATCACGGTTACCGCCAGCGGCTCGAACTTCACCACTGTCTACGGGAATTCCTTGGACGGCATCCGCGCTTTCTCCAACCGCAACATTCTCATTAACCGGGTAAGTGCGACCGCGAATTTCGGCAGCGGGGTCTTCCTCTCCAATGGTGACCCGACCTACGGCACGGGCAACGTGACCGTGACCGGCAGCAAATTGGTGAACAACATGACCGGCATCACCGTCAGCACCCGCGGCAGCGTGCTGGTGGACCGGGTCAACTCGGACGATAACTTTGGCCGCGGGTTGAATATCAACGTGGATAGTTCCGTGGTCAAGCCGGTCTCGATCTTCCGCTCCACCTTCATCAGCAACAGCAGCGACGGCATCCAGGTCGTCTCGGCTGGCCCGGTGGTCCTCAACGGAATCACCGCGGATGAAAACAGCGGGTACGGCGTCGCGGTCAACAACAACATCGGCACCGCCCAGGCGATCACCGTCCTTTCCAGTTTTGGCGCCAACAGCGCTTCGCGCAACGGTCTGACAGGCATGCTGCTGCTCAGCAACGGTCAGATCAGCATCAGCAACGTGACCGCCAATAACAATTTCGGGGTCGGCATCCAGTTGAACAACTACGACAGCGGCACCGGCAGCGGCAAGGTGATCATCAACGGCGCGCTGGCGCAGAACAACAGCGGCACGGATAGCGCCGGACGCTACGGCGGCGTGACGGTGTACTCCAACGGCCCGGTGGAAGTCAACAACCTGCGTTCCTTCCAGAACGGCGCGGGCTCGGCGGGCTTCGGGATTTACATCGAGACCTACAACAATAACAACGCCCGGATCAGCAACAGCAGCATCATCGGCAACAACAACACCGGCATCCGCGCTTCGCTGGTCACTACCGGGGTCCTGATCCTGATCAACACCAATTACTTTGGCAACGATTTCGCCGGCGGCGCCGCAGACCCCGACGTGCTCGTGACCCATTAATTGGTTCCATCCTTTCAACCTTTCCGGCGCTCCGCAAGGGGCGCCGGTTTGTTGTTCGCCGTGCCGGAGCGCGGCAGCCCTCCGCCAGAGCGGACGGGGAGGAAAAAGCGGCGGCGTTTGCGGGTATAATCTTTACCAGATCTCGCCCATCGAGGTGCGCATGTTGATTCCCGCCGGTTTAACCGTTCTCGCCTTCGCCTGGCTGAGCGCCAGCCTGTTTCGGCTGCGCAGCCTGCCGGCGCACCTGACCGCAGTCTACCTGCTGGCGTTTGGCGAGGTGGCTTTTCTCGCGCAGTGCGCCCACTTCTTCAACCTCCTCAACAGCCCGGCGTTTTTCCTGACCGGGCAGATCCTTCTGCTGCTGGCGGTCGGGCTGGCCTGGCGGCTGCTTGGCCGCCCGGACTGGCTGGGTCCGCTGCGCCCGCTGCTGGCTGGCGCTTCGCTGCGCGGACTGCGCCGCTGGCCCGATCTATCCCTGTTTGCCCTCCTGGTGCTGGCCGGGACGCTGGTGGCCGCCTGGCTGGTTTATGCTGTCCCGCCCAACAACAACGACAGCATCTCCACCCACATGTCGCGGGTTGGATACTGGCTGCAGTACGGGTCTTTTCACCCCTGGCCCACCCAGAAATTATGGCAGATCATCTATCCGGTCAATGCCCAGGTGCAGATCCTCTGGCTGGTGCTCTTTACCCGCTCCGACCGCCTGGTTGGCCTGGTTCAGTGGTTTTCCCAGTTCGCCGCCGCGGTTTCCGTCTTTGGCCTGGCGCGCCTGCTTAAGGCTGACCGCGCCCAGTCAGCCTTCGCGGCTCTGGTCTTCCTGACCTTTCCCATCGTCAACCTGCAAAGCAGCACCACCCAGAATGATCTGGTCACGGCGGCGCTCTTCGCGGCCGCTTTTTACCTGTTTTTTTATGCCGCCCGCCAGCGCAGCACCCCCGCCGCGCTGCTTTCCGGTCTGGCGCTCGGGCTGGGCATCGGCACCAAGCAAACCGTGATCCTGATGCTGCCCGGGTTCGGGCTGGGCATCTTGCTGGCCTGGCTGGGCTTCCGCCAGGTAGATTTCCGCCGCCTGCTGGCTTTTTCGATCAGCACCCTGGTCAGCTTCCTGCTGGCCGGTTCAGCCATCTTTTTTATCAACTTCGCCGAATACCGCAACCCGCTCGGTCCGCCGGAAAAGGTGGCCGAGTCCACCGCCAGTTTTCAATCGCCGCTGACCTTCTTGCTGGTCAACAGCTCGCGGTTTCTTTACCAGGCCGCCGATCTGGGCGGGCTGCCCGAGTCGCTGGTCAAGAGCGGGATTCAGCTCAAAGCCGCCATCGCCCGCCCGCTGTTTGACCTGCTCGGGCTGCCGCTGGAATCTTCCGCCGCGGTGGCGCACCAGCACGTATTTCAATATGAAATGCGCCAGTATTTGCAGGAAGAACAGGCCTGGTACGGGCCGATCGGCTTCCTCGTTCTGGTTCCGCTCACCCTGTGGGGGTTGATCAGCGGGATCCGCCGGCGCGACGCGCTGCGCTGCGCCGTCTTCTTGGCCGCGGTCGGGTTTCTTGTCACCATTGTCCTGTTCAAAAAAGGCTGGTCGCCCACCCAGGGGCGGTACTTCATGCCGGTCGCGGCGGTTTCCACCCCGCTGCTGGCTTTCTGGCTGCGGCGCGGCTGGCAGCGCGGGCTGGGCTGGCTCTTGATGGCGCTGGCGCTGGGGGTGATGTTCCGGGCCACCTTCACCAACCCGGCCAAACCGCTCCGCGACATCCGCGCCATTTACCCGCCCAACCCGAATATCGAGACCATCTACAAACTCGACCGCGTTCAGCTGATCACCCTGCAATCCGGCGGCACCGCCGGCCTGTGCCGTCTGGTCGAGCGGGATGTGCCGCCGGACGGCAGCCTGGGAATCGCCACCCAGGATGAGTATTACCAGGAATATTGCTTCTTTGGTGAGCACTTCACCCGCCATCTCACCGCGGTTTATCCGCCCGAGCGCGTTTCGGACAGCGCCTGGCTGCGCGAACAGGGGGTCGAATACCTGCTGGTGCATGAAGCTCAGGGTTACCCGGCCTATCTCGACCCGGCGTTTCAAGCCCTGGATCGCAGCGGCGAATGGTTGCTTTACCGCTGGCGCCAGCCCTGATCCGTATTCAAAGCAAAACAGCCAGAGACTTCTGGCTGTTTCATTTAAAATGGTTGCTTATTCCGCTGCTCAGACCGCGGGGAACTGCGGCGGCTGGGGCGGGTCTCCGGGTTTGACAATCAACACAGCCAGCGGACCGGCCACCGGTAACAGCAAAACGATCAGCACCCACAGGATCTGCGCGATCGGCGCTGACTTTAATTTCCGCAGCTGCAAGAGCGCCAGAACCGCCAGGGTAACCATCGCCGCGAACAGCACCAGCATGATCACCGTCTGCACAGGACCCATGCCGTAATAATTGTAACGCATCATTTTATCGCTCCTTTCGCGTTCATCATACCATATCCCCGCGCCAAGCGGGTATGACCCGGGTAAGGTCTGGCAGCGCCCACCTGTGCGCCTTTTCCGGGGGACACGCGGTCCGTTTGGTTAAACAAAAACCGGCGGGGAGCACCCGCCGGTTTGAGCCCCTGAGGGTTTAATGCTTGTAGATGTTCTGGTTGCTGTTGCCAAAGTAGGTCGTGTTGTTCAGCGTCAGGACGCCTGACCCCAGAACCGCTTCGATCCCGTAGACGTTGTTGGCGCTCAGCGCGCTGTCTTTCACCGTGACCCCGGCATTGTTCGTGGTCACCGTCAGGCCGCTGTGGTTGTAGAAAGCCTGCAGTCCGCTCACGCTCACCGGGCCGCTGGAGACAATCTCCACTGCGCTGCCCCCGCTGTTATTCTTCGCCACCACACCGCTCACTGCCACCCCCAGCGGGTTGTCGGTTTCCAGCGTGATGCCCCTGACGGTGTTTTCGTTCGCAATGATGCGCGCGACCGAGATGCGCCCCCCGGATTTAATCCTCAACCCGGTATTCCAGTTGTTGCTGAAGGTGTTTTGTCCAAAACTGCCCAGCAGGGTGACGGGCTGGAGGCTGCCGCCGCCGCTGTTATCCACCCACACGCCGTCGGTGCTGTTATTGAAAGCGCTCAGGTTATTCAGGGTCACCGGGCCGCTGGTGACCACTTTCAACCCGAATGTACCGCAGTATTCGAACAGCGAACGGCTGACCGACACCGCCTTCACCAGGTTGTCTTCCACCATCAAATCCACGCCCGAAGTGGAAGAAGACTGGCGCGCCGTGATGCGGTCGGCGCTGATCGCGCCTTTGGTGCGCACCTGCGCCTGCTGGTAATTGCTCTCAAAGGTCAGGTTGCTCAGGGTGACATTGCCCGCCCCGCCGGTGTTGTTGACTTTCAGCGCCAGCGCCCCGCTATCGTTGTGGCGGTTGAAAGCCGCGTTGCTCAGCGCCACCGCCCCGTTGGTGTTGGCCGACAGGCCGCCACTCTTGTTGTTTTCAAAGGTGTTGAGCGCGCTGCCGCTGGTATTGACCGTGATCTTTCCGAGGCCCCAGGTGTTATTGAGCACCAAGCCCCAGCCGCCGGAGTTATTTGACGCGGTGATATTGGCGGCGCTGATATCGCCCTTGGACTGCACTGACCCGCCGTGTCCGCCGCTCATATAGTAAACCTGCACCCCGCGCAGCACAACCGGCCGCGGACTGGCAGCGGCGGAATTGTCCAGGCTAAAACCGCCGCCCGCCGAATTGCTGTACAGTCTGGCGTTGGTCAGGGTGATCGGACCGGCCGAGTAAGCCCACAGGACGTATTGTTTCACCGGGTTGAACGATAAGTTCAAATTGCTCAGGGTGATCGCGGCGCTGCCGGCGGAATTGTCAATGCTCACCGCGTAAGCGTCGCGCCCCGATACACTCGCCTGGCCGTATTCGGCGGTCAAACCGGTGATGGTGACCGCTCCGGCGGACAGGATGCGCAGCGCTTCGGCTTTGCTGTTGTTCACGGTCACATTGGTCAGCGTTACCGGCCGCAGCAGGGTCGCGGCGTTATCAATATCAATGCCGGTTCTGCCGCTCTGATTGCCGAAAAGATTGCGCAGCACCACCGCCCCGTTGGTTTGAATGGCGATCCCGTCGTTTTGGTTGTTCTCAAAGATGATCTCGGTCAGGCTGACCGCGCCGCTGCCGCCTCCGGTGCGGTTGTTAAGGATAAACCCGTTTTCAAAGTTGTTGCTGCTGATCAGGTTGGCAAGGGTGATGTTGCCGCGCGTCTGGATAAATACCCCGCTGCCGCTGGCTGAACTGTTATAGTTCGTCACCCCTTTGATGCCGGTGATGCTCACCGCGCCTTCCGTGGTCACCGCCAGGTTGGTGCCCCCGTTATTATAGGAGGACACGCTGCTCAGGGTAACCGCGCCGGAGGATTGCACCCGAATGCCTTCCCCGAAATTACTGGCGGTGTTCAGGTTGCTCAGGGTAACGCTGCGGCCGGGAACATCGCTGTTGATCAACTGGGCGAACACATCCCCGTTGAAACCGCCGCGCATGTCCTGGGCGCGAATATTGCCCTTAGACCGGATGAAGAGCGCCGCGGTCGCGTTGTAATTCAGGCTGTTTTCCGCATTGTTCCCGCTGAAGGTGACCGCCGCGCCGCCGTAGCTGTTGTCAATGTATACGCCGTGGACATTCACGCGCTGGAAATAGGTGTCAGATGCCGGATTCGAAGCGTTTTCCAGCTTGAGCTGGTAGCGCCCGCTGCCGCTCACCATGATGCAGTAATCGCCAATCTCGCTCAGCGTATTGGAATAGGTGAACTCATACCGCTTGGTCATTGAGTTGTAGCTCGCGTATTGATATTGAAATTCATAGCTCGCATCCGGCGCGCGCAGGCTGACCGAGAAAGACTGTTCGCCGCGGATGGTGATGGTCGTGGTTTCCAACCCGTTGTTTTCGAAGTACCAGTAATCACTGCCGTGCAGGAAATCCGCGCGGTGCTCGCCGTAATTCATTTCATTGGTCATCAGGTCATACTGAGCGTAATCGTTGTAAGCAGCGCTGACTTTGCTGACCGCCACCGCCCCCTGCGATTCAATCCGCAGCCCGTCAAACAGGTTGCGGTTAAAGCTGCCGGTGGTAACGGTGACACCCTGCAGGCGCGCGCTGACGTTGTTAATATACACGCCGTAGCCCTGGTTGTTCTCGGCGCTGACATTGGTCAGAAAGACCGCGCCCTGGGTCCGGATCGTGTACCCGTCGCCCTGGCTTCCATACGCCTTGCTGTTGGTGATGCGCACCACGCCGGTCTTGTCCGCGTTTTCCAGGTTGAAGCCGGTGCCCTCGTTATTAACCGCGTCCACGCTGGTCAGGGTGATGGCGCCGCTGGTTCTGATTTTAATCCCCCAGCCCTTATTCCCATCACTTGTGCTGCGCTCCGCTGGCGACTTGCCGTTGATCGTCACCGGCCCGCTGGTGGTGATTTCGATGCCGTTGGATTTGTTGCTGTTCGCGCTGATCCAGCCCACGCTGACCGCGCCTTTGGAGAGGATCTGCAGCCCGTAGAGCAAATTACTTTGAACCTGGTTCTGGCCCAGGGTTGCGAGCAGGTTGACCGCGCCTGTTCCGGCGTCGTTCTGAATCACAATCCCGCTGCCGTTACTGCTGCTGTTCGCCCAGACTTTGTTCAGAGTGACCGCGCCGCGGCTGTTGATCTCGACATTGTTCTGGTGATTCCCGCTGGCCGTGGCGTCGCTCACCGTCACCGTTGAGACCGCGCGGGCCGGCTGGTTGGACAGCTGAATACCCGCGCCCTGGCTAGAGGAGCTGGCGTTTATCCCGCTCAGGCTGACCGCTCCGTTTGCCAGCACCCAGATATTGCTGCTTTTGTTGGATACCGTCTCGATCCCGCTCAGCGTGACCGAGCTGGCGATCAGGTTCCCGCATAACGGTCCGCCGCCCAGATTGCAGGAATCAATCCAGATGCCGTAGCCGTTGACGTTGGAACTGGCGCGGACATTGGTTAATTTAACCGCTCCCCCGCGGGTGAAGAGGACAATGCCCGATGACTGGTTGCTGCTGGCAAAGACCGTGTCCAGCGTCACCGCGCCCAGACTGGTCTCGGTCAGGTATAAACCGTGGACATTGTTGCCGTCAAACACGCTGTTGCGTGCGTTTAACCCTTTCTGGCTGGTCACGACGGCGCCGCTGCCGCTGGCTGAAAAACCATTGCTGGTGGTGATCACCCCGTTGAACACCACCGTGCCCTTGCTGTCAATGGCCGCGCCGTTGTTGGCGTTGCCGGCCGCGTTGACATTCACCAGGGTAACATTGCCGCTGCCGGCCGTGTTGGAAATATAGATGCCGTCTCCGCCGGTGTTGCGCACATCCACCTCGCGCAGTTCAACCGCCCCGCGCGCGTTGCTGATGCGGATCCCCGCGGTGGCGGTGTTGGCGTTGGTAATCTTGACATCTTCAATCTTGATTGTCCCGCCAATGGCGTCCAGCGCGAGAACCGGTTTGGCGTTGTTCGGGCTGCTGAAAGCCATCCCGCGGATCAAAAACCCGCCGGCGAAATTTTTGATGTTGAAATACGTGTTGGTGAACACCGTGCTGCCGCTGCCGGTGCCCACAATGCCGGCCAGCGTGCCGAGATTGGCGCGGCTGCCGTCCAGTTCCAGGTCCTGTTCATTGTTGCCCGTTCCGTCCACGTAGATCAGCCGGTCGCTGGGCAAAATGCCTTTGATGTTGATGAATTCGATCACATCCTGCATGGCGTTGCCGGTCGGGTTAAACCCGCCGGACGGCGGGGTGTCGGCGTCAAAACAGGTCGTCCCCTGTTCGCCCGGATAGGCGTCGCAGCCGGACGGGCTGGGGAAGAAGCGGTAAGTGACCCCGCCGGCCACAAACCACGGGTCGGCGCTGAGCAGTTCCGCCGCCTGAGGGCTGCTCAGCGGAATCGCCTCTCCATCCGGGCCGGTCAGGCTCAGGTTGTTTTCCGCCAGGGTGTCCACCACCTCGCCCAGCTCGGGCGCGGCGGGGGTTTCGCCGTCCGCGGGCGCCGGTGGCTCACCCGGGTCGCCTTCCTGCGGCGCGCCCTCCCCAGGGGCGGGTTCAGCCGGCGGGATTTCGCCTTCGGCGTGTGCCGGGCGCGCCAGCCCCAGGGATAATGCCAGCACGAGCACCAGGCTCAGCAGGCGGAACACCATCCAGTCGCGTTTTGCGTTCATTTGACCCTCCAGTTATTCAATGGTTCTCAATCCATCTCATTGTAGGAAAAGGGTGTCAAATCAGCGTCAAATTTTCGCCTTGCGGGAACCGCTGTGGCGCATAACCGGGCCCGGCAGATTCTCTAATTTGACCATTAATGATAATTTAGGTAATATTTATCTAAATATTAATCATCAAAAGGAGAACGCATGAAAAACGCTGCTTCCTGGTCTAAGGCAGCCCTTTGCCTGGCTCTGCTCGTCTTCCTGGGCACGCTGTTGCTTTCCACCCCGGCCGCTGCCCAGACCGGGGAGTGCACCCCCGGGCCGACTGGCGGCTGCGAAACTGCCAGTCCCACCCCGCCGGCGATCGCCGTTCCCCCCACCGCCACCCCACCGGCGGTCAAACTGCCGCCCGCCCCCACCGCGTCACCTACACCGCTGACCCTCGGCTACCCCCCGCCGCCGGAAGAAAACCCCTTCCGGCCAACCCCCTTTGGCTTCAAAGCCAAGGCGACCCTCACCCCGACCCCGACTCTGATGCCTGAAGGCGGTCTGCCCTTCCCGGACCTTTCCATCTGGGCGGTGGAAGTCACCCAGGGGCTGCAGAATCTGGCAAACGATATGCCGTTAATTGAGGGGCGCGGTACCGTGGTGCGCGTTTACGTAAAAACCGATAAAGGTTCCCTGCCGGATGTGCGCGCCTTTATGGAAGGCTACCGTAACGGTCAGAAAATCAGCGCCCAGCCGCTGCAGTCCAGCAACACCGTCACCGCCCGCCCGGACGGCGGGGACCGCATCAAGGTCGAGGACACCCTCAATTTTTACCTGCCGGCTGAATGGCGGAAAGGCGATGTCCGCTATCACATCTTCGTTTACGCCGCCCATCCCCAGACCCCCTACAAATCTGAACCCAACGCCGAAAACAATTTTTGGTGGACCGGTGAAGGTGAGATTTCCTATCAACCCAAACTTTACCACCGCGTGGTGATGGTGCCGGTTCATTTTCACGACTATGACAATAAAGGCAACATCTCGGACATCCCCAAAACCTATTTCTTCAACAATAACCCAGATGCCTTCCGCATTGTAGTCTCGCTGACCCGCTATTTGCCCATCACCGAACTGATCTGGGTCTCTGCGGTCAACACCATTTACCCCGAAGAGCACACCGAAACGGTGCATAAAAATGACTGGCACCTGGCGAATAATCAAGAAGATAGCTGGCGCATCCTCGAGCGAATTAAAAACGCCCGCGACAACAACAACGTCCTCAAAAACTACCAGTGGTACGGCATGATGGATTCCAGCCTGCCCTGGTGGCACTGGATAGATAAAAATGAAGACGGCGATTTCAAAGATCCGGTCGATTACATCTTCTATTCCGGCGGCATCGCGGCGTACGGCGTCTCCTTTGGCAAGATGACCGCCACTTACGGCGGAACGCCCTGGTTTATTCCTGGAGTTACCAACATCGCCCATGAAACCGGTCACAACCTGGGGCTGGGTCATTATCTCTGCGCGGGCAATGAGGAGGACGGCGGCAGCCTGGAAGCCGATTCGCCCTATTCACTCCAGAACTGCAACATTGATCCCATCACACCGAAAGATAAAGCCGGTTTCTTCGGTTTTGACTGGTATTACCACCTCTGGCCGCACCTCTCCGCTCCGACGGTGATCACCTCCATGGAAGGATACAGCAAGCCGAATCTTGGCTACCCGCTGATGGGGTACAAGTCTCCGCAGTGGACGGATGTGTTCACCTACTGCAGCACCATGAACGCCCTGGGCGGAACATGCGATCTGGCCGATCTGGGCCTGGCTTCGCGTTTCTCCCGGGTGGCGGCAAGCGATACCCTCTTCCTCAGACACGCCGAAACGGATAAAGAATTCAAATTGCCCCCCGCGGATGCCTATCTGCTGGTCAACGGGACCGTCAGCAGCGATGCCCCCAGCGCCAGATTCCTGCGCGCGGCGAAGATTTTACAGCCCACCGACAACATGATCGCCTCGGCCGCCTGGGAAGATGAGCAGGTCAAACACCTTTATCAGGTTCTGGGCGATTCACCCTTCAGCCTGACACTTGAAACCGCGGCCGGCGAACCGCTCTACGCTGTCCAGCTCTTTGACGTCAGCTCGCCGCACGTCGGGGACGGCGAGGCGAACCCGACTTTTCTCTTCTCCAAGATCATTCCCTATGCGGAAGACGCCCGGTTCATCCGCGTCCGCGCCGGGGATAAAGTTTTGGCCGAGCGGCGCATCAGCGCCAACCCGCCGGTGGTGGAACTGCTCACCCAGAACGATGGCGGCGCCCTGAGCCTGCCGCTTGAAATCACCTGGAAAGCCAGCGACCCTGACGGCGACCGGTTGAGCTATATGCTCGAATACAGCCCCGACGGCGGCCAGACCTGGACCGCCCTGGAGACCGAGCTGTACACCACCAACGTCCGCCTGGAATCCTTCGCGCTCATGCCCGGCAGCAGCAGCGGCCTGTTCCGGGTAACCGCCAACGACGGGACGCTGACCGCCAGCGATGTCAGCGATATGCCCTTCACGGTGCCCGACAACCCGCCGTCGGTGTTAATCTTTGGCCCCCTGCCCGAAGCGGTTTTCGCCACCAATGAAGTGGTCATCCTCTGGGGACAGGCGTATGACTGGGAAGACGGCCTGCTCGAAGGCGACAGCCTGGTGTGGGAGTCCAGCCTGGACGGCGAGCTGGGGCGCGGAGCGCAGCTCGTCACCCGCGATCTGTCTCCCGGCTTCCACATCCTGACCCTCACGGCGACCGACAGCCAGGGTCAGCGCGCGCGCATGCAGTCAGCCGTTTACATTGACCCGGAGATCGTCCTCACGCGCGCCTCCGCCGAAGAAGAACAGTTCGCGGCCATGGCGCTGGCGGGAGAGTTAAAGGTTGAAAAACCGGCGGAGGATCCCGCCGCGCAGCCAGCCCCCGCCGCGGTCAGCCTGCCGTTGTGGGCGCTGCTGGCTGGCGGGGCGGCCATCCTGGCGCTGGCAGCTGCCCTGCTTCTGG
This sequence comes from Anaerolineaceae bacterium, assembly GCA_029975475.1. Classification (GTDB taxonomy): domain Bacteria; phylum Chloroflexota; class Anaerolineae; order Anaerolineales; family Anaerolineaceae; genus JARKPB01. Next base: position 114,315 of record JARKPB010000019.1, read on the forward strand.
CGCTGCGCGCCCGCAGGCGCTAAATTTCCTTGATCAATGGATGAAAAACGCGCACCCCCTGGATTGCTCCGGGGGGTGCGTTCTGATCTAGTTGCCGGGGTAGGGCCCGGTGTAGATGCTCGCCCCGATGTTCAGATACTCGTGCGGGTTAACCCGCGCGCCGTTGTACATCATTTCGAAGTGCAGATGCGGCCCGGAAGAGCGCCCGGTGCTGCCCAGTTCGCCCAGGTAGCTGCCCTGCGCCACGGACTGACCGCAGACCACCGAGATGCTGTTCAGGTGCGCGTAGAGCGTCTGCCAGCCGTTGCCGTGGTCAATCACCACCACGTTGCCGTACCCAAAATTGTTCCAGCCCGAGTACACCACCACGCCCGCGTCCGCGGCCACCACCGGGTTGCCCAGCTTACCGGCAAAATCAACGCCCCAGTGGTTGCCGCCCGGCGAGTAATCGTAACCCGAAAGCCAGGTTTCGGTGGTCGGGTTGACGAATGTGCCCGTCCCGACCGCCCCGTACGCGATCGTTCCGCAGGCGCCCGGACCCACCAGCTTGGCCACCCCCGGATTTTCGCGCCGGATGACCAGCGAAGTCCAGGAGATAAATTCGCGCTTCCCGCCGGGGATGAACAGGTACGTCCCGGGTTTAATATTCGGGTTGGCGTAATCGCCGATCGTGTCGCGGCTCAGGTTGTTCCCCGGCCAGTCAATAATATCTTCCGGCTTTACCCCGTAATATTCCGACACCTTGTTCAGGCCCTCTCCCTCGCGCCATAAATGATACACGCCGTCTTCCGGCAGGATGTTCAGTTCCATGCCGATCCGCAGGTTGTGGGGGTTGTCGCCCAGGATTTCCAGGTTGCCCCACAGCACCGAAGACGGGTCGAGGTGAAACTTTTCGCCGATGCTCCAGATGGTGTCGCCCGCCACGACCGTGTACTTGGTAATCGAAAAGCGCGGGCGGTCGGGCAGTTTGGTGTGCAGCTCGCGGGTGCGCGGAATACCGTTCTGGTACAGGGCGGCGGAAAGGTTGGCCAGCGGCGGCAGATCCAGCATTAACCGAACCGGGGCTTCGGCGGTGGTGAGGGCTGTTTCTCCTCCCGCCGGGCTGTCCGGCGCGGAAGCGGGCTGGCCAGGCAGGATCAGTAAGACCAGCCCGGTCAGCAGACCAAAGGTTAACACACCGCCGGCGATCTTCTGCCAGAGCGGCCAGTCGCGCAGCGGCGGAATCGGTATTTTCTTGAGTTGATGAAAGAGTTCCAGAAGTACCTCGATCAGGCGCTACCATTAATTGGATTGAGGGCGCTTTTCGGTATTATAGCATGAAGCAAACCCCTGCTGACAAGGGTATTGTCCATACATTTAATCAACACTTAACCGCCGGGCTTTCGCCGCCCCGGACGGTCTGGCGGGGTGCGGAAGGGCGGGCGGGCGTCCTTCGCCGCCGGCGGCCGCTTACATCACTTTGCGGCCGGGTTTGGGTTCGCGGCGCTGCGCGGGGGTAAAGCCTTTGATGTATTTTTCCTCGCCCCAGGCGCCCAGCACCTCGCCGTAATACACCCGGTCGTAGTCCTTCTTGGGGAACTTGCGGTCCAGGCTGGGATCGAGGAAGTTTTTCGGATTGATGTCCGCCCAGTACATCTTCCGGCAGGCCACAATCAGCTCCGCCTCGGCGATGGCGGGCGCGGCCACCTTTTCACAGGCGATCGGCGTCAGCCCGGCGTGGATGAACTTGTCCTGGTCGCGGCCGGATTCCGTGCCCAGGTATTCCAGCGCCGGCCGGTACGATTCAGGGAAGGCGGTCAGCGTGAAGGTGTCAAACGAATCAATCAGGTCGTAGGTGTAACGCGAGGGCCGCACCACGATCATGGCAAAATGGCGTTCCCAGATCGAACCAAAGGCGCCCATGCCGACCGTCATGGTGTTGTACACACCGCGGGCGAAATCCCCGGCTGTCAAAAGCATCCACTGATCGTGCCAGATGTCAAACGGCCGCAGGCACAGTTTGGCGGTATCAATCGGTTGCAGAGACATACGCACCTCGAAACGCGGTTGGAATGCTTAAATCTTACCATGATTTGAGCCGCCGGGCAGTTGGTCGGGCGGGAAGAAATGCCGGCCGCCCCGTTCGAGGTCATTCGCAGGCTGGAAATTCAATTGTAAAGACGGTGCCAGCCCCGGGGGTGGATTCCGCCCACACCCGCCCGCCCTGCAGCTCCACCAGCGTGCGCACGATCGCCAGCCCCAGGCCGCTTTCCCCGTGATCGGCGTGGCGCGATTTATCCGCCCGGCGGAAGCGGTCGAAGATATACGGCAGGTCGGCCGGGTCAATCCCGCTGCCGGTGTCGCGCACGCTCAGGCGCAGCTGACTGTCCGCGCCAGCCGCCGCGAGGGTGATGGTTCCGCCCGCGGGGGTGTAGCGCAGCGCGTTGCTGATTAAATTATCCAGCACCTGCATCATGCGGTTTTCATCCAGCCGCGCGAAAGGCAGCGGTTCCGCGGTTTCAACCTCCAGGGTCACGCCCGACCGCGCCGCCGTGTGCTGAAACAGGCTGTGCGCGCGGGTCAGCAGCTCGCGCGGATCGAGCCGCTCGAGATGCAGGCTCAATTCGCCCGAATCCGCCTGCGCGAGCATGCGCAGGTCGTTGACCATTTTCTGCAGGCGTTCAATTTCTGCGTAAATCAGGTTCAACCGCTCCGGCGTGGGTTTCAACACCCCGTCGCGCATGGATTCGATATACCCGCCGATCACCGTCAGCGGCGTGCGCAGATCGTGGGCGATGTCAGCCGTCATCTGGCGGCGCTGCTGATTGACGCGCGCCACCTCGCTGCTCATGGTGTTAAAAGCGGCCGCCAGGTCGCCGATCTCATCCCGGGCGCCCGTCTCGACCCGCTGTTCCAGTTCGCCGCGGGCGATGCCCTCCGCCGCGCTGGTCAGCGCGCGCAGCGGCCGGGTGAGGGTGCGCGCCAGCCAGTAACCCAGCACGGTGGAAAGCAGCAGCGCGGCAAAAACCGCCAGCAGCAGGGCGTCGTTGGTCTGCTGCAAATAGCGCTGCTCCTCGGCGGACAGTTCGCTCAAATTGGCCGGCAGCAGGATCGTGCCAATCTTCACCCCGTCCAGCAGCACGACTCGTCCGCGGTTCAACAACGGCGCCGGGGCAGGGCTGCCAGCCGGGCCGCTGCCCTCCATCGGCACGATCACCACCCCGTTCTGATCCGCGAAGCCGAACTGTGAGATCCGCCCGCGCATCGGGCGCATCTCCCCCTGGGGACCCATGCCCGGGTCGCGGTTAAACGGCGCGTCCATGCTGCGCCAGGTTTGCGGCAGGCCGTCCCATGAGCCGTTCAGGCGGTAATAGGCGCCCAGATACTCCTCGATGCGGCTGACCTGCTGATCGATCAGCAGTTCGTTCAGGCGCGCCGGGCCTGAAAAACGGATCACCAGCGCCACCAGCGCGGCGGTCAGCAGCGCCACCAGCAGGATCGCCAGGGTCAGTTTGAAAAATAGCGAGCGTCCCAGCCGTTTCATCAGCTTTTCACCATGCGGTAACCCACGCCGAACACGGTTTCGATGTAGCGCGGTTTTTCCGGGTCATCGCCCAGCTTGCGGCGCAAATTGCGAATATGCACATTCAGCGTGTTTTCAAGCCCGGTAAAGCCCGAATCGGCCAGGCGGTCCACCAGGTCTGCGCGGGTAAAAACCCGCCCGGGCGAGCGCATCAGCGCCGCCAGCAGGTCGAATTCCAGCGGGGTCAGATCCACCGCGCTCTGGCCGACCCGCACGCTGTGCTCGCGGCGGTCGAGAATCAAATCGCCGACATGCAGGATTTCGTCTTTTCCCGGGGCTTCCTCTTTCCGCCGCAGGGCCGCGCGGATGCGCGCGTGCAGTTCGCGCATGCGGAACGGCTTGATCACGTAATCATCCGCCCCCAGGTCGAGCCCCAGCACGGCGTCGGTCTCTTCTTCGCGCGCGGTCAGAATGATCACCGGCGTGGCGCGTTCCTGGCGGTACTGGCGCAGGAACTGATAGCCGTCCATATTGGGCATCATAATATCCAGCAGGATCAGGTCGGGTTCGTAATGGCGCGCGTTGTACAGCGCGTTCTGCCCGTCGGTGGCGGTGATCACGCGGTACCCCTGCTCGGTTAAATATTCTTCCAGCAGGCGGCGCACGCTGGACTGGTCATCCACAACAAGAATTGTTTCTGCCATACACTGCTCCCATCATTAACTGCCTGCAGAATACCACCGCTTGATAAAGATTTGGTGTAGGGCGAACCGTCAGGGCCGGGCAAACGGCGGCGCCGGCGGGACCCGGGCGGGGAGAAAGAGCGGGCGTTAAATTGCGCGTAGCCATTATTCTTCCTCCGGGCCGGTGATCCCGGGCGGCAGCAAACGGTCTTCCACAACCTCCTCGGGCACGTCCCGCCCGGAAAGCGCCCATCCAGCCACCGAATGACCCGTACGCAGGGTCGAATACGGGTCGCCGCTGCGCAGCGGGTGCCAGTCGGGCAGGGGACGCCCCAGAGCGACGCGGCGGTAGGCGCAGCTTTCCGGCAGCCAGTCGAGCAGGCGCACCCCGGCCGCGTCCAGGCGGATGCAGCCGGGCTCGAGCGCGAAGCGGTTGGCGTAATCCGCGCAGCGGCACAGGTTAAGGTCCAGCAGGCGGCAGGCCACATCGGTGTAAAGCACCTCGCCGCTGTCCGCGTCGCGGAATTTATACAGGCAGCAGCGCCCGCATCCGTCGCACAGCGCTTCCCATTCTTCGGCGGTCAATTCCTCCAGGCTTTTTCGCTCCCAGAAAGGCTTTTCATCCATGTCTGTATTGTACCGGAAAGAGCATAATATGAAACGCCGCCGGGAATTCCGGCGGCGGGTCTGTTTTATTCTGCATCGGCCAGCGCGTTTTCCAGATACAGTTTCTCCGACTGGTCGTCGTAAGCGATCAATTCCGCGTAGCGGCCCCAGTCAATTAACACATCCAACTGGGCTTCAACGTCATCCGGCGGAAATTCCTGCTCCAGCGCGGCCTTCACCAGATCCCAGTCCATTTCGTGTTTGCCGGCGCGCTGCAGCATATCCAGCAGCCAGCGAACCAGCGGCAGGCGGCGGATGCGCGTGGCGAAAATTTCCTTGCGCGCCAGGATGCTGGCTTCCGCGAACGTCTCGCCCAGCGCGGTCAGGCGGATATCACCTTTCTCCACCGTGGCGAAGCCGAGCAGTTCGGCGGTTTCTACCAGGCTCAAGACCATATCCGAATCGATTTTCAGTTCTTCGCTCAGGCGGAAGATGTCGTCCTGATCGCCGGCTTTTTCGCTCAGATATTCCAGCAAACCGCTCAAATCGGCGATGCTGACCGCCGGCAGCGCCCGCGTGCGCCCGGGTTCGCCCGGCATCGAGCCCAGTTCAAGCGCTTCTTCCTGGGTTTGCCCGGCCAGCAGCGCGTACACCTGGTCCACCACCGCGCGGAAACCGTCCGTCTGTCGCTGACGCGGATAGGCCAGATCAATTTTCATGTCCGCGATCACCCGCCCCGGGTCTTTATCCATCACCACCACCCGATCCGCCATCAGCACCGCCTCTTCAATATTATGGCTGACCATCAGAATCGCCCGGGTGGGAATGCTGCCGCTGATCCACAGTTCCATCAGCTCGTTGCGCAGCGACTCGGCTGAAAGCACATCCAGGGCTGAGAAAGGCTCGTCCAGGCAGAGCAGCTCCGGCTCTACCGCCATGGCGCGGGCGAAGCCCACCTTTTGGCGCATACCTCCCGACAGTTCGCGCGGAAACGCGTTTTCAAAACCGTCCAGCCCGACCCGGTCAATCAGGTCGGTCGCCCTGGCGGTGCGTTCTTCGGCCGGCACACCGCGGGCTTTCAACGCCAGTTCCACGTTTTCCAGAACGGTCAGCCAGGGGAACAGCGCGAACGTCTGAAAAACGATTGTGGCGTAGGGGTTGACCCCGCGCAGTTCCTCGCCGCGGTACAGCACCCGGCCTTCAGAGGGCTTCTGCAGCCCGGTCAGGATGCGCAGCAGGGTGCTCTTCCCGCAGCCCGAAGGGCCGAGCAGGGCCACGAATTCCCCTTCCTTCAGGGTCAGGTTAATATCCTGCAGAGCGGTGAAGCGCCGCGTCCCGCTGGTGTAAATCTGCTGGATGTGCTGTAATTCAAGGAGTTTTCCGTTCTCGTTCATTTTTTACTCCATTCGGAATTTTTCTTCAGCCAGGCGGTAAAGCGGGCGCCAGACCAGGCGGTTGATCAAGACCACCGTCAGGACCATGCTTAACGTGGCGGCGAGCAAAAAGGCAAAATCGCCGCTCGCGGTTGAGCGGGCGATCAGCGCGCCCACACCGGTGGTGAAAACCGTCTGACCGCCAAACTGGATGTACTCAGCCACGATGCTGGCGTTCCAGGCGCCGCCGCTGGCGGTGATCGCGCCGGTGATGATATACGGGAACAGCGCCGGCAGAATCAGCGTGCGCCAGCGCGCCCAGCCGGTCAACTGCATCAGGGTAGAAGTATATTTCAAATCCTGCGGAATGGCTGAAGCCCCGGCGATGATGTTGAACAGCAGGTACCACTGCGTGCCCATCAACATCAAAATCACCGCAGCCAGGTTTAACCCGCCCGTCAGGTGCACCAGGTAAAGCACAAAAACCGGGAAGATCGCGGTGGCGGGCACCGACGCGGCCACCTGGACCACCGGCTGCAGCACCGCGGCCACTTTGCGGTTGGTGCCGATCGCCACCCCCACCGGGATGGTCCACAGCAGGGCGATCGCCAGTGAGATGCTCACCCGCAGCAGGGTCGCTCCCAGCCCGACGGCGATCTCGCCCCACTGTGCCAGCGGCACCCCCGCCAGCATCGACCCCGCGCGCACGCCCCCGTAAATCAGCCCCAGCCCGAGCAGCCACACCGGCAGGCGGCTGAGCCAGCCGCCGCCTTTGAGCATTTTCTCCTCCGCTTCCATCGGGCGCGAACGCACCTGCCAGGCATCCAGCTTTTCGCCCGCCGTCCTCATCAGCCGCCCGAATGTCCTCGCCAGCAGCGAGTTGTGAAAGAGGTCGTAAAACCAGGAGGAAGGCGCGTCGTCGCTTTCCACCATTTCGACCTTAAAGCGGGTCGACCAGGCAAGCAGCGGCCGCCAGATCAGCTGGTCGAGCGCGATGATGGTCAGAATCAGCGTCAGCAGCCCCCAGAGGATCGCGCGCGTGTCGCCCTGACTGGCTGCTTCGTGCAGGTAAGCGCCCAGCCCGGGCAGGCGGAAGTCGCGCTCGCCCACGGTGAAAATCTCCGCCGCCATCAAGAAGAACCAGCCGCCCGCCCACGACATCATGCTGTTCCAGATCAGGCTGATCATGCCGAACGGCAGTTCCAGCTTCTTGAAACGCAGCCAGGTGTTCAGGCGGAAAATCTTCCCCGCTTCCTGCAGTTCCTTCGGGATGGTGGTCAGCGATTGATACCACCCAAAAGTCATGTTCCAGACCTGGCTGGTAAAGATCAAAACAATCGAGGCCAGTTCAACCGCCAGCGACTGCGGCAGAACCGCACTCAGGCTGAGCAGCACCACCGGCAGGAAGGAGAGAATCGGCACGCTCTGCAGGATATCCAGCAGCGGCATGAGGATGCGCTCGGCGCGCGGGTTGTATGCCGCCGCCCGGCCGTAGAAAATGGTGAACAGCAGCGAGAGCAGGTAAGCGCTGCCCATGCGCCCCAGGGAGAGCAGCGTGTACCACGGCAGCGCGCGCGGATCGCTGGTAATCACCGGCGCGGAGACCTCCGCCGGGGCGTTGAACGCCAGGCGAACACCGCCGTACATCAACACGGTGATGATCAGCAGAACAACCGCGTCACCCCAGGTAAAGCGCTGTTCCAGCCTGGCTTTTGGCAGGTTGTTTTGAAAGATTCCCATGCTGTCTCCTTGTGCTCAAAAGTTAATGGAACAGCCCGCGCCAGTCCGCGCGGGCCGAGGAGACAGACCGCCGTCTGACTCAGTCCATGCGAACTGGAATGGGAAGGTTGGTAGCGTAAGGGTCTAGATCAGTCATATCCGTCTTAAACCGCAGGCAGTATACTACCGCTTGTGAGGATCGTCAATAATGAAAACCGCCGGTACCCCCGGCGGTTTTGCGGTTATGCTTTCAATCGGTCTTTCAACACTTCGCGCAGCCGCGCTTCATCAAACTTGATAATAATCGTGTCGTCAATATCGAAGGTCGGGGTGGTCTTGACCCCGCCGGTCCACTTCATCACCTGCTCGGCCGCTCCCGGCACGGCGTAGATATCCACTTCGGTGTACGGCAGCCCGTGTTCCTTCAGCCACAGGCGCGCCCGGCGGCAGTCCGGACACCAGGTGGTGCAGTACAATACAATCCCGCCCTTGGGTAGCGGCGCCGGCGCGGGTTTTTCCTCTTTGGGTTCGCGCGCCGCCGCGATCGGGTCAATCCGCCGAATTTCTTCCCGCAGCACCTCGTTATCCGGCTGCAGGTCAATATCGTGGATGTCAATATACTGAATGATGCCGTAGCGGTCTATCACAAACAGAGCCCGTTCGCTGAACCCCTCCGGCCGCAGCACCCCGTACAAATCTGCCACAGCCCCGTGAGGGTAAAAATCGCTCAGCAGCGGATAGCTGATGCCGTTGAAGGAATCAGCCCAGGCTTTCAGCGATGCAGTCGAATCAACCGAGATACCCAGAACCTGGGTATTTAACCCTTCAAACTTGGCTTTCTCCGCCTCGTATGAAGGGATCTGCGCCGTTCAGACCGGGGTCCAGGCCAGCGGAAAGAAGGCCAGGACCACGTTTTTGCCGCGAAAGTCGGAAAGGGTTACGTTGCTGCCAAGATGGCTGGGCAGGGTGAAATCCGGAGCCATCATACCGACTTTGAGTTTCATAGGCACCTCCTTGAAGACTTTGAACAATTGTAAATCAAAACCCGTCAGATGGGAAAAGGATATGCAAGGTTCGTCAATCCCCCGGGCGGTGCGCGCTCACCAGCCGTCTCCCCGCGGCCCCCAGGCGCTGAAATCCCAGCGGGTGAGCAGCATGCGCAGTTCCTGTTTGCTGTGCAGGTTGTACTTGACCAGAATCTGACGCACATACCCCTTAACCGTGTCGGGGGCGATGTGCAGCCGGGCGGCGATCTGCCGGTTGGTGTAGCCCAGGCAGGTCAGCGCCGCCACGTCCTGCTCGCGCGGCGAGAGCGCCTCCCAGCGGCGCCGCAGCAGCAGCTGGCCCTGCTGCTGTTCAAAAGCCTGCTGCAGCAGCAGCCCGGTCTGCACATCCAGCGGCGCGCGCAAATCTTCGCCGTCCAGCCCTTCCAGCAGGGCGTAGAAATCCGCGTCCAGCGCGTAAACGCGCGGCGGGCGGGGACCAAGTCCCAGACGGGAGAAAAGACGCCGGAAGATGTGCAGCATACAACCAGATTATACAGAACAAATGTTCATAAGTCAAGCGCCGCCCGCCCCCGCTGCTGGCGCGCGAATTGCCGCTTTAGCCCCGCCCGCTCAGCCGCCTCCCCGCCCAGACCAGCCCCAGCCCGATCCACACCCCCAGCGCGTTCAGCAGCATATCATTGACATCCGCCACGCGCAGCGGGCTGCGCAGCAGCAGCGAGAGCGCCAGCTGCCCGCCTTCCAGCGCCAGCCCGACCAGCGGCGCGAGCCACAGCCAGGCTCCCCGCCGCAGCCGCGCCAGCAGGCTGATCCCCGCTCCGAAGGGGATGGTCAGCAGCACGTTCTGCGCCGCCTGAATCACGCACAACCGGGTGACAAAACACCCGCCCCAGGAAAACAGGCGCAGGTTCATGCTCGGCCGGAACGGCGCCAGACTCTCCGCTTCGCCCGGCGGCGGCAGGTACAGCGGGAAGTAAACCATTCCGATCACCGCCAGCAGGTACAGCCCGAACAGCCCGGCCAGCGCCAGATATCCCCAGCGCCTGCCGCGCCGCCAGAGCCAGGCTAGCCAGAGCGCCAGCGCTGCCAGTCCGGCCCACAGGGCCGCGCCTTCAAAATAGATCAGCATCAGCCGCCGGATTCCCCCAGCGTGCGGTCGCTGAAGGCGAAGTAATCTTCAATGGATTGATGGTGGTAATTGCGCAGGATCGATTCCCCGAACACCTCGGCCATGCACAGCACTTCCAGCTTGGGGTGGCTGATCGGCTGCGGCACCGTGTCGGTGGTGACCACTTTGGTAACAAAGGGCAGGCTGACCAGGCGTTCAAACGCCCCGCGCACAAAGACCCCGTGGGTGCAGGCCACCCAGACTTCCTCGATTCCCTGGCGCGCCAGCACCTCGGCCAGCTCCATGATTGTTCCGCCCGTGGCGATCTCGTCATCGTATACCAGCGCGCGCCGCCGCCCGCCCACCTGCCCGCCCACCAGGCCGGTGATCTCCACGCGCGTATCCGAGATGCGCTCCTTGTTGCCCGCCGTGATCGGCAGCCCCAGTTCCTTGGCGAAGCGCGCCGCCGATTTCGCCCCGCCCAGGTCGGGAGAAACGACAATCGTGTCGCTCAGGTCAAACTGCTTGAAATATTCCACAAAGACCGGCCGGCTGGTCAGGTGATCGGTGGGCAGGCTGAAAAAGCCGTGCACCTGCGGCGAATGCAGCACCATCGTGGTGATGTGCGTGGCGCCGGCGGTCTGCAGCAGGTCAGCCACCAGCCGCGCCGTGATTGAAATCCGCGGGGCGTCCTTTTTATCCGAGCGCGCGAAGGAGAAATACGGGATGACCGCGTGGATCTCTTTGGCGGCCGAAGCCCGCGCGATGTCCAGCATCATCAGCAGTTCCACCAGGTGGTCGTTGACCGGCGGGCAGAGACTCTGCACGATGTACACCCGCCGCGAACGCACGGTGGCGCGCAGCTGAATGTATAAATCATCATTGCTGAAGCGCTTGATCGACGTCGGGTCAAGCGCCACACCCACATAGCGGGCGATCGCTTCCGCCAGTTTCGGGTGGGAGCTGCCGCTGAAGAAGCGCACTTCAGCCGGGTCGAGCGTACGTTGGTTGGTCACGCCTGCCTCCTGAAATTGGTCTGCACAACCCGATTGTAGCGGAAAACTGCCCGCGGGGACAGGGCAGAGGAATGAATCATCACACTTGCTTTGGTTGCCGCGCTCTTGATCTACCGTTAAAAAAAAAACACCGCGTTTACGCTACCCTTCCCCGCTGGCCTGGCTATAATCATTCTAATATGCCACAATCTCATGAAAGGCGGGGCTATGTACGAAAACGAAATCGCCCATTTATCACCGGTCTGGTCGCACCTGACCGACATCATCATTGACCGTGCCAAAGGCAGCGAACTGTTCGCCACCGGCGGCAAGCGCTACCTGGATTTCACCTGCGGCATCGGTGTGACCAACACCGGCCACTGCCACCCCAAAGTCGTCAGGGCGGTGCAGGCGCAGGCTGAAAAGGTGCTGCACGCCCAGGCAAACCTCTACTACCACCAGCCGATGCTCGAGCTGGTGCGCGAGCTGCTGCCGGTCTGCCCGCCCGGGCTGGATTCTTTCTTCTTCTCCAATTCCGGCGCCGAAGCGCTGGAAGCCGCGGTCAAGCTGGCAAAACACGCCACCGGCCGCACCAACGTGATCGTCTTCTCCGGCTCCTTCCACGGCCGCACCCACCTGACCATGGCGATGACCACCAGCAAAACCGTCTACCGCGAGCGCTACCAGCCGCTGGTGCCCGGCGTCCTGGTCAGCCCCTACCCGTACCCCTACGCCCTGGGGATGGATGAGGCTCAGGCCAGCCGCTACTGCCTGGCAGAGTTGAAAAAGCTGCTCAAATCGCAGTCCGCGCCGTCCGAGACCGCCTGCGTCGTGATTGAACCCGTGCTGGGCGAGGGCGGTTACGTTCCCGCCCCGGCCGAGTTCCTCCGCGGGCTGCGCGCGCTGTGCGACGAGCACGGCATCCTGCTGGTGGCGGATGAAGTCCAGTCCGGCTTTGGCCGCACCGGCAGGTGGTTCGCCGTCGAGCACAGCGGCTTAATCCCGGATGTGATCACCATGGCAAAAGGCATCGCCAGCGGGCTGCCGCTTTCCGGCATTGTCACCCGCCGCGATCTGGCGGAAAAGTGGATGAAGGGCACTCACGGCGGCACCTACGGCGGCAACGCCGTTTCCTGCGCCGCGGCGGGGGCCACCGCCCGGGTGATCAAAGAAGAAGGGCTGCTGGAAAACGCCGCTGAACGCGGCCGCCAGCTCACCGCCGGCCTCAAAGCGCTCCAGGCCGAAAACTCCCTGATCGGCGAGGTGCGCGGACCGGGGCTGATGATCGGTGTGGAGTTCTCCCGCGCCGGCCAGCCCGACAGCGCGGTCACCAAGGCGGTGCAAAAAGCCTGCCTCGACCGCGGGTTGATCCTGCTCAACTGCGGCACGTTCGACAACGTCATCCGCTGGATCCCGCCGCTGGTGGTCACCCCGGCCGAAATCGATGAAGCCCTGACGATCTTCAAAGCCGCCCTGCAAGAGGTGGAATAAGCCGCTTTTTTGATGCTTGCCGGCCGTGCGCTGATTTTGTAAAATGGGTTAACCCCCGCCTCCCACCGGGTCGCAGCCGCCGGGTACAGCCGAACTGGAGGAAACGATGACCGTAAGAGTCCTGATCTTTAGCCTGTTCACCACCTTCCTGCTCTCTGCCTGCGGCAGCGCGCCTCAGACCCCGCCCGCGCCGCCAGATACCCCCGTCCCGCCCGCCGCCGAGACCGCTGCCCCGACCGCCCAACCGACACAGCCGCCCGCGGAAGCGCTGCCGCCCGAACCGCAGGACCTGACGTTCCAGGCCGCGGACGGCCAGCAGCTCACCGGCCGCTACTGGCCCGGGGCGGTCAACCCTTCCCCGCTGATTATCCTGATGCACTGGGCCCCCGGCGATCAGAACGACTATTCCCACCTGGCCCCCTGGCTGCAAAACCGCGGGATGATCCCGCCGCAGCCGGGCAGCCAGCCCTTCCAGCAGCCGGCCTGGTTCCCCAGACTGGCTGACGGTCAGTCTTACGCCGTCTTCACCTTCACCTTCCGCTTCTGCGAGGGCGGCTGTTCCCGCTTTTCCCGCGACCAGTGGCTGCTGGATGCCCAGGCCGCCGCGGAATTCGCAGCCAGCCTGCCGGGGGTTGACCCGCAGCGCGTCCTCATGGCCGGCGCCAGCATTGGCGCGGACGGCGCCGCGGATGCCTGCCTGTACCTCAACCAGAAAAATCCCGGCGCGTGCAGGGGCGCGTTCTCCCTCTCGCCCGGAAATTACCTGACCCTCGACTACGCCGCGGTGGTCAAAGACCTCAGCGCGCTGCAGCCGCCAGTGCCCGCCTGGTGCCTGTACAGCGCTCAGGACGCCGAGTCCGCCCGCGTCTGTCAGCCCGCTTCCGGCGCGGCTTACCGCGGGCAGGAATACGCCGGCAGCGCTCACGGGATGATGCTGATCACGCCCGAGACCGACCCCTCCGCGCTGCAGCTGCTGCTCGATCTGCTGGCTCAGGCGCTGCCCTGAAGCGTTCGCTGTGAAGAAAATCCTCTGCGCCGCCCAACCGGGCGGCGCAGTTTTTTTACAGCGTGAATTCCAGGCCCAGCGCGCGGCGCTTCTCCGCGGTCGGCATCCCGCTGACCGGGTCCCAGCCGCTGGCGGCGTAATACTCGCTCATCAAGGTGTTCATATCCGGCACATGCCCCATCTGCCCGCCTTCTTCCAGCGGCTCCAGCAGCAGTTTGGGCAGCTTGTCGTTGGCGGCGCTCAGCCCCAGCCGGCCGTTGTACAGCCGCTTGAGGTTCCAGGCGCGCTCTCCGGCGAGCAGCATCTCCTCCACGCTGATCTCGCGCTGGCTCACCGCCGAGAGCAGCCGGGCCACCTCCGCCGCGCTCACCGAAGCGAAAAAGCACATCGTCAGGCTGTTCTGCGCGGTGCGGAAATGCTGGTGGCGCGCCACCGCCCCGGCTTTGCCGCTGTCCACCAGCCGCTCGGTCATCGGCACGCCGATCTCGTCCATCGAGTTGCCCATCTCGACCATGAAGAAATCCGACTGGTTGTGGCAGGCCCCGCGCGGGCTGACCGCGTAAGAAATCGCCTGACCGGTGTGGGCGCGCGGATCGTGCATCGGCACTTCCAGCCGGTTGACCGTCACTGCCAGCTCCGGCGCGCCGAAATGCTCGGCCAGCGCCTGCGCGCCTTCGGCCAGCAGCGCCCCGAAGCCCTCGCGCCGCGCGGTCTGCTCCAGCAGCGTGAAGCACGGGCTGGCGTCCCCCCAGGCGAGGCGCAGGCCCCCGGTGTCCGCCGCGCTGATGATGCCGCGGTCAAACAGCAGATACGCCAGGGCGATGGTGTTGCCCGCCGAGATGGTGTCCATCCCCAGGCGGTCGCACTTGTCGCCCAGCGCGGTGATCTGCGCCATGTCGTCCACCAGCAGCTGAGAACCAAAGGAACACAGCGTCTCGTACTCCGGCCCCTTGGCTTCCCCGCTCGTGGCATACGGCCCTTCTTTGATGTTGACCACCCGCCCGCAGGAGATCACGCAGCCCTGGCAGGCGGCTGTGCCCACCAGAATCGTCTCGGCCATGGCCGCCCCGCCGATATTGCCGGCGTTCTCAAAGGTGGCCGCCGTCCAGTACTTTTGCGGCATATCTCCCAGAATCTGAAGATAATCCGCCGCTCCGGCTGTGCCGGTGGCTTTCATCACCGCGGTCAGGTTGGCTTCCAGCAGGGCTTTGTTGGATTCGACGCGCAGTTTCTTGTAAACCGCCTCGTCGCCCAGCGGAATTTTGCCCGTCCCGCGCACCGCTACCGCCTTGAGGTTCTTGCTGCCCATCAGCGCCCCCATCCCCGCCCGCCCGGCCGCCCGGCCGTGATCCGAGAGGATCGCCGCGTAAGGCACGCCGTTCTCGCCCGCCAGCCCGATGCAGGCCACTTTTGCCTGCGCCTCGCCGGTCTGCTCGCGGATGGCGCTCTGCGTCTGGTAAATATCCGTCTGCCCCCACAGCCCGGCCGCGCTGCGAATCTCCACCTGCTCGTTGTGAATCCAGATATAGACCGGTTCTGCCGCCCGTCCGCTGATCCACAGGATGTCCACCCCCGCCAGGCGCAGTTCCGGGCCGACAAAGCCGCCGATGTTGGCTTCGCCCCACAGCCCGGTGTAAGGCGAGCGCCCGCAGATGGTGAAGCGCCCGGTGGTCGGGCCGCCCGTGCCGGTCAACGGACCGGTGGCGAAGAGCAGCGGCGCGGAAGGGTCGCGCGGGTCGCCGGCCGGGTCCAGCACCTCCCACAGCAGGCGCGCCGCCAGACCGCTGCCGCCGATGAAATCGCGCGTCCATTGCTCCGGCGCCTGTTCGCGGGTGATGCTTCCGCTGGTCAGATCAATTTTTAAGATGCGTCCAAACATAACCTCTCTCCGCTTAGAAATCCACCAGCCTGCCTTCGTAGCAGATGGTGAACAGGCGTTTCAGCTCGTCAAACTCGGGCACGCGCGTGCTCATGATTGTCTGGGTGTCGTTGAGCGCGTTGGCCGCCAGCAAATCCAGCTCGCGCTCAAAATCCTCGCGGCTGATGCCGCAGGCGGCGATGGTCTGCGGCTGGTCGAGTTGCGCCTCCAGGTCGCGAATGGCGTTGACCAGGTGGCTGGCCGCGTCGCGCTCCCCGCCGGCGTGCAGCCCCAGGAATTTCGCCAGCTCCACGTAGCGGGTGCTGCCTTCCTCGCCGCGCACGCAGTACTCGATCGTGTACGGCAGAAAGAGCGCCACCGCCCGCCCGTGCGGCACGTGGAAGACCCCGCCCAGGGCGTGGCCCATCCCGTGCGCCAGCGCCGCCATCGAGTTGCCAAAGCCCAACCCGGCGATGGTGGCCGCGTTGTGCAGGTGCGTGCGCGCCTCGATGTTCGTCCCGTCCGCGTAGGCTTCGGGCAGCCAGCGAAAGACCAGTTTTGCCGCGTTCAGACACAGCCCGTCGCTGAAGTCGTTGTGGAAAGTGCTGGTGAAGCCCTCGACCGCGTGGGTCAGCGCGTCCAGCCCGGTATCGGCCGTCTGGCGCGGCGGCAGCCCCAGCACCATCTCCGGGTCCAGGATCGCCACGCCCGGCAGGGCTTCGCGGCTGCCCAGGCCCAGTTTGCGTTTCTCGGCCGCGTTGGTCAGCACAATCGCGTAGGTCGCCTCGGACCCGGTCCCGCTGGTGGTCGGCACCGCCGCGAAGCGCGCCTTGGCTCCCAGCCCGAGCGTCTCGATCGGGTTAATCGCTTCCGGGTCCATCTCCGGCCGTTCATACAGAATCCAGATCGCCTTGGCCGCGTCAATCACCGAACCGCCGCCCACCGCGATCAACCAGTCCGGCTGCAGCGCCAGCATCGCCTGGGCGCCTTCTTTGACCGCTTCGAGGGTCGGGTCGGGTTCAACCCGGTCGTAGATCTCCACCTGCATCCCGGTCGGCGCCAGCGCCGCCGCGACTTTCGCCGCCAGCCCGGCTTTCACCAGGTTGGCATCGGTGATGATGCAGGCTTTGCGTCCGCTCAGCGATTCCAGGTGGCTGAGCGCCTGTTCGCCGTAAACAATCGTGGGGCTGGAAAAAATCCACATCGTGCGCCTCCTTGAAAGGGTGGGGGCTTCAGGCCGGGAATTCGGTCGGGATGCGCGTGCAGGATTCGACCAGTTCTTTGGCCGCGCGCACGTTCTTCATCACCATGGCCATGTTGCCGGTCAGCTTGAGCTGCCCGGTCATCATCGCCTGCATCGGGTCGAGCTTCTTGGTCATCACCTTCTGCCACACGGCCACCGGCCCGGAAAGGCGGAAATCCGCCTTGTGCTCGGCGCCCTCCGGCACCTCGTAAGCCTCGCGGCACTTGCCGTGCCACAGGTCCATGTACAGGGTGGTGGTCTTCCCGCCCACCTGAATGATGAAATCGAAAGAGCCCTCCCAGTTGGCTGCCGCGGCCAGGTAAGCCTCGCTCGCGTTCAGGTCGGCCATCATGGCTTTGATCCAGGCATCGCTCGGAAACGGAATGGTCATCTTGTCCTCCACTGGCAGTGATATGCCCCGGCTGCGCGCCGGGTCTTATCCTAATTAAACAACCAATTGGCGGAATAGAGGCGCAAATTGAGGGGTGAATTTTGGTTGCGGCGGGCGGGAGGGGAGGGTAGAATGATCCCGTCCTCCTTTCCCCCGCTACCGCAGCCTGGCCGCCAGCATTACCTGGATTAAGCCCGCGGCGAATTTTTCCTATATCTGGGTAAAGGAGCAGGGCGAAGTGGCTGTGGAGTAATTCGTTCCGCCCCAAATCGCCCTGCCCGTCACCCCGCCGCCTTTCGGCGGTTCCCCGCGATAGCCAGTGATCATTCACCATTTGCGGGTGAATCATCAAAACCAGATCGCTTTGTCAGCGCATCTACCCGGTGTTTTTCTCCTCACTGTTCGAGCGAAGTCAATTTTCATCCCATACAGCTTTGCCTCGGCTTTTTGGCAGTCTCCGGCGGCCGTGCGTCCGCGTTGACTGGTTTACTTCACTGCGCCGGTGGTCAAACCCCGGACAAAATACCGCTGCCCGATTAAATAAATGATCAGCGTGGGGATAATCGCCACAGCCACCCCGGACATGGTCAGGGGAATATCTGTGGTGTATTTCCCTTTGAATAATGCCAAACCGGACATCAATGTCCGCAGGCTGTCATTTTGCAGAAACACCAGACTGATCAGGATCTCATTCCAGATATAGAGCCAGTTCGTCAAGATCGTGGTGATCACGGCAGGCATAGAAAGCGGCATCATAATGTTTTTATAAATCTGAAATTCGGTGCATCCATCAACGATGGAAGCGTCAATAATCGCCTGAGGGATCGACCGAAAAAAGCTGGTGAGTAAATAGGTGCTGATCGGGATCATCACCCCGACATACACAATAATGACAGACAGGTAGGTGTTGTGCAGATTGATCGCCACCATCGTCCTGAATAACGGGATCACCAGGACAACCGGCGATAACACCAGTAATGATGTGATCAGGGTGAATAAGAATGATTTGCCCGGAAAAGTGTAGCGGGTAAAGGCGTATGCCATGAAACTTGAAATCATCACGCACAGAATGACAGAACTGACGCTGATTAAGGTACTGTTCAGCAGCCACCGGAAGATTTTCTCCCCCTCCAGCAAGGTCAGGAAGTTTTGCAAGGTCGGCAGGGCTGGCAGCCCCCATTTGTTAAAGACGTACTCGGTTTTTTCTTTCAATGCCGTGACGATAATAAAATAAACCGGAAGGAGTGAAGTCAATACCATCAATAGCATGATCCCCTGTTTGAATACGCCAAAAACAACACCTTTCGACTGATCAATCAATTTTCTGGACATAATTCACTCTTCAATCCTCTTCACGATTTGGTAACGGACAATCATCAAGATGATACCCACCACGAGATACAGAACCGCCACGGTTGAAGCGATGTTGAAGCGGTTATAGATAAAACCAAATTTATAGATAAAAAACTCCCCGACGATCGTGCTGTTGTTCGGGCCCCCGTTGGTAAGGATCAATATGTAATCAAACACGAAAGAAAAAACTGTCACCACCAACAAGATGGCGTAAAATTCAATCACATGCACCAGCTGGGGAATACTCACGTTCCATAAACGCTGCCACCAGGAAGCTCCATCCACTTTGGCCGCGTCAAACAAATCCTGCTCAACCGACATCAGCCTCGCCAGAAAGAGGATTGTGCCAAACCCCAATTCTTTCCAGATAATCACCCCGCCAACCGTCCACAGCGCGATATTTTGATCGCCCAACCAGTCCCTGGTTAAAAATCCAAGCTGGATCGACCTCAAGAACTCGTTGACTAACCCCTTAAACTGCAGTAACTGACCGAAAGTGATGCCCATCGCCGCGATGGCGAGCACCACCGGAATAAAGATAACCGTCTGGTAAATTCTCCATCCCCGAATCCGATCATACAGGATGGAGGCGAAAATCAAAGCGCCCAGGGTTAATATCGGAACGATGACCAGTAATTTTACGTTATTTAGAAATGCGGATTGGAACAGCCGATCCTTCAGGATGACCTGATAATTGGTCAATCCCGCGAAAGTTTGATTTTCCCCCACGCCCTTACTCAAACTCAAACCGATGACATTAATAATCGGAATAAGATATACAAAGCCGATTAATAACAAGCCCGGCAGGAGGAATAAAAATGCGGTTCCGGCTTGTTTTCCGATCAATTTTGACCTGACCATGAAAGGGCCTCCAGTTATCCGGCAGGAAAAATCAGCGCTGTGTCGGTTGTTCCGATGTTCGGTGATCAAGCCAGGGAGCAAAGACCGCGATCTGCTGCGTCGTCGCGCGAACCTGTAAGATGATTTTCAGTGTTGATCACGGCCTTTGCCTTTTCTCCCTCACCCGCAGCGCGGCTACTTAGCCCATAAAATCCACTGCTCAAAATTAGGCGGATTGGAATCGCGCCAGCTGGCTGTGCCCTCTTCCATCATCTTGGCGGCGTCTTCGGGCGTGAGCGATTGCTGGAAAATCCCCTGAGTCGCGGGCAGCAGACTGGTTTCCCAGACCTGAATTGGCATCAACCCTTCCGGACACAACTGCGGACGGGAAGAGATCCATTCAAATTCCTGCTTTTGCTGATCCGTCTTGATCAAACGCTGATCAAATTTGGTATCCGCGAATGGAATGCCCGTGGTTTTGTAGAATTCGTCCACACTGTCTTGCTCGTGCAGTGAAAGCAGGAAATCAGCCGCGATTTCTTTGTTCGGCGACCAGGATGTGATCCCCAGACCTTGCGAGAAGTAGCACATCGATTCGCTCAGCGGTCCTGTGGTGAACCGCGGGAAGCGCATGATGCCAACCTTATCTTTGCCGAGCAGTTCGATCGCGGTATTGAGATAACCGTCATTGGCCTGTAACATACCGGCTTCCCCGCGGCCGAAAAGTTCCCACCCGGAGTACAGGTCTAACGAGTTGGCATCTTCATTGAAGCACTTGGCTTTCACCAGTTTGTCCAGCGCCGTCCACCAAGCGGCGTGCTCGGCGTCCAGGAAGGATCCCTTGCCAACCACCGCGCGCTGAATGGCGAAGCGGTCGGTCAAAGTGTGAATGGCCATCTCGGAATAATACACCCCGCCCATGAAGGCGTCCCGCATCCCGGTTGCCATAGCGGGAATACCGATTTTATTGAAAGCCTCACAGGTGGCAAGCAGTTCATCTAATGTTTGGGGAGGCTTTTCTGGATCCAGGCCAGCCTTTGCAAACAGTTCTTTGTTGTACATCATCAGATAAGACTGCATGTAAAACGGCATGGTCCAAACCTTGCCGTCATACGTCTTTGATTCCGTGTCCAGCCAGGTCGCCAGTTGTTCCGGGGATGCGTAATCGCTGATCGGCGCCAGGTTGCCGGCCCAGACATCCTCCATCACATAGACCCCGCCGGAAAAGACAAAGACAATGTCAGGACCGGATTTGGACGCGGCCGCGGCGCGGAAGGCGGTGATCACACTGTCAATGTTCTGCTCAACCAGTTCGATGGTCACATTGGGATGTTTGGCTGTGTACGCGTCTACCCTGCTTTTGAACCACTGACCCGCGCCGGGCGCTTCTGGCTCTCCCCACCACCAGACCACCAGCTTGACATTTTCCGCCGGCTTGGTCGGCTCCGGCTGGGCGTTTTCTGGCTGGGTCGGGCTGACTGCCGGCGTCTGCGTCGCGCCCGCGCACCCGGCCAGCGCCGCCGAGACGGCTAACAACAGAAAAATCAGAAATAGTTTGGTTTTCATGTCTGTTCTCCTAAATCAAAAACGATCGTTTCCTCACGGGCCGTCAGATGATGGTTACCTCCTCGTTTCAAATTCACCTCCTCGTTAATTTCTTCGGTTGGGGGAATCCCCCATTTGTTCAAAACAGAGCGCGCCTGCCCCGACCACCCCGGAATATTGCCCCAGACCGGATAATCGGATCGGAATTTGCTTTCTAATCGGCATTCTCTGTTTTGAAAAAACGCTTCGGGCCGGGTTGAGAATTAAGTCGCCTGCCGCGGCGACCCCGCCGCCAACCACGATGACTTCAGGATTAAAAATATTGGCAAGGTTGACCAACCCCAACCCTAGTAATTCCCCTGCTTCTTGAAGAATTTGCAGCGCCAGGGCGTCCTGATTTTGAGCTTTGAGGGCGATTTCCTTCGCGCTCGAGTCAGGTTTTAAGCAGGTCGGGTGTCTGGTTTCATCCAGCGCCTTCTTCAGGCGGTTTTCCAGCGCCGTACCGGATACATATAATTCCCAACAGCCCCGGTTGCCGCACGCGCACCAGTCTCCCTGCCGGTCGATCGACATGTGGCCAAAATACGATGCCGACCCCAGCGTTTCCGGCAGCAGGCTCCCATCCAGAATCACGCCGCCCCCAATGCCCGTTCCCAGGGTAATGCTGATCACATTTTGATACGGCTGTGCTGCGCCAAACCGGTATTCTCCCCAGGCAGCCGCGATACCATCATTTTGGATCAAGACCGGCAGCCCAAAGATTTCTTTGAGTGTCTGCGCGATGGGAAACCCTTCAAAATTAGCCAGGTACTCCCGATTAATCACCCGAAAACAGCCCGCGGCAGAATCAACATCCATGGTGCTGGAGATGCCGATCCCCTGAAGGGAGAGATGGTTTCGCGACGCCTCCTCAATCAACCGGCGGATAAAATCCGAGAGCGTTTCCACAAGGCGGCCGGGCTCAGCATGCAAATTGCTCGCGGTGTGCCGCTCGGCGGTGATCGCCCCGTTCTGCTTTACCAGCGCCCCCTTAATCGCGGTTTGACCGAAGTCTACCCCAATGACGGCTGCTGACTGTGAACCCATACCCAGCTACCTTTGCCGCTCGAAATTGATTAGAAATGGCGGATTCTCGCAGCGTAGTCCTGATAAAGCGTTTGAATGTCTTGCTCCTTTTCCGTGTTTGCGCTCACCAGGATGGATGGTTGATGTCCCCGCCGCAGCAGTTCCAGGGTCGTTTCGTATAAATACAGTTGAATTAATGCAGCCCCCACAATCGTGGAAGCAGGGCCAAAGGGATTGGCTAACCCTGGAACGGTCAAAATCGCGTCCCCGTGCGGGACTTTTGTGTCCAGGATCACATCCGCAAAATCGGCCAGTTTTTTCCCGCTGGAATGCCGGGACGGCACATCCTGATAGGCTTCGGCGGAGGTAATGCAGATCACTTTTAATCCCAAATCGCGCGCATAAATGGCCGCGTCAATCCCGGCGGCGTTCCTGCCCGAATTTGAAACAATCACCATGACATCCCCCGGCCTTAATTGATAGCGGTTGAGAACAATCGGGGTATAACCCTCCAGCCGCTCCATCTCCATGCTGCCGGATGCGCTCACATGCAGCATGAGACCGGAATCGAGAATCGCGTTGATTTGAACCAGCCCCCCCGCCCGAAAGAATACTTCTTCCGCGAGGATGTGGCTGTGGCCGGCGCCAAAGACATGGATCATCCCCTTGCGCTCGATGCAGTCCGCTGTGATCCGGGCGGCCTCGTGCACCGGTTCAACCTGGGTTTGCTCCATCTCCAGTAAAATATCGTGGATTTTTTTAAGATAAGGATGCTGGCTGTCGGATGACATAAGTTCTCTCGCTTTCACTGGGATTTTCGGTCAGCGTAGCAAACGGACAACATAACGGTACTTGTCTGCCTTAAAGATGGATAAACCATATTCAACCGGCACAGACTTGAAATCATAGGCGATGGTTTCCAAAACCAGGGAGGGTTCTCCAGCATCCGCTTGCAGCAGATCGCGGTCTCGATCCTTTAGCAGTTCAGCCCGCAGGGTCTGTAAGGCGGATGTCATGTAGGTGTTATATTTGTTCTCCAGCAGCTGATACAGCGACATCGGGTCCTGGTATTCCGCCAACAGGTTCGGAAAACGTTCGGCCGGCAGATACGACTTTTCAATCGCGATCGGCTCGTTATCCACCAGCCGGACGCGGTGAAGAAAATGGACGGGTGCGCCGCAGGGTAGATTTAACTGCGCCGCCACGCGGTCATCGGCGCTGATCGTGCCGCTTTCAATCAACCTTGCTCCCGGAACCTTGCCCCATTTGCGCACAATCTCCGAGAAACTGGCAAATTTTGCTTCCCACTGGATGTTTTTCCGTTGAACCAGAGAACCTCGACCGTGAATCACATTGATTAAGTCGATGGCTTCCAGTTTCCGCAGCGCCTCGCGGATCGTTGATATGCCGACACCGTATTGTTTGGCTAAATCGGTCACCGATGGAAGAAGATCCCCATCCTGATATTTACCGGACTCGATGTCGTCTTTAATGCACAGCACCACCTGATCGGTGGCTGTTCGTTTAATCACTTTTACGGTTTTTGACATGGGATTTTCACTCATCTGATGTCTAACTTATTTTTAATCATTATAGGTTAACTGATCATAAAAGTCAACCATGGATCTGAATTGTTTCTTCAGCCATGCGCCCGCCCTGTAAATTACCGCGCGTTATTTAATTGCAATTTTTAATTAATAATATCAATATATACCGTGTATTTACTTATAATTATTCATTAAAAATTCTATAAATTTTATAATGATATTAATTATTTATTCTATCCAAACATGCGCGCCGCATTATTGTCAAAATACCTGTTGACGAATCGTTCGTTTTGTACTATGCTGATATAAATTGTGAAGTTATAAGGTGATATGATGACTATGACGGAAAAAGCATTAATTCTCACCGGCGCGGAGCTCTATACCCCGACTTATCTGATCGCTCCGGGGGCTGTATTAATCCGTGCGGGTAAAATTATGGCGGTTGGCGATCCTGATGCGGTGATCGCGTTTGATCCCGCCGCCGAGCGCATCGACGTCGGGCGCGCTAAAATTATGCCCGGCCTGATTGATCTGCATATCCACGGCCTCCAGGGGTTTGATGTCCTGGGAAAATACATCTCCGCCGCCTCCAATGTCCTGCCAGCGTATGGGGTCACCGCTTATCTGCCCACGACCTATCCGGTGTTCCCCGAGACGTTCTTGGATGATCTGGCGCTCATGGGGAAAGTCATCCGCTCGCAATCCGGCGGCGCGGTTGCGCTTGGCATTCACCTCGAAGGTCCTTACCTCAGCCCCCACAAACCCGGGATGTGCGACCCCAATTTTATTTACCCGATGACGGAAGAAGATCTGGAGAAGATGCTCTCCGCTTCCCAGAATGCGATTAAAATGATCACCTTTGCCCCGGAGGAAGGTGATTCCTTAAAGATGATCCCGGAGCTGATCCGCCGCGGGATCGTCCCGTCCATCGGCCATTCGGACGCGGATTTTGAAACGGTTTCAAAGGCCGTCCGGTTTGGGCTGAATCATTCCACCCACACGTTTAATGCCATGTCCGGCCTTCACCACCGCAGCCCCGGGGTGGTTGGCGGGGTTCTGTATTTCCCGGAAATCGTGGCGCAAATCATCGCCGACGGACATCACGTCCACCCGGCCGTGATAAACCTTCTCATTCGAGTCAAAGGCGTCGAGCGCGTTTGCCTGGTCAGCGACGCCCAGCCGTTCGCCGGGAAGGAGAACGGCCGCTATCCTTGGGGCCCTTACGAGATGATCATCAAGGATGGCACAAGCCAGTTAGCCGACGGCACCATTGCCGGGTCGGTGATGCTGATGAACCGCATGCTGGGCGTGCTGGTAGAGCAGGTAAAAATTTCCCTGAAAGACGCCGTTACCATGGCCACAAAGGTCCCGGCCAGCGTGCTGGGCCTCAACAAAGGACAGCTGCGACCCGGGTTTGACGCTGACATCACCGTCCTGGATGATCGTTACGAGGCGCTCCTCACCCTTGTGGAGGGGAAGATCGTCCATCAACTCGTTTAGCATTGAGTCCGTCTCAAACCGCCCAGACCGTTTCCTTCAGGCTGCCGCGGCCGGGTAAGCCTCGCCTGCGTTCGGGTCGGCCGTCATGGCTTTGATTTAGGAATGGATTGGTAACAGAATATTCATCTTGCCCTCCACTGGCGGTAATATGGCTTGCCTGCCCGCCGGGTCTGGGCATAAATCAACCTCCAGTTGGCGGACCAGCGGCGCAAATTGAGGGGTGAATTTTGGTTGCGGCGGGCGGGAGGGAAGAGTAGAATAATTTCGTCCTCCTCTTTCCCGCTACCGCAGCCTGGCCGCCAGCATCACCTGGATAAAACCCGCGGCGAATTTTTCCTACCTCTGGGTAAAGGAGCAGGGCGAAGTGGTTGTGGAGTAATTCGTTCCGCCCCAAATCGCCCTGCCAAATTCCCCCCCCTCACGCTCACGCTGCGGACCCCGCCGGATCTGAAATCAATGCCAAAACCCGCCCCGCTGCTTTTCCTCCTCTTCCCCCTGCTGCTCTGCGCCTGTCAGCCAGAGGCGCTGCCCCCGGCCCGCGCGCTGCCCGCACAGGCGCGCTGGCAGATTCAATACAGCGGCGCGCTGCAGACCGATCTGGATGTGGATGTGTTTAACCTGGATCTGTTCGAGACCTCCCCGCAAACCATCGCCGACCTCCACCGGCGCGGCATCTGGGTGATGTGCTACTTCAGCGCCGGGTCCTATGAAGACTGGCGGCCGGACGCCGACCTCTTCCCCCCGCAAACGCTGGGCAGCCCGCTGCAGGGCTGGCCCGGCGAATTCTGGCTGGATATCCGCCGCCTGGACCTGCTGGCGCCGATCCTCGAAGCCCGCCTGGACCTGGCGGTTCAAAAAGGCTGCGACGGCGTTGACCCCGATAATGTCAACGCTTACACCAACGAGACCGGCTTCCCGCTCACCGCCGGCGACCAGCTGCGCTTCAACCGCTACCTGGCCGATCAGGCTCACCGCCGCGGGCTGGCGGTCGGCCTTAAAAACGATCTGGAGCAGATCCCCGACCTGCTGCCTGATTTCGACTGGGCGCTGAACGAAGAATGTTTCTCCTACCGGGAATGTGAGGCTCTGCTCCCCTTCATCGAAGCCGGCAAACCCGTGTTTGTCATCGAATACGATCTGCCCCCGTCCGAATTTTGCCCCGCCGCGCTGCAATACGGCTTCAACGCCCTGCGCAAACATACCGCGCTGGATGCCTACCGCGTGGACTGCCGCGCGCTGGACGCGCCTTAACCGAGCCAGCCGGCCGCCGGGCGTTTACGGCGCCGGATCATACCCGTCCGCCCACAGGTGGCCCGTCAGCAGGCGCACCTCCGGGTGGCGCTGCGCCCAGCGCTGGATGCGCGGCCCGTGCGGCCCCAGCACCAGCCGGTTCAGCCAGGCGGGGGTCAGGTCAAAGCGCGCGCCGATCGGCAGCGCGTCCCCGGCCTGCAAAACCCAGCCCTGAGAGAACCGCAGCGCTACCCCGCAGTGTCCGCGCGTGTGCCCAAAGAGCGGCAGCAGATACATCTCCGGGCTGAACGGCAGGCGGATGGCTTCCAGCCCCAGCCAGTCCGCGTCCGGCCGGTCGTAAAGCGCCCAGTCCGGCCCGTGGGCAAAATCCGCCCGGTCGTAAGCCAGGTCAAAGGGCGAGCGCCGCCGCTGGCTGGCTTCCAGTTCGCGGCGGTGAAGGTGCACCCGCGCCCGCGGAAAATCCGCCAGCCCCCCGGCGTGGTCAAAATGCAGGTGCGTCATCACAATATGGCCGACGTCCTCCGGCCGGTATCCGAGCCGGACGATCTGGCGCGCGGCGGTCTGTTCCACATCGTCGCGCATCCCGAAAACACGTTTCATCAGCCGCACGCTCGCCGCGGGGCGGATAAAATCATGTTCCCCGGGTCCGCAGTCAACAAGCACCAGCCCCTGATCCCGTTCCACCGCCAGAGCGGTGCAGCCGCTGTGCCAGCCGGCGAACCAGGGCCGCATTTCTCCGCAATTCAGGATGTGCAGGGTCATTCCGCCTCCCGCCGCGCACGCGGCCTTCCGTCCGCGGCTTGACAAATAGAAAATTTATTCTATAATTGGACTGCCGGCCAGCACCTTAACATCACCGCTGTTCGTTTCGATTCGTTTTCGAAAACGAAAACCAATCCTCCGCCGCTCCGGTAGAAAAAACCCGCCGTCTGGCGGGTCAATGCGGGCAGTTGCGGGCTTCTTTCAACGCGGCCTGCAGGGCGTTTACCAGCGCCCTGGCCTGGCTGGCGGTCAAATACAGATTGGTCTCCTCGAAGCGAAAGACGCGCTCATCCTCCGGGCAGGACTCGGCGATGTGCACGCAGATCGCGTCGCCGAATTCTCGATCGCAGCCCTCAAAGAAAACCTCCACGCTCAGACTGTCATCCAGCAGGTAAACCGGGCGCATACCTTCCTCCGTTCACGGGGCTCTTCCAGAGTATAGAAGAAAGCCGCCCAAATTTCAACACCTGCCGCTCAGTCCTTCTTGCGCCAGTTCATCAAGAAATCTTTCGAGGCTTTCCCCCCGGCGGTTGGGACAGCCGGCGCGCTTTTCGCCCCGGGGTCCAGCCGCAGATCGCGCAAGATGCGCGGCACCCCCGCCGCGGCGATCACGCCCATGATCAGAGCCGCCAGAAGCGAGAGAAAGGACGGGCCCGCGTAGCCTTTCCCGATCAGCCGCAGGGCAAAAGCGTCGTAAAAAATGCCCCCGGCGATCCAGGCCGCCACGGTGGAATTCAGGTAGACCGGGTCATTCTTGATCCAGCCGGCGGCGATGCCGATCAGCAGCATCAGGAACATCACCAGGGTGTAGAGATAAGCCGCGTACTTCCAGGCCTGCGCTTCTTTCGGGTTCAAAGCGACCTCCGAGATATAAGATATATCTTAAAGTATAGCAGAAATCCGCCCGCGCGGCGCGCTCATTTTCGCTTAAATGGCTGTTCGATGCTGCCGGCTGCGAGCGCGGGGCTGAGAGAAAGCGATCCCAGCGGCCCGGCAAACACCGCCGGCACCTGCGCGCCGTCCGTCATGCCATTTACCAGGATCGTCCATCCCGATCCGCTGATCCGCTCCGCGCGGCCGGCGTCATCGTCCCAGCGGTGATACAATAGGCCAGAAAAACCATTCGGGGAGGCGATCATGGCGGTGTTGTACATCCTGCTGGGCCTGGTGGTGCTCCTTTTCGCCCTGGGCTACTTTTTCTTCCGCCTTGTGGTTTACCCGAACCGCTGGAGCGTGGAGGCCGCCTATCAAAACGAGGTCGAGAAGGGCAAACTCAACCCGGCGGACTGGGAAGCCCTGGAAAAAGAAGAAGTGCGCATCCGCTCACCGCACGGCTATGACCTGTACGCGCTCTACCTGCCGCTGCCTGGCGCGCAGAAGACGGTTATCATCACCCACGGCATCACCTACAACCTTTACGGCTCGGTGAAGTACCTGTGGATGTTCCGCAAGCGCGGCTTCAATGTCCTCCTGTGGGATCTGCGCCATCACGGGCGGTCGGGCGGGCCGGATGCCACCTTTGGCCTGATGGAGCCGGCCGACCTGCGCGCGGTGACCGACTTCGCCGAGCAGCGGCTGGGCGGCAAAGGTCTGATCGGCTCGCACGGCGAATCGATGGGCGCGGCGATCGCCCTGATCCACGCCGCCCAGGACGCGCGCATTGGCTTTGTGATCGCTGACTGCTGCTATTCCTCCATGCGCGACATCCTGGCGTACCGCCTCAAGGTGGATTACCACCTTCCGCCTTTCCCCATGCTCGATCTGGCGGATTTCTGGTTTTACCTGCGCTACCGCACCCATTTCGCAGATGTCTCGCCGCTCAAAGCCTGCGCCCGGCTGGAAACCCCGGTACTGATCACCCACGGCGCGGCGGACAGCTTCACCCCCGCGCGTATGAGCGAAGCGCTCTACGCTGCCAAGACCCGCGGCCTGCGCCGCCTTTATCTCTCGCCAGGCGCGGATCACGCCGAAGCCTTCTGGAAGAACCAGGAGGAGTACGACCGCGTCCTGGGCGAATTTCTGGCGGAGGTCGAGGCCGCCGCTTAAGCCTGCGGCGCGCCGCAGAACGGGCAGTACGAAGACTTAACTGCCAGTGCGTGACCGCAGGCGCCGCAGTAGGCGGCCGCGGCGGGGGCGGCGGGCTGCGGCGCGGCCGGTGGAGTTGGCGGGGTGACCGCGGCCGGGTAAGCGGGGGGAACCGCGGCCGCCGGGATGACCCCGTAAGCCGCTTTGGTCTTCAGCCAGCCCTCGCGCACCGGGGTATTCAGCAGCCCGGTGAAGATGCCGGAGGCGAACGCCCACAGGCTCACCAGGGTGGGCAGGCGGAACAGTGCGCTTAACAGGCCGAAGATCTGGTCAAAGAAACCGCGCGACATCATCCCCCGGTAGGCGTAGGGGTCGAGGAAATCGCCGCGCCCGGGCAGGGCGATAGCCAGGCTGGCGCCCAGCACAATCGCCAGGGCGATCTGGTTTGCCAGGCCGAGCGCCACCCAGTTCAGCCCGAAGCCGAAGATGAAGGGCAGGATGTATTCCTTGAAGATATACACCAGCGCCACGGTGATGATGGTGACGATAAAAAATGCGGCGATAGCGGCGCCCTGGCTGTCGGTGGCGGCGTATATCCCGCCGGCGGCGATCAGCCCCGGCAGACAGTACAGCACCAGGGTCGCCAGGGCAAACAGAAACGCGATCACAACGAACGAGATGAGAAAGACCAGGATGACCCCCAGAAAGTCATTAATCCCCAGCGCGTTGACCGCGAAAACGGTGATCCCCACCGCCAGCAGGGCAATCACCAACCCCAAAAGAAATGCCATCAGCGCCGGCAGGGCGATGAAGATGATCAGCCAGAACAGGTCAACCAGGAAGGCCAGGCCAAGCGCGCTGCCAAACCCAACCCGGCCGGTATAAGCCAGCAGCACAGCCAGGAACTGAAGCCCCAGAAAGATTAAAAATCCGGCGGGCTGTTTTTGCGCCCAGTGAACAAAAATCCGCCACAGCCTGGGTTTCCCCTCTTTGTCGGTGATGCTGATCAACGCGCTCATTGCTCCTCCCTGCAGGATGTCAGCCAAATGATGTTTTCCACAGCCTCATCAGTATAGCGCGGTTTGCCCGGTCTGTTATCCCAATCTTAACAAAATCTTCACAAGGGCTTGATAAGCCCTTAACCTGGCGCGGGTAATATCAGGCTGTAGGTTCAGTGATTGGAGGTAAACCTTATGGGACTCGCTGATTTACACGTACACAGTCTTCACAGTTACGACGCCACCGCGACGGTTTCTGCCATTCTGAAGCATGTTGCGGATCAAACCGATCTGGATGTCATCGCTATAACCGACCACGACAGCATGGACGGCGTGCGCGAGGCGCTGTCTCTGGCTCCGCGCTACGGGGTGGAAGTCATCCCCGGTATGGAGCTCAGCACCGCGGACGGGCATTTGCTCGCCCTGTACATTGACCACCCTATCCCGGCCGGGCTGCCGCTGGAAGAGTCGGTGCTGCGCGTTCGCGCCCAGGGCGGGCTCTGCATCGCCGCCCACCCGACCGCCTGGGGCACCGAAAGCCTGAGTTTTGAGAAAATTCGCCAGGCGCTGGAAGTTCCCGGCGTGGCCGGCTGCCTGGTAGGCGTTGAAGCCTATAACGGCGGGCTGGTCTACACCCGCGAAAATCTGAGCGTCGCCCGCCGGTCCGCGCAGCTGCCGCTGGCGCAGACCGCCAACAGCGACGCGCATGTGTTAATCACCATCGGTTCCTGCGCCACCCAGTTTGAGGGCCGCAGCGCGGCTGATCTGCGCCGCGCGCTGGTCAACCATCAGACCGTGCCCATGGTGGGCGAAGGCTTAACCGGCCTGCAGGTGATTACCTCATACATTCCTCAGTATCTGCTGCGAAAAATGGGCTGGGCGCCGTACAGCGCCGGGCCGGACGCTCCGATCAGTTACGCGCGCATCTCGCGCCTGCCCTCCTTCCAGCCGGCTTGAGTACCCCCACCGGCTGACCGGCTTATCCAATTCTCCTCCCCTGTTGTTGGCAGCGCCCGGACTTCCACCCGGGCGCTGCGAATCTTCAGTTCAGGTCGCTGTGGGCAAAATGATCCAGCGCGCCGCCGGAAAGCAGGGCGATCTCGCGGCGGTAAAGGCGCTCCACCTGGTTAAAGAGATCGGTCGCACCGACCGCCGCCAGCAGCGGCTGCTTTTCCGCGGGCGGGATTTGCAGCAGCCCGGCGGCCATGTTCAGCGCGTGCCCGGGATCTTCCGGCATGCTCAGCCTGGAGAGGTCCAGATTTTCATGGAACTGGCGGCTGAGCAGAAAAAGATAATGCGGCACCAGCGGACGCAGCCGGCGCAGCCCGCTGATCATCTCCAGGGTGACCGGCGGCTGCAGCGGCAGGCATTCCACCTTGCCGACCAGATAGGGCAGGTCGTGTTTTAGCTCCAGGATGCGGAACCGCTCGTCGCCCAGGGCGATGATGTTCATGCGCCCGTCCGGCAGCCGTTCCACCTCGGTGATCACCGCGGCTGTGCCGATGTTCTCTGGCTCTGCCAGCGGGCCGTTGGCTTCCATACCGCGCCGGATCAGCACCACGCCGAACGGCCGGGAGCTTTCCAGGCAGTGCTGGATCATCTGGCGGTAGCGCGGCTCGAATATATGTAAATGGATCGGCATACCGGGGAAGAGCACCGTATCCAGGGGAAACAACGGCATTTCACGCATGCGATGATTGTACCCCGCGCGGCGCGCGGGGTCGCTTCCGGGTATAAGGTTTGTTCGGGCACCTTCCGGTTCAGGGAACGCAGGTGTTGGGCACTTCCTCAAACGCGTAGGGGTACTTGACCGGCGAAAAACGGCTGATATCCGGAAGCAGCGGGTATGACGCGCCGAAGTACTGGTTGAAGATCACCCGGAAGGTGTTGACCGGCGAGATCTGCGGGTAGATCTGCTGGTTTCCGCCTCCCGGCAGGTAGTAAGCGTTGAGAATCTTGACCTTTTCCGGCGTGCGCCCGTGGCCGTGGTCTCCCTGCAGGACGATAATCGGCGGGACCCGGGATTCCTGGATCAGGCGTCTGAGAATTTCCAGGATGCGTTTGTTGGTGTAGACCACCTGGTCAATGTAATTATCGGCTTCTTCGTTGACCGGCCAGACCATGCTGCCGTCTGGATTAAAGACAAACGGCTCGTGGGTGGGAAGCAGGTGAGCATAAACAAACTTCGGTCCTGGCCAGGCTGCCATCTGGCTGAGCTGGTCGAAATCATAAACCACCTGCTGATATTTCCTGGCAAAGCGGGTTTTTAATGCTTCGTTGAACGGGTTAAGAAAGCGCGCCAACCAGGCGGGCAGATTATCCAGAAAAGCGGGATTTGCCTGGCTCAGCTCGATTGGCGCTTTAAGCAGGGTGGTCTTTAACCACAGGTAACGAAAGTTGTGCGTTTCGAGCTGGTCTGAATAGGCGGTCGTGGATTCGACGTCTATAACAATGTCCGAATCGGGAATGTTGATAAACCAGAAGATGGTTTTAAACGAGATGAACTGATAACCCAGACGGCTGAGCGCCTGGCGAACGCGGCTCTCGCGGATGAGGGGGGTGTACGTGTTGAGATCTTCCGCGGCGGCCGGGTCGGGGGAAATGCCCAGCCCTTCCAGATAGTCCATGTTTAGGGCTGAAGCGATGGACAGGTAGGTCTCGGTGTAATTGGACTGGGAACAGCGCGCCACGGTGAAGCCCAGGGCTTCCAGATCCGCCAGGAACTGGCTGTTGTCAAAATTGTAGCGTGAGAGCAGGTAGTCCTGGCGGCTGTATGCGTCCAGGATAATATAGTAAATGTCCGGCGCCTCGGGGTT
This sequence comes from Anaerolineaceae bacterium, assembly GCA_029975475.1. Taxonomy (GTDB): domain Bacteria; phylum Chloroflexota; class Anaerolineae; order Anaerolineales; family Anaerolineaceae; genus JARKPB01. Next base: position 146,996 of record JARKPB010000019.1, read on the forward strand.
GGCCGCGGCGGGGGCGGCGGTCTCACCGGCGGGGCGGGGGCGCGGATCGGCCGGGCGTTCCAGCCAGTACAGGCCAATCTGGGCGGCGGAAAAGAGGAGGCCGGCGCTGACCGCCAGGTTGAAAAACAGGGTGGCTGCGCGAAAATCGCTCTTGCTGCGCAGGATCAGGACGACCGCCAGCAGCGCCAGCAGCCCGAGCGCCAGCAGCAGGCTGCGGTGGCGGCTGAACACCTGAGCCAGGCCGTCCACACCTTTCAGGGCGGTGTGCAGGTGGCCGTACAGGGAAAAAAGGGCGGTAAACACCAGGCCAACCAGCCCGGCCGGGCGCAGCCGGCGGAGGATCAGCCAGCAGACCAGGAAGATGCCCAGCCCAATGCCGAGCGCCAGCAGCAGGGTGGGGACCACCGCAGTGGGCGGGATCTGGTCAACATTGATCTGCCAGAGAAAGAGCGCGGAATAGAGCGGGAAGAGCGCGGCGTAGAGCGGGATGGATTGCAGGAATTTTTTCATGGATACGAATTGCGGAATATCAGGTCTGCCCATTATACCGCTTTCCGCCGCGGTGAAAAAAAAGGGCTGCCCGGAAGAACCCGGACAGCCCCGCCTGACCGCGCTGCGGTTGGCGAATTAGATATACAGATCCCGGCGGTTGTACGCCAGGTAAGCGCTGACCAGGCAGACCAGCACGATCCCCGCGGAAAGCGCCAGGAACTGCGGGTCGAGTTGATCGCTGCGGTAGATTTCGCCGGCGTCAAAGTACTTGAAAGGCGAGATCCATTTTAGGAACGCCAGGTCTTCCTGCATCCCGGAGAAAATCGAGAGCATGTACGCGGCCAGAATGATGCCCACCGCGGTGGAACCGGCGACTTTATACCGCTGCATGGCGCACCCGAGCAGCAGCCCGACCGCCAGGAAGATCAGCGAGATCGCGAACATGGCCGCCATCTCCAGGCTGAGGAAGCGGTAGTATGCCGCGTCCGGCTGGTACGACTGCACCGCGGCCACAGAAACGCCCCAGGTGAAAGCCACGAAGAGGACGCAGTTGGTCAGGGCTGCCATCAGCTTGGCGGTTACCACCCGGCTGCGGGAGACCGGCAGCACCAGCGAGAATTCCACAGTTTTATCGCGTTCCTCCTTGGTGATTGAATCGCTGGCCCACATCGCGGCCGCGATCGCGCCCATCAACCCGAAGTAGATGAACATGACCCCGTAAAAGCCGGTCACGGTGGTCAGGTTAAAGGCGCGCAGGCTCATCGCTTCCAGCAGGGCCGGGGGCATAGTATCCAGAATTTTGAGCATCTCCGGGTCGCCGGCGAAAGCGGAAAACTTGGAGACGGCGATCAGGATCAGCAGCGCCATCACCCCGCACCAGATCAGCAGGGATTTCAGGCTGGCTTTTAATTCGCGCAGATAGATATTCATCGTCAGCCTCCTCAAGACACCGCGTGGATGTCCCGGCGGATGTACAGTACGTAGGTCAGGGCGACGCAGATCAGGATGATGACCGCGTCTGCCAGCAGGAAGGGGGTGTTGAAGTCCCGGTTCTGGATGATGTAGGCCGGGTCAAAGTGCTTGAAGGGTGTGATGTATTCCAGCTTGACGTCGCCAAACACGCCGCTGAAAGCGCTGAGCGTGTACATGCCAAAACCCAGCCCGAGCGAGTACGGGGTCACGCTGCGGATGCGTTTCACCAGCACCGAAATCAACAGTCCGATGGCCAGGAAAAGCAGCTGGAAGACGGCGATGCTTGCCAGCAGGAGAGCCACAACCCCGGTTTCGTAAGCGCGCTCGCCGCGGAAGGCTTCAATGGAGATGAAGCTGACCGCCCAGACGACCAGGTTGGTGACCGTCAGACAGACCAGGGCGGCCAGCAGTTTGCTGCTCAGCACCTGTGCCCGGCTGACCGGGCGGGTGAGCAGGAAATCGGCGGTGCGCTCGTTCTCTTCAATTGACACCAGGCCAAAGCCGTAGTTGCCCGCCTGGATGGCGAGACAGAGCTGGACGAAGATGAAGAGAAAGCCAAAATACCCGGTGATGGCGGACATATCCAGGTGGTTCATGCCAAAGGCGGCCAGCAGCTCCGGCGGGAACTTTTTCAGCAGCTCCTGGGTCAGCTCGGCCTGTTCGGCAAATGACGGGAAAATTGAGAAGAAAAAGCCAACCAGCGCCGTGATGGACAGCGACCAGACCAGCACAGATTTGCGCCGGACGCGCAGCTCGTGAAGAAAAATGTTGAGGCTCATATTGGCTGCCTATTCGTAGTAGTGCATGAAGATTTCTTCGAGAGTCGGTTCTTCAATGGTTACATCTTCCACCGGGATGCTGCCAAGCTGTTTCAAGACGGCGTTGATGTCGCCTTTGAAGAAAAACTGGAGCCCGCCGTTTTCGGGCTGCAGGTTGGTGACCCCGGGCAGCGCGAACGCGGCCGCGTCCAGGTTGCTGGCGCAGACCTTGATCTTCTTGTAGTTGTTTTGCTGCAGGCTGCGCATATCCGAAATTTCCACGATCCGCCCTTCGCGGATGATGCCGATGCGGTTGCTAAGGCGCTGCACCTCGCCCAGGATGTGCGAAGAGAAGAACACCGTGACGCCGCGGGCGTTCTCACGGCGGATCAGGTCAAAGAATTTGCGCTGCATCAGCGGGTCGAGGCCGGCTGTGGGCTCATCCAGAAAGAGCAGCCTGGGACTGTGGAGCAAACCCTGCACGATGCCGACTTTCTTCTTGTTCCCGAATGAGAGGTCGCTGATGCGCCGGTTCATCTCCAGCTCCATCAGGTCGGATAGTTCAGCGATGCGCTCGCTGTGATCGCCGGGGAAGAAAGAAGCCGAATAATTGAGCAGATCGCGCACGCGCATGCCCTCATAATAAAACACTTCGGAGGGCAGGTAACCAATCTCGCGGCGAATCTCCGGGCCGTGGGTGGTGACATCTTTGCCAAACACGCTGGCTTTGCCGCTGGTCGGCCGGATCAATGACAGCAGCAGGCGAATGGTGGTGGATTTTCCCGCGCCGTTTGGGCCGATGAATCCAAAGATTTCGCCTTCTTCAACCGCGAAGGAGACATCAACGATCCCGCGCGACTTGCCGTAATACTTGGTCAGATTTTGCACTTCGATAATGCTCATGGATACGCTCCTGTTTTTGAATTGCGCTTTCATTATGGCTGGGCCCATCCACAATGCAGCCAGGCAACTGATTAAAAAAAGACAATAGATTTTCCACCCGGTAAAACCGCCTGGAGAGCCTATCGCCTTCTGCTTTCGTCTTCAGTTGCTGTTCAAAAATATTTTACTATGAATTTTCGGGTTTGTGTCCGCGAATCATCCCCAGACCGGGTGTCCGGCGCCGGCGGGCGTACAACGCGCTGAAACCCGGGGCGGCGATCTTTATTCCTCCGCCAGCTCGCGCAGCCAGGCGCGGGCCAGATGGTATTTTTCCTCCAGTTCCTGCGGACTGCCCGCAAAGTAAAGCGGCTCCAGCCGCGCGATTACATCGGCCGGCAGGTCGTGATAAATGTGGCGGGTGCGGAAGTTGTACCGCTGCGGGTCGTAGCGCATGCGCAGGAGGTCAATCAGCGGGCCGAGCACAAAGCCTTGATAAAAGGCTACGGCTTCAATCGGCTGGCAGCGGCGCAGTTCTTTGACCGCGAACGGGGCGAACAATTCAGCCATCGCCAGCGCCTGAGCCCGGCGGGCGGTCAACCCCGCCTGAAAAGCGGCGGGATCGGGCGCGGGCGGCAGAGCAGCGCCGCATTTGTCAAAATAAACCCGCGCCTGGCCGTGAATTTCGGGTTCTAAAAATTTATTCGGAGAAGACCGTTGTATCAGGCAAAGATCCAGCAGCAGCAGCGGGCTGGCTTCAGCGAAGCGGTAAAACACCTGATAGTGCCCATGCCAGGCGGGGCGCGGAATCTCGTAGCGGTAAGATATCTTAAACGCGGCTTTCAGGAGTTCATCGATCCTGGCGGCGGTCTGGTCGACAGCCTGGTCTTCAACGATTACCTGAAAATCGATGTCAGAATATTCATCCAGCCGCCCGAAAGCCGCGGACCCGCCTTCATAGGCGGCGCACACCTGTTTTTCCGGTTCCAGCGCGGCGACCAGGGTGGAAATGATTTCATCTCGTTCAAGCCTGGGCATGGTGGGATCTCCTGATTTGATTATAGGCTGGCCCATGAATCCTGAAATTAGCCTTTTGGCCGGTTTTAAGTTGATCCGCCCCCGGTTTGCCCCGCCGGACAACTGTGCTACCATTACTGTATTCCGCTCGTGGAGGCTGCCATGTTGACCCGCCTTGCCCAATCCCTGATCCGCCTTTCTTCCGGCCCGGCGGCGCTGACCGCGCTGCTGGTTTTTGTCTTATTTGGCGCGCTGGCGCTGCCCGGTCAGTCGCGCGACGCTGCCCGTTATTCCGGCGGCGCCGGCAGCCCGGATACCTCCTTTTTTTACACCCCGGCTGACCTGCAGCGCATGGCTGAAACATACGGGGCGGAAGGGCGCGCTGCCTATATCCGCGCGCGCTGGCAATTTGATATCCTCTTTCCGATCATTTACACCGCCTTTCTGGTCACGGCGATGGGCTGGGCTTCGGCGCGCGCTTTTCGCCCGGACAGCCGCGCCCGGCTGGTGGTCCTGCTGCCCCTGGCGGGGGCGATTTTTGACCTGCTGGAAAACCTGAGCGCGGCGCTGTACATGGCGCTGTATCCCCCGGCGGTCGGCCTGCTGGCGGTCCTGGCGCCGGTTTTCACCATGCTGAAATGGCTCTCGCTGTACGCCGCGTTTGGTTTGCTGGCCGGTATGCTGGTGAGTGTGATCTGGGGCAGCTTAAAACCGCGAAAATCATAAACCCTATAAAGGGAGGGTCGTGATGACCCTCCCTTTTGTGTCTGACCTTCCCGATTTATTTTTCTTTTTCAACCTGGTTCTGCGCCAGCGACACCATCCCGCTCAGGCCGCCCAGATTCATGGTGTCCACAGCGCTGGATGGGACGATGACCAGCGCGCCTTTCTCTTTGAGGCCTTCAAAGAGCATATTCATCGCCCGCAGATGCAGCGCGGTTGGGTTGTCAATGTAAGCCTTTGACGCTTCCGCGAAGGAATCGGCGATCTGCATTTCGCTTTCGCCGAGGATCACGCGCGCCTGACGTTCGCGCTCGGCCTGCGCCTGGCGGCTCATGGCGTCTTCCAGCCCCTGGGGGATGATGATATCGCGAATTTCAACGCTCTGGACCGAGATGCCCCAGGGGGTGGTGCGCTCGTCAATAATCCGCTGCAGATCGGCGTCCATTTTATGCCGGCCAACCAGGATGTCCGCCAGTGGCATCTGGCCAATCACCTCGCGCAGGGCGGTCTGGGCGGCCCAGGTGATGGCTGCCCGGTAGTTTTCGACTTCCAGCGCGGCTTTTTCGGCATCCCAGACCACCCAGAAGAGGACCGCGTCCACATCCACCGGCACGGTGTCTTTGGTCAGGGTCTTTTCCGCGTTAAAGGGCGAGACCATGACCCGGTGGTCAATCCAGACGGGAGTTGAATCGATGATCGGCAGGATCAGGAACATTCCCGGTCCGCGCAGGCCGCGGAACCTGCCGAGGCGCAGCACGACCGCTTTTTCCCATTGCTGGGCGACCTTCAACCCGAAGAGGAAGAAGAACGCGACCAGGGTGATCAGGGTAAGCACCAGGGCGATCACCCAGTCGGCGGTTTTTCCGTCCATCACAATCGCGGCGACAATTCCGGATCCAAAAATGAGCGCGAAGACCGCCAGGGCGATACCGGAGATATGGGCGGTATCGGGAGCTTTGGCAGCTTTTTCCTTTCGCGCCGGGGCAGGGGGTAAATTGAGACTGTTGGGGTTCATGTTTCCTCTTTAAAATAAGTGTCAAAACGATTCAAAATGATCCGCGGGAGCATCGTGCCCGCCGCCGCCTGCCATCACCCGCGAGAGAGCGGCGGCTGCCTCGGCGGGGGAGAAACCGAGCCGCAGGGCGGCGGCCAGGTAGCTGCGCGCCGCTTCTTCCAGCCCGTGGGCGCGCAGGCGCTCTTGGATTTCCGGAGTCGGCATTTCCCAGATATAGGTACCGCGCCCGCGCTGGGTAGAGATCAGGCGTTCTTCATCCAGCAGGCGGTAAGCGCGCGCGACGGTGTTAAAGTTGATGCGCAGCGCGGTAGCCAGTTCGCGCACGGTCGGCAGCTGGTCGCCCTGTTTCAGGCTGCCGGCGGCCACCAGTTGTTCGATCTGCCGCACAATCTGCAGGTAAATCGGTTCGCTGGAGCGAAGGTCAATCTGAATTTTTCCGGCCAGTTCGTTCAAAATCCCTCGCGTTGTGATTGTATAATTGTATTATTGTCGTATTGTATATTGAGCTGCCGGATTTGTCAAGCGGTTTTCGGAGCGTTGACCTGACAGTTTCCCTACGCGCGCAAATTGACCGGTTCTATTTTGTCAGGATTGTGCTATCATCTTTTATTGAGATAATAATTGTCAAAATTAAGATGGAGGAAGAAATGCGCCTGACTTTCATTCGTTTTTTCGCAGCGGTGGGGATTTTTAGCCTGGCCCTGGCGGGCTGCAACTTGCCGGGGGCGGGGGCGAGCGACAGCGCGGTTCAGGCGACTCTGGCCGCGCTGGGGGCGACCCAGACCGCCCTGGCCGCTCCGGCGGCTGAAAACCCGTCCGCCACCGAGCCGCCGGCAGCCGAGATCCCGACCGCCACGCTGGAACCGGCGACCGAAGAACCGACCGCCACGCTTACCCCGGTTGTGCACGCCATCACCCCCGGGGAGCCTGCGGGGGCGTCCTCATTGTCCTTCATGACCGACTTCAATAACTGGGGCAGCGGGGAATACCCGGTCAAAGCCGGCGGCGGGGATAATTTTGACGGCAACAACATGGAACGCCCGTTTACTCAGGAGATGAAATACCGACCCGACCTGGATATCCTGCGCGCGGACCTGTACGCGGACGCCAATTTCTTCTATGTGGTGATCAAACTGCGGGATGTCAGCGCGGAGAACAAGCAGCTCAACGGCACCTACGGGGTCGAGTTTGACCTGGATAAAGACGGGCGCGGGGATTTCCTGCTGCTGGGGATGCCGATCGCTGGCGATCCTTCCGGGCTGCCGCATGCGAACGCCTGGACGATCGAAGGCGTGAGAGTTTACACGGACGCGAACAATGATGTCGGCAAGGCGACCCCCATGCGCGCCAACCCGCCTTCGACCCCCGGCGACGGGTACGAGACCCTGATCATGGACGGCAGCGCGCGCGTCGGTGACCTGGACGGCGCCTGGCAGCGCACCGCTTCAGACGGGGTCAAGATCGAGCTGGCCATCAAGCGCGCGCTGCTCGGCAGCCCGGTCGAGTTGATGTGGGGCGCGCTGGCTGATGACGGCCTCAAGGCGCCCGAGAAACTGGATTACAACGACGCCTTCACCCTGGGCGAGGCGGGCTCTTCCATGTCCGGGCCGAATTTCCCGCTGAAAGCGCTCTACGCATACGACAACACCTGCCGTTCCAAATGGGGATTTGTCCCCACCGGCAAGGAGCCCGGCATCTGCGAGGGCGCGGTGCCGCAGCCGACCCCCACCAAGGTGTGTTCGGTTTCGATCACGGTGCGCTTCACCGATAATAACAGCCGCTGGGTTTCTTCCTGGGCGCCCTATGTGACCGCCTGCGTCGCTGACACGGGCGGAGGCGGCGACTGCAAGAACCCCAACGCGGATGGCACCTATACCTGGACCGGCCTGCCGGCTGGCGGTTACACGGTGACCGCATCCTCCACGGCTTACTCGGTCACTCCGCCTTCCTACTCCTTCAAGCTGGATTGCGAGCGGATGAAGAGCGGCGTGGCGGACTTTGTCCTTTACATCCCGTAAACGCGGGGTGTCCGCGGATCTCCAGCGCGCCAGTCCCGGCGCGCTGGTTTTTTTCTAACCGGGTGAGTCGGTGACCGACCGCCGCGCTGCTTTTTTTCCGTCCAATCGCCTATAATGAGATTGCGGGACAATTCCAACGGGAGGACGGTATGAAAGCGCTGGTAATTTACGATTCAGTCTTTGGCAACACGGAAAAGATCGCGCGCGCGATTGGAGAGGGGCTGGGCGTGGGGGAGGGCGGCGTTGTGCGGGTGGAACAGGCAAGCGTGGAGAAACTGGTTGGTCTGGACCTCCTGGTGGTTGGTTCGCCCACGCGCGGTTTTTCCGCCACCCCGGCTGTCAAGCAATTCTTAAACGGCATACCGGCCGGCAGCCTGGGTGGTATGCGTGTAGCCGCGTTTGACACCCGCATCTCAACGGCGCCCGGGAAAGTGCCGGGCTTTTTGCGCCTGCTGGTCAGGATCTTCGGTTACGCTGCCGAGCCGATCCACAAAGTGCTGCTCAGGGCGGGGGGAAAATCAGCCGCTGTCCCGGCAGGTTTTCTGGTTGAGGCAAGCGAAGGCCCCCTCAGCCCGGGCGAGCTGGAGCGCGCCGCGGCCTGGGGAAAAGCGTTAAAGATCACCGTGTAATCGAGAACCAATCCCTTACCGGGATTGAATGACCGCCTGGATCCACGGGTCAGCCAGCAGCGCTTCCCGGCTGAAATCGGCCGGGAAGGCGGTTGGAAAGGTTGAGGGTGAGAGGAAAACATCCGGGAGGGTCCCGCTGATCTGATTGAACGAGCCGTCCGGATTGAGGGTTAATTCTGCGTCCATGTACAGCATCATGCCGCTGTTGGGCAGGGCGTACACCGTCCGTGCCTGGTAGCCCGAACCGAGCCCGTTGGTGTTGGCTCCGTACACGCGCGCCATGCCGCTTTGCTGCATCGCCGCGGTAAATGAGTCGCCGGCAGAGAGCGTGACCTGATCTGCCAGAACGGAGATTCGTCCGCTGAACGGGTAAGGATTTTCCGCCGGGGGGACCGTTCTGGTCACCCGGCGCACCTGCCAGCCCGCGCTTGCCAGGGGATGATGGTTGAGGGTTTCAATGCGGCTGACCCGCGTGCGCGCGTCGGTTAGTTCATTTGAATTAATGAGTTGATAGTACCAGAAACGCCAGCCCCAGCGGCGGTAAAAACTGTCTTTCACCGCCGCGGTGATGGTAAAAACGGCGTCCTTTTTTGCCAGCGGAGCGATCAGATTTTCAATATAACTCCAGATTTCGCCGCCGTCGTTGCCGCGCACGTCCACAATCAGGTGATCTGCCTGAGGGCCGAACCGGTCAAAGCAGGAACGCAGCGCCCGGGCGTCGCTTTGAAAGCGGTCATAATAGAACGTGGCCGCGCGGATATACAAAACCGTGTCGGTTAGGATCACACAGCGGATGTTGTCTTCGGCGGTTTCCAGCGGGCGGTCAAGGCCGATCCAGCCGCCGTGTTTTTCAACCTCCGCTTCCACCTGGCTGCCGTCCGGTAATACAAATGCCACATTCCAGGTACTGCGGCTGAGGCCGGGGTCAATCCGCAGCAGGGGATAAAGAAACCACTGGTTCAGAAGGGGATCAAAATAAAGAAAATCGCGGTATTGCTGCCCCAAAACATACTGGCTCACCGGCTGGCCGTCCACGCGGACCACCCTGGCACCGGCGGGCAGATCCAGACTGGCGGTTTTCGCGGGACTGGCCAGGCGGTATTCTCCCTGTTGATAAACAATATCCAGATCAGCGTGGGCATACCACGGCAGGGCAGGCAGCATCTGCTGCCAGAGCGGGGCGCGGTCGAATGCCTTTTTCGGAATGTCGTGGATCAGGCTGTCCACAGGATTGTATTTCCAGTCAAAAACCAGCCCGCCGTGCCCGACCTGCTGAAGATGGACAGAAAATTGCAGGATCAGATCCAGAAATTCAAGGTTATTTTTGGTCTGCCGGGCGCGCTCGATCCATGTTTCTGGAAAATCCAGCGGGTTTTCCAGACCGCCCGCTGCCCAGGCGGCATCTGCGGACGACACTTCCCGGGTTAAATCCAGCAGATAGCGCATGTCTTCGGCTTTCTGCGCCGGGGTTAACTGCGGCAGGGGCGCGGAATCGGATGGCAGCCACCAGCCCAGCCGGACGGACTCGATACTCAGAAAAACCAGCAGAAAAATGACCGCGGCGGCGATCAGGGTGGTGAAAATATTCATCATCTTGCGCAGGCGGGTGCTCATGGTCCGTCCCTGTGAACCGAATGGATATCCACTATTCTACCGGCTGGGCTTACCCCTTTGCAAGAGCCGCCGGGACAGGGTTAGTCTGGCCAACTGGCTGTGGATCCTGCCCCTTGAACGGCGGGCGGTCAGAGGAGCGCGACCGCTGCCAGTTTTCGGGAAACTTCACCAATTTTTCATCAAAGGCTGGTAAGATGAAGCATCTTATTTTCCAGGAGTACCCTTTGAAAGCACCGAAAATTCGCGTTTTTCCCTTGATTGTCCTGGCCGCGCTGCTGATTGGCGGCTGCCAGGCTGCGCCGACTCCCGCGGCGCAGCCCACCGACGCGCCAACCGCTGCGCCCGAAATTGAGATGACCACCACAGAAAGCGGCCTGCAGTATGTTGAACTGAAAGCCGGCAGCGGCCCCCGCCCGCAGCCGGGACAGCTGGCTACCATGCATTACATCGCCAGCCTTCCGGACGGGACGGTGTTGATTGACACCTTTCAGCGCGGGCAATCAGCCACAGCCATGCTGGGCGTTGGCCAGCTGCTCCCGGGATGGGAGGAAGCTTTATTGATGATGAAGGTTGGCGAGCGGGCAAAGTTTATCCTTCCGCCCGAGCTGGCCTTCGGGGCAGAGGGAAACGGGCCAATTCCGCCCAATTCGAAGCTTGTGCTCGAAATTGAATTGCTGGAAGTCAAAGACCCGCCCATCCCCGCGGCTTTTGAGGAGGGGGATCTGACCACCACGGAAAGCGGCCTGCAGTTCCTGGATCTCGCCGATGGCAGCGGCGCGGAAGCGCTGGAAAAATATTCAGTCAGCACCGCCTACACGCTGTGGCTGAAGACCGAGAACGGCTATCAATACATCGGAGCGTCAGAAGAAGGCCAGCCGGTCCAGTTTGTCCTCGGCAGCGGTAACGCGCCGTTCGCCGGGTGGGAAGAGGGCGTGCGCGGAATGAAGGTCGGCGGCAGGCGTCTGCTGATTGTTCCGCCGGCTCTGGGCCTGGGCGATACACCCTACAACGATATTCCGGCCAATTCAACCCTGGTGCTGGAAATTGATCTGCTGGCTGCCAGCGAACCGCGTCTACCAACCCAGGTTGACCCGGCGAAACTGGTCACAACCGCGAGCGGCTTAAAATATGCCGACCTGCAGGAAGGCAGCGGGGCCAGCCCGCAGAAGGGGCAGACCGTGGTGGTGCACTATACGGGCTGGCTGGAGGACGGGACCATCTTTGATTCCTCGCTGGACCGCAGCGATCCAATCCGCTTCACCTTTGGCACCGGCGCGGTGATCGCAGGCTGGGATGAGGGCCTGGCGACCATGAAGGTGGGCGGCAAGCGCCAGTTGATCATCCCGCCCGCTCTGGGCTACGGCGACAGCGGGCAGGGGAGCATCCCCGGTGGGGCGACCCTCATTTTTGAAGTTGAGCTGTTGGAAATTGTGAAGTAAGCGCCAGTCCGGCGCAGCCTGGCGCGGAGTACTCCGCGCCAGGCTTTTTTTACTTTACATCTTGCGGCGGTTTGGGTTTGTCGGCCTTGCTCAGCGCTTTCAACTGCTCGAGCAGCGCATCAATGTCTTCCGGGGTGGCGCCGGCGGGCAGGTTAAAGCGAATCCAGTGACCACCGCGTTTTTCCAGCGGGGATATGAAACTCCTGGCAGCGGGCTTGTTGCCGGGCTTGTTTTGTGGTTGGTCACTATTCATTGGATTCCCCTTGGTTTGTCCAGCTAATCGGTAAACCGGTACTTGATCAGAGTCCAGGCGGCGATAAAACCGTCGCGCCAGGTGATTTTCTTGCCTTCCTCAAATTTTCGACCTTTGTAAGTGATCGGCACTTCCAGGATGCGCAGCCCGCGTTTCAGCAGTTTGGCGGTGATCTCCGGCTCAAATTCAAAACGGCGGGAATGCAGCGGGATGGGTTTGATCACCTCGGCATCGACCAGTTTATAGCAGGTTTCCATGTCGGACAGGCTGACCCCGTAGAGGATATTGGTAAGAAGGGTAAGGCCTTTATTTCCCAGCCAGTGGCTGAAGTGCTTCCAGTCGCCCTGGCCTTTAAAGCGGCTGCCGTAAACCACGCGCACGCCGGCGTTTCGCTTGGCTTCCAGCAGCAGGCGGTATTCCTGGGGGTCGTATTCAAGGTCGGCATCCTGGATGATCATCAGATCGCCGGTAATCACCTGGAGGGCTGAGCGGATGGCGGCGCCTTTTCCCTGATTGACCGAATGATAGACCGCCAGAGTGCCGGGGACTCTGGCTTCCTGCTCAATAATTTCGCGGGAACGATCGCGGCTGCAATCATCAACCAGCACGATTTCTTTTTCCACCCCTTCCAGTTGTACTTCACGCACCTTCTGCACAATTTGAGCCAGGGTGGCTTCTTCGTTATAGACAGGGATAATAATCGATAATTTCATCGCGCCAGTTCCCGGGATGCTGATTCTTACTGGCGATTATAACATCAAGAAAGATTTCAAACGGGAAAGCCGCAGGGTGAAGAAAAAGGCATTCGGGGCGGCTGATCCCCTGAAAGGAAGTCGGGAGAAAGGCGAAAGCGCCAGTTTGGCGGCTGCATCTGCCCGGCGGTGAGCAAGTTTTGGCCGCCAGCCGGATATTCCCCGCCTGGCGGCCGCGAATGAGCCGCGAGGGTTATTTTTCTTCGCCGCTGCTTCTGGCAAACAATTTCCCGGGCCGCCAGGGGGTGCCGAGAGCGGGCAGGACAAAGCGGTCCAGGCCCCAGTAACCGGCGATTTTCCAGGCGAGAATGAGAAGAATGGAAAGGGTGAACAGCACGGGATTGGTGCTGGCGGTGCCGGCCATCATGAAATTCCAGTTCATGAAACCGCCAAAAAACGCCGCCAGGCCGGTAAACAACCCGAGGACCAGCGCCGCCCCGACCAGCACCTCGCCCCAAATCACCAGCCGGCCGAACCAGGTGTACGCCTCGGCGTTGAGCAGTGACTGGATGAACGAACGGTAAAAGTCAAAGGCGATCAGCGGCCGGGCGGGGGCTTCAGGAATCGCCACCGCGCGGGTCCAGAAGCCTTTAAGGATTTCTCCGGAAGTCCAGGCCGGGTTGGAGAATTTTCCCAAACCGGAGGTAATCCATTCGTAACCGAGGTAAAGACGCACAATCAGCCAGAGCCAGGCCCAGCGCGGGCTGGAAAAGAGTTTCTGGGCGAAAGGCGGGTCCACCATAAGGGTATCTGCGGGGATAGAAGGATGAGCCATAGGAGCGAATTCCTTTCAAAAGGATGAAGTGATACAGCCTTCAGACTGTAATATAACTAAATATATCATGTTACAAGTCGCCTCCCAGTGCCAATCGGCCGCGGCTGGGGTGATGTTTGTCATATCCCTTCAGGCTGGGGTACAATTGGCGCCGGCTGGTATTCTTTTCCAACAAGGACTGAATGTGAACCCTTCCTACGCTGAATCAGTTGCTGCCATTCTAAATCTGCGCCCGGGGCAGGTGGCTGCCGCCATCCAACTGCTCGATGAAGGCAACACTATCCCGTTTATCGCCCGTTACCGTAAAGAAATGACCGGCACCCTGGATGAAGAGCAGCTGCGCGGCGTGCAGGCGCACGTGGAACGGCTGCGCGCGCTGGATGAACGCCGCGCCGCGGTGCTGGCGTCTATCGAAGAACAGGGCAAACTGACCGATGAATTGCGCCAGAAGATCGACGCGGCCGAGACCCTGACTGCGCTGGAAGACCTGTACGCGCCGTACCGCCCCAAACGCCGCACCCGCGCCAGCATCGCGCGTGAGAAGGGCCTGCAGGGGCTGGCGGATTTGATCCTGACCCAGGCGCGCACCCCACGGCCGGCTGAAGATATGGCGGCCGGCTATCTTAACGAACAGGTAGCCAGCGTCGAAGAGGCTCTGGCCGGCGCGAGAGACATCGCCGCTGAAGGCATCAGCGAGCACGCTGATGTGCGCCGCACGGTGCGCGAAAAGGCGCTGCAGTGGGGTGTGCTAAGGGCGGTGCGCGACCCGCAGGGCCAGGATGAACGCCGGGTCTACGAAACGTACTACACGTTTGAGTGCCGGGTTGACCGCGTGCGCCCGCATCAGACTCTGGCGCTCAACCGCGGCGAAAAAGATGGCGTGCTGCGCCTGAGCCTGGAAGTGGCGCGCCGGGACTGGGAGAACTGCGTCGTGGCTTATTTTCGCCCGGATGCGCGTTCGCCCTTCCGCGAACAGCTGCAGCTGGCGATTGAAGACAGCGCGGAGCGGTTGCTGCTGCCGGCGATCGAACGCGATGTGCGCCGCACGCTGACCGAAACCGCCGAGACGCACGCCATCAACGTTTTCGCCGCCAATTTGCGCGCGCTGCTGCTCCAGCCGCCGCTGGCTGGCCACACGGTCCTGGGCATTGATCCCGGCTACCGCACCGGCTCCAAAGTCGCGGTGGTGGACGCGACCGGCAAACTGCTGGACACCGCCACGATCTACCCGCACGAGCCGCAGAAAAAATGGACCGAAGCCCTGGCCGTGCTGCGCGGGCTGATCGAGCGGTATCAGGTGACCCTGATCACCCTGGGCAACGGCACCGCCTCGCGGGAGACCGAACGCCTGGCTGCCGAATTGATTCGCGATCTGCCGGGGGTTCGCTATCTGATCACCAACGAAGCCGGCGCGAGTGTTTATTCCGCCAGCCCGCTGGCGCGGGCTGAACTGCCCGATCTGGATGTCAGCCTGCGCGGCGCGGTTTCGATCGCGCGGCGCGTTCAGGATCCGCTGGCTGAACTGGTGAAAATTGATCCCAAATCGATTGGCGTCGGCCTGTATCAACACGATGTAGACCAGACCGCTCTGGCAAACACCCTGCAGGGGGTGGTTGAAGATGTGGTCAACCGGGTTGGAGTCGATATCAACACCGCCTCGCCGGCGCTGCTGACCTACGTCGCCGGCATTGGCCCCAAACTGGCTGAAAAAATTGTCGCCCACCGCGACAGCCACGGCCCGTTTCGCGATCGGCAGGCCATCCGGCAGGTGCCCGGACTGGGGCCAAAAGCATTTGAACAGTCCGCCGGTTTTCTGCGCATACGCGCCGGCAGCCATCCCCTGGATGCGACCGCCATCCATCCAGAATCCTATCCCGCGGCGGAAAAATTGCTGCAGACGGCCGGGGTCTCGCTGGAATCAGGGCTGGAAGAACGGCGGGCCGCCCTGCAGGCGCTGCTCGCCAGCCGATCGCTGGATGAACTGGCAGAAAGCCTGGGGGTTGGGGTGCCCACTCTGGAAGATATATGTGAACAGCTGCTGCGCCCGGGACGCGACCCGCGGGCTGACGCGCCGGCGCCGATCCTGCGCAGCGATGTGATGAAGATGGAAGACCTCGCGCCGGGGATGACCCTCAAAGGCACGGTGCGCAACGTGGTGGATTTTGGCGCTTTTGTGGACATCGGCGTCAAGCAGGACGGCCTGCTGCACCGCACCCGCATCCCCGCTGGGACGCGCCTGGAAGTGGGCCAGATCCTCGAAGTCGAAATTGTCGCGGTCGAAACCGAGCGCGGCCGCATCAGCCTGGGGCTGAAGGGGTAAAAGCTCCCCGGGCGGTTTTTATATTACAATTCAGGCATGCGTAAGTTCTTTTCCGCGCCGGTAATCCTCCTGACCGCCAGTATCCTGGGCTACGGGCTTTTGATCCCGTGGCTGGGTTTTGCCCTGGATGACTGGACCTTTTTATGGACCAGCCTGGCGCTGGGGCTGCCGGGGGAGGAGTTTTACTTCACCCTCGGGAACAACCGCCCGTTTACCGGTGTGTTTTATCATTTTCTGGTGCCGCTGTTCGGGATGAATTCGTTCGTCTGGCACCTGTTTTCTGTTTTGATGTTGTGGCTGAGCGCCCTGTGCCTTTGGGGGCTGCTGCGTCTGGTCTGGCCGCGGGCCGGGCGGGCAGGGCTCTATTCCGGGCTGTTGTTCGTCTTGTACCCGGGTTTCCTGGTGCAGTACACCCCGCTGGTGACCAGCCACATGTGGCTGATGTTTGCCTGTCTGCTGGGCTCGCTGGCTCTGGGCGCGCTGGCGCAGCGCCGTCCGCGCTGGTGGCTGCCCGCGACCGCTGTTGCGCTTCTACTCTCTACATTTAATTTAATATCTTTTGAATACTTAATTTTGCCGGAACTGCTGCGGCCGCTGTTGATCTGGTTTGTCGAGCGCGGCCAGGGTGGGGCAGGGGGCGCCTTGCGCCGCACGCTGAAGCAGTGGCTGCCGTACGCGCTGCTGCTGGGCGGGGTGATGGTCTGGCGGGTCTTCTTTTTCCCGCTGCAGATGGACAAGTATCAGCTGAATGTGCTGGACGGCCTGCTGGCTGCGCCGCTGCAGACTGGATTGCGCCTGGTTGGCACGATTGGAAAGAATGTGGTCTGGGACACCACGCTGCGCGCCTGGTGGGGGGCGCTGAGCGCGCCGTTCGCCGCCGGGCTGGGGCGCTGGGAACGCGTCCTGACGCTGGGGGTCAGTCTGGTCGCCGCTGGCTGGTTTTTCCTTGTATTTCGCATAGCCAATCATAGCCAAACCAGCCGCATGGAATTACAAACCAAACGCGAAACAGGGCAGGGGGATACCTGGCAGATTTTGATCACCGGGTTAACCGGGCTGCTGCTGGCCGGCTGGCCGTTCTGGCTGACGGGATTGACGGTTGAGCCGCAGGGCTGGAATTCGCGGTTTACCCTGCCTTTTATTTTCGGCGCGGCTTTAACCGCGGGGGCATTATTTGACCTCTTGCCGTGGAAGCGCGTCGCCGTGGCCGGGCTGGCGCTGCTGCTGGGTTTTTCCGCCGGGAGGCAGACCCTGGCTGCCAACCAGTTCCGAACAGAGTGGGAGCTGCACACGCGCATTTTTCACGAACTGGCCTGGAACATTCCCGCCCTGGAACCCGGCACGACCATTCTCTCAGCCGATTTTCCCCTCGAACTGTATTCCGACAATACCAACACATCGGAGCTCAATCTGCTGATCTGGCGCAACAATCCCTCGGCGCAGTACGACCACGGCTTCTTCTACCTGCGCGAAATGATCCTGCGCGGGGTCGTACCGGACTTCACCCGCGGCCGCCCGTATCGGCGCAGTCTGATGAGCGCCTATTTCTACGGCGACACGGGGAAAGCGGTGGTCTTTACCTACCGCGCCGGAGCCTGCTTGCGCCTTTTAGATCCCCAGCTGGATGCCGTCAATCCCACGCTGCCCGATCTGGCTCGCCAGGCGGCCGCGCTTTCTCGCCCGGAGCTGATCCGCCTCTCCGGCGGGGGCAACCGTCTGATCCTGCCGGCGATGTTCGGACCCGAGCCCGCCCCGGACTGGTGTGCTTTTTCCGCCTGGGCTGGCCAGGCGCTGCGCGCGGGGGATCCGCTCGCGGCAGCCGACTTCGCCGACCGCGCGCTGGCACAGCAGCCGATGGAAACAAAGGATGTCATGCTGGCCGCTCCTTTTGTGGAAGCCTATCTCCAAACGGGCCGCGGCGCAGACGCGCAGAACCTGGCGCGGGAGATGCTGGCGGTTGAACCCGGGATCAGCGCGCCCCTGTGCCGCCTCTGGGAAAGAAACCGCGCGGAGGCTCCCGGCTTTCTCACCTGCGCTGAAAAATAAACGGCGCGATCGGCATCTGAAACTGGAAGCGCCCGCTTGCGGGCAATGGTTGTATAATAAAACCCAGCGATGAGGCTCGCTGGGTATATCACCAAACCGCCTGTCTGGCTGATAGCCTCTGAAAACGCCGGGTGCTTTTCCGGGGCCAATCAAGTGCGGGTTTGATGGTGAGTAACAGTTGAAATTATCTCCTGAACATCAACGTGTCTTACTGGCGACGTTCCTGACCTTTGAAAAATCGCTGCGCCAGATGCTTTCGCTGCTGGTTGAACCGACCGAAGAGCCGATTTTATATCGTTCGGTCACCCGCTTAGATCGCACCCAGAAACAGATCCTGCGCGGTGAAATTCAAGCCATGCTGGATCAATTGGACCGCTTTGTTCAACAAATCGGCCTCCCTCCGGCGCAAGAACGGCTGGAACAGCAGTTGCGCGCTGAACTGTCGGTCAGCTGGATGAATATCGAAGAATGCCGCCCCAAACGGATGGCCGGCTACGGGCGGCTTGAGCCCAGGTCTGCTCAGGTGATCGAAACCGCGGTGGATCAATTTGCCGCGGCCTGCCTGCGCCTTTCCAACCTGGTTGATCAATTTGAACAGACGGCCGAACCGCTGAACGAAGAAGACGAACCCGATGAGACAGATCCGACTGAACATCACGGATGAGACGTACGAGGAACTCCTGGCGCTGATTCGCTCCCGCGGCTGGGAGGAAGAAGACGGCCTGCGCATCCTCCTGGGAGCCGGGCTGGGTGCCCTCCGCGCTGCGGAATTTGAGGCGGAAGAAGAGAACGGCCTGCCCAAGAACATGGCTGAACTCGCCGCCCGCTTGAGCCGCACAGAATCGCAGCTGGCTTATTTGCGTTTTCGGGTGATGGAACTGGAGGAAGACAACCGCAACTGGCAGCTGGCCAGCGGACCGATTGCTCAGGAAAATGAGGGATTGAAAGCCGTCGCCCGGCTGCGCCTGGAGGAGATTGACCGTCTTAAACAAGAGATCGAAGCGCTTCGCCGCAGGCTCAACGCGGACTGACGGCGCGCGGCGGGTAAACCCGCTGAGGATGTGAATAATCAGGTGAATCCCTGATGAAAAGACCACCTTTAAGGAGTTTTCCATGACAGACAAAATTGCATCTATCTTCGCCCGGGAGATTCTGGATTCCCGCGGCAACCCGACGGTTGAGGTAGACGTGCGCCTGAGCAGCGGCGCTTTTGGCCGCGCGGCGGTGCCCTCGGGCGCTTCGACCGGTGTTCACGAAGCCCTGGAATTACGCGACGGCGACAAATCACGCTACCAGGGGAAAGGGGTCCTGACGGCGGTCAACAACATCAATACGCTGATCAAAGACGCGCTGGTGGGCATGGACGCGCTGGATCAAAAGAAAATTGACGAAAGCATGATCCTTCTGGACGGCACCAAGAACAAAAGCAAGCTTGGCGCGAACGCGATCCTGGGGGTCAGCCTGGCTGTGGCGCGCGCGGCGGCGGTTTCCAGCGGGGTCAGCCTCTACCGCTATCTGGGCGGGGAAAATGCCCGTTTGCTGCCCGTCCCGATGTTCAATATTCTCAACGGCGGGGTGCATTCCAACTGGCAGGGCACGGATCTGCAGGAGTTCATGATCGCCCCGATTGGCGCGCCGAATTTCCGTGAAGCCCTGCGCTGGGGCAGCGAGGTCTATCACCAGCTCAAGAGCGTTCTGAAGAACAAAGGCTACGCGACCGGTGTGGGTGATGAAGGCGGTTTCGCGCCGGCGCTCAAGACCAACGCTGAAGCGGTCGAGATTATCCTTCAGGCGATCGAAAAAGCGGCCTACCGCCCGGGCGAAGATATCGTTATCGCGCTCGACCCGGCTTCCAGCGGTTTCTACGAAGACGGCCTGTATATTCTGCACACCGAAGGCCGCAAGGTGACCTCGGAAGAAATGGTTGCCATGTATGAGGACTGGTCCAAAAAGTATCCCATCCGCGTCCTCGAAGACGGCCTGGCGGAGGATGACTGGGACGGCTGGAAGCTGCTCAATCAGAAACTGGGACAGAAGCTCGAACTGGTGGGCGACGATATCTTCGTCACCAATGTGGAGCGCATCAAGCGCGGGATTGATGAGAACGTGGCCAACGCCGTGCTGATTAAACTGAACCAGATTGGCAGCATCACCGAAACGATCGCCGCGATCGAGCTGGCCCGCAGCGTCGGTTGGGGCGCGATGGTTTCTCACCGCTCTGGCGAGACGGTGGACAGCTTTATCGCTGACTTTACCGTCGCCATGGCCACCGGCCATCTCAAAACCGGCGCGCCCTGCCGCGGTGAACGGCTGGAAAAATACAACCAGCTGATGCGCATCGAAGAAGAACTGGGCAGCAAAGCCGAGTACGCCGGCAAAAAGGCTTTCGTGCGCTAGATTTTCACGGGGCTGTCCGGGAAACCGGCAGCCCCGAATTTTCTGGATCGGGTACCTTGATCACGTATTACTGTGTTCACTGCTTTCAGGAAGTCCCGGAAGGTGCGGAAAGCTGCCCGCATTGCGGGATGACTCTGGATGAGCCCGGCGGCAAAAAATACGAGCAAAAGCTGCTGGCCGCGCTCAACCATGTTATCCCGGAACGGCGCATCATGGCCGCGCAGATTCTTGGCAACCTTGGCAGCCAGGCGGCGCTGGGCACCTTTCTGGAAATCCTGAACAGCGGCGAAACCAACTATTACATCCTGCGCGCCATCTTGATCGCCAGCGCCAAGATTAACCACCCGGAGCGGATCACCATTCTGGAAACCGCCGCGCGGAGCGATTTGACCATGGTGGCCCGTCTGGCGCAGGACCTGCTGGCGGCTGTTCGCGAGAACCGTCCGATCGCTGAATGGGACCGCAGCCCCTGTTAGTCACTTTTTTTCTGACATCGGCGGGGAGCGGCCGCACCGAATCGCTCCGGAATGGGTTTGGAATATCAGGCCGCCTGGCGTCCTTTTGATGGGTTTGTTTCTGGCATGCCATTTCCCGTTTTCAATGGATCATTAATTATTCCTTCTGATTACTATAAATAATCGGAAGTTATATTAAACCAAAAATCGGAGCAAATTCGCCGTGTCCACCCCAAAAACCCTGCCGCGCATCACCAAAATCATCTACGGCTCCGGCGATCTCGGCTTCAGCCTGACCCTCACCATCGTCGCCGCTTATTTCGCCATCTTTCTCACCGACGTGGTTGGCGTGCCGGCTTCCACCGCCGCGCTGGCGATCTTTCTGGGCCGCACCTGGGATTATTTCAACGATCCCATTCTCGGTTATCTTTCGGATCGAACGCGCACGCGCTGGGGCCGCCGGCGGCCTTTTCTGCTCTTTGGCGCGCTGCCTTTCGCTCTGGCATTTGTCCTCCTTTTCCTGCGCCCTCCCTTTGAAAGCGGACTGGCGCTGGCCGTTTATTACGCGCTGGCCTATATCCTCTTTGACACGGCCGCGACGCTGGTGTACATGCCCTATTTCGCGCTCACCCCGGAACTGACCGATTCATACGACGAGCGCACCTCCCTGACTTCCTACCGCATGTTCTACTCGATCCTCGGCTCGCTGATCGCCTTCACTGTGCCGCTGATGATGATCGGCGCCTTCGCTCCTGACAGCGCCCCGAGGGTGGCGATGATGGCGGTCATTTTTGGCTCGGTCAGCGCGCTGCCGTTGCTGCTGATTTTCTTCTTCACCCGCGAACGCCCTGAATTCCAGGACCTGGAACAACCCGCCCTGCGCCAGTCGCTGAAGGCTGCCCTGCAGAACAAGCCCTTTGTTTTTGGCGCGGTGATCTTCCTGCTCACCTGGGTTTCGATGGATATCCTCCAGGCGATGCTGCTTTTCTTCCTCAAGTACGTGGTGCAGCGCGAGGCGCAGGCGGACCTGATTATGGCTTCGATTTTTGTGACCGCCATTTTCGCCCTGCCCTTCTGGACCTGGCTGTCGCGCAGGATGAACAAACGCCTTGCCTACGCTGGCGGGGTCGGTTTCTGGGCGCTGGTGCAAATCGCCCTGATCAGTTTGAACGCCGATTCTCCCCTGCCCCTGGTGTTGGGACTGTGCATTCTGGGCGGTTTCGGTGTGGGCGGCGCGCATGTTCTGCCCTGGTCCATCCTGCCGGACGCGATCGAGTGGGACGAGTGGCAGACCGGCCAGCGCCACGAAGGTATGTTCTACAGCCTGGTGACCCTGGCGCAGAAAGTCGCCTCATCGATCGCCATTCCGCTCACCCTGCTGGCGCTGGACGCGGCGGGGTATCTTCCCAACTCTGCCAGCCAGCCGGAGAGCGCGCTGCTCGCCATCCGGCTGGTGATCGGGCCTCTGCCGGCGCTGCTGCTGATCATCGGGATTGTTTTTGCCGTGCGCTACCCGCTCAGCCGCGAAGAGCACGCCCGGGTGGTGAGCGAACTGGAAGCGCGGCGGGCGGGCCGCCAGACGGGCGAGGCGTGACCGCCCGCGGGAATCCGCCCCCTCCCCCAATCCGGCGTATTTCCTGCGGCCGCCGTCCCGACCGCCGCTTTTGACGCGCTGAACAGCCCGGGCTGTTGTACAATTAACGGTAATGAGCGATTACCCTTCCCCGCCTCCGGGCGACGAAAAACCCTGGCAGCCGCTGCTGCCCAGCGCCCTGGAAACATCCCTGGGCCAGGCCGCCAACCGCGCAGCGGCGCGCCACCGCTTCGCGGATTATCAAAGCCGCCGGGCTGCCGAGACGCTGCGCCGCCAGCAGGCCGACCTGGATCTGTTCGCCCAGTTTCTGAACGCTCTGGGCCAGACGGCGGGGGATCTGTTCAACCAGCCGGGCGCCTGGCAGGGGATTACCTGGGGCCTGGTGGAGGGTTTTTTGAAATGGCAGGCCGCCCAGGGGTACGCCCTGCCCTCAATCAATGTGCGCCTCTCAACCCTCAAGACGTACGCGCGCCTGGCGATGCAGTCCGGGGTGCTCAGCGCGCAGGAGTACGCCCTGATCCGCTCGGTTGGCGGGTACAGCCAGCGCGAGCAGCCGCGGGTCAACGCCCGCCGCGCCGTGACGCGCATCGGGCTGAAGAAAGCCAGCCCGGTACGGCTGACGGACGAGCAAGCCGCGCGCTTGAAGCAGCAGCCGCCGGATCCGCAGGGACGTAGGGACGCGCTGTTGATTTGCCTGCTGCTCGACCACGGGCTGCGCGCCGGCGAACTGGCCAGGTTGACCACCGCGGATCTCGACCTGGAAGCCGGTATGCTGCGTTTCTTTCGCCCGAAGGTGAATAAAGTCCAGACGCACCGACTGTCGGCGGACGCGCTGCGGGCCGCGCGTGCCTATGCGAACTTTGGCGATCTCCCCGCCCCCACCCCGGGCCAGTCCGCTCCCCCACCCCTGCTGCGCCAGAGCCTGAAAAACGGGCACCTCTCAGCGGCCGGTATGACCACCCGTGCGATCAGCCTGCGGGTCAATCTGCTGGGCAAACAAATCGGCATCAGCGGCCTCTCAGCCCACGATTGCCGCCATTACTGGGCGACTTCTGCCGCCCGCCACGGCACCGACCCCTTCCGCCTTCAGCAGGCCGGCGGTTGGGCTTCGCTTGCCATGCCGCGGCGCTACGTGGAAGATAACGAGATCGCCAACGACGGCGTGACCCTGGAATAGATTCGTTTTCGTTTCAAAAACGAATCGAAACGAATACCCGGCCGGCGCCCGCTTCAACTACCCTGATTATAGAATATATTTTCTAATTGTCAAGCCCCAAATGGCAGGCGCGAGAAGCCGGGCTTTTTTTCACCCGGACCGCGGGCTGGAAGGCAGTTTCAGCCTGAGGACGGATTAAGGCCGCAGGTACTGCTGGTAGAGGGAATCGCGCACAAACAGGGCGGCGAAATCATCCTTAAAGACCAGGGTATAGCCCTTGATCTGCCCGGCTTTGGCATCCGTGTAAAAGGCAAAGGATTTCTCGTACTGCGCAGGGTCCACCGGCGTGCCGCTCTGTTTGGTGTAATCGGCCATGCGCTGGCGGTCGAGCATGAGGATGTCAAAATTCTGGATGTAGTCGTAATCCAGCATCTGAAAAATGGCGTCGGTCTTCCAGGTCTTGCGCGGGGTGAAGTAGACGCGCACGTCGTGGTAAACGCGCAGGTCGGGCAGGTCAATCATCGGCTCGAGCGCTTTGAGGCTTTTCTCATAAAATTGCAGCGACTGGCTGGTCTGTTCGCGCCGCAAACTGCGGGTGTAGATGCGCGCGTCCGCGCTCAAGAAGGCGGCCAGCTGCGCCAGCACAGCCAGAGCGAGCAGCAGGCGCAGCCCGCCCGCCGCCCAGCCGCGCCAGGTCTGCGGCTGGCTCCAGCGCCAGCGTTCGGGGAGCAGGATCACCGCGCAGGAAAAGAGCGGCAGCGCCACGGGCAGCAGGTACTGGTACTTGAGGTGGAAGATGGTGAAGACCGTCAGGGTCAGCGGCAGGGTCCAGGTGAGGATGTGGGTGAAGAGCAGCCGCCGCGGATCGCGCCAGATGCCCCAGATGCACAGCCCGAGCATCAGCAGCAGAAAGAGGGCCGCGCCGTAATACTTATTCAGGATAGGCAGCGCGGCTTCGAGCCCTTTGGCGTAAGCCAGCTGGTGGCCGGTGGTGAGCTGTTCCAGCTGCTCGTCCATCACCGCGAAATAGTCGCGGCGCACGCTGGCGTAGATCAGGATCGGGTTGGATCCCAGGTAGCCGGCGAACATGGCGGCCAGGAAGCCCAGCCCGGCCAGGACGGCGCGCGGCAGGCGGATCTTGCGGCGAAAGAGGCCGATGAGCAAATAGACAGCGATGGTCAGGGCGAAGTAATAGCCGATGCCCTTGGTGGCGGCCGCCGCACCGCACAGCAGCCCGGCGAGCAGGAACCAGCGCCCGAAGCGCAGGCTGTCGCGGTCGAGGGCGTAGATCACCAGGACGGCCAGGAGGGTCACCAGGCTGTCGGGGTGCCACCACAGGTTGTTGGTCACCACCGCCGGGACGGCCAGCAGGAAGAGGAAGAGCGCGGGAGCGCGGTAATCGCGGAAGCCGGTTTGCAGCCCGGTCAGAACCCAGGCGGCCAGCAGCATGGGCAGCACGCTGATCATCTGACGCAGGGTGAGCATCACCAGGGTGGTGTCGCCCAGCAGCCCAAGCGCTTTGAGCGGCAGCAGCGCCAGCGCGGAAAGGGCGAAGTAAGGGAAACCGTAAAAATAATACCCGTAGAAGAAGAAATGGATCAGGGTCTCTTTGAGGGTCGCGGCCGGGCGGATCATCTGAAAAACGTAAGGCAGCGGCACGCCCTCGTCCGGCTGGAAGATGGTGACCATCTCAAGATTTTTTGAGCCAACCGCGTTGGGGAAGGCGAAAAGGGTAAAGTAAGACGCGCTGAGCAGCAGCAGGATGAGCACAACTCGGCGGTTGGCTTTGGGCAGGGGCATAGGGGAAATTATACCCTCAGATGAGGGCGCGGGCGGCCGCGGGTGCCACCGCGCGGGTGATTTTTAACGGGCGGTGACGGCACGCGTCCAGCGCGCGCGTTGGAGGCTGGATGGCCGGGAGACTCGCTTTATCTCCAGCGCGGGCTTGTGATTTCCAGCCAATTATCTTAATCCTGCCGGAGACCTCCCCCGGTTTTTCTGATGCCGGATGAGAATTTCACGGAGAAGCAGATTTCCATTTGCTGATGAATTCGCGCGTCAGGTTAAGAAAAAGTTCGCCGTCGCGCTGGCTGGGTTCGATGTGCGTGTTTTCACCGTACTCATTCCACGAAGTAATTACGATCCAATCCGGGTCGCTTCGCAGGGCAGCGTCAATGGTTTTAAGATAGTATTCTCCCTGCCCGCGGTCAAACGCAAAGGGGTGTAAATTCTCGCCGTAGGGGGTGCTGTTAAAGCCCGGCGAAACCGTCGCCACCCACAGTTTATTTTTACCCGCGGGGGCTGCTTCAAAAATCGAGTAATTGCGGATGGCACGGCTGGTGGACAAATACGCGCCGGGCAGGTCTTCGTAGCTAAAGATGGAATAGTCGAAAATGCCATCGAAGACCGTCAAGTTCTGTATGTCATAACCAGTGGCGATGTACACGAAATCAACGCCCTGTTCACGCAGCGAGGTAAAGAGCGCATCCCAGGTCTCGAGGGAATGTGCGGTCGAGGCGTAAACAAACAGCACTGGTTTGCCGTCAAGCTTCAAATAGGCGGGGGACGGGGCAAATTTCCGGTAAGCACGGACAAGCCACTCACCGAGAAGGTCTGGGGGCCAGGGCGGGCCGCCGGAATCAAGGGTTTCCAGCAGGAAGCAGAACTTAAAATTTCTTTTCTCGGCTGCGCGCATCAGGATCTGGGTGCGTGAATCGGCCCAGGATGAATTGTAGGACATCACGAAACCATCCACGCCGGCCGACTGCGCCTGCGCGATCTGCCAGTCAACGCTATCCATGTCGTCGCTGGAAATCTCGATCAGCGGTTTGTCGCTCATGGCGGTATCGTCCGACCAGCCGTAATCTGGAAACCAGGGATAGTAGAAGGCCAGGGCGAGCTTTTCCGGCCGCGAAGCGCCGATCGCAACCTCCTGCGCGGCGCTGTTTTGTGCCAGCGCCACCATATCCACCGAGAATTTTGCCGCGCTGGTGTCCGCGTTCGATGAATCCACCCAGAAGTGATTGATCTCTTTCAAGACCGCCCAATCGTCTTGCTGGTTATACAAAATCCGCAATCCGCTTCCGCCATAAGCGCCGTGTTTCGAAATCAGATCAAAAGGCGCGTCCACCCCTTCGGGAGAAACGGCCAGATCAAGGATCACCAGCACTTCCGGCTCTTTCTTAACCTGGGAAAAAGGACGGTTGACCTCCACCCGGGCGGTGGAATAGCCGATCTTGGTCTCAGGGGAGCAAGGCAGGCCGGCGCAGGAAAGCTCCACCTGGCGAACGGCCAGGACGCGGGCCGGTTCGCGGAACTCGAGGGAAGCCCAGTCGCTGGTAACCCGGTATTCGAGGCGCAGGGGATAATAGGACACTGTGACCGGCGGACGGGGCAGATCGGTTGGTGTGGGCAGGATCGTGGCTGAGGGGGCGGCTGTGGGGGCGGCTGTGGCTGTGGCCAGCCGGGCCGCGGTTGGTGCGCCGGATTGCCCGGGGCTGCTGCAGGAAGTTAGCAGGAAGAGGAGCGCCAGACCGGTCAGAAGGATTTTTTTCACGGCTTTGTTCCTGAATGGTGAAGATCAAAGAACGGATGGAAAATGGTTTCGCAACCCCCGCGCCGCGCGGCTTACAAACAGGTTGGCGGGCAGGCCGCGGCCCCTGCGAAGGATGGATGCATTGATTATATATCCAGCCGGACGCGGTCTGGCCAAACTGGGCTGAAAATTCCCTCCCCACCTCCCCCGCCCCGCAAACCCGCCGCGGGACCAACCGGGGGCAAGCAAGCCCACCCCGAACCGAGGCTGCGGAACATTTTTAATCTGTTTCTAAAATTCCCTCTTGTATTTTTCTGAAAACTTCTGTACACTGTTGTTAACTGGTCAGACCACTTACCAGTTAATCCCCCCTTTACTGGAAGCACATCCGATGGAATGGCAAGCACCTGAAAAACCCAACGAACTGACCGAAAACCGCCTGCTGGCGGCGATCCTGGACGGCGAATTTCCGATCGGCAGCAGCCTGCCGGCGGAGCGCGAACTGGCCGCCCGCCTGGGCGTGACCCGCCCGACCCTGCGCGAGGCGCTGCAGCGCCTGGGGCGCGACGGCTGGCTGGAAATCCGCCAGGGCAAACCGACCAGAGTGCGCGATTACTGGCAGGACGGCAACCTGGGCATGCTGACAGCCATGGCGGGCCACTGGCAGAGCCTGCCGGCTGATTTTGTGCCCAATCTGCTCTTTATCCGCTACCTGCTGGCGCCGGAATACGCGCGCCTGGCGCTGGCGAACCACCCGGAACAGGTGCTGGAAGCCCTCCTGGGGGCTGAGGACCTGCCGGACACGCCGGAAGCCTTCGCGGTTTACGACTGGGGGGTGCACAAGCGCCTGACGCAAGCCTCGGGGATCGCCTTCTTTGTTTACTTTATCAACAATGTTCAGGGGCTGTACGCTCTGGCCGGGCCGCGCTACTTTGAACACCCCGAGACGCGGGCGCACTCGCGCGCTTTTTACGCTGACCTGCGCCGCTGCGCCGAAGCGCGTGACGCCGCCGCGGGCTACACGCTGATGCAGCGGGTGATGTTTGAGAGCCGCTCTTTCTGGCTGCGCTTTTACGGCGGGCAGGCTGTCTGAGCCTGCCGAACCGGTTTATTTTTCTACGGAGGGTATCATGTGGACTTCAACCTGGAGGGAGCAGACCTGGCAGCGCCTGGGACAGGAGCGCTGGGACGTGCTGATCATCGGCGGCGGCATCACCGGCGCGGGGGTGCTGCGGCTGGCAGCGGCCAGCGGCCTGAAGGCGCTGCTGGTCGAAGGGGCGGATTTTTCCTACGGCACATCCAGCCGCTCTTCCAAACTGGTGCACGGCGGGCTGCGCTACCTCTTCAACCGCCAGTTTGACGTGACGCGCGAATCGGTGCACGAGCGCCAGTGGATGCTGCGCGCCGCGCCGGGGCTGGTCACGCCGCTGGCTTTTGTGCTGCCCAATTACGAGCGCTTCCACTTCCCCGGCAGCGTGCTCGGGCTGGGGGTTTTCATCTACGACCTGATGGGGCGCACCTTTTCCAACCGGGCGATTTCCGCCGGCCAGATCCTGAACACGCACCCGGATTTAGCCCGCGAAGGGCTGAAAGGCGGTTTTCGCTACTATGACGCCCAGGTGGACGACAGCCGCCTGGTGCTGCGCGTGCTGCGCGAAGCCTGCGCGGCGGGCGGGACGGCGCTGAACTACGCCCGCGCCGAGACCCTGCTGCGCGACCGCGCCGGGCGGGTTTGCGGGGCGGCGGTGCGCGATACCTCTAGCGCGGACGGCGGCGCGGTTGAAGTGCGGGCCGGGGTGGTGATCAACGCCACGGGCCCGTGGACGGACGAGGTGCGCGGCCAGATTGGCGCGCCGGGGCGGCTGCGCCGGCTGCGCGGCAGCCACCTGGTCTTTTCGCGCCAGCGCTTCCCGCTCAACGAGGCGATCACGCTTTTCCATCCCCGCGACCGGCGCGCGCTCTTCCTGCTGCCGTGGGAAGGCGCGACCATGATCGGCACGACCGACATTGATCACGACCCGGCGCTCGACCGCCAGGTGCGCGAACCGTTCGCCAGCGCGGACGAGATCGGTTACATGCTGGAAGCCGCGCACTTCCTTTTCCCCGATTTCAACCTGGGCGAAGCGGATATCCTCTCCACTTTTTCCGGGCTGCGCCCGGTGGTGCGCAGCAACGCCGCCACGCCCTCCAAAGAATCGCGCGCGCACGCCCTGTGGCAGGAAGAGGGGCTGATCACCATCACCGGCGGCAAACTGACCACCTTCCGCATCATGGCCAGCCAGACGGTGCAGGCCGCGCTGGCGGCGCTGGGCAGACAGCCGGGGCGGGCAGCCAGACCGGTGATGTTTGACCCCCTGCCGGCGCTGGCGGAAAGCGGTCTGGACGCCGCCGATCAGGCGTATCTGCTCGGGCGCTACGGCGCGGAGACCCCGGCGCTGCTGGCGGCCGCCGCTCCGGGAGAACTGGCGCATATCGATTCCCTGCCCAATCTGCTGGCGGAACTGCGCTGGGCGGCGCGCAGCGAGGGGGTGGCGCATCTGGACGACCTGTTATTACGCCGCGTACGCCTGGGGCTGCTGCTGCCGCAGGGCGGCCAGGCGCTGATGGCGCAGATCCGCGCGATCGCGCAGCCGGAACTGGGCTGGGATGACGCGCGCTGGCAGGAAGAAGAAACCGCCTACCGCCGCATCTGGCAGCAGGCGTACAGCCCCGCCCCGGGCCCGCAGGCCGGTCAATAAGGAGAACCCGATGAGCAAAACAGAGACCTTTCAGCCCGACTGGTATGAAGGCGAACTGCCGCCGCGGTCTTTCCGCGCGCTGTTCCGCTGGAACGATCCCAAAGCCTTTAAGCATCCCAGCCGCGGTTTTTACCGCCACCTGCGCGACACCTTCGGGATGAGCGACGAAGATTTTAAGAATCCCTCCCCGGCGCTGGAGGAATTTGACCTTCAGCAGCCGCCGCGGCTGCCGGAAAAAACGCGCCGCGAACTGGCCGCCCTGGTCGGGGAGGAAAACGCCAGCGAAGATACCTTTGAGCGCGTGCGCCGTTCGTACGGCGCCGGGATGCTGGACGCGCTGCGGCTGCGCCAGCGGGTGGTGGAAAATTTGCCCGATCTGGTGCTGCGCCCGCGCGGACGGGCGGATGTCGAGGCGGTGGTGGCGTACTGCGATCGGGCCGGCATCCCCGTGCAGGTTTACGGCGGCGGCTCGAGCGTTACCCGGGCTTACGAGGCGGTGAAAGGCGGGGTAACCCTTGACCTCTCGGCGCACATGAACCGGGTGATCGCGCTGAACGAGACCGACCAGACCGTCACGGTCGAGCCGGGCATCTGGGGACCGGATCTGGAGCGCATTCTCAATAATGCCCCGCGAACCCTGGGGGCGAACCGCGCCTACACCGTGGGGCATTTCCCCCAGTCCTTTGAGCATTCCAGCGTGGGCGGCTGGGTGGTTACCCGCGGCGCGGGGCAGAACTCGACCTATTACGGCAAGATTGAAGACATGGTGCGCTCGCAGGAATACGTCACCCCGCGCGGCATCCTGCGCACTCCCCCCTATCCGCGCTGCGCCACCGGCCCGGATATCAACCAGATCATGATCGGTTCGGAAGGCACCTTTGGCGTGCTGACCGAGGTCACCCTGCGCATCTGCCGCTACCAGCCGGAAAACACGCGGCGTTTTTCGTATCTGTTCAAATCCTGGGAAGACGGGGTCAACGCCTACCGCGAGGTGATGCAGAGCGAGGCTGGCTTCCCTTCGGTCTTCCGGCTTTCCGACCCGGAGGAGACCGACGTGGCGCTGCGCATGTATTCGATCGCCGACAGCATCGCTGACCGCGGGTTAAAAGTCCTCGGATTTCAACCGATGGCGCGCTGCATGCTGCTCGGCTCGGCGGACGGCGACAAAGGTTACACCGCCCTGGTGGCGCGCAAGGTGGACGCGGTCTGCCGGCGCTACGGGGCGCTCAACCTCAGCGCGCTGCGTCTGACCCAGCGCTGGGAACATTCGCGCTTCGCGGACCCGTACATGCGCGAGGATCTGCTCGACCACGGCATCATCATTGACACGCTGGAATGTGCGGTGACCTGGTCGCAGCTGCCCGAAGTGCACCGCAGGGTGCGCGCGGTGGTTAAAGCCCGCCCGCGCACGATCTGCATGACCCACATGTCGCACGCCTACCCGCAGGGCACCAACCTGTATTTCATCTTTATCATGCGCGAAAGCGACCCGAACGCTTATCTGGATCTGCAGTACGGCGTTCTGCAGGCGATTCAAGACTCCGGGGCGGCCATGAGCCACCACCACGGGATCGGCAAGCAGACCGCGCCCTGGCTCGAGGGTCAGATCGGCACGCCGGTCATGGATGTCTTTCGCGCGCTGAAGGCGCACTTCGACCCGCGCGGTATTCTCAATCCGGGCGGAACGCTCGGTTTTGACCTGAGCGAAGAACAGCGCGCCAAACGCTGGGGCTACCGCGGCAGGAACGGGTAAAATAAACACCAGGGAGAGGAGAACCACAATGGCTGAGAATTTGCTGGCGATTGATCACGGCACCCAGTCCGTGCGCGCGCTGCTGTTTGATCCGCGCGGGAATCTGCTTGCCAAACAGCGCGTGCCGATCGAGCCGTATTACTCCGACGCGCCCGGCCTGGCCGAGCAGAAACCGGAGGTCTTTTGGAACGCGGTCTGCCAGGCCTGTCAGGGGTTGTGGCAGCAGCCGGGGGTGGAGAAGACTTCCATCGCCGCGGTGGCGCTGACCACCCAGCGTTCCACCGTGCTGTTTGTGGACGAAAACGGGCGCCCGCTGCGCCCGGCGATTCACTGGCTGGATCAGCGCCGGGCGGAAAATTTGCCGCCGGTGGGCGGGTTGTGGGGTGCGGCGTTTAAGGTCGCCGGAGCCAGCGAAACGGTGGCTTACCTTGCCGCAGAGGCTGAGTGCAACTGGGTGCGCACCCAGCAGCCGGAGGTGTGGGAAAAGACCCACAAGGTGCTGCTGCTCTCGGGGTTTCTGACCTATCTGCTCACCGGCAACATGGTCGACTCGGTCGGCAGCACGGTGGCTTACCTGCCCTTTGATTACAAGAGTCAGAAATGGGCGGCGAAGGGCGACTGGCGCTGGCAGGCCATGCCGATGCGGCGCGAGATGCTGACCGACCTGGTGCCGCAGGGGCAGGAGCTGGGGCGGATCAGCCCGCAGGCGGCTGAAGCCACGGGCATCCCCGCCGGGTTGCCGTTAATCGCCGCCGCGGCGGATAAAGCCTGCGAGGTGCTGGGCGCCGGCAGCCTGGAACCGCAGGTGGCCTGCCTTTCCTACGGCACCACCGCCACGATCAACACCACCCACAAGAAGTACATCGAGATTGTGCCGCTGCTGCCCGCTTACCCGGCGGCCGAACCGGGGCTGTACAACCTGGAACTGCAGATCTTTCGCGGCTACTGGATGGTGAGCTGGTTTAAGCAGGAATTCGGGCTGCGCGAGCAGCGCCTGGCGGATGAACGAGGGGTGGAGCCGGAAGCGTTATTTGATGAACTGGTCGAGTCGGTGGCGCCCGGCTCGCAGGGGCTGGTTCTGCAGCCTTACTGGTCGCCCGGGCTGCGCCACCCCGGTCCCGAAGCGCGCGGCGCGATCATCGGGTTTGGCGACAGCCACACCCGCGCCCACATTTATCGTGCTATACTGGAAGGACTGGCATACGCGCTGCGCGACGGGAAGGAGAAGACCGAACGGCGCAGCGGCAAGCCCATCACCGAGCTGCGGGTGGCGGGCGGCGGCAGCCAGAGCAACGCGGCGATGCAGATCACCGCGGATATTTTCAATCTGCCCGCCTCGCGCCCGCATGTGTACGAGGCCAGCGGGCTGGGGGCGGCCATGGTCGCGGCGGTTGGCGCCGGGATCCACCCCAGTTTTGACGCCGCCCTCAAAGAAATGACCCACCTGGAGCGCACTTTTTTGCCCCGTCCCGAGGCCAGCGCAATCTATGAAGAGCTGTATCAGCAGGTATACCTGAAGATGTACGAGCGGCTGAAACCGCTCTATCAGGCGATTCGCAAGATTCGCTGAACGTGCGCTCAAACTTGCAGGCGGGTGCGTCATGGCCCCGCCTGCAGCTTTTTTTCAGGGGGTGATTAATCCAGCCAGGGAACCATGCGGATCAGATGCGCGCCGCCCAGCACAACCACCGTGCGGTTGACGATTTTTCCCGCCCAGCACCATAAGAAGAACTTGAGCGGGTGCATGCGCAGCATGCCCGCCGAGAGGCCCGCCATATCAAAAAGCGGGTTAGGGACGGCCGCCAGGACAAAAATGGTGACGCCGCCGTATTTTTGCATGTAGCGCTCCACCACCGGAAACCATTTGGACTTTTCCACGATGGTCTTTCCACCCAGCCCGGCCAGGTAACCGGAAAGCTCGCCCAGGGCCGCGCCCAGGCTGGCCACCACAATCAGGAAAACGGGCGACACAAAGGGGGAGATCGCCGCGGTAATCAGCGAACCGGGAATGGGCAGCGCGATGGAGGCGTTGGCAATAAACTCGACAATAAACGAGCCGAGCAGCCCGTACTGGGCAAACTCGCGGAAGCGGTCGCGCATGATATAGGCGTAAATGGTCAGACCGATGATGAAGAGGACGGCGATGATGCTGACGATGCGCAGCCGGGTTTCTTTTGACATGATGAGGTGATGATAGCATGCGCAGGAACGGGCGTCAAGCGAGCGGGCAGGCCGTTCGCGGCGCGGAAGATGATCTTGCGCAGAGGGGGCGAGAAATCAGCCCGGGTGGGAACCGCCCGGCTGCGGCGCGCTTTCGCTCTGCGCGCCGAACTGACGCTGGTAAAGGGCGGCGTAAGCCCCGCCGCGGGCGAGCAGTTCGGTGTGCCGGCCGCTTTCCACCAGCCGGCCGTCCTCGATCACGCAGATTTTATCCGCCGCGCGGATGGTGCTCAGGCGGTGGGCGATCACCACGGCGGTGCGTCCTTTGAGCAGCCGGCGCAGGGCGTCCTGAATCAGGTTTTCGGTCAGCGTGTCCACGTTGGCGGTGGCTTCATCCAGAATCAGGATGCGCGGGTTGACCAGCACGGCCCGGGCGATGCAGATCAACTGGCGCTGGCCGATCGAAAGATTGGCGGCGCCCTCCTGCACCCGGGTGTCGTAACCCTCAGGTTTCGCCTGGATAAAGTCGTGGGCGTTTGCCAGTTTCGCCGCGGCGATAACTTCCTCCAGGCTGGCATCCGGG
This sequence comes from Anaerolineaceae bacterium, assembly GCA_029975475.1. Taxonomy (GTDB): domain Bacteria; phylum Chloroflexota; class Anaerolineae; order Anaerolineales; family Anaerolineaceae; genus JARKPB01. Next base: position 181,069 of record JARKPB010000019.1, read on the forward strand.
CGGCCAAAGCGGATATTATCCGCCAGGCTGGCGCTGAACAGGAAGGAGTCCTGGGGGACAATCGCGATCTGACGGTGGAGCGAAGCCAGCGTCACCTCGCGGATATCCCGGCCGTCCACCAGGATGCGGCCGGCGCTGACTTCGTAGAAGCGGGCGATCAGGTTGGCGATCGAGGTTTTTCCGGCGCCGGTTGGGCCGACCAGGGCGACCACCTGCCCGGGTTTGATTTCCAGGTTGATCTCATGCAGCACTTCGGGCAGTTCCGGGCGGTAGCGGAAGCAGACGCCTTCCAGGCGGATTTCGCCGCGCACGTCCGTGAGGTCCGCCGCGCCGGGTTGATCGCTCACCTCCGGTTCGGTCTCCAGTAATTTCACCACCTGTTCGCCGCCGGCCATCGCGGACTGGAGCGTGTTGACCATGCGGCTGAGTTCCTGAATGGGCTGGAAGAAGCGGCTGACGTAGGAGAGGAAAGCCACCAGCACGCCGATCGTGACGGTCTGATTGAGCACCCAGCGCCCGCCGAACCACAAGACCACCGCGGTGGCGAGCATGCCGAGAAATTCGATGGACGGCAGGAAGACAAAGGAAAGCGACATGGCGTCAATATTGGCTTCGCGGTTGTCTTCGTTGACCTCGTTGAACTTTTCCTGGGTGCTGTTTTCCTGGCTAAAAGCCTGAATGACGCGCACACCGGAGATATCCTCGGCCAGGTTGCCAACCACGCGGGCGACCGAGGTGCGCGTGCGGCGATAGGCAGCCCGGGCGCGGTTTGAGAACCAGGCGGTCGCCAGCACCATCAGCGGCAGGACCGCGAAAGCCAGCAGCGCCAGGCGGAAATTCATCCCCAGCATGATCACGATAATCCCGCCCAGGATGAGGAAATCGCCCAGCAGCGTGATCACGCCCTGCGAAAGCAGGTCATTAATCGTGGCGACATCGTTCATCACCCGCGAGACGGTGACGCCAACGATGTGGGTGTCATGATAGCCGAGCGAAAGGCGCTGCAGATGGCGGAAGAGCGCCGAGCGGATATCCGCCAGCATGCGCTGACCCACCGCGGTCATCAGATACTGCTGGCCGGCGGTGGCGGCGTACAGGCCGACGTAGGCGCCCGCCATCGCCAGCGTGATGCGCAGCAGACCGGCCTGATCACCGGTGGAAATGACCGTGTCCACGGCAATTTTGAGCAAATAAGGCGTCAGCAGGGTCAGGCCGGTGGTGGCGAGCATGAGGAAGAAAGCGGCCAGCATGCGCCGCCAGTAGGGGCGCAGAAAAACCAGCATGCGGGCGACCACGCGGCGGTTAAAAATCTGTCCGCGCTGATCCGAATCGCTGGCAAAGCCCTCCAGCGCGCCGCGCGGGCCCATGCCGGGGGAAGAGACGCCAATCCCAAAGCCCATGCCTAGCCCTCCCCCGCCGCGGCAGCCGGCTGCATTTGTTGTTCAACAATCTGAGCGTAAAGGCTGCAGGTCTTCATTAACTCTTCATGCCTTCCGCGCGCGACCACCCGGCCGCGTTCGAGGACCAGGATCAGATCGGCGAACTTGACCGTGCTGAGGCGGTGGGCGATGACAAAAGTCGTGCGCCCGCGCATGACGCGCTCCAGCGCCCGCTGGATCAGGTGCTCGGTCTCGCTGTCCACGGAAGAAGTGGCGTCATCCAGAATGAGAATGCGCGGATCGGTCAGCAGGGCGCGGGCGATCGCCAGGCGCTGCTTCTGCCCGCCGGAAAGGGTAATTCCGCGCTCGCCCACCAGGGTATCGTACCCTTTGGGCATGCGGATGATAAAGTCGTGCGCCTGAGCGTCGCGGGCCGCCTGCTCGATTTCTGCCTGGGACGCCGCGGGGCGGCCAAAAGCGATATTCTCGCGGATGGTGGCGGCGAAGAGGGTTGATTCTTGCAGGACCATGCCGATGCTGGCGCGCAGCGACGCCAGGCTGACCTGGCGGATATCCATCCCGTCAATCAGGATGCGCCCGGCGGTCGGGTCGTAGAAGCGGGGGATCAGGTTGGTGATCGAGGTCTTGCCCGAGCCGGTCGGGCCGACCAGCGCCACCACCTGGCCGGGCTGAGCCTCAAAATCCACCTCCGAAAGCACGCTGGCGCCGCGCCCGTAGCAGAAGGATACGCGCTCGAAACGAACCGCGCCGCGCCGGACCTGGATTTCAGGCGCGTTGGGAGCCTCGCGCACATCGGGGATCGAATCCAGAATTTCAAAGATGCGCTCGGCGGAGACCGAAGCGTTGGTAATGGCCGGGAGAACCATGCCGAGGAAGCGCACCGGCGCGATCAGATTCGCCATATAGGTGGTGAAAGCCACCAGTTCGCCCAGGGTGAGGGTATTTTGCATCACCAGCCGCCCGCCGAGGAGCAGGATTGCCACGCTGGCAAGGTTGGCGATCAGGTTCAGGCGCGGCATGTGGACGGCATCCAGAGCCGCCGCGCGGGCGGAAAGGTCGGTCCAGGCGCGGTTTTCGGCTTCAAAGCGGGCGATTTCAGCCTCTTCCTGGGCGAAAATTTTCACCACCCGCGCCCCGCGCAGGTTTTGCTCCACCCGGGTGGTCAGCACACTGAGCTGGGCTTGAATTTTCCAGGAAAGCGGGCGGTAAAGGCGGCCAAAACGCACCGAAAAGAACACCAGCAGCGGGATCGCCGCGGTGGAAAGCAGCCCCAGCATGGGATTCATGGCGATCAGCACAGCGGCGGTGATCAGCAGCAGGAAAACGCCTTCAATGACGCGGAAGGTGGCCCGCCCGGTGACAAAGCGGATGCGCTCGACATCCTGGATGGCGCGCGAGAGCAGATCTCCGGCTTCAGCCTGATCATGGAAGGAAAAAGAAAGCAGGGTGATCTTGCGCTGCAGGGCGTTGCGCAGGTCATACGCCACATTCTGGCTGGCGATTTCCGTCCAGCGGCCCTGAAAATAGGTAAACAGGCCCTTGACCAGCACCAGGCCGAGCAGGGCGGCCACCATCCAGCCCAGATAGGTCAGGTCGCCGCCGCGAATGCCTCGGTCAATCGCCGAGCCCAGCAGTTGAGGGTTGAGCAGATTGATCAGGTCAATCAGCACCATCAGGCTGTAAGCGCCGGCAACCATGCGCCAGTGCGGGCGCAAATAGCCAAAACAACGCGCCAGAGGCGTCTTCCAGAACGAAGGTTTGGGTGCGGCAGCGCTTGAGGAGGATGGGATAACAGTCATGGGGCGAAAAGCACCGGCGGGCAGCGCGCGCCGGTGATATATATATTATACATCAGGCCGCGGGAGAAAGGGAGGTTCCCCGCGCTGCGCGGGCTGGTTCTGCACTGGCAGGAGCGCCACAACCCCCCAAACCTCTTTGCCCGCGGTGTTATCCGCCGCCCACAGGGCGCCCTCGCGCAAGAAAAAGCCGCCAAAGCGCTGACCGGCGGGAACAGAAGATCAGGGTCAGGCGGCCGCCTGACCCTGACGGGGTTCACTCGACTTTCTTGAACTGGCTCATATACAGGTTGTAATAAAAGCCCTTTTTCTCGAGCAGCTCTTCATGGCGGCCCTGTTCGACCAGCCGGCCGCCGTCAATCACCAGTACCCGGTCGGCGCTGCGGATCGTGCTGAGGCGGTGGGCGATGACAAAGGAAGTGCGCCCTTTGAGCAGCTTTTCCAACGCTTGCTGGATCAGCCGTTCGGTGCGGGTATCCACGCTGGAGGTGGCTTCATCCAGGATCAGGATGCGCGGGTCCGCCAGCGCGGCGCGGGCGATCGAAAGCAGCTGGCGCTGACCCTGCGAAAGCCCGGACCCGCGCTCGCCCAGCAGGGTGTTGTATTTTTCCGGCAGGCGCTCGATGAAAGTATCGGCGTGCGCCAGCCGGGCGGCCGCGATGACTTCCTCATCCGTGGCGTTCAACCGCCCGAAGCGGATATTTTCCATCACACTGGCGCTGAACAGGAAGGTATCCTGCAGCACAATGCCGATCTGCTCGCGCAGGCTTTTCACCCGGACGTCGCGCACGTCGCGGTCATCCACCAGCACCGCGCCGCCGCAGACATCGTAGAAGCGCGGGATGAGGTTAATGATGGTCGTCTTGCCCGCGCCGGTCGGGCCGACGATCGCGATCGTCTGACCGGGTTGAACCGTGAAGCTGACGTGCTCCAGCACCGGCTGGCCGGGTTCGTAGGCGGCGCACACGTCGCGGAACTCAACCTTGCCGGCCACCGGCGGCATGTCCAGCGCGCCGGGGCGGTCTTGCACCTCGATTTCCTCATCCAGGAGGCCAAAGATGCGTTCCAGCCCGGCGACGGCGTTCTGGATATTGGTCCACAGCACCGAAATTTGCTGGATCGGCTGGTTGAAGCGCTGGACGTACCCCAGGAAGGCGATCACCAGGCCAAACGAAACCGCCGTGCCGAAAAGCTGTCCGCCGCCCAGCAGCGCCAGCCCGCCGCTGACGGTAACCACCGCCAGCGCCAGGTAGCCCAGGGCTTCGAGCGTGGGCGCCAGAGCCGAGGTGAAGGTCACGGCGCGGATGTTGGCGTCGCGGTTGGCGGCGTTGACTTTGCGGAATTCTTCGATGTTTTCATCCGCGCGGTTAAAGGCCTGGGCTTCGCGCACCGCGGAGATGCCCTCCTGCAATTCGGCGTTGACATTGCCCAGCTCTTTGCGGCTCTTGCGGAAGGCTTTCCGCGCCTGGCCCGAAAACCACAGGGTGGCGACCAGCATAAGCGGCATGACGGACATACTGAGCAGGGCAAACGGCAGACTGCGGCTGAGCATGGTGTAGGCAATCCAGACCAGCAGGATGATGCCGCTGACCACGTTAACCAGGGCGAAGTTGATCGCCTGGCCGATGGCTTCGGTGTCATTGGTGATGCGGCTCATCAGATCGCCGGCGGTGTGCTCGCTGTAATAGCCGAGGTGCAGGCGGTGAAGTTTCTTGAAGACTTCAACGCGCAAATTGCGCAGCACATGCTGGCCAGCCCAGTTCATAAAGAAGATGGACAGGCCGGTGCCCAGAGCGCCGAGGACAAACAGCGCCACAAGGACGCCCACCGAACGGCCGAGGCCGGCGGTGCGCTGGGCCGCGCTGAGGGCGGCATCCGCCGCCGGGGGCTGGTAACCGCCCAGGGTAAACAGGCGGTAGATCACCTGCTGGGTGAGCGTTTGCGGTCCGCTGGCCAGCCAGCAGCTCTTCTGCGCGGTCTGGACGGCCGGCATGCCGGGGAAAACGCCGCCGGTAGCGGAAGAGACCGCCGGAGAGAGGTAACAATCCACAATCTGGCCGGTCAGGTCCGGGCTGGCCACGTTTGCCCAGGTGGAAAGCAGCATGAGGGTCAGGACGATCAACAGCACCCACCAGTAGGGCTTGATGTAAGAGGCGAAGCGCGCCAGGGTCGCGCCGACCGATTTTGGCTTGCGGGTTTCCTGGTTTAATAGATTGCGGGGTCCGCCAAACATGGGTTACTCCTTCCCCGCCGCGGCGAGCGCCTGAACATCGTCGCCGATCAATTGCGAGTTGTAGATTTCAGCGTAAATTTCACTTTCTTCCAGAAGCTCGGCGTGGCGCCCGCTGGCCACCACCCGGCCCTTATCCAGCACCAGGATGAGATCCGCGTTGAGGACCGTGCTGATGCGCTGGGCAATCACAAAGGAAGTGCGCCCTTTCATCAATCGCTCAAGAGCGGCCTGGATCTGCACCTCGGTGGTCAGATCGACATTGGAAGTCGAATCGTCCAGGATCAGGATGCGCGGGTTGAGCAGCAGCGCGCGCGCGATGGCGATGCGCTGTTTTTGACCGCCCGAAAGGGTCGTGCCGCGTTCGCCAACCGGGGTGTCGTATCCCTGGGGGAAAGAAAGGATAAAGTCGTGAGCGGCGGCGGCTTTTGCCGCGGCGGTGATTTCATCCAGGCTGGCGTCCGGCCGGCCAAAGGCGATATTTTCCCGGATGGTGCCGCTGAAAAGGGTCGTTTCCTGCAGCACGATGCCAATCTGGCCGCGCAGCGAATCAAGGGTCACATCGCGCAGATCGTAACCGTCAATGGTGATGCGCCCTTCGGTGGGGTCGTAAAACCGCGGCAGGAGGTTGATAATGGTGGTCTTGCCGCTGCCGGTCGCTCCCAGCAGGGCGACCGTCTGGCCGGGGCGGGTCTCGAAGCTGACATCCTGCAGCACCGGGTCGCCGCCGCCAAAGTAGCGGAAAGACACCCGCTCAAAGCGCACCTGCCCTTTGATGGGCGGCAGGGTCAGCGCGTCCGGTTTTTCGGTGATGTCCGATTTCGCGTCCAGGATCTCAAAGATGCGCGCGGCGGAGGCGGTCGCCTGGCCAAGCTGGGTGATGATAAAACCGAACTGAGCGATCGGCAGGAAGAGATACACCAGGTAGAGGCTGAATTCCTGCCATTCGCCCAGCGAAAGCGTGCCCTGGATAATCTGCTGGCCGCCGGCGTTGAGGGTGGTCGCCTGGCCCAGGTTGGCGATCAGAAACACCACCGGGAACATAAAGGTGAACAGGCGCGCGATGATGATCTGGCGTTTGAGCAGATGATCGGCTGAAGCCTCGAATTTTCGCGTTTCTGAAGCCTCGCGCACAAAGGAGCGGATGACTTTCATCCCGGCCAGATTTTCCTGCAGGATGGTATTCAACGCCGAGAGCGCCTGCTGGACTTTATTGAAGAGCGGGCGGCTGACCGAAGCGAAGATGACGAACAGGACCATCGCGGCCGGCAAGATCCACAGGGTGGCAAACGCCAGGCGCGCGTTGGTGGTAAAGATGATGATCAAGGTGCCGGTGAGGAGGACAACCGCCGAAAGCAGCTGCAGCAGCCCCTGCCCGAGGAAAAGGCGCACTTTCTCAACATCATCGGTGGCGCGCACCATTAACTGGCCGGTCTGGTTGCGGTCGTGGTATGAGAACGACAGGCGCTGGATCTTGGCGTAGACATCGTTGCGCAGATCATAAGCCACCGACTGGGAATTGCGCTCTGCCCAGTATGCCTGCAGGAAGGCGAACGCGCCGCGCACGAGGGCGAAGACAACGATAAGCACGCCGGTGGTGATCAGCGCTGACGGGGCGGAATCGACCCGCGCGGTCAGTTCCGCCGTCAGCTGGTCGAGGGTCGTGGCGGCCGGAAGTTTCAGGGTTTCGAGGATCTTCGGCAGCGCCATCGGCATTGCCCCGGTTGGAATCTTGGGCAGCAGGTCAAGCACCGATTTGGCAACCACGCCGTTGGTCACCGCGTCAATCACGCGGCCGACCAGCTTGGGCACCAGCAGTTGAGCCAGAACCGCCACAACCATAAACACATACGGCAGGGCGGCCTGACCGCGGTAATTCCAAAGGTAGCGGGCAGCGCGCAGCATGGTACCGCGCGGGGCTGCGTCGCGTTTGGCATCATTTCTTTTGCGATTCAACGGGTACTCCTTGAGAATGGCAGGATTGCGGATCAAGCGGGGCGCCTTCCAGGCGCAGGGCGGCGGCGGTCAGGGTGCGCAGGGCGAGGGCGATCGCCTCGCGTTCCGCCGGCCTGAGCTGATCGGTCAGGTCTTCCATCCAGCGCTCGCGGGCGGAGATCGAGTCTCTGACCAGCTGGCGGCCTGTATCGGTCAGCTCAATCTGGCGCACGCGGCGGTCCGCTGGCGTTTCCGCCCGGTTCGCCAGGCCCATCCCGACCAGGCGGTCAATCAACTGGCTGGTAGCCCCCAGGGTCAGGCCGAGGTGAGCCGCCAGGTCGTTGACCGAACAGCCGCCGCCGTAATACAGGCGCATCAAGGTCTGCGCCTGCGAGGGCGACAGGCCGCTGCCCGCCATAAACTGCCGAAAATCATGCATCGAGCGGCGGGTGGATACCCCGACCCACTCCTGGATGGCAGCCAGAAATTGATCCGATGAGGACATAGTTAAGCCTCCTAAATAGTTAAGCGCGCTAAACTATAAGCCCGATAGCGGGCTTTGTCAAGGGAGGCATCGAAAGTTCCCCGCAGCCGAAACGATCGGCTCCGGGCAGACCTGGCGCTTTGACCCGCGGGCGGCCTGGCAGGTTCCCCTCACCCCGCATACCTGTGTTACACTAAGGTCAATTCTGGAAAATGCGCGCGTGATTCAAGCCGCCCGAACCTTCCGGGGTAGAAGCGCGCGAACAGAAGGCAATCGAATGAAAAAACCCCGCCCGCCTATAAAGCTACTGCTGGTATTGCTCTACTTCAGCGTTCTGACCCTGCTGGAAACCTGGCCCACCGTCCTGCACGCCGGTCAGGCGATTCTGGGCGGCAGCGGGGACGGGGTCTTTTTTGTGTGGCTGATCCGCTGGTTTCAGCGCGCCATTTTTGAAGGCGGGGCATTTTTCTTCAACCCCTTTATGAATTACCCCGAAGGCTGGATCCTTGCCACTACCGACACCGCTCTGGCGACCACCCTGCCGGGCGTGCCGATCAGCCTGCTGTTTGGCCCCATCGCCGGTTACAACGCTGCCATGTGGCTGACTTTTATCAGCTCCGGCTTCTTTATGTTTCTGTGGGTTGAACATCTGACCGGTTCCGCCCGGGCCGGTCTGCTCGCCGGAACCGCCTACGCCTTTCTGCCATTCCGAATCGCGCATTATCTCGCCGGGCATCTGAACCTATCCGGGACGGCCTGGTTTCCCCTGTATTTCTGGGCTTTGTATGATCTGACGCGCGAAGAGCGGCAAAACCGCTGGCGGCCCGCCCTGATGGGCGGGATTTCGCTGGGGCTGATCGCCTTTACCTCGATGTATTACCTTTACTTCACCCTCCTGATCAGCGCGATTTTTCTGCTCGGCCTGCTGTTCATCCGCAGGGGAAAGTTCCTCGCCAGCAAGCAATTCTGGGCGCAAGCCGCCGCTTTGATCCTGGTCAGCGCGCCGCTGCTTTATTTCGCGCTCAGGCCGTATTTGCTGCTCTCCGGGCAGGGCGTGCTGGCAGACCGCTCGCTGGACTACGCCGTCAGCCTTTCAGCCAGCCTCAACGATTTTTTCCTGCCCGCCTCGAGCCATTTTCTGCTGGGGCCGTGGCTCGCCCGCTTCTTTGACCGTTCGCTGTGGATGGAAGCCTCGCTGTATATCGGCACCCCGGTGCTGCTGCTGTCGCTCGCGGCGGCGGCGAAAAACAGGCAGCTGCCCCAGCGGGCGTTGATCCTCGCCGGCGGCGGCGTGATCGTGGCGTCCATCCTGCTGGCGCTGGGCCCGATTCTGCTGTGGAACAATCAGCCCGTGCAAATCCACTGGCCCGCTTTCCTGCAGGGGCTGCTCAAGCTGCCGGAAAGCAGCCCGATACCCCTGCCAGCGCTCTGGCTCTTCGAAACCCTGCCCTTCTACGCGAAAATGCGGGCCGTCTCGCGGGTGGGGGTTTTCGCGCTGGTTTTCAGCCCGGTCCTGGCCGGCATCGGAGCCGCCTGGCTGCTGTCAAAAGTGAAAGAATCGGCAAAAACCGCCCTGACGATTGTGCTGATCGGCCTTGTCTTGCTGGATTTTCAACCCGGCAGTTTCGCCGCCAGCCTGACCCCCCTGGAAGCCCGCCCAGTCGACCGCTGGCTGGCGGAGCAGCCCGGCAGCGGAGCTGTGGTGGTGATGCCCTTCAGCAGCTCCAACGATCAGATCCAGCTTTTCTACGCTCTGACCCATAAAAAGCCATACACCGGCGGTTTCTTCAGCGCCAATCAACCGCCTCAGTTCCGCTTCCTTTCAGACACGCTGGGCAGTTTTCCCGATCAGAGAAGCGTTCAAATTCTGAAAGAACATCAGGTAGAATATGTGCTGGTCGAGACCTGGAATTATCCCGACTATGCCCGGGTGGAGCGCGCCCTGCTCGATCTCGGCCTGGAATGGATGACCAGCATGGACGGTGTGGCGGTATTCCACCTCAAACCATAAACAAAATCGGTATGCGCCATTCTATTTTTAATACCCTGAAAAAACACTGGTTCGGCGCCGGATTGGCCGGGCTGGCCGTGATCGGCGCGCTGCTGCTGATCTATTCGATGCGCTGGGGTCCCTGGGCTTTCAGCGATTCGACCGCGTATATCGCCTCCGCGCGCAGCCTGGCGGCGGGCAAAGGGCTGGGCTACACCAACCCGGACGGCAGATTCATCCCGCTGGTTCTGCATCAGCCGCTTTACGCGATCCTGATGAGCCTTCCGCTGCGCCTGGCGGATATCCACCCCTTCACCACCACCGAAGCGCTCAATACCGCCGCCTTTTTCGGCAGCATTCTCCTGCTGGGCGCCGGAATCGCGCGCTTCAGCCGCTCAAAACTGGCCGCCCTGAGCGGGGCGGTGCTGTTCCTCTCCGCGCCGAATATTATCAGCAACTTTGACGGGGCGATGAGCGAACCGCTGTACATCTTTTTGACACTGGCCGCCTTTTTCCTCCTCCTGGCGTACCTGACCAACCCGCGGGCGGCGGTCCTGGCGGCGGCCGGGCTGGCGGCCGGTTTAGCCTTTTTTACCCGCTACATCGGCCTTGCCAATCTGGCTCTGGGAGCCGGGTTGATCTTTTTCTTCAGCGCGCTGCCGTTAAAGAAACGGCTGCTGGACAGTTTGCTGTTCCTGCTGGCGGGCTTTTTGCCCTATGGTGTCTACCTGGCGTTGACCTTTCCGCTGCCGGCCGCGCGGCAGCCGGTCTGGCCGGCTGACCTGGCGGCGGCCGGGTGGGATTACCTGCAAAAAGTCAGTCTGGAAATTGGCGCCTGGTTTCCCTTTCACAGCCTGTATCTAAAGAGCGCGCCGCTGGCGGTGGGCGCGCTGGTTGTGCTCGGCCTGCTGCTGGGGCTGGGGGTGATCCGGCTGGCCCGCCAGAGCGGGCGGCAGCCCGAACTCAGGCCGGTTTACCTTTATCTGCTGGCGACCTGCGGGATGCTGGCGGTTTACACGCTGGTTTTCTTCGCGACCTACGCTTTTAACTCCATTCAGCCGGATATCAACCAGCGCACATTTGTGCCGCTGCAGCCGTTTTTCTATCTTGCGCTCAGCGGCGGGCTGCTGCTGCCCGCCAAGAGCGGCTGGCGGCGCCGCCTGGCGGCGGCTGCCGCGCTGGGGCTGGTGCTGCTGCTGTTGTTTGAAAACGTGCCGCTGACGCAGCGGTATCTGCAGAAGCGCCACCTTGAGGGCAGCGGATATACCGCCGAATACTGGCGCGCTTCAACGCTCCTCTCCTACGCCCGAAACATCCCCCCCGAGGTGGTGATATACACCAATCAGCCCGCGCTGATCCTGCTGTACATGGACCGCTATCCCTATGATCTCGATGCGTTGTTCACCGCCCGCATGGCGGACCAGTATCCCTTCCTGACCGGCTGGCAGCCGCCGCCCGAACTGCCGGCCGACTGTAAGGGAGAGGGCTGTCTGGTGCTGATCTTTGAACCGCAGTTCACCAACCGCATGATGACCCGTTTTGGAGACGGCGGTCGTAAGATAATCGAGGAATTCAAAGCCGGTTTAAGCCTGGTGGAACGATCTGCCAACGGCGAAGTCTACCGCGTCCCTTGAGACCGCGCGGAACGGCAGACGGATTTCACGCTGAAACGGCGACCCAAACCGGGCGCACCCGCCGGTGAGGTGAATAACCGCAGCCAGACGGGACGGCCCGCGCCAGAAAACAGCCGCGCGCCCGGCGGCGCGCGGCTGAAGGATCCGGCAGGTCAGGGTCAGACCACATCCTTGCGCTTCATAAACAGCAGGATGAGGATGAATTCGCCCAGACCGATCAAGCCCATGTAGAGCCAGCGAGTGTACGGGTTGCCCTTAAAAGCCACCCCGTAGTTGTCCCAGACCATGCCCAGAATGGTTTCAGCTGCGCCGATGGCTTCCTGGCGGTTTTTCTGCCAGTCGGTCAATTCCTCGCCGTACCGCTCCACCTGGTCAAAGTAATCGGTGAACTGCTTTTCAACCTGTTTGGAGTACTCGTTCATCACCTCGGCTTCATGTTCGATGTACTCGCTGATTTGCCCTTTGACCTTTTCTTTGTACTGATCCACCACCACCATCATGTCCGCCGCGTAGCTGGCGAACTGGCCTTCGCGCTTGAGGCGGTAGTTATTGATCATCTGCTCGGTGTTGTACTTGTAATCGCGGTAGTAGGTGATGATCTCGTTGGACAGGCGCTCGATGACCTCATCCGCCGGCAGACCGGCCATCTGAGTCGCCTTGGTGGAAGGGTCAAACCACAGAACCAGCGGCAGGGGCGCGGGAGTGGGATACGGGCTGGGGGTCGCGCCGAGCCGCGGGGTGGGCAGCATGGTCGGGGACGGCATGGGCGAGGGAGACGGCAGGCGGGTCGGCTGGACCGGTTTGGTCGGTTCCTGCTGTGAAAGCGCCAGGCGGGCAGCCTCGTCATAGAAATCCGGCGACTGGACGCCCGGGAAAGCGGCGCAATTAATGAAGATGTTGGGGCCCATGCAGAAGCAGGATTCCTTCTGGGTGGTGGTCAACAGCACGCGCTGCGCCTTGGGCAGCTGCCAGCACGGGTCAGCGACCATATTGTCGCCCATACCGCTGGCGTTGACATAAGCCTCGTAAGCCCAGCGGGTCGAGATGGGCAGGCTGAGGTAATTTCCCAGGGGGATGCGGTGGAGCGGCTGAAGCACGCCGGTGAGCACAAATTGCGGCACCAGGGCGGCGATGAGGATGATTTGCGCGGAGCTCTGGTTGGGAGCGATTGAGGAAATCACCAGACCCAGCAGGTAACCGCAAATAATCGCCAGGATGGTGGTAAAAAAGATTGCCGGCAGCCCGCCCTGACCGGTGATGACCGGGCGGGTGAGGACCAGGGTGAAACCGGTCAGCACCACACCCTGATAAACAGCCAGGATAACCCCGATCCACACTTTCGAAAGGACGTAGGGGAAGATTTGCAGCCCGACCGCGCGCTCGCGTTTGTAAATTTCCAGTTCTTTGACGATTTCACGCACGCTGCCCATCGCCCCGGCAAGGATGGCGACCACGGCCACCATGAACCAGAGCGCCATGATCTTGGCGGCGTCGCCGGTCACGGGGTCAAACATGTCAAAGCCCCAGATGAAATTCATCAACCCGAGAATCGGCGCCAGGGCGATCGTCAGCATCAGGGTGATCTTATCCTGGAACATACAGCGCAGGTTGCGCGCCGAAAGGACAAAGAACTGGCGCAGGGGGGAGATGCGTTTGCGCCGGGTGGTCATCGCGGCCGCGGCGGCCGCCTCCGGGACGGCGTAAGGCTGCTGGCCGGGGTAGATAAAGCGCGCGTACGGGCTGTTAAGGTATCGCTGGCGCCATTCATCCGGGGTGCCGCGCTTCTCATCCTGAAGGATGCGGTAGATGTCGTCAAACTCCATCTTCTTTTCCAGCCGTTCGCGCGAAGTGCGGAAGGAATCGAAGTATTCCAGCGCGTTTTCCGGCGGGCCGAAGAAAGCCAGGTTGCCGCCGCGCGCCAGGATGATGACCTTGTCGCAGAACATGACGTTCTTGGTGGCGTGGGTGATGAGCATGACCGTGCGCCCCTGGTCCGCCAGCCGGCGCAGCAGGCGCATCATCTCGTATTCGGTGCCGGGGTCAAGACCGCTGGTTGGCTCATCCAGGAAGAAGAGGTGCGGCTTGGTCAGGAGTTCGACGCCGATCGAAACGCGTTTTAGCTGCCCGCCGCTCAATTTGTGAATCGGCACATCCCGGCGAGCGGTCAGGTCCAGGTCTTCCAGAGTCTCGCGGATGGCTTTCTGGCGTTCCTCAGGGGTCGTGTCGGGGGGCATGCGCAGCCGGGCGGCGTACTCCAGTTCCTGGGCGGGGGTCAGCTCCATGTGAACGATGTCGCGCTGCGGCACGTTGCCGATGTCATCGCGGAACATTTCATAGTGGCGGTAGAGGTCCACGCCGTTGACCAGCACCTGGCCGTGAGTGGCCGGGCGGAAGCCGTTGATGGCGTCCTGGAGGGTAGATTTGCCCGCGCCGCTCATCCCGACCAGGGCGACGAACTCGTTTTTCCCAATTGCCAGGCTGATGTCTTTGAGCAGGTTCAGGTCTTTGCTGACCCACTTGTTCAAGCCAACAACGGTCACCGCATATCCTTCCGCGGCGGACTGGCGCAGCTCGTTGCCGGTGAACTGCAGCTGGTATGGGCCGATGCGGATGGTATCGCCGGGATTCAGCCAGGCCGACTCACTGACCCGCTGCTGGTTGACATACACCCCGTTGGCTGAATGCAGGTCAAGCAGACGCGAACGCGTGCCCATACGCTCAATCACGGCGTGATAGCGGCTGACCAGGGGATGATCCAGCACGATGCGGTTGTCCGGCGCGCGGCCGATGGTAACTTTTTCCAGACCGAGCAGGTTCAGGCCGGCGGTCGCCACCGCCACCGGGGCGGCGGCCAGCGCTGCCGGGTCGGTGACGGTCATGCAGTCCAGACCGGCGGAAGCGGCGGTGGGGCGCAGCACCAGCTCGAAGGTGAACTCTTCAATTTCAAACGGCGCGTTGGTCGCCAGCAGGGTCAACTGGTTGGGGACCAGTTTTTGGCCCTGAAGGTAAATGCCGTTGCGCGAACCGCAATCCGCGATCATCACCTCCGATCCGCTGACCATCAGTCGGGCGTGGCGGCGCGAGATGGTCGGGTACGGCAGCAGGATCTGGCAATTTTCGCGGCCGATATACTGCTCTCCCTGCTGCAAGGTATACTCGACCCACTGGCCGCCGGGCAGCATGCAGCGCAGCACCGGGATCAGGCTGCTGGAAGGCTGCGGCGGCGGAGGCGGAGGCGGCGGCGCGGGAGAGACTTCCGAAGTCACCGCGCCGGTCTGAGTGCTGACCGGCTGGGGCGCTGGCGCGGCCGCGGGGCTGGCGGTTTCCACCGCCGGCTCGACCATGAAGCGAAAATCAAGAATGGTAAAAACATGGCCGGGTTTGAGGGGAACGCGTTCGCGCGGCGGCAGCGGCCGGCCTTCCAGCTGCGTGCCGTTTGAAGATCCGAGATCGGTCAGAAAAAGCCCGTCCGCGCCGAGTTCCAGGCGCGCGTGCTGGCGGGAAATTTCGTTGACCTGAAACGAGATGGCGCAGTCCGGGCTGCGGCCAATGATGTATTCACCCGGCGGCAGGCTGCGTTCCGTCCAGGGTGAATCACCGCGGGCAATATGCAGAATAAATCCTTCAACGGGCATCTCCCACCTCCGCAGATGTATTTATGCTGCTGTTTGTATAACCATTAATCAATCTTCGGTAGTATTATTCTAGCACGGAGCAAGAACTTTCGCGCAGTCAGTGTATCTATCAGGTGAATTTTCCTCTAAGGGACAAATGGTACTCTATCTGGCAGTCAGCGTTACCATCGCCTTTATCACCCTGGGGTTTGGGTGGCCCGTGCTGGTCTGGATGAAAGCCCGGCCAACCAGCGCCAGCGCGAGCCTGGCTGCCAGCCTGTTCACCGGTCTGGCGGTGGTCACCGCCCTGGCCGGCTGGGTTTCGCTGGTCGCGCGCATCCACTTTGAATTTCAGATTTTTCTGCTGCTTGCTGCCGGCGTGCTCTGGCGGCGGTATAAACCCTACACCATGATTGGGCGGGTTGACCCGCGCGGTTTCAGTTTCTGGGCGGCGGGCGGGATTCTGGCGGTCGTTTTTGTCCTGCTGTTCAACCAGGCCGCCACCCCGCCGGCCAATTACGACACCGGCACCTACCACCAGCAGGTGATCCGCTGGATCAATACCTACCCGGCTGTGCCCGGGCTGGCGAATTATCACCTCCGCCTGGGATACAACTCCTCCTGGTTAACCAGCGGGGCGGTGTTCAGTTTCCCCTTCTTCGCGATTGGCCCGCTCTACCCGGTCACCCTGTTTGTCTTTCTGGTCTTCTGCGGGTACGCTTTCGCGCCGCTCCACGCGGTGATACAGGGCAGCCGGCTCACCACCAGCGGGCTGCTGCGCCTGACGCTGGGAGCGGCGAGTTTCGTGTACCTGATCACCGAGGTCTCCTCCCCCGGCACCGACGCGCCCACCACGCTGCTGATCTGGTTTCTGGTCTGTGAAGCAGCACGCCTGATAGAAGAACGCTCGCTGCTGGCCGATCCGCAGTTCATCCTTCTCGCAGCCCTGACCTTTTTCTGCGTCAGCGCCAAACTGAGCAGCCTGCTGCTGGCCGTTGGGCCGGCGATCGCTGGGCTGGGGCTGGCGCGCCGAAGAGATTTCCGCGGTCTGACCTGGCTGGCGGGGCTGTCAGCCTTTTTTCTGCTGCCCTATCTTGGCAGGAACCTGGTGCTGAGCGGATACCTGGTTTTTCCCGGTCTGGGATGGGACCCTTTTCATTTTGACTGGCGGGTGCCCGCGGAGACCGCCCTGGAAGAAGCCAGGGTGATTCGCTGGTTTGCCAGCAGCCCGGGCACCCCGTTTAACGAATTTGAGACCATGCACCTTGTGGACTGGGCACCGGAGTGGTTTGCCAGATTGCTGCCGCGCCAGAAAGCGCTGCTGGCGGCCTGCGGCGGTCTGCCGCTCCTGCTGGCCGGCCTGGCGCTGATCTTCCGCAGCCTGCGCCGACAGATCGGCCGGGCGGTCTGGCTGCTGTCCCTTCAGGCTATCCTGCTGTGCGGGATCATCTTCTGGTTTCTCTCCGCGCCGGCAATGCGCTTTGGCTACGGGGCGCTGGCGGCTTTCGCCAGTCTGCCCGGCTGCGTTCTTCTGGAATGGCTGATTCAGCGCCTGCCGGGGTTGAAGCGAGTCCTGCGCCCGCTATTGCCGGCTGGACTGCTGGCCGTCCTGCTGCTCTTCAGCCGGCCTTACTGGTCGCTGCAGAATCTCCCGCAGCGCTGGCTGACGCCGCTTCCCCCGCCGGTTTACCCCAGCGCTCCCTGCGCGTTCAAGAACTTTCGCACCATGTGCCAGGACAACGAAGTCCACGCCTGCCACAGCTCGATTTTCCCCTGCGCCATTTACGGCAACCCGGATATCGAGAAACGCGGTGAAAGCCTGCGCGAAGGCTTCCGCTACGCGCCGTAGGGATTTCGCCGGTTTTCGGGCTGGACGGGATCACTTTCCTTCGTCCGGCAGGGTAAAGTAGAAGGTCGCCCCCTGGCCCACCTCGCCCTCCGCCCAGACTCGCCCGCCGTGGCGGTTGATGATGCGTTTGACGGTGGCCAGGCCGATGCCGGTGCCGGGATAGGCGCCGGTGTTGTGCAGGCGCTGAAAAACGCCAAAGAGCTTATCCGCGTACTGCATTTCAAAGCCGACGCCGTTGTCGCTGATGCTGAAGACGCGCTGGCTGCCGCGGCCGGTGGCTCTGAATTCAATCTTCGCCGGGCGGCGGTCAAGGGTGAATTTCCAGGCATTTTGCAGCAGATTCTCGAGGGCGACCTGAATCAAGCCCTCATCCACTGACGCTTTCACATCCGGCTGGATGATAAAGGTTACCTCGCGCTGCGGCTCGTCCGCCTGCAGCCGCTCGGCGATCCCGGCCACCATCAGGCTGAGGTTGACCGGCTTGCGCTCCATTTCGGCGCGCGAGATGCGCGACAGGCGCAGCAGATCATCAATCAGGTTGCCCATGCGTTTGACGCTGGCGTCAATCCGGTCAAGCATCATGCGGCCGTCTTCGTTCAACCGGTCGCCGTGATCTTCATGCAGCAGAGCGCTAAAACCGCTGATCGCGCGCAGCGGCGCGCGCAGATCGTGCGAGACGGAATAAGCGAAGGATTCCAGTTCTTTGTTGGCGGCTTCCAGCTGGGCTGTGCGCTGTCTGACGCGCTCTTCCAGCACGGCGTTCATTCGCGAGAGCTGTTCTTCCGCCAGCTTGCGGGCGGTGATGTCTTCATGCACCACCACCAGGCGCGGCAGGTCCCCGGCGGTGAAACGGGTAACGCGCGCCTGGAACCAGCGCCGCTCGCGGTCCCCGTGGCAGGCGTATTCCATCGAAAAGTCTTCCCGCTCGCCCGCCAGAACCGCGCGGATGCCCGCCGCCATTTGCGCCGCTTCGTCCGCCTGCGGGCCAACGGCCCGGTCGCAGACATCCAGATAATTCTGACGGTTTTTCAAGATTTTTGCCGGGTTTGGCGCGTGTAACTCGGCGAAAGCGTCCCAGGCGCGGTTGGTGGCGATGATCGTGCCGCACTCATCCAGCACGCACAGGTGCGCGGAGAGGGCGTCAATGGTCGAGCGGCGGAAGGCTTCTGAATCCTTGAGGGCGGCGTGGGTGCGCTGCTGGTCTTCCACCAGGCTGAGCAGCGCGCGGCGGGATTTTTCCGCCTCGGCCAGCAGGCGTTCAAGCTCGCGCTGGGCAGATTGCAGGCGCTCTTCGGCTTGCTTGCGGGCGGTGATATCGCGCACCAGGCCCTGGAAACGCCCATCCGGCAATTTTTGGCCGGTGATTTCCACATACACGCTGCCGCCGTTCTTGTGGCGCAGCCGGCGTTCATTGCGCAGCGTGATCCCTTGCGCCAGCTGGCGCAGCCGCTGGGGCAAACCGGCCTGATCTTCCGGCACCAGCAGGTCGCGCATATTCATTTTTAAAATCTCATCGCGGGTGTACCCGACCAGTTCGCAGCCGCTGAGATTGACATCCAGATAGTTCCCCTGCGGATCGGAGATAAAGATGCCTTCGGCGGCTTGATCAAAGAGCATGCGGTATTCTTCTTCCCGCTGGCGGATATTTTCCTCGGCTGCTTTGCGCTCGCTCAGATCGTAGAGGGCGATCAACAGGGCTGGCCTGCCCTGGTATTCAATCAATTCCGCCCCGGCTTCCACATATATGTAACTGCCGTCTTTGCGGCGCAGCCGCTCTTCCACCACGCGCGGACGGTCGCCGGTTTTCTCCAGCGCGTCGCGGATGGCCGTTTCGACGATGGGTAGGTCTTCGGGATGCACCAGATCTCGCGGCCCCAGCCCGCTCATCGCTTCGACCGATTCGTAGCCGGTTAACCGCAGCGCGGCTTGATTGGCGAAGACGACTTTATCGTCCACATGAATCATGATGCCCTGTTTCAGCGCTTCGACAATCACCCGGTAGCGGTGTTCCGATTCTCGCACGGCCGCCTGGGCGGCGATCAGCTCGCTGATGTCGTGCAGCACCACCAGGACGTACTCGATCTGTCCCTGCGCATTCACCACCGGCGACAGGCGCACGTCCAGGTTCACCGTCCCTTCCGGGCCTTCCCAGTCAAAGCGGCGCTGGATACCCTCCCCGCCTGAAAAGACCCGCTGAAGATCCTCTTCCCACAGGCGGGAATACGCGGGCAGGGTACCAATCTCGCGGTAGGTCTTGCCAATAATTTGCGCCTCGGACACCCCGCCCAGTTGTAAACCGGCCGGGTTGACGTACA
Source organism: Anaerolineaceae bacterium (assembly GCA_029975475.1). GTDB lineage: Bacteria > Chloroflexota > Anaerolineae > Anaerolineales > Anaerolineaceae > JARKPB01. Next base: position 200,316 of record JARKPB010000019.1, read on the forward strand.
CATGCCGCCCGTCTTGATCGAACAGCAGGATGGCGTCCTGGCTGCTTTCCGCCAGGCTGCGAAAGCGGGCTTCGCTGGCGGACAGCAGGGCTTCATACTGTTTCTGGTCGGTGATATCCTGGTGGCAGCCGATAAACCGCTCCGGGCGCCCTTCCGCATCGCGGTAGACGATTCCGCGCGAGAGGATGTAGCGGTAAGAGCCGTCTTTGGCGCGCATGCGAAATTCAGCCTGGTACAGTGGGATCTTGCCGTCAAGACAGGCTTTTTCCTTTTCCATCGTAGCCGGGAAGTCATCCGGGTGCACCAGGTCGCGCCAGGTATTGAAGTCAAAGGGCAGTTCCGATCCCGAATACCCCAGCTGGGTCTCCCACTCGCGCGAATGATACTCGTCACCGGTGCGCAGATTCTGGTCAAACAGGCCGATATTGGCGCTTTCCACCACCAGGCGCAGCCGTTCTTCACTCAGGCGCACCTGTTCGACGGCGTGCTCGGCGCTCTGCCGTTCGACCAGGATGCTGCCCAGCAGGGCAGTCACCAGCGGGTAAAGCAGCAGCACCGGGATCCAGATCGATTCGACCACACTTAACGCGGTCTGGATTGGCAGGGTAAACATCAGCGCCAGCATGACCAGGTGGATCGCCACCCCGAACAGATAGAGCTGCCAGAATTTCAGGTTGATCGTCTGGCGGCGGCGCTGCCAGCGCCAGAGCAGCCCCAGCCCCCCGGTGGCGAGGATCACCAGCACGCCGGTCAGCGCGGCCGGGCCGCCGATCCACAGGCGGTAAACGGCGGCGATCAGCATGGCAATCGCGGTCGGGATCGTCCCCAGGAACAATCCGCTGATGCCCAGCAGGACCGAGCGCATATCAAAGATGATCCCGGGGGAATAGATCCAGGGGGTGCTCATCACCCCCAAAGCCAGCGCGCCGACCAGCACCCCGAGCAGCAGCTGCCGCAGGGGCGAGCGCCGTCTCTTGCCGCGCCGCAAAACAAAGAAATCAAACAGCAGGGTCAGCGCCAGCAAAAGCGCGCCGTTCTGTAACAGCGTGAGGAACGATCCGCTGCTGTTCATCGCGCCTCTTCTTCCGGAGCGCCGTAACGCGGCGGCTGGCCGCTGCTCTGCAGCAGCTCATTGACCTCGCGTTTTAATTCAAGGATGCGCTCCTCGCGCCCGAGCATCACTGCCTGCCAGCGTTTCAATTCAGCCAGCTGCTCCGCGACTTTGCGTTCCGCGTCCATTCGCGCAGTGATGTCGTGCACCAGCGAGTAAAGCAGGGTGCGCCCTTTGAGCATGATCGGTCCGCTGTAGACTTCGACTTCGGTAACCGTCCCGTCCTTTCGGCGGTGTTTGAAATTGAAATAATTGCGCTGCTGGCTGGCGGCTTTTTGCATTTCTTCTTTGACCTGTTCAGGCGAGAGGGTGTTAATCTGGGTGATATACATGTTCAACAATTCGTCGCGGCTCCAGCCGTAATAGCGTTCGGCGGTCTGGTTGGCGTCCACGATGCGCCCGTCCTGCGGGTCGATCAAAAACATCACCGCGTGGTTGTTCTCAAAAAGCGCGCGGTAGCGTTCTTCGCTTTCTTTCAGCGCCTGTTGTGCCAGCACGCGCTCGGTCACATCGCGGGCGATGGCGACCATGTAAGCGGCCTGCCCCTGCGCGTCGCGGACCGCGCGCATGGTGCAGGAATGGTAGCGCCATTCCCCGTTCTTATGCCGGACGCGGTACTCGCCGCTTTCCTGACGCAGTTCTTCTTCCAGGGTCCGCGCGATTAACCGGTACCCGCCCGCCACATGGTCGGGATGGACAAACTGGCTGAACGGCTGGCCCAGCATCTCTTCTTCAGAATATCCCAGGAAGTCCTGAAAATTTGGCGAAACATAGGTGAAAATCCCGTCCAGAGTCAGGGTGAAGATCATGTCGCTCGCGTTTTCCACGTAAGAACGGAAGCGTTCTTCACTTTGACGCAGCGCCAGTTCCGCCAGTTTGCGTTCTGTGATCACCTCGGTGTAGGCGATCATACCGCCGATGCTGCCGTCCCCCTGATACCAGGGCCGGCATTCCCAGCGGGTGTAGGTAATGCTGCCGTCCGGGCGCTCAAAATAATCATCGTCATTCGAGACCACTTCGCCTTTCAACGCGCGCTGATGCGCTTCAATCCAGCGCGGCGGCATTTCCGGGAAAATTTCGTAATGGTTCCTGCCCAGAATATCCGCTTCCTGGACGCCGTAGTCCTTCAGAAACCGTTCGCTGACCGCCAGGTAGTTCATGTTGCGGTCAAACACCGCGATGGCGTTGGGATCATGCTGGACGATATAGCGCATCAGGGTTTCCGAATCGCGCAGCGCCTGTTCGGCGGCCAGGCGGGCGCTGATGTCGCGAATGGCGGCGATGTGCACCGGCAGGCCGTGGTAATTGAACAGGCGGGCGGTGATCTCAACCGGGAAGACCGTCCCGTCTTTTTTCTTGTGCCAGCGCAGCGGGATAACCACCACGCGGTGGATATCGGGCGGGTTTTCGGTGGTGGCTTTGCGGGTTTCCGCCGGCTCGGCGGAAAGATCGGTATTCTTCATGCCCATCAGCTCTTCGTGACTGTAACCGTACAGAGCCACGGCGGCCTGGTTTGCCTGCAGCAGGCGGCCTTCCAGGTTATCAATCAGGAAGAGCGCGTCCGATTCAGCCTCGAACAACTGGCGGTAGGTTTCTTCACTTTCCCGAAGGGCTTCTTCGACCTCGATGCGCCAGGTGATATCCCGGCTGGAGCCGATCACCACCAGGCGGCCGTCTTCGTTTTTCGATAGGCGCGAGGTGATCTCCAGCGGGATCCAGCGGCCGTCCTTGTGCCGCTGGCGCATTTCGTTGGTGCGCAGCTCGGCGCCGGGTTTGCCAGCCAGAAAATCTTTCACCCGTTCCGGCAGCCGCTCGGTGACTTGATACCGGTCCTCGGGATGGATGAATTCCAGAGGGGAGATTGCCAGCGTTTCCTCGACCGTGTAACCGAGGAGGTTTTCCACCGTCGGGCTGATGTAGGTCAGCTTCTGGGTTTCCACATCCATGACCCAGATCACATCGGCCATGTTTTCGGTGATAAAGCGCAGCTCTTCCTCGCGCTCGGCCAGGGTTTGCGCCGCGGCGCGGCTTTGAGCCAGAATGCGGTTGCTGCGCTCGGCCAGCAGCCAGGCCAGCGCGCCGACCAGGAAGAAGACCACCAGGACGGTCCAGTCGAAAGGCTCGGGCCACTGCGCGACCAAAAACGACAGGGAATATGAAACCATCGCCAGCGCGGCGGCCAGCATCGAGCAGGACGGGCAGATCAAGAACGCCGCGCAGAGGATGGGGACTTCGAGCATCAACACCGCCTGCTGCTGGAAATTCCCGATCAACGGATAGGGCATGACAAAAATCATCGCCAGCAGATAAATCTGGGCAGCCTGATGCGTCCAGCCGCGCCGGTTTAGCCAGAAAACGGCGGTGAGTAAGACCAGTAAACCAATATCAAGGAAGATATACGGCCGGTGAAGATTGTCGCGGTAGCCAAAGAACAACACCAGGTTCCAGATCAGGAAGCCTGAAATCAGGAGCAAACTGACCAGCACCAGGTAAGCCAGCAGCCTGCCCGCGCCGTGCTGGCGTTCATTCGTCCGATGCTGATACGTCCACCAGTTCAGCCACCGCTGCCAGAGCGCTTTCATACGCCTCCTGAGATGGACCGACCGTTGACCGAAGAACCTAGATTAATAGTATATTAACCCGAATATGCCCGCGCTTCAAGCGAAAACAGGGGCAATTTTCCCGGGTCTGGCCAGTCAACCTGTCCACCTGGCCAGATGCGGGCGCGTTCGGCTGTGGTATGATACGCTCAATGTGTCTTAAAAAGGTTCATCATGGCAACCGCTGAATTTACCATTCCCCAACGTTATCCAACCGACCGGCGCGGCGCGGCGCGCTGGATCTTAAGCCACGCGCTGCGCCAGTGGCCGATCCTGCTGATCGCCCTGATCGGCGCCTTCGGCAACGCCGCGCTGATGGCAGTGGTGCCGGTGCTGACCGGCCGGGCAGTCAACTTTATCAACGGGCAGCCCACCGATTTGCGCCCGCTGCTCGGGCTGGTGGGGCTGCTGGCGCTTTCTCAGGTGGTGCGCGGCGCGCTGCAATTCGGGCGCAATTTCGGCTTCGAGGTGATCGCCCAGCGCATGGAACGCAATGTGCGCGAGGAACTTTACACCAGCCTGCTCGGGAAGAGCATGACCTTTCACGCGCTGCAGCCAGTGGGCGACACGATGGCGCGGGCGACCAATGACGTCCGTCAGGTCAATTACATGTTCAGCCCCGGCTTTAACATGGTCTTTGGCTCGCTCAACTTTTTGATCATGCCGGTGCTGTTCGCGCCATCTTACCACCCATCACTGGTGCTCACCCCGCTGCTGTTTATCTTCACCTACGCGGTGGCACTGCGTTTTTACCTGCGCGAGCTCGAGCCGATCACGGATGAAGTGCGCCAGTCTTTCGGCGTGCTGAACACGCGCCTCTCCGAAGCGCTGGACGGAATCGAGACGGTCAAAGGCGCCGCGCAAGAAGCGGCGGAGGTGGCCCGCTTCAATCAAAATGTGGACCGCTACCGCAACGCTTCGGTGAAACAGGGCTTTGTGGAAGCCCGCTTCGTGCCGCTGCTGCTCAACGGCGTCGCTCTGGCCGCCGGTCTGCTGCATGCCCTGCTGCTCTTCCGCAGCGGCTTGCTGGACCTGGGCGGGGTGGTGGCGTATTACGGCCTGCTCCTGATGCTGGACTTCCCCACCTTCGCCTCGCTGTGGGCGTATTCGCAGATCGCTTCCGGTCTGGCCGGCGGCCGGCGCATCCTCGAACTGATCAACCGCGAAAACAACCTGGACCAGAACAGCGCGGGTTATACCGGGCCGCTGAAAGGCGAAGTCGAGTTCCGCGAAGTCACCTTCCGCTACGAGAACGGCGACCCGGCGCTGGAAAAAGTCTCTTTCAAGGTCAGGTCGGGGCAGACGGTGGCGATCGTCGGGCAGACCGGCGCGGGCAAAACCTCGCTGGTCAAACTGATCAACCGCACCTACGACGTCGGAGCGGGTCAGGTGCTGGTGGACGGCGTGGATGTGCGCGACTGGAACCTGGAAGCGCTGCGGCGCGGGATTTCGATCATCGAACAGGATATTTTCCTCTTCTCGCGCAGTCTGAGCGATAACATTGCCTTTGGCAGGCCCGGCGCCTCCCGGGAAGAGATCGAAGCCGCGGCCAGAGCCGCCCAGGCGGAAGAATTCATCCTCTCGTTCAAAGACGGTTATCAGACCGTGATCGGCGAGCGCGGTGTGACCCTTTCCGGCGGCCAGCGCCAGCGCATCGCCCTGGCGCGCGCTTTTTTGACCGACCCGCGCATCCTGGTTCTGGATGATTCGACCAGCGCGATTGACAGCGCCACCGAAGATAAGATCCAGCGCGCGATTTACACCGCCGCACGCGGGCGCACGACGTTTATCATCACCCACCGCCTGTCTCAAATCCGCTGGGCGGATTTAATTCTGGTCATGCGGCGCGGCAGACTGGTCGCGATGGGCACCCATGAAGAGCTGCTAGCCTCCTCCGAGGCTTACCGGCGCATCTTCAGCGAATAAGACGGCATTGAAGGTAGGATATGGGACTTTTTGAAGGACTGGACGCAGAAGAGTACGACCGCAAGTACAGCGACCGTTATCTGGTGCGGCGCATCGGGCAGTACTTTCGCCCGCACGCGAGCCGTTTGATCTTTGTGATTCTCACCACCTTTCTGATCGGCGGGATCTACGCCATGCTGCCGGTGGTGGTCTCTGAGGGGGTCAACCTGATCAAGCAGGACCCGCAGGGACCGCGCCTGCTGCTGATTCCGCTGGCGGTTCTGGTTCTGGGGGTCGCCGGCTGGTGCATCAACTGGATCAGCCGACGCCAGCTGACCCAGGCAATCGCCGGGGTGGTGGTGGCGCTGGCTACCGACGCCTTCCGCGCTTCGGCGGAACACGACCTTTCATTTTACGATGAATACCCCTCCGGCAAGGTGGTCTCGCGCATCACCAACGACACTCAGGAGTTTGGCCAGCTGGTCGGGATGCTGACCGAGGTGATGGCTCAGTTCCTGGACGCCGGCATTCTGGCGGTGATTTTGCTGGTGATTGACTGGCATCTTTCGCTGTACCTCTTCGCGGTCGTGCCGATCGTGTTCTTCCTCTCCATCGGGTACCGCAAACTGGCGCGCAGGGTGACCATGGCCGGGATGCGCGCGATGGCGAACGTCAATTCCACGATCAAAGAAACCGTCAGCGGCATCGCCATCGCCAAAAATTTCCGCCAGGAAGGCAGCATCTTCGCCGATTTTGAAGCGGCAAACAACACTTCTTACCAGGTCAATATCCGCCGCGGGCTGGTGCTTTCGGTGGTCTTTCCGGTGCTGAACACGCTGGTCGGCATCTTCGTGGCTCTGATGATCTACCTGGGCGGGATGTCGGTGAACGCCGGGATCGTCTCGCTGGGCGCCTGGTACCTCTTCCTGCAGTCCGTGGACCGCTTTATGTTCCCGGTCACCAACCTGGCTTCTTTCTGGACGACGATCCAGAACGGGCTGTCCGCATCCGAACGCGTCTTCGCGCTGATCGACGCCGAACCGGCGGTCACCCAGACCGCCAGCGAGCCGGTGGAGAGCCTGAAGGGCGAGATCACCTTTGAGCACGTCCATTTTCATTACAAAACCGGCGAAGTCGTGCTGGAAGACTTCAGCCTGTCGATCTGCCCCGGTGAAAACCTGGCGCTGGTCGGGCACACCGGCGCGGGCAAGACTTCGATCGCCAAATTGATCGCGCGCTTCTACGAGTTTCAATCCGGGCGCATCCTGGTGGACGGGCGCGACATCCGCAGCCTCGATCTGGCTGAGTTTCGCCGCCATCTGGGAATTGTCTCCCAGGTGCCGTTCCTGTTTTCCGGCACGGTGTTAGAAAACATCCGCTACGCGCGCCCGGAAGCCGGAGAAGCCGAAATCGAGGAGCTGGCCGGGCAGATCGGTTCGGGCGAGTGGCTGGAGACGCTGCCGCAGGGGTTGAAAACCGAGGTCGGAGAGCGCGGCAACCTGCTTTCAATGGGACAGCGCCAGCTGGTGGCGCTGATGCGCGTGCTGGTGCAGCGCCCGGCCATTTTTGTGCTGGACGAAGCCACCGCCAGTATTGACCCCTTCACCGAGTGGCAGATTCAGCAGGCGCTGAATCTGATCCTCAAGCGCACCACCAGCATCCTGATCGCTCACCGGCTGTCAACGGTAAAATCCGCCGACCGCATCATCGTGCTGGATCACGGGCGGATCATCGAGGAAGGCAGCCACGAGACGCTGCTGGCCGGCGGCGGGCATTACGCCGAGCTTTACAATACATATTTCCGCCACCAGTCGCTGGCTTACGTGGAACAGTCGCGCCAGGTTCTGGGTCAGCAGGCGTTCGCGAAGTAAGGGTTGTTGAAGGGTTCTCTGGCAGCCGTCAGGCTGAATGCGCCAGACGCGCGGCGCGGCCGGCGGAGAGCGGGGGCGAGACGATCAACATTTCAGGGCTTCCAGGCCGTGGGCTTCCAGCAAGGCTTCATCCGCCAGGATCTGGGCGGTGGGGCCGTCGGCGATCACCCGCCCGCCGTCCATCACCACGGTGCGCGGCAGCAGTTCGCGCACCATAGCCAGGTCGTGGGTGGCGATGATGGCGGTCTGCGGCAGCTCGCGCAGCAATTCGATCAGCGACCGCCGCGCGCGCGGATCCAGCCCGGCGGTGGGCTCATCAAGCACCAGCACTTCAGGCTGCATCGAGAGCACGGTGGCGATGGCGATGCGTTTCTTTTCGCCCACGCTGAGATGGTACGAGGTGCGCTTGAGATAATCGCGCATGTGAACCGCGTCCAGGGCAGCTTCCACCCGGCGGTCAATTTCTTCGCGCGTCAGGCCCTGATAAATCGGCCCAAAAGCGACGTCGTCGTAAACGGTGGGCGAAAAAAGCTGGTCATCCGGGAGCTGAAAAACCAGCCCGACCAGGGCGCGCACGCGGGCAAGGTTCTTCGGGTTGACTTCCAGCCCGCAAATTTCAATCCGCCCGCTCTGCGGGGTGAGAATGCCGTTGAGCTGCAGCAGCAGGGTGGATTTGCCCGCGCCGTTGGGACCCACCAGGGCGATCTTCTCGCCGGCGGCCACAGAAAGCGTGACCCCCTGCAGCGCGGCGTGTCCGTCCGGGTAGCGGAAGACCAGATTTTCGATCAGAACCGGAGAGTGATGCATCAGGCCACCATCCATCGAGAAAGAAAGAGGATCAGCGCCAGCAGCAGCAGCCCGGCAGCCAGGATGCCCCAGGCGCGGGCAGACAGCGGCGGGTGCGGCAGGCTGCGCACCTCGCCGTCATAGCCGCGCGCCAGCATGGCGGTGTAAACGCGGTCGGAACGTTCCAGCGAGCGCAGCAGCAGGCTGCCAGCCATGCCGCCGGCCACGCGGGCGCGCCAGGCCAGCCCCCCGCCGCGCGGAGCGCCTTCGCGGCTGCCGGATCGGGCTTCGCGCGCGCGCAGCAGCCGCCCGGCTTCATCCACCAGGACGAACAGATAGCGCCACATCAGGCCGATCACCGCTGCCAGCAGCCGCGGCAGTTTCAGGGCGCGCAGCGCCAGCAGCATCTCGGGCAGATCGGTGGTGGCCGCCATCAGAACGGCCGCCTGAACCGAGAGCCAGGATTTCACAGCGATGCTGGCGAAGCGCACCAGCCCCGGCCCGCTCAGGGTGAGCGTCAGGCCGAAGAGGGAAAACCGCGCCAGCGCTTCGCCAGGAATGGTAAAGAGCAGCGGCAGGGCGGCCAGCGCGAAGGGCAGCGCCAGCAGCGAACGCCGCAGAAAACGAGCCAGACCGATCTCAGACAGCAGCGCGGCGGACACGGTCAGCGCCAGCAGCAGCACGTAAACAGGCCAGACCCCGAAGGGCAGAAACGAGACCGTGAGGATAAATGCCAGGGTCAGCGGCACCTTGACGCGCGCATCCAGGGCGTGGATCAGGCTGCTGCCGGCCAGAAAAGGAGTGAGCGAATTCGCCCCGCTCAAGAGCCGCGCTCCGCTTTGCGGCCGCGGCGCAGGTGCGCCACCCCCAGGGTCACCCCGAGCACAATCACCACACCGATGACCCCGGCGATGATGGTGGCGACGGCTTCATTGGAGATGCCCGGAAAGACATAATCGGGGATGATGGCGTACAGCGGTTCGCGGGCCGCGCTGAGGAAGTTTTTCTGTTCCGCCACCCATTCCAGCCCGTCCGGGTTGGCGGAAGCCAGCGGAGAAAGCACCGCCAGCGCCAGGGCAATCAGCCCCCCGCCGATCAGGACGGATTTGCTGCTCTTGCCTTCCCCGCTGGCCAAATTGAGCAGGTCGCGGCGGGCGGCGTAGAGGAAAGCCACCGCGCCGAGGGTGATCAGAGCCTCGCCCAGGCCGATCAGGGCGTGGATACCGGCCATTGCCGGCACGGCGATGTTTGCCGGGGAGGTGCCGGAGAGGGCCAGTTGCAGGGCAGCCGCCAGCGAGGCGATGAAAATCGAGGTCCAGGCCGCGGTGGCGCTGCCGAGGAAGACGCCCCACCTGGCGCCGCGCGCCAGCCCGGTGACCAGGCGGTAAACCGCGTAAGAGACAAACACGCCGACCACGGCCATGTTGAACAGATTGGCGCCCAGAGCCAGCACGCCGCCGTCCTGGAAGATGAGCGCCTGAGTGGCGACCACGGCCGTCATCACCAGCACCGCCGCCCACGGGCCGAGCACGATGGTGGCAAGCGCAGCGCCGAGCAGGTGTCCGCTGGTGCCGCCGGTCACGGCGAAGTTGAGCATCTGGCCGGCGAAGATGGCCGCCGCCAGCACGCCCATCACCGGCACCTGGCGCTCGCCCAGGGTCTTATTCACCTGCCGGAGGGCGGTGAATATGAAGACCGCTGAGACAACCCACAGGACGAGGGAAACCAGGGTGGACAGAAAGCCGTCTGGAATGTGCATCTGCACGGGAGCGAAAACGGGAAGCATGATACAATCTCCTCTCAGGTCGTGAATAGCCTGATTATAAATCATTAAATCGCAAATGCAATTCTTTGCATTATAATAGCCTCTACACGGGAACCAACATCCATGCGCGCCTCATCTGTTGACCATTATATTCTCCAGGCGCTGGAAGAATCCAGCGAGCATATAACCTCTGCTCAGATTTACGAGCGCGTGCGCGCGCATTTGCCGGCCGTCAACCCCTCAACCGTCTACCGCGCGCTGGAGCGCCTGGCGCACAACGGCAAAATCTCGATTTCCGACCTGGGGCGCGGGGCGATGGTTTACCAGTCCATGAACGCCGGGGCGCACGATCACCTGGTCTGCCAGCGCTGCGGCGAGATCATCCACCTGGAACACGACCGGTTCAAGGAAATCTTCAGCGCGCTGGAAGCCCAGTACGGCTACCGCATGGTGACCAACCATCTGGTGCTGTGGGGGCTGTGCCCAGCCTGCCAGAGTGAAAGCGAGGCTGGCGGCTGATGCTGGCGGCTGTGTTTGGGCTGCTGGCCGCCCTGACCTGGGGCGGCGCGGATTTCGCCGGCGGGCTTTCCAGCCGGCGAATTGGCGCGTTAACCGCCGCCGCGGCCTCCGAATTAGTCGGGCTGGGGCTGCTGCTCGGGCTGCTGCCGGCTTTTGGGGAGCCGCTGCCGGGCGGGCAGCAGATCGGGCTGGCGCTGGCATCCGGCGTGGTGGGGGTGATGGGGCTGCTGGCGCTTTACCGCGCGATCGCGGTGGGGCAGATCAGCGTGGCGGCGCCGGTCTCGGCGCTGCTGGCCGCGCTGCTGCCGATCCTCTTCGGGACGCTGAGCGAGGGCTTTCCGGGCTGGCTGGCGGTGGGCGGCTTCGGACTGGCGCTTGCGGCGGTCTGGCTGATTTCGCAGGGAGACCTGGACGGGCGGGCGCGCCCCGGGCGGCTGGCGGATTTGCGCCTGGCGCTGCTTGCCGGGCTGGGCTTCGGGCTGTATTTGATCCTGATCCATCAGGCAAGCGGCGATGCGCTGCTCTGGCCGTTGATTTTCTCGCGCACGGCGGGGACGCTGACCGCGCTGGCGGTGGTGCTGGCGCGCCGTCTGCCCTTCCCGGACCTGCGGCGGGGGACCTGGGCGCTGGTGCTCTTCAACGGGCTGGGCGACGTGGGCGGGAATCTGTTTTACCTGCTGGCCGGACAGGCCGGGCGCATGGACGTGGCGGCGGCGCTGAGCGCGCTCTACCCGGCGGGGACGGTCTTTCTGGCCTGGCTGTTGCTGAAGGAGCGCATCAACCGGCCGCAGAAGGTGGGAGTAGCCCTGGCGCTGGCGGCCCTGGTGCTGCTGGCGGGCTGACGGCCGCGGGAGAAGGAGAAGCCTTTCGGTTTCCGCTGCGGATGATGATTTGAAGGGGGGAAAGCCGCTGCTGGGCAGCTGGGCAGAGCCGGGAGTTGCGTGAGAAAAACCGGGTTCCACCCGGTCAAGCCTTGACCCCCGGCGAGGGGGGGAGAGTAAAACCCAAATTCCAACAAGTCGGCACTGCTCCTGTGTGGCTGTATTGTGCGCCAGTCGTCGTTAAAAACCACTGAAAGAAGGCATTGTTCAAAAGCCCTGCGCGGGGAGGCGGTGGGTTTGACCTACGTCTGGATTATATTTTGCTATCCAAACCGGAAAAATACCCCATCTCAAAATGGCCAGCATCTTCATTATTCTCAATCACCGCAAAGGAATGGTCTGCCCCAATGTCTGCTGGGGTAATGCCTGATTTACAGAAGGGATTTTGTATAAACGTTGATCGAAGATTCAAACATTTTTGTGCCTGATCATATACAGATTTAAACACTAGAAAGCCAATTATATCCGAATCTTCGTTATGCTGATTTTCGTAAAGAATTCCCGCGGTATCAGTGGTTACGTCTATTCTTCCAGATCCATCCTGAGCAACCATAAACCGTCGTTCTCCAAAGAGCGCGGCAATTACTTCTTCAGAAGTATCATGATAATCACCTAAATAATAAGCAAAAATTCTGCCTTTTACACCTGAACTGGCATAGCGGGGGTATTTATCTGATAGTTTATTATATAGTCCTTTACCATCCACAATACGAAACATATTTGAACAGAATGACAATAATAGATGTCCAGACGAATTGGTTTGAACAAATTCCACACAGATACTTTTATCTTTTCCCTTAATTAGCAAAGGTTTATCTGCCCCGCTTTTAAGCCATTTTTTGATTTTTTTAATAACCTTCTCGACAGGAGGCAAATCGGCATCATCAATGTAGGTAATATTTAACCAATATGGCTTCTTAATTTCGCGTAAAGCAAAATCCAAAGATTTGGTCCATTTTTCGACATCAGCTGTTTTCTGGTGTACCTGTATTGCCATCGCCTCAACAATCACTGGGAATCCATTTATAGTGATAAGGAAATCTGGAGTTTTATTCCCCATTTTTTCCCCTGCTGAAACACTAAATCTCTTACAAAGCCAATCGTAAAGTCTGACCTCAAACCATGCTCCAAGGAAATTTCCCTCTTGTTGAAACTGTAAAAAAGTGCTCCTCCACTGTTTGATTTTCCCTCGCGGAATTCCGGGATCTCCCAGTATCCGTTCGACAAGAAGACGTTCCCCCACCAATGTATCGTTAAAACAAATATGAAAAGCCGTCGAACAGTTTAACGGTAATTCCCCCGATACATGGTTTTGCTTGTAATCCCGAATAATTGGTGAATCGAATACCATAATCCCCCCCTTGCTTCAAAGAATGTATATCTACATATTACAACAAATTATCTGTTCTAACCATATTTATAAGCAGAAGGGTTGCTTTTTTAAGATTACTAAATCACCACCTTTTCCCCTCTAGACTCTCCCTTTTTCACCGCGACGCCTCCCCCACGGGCGGCGAAACGCGCCCGCGCGCGGGCATCGATTCTTGTCTTTCAACCCGGTTTTTTGTATCATATTTACCAGAAACCGAAATTCACAAGCAGTTCCTCCCTCGGTTTTCTCTCGATTAACCGTACTCCCATCTTACTGTTTTCTAAAACCTTTTTTTCCGGCGCTCTTCCCGCAGGGATCGGCGCATCCACACTCAAAAGGAGGCTTGAGATGAATTTCTGTCCCCATTGCGGTGAAAAACTGCAGATGGATACCCGTTTTTGTCCGCACTGCGGCGGGGCGATCCACGAAGCCGCACCGGCGGCCGCCAGACCGCAGCCGGCAGCCAGCCCGCAAACCCATCCCAATATGACCGCGGCTATATACCAGTACACCACGCGCGGTTTCAGCATCAAAAGTTTGGACGGGAACCGGATCCTGCTGGAGAAGCCCGGAGCCAGTTTTGAGACCGGCCTGTTTCTGGTGCTGCTGCTGCTGGTCTTCATCGGCGCGCTGATTTATCTGTTTCTCTATTTCGTCTTTGCCAACCGCAAAAGTTACACCGTTACCCTGATTCTGGAACCGGACGGCAGCGTGCGCGAGATCGGCGACACCTGGCAGGTGGTGGAGCGAGACCGCCTTTCAGCGAACCGTGCGCGCTACCTGGGGTTCGGGATCTTTTTCGCCGTCCTGACCGGCGCAGCGCTGCTGATTTCGGTGATCGTCGCCCTGGCGCCGCTGCAATCGGGCTCAACCAGTTCCTGGGGGTCGTCGATCGGTTCGGCGGCGGCTTTCTTCAGCGCGCTGGGAGTTCCCAGCCTGGGGATCGCTGTTTTCCTGATTTATCAGGCCAGAAAACTGAAGCAAAAAATCAGCGCCGGCATCTTTTAGGCGCGGGTGAGCCGCGGCGCGGCCGGCGTAAACTGGCTGCCCGCCGGGCGGGGCCTGTTTTCAGATCTCATTCTATAATCATGCTATCCCAGCACTGGAGGAGCGCATGATGAAGCCTGCCCGCCTGCTTAAGTTTCCCCCGGATTTTCTGTGGGGCGCGGCCACGTCGGCATATCAGATTGAGGGTGCCTGGAACGAGGACGGCAAAGGCGCCTCGATCTGGGACACGTTCTGCCGCCAGCCCGGCAAGATCTACCGCGGTCAAACCGGCGAGACGGCGGTGGATCACTACCACCGCTATAAAGAAGACGCCGCCCTGATGGCCGAACTGGGCCTCAAGGCGTACCGTTTCTCAATCGCCTGGACGCGCGTCCAGCCCGAAGGCAGCGGGCGCGTCAACCAGAAGGGGCTGGATTTCTATTCCACCCTGATTGACGAACTGCTCCAGCGCGGCATCCAGCCGGTGCCGACCCTGTTCCACTACGATTTGCCGCAGGCGCTGCAGGACGCGGGCGGCTGGCCGCAGCGCGAAACCGCCCTGCGCTTCGCCGAGTACGCCGGTCTGGTCGGGCGGGCGCTGGGCGACCGCGTGCCGTACTGGATTACCCACAACGAGCCCTTCGTTACCGCGATGGCGGGTTATTTCAGCGGCGAACACGCCCCGGGGATTCAGGACCCGCTCCAGGCGCTGCGGGCCACCCACCACCTGCTGCTCTCGCACGGGCTGGCGGTTCAGGCGCTGCGCGCGGCGGTGCCAGAAAGCGCCCAAATCGGCATCGCCCTCAACCTTTCGCCGGTTCACCCGGCCAGCGACGAGAAGAACGACCAGATGGCCGCCGCCGCCTTTGACGCGGTGCTGAACCGCGCGTTTCTCGAACCGATCTTCCTGGGCCAGTACCCGCTGCAGCTGGTGGCGATGCTCGGCCCGCTTTTCCCCGAGGTCAGCCAGGAAGATCTCACGACCATCGCCCAGCCGCTTGACTTTCTGGGGGTGAATTACTATTCGCGCGCGGTGGTTCGCCACGACCCGAATTTTCCGCTGATCCAGGCGGCCCAGGTGATGCCGCCAGGGCGCGAGTATTCGATGATGTGGGAGATTTATCCCGAAGGCCTGTACGAACTGCTCACCCGGGTGTGGCAGGATTACCGCCCGAAGCGCGTGTTTATCACCGAAAACGGCGTCCCCGTGCCGGACGACCTGGACGCGGACGGGCAGGTGCGCGACGAGCGCCGGGTGCGCTATCTGCGCGCGCATCTGGTTCAGACCCACCGCGCGCTGGAAGCCGGCGTCCCGCTGATCGGTTACCTGGTCTGGTCGCTGCTGGATAACTTTGAGTGGGCCCTGGGTTACCGCATGCGCTTTGGCCTGACCTTTGTGGATTTCGAGACCCAGCAGCGCACAATCAAGCAGAGCGGGCGCTGGTTCGCCGGTGTGATCGCTCAAAACGGGGTGGAAGATGACGCGTAAACTGACCCTGATTCTGGCTGCAGCCTGTCTGGCCGCCCTGCTGCTCAGCCCTGCCCTGCCGGCGCGCGCCATGCCGCCGGCGCTGGGGGTGTATTACGCCGGCCCGGAAGGCAGCCTGAAGACCGCCCTGACGCTGACCGGCGATCTGACCGCGGTGGCGGACCCGGCTCTGGCGGACGTGATTGTGCTGAACGGCGCGCTGCCGCCTGATCTGGATATATATGGCTATGCGCAAGAAGGCAAGGGCTTCCTGATCATCCCCGGCCCCGGGCTGCCCGCCGAAGCCCTGCGCCCACTGCTCAGCGCGGATCTGAATTTCACCCCCCTGGCCGAGCCGCTTTCGCTCATCCCCGCCCGCGAAGACGGCGAGCCGCTCCTCGACCAGATTATCTGGACCAGCGCTCCCCAGGTGCGCGAGCGCGTGCGGGTGACCGGCGCGGAGCTCGAGCCGCTGGTGAGCGGGTACGAGACCGGCGAGACGGTCTTTGGGCGCGCGCGCGCCGGCGAGGCGGCGGTGTACCTCTTCACCGCCCGCCTGGATGAAGCCAACCCGCAGATTCAGCAGTGGGCGTATTTCAATTACTGGGTCTACGCGGCCGTCAGCCAGGCCGGCGGGCGCGAACCGCTGGCGTTTGGCGATTACCGCGGTTCGCCGGTGCCGCAGCCCGGCAGCCGCGCGGCGCTGCTGGCGGCCTGCGCGGGTATGCTGATCCTGTCGTTCAGCTCCTTCTTCCTGGTGCGCCGCTATTCACGCCGCCACCCGGAATTGCTGGACAGCATCGTGGTCAACCGCGGCGCTTACGAAAAACACCAGGCAGCCACCCGCTGGGATGAAGTCGGCTTTCACCGCCCGCTGGGGGGCTTTTTGCTGGCGTTGATGCTCGGCTTCATCTTCTTTATCCCGCTGATCATTTACCAGAATCTGATCCTGCCGGTGTATATCCTGCCTTCGGCTCAGGCGCTGGGCATCTGGGGGCGGGTGGTGCAGCTGTTCAACGTCCTGTGGCTGCTGTTTGATATGGGCACCTCGGCGGCTTTTATCAAATTCTTCAGCGAGTACCGCGTCAGCGACCCGAAGACCGGCATCAAATTCGGCCAGGTATTTGTCTGGTGGCAGCTGCTCTCCGGCGCTTTTCAGGTCGCGCTGGTGACCCTGACCGCTTCGCTGGTGCTGCCGCATTCGCCCTACGCGATCTACGCCTGGAGCATCATCGTGCACGCGCTGATTCAGATCCCGGGCTTTTACGGGCTGTACCGGCACGCGCTGCCGGCCAACCAGCGGTTCGATTACGCCCAGATGGTGGATATGGCAAAAGAGCTGGTGCTGCCGGTGATCGTCCAGCCCATCTTCGTCAGCCTGATGATCCTGTGGGGGCGTAACCACCCCATCTTCGGCCCTTCGATGGGCGGGTTGATCGGTCTGGGCATCTCGGCGTACGTGGTCGAATTGCTGACCTTCTGCTTTGGCTTCCTGCTCAACCGGCGGCTGGGATATTCCAACCGGCTGCTCTTCCTGGCGCATTTTGACTGGACGATCATCAAACAATCTTTCCGCTTCGGGGTCTTCGAGATGCTGGGGTCGATCGCCTGGGCAGGCGGGCAGGCGATGGAGATCCTGATTACCCAGGCAAAGCTGGTGAATTACGCCGAAATCTGGGGCAACTGGGGTCTGGCGCAGAATTTTATCTACGCCTTCAATGTCCTGGCGATTCTCTACAACAACCTGATGCCGTCCATCAGCGAGGCGATCTCGAACGCGCGGCGCAAGTTAAGCATGTACTATTCCGCCATGGCGTACAAATACGGCGGGATCATTTCAGCCTATATCGGCGCGATTCTGCTGGCGGTGGCGGATCGATTCATCCTCGGCGCGAGCGGGCCGGAATTTACCCGCGCGGCGGTCTACGCCGTGCCGCTGATCATCTGGGGGGCGGTCCAGTATCCTTCCTGGGTGGGCGATAACGTTCAGCTTGGCTCGAACCGGCCGTATCTGAAATCGGTGATGGTGCTGAGCGAGCAAATCATCCGCATCACCCTGGCTTTCTTCCTGGTGGAGCGGCTGCAGGTGGCGGGTCTGGTGGTGGCGTATTTTATCGGGCTGCTGGCGAAGGGGATCAGCGTTTATTTTATCAACAACCGCCTGTGCTACCGGCAGCGCTTCTATTTCTGGCAGTCGCTGGCCGCGCCGCTTCTGGCGGGCGCGGCTCATTTCGCCATCCTACGCTGGCTGACCGGGCTGATCTGGCAGGGCGACCAGGTGACCAGCATTATCATTTTCTTCATCGGCATCCTGCCGAGTTACCCGCTGTTTATGTTCCTCTACGGGCTGTTCGGCGGCTGGGATGACGGCACGCTGGACGAACTGGCGCAGGGCGCCCGCCTAGCCGGGATCATGAAGCCGCTCGCCTGGCTGTTCTGGAAAGCCACGGCGCTGGGGGCGCGCATCAGCCCGCTGCACGGTCGCTTCCCGATCACCATCCGCGCGGAGGCGCTGGAAGAAGCGCGCAGCCTGACGCGCGAACGGGTTGAACTGACCTGAATACCAATCCGCCAGCCCGGCGGCGGGACAAACGAATCCCTCTGAGCGGCGCGTTCGCGGGTTGAACGCGCCTTGCCGGTTAACCGGCCGCCGCCCCAACCGGAAGCCGGTTGGGGCGGGAATTTCAGGGGGTCAGGCGGAGTTGGCTCACAACTTTTCCACCAGCCCGGCCAGTTCGCGGGCGAGCTGCTGGCGCGTGTGGGGCGAATCTTCCGCCAGGAGGCAGCCGGCGACATATTGCTCGACGAAGGCGGCGTTGGCGCTGTTTAAAGCTGCGCGCGCCGCGCTGAGCTGCTGGAGGATCTGCTGGCAGTCGCGCTCGGATTCAATCATTCCCTGAATGCCGCGCAGCTGGCCCTCAACCCGCCGCAGGCGCTGGATCAGGGTTTGTTTGACTTGCGGGTCATGCAGATTCATCGGCGGACCTTTCAAAATTACCCGCGCACGGCGGGCGATGGGTTACCCCGCTCAGGTAAAGCCTCCGCCGCCCCCGCAGGAGCCGGAAACGGAAGCCCCGCTTCCGCCGCTGAAGGAAGGCGCGGCGATGCGCGAGAGCAGGCGGTGGGTGTTCTGACCGCCGCAGCCCGGGCAGGACTGTTTTTCATCCGCCTGGCTGAAGCGCAGCAGAGCCTCAAATACCTGACCGCAGTCGTCACATTGGAATTCGTAAACAGGCATCGCGAATGTCACTCCCGACAATACTCTAGTGGGGTATAGTATATCGAAAGCCGGGCGGCCTGTCAAGCCCGCGCGGGCTGGCTCTGCCCCGGCTTACCGCCTGAGGCGGGCGGCTGATCCATTCTTGTATTTTCGCCCCCAGACCCTATAATCTATATATATCCTTTGGGCGGGGTGGCGTATGGAAAACTTATCCGGTCAGTCAGTTGGGCGTTATCAAATTATCGAGCCGGTCCGCGGACAGGGCGGGATGGCGGTGGTTTACCGCGCGTTTGATACCCGCCTGGAGCGGGATGTAGCGGTAAAGTTCATCCGCCGCGAAGCCTTCAGTCCCGAAATGCTGGCGCGGGTGATGGAGCGCTTTGAGCGCGAAGCCAAGACTCTCGGCCGGCTGACGCATCCCAACATCGTGCCGGTGATTGATTTTGGCGAACACGAAGGCGCGCCGTACCTGGTGATGCCTTACCTGCCGGGCGGCACCCTGAAGGACAAACTCGGCCGGCCGATGCCCGCCCGCCAGGCTGCCCGCCTGCTGGTGCCGGTGGCGGACGCGCTGACCTTCGCCCACAATCTGGGCATCATCCACCGCGATGTTAAACCCGCCAATATTCTCCTGACCGGCGACGAGCGAGCCATGATCACCGACTTTGGCATCGCCAAACTGCTGCTCGACCACGACGGCGGCACGCTGACCGGCACGGGGGTCGGGATCGGCACGCCCGAATACATGGCGCCCGAACAGGGCCTGGGGCAGCCGGTGGACGGGCGCGCGGATATCTACGCCCTGGGGGTGGTGTTTTACGAACTGGTGACCGGCGCCAGGCCGTACAGCGCGGATACGCCGATGGCGGTGGTGTTAAAGCACGTGACCGACCCGTTGCCGCGCGCGCGCGACTTCGCCCCCGACCTGCCCGAACAGGCGGAAAAGATCCTGCTGAAAGCCATGGCGAAACGGCCGGAAGACCGTTATCAGCGCATGGAAGAATTCGCCCAGGCGCTGGATGACCTGGCTGAAGGGCGTCCGCTGCGCGAAATCGCCAATATCCCGGTCGTGCCGCAGTGGCAGACGACCGAATTCACCGTGACCGGCGGAGGCGAGACGGTCGAACTCGGTTCGCAGATCAAACGCCAGATCGAGGAGGGGCTGACCAACCAGCCGGCTTCCGGCACGCAGGTGGCAGTACCCGCCCCGGCCCAGCCGCCCGCTGCGGCGCCCAAACCAGCGGCGGGCGCGCCCGCTTCCCCTGCCGCGCCGCCCGCGGCTGTCAGGTCTGATCTGTTCACCGTCCAGCCGCCGAAGAAGAAAAAGCGCGCCAGCGCCTGGCTGTGGCTGCTGCTGCTGCCGCTGGCGGCGGGACTGGCGTATCTGTTTCTGCCCGGTCTGCTCGCGCCGGCCGCGGCCCCCTACTCCCCGGCCAATCAACCCGCGGTCAGCGAGGCGCCGCCAGCCGACACCCCGACCCCCGAGACGCCGTCCGAACCCTCCCCAACCGCTGAACCGGCCGCCCTGCCGCTGAGCCAGGATGTACCGGCCTGCAGCGAGGCTTCCGCCGACTGGAAGGACGCCAACCAGCAGTATCTGCGCTGCGTGCCGGCGGGAGCGTTTGAAATGGGCGCGGCGCAAAACGGAACCAGCCTGGAAGCGGAAGCGGATGAATACCCGCAGCACCGCGTGTTTGTGGACGCTTTCTGGATCGATATGTTTGAAGTGTACGGCAAAGCCTACTACCGCTGTGTGGAAGCCGGCTATTGCAGCCCGTCTGTGGGCTTTGACTCGAACTCTATTAAACCGGTGGTGAACATCAGTTGGTACGCGGCACAGAAATTCTGCGAATGGCGCGGCGGACGGCTGCCCACCGAGGCTGAATGGGAGAAAGCCGCGCGCGGCGACGACGGGCGGGTGTACCCGTGGGGCAACAACGCCTGGGACGGCAGCCAGGACAATCTGGCGGACGCCAACGTGGATTTGGAACACGCTCAAAAGGAATACAACGACGGCTACGCCGGGCCGGCGCCGGTGGACGTCTTTCCGGACGGCGCCAGCCCGTTTGGCATTCTGGGTATGGGCGGCAACGTGCGCGAGTGGGTTTACGACCGCTACGCAGCCGATTATTACGCCTCCTCGCCTGAAAGAAATCCCTCCGGACCCACCAGCGGCAATACCCGCGTGGTGCGCGGCGGTTCCTGGCAGGATCTTTCGCGGTGGAACGCGCGCGTTTCAGACCGCGGCTGGGCCAGCCCGGAATCGCAGTCGGATTACATCGGTTTCCGCTGCGTCATCCCCGCCCCGTGAGCCGGGCGCCAGCCCCGCCCTCAGGCCGCCGGCGGGTTCGCCGTGCCGCGCTTTCAGCGGGTTGAAGCGTTGATGATCACCTCTGTAATATGAGGTATTTCATCTGTTCAGGCAACTTTAAATGTCTGTATAATCAATTTACAACCCTTACCCCGACTCAACCTGAAAGGAGCTGCCATGACTCCAACCGAATCCGAGCCCAAGCCGCGCTGGCCGCAGGTGCTGGTCTTCAGCCTGATCGGCGTGGTCGTCCTGCTTGGTTTTGTCCTCGTCTGGCGTCTGACCAGCCAGCCCGCCGCCGCGGGGGAGAGCCGCGTTGACGCGCTGGCCAATTCGACCGACCGCTGCGTGACCTGCCACCGCCAGGCCAGCCCCGGCATCGTTGCTCAGTACGGGCACAGCAGCATGGCCGCCGCCGGAGTCTCCTGCAGCGACTGCCACAAGGTCGAAGCCAATTATCCCGGCGCGGTGCAGCATGAAGGCGTGTGGGTTCTGCCTTCGCCTTCCACGGCGGTGTGCCAGCGCTGCCACCAGGCCGAGGTGGCGCAGTATAACCAGAGCCGCCACGGCATTCCCGCCTGGGTGGCGGTGGTCGGCAGCAAAGACCTGCCCCCCGATATCCTGGCGGCCTACCAGGCAATTCCCGAAGGCCAGTTCGCGCCGGACAAATCGCGCAACATTCTGGCGGAAATGGAAGGTGAAGACATTACCCGGTTCGCCTGCGAAACCTGCCATTCGATTGGAAAACCCTACGCGGATCAATCCATCGGCCAGTGTTCTTCCTGCCACCTGCGCCACGAGTTCAGCCTGGAACAGGCGCGCAAACCCGAAACCTGCAACGCCTGCCATATCGGTCCAGACCATCCCCAGTGGGAAATCTACCAGGAATCCAAGCACGGCATCGCCTACATGACCGGGGGGCACCGCTGGAACTGGGAAGCCGAGCCCGGCACGCTGACGGTTAAGGATTTCCCGGCGGCGACCTGCGCGGTCTGCCACATGAGCGGATTTGGCGGCACCAGCACCACGCACGATGTCGGCGAGCGCTTGAGCTGGTACCTCTTCGCCCCGGTGTCCGAGCGCCGCCCCTCCTGGCAGGACAACGTCGTGCGCATGCAGTCGGTCTGTCAGGAATGCCACAACGACAATTTCATCAAGACCTTCTACGCGGACGCGGATAAAGCCACCACGGCGGTCAATGATTTCGTCCTGCAAAGCCAGGCGATCATGAAAGACCTGCGCGCCAAAGGACTGGTGGCCAGCGAACCCTTCAGCGAGCCAATCCAGTTCGAGGAATATGAACTGTGGCACCACTGGGGGCGCACCGCCAAGTTTGGCGTCTGGATGCAGGGGCCGGACTACACCCAGTGGCACGGCGCGTATGAGATCGTCAAAGCCCTGGCGCATATCCGCACCCTGGCGGAAGAAAAGCTGAACGCGGCGGGCAAATAACCATGGGCCGGCTGGCAGAAGTTTTTCCATTCCTGAATAAGGTGCGGCTGCCGCTGGACCGCGACCAGGTTGTGCTGCTGCTGACGGCTTTCATGCTGTTCATGCTGGGGGTGGATACTTTCCTGGCGCACTCGATCAGCGGCACCATCCGCCCGGGCGAATGGATCCCGATCCTCTTCGGCCCGGCGGCGGGGGCGCTGCTGGGGCTGGCGGGGTTGATCGCGCTGCGCCGGCGCACGGCAGCCAACATCTTCGCCTCGATCGTCTTTCTGGCAAGCCTGGCGGTTGGCGCGCTGGGCACCTATTTTCACCTGGCGCGGGCGGTGATCCCGGCCGCGCCGGCCGGCCAGCAGTTCACCACGGCCGTCCTGTTGTACGCCCCGCCGGTGCTTGGCCCGCTGACCTTCGCCCTGGTGGCTGTGCTGGGGATCAGCGCTGCCTGGCAGGAGGAAAAAGTGGACAGCGGCAGACTGCGCCTGTTTGGCGGGCTGAGGCTGAACATGCCGCTGTCGAAGACGCGCGCCTACTTCCTTCTGGTGGCGGTCTTTACCCTGGCCACGCTGATCAGCAGCGTGATTGACCACGCCCGCACCAATTTTGTCAACCCGTGGTTGTGGCTGCCCACCTTCGCCGGCGCGTTCGCCACGCTGGCGGCGCTCTTCACGGGCGTGATCATGAAACCCACCCGCGGCGATCTGGCCGTCTACACCGCGGCCATGCTGTTGATGATGGCGGTCGGGGCGGTCGGCGCGGGGCTGCATGTGCTCGCCAACCGCACCGGCCAGGGGGCGTTGATCATTGAGCGCATGATCCGCGGCGCGCCGGTGCTGGCGCCGCTGCTGTTCGCCAACATGGGCCTGCTCGGGCTGATTGTGCTGCTTGACCCGCGCGGCCCGCGCGAGAAGTGAAAGCAAAACCGGCTCCTCGCGAGGAGCCGGTTTTTTTTCGGCGCGGCGTTACTTCAGGGCGTCAACAATCAACGCGGTGTTGTAGCGCATCATCTCGATATAGGTCGGAGCCGGGCCTTCCGGGCCGGTGATCGAGTGCGTGAACAGGCCTTCCACAACTTTCACCCCGGTCTCGGCCGCCAGCTGCTGCGCCAGTTGAGGATTGGCGCCAGTCTCGAGGAAGACAGCGGAGGCGCCGGTCTGCCGCACGCGGTCAACCAGGCGGGCGAGCTGCTGGGCGGAAGGGGCGGAACCGGTGCTGACCGAGGGGATCACCGTGCCGATCACGCGAAAACCGTACCGATCGGCAAAATAGCCGAAGGATTCGTGGTTGGTGACCAGCAGGCGTTTTTCAGCCGGGATCTGCGCCACCATGGCTTGAATTTCGGCGTCCAACTGCTTGAGGCGCTCGATATAAGCCGCCGCGTTGGCAGCGTAGACCGCCTTGCCGTCCGGGTCAGCCGAGGTTAACCCATCGCGGATATTTTCAACATAATGGATCACCAGCAGCGGGTCCAGCCAGAAATGCGGGTCGCCGCCGTCGTGGTGGTGAACGCCGGCTGGGCTGACAACGAAGGGGGTCTGAATATCGGTGAAAGACGAAAATTCGACCAGATACTCCCCCGGCTCAAGGTCAAACACCTGGCCGCGGGTCAAGCCGGCGCAGGGCAGCGCCAGGGCTTCTTCGACCTCCACCTGGCTGCCGTCCGCGCGGTAGAGGCTGAGATCGCCAGCCCCAAAAGCGAGCACTGCCTCGCCGCCGCGGTCCACCGACAGGCGCAGGAAACCGCCAAATCGGTCGTTGGCACCGTAATGAAGCGCCAGGCGGTAAAAGAGCGGGGTCGGGCCGGCGAGCACCGGGACGGCAGGCAAAGCCGAAGCGGCCGCGGCGTCCGCGGCGGTGATCTGCTCCGCCTGCGGGTCGGCGCTGCCGAGATTCGCGCAGAAAGCGTCCGCGCGTTCTTCAGCGCTCAGGACGGCTTCTTCTCCCTCGCGCCCCTCGCGGCTGGTCAGACCGGCAGACGCGTCAATCACCAGGCGCTGACCGCCCGCGTTTTCCAGGGTTGGCGCGAGCCAGCTCTCAAATCCGGCGCCGTTAATCACCAGCACGTCCGCTTCAGCGATGCGGGCGACATCCTGCGGGGCTGGCTCGAAGGAATGCGGATCCAGCCCGGCGGGGATCAACGCCTGGACGGTGAGGCGGTCGCCGGCCACATTCTGGACGATATCCGCCAGAAAGGTCTCCACAGCGACGACGCGGATCGGCCCGCTGGCGGCCGGGGTAGATTGCAAAGCCGGGCCGCTCCCGCCCGGGGCGCAGGCGGCCAGCGAGAAGGAGAATAAAAAGAAAAGGACGGCAAATACGGTTAATTTTTTCATCTTGTGCTCCTGCGAATCAAACCGGTTAAGAGGTTGAGGCTGACTGACAGGCCCGGCAGAGGCCGAAGAGCTGCAGCCAGTGATCTTGAACGAGAAAATCGCTCCTGCCCGCTACCTGTTGAAAGAGGCGGCTGAGGTCGTCGCCCTCGAAGTACTCCGCCTTGCCGCAGGCCGAGCAGATCATCAGGTGTTGATGGCCTTCGGCCGCGCGGATATAGCGGTTGCAGCCGCCCGGTTGATGGACGCGCGCGACCAGGCCCAGTTCTTCTAAGATCTCCAGGGTGCGGTAAACGGTGACCAGCCCGAGACCGGCGCAGCGTTTGCGGCTTTCGGTGAAGAGTTCCAGCGGTTCCATGGCGCGGGCAGCCGACGCCAGGACTTCGCAGATGGCGCGCCGCGCGGCGGTCTGGCGGGCGCCGTGGACAGCCATGGCTTCCAGCCAGGTCTGGGTGATCGCGGGATCGTTCATACCCGCCTCCTTATTGATAATGATTTTCATTATCAATTATACCCGCGCCCGCGCTGCCTGTCAACCCGCAAAAAAGTCCCGGAGTTGCCTCCGGGACTTGAACAACCAGGGATGCTGCGCGTGAGGTTATTTCGCCGGGTCAACCCGAACCAGGACCGCGCGCACCAGGACGCGCTTCAGGTAGCCGTTGGCCACCGGGTTAAAATCTTTGCAGGTCACCAGGGTTAACCAGGCTTTCTCTTCATGCTGCAGCAGCCGGGCGGTTTCCTGCGGGGCTGCCACACTGACCTGGCGCACTTCATAGTGGTAAACCTTTCCGAAGGCGTGGATCAACACCGGCTGACCCCAGCGCAGTTCACCCAGCCGGCTGAAGGGGCCGGGCGTCCCATCCGGCAGGCTGACATGGCCGGTGAGCACGCTGTTGCCGCTGTGGGTTGGATATGCCGAACCTTCGAGGTAACCGGCGCTGCGGCCCAGCCAGGTTACATCCCACTCGCCGCCGGTCAGCGGCACGCCGACAACCGGCATTTTAACCCCCAGATCGGGGATTTCAAGCGTGAGATCATCCGCGGTTTGATACTGTTTGTCGGCCGTCTGCGGCGGCAGGCGGGTGATGACGCCCGGGGCAAACCCGGTCGCGGGGATCACCGGCTGGGAGATCTCCAGCACCGCGCTGGAGGTGTTGTTGCTGCGAATATCGGTCAGCGAATCCGTGGAGAGGGTCACCTGGTTGGTAACCGGCGGCTGGCCGGGCGCATTCACGCGCGCGAGGACGGTGATGGTGACCACTTCGCCAGGATCCAGCGAGCCGATTTCCACCCGCACCGTGCGCGGGGCGATCACCTCCACCGCGCGCCCGCCGCTGGCGGTGGCGCTGACCAGGTCAAGGTTGGCGGGCAGGGGATCGGTAACGACCACATTCAACGCCGGAGATGTGCCGCTGTTGGTCGCGGTGATGGTGAAGGTCACCTGTTCGCCAACGGCCGCGCGCTGGATATTGACCGATTTACTCACCGCCGGATCGGCAAATTCAGGTCCGCTGACGCTGTCTGTGCCGGTGACCCGGGTTTCATCATCGGTCATTCCGGTGACCTCGGCGGTATTGGTGAAGACCAGGGCTTTACCGCCCGTATTGACCTCGACAGTGAGGGTCAGCGCGCCTTCCTCCCCCGCGGGGAGGGCGTTTCCGGGAGCCAGCAATTCAACCTCGCTGCTGCCGTTGTACGCGGCGTTCAGGTTGAAATCCGCGCTGTTGGTGCCCGTCAGGCTCCAGGAGACCGCGCTGTCAAAAGCCTCTGCCAGATCGTCGCGGATGGACAGATCCTGCAGGTCCGCGCCGCCCAGATTCTCCACCGCGATCCGGTAGGTGATGCGGATCACATCCGGGTTAACGATCAGCACCGCGCTTACAGATTTTTCTACCTTCAGGGCTCCAAATCGGATGGTCAGGCTGTCGTTCGCGCTGGCGCCTTCGGTGGAACTGGCGGTGGCATGATTGGTCACCTCGCCGGCTTCAACATCCGCCGCTGAGGTCTCGTAGGTACCGGAACAGGTCATGGACTCATCCACAGCCAGGGTGGTTTTCGGGCAGGTCACGGCCACGCCGCGGTCATCAGTCACGCTGAGGCCGCTCAGGCTGCTGCTGCCCGTGTTCGTGACCTTGTAGGAGTAATGGATGGTTTGCCCGGCGGCGGTGAAATATGCCGGGCTGGCGCTCTTTGTTAGGGTCAGACCGGCCAGGCGCACCGTTTCTTGAGCGGTCGCGTCCGGAGCCTGATCGGAACTGGCGGTCACGGTGTTGCTCACGCTCCCGGCGGTCACATCCGCCGCGCTGACCGCGTATGTCTTCTCGCAGGTCATTTCCTCGCCAACGGTCAGGCTGCCCTTCGGACAGGTCACCGACCCGGCTTTATCATCACTCAGGCTGATCCCGGTCAGAGCGACCTGCCCTGTGTTGCGCACCTGGTAGGTATAGGTGATCCCGTCCCCGGCTTTGAGGTACACCTCCGGGCTGGCGCTTTTACTGACGCTCAACCTGGCCAGGCGCACCGTTTCCTGATCGGTCGCGTCCGGAGCCTGATCAGAACTGGCGGTCACGGTGTTGCTCACGCTCCCGGCGGTCACATCCGCCGCGCTGACCGTGTAAGTCTTCTCGCAGGTCATTTCTTCGCCAGCGGTCAGGCTGTCCTTCGGACAGGTGACCGACCCGGCTTTATCATCACTCAGGCTGATCCCGGTTAGAGCGACCTGCCCTGTGTTGCGCACCTGGTAGGTATAGGTGATCCCGTCCCCGGCTTTCCCGTAATAGACCGGGCTGGCGCTCTTGTTAACCGCTAAACGCGCCAGATAAATCGTGAGCGTGTCTTCTTCATCCGGCGTTTCGCTGGAAGATACCGTTACCTTGTTGGTGACCGATTTGGCGGTAACATCCGCGGAAGTGATGGTATAGGTCCCGCTGCAGGTCATCTGCTCGCCGATATTCAGGCTGGTCTTGGGGCAGGTGACCGTCCCGAGCTGATCATCGCTCGCGCTGATTCCGGTCAGCGGCGTCCCGCCGGTATTGGTGATGAGGTAAGAATACGTGATGGTCTGACCTTCAGCGGTGAAGTAAGCCGGGTCGGCGCTTTTCTCGACCGTCATGGTCGCCGGGTAAAGCGTGACCGTGGAAGTCGCGTCCGGGGCCTGATCGGATTTTGCCGTCACCGTATTGGTCAGGCTGCCAGCCAGAAAATCTCCGGCGGTGACCGTGTAGGTTTTCGTGCAGGTCATGCTCTCGCCGGCCGTCAGACTGGTCTTGGGGCAGCTGACCGCGCCAAGTCTGTCATCGCTTAGATGGATGCCTGTCAGCGGGTACGCGCCGACATTCTCAACCTCATACGAGTAGGTGATCTCTTCTCCGGTCCGCGTGTAGCGGTCTGGATCCGCACTTTTTACAACGCGCAATCTCGCCAGCGACACGGTGGCGTGGTCGCTGATGGGCGGTAATTCGTTGGAGGTAACCGTAACCGTGTTGGTGACAAATTTACGGGTAACATCGGCGGCGGTGATGAGGTACGTTGTGGTGCAGGTCATTGATCCGCCCGCCGCCAGACTGGTGTTGGGGCAGGGTACCGTGCCGGCTTTGTTATCGCTGACCACGATACCGGTCAACGGTTCGCTGCCGTTGTTGGTGATGACGTAGGTATAGGTGATTTCATCCCCTTCAGCCTGGAAATACAGCGGGGCAGCGGTTTTCGTCACCTCCGCGCTGGCAAGGTAGATGGTGAGTTCATCCACCGCGTCTGGAGCCTCGGTCGAAGAGACGGTAACCTGGTTGGTAACGCTGCCACTGGCTACGTCCGCCGGCAGAATCGTGTAGGTCAGGCTGCAGGTCATATTCTCCCCGGCGGCCAGGCTGGTCTTGGGGCAGTCGGCGGCTCCACCTTTGTCATCAATCACGTTGATGTTATGCAGGGTAACCGCACCGGTGTTTTGGATCAGGTATTCATAGATGATTTCATCCCCCTGCTGGGAAAAATAGCCGGGGTCCGCGCTTTTGGTTACGCTAAGGGTTGCCCGCCGGACCGTGGCGCTGTCCGCCGCGTCCGGGGCTTCGTTGGAACTGGCTGTAACCGTGTTCGTTACCGTCCCGTTCAGAAAATCACCCGGAGAGATCGAATAACTGGCCGTGCAGGTCATCTGTTCCGCGACATCCAGGCTGGTTTGGGGACAGCTGACGGTTCCGGCCAGGTCGTCGCTCAGGCTGATGCCGGTCAGGGGCACCTGGCCGGTATTGGTCACCAGGTAAGAATACGAGATGGAGTCATCCACCGCGCCAAAATACAGCGGGCTGGCAGTTTTTTCCACGCTGAGCGTGGCGCGGTAAATGGTCAGGCTGTCCTGGGCGTCCGGCGCCTGGTCGGAGCGGGCGGTCACGGTATTGCTCACACTGCCAGCGCTCATATCCGCGCTGGTAATCGTGTATTCCGCCGAGCAGGTCATCTGTTCATCCACCGCCAGGCTGGTCCTGGGGCATGAAACCGCCCCGGCTTTATCATCGCTCAGGTTGATGCCGGTCAGTTCGATATCGCCGGTATTGGTTAATTGATAAGAATAGGTGATTTTCTCGCCCGCGCGGCTAAAGGTCTGAGGCAGCGCGCTTTTTTCGACCGTCAGAGTCGCCTGGTAGGTCGTCAGGTCGTCCACCGCCTGGTTACCCGTGCCGGCGTTGCTGGAACTGACCGCCGCGCTGGTGTTTGTGCGTGTCCCGGTGGCGGTTGAAACGATTCGAACGCTGGCCGTGCAGGTTCCTCCAGCCGCAATCGTGCCCCCGCTGAAGGTCAGGCTGGTATCTTCCGCCTGGGGTTCAAAAACCGGGGTGCCGCACCCGCTCAGGGTGACCTCGGGGGGGCTGGCGACCTTCATGTGTTCGGGCAGCGAATCGCTGAACTCGACCCCGGTGAGCGCTGATGCGGTATTCGGATTCGTAATGGTAAAGGTGAGCGTGGTGGCGCCGTTCAGCGGGATGGCATCGGGGGAAAACTGCTTGCTGATCTGGGGCGGCGCGAGCACCTCGACCGTGTCTCTGGCGCTGTTGTCGCTTTCATCATATTCGTTGATCAGTTCATCCGGATCAACGACCGCCGTGTTTACGCGCTCGCCAGCGGCCAGCGGCGATACAGGGATCTGAATTGAGAAGGAAGCGCCCGGCGGCAGGCTGACCGGCGTGAGCGCGACGCAGCTGACAGTGGCGGAACTCAGGGTGCAGGCGATCGTACCGGAAGGCGGGACAGCCCCTGGGATAACGGTCAACGCGCCGTCGCTGTAGTCCTCAGGCGCGCCCGGCAGGTTGTCGCTCAAAATCACCTGACCGGCGGAACCAAAACTGGCGCTGAGCGGGCCGATGTTGGATACCTCGATCGTCCAGGTGAAACTGCCGCCCTTCGGCAGGCTGCCAGCGGTATTATTGGTTTTTGTAACGGTTAGGTTTGGCAGGTTAAACGGAACGGTGGCTGTGCTTTCATTTGAAGTGGACCCGCCCGCGGAAGCGGTGGCCCTGTTGGTGACTTTCTTCGCGGCGACATCCTGCGCTGTGGTGGTATACGCGCCCGTGCAGGTAATTTCTTCCCCGGGATCGAAGAAATTATCCAGATCCCCGATGGTCGAAAGCGCCGGGCAGGTCGCCGAGGCTTTATCATCCGAGATGACCACCGGTCCGTTCAGGGTGGCAAACCCGGTATTTTTCACCAGATAACTGTAGTGCAAGACCTCGCCGGCGCTCGAAAACGCCGTTTCTACCGCCGATTTCGTCAGCGTCAGACCGGTGGTCGCGTAAGTTGCCGTGTCCGTGTCTGTCACCGTGCTGGTCAGGTAGGTGCCGCTGGCTTCAGCCGTGTTCGGCCGGCTGCCGCTGCTGGCGGTGACCGGACCGCGCACACAGCTCTGAATGGGTTCAACCGTCGCGCTGGCGACCGGCAGCGGAGCGGTCCAGCTGCAGCCAGCCGGATCTGCGGAGGTGCCTTGCAGCTGGCTGTCAACCACCTGCAGATTGGAAAGCGGCACATCACCGGTATTTTCAATCGTGAAGCGGTAATAAACCGGCGCATTCGGGGCGACAGCCAGGAAATGCGTCCAGGGACCGCTGGGAGACGGGCCAACCTGCTTGAGCAGGGCGATTGAGGGGCTGGGCGCGGTGGTGGTCAGCGTGTCGCTGCCAGTGTTTCCGCTGCCCGCGTTGGATGAGCTGACGGTTGAAGTTGTGTTGGTAAACGACCCGACGGTGCCCGGGGCGGTGACATCCACCTGAACCTTGCAGAACTGCCCGGCCGGGATGGTCGCGCCGCTGAAAGTGAAGCTGGTCGCGCCGCCGACCGGATTGAAAGTTGGCGTACCGCAGTTCTCGGTGCTGAAGACGACCGGGCTGGCAACGCTCATCCCGGTTGGCAGACTGTCGTTAAATTGCACACCGGTCAGGGCCGTGTCCATATTCGGGTTGTTGATGATGAAAATCAATCGAGTTCTTCCGCCGGCGACCACACTTTCTGGCGAGAAGGTCTTGCTGATCGAAGGCGGCAGCAGCCCGTTGATGTTCGCGGTTGCGATGCTGCTGATGTTGGTTCCTGCTTCGGTGGTGGTGAGAAAGCCGCTGATGTTGTTATGCGCGCCGGCGGATGTGATTTTGACCGTCACGCTGGCGGTGCAGGAACCGCCAGCCGGCAAGATCGCTCCGCTGGGCGAACCGAAGGTCAGACTGGTCGCGCCAGGGGCGGGCGACCAGGTGGGTGAACCGCCGCAGGTAGTGCTGGCTGACGGGCTGGTGTGAACTTCAACGCCGGCCGGCAGGGCATCGGTAAAGGCCGCGCCGTTCAGCGGCAGGCTGTTGGGATTGGTCAGCGTGAAGGTCAACACAGCCGTGTTGTTGACCGGCACCGCCGCGGCGCTGAAGGTTTTACTGATCGTGGCTTTTTCAGGAGTTCCGCAGCCGGTGAAGGTTACCTGGTCTATGTTCATATCCGCGCCGCTGGTTTGAGCGTTCGCGCCGTACCCATAAATGCGGAAGTACGTGATGCCGGTCGTGCTGGCGGCGGGAAAATTATACGGGCCGTAGGAAAGCCAGCCTGTGGTTAAGTTAAAATCAGCCGCTTTGGTCCAGTTGATCAGGTCGGTGCTGTAATGCAGTTCGCTGCTGGTCGGACCGTTGGCTTTACGAGTGCTGTTAAACGACATCTGAATACTGTTGTACTTACTGGTGTCAATCGCGAACTGGATATACGGCGAAGTTGCGAGCGTCACCGGTCCATTTTTTGGCCAGCCGTAGAGCGCCATGGAAGGCGCGGCGGGACTGCCGGTGTTATCCGGCGCCGCGCTCAGACCATTGCCGAGGCTGATTTCCGCGGTGGTCACGTTGGGCTGTTTGCTGTTTGGGGCGGGTATGCCGCTCGTATAATCTGCGAAAGTCCACTGAGCCAGGTTAATGCCGCACAGCCCGGTGCCGCCGCTGGCGGTGTTAACGGTCAGACTGGCGCTGGCTGTCTTGCCGGTGTTGGTCGTGCCGACATACAGGGGATTGGTGGTATTGGTAAAGGTGCCGGTGGAGGTCGCCGTGACGTTCACCTTAATCACGCAGCTGCCTCCCTCGGCGACGGTGCCGTTGCTGAAGGACAGGCTGGTATCGTTGGCAGAGGGGTTAAATATCACCGAACCGCAGCCAATCGTGCTCGCCCCGGTCGGGCTGGCAACTTTCAGGCCGTTCGGCAGAGGGTCGGTGAAATTAAACCCGGCGATCGCCGCCCCGTTCGGGTTGCTCAGCGTGATGGTCAGGGTGGAGATGCCGTTCACCGCGGTCGGGTTGGGGCTGAAGGATTTGCTGATGTTGACGTTGGTCGGGTCAACGATCGCGGCAATCCGCGCGCCGGTCGAGTAATCCGAGTTGTAGTGATAGCTGCTGCCAGAAAAGTCGTAGAGGAGGGTCGTCAGTGTCTGATTGGTGCCGCCGCCGCTAATCACCTTGATCACGTAGGTGGTAACCACATTGCTGCCGCCCGATTTATAATCACCGCCTATGCAGGAGCGGTAATTGGGGCTGTTCGGGTCGCTCTCCCACAGACAGGCATCCGCGTACAGCTGGGGATGGTTGGTGGTGGCCACATAGGGCGAATTGTTCGCCGAGTAATTGGTGCTGACCGATTGAATTTCAAAAATCGTGTTGGGAAGATTGATAAACGCTTCGAACTGGTTGTAACCCTGAGTGGCCGTGCCGCCGTAGAGCTTGATGGTATAGGTGTTGCCGACCACCAGCGCCATCGTTCCGCCGGGCGGGATCTCCTTCCCATCCAGTTCCACTTTGGTGACCGAATTGCGGTTCTGGGAAATCAATTTTTCGATATAGAGCTGCCGCGGCACCGGGCTGCTGCCGGTCGAGCCGTCCGCGGCGGTGGCGGTGATCTGATAGCGGCGTGTGGTAAAGTAAGCGCCTGGATCGCGGGTTACCTGCGCCTCAAAGTAAGCATCACGGCACTGGCCGGATGGGATGGAAGGGAGGACAATCACGTCCGAAGTGCCGGTCCGCAGGTTGATGTAAGGGTTGGCTGATTTCCATTCAAACACCACGCTGACGTTGTTCACCGCGGCGGCCTGGTCGTTGCATACTTTCACGCCGACCGGAAACAGGTAGGGCCCGCTGGCCGGCGCGTTGCTGTCCAGGCCGATGACATCCCAGGTGATTGGCACGACCCGCAAACTACCGGCCGCCAGGGCTGGCGCCGAGGGGAACGCTACCCCGGCCAGCATCGTAAATAGGGCTATGATCCGCAACAGGATGGTGGTGACCTGCGTCCGGCGGTGGGTTGTTTGCATAGGTTTTATGGTTCCCTGTCAGGTATAAAATGGAAAATTAATGCCACGGAGGGTTTTGTCCTGAAAAATGGACAGACACGATACATTTTAACCAGTTTTAATCATTGCGCAACCCTGGAAAATTGCGGCTTTATTGCAAGATTTGCTGCCGTATAATTAAACAAAACCCATGCCCATCACTCTGCGCGAACTGGCCCGGAAGTTAAATCTCTCGATCACCACCGTCTCGCGCGCGCTGGACGGTTACCCTGACGTGGCCGCGGCCACGCGCGAGCGGGTGATCGCCGCGGCGCGGGAAGCCGGCTATGAACCCGCCTACGCCGCGCGCCTGATGCGCCGGCACAGAACCGGCGCGCTTGGCTACATCCTGCCCGGCGGGGGCGAACAGTTCCGCGACCCCTTCCACAGCGCCTTTCTCACCGGCCTGTGCGACCGCGCGGCCAGCCAGGGCGCCGATATTCTGATTTCTTCCGCCCCGCCCGACAGCGCGGAGGAGCAGACCCTCTACCGCCGCTGGGTGCTGGGCGGCAGGGTTGACGGCATGCTGATCAACCGGCTGAGGCTGCGCGACTGGCGGATCCAGTTCCTGCGCGGCCAGGGCATTCCCTTTGTCTGCCTGGCACCTTCACCTGACCCGCCCGCGCAGGGGGAAGAACTGGAATGCCCCGGTGTGCGGGTGGACGACCGCGGCGGGATGCGCCGCCTGACCGCCCACCTGCTCGCCCTCGGCCACCGCCGCCTGGGGTACATCGGCGGACCGCCTGAACTGGTTCTGACGCGCGAGCGGTTGAACGGAGTGCGCGAGGCGCTGCGGTCCGCGGGCATTGATCCGCAAGGGTTGTTGATCGAAACCGCCGCCCTGGATGAGGACAGCGGGTATCAGGCTGCCCGCCGGCTGCTCAACCTGGCTGAACCGCCGACCGCCCTGATCGCCTGCAGCGATCTGATCGCGCTGGGCGCGCTGCGCGCGGTTCAAGAGGCTGGTTTTCAGCCCGGGGCTGAAATTGCCGTCAGCGGTTACGACGGCATACCCGCCGCGGCCCTGGCGCACCCGCCGCTGACCACCCTGGAGCAGCCGACCTATCAAATCGCCGGCCGGATGGTGGAAATTCTGCTGGCGCATCTGGCGGGCAAATCTGAACCGCCGCCGGATGAAATCTACCAACCGCGCCTGATCCTGCGCGCATCCACACAATCATGAAACAACTCCGCCCTCCCCTTCGCCGCCTGACGGCGCTCCTCCCGCTTTTCGCCCTGCTGTTAACCGGCTGCGCCGGCCAGGAGCAGGTCGGAGAGGTCAGCCAGATCGTAAAGACCGAAGAAATTGTGATTGGCCTACTGTTGATCGCCGCGCTGGTGGCCATGCTGACCCAGCGCCTGCGCATCCCTTACACGGTCGGGCTGGTCCTGGTCGGTTTTGGGCTGACCCTCTTCGGTCAGATCCCCTTCCTGTTCATCACCCCGGACATCATTCTGGCGCTGCTGGTGCCGCCGCTGGTTTTCGAAGCGGCTTTTCACCTCAATTACCGCGACCTGCGCCAGAATTTGCCGGTGATCCTCTCGCTGGCCGTGCCGGGGGTCATCCTCACCACCGCGCTGGTCGGCCTGTTTGTGTTTTACTCGGCCGGGATCAGCCTGCCGGCTGCGCTGCTGTTTGGCGCTCTGGTGGCGGCGACCGACCCGGTCTCTGTGGTAGCGCTGTTTCGCAGCATGGGCGCGCCGCGCCGGCTGCAGGTGATCATCGAAGGCGAAAGCCTGCTAAACGACGGCACCGCCATCGTGGTGTTCAACCTGATGCTGCTGTTTGTGCTCACCGGGCAGTTTAACCTGCTGCAGGGCGTGGGAGAATTTTTCTTCATCGCCGGCGGCGGGCTGCTGGTGGGGCTGGTTTCCGGCATCCTCATCTCGCAGTTGATCGGGCGGATTGACAACTATCTGGTTGAAACCGCCCTGACCACCGTGCTGGCGTACGGCGCTTATCTCACCGCTGAGTATCTTATCGGGGTCAGCGGGGTGCTGGCGGTGGTGGCGGCCGGGCTTTCCGCCGGACAGTTTGGCCCGCGCGGGATGTCCCCGACCACGCGCATCGTGGTCGCCAATTTCTGGGAGTTCGCCGCCTTTCTTGCCAACTCGTTTGTCTTTCTCATCATCGGGCTGGAAATTGATTTATCCGTGTTGGTCGCCAACGCGCCGGCGATCGGCTGGGCGATTCTGGCGGTCTTGATCGCCCGCGCGGTAACCGTTTACGGCCTTTCCTGGGTAGGCAAGGGCATCCCCCTGGCCTGGAAGAACGTGCTCTTCTGGGGCGGGCTGCGCGGCGCCATTTCGCTGGCGCTGGCGCTCAGCCTGACCGCGGATATCCCCAACCGCACCCAGCTGCAGGCGATGGCGTTCGGGGTGGTGCTGTTCACCCTGCTGGTGCAGAGCCTGAGCATGAAGCCGTTTATGAAACGCTCGGGGCTGGTCTCTCAGGACCCGGCGCGTTTGGAATATGAAACCCAGCACGCCCGCGGTATCGCCCTGCGGGCGGCTCTAAACCGGCTGGAAAAGTTGAACCGCGACGGGTTGATTTCTGACCACAACTGGGATCAGGTGAAAGAACATCTGAAACACGAAATCCACAAGAGCGCAGAACGAATGCGCGACGTGCTTGAGGTCGATCCGGAATTAAGAGAAGAAGCGCTGCAGGACGCGCTGCGCGAAGGGCTGCGCGTCCAGCGCAGCACGCTGACCGAACTCTATCACAGCAACATCATCAACGAAGAAATTTATTACGAACTCGTCTCCGCCGTGGATTTCAAACTGATTTCCGGCAACCTGCAGAACGGGAAAGACGAAGAGAAAAAAGCGGGTTAGCCCTCCAGCAGCACCGCGATCCCCGATGGGCTGCGCGCCAGCCAGCCGGCTTCGCCGGCTTGAACATCCTGACCGGCCTCTTTCAGGCGCGCCAGGGCGGCTTCGCGGGCAGCCGGGTCGGGGTAGCGCAGCCGGATCGCGCGCAGCCCGGCTCTGGCGGGGTCGTTCGGCGGGCCGCCAGCGGTCTGCCAGGTGTTGACCCCGATGTGATGATGATACTCCCCGAAGGCGAGAAAAGCCGCCGCCGGGCCGTAGCGCGTGACCAGGTTCAGGCCGAGCAGGCGCTGAAAAAAAGCCACTTCCGGCTCCAGGGCGTTCACCGCCAGATGCACGTGCCCCACCCGGGTCTCGGGGTGGATCCCGTGAAATGCCAGGGGCTGCGGCCCCAGTTCGGCCAGCAAGCCGTCCAGGTCCAGCTCCCAGGTATCCATCACCAGGCGCCCTTTGTCATCCACCGGCCAGTCCTCTTCCGGGTAATCGCGGTAAATCTCCAGGCCGTTGCCTTCCGGGTCAGCCAGGTAGAGGGCTTCGCTCACGCCGTGGTCCGCCACACCCTGCAGGGGCTGGCTGGTTTCAGCCAGGCGCACCAGCATGCGCGCCAGTTCCAGACGGTCAGGAACGCGCAGGGCGATGTGGTACAGCCCGGCCGCGCGCGGCAGCCGGGGCGCTCCCGGGGTGTGGAACAGGTGGAGCAGCGCTTCGCCAGAAGGCGCGCCAAGCGACACCCGCCCGGCCTGGTTTTCCAGCACGCTGAACCCCAGGATCTCGGCGTAAAAACGCTGCATTGTATCCAGATCGAGCACGTTCAATGAAACTGCGCCAAGCGCGCGGTGCGCGGTGATTTCGCTCATAGCATCCTCTGTATTCTTACAATATTTATCTGAATTATCCCAGCATACCACAACCCGCGCGTTCAGGCAAACACGCCGGTGAGGAACCGCGGCGAGAAGAGCAGGGTAAAGCCCAGCTTTTCCGCCACGCGCGCGGAGGGCAGGTTGTGCGCCCGGCACTCCCAGTGCGGGGTGAGGCCGGCCGCCAGGCACTGCTGAAGCAAGGCGGCCGCGGTCAGCGGCGCGATGCCCTGTCCGCGGTGAGCCTGGCCGGTGGTGATGCCGATGCCGCACATGTGCTCGCTGACGTATTCGCCGGTGCACCAGCAGGCGATCTCCGCGCCAATCAAGGCCGCCGCGCCCAGGCTGTACCGGGTGTAAGCCTCCACAGAGGTCCACATCCAGCCAATTTCCTTTCGGACTTCATCCAGCCCGCGCAGGTCAGCGCGCGCCAGAAAATCCGCGTCGATTCGCTCGATGCGCAGCCATGGCGGCCCGGGCGGCAGAACCGGAAGCGCGCCGCCTTCGAAGGTGTAAAAATATTCCGTCAGGAGTTCCAGGCTGGTCCCGCCAAAAATGCTGCGCAGGTGTTCTTCCCCGCCGCCGTGAGCCAGGCGGACGCCAAACGAGCGCCGGCCCATCTGCAGCGCCGCCGGGCGGATCTCGCGCTGCACCAGCCGGGCGAGTTCTTCCGCCTGGCGGCTGTTCCAGTCTTCGACTGCCAGGTAGAAGACGTTGTTGCCCTGATCCCAGAGCAGGGCGCCGCGCTGCGGCTGCCCGGGCTCCGCCCAGAAACGCGCGGGGGAATTTCCGGCAGCGGTGGAAGCGCAAACCATTTGCAGCTGGCGGTCAGCGGCGCACAAGCAGGCGAAATCTTCGGTTTGAGAAAGGCAGATTTCCTGGATCATCACGGTCAGCGCTGGGCGGTGCGGTTGCGGCCGGATTGCTTGGCGACGTACATGGCGCGGTCAGCCGCGTCCACCAGGTCCACCAGGTCATCCAGATCGGGGGTCAGGTCCGCCACGCCAAACGAGGCGGTCAGGGCAAGGTCGCCGTACGGGGTCGGATAAGGGTTGGCACTGACCGCATGGCGCAGCCGCTCGGCCACCGCCACGCCGCTTTCCAGGTCATTTTCAGGCAGCAGGATCACATATTCATCCCCGCCCCAGCGGGCGAGCAGGTCGACCTCGCGCAGCCCCTGCTGCAGCACCTGGCCGACCGCCTTCAGGACCTCATCGCCGGTGTGGTGGCCGTAGGAATCATTGATCAGTTTGAAGTGATCCAGGTCCATCAGAATACAGGAGAGGGGACGGTGGAAGCGCCGGGCGCGCTTAATTTCGCGCCGGCCCAGTTCGTTCCATCCGCGGCGGTTGTACAACCCGGTGACGTCATCCGTGATGGCGGAACGGCGCACTTTTTCGAGCAGCAGCACCTTGGAGACCGCCAGGGCGACCTGGCTGGCGGCCTGGTCGACCAGCGCCAGTTCGGTCGGGGCGAAACGGTGGGGTTCCGGCTGGCTGATCATCATCCCGCCGATGACGCGCCCGTCAGCAGCAAGGGGGACGGCCGCCAGGCTGGCCGGGCCGGCCCATTCAGCCAGCGGCGGCGGAACCCACTTTGAATCGCGGATGTCCTCGATCACCAGCTTTTCGCCGCGGCGGACAGCCTCCAGCGCGGGTTCCATGGTGGAAAGATCGAGGTGCTGCCCGCCGCTGAGCGGCGCGGCCGCAGCGGTCGCGACCATGTAGGGGGTGTTTTCCGATTCCCACAGAACCACGTGCACGTTGGCGGCGTGAAAGAGCTGCAGCAGGCGCTGAGCCACCAGGGTCAGCATGGCGTTCAGGTCGGGGGTGGCGAGCGCCAGATGGGTAATCTGGTTGAGCAGGTCCTGCTGGCGGGCGCGCTCGTGAGCGTCTTCGTACAGCCTGGCGTTTTGAATGGCCACCGCGGCCTGGTCGGCAAACGCCTGCAGCCGCTCGGCGTGTTCCAGCGAATAGGCGTTTGGCGTGGCGCTGTCGAGGTTCAGAAAGCCGATCACCTCGCCGTGCAGCCGCAGCGGGGCGGCGGCGTAAGAACGGATCCAGGTCAACGGCTCCGAGGTGATCCAGCTCGCCTCGCCGCGCACATCCGGGATGGCCATCGGAGCGCGGGTTCGCAGCATTTTTTCCAGGTTTGCCACTTCTTTGACCCGGTAGCGCACATTCATCACATAATCGGTGGTGCCAAAGCGGTCGTAACCGACGGCGCGGACGATATGCGCCAGCCCGTCCGGTTGAATCAGCATAATATTGGCGCATTCGCTGGGCACAACCCTGCCGACATTATCGAGAATGCGCGAGAGAACCTCATCCAGCTTGAGGGTTCCGGTCAGCGCCGCGGTGGTGTCGCGCAGCGCTTCGGCCAGCGCGCGCGCCTCGCGCAGTTCGCGTT
This sequence comes from Anaerolineaceae bacterium, assembly GCA_029975475.1. Taxonomy (GTDB): domain Bacteria; phylum Chloroflexota; class Anaerolineae; order Anaerolineales; family Anaerolineaceae; genus JARKPB01. The sequence goes on from JARKPB010000019.1 coordinate 239,810, forward strand.
CGGTCTCCAGGCGCGTGGACAGGTTGCGGCTGGCCAGCACCGCCCCGGCGACCGCGCCGTCCTGATCCAGCAGCGCGGACAGGCTGGTCTCCACCGCAAGGTAATCTCCAGTTTGAGCGCGCAGGCGGTGATCGAGCTGGCGGTCAGCGCCGTTTTGGAGCATTTCGGACAAAACGGCTTGAAAATTCAGAAGGTCGTCGGGGTGGAGGAGTTCGAAAACCGGGCGGCCCTGCAGTTCATCCGGCGCGTAACCCAGCTGCGCACAGGAAGAGGGGCTGGCGTAATGAATGATCCCTTCACAATCGACCTGCAGCACCAGATCCAGGAGTGAACTGGTGATCTGGCGCAGGCGGTGTTCGGTTTCGCGCCAGTGAATCACCAGCCCGAGGGTGGCGGAGATGAGCTGCATCAATTCCAGCTCGTGCGGGCTGAACGCGGCAGCGGAGGTGTGCCGGTCCAGCCCGAAAACGCCCCACCAGCGCTCCCCGGTAAAAATCGGCGCCAGCGCCACAGCCTGGATGCCCGCCTGCTGCAAAAATGCGGCTTCAGCCAGGGCGAAATCCGCCGGCCCCCCGTGAACGACCTTGCCGGAGGCGAGGGACGCCTGCCAGCCGGTCAGGCCGCGCTCGGCCAGATCGAGATCGTTGAGCACATGCGGCTCAAGCGCGAGCGGCAGGTCGGGAGGATGATACGCCTGGCGCAGCGTGACATGCAGGTTTTGGTCAGCGGCGGAGAAATTCTGAAACAGGAAGGCGTGGTCCGCCCCAAAGGCCTGGGCGATGCGGCGCATGGCCTCTTCCAGCGGATCGGACCAGCGCGCGGCGCGCAGCAAAAGCTGGACGGCTTCGTTAACCGCCTCCAGCGCGCTCAGACGGCGCCGTTCTGCGGTAGGAATGGTGGGTCGGTCGGTCAATCCGTGCTTATCCCAATCCCGGCGCGCTGTTCCAGCGGGCGGTGAAGCGCGCGTCTTCGGGCTGCGCTTCCGCGCCTTCGCGGTAAACTTCCAGGAAAGCGCGCACGACACGCGGGTCAAACTGACTGCCGGCGCAGCGCTTGAGTTCCTCGAGCGCCTGGCGGGGGCTGCGCGCCGGACGGTACACGCGTAAATCTATCATAGCACAAAATGCGTCCACCACGGAAAGGATGCGCGCCTCCAGCGGGATCTGGTCGCCGGCCAGGCCCTGTGGGTACCCGTTGCCGTCGTAATGTTCGTGGTGCGCGCGGATTATCGGCGCCGCGGCCTGCAGGCGCTGGATCGAGGAGATGATCTTTTCGCCGATCGCCGGGTGCTGGCGCATCAGCGTCCATTCTTCAGCCGAGAGGCTGGCCGGTTTGGTGAGGATGCTGTCGGGAATCCCGACTTTGCCAATATCATGCAGCAGAGAAGCCCAGCTGAGGCTCTCGATGCGCTCTTCCGCCAGGCCGAGGCGGCGCGCCACGCGCTCGCACCAGCCCACCATGCTGTGCCCGTGAGCGGCGGTGTAGGCATCGCGCGCTTCCATCATGCGCGCCAGGGCAAGCACGCTTTCCAGGCGGGCGGTTTCAAGATCCGAGCGCAAACGGGCATTTTCCAGGACCACGGCGGCGTGCTGGCTGAGGGCGGCCAGGCAGCCCTGCAAATCCGCTGACCAGTCGGGCGGCTGGCGGTACAGACACACCCCCAGGGCTGACAAACGATCCTGGCAGGCCAGGACGCAGACCGCCGCGGCCTGCCAGCCAGCCTGGCGCAGGGCAGCTCCCATCCGGCTGCGGCTGGCAAAAGGCGGGCCAAAATACAGCGCCTGGCTGATGGGCGCAAGCCCGCCGGCCAGGGGCTCCAGTTCATCCAGCAGCCCGGCGCTGTCCTGCAGCGAAACCCCCTCCGCCCAGAACGGCGCCAGCCGGTTGCGGTCGACTTCCAGCATCATAACCGCCTGAGCCTCCGAGAGGTCCATTAAGGAACGGCCAATGGATCTGCCCGCCCCGCTGCCGGGGATAAAGCGCAGCTCGCCGGTGGTGCGGGCCATGCGGCGCAGCAGGGCTGAAGAGCCGTTGACCAGCTCGCAGGCTTCACCGTCGATGCCGGTCAAACGGCCCAGGGGATCAAGCAGCGCGGTCAGGCGGTGTTCGCTCCAGATCACGCTGCCGTCCGGGCGCAGCCAGCGCAGGGTCAGCAAGGCGCCGCTGGGGCAGTGGAACTCGCGCTGCATGGCAGCGCGGTCATCCGGGTGAAGCGACTGGATCAGTAAACGGGCATTCTTGTAGAAGGCTTCCGCGGGCCGGCCGGTGAGGCTGTGAGCGGACGCGTCAATATATTCAAGTTTTAGTGAAGGAACCAGGCGAAGAAGATAGCGGATAGCGGTTGCTCCGGGCGTTCCGCGGCCGGTAGATTTTGCCAGGCAATGCCCCTTCAACGATCAACAAGGATCCTCCCGGATCGGCTGGAGTGGCTCTGGAAAAACACTCCGGCCTGGCGGCCGGCCACTTGAACATTATAGAACGATTTGATGCCGGAGCAACCGAAAATTAAGGCGAATTTTCACCATCAAAGGAGGAAAAATAGAGACCGCGCCGGAGGAACCGGCCGCTTTCCAGCGGGTCAGACCCAGCGCTCAATCTCATTGACCCCGTATTTTGCCAGCAGATCATCCAGGGCTTCGCGCAGCAGCTCGGCTTCGCCCGCCTGACGCTCGGCAGCCAGTTTCGCCAGGCGTTCCAGCTGGGTCTGGGTAAAATGCGAGGTCTTGGGCACCATTTTTTCATCGTAAGCCAGGCGCACTTTATTGCGTCCGGTCAGTTTGGCGCGGTAGAGAGCCTGATCCGCCTTGCGCAGCAGCTCGGATTTCAGCCGGCCGTCCAGGGGGTAGCAGGCCAGCCCGGCGCTGATGGTCAGGCCGTCCACCGCCGGTCCGCCCTCCATCGTGGGGATCTGCGCGGCGGCCACGGCGGTGCGGGCTTTCTCCAGCAGCAAGAACGCCTGCTCGCGTTCCAGTCCGGGAAAGAGCACGGCGAACTCATCCCCGCCGTAGCGCGTCAGGACGCCCGCATCGCCGAAGATTTCGGTTAACCGTCCGGCGAGCGCGACCAGGACGGCATCGCCGGCGGCGTGCCCGAAGGTTTCGTTGACCCGCAGGAAGTTATCAATGTCCACAAACGCCAGGCTGACGGGGGCTTCGCTGCCGCGGCGCTCTTCCAGAGCGCGTTCGAGCAGGTCGTGGAAATCTTTGCGGGTCATCAATCCGGTTAGCGCGTCTTTTAATGGGTTCATAATATATTATCCTTATAGAATATATTAATATAATATATTGATATATTATGTTTGTCAAGCCCCTTTTTCTTTCCCCCGCCGGCCGACCTGGCCTATAATTGATCCATGCCCAGACGAATTTCCCCGGCCGTGTGGACCGCCCTGCTGCTGGTTTGCCTGGCGCTGGCGGCGCGACTGATCCCAGGACCGCGTACGATTGACGACGCCTACATCACCTACCGCTACGCGCGCAATCTGCTGGCAGGTGAGGGTTTCACCTACAACCCGGGCGAGCGCGTCCAGGGCACCACCACCCCGCTTTACACCCTGCTGATGGCCGGGCTGGGGGCGATCAGCGGGGGCGGCGCGGCGGATTTTCCAGTCATCGCCTGGCTGGTCAACGCGGCCGCGGACGCGCTCACCTGCCTGCTGCTCTGGCGCATCGGCCGCCGCCTGGGGGCGGAATGGCCCGGCCTGGCGGCCGGCCTGCTCTGGGCGCTGGCGCCGTACTCGGTCACCTTTGCGATTGGCGGGCTGGAAACCTCGCTCTACGTCCTGCTGCTGACCGCCGCGGTCTGGGCGCATCTGACCCGCCGCGCCCCGCTGGCGGCGCTTTGCGCCGCGCTGGCGCTGCTGACCCGGCCGGACGCGCTGCTGCTGGCCGCCCCGCTGGCTTTGGACCGGCTGCTGCAGGCGCGGCGCGGCCGCCGCCTGAGCGCGCTGGAATTCGCCTGTTTGCTGCTGCCGCTCTTCGCCTGGTACGGTTTCGCCTGGGCTTATTTCGGCAGCCCTATTCCCCATTCGGTGCAGGCCAAACTGGTCACCTACCGCCTCGGACCGGGCGCGGCCCTGATCCGCCTGCTGCAGCATTACGCCACTCCCTTCCTCGAGCAGAACGTGTACGGCATCCCGGCCATCGCGGTCGGGCTGGTACTTTACCCCTTCCTGGCGCTGGCCGGCGCGCGCCGGTTGTGGCGCGCCGAACGCTCTGCCTGGCCCTGGCTGGTTTACCCCTGGCTGTACCTGGCGGCCTTCGCGATCCCCAACCCGCTGATCTTCCGCTGGTACCTGACCCCGCCGCTGCCGGCATACTTTTTCATGATCCTGTGCGGGGCAGAAGAACTGCTGCGCGCGCTGTTCTCGGGCGGCAAACCGGCGGCGGGCTGGCGCAGATGGCTGCCGGCGGCCTTGATCCTGCTGCTGCCGCTGGCAAGCCAGATGAGCGAGTGGCGCTGGCGGCTCGATCACGGCCCGCAGCGGCCCGCCCCGGAAATGGCTTTCATCAAGTTAGAGTTGCTCTACCGCCAGGCGGCTGAGATCACCGCCGCGAACATGACCCCAGAGACGGTTCTGGCCGCCGGGGATGTCGGCGTGCTGGGCTATTACACCCCCGCGCGCATCCTGGATACCGTCGGGTTGAATTCTCCGCTTTCGCTCAACTATTACCCGCTTGACCCGGCTCTTTACGCCATCAATTACGCCGTGCCGCCGCGCCTGATCCTCGACCAGCAGCCCGATTATCTCATCCTGCTCGAGGTCTACGGCCGCCTCGGCCTGCTGCGCGATCCGCAGTTTCAGCAGACCTACACCCTGCTGGAAACGCTGCCCACGGATATTTACGGGTCCAACGGCCTGCTGATCTACCGCCGCGGTCCGCGTTGATCAACCGGTAATATCCGTCCTGGCTCTTTCGTTGTATACTAAATCTATCCTGTGCTTACCGGTAGATCTGATTAAACCCTAACTCCGCCCCGCCAAAGGAGCAGCGATGCAGCAAGGTAGATCCGCGCGCAGCGGGCATCTCTGGTTGGTTTTGATCTGCGCTGGCCTGAGCAGTATGATCGGGCTGGGCGGGCTCGCCGGGTGGATATTTTCCATCCCCTGGTTGACTTCCTTCGGAAAAGACTTTTATACGGTCGCCCCGCTGAGCGCGGTTTCATTAATAGCGCTGGGGATCATCCTGGGCTTGCTGGCGGTGTTCCAGCGGCGCGGTCGGCTGCGTTTTGGGCTGCACCTCGCCGCCGGGCTGCTGTGCGTGCTGTTGGCGACTGTGTTCGCCCTCAGCCTGCGCGGCATTTACCTGCCGCAGGCGGCCCTGGGGTTCGCCGTCAGCGGCGAGCGCAGCGGCGCGCCCCTCGGGCACATGTCGCCGGTAACCGCGGCCGGGTTCTTCCTCATCAGTTTCTCCCTCGCCCTGCCGCGTCAAACCCGAACCTGGCTGCGCTGGCTGAGGCTTCTGGCAGCCGGGCTGCCTATCGCGCTTTTCTATCTACTGCTGCTCGGTTACGCCTTCAGCGCGAAACTGCTGTACAGCCTCAACCTGATCGTCCCCACCCTGCCATCCACCCTGGGCGGATTCTTCCTCTCGGCCGGGTTAATGGGCATGCTGGTTCTGCCTTCCTTTAACCACCGGCGGGTCGCCACCCCGGTGCTGTTCTTTGGCCTGTACGCGCTGACCGCCATCACCATCCTGTCCATTGGTTTTCTGTTAATTCTTGGCTATGCCAGAGAAATCCGCCGCAGCGCGGAAGAACGGTTGACCGCGATCGCCAACCTGAAGACGGCTGACTTGATGCAGTACCGCTCGGAGCGCCTGGGGGACGGCAGGATTTTTGAAGGCAATCACGCCTTCACCCATTTGATGGCGCAGTACCTCGCCAACCCGGCCGAATACCGCAACCGCACCGCCCTGTTTACCTGGCTGGGAAATATCTCCAGCGCGTATACCTACGACCGCGTTTTGCTCTACGACCGCGACGGCCGGCTGCTGCTGACCATCCCCGAAGGCAGCCCGAACGACTCCACCCTGGCCGGGCGCACCAAGGATGTGCTCTCTGGCGGCAAGACAATTTTCCAGGATTTCTACCTCTCCCCCGAGACCGGGCACGTCTATCTGGCCGTGCTGGTGCCAATCCTTGACCCGGATAACAACGACGCTCCGCTGGGTATGCTGGCGCTGCGGATTGACCCGGAAGCCTATCTTTATCCTTATATCAGCCGCTGGCCCGAGCCAAGCGCCAGCGCGGAGACCCTGCTGGTTCACCGCGAAGGCGACGAGGTGGTCTTCCTGAACGAGCTGCGCTTCCGCAAAAACACGGCTCTCAAATTGCGCCTGCCGCTCAGCACACCCGAATTGGCGGCGGCCCGGGCGGTGCGCGGCGATACCGGCGTGGTTGAAGCGAAGGATTACCGCGGGGTGGATGTTCTCGCGGATATCCGCGCCATCCCCGACTCTCCCTGGTTTATGGTATCGCGCGTGGACCTGGCGGAAATCAACGCCCCCTTCGGCCAGCAGCTGCGCCTGACGATCGCCTCGGTGCTGGCTTTGCTGCTGGCTGCCGGGGTGGGCCTGCAGTATCTGCTGCGCCGTCAGGGTCTGGTCAGCCAGCAGCGCTTGATCTGGCTGCAGGGATTGATTGACCGCAGTTTGAATGAAGTCTACGTCTTTGACTCCCAGACGCTGCGTTTCCGCTACGTCAATGAAGGCGCCCGCCTCAATCTTGGATACAGCCAGGCGGAGCTGGAGACCCTCACGCCGGTGGATATCAAACCGGAATTCAGCGGCCAGGAATTTAACCGCCTGCTTCAACCGCTGCGCGACGGCAGCAAAGAACGGCTGGTTTTTGAAACCTTCCACCGCCGCAAAGACGGCAGTCAATACCCGGTGGAAGTACACCTGCAGCTGGTGAGCAGCGATGAAGGGCCGGTTTTCCTGGCGCTGATCAACGACATCAGCGAGCGCTACGCTGCCCAGGCTGCCCTCTTGCAGAGCGAACATCAATTCCGCGCCGTGTTTGAAAATTCCTCCGCCGGAAAGTCGCTTACCCGCCCCGACGGCAGTCTGATGAGAGTCAACCAGGCGTTTGCCGACATGCTGGGGTACAGCCTGGAAGAGATGCAAACGATCAATTTTCGCGAGATCACTCACCCGGACGATCTGCCTGAGTCGGTCGAGTGCATCCGCTGTCTGCTGGCCGGCGAACGCGATACCTACGAGCTGGAAAAGCGCTACCGCCATAAAGACGGTCATTATGTCTGGGCTTACGTAACCACCAGCCTGCTGCGCGACGCGCAAAAACAGCCGCTTTACTTCGTCACCACCATCCTGGATACCAGCCGCCAGAAAGCCGCTGAACAGGCGCTGCAGGAAAGCGAAGCGCGCTACCGCCTGATGTTTACCAACCTGAACGCCGGCTTCGCCCTGCATGAAATCATCCTGGATGACTCCGGCCAGCCGGTGGATTACCGTTTCCTCGAGGTCAACCCGGCGTATGAAGCTCTCACCGGCCTTAAGCGCGAGCAAATCCTCGGGCGGACGATCCGCGAGGTGATCCCGAATCTCGAAGAAAGCTACATCCAGCGCTACGGCCAGGTGGCGTTGAGCGGCGAGCCGATCGCGTTTCAGGATTACGTTTCCGCGCTCGACCGCTACTACGACATCAAAGCCTACAGCCCGAGCCCCGGCCAGTTCGCGGTCGTCTTTCACGAAGTGACCGAACAGATCAAGGCTTCGCAGGCGTTGATCCGGCGCGAAAACTGGCTGACGCGCATCTTTGAAATCCTGCCCATCGGGCTGTGGTTCGCAGACCGGAACGGTTTTCTGATCCGCGGCAACCCGGCCGGGGTGGCGATCTGGGGCATGGAGCCGCACGTCGGGCCGGATGATTACAGCGTATTCAAAGCCCGCCGCCTGCCTTCCGGCGAGGAATTGAGCGCCGAAGACTGGGCGCTGGCGCGCACCATTCGCACCGGTGAATCGGTGCTGGACGAGCTGCTGGAAATTGACACCTTTGACGGCAAGAAAAAAGTGATTTTGAACTATACCGCCCCGGTGCTGGATGAGCGCGGCGAAATTGACGGCGCGGTGGTCGTCAACCTGGATATCACCGACCGCGTGCGCGCCGAAGAGGATGTGCGCCGCCTGAACGCCGAACTGGAAGAGCGCGTCGCGCGCCGCACCGCCCAGCTGCAGGCTTCAAACAAAGAGCTGGAAGCCTTCGCCTACTCGGTTTCCCACGACCTGCGCGCGCCGCTGCGCGCGATTGACGGTTTTTCGCGCATCCTGCTGGAAGAATATGACGCCGTGCTGGATGAAGAGGGCCACCGCCTGGTGCGTGTGGTGGTGGAAAACACCGCGCGCATGGATCAACTGATCACCGACCTGCTGACGCTCTCACGGGTCACCCGCGCCGCGATCGAAACCCGCCGTTTGAAGATGACCGATCTGGCCGCGGAAACCATGAAAACCCTGTTGATCAACGAACCGCATCCAGAAAACATCCGCTTCACCCTGGGCGACCTGCCCGCCGCGTACGGCGACGCCGGGTTGATCCGCCAGGTGTGGGCGAATTACCTGGGCAACGCGCTGAAATACACCCGCGGCCGCAGCCCGCAGGAAATTCAGGTCAGCGGCGAAATCAAGGGTAAAGAAGCGGTTTACTGCGTGCGCGACAACGGCGCCGGTTTTGACCAGGCCTATGTGGACCGCCTCTTCCGACCTTTCGAGCGCCTGCACACCAGCGCAGAATTTGAAGGCACCGGCGTCGGCCTGGCTATCGTTCAGCGCATCATCGCCCGCCTCGGCGGGCGGGTTTGGGCGGAGAGCAGCATCGGCCAGGGCGCGGCTTTCTACTTCACCCTGCCGCTGCTGGCAGTAAAAGATTGATCCGCAGCCCATCGCTGCCGTTAACCGCGAAACAGCCCGGACGGGCTGTTTGCTTTTCCTGCGCGGGGTTTGGCAGCGCGGGTCTAGCGCGGGCGGTTCAACCGGGTGTTGATCTGATCGACTTTTTTCTTCAACAGCAGATACTGGCCGAGCCACATGACCACAAAGATGCCCACAAACGTGCCGGCGTACAGCAAGACCCCGCCCAGCGTGTGCTCCATCCAGTGCAAGAGGTAAGCCGCCGGCAGCAGCGCCAGGAGCAGCACGAGAAAATACAGGCCGGTTTGTCGGGCGATGCTCCAGGTTTCGATTTCCCAGATGGTTGAAGCCGCCGCAAAAACCGATCCGATCAGCCCGCAGAGCAGCGCCTGCAGGCCAACCGCCGCAACTTCGCTGCCCGCGCTGGCGATCAGCGCCGGGGCTGCGGCAAGGTAGCGGCCCCCGCCGACGCTCAGCGAAATTAAAATGGTGATAAAGTACCCGATCGCTACCCCGACCGGAAAGCCCAGCAAAGCGCGAAGCATCATCTTCTTCTTCATGGTGTCACCTCAAATTCCCAAGGCTGATTTGATTTTGGTAACATACCGCCTGGAAACATAGGTATGTTCGCCGTTCTGAAACTGGACATAAATCGTCCCGGAAATGGACAGGTCAAAGTTCTTCACTTTTCTTAAATTGATCAGTTCCGAGTTGGAAATGCGCAAAAAACCGTCCCGTTCCAGCCGTTCTTCGAGTTCATACAGCCTCAGGCGCAGCAGGTAGGTTCCGCGCGCAGCGCTGGCGTACACTTTCTGCTGGGCAGCGTAGATGCGGGTGATCTCCGCCGGGTCGAGAATTTCTACCCGATCCTCCTGGAAGCCGATCAGTAAGCGCGGCTGGGGTTCCGAGATGCGCTGCATCAAGTCCTCCACCTGAGCGTCAAGCGCCTGCGCCTGGATGATGACTTTGATGCTCGAAAATGCCGGATCAATTTTGAGTTCAATCTCCACCATTGCCCTTTTCACCTTTCTGTTGAGATTATAAGCAAACAACCAAGGGTTTCAACCGATTTTCGACAGGTGGTCAAAACCGGCGCATAAGTGGTCAGATCCCGTGATGGTTGTTTCAAACGCCCGCCGCTGTCTCGCCGCCAGCAGCGGCGCTGACCGGTAAAAAACCAGCCCGGATTAGGGATTCCGGGCTGGCGGCTGGGCGGGGCCATTCGCCCCGTGGGAAGCGTCAATGGATGTAGAGATTGGGCGGGTTATCCGGGGCAAAATTAACGTCATTACCCGCATAAATCACATTGCTGAGCACCACCAGGCTGACCCCCAGATTGACGTCAATTTCCAGGCCGTTGTTATGATTTCCGACCGCGGCTGTGTTCTTCACCGCAACATTCCCGTTGGTGTACAGGTAGATCCCATCCCCAATGAAACCGCTGCCGTTATCAAACGCCAGGCTGTTGGTCACAGTGATGGTCCCCAGCGCGGTCGTCGGGCCGGTGGTGTAATTTTCAATGGAAAGCCCGGTGTTCTGATTGCCGGTTACGGTGATCTGGTCCGCGGTGACATGCGCTGCCCCCCCTTGATTCCAGGAGACAACCCGGATGCCCTGATTTTTATTATCTTTCGCAGTGATGCCTTTCAGGTTGATCGGGCCGTAATTGTAGACCTGCAGCCCCGTGCCGGCCGTGTTGCCGTTAAACTCATTTCCGCCCATGCTGTTGGTGATTGTTACCGGATAGGCGGTGGTGGTGTTGCTGTTAAAGATATATGCTCCGCTGTTATTGCGGTTGGCGGTGATCTTGTTCAGCGTGGTCGCTCCCTTGGTCAACAGACACAGTCCGTAACCCTTTGGATTACTGATAAAGGTCGCGCGGGTGACAGCCGCGGGCTTATCGCTGCTCATGATGACGCGCAGCCCGTCATTGTTGGTGTTATAAGAAGCAGACACATTGTTGATAACCAGCGCGCCGCTCACCTCAGCGTACAGGCCGTAGGCGTAGTTGCTGTTAAAACTGCTGTTGGTGATGGTCAGATTGGAGCCGGTTTGAATCACCGCGCCGCTGCCGTTTATGGAGTTTTCTGAGTAGACTTGATCGAGGACCACCGGTCCGTTGGTCTGGATTTTTAGCCCGTTTACTCCCGCCCTGAAGATCTCATTGATTTGCCCGCCGCTGGCTTTGATCGTTACCCCGGCGTTGATCGGGCTGGTATCATTGAGGAGGAAAATCCCCTGCCCGCCGACATTCCAGATCGCTTTGATATTGGTGATCAGGATGGGCCCGTTGGTGATGACCTGCAAACCGCTGCCGTGCAGGGCGTTTTTCACCCCGATGTTCGTCAGGGTCACCTTTGCGTTGAGCGGGCTTTCCTTGTTGAAGATCGAAATCCCGTGCCAGTTTGGATTATCCGACTCAAGATTGGTCAGGGTCACCGCGCCCTTGCTGAGGATGTTCACCCCGGTCTGGCCGCAGGTGTCCACCCAACCGCCGGTATAGGTAACCCCGGCATTGGAACTGGCCGTATCGTTCTTCAGGTAGACACAATCCCCCGAATAAATAGTGTAGGCGCTGACATTGTTCAGCAGGATCGGTCCGTTGGTCAGGATCCTCAATCCGTTGCCAGTGTCCCGTTCCAGCCGCAGGTTCGTGACGCTCACCCCGCGGTTCAGGTCCAGACTGTTGTTAATCAACTCGATTCCGCTGAGGAAATTATTGTAGGTGGAAACATTTTTCAGGGTGATCGTGCCTCTGGTATCCACATAAATACCCTGGAGGTTGTTGTACGTAGCCAAGGCGTTGGTGATGGTCACATTTCCCCAGGAACCCACATTGACCCCGCGGTAATTGTTCCCCGCCACCAGATTGCTCAGGTTAACCGCTCCGCTGGTCAAAACGTTCAGGCCGTTGTCAGAGTTGTCAGAAAAGTAGAATGGCGATCCCGACGGAGAACCGGTCACGGTGATTGTGCCGTTGGCGTATAGATCCAAGCCAATGCCGAGGTTGCCGATCGCTGCGCCGCCGCTGACCGAAATGGAAGTCAACGCGCTCACAACCGCGCCAGACGAGGGGTTGAAATTTGAACGAAATTCTTTCAGGGTAATGGGCCCGTTGGTGCAGGTCAGGATCGCCCCGCCCGCGCCGCCGTAAGAGCTGTCCGCTTTGGTGATCGCCAGGTTCTTGATGGTGAAGATATTCAGCCCGCGCGCGCCGTTGCCGCGGAAATCCCCGCTGCTGGCGCCGGTGTTGATCATCGTCACCGAGGCGGACGGGTTCGATAGGCTTCGATTATCAATATACAGCCCGTAAACATTGGAATCCTGGCGGAGGCTGCCGTCGTAGGGAACGCCTTCCCGGGTCAATTTGACCTCGTACCCGCCCAGCTCACCGCCGCTGATCTTAAAGAAATAGTAGCCGCTTCCAGAGGAAAGCTTGTAGTGCAGGCTGTTGTCATACCCGCTCGGCCCGCTGGTCGCCAGGGGTGTTATTCCCACCGGGTCGTAAAGGGCGATTTCAGGATAAAAGAAATCGCTGTGGACCGAAATGATGATTTTATAGTCATTCGCTCCATAGAAGAGCCAGTTATCAGGCTCGCTGTTGTACAGCGCGTCTTGATAATACTTGCCGAACTCGGCGGTGCGGACGGTCGCGCTGTTGCCAGCCGCCGAGACCTCTTTCAGAATCACACTGCCCTGGGTATACAGCTCCAGACCGGTTTCCTGATTGCCGTTAAACGTGTTCGGCGCGCTGGCGCTGCCGTTCAGCGTGATCGGCTTGACCGCGCCGGAGTTATCCAGCGATGCCCCGTTCACCCCGTTGTTGTTGGCAATCACCGAAGTCAGGGTGATGGCGCCGTTGCTCGAGACTTTCAGCCCCGACCCGCCCTGGTTGCCGGAACTTTTGGTGAATTTGATATTCACCCCGGCCGTGCCGGACTCGTTCTTGAGGATGATGCCGCTGCCGGACAAGTTACCCAGCGCCTGAACGTAAGCAAGGTTGATCTCACCAGGGGTTGTGATTTTTAGGCCGAAGGTATGGTTGGAAGAGAAATTCAGCGGGGCTGCGGCTGTGCCGCTCAGGGTTACCTTGCCGCCCGCGGAAATATACGCCCCGTAAAGCGTTAAATTGTTGCTGGCGTCCAGCGCGGTGATGGTGACCGGGCCGTTGGTCTGCAGGGTCAGGCCGTCCTGGTTGTTCCAAATTGCGCCGGAGGTTCCGCTGGTACCTTTGATCACCACCCCGGCTGTGCCGTAGGTGTTCATCACGTACATACCGCTGCCAACGGTGGAATAAGCCGCCAGAACCCCGTCGAGGGTGATCAATCCTTTGGAATAGATCCAAAGGTTGGTGGCTTTGTTATGCACCAGATTAGCGTTGCTAATGGTGACCGGTTTGGCTGTGGCAGCGGAGCTGTTATCAATCAACAGGCCCGATGAATCGCCGTTTTGCACCTGAATATTGCTGATGCTGACCGCACCCAGAGCGTAAATCCCCACCTGCGGGTAATCGGCAGCCTGATTATGATCTGAATTGATCAGGGTGATGTTGCCGGAAAGCGGGTTGCCGGCGCATTTTACCCCGTCCCAGACACAGGTATCCAGAACCAGGCCGCGGTAAGTGTTGTCGCGGGTGGTAATATTTTTGGCGGTAATGGAACCGTTTTTGGTATAAACCATCACACCGTAACGATTAAATTGGGCGTAGACCCAGTCCAGATTCATATTTCCCGCGCTGTTCTCGGTAATTTCCAGGCCAGCTCCGTTCGTGCTGCCCGAAAAGCGCGAATTTTTTACCGTGACCCCTTTCTGGGCGGTGATGCTCGCCCCATTCACCGAGCTGTTCACGGTGGCGACGCCGTCCAGCAGCACGCTGCCGTTGGAATACACCAGCAGGTTAGAACCGCCGGAAGCGATAAATTCGGAATTGCGAATGGTCACATTGCCGCTGCCAGCCGTATTATCAATCACCGCCCCGTTACTGTGGGAGAAATTGACGGTGAAATCATCGATCAGGACTGATCCGCGGGTGTGTTCGATCCTCAGTCCACCCTCAGAGGTTGCGTTGTAGATGACCAGATCTTTTAATACGATCGTTCCGCCAATGTTGTCAAAGTTTATCACCGGCTTGGCTGTGCCGCTCTCGCGCTGAATGGTCATGCCGCTGAGGGTAAAAGGACCGGGCATGTTCAGGATGCTGAACGCGCTGATTTCAGAAAAAACGGTCTGCCCGCTGCCCGCGCCAATGATCCCGGTCAGTTTGGCGATGCTGGCGCTGCTGCCGTCCACCAGAATCTCGTCAGATTTGAACGTACCGGCTTCCAGGTATATCCGTTTATCGTCCGGGATGGTGGCGTGATCCTTAATGTAATTGAGCGCCCGCTGCAGCGGGTTGGCCAGGCCGTCTTCACAGTAAAACCAGTCGCTGAAGATTCCGCAGGCGCCCACCGGTTCCAGGAAACGATATTTCTTCCCCACAGAAACAAACCACGGGTCCGAAGTATCCAGCAGTTGGGCTGCCTGGTCGGAAGCCAGCGGCATCTCCGCGCCGCTTGGGTCCAGCAGCACCGCGCCGCTCTGATCCAGCTGTTCCACCACTTCGGAAAGCTCGGGGACCGCTTCAACCGGCGGGGCGGCTTCCAGCGCGGGAGCCTCGTCAGCGGCTGGCGGGTCGAAAGGCGCATCCTCAGCGGGCGGTGCTTCGGTTGGCTGCGCATCCGTCGGCTGCGCTTCTTCAACCGCCGCCGCGCCGCTGCCTTCGGGCGGCGGGGTTTCGGTCGCGGCGGGGGCCTCGCCCGGCGTTTCCCCCTCGGCCTGAACCGGCGTGGCCAGCGCGAGCGCCGTCACCAGCGCCACGATCAGGCAGACAACCCGAAATTTAGAAGACAGAGAAATGGGTTCCATCGTTCCCTCCCAGAATCCAGTCTCAGGACAGACCATTGTTTCGGCCTGCCCGCTAAACCCTCAGCTGTATGGTTTTGGTTTCGACAGTGGAATCGCGAAGGGGCTTGATCGCCATCATTTCCTCCCACAGAACCGCGATGGGGGCTGTGTTGATGGCGATTCCATTTTATGACGGCGGAAAAAATTTTTCAATAGCCTCGACCCGGCGCCGGGAAATTGTAAGGCTTACCGCCAATCTTTATTATTCCTACATCAAATCTTAATCCCGCGGCTCTATGATCAAGACAATCCCCGATGGGGAGATCTGGAGATAAGTATGAACACCAAAACCAATCTAATTCTCGACGCAGGCATCCTGGCCGGATTTCTGGCGGCGTACGATCCGCGGGCGACCGGCATCCTGCTGCACGAGTGGCTCAGTCTGGGGCTGGCGGTTGTCCTGCTGCTGCACCTGCTGCTCCACTGGCAATGGGTGGCCTGCGCGGTTCAACGCTTTTTCAAGCGCTGGCAAAACGGCCAGCGGTTGAACTTTATCGTCGACCTGCTGCTGCTGTTCGCCTTCAGCGGCGTGATGGTCAGCGGGCTGGTCATTTCGCGGGCGGCGCTGCCCGCGCTGGGCATCAACCTGCCGGGTTCGGCTGCCTGGCGTGCGGTGCACGCCCTCAGCGCAGACGCGGCTTTGATCCTCACCGGGCTGCACTTCGCCCTGCACTGGCGCTGGATCGTGTGCGCGGTGCGCACCTATCTGATTGAACCCGTTACGCACATCTTCCGGCGCCGCTCAAGCCAGCCGGTTTGCGCCCAACGGGATTTAATGCCACATTCAAACAAGGAAGGTACCGTATGTTAAAGAAAATTCTCACCATTACGCTGATTCTGCTGGTGGTTGTCGGTGTGGGGGTTGGCACCTATTACCTGGTCAATTCGCTGACCGCCGGTTCAGGCGCGCTGCCGGCCGGCACCGCCTTCCGCGGCGGACACCTGGACGCGGCTCCCTTCGCCGGCCGCGGCGGTTTTGACGGCCGCATGTTCGAGGGGCGCGGGTTCGACCCGCGCGGCCTGGAGCGAGGCTTTGACCGCGGGTTTGACGGCCGCTACAGCGGCTTCAGGATCTTCGACTTCGGCGGCGGCATCCTGTCGACCCTGGGCCTGATCGCCCTGATCACCCTGGCTGTGCTGGGGATCCAGAACCTCTGGGGGCGGATGCGCCAGCCCAAAGCGGCCGCAAGCGCGGTCAACAACCCGCCCTCCGGCGAATAAACACCCCGCAACCCGCTGCCGGTCTGCGAAATATCGGGCAGACCGGCGGTTTTTTTTATCTCCCTGCGTACAGCCGCGCGCTATTGAATATACAGTAAATACATGCCGCCGAAATACAGCAAAGCCAGGGCCAGCGCGTCCACCTCCAGCACCCAGAAGCGGCGCTCCAGGCGGGCCAGGTTCCCGATCAGCGCCATGCCGGTCATCAACAGCCCCAGGATGCCGACCAGCAGGAAGGCCGGGTCAATCGCGGCAAAGAACGATCCCTGGGTGTAAAACAGGTCGGTCAGCCCGAGGGCGAACATGTTGAACATGTTGCTGCCAAACAGGTTGCCGATGGCCATGTCGTCCGCCCCCAGTTTTGCCGCCGCCAGGGTGGTCACCAGTTCCGGCAGCGAGGTGACCAGCGCGACCAGGGTGGTGCCGATAAAGGTCGTCCCCAGCCCGGTGATCACGGCGATTTCTCCGGCCGCTTCGACCATCCAGGGCGTGACCGCGATCAACACCAGCGCCGCCAGCCCAAACCCGACCAGCCCGTGCCACAGCGGAGGCGTATCCGCCGGAATTTCCGCCTGTTCCGCCGGGCGGGAACTGTTGCGCTGAATCAGGCGCAGCGCGACCAGGTAAGCCGCGATCAGCGCCAGGCTGTCCAGCCCGACCCAGCCCAGCAGCACCTCAAGATCCGCGAGGATAAAAAAAGCCACCAGCGCGATCAGAAAGATCGCCAGGCTGCCCGAGAGGGCGTGTTTGAGGGCCGCCTTGCGCAAAATGCGTTCGTTGCGGTTGACCAGGTCGAGCACGGCCAGCAGGAACATGTTGAACATATTGCTGCCGAGCAGATTGCCGGCCGCCAGGTTGGGCTGGCCCAGGTTAATGGAACTGATCGAGGTTAAAACCTCCGGCAGCGAAGTCGCCCCGGCCAGCAGGATGATGCCGATAAACATGCCGCCCAGACGGGTGCGCACGGCGATAATATCGCCGTAGCGGGCCAACTGGCTGGCCGCGTAAGTGATCACGGCCGCGGTGGCGAAGAAGACCAGCCAGACCATTTCACCCGCCTTCCTTTTCGAGCCCGGAAGCCAGCGCCAGCGGCCAGGCGCAGAAAACCCCGGTCTCCGCCTTGTGCAGACCGCCGGTCACCTGCTCCATCGCTGCCTGGCAAATCTGAACTTCCTGTTCGCTCTTCACAATCGCCCACAGGGTAACGTTGCCGCATTCCTCCACCGGGCTCTGACCAATCATATAGCGCATGGGCACATGCGGCAGATGCCGGCGGTAGAGGCCGGTTGATTCCATCATCGTCAATCCCTTCAAGCCGGCGCGGGTGAACGCATCCAGCAGTTCATCCAGCAGATCCACTTTTTCCAGCACCATCCAGACCATCCACATGCTTTCCTCCTTCCCGCGAACGCCCGCGCGTCTATTTGCTCTTCTGCCGCTGAAAGACATTGCGGTGCTGTCCCGCCGTCGGAAAGACGCCCGCTTCGACCGATCGCAAATCTTCAACGGTGATGAAGGCTTTGGGCGCCACCGCGTGCATCAGCGCGCTGACCGCCGGCAGATCGCGGCGTTCGACAATAGTGTAAATCAGCAGCACCGGCCCGTGCGCGCCTTCGCCGTGAACGCAGGTCACTCCAAAACCGGCCTGCCGCAGCCGGGCGACCATCTCTTCTCCCCCGCTGGCCAGGATGGCGCGCACGATCACGCGCCCCAGCGCCAGGCGGTTTTCCAGCGCCATGCCAACGTAATTGCCGGCGGCGAATCCGGCCGCGTAGCCAAGATAAGCCGTGAAGGTCTGCGCGCCGCGCATAATCTGGCTGATGGCCGTGATCCAGATCAAGACCTCCAGGAAGCCCAGCAGCGGGGCGATGCGCCGCCGCCCGCGCGCCACCAGAATGATGCGCAGCGTGCCGAGCGAGACATCCACAATCCGCGCCGCGAAGATCAACAGCGGCAGTCCAACCCAGCCGAACCAGTCAAACGGGGCAGTCGTTTCCATACCCTGATTGTAGCCTGATGCGGCCCGTTTTTTCAAATGACTGGAGCATCTTTGGTGCGCCCCATCCATTCCAGATCTTCCAGCGCGCCAAACTGTTCCTCAAAAATCTTGTAATACAGGTATTCCTCTTTGGTCGCGATGCGCCAGCCGTTTTTCAAGATGCGCTTCATGGCGAACTCGCTGTCGCTGATGCGCTTTTCGGCGTATTCAAACAGCAGGGTGCGAACCCCGCTGCCCTCCCAGAATTTGGCTTTGGGGCGGTCCACCACCTCCGGCGGCAGCAGCCCGTCCGCCGCGCGCCGCAGGATCCACTTTTCCACCCCGTCCTTGATTTTCATCTCCGCCGGAATGCGCAGGGCGTAATCCACCACGCCGGGGTCGAGAAAAGGCGTGTGCGCCACCGTGCTGTGAGCCATGGCGCAGCGGTCCACCCGCTGCAGGGCGGTGTTGTGCAGGCGGCCGGTGATATCCACCAGTTCGGCCGGTAAATCTGCCAGCGCCAGCCCTTTCAGGTAGGTGTAACCGCCAAACAGTTCATCCCCGCCTTCCCCGGAAAGGACAATATCCACATACTGACTGGCGCGCTGGGAGGCGAGGAAATTGGTGACGCTGGACCGAATCAGCAGGGCGTCAAAGGTTTCCAGGTGGTAAATCACCTGCGGCAGCGCCAGCAGGATCTGATCCAGATCCACCACGATCTCGTGGTGATTGGTGCGCAGGAATTCAGCCGCCTGGGCGCCGAATTTCAGGTCCGGCGCGCCGCGCAGCCCGGCGGCGAAGGTGTGCATGCGCGGTTGATGGCGGCAGGCCAGCGCGGCGATCAGGCTCGAATCCAGCCCGCCGGAAAGCCAGGAGCCAACCTCGCGCACCTGCAGGCAGCCCAGCACGGACGCTTCCAGCCGCAGGCGCAGCTCGCGGGCGATTTGCTCGGCGCTGTCCGCCAGCGGCGGTTTCTGCTCCAGGTGGTAATAGGGCAAAACTTCATCTTCAAACAGCTCGCAGCCCGGCGGCAGTTCCTGCACGGCCGCGACCCGGCCCAGCAGGGCTTTGACCTCCGAAGCGCAGTACAGCACGCCCTCGGCGTTGTACCCGTAATACAGCGGCGCGGCGCCCAGCGGGTCGCGTTTAAGGCGCAGCCTGCCCCTCTCCGCCCTGGCGCAGGCATAACGGCCCTCGCCGGCATAATCCCAGGCTTCGCCGTCCTTTTTCAGCGTGCGCAGCGCTTCCGATTCCCAGTGCGGCACGCTGACCCCCAGACAGACGCCGTCTTTTTCAACCACTTCGCGCCCGCCCGGGCCGCGGTGCGCCAGCAGCCGCAGCATGCTGACGGCCTCTTCCATTTTTCCGGGAGCGTTGATCCCGACAATTGCAGCCATGAAATGTCCTTTCTCCAGGGGGTCAGGGTGTCAGAATACCTTCATTTACGTACGCGGTCAGCTCGCTCACCGACAGATTGTCAATGCCGAGTTTGTCAATCGTGCGCCCGCGCCGCCAGTAATCGGTGCGGTGGATGATGCAGGCCAGGCGGATGATCGAGTCCATTCCGCGCAGACTGACCCCGTAGCGCTGTCCCAGCGAGGCGATCGGCACCATGCTCATCGGCACGTCCTCGAAGATGTAACGGTGATTCAGCGTCGGCGGGGCTTTGATCCCGTAATAGCCGGGCTGGTTGTGAATGGCTTCGTGCAGGTCCTGACCGGTGGTATTGTAAGCCATTTCCAGCCATTCCAGGGCGGTGCGCGCGCGCACCCCCAGCGAAGAGGCGACCGTCACCCGCTCGCGGTCCAGCACTTCCAGAACCCGCGCCACCGAAGGCGTGACGCCGTCAATGTAAAACTGATAATCGCCGTGGGTCGCCTCGATCCAGCCCGCGTTGAGCAGCGTGAGGGCCGGGTGAAAGATCGCGCCCATGTTGTTCAGGCCGGTTTGCAGCACATTGCCGCCGTCAATAAACTGACTGTAGGCGGGGCGGATGCGCTCCAGCACTTCTTTGGTGCGCGTGGCCGGCAGCGCGGCCAGCGGCACGGCCTCTTTGATCCGAAAAATGCGCGCCTGAGCCGGGCCGTCGGTGCGCGAGGCGTAGATAAAGGTCTCGGCTTCCGCGATGGCAACATCCGCGCTGCAGCCGTTGTCGCGCATCACTTTGGCGAACTCAATCGCCCCGCAGGTGCGTCCTGGATGCAGAATCACAATCTGGCCGTCTTTCAAATGCGGCGCGGCCTGACGGGCGATATCGGCGTGTGCTGAAGATGGCAGCACAACCATCAAAATTTCCGCGCCTTCGACCGCTTCCTGCATATTGGAAGTGACCTTGCTTAATTTCGCGAAGCCCTTCACCCCCGGTTCAGGTGAATCCAGGTCAATCCCGCCCAGGGCTTTGATCGCGGCGACATGTTCGGGCGTGCGGTTGTACAGCGTGACCGGAAAGCCCATCAAAGCCAGATGGGCGGCCATGGCTTTGCCGCCGTGGCCGGCGCCAATCACGGTGTATTTCGTTTTCTGGGTCATACGTCCCTCCCTGTTATAAAAATTTTTCCAGCCGCCGGGCTTCAGAGACCGGCTGTCCGCGCTCATCCACCGCCAGACAGGCCCCGCCCAGGATGCGCGTGCGCACCGCGCCGCGGGCGAAGGGGTTGTTCGCCAGCTGCGGCGCGTCCAGAATGCCTTCGCTCACCGCGCGCGCCAGCACCGCCGGGTCGCTCCAGGGATCTGCCCCGCCCGCCCCCAGCCCGGCGATGGCCCGCAGGGTGATGCGCGCCTCGGCGGCCAGCTCTTCCGCCCGTTCCTGAACGCGCGGGTCGGCTGTGCCGTCCGGCGCGCCGCGCAGCGCGTTTTCAACCGCCCGCCGCGCCAGCCCGCAGGATTCGATCACATCCGCCGCCGTGGCGGCGTGGTCGGCTTCGGTGTAGCCCACCACGTGCACGATGTGCGGCCTGAGCATCATCTGCAGGTAAACGCTGGCGGCCAGGTGCGCGCGGGCGGCGTCCGCGTCCAGCGGGTAGCTGAGCAAACCGGTGCGGGTCTGGCGGTAGATGCGAAATTCCGGCCCGGCCAGCGGCTCGATCAGGCGCAGCACAGCCAGCATCTTGGCAAGGTCCATCGCGTCTGAGGTGCCCGGCGGGCTGTTGAACATCAACTGGGCGATATAATCCTTCACCCCGCAGGCGCGCGCGTTGTAAGCCGAGAGAAAGGCCGCCGTCACGTAGACCACGTCAGGCGCGTCGCGCATCCCCCAGTGATGCGGTTCGTTCAGCTCCACCGGCACGCCGCGCTGCCCGTACCAGCGCATCACCGCCTGGTGCTCGCGGATCGAGCCTTCCAGATCCCACGGCCCGCGCCCGTCCATGCGGTTAAACCAGAAGAGCGGGATGGCGCACCAGGCGTTGTTGATGGCGCGCAAATACAGCTCTGCCAGGGCGATGAAATCATCCGTGCCGGAATAGGTGCGCAGGATGGGAAAATTGCCCCGGCGGCTGGCCGCGTAAAGATCGCGGTAATCCTGCTCGCTGCGCACCGGCACGCCGCCGGCGCCTTTGCGGCGCGGATCCTGACGCTCGGGGTGAAAGAAGTTCTCCTGCGCGTCCTGGTCAATGCCCAGCGAGATCACGTCCAGCGCGCCCGCCTCCGCGATCTGGCGAACGCCCTCCAGGGTGGCCGCCAGGTCCGGCAGGCCAAAATGATGGCGCAGCAGCGGAAACGGGGCTTTCCAGCGGATGCGCTCCACCGCCGACTGGGGAAAATCCGTCTCGCCAGCCTGTTCGCCGGTCTGGCCCTTTAAATACGCCAGGACCGCTTCGGGCGGCTGAGAGCCGTCAAAAACGCGCTCAAAAAAGCCCATGCGGGCGGCCCGTTCGGCCACCGGCGGGGTGCCGCCGAAGACGAAGCGCACCCCGGCGGCGTGCAGCTCATCGGCCGCCTCGGCGAACTGGCCCAGCAGGCGCTCGCCGGTCTCGGGCGTCAGGCGGTACGAGATGCCGACCAGGTCGGCCTTCTCGCGCCGGGCGGCTTCCAGAACGGCTTCCGGCGCCACCGCCGGGCCGAGAAAGACCGTGCGCCAGCCGGCCGCCTCGGCCAGCTGAAGGAAGTTGCTGATCCCGGCCACATGGACGCACTCGCCCAGGGCCGCCGCGATCACAGTTTTCATGCTCACCTGCCTTGTTGTCCTGTCCGCCGCCGGCGGTCTGGCCGCGCGGAACGGCGCTCTGGTCTGGCTGAGCCAGATGCGCCGGCGCACCCGCCCGCGGAGGGTTCCGTCCGCCGCTTTCCAAAACGTTTTGGAAAGCCTGCGCTCAGTGTACCCAACTTTGTCCGCGCTGTCAAGCGCGCCGCCGCCTTTCTTCCGCCGCGCTTTCCTCCGCCATTGTAGGAATATACGGCTATGCGAAACCAATGGGTCTGCCCCCCTGCCCCCGCTTTCTCCTTATACGCCCCGCCCCGCTTTCCTCCCTCCCGGCCTATAATATCTTTACCGCCCTTCTGGAGGTCCTATGCCGGTCAAAATCGTCACCGACAGCACCAGCGATATCCCCCCCGCTCTCGCCGCTCAACTCGACATCACCGTCGTCCCCTGCTACGTCAACCTCGACGGCCGGTCGTATCTCGACGGGCTGGAACTGACCCGCGAAGCGTTTTACACCCGCCTCCCGTCCGCCCGCCCCCACCCCACCACCGCCGCCCCCGGCCAGGCCGCTTTCCTGACCGCCTACCGCGCGCTTTTTGACCGCGGGGCGGACGCGGTCCTGTCCATCCACGTGGCTGCCTCGCTCAGCAGCATCGTCAACGCCGCGCGCATGGCCGCCGCCGAGCAGCCCGACCTGCCGGTGCGGGTGGTCGATTCGGGTCAGCTTTCGTTCGGCATCGGCATTCAGGTCCTCGCCGCCGCCCGCGCCGCCGCCCAGGGTGCTTCCCTGGACGACCTGCTTGCCCTGCTTTCTTCGCTTTCCGCGCGCACCTTCACCTTCGCCAGCCTGACCACCCTCGAATATCTGCGCCGCAGCGGGCGGGTCTCTTCCCTGCGCACCCAGCTTGCCAGCCTGCTGGATATCCGCCCGGTGATGAAGCTGCACGCCGGTAAAGTGATCATGGAAGTCGCGCGCACCCGCCGCCGCGCCCTGGAGCGCGTGGTCAGCCTGGCCGCCTCCCTCGGCCCGCTGGAAGCGGTCGGTTTTGCCCACGCCAACGCCCCCGAGGAAGCCGCCGCCCTGCGCGAACGCCTGGCGCCGGTCACCGCCGGCCTGCCTGACCCGGTGGTCACCACCGCCACCCCCGCCATCGGCGCGCATGTCGGCCCCGGGGCGGTCTGCGCCGTCTGTCTGGCGGCGGAGGTCCCCGGCCAGCCGTCCCCCTCTACGGTCGAGCGCATTCGCCAGACCTTTAAATCGCTGACCGGATAAGGAGCCAACCGTGACCTTTCTTGAACTCTACGGCCTGACCGGGCTGATCATCCTGGGGTTGATGACCCTGCTCTGGCTGCTCAGCCTGGCGCTGAAAGACACCAGCATCGTGGATATTTTCTGGGGTGCCGGTTTTGTCATCATCGTCTGGGCCGGTCTGCTGCTCAGCCCCGCCGCGCCGGACGCGCGCCGCTGGCTGATGACCGCGCTGGTCACCATCTGGGGGCTGCGCCTCAGCCTTCACATCGCCCTGCGCAACCTGGGCAAAGGCGAAGACTTCCGCTACGCCCGCTGGCGGGCGGAAAACGGCCGGCGCTGGTGGTGGTACTCTTTCTTCCAGACTTTTCTGCTCCAGGGCGTGCTGATGTGGCTGATTTCCGCGCCGCTGACCGCCGTCCACCGCTTTTCCGGCGGCGGGTTCCCCGCCTGGCTGGATCTGGCCGCCGTGCTGATCTGGGCGGTCGGTTTCTTCTTCGAGGCGGTGGGAGACGCCCAGTTAGCCGCCTTCAAGAAAAACCCTGCCAACCGGGGACAGGTGCTGCGCGGCGGGGTCTGGCGCTACTCCCGCCACCCGAACTACTTTGGCGACGCCGCCCAGTGGTGGGGCTTCTTCCTCCTGGCGCTGGCCGCCGGCGGCTGGTGGACTCTCTTCAGCCCGATCCTGATGACCTTCCTGCTGCTGCGCGTCAGCGGGGTGGCTCTGCTGGAAAAGACCCTGGCGAACCAGAAGCCCGGCTACCGCGAATACATCGAAACCACCAGCGCCTTCGTGCCCTGGTTTCCCAGGAAACCCGCTTCAAAAGGAGACTTAAAATGAAACTGGCCGCGATAATATCCCTGCTGGGCGTGCTGGCGATGGCCGGCATGATCGCCTTCGCGCTGCTGAACGCCGACTTTAACGCCGAGGGCAGCATCCTGCTCGGGCTCGCCTGGGGGCGCGTCTCGCTGGTGGATCTGTACGTCGGCTTCACCCTTTTTTCCGCCTGGATCGTCTTCCGCGAACGGTCGCCCTGGGCGGCGCTGGTCTGGGTGATCCTGATGATGACCCTGGGGTTCTTCACCGGCGCCCTGTACGTGTTCCTTAACCTGCAGCGCTCAAACGGCGACTGGGTCAGGTTCTTCCTGGGCAAACGCGCCCCGGCCAATTGAAGGAGCCAGCATGGACCTCCTCACCCTCCTTAAAATCGCCGCCGCTCTGATCACCGCCGCCACCGGCCTGCTCGCCCTCCTGCGCCCCAAATCCATCCAGGGCTTCACCGGCCTGAGCGCCCCCGGCGCGCGCGGCATCACCGAAATCCGCGCCGTGTTTGGCGGGCTGTTCATCGCCCTGGGCGCGGGCGCGCTGGCGTACCAGTCCCCCGCCGCCTACGCCCTGCTCGGCTGGGGCTACCTGGGCATCTTTGTTTTCCGCCTGATATCCATGTTCCTCGACCGGTCTTTTGAGCGGTCCAACTTCGTCAGCCTGGCGGTCGAAATCGCCCTGGGCTTGATTCTGCTTCTCTAGAAAAGGAGGCGCCGATGCGCACTGGTGAAATTTTCCCGACCCTCACCCACCCGCCGCAAACCCCCGGCCAGGCCGCGCTGGAACAAAAGCCGGACGGCACCTGGCTGGTGCGCGGCTACGCCGAAGCGCGCCAGATCCTGCTGGCGGATGTGCGGCAGGCTGGCTTCAAGGCTGAAATCGTTGAAAAGATGCCCGCTTACATGAGCAAACCCGTGCTCTACCAGCACGGTCAGGCTCACCGCGAACAGCGCAGCCAGACCGCGCGCTTCTTCACCCCCGCGGCCGTCCAGCAGCGCCACATGGCGCGCATCGAAGCCCGGGTGGATGAGATCATCCGCGGCTTCGAGCGCCAGCGCCGCGCCGACCTGAACCGCCTGGCCGCCCTGCTGGCGACCAGCGTGGTGGCGGAGGTGGTCGGGCTGACCGCCGCGCCCAACGCCAACCTGGCCGCCCGCCTCGAGCGCATCCTGCACGCTGACCTGAATTACGGGCAGGGCATCAGCGCGTTCTTTAAATCGCTGAAGGTGCAGGCGGCGACCCTGGATTTCTATTTCCGCGATGTTCTCCCGGCCGTGCGCGCGCGGCGCAAACAACCCGGCGAGGACGTCATCTCCTACCTGCTGGAAAAAAACTACTCCGCGCCAGAAATTCTGGCGGAGTGCATCACCTACGGCGCCGCCGGCATGGTCACGACCCAGGAATTCATCTGCGTGTGCGCCTGGCACCTGCTGCGCGAGGAGGAACTGCGCCGCCGCTTCCTCAACGCCGGTCAGGAAGAGCGCTACGACCTGCTGCATGAACTCCTGCGCCTCGAACCGGTGGTCGCCAGCCTGTACCGCCGCGCCGCCAGCGACCTGACCCTCACCGGCGCGGAGGGCAGCCGCGTCTTCCCCGCCGGGACGCTCTTCGAACTCGATTTACGCGCGATCAACACCGACGCGCGCCTGCTCGGCGCCGACCCGCTGACGTTCAACCCCCACCGCCCGCTGGAAAAAGGCCTGAGCAACTCGGTGATGGGCTTTGGCAGCGGCCCGCACCGCTGCGCCGGCGAGCACATCGCCATCGCCGAAACGGATGTCTTCCTGCGCCGCCTGCTGGCACTGCCCGGGCTGCGCGTGGAACAGCCGCCCAGGGTCGGCTACAACGACACGATCAAAGGTTATGAACTGCGCGATTTCTGGCTCTCGCTGGACGCCCCCCGGTAACCCAAAGCCCCCCGCTGGCGCGGGGGGCTTCTGATTTTAGATGATCTCCGTGCCGGCGTTCAACCGCTCCACCGAGAGCAGTTCCAGCCCCAGGGCGCGCAGCGGCGCGATCACCCCGTGGAGCGCGGCTTTCTCGCTCAGCCAGCCCACCAGCAGCGTCTCTCCCTCGCCGGCCGGGTTGAGGCACAGGCCCTCGAACCAGCCCGCCTGGCGGGGGTCCAGCGCGCCGCGAAAGCGAATGCGGTAGAAGTACTCCGGCACGGCGGCCTCCTCACTTTAACTTCACTCTAGCGCAGCGAGGCGAGGAAGGCGTCCGCGGCGGCCTGATCCCAGTCCTCCAGCGGGGCGCTCAGGTTGACCAGCGCCGGGCCGCCTTTCCCTTCAAAGACGGCGGTCAGCGAACGGTAAGCCTTACCGCTGCCGTTGACGCCCTCGCTGATCGAGACCAGCACCTCCTGCCCGCGCACCTCCGCCTGGTACTGCTCCACGATCCGCACCTGGCGGCGCGGGCCGTCCGCCACCATCACCCCCGCCGCGGCGAACTGCTGATTCAAATCTGCCGCGGAGAGGTTGAGGTACTGCGGCGCCTGCACCAGGTAGAGGTGGCAGCCCGCGCACGGACCGGTGTAACCGGCCAGTTCCATGCCCATCAGGTCCAGGGCGAATTCGGCCTGGTAACCGGCGGGCAGCTCAAAATCGGCGATCTGGCGCGCGGTGCGCCCGACTTCCAGCGCGCCGCGGTCAAGGCTCTGGCCAATCGCCCAGCCGGCCGGGCGCAGCACCAGGGCGTAAAAACTGGCGGCGGTCAGCCCCAGCGCCAGGGCGAAACAGCCCAGGAGAATGAATGCGGTTTTATTGCTCATGCGTTCCTCCGAAACAAATGGTTGTGATGCTCCATTTATACCGGCTGGCGCGGCGAAAGTCGCCTATCCGCGGATAGGTCGGCGGGTAGGTTAAAACCAACCGGCGCCCCTCGCGGAGCGCCGGAAGATCAAGAACCCTCGCGGGCAGAAGCCCGTTAGTTTGAGAAAATGTTGGACTGGGAGTTGTCGCCGCTGCGCCAGTTGCCGTAGTAGAACACCCCGCTCAGGGTCAGCGAGCCGCTCTCTTTGTGGGATAGAATGCCGTAGTAGTAATTGGCATAGAAGGCGCTGTCGCTGATGCTGACGCCGCCCACGCTTCGGGCGAACAACCCGGTGCCGTATTTCGGCAGGTCCATAGACACGACCCGGCCGTTGTAGATGGCGGTGACCCCGCTGACGGTGATCGTCCCGCCCGCGTCCGGGTGGATGCCCGCGTCGTCGTTGTAAGAGGCGCTGCCGGAGCGGAGCGTGATATTCCCGCTGGTCGTGCAGGTGACATCCCCGTTGCAGTTATCCAGCCACAGGCCGATCTCGGTGTTGGAATCGGCGCTGAAACCGGTCACGTTGATGTGGCTGGCGCTGTGCACATTCAGGCCAACCCGGTTTTGGTTGAAGGTGTTGCGCCCCAGCGCGCTGGTGACCAGCACCGTCGCCGGGACCGCCGCGGCTTTGTTGCTCAGCGTGGCGCCGATTTCCTGATTGTAACTGGCGGTGACCCCGTTGAGCACAATCGGGCCTTTGGTCAGCGCGGTCAGGCCGGTGCCGTTGTTGTTGAAGACGCTGCGCGTGACCGTCAGCGCCTTGCCTTCGCCGCTCATGGTGATATTCGCCCCGGCGATACCGCTCCATCGAAACGTGCCCGCGTTGATCGTTAGCGTCCCGGGGTGGTCAGCCACCAGCAGGCCGGTCTGGAACCATTCCGTGGTGACCCCGTTAATCAGGATATTGCCCTTGGTGACCGGTTGGATCCCGTAATCGCCCGAACCCATGAAGCGCGAAGACTGCACGGTGATGTTCGCCGCGCCGGCGCTGTTATCCAGCAGCAGGCCGTTGATGACGTTATCCGTGCTGGACTTATCCACCAGGATCGCCCCGGCCGTGATCACCTGGAGCGCGATTCCGCCGTACAGCCCGTTAATGGAGGCGGACCGCACGGTAACCCCCGGTTTGGTCGTCAGCGGAGAAGCCGCGTTGTCCAGGTCCATCCCGTTGCCCCAGAACCCTGTCACGCTCATGCCGGTCACGTTGATCGCCCCGTTGCTGCGCACTTTCAGCCCGATGCCCATGTCGTAGGCGTCACCGGACAGACTGCCGCCGGTGATGTTGACCGCGGCGGTGCTCCCGGGGAGGGCGTTGTCCAGAACAAAACCAGCGGCATCGTTTCCGTAGCCACCAACGTTCTTCAGGGTGATCGGGCCGCTGCTGCGCACCCTCAGCCCCAGGCTGTAGGCATCGTTGAACCTGCTGTTGGTGATGGTCACCGCCCGCTTGAGGTCCGAACTGTTATCCAGATCGGCGCCAATTCCGCTTTCATAAACATTCACCCCGGTCAGGCTGACGGCGCCTTTGGTCCTCACCCACAACCCGTAATTTTCGCCGCCAACGTTGACGTTCTTGAGGGTCACGGCGGCGCTTGAGTCCGGGTTATCCAGAAGGATCCCGTAATTCGTGTTGTAGGTGCCATACGAGAGGTTGGTCAGGCTGATGGCGCCCATGCTGATGATCCGCACCCCGGTGTCATTGTGGTCAATATACCCGCGGTCCTTGACCCCGCTGACGCTCACCGCCCCCGGGGCGTCGATCCACAGCCCTTCCGCGGCGTTATGCCGGGCTTCCAGGACTTCGATGTTCGCCCCGCCGCCGGTCTTCAGATTCAACCCTTTACCGTTGTTCGTCGAAGCCATCAGGTTCTTCGCCTGGAAGGTGGCGGTCGAGGTGGTGCTGACCTTGACCCCGCCGCTGTTGTTGTACTGGGCGTGCACGCCGATCAGGCTGACCGGGCCCCTGGAAGTAATCTCCAGCCCGATGCCGCCGTTGCCGTCGAATTCGGTGGACGGAGTCCAGTACATGGGATTAAATACCGGGTTGGTCACCTTGACCGGCGCGGGGATCGCGCCGCCCGAGTTGTCAATCTTCACCCCCGGCCCGCCCAGCGGAATCACAGCCCCCGGGGCGCCGTCGTTGAGCGAGAAGGTCAGGGTGTAATAACCGCCCTCCCAGTCTGAGGCGTAGATGCTCAGTTCGTAATCGCCGTCCTCCGGCAGCACCAGGTCGTCGTACGCGCCGCCGCCTTCACCAAATGACGCGCTTAGAGGGCAGGTCCAGAAGTCCAGGCACAATTTGATCTGGCCGCTGAAAGAGGTCACCAGGTTGATGTCGATTTCGTCACCCGCCGTGGCGGAAAAATTGTAGGTCTGCGTTCTGAAGGGTAAGAGCGTGTTGCCGTACGCGCCGCTGCCGTCAGCATCCCAGACATGGAACAACGTGTTTTCCGTGGCGGATACATTCTGCAGCGTTACCGGCCCGTAGGTGTCAATGATCAGCCCGCCCTCGGCGTTGCCGTTGAAATTCGACCACTTCTTGTCGGCGACGGTCACCCCGCGGTTGAGCGGGCCGCGGTTGTCCAGCAGCCCGCCGAGGCTGTCGTTCCAGATCGCCGAGACGCCCTTCAGGGTGATCGCGCCCTGGGTTATGACCACCAGACCGTTCGAACCGTTGTAACTCGCCTCCACCCCGGCCAGGGTGAGCGGGTTTCTATTTTCCGGTACATCCAGCAAGATTCCCGTTCCTCCGTTGTTGTTGGCGGCGAACCCGGAGAGGTTGATCGCCCCCAGGGTGTCAATGGTCAGCCCGTCGCCGTAGTTACCGGAGAAAGTGCTGGTGTAGACGCCCGCGCCTTTAATCGTCACCGCCCCGACGGTCTGGATATACGCGCCGCCGCTGCTCTGGTTGCCGTTGGCGCTGGTGTTGTTGAGCGTTACCGCGCCTTTCGAGTAGATTTCCAGGCTGTAATAAAAAGCCTCTTCACCGTCAACATCATCGGGGTCTTTCCCGTCGTAATACCCTTCGTTCCAGTAGAACTCGTTGCTCCCGGCGGTGGCGAGCAGGGTGACAGCGGCAGAACCAATCGAATTGTCCAGATACGCGCCGGCCCAGCCGTTCCATCTGGATTTGACCCCGTTGAGGGTGATCGTCCCGCGGTTGGTGATGGTCAACCCGTGCGCGCCGTTTTCATCACTGACCAGGTTGGTCACGCTGATCGGCGTCGGGCTGGTCGGGGTCGGCCCGATAAACGGCGGGTTAAACAGCGAAACGCCGTTGCCGCCGTTGGCATTGGCGGTGACGTTCGCCAGCGTGATCGCCCCCAGGCTCCAGACGTCCAGCCCATCCCAGCGGTTAAATTCGGTGGAGCTGCTCTCTTTGTCGTTGTTGTTCACCGTGATGTTCTTCAGGTTTACCGCTCCGACCGTGCGGATGAAGATCCCCGACTCGATATCGCCGCCGAAGGAACTGTAGGGATTGCGGCCGTTATCGCTGGCGGTCAGGTTGTCGCCGGTCACCACCACCGGCGCGCGCGCGTTGAGCGAACCGACCACGATGCCGGCGAAGGTGTTGTTGTTGGCGACCAGGTTCTTCAGGGTCGCCGCCCCGGCCGAGTCATCGGTCAGGATCAGCCCGTAGCCGATGTTCCCGTCAAAGGCGGAATTCTGAATGCTGAAACCCTTCTTGGCGGTGAGTTTGGCGCCGTCCCCGTTGTTCGCCACCGCGGAAACCCCGTTCAAGGTCAGCGTGCCAGGGGTGAAGATTTTCATCCCTTCCGCATCGTTGTCGAAGAACGAAGCGTTGCTGATACTGACGCCGGCGCTGCCGTTGCTGTTGTCAATCGCAGCGCCCGCGCCGGGCATCTCCCAGACCTTGACCTGCTTGAGGTCGACCGCGGCGGTCGAATCGGTCACCACGATGCCGGCCCCGCCCGGGGTGCCGCCCGTGGTTTCGGTAACCGCCACATCTTCCACCATGATCGTGCCGCCCACATTCTCGAATCTTAGATTATCCGCCGGGCTCGAATCGATGATATCCAGCCCGCCGACGTAAAACCCGGACGGCATGTTCTTAACCAGGATATAGCCGCGCACCGCGGTGGTGTCAGCCAGGTCAGCCTGCTTCTCGCGGCTGCCGTTGCCTTTCAACCCGGTCAGCCCGGCCACCCCGTTGATTTCAACGTTTTCAGCAAAGGTGCCGGCTTCTATGAAGATCATGCCGCTGCCGCTCTTGGCGGCGAAATCGTCAACGGCGGCCTGGATGGCGGTGTAGCGGCAGATGCCGTCCGCGGTGCCGTCCGCTGTGTCCAGCGCTATCGGGCAGGTGAACCACGGGTCGGGCGCGGTCAGCAACACGACCGCTTCCTCGCTCGCCAGCGGCACCGGCTGGCCGCTTTCATCCAGCAGCACGGCGTTGTTCTCGTCCAGCGCCGCGACCGCCTCGACCGGGTCCGGCAGCGGAGCAGGCGCTTCGGGCGCCCCTGCCTCCGGCGCGCCTTCCGTCGGCGCCGGCGGCGCGGTCGGCTCTTCGCCCTCCGCCCTGACGGGCGAAGTCAGCCCAAACGCGAATGCCAGCACCACCACCAGGCTGGCAAGGCGAAACCAAATAGACCACCGTCCAGTATTCATTTTTTGCCTCCTCGGGCATCAAAAAGGGGAGTGGGATTGAGTCAAAGGGATGAACGCCCCGATGATTAAAATTAGATTATAGGATTTCAGGGATTAAATGCAAGCCCTGAATCATAACAAATTGGTTACAAATTTAAATTTTTGGAAAGAATTCAGGGACAGGAGAAGCCCGCCGGGAACAGGCGCAGGGGCGGTCGGGTTCACTCCGGGCGCTTGACGAAGGCCAGGTCGAGGGGGAAGAGCAGGTTGTCCGCCGGGGCGTCGCCGGTGTCAATGAAGGTGCGCAGCCCCGCGCTGCGCGCCGGGTCTGCGTAGAACAGGCGGATATACGGCTCAAAGTTCTGGCTGTTGAAAGCGCCGCGGTACAGTTCCTCCGGCTGGCCGAGCATGACCACCACATAGGCGTTGGCAAGGCGGTTGGTCTGGTCATGGGGGGTTTTGGCTGCCGGGCTGTCCGGGTCCATCAGGGCGATCATATCTTTCCAGCGCGTTTCGGCGCGGAAAGCCAGGAAATCCACAAAATCCGGGTTTTTGACCGGGCTTAACATCCAGTACACCAGGCGGTTGGTTTCCCGGTCATAGATGCCCAGCGGCAGGCGCACCACCCCGCCGCGGTAGTGGCAGTTGACCGTGCCGGTGATCTCGATCTTCTCGGTCAGCGGGATGATTTCGTAATGCGTCTCGCCCAGCAGGCAGTGAAAGATGGCTTCGCCGGTGCCCAGGTCGCGCCTGAGCGGAAAGGGCTCTCTGGCAATCGGCTCAATCTGGCTGAGGTCATCCAGGGTCACCGCGGCCTCGCGGATATCCGCCGTGTAGGGCAGCGTGGCGGTCGGCAGCGGCACAGGCGAAGGGGTGAAGGTCGCCTCGGGCGGCGGGGTCAGCGTCGGCGGGGTCAGCGTCGGCGGGGACTGGGTGGGCGGCTGAGTGGGCGCCGGGGCAGCCGGAGCGCAGGCGGTCAGGATCAGGACGGCGAGAAAGGCGGCGGTCAGGGGACGGTAAAGGTGCATGCGCGGCTCCGGCGGTGATTTTTCTAATAGCCTAGTCTAACAGCTACCAGGTTTCCCGTCAACCGCATCCAGCGGCCAATGCTTCGTCACGTCCTGGAAAATATACTACACTCAAGCAGAGGTACCATGGGGCTTCACAGTACGACACAAATTGGCGAGGTTATCCGCAATGCGGTTACCTTTAACATTAAGAACTGGCAGGCAAATATGACCCCCAGCGATTCGATTATCCAGGATGTCAAAGAAATTCTGGCTTATCTCGCGCAGCGAAAGGTTGACTACCTGCTGGTTGGCGGCATCGCCATGCTGCAATACGTGGAGGGGCGCAACACGCAAGACCTTGACCTGATTATGGCCGTCTCCAGCGTTGAAAGCATTCCTGGCTTACAGATCACCGCCCGCGATGATAACTTCCTGCGCGCCCGTTTCCGCCAACTGCAACTGGACATCCTGCTGACCAGCAACCCGCTCTTTGCCTACGTGGCGCGGCATTGCGCCAACCTGGTGAGCGCCTACGACCAGCCCATCCGCATCGCCAGCGTGGAAGGCTTGCTGCTGCTGAAACTGTACGCCCTGCCCTCGCTCTACCACCAGGGCGACTTCACCCGCGTTGGGATCGATGAAAGCGAAATTTCCGCCCTGTTATACGCCTATCCCACCGCCAGCCCGGCGCTGCTCCGTACGCTAACGCCCTACCTGGAGCCGGCTGACAGGCCGGAAATTACCAAAATCCTGGAAGAATTGCAAACCCGCGCGGAACGCTTCCGCCGCGGCCGGGGCTAAAGCCTACCTTCCCCCGCCCGCAAAACAGGCCATCGCCCCCAGGGTCTCATCCACCACGCATTCCAGCCGCCAGCCGTCGGCGAACTCCAGCGCGGCGGTGCCGCCGCCCAGCCCGGCGGCGTAGCGCAGCGCCTCGCGGCGGTCAGCGGCGTAAACCGGCGTGAAGGCGTAAGTCAGATCGCGGCGCGCGGTCAACCCGGCGAGAACCTGCGGGGTGCGCAGCGTCGGGTGCGCGCCGGGAATGCCCGCCCCGCGGCTTTCCATCACCAGCGCCTGCACAGCCCGCACCGCGGTGAGCGTCTCCGGCGGGTAACTGTCCAGCCAGCCGGCCATGCCGGTCAGACCACCCAGCGCCAGCAGGGTCAACCCGCCGCGCAGCAGCGCGCGCCGCTCGCCCTCCAGCAGGCGCGCCAGACCCCAGCGCAGCCCGGCCATCAGCGGCAGCAGCAGCAGGAAACTGAAACCCAGCCCCATCAGTGTCAGCAGCGCCAGAAACGGGTTGGCCGCCTGAGCCAGGCGGTACGCCCCGCTGAGCAGCGAAGCGCCCAGAAAGGCGGCGATCAGCGCGGTCAGCCCCAGGCCAACCCCCAGCGGCGCGCGGCGCGGCAGGGCGCACAGCAGGCCGATCAGCATCCCCGCGCCGGCCGAAGCCAGCAGGTTGCCCCAGACGCCAAACGGGTGGTGCGCCAGCGGAATGCCGGGCAGCAGGCTCTGGTTGGCGAGCTGCGAACACAGGGTGTAGACCAGGCCGGCCAGCCCGCCGAACAGCAGGCCGATCCACCCGGCTCTGGCGCGCGGGTAAGGCTGCTCAGGCGGCAGTGGTTTGAGAAAATCCAGCGCAGCGGGTTCGGACACAGCGAGCGAATCTCCCGGGGGAGATTCTATCACGCTTCGCGCCTATCCGCGCGCGGCCTGCCGCCAGCGCTGCAGCAGCATCTCCAGGTGCTGGCGGTTTTTCTCCTCGCTGGTTTTCACCCGCCGCAGCCCCAGCCCGAACAGGATCAGACCGCCCAGGAGCGCCGAGGCGGTCAGCAGGACAAACCCCGGCAGGCTGAACTGCCCGAACAGGCGAACGTGGTAACTGAAAAGCGCCCGGGGCTGATACGCGCCCGCGCCCGGCATAAAAGCCGCGTAGGCGGCCAGCCAGACAAACAGCATGCCGATGGAATAGACCGCGGTGAATTCGAACCAGCGCAGGATGTCCCAGGGATGCGCGCCCGGACGCCAGATGTAAAAATGCCGGAAGGCGAAGGTTCCGAGCAGCGCAAAACCATAGGCGTAAACGAGCCCGCGCAGCGCGCCGCCGCTGCCGTAACCCACCAGCGTCCCGAGAATGTACAGGCCGATCCACAGCAGCGCTGAACCGGCCAGCAGCCTCACGCTGCTGCCAAACGGTTTGACCAGCGCCTGCTCCGGCGCCGGACAGCGCTGAAAGAATCCAGCCGCGCGCTCATACGACAGCCAGCCGCAGCGCAGGCATTTTTTACTGTTCATCACGCGGACAAAACCGCCCAGCGGCCTGCCGCAGTCCGCACAGACACTGACAGCCATCGCGACCTCCTTTAACCGCGTCAAAACAGGCGCGCGCCGGAAGGATGGACGGGCAGCGAGGATTTTAATGATAAGGGGATGAGGGTCGGGGGTGAGATGCGGCTGCGCGCCAGCCGAAGATGAATCAAGCATAGCGCGTTACCGCCAGAAATCAAGCCCCAACCACAACCTCCCCGCGCCGGCGGTGTTATACTCATCAAAGGGGCGCGCGGAATATTACCGGTATCCCCTGCTGCGCGCGCCCCTTGCGCATTACCCCGCCCGGAGGATCCCCCCGCCATGTCTCACCTCGCCCACCGCGCAGGCTACAGCGAACTGGTCGAACGCCTCAACCGCTTTCCCCAGGGCGCTCCGCCTTCCGAATCGCTTTACCGCATCCTGGCGCTGCTCTTCAGCCAGCAGGAAGCCGCCCTGGTGGCGCGCCTGCCGATCCAGCCCTTTAACGCCGCCAAAGCCGCCGCCATCTGGCGGGTGAGCGAAGCCGAAGCCCGCCGCACGTTGGAAAACCTTGCCTCCCGCGCCCTGCTCGTGGATGTGGAACAGGACGGCGATTCGGTCTACACCCTGCCCCCGCCCATGGCCGGTTTCTTTGAATTTTCACTGATGCGCGTGCGCAGCGATATTGATCAGAAAGCCCTTTCCGAGCTGTTCTATCAGTACTTAAATGTAGAAGAGGAATTTATCCGCGACCTGTTCTTCGGCGCCGAGACCCGCCCGGCGCGGGTTTACGTCCAGGAGCCGGTGCTGCCGCCCGAACCGGCTGTGCGCGTGCTGGATTACGAACGCGCCAGCCACATCGCGCGCACAGCCAGCCACATCGCCGTGGGTATCTGCTACTGCCGCCACAAGATGGCGCACCTCGACCGCGACTGCGCCGCCCCCAAAGAAATCTGTCTGACGTTTAACGGCGCAGCGGAGAGCCTGGCAAAAC
Organism: Anaerolineaceae bacterium; assembly: GCA_029975475.1. GTDB lineage: Bacteria > Chloroflexota > Anaerolineae > Anaerolineales > Anaerolineaceae > JARKPB01. The sequence continues at coordinate 275,750 of JARKPB010000019.1, forward strand.
ACGGGCACGCCCGCGCGATTGACGCCGTCGAAGCGCTCGACCTCTTTCAGCAAGCCTACGCTCATAACCTGGTGCAGTTTGGCGAAAACGCCCAGCGCGACGTTTCTTTCATCTGCAACTGCTGCGGCTGCTGCTGTGAGGGCATGATCGCCGCGCGGCGCTTCGGCAGCCTGCACCCCGTCGCCACCACCAACTTCCTGCCGGTAGTGGATGAGGCCGCCTGCAGCGGCTGCGGCAAGTGCGCCGCCGCCTGCCCGGTCGAAGCCATGAGCCTGGTCAGCGCCAACGACCCGCGCAGCCCCAACCGCAAGAAAGCCCGCCTGAACGCCGAGATCTGCCTGGGCTGCGGGGTGTGCGTGCGCGCCTGCGGTCAGGCCGCCCTGCGGTTGGAAAGCCGGCCCGAGCGCGTGATCACCCCGGTCACTTCCGTTCACCGCATCGTCCTGGCCGCGCTGGAACGCGGACGCCTGCAAAATCTGATCTTCGACAACCGCGCCCTGTGGAATCACCGCGCCCTGGCGGCCGTGCTGGGCGCGATCCTGCGCCTGCCGCCGGTCAAGCGCCTGGCGGCCGCACAGCAGGTCAGGTCGCGCTACCTGCTGGCGCTGATCGAACGCAGCGGAAAATAAACCGCCGGATTTATGGCTGGTTTTCCCCCGCCGGGTTCGCCGGTCGGGGGCTGCGCCGGTAAATTCGCGCCAGCAGAAAAGCCATCAGCCCCAGCCCGCCCACCACGATCCATTCCGCCGCCAGCATGCTCACCTGCCCCAGCTGCGCCAGGAAAGCCCCGGCGTTGATCAGCGCGTGCAGCCCCACCGCGATCAAATACCCCCACACCGCCCAGCCGCCGCGGCGCTGAAAGCCCAGCACCGCGATGGCGGTCATCATCGCGTGACACGGCACCACCAGGGCGCGTTCGAGCGCAAATCCGGTGAAGGCCGTCCACGGCAGGCCGATCGTCAGACCGCTGGCCGCCACCGACCAGGTGATATACCAGACCTCGCCCAGCCCGAAGCCGAAGCCCAGGCTCAGCCCCATCCACAGCGCATGCCGGGGCGTGTCCAGCAGGCGGCTGCCGGGCGGAAAGACCCCCGGCGCGGACTTGATCGCTTCCTCAAACACCGGCGAGACCAGCCAAAGCGCGATCAGGAACCACAGCGGCGTGCCCGCCAGCCCCTGCCCGGGCGGCACACCCCCCGCCTGCGCCAGCCAGCGGATAAACGGCGCCTTCAGATACAGATTGACCACCACCGGCAGCAGCGCGCCAGCCAGGATGAACCAGACATAAGGGAAAAACCCGCCCGCCTTGCGGCGCAGCAGGAACAGCGCGGCCGCCAGCCACAGGCTGGTCACAATCACGGCCAATGGAACGATGGTGGAGATCATTGAAACCTCGTTTTTTGCGCGGCGTGCGCGCGCGGGTAGAGCAGCACGCGAAAAGCGGAAAACTCCGCGGCATCCAGCGGCGTGAACCGCCCCCTAATCATGCCGGCCCTTTTTGGGATGGATGATCTTGCCAAATTGATCGACCAGATCGCGCGGGGTTTCCACCACGTGCGGGATCGTCTCCAGCACCCGGCTGCTGATCTTCTCCAGCGCCGGCAGCAGCCCAAACTGTCCCTCCAGCGGAACAATCAGGCGCGCCGCTTTCGGCACAACCTGAACCTCCAGCGGGGTATAACCGAGAATATCGCCGTCGGCCTGCGTGCGCACCGGCCGGCGCGTGCGCACCACCGCCGAGCGCGTGACCGCATAGACCTCGAAGCGCGGATTGCGGTACGGCTTGCGCACCAGAATGTTCCAGACCATCAGCAGAAAACCGGGCAGCGAGCGCGCCCGCACCACGCACAGCTCCAGTTTGCCGTCATCCGGGCGCAGCTCCAGCCGGTTGCTGATCTCTTTGATCGCGGTCAGATTGCTGTTCATAATCATGACCTCGCTGGCGCGCACCCGCAGCGGCGTGCCGTCCACGTTAATGGAGAAAGAATGCAGCTGCAGGCCAAAGAACTGCAGCACGATGTTCCAGATGTACGCCAGCCAGCCGAACATGCGCTTCTGGCGGCGCTCGGTTTTTTCCATCGTCTCCGCCGAGAGCCCCGCGCCGGCGTTGAGCAGGTACAGCCGCCCGTTGATCAGCATCCCGTCAATCTCCAGCTCGCGGTGTTCGCCGGTGATCAGACGGATAGCCGGGTCAATCAGCAGGGGAATTTCCAGGTTGCGCGCCAGCGCGTTCCAGGTGCCGACCGGCAGGATCGCCAGAGGGATGCGCGTCCCGTACAGCCCGTCCGCCACCGCCGAGACCGTGCCGTCCCCGCCCGCGGCGACAAACAGATCGTAGCCCTGCGCCGCCGCGGACTGAACGATGCTTTTTAAGTTTTCATCCCCGGTGGTGCGGTAAACATTGACCTCGTGGCCCGCCTCTTCACAGCGCTGCTTAAAACGCCGCCAGACCATATCCGGCGAGTGCACGCCCGATACAGGATTGAGCACGAGGAAAATGCGGCGTTTTTCGCTGGTCATAGCAGCCCGGTGGTAAAGGCCCCGCTCTTCGCGCGGGGCTGCGCGGTTAATTTTAATACAAAATCGCCGTTTCACCCCCGCAATTCCCGCCAGCAGTTTTCACCTGCCCGGGTCCTCAGCCTGCCAGCCCGCCGCGGGAGGGACCCGGCCGGGCCACTTGACCCGCCCCGGCGCGCTTTCGGGGCTGCCAATTTCCCGCTTTGTTCCGATCGCCCCGCCGCCGCCTGCTGGGGAACAGCGGACGGGAACTGTAAGGTTTACCCGTTGACTCCGCCGGTCAATGTCTATACAATGTGATTAAATCGTCCACATTCTTTCCTGCCGGCCGCGGGGCATCACCCCTGCGCCGGCCGGGCTTTCCGCTTCAATACCCCACCCCCGGCACGACCCTCAACCTGTGCGACCGCAGGAACATACGGAGGGAAACATGAACCGCCATTCAGTTCGCGGGATGCTGCGCGTTCTTTGCATCCTGGTCGTCTTGTTCCTGGCGCTGGCGCAGACCGCGCCAGTTTTCGCCGAAGGCGAAGAACCCGCCCCTGCCCCGCCCTGCGAAGGGCAGGATTGTCCGGCTGCTCCAGAATCCGCCCCGCCCTGCGAGGGCGAAGGCTGCCTGGAACAGCCGCTTGATTCGCCGGTGGAAGAAGCGCCTGCCGCCGGGCCGGAGAGTCAGCCGCCCGAACTCGCCCAGACGGTTGACACCCTTTCGGATGCCGACGCGGTCCTGCTCAACCAGGACGGCGAAGCCGTCCCCCTGGCGGACCCGCAGGCTGCCGAACTCCTCTCCGCGGACGACCCGTGGTTCATCTCCGGCACGGTCAAATATCGTTTTGTCAGCGGCGCCTGCCCGCCCCCCGACCCGGCTCCGGCATTGACGGAAGTGTGTATCGGCGGGCTCGGGAACAACACCATCCAGTCTGCCTTTGACTACATTCGCGATCACGCGGTCATCCCGGTTGACAAGACCATTTACCTGGAAGGGACGACCTTCAACCCGACCGGGGTCATCACCGTAGACGGCAGCCAGCCCAATATCGCCAGCGTGACCAAACTTCAGGGCGCGGGCTCGGATAACCTCGGCGCCGCCGGCACCTACACCCAGATTAACGGCCGCATTCTGATTACCAACATGCCCAACGGCTTTACCCTGCAGGGCCTGGCGTTCGTCCTGGTTACCCCGGAGACGCTGGTCCGCGCTGACAACAACGGCGGCACCATTCGCCTTCAGGATGTGAAACTGCAAAACCTCTCTGGCCGCGGAGTGGATATCACCAACCACCGCGGGGCGGTGGAATTAAACTATCTGAGTGTCCCGTCATCCGGTCAAGATGCCGTGCGCGTGGATAACACCGCCGGCAGCGGCAACGTCAGCGCCTTTAGCGTTTCAATTAAAAACAGCGTCAAATATGGGATGCGCATCAACACCAAAGGCAGCGTAACCCTGGACGGGGTTTATATTTTTAACAACGCTCACGGCGGCGCCGAAATCACCGCCGGCAAGGGCGTTACCATCCGCAACAGCGTCTTCAGCAACAACAATATCGGCGCGGGTCTGACCATCCAGCCAGCCACCCGCGGCGCGCTGTACCTCGGCTATGTCTTCGCGGAAAATAATCAACAGAACAACCTGGATCTGTCCACGCTGAGCGGTTCCGTTACCCTGGAAAATATCCAGGCGAACGGCAGCGTCTCTGGCTACGGCATTCTCATCGATAACTGCATGGATGGGAGCACACCGCGCTGTACCACAACCAGCGGCACGGTCACGCTGCGCAATATCACCGCCAAGGGTAATTACAGCACCAATATCCTCGTCCAGGCAAACGGCGCGGTCACCGCGGACCAGATCGAAGCCAGCACCAGCTCATTGGAATCGGGCCTGGTGATTCAAAACCAGAAAGCGCTCAGCGTCTCTTCCATCACCGCGAAACGAGTCACCTCCGGCAATAATGTCGGATACGGGATTTCGCTGATCAGCCGCGGCGCGATCACCCTGGATTCCTTCACCGCTTACCAGAACTACGGAAATGTTTCCCTCAAGGTCGAAGGAACCACCGCCGGGGTAAGCGTTAAAGCCACCTACTACGGCAACTCGACCACATACTCCTGGACTGGCAAGCCCGGACTGTCCATCTCCTGCAACGGGCCGGTCAGCATCACCAACCTCAGCGCGTCATTCAACACCGGCGCCGGCATCGAGGTGGACGCCGGCAGCGGCAGCGTGACCATCACCGGCAGCCCGGTTCTGGGCAGCGCCGCGAATAACAATGATGAGGACGGCATCCACGTGCGGACCAAAGGAGCCATCACCGTCTCGAATATGAGCGCCATCGGAAACACGTATGAAGGTTTGAGCCTGGATAACCACGAAGGCACGGGCACGGTCAAAATCACCGGCGGCGTTTATCAGAGCAATGGAAATAACGGGATCTGGATCTGGAGCACCGGCGCGGTCACCGTGACCAACCCGGTATCCCAGTACAACAACGCTGTCGGCCTGCTGATCGGCAACGAATCCACCCGCTATCAGCCCGTCACCGTCAACGGCGGCTATTATGACTCAAACAGCAACGGCATCAGGATTTACTCCTCTGGAACGGTCACGGTAAAGGGAGTTCAGGCGATCGACAACAGCCTGCGCAATTACACCATCAACTACGGTGACGAATATAAAGATTTCGTCGCCTGGGGCACCGATCGATGGAACTTCACGGTGAGCGGCAGCGCCACGCCGACCACCATCGTCATTAAGAGCCCGCTGAGCACCAGCGCCACCCTGTATGATCCGGATGGCAACCCGCTAGGCTCCGGCAGCGGCACCGATTATACGATCGGCTCGGTCAGTCTGCCGGTGGATCCGGACCCATACTATGTTCAGGTCTTCAGCATCAGCAGTTCAACCCCTTACACCATCTGGCTGAAGATGACCGGCACCTCCGATAAAAACGTCAAAAGCATGCAGTCAAACGGCGTGACGGTGGACAACGATTCCGGCAGCGGCTCGGTCTATGTATCCGGCTTGCCCGGCTTATATAACAATTTTGGCGATGCCGCTGATTCCGCCGTCTACATTTCCACAAACGGCGCGGTCACGATCGCCAATGTCTCCAGCGCGGCGTGCGGAGAGAACGGCATTGAGATCAATGCTTTCGGCGCCGGCAAAGCCGTCAAACTGGATCAAATCAACATCCTGAATGCCCGCGGCACAGGGATTAAGATCGCCAGCAGCGGCCCGGTGACCATCACCAACCCCACTGTCTCACGTTCCGGCAGGTACGGCATGGATATCTCCTCCTCGGGCAACAGTAACATCACCATCACCGGGAACAAAACCTACTGGAACGATGTCTCCTACAACACGGAGCAGGGCATCTCCATCTTCACCCCCGGCAGCGTCAGCGTCGCCAACCTGTATATCAACAACAGCAACTACGGCCTGACGGTGGACAATATGGGAGGCAGCGGCCCGGTCAGCCTCTCCAATCTCTCCTTCGGAAATAACAGTGTTCAGGATATCTTCCTGCAGTCTCACGGCAATGTCAGCCTGACCGGCATCACGGCTTACGATTCCGTCAATGCGGTCGAGATTCGCAATATCTATACCACCCCCCGCACGGTCACCATCAAAAACCTGTATATTGCCAGCGCGTCTTCCCTCGGCCTGGATATCAGCACCAGCGGCGCGGTCAGCCTGAACGGCGTTTCGGTCAACAACGTCACCGCCCCCAGCGCGATCATGGTAAATAATGCATCCGGCACCTCTGGCGGGATCACGATCGTGAATTCATCCGTCAATACCAGCAGCGGCACAGGCTTTTACCTGGCAAGCAACGGCAACGTCAGCCTGACCGGCGTTTACTCCGCCAAGAACGGGGGATACGGGATCGTGGTGGATAATGACGATGTCTACGTGCGCACCATTACCCTCAAAGATGTCCGCGTGAGCCAGACCGGCCAGGAAGCGCTCTACCTTCAGGGCCTCGGAAGCATCACCCTGACCAATATCAGTGTGGAGAACGCTTCTGGAACCTACGCGGTTTATATTAACAATAAAGCGAGCGTCACCATCAACCGCACAGGCAGCAGCGAGAACATCCTCTCCCACAACGATAACTACGGTATCTACATATATTCCCTCGGCGCGGTCAGCATTGACCACCTGGTCGCCAGTGATCACTCGACCCAAATCGCCCTCTACGTCAGAAACAAGGATGGAACAGGGAAATTCACCCTCACCAACAGCACCTTCTCCGGGAACTTAAACGCTTTTGATGTAACCACAACCGGAGCCGTCCGGCTGGATAATGTCGTCATCGTATCCAGCATCTACACCGGAGGTTCTCTGGTCATTGACCCGGCGGTGACCCCCAGCCTCTCGATTTCGCGCAGCCGTTTTGACGCCAGCCACGGCTTCGGCCTGTACGTGGATACCTACGGGCCAGTCACGTTGAACGGAGTTTCTGCCACCGGCAACAACAATGGCCCGGGGATTCAGATTAACAGCAACAGCAGCGCGCCGGTCACCATCCTGTCGTCGTACGGGCTCAACCAGTTTATTTACAACTATCAGGACGGGCTGAAGATCACCACGAAGGGAAAAATCACCGCCAGCGGGCTGGTGGCGCGCAACAACGGCAACATCGGCATCAACCTGATCTCCAATTCGACCGCCGGCGACCCGATCAGCGTCTCCACCGCGACCCTGGAATACAACAAGTACGGCATCTATATCTCTGCCCACGGACCGGTGACTTTGAATAAGATCAACGCCTTCTACAACGGCAGCGGAACCACCGGAGACGGCATCGTGGTGCTGTCATACGGCAACAGGGTCAACATCTACAACAGTTACGCGGTTGCCAACCGCGCCAGCGGCCTGTTTATTTCCCTGAGCGGAGGCTTGCTCTACCTGAGCAACACCGCCTATGCCGGCAACGACCGCGGCGGCGGGACCTATGACCCTGACCTGAAGGTCGTCCCCTGAGTCTGGCGCCGGTCTATCCGGCCGCTGGCTCCCTGTGCGCCGCCTACAAAAGTTCAGCCCCGCTTGCGCGGGGCTGACTCCTCTCCTCCTCGTCAGGAATTACACGCCCAGGTAAGCTTCCTTCACCCGCGGGTTGTCGGCGATCTCTTGCGCCGTTCCAGACATGGTGATATTGCCTGTCTCCAGGACATAGGCGCGGTGCGCGATCGAAAGCGCCATCTGCGCGTTCTGCTCCACCAGCAGGATGCTCGTCCCGCTTTCATTAATTTCCTTGATGATGCGGAAGATCTCTTCCACCATAATCGGGCTCAAGCCCATCGATGGCTCATCCAGCAGCACCAGCGAAGGCTTGTTCATGATCCCGCGCCCGGTCGCCAGCATTTGCTGTTCGCCGCCCGAAAGCGTTCCGCCCAGCTGATTGATGCGTTCCTTCAAGCGCGGGAAAGAGCGGAACACGCGCTCCATCATGCGCTGCACTTCGGCTTTATCGTTGACCAGGTACGCGCCCATCTCCAGATTCTCGCGCACCGTCAGCGGCGCGAAAATCTTGCGCCCTTCCGGCACGTGGCTGATCCCGGCCTGCACAATCTTTTCCGGCGGGGTGTGGGTGATATTGGTATCCTTGAACCAGACCGTGCCGCTGCGTGGGCGCAGCAGACCCGAGATGGTCCGCAAAATGGTGCTCTTGCCCGCCCCGTTCGCGCCAATCAGGGTCACGATCTCGCCTTCTTTCACGTCAAACGAAACGCCTTGCAGGGCGTGGATCGCGCCGTAATATACATGGAGGTCTTTGACTTCAAGCAGCATTTGCGGCTCCCTTTCCCAGATAGGCTTCGATGACTTTCGGATTTTCCTGAATCTCGCGCGGGACGCCGCGGGCGATCACTTCCCCGAAATCCATCACCGTAATATGCTCGCAAATCCCCATCACCACGCGCATCTGGTGTTCAATCAGTAAAATCGTCAGGTTGAACCGTTCGCGCACGAAATGGATCATATCCATCAGCTGCAAAATCTCTTTGGGGTTCATGCCGGCGGCCGGTTCATCCAGCAGCAGCAGCTGCGGGCTGCAGGCGAGCGCGCGGGCAATCTCCACGCGGCGCTGCTCGCCGTACGGCAGATTGCGCGCCGTCTCGTTCTGGAAGCGCGAAAGATTCATCACCTCCAGCAGCTCCTGGGCTTTCTCAACGATTTCTTTTTCCCGCCTCTGGAACTTGGAGGTGGTGAAGATCGAGTCCACCAGCGAGTAGCCCGAAGTGGGATGGAAAGCGACCATCACGTTATCCAGCACGGTCAGGTCGTTAAACAGGCGGATGTTCTGGAAGGTGCGGCTGATGCCCGTGCGGGTGATCTCGTGCGGCTCAAAGCCAACCAGGTTGATCCCGTTAAAGGTGATGCTGCCCTTGGTCGGCAGATAGATGCCGGTGATCAGGTTAAAAGCGGTCGTCTTGCCCGCCCCGTTTGGCCCGATCAACCCGGCCAGGTCGCCCTGCCGCAGGGTGAGGTTAAAGTCATGCACCGCCCGCAGACCGCCGAAGAATTTGGTCAGGTTTTCAACCTGCAGGACAACTGGTTTTTCCACAGCGGCCTCATTCATGGTTCGTCCCTCCTTGCTGCGCGTTGGTTCTGCGCAGCGGAATGAGCCTGGCTTTCAAAAAGCCCCATTCTGTGTTCAACAGCCCCTTGGGCCGCACCAGCATCAGCAGCAGCAGGCTGAGGGGATAAAGCACATACCGCCAGGAAGGCGCCTCGGTCGAAATCTTGCCGAGCAGCTCGCGCAGGCTGCCTTCCAGGAAGAAGATCCAGCCAAAGGCGGCCACAATCGTGCCGGTCATACTGCCCAGACCGCCAAACACGATGATGATCAGCGGGTTGAAACCGACCAGAAAGTCAAACGCGCCCGGGCTGAGAAAGCCGATGTAATGGGCGTACACCCCGCCCGCCAGACCGGCGAACAGGCTGCCAGCCACAAACGCCAGCAGTTTGGTCGAAGCCACGTCCACGCCCATCGCCCGCGCCGCGATCTCATCCTCGCGCACCGACAGGATCGTCCGCCCCGTGCTGGAACGAATCAAATTGCGCATGATGATGATCACCAGCAGCATGAACCCGAACGCCCAGGCCCAGGTGGTCAGTTTGGGAATGCCGATCATCCCGCGCCCACCTTTCATTTCCGGGAAGGGTAAGACCGTGTCCGAGTTGACCATCAGGGTGTAGATCACAATCGAAAAACCGAGTGTGGCGATGCCAAAATAATCCGAACCGAGCGAAAGCACCGGCAGACCAAACAGGAAACTGATCCCCGCCGCGAACAGCCCGGCGAAAACCACCGCCAGGAAGTAGACCACCTGCAGCGCCGCGCCTTCCGCCAGCGGGCCCGGTCCCAGCGCGTTGCCCAGATACGGATCCAGGAACGGCGCGACCCAGCGGCCGACATTCACCGCCAGAAAACCGGCGAACAGCGCCCCGATCAGATAGAGGGTAAAGGATGACAACACCGGCATGCGCCGCAGATTACTCAGGGCTTTATTGATCAACACCAGGATGATCATGCCGATCACCACCCCCGAGCCGAGCACCACCAGCCCGCGGGAATCGCCGTTGGTCCAGCGGTAAGTGACATCCGCCGCGGCGTAAGCTCCGATGCCGTAAAAGCCCCACTGGCCCAGGCTGAACTGACCGTTAAAGCCGTAGATCAGGTTCAAGCCCAGCGCCACCATCACCATCGTGCAGGCCTGGTAAAGCAGACCCGCGTCAAAGGCGTTCAGCAGGCTGAAACCGTTGAAATCGGTCAGCGCCAGCTGAACCACAAAGAACGCCACCAGCGCGCCGAGCGCATTGACCAGGATGCTGATGTCAAAGGATTGTTTGCCGATGGTGATCTTCTTGCCTACCCGCACCCCGAGCACCCACAACAGCCCGTACAGGTAGGCGATGACCACCACAATTTTTACAAGGGAGAGGACGGTTGGTAGAAAATCCATGGCTGCCTCTTATGCCTTTTCTTTTTCAGGTTCGCCGAAGATACCGGTGGGCTTAATCAGCAGCACCAGGATCAGGATGGAGAAAGCCACCGCGTCGCGCATCGGCGTCGAGATGTAGGCTGAGGTCAGCGCCTCCGCCTGGCCCATGATCAGCGCGCCAACAAACGCCCCGGGGATGCTGCCAATCCCGCCCAGCACCGCGGCGATAAAGGCTTTCAAACCCGGATACACGCCCATCAGCGTCTTAATCGAGGGGTAGGCGATCGCGTACAGCACCCCGCCCAGCGCAGCGAAGGATGCCCCGATCGCGAAGGTGAAGGAGATGATCCCGTCCACGTTGATCCCCATCAGCGCCGAGGTGGGCTTGTCAAAGGATGAGGCGCGCATGGCGATGCCGACTTTGGTGCGCTTGACCAGATATTGCAGGAAAACCTGCACCAGGATGGTGGCGATAATGATAATGATCAGGATATTCGAGATGGTCACAGCCCCGGCCGGCGGTTCGGTGCCCGGCTGAAGCAGGTGAATGCCGTCTTTGATATACCAGGTTACCACTTCAAACGGCCGCTGATACGGAATGAAACGGGCGGAAAAGACAAAGTTCAGCAGACCGAAGTATTCGAGGAAAAAGGACACGCCAATGGCGGTGATCAGCGCGGCGATGCGCGGCGCGGCGCGCAGCGGCTTGTAAGCCACGCGCTCAATCGTCACCGCCAGCAAAACGCAGATCACCATCGAAAGCAAAATCGTGGTTACCGTGCCAATCACGGTGGAGAGGAACGGGTCAAACCCCGGAAAGGCTTTTGAGGGCCACTGATGCAGCCCGAAGCGTTCCACCGCGAAAAAGCTGACAAACGCGCCGACCATGAACACATCCCCGTGCGCGAAGTTGATCAGCTTGACAATCCCGTACACCATGGTGTATCCAAGCGCGATGAGCGCGTAAACAAATCCAAGCTGGATGCCGTTGATCACATTCTGGGCAAACAAAAAGG
>JARKPB010000009.1 GCA_029975475.1 Anaerolineaceae bacterium
TGAAACGATCTAGAATTTCTTTCCAGGTACCAAACCCTGAACGGTGACACTCATCGATAATGATGAGATCAAAAAAATCTTCAGGAAATTGTTCAAAGAGGCGCTTGCCCTTGTTATCTTCGTTCCAGAGAGTTTGATAGATGGCAAAATAAAGATCGCGGTTGAGGCTTAGCCTTCTTTGTCCGTCGATCAGAAAGCGGGGGTCATTTTGGCTGCTCGAAAATGCGCTAAACGCATTGTATGCCTGGTCCCGCAGCACAACCCGGTCAGCCAGGAACAAAACCCGAGCGGGTTGCCCACTGCGATGATGCAGCCAACCTGATTTAACCAGTTTCCATACAATTTGAAAAGCCACAAAAGTCTTTCCGGTGCCCGTGGCCATCGTCAGCAGGATACGCTTCTGGTTGCGCATCATTCTCAGAATGCTTTCCCGAATCGCAGACTCCTGAAAATAGCGCGGCTCCTTGCCGCGTGTCAGGTCGGTTGGCGCGTAAGCGTGTAATAAAGGATTGCGCCTACGGGCTGCCGAGATTGCTGCATTATACGTAGCTCTCAGTTCACCGGTATGTCTCTGGTCCGTGGGGCTAGCAGGAAGGGTAAGCTTTGTGTTTAGTTGCCAACGGCTCCACAACTCTTCTGGGCTGGGGAAACGATCGATTTCCCGAGTTGTGTTGGAGAATGCGTCCCATTCGATAATGTCATGCCCATTTGTAGTGTAAGCAAAAGCTATTCCCAGGTCACGCGCATAGCTTTTTGCCTGAACCAGTCCGGAAATCGCCGGTTTTCCCTCTTCTTTTGCCTCCACAACTGCAATTGGAAAACTGTCGGTATACCGAAGAATATAATCCACGCGTTTCGGCGGCATTCTTTCCGCTTTTCCGGCTCGCAAAATAATCCGGCCTGCCGTGTACTCCCAATCGGGGCGATAAAAGTGCTCCCGCGTGACCTGGGTACGTGTCCAGCCAGCGATATTGAGTTTTGGATCAATGAGTTGTGCACGTGTATCGGCTTCGTTTAGTGGCATTCTACTAACTTTCCATTCAACACGATTTGAAATCTTTTTCCCTCTCTTGAGCCAAGCCACCCTTAATTATAGGCCAGCCTGAAAAACCAGGCTGGCCGATCGACTTTACAACCGCATAACCGTCTACTCGTACCCCAACACTTCCTTGCGCTTCTTGCCCCAGCGCAGCGCGTCGCGGATGCCTTCTTCGATCGGCAGCTCGGCTTTCCAGCCGATCAGGCGCAGGGCGGTATCCGCGTTGGCGTAAGACCCGGCGGTGTCGCCCGGGCGGGGCGGCTTTTCCACTTTCTTTAACTCCTGTCCGTAAACCTTTTCAAAGGCGGCGACCAGCTCGCGCACAGTCACGCCGCGCCCGGTGCCCAGGTTGATCACCAGGTAGTTGTCCGGCGGGTTTCCGGCGCGTTCAAAGGCGCGGTCAAAGCCCTCCACCGCCAGGACATGCGCTCGGGCCAGATCCCAGACATGGATGTAATCGCGCAGGCCGGTGCCGTCGCGGGTGGGCCAGTTTACCCCGGTGATCTCCAGCTCGGGCAGTTTACCCACGGCCACATCCACCAGCTTGCCGAGGATGTGGGTGGGGTAGCGCGCGTGGATGCCTGAGCGCAGCTGGGGGTCGGCCCCGATCGGGTTGAAGTATCGCAGGGCGATGCCCTTCATGCCGTAAGCGGCGCTGAAGTCGCGCAGGATCATTTCCATCATGTACTTGGTGCGCGCGTAGGGGCTGAGCGGCTGGAGGGGCGATTCTTCGGTAACCATAAAATTATCCGCGTTGCCGTAAATCGAAGCCGAAGAGGAGAACACCAGGCGTTTACAGCCCAGGCTGTTGAGGATGCGGAACAATTCGACCGATTTGCAGACGTTATCCAGGTAGTACTCGTAAGGCCGGGTGACCGATTCGGGCACCACAATCAGCGCGGCGCAGTGGATCACGGCGAAGATATCGGGATGCTCGCTGAAGATGCGCCGCAAGGCGGCTTCATCCGCGATATCTTCCTTGTAAAATATGCGCCCGCGGATGAACTCGGGACGGCCAGTGATGAGCGAATCGAGGATGACCGGGGTGTGGCCGGAATCTTCCAGGGCAGAAGCGATCGTGCTGCCGATATAGCCGGCGCCGCCGGTGATCAGAACTTTCATGCGCTACCTCCAGGGTTGTTTACGGGCAGGTCAGCCCAGGGATGATCTCGTTCAGCGCCACGGCCCGGTCAGGGGTATCCGGTGTTTGGCGTTGGATGCGCTGCCAGAGCACGCACAGCGGGGCGTTGGTGTATTCGTTTTGCGCCAGAGCAGCGCGGGTCAAAGCGATTGCCTGGTCCCAGCGGCCAAGATGGGCATACGCCTCGACCAGGACAAAATATTCGTAAGCATCTTCAGGATGCAGCCCCTCGGCCAGAGCCTGGTCGCCGGCTTCCGCGGCGCGCTGCCAGTCGCCGCGCTGGCGGGCCAGATCGGCGTGCTCAAAATAATAGCACCAGCGGCGCGGCGGCTCCCCACCGTACAGGGCGGGCAGCGGCCGGGCTGGAGGCGCATCCAGTTGGATCAGGTCTAAACGGGAAAGCGGCAGAGCCTGCCTGAGCCGATCGGGGATAATGCCGGCATATCGGTCAATTTCAGGATCCAGCACGCGCAGACAGGCTGGCGGGTTGTAGAGCACGACCAGCAGCTGATCGGTGCTGCCGTCAAACACGGCGGCGCGGTAATCAACCTGGATGGGTAAACCGGGCGAAAGGGCGGGGATTTCGACCCCCAGGCGCATGGTGGGCCAGGCCAGCCAGTATTTCATCTGCCGCGAGGTCGAGTCGGGATCATACAGCCAGTTGAGCGGCGCGGTCAACGAGTTGTCGGTGTAATGCGGCATGTCCGATTCGTTGATCAGCAGGGTGGTGCCTTCCCGCAGGGCGGGGATGCGCCAGCTCATCTGCCAGAATAAATTCTGCTGAAAAACCCAGTCGCGGCGGTACTCCTGGGCATTGACGAACTGCATGCCAACCGCCAAACCGAGCAGCAAGCCATAGCTCAGCCCGCGTCCCAGCTTCCCGAAGGGCAGCAGGCCGATCAAAACGGCCAGGAGCAGCCCGGCGCCAAACATAAAAGGCATGGTAAAGCGGTCGGCAGCAAAGACGACCATGATGGGTAAATCGACCGCCCAGAACGAGCCGCCGGCCAGCGCCAGGCTGACCAGGGCGATCGCCAGCGGCTGCCAGGCGGCGCGCAGGGCGGGCTTTTCCGGGCGGGCGAAGCGCCAGAAGAAAAGCGCTGACAGGCCCGCGGCGAGCAGCCCGAGGGCGATAAAGCCGAGTCGGGTGGCGCGCTCCTGGCCGGCCAGGGTGAGCAGGGTGAGCAGCGCGCGCTGCCAGGCGCCGCCGGTGGTGATCCACAGGTCGCGGACGGCGCGGGCGAGCAGCTCCGGCAGGGCGGCGCCCGGGGCGCTGAGCAGCTGTTCGGCCAGGGTCGGCTCGTAGCGCAGGAAGCCCTGGATAAAGACACGCCAGTAAAGCGCGGCACCAAAGAGCAGCAGGTAAGGCAGCCAGGCGAGGATGGTTTTGCCTAAACGCCGGCGCCAGGGCAGCCCGCCAGCCATAGCGAACCAGAGCAGCAGCGGGCGCAGCAGATCGGGAAAGAAGAAGTATTCCGTGGTAAAGAGATTGAGCGCTGAGGCGGCCAGCGCGGCCAGGGTCCAGGCCAGACGGCGGCGCTGCGATTGCACCGCGCGCAGCATCAGGTAGAGGGAGAGCAGGTAAGCGCCCAGCACCAGGTAGTAGTGGCTGAAGACCAGGGCAACATACTGCTGGCTAAACCCGGGATAGACCAGATGAAACGCGGCTGCCGCAGCTGCCAGCTGTTCGCGGCCGGGCCACAGACGGCGCAGCAGCATCCAGACCAGCAGCGCGCATCCCCAGCGCAAGACCAGCGCAAAAATGTGCCAGGCCAGGGCGTGCGTTCCAAAGATTGGGGTGGTGAGCTGGTAAAGCACACCCCACAGGGGACGGTCATACGAAAAGAAATCCGCCAGCCCCTGCGCGCCAAAGCGCTGGCTGATCCACAGCTTGGGGAAGTCATCCCAGTAGAAGCCGAGGTCAGCCAGGCGGGGGGCATAAGCCAGCAGCGCCAGTAGAAACAGGAATAACGGAACGGCGGCAGGTGAGACGAAAAACTGGAGAAGGCGGTTCAACCGGTTAGGCAGGCGCATCGTGGTTATTATAACAAAGGGTCTGCCTGCCGGAGAAAGAAAATATGCATAAAGATATGACCGCGCCGCTCTTCATTATTCTGAAGCCTTCCAGTATAAAAAAAATAGAAAACACGAATTCTGGAGCGGAGGAGAAAAACCCCATGCAAATTGTTACGGACCGCGGCGCGGATATCAGCCCGGAACTGGCGCAGGAGCTGAAGATCCACTTTGCCCCGCTGCACATCACCCTGAACGGGCGGACCTATGTCAGCGGGGTTGACCTGCAGGGTGAGGAATTTTACGAGATGCTCTCTCAGACCGATAGTTTTCCGACGACCTCGACCCCATCGCAGGGAGACTTTGTCGAGATTTACAAACAACTGGCCAAACAGGGCGAAGAAATTCTTTCCGTGCATATTTCGTCCGGGTTAAGCGGCACCCTTTCCGCGGCGCGCACGGCAGCGGAGCTGGTTCCAGAGGCGAAGGTTACCTTTTTTGATTCCAAAACGCTCTCTTGTCCGCTGGGCTGGATGGTAGAAGCCGCCGGGCGGGCAGCGCGCGCCGGCTGGGATACGCCGCGAACCCTGCAGCTGCTGGAAAAATTGCGCGAAAAGACCCAGGGTCTGTTCACCCTGGACAGTTTGAATTATCTGATCCACGGCGGGCGCATCAGCCATTTAAAAGGCTTGCTGGGATCTCTGCTGAAGATTAAACCGATTATCGGGGTGGATAAAGACAGCGGAAAGTACATCACCCTGCGCCAGGACCGAACATTCGGGCGCGCGCTGCAGGGCATTGTCCAGGTAATTGAAAAATGGTATGGACCGGGCAGCGCCCTGCGCATTCAACTGCTGCACGGCAAAAACCCGGAGGCTGTAGCCGCCTTGAAAGAATCCCTGAGCGCGGTCTTTCAGGTTACCTGGCTGCCGACCCTGCCAATCGCGCCAGTGCTGGGCGCGCACACCGGTCCCAGCCTGGTTGGCCTGGCAGTAGCACCGATCGATGTTTTTACGGATATTGCGTAGCGCTTGATCGCAAACCGTCAACGCCGCCCGGTTCAATTCCGGGCGGTTTTACTTTATGTTCAGCAGTCCCCACAGCCCGCGCGCCAGAAGATAGAGCAACCCGCCCCAAATCAAAAGCACCAGAAGGGCATAAGCCCAGCGAACCTGTTTTTTCTCGGCTTCCATTTTTTCCGCCGCCAGGCGAGCATCAGCCATCACTTCCGGCGGAATCAGGCGAACCGCCAGGCGGATGTAAAGCGGAGTAAGGATGAGATCATCCAGGTAGCCCAGAACGGGAATAAAATCCGGGATCAAATCAATCGGGCTGAAAGTGCGCGCAACCACAAAGGCGGCAAAGGCGCGAGCGTACCAGGGCGTGCGCGGGTCGCGGTAAGCCAGCAGCAAGGCGTAAGCATCGCGCTTGATCCGCCGGGCGGCGGCTTTGAGCGTATCCATTGTTGGCATGGGATTTTTCTCCATAAAAACAGCCCGTATTGTAAAGCATACTGTCAGGAATCAGGGGATATTCTGCGAAGGGAGTTTGAAAAGCGCCCCGCCGCTGCTTAAGAACTGTCTCCCTTCTTTGCCAATCGTCTGCCAGCAGTCAAAGTCATTGATCGCCCGCGGCGGGCTGCCCTCGCCGACCCACAGGACGCAGCCGGGTTGATACGCCAGCCAGTCTGCCGGGCTGTCAGCAGACCAGTTTTCATCGTCCAGTACCAGGAAAGCCGGCTGGCGTAAATCCACCTTTGTCTGCTGAGATAACGGGTAAGCCTGCCAGCAGCCCGGCAGCAGCAAACGGAAATTCCCGTACGTGAGCAGGTAGGCGGGACATTCGGCTTTCGCAGCGGCCAGGGTAAGCCGCAGCGGCGGATCGCCCGAGGTTGACAGAGACTGGCCGGTTTCGATCCATTGCGGCGCAGCCTCCTGAACTTTGAGCTCCTCATAAACACTTGCTGCGGTGCGCGAGTTGCGCATCGGCCAGGGCCAGTACACACCCCGCGGCCGAAAGCGCCCAATCAGGTCCGGCAGGTCTGCAATCCCATCTGGCGCGGATGTAGCCAAAGCCAGCGCGCTGATGCGCGGATCTACAAACGCCACTTCACGGCTGGCCAGCGGGACAAGGTCGCGCGCTGGCAGACCCGATTGAATCAACAAAGTTTCCCCGCCGGGCAGCCGCACCAGCAAAGCGGATCGGCCGCCCTGCGCCCAGAGGGTTAGCCTCAGCCGCCCATCCAGACGCGGATAAAGCCCTGACCAGACGATCCCGGCTGCAGCAGCGACCAGCAGCGCAACAAGGGCCGGCCGAGTCCAGGGCTGCTTCTGCCAGTACACGCGCGTAAACCATGCCAGAAGGAATATGAAATAGATCCCGAGCGCAATCCAACCGGGCAAATCCGCCAGATTGAGGGAAGCCGTGGGAACCCGGGCAAGGCCGCGGGCGGCCGCATTGGTCAGCAGGGCCGGCAGCCAGGCCAGCGGGCTGAAAAGGCGCGCCAGGGGCAGCCAGACAAATGCCAGCAGCAAGACCAGGCCTCCAGCGACCATCAGCATCGGTTGAAGCGGCAGAACCAGCGGATTGGCCAGCAAAGCGATTAAAGAAAAACGATGAAAATGATAGGCGGTCACCGGCAGGGTGGCCAGCTGGGCCGCCAGGGTGACCAGAAAATATTCACTGAGCGGTCCGCGCAAGCGCTTCGCCCAGCCCCCGGGCAGGACCCGCAGCACCCAGCGGTCGGCCAGCGCCTGCATCCCGTCCACCAGCGTGATCATGCCCAGCGTGGCGGTAAACGAAAGTTGAAAACTGACATCTCCAATCAGGTCGGGGTCAACCGCGGCCATCACCGCGGCGGTAAAAGCGAGCGCATTCATCCCTGAGTGGCGGCGGCCAATCTGACGGCCGATCATCGCCATTCCGCCCATGATCGCCGCGCGCACCACGGGAGGCTCCGCGCCAACCAGCAGGGTGTAAACCCCAATGAGCAGCAGCGCGGTCAGAGCTGACCACCAGCGGGTCAGTAATTTTTCAAACAGGCGAAAGATCAACCCGACCAGCAGTGAAATATTGAACCCGGAGATGGCAATAATGTGCGCCAGGCCGGTCAGGCGGTAGGCTTCCGCCAGATCCGGCGGCAGGCCGGCATCCAGCCCAAGCAGAATGCCCGACTGCAGCTCGGCCTCATCGCGCGGGTAGAGCACCATCAGCAGGCGGCGGGCCTGACCGCGCAGACGGTAAAGGGCGGAATAGAACGGACTGCCCTGAGCGGCGGCAATCCGGCGGATTTGAGGATAATAAAGCACCGTACGGATTCCCTGACGCGCCAGGTATTCACGATAACCGTAAGACCGGGTAACGGACGGCGCCCGGGGAATACCCCAAACCTCTACGCGGTCGCCATAAGCCCAGGTGGCTCTAGACGGTGTCCAGACCAGCGCGTCGCCCCTGACCGGCATGCTGGTGGAATTATCATCTAAATTGAGTCTGTCCACGCGCAGGCGGAAGGAAAGGCGCCCGTTCTTTTCTTCAGGCATGCTGATTATCTCGCCCTGCAGCCGCAGCCGGCCCCAGTTGTTATACCAGGCCAGGTCGCCCAGCGTCACCGCCGGCCGGGCCAACCCGGCGCGCAGACCGCCCAGAGCGATAAAAGCGATCAACAACCCTGCCGGCAGGGGACAGCGACGGCGAAAAACCGCGTAACCGGCCAGGCGGGGGTTCCACCGGCTTTCCAGCCATGCCAGCAGCCCAAACAGCAAGACCGCCGCCAGCCAGTCATACCAGGGAAGGGACAAACCGCTGCCCAGCCCCAAGCCGAGTAAAAAAGCCCCGGAAAGCCAAAGCAGCGGCAAGCGGTCCTCAACTTCTCATTTAAATTTCAAGAAAGGAATTATCATCGGCGTGCGCCGGGCATATTCCGAGTAAGCCGGGCCAAATTCAGCGCGCAGTTTGCGCTCTTCAAACCAGGCGCCAATGAAGAGGTAGGCGCTAAAACCGAGGTTCAGCGCCAGCAGGTTGCCGCTCATCACCGGCATCAGCCAGATGAACAGCAGGCTGCCGGTGTAGATCGGGTGGCGCACCCAGCGGTACAGTCCCGCGGTCACCAGGCGCGGCGGGCGGGCGGCATCCGCCTGCGAGGTTCCCAACGCCTGAGACCAGCCCAAAAACTCGCCCGCGCCGGTCTGCTGGACGGCAGCCAGCACCATCACTCCGCCAGCCGCCTGACCAAGCAAACTTAGCACGCGCCAGGGCATGGGAATGATATACAGCAGCCGATCCGGCAGCAGCCAGGCCAGCAGCAGCAGCGGAATTAAAAGCAGCCCGCCCTGCAGGCTGAAAAATAACCGGTACCAGCGGTGAACCGATGGGCCAAACCAGCGTTCAGCCAGGCGTTTGGCTGTGTGAGACGCCAGCAGCGAATGCACCGCTCCGTAAAGCCCGCAAGCCAGCAGCAGAAGCGTAAAGCTTAGACCGTTCATGTTTTCCTCACCGCTAATCTTTTATAATCAATTTAACTATTCTAGTGTGATTTTTGAAATTGAGGCAAATACCCTGATGAAAAGCGGCGAAACGATTTCCAATCTTTCTTTCACAGACCTGGACGGGAAGACCTTCCGGCTGGAAGACCTGCGCGGCCGATGGGTGATTCTAAATTTCTGGTCCGCTGAATGTCCGTGGGCCGAGCGGGTTGAAGCGGATTTGAAAAACCTGGCCAAGGCGTACGGATGCGCCTTGCTGACCGTGGCTGCCAATGCCAATGAAAGCGATGAACAGATTAAAGAAGCCGCATTTCAACGCGGACTTTTTCCGGTGCTGCTGGATCGCGGCCAGCAGGCCGCAGATATTTTGGGCGCTGAGACCACTCCCCAAATCTTCCTGATTGACGAGGAAGGTGTGCTCCGTTATCAAGGCGCGGTGGATGACGTAAGCTTCCGCCAGCGAACCCCGACGCGGTCTTACCTGAAAGACGCTCTGGAAGCGCTTAAAGCCGGGCTAGACCCCGATCCGGCTGATACGCCGGCTTACGGCTGCACCATTGTGCGCTTCCATGAAGGCGGTTGATCGCGAAGGCTCTCACGGATTGAGGGGCGGTAATCACGGCCAAGCGCCAGAGAAAGGTGCACGGCTTCTTCCGCCAGGCTGGCTAACCGCGCGCAAAGTGCGCGCATCTCCGCGCGAAATTCATCCGCCCCAGGGGAGGATATTTTTCAACAGGCTGCTGCTGTCAAAAACATCCACCCCGAAATGCTTCAGGCGGGTTTCAAGCGCGATGACTTCTTCGGTTTGCATGTGGATGGGCATGCGGTCACCTGGCTCAATGGACCGCTGCAATGCTGATGAACAGCGCGGTGCTTAAAGTTTTCGGCTGCTGATTACCCGTACGTCCCCGCCCTGCTCAGCGAGGATCTCCTGTAAACGCGGGTGGTCGGCATACACACCGCGGTACGCTGGCGGCAGGCAGGCCGCGATCCGGCACATCACCTCATCGGTGGCGCGCTGCAAATCTTCTTCCCGGGTGTCTTTCCCGATTGGAGGGATTTCAAAAGGCGGACCAAAGGTAGCGGTCATTTTCGGGCGGCCGAGGCGCAGCAGGATAGCCGAGGCATTTTCGGTGCCGGTCAGTCCGACCGGGACGATCGGCGCTCCCGTACGCAGCGCCAGCAGGACTGTGCCGGGCTTTCCGGGCAGCAGCCCGCCGGTATTACTGCGGGTTCCTTCTGGAGAGATGCCCATGGCGCGGCCTTTTTTTAATTCAGCGGCCGCCGACCGAAAAGCGCCAAAATCCGCCGTGTCCCGGTCGAGCCAGATGGCCTCGGCTGTGTCTGAAAACCAGCGGATAAGCGGATATGATTTGTATTTGGTGGTTACCAGGGCGGTTACATCATTGCGCGTTGGGGTAACAAACAGGAGGGGGATATCCATGCGGCTGAGGTGATTGGTGGCAATAATCACCGGGCCGCTGGAGGGCAAATACTCCAGGTTGCGGTACTCGGTATCCGTCAGCACGCGCATCAGGAAACGAATGATTGAATGCAGGGTGGGGCGTTTCATTCCGTATGCCTTCTTGTTATTTTTTGCATGGTCTTTGACCTGCGCTGATAATCTTTCGCAGGTTAAAAAAACAAGACAGCCACCACGGAAAAAAAGGGAAGAAAATGATGATCAAATAAGTCCAGGCGCCGGGCGGCTTTGCTGGGTATATTTTACTGCAAGGTGCTCAATAAGAGAAACTGGTTTTTGAGACGCTGGCAGGAACACACCGTCACGAACCAGGCTCAACGCGCTGAACAGCCAGCCGCCGATTGAGGATCAGCAAGACAGCGAACATCAACGCCATGAGCGCAAGGAGGGAAATCACCTGAGCCGCGGCCAGGTTTAATCCCCAGATCGGTTCGCCGGAAAAACCGGGCAGTTTACCGAGACCGGCGGTGTTCCAGGCGGCGTGCAGTCCCACCGCAGAGAGAAACGATAAAGCCAGCGCCAGGTAACGCTGACGGCTCCAGGCGGAAGCCAGACCCCAGCCGACCAGGCCGGTGGTCACGATATGCAGCAGACCTGTGCCGACGCGCTGAACCGCCAGCACCTGCCAGGCTTCTGCGGGGCTGCTGGTAAGCGCGGTGAGGGTTTCCAGCAGGGCAAACCCAGCCCCGCAGGTCAACCCGGCCACAAAACCTTCTGCCGGGCGCAGCCGCCAGCGCGCCAGTCCCCAGAGAGCGAGGGGTTTGATCAATTCTTCAACCAGCGGCACAATCCCCGCCATGCTGATCAGCAGCCCTCCGCGCAGCCAGGGCTGGTTTTGGAACGGCAGCAGGGCGCGTTCCAGCACCTGAGGGTCCGGCCCGTAGAGCTGCAGCTGCTGAACCAGATCGCGCAGCTGGCGCGCCAGGTCCGGGCGGCCGAGCAGATAGATCGATACCATCGCCAGTAAAAAGCCAAAGATCAGGATTTCCACCAGCAGGGTCAGCGGCACGCTTACCGCCACGGTCACCCCCAGCAGACTCCATGTGCGCTGCTGGCTGCCGGCATGAATGCCGCGGCGCCCCACCTCCACCAGCCACCAGAGCGGCAGGACAACCACCAGGACCTGCAGCGGCGGCAGCGCCAGCCAGGCGAAAGGCTGACCCGCCACCCAGGAACCGGCGGCAAGCGCCAAAACCCAGATGATTAAACCAAACGAAGCCAGCTTGAGGCCGCTGGCAGGCCAGGCGGGGATGGGACGCTGATTCAAGCGGCGGGACGCAAAAACCAGCACCGGAAGCTGGATCGCCAGCGTGACCAGCGCCGTCCAACCAAGACCGGTTAACTCTTGAGGATACGCGGAATATTCAGCGGGGTTGAGGATGGACGCGATGCCCAGCCCGAAGAAAAGCAACCCGCCAGCCAGGCTAAGCTGAACCCCCAGACCGGCTGCGATTAGCAGAATAATGGACGGCGTTCGCAGCCGGTCTGGCTGATCCATCGATTTTATTTCTCCTCGATGGTTACTTTCAAAATGCGGTCGCCGGGCAGCAGCACAGCATCACTGGCCGGGTTGCGGGGGCGCAGATTATTGACCACGTCCATGCCCTTGATCACCTGGCCAAACACGGTGTACTTACCATCCAGGTCGGGCAGCGGCGCGTAAGCGATAAAGAACTGGCTGCCGTTGGTATCCGGCCCGCTGTTTGCCATGCCAACACGCCCGGCCTGATCAAAGCGCAGTTCCGGGGTGACTTCGTTGGAAAATTCGTAGCCGGGGCCTAAAACGCCTGTGCCGCTTGGGTCGCCCGTCTGAGCCACGAAGCCCGGCAGGACGCGGTGGAAAGGAACTCCATCAAACCAACCGTTTTTAGCCAGGAAGATAAAGCTGTTGACCGCCATCGGCGCCTGCCTGGCGAATAATTCCATGACAATATCGCCGCGCTCGGTGGTGATGGTGGCTGTATAGCTTTTCTCCGGATTTACCGTCATCGGCGGACATTCGTAGGCTTTGGGGTTTTTGCTCCATTTATACAGCTCCAGAACCGCCTGTAAATCAGCGTACATGCGGATCTGATCTTGTGGGAGAAAATACAGCTTGCCGTCGAGCAGGATAAAGAGAGAGGGAGTGCTGTTTAACCCGGCTGCGACCGCCGCGTCGGTGGCGGCCGGAACCCGGCTCTTGATTTCCGGGCTGGACAGATCAGCGATAAATTGCTGCCGGTCTAAACCCAGCGAGGGCGCCTGTTCAACGATCCAGGTTTCAAAATCGGCCGGAGTTTTTCCAATCCAGGATTGCCAGGTGGCCGGGTCAAAAAGGAAATCGTGCATTTCCCAGAATTTGCCCTGTTTGCCGGCGGCTTCACCCGCGCGGGTGGCGATATCGGATTTATCATGGCCGAGGGGGAAATGGCGGTATACCAGACGCGCATCCGCGGGATAATCGTTCAGGAACTGGCGAATACCGGGGTCAACCGAGGCGCAGGCCGGGCAGGTGAAATCGCTGTATTCGACGATGGTCAGAGTGGCGGTTTCGGGTCCTCGGATCCAGTCCTTGTCGGTGATGGGCGCAAAAGGCACCGGGCCGCTGACCGGAGCGGGGAAGGTGAAGGGGCTGGCGTCCACCTTGCAGACCGCCGGGCCGGAAGCCTGAAAATCAACCGTAGGTTGAACGCCCGGGGTGGCGGTTGCCCCGCTGGAACCCTGAGAGGTGCTGCCGGATGGGGTAGCGGTGGGGGAAGCCTGGCCGCAGGCGGAAAGCAGCAGGGCCAGCACAAAGGTCAAAGAGAAAAGGGTTTTTCGCATTGGTTCTCCATTTACACCAGATAAAAAAACTGCTCAGCGCGCAGATAAGCTCTCCAGCGCAGCGCGCAGTAAGGTGGATTGTACCACTTCAAAAGGCTGGCCGGCATCAATAATCCGCCAGCGGCGGGGGTCAGCCGACGCCATCTCAAGGTAACCAGCGCGGACGCGCTCGTGAAAGGCGCGCTCGTAATCATCCATGCGGTTCCACTCGCCCTCGCTTTGTTTGCGCATCAGGCCGGTGCTGACCTCCACATCCAGGAGCAGCGTCAAATCCGGCTTCAAGCCGCCGGTGGCAAAATCCAGCAGGGTGCGCAGGAAGGCGAGGTCAAGGCCGTGGCCGTAGCCCTGGTACGCGAGGGTGGAGTCAGCATACCGGTCGCAAAGCACAACTTCGCCGCGCGCCAGGCGCGGGCGAATATATTCGTCGACCAGCTGCGCCCGCGCGGCGCAAAAGAGCAGCAGCTCGGTGCGCGGGTTCATGTTCTTGTTCCGCATATCCATCAGCACCTGGCGGATCTGGGCGCTAATTTCTGTGCCGCCCGGCTCGCGGGTGGCGTGCACGGTGTAACCGCGCGCGCGCAGCGCCTCAGCCAGCAAAGGCATCTGAGTGGTTTTTCCGCTGCCTTCCGGGCCTTCAAGGGTGATGAACATAGCGAGGTTCCTTTACGCGACAGCGTCAGTCGCGGAAGATGCGCACGTGCCGGTTGGGTTCTTTGCCGTAAGAGTGAGAAACCAGCTGAGACTGACGCGCCAGCTCGTGCTGCATGCGGCGGATGGCAGCCGACGCGGGAGGCATATCCGCGAAGCGCTGTCCGTTCAAAACCGCGTCAATTGCGGTCTGGGTAATGCTTGCCACAGCTTCCCATTCCGCCTGACTGGCCGGATCCTGGGTAAGGTTGAACAGATCAGCCAGAGTCTGCTCAATCTGGTTCACCGTGTTGGCGCGCAGGACATAAATCGGCAGCCCGCGTTCATCGGCTTCAATCACCATTTGCTGACGGCTGCGGTAATAGGGCCGCAGGGTCATCATCAGGTCAGATTCGCTGATATCTTTCACCACCAGGGCGGGCACACCCAGCCGCCTGGCTGCCTGCATCAGTCGGTTGCGCGCCACGCCGTACGGATAAACGCGCAGCGTCTTCAGCGGCGCGCCAGCCGGGGCGGAAAAATTTTCTTCGCGTTCTTCCACCGTGCGCGCGTTTTCGCGGCGGTGCAGCGGTGCAGGGCTGCCGTTCTGGGGGGAATAGGGCGCGCGCGTTTGCGGCGAAGATTCACCGTTGCCGAAGATGCGGCGGGTGCCCGCCTGACCCAAACCAGGCGCGCGCGGCGCCGGCGCGCTGGGCGCGGGCTTTTGAATTTTTATCTCACCATTCTCATCGCGGTAGCGCACTTCGGGCGGTTGAGGATAACCGCGCACGAGCATATCCACCGCCTCGCTGACATCCGGGTGAACCGAGAGCCGGTCGCGTTCTTGAATTTCGATCAATACGTCAAATGTGGGCGGCGAACGGCGTTCCAGCACGGTTTTTTGCGTCCCGCGCCGGCGGGCCTCTTCATCGGAAAGGGTAACCGATTCAATCCCTCCCACCAGGTCTGAGAGGGTGGGGTTAAGCAGCAAATTTTCCAGCGTGCGGCCATGCGCGGTCGCGACCAGTTGAACGCCGCGTTCCGCGATGGTGCGGGCCGCCAGGGCTTCCAGTTCGCGGCCGATTTCATCAATCACGATCACCTCTGGATTGTGATTTTCAACCGCCTCGATCATCACCTCGTGCTGCTGGGACGGCGCGGCGACCTGCATGCGCCTGGCCCGGCCAACCGCAGGGTGCGGCACATCCCCGTCCCCACCGATTTCATTCGAAGTGTCGACAATAATGACGCGTTTGCTCTCCGCCAGGATGCGGGCAGCCTCGCGCAGCATGGTGGTCTTGCCAATTCCGGGCTTACCAAGCAATAGAATGCTCTTGCCGGATTCCACCAAATCTTGAATGATGTCAATTGTGCCGTAGACCGCGCGGCCAACGCGGCAGGTTAACCCGACGATATGACCGCGGCGGTTGCGGATCCCGGAGATGCGGTGGAGGGTCCGTTCCAACCCGGCGCGGTTATCAGCGTCAAAGTCGCCAATGCGCTCGACGACGTAATCCAGATCTTCTCTGCTTATCTCTTCATTTAAGAGATTTTTATCACCGGAAACAAAGCGCGCCATAGGGGGGCGCCCCAGGTCCATGACCACTTCCAGTAAGTTATCGCTGTCATTGGCGCGAACAACCGCCTGGGCGATTCGCGGCGGCAATACTGCCAGCAGCGCCTGCAGATCGTCCGTGATTCTTTTCTGAGTCATCAATTCTTTCAGCCTCTCGGTTAATTGTACGCAGAATTTTATTCGCTGTCATATACCGGTAACAGGTTTGCCGTCTTCAGGAACGGCGCTGGACTGGATGATCGAAGTAGTTGGTTCCGCCTGGCGCCTTTCGAGCACATTCAGGCGCGAGACCGCGTTGCGCTGGGACATGACCAGATGTTTGACCAGCAACGCCTGCCGCGGAGCAGCAGCCGCGCCCATCTGACTCAGCGCAACCTCCAGCCAGGACTGGTAAGACCGCACGGCCAGATAAAGCGGGCGTCCCATTCCTGGAAAAACGTGAATCAGGTCCGCCAGCAAGGCGGAGACATCCTGAACTTCCGGGTGAATCAGCGGCACAATAAAAATACCGCGCAGGCCGCTGAGCGCTTCAACAAAACCGAGAACCTCTCCGCCCTGGCGATAGACCAGGCCGGACGGATCGCGGCTGAGGAACGGCTCAGCGCCTTGAACCAGCGGCGGAACCAGAGACTGATACAGGCTGCGGATGCTGGGTTCATCAGAGGCTTGCGAAGGCTGCCAGAGGCTCTCCGCCGGCCGGGATACTTTCCCGGAATCGGGCAGTCGAAAAACCTGCTGCCAGGAATAGACCGAGAAGCCCGAGCGCCGCAATGATTCCAGCGCCGGGTGGGTATCTTCAATTTCTGCCAGCAGGTTAAAGGCGCCGTGCTCACCGGCGTGAATCGCCAGGTACTCCACCAGGCGGCTAAACAGCGGGGAATCACAGGCGCTTTCCGGGGTCACGAAGGAGAGATGCGCCGATCGTTCGCCGGTAAAATAGACCATTTGTCCTACCAACGGGGCGGTCTGGCCGTCTTCCGAAGCGACCACCAGGTGGCTGCCGCGAACCGGCTGCAGCAGCGGCAGCCAGGAAGACAGCCCCACCGGAGTGCCGCGGGTCAGAGCCCGGGCGCTGTCCAGGCTGAGGACCTGATTGCGGTAGCGGGCCAGTTTAATCACATCCAGCCAGGTAAAAGGTTTTACTTCGATGATGCCATCTCCATAAAATAGCGGTGAAAACGGTCATCCCCGGTAAGCTCCGGGTGGAAAGAAGTCGCCAGGAGTTTGCCCTGGCGGGCTGCCACAATCCGACCATCCGGCAGGGTCACCAGCGCCTGACAGTCTCCCCAGACCGTTTCGATCAGCGGGGCGCGGATAAAGACAGCATGAAACGGAATTTCCTTTCCGTCTTTGAGCGGCAGCCCCGGAACAGTCAGGTCGGTTTCAAAACTTTCCACCTGGCGGCCAAACGCGTTGCGGATCACGCGCATCTGCATCAATCCCAGAAGCGGTTGATCGCGGCGGGCATCCTGAGAGAGGAAAATCGCTCCGGCGCAGGTGCCCCACACGGCGCGATCCGCCGCAAAGCGGCGCAGCGGTTCCATCAGGTGATACGCCACAGCCAGTTTTCCAATCGTGGTTGATTCTCCACCGGGGATTATCAAACCGTCCAGCCCATCCAGGTCGGCCGGCAGGCGCACTTCAGCCGTATCCGCGCCGGCCTGACGCAGCATGAGCAGATGTTCGTGAAAATCACCCTGCAGGGCTAAAACGCCAATGCGCATACCGGTTACCAGCCGCGTCCAGCGATCAGGTCTTGATCGGGAATGGAAGAGATCTGGCGTCCAACCATCGGCTCGCCCAGGTTACGGCTGACCTCCGCCAGGATCGACGCGTCCTTGTAATGGGTGGTGGCTTTGACAATGGCAGCCGCGCGGCGGGCCGGGTCGCCGGACTTGAAAATACCGGAGCCGACAAAGACGCCGTCCACCCCCAGCTGCATCATCAGCGCCGCATCCGCCGGCGTGGCGATACCGCCGGCCGCAAAATTGACCACCGGCAGGCGGCCGAGGCGGCGGGTTTCAAGCACAAGCTCGTAGGGGGCGCCAATTTCTTTGGAAAAAGCCATTACCTCTTCTTCGGGCAGGTTTTGCAACCGGCGGATATCTCCCAGCACCTGGCGGGCATGCCGGACGGCTTCGACCACGTCCCCGGTGCCAGCCTCGCCCTTGGTGCGGATCATCGCCGCGCCTTCGCCTACCCGGCGCAGGGCTTCTCCCAGATTGCGCGCGCCGCAAACAAACGGCACCTTGAAGTCGTGCTTGGCGATGTGATGCTGTTCATCCGCCGGGGTCAGCACTTCCGATTCGTCAATGTAATCCACACCCAGGGCTTCGAGGATCTGCGCTTCCACAAAGTGGCCGATGCGCACTTTTGCCATTACCGGGATGCTGACCGCATCCATAATTTTGAGGATTAATTCGGGATCGCTCATACGCGCCACGCCCCCGCTGGCGCGAATATCCGCCGGGACGCGCTCCAGCGCCATCACCGCCACCGCGCCGGCTTCTTCCGCGATGCGGGCGTGCTCCGGGGTAACCACATCCATGATCACGCCGCCTTTCAGCATTTGAGCCAGTCCCTTCTTGACCGCAAACGTACCCACCTGCTGTTCCATAGTATCTCCTGAACAAGGTTTACAAGCGCATAGATTCTACCACGCGAATCTTAGCATTGGATGAAAGGAAAAACGCCCGGCCAGGTTAAAAAAAAGCCCCTCGCAGACCGCGAGAGGCCAGAGCATGCGCCTGACGGCATTTCAGACAATGCGTTCAAAACGTTCGCCCGGGACACCGCAAACCGGGCATTTTTCCGGGGCGCTCTTTTTGTGAACATAGCCGCAGACCGGGCAGACATAATAATCGAATTCTTCGCCTGGTTTTCCGCCTTCCAGCAAAGCCAGCATCTCGCGGTATAACTCCTCGTGCACCTTTTCCACCTCCCAGGCCAGCTCAAAGCTGCGCTGGGCGCGCTTATCGCCTTCGGCTTTGGCCGCTTCAATGAACGGCGGATACATCGAGTTGACCTCGTAGTTCTCGCCGCCGATCGCCTCTTTGAGATTCTCGGCGGTGGATTTTACCCCATCCATGGCGCGGAAGTGCGCCAGGGCATGGACCGTTTCGGCATGCGCGGCTGCGCGGAAAAGGCGCGCGATCTGCGGGTAACCGTCTTCTTCCGCCTTGCGCGCAAACGCCAGGTAGCGGCGGTTCGCCTGCGATTCTCCAGCGAAGGCGTGCTGTAAATTTTCCAGAGTTTTGGACATCCTGCCCCTCCTTATGTGAACTTTCGAACAATCCAGATATCTTAGGGTATCCCAGAACCGCCTGCTTGTCAATCCATCCCCGGGTTAAAAGTGTTTCATGTGAAACAATGCCCACCGCCTTTCTGGATCTCGCTTCACCTGGAGCTCTGTCTGTCGGCTTTACGGATATGGTTTCATGTGAAACACTGGCGAACGCTGTCGTGCTATACTTGGTTTATTCCATCCCGCGAGTTACCCGATGAGTTTTCATTTTTCCCCGCTGTATCTCACCACACCCCTGGCGCTGATTGCCCAGCTGGTTCTGCCGGTCAGTCTGGCGTTTTTCTTTATCCGCCGCTACCGCAGCAGCTGGAAAATGTTTTTTGTGGGCGTCCTGTGCTACCTGGGCGCGCAGCTGCTGCGTTTACCGCTGGTGATGCTGATCCGCTCGCTGGCTGGCGGGGGAGGAGATTTGCCCCTCTGGCTGCAGTTATCCATCTCCGCGGTGGTTCTGGCGCTCGTCACTGCTCTGGCAGAGACCGCCGCGCGTTTCTTTGGAATCTCCGCGCTGCGCGCGGAAAACCGCAGCTGGGGCGGGGTGATGACTCTGGCGGTGGGGATGGGCGGGATGGACGCGCTCGTCAACGGCGTGGTTTCGGTGTATAACTTTGTCTTCCTCTTCAATTTGCGGGAAAATGGACTGGGGCAAACCACGCTTCAGCCAGAGGAGGTGACCCGGATTCTGGCGCAGATTGAGCAGTACTGGTCAGCGCCATGGTATTCCCCGCTGGCCACCGCGCTGATCTACGCCCTTTTTCTGTTCCTGTCGCTTGTAGTATCTGCCGCGGTCTGGGTAGCCATCGAACGCGGCAGCCGCTCCTGGCTGCTGGGGGCGGGCGTCTGGCAGGCGGTATTCTTTTCCATCCTGCTCCTCGGCGGCGCCCTGGAACTCGCCCCTTTGCTGATTGTGTTCCTGCTGCTGGTCCTCAGCGCGGCCAACTATCTGGTTATCAAACGCCTTTTTGCCCTGCCGGTGGTTCAGCAATCCATTGAATCCCTGTGAACCTCGGCGCAGACTCTGGCTGTCAGCAACCCAGGTTTTTAGAATATTTGTTCTTTCCGCTGTGCTTATTTCGGTTCAAAGAAGGCGAGCGCCAGACTTTTTTCGTCGCTCATCACCAGCCGTAAGCGCGCATCGGGGCGGAAATCGCTGACCCGGATCAAGCGCAGCGCATCTTTGATGCGCGGATCGGTTTCGCAAAATTCTTCTTTACAATCTGGCGCGCGGTCAAAAAATTCGCGCTGAAACACGCTGCGGTGATCATCCAGCAGAATCGCCAGGGGAAAAATCTGCGATTCAAGCAGATCCTGAAAGAAGTGCGTCCCCAGGGAAGGTTCCGGCGCAGGGCCAATGCCCTGGCCGGAAAGTTCGACCAGCGCGCGGGAGCGGTAGATGTCGCCATAGGCGATCGGCACACCCAGATCGGAATTGCTGCTGCCCCAGCGTCCGGGACCCACGCAGATAAAGGTCTCGCCCTGCAGGGCGGCGTTTAAGCGGCCAATAGCGCGCGCCAGCAGCAGCCGGTCGGAAAGTTCGCGCAGTTGATAATACCCTTCGGGCGGCACATACAGGACATAGCCGATATCCTCGATTTCTCCCTGGGGGACCATAAAAGCGGTGGAAAAGACCACATCCTCTTTTTCCAGCGTAACCGGCATGCTGACCCGGCGGGTTTCCATTAATTGACTGAGCGGGCGGCACTGCAGGATGGTTAAACACAGCCCGGCCTGTCCCCCGGCGCTCTGGTTGATCTGCAGGGTGAATTCCAGATCCACCGGCGACCCGTAGCCCTTCTCCAGGATTGCCAGGGTATCGCGCATCCGCTCGCCAAAGGTTGAACGGCGCAGCAATTCATCAAAAGTCAGCACCAGGCGGTTTAGATTGCCTTCAACCACGTTGGAACGCAGGGTTGTAAAATACCCTTCGTCTTCGAGCTGGGCGATGTAGCGCAGCGGACCGTACTGGGAATTTAACACCTCGTGAATCGGCAGGGTGACAAACGCGTTGGCTTCCAGGTCAATTAAATCCACATACTGCTGCGAGTAACGCCGGATGGCTTTCGGCTCAGTAGAGGGGCGCAGCAGCGGGTGGCTGAGGGCAATCAGGCGCGGGTAATCGTTGCCCACGCGGTCAACCGCGCGGGTGCCCAGACCCCAGACCAGGCGCACAAAACCATCCTCGCGCCGAATTTGCGGCGCCCAGCGGTACAGATTGCGGCTAAAAGCCACCCCGGCGGCATGCGGCAAATAGTAGCGTCCAAAACGTTCTCCCTGCACCACCTGGATTAAAATCGCCATCCGTTCGTCGTAATCCAGCAGTCCCTTGGCGCGGCGGTAAAGCAAGGCATTGGGATTTAACGTGGAAGCGTAGATGCGCGCAATCGCCAGACGCAAGGCTTCTAAATTTTCTTCCGGGGAGCCCTGGTTGGGCAGGAAAATACTGTCATACTTTCCGGCGAAGGAAGTTCCAAAGTTATCTTCGAGCAGGCTGGACGAGCGCACAATCAATGGTTGTTTGCCCACCGTGGCCAGGAGCGATTGAAGGCGCTCTTGAATATCCGGCGCAAATGCGCCCTGTTCAAAATCGCTGACAATATGGGGATAGTCAGCGCGCATTTCTTCTTCGTCCTTATACTTCTGGTCATTCCAGTGAACCAGATGATTCATCGCCATGAAGGTATACAGCTCATCCGAACCGATGTAATACGATTCGGGGACCTTCAGGCAGGTTAATAACGGCGCTGGCGCGATGTTCTGCAGGATCCGGTAGGCAAGCAGCATGCCGGCGGCTTTGCCGCCGATGCGCCCGCGCCCAATCTTGTGGATGCGGATATTTGCCAGATCGCTGATGGTGAAATGTTCGCGCGCGATGTTGATGTACCGCAGCTGGTCGCTGATCATGCTGCGAATCAAGACCACCTTGGCCTCCTGCAGGCGGGCTTCGTAAGGAGCGCGTTCCGCCTGGCTCAGCCGCTCGAGCGCAATTCCGTGTTCAAAGACCAGCTCGGGTGGAGCGAGTTCCAGATTCATCGTGCGCATGGCGTCCTGCAGATCCAGCCCCTGCTCGTCCAGCACCTGATTGACAATTTCCTTGAAAATGTCGAATGAGAGATGCTGACTGAAGAGCTGATCGGTTAACAGATCGCGGGTCCGTTCCAGGCGCAAATCCCAGATTTCGGCGCTCTCGCTGACAAATGGATCCTGAAGACCTTCAATTTTCTGGGACTGGATGGCGCGCTCGCGCACGCTGGCTTCAAAGTTTTTCGGGTCAATAATGCCGCGGGAGAATAACTCTTTGCGCATCCGAGAACGGATGCGCGCAGACAGAATCGGATACTGGCCCAGGGAGAGATAGATATTCATCAGTGTATCGGCAGAAGTGGAAGGGAAGGTCATCGCCTGGCTCCTGGTCTGATTCGGATCAAGTTAAGCGCGGCGGGCGGACGCACAGGTCCGCCCGGAAAATCACATCACTGTTCGATTCGCCTGGCCGCCGGCCAGGTCGGGCGGGTTATCCCATGTGCATGGGCATGATCACATGGACGTAGCTGTCATCGCCGAGCGGACGAATCACGCCCGGGGTGTTGTTCATATTCGTTTCGAGGGAAATGTTGGGTGACTTGATCACCTCTAATACTTCCCGCAGGAAACGCACATTGAAGGCAATCGCCAGACCAGGTCCGTCCACGGTGGCATCCACTTTGTTTTCATTGGTGCCGGTTTCTTCCGACTGGGCGCTGACTTCGACCGTTCCGATTTGATCCGAATTGCTGAGAATATTTAAACGGACGATATTGTTGCTTTCGCGGGCAATAATTTCCGCCTGTTTGCAGGCTTTTAGCAAACCGGCCGCCGAGGTCACGGTGCGGGTTTTGAAAGTCCGCGGGACAATGACTTTATAATCCGGGAAATTACCGTCAATAATTTGCGATACCAGTTCAATATCCTTGGTGTGGAAAATCACCTGGCCGCGGT
Source organism: Anaerolineaceae bacterium (assembly GCA_029975475.1). Lineage (GTDB taxonomy): Bacteria > Chloroflexota > Anaerolineae > Anaerolineales > Anaerolineaceae > JARKPB01. The sequence continues at coordinate 22,439 of JARKPB010000009.1, forward strand.
CGCGCGGAATATGCATGGTAATCATCTGGCCGCCGTCCGCAACAATTCGGCTGAGCTCGGTCAGGGCGCGGGCGGGGATGATCACATTCAACGACTTGCCGGCAGAGCTGGACAGGACGGATTTTTTAATTGAGATGCGGAACCCATCGGTGGCCGCCATGACCAGCTCGCTTCCGGCCAGGCTGAGCAGGACACCCTGAAGCACCGGGCGCGCCTCATCCACCGAAGCGGAGAAAGCCACCTGCTGGATCATTTCCTTAAAGTCAGCCACATTTAATTCGACCCCGTCCTCCAGGTCGACCGGCGGCATGGGCGGAAATTCTTGCGGGTCAATGCCTTTAATATCCGTAACCGACTGACCGGAGCGCACATTCAGGGTCATGCTGCGCTCGTCGAGGGTCAGCACGACTTTATCGTTTGGCAGGGTAGCCACCAGGTCAGAGATGGTGCGGGCCGGGACGGTGATCGCGCCTTCTTCGCTGATTTCCGCCGGTACCCAGCAGGAGATACCCATCTCCAGATTGGTGGCGGAGAGGCGCAGCCGCCCCTCATCCGTTGCGATCAGAACATTGGCAAGCACCGGCAGGGTGCTGCGTGGGGCAACCGCGCGCGATACAATCCCCAGACCGTGCGCCAGGTGTTGTTGGCTGACGGATACTTTCATGGCGTTTTCCCTCGCGTTCGCAGAAATATTAAATAAGTATACAACGAGTATGGAAATTTTTCCAAACTTCGTCGGTGCAGAGGCCGGAAAACCGGTTCATTTTCCTATTCTTCCGGCAGTTCCTCACCGGGCGGCAGCGCCGGTTCGTCTTCTTCGCGCCATTCCAGAATCTGCATTTGTGAAGCGATCACTCTGGTAAAGTACCGGGTCTCGCCTTCGTGTTCGTAGCGGTCCGTCTTCAAGCGTCCTTCAATAAATACCAGCTGTCCTTTATGCAGGTACTGCTGGCAGATTTCGCCCAGTTTGCCCCATACTTCCACCTGAAACCAGTCGGTGGACTTTTTTTGTTCCCCTTTGGTATCCTTCCAGCGGCGGTCAACAGCCAGAGAAAACGAAGCTACCTTGCTGCCTCTGGGCGTAATGCGCGTTTCCGGGTCCTTTCCCAGCCTGCCAATCAACTGCACCCGATTTAATGCCGGCATTTTCTACCTCCTTCGGTATCCTGCGCTGATTCTAGTGTAGAGGAAACTGGACGGGTGTCAAGTTAGCCCGGGGGCGGGTTTTCGCGCTTTGCGAAATCAAATCAGATAAGGTATACTCTCCAAAAGGGCGCAGAAAGCCAACAGCCTGAACATTCTTCCAAGGGTGAATTTTTATGTATCTGGCGATCGAAGGTGTCATCGGAGTAGGGAAGACCACGCTTGCGCGCATGCTGCAGGAACGGCTGGACGCCAATCTGGTGCTGGAAGTGTTTGAGGAAAATCCATTTCTGAGCAGTTTTTATTCCGACCGCGCGCGGTATGCTTTTCAAACCCAGATTTTCTTTCTGCTCAGCCGTTACCATCAACAGCGCCGAAACGTGCTGGATCTGCTGCAGACTGGCAAACACCTGATCAGCGACTACACCTTTGATAAGGATGCGCTCTTTGCGGGCATCAACCTGAGCGGTGACGAACTGGATACCTATCACCGCGTTCACGAAGCCCTGGCAGAGCGAATTCCCGCACCTGACTTAATCGTGTATTTGCGCGCCAGCACGGATGTGTTAATGCGGCGAATTGCCCTGCGCGACCGCCCTTATGAACGCCAGATGGAGCGCGATTACATCCATCAACTGAACGAGGCGTACGATGAATTTTTCATCAACCGTCCCGGCAAGCGCTCTGTTCTGGTAATTGACAGCAACCAGCTGGATTACGTCCAGTACCATGAAGATTTAAATTGGATTGAAAATCGTATTCGCCAGGCGCTTCAATTAAGTCCCTTCCAGCCTGAGCTGCCCATCCCAATTCATTAACGCGAATGACCTTCATCTGCTCATTCGTGCCTGGAAAAAGGGGAGACCATGCGCATCACGCGTGACACGCTAATGAAGATTGCTCGCGACACGGCCGCTCAGCGCGCCCGTCAGGACCGCTCCTTGATCTGCATCTACCTGACCGGTTCGCTGGTCTTGGAAGATGATATCTTGCTGGGCGGGACAACCGATATTGACCTGGTGATGATTCACGACCATGAGCCCGCGCAGGAGCGCGAATTAGTCCGCTTGAGCGATGAAGTTCACCTGGATATCGCCCACTACAGCCAGACGCGTTACGCCCGCGCGCGCGCCTTGCGGCTGGATCCGTGGATTGGGTCTTACCTGCGCGAAGACCCAATCTGCCTGTATGACCTCCAGCACTGGTTCGAATTTACCCAGGCGAATGTATCCGCCCAGTTTAATCTTCCGGAAACGGTCCTGGCCCGCTGCCGTCCGCTGGCAGAGCGCGCACGCCAGGCCTGGCTGGATCTTTCCCAGCAGCAAAGCGCGCCGGACCCGCAGACCCTGCTGGTATACTTCCGCGCGCTGGCAGACGCGGCCAATGCGATTGCCTGTCTGGACGGTCCCCCCCTGACCGAGCGCCGAATGCTGCTTAACCTGCCGGCGCGGGCAGAAGCCCTGGGAAGGCCGGGACTGGCCGCTGGACTGGTGGATCTTTGCAGCCGTCAGGAGCTCGATCAAGATACCTGGCAATCCTTCGCCGCGGACTGGACGGCCAGCCTCAACGAAGTCAGCCAGCTCAACAGCCGGCCGCAGCGTCTGGCTGCCTGCCGTGTTCCGTATTACACGCGCGCAGCTCTGGCGGTCCCCGCGGTCATGCCGTGGGTGATGCTGCGCACCTGGACAGCGGCGGAAGCCGCCCTGGGCAAAAACAGCCCGACCCGCAACCGCTGGTTGGAGTTAACCCATCTGACCGGCCTGGATCGGGAGCAATTCCCATCCCAGATTGAAGCGCTGGACGCCTATCTGGACAGCGTGGAAGAGACCCTGGACCTGTGGGCGCAAAAATTCGGCATTTGATCTATTCGCATAACCTGTGGATAACCTGGCGATAACTGTGGATAACCCTGCCAGAATGTGGAAAAACAGGGACAATTGTTCCGATTGGCTGTGGGATATCTCATGCTTTTTCCACAGGCTGCCCGTCTTTTGACCGCTGACCGGCGAACTGGTTCCAAACAAGTTGTTTTTCCACAATTCATCCCCAAATGCGCCTGGGAGAAAAACGCGCGCCAGACACGGCACAGATAGGGGCAAAGACCCGCTGAATACCGTTCTTTTCGGGATTCGAACAGCCGCTGCCCCTTTTTCCACAATCTCCACAGATCCTACTACGAATACGATTAATACATACAAATTTAAAGATATTGATTAAACGTTTGTCCCACCTTTCGTTTTAAGACGTCCAGACAAGCCGCTTAAACCTTCTTGAATCTGACCTGTAAATACTGTACAATTTGCACAGAGATAGTGGTTTTTCAATTTGCCCCTGGCTTGCCGATTGAATACATTGTTGTTCACTACCTGAAGGGAGAGTCGTGATGGACGTCATCAAGGTCAAAGCCAATTCTCGAACCGCTGCCGTGGCGGGGGCAATTGCCGGAGTAATCCGCGAGCACAAGCACGCCGACGTTCAGGCGATCGGAGCCGGCGCGGTCAACCAGGCGATTAAAGCGCTGGTGCTGGCGAAAGGCTACCTGGCAGAAGACGGGATCTCTGTCGTTTTCATTCCCGAATTTGTGGATGTGGAAATTGACGGCAAGGTCCGCACTGCGATCAAACTGGTGATCGAACCGCGTTAGAACCGATTTCCCAAAAGCAGTGGCGAAATCCCTTAAGAATATTCTTCGGGGGCGAAGATAACTTCGTCTTTTCCGGTTAATTTCTGCTGGACCTTCTGCACAATCAGCGTCAAATGGCGCGGGTGAGCCACGTAATCCAGGTCGTCTGCAGGAACGGTGAGCACCGGACAAAGCGTAAAATTGCGAATCCACTCTTCGTACAACCGATTAAGCTGTTCGAGGTAAGCAGGGGTGATCGAGCGTTCGTAGTCGCGGTCGCGGCGAAGGATCCGTTTTTGCAGGGTTTCAACAGACGCGCGCAGATAGATGACCAGATCGGGCGGAGGCAGAAATTCGGTCAGAGTCTGATAAAGGGTGTGGTAGGTGCGGTAATCCCGTTCAGAGAACTCGCCCAGAACAGCCAGGTTGCGGGCAAATACTTCGGCATCTTCATAGATGCTTCGGTCTTGCACAACTGAGCCGGGGTATTTCAACAGTTGCAGATGAATTTGCAGCCGGTGAGATAAAAAGAAGATCTGGGATTGAAAGCTCCAGGCTTTCATGTCTTTGTAAAAGTCCGCCAGATACGGATTTTCTGTGACCGGTTCGTAAAACGGCTGCCAGCCAAGCTCTTCGCAAAGCAAGCGTACCAGGGTGGATTTACCCACGCCAATATTTCCGGCGATGGCAATGAATTTTTTCATGGAGACCTCAAACGGCCGGGGTATACCAGAAAATTATAACATGCCGGTCGTCCGGCGGTTTTTAAAAACGAAAAAATCGGCGAACGAACCGCTGCCGATTTTTTCAGAACCTGAATATTTGAGGTTAGATCTTTTTGGGCGCGCCGACCGGGCAAACATCCGCGCAGGCGCCGCAGTCCTGGCACTTGGCAGCGTCAATCACATAGACGCCGTTGGATTCAGAAATGGCGCCCTCGGGGCATTCTGCTTCACAAGCGCCGCAAGCAATGCATTCATCGGCAGTGATGGTGTAGGTCATCTTCGTCATTCCTTTCTAAAAATAATTTCTCAGCCAACAGGATAGCATGCCCGGCTTCGCGCGTCAATCATGCATTCGTCACCAAATCGCACAGTAAATGTCATGTTTATCTTTCTGGACGATTCCTGACGGATGTGATAGAATCGCTGCGCTGTCCAATCAAACAGCGAACCTACTACTCACGCTTCCCGACTGACCAGTGCGTGCTGCCAGCGGCAGTGACTGGCCGGTAAGACGGAAGCGGCGGAAAAACGCAAAGGAGAAAACTGAAAATGTCTACTGTGATTTCCATGAAAGCCCTGTTGGAAAGCGGCGTTCACTTTGGCCACCGCACCAACAAATGGAATCCGCGCATGCGCCCGTATATTTTCACGGAGCGCAATGGTATCCACATCATTGATTTACAACAGACGGTTAAACTGCTCAACACTGCGTACAACGTGGTGCGCGATACGGTCGCCAACGGCGGCACGGTGATGTTCGTCGGCACCAAGCGGCAGGCTCAGGAAACCATCCGCGATGAAGCCGTGCGCTGCGGTATGCCTTACGTTACCGAACGCTGGTTGGGCGGTATGATCACCAACTGGTCCACCATTTTCCAGCGAATTCAAGAACTGGAACGGCTGGAAAAGATGCGCGACTCGGGAGAGATTACCCGCCTGACCAAGAAAGAAGGCCTTTTGATCAGCCGCGAAATTGTCCGCCTGGAAACGCGCTTAAGCGGCGTGCGCATGCTCAAGCGCACCCCGGACCTGCTGTTTGTGGTGGATGTTACCCGCGAGGCCACGGCGGTGAAAGAAGCCAATATTCGCAATATTCCCGTGATCGCGCTGGTGGATACCAACTGCGATCCTTCGGGGGTTGATTATGTCATTCCTTCCAATGACGACGCTATCCGCGCCATCAAGCTGCTGGTTGCGAAGATTGCGGACGCGGCTCTGGAAGGCAAAGCCATGCGCAAAGAAGAAGATTTCGGTGAAGAAACCGGCGCAGGCGAAAGTGCCCCGCGCACCATTTCCCGCCCGCGCATGGATGAAGATACCGAGCTGGATGATAAAGACTTGCTGGGCGAGTCTACCCTGGCAAAAATGGCCCCGCAGGTTGATCTGGAAGAAAGCCTGGATGTTGAAGAAGACGAAGCATAACCCGGCAGTCTGTAATCGGGATTACACATAGAACGAGGAGCAATTATGGCGATTACTACCGAGATGGTCAAGCAACTGCGCGAGAAAACCGGTGCAGGTGTTCTGGATTGCCAGAAGGCGTTGGAAACTTCCAACGGCGATATGGAAAAAGCGCTCGATTTCCTGCGCGAAAAGGGCCTGGCGACAGCTGCCAAGCGGGCTGACCGCACCGCTTCTGAAGGCGTGATTGAACTGTATTCTCACGGCAACGGCCGCGTGGGCGTGATGATCGAATTAAACAGCGAAACCGACTTTGTCGGCCGGTCTGAAGCCTTCCGCAACCTGGCGCACGAACTGGCGCTGCAAATCGCTGCCACTTCCCCGCTTTACATTTCTGAACAAGAAATTCCCGCCGAAGTTCTGGAGCGCGAGACCAAGGTCGCAACCGCGAAAGCCAAAGAAGACGGCAAACCCGACGCGATCTTACCCAAAATCGTCGAAGGGTCGTTGAATAAATTCAAAGATGAAGTTGTGCTGCTTCGCCAGCCTTACATCCGCGACGAGAGTATGACCGTGCAGCAATTCATCAACCAGAACATCGTCGCCCTGGGAGAAAACGTGGTGGTGCGGCGCTTTGTGCGCTGGGCGCTGGGCGAAACCTCTGCCGCTGAATAAGTTATAAAAAGCCAACCGTTCGGTTGGCTTTTTTTTACCCTTCAAAAGGAGGCGACATGGAGAGCCTGAAATATCACCGCATCCTGCTGAAATTGAGCGGGGAAGCGCTCGGTACCAGTCAGGGGAGCGGCCTGGACCCGACGCGGGCTATGGATATTGCCCGCCGGGTGAGGCTTGTGCGGGAGATGGGTGTGGATGTGGCGATTGTGATCGGCGCCGGCAACCTCTGGCGCGGGCGGGTCGGCCTCGATCTGGGCATGGACCGCGCGACAGCTGACTACATGGGTATGCTGGCCACGGTGATGAACGCGCTGGCATTAATGGACGCCCTGGAGAGCCAGGGGGTGATGACCCGTGTGCAGTCTGCGATCGAAATGCGCTCGGTGGCAGAACCGTATATCCGCCGGCGCGCGATCCGGCATCTGGAGAAAGGCCGGGTGGTGATCTTTGGCGGCGGAACGGGCAACCCTTATTTTTCCACGGATACCGCGGCGGCGTTGCGGGCTATGGAAATCGGGGCGGATGTGCTGATCAAAGCCACCAAGGTTGATGGAGTGTACGACAGCGATCCCAAGATCAATCCTCAGGCGGTGAAATTTGACCGCCTCAGCTACATTGAAACGCTCAACCGCCGTCTGGAGGTTATGGACAGCACCGCGGTCTCGCTCTGTATGGAAAACAAACTGCCAATCCTGGTGCTAAATTTATGGGATGAATCTGCCCTGCGAAAAGCGCTGCTGGGAGAATCCGTCGGAACCCTGGTAACAATGGAATAAAAAAATTGGGCGGCCGCAAGGCCGCCCAAAACGTTTATGAAAATCTGGCCCGCAGGGCTTTTAAGTCCACAGGCGCGGTCATGTCGAGGGTCATGGGGGTCACCGATACGCGGCGTTCAAAGATTAACTGGTAAGTGTCGGAATCTGGTTCCAGCGTTTCGCGAACGGGCGCAACGCGCGCGTTGATGTACGCGCCGGCGTCCGGGCTGGTACGCGGCTCGATGTAGGGGTTGAAATAACGCTGGCGCGAAAGGCGTGTGAAGGTCCATTGCGTTTGCGGGGTGGCGTCGTGGGGGATGTTGATGTTGAGAAAATCCACACCTTCCGGCAGGCTGTGCTGCAGCAGCATTTCCGCGAAAATACGTGTGAAATGCGCGGCTGCTGGAAAGTTGAAGTGGCTGGAATACGAAGTGAAGTCCTCGGTAACATTGGGCAGGTGCAGCGAGACCGCCATGGAGGGGACGCCCAGTGCCGCGCCTTCCATGGCGGCGCCAACTGTGCCGCTGGAGGTGATATCGCAGCTAACATTCTCGCCGTAGTTAATGCCAGACACAATCAGGTCGGGTTTTTGCGGCATCACTTCCAGCACGGCGTGGATGACCACCTGTGTGGGCGTGCCGCCAATCGCGTAAACCGGCCATTCCTGACCGTTGATACTCAACGTTCGTTTCTCAATTTTGCCGTCAGAGGAGAGAGGAATGCTGCGCCCGGCGCCTGAAGATTGCTCGCGCGGGGCAGCCACGGTAACGTACCCCAGAGCGGATAATGCTTCGGCGGCCGCCCACAGACCGGGCGATTGAATCCCGTCGTCGTTGGTCAGCAGGATCTGGTATCGTTGAGGTGTATTCATAGGAAAAAAACCACAGATTGATTTGATCGGCCAAATGATAACACATTCTGGGGGAATGGCGGCGCAGCCGCGGGTTTGACATCCAGGGATTATCGCGACCAGGTTCGCCGCCGGAGGGGCACGGGGCTGGCTACATCAAATCTTAATCAAAAATTCACCCGGTATACGCATCCGTCCAATAACATGGGGCAGTTGAACCATATTATTTACAGATCCGCGGTATGGAGAGGAGCCCAAGATGGTGAAAAGTTGGTTACAAAAATTTACCCGGCGTAAGATCTGGATCCGCAGGCTGATTCAGGCGTTTTTCTTTGTGCTGATTGCCCTGATCGCGGTGAACCACACCCTGGCTGAGTCAGGCGGCGGACTTCCCCTGCTGTCAAGCGCCTCGCTGCACGCGCTGTGCCCCTTTGGCGGGGTGGTGACCATATATCAATACGCCACAACCGGAACCTTTGTGCAGAAGATCCACGAATCATCCTTTATCCTGATGATCCTGGGGTTGCTGCTGGCGGTGCTGTTTGGGCCGGTGTTCTGCGGCTGGGTGTGTCCCTTCGGCACTTTTCAGGAATGGCTGGCAGGGATCGGCCGCAAGCTGTTCGGCAAACGGCGCTTTAATCGTTTGATCCCGGAGAAAGTTGACCGCGTCCTGCGTTATGCGCGTTACCTGGTGCTGGCCTGGGTGCTGTACATGACCGCGGCTTCAGCCACCTTGATTTTCGCCGAATATGACCCGTACTTTGCCCTGTTCAATTTCTGGTCGGATGAAGTCGCCGTGGGCGGTTTGATCGTTCTGGGAGTGGTCATCGCCGCGTCCCTGGTCATCGAGCGTCCGTGGTGTAAGTACGCCTGCCCGTACGGCGCGGTGCTGGGTATTACCAACCTGTTCCGGGTGTTCCAGCTGCGCCGGCGCGAAGCCACCTGCAAATTAGACGGCGCCTGCGACATCCACTGCCCGATGAACATCAAAGTCAGCGAAAAGAAAGTGATCCGCGATCACCAGTGCATCAGCTGTATGGAATGCACCTCGGAAGCGCGCTGCCCGGCAGCCGCGACCGTCGAATTTGTAGCCGGAGGGCGATAGACATGAAAATGACATCCAAATCCATGGCGGCTGTCATCCTGGTCATCCTGTTTGGCGGTATCGCCGTCACCACCGCTCTGGGCTGGTGGGCGACCGAAACGACCAAAGAACCGGCCAGGTTCAGCGAGGGCGAGGCAGCCGGCGAATACAACCCGCTGGACATCCGCGGCTCATATACTTTTGGCGATATCAGCCGCCTGTTTGAAATTCCCATCGAAGACCTGGCTCAGGCTTTTCAGGTGCCGCAGGGGGTTGATCCGGCCAGTTTCCAGGTGAAAAATCTGGAGGATCAATTTGCAGCCTACGCTGGCGATCTGGGCACCAGTTCGGTGCGCCTGTTTACCGCGTTTTACACCGGCCTGCCCTATGATCTGACGCTTGAGGAAGTTTACCTGCCGGACAGCGCGGCGGCGGTTCTGCTGGCAAAAGCGCCGCTCAATGAGGAACAGAAAGCCTACCTGGCTGCCCACACCGTCATAACCAGCGAAGTCAGCACTCCGCCAGCAGCTGAAACCGTTGCAGCAAGCACCCCCGCGCCCGCAGCCACTGAAACTCACACTGTGGAAGAAGGCAAAGTGGCAGGAAAGACCACCTTCCAGGACCTGTTGGACTGGGGAGTGCCGAAAGAGGTGATCGAGCAGATCATGGGCGGCATGCCGCCCACGACCTCCACGCTGGTAAAAGATTACTGCACGCTCAAGGGGCTTTCATTTTCGGAGATCAAATTGCTCTTGCAGGCTGAAGTGGACAAGGCGCTAAAGAAATAGGCACTCGCAGGCACTCGAGCGGATGGTTCCAGAAACCGCAGTTTCTGGAACCATTTTTTTAACCACTAAAGGCGGCAGCGGGGCTTATACCGCGCAGAAAATGCTGCAGAATGAAACGCGGTATCCGCTGCGCGCGGGCGAAAATCAACCGCGTCTCCCGGTGGGAACCGCTGGTCTTAATAAAAAAACAACCCGGTGATGCGGGTTGTTTCGTGGTGCCCTCGGCAGAATTCGAATCTGCAACCTTTTGCTCCGCAAGCAAACGCTCTGTCCAATTGCGCTACGAGGGCCTGTTAAGCGATCTATTTATACCGCGAGCCGGGCGAATCGTCAAGGACTCACCCGGCCTGTTCAACAGGAAGATTGGAAAACTTACGGCAAAATCGGGTAAGTGCTGCCGCCGTAGGGGAAGTACAGCACCGAGGCATCCTTTGGCATCCGCGCTGCCGCCCGCTGCAGCCCTGCCTGAGGTGAATCAACAAAGGTGACGAAGGGCAGGCGCGGGTGGATCTCGGCGGGAATGGTCGGGGCGTAGAGCAGCAGGTCCGCGGTGCGCATGGCCTGCAGGGCAAAATACAGGAAGAACTTGTCCTCCTCGCCCATGCCCTTCAGCTTGAGTCTGGCGATGTTGGGCAGTAAAAGCGGCGCGAGCAGGCGCAGCCCGGTTCGGCCGACCGGCAGCTTTTTATTGGCAAGGCCAAAGACGCCCACACCTTCCTCAGCGCGGATCAAAGTCAGGATCGTGCCGCCGGGGCGCACCGCGCGGGTAATGTTCGCCAGGGCTTTGACCCCCTGGCGCAGGTCCTGGTCCATCGGGTGGGAAGCGGTGATGACCACATCAGCCTGGCGCGGCACCCTGACGCCGAAGATAGAGGCGCTGATTTCCACCCCGGCGCGGTGAGCCTGGATTGGGTCGCCGCTGACGATGCGCACAATCTGAGCGCTGCTGTTGAGCACGGCGTTGATGATGAAGACCTTGCCGCGCAGCATACTGCCGGCCTCTTCCAGGTCAAGGCGCATCGGGTTGCGGTCAATGGGCTGCCCGACCATGTTGAAGGTATCCGGCTGGCAGTTCAGGCCGTGGTTGTGAGCGATGGTGGCGCGCCCGGCCACGCCGGGGAAGAGATTTTTATACCCGCCGCCAAACGAAGCGATGATATGCGGTTCGATGCAGCCGATGGAAATGATCAGATCCGCCTCGGCCACCGTGCGGTTGACCCACACCGGGGTGCCGCGGGTGGTTGTGCCCAGGAAGGACATCTTTTGCGGGTCGTCGCAGTCAGGGTTTTCCCACTTCATGCCGGCCAGGGCAGCGCCAGCGCGCTGGCGCACCTCGTCCTCTGGCATGGGGCGGTGCACTCCCAGGGCGGTCACCAGGGTGATTTGGGCAGTCTTTGCCCCGCCGCGCTCCAGCTCTTCGAGCACAGCCGGCAGGATCTGGCTGACCGGGGTGGGCCGGCTGCCGTCGTCGATGATCAGGGCAATTTTACTCTCCGGTCGAACCAGCTGAGAAAGGCGGGCGCAGCTCACCGGCGACTGCAGGCTGCGGGCAGCCTCGGCGGCTGGACTTTCCACGCCGGGCAAAGGAGATGGCTCCATACTGCCCAGGTAGTTCCAGGACGGCGGCAGGCTCAATTCGATCACTTGATCCCCCCAGGGAATGGTCAGGGCGGCGGACATGGCGGCAGTTTCCTCCGGAAAAAAGAATGACTGCCATTCATGTTAATCAGATTGGCAAAAAATACAACCGGAAAACGGGGGGATTTAAAGGGCGAATGCCTGGGTGAGGGGGGCACCCAAGCATTCGACCTTATTATAATACAAGGCCAGATTAAATGGCAAATTAAATTTCAATAAAATTAGATTAGAGTTTGTTAATTGTAATATTGAACCGGCTCGTATTTAAAAAGCCGTTCGATCTATAAACATGCGCGATTCTTTTATGAATATCCCGGAAAATCCTGTCTCACGGTTCGCAGTTTTACCGGAATTTCCGTAACGGGCGCTGAACCCGCCGGCGGCAGATATTTGTAATTAATAAGCTTTCTGCCGCTCTGGTTCACCGAGAGTTTTCCTGGCAGAATGTCAGTGAGTTCAGCATCAATTTCTAACCGCGATCGGACCGGGAAATGCTAAAATTCAGCAGGCACTCCGATTTGTGTCTGCCAAAGCGCTTCCCCCTCTTTCACACCAGACAGCGATGAAGCGCATTGCTTCGATCATTTGGTAAAGGCGGTTTTCATGGAAAAGCGCGCGTTTCAATTTGGTGTTCTGGGGGGCATCCTCGGAGTGGCGGCCGGGGCTGTCGAGTTGAGTATTGGGACAAGGATCCTGCCGTGGATCGGCAATAAAGAAAGCCCAGTTGTGCTGGGACTGGTTACCATGGTTCTGAGCGGTGTTGCTTTGGTCTCAATCATTTCGGTCAGAAAGAAATCGTCCTTATCCAACGACCGCAGGCTGGCGATATTTCTGGGCGTGCTATTGCCGGCGGTTATTTGTTTTACAACCGTAGGGCGCCTCTGGTACCTGCCAGGGCCGCTCCTGCTGGCCGCATCAATCCTGCTGGCAGATGCCTTCTGGATTCGCCCTTCCAGAGAAAATCCCCGACCGCAGGTGTCAAGAAATCTTCAAATTCAATCATATATTGGCATAGTTGGCAGTCTGCTGATCCTCTTTACAGTCGGCCTGGCTTTTTTTCTCAGCGCTTTTGGATTATTCCTAGGAAATGTTTTTATGGGCGCAAATCGTTATCAAATTCTGGTATTGCCAATGGATATCGTTCGCCTGGCCAACCTGTCTGCGGATGCGAGTTTGATAGGGGAATTCGAGGTAAGCGTCGTCATGTATGTTTATGTCTGTCTGCTGGCAGGCGCCTCGATCACTTTCATCTCGAGCCTGGCTGGCTCTCGCATCTTCAGGATCACCGGCGGTCTGATCGTCCTGGCAGGGTTGATTTTCTTCCTGGTCGCAGTGCCCGGAGAATTCACCCGGATAGGCCTGCCGGCTCGAAATATCCTGGATATGATCGGGTCGCTGGGGATGGGCTGGTTTATCCCCCTGTCTGGCGCGGTTTTCATCCTGCTCGCGGATTTGTTTAAAACTCGTCCCCGGTAGGAAAAACTGGAGAGCGTAAAAATTGAGACACTTTTCTCACAACAAGAGGAATCACCTCTTCCGCATCCATCGGTGAAAATCAGCGCCGGGAAAAGCCTGGAAATTTATCATTTCTAAATAAGTATTTGTTATCCTATCTTTATCACGGCGGAGGATAAGAAGGTTTCCCCGCTGTAGACATGGAGGTAACAGATGAATAAAACAACCAAAATTGTTCTGATTATTGGTGCGGTTATCCTGGCTGCGCTGGCAGGCGCGGGCGTGGCGCTGGCGCAGACCGAAAAACCGGTACAGCCCGGCTTTGGGCGCGGGATGAACGGCCCGCTGCAGTCTCACATGGAAGCCGCCATCGCGGCTGAACTGGGCATCAGCGTGGATGACCTGAGTGCCGCCCACGACGCCGGAAAAACCGCCTGGGACCTGGCTCAGGAAAAAGGCATGTCCTTTGAGCAGTTCACAGAAGCGATGACCCGCGCGCGCAAGGCCGCACTGGCTGCGGCGGTGAAAGCCGGCGATATCACCCAGGAACAGGCGGATTTTCTCGCCCAGCGCTGGGAACAGCGCGAGCAAATGCGCCAGAACGGCGCCAACTGTCAGCCGGGCAGCATGATGGGCCCGCGCGGTGATTTCGCTGGACGCGGCGGGCGCGGCATGCGCTGGCAGAACAGCCCCAATCCGTAACCTTTGACAGTTCGATCATGAAGCCCCGGCTCACGGGGCTTCATTCGTTTAATTTAAGAGGCGCCGCCTGTCTGGAAGCGCATGATCTGTTCGCCCTCCAGCATCTCGCCAGTTTTCTGAAAACCGTAACCTTCATAAATATGAATGGCCGCCTGGTTTTCCGGGTGAACGCTCAGGCGCAGCTCGCTGCAGCCGTAGGCGCTGAGCAGCGAATCGGCCACCAGCCGAAAAGCAGCCTTGCCGAACCCTTTGCCCTGTTCGCGCCGGTCAATCATGAAACGGCTGATCCAGTGGCGCGCAGGCACGGTCTCGCGGTCGACGCTGGTCATGCTGAAGCCGACCATGCGGTCACCGGCATAGATACCCCACAGGGCGTGATCGGGTTCATAGGCCGCCTGTGCCAGGGAATAGGGGTTGCTGGCGACGTAATCGCGCTGATCGGGGTTCACTTCCAGCCTGGCGCATTCCTTCCAGTTTTCTTTGTTAATCGGGCGCAGGGTCAGGTTCATCGTTTTGCTCCGGGAGCGAGAATGTCTTGAACGGCGGCAAGCAGGCGGTCAATCTGATCCGCGCTGTGGGTGGCGAAAACCGCCACGCGCAGCGCCCCGCCCGGCGGGGTGCTGGAGTAGGTGGTCACATGCGCGGTGGCGATGCCGCGCTCAAAGAGGGCGTCTTTCAGCCTGCCCAGTTCAATCCCGGGCCGGGCGCGCAGACAGGTGATTGGCGCAGGGATGTCATCCAGTTCCCAGCCCAGGGAGCGAAAACCAGCGCGCAGCCGGGCAATATTCTCCCTCAGGCGCAGGCGCAGTTCCGGTTCGGTGCGCGCCAGCCGCAGCGCCGCGGCCGCTGCCGCCGCGGTAACCAGCGGCGGCGGGCTTGCGGCGATGTACACGCGCGAGCGGCGGTTGAGCAGATCGATCATCTCGGCGCTGGCTGTGATCACCCCGCCGTACCCGCCCAGGGCTTTGCTGAGGGTGTGGCTGGCCAGGCAGCGCGGGCTGTCTATGCCGTAATAATCCAGCGTGCCGCGCCCGCCGGGACCCAGAACACCCGAAGCGTGGGCATCATCCAGCACCACCAGCCCGTCATAGCGTTCGGCCAGTTCCAGGTAAGCCGGGGCGGGGGCCAGTTCGGCAGAAATGGGAAAAAGTCCGTCGCTCATAATCAGCGGGCGCTGGCCCGGAGTAAGGGTGTCCCTGATCTTTTTTGCCAGGTCGTCCACGGAACGGTGCTCAAAGGTTACCACCGGCATGCCGCTGGCGCGCGCCCCGTCCCAGATGCTAAAGTGGCTCCAGGCATCCACGAAAATCACCTCATACCGGCCGCTCAATCCCTGCGAGAGGATGGTGTTGCCCAGGTAGCCGCTGGCAAAGTAAAGGCAGGCTTCTGCATCAAAAAAAGCGCGGATTTCGGCTTCCAACCGGTCGTAGACCGGGCTTTCGCCGTAGCCGCCGCGCGAAGTTCCGGTGGCCAAACCGTATGTTTGCAGGCATTCTCCAGCAGCAGCCAGCACTTCCGGGCGGCTTTGCAGCCCCAGGTAGCTGGTGCCGGAAAAATAATCCATCTCGCGCCCGTTAAAGATCACGCGCGGGCCGACCGGGCTTTCCATGCGCAGGCTCATGCGGACCTAATCCTCAATAAAGGTGCAGCCGCCCTGCCAGCTTTCTTTCAGGTGCGCCACAGTCTGGATGTCATCCACATACACGCCGTTGCGGCTGCGCGAGGAATGGATGATCTGCCATCCGCCCAGACTGATGGCCACATGGGTGATCACGCGGCGTTCGCCGCTTTCGCCAAAGAAGACCAGATCGCCGGGGCGGTACGGGGGTTCAACCGGGCGGCCGGCATCCATTTGCAGATCCGCATCGCGCGGCAGGATATAGCCAGACAGACGGTGCACGGCCTGCGCCAGGCCGGAACAGTCAATCCCGTGGCCGGTACAGCCTCCCCACAGGTATTGAACGCCGATCATGCGGTAGGCGTCTGCCAGGATCTGACGGCGGGCGGTTTCGCTGCGCAGCGGCAGGCCGGCCAGCGCGCGCAGTCCATCCAACCGCGCCCAGCCGCGCACATGCGCCTGCACTTCAGCCCATTCACCCCGCACCTGCAGCACGCGCACCCCGGTAGCGAACAGCAGGCGCGAGACCAGAGGCGCGTCGGGTTCGGGCGCGCTGAAAAGCGGCAAAACCGGTGCGCAGACCAGGTGCGTGGGCGTTTCGGGAGGAGTGCCCAGATACAAGCGGTAGGTCCAGCCCAGGTAGCCGTCTGCCTGGCGCACGTACACCCAGCTGCCTTCCTCAAAGAGAACTTCCACCTGGGCGCCAAATACCATCTGGCTGAGCTGTTCAGAAAGCCACGACGGACCGGCATGCAGCCCGGTCAGGTTGGTGGCGACAGCGAGGCGCGGGTTCGCGGCGGCGCGCAGTACCTGAACCCCGGCGGAATCCACCTTTAGCGCGGGAAAAGCGGCTGAAAGTCCGCCGGCGACCGCGCTGAGGATGTCTGAATCCAGCACACGGCCCTTTAGGACGAGCGTGCCGCCCTGCAGAGCGGGTTCAATTTCCACCAGATGAAAGCGGGTGTCGCTGTAAGCGGACAGCAGCGATTTCAATTCTTCTTGGATCTTTTCAATCATCAGGTCTCTCCTCAGTTCAGGCAGCGGGTTCGGCGCCGATACCGGGCCGCTCGGGAAGGGTGATCACAGCGTGATGGTCGTACTGTAAGCCCGTAAACGGGTCGTTGGTAATCAACATTGGTGCATCCAGGTCGAGCCACTCGGCCAGCCCGCCCAGGTGCGCCATGGCGGTGGTACCGAGGGAGGTTTCGACCATGCAGCCGAGCATGACGCGCAGGCCGAGCGCCTGGGCGCGGCGCAGAATGCGCAGCCCGGCAGAAAGCCCGCCGACTTTCATTAATTTAAGGTTGATCCCCTGCACGCCGGCCCGCGCCAGGCTTTCAACATCTTCCAGTGTCTGCACGCTTTCATCCGCCACAATCGGCAGGCGGGTCTGCTTTTGCAGCAGGCCCATACCTTCATGGTCGCGCTTTTCCAGCGGTTGTTCAATCAGTTCCAGATCAAAGGCTTCCAGCGGGCGCAGGAGATCGAGGGCGTCTTCGCGGCTCCAGCCGGCGTTGGCATCCACGCGCAGGCGCACATCCGGCCGGGCGGCGCGGATCGCGGCCAGGCGGGCGCGGTCATCCTGGCTGCCCAGTTTTACTTTGATGATCGGGTAACTGGCGATCTGAAGAGCCATCTGCGCCATTTCTTGCGGTTCGGCGATGGCGATGGTGAAAGAAGTTGGACGCGGCTGCGGTTTGGGAAGGCCGAGCAGCTGATAAAGCGGCATGCCGCGCTGGCGGGCAATCCGGTCATGCAGAGCCAGATCAAGAGCGCAGCGCGCCGGGGCCGGGCCGTCTTTGCCCACCCAGGTTTCGATTTCGGCGGGGTCTTCCGGAAACGGATCGCTGCGCGCGGCAGCTCTGGCCCAGCAGGCGGTCATCTCCTCTTCAGATACGCCGTAATAGGGCGGAATGGTGCCTTCACCGAAGCCGCTGCCGTCCTCCAGCCGCAAGATAAACGCCTGGCGGGTTTCACTGACCCCGTAAGACAGGCGGAACGGGTTGCGCAGTTTTAGTTCATAGCGCTCCCAGGTAATGCGTGCCTTGCTCATCCTGCTCCTCCCCGAAAAAAAATCAGCCTTTCAGGCTCTCGATAATATTGTCCAGGTCCTCATCATCCCCGTAACGCAGGCGCAGATACGAGATGTACCGCTCCGGGTGGACCGCGCCTGAGCGCACGGCGGCCCGCACTGCGCAGCCCGGCTCGCGGCGGTGGGTGCAGTCGTTGAACTGACAGTCAGCCACCAGCGGCCGTATCTCTGGAAAATACCCGTCCAGTTCTTCAGGCTGGGTATCCCAGAGCGCCACGGCGCGCAGCCCGGGCAGGTCCGCCACCCAACCGCCGGCATCCAGCGGAAAGAGTTCGCGCACAACCGTGGTGTGGCGGCCTTTCGTGTTTGCCAGGCTGACATCCCGCACAGCCAGACCCAGCTCTGGTTGAATTGCGTTCAGCAGGCTGGACTTTCCGACGCCGGAAGGACCCGCCAGACCGGTGAGCCTGCCGGCCAGCGCGGCGCGCAGGGCATCAATTCCGATCTGTTGAGCCGCGGAAGTGAACAGCACCGGATACCCCAGCGGCGGGTACATGCCGAAGAGGCGCCGGGCGGCTTCCAGGCCGATTAAATCCACTTTATTGGCGACAATCAGCGCCGGAATGCCCTGTTTCTCGGCGATGACCAGAAAACGGTCGAGCATGCGCAGATGCGGATCGGGATTGGCGCAGGCAAAAACAAAGACCACCTGGTCAATATTGGCCAGCAGGATCTGTTGATAGTCGCCTTTTGGGGTCGGGTCGCTGCGCACCAGGGCGGAACGGCGCGGTAAAATCTCTTCGATTGCCCCCCCGCCCTGAACCAGCGAGATGCGCACTTCGTCTCCCACGGCAATCACATCCCCCTGGAAGGAACGCCGTTTCAATCGGCCGCGCAGCGAGCAAATTACCCGGCCCTGCGCGGTCTGGACGGTGTAAAACCCAGATTGAAGGCGGAGAACCCGCCCCGGGATGAGCGCTTTTTCAACCATTACGGCGCGGGGGTGCTTTCCTGTTGGCTGCCTTCAGGGGTCGCGGTGACGGCTGAAGTTGGCGTTCGGGTTACATAGAAAGTCGATTCCCAGGGGAAGAGCGTGTTTGCCTCACCGAAGAAATATAACTCCACCATGCGGCGGAAAATCGGCGCGGCGATTTCAGAGCCTTCTCCGGCATTTTCAGCAAAGACCACGATGGCGATATCCGGCCGGTCGGGGTTTTGGGCAGCGGTGTAACCGCCAAACCAGGCGTGCGGGTTGCCGGCCGGGTTCTGGGCCGTGCCGGTCTTGCCGTAGACCGGGATGGTCAGGCCGAGAAAGGCGCGCCGGGCGGTGCCGCGGCGGTCAGCGACGACCATGCGCATGGCTTCCTGAATATCGGTCAGGGTTTCCGGTTTGAGCGGCAGTTTTCCGCGGATTTCAGGGGTGAAGGTGATGGTGGGTTCGCTGCTCGTGCCGCCGATTTTCTCAATGATCTGCGGGCGGTAGAGCGTTCCGCCGTTGCCGATCGCGGCGTAATAGTTGACCACCTGCAGCGGGGTGACCAGCATGGCTCCCTGACCGATCGCCAGTTGAACGGCGTCGTTATCGCTGGTTGGATCGGGGATCGAGCCAGGATCTTCCGCCACAGCGCCGATGCCCGTGGCGGTGCCGAGTCCAAAGGCGCGCGCCATGTTGCTGACATCTTTGGGTCGGTTCTGCCGGAACAGATCCAGGCCAATATGGTAGAACCAGGGATTGCAGGAACGCATCAAGCCCTGCTGTAAGGTCAGCTTGCCGGAAGGCGGTAATTCTTTGGCGTAGGTCCAGTCGTAAAGCGGCTCGCCGGGCAATTCAGTAAACGCGTGCTGGCAGTCATACACGCTGTCTTTGGTGTAAAGGCCGCTTTCCAGGGCGGCGGCCATTGGGATGACCTTAAAGACCGAGCCAGGCGGATAAGACGACTGCGCGGCGCGGTTCAAGAGGGGGTTGTTCGGATCGTTGAGCGGTGATTTGGTCAGGTAGCTGACGTTGACATTGTTCGGGTCAAGGATATTGGGGTCAAAATCAGGAGAAGAGGCCATGGCCAGAATGCGGCCCGTGTTGAGTTCCATCACCACGATTGCGCCGTTAAAACCGGCGATTGATTTTTCCGCGCCAAGTTGTAAATCTTTATCCAGGGTGGTGGTGATGTTCTCGGAAGGGATGGCGGGGGCCGAGGCGATGCGGGTGATGATGCTGCCGTCCGGCGCTACCAGATACAGGTCGCCGCCAATCTTACCGGTGAGATAGGCGTCGCCCCATTTTTCAATTCCCGAAGCGCCGATGCGTTCATCGCCGCGGTACCCTTTGCGTTTGTAGGCTTCAAGTTCGTCTTTGGTGATAAACAGGGTGTAGCCGATCGTTTGCGCGGCGATCCCGCCTTCATAATACAGGCGGGTGGTGTAGGGACTGAGGCGAATCCCGCCGGCGCTTTTGAGCGCATCCAGACGGGCATTGACCTGATCCGCGGAGGCTTCGCCGACCGGGATGTACCAGTCGGGACCGGCGTCTTCATACAGCGATTTGATCTCTGCCTGGGTGCGGCCGGTGAGGGCGGAAAGTTCCCGCAGCAGGGTCGTGTTGCTTTTTATCTCACCCGGGACGATGCCGATGGCGTACGCCTGGGTTTGTCCGGCGATGATCTGGCCGTTGCGGTCGTAGATATCGCCGCGGGCGGGGACCTGGGAATCAAGGCGCAGGCGGTTACCGCCCTTCATTTCATAGAAAATAATGCTGTCATCCCAGACGATCTTCCAGGTGTTGTCCTCCAGGGTCAGGTTCATTTCAGTGGAGGTCTTGATGTCTGTAAACAGGTTGGTGTGGTACTGAATCGTGTATGCCGCTTTGGCGCTGCTGATGTCGGTGACCACGGATTGAATGGTGTAATCCAGGTTTTTCAGGGTCAGACTGATAGCCGTGTCTTTGAAGAGTTTGGTGAAATCTTCCAGGCTGATGGCATCCCGGCTGACCCGACTGAGGCGCTCGTACATCGCGGCATAATCTTCAGCCTTCCATAATTCAAGAAATTCGGAGACGGCCGGTTGAGGATCAGGTGCGCGGGTCGTGTTCACCACCGGCGGCGGCAGGGTCGCCTGAGATGCCGGCGCGCCGCTGCCGTTGCAGGCGGTTAGCAGAAAAACCATGAGCAGCAGAAGATACAACCGTTTCATAAACCAAACCTCCTGGCGTTGAGCCAGTCATTATCCAGTATTCTCGCCAGCAAGCACTTTTTGGCTGATGGGACAATCATACCGCAAATTTTGCTGGCATACAGCCGGGATATCCACCGGGGGCGTCAGGCCGAGCTTTGCCATACTGCGCGCCAGATGGCAGAGCGGCAGGCCCATGACGCTGGCGAAGCAGCCGCGAAAGTTTTCTACCGGGTGAAACCCGGCGTGCTGAATGGCGTAGGCGCCGGCTTTATCCAGCGGGTCGCCGCTGGCGACGTAGGCTTCCATCTCGGCATCGCTGTAAGCGCGCATGGGTACCTGTGAAACGCACAGGTCAGAAACACGGCGGCGTTTTCCGGGTTGCGAAACGGTGATCGCGGTAAAGACCCGGTGGCTGCGCCCGCGCAGCCGGCGAAGCATTTCCAGCGCCTCGTCGGGGGTGGCGGGTTTGCCCAGCAGCCCGAAGTCGTCGGCGACGGTGGTATCCGCCGCCAGCACCACCTGGGCAATCACTCCAAACGGCTCCACCGCGCGGGCTTTGCTTTCCGCCAGGCGAGAAACATACGCCGCCGGAGCTTCGCCGGGCAGCAGGCTTTCATCCACATCTGCCGGTTGGACTTCGAAAGTCCAGCCGGTCCAGGCAAGCATTTGCTGGCGGCGGGGCGAAGCGGAGGCTAATAAAATCAACGGGGTCAACATTTGCAGCGATTCTAACACACTTGCCTGCGCGTCATTTATTGCCAATCTCTGCGCAAGCCTTGCGCTGTGGACAGGCTGATGTAAAATGTCCATACAACCCATTTCCGGAGGAAACTTATGCAGGCGTTGAAGGACCGTATCTGTTCGGAAGGCGCGGTACTGAATGGGGGGATTCTCAAGGTTGACAGCTTTATCAACCACCAGGTTGACCCGCTGTTGATGGATCAATGCGGGCAGGAACTGGCGCGGCGCTTCGCCGCGGTGCGCCCCACCCGCGTGTTAACCGCAGAGATCTCCGGGATCGCTCCGGCGCTGACCACCGCTTTTCACCTGGGTGTGCCGGTCGTGTACGCCCGCAAGATAAAGCCAATCACCATGCCGGATACCGTGTACCTGACCGTGGCGCCTTCGCATACCAAAGGACGTCTGGTGGATCTGATTGTTTCTCCAGAATATCTTGCCCCGGGCGAACGGGTGTTGATTATTGATGATTTCCTGGCTTCCGGCGCGACCATCCTGGGGCTGGTGCGTTTGGCCAAGACCGCTGGCAGCACGCTGGTCGGAATTGGCGCTTTAATTGAAAAATCGTTTGAAGGCGGGCGCCAGGCGCTTGAATCTCTGGGGGTGCAGGTTGAGTCGCTGGTTTGCATCACGCAGCTGGGCGAAAAAATCGTCTTCGCGGACGACGAACAGGGAGAAACCAGCGCTTCATGAAGAACGGCATCGTTGTATTGGATTTTGGCTCGCAGTACAGTCAAATCATTGTTCGCAAGGTTCGCGAAGCGCAGGTGTACTGCGAGTTGTTTCCCTGGGATGCTCCTGAGTCTGATGTGAAGGCGCTGGAACCAGCCGGTTATATCCTTTCTGGCGGGCCGGAATCTGTTTACGCGCCGGGAGCTCCGTTCATACCTGAGTATGTTCTTCAGAGCGGGCGGCCGGTGCTGGGTATCTGTTACGGGATGCAGGCGCTGACCCATGCCCTGGGCGGCCGGGTGGCTGCCGGTCAGCAGCGGGAGTTTGGGCCGGCGGAAATCGTGGTCAGCGAGAACAGCCAGCTGATGCCGCCGGGAACCCACCCGGTGTGGATGTCGCACGGCGATCGGATTGAGCGCTTGCCGGAAGGCTTTTTCACCTCGGCTTCGAGCGCCAACAGTCCGGTAGCGGCGATGGAGGACCCCCGGCGGCGCTACTACGGGGTGCAGTTCCACCCGGAAGTTCATCACACCCCCGGCGGTAAAGAGATGCTGCGCCGTTTTGTGATCCAGATCTGCGGCTGCCAGCCGGACTGGACGCCGGCGTCCATCATCGCCCGCGCGGTAGAAGAAATTCGCGCCCGCACAGGCGGCGAACGGGTTCTGGCGGGGCTTTCCGGCGGGGTGGATTCAAGCGTTGCCACCGCCCTGGTTCACCGCGCCGTTGGAGAGCGCCTGACAGCGGTTTTTGTGGACAATGGGTTGCTGCGAAAAGGGGAACGCGAGCAGGTGGAAGCGGCTTTTAGCGGGCTGGCCCACGGCTTCGTAATTTCAGATGCGCGCCAGACCTTTTTATCCGCCCTGGCAGGTGTGACGGACCCGGAACAAAAACGCCGGGTGATTGGCGAGACCTTTATCCGCGTATTTGAAGCGGAAGCCAGAAAAGCGGACTCGCCGCGGTTCCTGGTGCAGGGGACGATCTACCCGGATGTCATTGAATCGCGCGCCCCGGAGCGCTCCAGCGCGCACAAAATCAAATCGCACCATAATGTCGGGGGATTGCCTGAAGATCTGTCCTTTGAACTGATCGAACCGCTGCGCTATTTATTCAAAGACGAAGTGCGCGCGGTCGGTGAAGCGCTCGGGCTGCCCGAAGAACTGGTCTGGCGCCAGCCTTTTCCCGGACCGGGGCTGGCCGTGCGCTGCCTGGGCGAAGTAACGGCCGGGCGGCTGGATATTTTGCGCGGTGCGGACGCGATTTTCACCGAAGAATTAACCCGCGCCGGGCTGCTGGGCAAACGTGCTGGCGGCGGAGGTGCGCGCGTGGCGCAGGCTTTCGCGGTGCTGCTGCCGGTCAGCACGGTCGGGGTGATGGGCGACCAGCGCACCTACCAGCAGGTCGCTGCGCTGCGCGCGGTGGTGAGCGACGATTTTATGACCGCCGATTGGGCGCGTTTACCGGATGAGCTGTTGGCGCGGGTAGCCAACCGGATTGTTAATGAGGTCCGCGGGATTAACCGCGTCGTCTATGACATCACCAGCAAACCCCCCGCCACCATTGAATGGGAGTAGGATAAACCGACAGGCTGATGTAAAATAATTCTGTGGGCCACCCGCTTCTAAAGTGTAAATTTGCTTATCTGGTTCTGGCAGCGGCTGTTCTGGCGGCCGCTGTCTTTCAGCCTGCCCGGGCGCAGAGCGCCGCGCGCATGACCGTCAGCGCGCCGGACACCCATTCGTACCCCGATCTTTATGTTAACCTCGAGCTGTATGATGCTTCGGGCAGATTTATCCGCGATGCCAAAGCGGATGAACTGGAACTGTATGAAAACGGCGAATTTCGCCTGGTCGAAGACCTGGAATTGATCGAACCGGGCGTGCAGATCCTTGTCGCCCTCAACCCCGGGCCAGAAATGGCAAACCGCTACGCCGGCCAAACCCGCCTTGAAGCCCTGCGCAGGGTGTTTACCGAGTGGGCCGCGGGTCAAACCAGCACCAGCAAGCACGCTTATAATTTTGTGACCACTTCTGGTGTGCAGGCAGCCAACCTGAGCGATCCGGCGGAGTGGTCTCAGGCGCTTCAGGCTTACCAGCCTGACATTTTGCGCATGCAGCCCGCGCTGACCGCGCTGACCCAGGCGGTGGATGCCGCGGTGAGCCCGCCCTCACGCGATATGAAACGGGTGATCTATTACCTGACGGTTCTGCCGCTGGAACCGCAGCTGCAGGCGATCCAGGCTTTAACCGAGCGGGCCGCCAGTTTAAATATTCGCGTCAATGTCTGGCTGGTGGCGACGCCTGGCAGCCTGACCACCCCTGCGGGCAAGGCGATGCAAACCCTGGCCAGCGCCACGGGAGGCGAATTTTTCCTCTTCACCGGGCCAGAAACTCCGCCGTCGATTGAAGCGGGTTTAGACCCGCTGCGGCAAATTTACCGCGCGCGGTACCGCTCGAAGATTACTGGCGGCGGCCTGCATACCCTGGAGGTTAAATTCAAGCGCGGCGATTTTCAACTGGCTGCCCCGCCGGTGGAGTTTGAATTGAACATTCTGCCGCCGAACCCGATCTTTGTTCAGCCGCCTTCATCCGTCGAACTGACCTGGCAGGAAGTGGACAGTGAAGAAGAAGCCGTTTTGCAGCCGGCTGCCATTCCGCTGCAGTTGATGCTGGAATTCCCGGACGGCCGACCGCGCGCCTTAAAAAGGCTCACCCTCTTCCTGGACGGTCAGGCGGTGGTCGAATTTGATACCCCCCCCTTTGACCTGCTTGCCCTGCCAACCCGCGAACTAAACACTTCCGGTCAGCACCTGATTCGGGTTGAAGTGGAAGATATCGCCGGTCTGAGCGGTTCGACCCTTGAGCTGCCGGTCGCCTTTAATTTCCCGCCCAAACCGCGCAATTTGCTGCGCGCCATCCTGCGCGAAATCACCTGGCAGCGCGTTCTGGTCGTCCTGGCGGTTCTGGCAGCCGGGGCGCTCCTGGCCGGATTCTTAATCCGGTCCGGGAAGCGCGGCGTGTGGACCAGACCCGATTCGAAAGCCCGGCGGGCCGCGCAGGACCCGCTGACCCAGCCCATCGCAATCACGCGCGAGGCGCCGCGCGCTTATATTCCGGCCGGGCAGGAACGGCCAAGCTGGCCGCTGGCTGCCGGGCAGCCCGCCCCGGCGCGCCTGGTGCGGATCAGCGAGCCGGAATTGCAGGCTATACCAGGCGAAGCCTTTGCTATAATTCAAAAGGAAGTTACGATCGGCAGCAATCCCCGGCAGGCCCAGATGGTCGTGGATGATTCAACCGTTCAGGGCCTGCACGCCCGGATTTTCCAGAGCGCTGACGGCGCTTATGTTCTGGCTGATGCGGGCTCCACGGCGGGCAGCTGGTTGAACTACGCGCCGGTATCCTCGCAGGGAGCAGCCCTGGAGCACGGCGACATCATCCATTTTGGCCGGGCGGCCTTTCGTTTTGAACTGGCCCGGCCGCCGCTGCGACAGTTGATTGTCAAAAAGGTGGATGAGCATGAAACGGATTGATACCGCCCACATGCCGGTGGTGGCGCGCACACACCCGGGCATGACAGGGAAAAATAATGAAGACCGCTACGGGGTTTCCGCTTTCGCTTACGGGCGGGCGGCTGTGCCGGTGCTCCTGGCTGTGCTGTGCGACGGCATCGGCGGGCATAAGGCCGGCGAGGTCGCGGCAGAGATGGCCGTCAACCACATCTCTCACCTGGTGGCTTCCAGCGACGGGCGTCAGCCGCGCGAGACCTTGCGGTCGGCCGTCCGGGCGGCCGGCGAAGCGATCTTCGCCCAGTCGCAGGCCAATGGCGAGCAGCGCGGCATGGGGGCGACTCTCTCCTGCGCTTACATTGACAACCGCAACCTTTACACAACCACTGTCGGGGATTCGCGCGTTTATCTGCTGCGCGCTGGAAAGCTGCTCCAGCTTTCCACCGACCACACCTGGATCCAGGAAGCGCTGGAGACCGGCCTCCTCAAGCCAGAACAGGCCAAGGGGCACCCCAACGCGCACGTCATCCGCCGATTCCTGGGTTCGCCCGTCCCGCCGGAGCCGGATTTTCGGATCAGGCTGACCGGTGAGGAAACCAATGAAGAGGCGGAAGCCAACCAGGGGCTGCCGCTGGAAACTGGCGATGTGATCCTGTTGTGTTCAGACGGCCTGACCGATCTGGTGACCAACCCGGAAATCGAGGCAGTGCTGAACAGCATGACGATGGACGAGGCGGCCGATATTCTCATCAGTATGGCCTGTCAGCGCGGCGGACACGATAACATCACCCTGATCTTGATCCGGGTGCCGGAAGCGCCGCCCCCGGCCAGCACGCGTAAATGGCCGCGCCTGGCGCTGTTTGGCGCCATCAGCCTGGTTATCCTGTTGATCCTGCTCGGGCTGCTCTTTGCCCTCACGGGCTGGCTGGACCGCCAACCGGTGAGGGAAGGCGGCGGAACCCCCGCGCCTTTTGCCCAGACGGTTGGCCCCGGCGCGGCTACCGAAGCGGAGAGCCTCCCGCCGCTGGAATTCCCAAGCGCGACGTCTCCGGTGGTTACCGCTTCTCCTTCCGGTCCGACCATCACCCCCTGGCCGACCAACACCTTCGCGCCCAGCCCCACACCCGGCCCGACGGGCACTCAGACTCAGACCAAAGCGCCTTGATGAACGTTTTTCCAAAATCTGCTGTACGCGAACTGCCCGCTGGCTACCGGCCTGTCGGGCGGTTTGATATTCGCGACACGCGCCGCCTGCTGCTCTTGAATGTTCTGGGACTGGGGCTGCTGGCGGCTTCGGGTTGGGCTTTCACCCGACTGCTGCTGGCGCTGCGCCCCGCGGACGGGGCGGCGGCGTTATCCGTATCCATCGACGGCTTTGGCGGATTAATCTCATCCGTGGCCGCTCTGATCGGTTCGCTGATTGTGATGGTCGTTCTGCATGAAGGCGCGCACGGGATTTTCTTCTGGCTGTTCACTCACCAGCCCCCGGCTTTCTCTTTCAAGTGGACTCATGCCTACGCCGCCGCGCCGGGCTGGTTCTTTCCGCGCGGACAGTATTTGCTGACTGCGCTGGCCCCGGCCGTGCTGGTCAGTCTGCTGGGAGTCGGCCTGATGCTGATCTTGCCGGTTGGCTGGCTGTTCCCCCTGGTTTTGATGCTGGTATTTAACTTCAGCGGGGCGGTGGCGGACTTCTGGGTGGCAGTCTGGCTGCTGCGCCAGCCGGCGGGTGTTCTCGCGCTGGATGAGGGCGACGCGGTGATGTTGTTTCTTCCAGACGCCGGGTAAATAAAAACCGGACGGCTCAGCCGTCCGGCAGGGAAAGCAGGATTAGCTGGTTTGCGGCAGTTTCAAATACGCGGCGATCTGAGCGGGGAAAGCGTTGATGTCCAGCGGCTTGGTGATGTAGCCGTCGCACCCGGCTTCCATGGCGCGCTCGCGGTCGCAGGGCAGGGCGTGGGCGGTGATCGCCACCACCTTGATCCCGGCGGTCTCCGGGTTGGCTTTGATCATTCGCGCCAGGCGCCAGCCGTCCATTTCCGGCAGCGCCAGGTCAAGCAGGATGATCTCCGGCAGCTTCTGACGCGCCAGGGCCAGACCTTCTTTACCGTCGCGGGCGGTGAGAATGCGGTAGTCTTCATCTGCCAGCAGAAAGCGCACCAGATCCAGGTTGTCAATGTTGTCTTCGATGATTAAAACAGTCGCTGGCATGACGGCTCTCCCTCCCACAGGATAACTATAGCCAAAACCGCGCCTGAGTCAAACACGCTGGCGGGGGAATTTCCAGCTACACCAAATCTTTATCACCGCTTCACAAGTTCTGAGCAGCCGCCGGCTATCCTACAGGCATGAACGCAAGCCCTGCCCCAGAAAACAAGTCTTTTTGGTTGAAATCTTTCCTGCCGGCGCTGTTAATCGCCGTCGGGATGGTGCTGATCCTGTTCTTTGGCCCGCGCCTGGGCCGCGCCTTTGACCGCCTGACGCACGGCGTTCCGCACGCCGGACCGGCCGCCGCGGTGGAAAGTCTGCGCGGCTGGATGACCGTGCCCTATATCGCCCGGGAAACCCGCGTGCCGGAGCCGGTCTTGTGGCAGGCGCTCGGCCTGCCGCGCCCCGAGGGGCATGAACGCAGCCTGGATGACCTTGACCGGCTGGCCGGTCAGGCTCCCGGTTGGGCGCTGGCGCAGGTGCGCCGCGCGGTGGCGGATTTCCGCGCGGGCGAAGCCCTGGCGGCGGGGGTGCGGCCATGAGCGAGACTCTGCTGGCCGCGGTGCTGTCTTTTGGCCTGCCCGCTTTCGCGCTGGCGCTGCTGCTGGGCGGTCTGGGCATCCCCCTGCCGACCTCGATGATGGTGGTGGCGGTGGGGGCGTTTAGCCGGCAGGGCTATTTCTCCCCGGCGGAGGCTTTTGGGTTCGGTCTGGCGGCGGTGGTGCTGGGCGATGCGCTCAGTTACGCGGCCGGTCGCTTTGGCGCGGGGCGCTTTACCCGCAAAATGGAAGGCAGCGGATTGTGGATCAAGGCGCGCGCCAGTTTTGATCGGCGCGGCGGTCTGGCGCTTTACCTCTCGCGCTGGGCGCTGACGTCCATCGCCCTGCCGGTCAACCTGCTGGCGGGCGGCGGGTGTTATTCCTTCCGCAGGTTTCTGCTGGTAGACGCGCTGGGCGAGATCACCTGGCTGGCGGTGTACGGCGGGCTGGGCTACTGGTTTGGCAGTCAGTGGGAATTGATCGAATCGGTGTTAAGCAACTTCAGCGGCGCGCTGTTGGGAGCGCTGCTGCTGGGGGCAGGGCTGGCGGGGCTGCGCCAGCTGCGCAGGGCGCGACCCGCCTGGTTTTCCTGGCTGAGAGCGCGCACGCAAACGCCCGCTTGAGCGCGGGCGTTAGATTTTTCAAAGATACTTAGATGTTGAAGCGGATGTTGAGGATGTCGCCGTCCTTGACGATGTACTCCTTGCCTTCCAGGCGCAGCTTGCCTTTGGCTTTCGCCTCGGTCAGCCCGCCCAGGGCGATCAGGTCGTCGTAAGCCACCACCTCGGCGCGAATGAAACCTTTCTGTAAATCAGTATGGATCTCGCCGGCGGCTTCCGGGGCGGTGGCGCCGCGCCGCACCGTCCAGGCGCGCACCTCGTCTTCTCCAGCGGTCAGAAAGGACATCAACCCAAGCAGGTCGTAAGAAAGGCGGATCATGCGGTTCAGACTGGGTTCGCTGATGCCGTATTCTTCCAGGAAAACGGCGGCTTCTTCCGGCGGCAGCTGGGCGATTTCCATTTCCAGGCGAGCCTGCAGATCCACGATCTGCACGTTGCGGTGGCTGTAGTTCACGTGCGGCGCGCTCTGTCCTTCCGAGAGGTTGAGCACCACCAGCATCGGCTTGCGGCTGAGGAAGCCGAAACCGGAGAGGGTTTTTTCTTCATCACCGCTGATTTCCAGATCGCGCAGGGGAATATCCTTTTGCAGCGCTTCGTGGAAGCGGGTAAACAGTTCAATATCGCGTTCAATCAGGGCTTTGTCGCGGCTGCCGCCCTTCTTGCGTTCTTCCGCCAGCCGTTCCAGCTTGCGTTCCACGGCAATCAGGTCATTCAGGATGAATTCGCTTTCCATAATGTCCAGATCGCGCTGCGGGTCCAGGCTGCCGTGGATGTGGGCGACGTTGTCGTTTTCAAAGCAGCGCACGACCTGAATGAAACCGTCCATCTGCGTCAGCTGGTTGAGCAGCGTGCCGGCAATCCCCGTTTTCCCGGCCGAACCGTCCAACCCGGCGATATCCGCGTAGGTGACCTTGGCATAGACCTTTTTCTTGGGTTTGAACATCTCGGTCAGGCGGTCAAC
Organism: Anaerolineaceae bacterium; assembly: GCA_029975475.1. Taxonomy (GTDB): domain Bacteria; phylum Chloroflexota; class Anaerolineae; order Anaerolineales; family Anaerolineaceae; genus JARKPB01. The sequence continues at coordinate 52,333 of JARKPB010000009.1, forward strand.
GCGTTCATCCGGCACATCCACCACCGCGGTGTGCACTTCAATCTTGCCGCTGGCAGCGCCGGTTGGCTGGCTGCCGCGGGTGAGGGCGTTGAAAAGGGTGGTTTTTCCGGTTTGGGGCAGTCCGATAATTCCCAGGCGCATAGGTGATTTCCTTGACCCTTCCTGTGTTATTGGATATACTTTGTTGGCTGGCCGGAGTGGCGGAATTGGCAGACGCGCACGACTCAAAATCGTGTTCCGTAAGGAGTGTGGGTTCGATTCCCACCTTCGGCACCAAAATTATAACATACGGCTGCAAGCGCAGCCGCTGCGCTTTCATCAAACAGCCCCGCTGGAATGGCGGGGCTGATCTGTTCTGCGGTACTCTGGTCTAGAGTTTTTCCAATTGATCCACCAGCCCGGCAATGACATTAAAACCGCCCTGCCAGAATTCAGCCTTGCGCACATCCACCCCGGCCTGGTCAAGGATCTCCATCGGCGCGATTGAACCGCCCGCTTCCAGCAGGCGAATGTAGCGCGGTTTGAAAGCCTCGCCTTCCTGCTTGTATTGCTGGTAGAGCGAAAGCACCAGCAGCTGTCCAAAGGCGTAAGCGTAGACATAAAACGGCACTTCGTAAATATGGGGGATGGAAACCCATTCCCATTTGAAGGCTTCGTCTACCTCCACGGCATCACCGAACTGTTCCTGCAGATTCTGGAAATACGCAGCGCACAGCTCGTCCACAGACGCGCCGTCGTGGATCATCTCGTGGGCCTGTTTTTCAAAGAGGGCAAAGAAAATCTGACGCTGGATGGTGGCGTAGGCGTCATCCACCTGGCGGAAGAGCAGATCGCGGCGCACAGCCGGGTCGCTTTCCTCAGCCAGGAGGCGGTCAATCAGCATCATTTCGCCAAAAGTGCTGGCCGTCTCAGCCAGCGGCAGGCAGGCGTGGTGGGTGAACACGCTGTGGCCGGCAGCCAGCATCGAATGGATGGCGTGGCCCAGCTCGTGCGCCATGGTGGCGACATCGTCCGCCTTGCCCTGGTAATTGAGCAGCACCCAGGGGGTCATGCCCGGCACAGCGGTCGCGCAAAACGCCCCGCCGCGCTTGCCCTTGCGCACTTCGGCATCCAGACGGTTTTCGGCGAAGACGCGCTCGGCCAGCTCGGCGAAACGCGGATGAAACTGGCCAAACGATTCAAGCACCAAATCAGCCGCCTGAGGGTAAGCGAAGGGTTTTTCTGACTTAGCCACCGGCGCGTATATATCGTACCGGCGCAGCCGATCCATACCCAGCAGGCGCGCTTTGAGTTTGAAGAAACGCTGAAAGACGCCGACATTTTTTCTGGCGACTTCCATCAGGGTATCAATCACTTCGTCCGGCAGGTCGTTCATCAGGTTGCGGGCAGCGATCGGGCTCTTAAAACCGCGCATTTTAACCTGTTCGTTGCGCCAGTCGCGCACCAGCGCCTGGTACATCTGCCCGAGAATGTCGCCGTCCTCTCCGTATACGCGGTAGAGCTCGCGGTAAGCGGCGGCGCGGTAATCCGGGTTGTAGTGGCGGGCATAAGACATCAGCTCGCCGCGGGTTAATTCCTTGACCTCACCCTCAATTTCGACCTTAAACACATAGCGGTTGGTCAGAGCGCTGTACAGGTTCTGAATGGCGCTCGCGCCGGTCACGTTTTTGGTGTTGATGATCTTTTCTTCCGGCTCGCTCAGGGTGTAATCCTTAAAGTGGCGCATTTCTTCCAGCCAGTAGCGGTAATCGCCGCTGTTGGCCATCAGTCGGGCCGCCTGGGCTTCCGGTAAGGCTTTCCACCACAGGCTGAAGAACAGGGTGCGGTTGCTCATTTCAGCCATGAACTGATCCACGCGGCCGATCAAGGTCTGCGCGGTTTGATTCTGGGTATTTTCAGCGAAATACAGCCCGGCGAAGGAATAGATAATGTTCGCGTCGTAGGTCATCTGCTCGAGCCGGCGGATAATATCGAGGAATTCGTTTTCGGGCAGGTCGTCACGCAGGCTGGCGCGCAGGGTTTCAAATTCAGAAACCTTTTCTTCCAGGCGTTTTAAAGCAGCCTCCAGTTCCGGGCCGGGGCCGCCGGGGATCAGGGGATCCAGACTCCAGCGGGTTTGCTGGTAAGGGCGGGTAAGGGTCATGATTTCTCCTCAGTTTGAAGGTATTTGCGCAGGCGCTGCCTGAGCCGGTCGATCGGCTGGCGCGGCCCGCCGGGGACAGCCTCGTACAGCCAGAGCTGCCAGCCATTGGCCAGCCCGTCCGCGCTGAGCAGGCGGGCAACGGCGTGGATAGAACCGCGCTGGTCATTATACTCCAGGCAACCGTCCGCCTGAATGACGGCGGATAAGCTTTGGTCGCTGCGGAAATACAGGCGCTGACCGGGGGAAAGCAGGTTGTTTTCGAGCAGCGCGCCAAAGGGAATGCGCGGCAGGCGGCGCGGGGTATCCGGAGCCAGGGTCTGGGGATCGGCCGGCTGGACGGCGCGGATGCGCTCGAGCGCGGCGCGGGCATAATCGGGATCCTGTTCAATCCCCAGCCAGCGGCGGCCCAGTTTTTCAGCCACCGCTCCGGTGGTGCCGGTGCCAAAAAAGGGGTCGAGCACCACCTGACCGGGAAGGGTGCAGGCGGTCAGTACGCGGTACAGCAGCGCCTCCGGTTTCTGGGTGGCATGCAGCTTGACGCCGTTGCGCCGCAGCCGCTCTTTGCCGTTGCAGAGCGGCAGGTACCAGTCCGACCGCATCTGTAAATCTTCATTCAAAGCGCGCATGGCTTGATGGTTGAAAGTGTAGGTTTCACCCCGGGCGCGCACCGCCCAGATCAGGGTTTCATGCGCGTTGGTGAAGCGCACCCCGCGGAAGTTAGGCATCGGGTTGGATTTGATCCAGATGATATCGTTAAGGATCCAGTAGCCAAGGTCCTGCAATATGGAACCCAGGCGGAAGATGTTGTGATAACTGCCCATGACCCAGATCGTTCCGCCGGGTTTGAGGATTCGGCGGCATTCCGCCAGCCATTCGCGCGAAAAGGCGTCGTAAGCGGTCAAATCAGGGAACTGGTCCCAGGCATCGTCCACGCCGTCCACCAGGCTGCGGTTAGGGCGGCGCAGTTCCTGGCGCAGCTGCAGGTTGTAGGGCGGGTCAGCAAAGACAGCATCCACCGCGCCGTCCGGCAGACTTTTCAGCAGCTCGCGGCAGTCGCCCACCAGCACCTGGCCGGTGGGCAGTTCGGGGCGGATGCGGGTCATGGACTTATTTCCCATCAGGAACGCTGCGCAGCCCTTCCAGCATCTGCTGGTGGATATGCGGCGAGGCTGCCAGGATGGTCAGCGGCGGGGTCAGCGACAGGGGGGCTCCTTCTGCGGTGGTTACGGTGGCGCCGGCTTCAGCGGCGATCAGCGCGCCAGCGGCCACATCGTGCGGCTGGATGCTCATTTCCCAGTAGCCGTCAAAACGCCCGGCGGCCAGGTAACACAAATCCATGGCGGCTGAACCCAGGCGGCGCACACCCTGGCTGTGCAGGGCGAAATATTCAAACAGGGGGAAGATGCGCCCCGGCTGCTGGCGGATATGATAGGGAAAACCGGTGATCAGCAGGCTGTGATCCAGATCGGGCGGGTTGGTGACCTGCAGAGGGGTCGAACCGTTTAACCAGGCGCCTTTGCCCGCTTCCGCGGAAAAACACTCGTCATGCGAGGGATCATAGACCACCCCCAGGCGAAGTTGTCCGGCTTCAGCGAAGGCGATGGAAACCGTGTAGAGGGGAATGCCGTGGGCGTAGTTGACGGTGCCGTCCAGCGGATCCACATACCAGATGCGCTGGCTGCTGCCGGCCACCTGGCCAATTTCTTCCGAGAAAATCGTGTCGCCGGGAAAGGCAGCGCGGATCTGCTCCAGAATGTAAGCTTCCGAAAGGCCGTCAGCTTCGGTCACCAGGTCAATCAAACTTTTATGGCGAATTTTCAGGCTGCTGCGGAAGTGCTGGCGCAAGATCTCGCCGGCCTGGCGGGCCCAGCTTTCCACCTGCTCAAGTGTGGGCTGCATCACATCTTCATCCTTTTTGGTTGGAGTCAAAAGGCGGGCATGCTCTGCCCGCCCGTTGTTGCCGGTTCGCCGGGGCGGGGCTAGCCTTCCCCGGGCGGATCAAACTGGTCGAGCATCTGATGAAGCTGATCCAGTTCCTTTTGGATCTCATCGCGGTCAGCGATTGCCTGCTGCAGCAGCGCCTGAAAGCCGGCCACCTGGTCGGGCGGCAGGGTTTCCAGCAGCCGCTCGGTGCGGCTGATCTGGGTATTTTTATAGCGCAGCTTGTTTTCCAGGCGGGAAAGGTAACCGGAGTAAAACTCGGCATCCGCCAGCGGGCGCGGCAGGGTTGAGATGCCCTGGGTCAGGATCTCCGCCACGGTGAGGAGGAAATCTTCTGTGTCGATTGGCTTTTCAATGAAGCGCACCGCTCCCAGATACAGCGCGAAATTCTTATCCTCCTGGGTGATATACGTGGCGGAAAGGAAGATGACCGGGATCTGACTGGTGAGGGGGTTCTTGCGCAGCGTGTGCACCAAGGCGTAGCCGTCCATGCGCGGCATGAGGATGTCCGTAATGATCAGCGCGGGGCGCTCTCTGGCGATCACCTCCAGGGCTTCCTGACCGTTGCGGGCGGTGATGACCGGATAGCCCTTAAACCGCAGGGTGGCCTCCAGCAGTTCCAGCACGTTGGGGATGTCTTCCACCACGAGGATGGGGCCAATCGGGATGTTCATGCCTTTATTGTATGTGTTTTTTAAGATTCGGCAAGATCGGGGGAAATTGGGCGGAGGGGTCCGCCAGTTGATCGGCCCGCAGCGCCGGTTCTGCCAGCAAGATGCCTCACGCTCACCGCGCTCGGTTTAGCGGACGGTGCAGGCGCTGTATTCGGTTTGCTCCACGCAGGGGCGTTGTTTAAAGGCGCCCCGCGCGGAACACGCCTAGCGTTCGGCAGCCATCTCCTGCTGCAGGCGCTCAAAGAAACCGGCGATATAGTCGTGGCGTTCTTCGGCGATCTGGCGCGCGGCGGGGGTAAACAGGCGTTCGCGGATTCTGGACAACTTAAATAAAAATTCGTGGTATGCGCTGTGCGGTTCGTCTGGCTCCGGCTCACCGCTGGCCAGGAAACGGGCTGATGGCGGGGCGAAAACTGGCTGGCCAACCTTGACCGCGTAGGCGATCACCCGCGCCACGCCCACCGCGCCGATCACGTCCAGTTTATCGGCGTCAAAGATCACCCGCGCTTCAGGGGTGGCGGGCGGCTCGCGATTGTCGCGGAAGCGGTGGGCGCGGATGCAGTGCTGCACCGCGGCGATGCGGTCCGCTGCCCAGCCCTCGGCGCTGAGCACCTCGGCGGCGAAATCTGCCGAGGCCAGGTGGTGGCCGGCGCGGGCGGAACTGCCCGCGCGGCTGCCCTCGGCATCATGCAGCAGCGCTGCCGCGCGCACAATTTCCAGATCAGCGCCTTCCGCGGCAGCCAGCCGTTCAGCCATGGCGTAGACGCGTTGAATATGCGCGAAGTCGTGGACAGGATCAGCGTCGCTGTACCACTGGCGGGCTTGTTCAAGGGTTGGCATGCGTGTTCCTTCAGGCGGGGCTGGATTCTTGCGGCCAGGTGTATACCCGGCCTTTCTTTATGACGGTCTCCACCAGGTTGCCGCCAAATCGGTAAGCCAGGTGGCGGTAGTCGCTGACCGAGAGGATCAGCAAGTCGGCCTGTTTACCCGCTTCCAGCGAGCCGATGCGGTCGGCGCGCTGCAGCGCGGCGGCGGCGTTGATCGTCGCGGCGGCCAGCGCCTGCGCCGGGGTAAGTTTAAGGTAACGGCAGGCCAGCGCGAGGACAAACTGCATTGATTCGCACCAGGCGGTGCCGGGGTTCAGGTCGCTGGCCAGCGCCAGCAGACCGCCGGCCTCCAGGATGTCTTTGGCCGGGGTGTAGGCCGGGTCGGCCAGGCCAAAGGGCGTGCAGGGCAGCGAGACCGCTGCGGTCTGGCTGGCGGCAAGGACGGCGATATCCTCGGGCGAGGTCTTGACCAGGTGGTCGGCTGAGGCCGCGCCGAGTTCAGCGGCCAGGCGGCTGCCGCCCAGGTTCTCAAACTCATCCACATGCATCTTGAGCGGGAAGCCGAGCGCTTTCGCCGCCTCGAGAATCTGGCGCGACTGCTCCAGGCTGAAAGCGCCGCGTTCGCAAAAGACATCCACAAAGGGCAGCGGGCGTCCTCCGCCGTGATTGCGCCACCAGGCCGCCAATTCGGGCAGCATCGAAGCGCTGATCTGGTCGGTATAAGCCTGCGGGTTGTCCTGAAATTCGGGAGCCACCGCGTGCGCCCCCAGCCAGGTGGGGATGATTTCCAGCGGGCCTTCGGCGTCCAGTTCCAGCAGGGTTTGCATCTGGTTCAGCTCGCTGGCGGCATCCAGACCGTAGCCGGTTTTGGCTTCAGCGGTGGTGGTGCCGGCGCGGAAAATGGCGCGGGCGCGGGCGCGGGTCTGCGCCAGCAGCTCCTCGCGGCTGGCGGCGCGGGTGGCGCGCACGGTCGAGGCGATGCCCCCGCCGGCCGCCATGATTTCCAGGTAAGTGCGCCCTTGCAGGCGCATCTCGAACTCGGCGGCGCGGTCGCCAGCCCAGACCAGGTGGGTGTGCGGGTCAACCAAACCGGGTAGGATAGCCCGCCCGTGCGCGTCGAGGCGCGGTTCATCCGGGTAGCGGCGCAGCAGCTCCGCGCTGGAGCCAACCTCGGCGATGGTTTCGCCGCGGATCAGCAGCGCGCCGTCTGCGATCGCGCCCAGGCGGCCGAGTTCCGCGCCGCGCTGCGGCCCGCCAGCCAGGGTGAGCAGCTGGGATGCGGAGTGAATCAGCATGGGTAAGGCTCCTGTGGAGAAGAGTGTGGATAAACCGCGAAAAACGGTGGATAAAGCGGTGGAAATCTGTGGATATTGTACCGCAAAGCGGAGGAGAGGGTGGGGAAAGGATGGGGAAAGGATGGGGAAAGGATTATATAACTTCCCAGCTAACACACCGCTGTACCTGGTGTTCAGGATGGATTAAACCAGTTCGTGTCTCTTCCACCCTTGGCCCGAGAGAAATTCCCATAACCCTGGAGGATAAACATTCATAAGCATCAAACAACGGAGAGAGGCTGATTTTGGCAGGATCATGTTCATAGCCGATGACAAAAACAGCTTTTCTGCGGATATGGTGCAGCGATTTCAGTTTTATCGAATCCCCGATCAGGCTCGTATTTCCCGGATAAGGATGCAAGATGTTTACCGACCAGTTTTCAGCCTCTTTTCCATTATTCCCAAAAGGGCGCACTATTTTAAACTCGATCCCCCATTCATCATTAAACAGCAAGTCCGGGGTTCGTTTCGTGACGGTTGCCATCCCGCTGGATGATAATTGTCTGGAAATCTCCGCTACCAGTTGGGGTTCTCCGAAGGGTCCAATTCCCGGCTTAAATTTTTATGAATTGGACCGGTAGAATCATAGCGGTACAACAGGTCAGCAACCAATGAGACGAAATCATTTAATTCCACAGGAGCCTTGATCAGGGAATTTCGTCACAGCGAGTATTGTCAGGAAACGGCCGAAGCGGTACTGCCAAATTCCCGGATTCCCAAATTGCAGTACCTGTTAAACATGTAGATATCTTTCTCTCCCGGTCTCCAGCCCCACAGCGCTTCCACGTCGGCGGCCAGATCGCTGGACCGAATATCGAACCCGATATTAAACAACCCGTAATGGCGTTCGGCTCCTTCGCGCGGCAGCAGCGGCGCGCCGTCCAGGTACAGGTCCGCGGCGTCCTCATACGGTGTCCGGTCATTACCCGGCGGGCAGGTGACCCGCACAGTTTCGCACACGCACAGCCAGCTGTGGCTGGTTTCGATCAGCGCGGCGCTGAGCTGGCGGGCGCGTGCCATCAGCTCGGCGAAGAAGGGTTCCTCCGGCAGGTCTTCCTCGCGGTACAGCCACTCGCGCAAGGCTTTCATCTGGCTGCTGTCGCGCAGCGCGTGGGCGGCTTCCACAATGGTTTTCGGCGATGATGCGCGCTTGAGCACAGCCTCAAGCAGGAAGGGAATGGGCACAGCGTAGCGGCGCTGGCCGGTCAGGCGGGCGATCTGATCCGCGTTCAGCCCGCTCCGCTGTTGGACAAGGGTGGTGAATTCTTTTGGCATCCAGCCCGGACTGGTCATGGCCAGGTGGGCCGCCAGGTGGCCGGGGTAAAAATAAGCGCAGGGCTGAATGTCACATCCCTGCAGGTAGGAATCCATGAAATAATGTTTGATCCACATCTGGATGCCCTGCTCGTTGGGAAATTCAAATCCGTCCAGTTCATTCTTCCAGGTTTGCCAGGCAGCGTTATCCACTGTGCGCCGGTCAAAGACCTGTCCGCTGACAAACGACCGCGGATACAGGCTGTCGTAAAAGAAAATCTTGCCCAGGCCAAAAATATCGTCATCCTTGTTGAACTCGGTCCGTTCCAGGAGCGGTTCTTTGCTGAGCAGGATGGCATCCACCAGTTGTTTAAGGGAACAGAGATGTACAACGTCTGGATCGTTCCACAGGAGCATGAATTTGCTTTCCTGCGCCAGGGCGCCAGAAATGACCAGGGTATTCATTTTTCCTCCCCCGGGGACGCGCGTATGGATGAATCTTAAATCGGTTGCATGTCCCCGCTTTGTTTATTTTACACATTTTCCGCAGACGCGTTTGCCCTCCGCAGACGGCGAGAAATTTCTACTGCGGCGATCGCGAAAAGAAGGATCAGATAGGAAAGCTGTAGATTCAGTCCCAGCAGGGGAAAATCCATTAAACCGTGCACCAGCCCGACCAGCAGAATGTTGCCCGAGCGCAGGTAGAGCCAGGCGAAGGCCGCACCAAGCACAAAGAGGATCGCGAGACTGAGCACCAGCAGGAACGGCGAAAGATCTCCAGCGAAGAGCGCGTTAAAGCGCGCGGGCAGATGCCAGAGGGAGAAAAACAGGCTGCTTAAAAACAAGGCGGCGGTCAGAGCGCGGCGGCCCTCACCCAGCCCCAGGCGGCGCTGGAAGGCGGGTAAAAAGTAGGCACGAAAGAGCAGTTCCTCGCCCAGCCCGACGAACAGCCAGGTGCTGAGGATCTGCGCGCCGATTTTCCAGGCGGGGATCTGCGCCAGGCGGGACAGTCCGTCCTCCAGCGGCTGCAGACCGAAAAAGTGAAGGAAGAGGGCGTAGGCTGCCCAGGCGAGCAGGGCAACACCAAACGCGGCCAGCCAGCGGCGGGGGGTAAGATCCAGGCGCAGTCCTTCGGCACGCAAGCCCCAGAACGCCAGGCCAAAAAAGATTGCGTACAGCCCTAGCTGGGCGAAATAAACCGGCAGGCCGCTGAGCCTGAAAATTGAAACCGCCGCGAAAAAAGGCACGGGCAGAATGACCGAAATCAGAGCGATCGCGAGGAAAGTGCTTCTGGCAGATTCCTGCCCGCTGTTTCCCTGCCTCATCGAAGCGAGCTTCGCAGCGCCTGGATCAGGTCGCTTTTTTGCTGGTCATTTAACCTGGAGGAAGGGTGGAACAGCCAGTACTGGAAGGGCGGCATTTCACCCTCCTGCACCACCTCGATGATTTCATCCACTTCATTCCCGCGCCGGCCCCATTCCGAAAAATTCAGTTTTCGGCGGCCTTCCTCAACATCGCGGTAGATCAACCACGAGGCTGGAGCGACGTTGCTGTACCACGGCCATTCGACTTCATTGCTGTGGCACATGAAGCAGTGTTGTTTTACCATGGCGCGGGCTTCCGGGCTGGACCAGGCCGGCTCGGCGATCACCGGCGGGTTGGTGTGGTTGCGTCCGTAGGGCACCAGCTGGATCAACCCGCCCAGTAGAACCAGCGCAGCCAGAGCGATAAACAGCTTCTTCTTCATTCTTTCCTCCACGGCAAGGGCCAGATACTTTGCGATAGACGATCTATACCAGCGCGGTCAAGTGGATTATACGCCTACCATAGAAAGATTTACCAGAGAATAGGGATTCCGGAAAATAGCTGGTCAGGGTTAATTATCCTGCCGGATCTTAATCCGGCTGAAGGCAAAGGCGGCCAGGAGGATCAGCGCGGCAGCGGCCAGGGTGTTGGCGCGAAAGCCGAAGCGGTAAATCCACGGGGAGAGCAGATCGCCGAACATGCGCCCGAGCGAAAACGAGGCGACCATCGCGCCCATCACCGCGCCGCGCGCGGCCGGCAGCAGCTCGGTCATCACCGGCAGGATGCCCATGAAGGTAAATTCAAACGAGAGGTAAAAGATGAATAAAACCGCCAGCGCGGCGATCAGGTGAAATTTCATCCAGGGGAGAATCAGCAGCATGGTGATCACCAGGCATAACCCGCTGTAAACAGCGCGGCGTTTGCCCAGGCGGTCTACCAGAGCGGCGCCGCTGCTCTCACCGCCCAGCTCTGCAGCCCCAATGACTGCTGAAGCAAAACCCAGGGCAGCCAGCTGCAGGCCGAAAGTATCTTCCATCCACAGCCCGAAGACCACAGTGACGGTCTCATTGGCCGCCACCATACACAGGCAGACCGCCAATCCGGCCAGCGCGGCTGGGGAGGCCAGCACCACCTTGAAGCTGCTGCGCTGGCGCTCTTCATCGCTGCCCGGCGGGCGGGCATTGGGCACGAAGAGGATCACCAGCGCCATCATCAGGATCGTCAGGCCAAGTAAAAATGGGAAAGGCGCGCTCCAGTGGAAGTACTGCAGCAGCGCGCCAATCACCGGCATTCCAAAAATAAAACTGAGCGACCAGCCCATTTCGCTAATCGAGAGCGCCAGGGCGCGGCGGTCGAAGGGAGTGGTGTCGGCCACGTAAGCCTGCATGGCAGACATAAAAACAAACATACCCAGGAAACCCAGACTGAGGGCAGCCACGAATGCGGGGAAGCCGGGGAAAAGCGTCATCAGTCCAGCGCCGGCGGCGAAGGTGCCCAGGCCGAGCAGCATGGAAAGCTTGCGGCCTTTGCGGTCGGCCAGCGGGCTGATCAACGGGCTGATTGCGCCGGCCAGCGAGCGGATCGACAGGGCGGCAGACATAGCGGCCAGATCCACCCCCAGCCCGCGCTGGAAGGTGGAGAGGAACGGGTAGAACATGCGCGTGCCGGTGTTTAACACCAGGCGCGTTACCGCGAAAATGAGGAGCTGGTAGCGAAATCGCGGAGCAGAACGGGTATTCATGCGGGCCTGGGGGCTGCCTTCCGGCGCATCAAACGTAGGGCAAGGAGGGCGGCCAGGTTGAGGATGACCGCGCCAATCACATTGGATGCAAAACCAGCCCCGTAGATGCGCGCGGCGACCAGGCTGGCGGCTGCCCGACCGAGCGAGACCGCGCCAATGTATGCTGAAAGCATCGTGGCGCGCTGTTCCGGCAGGACTTCCGTCATCACCGGCAGGGTGCTGACAATGATTAACTCAAAGGTCAGATAGAAAAGAAACAGCCAGACCAGGGCAGCGGCGGTGCTGGCGCTTAAGAGCGGCAGACAGGCCAGCACGGCGATGTTGATCAGAATGCCGGCGGCGATGACGCGCTCTTTTCCCAGGCGGTCGGCTGCCAGAGCGACGATGCCTTCTCCGGCCAGTTCAGCGATGCCAATCACCGCGGAGGCGCCGCTCAGCGCAGCAAGCTGCAGGAAGAAGGTATCTTCCATCCACACGCCGAAGACCATGTTGACCATGTCGTTAGCCGCCACCACGGTGAAGCCGAGCAGCAGCCCGGCCCAGGCGCGCGGCGAGGTAAGCAGGGTGCGGATGGATTGCGTGAAATGACGCGCCGCGCTCTCGGTCGCCTGCGGACGGCGGTTATCGGCATAGAGCAGCACGCCCAGAAAGCCGAGCGATCCAAAGAGAGCCAGCGCCCAGAACGGGCCCGACCAACCAAACCCAGCGATTAGCCCGCCCGCGGCCGGCACACCTACCACAAAAGCCAGCGCCCAGGAGGTTTCGGTTGCAGCCACCACCGTGCCGCGCTTCTCATAAGGCACGCTGTCGCCCAGATAGGCGAACATGGCCGGAAGAAAGATGACATTGCCAATGTGCGCGGCAAGAATCGAAATAAAGAAGGTAACGTACGACGGCCAGAGCGCCGCTGCCAGGCTGCCGACGGTGAAAACTGCCAGGCCGAGCAGCATGCTGAACTTGCGCCCGCGCCGGTCAGCCAGCGGACCAAGCACCGGGCCCAGGCCGCTGGTGGCATTGGCGGTGGAGATGACCACAGCCATGGCGGTCAGATCCACGCTCATCCCGCGCGCGAAGATCGCCAGAAAGGGATACACCATACGCTCGGCGGTGTTGATCACCAGGCGAATGGCGGTGAACATGACGACTTGAAAGGTCAGAGAACGCGGAGCGGCAGGAGCGGAGATGACAGTCATGGCGGGATGATTATAGTCGAGGGCGGGCGTTATGAAAAGAAAAGCCCCTCGTTTCGAGGGGCGCAAACGGCGGCCAACCGGTTATTCCATCAGCGATTGCGGACGTTCCGGCAAATTATAGAAATAGACTTTTTTACTGTCATATTCGCTGACCCGGCCAATGCGCATCAGCCAGTCCAGCTGTTCATCGGTGACCACGTAGCTGATCTCCATATCATTGCCCAGTAAAAATTCCCCGCTGTGCACATCCTGATACAACCCATCACCCCAATCAATAGCGATGGTTGAATCTTTTAGCATGACCACGAACTGACGGTTGACTGGTGTGCCGGACGGCATGGCGGTCTCCTGGGATCAAACGGCGGCTGCGGCGCGTTCCTTTACCGTGGCGAAGGTGGTGCTGCGCAGTTTTTCGATCAACTCCGCCTGAGTTTCGCACCAGATTTGATGCAGCGGGCAGTCTTCGCCAAAGGGGCAGGATTCCGGGTTGTTGGTGCATTCATTCAGGCTGATTGGCCCGTCAATGGCTTCGACCACTTCCAGCAGGGTAATTTCTTCCGGGTCGCGGGCCAGTTTCACCCCGCCGTGGGCACCGCGCGAGGTTTGAATTAAACCGGCGATCGAAAGCTGTGAAATAATTTTTGCCAGAAAGGAAGGAGGAATTTTCTTCACTTCGGCGATCTGGCTGGTAGAAGCCAGCCGCTCATTATTGTTTTGAGCCAGGTAAAGCATGGCCCTTAAGGCATAATCGGCCTGTCTGGTAATTTGCATATCAGCGAACCTCTCGCAAATCGGAAATATAGGTAAGATTTCTCTTGTTTATAATTTTATCTGATATATATCCAAAATATAGTGACAGAGGTAATCCGAATAGTATGATTTAATGCGCTGCTCGACAATCTTTCCGGCGGCAGGTATAATGCCCTTATGGCGAATTTTCACTTCAAATACCCCATTTCTGTGCGCTACGGGGATCTGGATCCCCAGTGGCATGTCAACAACACCAAATTCCTGACGTATATTGAGCAAACGCGTTTCGCCTACCTGGTGGCGCTCGGCCTGTTTGACGGGCTGCACTTTTTTGACCTGGGCCTGATTGTGGCGGATGTTCATGTGGCGTATAAAAAACCCATCGAAGCGCTCGATAAAGTTCAGGTGGCTGCGAGGGTGGCGAAAATTGGCAACAAAAGCATGACTTTTGAAGCCCGGGTTGAAAATCCGGACAGCGGCGAGGTGTACGCCACCAGCGAAATTGTCATGGTCGCCTATGATTACCACACCAAGACCACCCGCCCTGTCCCGGCGGAATGGCGAGAAAAGATCGCCGCGTACGAGCAGTGGGAGCAAACCCCATGAGCCTGCCAGATATCGACACCGCCTATTTTCAGGAGTTTCTAACCAGGCTGCTCAACACGCCCAGCCCGACCGGCTACACCGAAGAGGCGATCGCGTATGTGGAAAGCGAGGCGCAAAAATTCAGCGGGGTCAGAACCAGGCGCACGCGCAAGGGAGCGCTGCTGATCACGCTGGATGGCGAGCGTGCAGATGCGCCGCGCGCGCTGACCGCTCACGTGGATACGCTGGGAGCGATGGTGAAAGAAATCAAAAGCAGCGGGCGGCTGCGGCTGACCAAACTGGGCGGATACCCCTGGAATTTTGTCGAAGGTGAAGGCTGCGCGGTGCGCACCGAACAGGGCGCGCTGATTCGCGGAACGATCCTTTTTCACAGGGCTTCGGTCCATGTCTACGGTCAGCAGGTGGACGGCAAACGCGAAGATGACAGCATGGAAGTGCGCCTGGATGCGCCCACCCGCAGCCAGGATGATACCCGCCGTCTGGGCATTCAACCCGGGGATTTTGTTTTCATCGATCCGCGCGTAGAGTGGAACAACGGTTTTGTGCGTTCGCGCCATCTGGATGACAAAGCCTGCGTGGCGGTCCTGATCAGCGCGCTGAAAAGCCTGAATGACGCTGGCCAGAAACCGCGCCAGACGACTTACCTGCTGATCAGCAACTACGAAGAAGTTGGTCACGGCGCGGCGGCGGGCATTCCATCAGATGTGGTTGAGTTACTGGCGGTGGATATGGCCGCGGTGGGAGACGGGCAAAATTCCGATGAACATCATGCCACCCTGTGCGTAAAAGACAGCGGCGGACCGTATCATCACGGGTTCAGCCAGCGGCTGCGCCGCCTGGCAGAGCAGGAGGGGATTGACGCGCGGGTGGATATTTACCCCTTCTACGGGTCGGACGGCGAAGCGTTCTGGCGCGCCGGTGGCGATCTGGCGGTCGCGCTGATTGGCCCGGGGGTGGATGCCTCGCACAACTACGAGCGCACCCACACCGACGCGCTGGTAGATACCGCCCGCTGGGTGCTGGCTTACCTGTTGAACGATTGAGGCGCAGGGGTCAGCGGCGCGCATGTGGCTGTATGACTTCCTGATTTTTCTTTCCAGCGGCAGGGCCGTGTTATCCGGCCTTTCTCCCTATTCGGTTTACGATTTTAACAGCCCAATCTTCCTGGCGCTCTTTTTTGCGCCGCTGGCTGCCTTGCCGGTCTGGGCTGCCTACGGCCTGTACCTGGGCGCCAATTTTCTGCTGGCCTGGAAACTGCTGCGCAGGCGCATCCTCTGGGGACTTCTGTTTTTCCCATTTCTGTTCAGCCTGTACGTCGGACAGATTGATTTTCTGCTGGCCGGCGGGCTGCTGCTCTCCCCGTGGGCTGCCGGCCTGGCGCTGATCAAGCCGCAAACGGCATTTGTGGTCTTGCCGTGGCTGGTCATGAACTACAGCCGCCGCGACTGGTTCAAGGCGCTGCTTTCTGCCGGCCTGTTTGTCTGTCTCAGTTTTCTGGTGAGGCCCGGCTGGGTGGCGGAGTGGCTGGCCAGCCATCAGGATTTTGTTTCGTACACCGCGCACGCCTCCAACCTGTACTGGCTGGTACCGGGCGGGCTGGCAGAGCTGCGCGCCGGGTTGACGATCGCCTTTTCGCTGCTGGTGCTGCCGCTGGGCTTCCTGCTGCGCGAGCGGCGGGATGTCTGGACGGCCGTTCACAGTCTGGCACCGCTGACCAATATTTACTCGCCCGCGCTGCTGCTGGAGTGGGTCGGTCCGCTGGAGGTGCTGCTTTCCTGGGCGGCTGTAGGCCTGGCCGGCGGTAACATTCACAGCGGCATGCCCCTCTTTTTGGTCGGGCTTAGTATTCTGATCCGCAGCGCGCTGGAAAAAGCGCGCGCGGCGCAGCCGCAGGGTCAGCCGGTCTGGCAGCTGTGGTTTCGACCCGAAGCGCTGCGCTTTGCCGCTAGATTGCGCCCGGGCGGACGGGTTAAGGTTTGATTAAAGGCTTGTACGCTTTATAATCTGTCTCTCGACAGCGCTCGATTCGCTGGTAGAATGAGAAAAACGAGACAGAGATTGTCTTCCGCTACCGGTATGATTACTGGACATGGGCTGCGCAGGGAACTGCGCGGCAGAGATACAAGAGGAGTATAGTATGGCTGGCATGGAGCGTTTTACGCAGAGAGCAAGGCGCGTGCTGAGCCTGGCCCACCAGGAAGCGGAGCGCCTGCGCCAGGCTTCGATTGGTACCGAACACCTTCTGCTGGGATTGATCCAGGAAGAAGGCGGTATCGCTGCGCGCGTGCTGCGCGATTTGGGCCTGGAAGCGGACCGCGTGCGCGAAGTGGTGGAACGCATCACCGGAACGGGCAGCGCCCAGGTGACCAAGATTGACCTATCCGCTGGCACCCAAGAGGTGCTGGAATTTGCGATCGAAGAGGCTCGCCGCATGGGCCACCATTACATCGGGACCGAGCATCTGCTGCTCGGCCTGATGCGTTCGAGCGAAGGGGCCGCTCCTGAAGTGCTGCGCAAGCTGGGCGTGACCCCGGAACAGGTGCGCCGTCAGACCCGGCGGGTGCTGCAGGAAAGCGATTCCCCGGCCGCCCCGCTTGAACCGGTCAGCACCAGTCAGGCCAAGGAACAACAAAACCGCGCCAAAACCCCGCTGGTGGATCAGCTGGCAGTCGATCTGACCTCTAAAGCCGAGGAAGGGAAACTCGACCCGGTGATCGGGCGGCAGATGGAAATTGAACGCGTGATTCAGATTCTGGCGCGGCGCAATAAAAACAACCCGGCTTTAATTGGCGAACCCGGGGTCGGGAAGACCGCCATCGTCGAAGGGCTTGCCCAGCGCATCATCGAAGGGGATGTGCCCGCGCCGCTGCTGGATAAGCGCGTGCTGCAGCTGGATGTCGGTTCGCTGGTCGCCGGCACAATGTACCGCGGGCAGTTTGAAGAACGCTTGAAACGGGTGATTGACGAACTGAAAAGCTCCGGCGCCATCCTGTTTATTGATGAAGTTCATATGCTGGTCGGCGCCGGCTCGGCGGGCTCCTCGGTGGATGCGGCAAATATTCTCAAGCCCGCGTTGTCGCGCGGCGAACTGCAGGTGATTGGCGCGACCACGCTGAATGAGTACCGCAAACATATCGAGAGCGACGCGGCTCTGGAACGCCGCTTCCAGCCAATCGTGGTGGAAGAACCGACGATCGAGGAGACGATTCAAATTTTGCGCGGTGTGCGCAAGAATTATGAAGAACACCACCGCCTGGTGATCTCGGATGAGGCGATTGAATCCGCCGCGCGGTTATCGGCCCGTTATGTCAACGACCGATTCTTGCCGGATAAAGCGATTGACCTGATTGACGAAGCCTGTTCGCGCGTGCGCATGTATAAAAGCAACCAGGCTAAAACGGTCAAAGATTTAATGTCTCAAATTCGCGAGCTGCGCCGCCAGCACAACCTGGCGATGGAAAACGGACGCGACGAAGAAGCCGAAATTCTCATGGAGAAAGAGTCCATCCTGAAAAGCCAGGTGGAACGGCTGCGCACCGGCTGGGACCGCAGCAACAGCCCGGTGGTAACCGCTGATGATATCGCCGAGGTGATATCCATGTGGACCGGTGTGCCGCTGATGCAGCTGCAGCAGGAAGAATCGGAACGGCTGCTGCACATGGAAGAGGAGCTGCACAAGCAGATTATCGGGCAGGATGAGGCTATCCAGGCGATTTCCAAATCGGTGCGCCGCGCCCGCGCCGGGTTGAAAGACCCGCGCCGCCCGATTGGCACTTTCCTGTTCCTGGGACCAACCGGGGTAGGCAAGACCGAGTTGACCAAAGCGCTGGCACGCTTCCTGTTCGGCAGCGAAGAGGCTCTAATTCAGCTGGATATGTCCGAATTCATGGAGCGCCACACCGTCAGCCGTCTGGTAGGCGCGCCTCCGGGCTATGTCGGGTATGAAGAGGCCGGTCAGCTGACCGAGGCGATCCGCCGCCGGCCCTATTCCATTGTGGTCTTTGATGAAATTGAGAAAGCGCATCCCGAAGCGCATAACATGCTGCTGCAAATCATGGAAGAGGGCCACCTCTCAGATGCCAAGGGGCGTAAGGTGGACTTCCGCAACGCGATCATCGTGATGACCTCGAATATCGGGGCTGACATGATTAAACGCCAGAAAAGCATCGGCTTTTCTTTGACCAGCGATGAGCAGGAACAGGAAAAGAACGAATACGATGAGATGCGCAAGAAACTGCTGGACTCGCTCAAGCGCGTGTTCCGGCCAGAATTTATGAACCGCCTGGACGCGGTGATGGTCTTCCACGCGCTGAACAAAGAGCAAATCCGCCAGATTGTTGAGCTGGAGATCGAAAAGGTCGCCGAACGGCTGAAAGATCACCGCATCACCCTGACGGCCAGCGAGCAGGCTCTGAACCAGCTGGCGGAAGAAGGCTATGACCCGGATATGGGCGCGCGGCCGCTGCGGCGGGTGATCATGCAGAAAGTGGAAGAGCCGCTTTCGGATATGCTGCTTTCCGGCGAGTTTGTGGACGGAGACGACGTGTTGATTGACCTGGATGACGACTGTCGGGTGGTCTTGAAGCACGGCCGCCGCCCGACCGAACAGCCGGAACCGGCGGCGGATGTGGCCGTCTGACCCAAAAATAGACCCCGCGCAGGCGGCGAACGGGTACAATTAAACCGTTCGCCGCCTGTTTTTAACACGCGGGATATATGAAGGTAGGTATGCCAAAAACTCAGACCCAGTACATCTGCCAGCAGTGCGGGCGCATCCTGCCGCGCATGCTGGGACGCTGCCCGAACTGCAACACCTACGGATCGGTGGTGGAGGAAATTGTCTCGCCAGGGCCGGCATCCCGCGGCAAAACCCCGGCGCGGGGGCTGGGCGGAAAATCCGCTCCGCTGCGCCTGCGCGAAATCAGCGGAGACGCGGAAGAACGCCTGCCGCTTTCGATCAGCGAATTCGCGCGCGTGCTGGGCGGCGGGGTGGTACCCGGCTCGATCGTGCTGATCGGCGGCGATCCCGGTATCGGTAAATCCACGCTGGTTTTGCAGCTGGCGATGGAAATGGCGCGCAAAAGCCGGGTTTTGTATGTCTCTGGAGAGGAATCCGAACGGCAGATCAAAATGCGGGCGCTGCGCCTGCTGAAACCGGGAGATAAGCAGACCAGCCTGCCGGAAGAACTGCTGCTGGTGACCGAAACCAACCTGGAGGTAGTCCTTGATCACGTCAGGGCTGCCGCTCCTTCGCTGCTAATTGTGGACAGCATTCAAACCGTCTATCTACCCGAGCTGGAATCAACAGCCGGTTCGATTTCTCAGGTGCGCGAATGCGCCGCGAGGCTGCGCGAGCTGGCCAAAGCCTCCAATATGGCGGTATTCCTGATCGGGCACGTTACCAAGGAAGGCGCGATCGCCGGCCCGCGGGTGCTCGAGCATATCGTGGACACCGTCCTGTATCTCGAAGGCGACCGCTATCAGGCTTACCGCCTGCTGCGCTCGGTCAAGAACCGTTTTGGCGCCACCAGCGAAGTGGGCGTTTTTGAGATGCGCGAGAGCGGTATGGTGGAAGTGGCCAATCCTTCAGAGGCTTTTCTGGCCGAGCGGCTGGTCAACGCGGCCGGCTCGGCGGTGACGGTAACGATGGAAGGCACGCGCCCTCTGCTGGTTGAGTTACAGGGGCTGACCAGCCCCTCAAACCTGGGCAATCCGCGGCGCACGCCAAACGGGGTGGACCTCAACCGCCTGCTGCTGGTGGTGGCGGTGCTGACCCGCCGGGTGGGGCTGCGCCTGGCCGAGCAGGATGTCTTTTTGAATGTGGTCGGCGGGTTGAAGATCACCGAACCGGCGGCGGATCTGGCGATCGCCGCTGCGCTGACTTCCTCGATGCGCGATCTGCCGGTGCGCGCTGACCTGGCGCTGATCGGCGAGGTCGGGTTATCCGGCGAGCTGCGCTGGGTGGGGCAGATGAATGCCCGCCTGAACGAAGCGGCGAAACTGGGCTTTCGCGCGGCCGTCATTCCGCGGCGCGTTCAGCGGGCTGAGCCTTTGCCCCGCGGGATGGAAATCCTGGAAGCGCGCTCGCTGCGCGAGGCTCTGGGGCTGGCGCTGGTCAGCGGCGAAAAAAAAGAGTAAGATAAGGCAGAGCAATTCACGGGGCGGAGGCTGGTATGTCAACGATACAGAAAATTCTGAACTGGAGCCCGCTGCTCAGCGTGCGCCGCAACCACGCGCTGGAACACGCCACGCTGCACCTGCTGGCGCAAAAGCAGCCGCAGCTGCGTCTGGCCGGATATTCAGATCGTCAGGGTTTCTGGGTGGCCGGCCAGGTTTCAACCGATCTGCTCTCCGCGGCGGTTAACGAAGCGCTGCAGCGGCTGCGCAGCGGAGAAGTGGGTCTGGCGGTTCACCCGAACTGCGGCACCAATCTGGTTGTCTCTGGCGCGGCGGCGGGCGGACTGGCCTGGCTGGTTTCTGCCACCGCGGGCAAGGGCTTTAAGAAAAAATTTGACCGCCTTCCCTGGGCGGTGCTGCTGGCCGCGTTCGGTTTGATGATTGCCCAGCCGCTGGGTCCGCTGGCGCAAAAGTGGATCACCACCGCGGCAGACCCGGGCGGGCTGACGATCAGTGAAATCACCTTCTACCCCCGCAACGGGCTGCCCTATCACCGTGTGCGTACCCGTCAGTCGTCCGAGTCCTGATGCAACCTGAACCAGTCAATCTGTATATCTTGCACGGCGATGACGAGCAGGCCGTTGAGCGGTTTCTGGCTGAATTAAAGAGCCGCTCACAGGATATCAATATCCTGCGTCTGGACGCGCGCAGCAGCGAGGAGGATTTTTCCAACGCGGTCGCTGCTCTGCCGTTCTTTGCTGAACAGCGCCTGGTGATCTACCATCAGCCGCTCGGGCGGCTAAACGCTGAAAAAGCGCGTCAGCGCTTTTTAGCAGTCCTGGAAGGACTGGCCGGTACCACCACCCTGGTGCTGGTCATCGCAGACAGCCTGGAAAAGCGCGGCAAAGAACGGGTCTGGAGCGTCTTAAATCCGGGACACTGGCTGGTCAAATGGGCACAGGGACGGGAAAATGTTTCTCTGCGTGCTTTTAACCGCCCGGATGTGCGCGAGATGACCGGCTGGATCCTCGAAGAAGCCAGAAGGCAGGGCGGGAGCTTTAAACCCGCCGCCGCGGCCGCTCTGGCAGCCCATCTCGGCAATGAAACCCGCATCGCCGCGCTGGAAATCGAAAAACTGCTCACCTATGCGGCGGGCCGGGCGGTCGAAGCGCGGGATGTCGAGCAGTTGACCCCGGCGGAAGGGCCGGTGAGCATTTTTGAGATGGTAGACGCGCTGGCGGAGGGCGAGAGCGGCAAGGCGCTTAACCTGACCCGCCGGCTGCTGGAAACGCAGGACGCGCAAAGCCTGTTTGCCATGATTGTGCGCCAGTTTCGGCTGCTGCTGCAGGCGCGAGAGATCCTGGATGAGGGCGGCGAAAGCGCGGAGGTCGCCGCTGAGCTGCGGCAGGTGCCTTTTGTGGCGGATAAAATCGCCGCTCAGGCCCGCCGCTTCACGATGGACCGCCTGGTGGCGATCTATCACCGCCTCCTGGAGGTGGATGAGGCGGCCAAGACCAGCCAGTCTCCGCTGGAAACTTCTCTGGATCTGTTTATCGCGGATCTGGGGCGTTAATCTAAATTCAACCACTTATCAATTTTCTTAATTCAATCTGGCATCAACCTTGCTATGATTTAACCGCAGCTTTTAACTGGCGGGTTTTGGCTTGCCTGCCAGGAGAAGCCGCTTCAAGGTGCCTATGTCTCTGTGGTTAAAAATCCTGCTGTTTTTCGGTTTGATCTGCCTGCTCTCCGCTCTGCTTGCCGCGGGGGCGGAAGCCGCGCCGGCCGCGCAGGGTGAGATTCCCGCGGAAGAAGAAGAGACCCCTCAGCCGCCCAGCGACGGCCAATTGATCAATCAAGCCTTGCAGGATCGGCTGGCGCAGTATCAGGGCGAGGCACCGCTGCTGGTATTTTTTGATCTCAAGATTGACCGGATTGAATACAACGCGGATCAGACGGAAGCGCTCGTCTGGCTGGCAAAGGTTGACCGCCAGAGCGGGGAAGTGGCCGCCTCTGAACCCGCGGTGGCGGTTGCGCGCAAATATTTTGATGAAAGCGGACAGGCGGCCTGGACCATCACCCTGCCGTTTGAAGACCAGTGGCAGGTTGAACTGGAACAGGCCCCCGAGGAACTGCTGAGCGCTGAAGCCCGAGATTTTCTCACGCCTTCAACCGAGGTGCGGCCGCAGGCCGGCACCGTTTACCGCGGCTACCGCCTGCCCTGGACGCGCGGCGTAACCATGCGGCTGACCGGCAGCATCTCTCATTTTCTTGGTTATAAATCCTGCGATATCGAAAACTGCCGCTATGCTTATGATTTTGCCGACGGCACCATGTTTGACCTGATGGCGGCCAAAGCCGGGACGGTCGACCGCTTTTATGACAGCTGTCCAAATTATAGTGAAGTCTGTTCCAATTACCTGGTGATCAAGGATACGACCACCAGCCCGACCACCTACCAGCTGTATCTGCATCTAGCCTACAACAGCATCCCGGCAAAGCTTAAAACCAAAGGCGCGCCGGTTCAGCAGGGCGAATTTATTGGCAAAGCGGATGACACCGGTTACTCAACCGGCCACCATCTTCACTTTCATGTCCACACCAACCCGTACAGTTACTGGGGGGCTTCGGTGGATATCCGCTTTGATGAGGTGACCATCAACGGCGGCGCGCCGCGCAACTGTTACGAGGCTTCCAAATGGCCGGAATACGGGACGGAGTGCAGCAACGAATACAAATCTGAGAATACTGCGGATTTGATCCCGCCGACAGGCGGGCTGAATACCCCGGCCAATAAGGCTGAAATCAACGGCAGCGCCCTGGCGGTATCCGGCTGGGGCAAAGATAACCGCGCGGTGAAAGAGATGCAGGTCAGGGCGTTTTTCAACGGCGGCTGGCAGCCGGTCGGCCAGCCCTTCACCGGCTCATCGTTTAGCGCGACGATTGACCTATGCGCGGCGGGAGTGCCGTCCGGCCCGCTGACCCTTGGGCTGGAAGTAAGCGATTATTCGGGGAACAGTTCGGGGATCGTGGGCAAACGCGATATTATCGTGAACAGCAACTGCCCGCCGACCCCGCCGCCCGCCTGTATTCCCGCAGCCAACGAGATCAGCATTTTTGCCAGCCCCTTTTATGAGGGAACCTGCCAGATTTACCCCGCCGATAACACGACCAAAGTGATTGATTATCCCTATGCGGTTGGGCCGAATGACGCCGAATCCATCCTGGTGGGATCGAATGCGCGGGCGTTGATCTTTGACCTGTTCTCGGGCAAGGGCCGCTCTGACCTTTTCTCTGCTTCCGACCCGCAAATGGCGGATAACCGCTTGATGGTCGCGCGGCCGGATTCAATCAAAGTTCAGCTGCGGTCCACCGCTCCGGGAGGACCGGGACTGCTGCCCCCCGGCAGCCTGCCGGGGTTAAATCCGCAGAGCGTGGATTCGCTGGTTTTTTCATGGAATATGAACAGTATGGCCAGCGAATATTCGGCTGAACTGACCGGGCCCAATAACATCAAAAAAACGTTGGGCTATCAGAAAGACACCTTCTGGTCCGTGGGCAACCTGGCGCCGGGCGATTACACCCTGCGGGTCACCGGCAAAAATGAAGGCGGCAGCGGTTCGACCACCATGCAATTCAAAGTAGAGCCCGGCGAGCTGCCAGCCGCAGACCCGAGCGGGCTGCCGTACCTGGCGGACTTTGAGGGTGAGAGCAACCGCTGGTTTGCCCAGGCTGGTTCGCTCTGGTATTTACAGGATCTTGATCTGGGCGGTCGGGTGACCCGCGCCTGGGTGTTTAACAACCCGGAGACCAATCATTACCAGATAACCATTGATAACAACGGCACGCCAATGGATGTGCGCGCGGCGGGAGATCTTACTTCTGAACCGATCTTGATCAGCGCCCCCGGGCAGGTGCTGACATTCGCCTACTATTTCCGCACGGAACGATTCCAGAACTATCCGGCGTCGCGCTACTGGGATCAGCGGCGGCTGCAAATCTCAGTAGACGGCGGACCGTTCACCGATGTGCTGCAGCTGCAGGATGACCCGATGGAAACCTGGTTGAATTCCCCGCCGGTGAATTTGACCCCCTATGCCGGCAAGACCATCCGCCTGCGCTTTCACTTTAACAGCCTGGATGAGTACTATAACAGCAGCGGCTCGACCTGGTTTGGCTGGGCGGTGGATGATGTCGCCATTCAGCCGGAAGGGCCGCCCCCGGCCTGCAATGAGCCAAAAACCAACAATACCACCGCCAGCGCGACCGCCCTCAACCTCGGAAGCGCGGCAGAGGGCGACATCTGCCCGGCCGGCGATCTTGACTTTTATCGTTTCTCGGCCAGCGCCGGTCAGTTCCTGATCGTGGAGCTGGAGGATGCCGCGATTGGTTCGCCCCTGGAAAGCACCCTGACCATCCTGGACAGCAGCGGCGGACAGCTGTATTACCAGACCGGCCCCAATCCGCGCAAGGAGTTCCGCGCGCCGTACAGCGGCACATATTATGTCAAAGTTCGCTCTGCCCGCCATCCTTCCCAGGCTGGCGCGGAGATGGATTACCGTCTGCGCATCCGCGAAGACCGCCCGCCGTCTTTTAAATGGATCAGCCCGATTCAAAAACGCCTTCCGTGGGTCATTCCCTTCCAGGTGGCTGTCAATGCCAGCGACGCGGAGACCAGCGTGGTGCGCATGGATCTGTGGTGGCACAGCGGCGACTGGACCAACGGCCAGTGGCAGCCGCTGGGGAGCGACACGAACGGCGCGGACGGTTGGAGTATCCCGGTGCTGGCTTCAGCGGTCGGCCTGACCCCGGATTCAGCCATCTTTGTGCAGGTAACGGACACGCGCGGCAGCAAGTGGGGTTCCGCTATGTGGGGCCTCTCGCCGGACAGCACGCCCCCGGAAAGCCTGCTTTCTCCCCTGCCTGCCAGCAGCGGCAGCACCCTGATCCCGCTGGAATGGTCGCTGTTGAGCGGCGGCGAAGACCTGGATCACTTTATATTAAAGTACAAAGATAACGGTTCCGCCTGGCAAACGCTGGAAACATCTTTGCCGGCCGGGCAGCGCGCTTACCGCTTCTGGGGCCAGCCCGGGCACAGCTATCAGTTCTGCCTGCAGGCTGTGGATAACCTGAGCAATGTCGAACCCTGCCCGGATGCGCCTGAAGCCTGGACCAACGTGGCTTCAGGCTGCGCGCCGGACGGCTGGGAAAGCGCGGATAACACCCCGGCCGGGGCGGTGCTCTTAGGGCTGGGGGAGCCGCAGGTGCACGCGCTCTGTCCGCTGGGTGATGTGGATTGGGTCCGCGTCAACCTGAGCGCCGGTGAAGCGTATTTTGTGGATGTCTGGCCGCAGGGCGGGTATGCCGCGGTGACCATCGGTGTCTACAAGGCGGATAACCTGAGTGAAAGAATAGATGAAGCCAGGGCGGGTGATCTGGGCCGGGCAACCGCCTGGTATCTGAAACCGGCCGAAACGGGCAGTTATTACCTGAAGATTGAACCGCTTGACCCGCGCCTGACCGGCAGCGAGGTGCGCTACCTGGTGCGCTTGAGCACCGGCATTCCATTCTATTTGCCGCTGGCAAGCCCGTAATTTCTTCCCCGTTAAAAAGACTGGCGGCGGTGAGAACACCGCCGCCAGATGATTTAATGCCCGGCTGTTACCTCGCCGGCCGGATGAACATCCCGGCTGGCGAGAATGTCAATCCCGGTATCCAGCGCGTTGACCAGCACCACGTCGCCCATGCGCACCGGCGCGGTGAGCTGTAATTTGCGCAGTTCAGCCAGCAGTTCCTGGATGCGGCCTTTGGGAAAGGGGGCGGCGGTGTAGACTGGCAGCAGCGGATGGATGCCTCCGCTGACTCTGACGGTGGTGGCGACCATACGGCGCGGGTCGGTTAACTCAGCACGCACATACTCATGACCGCGCTTGCAGCCGCCGTCAACTTTGATGACGGTCTGTCCCTCGCTGGTAACCTCAAGGGTACAGCCCTTGGGGCAGGTGATGCAGATCACTTTTTTGGTTTCAGGCATGCTTACCTCCCGGCCTAGCGCGGCACAATGGCGATGCGCAGTTCGCTGGCCCTGTCCACTTCATCATACTCTTTGGGGGTCAGGTTGATGGTTACCATTTCACCCGGGCGGGCGTACGGTTCGGCGCGGCGGGTAACCAGGAGATTACCGCTGCGCACCTCCACCCAGACGGGTTTTTCAATCGGCGTCTTAACGCGCATTTGCAGGCGCACATTCCCTTCCTGCAGGCTGTCCTTGTTTAATTCGTGCGGCACAACATAGCGGACGTTCTCATCAGCGCGCAGGGGAATAAGGCGGTTTTCGCGGGCGCGCAGGGTGAGGGCAAATTTGGCCGCGCTTTTTCCGGCGGCAAATCCCGCCTCGGTAACCCAGTCTACCAGGTCGTACACATGGACGACATTACCGGCGGCGAACACGCCGGGCACGTTGGTCTGAAAGCCGTCATCCACGTACGGGCCGCCCGTGAGCGGGTCAATGATCACGCCGGCTTTACGCGACAGTTCATTTTCCGGGATCAAACCAACGGAAAGCAGCAGGGTATCGCAGGGAATGACTTCTTCAGTGCCTTTGATCGGATTCCAGCGTTCATCCACCTGGACGGATTCAATCGCTTCAACGCGCTTGTCGCCCAGGATGCGGTGGACGGTGTGGCTGAGCTGCAGGGGAATGTCAAAATCGAGCAAACACTGAACGTAATTGCGCATCAGGCCGGTGAGATAGGGCATGACTTCCAGGACGCGCTCAACCTTCGCGCCTTCAAAGGTCAGGCGGCGGGCCATGATCATGCCGATATCGCCCGAACCCAGGATGACGTAGCGTTTGCCGGGCATATACCCTTCGACATTGACCCAGCGCTGGGCAGTGCCGGCGGTATAAACCCCGGCGGGCCTTGTGCCCGGCAGGCGGACCTGGGCGCGGGTGCGTTCGCGGCAGCCCATCGCCAGGACAATGGCGCGCGCCTGAACATCAATCACACCGCGGGTCTTGTTGGTGGCAAAAACGCGCCGGTCAGGGGAAATATCCAGCACCATTGTGTCGAGCAGGGTATCCACACCCAGGCTGAGGGCTTCGTTGATGAAACGCTGCGCATAGCTGGGACCGGGCAGATCCTGTTTGAAGATTTCCACCCCGAACCCGTTGTGGATGCACTGCAGCAGAATGCCGCCCAGCTCCAGATCGCGTTCGATAATGAGAATATCTTCTGCCCCGTTCTGTTTGGCGGAGATGGCAGCGGCCAGGCCGCCGGGGCCGGCCCCGATGATGATGACATCATATTTTTCTTTAAGCGCCATGGTGCGCCTCCACTTCCTTGGTGGTGCGGTAAAGAAATTCCGACCCGGAGCCCTTCTTGGTGATTTCCAGCGGAGAAACGCCCATTTCGCGGGCGAGGATATCCACCACGCGCGGCATATCAAAGGATCCCAGGCAGCGGCCGGTTCCGGTCCAGGTGCGGCGTTTGATGGCGTCGTAGGTGCGCGCCGGGATGGGGGCGTGGATTTCAGCGATGATTTCGCCTTCGGTAACCAGTTCGCAGCGGCAGACCACGCGGGCGTACCGTGGGTCATTTTGAATGAGCGCGGTTTGTTCAGCGCGAGACAGGTGGCGGAAGCGCGGGCGGGGCGGCCGAATGGGCTCGTAATCGCGCTTCTGGATAAATTTTTCGCCGGCATCTTCCATCAGTTCCACCACCCGGCGGGCGATGGCCGGGGCAGCGGTCAGACCGGGTGAGTCGATCCCGCCCAGATTGACCAGCCCGCGCACCTCTTTGGGAATTTCAATGATGAAGTCGCTGTCGTAATTCACGCCGGGGGTTTCGCAGCGGGCGTTGCCCCGCGCGCGCAGACCGGCAAAGGTGGCGATGACATGCCGCAGGTTAATTGAAGGTACCAGCTTGAGCGCGCCCTGGGTCACTTCCTCCAGGCCGGCGCGGGTGGTGGCGTGGTCTTCCCGGTCGAGCAGCTCGGCGTTGGGCCCGATGATGGTGTTGCCGTGCAGGGTGGCGGTAACCAGAATTCCCTTGCTGCCGCAGGAAGGCACCGGGAAGAGGACGTTATGGATGCTGATTTCGGCCTGGTCAAGGACGCAGTACTCGCCGCGCCGCGGGGTGATCTTAAATTCTGGCCGAACCCCGGCCTGGTGCATGACAAAATCGGCGTTTAACCCGGCGGCGTTGACCACCCAGCGGGCGCGGAAATCACCGCGGTTGGTGTGCACGCCGATAATCTGGCTGCCTTCCATGAGGAAAGATTCAAACGCGGTCTCCAGCAAAACCTGGCAGCCGTTCTGCACGGCGTTTTCGGCGGCAGCCACGGTAACCGCAAAGGTATCGCAAAGACCGCCGGTTGGAGCCCAGAGCGCGCCGGTAACATTCGGGTTGATGTTTGGCTCGCGGTGGCGCATCTCTTCAGCGGAGATCAGGTGCATCCCCGGCACGCCGTTTTTTCGCCCCTGCTCAAGCAGCAGCTCAAGGCCCTGCAGTTCATCGGCGGTAACGGCGACCACGTAATCGCCGCGCCGATCGAAGGGAAAATTTAACTCACCGGCCAGATTGTCCCACATCGGGTTGGCAGCCACATTCATCTTGGCTTTCAGCGAACCCGGAACCGGATCATACCCGGCGTGGACAATGGCAGAATTGGCGCTCGAAGCGCCCATGCCGATGTCGGCTTCTTTTTCAATCAGCAGCAAGCGCAGCTGATAGGCGGATAGTGTTCGGGCTATCATACACCCCACCACCCCGCCGCCAATGATGATGACATCATAAGGTTGGGTCATTCTCGCTCCTCTATAAAAAAACGGCCTGAATTGCCGTGCCTGGTCTTTCTTGTGAGCTTGGGAAACGGATAAACGCCTACCTGTAACAAGTCCGTACTATAGCAAACAAAATCGCCTGCGTCAAGCGCGGCGGGCCGTATATCCGGACAGGTAGTTTTAAACCCGTTACCTGATCGAAAAACGGGTCGTGTAAATCAGGCGGTCTTCATACCAGATGGCAAAGGTGTATTCGCCGGGCAGGGCATAAAAATCTTCGCAGCCGGAATATTGCGCGCTGCCCGGGTTAAAATGATCCGTCTTATGCACAGTGATATTGTCAGGGTGGATTAACACCGCTGTGGTGTACTTCCTGGGCGCTTGAAGGGCCGATAACGAATAACAAATCCTGGTATGCCCTCTGGACAGGTCCAGCACGGGATCCAGTTGACCGGAGCTGGATTTTTGGCCAACGGCGAGGTCTTCCAGTATTTTCTTGCGGTAGTCTTCATCCACACCCAGCGAACCGAATCGCTCGGCAGTCGGAACCGGCAGGGAATCGGGAATGCGGGCCGCCAGTTTTTCTCCCAGCGATCTAATCAGGTCTACCGCCTGATCTTGCCCGCTTCCGACAGCGGTCAGGGTGATGAAGGTATTGCCTTTGAGGAAGAACAGCTGCACGGCTTCCTGGCCGTTAATCGTCAGCCGGTAAGCGGCCGATTCGCTCCCCACGAGAATGTCGTCCAGCCGCTGGCTGTTCGCGGGAATATGGGAGAGAAGATAACTGCGCCAGTACTGGGGATCGGATATGACCAGTTTGCTGCGGATCGTCAGATCTGGCCCGGAATGGGGCAGCTGGTTATTGAATTCGCTTTCAAAGGCGGTTGAGCCGTCTTCTTCCTGACCGACGGATTGTTGAACGGGCACAAACTCGGGCGGCAGGTCATCCCATTTGAGGTTATATTGAACCGGCGAGGGTTGAGCCGGCGGGGGCAGGAGCGCGCAGGCCATCAACCAGGCTGCCAGAAGGATTAACCCGCCAGGCAGGAAAAATGGGAGGCGGTCGGGCAGGCGCAGCGACGGCACAGTGATACGTTTAAGAAACCGCATAATCACCCCAGTGTGACAAAATACCTTAACGGTTCAAACTGCCGGTCCCCCGGGCTTTGCGTTTAAACGCTTTTTCGCGGTACATACCGTCGTCCGCCAGTTTAAAGACTTCGGCCAGTTTGGCACCTTTTTCACCGGTGGCGCAGCCGATTGACAAATCAATCGATTTCCAGGTCTCATCCCCGCGGTCTTGCTCCAGCGCGGCGCGGATGCGGTCAACCGCCGCCTGCGCACCGCTGCCGTCCGTGGCGGGCAGGATCACGGCAAATTCATCCCCGCCCATGCGCGCGACCACGTCTTCCGTGCGGAAAACGCGCCGCAGCAAGGTGGCCAGGTGTTTTAACAGCCGGTCGCCGTTGGGGTGGCCGTACAGGTCGTTCACCCACTTCAACCCGTCTACATCGATTACCACCATGCTGATCGGGAAACTGCGGCCCTGCTGCAGGCGTTTCATTTCTTCTTCAAAGAAAGCCCGGTTGTACAGGCCGGTGAGCGAGTCATGGTTGCTGAGAAAGCGCAGTTTCTCTTCCAGCCGTTTCGGGGAGGTGATATCGTACATTACCCCCTGCCAGGTGCGTTCTTTGCCGCCTTCTTTGGTGATCATCGTGGCTTCATCGCGAATCCAGACCACGCGGCCGTCTTTGTGGATCAAACGATAATCGGCGCGGAAGGTCTCGCCAGTTTGATTGGTGCGGCGGTGTTCGGTAAGAACGCGCTCGCGGTCTTCAGGATGCATGATCTCAGCCCACAGGTTGGTGTTGCCGTACCATTCTTCGGGGGTGTAACCGAGAACGTTCTCGATTTGCGGGCTGATAAAGAGGGTGGTGGATTCATCGTCAGCCGCGTCTATGTATGTGATCGCGGTGATCTGTTCCACCAGGGTGCGGTACCGTTCTTCCGAAAGCAGCAGGTCCTCCGTGCGTTCTTTAACCGCCTTTTCCAGCCGGTTGAGTTCGCTGCGGCTGCGCTGCCACTGGTTGAAGATCAGGAAGAGAATAATGCCCAGCATGAGCGTGGCGCTGACCGTCCCGATCAGGCTGCGAATAAATTCAACGCGGAAATTGGAGAAATTTAAGATCTCTTCGCGCGGTGTGGCTACCACGACCGTCCAGGAGGTGTCGTTGAGGGCAAAAGAGGACCAGGCGGCGAATTCCTGGCCGATTTTTGGCGACCGGATGAACCAGCCGGTACCTTCCTTGCCATTCGTCACCCCGTCGACCAGGTCTTCATAGTGGCTGGCTCCGGATGATTTCAGCAGAGCGAAGATCTCGGCGATATTTTTACCTTTGAACTCAGCCGGAATGTCCGCGGTGGGGTCAAAAATGATGTAATCGCGGTTGAAGAAGGTGGCGCGGCCGTTTTGAAGCAGGCGCACCGGCCCGATAAACAGGCGGTTAACTTCCTGTTCAGCCTGCCAGCGGTTGACAGCGGGTTCAGCGAGCCGTTCAGATAACCAGGTCTGAGCGTTGCGCGCGGCGCTCTGCGCAATTTGCAGTTCCAGCGACGACCAGGTATTCAACAGGTCGGTCGAGCGCGATTGGTAGTAATCCAGCAGATTCCACCACAACAGCAGCACCGCCGCGACCAGCAAGACAGCGACTGCCCCGAGGGTGCGGGCTGCGTTTGTGTTGTGAGTGGCGCTCCGGCTGACGGTTTCGTTCATGGACTTTGCCGGAATGACCGGCGCGGTTAAACCTTATCCAGGGAATGGCCCCCTGATCTGTGTAAAGATGATTATATGGGTTTATCTATCCGATTTCAAGCGCAAATCGGCCGGATAACGGCATGTTTGCCCCGCTTCAGGCTGGCTGGCAAAAGACTTATATAAAACTTATACAAAATTGTTGACTCTCGGAATAAATAGTATTATTATTATCTAAATTATCCAATTAAATCTGACTCAAAGAGGAAACGCACATGGCTAAGTTATTTGAACTTCCTGCTCTCACCTACGAATTCTCTGCGCTGGAACCGGTGATTGACGCCCGGACGATGGAAATTCACCATGACAAACACCACGCAGCTTATGTCGCCAATCTGAACAAAGCGCTGGAAAGCGCCCCGGAGTGGTTTGAAAAACCGATTGAAGAGGTCCTGCGCAATATTACCCAGGTACCGGAAGCCATCCGCACCGCGGTGCGCAATAACGGCGGCGGGCATCACAACCACAGCCTGTTCTGGGAATGGCTAACCCCGGGCGGCAAGAAAGCCCCCACCGGCGCGCTGGCAAAAGACCTGGAAGCCTCCTTTGGGTCTTTTGACGCCTTTGTGGAAAAGTTTAGCATGGCCGCCACAACCCGCTTCGGTTCCGGCTGGGCCTGGCTGGTGCTGGACGGCAGCAAAAAGCTGCAGGTGTATTCGACTGCCAATCAGGACAGCCCGCTGATGGACGGCCATCTGCCGCTGCTCGGTCTGGATGTCTGGGAGCACGCTTACTACCTCAATTACCAGAACCGCCGCCCGGATTACGTCAAGGCATTCTGGAGCGTGGTCAACTGGGACGTGGTGGAGAAGTTCTACGCAGCCGGTAAATAACGCTTGTTTCATTCGCAGCGTTCACGCCATGACACCGCTGCTTGAAAAAGACCAGGGCCGGTTACGGCCCTGGTTTGGGTTTAACAACCTTTCAGGTACAGATCCGGGTGGCGGAAGGGCAGCAAAGCCATGATCACCGCGGGCTCATAAAGCGCGGCCCGGTCGATCACGCCGTCGGTCAGCAGACCGATTGCGCCGTCCTCCTGTTTGGAATTGCTGCGCCCAAAGACAAGGTCGTCCGCTTCGCCCAGTTCTTTCCCCGCGCGGATGAGTTCTGCCACCGGTTCGGGCAGCAGAAAAGCCGCGGAGCGCGCTTTCCCCACCGCCTGACGGTCGCAAACCACCACCCAGGCGAAAGCCATCAGCTGACAGTCGTGCTCGCTGACACCGCCTTCAATCCCAACCCAGTAGTCAGCCTGCTCGTGAGCGTGGACGGCGTTCCAGGCGCGGTTGAGCGCCCCCAGCAGGGTTTCTTCGTCGCCCATCGGCTGTGGGTTGACCTCGGAAGGCACTTCCACACGGATTACTTCGAACTGCTCGTGCGGGAACAGTTTTTCAAAAGCGCCCACTGCCGCGCGCTGTTTTACCGGGTTATTTGAGGCGATGACAATCCGTTTCATGGTCGGGGTTTGCTCCTTGCTTCAATGGTAGCGGAAAGCCGCGCGCAGGGCAAGGGTGGAATTAATCCTCTGGCTGGCGGCGCATGAGAATATCCTCAGCCTCGCGCTCGTGTGGAAGTTCCACCGCGCCGCGGTACGCGTCCCACAGGCGGCGGGCCTGGGCAGTCGGGTTGACGCGCAGGCCGTAACTTTCAAAGTACTGACATATCCGCTCCACATCGCGCTCAAAGATGGGATAGGCCTCGCGGTTTCCGCGCGGGTCCACTGCCTGGGGAAAGTCGATGATCGCGATCTGGCCTTCCCAGTAAAGCACGTTATAGGCGGACAGGTCGCCGTGGACGCGGTGCGCATGGAGCATGATGCGGATATTCTCCATCACGCGCTCGAATAGTCCGCGCGCTTCCTTTTGCGGCAGACGAACCTCCTGAAGGCTGGGT
The DNA here is from genome assembly GCA_029975475.1 of Anaerolineaceae bacterium. GTDB lineage: Bacteria > Chloroflexota > Anaerolineae > Anaerolineales > Anaerolineaceae > JARKPB01. The sequence continues at coordinate 85,705 of JARKPB010000009.1, forward strand.
GCCGCGGTTTGTTCATCGCCGAGATATTCCATCAAAATTGTGTTCTCGCCGCAGGCGAGGGGGCGGGGCACATCCGCGCCTAAGCCGGAGAGTAATTCGAGCGTTTGAACCTCATGCTGCAGCCAGGAGGCGTGCTGCATTTCCTTACCGATGCGGGTGCCTTTCGCGATGGCGTGCATCGCGCCAGAATCGCGCACCTCTTTCCCGTAGGCGTCCAGATACGTGCGCCCCTGGCGGTAGCGGGCGTCGTTGCGCAGGTTGCGGAACATGCGCGGGCGGTAGATCTTCGCGGCGATCCGCTCGAGACCGGTGCTGGGGTGGGCTTTACAGCAGTAAACGTTGGCTTCCTTGCCGCCCTTTACCCGAAACAGCACGTCGGAAATATAACCGCTTTCATAAAAGGGGGTCAGGTAGCCCATAATCCATTTGCGTTCGTGGCGCGAACCGGTGTAGGTGGGGGTGAACTCCTCTTCGCTTCCCAGGGTTTCGTGCGAGTTGTGTTGAAGGAATGTATCCACGAAGGCGGAGTGGCTGCGCTTGATGCGCACCGGGCGCTGGATGCGCTCCGGCAGGCGCTCAGGCAGGATGTCTTCTTCATCGAAAATTTGATTTAATGCGATCTTTGGCATGATATTCTCTTTATAAATGAAACAACCAAACGGAGAGACAGCCGCGCGGGGGCGGCGCAGATGGGTGAGTTCTGAGGTTTACGAGACAAGTTTTGTCATCCAGTTCGGTATTGAGGATCTGGCAGCGGGGGCTTGGTCCCCCACAGTTAAAAGAAAACCGCGGGCCTGTGATGCGCCCGCGGCAGGTTGGTTAAAATACCAGCAGGGGGTTATATCCCGGACGCGCGCAGGCAAAACAGAACACTGGCCACAAGGGCCGTTGTGAGAACACCATGTTTTCGCATGCACGCCTCCTTTCAAAAATTAGCTTTCAACTCCGCAGAGTGTAGCACGCCCGCGCGGGGCTGTCAACCTGGCCAGTCAGTCAGTCTTTTTCAGATCGTCCACGCGCCGTGGACGATTCCCACCAGCAGCCAGTCCCCGCCTTCATATACGAAAACCAGGCGCAGGCTGACCCAGTCCATCCCGTTGTACTCGGGATTAAATCCCGGGAAGTGAAACTCAACATAGCTGGCGCCGGGATAATAGTCCGGGATGTTATTGATGCTGTTGCCCTTGCCGATCTCGACGTTGACCCCGATTTGCGGAGCGCTCAGGTAGTCCTGATCCCAGACAAATCGGTCAAAATACTGGCGAAAGCTCAGGTTGATCGGATCGCCGGTTCCGTCGTAATTACCCCACAGGTAAAGCGCGGGATCAGCCGCGGCGGCCGGCAGTTCGGCGGGCAGGTAGACCCGCTGGCTGTCCTGCACATAGGGGTAGGGCGAAAAGCGCACCCCGCGGGTCGGGTGGGTGAGCGCGGCCAGGGCGTTCATATCGCCTGCTTTGAGCGCGGCGAGTGTCTGCACGGCGCGCTGCAGCAGGAGCGCCTGCGGGCTGGGTGGGGGTTCGGTTGGAGGTGGGGTAGGCGCCGCGGGCGGACTGCAAGCCGCCAGCAGGCAGAGGGCGAGAAGCAGGGAGAGGAAGGTTTTCACGGAACAGGTCCTCCTTCGTTGATGATAACAGAAAAACAATTCAGGTATCTCACATTAATTTTTCTATTTGATATAATAATTTCTACAAATGGGGGATTCTTACGCGCGAGGAAGACAAAACATGAAACAGGTCGTCATCGAAAATCCGGTCATTAATTCGCCATTTCAGGAACCCCAGCGACATTTTAAATTTTCAGAAGACGGCATCACCGATGAGATCATCGAATCTCGCCGGGTCAGTTCTTATTTCGTTCCCATTCCTCAACCGCGCAAGAAGAATCCCAAACAACTCTCTTTTGATACAGAATGGACTGCAGACCGGCTTGAGGAGAATAAATTCATCAATCGCGTCCGTGAACGGGTATCCATCTGGCGTCAGGGGAATTATCAGGGGGTGACCAACGTTACGCGCCGTCTGCTGGAGTATTGGACCAACCCTCAGCGCGAACACCGCCTGTTCTTTTGTCAGATCGAAGCACTCGAAACCGCAATTTACATAACCGAAGTCGCCGGCAGGTATGGTGATGCCTGGATT
>JARKPB010000008.1 GCA_029975475.1 Anaerolineaceae bacterium
ACGAGAACCGTAGTCCCTGGGGCTACGGTTTTTTGATCCCCAAAGGGGCGCAGAGCGAGAGCCTGAGGGTCGATGGTTACGAAAAATCACTTTTGCCGTAGGCCTGCTTCGCGAGGAGGATTTTTCGATGAACCTGAATCCCTCTGGCCTGTGATTGTCTCTTTGTATTGACGGCTTCGTCAAATACAAAACCGCCGAAGGCTTAAGCCAACGGACGGTCGATTCGTATGAGTGGGTGCTGCGTAAGTGGATGGACAAGATAGGCGACCAGCCGGTCGGTAAGATCACTTCTGCCGACGTGCTCGATTACATGACCTATCTGCGTACCGAGTATGTTCCCCACACCTTCGCCAAACCGAATCCTGCGCATGATGCGCCAACACGCAAACTCTCCCCCAAGACACTGCGAAACCACTGGATCACTTTCAAAGCTTTCTTCGGTTGGGCGGTTGCAGAGTTCAAAATCAAGAACCCCATGGAAGGCATCCCGGGACCACGTTATAAAGAAGCACCGGTAGCCGCATTTACTCAGGAAGATCTTGCTGCACTGCTCAAAGCCTGTACCTACTCCCGTGAGTACAATCCAATCAATCGCCATAATTTTGTTACCCGGCGACCATCCGCTAAACGAGATGAAGCCATGATCCTGTTCATGTTGGATACTGGTTTGCGCGCTTCCGAACTTTGCAGTTTGAAAATCGGCGAACTGGATTTGCGAACCGGTAAAGTTGTTATCAAGCATGGGGACGAAGGTGGGGCAAAAGGCGGCAAAGGGCGCACGGTGTTCATTGGAAAGAGCACCCGCCGGGCTGTATGGCGCTATCTGGCTGACCGCGAAGATCGCGATGACCCAGAATCGCCAGTATTTGTCAACCGTGGCAATCATCCGTTTAACTCCAATAGCCTGCGTCATCTGATCGTGCGCCTGGCTGATAAAGCGGGTGTCAAAGGGGCTCATCCACATAAATTCCGGCATACTTTTGCAATCACTTACCTCCGTTCAGGTGGGGACGTCTTTACCCTGCAAGCCCTGTTAGGCCATAGCTCGCTGGACATGGTACGACATTATGCTCAGATCGCTGAGATGGATATCGAGCGCGTTCACCGAAAAGCCAGCCCAGTAGATAACTTGAGGTTCTAAAAACGATCATTTTCTCTTTACGCCAGAGCTGGAGGAAGGGATTCAATAAAACCTTCCTCCAGCCATTCAGGCTATTTACGTTTTTGGGCCTGGCAGGGAAGCTTGCATGTTGGGCGGAGCGACGGCGAATCGCAGCATTGCTTGCGCACCAGAATGATTGAACCATTTGCCATGATTTCATAATCCAGGCAGTCACCAGGTTGTAAATCCAACAGGTTACGAACCTTTTTGGGGATTGTGATGGCGTTGGTCGCGGTAATGATAATCGGTCGTTTTTTCAAATAATCACCTCCTTTCCTTCCGAGATTGCTGAAATTTTCATAATCCAAATCAGCCGGATATTCTGAAACTCAACCGGGAACATGGCTTTCACCCACAAGAGGAAACGCTGGTTGGTATTCAAGATTTCCTGTAATTCTGCTTGATCCAATCCTTTCTCGACTTTCTGAAAAAGGAAATCAGGGAGACTGGTGTTGATAGTCGGCACTGATCCAAATGGTTGTGAGCCAGCCCAGAGAAGCAGCTCTTTAAGATGCTCGAAATCAGTAGAAATCTGAAGCGATGAACGCCCATGAACATCTCGTGAAAATTTCAGGAACAACTTAACCTTGAGATAGTTCTGCCGATCCAGCATTCCAAATCCCGCGATTAACAATCCCGCCGCAGATGGGACATATGCCTTTCAGATGGCTCAGGTGGCCTTTGACAGGGTGAATTTCCCCATTTTGGATTTTGACGATGGTATTGCAGCGCATGCAAAAACCTTCCCCTGCTTGAAGCGGATGGGTTGGTTTCTTTCTGGCGTTCCGTTGACTGTCAACCCAGGCGGCAAATTCCTTGCCGTCGATCCAGATGTGATTGGATTCATCCCGATTGTGTGGCGCGCCATGATTGAGCCAATCCCGCAAGGTGGTTTCAGGAATGTCCAGGTCTTCAGCGATTTCCCGCGGCGTGTAAAGCATGGGCAGCAAACCGGGCGCTTTGATCAAAACATTTCTGGAAATCCGGCAGTTTGAAGTATTTTGGTTTTCTGACATTCTTCTCCTTTGTTATTTGTGAACTTTGCAACGAACGAACATACGCCAGCCAAGCCAACCTCTTAAGGGAATGGCAAGGCTGGCGTATCCTCTTCCCATTGAGAGGTGTTGAAAGATCCTCGTTTTGTAACTCTGATTCGCGGATCATTATTGAGTTTTGAAAATACCCGGTCGATCGTCCTGGCACTGCTGTTGATTTGAAGCGCCGAGATGAGCTCGTTCTTCTTGAATTCCTGCGCCGGTACGCTTTGCAGATATTCCAGAATATCCGCAAAGATCAGTTCCGCCTGACCAGGAACGCGTACCTGTTCAGAAGCATTTGTTTCAGAAAATCGAAGTGCGATGCTCTCTTCGGTCGATTCAATTTGAAACTGCAACTGTGCGGGTGGCAGGGATTCACGCACCTTTTGTGGAATGATCGTTCGCGTCGAGTGGGTTGAATGTTGGTTTTCGTGCGCAACCACGATGGCGGTATCGACAGATCCTAAAATATCGGAGGAGCCCCGGACACGATAGGAAAGATCGGTGTTCCCACCCTTATTGAGGTGATGAATCAGAATAAAGGTCGTTCCGGACTGGTTGGCTATTTCTCGCAGGGTGTTCATCATCGGTGAAATTTCTGCGACCGAATTTTCATCTGCGCCAGGCATAAACTTGGCCATGACATCAAAAATGACGACAGAGGCATCCAACCGGTGAATGCGTTGACGCAATGCCAGCACCTCGGAAGTAACTTTCAGGTTAAGCGGAGAAAAGTCGAAAATTAAGTTCGCTGGCGGTTGAATTCCCCGCGCATGGCACAGTTTGAGAACGCGTGAGCGCATACCCCGATAGCTGCCATCCAGGAAGTGATACAGCACTTTGCCCTGGGTTACCGGCCGGTTATCCCATGCCAGACCCGAAGAAGCCATACCAATCGCCAGGTCCAGAGCGAGAAAACTCTTTCCGGCTGCCGGCATTCCGGCAATCAAGTTGATTCCACCGGCCATAATCCAATCTTTGAGAATCCAGGTCAATTCGCCCATCTCCGACAAACACAATTTGTCTGCGGTCATAACCATTCGCTCCGTGACTCCCGACAAGTCGGATGATCTGACAAAGAATTCTTCCATTTGCTGCAGAGCTTCAGAAAGCGGTTTATCTTGAATAGCATTTTGCGCAAGGTTTGTAGCGACCTCCAATGCTTTTCGCTTAAATGCTTTTTCACGCACGATCTTCGCGTAAGACTCGGCATGCATTGACGTTGGAGTCACATTGAGTAAGCCCATGATATATGCTGGCCCACCAAATTCCTTGAGACGCCCACTGGATTTCAAAGCATCACACAGGGTGACAAAATCAATCTGTAACCCAGATTCCGTCAGATGACACATTGCTTCCCAAATCCAGCGGTGTGAGATGCGGTAAAAATATTCCGCTTTGACGATGGTGACCAAATCTACAAATAGATAAGGTGCAATCATGATCGAACCGAGTAAGGCTTGTTCGGCATCAATATCTCTGGGCGGAATGGGATCGGACATCAAAGGCTCCAAATGGTTTGATATTTACTCCTAACAACAACACAAAGGTCATCTGAGAAAACGAAAAGCGACCGGCATAACAAATGGCTTTGTTATGCGGCCGCTCCTACGATTTGATTGATGTCCAAGGAGATCAGCGACCCGAAACGATACCATTTTTATTCTACAAATAAATCAGGCATGATCCAAGGTGGTCAGGTCAATTTTTGTGTTCAGCGATTTGGACAGGCCGGAACTGACAACCATATGCGGCAGGTTTACCCAGCATCGTCCAGGACAATCGCTCAACCGTTTTCCACCAGATATCCGGGATTTTATACCAGGCTGCGCTTGAAGGACGTAAGGTTCACCGGCTCGCGAAGATGCGAAAGCGGACCTGCAAAGATTTCACCCAGCAAACCTGGTTGTTTACTATTTCGCGTAAAGAGGTGAGAAATGATCGGGTTGCCTCAACCTCTTCTCTTCGGCCAGTTTGAAGAACTATAAGTAAGTGATCTACTCAATGTAACCACCGTAATTGATGCTATCGTGTTTGAGGAGTATGTTGCAAAAGCCCCAGATTTTTTGTACGACGTCCATGAATTATTCCTAATCTATTGGCAGGTGAGAAGGGAATCTTAGTTGACCATTTACCGCTTTGGCCAATAATTCAGCCCAGCGGTCACAAAAAACCTCAGTATATTCATCGTCAATCAGCTTAGGTTTCGATCCAAACTGAACATGAGCCATGCCAGGAGATGCTGCAAGGTCAGCATTAGAAATATTCTCTTCAGCGTACGGTTCATACCCCGGATGCGAACGCATGAGCGGACTGGTCATATAGCTGACTTCCCACCAGCGGTATTCTTGTCCCTTTCCAAGGTTCGTATACCATAAATTGGCGCTCCAAATATAGGGTTCTCTCGTTTTTTGCGATACCCTGGCAATGACACCCGTTAGTACATCCCATCCACTCCTCTGAAATCCATCTGTAGGGATGGTGGAAAATCGAACAAAATCGAAAGATAGTTCTGCATCACCCAAAACAATTGAGCGATTAGGGAAAGGAGCATAACTGCTAAAGGTTTTGGCAGATGTTGAAACAATTGCGTTAGGTGCGTGATCTTGAATACGTTGAAAGAGGGTATCCACGATCTGCAATAATATTTCTTGCGCTTCACGTGCGATCGTTTTTCTCCGCTCTTCTACACTTTTCGCCGAGAGTTCGCGTGCTTCTTCCTTACTCGAATTCTCAGCGATTTTTGCGGCGGCTAAAGATAGAGCCTGCAAACCACCTGATGGGTTGTGATCTCCCGAAACAATTATCTGCTCTAATTGATTTTTAACCCTTCCCAAAGAAGGCCTAGTTATTGGATTTTTTCGTAACATCATTCCCACCAGTGTTTGAAGGCGAGAATTGGTTATTTTGGAAATAGGTGGCTGTTGATAAAGATGTTGCTCTTTCAATTCCTCTGGTGTTCCTAAGAACGGTGGTGTTCCAATCAGGAGAGTAAATGCAATACATCCCAAGGCATAAATATCGACGGCGTTGGTTGGATGCTCTAAATTCCACTGTTCGGGCGCAGCATAAGAAGGTGTAAGGCATTCACGTAACGTCTGAAGAGAGGTAGATTCTTCGATAAACTTTGCGATACCGAAATCTGCAATTTTCCAAACACCAGAATGGAAAAGAACATTCCCTGGTTTTAAATCGCGATGAACAAGACTTGGGACTTCCAACAGCCCATTGACAATTTGCAACAAAATAGAAACCGCTTCATGATCTTCGAATTTTGGCTTTACCTTGATTTCATCTTGAAGACTTTTTTGTGCCTTTGCCATCACAAGATAATTCTTTCCAGATTCTGTATCCTGGCCAGCATCATATATCGGAATTACATATTGATATTCCCTATTTAATAGTTCGTCGGCTATGCGGATCTCACGCTGTGCTTCCTGAGTGATTTCTTTGACAGCTACCTCACCTAGTTTTTCTGAGTAACCAGCGAAAACAACCCCAAAGCCTCCTCGCGGTCCAAGCTTTGTGTTTGAATCATATTGCCATATGCCGTTGGGTAAATAAATTGTATTCATAGAGATTTGCCTCAATGTTATTTGACTATTCTGCTATTGCTCGATTAATTTCTGCCAGCCAGTCTTTCAACCAGCCGCCAATGTCTCGGTTTTTCCGAACACATTTTGCTACTTCAGTCTCATCCAGCAGTGTCTTTCGACCCTCTTTGCCCAATTGGTGGATCAGCCCTCGCTGCATCCAGCGCGTGAGCGTGGAGGTGTTGAGCTTGTATTTCCGGCCGGCTTCATTGATGCTAATCGGAACGCCTTTCAAGCCGGCATTGAGCTGATATTCAGGTAAGGCTTCCTTGGGCAGCAGATGATTCACGCTGATTTGACTGATGCCGATACTTCCATCGGTCATCACGGCTGCCTGAAGTTTTCCCTCATCTGCCAACTGATAAATGGAATCTAAATCCAACCCAAGCTGTTTGGCGGCCTGTTCGGGAGTGATGTAATATTCCAAACGGGATTGATCGAGTTTCACGGACTGCTCACAGAATGCAATTTACTACAAGTTAATCATACAGTGAAAGTGAAGGATCGTCCAGCACTGAAAGTGATCCCAATTTTCTTTACTTGTTATCAAAATAAGCGTATAATGATAACAATAATTTCCTTATTATCACTTGTGAGAAGATAGCATGAACCCTGAAGATTTCCGGGAAAGTATAAGTGGACAATTAATCTCTATTCCCGAGGGGGGATTTGCCTATGTGCCGAATCCCCTTCCGCCAACCAACTTTACTTGGGATTCCAGATTGGTCGAAATGCTCTCGCTTGCTGACCGCGCGTTAGGGGAATTGGCTGGTATAGGTAGATCATTGCCCAATCCACATTTGTTGGTGCGCCCTTTCCTCAGGCGTGAGGCCGTCCTTTCTTCCCGGATTGAAGGAACGCAGGCATCGCTTGCGGATGTGTTAGCCTTTGAAGCAATCCAATTGCCGCTTTTTGACGCCTCGGATGATGTGAGAGAAGTACATAATTATGTTCGCGCTTTGGAATATGGCCTCGAGCGGATGAGCAGTTTACCTGTCAGTTTACGTTTGATCCGCGAATTACACGGCATTTTACTGGATGGGGTACGTGGAGAACAGTTCCGAGCGGGTGAATTCAGACAAGGCCAGAATTTTATTGGTCCTCCGGGGAGCAGCCTTGCCACTGCCACCTATGTTCCACCCCCACCCAAAGAGATGCTGAAGGCATTGCAGCAATTGGAGTTGCACATCAATGAGTCATCCAATCTTCCTCCACTGATCCGTTTGGGCTTAATCCACTACCAATTTGAAGCCATCCACCCTTTTCCGGATGGTAATGGACGATTAGGCCGGCTGTTGGTTTCTATACTGTTGTGCGCCTGGAATTTGCTGCCTCAGCCTTTATTATATTTGAGCGCCTTTTTTGAAACCAACCGGCCTGATTATTATGCCAATCTGCGTGGCGTTTCTGAAAAAGGGAATTGGAATTCTTGGTTGACCTTTTTCTTATCTGGTGTTTCCTCTCAATCCCTCGATGCAGCAGCGCGGGTAAAACGCATCAACGATCTGAGAGAGAATTATCGCCAGCGTTTCCAGCAAAGGCGCTCTGCAGCTCGTTTACTCCAGGTTGTGGATCTTCTTTTTGCCCGGCCACTTATTTCTGTACGCACGGTTGAAGAGGAACTTGCTCTGCCTTATCCAACTGCTGAACGTTATATTGATGAATTGGTAAAGCAGGGGATTCTAGAGGGCACTGGCAAGGCGCGTAATCGTATCTTTAAGGCATCCAATATTATTAACTTGTTAGAAAGTAGAGAGAGTTACTAGGGCAATGATGTTCAATCAATTTCTTTCGATTATTGACCAATATGTTGCGATTACTTTTTACTCATTATCAGTCATTGAATGCATTCATGTTTTTACTAATGCTATAATCGGTTTGAAGCTTCAGCCAGGAGACGATATTGCCAAACAATAACTTCAAAAGTGATGAAAGTTTCTTAGAAAAACTCGCTGTAGGTGCTGCGGGTGTTAATGCAACCATGGATTCACTTGTGAAACTTGGTTACCTGCCCATAGAACTTGAACGCGGCTCATCTGGGTACAAAATTTGGAAAAGAATAAAAATAAAAAGGGTAAGGGTTCCAGACATTTTATGTTTGCGAAGTGGCGTAAGATTTGAATCTAGGGGTAAAACAAAGCTTGAAATTTCTATGTCCCATTCATTAAAAGATCCTAACAGAGCTTGGGATGCAGGATTACGCTCCGATGACCTTGTATCCTTTGTGCTATTTGAAAAAGCAGATAATACACCAGTAAATTGGGTTGTGGCATCTCCTGTACATTTTATTCGTGTTGAAGATATGCGTGAAGCATTTTCAAAAGAGTTAATCCAGATTTCAAAACCTAAAGGTGTTGAAGAAGGATCAGAAATTCGCGTTATCTGGCCTTGTACAGTCGCTAACGAGGATTCAATAGTGACCGAGATTAACGAAAAAAATATCAAACTTACCTACGCGAATAAACCAGGCCATCAAAGATGTATTTTGACAAGAAAGAAATTTTCTCTGGTTCCCCAATGTAAAACTGGGCAACATATAAAGAAAAATCAAATTATCGCATCAACAGTACCTGTCCTATTTGAACCAATATGTAAAAAAGAAGTAAAAGAAGATTTTTTCAGAGAACGGTTAACAAGCGTGTCTTTAAGTGAAAGATACGCATCAGCAAAAGCATTAAGATTTAGAGGATACAAAGATTCCTTCAATACTTTGTATGACAGAATGGTAGATCCAGAAGAGGATATCTATGTTCAATTAGAAGCAGCCGCTGCGTTAGCTGCTCAAAATGATAAGACTGGTTGGGATTTTTTAACCAATTCCCTAAACAGCCCTTATCTTACTGTTCAACTTGAAACTGTAATTGTACTTTCCGAAATTTCAGACGTTAAGAGTGAAAGCTTGCTCATACAAGTGTTAACCGATTCAAATCGTGAAAGTGAAATTAGGGCTGGTGCAGCCTGGGGTTTGGGCAATTTTAAGTCACAAGAAGCAGCGAAATCTCTAATAAACACATTCAACCTGGCTAACAATGAAATCAAGATCGAAGCTGCAAGAGCGCTTTTGAAAATCGCTCCCCCCCTTGTTCATTTCTTAGAAGATTCGCTCAAGAAAACTAATGTAGAAAATAGAGATGGGATTGCATGGACTTTAGCTCGTTTAGAAGGTCTTGATTTACTGAAATTGTTAGAGGGTAACCCAGATCATAATTTACGCATTTGGACCAGTTATATTGCTGGTTATGGGAAAGACCATTTTACTGAAGAACAAATATCAAAATTATGTGAAAATGATCCTGAGGTCTATTTTGCTGCTAGTGTATTATGGCAAGTTCTATCAAGTTGGATTTATGAATTAGGTGAATATTAATGAGTATTAAAGATTTACCATTATATAAAACAGACCTGGGTCATGCATATGTTGGTGATGCATTGAATTATCTTGCAGAAATTGAGGATTCAACTATAGATTTAGTAATGACTTCTCCTCCATTTGCGTTACGAAGGCAAAAAGCATATGGTAACGTGGAGGAAAGTAAATACCTTAATTGGATAAAACCTTTTGGGAAAGAGGTGTTCCGGGTTTTAAAAGATAGCGGAAGTTTCGTTTTAGATTTAGGAGGGGCATATAAGTCAGGGAAACCCTCACGGTCTTTATATAATTTTCGAGTATTAATGTGTTTATGTGATGATGTTGGTTTTCAGCTTGCTGAAGATTTTTATTGGTTCAATCCAGCAAAGCTGCCTTCTCCAATCGAATGGGTTAATAAACGAAAAATTCGTGCAAAAGACGCAGTAAACACGGTTTGGTGGTTCAGTAAAACAGAGTGGCCTAAAGCTGATGTGCGTAATGTTTTAGTGCCGTATTCTGATCGAATGAAGAAATTAATTTCAGATCCGGAAAATTTCTATTCGCCCCAAAAAAGACCTTCGGGTCATGATATTGGTGCGAATTTTGGAAAGGACAATGGTGGCGCGATTCCATCAAACCTATTATCGATACCAAATACTGATAGTAATTCCAGTTATTTGAGGCTTTGTAAAGAACTAGGTCTGGAGAGACATCCAGCTCGATTCCCTGAAGATTTGCCAATGTTTTTTATCAAGATGCTTACTGATGCAGGTGATACAGTTATTGATATTTTTGCTGGTTCTAATACAACAGGTTCAGTTGCCGAAAAACTTGGTCGTAAATGGATAGCATTTGATACCTCACAAGAATATCTTAAAACTTCAATATTGCGTTTTCTTGAAAATCCGTCCGTAAAAGACGCATCGAAGATTATTGATTTATTAGAAAATCCACAAGCAGACTTTTCATTAACAGAGACCAGCTTTTTTTCAAGAAGATTGTTCGATGGGGATGATACGTTAAATAAATACAAGATTAAATAAATACTTAAAATTACATTATTAAAATGTGTATGGCGCTTACTTACTCAAATGGAGATGGTAGATTCTAAAAAAAACCTTCTTCTTCAGGGTGTGAATTTAACAATTAGTTCACTTTGTTCCCCCCTATGAGTTTTCGGGAACGACCAAAAATAACGACCAGCCGAGTCGTTCTCCTTAATTCCCGGGTCAAGATAAAATCAAAATTAGGCAAGATTATTAAAGGATGACTCCCGACAACTCACTCACCATCACCCAAAATACCTGGATCATTTCCGATACGCATTTCTTCCACACGAATGTGCGCCCTTGGTGCGAGAACATTGGAAGATACTGCAATCGCCCCGAAAATTGGCAGGAGCTGATCATCAAAAACTGGAACGACCTGATTTCCCCCGATGAAAATGTCCTGCACCTGGGCGATTTTGCATTGGGAAAGAAAAGCAATTTTGAGCTGCTGATCGGCAGTTTGAATGGCAGATTATTTTTAATCCAGGGAAACCATGACCGGTTGAGCCAGTCTTTTTGTGAAGCCCATGGCGTGACCCTGATTAAAAATTCATTACTGGTTGAATTAGAAAATCAAATGAAGCTGATCTTTTCACACCGTCCGATTGTTCCTTTGGAAGATGGATGGATCAATTTTCATGGTCATATTCATAACGTTCCACCGCCTCCTGAGGGTTCTAATTTGGGACCCGACCATATCAATATGAGCGTTGAGGTCAGAGATTATCGGCCCTGGCGGTTGGGTGATATTCTCAAAACCAGCAAAGACCATCCAACAGAGAACGATGTGTCACTCCGTTGACCCGTTCCCCCTTATGACTCTAGGGGATCGAAGTGGGAAGAACGATGTACCGCACCTTTCTCCCTAGCTAGGATAATTTTTCCTGCACAAAAAAAGCGGGCGATTTGTTTGTACCAAAAATAGAAGCTAATCAGCACTTGTTGAATGGTAATTTTGATCTCAAACCAGCACTGGAATCCAATTAATAAAACCACTTCCAAGGCTATTGGCCGGACTTTTAACTCTACGGTATATTTTGTACCTCCCTATCAAAAAGAATGCTGCAAAAAGTGTCCTGGTCGATCAACGTCAGCGGCAGTGTCTGCGTCAACGTCTGCGGCGTGTCAACATCACGTCTGCGGCACGTCAGCAAGGACGCAGACGATGTTATTTTCTGATTAACATTAGTAGGGTTTTTCTGGATAAGAGTAAAATGATTTTTGCATAAAGAGGGTGGCTTCTTTTAACCTCCAAAGACGATCTCTTTTAAGTAAAATTGCCGGTTTACAAAATTAGTTATTAATGCTATTATGTAAACTGAAAGAGAAAAGGAGATGACCATGACCATCGGAGGGCGTATCAAACAGGCTCGGAAAGCGGGCAATTTTTCTTTGCGAAAACTGGCGGATGAAATTGGGGTCAGCGCCATGGCGATCTCAAAATATGAACGCGACCAGGATGTGCCCAGTTCAGGCGTTCTGCTGCGTTTATCCCAGGCTTTAAAGGTCAAGGTGGACTTCTTCTTTCGCCCGAGCACGGTCTCCGTTCAACTTCAGGCCTATCGAAAACATGCTGTACTGGGTGCCAAAGAACAGGAAGCCATCCAAATGCGTATCCAGGACTGGGTGGAGCGTTATCTCGAGGTTGAAAGCCTTTTCCCTGAAGAACAACACACGGCTAACCTCCCCCTGCGCAAAGTGACCTCACTGGATGAAATTGAAACCGCAGCTCTCGAATTACGTGACCACTGGAGCTTGGGCTATGATGCAATCGAAAATCTGGTCCAGTTGCTGGAGGACCGGGGAATCAAAGTGGGGATCATCTCCGGTTTCGAGCATTTTGACGCCTGCACTTTCAAAGCAGATGGCGATCCGGTAATCGTAACCAAAGGCGAGTTATCAGGCGACCGGCAGCGATTCAATTTAGGGCATGAACTGGGACACCTGATCCTGGATATTCAGGGCGACCTCAAACCAGAACAGGCAGCCAATCGGTTTGTCGGGGCTTTCCTCGTCCCGGCGGCAACGGCTCGCTTTGAACTTGGCACCAACCGAACAGATCTGAACATCAACGAGCTACACATGCTTAAGCATAAATATGGTTTAAGTATGCAGGCCTGGATTTACCGTGCAAAGGATCTTTCCATTATTTCTGAAAACACTGCGGCGCGTTTATTCCAGCAGTTCCGTGTCAATGATTGGCATCGCCAGGAACCAGGAAAACCTTATCCATCTGAAACGCCCATGCGGATGGAACGGTTAATTTATCGCGCTTTGGCTGAGGATTTGATCTCGCGTTCCAGGGCGCAGGAATTGTATGGCAAGCCATTACAACTAGGGTGGGAGATGGAGGCACTGCAGCTAAATGACCTTGCCATCCGTTCTGGTAACTGATACGAATATTTGGATCGACCTCGAGAACGGCAAGATATTAGCCGCTGTTTTCCATCTTCCATATCAATTTTTCACCACTGATTTTGCGGTAGAAGAGTTTATTCATCCCAGGTGGGCAACGCTGCAAGATCTGGGATTGCAAACACATGGTCTTGAACCTGAATATGTGCTCGAATTAGTCCGGTTAAGGCAAATCCATCGTCAATTATCAGCCATCGACCTGGCTGCATTATTGCTTGCCAGGGTATTGGATGCAAGTTTGGTGACCGGCGACCGAAGACTTAATGAACTTGCCAAAGCGCAGGGGGTACCGGTTCACGGGGTGTTATGGATATTGGATGAAATGGTATTACACTGGGTTCTTACAGAAAACCAAGCAGCTATTGCCCTCCGTGAAATGCTCGATCAAGGGGCAAGGCTGCCAGATTGTGAATGTCAAAAGCGTTTTGATTGTTGGTCATCTTGACCAGAAAAGATATTCGAATGAGTAAACCCAAAGGTACAATGCACAAGCCGGGTCAGAAGGCCCCGGAATCTGGACAATATGGCGTAGTTGGTCCAAAAGGCAGAAAAACCGGGACTGAAGTCACCGTTACCAAAGGCGAAACCTTGCCGCCAACGCCAAAACCAGGCCAGGGATTTATCCTGGTGGACAAGACCAAACACAAAGATGATAAATGATTTAGCCAAGGATAAAACACTAGTCCGGAAATATTTCGGATGAATACCTTTGATGTTGTCTTCAGGTAGTGGCTATTATCATAAATGAGAGCACATCCAATGTTATTATCATTTCAGTCTGAAATTGATAATAACAAGTGCTTACTTTGATTGGAACTGACGCAAGAAATAAAGAAATCTGGATTATGATAATTTAGGTTTCTTTAGCGATAGATCTGATTAGTGCAGGTGGAATAGTTCTTGCGGGCATTGATCATCTAGACCTGAAAGATTCAATGGATTTGGCATTGAAGGAAGTAAATTGCCAAAATTTGAAGATTGGGAAGCTGAAAAGATTAAAGCCCCGGATTTCCTGGCTGCTGCCGAGGAATTGGAACCCGGCTACCAGGTTGCCCGGCTCCGCATGTTAAGGGGTTTAACTCAGGCTCAACTTGCTAAGATGGTTGGCACTCGGCAACCTTCCATCGCTAGATTAGAGAATGGCTCAAGCACTCCGAGTTTATCCTTCCTTGCGAAGATCGCTGAAGCGTTAGGCGCAAAGATTGAATTCAAGTTAATACCCGACACAAAATGACCTTATTTGGGTTTTGATTGCCTGGAAGTGTGCCAGGTAAGACTTATTATGTGTAAACCTGGTTATAATCAATCCAACAGTACCCACCACGCCTCTGCTTTGCATGCGCACCGAGGTGGGTCATTTTTTATTAAACCAAAACGTCAACAAGTGATGTCCTTTGAATTGCATAGCATTACGTGTGATCAGACAGTTAGTGTAAAATTCAAAGGGGTACTAAAATTCTCATTATGTAAATAACCAAAAAAGATGCCCGCCTTCATAGTTTTCACGCGGGAGTAATAAAAAGGATTACTTTCAATGATGAAGCCTTATAATATAATGACAACCGTTTTGATGACAATAATCCTTACAGCCTGTAGCGCGTCCGCAGTGACTACGACCCCATCAAACCCAGTTGCGGAGGTCACGACGACCTCGTCTCTTGTTGAGACATCGATGTCCGATATCGTAACCTTTGCTGATCCAGTGTTAGAAGCAATGATACGCAGCGCGATGGGCAAACCTGAAGGTGAAATCACCCTCGCGGAAGCCCAGGGCGTCACCCGCATGGATCTCACCGACTCTTTGCAGCGACAGCTCTCCGAATTCACCCCAATCACCAACCTCAACGGCCTGGAAGCCTTTACCAACCTCGAAAGCCTCGACTTGTCTCAAAACGCCGTGTCCGACATCTCCCCTCTGGCCGGGCTCACCAAACTAACCGTCTTATCCCTAGCTGGCAATCCCGTCACGGATGTCGCACCTCTGGCCAAATTAACCAACCTTAAGCTCTTGATCCTTTCCAACTGCCAGTCGGACGATTACAGCGCCCTCGCCAACCTGGTCAACCTGCAGGTGCTCCTGCTTGACAATTCCACCATCCGCGACCTCAGCCCGCTCGCCGCTCTCACCATCCTACGCCAGCTCTCCCTGGCCAACACCTCCGTGGATGACCTTTCTCCACTCGAAACCATCTACCCCAACCTCGAACAAAAGGATTTCATCATCCCCTCCACCTTGGTTGACCTGGGCTTCAACCTGGATCCCAACAATCACGAAGCCTACTTCGAAAGCGAGTTAGCCACATTCACCGTCACCCATGACAAGTGGGGGCCGCCATCCAGGGAAGACAACCAGAATATCATCCGCATGACCCTCTACCTGAATGATGAATACAAAACCTCCATTGGTTATTATGACATGCACAAGGTCTACCTCTGCCAAATGGATAAGGAAGGCCAGCCGCCCGTGAACTACCTCTACGACATCGCCACTGGCGAATATTCCATCGAAGGGCAAGATCGGGCGAACTCAGAACAGATGATCCGTGCCGCCATGGAAGTTGAAAATGGCGAAGATCCATTGTATGCGCCTGTCCGCTTCTTTAATAAAACCATTCAGAACACCTTCCACATGCCCCCCGCTAAACTCTTCGCCCTGCCCTATGAGCCGCCATCTCTCAGGAACCTGGGCTTTTTCCCGGTGCAGGAAGAAGCAGTCTACCGGTACGAATATCGAAGTGAAAATGACGTCAATGTCCAGGTTCACCGCCCAGATTGGGGAGAGCAAGATTTCGACGTTCAATTTTTCACCGAGATCAGTGATGAATACCGCCTTGTGGTCAATTATCACCTGGTAGAAAAAAGGATTTCGTTTAGTGCGGATGATAACGCACAGGGTGGTGCAAGCTTTGTCTATTATGAAGAAACCGGTGAGTTCGTCGACGAATGGTGCAGCTATCCTGATCTAACCGTGAGAGATTACTTCATCAAAGCCTTCAACGACCCCGCCATCCAAAATGTTTACCAGCATTCCATGGAACTGGCGGAGCAATACTTCGTCGATACCTTTGGCATGACCGCCGGGGAATTGTATGCGCTCCCGACGGGCGAATAAGGATTAAAGGGTGTCATCGAGACATGTCGGGCTAGATGACATTAGGTCAAGTACAAATGGGTAACCTTGAAAATTGATGACTCTTGTTCGGTTCAATTTCTGTCTTTCGAGTTCAAACAAACCTGGTTTTTGGGATTATTGTTAAATTCCTAAATCGTCAATTTTTCCACAATTTGACGATTTAGGAAGTGGTTTATTGAATGATGATTGACACACATCCATTTTTTGCAACGATTGACCTTTTGTGACAACAAAAATCTTGATTAATCTTTACAAATCACATAAGAACGATAGAACGAAAAGGTCGTGGATTTTTGACGTTCGTTCATCAAAACTCAACCATCGTCCTCCGGGTCGCGAAAAAAGTCCTACTTGACCCTGTCATAAAAAGTCGCTATCATACGACTAATAACTCGTAACCAAAGATCCTCCGGCCTCTTCAGAAGAGCGTCCCTCAGGCCAGGCTAAAATGCGCAGCCTGAGTGGAAATCGTTCCGAAACCAGGAAAATCTCTCATAACCCGGAGGCCAGTGGTAAGTGCCCCGGAGGGGTATCGGAGTGTGACTGACTTGCAGATCATCAGCAAACAAGGTCTGTAGGTCAGAGAGTTTCGCGCCCTCCAGTACATCACCAGCAAGCTGAGTGAGAAAGTCGCCTTCCTCCTCTGGGTAAATCGCGCCTCCCGCTTCATCCCTATAAACAATCTGCGCGGCTTTTATAAATTAACGAGGTGGTTTTACCTCTGGTATGAAATAATCCCCTGGTATCCTCCTGCACGATCGTTTTCCCAGCATACCCCTCGGGGGTGAATTGAATGGGGGCACTTGCCGGGTTGCCCCCAACGGTTTTCTATGCTAATCTGTGTTTATGGAATGGCGCCGTTCCCTCGCGAGATAAGGCCATTAACCGCCATGATGTTTCAAAAAAAGAATCACCGCCCGACAATAGGTGTGCTGGCTGGCTGGCAGTTTTATCGAACAGCCACGAATTTAAGTTACCTGATGCCGATTTTTCGGGGGATAAGCCGGGCAGGAAAAGTTTTCGATGTTAATTTGCTCTTTGGCTGCGGGATTGGGCCTTCAGCCAACCCCGGCGACCCTTACCGTCCCGCATGGCCAGAGGCGGATGAGGAGCAGGATTTTGTGCCGATCGGGCCGTGGAATGTGGACGGCTTGATTGTGGCATTACCTTTGCATTCGCCGGCGCGGGCGAATTATCTTCAGCAGGCGCGCGCGGCGGGACTGCCGGTCTTATTTATCGGCTCTGGCGAACCTGGCCCCACCATCAAAGCTAATAACGCGGCCGGAATAACCGCGGCTGTCAATCACCTGGTGGACCACGGCCGCCGCCGAATCGCTTTTGTGGCCGGTTCATCGGACGATTTGCTCGGCGATTCTGGCCAGCGTTTGAAAACGTTTCGGCAGGTGAGCGCTGAATTCGGCCTGGCGCAGGATGAACGTCTGATTGTCTACGGCCGCCATGTGTACGATGGTGGTTTCGCCGGCGCCCAGCAGATTATTGCCAGCGGGGTAGCGTTTGACGCTCTGATTGCCAGCAATGATGAATCGGCGATTGGAGCGATGGATGCGTTGAAACAGGCTGGCCGGCGCATCCCGGAGGATGTGGCGGTGATTGGCTTTGACAACCGCCTGGAAGGCACGGTTCAGCAACCCGCAATGACCAGCGTGCATGTCCCCCTCTTCAACATCGGCTACCAGTCCGTTGAACAGATGGTCCGGCACATATCCCACGATCAACCGCTGGCTGAGATGATTGAAGTGGACGGGGTTCTGGTGGTTCGCCAGTCTTGCGGCTGCCGTTCAGTAGCGCCCCTCGAAGTTCTGATGGACCGGCAGCAGCCGGTATACACACAAATTGCCGAAAAAATCCACAAACAAGCGTTTGATTTATCCGAAAATGAATCCCTGGATCTATGCCGCAATTTAACCGCGGCATTTGAGGACAGCTGCCGTTCTGAGGACCCCGGTGCTTTTCGAGTAGCATTGCAGGAAGTGTTATCGCGCACTCAAAAGAGCCAGGATGGGGCGCATATCTGGCAGGACGCGATCTCGATGCTGAGCCTGACGCTAAAAGACCAGGATGATCGATCCCTTGGGGTTCGCATGTTGGATGAAGCCAGGGCAGCCATCAGCGCCAGCATGCAGCAGCAGTACCGGCAGCATGTGATCAACGAAAGATGGAGTTCAAGCCGCTTAAGCCTGCTGACTGCCCGCCTGCTGACCGCGCTGGAAGAAAAACAGATTTATGATATTCTCGCCCGGTATTTGCCAGATCTGGGGATAACTTTTGCAAATGTCATCACCTTTGAGCCGGAAGGGGATGATCCCTTTGCCTGGAGCGTTTTCCGCAACGCCTTGAAACCGGAAAAACCGTTGAAGCGGTTTCATAGCCGCGATTATCCTCCAACGGGAACATTCCCCGAAGACAGCGCTTATCAACACACCCTGATCCCTCTCACCGACCAGACCGGCCAGATCGGCTATATGGTATTTGACACCGGCCAGCTCAATTTGTTCGGCGCTATCGTCCAGCAGTTAGGCAGCGCCCTGAATACTGCCCGGCTGTATCGCCAGGCGAACGAAGCGCGTCAGGCGGCTGAAGAAGCCAACCGCCTCAAAAGCCGTTTTCTTTCGACCATCAGCCATGAATTACGCGCGCCGTTGAATCTAGTGGTCGGTTTAAGCGGCCTTATTTTGGAGGAGAGCGAACAGGAATCACTCGTCCTACCAGAGCGCGTGCGCCGGGATATTGAGCGGGTGTACGCATACGCTCAGCATCTCGGCGGATTGATCAATGATGTCATTGATCTTGCCTCCAGCGGCGCGGGGCAGCTGCGCCTGCAGTGGGAAGCGGTAGATCTGGGAGAAACCCTGAGGATCATCGCTGAAAGCGGAGCCCAACTGGCGCAGGATAAGGGGTTGGTCTGGCGGACCGATTTTCCGGCTGAACCGGTTTGGGTCTGGGGAGACCGCACGCGCTTGCGCCAGGTGGCGCTCAATCTGGTCAGCAACGCGGTGAAATTTACCTCCCACGGCGAAGTCTGTCTGAAACTCACCCACGCGGACGGTCAGGTAAAAATTTCCGTTCGGGATACCGGTATGGGGATTCCAGCAGAAGAACAGGAGCGGATTTTTGAAGCCTTTCACCGTTCAGAGCGCAGCCTTGCGGGCGGATTCCCCGGCCTGGGGCTGGGTCTTTCCATTTGCAAGACCATCATCGAGATGCACGGGGGAAAGATCGGGGTTGAGTCAAGCGGGGTGGAAGACACCGGGGCTGAGTTTTGGGCAACGCTGCCGGAATATACCGCGCGTGAGAAGCAGGTATCTCCCTTCAGCGGGCAAAGCGAAGAAAAAACCATCCTGCTCTTGTTTCAATATCCATCCGACCGCCAGTATCTCAAAGAGCGGCTGCGTCAAAGAGGCACAAAGCTGGTTGAAGCCCCGCTGGATCGCCCCAAGGAGTGGCAGGCGCTTTTAGCCGTCTCCCCGCCCCAGGCGATCGTCCTGGAGACGGATGAAGAATCCAACCAGGCCTGGCGGGCGATGAAAATGATTAAAGGTCTGCCGTTTGCCCAGGAGATACCGGTTATGTTTTACCGCGCTTCGGATCAAGGCGAATCCATTCTCAAGCTGGATTACCTGACCAAGCCGATTGAACCGGATGCACTTTTACGGGCGCTTGACCAGAACCTGACCCTGGCAGAGGCAGAAGCGCAAACCGTGCGCACTTTCCTTGTGGTGGATGACGATGTCAACGCGCTGGAGATGCACGCCCGTATTTTGCGCCTGCATTCAGCCTCAAACCGCGTGCTGGCAGCCCAGAATGGGCGCGAGGCGCTGAACATCTTGTTGAAAGAAAAGGTGGACCTCGTTCTGCTGGATTTACAAATGCCCGAAATGGACGGTTTTGCGGTTCTTGAGGCGATGCATGAAGCCTCGTGGACGCGCAATATTCCGGTGATCGTCATCACCGGAAAAGATCTGACCGAGGACGATCTGGCGCGGCTTAACGAAGGGGTTGCGGTTGTGCTGCAGAAGGGAATTTTCGCGGCCGAAGAAACTATTCTCCATATCAGCACCGTGTTGGAGAAAAAACGGCGATTAAGTATGGATGCTCAGCGGCTGGTGCGTTCGGCGATGGTGTTCATCCATGATAATTATGCCCAGCCCATTACCCGCACCGACATCGCCCGTACGATCAATATTACCGAAGACTATTTGACCTTCTGTTTTCGCCAGGAACTCGGTACCACCCCGATCAAATATTTGCAGCGCTACCGGATTCATCAGGCGAAAAAACTGCTGGTCGATACCAATCTTAGCGTCACCGAAGTCGCTCTGGCGGTAGGCTTCAGCGACAGCGGTTATTTCAGCCGGGTTTTTCACCGCGAAACCGGCCTCTCACCAGAGACGTTTCGCCGGAAGTAAACATTTTTCGCGCAAAATCCTCCCTGATTTTCCCAGAGGCGAGATCCAGACGCCTGAGCTTCTGACAATTTTCTATGTTTTGTCCATCCAGGACACGCTTTTCTCCAAGACACTGACGCGCTCATTAATGTATTGTTAATCAAGTGCACAATCGTGCATCAGCGCACAATTCACCCATTTCTTAAGAGGAGAATAACTGATGACTAAGAAACTGTTTGTGTTCTTGAGCCTGTTGGTGGTTTTCGCCATCCTACTGGCTGCATGCGGTTCCCCGGCGGGAGAAACCGCCCCGCAAACCGGCGGAAGTCAGCCGGCTCAAAAGGTTACCCTGCGCGTCCTGGTGCACCAGAATCCCCCCATGGTGGCTTTCATGGAGGCGTTCAATAAAAAATTCCAGGACAAATACCCCAACATTGTGGTTGATATGTCAGTGGTGAATGCCAATGATCTCAGCACGGTTTCCCAGACCCGCCTTTCGGCGAATGACATCGACGTGCTGGATATCTTCGGCTTCGCCAACGGCGCCCAGCCGTACATGAAGATGGTGGACGCCCCCAACTGGCAGCAATTGATTGAGGCCGGGTTATTGATGGATCTTACCGGACAGGATTTCCTGGCTAACTATGATCAAAACACCATCAATGATGCTGGTTCTTACAACGGGAAAGTGTACGCAGTCAATCTGGGCCGCGTCATCTACAGCGGGATTTACTACAACAAAAAGCTATTCGAACAGTTCGGCGTCAAAGTTCCCACGACCTGGCCAGAGCTGGTAACGGCCTGTGAAACCTTCAAGGCAAACAATATCCCGTGCATGACCGCTGGCGGTAAAGACGGTTGGCCCATTTTTGTTGGCGCGTACGGCCTGCTGGGCGCGATGTATCCGGATCAGGCAGCGCTGGTTGAAGGATTATGGACCGGCAAGATCAAGTGGAATGATGAAAAATCGCTGGAAATGTGGAAGAAAATGCAGGTCTATGCCCGCGACATGATGGAAGAAGGAGCAAGCGGGATCGCCGGTGATGCTGCGCCTGGCCGCTTCGCCTCTGGTGCGGTTGCCATGTTCCCTGGCGGCTCCTGGTATGCTCCCGCGATTGAAGCTGCTCAACCGGATTTTGCCTGGGGATATATTCCTTTCCCGGGGTCCGACAATCCCGAAGACAACAAGTACTGGTTTGGCAAATATGATCAGGGCTGGGCGATTGCCGCCAACACGCCCAACAAAGATGCCGCCCTGCTGTATGTGAAGGAGTTCTCTGATCCTGCCAATTATCAGGAATTTGTTGACGCTGTCGGTTTTATCCCCACCCAGCCGACTGCGAAGCTGAATACCCAGATTGGCGCTGAAATCGCGCCCTATCTCAGCAACTTCCGGGTTGGTTACGAGCAATACTGGATCGCCCCGAAAGGCGCTGGACAGTTCGCGAACCCCTGGGCTTCATATTTCAAGCCCTTTGGAACGGATGATGATCCGCAGGTGCTGGCTGACAAAGTTCAGGCTGATTTGCAGGCAGGCTTAGACGCTGTCAAGTAGCAGGCTTTTCTCTCCTGGGCTTCCTGCTTCGGCAGGAAGCCCAACTTTTGTAAATGAAAGGATCAGGTGCCGTTATGTCCTACCATTTTGGCCGCGGAAAGGCAAAGTTGATTCCATACCTTTTGCTGTTGCCCGGGTTGTTGTTTTATTTTCTGATTTCACTTGGCCCTTCGATGGCCACGGCTGTCTATTCATTTACAGATGCCACCGGGATCAAAGGCGCGCCCATCCACTGGATCGGTCTGGATAATTACCGCGAGTTTCTCTTTATGGGCCGCGCCTCGGTTGATAATCTGGACGCGTTGAAAAGGACCCTGATTTTCTGCGTCGCGGTGACCTTTATTCAATTTTCACTGGGGCTATTGGTGGCGCTGCTGGTCAATCAGAAGCTGAAAGGGACCAACATCTTCCGCACCATTTATTTCATGCCGGTTATTCTCGGCGCGGTGATTCAAGGGTTGATGTGGTCGCTGTTTCTATATCCTCTTGGCGGCCCGGCTGCCAAGCTGCTTTCCATCTTTGGTCTGCGGTCGGAATTTTTAGGCGGCCAGCCCGCCGAGGCGTTCGCCTGGGTGATTTTTATCCAGATCTGGGCCAATATGGGCATCACGATGATGATTTTCATCGCAGGCTTGCAAACCATCCCGACCGATATGTACGAGGCGGCGCGCATCGACGGCGCAAATTCCTGGCAGGTGTTTCGCAACGTCACCTGGCCGCTGCTCACCCCGAGCGTTAATACCAATTTGCTGCTCAACATTATCGGCAGTCTTCAGGCCTGGCAGCTCTTCCTGGTATTGGTGGGTTATCGAAACGGAACGCAAGTGCTCGGATATCTCATTTACGCCACCGGTTTTGGCCAGACTTCCGGAAGTGTAACCAGCAGTTTCAGACAGGGTTATGCCGCTGCCGCTTCGATTGTGCTTTTCTTGCTGGTGCTGGTCATCGGTATGGCGGTGCAATATATTCTGCAACGCAGGGAAGCGAGGATTTTAGGATGAACAGGCAACTGCGGATGGGTACAAGAATTAAGTGGAACAGAATCGCATCCTACGCGGTATTGATTTTTATCGCGCTGCTGTATCTGGGGCCGCTTTTCATGCTGGTCAATACCTCGCTAAAAACAATGCCGTCGTTCATGAAAGACGCTACCAGTCTGGCGACCGAACCGCATTTTGAGAATTTTAGCGAAGCCTGGACCAAAGCCAATTTTCCAAAGTATCTGTTAAATTCAGTCGGGTACACCACGGCTGCGACCGCCATTTATATCGTCACAGCGGTTTTTGTGGCCTTCCCGATTGCTCGCGGGTATATAAAATATTCCGGGGCGGTGCTGACCCTGTTTGTAATTGCCCTTTTCCTGCCGCCCGCGTTGATCCCGCAATTCCAGCTGATGCTGAACCTGGGTTTGTATAACAATCCCATTGGTTACATTATGCTATTCATTGTCAACCCCATCGGGATTGTGATTCTGGTCAATTATGTCAAGACGATCCCCAGAGAGCTGGATGAAGCGGCGGCTCTGGACGGCTGCGGTTATTTCCGTTTTGTCTGGTCGATTGTCATCCCTTTGATCCGGCCGGCAATCGCCACAGTGATTGTGATGCACGCTATCGGGATCTGGAACGAAATCATCGCTCCGACGATTTATCTGACCAGCAAAGAATATTATCCCATCACACGCGGATTAATCGTATTTCAAGGCGTGTACGGCAGCAACTGGCCAACATTGGCAGCAGCCGTTCTTCTGCTCACTCTTCCAATGCTGGTCTTGTTCCTGGTGCTGCAGCGTTACATTGTCTCCGGTTTGACCGCCGGCGCGGTGAAGGGGTAATCAACGAATGGACAGTCTCGTGAAACGCCTCTCCAATTTCTCTCTGCTGCTGATTTGTCTCAGCCTGGTTCTCAGCGCAACCGGATGTGGGCAGGGCAACCTGCCCACTGCTGGACCCGCGCCAACCGCGGCCGCGCTGAACACGGCGACTCCCATCCCGCCGCTGGAAGGCTGGAAACTTGTCTGGCAGGACGAATTTGACGACCCCCAGATCAACCGGCAGAACTGGACCTTTGACCTTGGCGGGAACGGGTGGGGCAATGGTGAAATGCAGTACTACACCGACCGTCCTGAAAACGCGCGCGTGGAAAACGGATACCTGGTGATCGAAGCCCTTCAGGAAAAATACGGCGGGTCTTATTACACTTCCGCGCGTCTGAAGAGTCAGGGATTGAAAGAATTTCAGTACGGACGGATGGAAGCCCGCCTGAAAGTCCCCGCAGGAAAAGGGTTCTGGCCGGCTTTCTGGATGCTGGGATCCAATTTTCCCAGGGTTGGCTGGCCGGATTGCGGCGAGATTGACATTATGGAGTATGTCGGCAAGGAACCCGATTTGATCATGGGGACGCTGCACGGCCCGGGATATTCCGGCGCGCTGGGCATCAGTAAATGGAATCGCCAACCGTACAACATCGCCGATGATTTTCATATCTACGCAATCGAATGGGATGAGAACCAGATCACCTGGTATTTTGACGGCACAGCCTATCACACGGTGACGCGTGAGGATGTTGGCAGCCGGCCCTGGGTATTTGATCAACCCTTCTTTTTCATTATCAACCTGGCGGTTGGCGGCACCCTGGGCGGCATGGTCAGTCCGCAGACGGTGTTTCCAGCCCAATATTTAGTGGATTATGTTCGCGTCTATGAAAAACAACCCTGAAACCATCTTTTTTGACGACTTCAATTCATCTGGTCTTAATCGAGGATTCTGGAATGTAGAAACAACGGGCAATATCTACAACAATGAACAGCAAGCCTATATCGATTCGGATGAGACCGTCTATCTTTCCCAAAATGAACCGGATTGCAACGGCGCGCTGGTGCTCCAGGCGCATTATCGCCCTGGTTTTCAGACCCCTCAAGGCGCAAGGCTTGATTTCGTTTCCGGGCGGATTCACACCCGCGGAAAGGTCGCGTTTCGCTACGGGAGGGTATCAGCCCGATTAAAAATACCGGCGGTAGAAGGTGCATGGCCCGCTTTCTGGGCGCTGGGTGTTTCGGATGACTGGCCCACCTGCGGCGAAATTGACATCATGGAGTCCGTGGGCGAGTCAGACTGGGTCAGCGCGGCCGCGCACGGTCATAATTTCTTTGGCGAAGCGGCTCTGGTGAACAAAAAATATTTCCAGCCCCCGGACACTTCGGCTGACTGGCATGTGTATTCGGTTGAATGTTCACCAGAGCGCCTGTCTTTTTATGTTGACCAGGAGCTGTTTTATCGGATTACTCGCCCGATGGTTAAGTTCTTCGGTTCCTGGGCTTTTGACAACGAGAAATTTCTGATATTGAACCTGGCGTTAGGCGGAACCTATCCATACAAAACCAACGGCGTTGCACAACCGTATTACGGTCTTTCGGCTGATTCAGTGCTGAAGGTTCAACAGCGGGAAGCCCGCTATCTGATTGACTGGGTAAAAATCACAGCGCTTGAAGCATGATCAGAGGCAATTCGATGTCATCGAGATACGCGCCAATTTATCTTGGGGATACTCTGCTTTCACCACCACCGACTGAACCTTCCGGAAAGTATGTGAGTTTTCTGGGTGATTCGTTTTATAAAATTCAGCGGGTGGATGGGATGCCTCCGTTCTTTATGACGATTGTCAGCGGAGCGGATCACTGGCTTTACATCGCTTCCACCGGCGGGATCAGCGCTGGCAGGGTTAACGCGGATAACGCGCTCTTTCCCTATTACACCGAGGACAAGCTGATTGAAAACAGCGAAAACACTGGCGCAAAGACGATTCTACGCGTCACGCGCGGCGGTCAAACCTGGCTCTGGGAGCCGTTTTCGATCCGCCAATCCGGACAATATCAGGTTGAGCGCAGCCTGTATAAGAATGTTTCCGGGACCGCGCTGATATTTGAAGAGATCAATCATTCTCTGGAGCTGGTTTTTCAATACGCCTGGCGCACGGGCGACCGGTTTGGTTTTATTAAAACGGTCTGGCTGCGGAATATCAGCCGCTTAAAAACGCCCTGCGAAATAAGCGTGCTGGACGGGCTTCAAAACCTTTTGCCCAGTAATGTCAGCGCTGCCACCCAAAATGTGTACAGCTGCCTGCTGGATGCCTATAAACGCAGCGAACTGGATCCAGAGACCAACCTTGGGTTATTTACCCTCAGTTCTCGATTAACGGACCTTGCCGAGCCCAGCGAATCGCTGGCTGCCAATGTGGTGTTTCAGGTCGGATTGAAACCGATAAATGTTTTGCTCTCCTCCCGTCAGCTGGATCGTTTCCGGTTCCTGGGAAGCGTGGAAACTGAGGATGAGGTCCGAGGTGAACGAGGCGCGTATTTCATTCACGCAGACATAACGCTGGAACCGGAACAGGAACACAGCTGGTGCCTCGCGGCTGATGTGAATAAGGATCACGCTTCTCTGGTAAAGCTGCGCGAATTTCTTAAAACCCCGCAAGATGTGCAAACTCAGGAGATTGAGCAGGATATCGCCTTCAGTACATTTAACCTGCAGAAAATTGTGGCTAACGCGGATGGTTTACAGGTATCTGAAAACATGCTGGCCAGCGCTCACCATTTTTCGAATGTCCTTTTCAACACCATGCGCGGCGGGATTTTCCATCAATCTTACTGGATTGAGAAAAAAGACCTGGCAAAGTTTGTTGCTACCCATCAGCGCGAACTGACGGCGAGCGTTGGCGAAATACTGAGCCCTCTGCCAGACAGGTTCCATCTCTCCGATCTGCGCTCTTTGGCAGACCATTTGGATGACCCGGATCTGCGCCGTTTGCTGTACACCTATCTGCCGCTGACCTTTAGCCGCCGGCATGGAGATCCCAGCCGCCCGTGGAACCGTTTTTCCATCAACCTCAAGAACGAAGATGGATCAGCCCGGTTAGATTATGAAGGCAACTGGCGGGATATTTTCCAGAACTGGGAGGCGCTGGTTTATTCCTTCCCGATGTTTATTGACCCGATGATCCAAACTTTTTTGTGCGCCACAACCGCGGATGGCTACAATCCTTACCGCATCAGCCGCACCGGTCTGGACTGGGAAGTTCCCGAGGAAGGAAACCCATGGTCAAATATCGGCTACTGGAGCGACCACCAGATCATTTATCTGCAAAAGCTGCTGGAAGCCAGCGAACGCTTTAACCCGGGCGCGCTGCGAGCGCGTCTTGACCACCCCGTTTTCAGTTACGCGAATGTGCCTTACCGCATCAAGCCCTACCAGGAGATTTTAAAAGACCCTTACAACACGATCTTCTTTGATCACGGGCTGCACCAGCGGGTTGAGAACGCAGCCGAGCAGAAAGGCAGCGACGCACGCCTGCTGACAGACAGTGACGGCGGGGTTATTCATGCTTCTCTGGTTGAAAAACTGCTCACCCTGCTGCTGGCGAAACTGGTGAACTTTGTTCCAGAGGGCGGTATCTGGATGAATACCCAGCGGCCGGAATGGAACGACGCCAACAATGCGCTGGTGGGGTACGGCCTCTCGGTGGTCACGCTGGGTTACTTACGGCGCTTCCTGGGCTTTTTCCGCAATTTACTGGAGGATGACGCTCGCGCGTTCCACCTTCACGGAGAAGTGGCCGATTTGTTTCATAAGGTCTACGCAGTAATGCAGGAATTCCATCCCGTTCTGGATCAAGGGTTCACACCCGAACAACGCCGGTCAATGATGGATACGCTTGGGGAGGCGGGCAGCATTTACCGCTGGCAGCTCTATGAACGCGGATTCAGCGGTTCGTTAACTCAGCTATCCGCGCGGGATGTTTTTTCTTTCCTATCCCTGGCGCAACAATACATTGAACACAGCCTGCGCGCCAACCGGAGGGCGGATTCGCTCTATCATGCGTATAACCTGCTGCGTCTGGAGGCTGGCCGCGCTCAAATTGACCGGCTGTATGAAATGCTGGAAGGGCAGGTTTCTATTCTGTCATCTGGTTTACTGAACGCGGGGGAATCGCTGTCGTTGTTAAAAAGCCTTCGCAACAGCTCTTTATATACAGCCGATCAACATACCTACATCCTTTATCCGGATCGGCCGATCGCCCCGTTCCTGAAGAAGAACACCTTACCGCCTGAACAGGTCAGCCACCTGGTACTGCCCGCAAAATTAATTCAAAGCCAGAATTACGCCCTATTTAACCGGGATATCCATGGCGATTATCATTTTGGCAGTCATCTGCGCAATATTAAGGATGTTCGCCGGATTCTGGACGGCCTGGAGGATCATCCCGAATTCGCGGCTGACGCTAAAAGAGAAAGGGACGCGATCGAGCACCTTTTTGAGGAAACATTCCGACACGCGGAATTTACCGGGCGTTCAGGAACATTTTTTGCCTATGAAGGGCTGGGCAGCGTTTACTGGCACATGGTGTCGAAACTCCTCCTGGCGGTTCAAGAGACCGCGCTGCGCTTCCGCCATGACCCCGCTGCCAGCCAACTGTGCGCCGTGTATCGCGACATCCGTTCGGGACTGGGTTATAAAAAGTCGCCGGGTGAATACGGAGCGTTTCCAGCCGATCCGTATTCGCATACGCCCAAAGGGCGCGGCGCGCGCCAGCCAGGCATGACCGGGATGGTCAAAGAAGAAATCCTGACCCGCCAGGCAGAAGTTGGCTGCCAGGTTCAAAACGGCCAGCTGGTGTTCGACCCCTTTTTGGTGGATGCAGAAGAGCTGCTGTCTTCGCCAATTCATTTCACATACATGGATGTTGCTGGCGAACAGCAGACTTTGTATCTTCCCGCCGGCACCCTGACTTCTTTTGTCTGCCAGACGCCCGTGATTGTGCAATTTGGGAAGAGGGACGAGATCGAAATATTTTATGATGACGAGACCTGCCGCAAGCTGGCGGGATTGAGGCTGGACGTTGAGACGAGTCGAAAAATCTTCTGGCGCGATGGAGCGGTCAACCATCTTATGGTAACCTTTGCCAGAAGATAGGGGACGATCGCTTTGCACAGGATGGTCCGTTGTTTCCCGGATAGGTCCTGGTTTGCCAGCCAATACCGGATCTTGACGATCGTCGCGAGAAGGCAGACAGTCTTCGGGCCGGGGTGACCTGCGCGGGCAGCCGCCGCCTCTTTGAGCTGCCGGAAATTAATGGTGCTTCCTCGCAGGCGCGCTTGAGCTTATCCTCAAAATGGATTTGCAGACGCGCTGGCGAGGAAGTACTTTTCCAGCGCCTGTTTGATGTTTTCTTTTATCATCAAAATTGGGTCAATTCGCAGCGGACCATTTCCGAGAGAATCTGAATGGACCAGTCCAAATTGATGCAGCAGAGGAGCGGGAACGGCTGTTTGGGTTAAATTCCGCAGCAGTTGATTGAACGCGTGTTTCACTTCCGGATAAGCCCAGTAATACCGGATCCGATCGCTGAGGCTGAACTTTCTGGCCAGCGCGACCTGCCAGGGGCTGCCGGAGTAGTATTTTTCCCAGTACTGGGGATGGTTGACCATGCAGTTCTCGATTACCGCCAGAATATTGGAGCGTTCATCTTCCCTGAAGAGCTCATCTTCAAGCATGGCGAGGTTGAAGATCTGTTCGCGAAGGGCAAAGGTTAACGCAGGGCCAACTTTGAGGATGCGAAAGCCGTCTTCGACCAGCCGGTTCAGGCTGGCCTGCGACTGGTAGTCAGTTGAGTGAACTTCATAGACATAGGATTGGTGAGCAATGAATTCGGACAGATGGCGCGTTAGAGAAGAATCGTACTGGTATGCGAATTGGTCCCCGTACTCAACCCCGGGTTGAACGACCACAGCGATCACCCTGTCCCAGGCGGATTGAAGCCCTTGCCTGGCAAAGGCTGTCTGGTGGAGTTCGGTCATCTCGCGCACGGAATCCGCCGAGGTCACTTCTGGCCGTGCCTCCTGATTCTGGATGCCGCCCGGAGCCGGGACTTCGCTCCCAATGACATAGACCGGCTTCTGAGCCAGGTGAGCGGCGGATTGTTCGGCAAGGGTAGCCAGCCGGGCGGCCCGCTGCGCGCAGATTTCCGCGTCTAACGCCCCGGGCTGGTCCTCTAATAGCGGCATACTGCAGTCAATATGGATTTTTGTAAAACCCGCTCGAACATAATCTTGAATCAATTTACCGGCTTTTTCCATGGCAGTGGCTGCCGGCTCGTTTTGCCAGGCAACCGGACCAAGGTGATCTCCGCCCAGCGCGATGCGGCCGGCGGGGACTGAAAGCTGACTGGCAAGTCTGGAGACGGTTTCGGCGAACGCCAGCGGGGTCATGCCGGTATATCCCCCGTACTGGTTTACCTGATTGGCTGTTGCTTCGATAATCAGCTCCTGACCGGATTCCAGGGCGGTTTCAATCACCAGCGGATGCGCGGAACAGACGGAGGGGATGCCGCGCTTTTTTTCAGCCGATTTTGCGTTAAGGATGGTTTCCAGGAGCATGAATTCCTGCCAGAACTTTCAGAGCCAGGAGATTAGACCGATGGACCGCTCAACCGCGGAACCGTCAGTAATTCTGGTACCAGTCGAAGTCCGCGCTGGCGGTGAAGAAATCTGTCCACGGCCTGCCTGCTGAACAACAAACGGCGTTAAGCTGTTCCAGGCGCCGCATTGCTTCTCCATCTAAAAAGGCGCGGCGTTCCTCACCCTGTACATACACCGCCTCCTGCCAGACAGCGCGGCCGACCGCCACGCCGCTTGCGCCAGCCTGGCAGGCGATTTCGGTTTGGCGGACGAAGCGGTCAAAGTTGATCCCGGAGGACAGCAAAATCCAGGGGATTTGGATGGACTGGCTGATCTGGCGGCAGGCTTCCGTCATTTCGTGCTCATCTAAATCTTCCGCATCCCCGGGGAACTCAATTTTCAGCAGATCCACACCCGGGATGCTGCCCAGCAATCTGGCCGACTCGGTTACCACGGTTTTTTTGGTTTTCGCACCGGTTGCTGCTTTTTTCAGAGGATAGGTGAGGATTTCGAGCATGAATGCCAGGTCATACTTCCGGCATTTTTCAGCCACTTTGCGGATGACCGTTTCTTGCCTGCGTGCCGCAGCCGCGTCCGGGTGGTAGTAAATCAACAGTTTTGCCATGCTGGCGCCCATGCGCCGGATTTTTTCAACACTCCAGCCCGGGATGAGCCGGGTCTGGCGGTTGCTGGCATCGCCAACATAACCGGTGGATTCCAGGGCGACGATTAATCCGCGGTTTCCGGGAAGTACATTGGCCGCGATCGACTGGGCAGCCGAGACTTCCGGGTCCAGTAATACCGATGTAGCGGACGGCGCCAGATGGCGGACGACATCCAGCTTGAAGCGGCTCAGATTTTGAGGTAACTGGAAATCGGGGTTGATTTTTTTGAGGTTCTGGCGGTGATCCAGAGCCAGACAGGTAAACGTGCCGGCCGCCGATGTGCACTGCTGAAAGGATCGGAATTTTCCGATGGACAGGGGGGATGTCATTTTCTTTGATCCTGAGTCCACTCTTCGTTATTTTTTCAACCAGCCCAGGTAAGGGCTGTTTACCTCGAGGACATCTTCCAGTAAAGCCCTGGAAAGGTCAAAATCCTGGATCAGCGGATGCATCAGCAGGCATTCCAGCATCTGGTTGACATCCCGCTTGAAGCAGGCGTCGATCAGGGCTGTCTCATAGAGCTTCATGGTGATGACGAGCGGTTTCACCACAGCGGGCAGCGGTTCGATTTGAACGGCCTGGACGCGGTTCTTGTGGACCAGGACCGGGGCTTCGATAAAGCCCTCCGCGGGCAGCTCGGTCAGGGTGTTTTCGTTCTTGAATATCGCATAATGGATTCCGCCGCCGTCGGTGATTAAATCTTTGATCAGGTTGGCGACCACGCTGGAATAACCGTAACCGCCGCGGCGTTTTAATGCTTCCGGGATTGCAGAGGCGGTTTTAAACTCATCCAGCAGCTGTTTCTCGAGTTCGAGGACAATTTCCGAGCGGTTCTTTTCCTGGGTTTGGAGATGATCCATCACGCGGTTCTTTAGGAAATAGTATTGAAGATACGGATTGGGAATCACGCCGAGTGCGCGGATGAATTCATCCGGAAACGGCAGCCCGGTTTCCGCCTGCCGGTAGGCAGAAAGAACCTCTGCGATCCTGTTTTCTCCGTTCACGATCACCCGATCCACAAAGGTCATGTGGTTGATGCCGCGCCAGTTCATGTAAATCGATGACGGCGGGACATGCAGGTGTTCCGCCAGAATGTCGGTCAATCTCACAGAAACGTTGCACACCCCGAGCACTTTCTTGTGGCCCAGGCGGTAAAACGTCTCAGCCAGCATGCCGGCCGGGTTGGTAAAATTTAAGATCCAGGCATCCGGCGCGTTTTGGGCGATGATATGGGCATATTCGGCGACCATGGGGAATGACCGCAGATAAGTCGCAAAGCCGCAAACCGATATGGTCTCGGTGTAGGGCAGGTGATATTTATGCCCCAACTTTTCATCTTCGATCCTCGCCAGCACGCCGCCCGCGCGCAGCTGATTGCAGACAAAGGCGGAATCCCGAACGGCCTCCACCGGATCCATGGTGGACTCCATTTGAATTGGGAGTTCATTTTTATTTATGATGCGTTTGCACATCTCTCCCACAATATCAAGCCGCTCTTCCGAAATATCCATTAAGGAGACCGTCAGAGGACCGGTTTGACCGGCGTTTTGTCCAAGCATGGTGATCAATTCAGGGGTAAACACGCTTCCCCCGCCAATTACGCTGATCTTTACAGGTTTGTGATCCATTCTGGTCATTGTTCTCAAGTCTCCTTAACCAAAAAATTTGTTCACTGCGGACTGTCAGACAGCCGGGACACCGCTGGCAAATAATTTCGCTCGAAATACGCGAGATATTGGTCAGTCCTGGCTGTGTCCGGCCGGTAGATGGTGGTGCCGCGGCTTTGCACGACTTCTCCGATTTGTTGATAATGATCGAACCTGCCGCACCCCAGACCCGCCAGCATGGCCGCGCCCAGGGCGGATGCCTCTTTAAGTTCCGGAGCGAGGATGGGCACGCCGAGAATGTCAGATTTCATCTGCATCCAGTATTGATTGCGGGTGATTCCTCCGACGCTAATCATCTGAAGGGATTCAAGGTTTAGGAAGGTTTGATGGTATGCCAACATGCGTTTTGATTCATAACAATGCGACAGCATGGCTGCCCGCATGATGGCAGCGCGCGAAGATTTGGTGTTTAACCCGAGGACAGCTCCTCTTGCCTGGGGGTTAAACTGCGGGAACAACTGCCCGAAAAGATAAGGAATGAAGATTTCTTCCTGCTGATCAACGCTGTCCAAGGTTTGGATTTCAGCCAGCATTGTTTCCCAGACGCCAGTTCCGGTCTGAGGCGCGTTCGCTTCCGCCGGGTAGAGAAGGTTTTTCAACCATTCGATCTGCCCGCTTCCGATGCGCTCGGTCATCAGGCTGTAGGTGTGTGGGAGCACGTGGATGTCCATCAAGCAGCGGGTGCGATCATCTTCTGCTCGCTGAACAGGAGCGGTGTGGAAGGTGGCGGTGATTTCAAAGGTTCCTTCAATGTTGAAAATTTGGCCAGGCCGGGTGCAGCCCACAGCCAGAGCGGCGCAGAGGTAATCATGCCCTCCGGAGAAAATCGGCAGCGGCTCGCGAAAGCCGATCAGGCCGGTGATTTCAGGCGAAGTCACCCCAATTGGCTCCCCGCCGTTGACAATGGAACCGAAAACGGTCGGGTCAAGTTCGAGGTCTTCCAGGATTGAATTCCAAAGGCGGTCCTGCGTGTGATCCCAGATTCCGAATGAACCGACGATGCTGCGGTCCGCGGCTTTTCCTCCTGTGAGTCGGTAGGTGATGAAATTGCTCACCGGCAGGATCAGGCTGATTTTGGCGAAGGTATCAGGATATTGTCCTTTTAACAATGACCAGATGAACCACGAGGTGGTTGGAGCCAGCGGGTAGCCGGTGATTTTCTGAAATTCAGCCGGGTTGAATGCCTGCTGGTATTTTATTAACAAGGCTGATTCGCCCGATTTATAGCTGATAACCGGGAACAACGGTTCGCCGTGAGAATCCAGCATTACAGAGGAGCATCCAACACTGGTGACCGCGGCTCCGAGCGGGCGGTAGTGGTTCGCTTTGAGAATTTCGCCAGTTTCTTTCAGGAGGTCAAGAACCGCCAGCCAGAGCAGGGTTGGATCCCAGGCGCGGTATTCTTTCTCCCAGCGGCCGTGTTTCTGTAGAACTCTGGTGGTTGGATAGCTAATCTGATCCAGCTGGCGGGCATCCAGGTCAAAAATACAACAGCGAAGACTTGTGCTGCCGATATCAATTCCGAGGAGGACTTCATGGGTGGAAGACATTCTTTTCGGTTCCAGAGGACGGGCTTACCCTTTGACCGAACCAGCGACCAGACCGCCGGCGATATACTTTCTGAAAATAATCGCGATGAAAGCGGGCGGTATCAGCGCCAGCAAACCGCCAGCGGTGATCATTCCATACTCGGTTGAGTGTTTGGTCACAAATTCAGTGATGACCACGGTCAACGGCTTGGTCTCGGGAACCGGCGCCATGATCAACGGGATCATAAACTGATTCCAGGTGTTTAAGAATATGGTCAAGGCCGCGGCAAACAGAACCGGATAGGAAAGGGGCAGGACTACCTTAAACAATCCCTGGATCCGCGTACAGCCGTCGAGCCAGGCGGCTTCTTCCAGTTCGCGCGGCAGGGTGCAGAAATGGTTGCTGAGCATCCAGACGCTTAGGGGAAAGAAGGACGACGCATAAATGATGATCAGGCCGATCTTCTTATCAAGGAGGCCCCACAACCCAAACATTTGATAAAGGGTAATGATGGTCGCGAGCGCCGGAACCACAAAAGTGATCAGGAGTCCAATCCGAATCACCTCCCGCCCTTTAAACTTGATGCGGCTGAAGGCGTACGCTGAAAGCACGGCGATCGGAAGCACAAACGCGATGGTCAGGATGGAAGTTGAAAGCGAATTGCGCATCCCGCGGAGAAACGCGCTGCCTGGTTTTGAATCCTGCTTGAGCAATTTTTGATAGTTGGTCAGCGTCGGTTCCTGGGGCAGGATTGTGGTCGAACTGAACATTTCTTTCTGGGTGGTAACGCTCATCACAATCGACCAGGCGATTGGGCCTAAGGACCAGATGATGAGAAAGGCGACCGAGAGGATATAAACCCACTGAAATTTCTTTTTCATGAATATTCCACCTGAGCGTTAAGATAGCGGATGTAGAAGTAGGTGGGGACGGCAGAAGCGAGCATGATTAACGCCACGAAAGCGGACCCCTGGCCAAAGTTCAAGAAGGAAAACAGGCGGATATAGGCTTCGACCAGCAAGGTCCGCGTCTGACCGGAAAATCCGGTTAACGAGACGATCTCATCGAACAGATTGACCCCGACAAAAGATGTGAGCGTCAATACAATGGCGATCGAGGGGCGAAGCATTGGTAAGGTGATATAGCGGAAAGCGGAGACAGAATTGCATCCATCCATCTGCGCGCTTTCATAGATATCCGAAGGGATGGCTGTCAGCGCGGAAAGGAAAACCATGGACGCGAGCGGGACCGTGCGCCACATCACCACCAGCGAGGCGATGGTGAGAACCAGGAAGGGTTTAGAAAGCCACTGGATTCCAGTTTCAACGATATTTAATTCAAGTAATAATTTATTGATAATGCCAAACTGAGGGTGGAACACACCCCGCCACAGCAGCCCATTCACAATTGGCGGCAAAGCCCACGGCAGGATGGTGATCGCGAGAACAAAGCCTTTGATGGGGCTGTCTTTGAACAGCACCAGTGAAGTGAAAATACCCAGGGTAATCGTGCCGACCAGGATGAGAACCAGCACGTACAGCGTGTTTGTGACCGAATGCCAGATGGTGCTGTCTGTCAGCAGGGCTTTGTAATTATCGAGGAACACGAAGCCGGTCTGCAGGGGTTTGGTGAAATCTTTGGCTTCAAAACTGGTCATGATCGTCCTGCCGACAGGATAATAGACCAGTCCAACGATGATTAAAACCATCGGAAGGATAAGCAAGTAAGGTAGGACGGTATCCTTGCGGCTACCAGGTTTCTGCTTGAACAAATCGCTCTCCTATTCGCACATAGCCAAACCGGGAATATAATAGGATAAGCAGCCACGGAACCCGAATGACATTTCTCCCAAGGCGAATGTCGATTCCATGGCTGCTTACCTGTTCAACGCACTTACTCCTTGAGGAATGAATCTACCGCGCTGGCGATCATATCCGTCGCTGCTTCAGGCGACATCGTGCCAGTGGCGACTTTGTTGAGGGCTTCCTGGACGACAAGGCTGAATTTCGGATACCAGGCCGGAATTCCAGCCGGGGCGAAGGAGGTCACATAACCAACCTGTTCGAGCAGAACATCGCCCTGTTCGAGTTTGCCTTCATTTACATACTCTGAGAAGATCGAGGTGCGAACCGGCAGAGAGCCGTTGACTTCGAACTGCGCCAGAGCGGCTTCAGGCGATACAAACCACTCGATGAATTTCCAGGCGGCTTCCTTGTTCTTGGAATTGACCGGGATGCCAATACCTTCCGGCAGGCCGAAGGTCGCGCTGCGCACATCGCCGTGTCCCGGGACCAGCATCCGCGCGGTCTGTCCGACCACTTTGGATCGTTCCGGGTCGTTGGTGCGGGTCAACATGCCGGGGTCGCCGTTGATGAACGACTGGTTGCCGGCGTACATGTTGGCAGCGATTTCGCGGTCAATCATCACCGTGCAGTTGGGGTCAACCAGTTTCTGGTTATAGATCAGGTCGTAGATGAACTGCATGGTTGAGAGAACATTTTCTTTGTTCAGGGTACCATCCTCGTTGAACACCGGGCCGGAGCGGCTGAGGGTGATCAGGAGGAAATAAGTGGTAGCGCCTTCGCTCGCGGACAGGGGGAAGCCGAGCGGATACTGGACAATGCCGGCTTTTTTGATCGCCTGAGCGGCCTGAACCAGTTCATCCCAGGTTTTCGGGGGTTCTTTGATCCCGGCGGCGTCAAAGTGGGCTTTGTTGTAGGTGCCAATTCTGAAGTCGTTCGCGTAGGGAATGGCGAGGATGTTGCCGCCAGCCGTGAAGGTCTGGATCAGCGGGATGTCCTTTTTCATGTCCTCGGTGACGAATTCATTCAGGGGCATAAACCAGCCGGTGGAAGCGAATTCGCCAACCCAGGACCAGTCCACTTCGACCACGTCCGCGGCCGCGGTATTACCGGCGGCAGCGATGGCGATTTTATTGTGAATCTCATCCCAGCCGACAATCTGCATATCCACCTTGATGCCGGTCTCTTTGGTGAATTTGTCAATCAGTTCGGATGGAATTTCTGCCCATGGCGGAACCATCACGGTGATGGACGCGTCCATTTTCTGCGGGGCAGCCGTTTCTGTAACGGGGGCTTCGGTAGCCGCAGCCTCGGTCGCGGGGGCAGCTGTTGGCGCGGGCGCTTTTGGCGTGCAAGCGGCCAGCACCAGCATGGCAATAACGCAAATGAATAGTGTTTTTTTCATGGCCCTTCTCCTGTTGATTAGATAGGTCTGTACACGATAGAACCGACTGATTAATGTATCTTAACGACGCACCTCCTTGCTATAATTCCAGCTTGACGACAGCCTGTAAATTTAAAGGCCTGTCCGGATTTAGCCCCTTTTTGATGGACCGGAAAAATGCCATCAATTGAAGGACGGGTAAATACAGGACTCCGGTTAACTCATCGGATAAGCCGCAGTCAAAAGCCACGTCTGTTCCTCTTTCTCCGATGGTGATGTTCCGAGACCCCATCTGAAGCATTTCATCCAATACTTTAAGCTCGTAAGGGCTGCTTTTCTCAGAGACCAGTCCGATGATGCCAACGCGGTTGTTGACCATGCTCATCGGCCCGTGGCGGAATTCCATAAAATGGAATGGTTCGCTGTTGGATAGGGTCATTTCTTTTAATTTCAGGCTGATTTCGCAAGCCAGACCGTAGCGAAAACCTGATCCGAGCAGGTAAAAATTTTCAAAACCCAGGTCGCTGCCCAGTTCTTGCGCCAGGCCGGTGTACTTGCGGATTAATTTCTCGCCAATCGCCGGTAATTCGTGCGCCTGGTCCCACAAATCCAGTCTGCCCGCCTGGCGGATGCTGAACAGCACGCCGGCAAGGAACATTGAGGAAAACGAGCGGGTTTGAGCAATGCTTTCTTCCCGTCCTTCGGAAATAATCAGGGATGCGTCTGATAACTGGGATAAGGTTTCATCATTGTTGCTGATGGAAATCACCTGACCGGCTTTGCGCTCTCGAAAAAGTTCAACCGCTTTCAGGGTTTCGGTGGTCGTTCCGGAACGGCTGACGGCGATTAACAGCGACTGGGTGTGACCGTCCTGTCTGTGCCTGGGCAGGACGGATTCCGGGTTGAGCAGTAATTCGCTGGACGGCACCGCCCAGGTGGAGATGCCGTTCATTGACTGGAACAAAGAGGCCAGCGCCAGGCTGAGATAATAGGTTGAACCGCAGCCGATGACGGTAACCGAACTGAAATCCCGCAGATTTACCTGGGGAAACTGCTTCACCAGGTCAATGGTTTGCGCCCACGCTTTGTACTGAGTGGTAATCTCATTGTAGGTGGCATAATCCGATAAGTTCATACAGACTCCTGGGGTTTTCTGGTGAAACTGCGTGGTTAGAACCACAACTTTATCAGGCGATGTAAACCTGAATGCCAAGCTTCGTGATCGCTTCGATGAAGTCGCGCGGCGCGTTCTTATCCGTAACAAAAACATCAATGCTGGTGATGGGGGCGAGGAAAGCGGTGGAAATCATGTCGATTTTGGTATGATCTGCGGCCACGATGACCTGCTTGCCAGCCCGCAGAATGGCGCGATCGGTCATGGTCTCGGGAAGATAATCATTGGTGAGACCCTGCTCAACATGGATGGCGTGGACCCCGATGATTACTTTATCAACCCGAATTTCGCCCAGCGCCTGTTCAGTAATGTGGCCAATAAAAGACCATTCGCTATCGCGCAAGAAGCCGCCCAGGGCGATCACTTTGATGTTTGGCAGCCCGGCGAACATATTCAGGACTGGCAGCGAGTTGGTAACAACCGTAAGGTCCTTGCGGTCTCTCAAATTCTTGGCGATTTCAAGGACCGTGGTTCCGGAACCGAGAAAAATGGCATCATGATCCTGAACGAGCTGAGCGGCGGCCTTACCGATGTTTGCTTTTTCTTCTGTCTGGGCCGTCTGTCTTAACAACAGCGGTGATTCCGGGGGCGCCTGCCGGGCTGAAATCGCGCCGCCCCGCACCCGCAGGATGGATTTTTGCTGGGTGAGTTCTTCCAGGTCGCGGCGGGCGGTGGCTTCGCTGATTGAGAACATCTCGCAAATTTCAGTGACCGAAATCCTTTTTTGCCTGTCCAGGATTTCCAGGATGCGCGCCTGACGTTCTAGATTGGAAAGTGTGTCGAGAGTCATGTTTCAATCCCAATCAATCAAATTTTGTTATAATCAATCATAAACAATCACTTATAAAAACATTATAACAAGATTAAATCAAAAATCAAGCACGAATAATCACAAACAAGCACAAGCGGCGCATTTTCCACTGAACAGGCGGGCGGAAGACATTTTTTACTGCTTTCACGGCTCGATCAGCGGCACGACCCGGTTTTCTTTTGCGGATTGGTAGCCGGCCCAGACAACCCGCATGGTGTTCAGCGTGTCCGCTCCGCTGGTTTCGAATTCCTCCCCGGTCTGCAGACAGTTGATGAAGTGCTGCTGGCAGAGGACATGCGAGGCAGCGGTTGTGTTCTTGGGGAATTTCCAGACCATGTGATCATGATCCGTGAATAAATGCAGGCTGCGGTCGGGTCGGAGCACCAGGGTACCCAGACTGCCGTCCACTTCTAACAATCGCGGCAGCCAGCGCTCTTTTACCCGGCTGCGGTCAATTCCTGGAATGGGTACCGAGACCCAGCTGTCGTGATAGATGACGTTCAGATCCGGGTAAGCCAGCGCGGCGATATAGGCGTCTTCGCCCATCATCTCCGGGCTCACCGTCAGCTGCCTCATGTAGATGCTCTGCGGTTCGCCGAACAGAAAGCGGGTTACATCAACCAGATGGGTCCCGACTTCGTAAAACAGCGCATGGGGCATTTCGGTGAAGTATTTCTGACTGTGTTCAAAGCGGGGAAGCATCAGGCGCAAACGCTGGTGGAATTTTGCGAAAAAGGGTTTGCCGAGCGCGCCGGATTGGATGATCTCCTTCGCTTTGCGGTACCAGCCCTGCCAGCGAAAATTTTCATTCACCATCAGGCGGACACCCGCCTGCTGGCATTCTTTTACCAGTTGAACGGCGTCCTCCAAATTTTCACAGAACGGCTTTTGACACAGAACTGGCAGCCCTCGTGCCGCCGCCTGGCGCACCAGGCTGACATGCGAATACGGGCGCGTGCAGATATCCACAAAATCGAGGGAAGGGTTATCCAGCATGCTGGAAAAATCATCATAGGCGTGCGGGATGCGGTAGCGTCGAAGGATGGGCTCTCTTCGATCCGGGTGGCGGTCCGCCAGGGCGATAATGCGGGCGTTTTTAACTCCCTTCCACGCGTCCAGCTGAACACTGCTCCAGGCTCCAGCTCCGATCATTCCTCCACGCCAAATTTTCTGTGTATTCATGCTGCCTCGCCATCGAATGCTGTTTTCGCGATTTTTTGCGCTGTCAGGGTACCTGTCATTCCCGGCAGGTGGTTTGGGTTTGCGGATTCGCGCGGAGGAGTCAGCACCGCAAGCGGTTTTTACGATCCAGCGCTCGTTTGGCGGCCGCCGCGATCCACGGGGGGTTGAGGTGGTGCTTTTCCAGCAGGGCGTCATTGGGCGCGGATTCGCTGTATTCGTTTCTCAACCCGATCATCTCAATTGGCACCGGGTAATTGGCTGCTGTAACTTCCGCCACTGCGCTGCCAAACCCGCCCTGCACATTATGGGCTTCAAGGGTAACGATGGCGCCAACATTCCGGCTGATGTCGTTGATCAGGGCGGCGTCAATCGGTTTTATGGAAGGCATGTTTACCACGCCGGCGCTAATCCCTTCCGATTCCAATAACTCGGCCGCTTCGACCGCATACGGCAGCAAAATCCCCGAGTTGAGCAGGACGACATCGCTCCCTTCCCGTAACCATCTGCCCTTTCCGAGTTCAAAGGTATAGGTTTCGTCAAACACAACCGGCCATTCATCCCGGCCGATGCGGATATACACCGGGCCCGAAAACTCAGCCGCGAACAGCAGAGCGGACCGCACTTCGTGAACATCGGCTGTGTCAATCACGGTCATGTTGGGCATGGCGCGCATGGCGGCCGTGTCGTCAATCATTTGCTGGCTAACTCCCTGGGCGCCGGTGAAAATTCCGGCGTACGCGCCGATGATCTTGACATTGTTGCGGCAGTAATCCACGCTCATGGATATCTGGTCAGCCGCGCGTTTGCTGGCGAAGCGGGCAAAGGTAACCGCGAAGGGGATGAATCCCAAAGACGCGAGGCCCGCAGCGACCCCGATCATATTCTGCTCGGCGATCCCGACTTCGATTGTCCGGTCGGGATATTTTTCCATGAAGTAAATTGATTTGACGGAATTTCTTAAATCCGCGTTGACCACCAGCACCTGCGGGTAGCGGTCGCCCAGCTCGACCAACGTCTTTCCCAGCGCTTCTCGAATAGGCGCTTTCTTCCAGTTAGCCATGATTCCTCCCGTACTTTTCGTCAGCATATTGACTTAATTCGCTGAGTCTGGCGTTGATCTCCTCCAGCGCGATCTGGTGAAGTTCTTTGGTCACGGTCCCTCCGTGCCACTCGACTTTGTTTTCCATGTAGGAGACGCCTTTTCCTTTGATGTTCCGAGCAATGATGACCGTGGGTTTTTCTTTAGTCTGGCGCGCCTGATGGTAAGCCTGTAACACCGCCTGAAGATCATGACCGTTG
Source organism: Anaerolineaceae bacterium (assembly GCA_029975475.1). GTDB lineage: Bacteria > Chloroflexota > Anaerolineae > Anaerolineales > Anaerolineaceae > JARKPB01. The sequence goes on from JARKPB010000008.1 coordinate 41,669, forward strand.
ATCTCGATCGTGTGCCAGCCAAAAGCCTGCCATTTTAAGGCAAACGGTTCGAGGCTGGGCATTACTTCCAGGGTTACCCCTCCCTGCAGGTTGTTCCAGTCCACGATCGCCAGGAGGTTATCCAGCCGGTATTTCGCCGCGGACATCGCGGCTTCCCAGACATTCCCTTCCTGGCATTCTCCATCACCGAGCAAACAGTAGGCGCGCAGGTCTTTGGCCTGTCTTTTCGCGGCAATGGCAACCCCCACCGCGTAGGAAAGTCCCTGGCCGAGCGATCCGGTGGTCAATTCGACCCACGGCAGCCAGTTGGAGTCCACGTGTCCCTGCAGGCGCGAACCCAAACTTTCAAAAGTATCCAATTCCCGCTTTTCGATCAATCCTCTCTGAGCCAGCACGGCGTAATACCCCAGCGAACCGTGCCCTTTCGAGAGGATAAAGCGGTCGCGGTCCGGCCATTTTGGATCGCTGGGGTCAAAGCGCAGTTCTTCAAAATACAGGCTGATCAACAGTTCCACCATCGAAAGGGACGGGCCAGCGTGACCGCGCCCGATTTTGTAGAGGGTATCAACAATGTCTCTACGGGTCGACTCACACAGGTATTCGAGGTGTTTGATCCGTTCGCTGGTCAGGGAATAAGGCTGTCCCTGTCGATCGGTCAGTAGTACAGAAAGGTCGGATACCATGTTTCCTCTTTTCACAGGGTTAGAACGATTTTGATGCCTGTCTCTTCCCGCCTGGCCAGAGCCTCAAAGACAGCCGCGCCGTCCTGCATGGGCACTTTTTTTATGGAAAAGAAAGCCGGGTTAACCACGTGATTGCTTAGCCAGTCGGCGGCCATCTGGAATTCAGCCGCAGAAAAATTAAAAGAGCCGTGGATGTTGATTTCCCGGGCGACGACCGGCCCCAGGTTGATGGGAACGGTCTGCCACCCGCCCATCGCGATGACCACTCCTCCTGGCTTTACGGACTGGACTGCCTGTGAAAACGTTGCGGTAATGCCCACGGCGTCAAAAGCGACGTCAGCCGCGGAACCGTCAAATCCACGCTTCAGCGTATCTTGAAAATTCTCATCTGCTGGGTTGAGCACGGCGTCAGCCCCCATCTGGAGCGCCAGGGCTCTGCGATTTTCCAGCGGGTCCGTCATCAGGATTTTGCGCGCGCCAGCCCGTTTTGCGGCGGTCATGGTGAGCAGGCCGATTGGTCCGCAGCCCGCAATCAGGACGGCGCAATCTTTGATCCGGTTCGCGCGGTTGACCGCGTGGACGGCGACGGATAAAGGTTCGGCGAGGGTCCCGGTTTCAAACGCCAGCGAATCTGGCAGCGCAATCAGATTGGATACCGGGATGGAAAGGTATTCTGCCATCGCGCCGGAGATGTTTGCCCCCAGAAACCTTCGTTCAGCACAGAGATTTTCCCTGCCGGTTCGGCAATACGGACAGGTTCCGCAGGCAAAAAATGGCTGCAGGATCACGCGGCGGCCAATCCATGCCTGGCTGACATCCGGCCCGACATCTATCACTTCACCGGCCGCCTCATGCCCCATCACCATGGGCGGAATTCGCCGGCCGCTCTCGCCGGTATACCCGTGGATATCAGAACCGCAAATGCCTACTGCGCGGATTTTGATCAGCGCTTCACCGGGCTGCGGCGCAGCGATTGGCCAGTCTTCCCAGGCCAGGTTGTGCGGCCCGTGGAACACCAGCGCTTTGGTCGTGTCCGGGAATGTGGCTGTCATTGACCTGATCTCCTTTTATCGTCTGGACGACGATTCTGATGTGCTGATCTTCGCCCGCCCGCTTTACAGTTGAGGCGCGGCGTGCGGATGGTTAGACTTTACTGAAAATGCCAATCAACGGCTCATCGCCGGTGTTTCTCATGCTGTGAGCAATATGAGCCGTTTTGTAAAACGCGCTGCCAGGATTGAGGGGCGCGGAATAAACCGCCCCGCCAATCTGCCAGCGCGCTTCTCCGCATCCCTGCAGGACAAAAAACACCTCTTCTTCAGGATGTTGATGGCTGATCTCTTCTCCGGGCATCAGTATGCCCATGCCGCAAATCAACCCGTGCCCATCCGGTTCACTGGATATATATCGCCTCCATTTACCGACGGGCAGGCCGCTGATTTCTGAACAATCTTCAGGTTTGAAAAGTTTTACCCACGCCGTCATGACAACGCTCCTGGAGGATTTATTTTGAGGTACAGCCCATTTCCACAGAGATTTTGCGCGCAGTTTCCAGCAGCGCGGCTTTAATCTGGGGTAAATTTTCCCGAACCCGGTCAACCGGTCCGCTCACGGTGACCGCAGCCTCGACTTTGCCGTCGAAGTTGTAAATCGGGGCGGCCACGCAATAGGCGCCAATGACAAATTCTTCTCGATCTTCTGCCCATCCCTGGCGCCGGACGATCTCAACTTCGGCTTTGATTTTTTCTGGATCCACAATGGAATTGGGCGTGCGCGCCTGAAAGCAGCTTTCCTGCGCCATGCGGTCAATGTCCTGCGCGCTGACTTCCATCAGCAGGACTTTGCCAATGGCTGTGCAGTTATACGGGCGGTCGACCCCCAGGTTGGCATCCATGCGGATGGGGTGGTTGCTGACCACTTTGTCAATATACACCGCATAATTTCCCCTTCGGATGGCGAGAAACACCGTTTCTCCGGTAATTTCGCTGAGGTCTTCGAGATAGGGCCGGGCAACCTGACGGATATCCAGCCTTGCCAGCGCGGCAAATCCCAGGCGGATGGCTTCAGGTCCGAGGTGATAGCGGTCGGTAACGCCGTCTTTGATCACGAAGCCCTGTTCAAAGAGCGAACCGACCAGTTTTTGAACCGTCGCCGGGCTGTAACCCAGCGCACGGCTGGCTTCACGAATGCTGAGGCCATCCTCCTTTTCGATGATATATCTCAATAAAACCAGTGTCCTTTCACCCGCGAGACTGTTCATATTCCTCCTGAGTATGAAAACCTGAATTTAGATACAGCGTTTTCATATTAGTGTCAGCCGGGTGGGCTGTCAAGCCGCAGTCGATTGTAAAAACCGCATACGGGCTGGCGAGGAATTTCATCTGGGCGGTTCCATTTTCGCAGGGGATTTTCTGTAACCGCCAGGTCTCTGGATATTTCATCGCGAATACCACGCTGGATTCATCCAGGCAGCGGAAGGATTGAAGCGGTTGGTTTAACTTAAGGAAAAATTCAAGCGGTTCCTCAGTCAGGTTGGCGGCCAGTATGCGGGTCTGACGGCCTTTCTGCAGCCCCAGGGCGAGCAGCCTGCCGGGGTGACTGGAGTGAACCGGGTGAACGCTGACGCCGGCATACTCGCCGATATCCGCAAAGATGTGATACAGAGGATAAACGCACTCAGGGAAGGAAGCGAATTGTTCAGGATTCGGCGAGCCGGTTTTTGTTTCCAGAACTCCCCGCCAGCCCGCGGTTTCGTAGCAGGTCAGGCTGCTGACCTGACTCTCGATCAAGTATTTCAGGCTGCCCAGCGTCCAGCACGCGCCGAATAGGGAAGCCTGCCTGGGATCGACGCTGGAGGGCAGTTCTTCCGCCGCGGAAGGGAACGGGGTGAAGGTGAGCGGATTGATTTGCGGCTTCAACGTGATGGGGGTGACCGCGAGCGGGAGGTTTCCAGACCAACCCCGCGCGCTTCGTACCATTTTCCCCACCGCCGGGAGGGATTCCATCAGCGACAGACTGTCGCTGGTATGGACCTGCGGATTTAAGGCATAAGCAACCATATCGGCAATGGAACAAATGCTGCGGTCGCGGTTCAGGTCAGCGTAGCTGGTTCTGCCGCCGCCGCCGACCGGAACGGCCGGATAGATTTTCTTTAAAACTGGACTGACGCGTTTAAGCAGCCTGATCGGGGTGACGCGGTCATGATCGGAAAATACGAGAAAATGACTGATTCGAGGATTTACGCGCTGAATCGCCTGCTCAAGCACAGCGAGTTCATCGTCGAGCTGGTCGGAAAAGAAGCATGCTATTTCCAACGCGGAACGGACAGCCCTGGCCCGAGACCACGCGAATTCAAGTTTCTGGCAGGCATCCGGGAGTGCCAGCTTCAGGTCCACCCGCAAATGGTGCAAACGAAGCTGGGTGAGGCGGTCTATCTGCAGGTCGGTCCAATCTTCAGATTCGCCGTCTAAACCCAGGCCGATCGCGGGTAAGCGGCCGGTGACTTGTTCACCCACGGATAATACCGGGATGATCGGGTCGGTTTTCCGCGGTGTTCCGCCGCGCTTTGGTCCTTTCCATTCGATTTGGATCGACTGTTCAACCCGGGAGCCCTCCCGCATGGTTTTTGGGCGCGGCAGCCGCAGCGGTGTCGGATAAAGTTTGTAACTGGCGTCAGACCAGTTGCGCTGGTCTTCCATTTCGTAGAGATCCCCGTTCAGCTCAATTTTCAGCCACGCATGGGGGTCTACCTGATAGGCAAAGGATTGAATATCCGTGAAGAGCGGACCGGGGGTGATGTCCTCCGGGAGGCTGGCGGAGACTGTATTCCCGCCGATGGTGCCCACCTGGCAGACGCGGCCGCCCGTTGCTTGGGTGGGGATCAGCACGCAAAAACCGATCCGATTGTACGGAAAGGTTGCAACCGCCGCGCCGTTCATTGATCCAGAGATTTTGCCGGATGGGTCTCCGGCCAGCCTGGTATCCCAATCCAACTGGATCATCCCGCGGCGGCAGCTGGCCCGGTACTGGATGAAGAAGGAATGTTCTGAGCGGTTGATTTGCAAACCGCTGATCTCAACCGGAATTTCCCGCCAGTTTTCATCCCGCAGGGTGATAAAAATCTGCCGGATGATTTCGAAATCCTTCCAGCAAATGTTTCTCAGGCTTCCGGCGTGATATACCAGGGTTAACGGGCCTGCGCGCAGGTGGACTTTCTGGCTGGCGCTCTGTCCGCTGCCAAAAACGTACGGATTTGAATCCAGTCCGCCGGCCCGCGGCTGGAATACGACCTGCGCTGGCAGAGTCCGGGGATCGCTATTTGCTTTCGCTCTCATAGAGGTACTCTGGCAGCCATCCAACCGCCGGGTCTCCCGGGACGCGGCTGGCATTCAACCAGGCCGCACACAGGGGGGAACTGGTCACGATTACCCGGGCGCCTAACTGGCGGGCGTAATGAAGTCTCTGGCGCGCGAGCCCCTGGGCGAGATCCGGATGTGTCAACCACAGACCGTCATCCGCGCCGCAAGACTTCGCCAGTCCGCGCGTCCAGACCCCAAATACGGTTTGCGCGCCGGTTTGCCGGACCAGTTGACGGGGTAGTTCAAAAACTTGCCCGCTCCCGAACACGGCTTCATCAGAAACAGCCTGGGGCAGGATCGACAAATGAGAAGGAAGGCTATCGGCGAGGAGACAGGCCGGGCGGCTGTCATGAATCATGACGCAGTCCGTTTTCTTTGGGACGGGGATTGCGGAAGAAGCCAGGAACTGGTCAAGCGACATCACCCGAATCCCGGCCGGCAGCTCCACCTCCAGCTGCGGAAAAATTTTCAAAAGCGCCCATCCGGTTTCCGGGCCGTCATAGATGATTGTGTCTGCCTGACTCTGAACAATCCCGGCGGCGGTCTGAAGCGCCTGCTGGCGGGCGATTTCTCTCGCGCCGAGCGCGAAAGGCAGCGCGCCGCAGCGGGTTTCCCATATCCGCATCCGCGGCGCGCCGATTTTCTGGATGGTTTCCAGGGACCGCAGGTATTCCGGCCGCGTGATCTGCGCGAGTTCTCCGGCGAGCAGCAGCGCTTGATCGCCGGCTGCCGCGGGGGGATCCGAACGCGCTGAACGGTCCTGTTCGATGATTTGTTTAATCTGCGCCGGGGCCAGCCCGCGCTCCCAGACATCCGCGCGCGCGTCCAGCATGATCTGACTGACCGGGTGGTGGAAAATGTCAAAAACTTCGCTGATGCTGTCCAGAGTTGATTGATACAGGATTTCAGCCTCACGCGGACCCCAGGATAAATATCCCTCCGCGATGCGCCAGAGCATCAACATCCTTGCCCGGGTGGTGTGGCTTTCCAGGTTAGTCAGGCCCGCCACTTCTCCGGCCGGTTTGACCATCGTCGAGAATCGAATTTCGTAGAGGGATGGTTTATGAATATCCAGGCGACTCATTGGCGGTTCCTCCGGTTTATCTTGGCGCGCCGAAACCCATTTTTCCGGGGTTGAGGAGATTGTACGGATCGAGAATGTCCTTTAATCCCTCAAGCACCTGGAAAGCCGGGCCGTACTGCGCGCGAACATGGCGGGCGAGTTTAAGCCCGACACCGTGGTGTTCGTTGATCACCCCGCCGTTTTCCAGATTTACCCTGACGGCCAGATCCCAGATTTCATCATGTAATGCCAGCGCCTGATCTGGATCGCGGGGAGGGTTTTCAATCACAAACCGGTCGTAGGCCATGACGCCCCAGGGGTACCAGTGAGAAAAATGCGCGTAGTAATAAAGGTCATACGCCCGGTATTTTTCTTCCAGGGTCTGTTTCTTGATCTGATACAGATTTTCGAGTTTGTCGAAAGTGGCCACGGTGTCGAGGGTGCCGAACATCCAGGGGAATTCCAGGGCTTTGGGCGGGAAGTAAAAATCATAGCGGTGTTCCCACCACTGGCGGCCCAATTCCTCGCCCAGGTCCTGGCCGCCGGCATCCTGGCAGATTGCGTAAGCGTGTTTTTCCTGGGCGGCGACGACGTCCTTCCATCCATCAAAACCGATAACCATGTATGCCCCGTGGTCAATATCCGTTCCCAGGACATGCTTGATGGTTTTGATGGTTGAACGTTCGTCATACAGGCGAATGACCAGCGGTTGAAGCCGATCGAGCATGATTCGCCGGCCCGCTTCCATCCCGGAATGTAAATCCGGAAAGAGGAATGAACGAAATGAGCGAGTTTCCGGCAATTTCTCGATGCGCATGGTGGCTTCGGTGATCACCCCGAAACAGCCTTCTGCCCCGACAAACAACTGTAAAATCCCCGGACCGGCAGCGTGATTGGGCACTGGCAGGGTCTGGATGATTTCACCGCCCGGCAGGACAACCTGAAGCGAGAGGACCATATCCTCGGCTTTTCCATATTTGGTGGAGACCGTGCCTGAGCCACGGCAGGCGAGGTACCCGCCGAGGGTGGCTGAATGGACGGAAGCGGGGTAGTGCGGCAGCGTCCAGCCGCGCGCGTTCAGCGCAGTTTCAAGGTCAAAGCCGTTAATCCCCGCCTGGGCGCGGACCGTGCCGGCGGTTTCGTTGATTTCCAGGATCTGGTTCATCCTTTTCAAATCCAGGATGATGCCGCCGTACATCGGCAGAATACCGCCCTGTGATCCAGAACCGCCGCCCCAGGGGGTCACGGGGATGTGGTAGCGGTTAGCCAGCTGCAGCACAGCGGATATTTCCGCGCTACTCGCGGGTTGAACTACCAGATCGGGTAGAGGCGGGACTTTTCCGCGGTCCAGAAGCATGCGCGGGACCCAGTAGGTATCTACCGCGTACCCAAGGCGGTCAGCTTCCTCTGTAAACACATGGGCAGATCCTACGCGGCTTTTGATTTCGTTGACAATCATCTGGAATTGTAAGGGCGTGGTGTGCATCCATCCTCCATCAGGTCATCGGCACGGGCGCATCCGGTTGTTTTTCTTCAACCTGGCAGGCCGGTTGGCCGCGGTTGAGCTGACTCTCATAAGCGTTGAGTTGATGGGAAATCGTTTGGGCAGCCAGGTCGGCTTGCTGATAAATCGCGAAAAGCGTTTGATAGGTTTCCGCGTTGTCCGGTACGGGGAGAATTTCTTCCTCAAGATGAATCAAAGCTTCAATTTGGTCGGGATCTTGAGGATAAAATCCAATTCCCATCCCGGTCAGTAAGGCTGTACCAAAAGCTGCGTCTTTTTCCACTGGAATCTTCACGCCGCGCTGCAGGCAATCCGCGATGATCTGCTTCCAGACTTTGCTGCGAACGCCCTGGCCGATCAACCGGATCTCGTTAAAAGGCAAACCCAAACTGGAAGCGTATTCCAGCGCGGAACGCAGGGCAAACGCCACGCCTTCCATGACTGCGCGGGTCATGTGTCTGCGGTCGTGGCGCAGGGTCAGGCCGATGAAATTCGCGCGCAGCCGGTCATCCCAGAACGGTGCCCATTCGCCGCCAAGGTGCGGCTGGAATAGCAGGCCGTCGCTGCCGGGCGGAACCGTTTCGCAGGCCGCGCTCATCTCGTCATAAGCAGCATTGGCCCAGAGCGAATCGCGCAGCCAGCGAAAGGCGGTGGTGGCGAATTTGGTGGCGGTCCCCGGGTACCAGAGACCGTCAATCACGTGGCGGTAATTTAATAAGCGCGGATGATTGGCAGGGGCGGTGGTGATACTGGTGATGCGCCCAACAGAAGCCAGTTTGACGGTCGCCTGCCCGGGTCGAAAAGCGCCAGCGCCGAATACTTCAGCCACGGTGTCTGTGGTGCCGGTGATCACGGGGGTTCCGGCTCGCAGACCGGTGAGGCGAGCGCCATTTTGATCAATGTAGCCAGCGATTGAGCGGGGATTGACGACTTGCGGAAAGACATCCTCCGGCAGCTCCAGCGCGGCGGTGAAATCGCGGATCCAGGTGTTTTCGCAAGGATCAAACAACAACGTGCCGGCGGCATCAATAAAATCGGTTACCCGGCTCGGGGCGACCGCATTGCGCACAAAATCCTTCTGACAAAGAATGAAGCGGATTCGATTCCAAACCGCGGGTTGATGGTGTTTAACCCACAGCAACTGCGGCCAGGTCCAGACCGGGGAGGGAGTGTTCCAGGTGCGCTGGAATACTTCTGAGCCCCAGTCTTTTTCGATCTCGGTGCATTCGGCGGCGCTGCGCGTGTCGTAAAAAGTGATGCAGGGGCGAAGCGGCTGACCGTACTCATCCAGCAGGACAACGTTGTGGGTAACGCCGTCCAATCCGAGCGCCAGAATGTCCCGCGGATCCACCCCGGATTGAGCCAGGACTTTCTGAATGGTCCTGCCCAGAGCCGCCAGCCAGTCCTGGGGGTTTTGCTCGAACCAGCCTGGGGCGGGCAGGATCAGCGGATACTCGTCGGTCGCGTGGGCCACAACCCGACCGTGTTGGTCGGTCAGGACGGTTTTACACCCGCCGGTGCCAAAGTCGCTCGCCAGGACGAATTGATTTTTCATTGAGCAAAAATTTTTGAAAGAAAGGAAGGGATCACGGCAAAAATATTAAACAATGTTATAAATTATTGGAAACACTGTTTACATTATAGGGCGATTTTAACCGTCTGTCAACTGGTTGGTGTAAATTGGTCCGTCCCGCTGCTGGATGTCATGGCGAATTCCTGATCCAGACGGGATCAGAATCGAGAACACCGGTCAAACGACGCGGTGCTCTGTTCACGCTGAAAGGGTTGGTAGACTACAAGAGGGGATGACCCTGCGCGCGCAGCCTGCGGGCGTCTTCCCTTTTCGGGAAGGAAAAATAGGTGGCGCCGGCGGGATCAAGCGGCCGCGGACGCGCTTCCCCCTGTTCAATCTGGCGAATGGCATCCAAAACCGCCTGGACCCCAATCTCTTTTGAACGGATCATGAGATCATGCAGCGAGTCGTTTGCGTAAATGGGCACACTGCGCTGGATCAAGATATCTCCGGCATCCAGTTTCTCCACCATATAGTGCACGGTAACCGCGGTTTCCTTTTCGCCGTTGACCATTGCCCAGAAATTGGGCATCATGCCCTGGTAGCGCGGCAGCGGGGCAGAATGCAGGTTGATGCAGCCGTAGCGGGGTAACTGCAGCAGCGCGGAACGGAAGATCTGGCTGGCTGCGATGGACACAATCAGGTCAGGCCGCACCGTTTCGGATAGAAACGCGATGGTTTCTTTGGCGTTGATTTTGGCAATATTGTAGAGCGGGATCTGATGCCGGCGGGCGACGTCCGCGGCAGAATAAGGCCTGGTGAGGGGGGCTATCCGGTTGATCAGATTCGCGGCTTTCGCCCATATAAAACGCGCCAGCAGGCGCAGGAAATCGAGCCACCCGTAAAACTCATAAAGACGGCGGGCGGTTTGGGTCAATTTTTCGTTAAAAGCCGGCAGCACAATCAGCCCGACCAGATCATCTTTTCGCGCCGCGCAGATGGCTTCCAGCGCTGGCGGGAGGTAAAAGGGCTCATCCTGAGTAACAAGCACGATGCGCATCAATCCCGTCCTCCGTTATCAGTGTTCAATTGGGGTGCGAATACCTCTCGAAGAGGGGCAAACCGAAACTCTTTTAATAAACGGCGCAGGCGGCTCTCCGTGCGGTCCAGGTTGACGTAATGGCGGAATTTTGAGAGGGCTGACGCGTTCTCGACGCGGGGCTGCTCCGGGTCAAACTCCCAGGGGTGAAGATAGACCACCGCCGGGTTGCCCCCGGCGTTGATGCGGCGGATGGCGAAGCGCGTCAACCAGGCGGGGTAGAGGCGAAAATATCCGCCGCCCGCGACCGGGAGGTTCCAGCGGGCCAGGCGAAGGGTGCTGACGGGAAATTCCCACAGGCCGACCTCGGTGCGGTGAGCGAAGCGCTGCGCATCCGGGATGCCGTAACGGTCATGCGCGGCGAGAGGGAAAATGCTGGAATCGTAGCGCAGACCGTTCTTTTTCAAAATATCCAAAGCCCACAACGATTGTTTGGTGATCGAAAAAGCCGGCGCGCGGAATCCCCAGACAGGGACGGATACCGCCCGCTGAATGGCGGAAAGGGATTTTTCCAGGTCGGCTTCAAATTCAGCGGGGGTCTGGCGGTAAATCAACTCATGCGCGTAGCCGTGGGTGGCGATCTCGTGACCGGCGGAAACGATCTCTTGCACCAGGGCCGGAAACCGTTCGGCTATCCAGCCCAGAATAAAAAACGTCGCTCTGGTATCGCAGTCGGAAAGAATTGACAGGACACGGCGGGTATTCTGGACGACCCGCGGGGCGTATTTATCCCAGTCCGCGCGGCGGATGACTTTTTCAAAGGCGTGGACCTGAAAGTAATCTTCAACATCAATGGAGAGAGCATTCATCAGCGTTACCCTTTCGCCGGTTTTGCAAACCAGCCGATCCAGAACGCGGTTCCCCAGGCGCTGTGGAGGACCAGAAAGGCGACCACGATCAGCGGGATGAGCGCCCATTCGCCGGTTTTTCTCACCTGGCGCAGGGCAAAGGCGGCCGCGAGCATCAAATAGAGCAGGAGAAAGGCGGCATACAGCGGGGCTAAGGCGGGCAGGAGCAGGCTGGCCGCCAGCCCCAGCAGGACCGCCGCGACCCAGCCCGGAGCCACAAGGTGGCGCAGGCGCAGCGACCGCCAGTCTTTTTTCAACATCTGGCTTTTCCAGTAGCCGTAGCGCCAGTATTGCTTCCAGAGCGCGGCGAAGGTTTCGCGCGGCCGGTAAAACACCTGCAGCGCGGGGACGTAGAGGATTTTGTTCCCTGTTTTGCGAATGCGGTAGTGCAGGTCGTAATCTTCGTTTGAAATCAATTGCGGATCAAAATAACCGGCCAGGTCAAATATCCAGCGGCGGTAAACCCCAAAGTTCATTGTATCGGCTTCACCTTCTTTATCCGAATAGCGGAAGCCGGAAGTGCCCGGACCAAATGGCGTGGATAGAGCGGCGGCAATTGCCCGGGCGGTCGCGGTTTGGACCGGCTTCATGACCATCCGCGGACCCAGGCAGGCGGCATCTGTAGCGGGTAATTTTGCCGCGATGCGTTCCAGATAATCCGGAAGAATGGCGCAGTGCGCATCCAGACGCACAATGATCTCTCCCCGGGCGGCATGGATACCGGCGTTCATGGCTTCAGGAATGTTGCGCTTCGGGTTGTCGATTAAAGCGAGCCGCAAATCCGGGTGCTGGTTTTGAAATGTCTGAATGACAGTCCGGGTGCCGTCGCTGGAGAAACCGTCCACGACAATGACCTCCATTTTTTCCCGGGGATAGGTCTGCTGATCGATCGTGTCTAATAAATCCCGGATGGTCGCCGCTTCGTTATAGCACGGGATCACGATGGACATGAAAGGCAGCGCCTCTGGATCGGGAGTTGATGTTTGGGTCATTTGCTCAGGTCCTTTTGGGCAGTTCCGCCCGCCGCGCTTTGCGGACCGGCGGCGCATCGGGTGGTCAGGGTGATTCCTGGCAAGATTATACCATCCGAACAATAAAGCGGATTTTGGCTGCAAACCGCTTCAGGCTGGCGGAGGGCAGAACCGCCCGCTGGTCACTTCACCGCGCCAGCGCGTACCAGGTCCGGGTCAGCGGTGAGTGGATCAGCCAGGCGGGGAGCAGGCAGCGGCAGGCTGACGAAGAAACAAGCCGTCTTATTGATCGGCCGCGGCCTGCCAGTCGGTGTGGAACACGCCTTCGCGGTCAAGCCGCCGGTAGGTATGCGCGCCAAAGTAATCCCTCTGCGCCTGGGTCAGGTTGGCGGGCAACCGCTCGGCGCGGTAGGCGTCAAAGTACGCCAGAGAAGAAGCCAGGGCGAGGGCGGGGATGCCCAGGCCCACGGCGGTTTGAACCGCGGTCCGCCAGCCTTGCTGACGCTGTTCCACCGCGCTTCGGAAGTCGTCATCCAGCAGCAGGTTGGTCAGGTCTGGTTGGTGATGATAGGCGCGCATGACTTGATCGAGCAGGCTGGCGCGAATGATACAACCCGCGCGCCAGATGCCTGCGATCGATTCCAGGTTAAGGTCGTATTGATATTCCTGAGAGGCCGCGGCGAGCATCCCAAACCCCTGGGCATACGCCGCGATTTTACTGGCGTACAGCGCCTGCCGGGCGGCCAGGATCAGGTCCGCGCGGTTGCCGGGAGGCAGGTTTTGCGGGCCGCGGAGGACGCGGCTGGCGGCGCTGCGCTGGCTTTTCAGGCTGGACAGGATGCGGCTTTCAACCGCCGCATTGATGGTCGGGATCGGGGCGCCAAGGTCCAGGGCGTTCTGGCTGGTCCATTTTCCCGTGCCTTTCTGCGCGGCTTCATCCAGGATGACGTCGACCAGGGGCAGGCCGGTCTCTTGGTCCGTCTTTCGCAGGATATCCGCAGTGATTTCAATTAAGTATGAGCGCAACTCAGCCTGGTTCCATTCCGCGAACAGCTCCGCCAGTTCGCCAGCAGAAATGCCCAGCCCGCGGTGGAGAAAATCGTAAATTTCAGCGATTAACTGCATGTCGGCATATTCAATGCCGTTATGCACCATTTTTACGTAATGCCCGGCGCCGCGCGGGCCGATGTAAGCCACGCACGGCTGGCCGTCCTCCGCGCGGGCAGCGATCGCGCGGAAAACGGGCGCGAGCGCCTGCCAGGCCTCGGGCTGACCTCCGGGCATGAGGGCTGGCCCCCAGAGCGCGCCCTGCGCGCCTCCGGAAATCCCGGTGCCGACAAAATGGATCCCATCGCGCTCCAGTTCGGCGCCGCGGCGCTCGGTATCAAGAAAATAGGAGTTCCCGCCGTCAATCAAGATATCCTGCGGTTCGAGCAGCGGTTTCAGCCGGGCGATGACGGCATCCACGGGGGAGCCAGCGGGCACCATCAGAAGGATCCGCCGCGGTTTTGCCAGCGCCTGGATCAACAGGTCCGGCGACTCGACCACCAGGATTTGTTTTCCGGCCGCCGGGCCGAGGGCAAATTCCCGCGCTTTTTTCTGATCGAGGTCAAAACCGACGACTGGGAAGCCGTTCCGCTCGATATTTAATGCCAGGTTGTGGCCCATTACGCCAAGTCCAACGATGCCAAATTCGTATTTCATACTTCGCTCCCGATGGTTGACAGCGTCAACATGAGATAGATGAATGATTTATCATACCGCATTGAAGGCGGCTTTGCCGCAATTGTACAGGTTTTCTACCCCATCTGGTTGATTCCGCGCAAATTTCTGCGTAAAAAATCTTCCAGGTGCCCCGAAAAACCATGGATAACAGGAATATCAGACAAAATGAGAGTAAAATTTAGCATACAGATGACGTTCAACGCAACGCACATGGCCCGGAGCGGGTTTCCGGTGGGGAATCTACGCTCATCTTCATCTGTAATTAAACGGGAGGTTTTGAAACGATGCTGTCCCTCTTTAAGAAACGCCAGAATATCTTCATCAAGTTGATTCGCGACCAGGCGGCGACAGCCCTGGCAGGGATAGACACCTTGCAAGCCTATCTTTCTGATCCAAACCCGGCGCTTGCCGATCAACTGACCAAACTGGAAAAGGACGGGGATGAATACCGCCGGATATTGATTTACGAGTTAAATAAAACCTTCATCACCCCGTTTGACCGGGAGGATATCTTCGCGCTTTCGCGCAGTATTGACGATGTCCTGGATTATGCCTACAGCACCCTGACGGAAATCCAGTTATTGAAAGTCAAACCCACCCCGTATATGCTGCGGATAACCGGTTTGCTGCGCGACGCCGCCAATGAATTGCTGCTGGCGGTTGAACGTCTGGAGGATCATCCCGGCGTGGCCGCGGAACACGCGCACCGCGCCAAAGCGCTGGAAAATAAAGTGGAGATTCTCTACCGGGAAGCGCTGGCCGAGTTATTTAACGGCGTGGAAGACACGAAGCATATCATCAAAGTGTTTAAGTACCGGGAAGTGTACCGCCACCTCAGCAACGCCGCCGACCGCGGCGATGAGGCGGCCAATGTGATCGGCAGCATCGTGATGAAGAAGGGGTAAAAGCAGACGCATGGATGCCCTGATGATTCTTTTGCTGGTGCTGGCGCTGGGGTTTGATTTCTTAAATGGCGTGCATGATTCAAGCAATATTGTCGCCACCATGATTTCATCCCGGGCGCTCTCTCCGCGAACCGCGCTGACGCTGACGGCGATTGCGGAATTTTCCGGGCCTTTCATTTTTGGAGTGGCGGTCGCCAAAACCATCGGGGATGAGATCGTCATACCGGGTGTGATGACCATGACCGTCCTGATCGCCGCCTTGATCAGCGCGATTGGCTGGAATTTACTGACCTGGTGGCTGGGGATGCCGAGCAGTTCTTCTCACGCGTTAATCGGCGGGCTGGTTGGCGCGGTCGCGGCAGGCGTTGGCTGGCAGGCGATTAAGATTGAAGGCATTGAGAAAATTCTGCTAACGTTATTTACCTCTCCGATTATTGGACTGGTCTTTGGCTTTCTCGTGGCCCGTTTGATCATCCTGCTGTGCTGGAACGCCAGCCCAAGCGTGAACTGGATTTTTAAGAAGGGGCAGGTATTAACCGCGATCGCGCTGGCGCTCAGCCACGGAACGAATGACGCCCAAAAATCCATGGGGATCATCACCCTGGGCCTGGTGACCTCGGGCTACCTGAGTAAATTTGAAGTGCCGGTCTGGGTAATTTTCGCCTGCGCGCTGATGATCGCTTTCGGCACTTCGGTGGGCGGCTGGAAATTGATTCGCACGCTGGGCGCGAAGTTCTACCGCATCCGCCCGCTGGACGGTTTCGCGACTCAATTAACTTCCGCCGCTGTGATTCTGGGGGCGTCCCTGTTTGGCGGACCGGTGTCCACCACCCAGGTTGTCAGCACCGCGATCATGGGAGTCGGGAGCGCGGATCGGGCGAACAAGGTGCGCTGGGGCGTGGCCGGCGAGATTTTAACCGCCTGGCTGCTGACCATTCCGGCGACCGCCCTGATTGGCGCCGGGGTGCACTGGCTGCTCAGCCAGACCGGGTGGTTTTAGCGGAAAGGAAGCCCGCCCTCGGCGGGCTGGCGGATGGTCTGAACTGCCCGGGTCAATGATTTTGAGCAGGCAAATTTTTTCTTAATTCTCACTGGCGGGGTGAAGGATGGCGGTTTCAAAACAACTGCTTACCGAGAGCATCCAAAATGACCATCTTCGGCTGGAATACCTTGCCAGCGCCGGTCCGAGGATCACCGGCCTTTTCTACCGGGGTGGAAAGAATTTACTGGCGGAAGTCCATGAGCTGTATGAAGACACCCCCCAGGGCCGTTTCTGGTTTCGCGGCGGGCACCGCCTGTGGCGCTCTCCCGAGGTGATGCCGGATACCTATACCCCGGACAATGAGGGGCTTGAAACTCAAAAGATCGCGAACGGGGTGATCTTGCGGCAGCAAGTTGACGGAGGGATTTCAAAGCAGATCGAAATCCGGCTTGAACCAGAGCGGGCTGTGTGTGCCCTCAAGCACAGGCTGATCAATTCCAGCGCCGCCTCGGCGCGTCTGGCGGTCTGGGCGCTGACCATGTTCAAGCCGGGGGGCATCGGAATTTTTCCCCAGCCGGTTGGACCTGCGGACCCGGCGGGATTTCTGCCCAACCGGCGGCTGGCGCTGTGGCCGTACACGCGCATGCGGGATGAACGCTTTGTTTGGGGGGATGAGGCGGTGTTGATCAAAGCGCAGCCCAAACAGCCGCCTATCAAGTTTGGCTATTTCAACGACGCGGGCTGGACGGGGTACGTTCAGGATGGGATATTGTTTGTGAAGCGCTTTCAGGCTAAGGGCGAGGGCGAGTATCCGGATTTTGGCTGTAATTGCGAGATGTACTGCAACGATCGGTTTATTGAACTGGAAACCCTCAGCCCGCTGGCAACCCTGCAACCCGGCGAGGCGCTGGAACATGACGAGGAATGGGAGGTTCATCCGCTTTCGGATGACGATGCGCTGACCGAGCGCTGCCGCCAGTTGATAAACCACCTCTAAGCCTGCCGGGCAGTGATCAACGATATGGATTCCTAGATTTTTTTAATATTTTGTTGATGGATTTCGAATAATCCTTTTCTATGGTTAGAAAAGGATTATTTTATCGAGGTGGACTATGAACATTGATCGTTATACTCAAAAAGCACAGGAAGCGTTGATTCATTCTCAGGACCTGGCGCGCAATTATTCCCATCAATTTATCGAGCCAGCACATCTGCTTCTGGCGTTGATCCAGCAGCCCGATGGGGTGGTGCCGGCTGTGATCACTCGCCTCGCGGGCAGCACCGCGGCTCTGCGGGAAGAATTAACCCAGGCGCTCGAGCGCATGCCGCGGGTGAGCGGCCCTGGAGCCGGAGAGGTCAGCCTGGCCAGGACCACGGCGGATATCCTGCAGTCGGCGGAAAAATACGCAAAGGGCATGCAGGATGAATACGTCTCAACCGAGCATATTTTGCTGGCGTTGACTCAGAGCGGGGAGGGGAGACGCCTTGCACAGTACGGCATTACCTATGATGCCGTATTGAAAGCGCTGGTGGAGGTCCGCGGGAATCAGCGGGTGACTTCGCAAAATCCTGAAGATACCTACCAGGCGCTGACGAAATACGGCACTGACCTGACCGCCATGGCGCGGCAGGGCAAACTCGACCCGGTGATCGGGCGGGATGAAGAAATCCGGCGGGTGATCCAGATCCTTTCGCGCCGCACGAAAAACAATCCGGCGCTGATTGGCGAGCCAGGCGTCGGAAAGACCGCCATTGTGGAAGGACTGGCGCAGCGGATTGTTAAAGGGGACGTGCCTGAAAATCTGAAAAACAAACGCCTGGTCGCCCTGGATATGGGATCTCTGCTGGCAGGCGCAAAGTACCGCGGCGAATTTGAAGAGCGCTTAAAAGCGGTGCTTAAGGAAGTCCAGGCTGCCCAGGGAGAGATTCTGGTGTTTATTGACGAAATGCACACCGTGGTTGGCGCGGGAGCGGCGGAAGGCGCGATGGACGCCGGTAATATCCTCAAACCGCTGCTCGCCCGCGGCGAACTGCACATGATCGGGGCAACCACGATTGACGAGTACCGCAAGTATATTGAAAAGGACGCGGCTCTCGAACGGCGGTTCCAACCGGTTCAGGTCGATGAACCCGGGGTTGAGGACACAATCAGCATTTTGCGCGGATTAAAGCAGCGCTACGAAGTGCACCACGGCGTGCGGATCACGGACAGCGCGGTCATCGCTGCCGCGGTGCTGTCGCACCGCTACATCCCCGACCGCCGTCTGCCGGACAAGGCGATTGATTTGATCGACGAAGCCGCCGCGCGCCTGCGGACGGAGATCGATTCGAAGCCTCAGGCGCTGGATGAAGTGGACCGCCAGATGATGCAGCTGGAGGTGGAACGCCAGGCGCTTCAAAAAGAGAAAGATAAAGCCTCTGCCGAGCGGCTGGAAAAAATCGAAGCCGAACTGGCGAATTTGCGCGAGCGTTCGCGGGAGCTGACCACCCGCTGGGAAACCGAGAAGGGCGCTATCGCCGAGCTCCAGAAGATTAAGGAGCAGGTGGAGCAGGCTCTGGCGGAGATGGAGGACGCGGAACGGCGGAATGACCTGGAGACAGCCGCGCGGCTGCGCTACGGCACCCTGCGAGAACTGGAGCAGAAACGCTCGGCTGCCGAAGCGCGCCTGCAGCAACTTCAGAAGGAAGGCGCGCTGCTTAAGGAAGAGGTGGACGCGGAAGAGATCGCCAGCATCGTCGCCCGCTGGACGCATATCCCGGTTGAGCGGCTGCTGGAATCGGAGATGCAGAAATTACTGCACATGGAAGAACGGCTGCGCCAGCGGGTGGTCGGCCAGGAAGAAGCGCTGCGGGTGGTTTCCAATGCGGTTCGCCGCGCCCGGGCGGGGCTGCAAGACCCCAACCGGCCGATCGGCTCGTTTATTTTCCTGGGGCCGACCGGGGTGGGTAAAACCGAACTGGCGCGGGCTCTGGCTGAGTTTCTGTTTGACGATGAGCGCGCCATGGTGCGGATTGACATGAGCGAGTATCAAGAGAAGCACACCGTCTCGCGGTTAATTGGCGCGCCGCCAGGCTATGTGGGTTACGATGAAGGCGGTCAGCTGACCGAAGCCGTGCGCCGGCAGCCTTACACCGTGGTTTTGTTCGATGAAATTGAGAAAGCTCACCCGGAAGTGTTTAATGTGCTGCTGCAGCTGCTCGACGACGGGCGTTTGACCGACGGTCAGGGCCGCACGGTGGACTTTCGCAACACCCTGATCATCATGACCTCAAACCTGGGCAGCAGTTTATGGCTCGGAAGCGCAACGGTTGACCGGGACGAGATCTTAAAGGCGCTGCAGACGCACTTCAAGCCTGAGTTCCTCAACCGCATTGATGAGATCGTGATCTTCCGCCCGCTGGCGAAAGCGTTGTTGGGCGAGATCGTGTCAATTCAGCTTAAACGCGTTGAGAAACTGCTTGAGGAACGCGGCTACCGCCTTGCGGTCAGCGACGCAGCCAAAGAGTATCTGGCTGAAACCGGTTACAACCCGGATTTCGGCGCCCGACCTTTGAAACGCGCCATCCAGCGCGAATTGCAGGATCCGCTGGCCATGCGCATTTTGAGCGGCGAGTTTTCGCCTGGAGCGACCATCCGCGTTGACCGCGCTGGAGATGGGTTAGCGTTTACCGGTGTGGATGCCGCCGCATAAGCGAATAGAAGAAGCCAGCCGTTCCTTTGGAACGGCTGGCTGTTTTTATTGATTATAGCAGGCTTGCCAGGCGCCGCGCCCAGGCGTGGATGAAATCCCAGTCGCGATAATCGCCCGGGGACGCCTGGACGAACGCCATGAGAAAAGCAGCCTGCCACCACTTCAGACGATACAGATCGAGCCTGCCGTGAAAGAAAGCCACGCTTACCGGTTTTTTCTGCGGCGTGGAGGCAAGCATCGCATGAAGATACCGTCCAAGTGAAGTAAAGCGCTCTTTGATGGTGAAAGCGGCGGGATTTAGGGGGGCAGCGGCCAGGCCGGGATCGATGGCGAGGTCGATATCCAGCACGGGCTGGTCAGGCGCAACGGTCAGGCGCATGGCGCAGGCAAACAGGGCGATTTTCCGCCCGCCAAGCGCTTTTTGGTTGCGCCTTAGAAATCGGCGCGCATCAGCATGCCAGCCCAGGATCATTGGCGCGCCCAGGACGAGGCTGTCGCAGTCTTCCAGCCCTTCCACCTGATGAAGCGGGAGGACGCGGGTGGAATGACCGGCGCTCTGGAGGATAAAAGCCACAGCGTTGGCCACCTCGGCGGTTGAACCGGAGTTGGTGGCATAGGTTACCAGAATACGGCTCATAGAATGGCTATAGATTAGTACTGGCCGAATAAACGGGCAAAAAAGCGGTGGAAGGCGTGGATGGACTTCACTTCTCCGGCGTACATCAGAATGCATTTGCCGCTGACCGGGGTGATGCCCAGTTCGCGGGCGGTTTTTTCCGCTTCCAGCGAGGTTGCGCCTTGCTGGATCCAGACTTTTCGGATGCCGGCCGCGGCCGCTTCGCGCAGGACCTGCGGGACTCCCGCCGGCGGGATGCAGATGACTACACCGTCCACTTCCGCGGGAAGATACGCCAGGGAAGGATAGCAAGGATCGCCCGAAATGGCATCCAGGGCGGGATTGACGCCAAAGACATCAAAACCGCGTTCCTTCAGTTCATTGTAAATGAGGGTACCGAATTTTTGTGGGCTGCGCGAAACCCCCACCACCGCCAGGCGTCTGGCGGTCAAGAAATCCCTGGTAATCGTGTCCATGCCATCTCCGTTTTAAAATTAACAATGGATCTTATAAATATACGAACGGGAGGCAGAAAAGTTGCACGGACCGGCTTTCAGAGAGACGAATTCAGGTTGTGTGCTATGCTTAAGAAAAACAAGGAGGATTTATGCGGCCCGACTGGGATTCTTATTTTATCAAGATTGCTTACGCCGTTTCCGAGCGCAGCACCTGTGATCGGGCGCAGGTGGGATGTGTTCTGGTCCTGGACAAGCGCATCCTGACCACCGGATTTAATGGATCGCCGACCGGCCAGGCGCACTGTGATGAGGTTGGTCACCTGATGGTGGACGGCCACTGTGTGCGCACAATCCACGCCGAGACCAACGCGATCATTCAGGCCGCGCTGCACGGTGTTTCAACGCGCGGGGCAACCTGTTATGTGACCCATTTTCCTTGCATCAACTGCACCAAAGCGCTGATTAACGCCGGAATTGTGCGTTTGATCTATCATGTGGCTTATCGCTTGGACGAAAACGCGCTGCAATTCTTGAATGCCGCGAACATTGAGATTCAACAGGTTAATTTTAATGAGCCGGCCCGGACGACCCAGGCCACTTAAATAAATCAGCCAGCGAGCCTGTTTCGCTGGCTGAAAAATTTGTGAAATGCACCCGCTTATTTGTTTTTTCCCTTGCCCTTATTATCATTCTTGAGCTGGCCAACCCCAACCGTGGCAGGCTTGCCGTGCTCTTTAAAGAGAGCTCCGATTCCGGCGCCGGATTTAAACGCGCTGATCAGTTCTTCAACGGTGACCGGTGTGCAATCGGTTTGCCCTTCACAGAAGGCTTTTGACTCAGCCGCGATGGCATAAAATTTTACCATCACGCCAAATCCCATCCCGTCCGCATGGAGGGCGGCAATCTGATCGGAGAGGGGAGGCTGACCATCGACAGGCGCAGGCAGCAAATCGCCAAAATATGCTGATAGAACAGCGATCAGCGGATGAGGTGGAGCGCTACTGTCAGTTAAGGGTGGAGTTTCAGTCGGCAGGCTGTCATCGGCCGACACAGGCGCAGCAAGCGCAAAAATGAACGCAGCCGCGATGAATAACGCCGTGACGCGTTTGAGTGTCATAGGTAGATCTCCTTTCAACCAAAATTCAACCATAGCATATCTGGAATCGCCGTTAAAGTCAACCAACGATATTGTAAAGCGGCGCGCAGGGGGAAACCGGTAACGCGGTATAATTCACGCTACTCCATGACAGAGGATGCGAAACCATGAATCGTGATGCCGTGATTGAACAGTTGAAGAAAAACAACCAGGTCAGCGTGATGATTGTCGGCGCGGGAATTAACGGCGCGGGCACCTTTCGCGACCTGGCGCTGAACGGGGTGGATGTTCTATTAATTGATCGGGGAGATTTTTGCTCGGGCGCGTCCTCCGCGTCATCCCACATGGCACACGGCGGGATCCGCTACCTGGAAAACGGCGAATTTCGTCTGGTGCGAGAAGCCGTGCGGGAGCGCAACCGGATGATCGAGAATGCGCCGCATATTGTCCGCCCGCTGCCGACCACGATTCCAATTTTTAAGTTCTGGTCTGGTTTACTGAACGCGCCGCTGAAGTTTTTGAATCTTCTGGACCGCCCAGCGGAGCGGGGAGCATTCATAATAAAAGCCGGGTTGATCATGTACGATGCATACACCCGCAGTCAAAAAACTGTGCCAACCCACCGGATGCGCGGCCGAACAGCGTCTCTAGAAATGTTTCCGCGCTTGAATCCAGACATTCTGTTTACCGCCACGTATTATGACGGGCAGATCCTGTCGCCCGAGCGGTACACGGTGGAACTGGTCAAAGACGGGGAAGCCGAAGGTCCCCACGCGCGGGCGGTGAATTATCTGGCGTTTCTGCGGATGGAAAACGGGACGGCCATTTTACGCGACGAACTCTCCGGTCAGGAATTTACCGTAAAACCCGGGATGATCATCAACGCGGCCGGGCCGTGGATAGACCCGGTCAACCGCCAGATGGGAATCAAGAAGCGTTATATCGGCGGCACTAAAGGTTCGCATCTGGTGCTGGACAACCCGGAGTTGCGGCGCGCGATTGGCGACCATGAATTTTTCTTTGAAAACAAAGACGGTCGGATTGTGTTAATTTTTCCCTTCTACGACCGCCTGATTGTGGGCACTTCGGATCTGCCGATTGAGGATGCGGATACAGCCCGCTGCACGCCGGAAGAGGAACAGTATTTCATCGATCTTGTCGCGCGGGTATTTCCTGACATCCCGGTAACCAAAGATCAGATCATCTTCCGTTTTTCCGGGGTCAGACCGCTGGAATTTTCGCATGCGAAATCTACCGGCCAGATCAGCCGGGATCATTCAATCCAGGAAGACCGCATCGACGATGTGCGCGTGCTTTCGCTGGTCGGAGGAAAGTGGACTTCTTACCGCGCTTTTTCGGAACAGGTGACTGACCGGGTTCTGGGGTATCTGGGGAAAGCCCGCAGCGCCGGCACGGAAGACCTGCCGGTGGGCGGCGGACGCGATTACCCCAAGTCTGTTGAGCAGCGGAATGAATGGATCAGGCGCGTCTCCGCGGAAGGAAACCTGGCATTTGAGCAGGCGCAGCGGTTGTTCGACCGGTACGGCACGGGCGCGCTGCAGGTTGCCCGTTCTATCGCTGGAGGAAAGGACGCGCCGCTGCAGTCGCTGCCAGCTTACACCCGCCGGGAGATTCAGTATCTGACCGTTGAGGAAAAAGCAGCGCGGGTGGATGACCTGCTGCTGCGGCGCAGCACGATCGCCTGGCTGGGACACGCATCGCGCCCGCTGGTCGAAGAACTGGCAGAAGTGATGGGCGAAACGCTGGGCTGGGACAGCAAGAGGCGTCAGGCAGAGGTCGAGCGAACCCTGACGATCTTAAAAGATTTGCACGGTTTGACTCTATAAGCTGTGCAGTGCCGGCGCGGGATAGAAAAGACCCGTGCCGGTTTTATTCTCTCGCCAGGAAGTAGTTCATCAAATCTGCGCCGTTCTCAACCGTCAGCCCGGTGGAGCGGGCGGCGGCTTCGTCGTAAGCGTTTGGGCCGCTGGAACGCGGTCGGGTCTTCTGATAGATCAAGAACGGCACCGGATCGGCGGTATGCGTGCGCAGCGCGAGCGGGGTGGGGTGGTCCGGCAGGATCATCAGTCGGTAATCCGCGAAGCGTTCCAAGCCTTCCAGAAGAATACCGAGCACCTGCTCGTCAATTCGTTCGATCGCCAGGACTTTGCCGTTGATATCCGCGTGGTGGCCGCATTCGTCCGGGGCTTCGATGTGCAGGTAAACGAAATCCTGCCCGGTTTCCAGTTCCCGCAGCGCAGCCTGCGCTTTACCGGCGAAATTGGTGTGCAGCGTGCCGGTTGCCCCCGGGACGTCGATGGAGCGCATCCCGGCGCAAAGACCAATCCCTTTGATCAGGTCGACCGCAGAGATAACGGAAGCGCGCAGACCGTGAAGATCGTAAAAAGCGGGTAAAGCCGGCCGTTTGCCTGCACCCCAGAGCCAGATGGCGTTGGCGGGGTTCTGACCGCGTTCCCGGCGGGCGAGGTTCACCGGGTGATCTTTGAGCAGGGAATAACTGGCTTCCATCATTTCGAGCAGCTCCTGGCTGCCTTCACCAGCGGGCAGATACTCCGCGATTGGCCTGAGAATGATATCGTGCGGGGGCGTGAGGCGCGAACCGGTCTGACCGTTTTTCTGAATCAAACAGTGGCGGTAACTGATGCCAGCATAGAAGCGGAATTGGTCCGTGCGGAAAGTCCGATCGACCAGTGCAATGATCTCGCGCGCTTCTTCGGTGGTGATTTCCCCGGCGGAGTAATCCAGCATGGTTTTCGAGGCGAAATCGGGTTCGTCCGAGAGGGTCACCAGGTTGCAGCGCAGGGCAACATCCGTGTCGCTCATCTGAATGCCCATGCTGACCGCCTCCAGCGGCGAGCGGCCTGAATAATACCGTTTTGGGTCGTAACCCATGACTGCCAGGTTCGCCACGTCGCTGCCGGGTGACATGCCCGGCGGGATGGTTCGGACCATGCCCAGAGTGCTCAGGCTGGCGAGCCGGTTCAGATTGGGTTTGCGCGCCGCCTGCAGGGGAGTCAGACCGCCCAGTTCTGGCACGGGATTGTCCGCCATGCCGTCTCCGAGCAGTATCAGGTACTTCATCGAACCGGTCATGCAATACCTCCTAAGATTCGGGAAACTTCAGCCTGCATTTCAGCCGGATGACAGACAGTTTGATGGCGGACGGGTTTATGCTGCAAATCGCGCAGATTTTCAGGGATCGGCCAGCCCGTCGTTTGAGAGAGCCGGTTTAGCAGGGTGAATTCGTCCTGGCCGGCGACGGCTTCCTGACCGAAGACGGCTTCTGCCACTGTCTGGTTGAATTTAAACGGGCTGGCGGTGGAAGCCAGGATGGTCGGGGATGAATCGCCGGTTTGCCGGCGGTATTTTGAAAGCACGTTCAGGGCTACGGCGGTGTGGGTATCGACCAGGTACGCATGGTCTTGCCAGGTTTGGCGGATGGTCTGGCGGGTTTCGCCCTCGCTGCAAAAATCCGCCCAAAAAATCGCCTGCAGGGCAGTCAGGGGTTCGCCAGGGATCCGGTACGCGCCAGCGCTTTTCAATTCGGCCATCCACCGGTTGACCAGCGCGGGATCCTGACCGGACAGATGGTACAGCAGGCGCTCAAGGTTGCTGGAGATGAGAATATCCATGGAAGGGGAGCTGGTCTTGATAAAAGCGCGGCGGGTATCATAAACGCCGGTGCGAATAAAATCGGTGAGAATGCGGTTTTCGTTCGAGGCGCAAATTAAGGTCTTCACCGGCAACCCCATTTCCCGCGCGTACCAGGCCGCCAGGATGTTGCCAAAATTGCCGGTCGGGACGGCGATGTTAACCGGCGCGCCGGGTGAGACCGCGCCGGATTGGAGTAGATCGGCATAAGCGGAAAAATAATAGGCGATCTGCGGAACCAGACGGCCCCAGTTGATCGAGTTGGCCGAGGTAAAACGAAAGCCGCGCTTGTCGGCGGAATCAATCAATTCGCGGTTGGCAAATATAGCTTTGACCCCATTTTGAGCGTCGTCAAAGTTGGCGTCGCTCACCGCCACCACATGCAGGTTGCCGCCCGCCTGAGTGAGCATTTGCAATTTTTGCACCTGGCTCACCCCCTGTTCGGGGAAAAAGACGATCACGCGCGTGCTGGGCACATCGCGGAAGCCTTCCAGGGCGGCTTTGCCGGTGTCGCCGGAGGTGGCCACCAGGATGACCACTTCTTTCTCTTCCCCCTGACCGCGCAGCGCACTCACCAGCAGGTGCGGCAGAATTTGTAAAGCCATATCTTTAAAGGCGCTGGTTGGGCCGTGCCAGAGTTCAAGAATGTATGTGTCAGGATCCAGTCTGCGCAGCGGAGCCACGGAGGGATGGTCAAAGCGGCCGCCAGAATAGGCGGCCAAAACGGCAGTGGTCAGGTCGGCCGGGGTGTAATCGGGCAGAAAAGGCTGGAGAACGCGCAGCGCGCGCTGGGGGTAGCTTAGATCGGTGAGCGCGGTGATCTGGTCAAGGGAAAAGGCGGGCTGGGTTTCGGGGAGATACAGACCGCCGTCCGGGGCGATGCCGGCGATAATCGCCTGCATGGAGGAGACAGGGGCGATGCGGCTGCGGGTGCTGATGTATTTCATCTTCTCCTCCTGGCAAAGCGGTTCATGGTTTGCTGTGGATTATACAATATCGTCAGCCTGCGAAACGGATAGGGATAGAAAAAGGCTGCCCCGAATGGGGGCAGCCTCTGAAGCAGCAGTAAGCGGCTACCGCAGCGCGGCGACTTGCCGGTAAGCGGGCAAATCGGTGTAAAGTTCTTCTTTCAGCGGGTTGCGGCGGGTCTTGCGAATGGTGTAGATCTCATACCCGAGGACACCCAGGTTAGAAGCCAGCGCCAGGGCGCTGACCACAAACAGGGCGACCGGATTGTGAGAAGATTTCACCGCGAAGATGGAAGTATCCACGAATGACGGGAAGGTCATCACGAACATCATCCAGAAAGCCAGAGTCTGGGCGCGGTGCTGCAGCCAGGCGCCGCGCTTAATGATGAACGCGGGAATGGTGCAGGAAACCAGCAGAGCCGCGCCGGCATAATAGGCGTGGTCTCCGACGCAATTGTAGACATAGGCGAAGTTCCAGAGGTCATAGGCGATGATCCAGAACCAGAGCATGTCCGGCCAGAGCATGTCTTTTTTGCTGTCCTTGCCGATAAAGATGCCCATCCAGCCCGTGATGGTGATGATGTTGAGGATGCCGGCGACGCCGTTCATGATATTCCAGGGACCGCCGAGGATAAAGGTACCGTCCACGATGCCGTTGGCGCCAAAGGACTGAAAGTCGCGCACCACCGCTTCCATGATGTTGATCGCCAGGATCAGCGGGGGGAAGAGCAGGGCGTAACGGTTGTTCGCCCAGCCTTTGATATTGCGGATCGCCAGAAAACCGAGCGAACCGGCCAGAGCAGAATAGACCTTTGCCCAGTGGAACCAGCTGCTGACGCTGGAGCCGTGGCTGGCGGTGCGCGTCCAGACCGTGACGGTCAGTACAGCCGGCAGGACCAGGAAGAGCGCTAGCGAGACCCATTTGTTCAACCGCGCCAGTTCGTTCAGTAAAATCAATCCGCCCAGCACAACGAACCACATGAGGATGGAATACCAGGGAATGGGCTCAAATAAAAACATGGTTGACTCCTTTTCAGTTTTGGGTTGGTGAATATCAGGCCAGCAGAGCCTGAGAAGGCCGTGGAAGGCGGATTTTGGGATATACTATAACATACCAATCGTTAGGTATTTTTATTATAGTCAGATTTTCTCGTGAAGTCAAATCATTTTTTCCAGGTTGGAGTAGAATCGACTGCAGAGGTGAAATCATGGCAAAGGATGGAAAGCTTAAGATCATCGAAGCCGCGCAGCGTTTAATCGCCCGACAGGGCGTGGAAAAAACCTCCATGCGCGACATCGCTGCGGAAGCCGGGCTGACCACCGGAGCAATCTATTATTACTACCCTTCGAAAGAAGCGCTTTTGTATGATGTCATGGATCATGCGACCGCGATCACGTCTAACATCATCGAAATGCTTCAAGGGTCGCCGGCCGAACCGCAGGAAGTGTTGAATGAAATCGCGCGTCAGGTGCGCCAGCGCTTGATGAGCGACAGCAGCACCCGCCGGCTGCGCTATTACCTGGCTTACCAGGCCGCGCTGGGGGATGAGGCGCTCAGGGAGAAATTCGCCGCGGATTACGCCGCCCAGGCCGAACGAACCGCGCGGCTGTTCAATTATGTCTTCAGTACCGAACGCAAACCGCAAGACCTGGCGCTGGCGGTGATCATGGTGGCGGCGCTGGACGGGATTAATCTGCAGCAGTTCATCGGCGCGCTGCCCGTGGAAGTTGACGAGCTGGCCCGGGTTTATAACGAATTTTTCGCTTTCGCCGTTCCGCTGTACCAGGAAAACGCTGAACAGCTCAAACGGTTTGAAAATTTGGAATGAGTCAGGCGGAACAAGAACCGGCTCCCGGTTCAGATCGAACGGGAGCCGGTCAAATGACTCTTAAGCCTCAGCGCTCGCAGCGGATGGTTTACTCTCTCCCTGGGTGACAAACCAGAGGCTGAGAAAAGCCAGCACAAAAAATACCGGGCAGACGATGAAGATCATGTTGTAGTTTTTCCCGCTCAGGTCAATGATCCAGCCGTTCAAGATGGGTCCCAGGGTGGCGGCCAGGGTGGCGGCGATAAAATACAACCCAGAATAAGTACCCATCAGACTTTCGGTGGTCGAGGTATCCAGAACCATGGGTAATCCATTGATGTTGATGGCTGCCCAGGCGGCGCCGCCGACAAACAAAATGGCAATAATAAACGGCACCGAGGGGAGGAAATAGGCCGCCAGCAAACCGGCGGCAAAGACCGCCAGGCCGATCAGCATGGTCTTTTTGCGGCCAATCTTCCCAGCCAGCAATCCGCTGGGAATGGCAAAAATGATGAATGAAATATAGGAAGCGGAGAGGATAAAGGCTGCCGTTGATTCCTTAACCCCCAGGGTGGTTACCGCGTACGACGAAAAGAAGGTCTCAATCGAATTGAAGCCGAGCATGTAAAAGAAAATGGTCAGGATCAGTAAAAAGAGGCTGCGGGCATTCTCGCGGGGGATGCTGCGCAGATGTTTGAGCACTTTTAGACCGCCCTCAACTTCAGCGGCCTGGACAAGTTCCTCTGGCTCTTTAATTTTACAGAACAGGATCGCCACAGCAGCCAGGGTGAGCAGGCCGCCAAACCAGAACGGCAGCGGCCGATAAAGGTTGTAGAGAAAACCGCCAATGATAAAGGCAAATATTCCGCCGATACCGGCCATCAGATTGATCACGCCGTTAGCCTGAGACCGCAGCGGAGACGGGATCAGGTCGGGCATGAGGGCGAACAATGGGGTGCGCCAGAGAGCCATGGCGATCAACATGATGAGCGCGGCAGCCAGCAAGAGGGTAAACGGGCCGCTTAGCTGGCTTAACTGGCCGTTCAACTCCGCCGGGATCATTTGCGGCGCCAGCGGGATGACGGCGAAGGCGATGACCGCGATGGGGGCGAAGATTAGGATATAGGGCATCCGGCGGCCAAAGCGGGTTCGAGTCCGGTCGCTGATCGGACCCATGATCGGCTGGATGAAGAAAGCCGCGATGTTGTCCAGGGTCATGATGATGCCGGTCAGCGTGGCGCTTAACCCAAAGCCGCGCGTGGCGACCGAGAGATGAGCGTCAAATGCCGGGCTGCCCGCCTGCAGAAAGATTGGCATATAAGTGTTGTAAATCATCCACATCAATTGAGCGGCAAACAGTCCAAAGCCGATGGTAAAGGCTTTTTTGTAATCGAGTTTCATTGATTCCTCCCCAAAAATTATTAAGCCATCTGCCAGCGCGCTCTTCCTAACCCGCAAAGAAGGATTTATCCGCCGTTGACGCTGGAATAGATCGTCACTTCATCTTCATCTTGCACCAGAACGTCTAAATCTGCGAGAACCCGGTTGACCGCCACAAGATCCACTTCAGCCAGCGGAATTTGCAGATCGGTGAGAATTTCCGCCAGCGGCCGCGCTGCGGGCAAACGCATGCGCAGGGCTTTTTTTCGCCCCGGCATGTAATACGTCAGGTATCCGCCCGCGCGAAGAATCATCCTAACCTTGCGGGAGCATGACTGCCGCCCAGTCCAGCGAAAGGGCTCGCAGTTTTTCAGAGGTGGGAATGCCGGTTTGCGGGTCCCAGCCTTTGAGGGCGTAGAGGATCGAGAGCGACTCTTCAAACTCGTCCCGAGGCAGCGCGCAGCCCTGCAGCGAGCCGTTTTCCAGTCCCTGAAACAGGCGTTCAGGCAGGGTATCGTCCTTGCGGGTAAACCCTTCACGCAGGTTAAAGATTCGAGCCATGTTGGTCGCGCGTTCGCCAATCAGCAGCGCGTCCTCAACGCTCAGCGACCACCCGGAAGCGGCATTGATCGAAGTTATGACATCCTCCACAGCGATATACGAGCGCGGGGTTGGGCCGAAGAAGCAATACCCGATCACCTTTTCCAGGCTGTTCCAACGTTCCAGGGTATAGAAGTGTTCCATTTTTTCCCGCCCGAAACTGCGCGCTGGCAGGGCTTTGGTGATTCCGAGGGCGGTTGCGCCTTTGAATTGCAGCGATTCCGGGTTAACCAGGGCGGTGTCGTGGGCGACCACCAGATGATCTGCTCCAATTTCAGAAATTGCGTACCCCATTCCCACGTTATACTTACCGCGCGGCTCGTGCATGGCCAGTTCCTGACCCTTGACCTGCATGGCAAAGAAAGCGGCATCTCCGCCGATCTTTTCCGCTGCGCGGCGGCTGCCTTCAGCCAGTAAATCTCCCAAGCCTTCGCGCCGGGCAATCATTTCAACCATCGCCAGCATAGCCTGCGCGTTGCCAAAACGGAGATCGATTCCGCCGGTATCCTTCAGGGTGAGCAATCCGTGTTCAAAACATTCCATGGCGAAGGAAATCGTCGCACCGGTGGAAATGCTGTCCAGCATGTAGGCGTTGCAGAGTTCGTTTGCCTGGGCGATTGCCTGAAGGTCTGAAATGCCGCAGTTCGGGCCGAAGGCGCCCAGGGTTTCGTATTCCGGACCGCCGTACTCAGACACCCGGCCGTTCACGGCTACCTCTCGCTTGCAGCGAACGGCGCAGGCGTAGCATGACCGCCGGGCAGTCAGCAGCTGCTTTTCATAGGCGTCCCATTTCACCTCATCCACAGCCTCAAATGCTCCCTGGCGGAAATTGCGCGTGGGCAGAATCCCGCCGGCATTCATCGGTTCGACAATTCCCAGGGTTCCTTTATCCTGCAGATCCCAGGAGATGGGATTTTCTTTGACGCCTTTTGCCAGTTTTCGTCCGAGGGCCATCAATGCCTCGGGATCGGCGGCGAAGGACTGGTACCGCTGGCTGCCGCGCACTGCGACCGCCCGCAGGTTCTTTGAGCCCATCACGGCGCCCAGCCCGTTGCGGCCGTTAAAGTGGCGCAGGTCATTGGTCAGACCCGCGAAGCGCACCAGTTTTTCACCAGCCGGACCGATTTGCAAGACGCGAATTTTCTCATCCCCCAGCTCGGCACGGATCGCTTCCTGCACTTCGGCGGTCAGCCGCCCCCAGAGGTGGCTGGCGGATTTTAGCTCCGCCTCCCCATCGTGAATCCACAGGTAAAGCGGCTCGCTGGCGCGGCCTTTGACCACCACGGCTTCAAAGCCGGCCATCTTCAATTCAGGACCCCAGAAACCGCCCGCCTCAGATTCGCCGTACCCCAGGGTGAGAGGCGACCGCGCCGAGACGATGTAGCGGGTGGCGGTAGAAACCGGCGCGCCGGTGAGGAGACCGTTGGCGATCACCAGGACATTTTCTGGAGAAAATGGATCAACGCCCGCCTTCATTTCATTCAACAGTATATAGCCTGCAAGCGCCTTCCCGCCGGGATAAAGGCGGTAAAAATCTTCGGGCAAAATTTCGGTACGAATCTCTCGTTGTGTGAGGTCAACCCGCAAGATTTTGGCTGATGTTCCGTACATGGTCTGCTCCTAAAGTTCAAGTGCCAGGGCGCAGCGCACCGCGCCGGGCTGATCGGGGACGGACAGAGTTTCTTCGGGCCACAGACTTGTGGCGGTTAACAGTTCCGGCGCCTGATCTGAGATCAGGTAGGTGTCTTCCATCTTCGCGCCGGCGATGGTCGGGTTCCAGGCCACCGCCTGCCCTTCTTTTAGTATATCTGCCGCTGCGGGTAAGGCAAGATATTCGCGGGGTTCATAACCGGTGACGCCGCCCTGGTGGTGGCGCTGCCATTCGTCCGGAAAGCCGCAGTCGGTATACGCTTCGCGGGCGAAGCCGAGCAGCGCGTCAAGCGACGCGCCCGGGCGGGAGCGGGCCACCAGCGCGGCGTTAACCCGAGCGGCGGCGCGGATTCGCGCGGTCAGGTCCGGGGGCGGCGGGCCAAAATGCACCAGGCGCGTCATCGAGCAAACCAGACCGCGCTGGCGGGCGTTTAAACCCAGCAGAGCATAGCGCTGCAGACCGCGGTCAGTGGGCAGGGGATGACGGTAGCGGTAATTGCGTTCATCCGCAGCGACCAGAAGGACGATGGGCTGGATGCCGCGGCGCTGGGCTTCCGCGCTCATCAGGGCGGCGATCTCGTGTTCGCTCATTCCAGGCCGCAGAGCCACGGCAGCCGCTGTGAGGATTTCGGCGCAGGCTTTTCCCAGGCGGCGGAAACGCTCACCTTCCCAGGGGGTTAAACAGGCTCGCAGGCGGGCGATTTCCGCGGCGATTTCCCGCGCCTGGTCGTAGGATACGTCGCTGATGACCTTTTGATCCTCCAGCAGGCGATTTAACCCCTGGAGGGGAGAATGCCAGGGCGAGATCACGAACTCCCATCCCTGATCTTCCAGATGTTCTTCATCCATTAATCGCGGGGCTTCAATATTATTCGTCGCCAGGTATTGACGGTCCGGGGTGATCACCAGCGAAGCCGCGCCTTCGGTAACCGCGGTATTGACGTAAGACCCGGCGCCGCAGGTAGCCCAGGAAAAACTGCTCACCCGGCGCAGCAGGACGGCATCGGCACGGTGGCGGTTGAGCAGAGCGCGTAAGGCGGTGATTTTCTGTTGCAGTTCCGGATTCTGGGCGGGCATACCTTTTTACCTGTTTATGAATGGGATGGTGCTCGAAGCGTGGGGGAGGATACCAATCAGCGCATCGGGCGGCAAGTCCGCGAGGGCTTCATCCAGCGCGGATTGCAGATCGGCGGCGGGATTGAGCAGCAAGGCTTTCGCGAGGTCGGGATCCAGATCGGTTACCGTGCGCAGGCGCACCTGGCTGGCATCCCGCGCGATGAGAAAGGCTTTATGAGGACCAACGCGGAAGCCCTCGGAAGCAAAGCGGTCGATCACCTGCGCATAGGATGTCTTTCCGCGCATCCAGGCTTCATAGTGCGGACTGCCGCTGCCCTGCGGACAGGCGGCCACCAGGATCAAGACCGCACCGGGGGCGGCCACACGGGCAGCGTGCGCCAGCGCTTTTTGAGCCTGATAAACGTTGAGATCTTTGGGATGCCCGCCCGCGGAGGCGATTACCAGCCCGCAGGGACGATTGATCCCGGCCTGGCAGGTCTGGCGCGCAAGCGGAACCCCGAGGTGCATCACCTCGCGCGGATCCCCGGCCAGCACGGCGGTGATTTCGCGCTGGCTGTTCAAAACCACGTTGAGCGCAAGATGAACGCCGATTTTCGCGCCGATGTCTTCAATATCCTGCCGGGTGGGGTTTGTCTCGAAATCACCCAGACGGGACTCCGGGCGGGCGAGGAGGGAATGGTTGGCGTTGATTGTTTCCAGGCCGACTAGCCCGACCGCGGCGGTTTTCACCCCTCCAGAAAAGCCAGCGAACTGGTGCGGTTCGATGTTACCGACCACGATTTTGAGATCCGCCTGATAGTATTCCCGGTTGACCAGCACGGGCGTGCCCAGACGGGTGCAGCCAAGTGATACGAGTCGGGACAGGTCTTCGGCATCATGCGAGCGAACCCGGCAGCGGGACAGCACTTCCGCGGGCAGCACCTGATTAAATTCGTCCGCCTTCATCGGCGGGTGGGTTCCAACAGCCAGATAGAGGGTGACAGCCGCGTCCGAAATACCCAGCGCCTTCAGGCGCGCCAGCAGCGGCGGCAACAGCAGGGCGTGCGGAACGGGGCGGGTTTTATCGTTAACCGCCACAGCCGCGCTGCGCGCTCCGCGCAGTGAGTCCCAGGTGAGGCCTCCGGCCAGGCGATCCAGCGCGGCTTCCACCGCCGCCGAAGGATTGGCAGCGGGCGGCGAGGCGGGTGCTTCGATCACCACAGTTGGGCGGTTATCCGGGAGGCTGAAGGAGAGCGAGGTGCGGCCGTAGGGAATGCTGAAACGCATATCAGGCGCCAAGGGGGGTGTATAAAATGAAGATCAGGCTGGCAGCCGCCAGGACCAGGGCAACGCAGGTGCCGACCAGGAGCGGTTTCAGACCGATGCGGCGCAGGCTGGCTAGACTGGTGTTGAGCCCAACCCCAGCCAGAGCCGTCAGGATTAAAAATTTTGAGAGATCGTCCAGCGATTTGAGCGCCGCTGCTGCGGCGGTCAGTTCGCCGGGATTGCTGACCGACTGGGGCAGGATTCCGGCGGCCACACCCAGCGTGCGCAGGAGGGCCATAAGCAGGAATCCGATCACAAAACCGGGAATAATTTTCTTCCAGTCCGGGCGGGCGGCCCGGGCCGCTGCATCACTCATGGGTTTCTTCAGCGCGCCGGTGTAGATCAGCCCGTAAAGAATGATCAGCGGCGCCATCAGGGTGTTGCGGGTCAGTTTGACCACAGCAGCGGTATCCAGAGCGCCGTCGCCGTAGATCGTGCTGACCGCCACCACCTGCGAGGTATCGTTGACCGCGGTGCCTGCCCACAACCCGAAGGCATGCTGGGGTAAAGCGAGCGCGCTGCCGATGAAGGGGTAGATCAGCACCGCCAGCAGACCGAAGAGGGTAATGGTGGCGACCGCGAAACCCATCTCTTCCTCACCAGCGTCAATCACCGGAGCGGTGGCGATAATGGCGGTGTTGCCGCAGATGGCGGTGCCGACGCCGATTAAGACAGCCAGCTTGCGGGGAACCCGGAAGAACCGCCCGGCAAGATAAGCCAGCCCAAGCGCCAGGGTGATGCAAACCAGAACCAGCAGCAGCGCGTTCCCCCCGGTCGCGGCCACATCCTGCAGGCTGAGCCGCAGGCCAAGCAGGATGATACCGGCGCGCAGCAGACGGTGAAGGGCAAACTTAGCACCGGCCCGCAACGGCGCATTCAATGGAAAGGCATTGCCAATGTAGAGGCCAAGCAGCACGGCGATCAGAATTTCGCTGATGGATTTCGCCAGCAAGGGCTGGGCGATCAGGCCGTGCAGATAGCGGCTGATGATGGCGACCGCCAGCGCCAGGTTGATGCCCATCCACCCCTGGCGGATTTCTTCGCGAATCTGACGAATCAATGACATAAACAGCTCCGATAATGAGAGCAGCCTGGGAACACAGCGCATCCCGGCCGTAAAAACGCAAAGCATCATCAACCTGCGATCATGCTTTGCGTTTACGGGGGAAATGCTTATGCGCTGCGGTAGAGTTTGGTAATGACGAACTCGTCGTGGCGCAGGGCTTCCGCGCTGGTCAGGCGGCCGTTAATGGTATGCGCCATGACCTCCAGGGTGCGGTCAGCAGCCCCATCCAGGTTGAATTCGAAGCGCAGCATGCCGGAAAGATCCACGTCAATATGTTCGGACATGGTCGCGACTGTGAGCGGATTGGCGGTTAACTTAATCACCGGCTCCAGTGGGTTGCCGATAATGTTGCCCTGCCCGGTGGGGAAGAGGTGCAGGACCGCGCCGGCCGCGCAGCACAGGGTGACCATCTCCGCCGCGGCAGAGGAAGAATCCATGAAATGCAGGCCAGGTTTAGCCGGGGCTTCCGCCGGTTTAAGGAAGCCGGCAACGGTGCAGCGCCCCATTTTTTCCACATTGCCCAGCGCTTTTTCTTCAATTGTGGAAAGCCCGCCGCGGATGTTGCCTTCGGTCGGCTGGGTGCCAAGCAGCGAAACACCCTGCGATGCGACCAGTTCCTGGTAATTATCAAAGGCGGCTTTGAACTGGGCAGCGATTTCAGGCGTGGCGCAATTTTCGATGATCTTGTCTTCAGCGCCGGTGACTTCGGTGGTCTCGCCAAAGATCAGGGTGTTGCCAATTTTCTCCAGGCGCTCAAAGACCCGTCCGACCGTGGGGTTGGCGGCCAGGCCGCTGGTGGTGTCGGATTCTCCGCATTTGGTCGAGACCCAGATTTCGTTCCACTCCACTGGAACCCGCGGCAGTTCGCTGGCCCACTGGACGAATTCCTTCGCCTTGCGCGAGGCCATCTCAATGGTCTTGAGATCCCCGTAGCGTTCAATGCTAAAACCGGCCACGGGCTTGCCGGTTTCGGCAATCCCTTTAACAATGTACTCGGTCCAGGTCGGCTCGATGCCGATGACCACCACAGCGGCGACATTCGGGTTGCGGCCAGTGCCGATCAACGTATTGAACGTGAGGTGCAAATCTTCGCCGAACTGCAGGCGGCCGTAGGGATGGGTGAGGGCATAGGTACCGCGAATTAAGCGAGCGACACCTTCGACCGCCGCGTTGGAAATATCATCAACCGAAAGAATGACCACGTGATTGCGGATGCCGACCCGGCCGTTTTCGCGCCGGTAACCAGTCAGGGGAATGTTGGGAAAAGCGGTCATGGTGCCTCTTATGCTTCAAGAACTTTGGATTTGCTGGCGGCCCAGCGCAGACTCTTAATATTGTGGACGTGGACGTGCTGTCCGAGTTTGATATCGGTGTACGCGTAGCCGATGGCGCGGCCGTACTCCCGGATATGTTTACCGCTGGCAAGATCGCGCATGGCGACTTTGTGCCCGAGGGGAATATCTTCAATGACTTTAACGACCGCGACCGGTTCGCCGTCCAGGGTTACCGCCTGGATCTCTTCACCGGCTTTGATGTCCAGCGCAGCGACGCCGACATCGTCACTGGCTTCGTGCAATAAAATCCCTTTTTTCATCATTGGCTCCTTAAGTCTTTATTTTGTCAAAACAACAGCGCGGAAAGACCGGAGGCTGCGAATGGCCTATTCATAGGGAGTCGCGTCCCAGAACTGGCAAAACTTTTGAATGCCGTCCAGCGTGTAGGGATGCTGGAAACCTTCCTGGTAAACCGCCAGACCGGCGGTTACGATATCCGCGCCAGCCACAGCGCTGTCCACGATTTGACGGGCGTTCCGCACCGCGGCGACGATGATTTGGGTTTCAAAGTCGTAGTTGTCGCGGATGGTTACGATGTCTTCAACCAGGGCGCGGGTTTCTTCGCCGTTGGCTTCTTTCCAGCCGACAAACGGCGAGATGTAATACGCGCCGGAGCGCATGGCCTGCAATGCCTGCATGGCGGAAAAAATGAGGGTGCAATTGACGCGAATGTTCTTCCTGGCAAGCGCTTCGATGACCTTGAACGAAGGCTCGATGCACTGCAGCTTAATCACAAAGTTTGGGGAGATGGCTGCCAGTTTCTCGGCTTCAGGCAGCATTTCTTCATAGGTTGTGAAATGCGGGTTGACTTCTACCGAGACGGTTTTTGGGGTGCCTTCGACCAGGCTGGCGATTTCGCGGATGACGGTCATAAAAGGCTTACCGGAGGCCTGAATGTGGCGCGGATTGGTGGTAACGCCGTCAATTTGAAAAGCGTCGATTGCGTACGCAATTTCCTTTACGTGGGCGCTGTCCAGAAAAAATTGCATGATGTGCTCCTTCTAAAAAGATTTCAACTCAACACCGGCGGGGAGGTTGAGCAGGCGGCCGTTTTGATCCACCTGCAGCGCAATACCGGGGAGCTGCAGCCCGATCCGGGGTGTGCCGAACGCCCAGATTTCCTGCAGATCCAGATCGGGTTTGAGCAGGCCGGTATGCTGGACGGCCGGGCCGAGCGGCAGCAGCCAGCCCTCGCGGCCGAAGACCGGGATGCGGTCAAGCGGCATGACCCGCTCAAACTGGCCAGGTCCCTCGACCCAGGTCTGTTCCCAGAGGTCAAACCAGCGGCCTCGCGGCAGATAATAGCGCACTTTCCCGCCGGGAACGACCACCGGTGCGACCAACAGGGCATCCCCCAGCATGTACTGCTGCTCCGCCTGCCAGGCCAGGCGGTCTTGCGGAAAAGCCAAAACCATCGAGCGAACCACAGGCAGGCCGGTCTGGCTGGCCTGCAGCGCCAGCGACTGCAGGTAAGGGATCAGCCGGTAGCGGAAAGAAAGCCACCGGCGGACGATGTCTTCCGCTTCCTGGCCGTAGACCCAGGGTTCGCGTTCTCCCAGGCCGTGAAAACGGGTATGCGAACAAAGGACGCCGGCCTGAGCCCAGCGGACATACAGTTCTGGTTCAGGGTTGCCGACCGCGAATCCGCCGATATCATGCGCGTAAAAAGGTCCGCCGCTCATCCCCCAGGCCTGCGCGCCGCGAACGCTGGCGGCCAGACCTTCCCAGTCGGATTGCGGATCACCGCCCCACTGAACCGGATAACGCTGGCCGCCTGCCCAGGCTGCCCGGCCCCAGACCATGGGCTCATCCTGGCTGTATTGATCGGCGGCTTCATACACACAACGGTTATACAGGTGGGTATAGATATTGTGGAGGCGAGCGCCGGAATCCCCGTTGTAGGCGACGACTTCGGCCGGCACAGCCTCGCCGTAGTCAGTCTTCATCACACTGACCCCAATCTCAAAAAGCGCTTGATGCTGATCGCGGAACCAGGCGTAGGCTTCCGGATTGGTGAAATCGAGGATCCCGGAAGGCATCAGGTGCGGCCAGGACTTATCATACGGCCAGGGGAACCAGCGGTGGATGTAGGGGCTTCCATCCGGGTTTTTGAGGAAGAAACCGCGGTCAGCCAGTTCGTTGAAGAGCGGATTGCGGGTGGAAAGATACGAATACTCCCACAGATTCAGGCGGATGCCAAGATCGCGCAGTTGGCGCACGAAAGCCGGGGGATCGGGATAACGGGCCGGGTCCCACTGGAAATCGAAGCGGTCTTCCATGGTGTGCCAGGCGCGGCCGTCGAGGAGAAGCACATCGCAGGGGATCTGGCGTTCGCGCAGGGTGCGGGCAACATGCAGGGCTTCCTCGGCGGTGCGGTAGTAGGCGCGGGACATCCACATGCCGTACGACCAGCGCGGCGGCAGGGCCGCCCGACCGGTCAGGTGGGTGTAGCGCTCGATCAGCCCGGCAGGATCGGGAGCGCTGATAAAGAAAAGATCCAGTTCGCGGTCAAATACCTGGAAAATATAGGAGCGGTGAGACCAGTTGGGGTAACCCACCCCGTGAATGACTTTTGAAGGGGTGTGGGTAAAGAGACCCCAACCCTCCGGGCTCCAGGCAAAGGGGGTGTTTTTATAGGAAAGTTCGGAATTTAAGGTGGTGGCATCTTCGTTCCAGGAATGGATGCGCTGGCCGCGCCGGTTGAGCGAAGCCCACTTCTCACCCAGCCCGTAAATTGGCTCGTCATTTCCCAGCGCCATAGAAACCAGCCAGGAATCAGACCGGCGGGCGAAGGGCGAAAACCGCAGATGCCCTTCGATGGTGCGGTCGGTGACGGACTGCAGCAAGAGGCGGCTGCCGTCCCACAGGCGTATGCGCAGCGGTCCATTGAACAATTCCAGGGTGAGATTTCCCGCCCGGATCTGGCATCCATTCGGCAAATCCGCAACTTCAAGCGGCAGGTCTTCGGAGCTGGCGGCCAGGATTCCGTAATCCGGCTGGGCAGGCCCGGGAAAGCGCAGGCGCAGGATGCCGGAGGAAAACGCGCTGACCTCAAAATCGCCCGCCAGGGTGGAAAAGATCACCCGGCCAGGTTCCACAGTCTTGATTCGAAACGATTCGAGCGGCTCGTACCCTTTTTGTAACTGGATACCTTCGTGATGGAGGATCATGGACGCTCCAAAAATGGTTATTTCATACCGGTGGTGGCGATCCCGGTGGTAATGTAACGCTGCAGGATGCCAAACACAGCCGTGATGGGCAGAAGGGTCAGAACGGTCATTGCCAGGATCAGATTCCATTGAATATTTAATTCGCCCTGGAACGAGGCGAGACCGACCTGAAGGGTAAAGAATTCGTTGCGGCTGAGGACGATCAGCGGCC
The DNA here is from genome assembly GCA_029975475.1 of Anaerolineaceae bacterium. Lineage (GTDB taxonomy): Bacteria > Chloroflexota > Anaerolineae > Anaerolineales > Anaerolineaceae > JARKPB01. The sequence goes on from JARKPB010000008.1 coordinate 81,423, forward strand.
AGAGGAAGTCATTCCAGCGCCACATCACCGAGAAAATTGCCAGCACGGCGATCGCGGGTTTTGCCAGCGGCAGGATGACCTGGGCGTAGATGCGCCACTCGCTGGCGCCGTCAATCCGGGCCGCGTCAATCAATTCGTCCGGGATGGTGAGCATATACTGGCGCAGCATGAACACGCCGGTAGGGGTCGCGGCGGCCGGGATGATCACCCCCAGGAGGTTATTGTTCCAGCCAATCTTGGTGATTACCAGGAAAACCGGCACCATGACGACCGATAACGGCACCATCAGGGTGGAGATCATAATCAGGAAGATGGTTTGGCGGCCGCGAAAGCGGTATTTGCTGAGGGCGAAGGCGGCCATGCTGTTGACCAGCAGGGTTAAGAGGGTTGCCACGACGGTTACCACAATACTGTTCCACAGATACAGGCCAAAGTCAAAACTCTTGATGCCTTCAATGTAATTATCCAGCGTGAAAGCCACCTTCTCGACGGGTTTGCGCTGGTTGATATTGACCTTGATAATTTCACCGGGATTTTGCGGGTCAATTAACTGAGCTTCCAGACCAACCCGGCGCACCTGCGCCAGGGTGCGGGTAGAGCCGTCGGGAAATTGGACTTCGAACAGCGGCAGGGGTTTTTCGTAACCTTCCACGGAGATGGTTTGCTGCTGGTATGGGAGAAAGCGTGGTGGGAATTTGGCAATTTCCTGGGTGGTTTTGAAGGAGGACAAAACCAACCACAGGATTGGGCCAAACATCACCACCACGCCGGCGATCAAATACAGGTAGGAAAGGACATCCGTCAGGTGCGGGCGTTTGCGGCCGCGGCGGGCTGTCAGGAAAGTGAATCGTTGGCTCATCTCAGTTCTCCTCACGGCGCGCCAGCAATTGAATACCGGTCAGGATGATCAGGACAGCCGCCATCACCAGAGATGCCGCAGCCGCCAGACCGAAAAGTTTATTCGGGCTGGAAAAGCCGTAGTTATAAATGAATTGAACCAGGAAAAGCGTCGCCGTGCCTGGACCACCGCCAGTGAACACAAAGGCAATATCAAAGACCTGGACGGCTCTGATCAGAGAGAGAACCACCACCACCACCATGGTCGGGGTAAGCAGCGGCATGGTGATCCTGGTGAACGCCTGCCAGGGATTGGCGCCGTCGATGGCTGCGGCTTCGTAAAGGTCAGCCGGGATGGATTGCAGTCCGGCAAGCAGGATCAGCGTATAAAAACCCATGAATGCCCAGATGCTGATCATCACCACCCAGAACTGTGCCTGCTGCGCGTTGATCAGGAAGGGCATTTTTTGATAGCCGAGGGAGGTGAGGATACCGTTTAGCGCGCCGGTGTCCTGCAGGATCCATTTCCAGATTAAGGAAACCACAATCGGGGATAATAAGACCGGGTAGAAAAATACCGAACGGAAAAACCCGCGGGCTTTGATTTTGCGGTTCAGGATCAACGCTGTCAACAGCGAGATCAGAACCATCCCTGCCACCTGGAAGACAACGTACCAGATGGTGTTATAGACCGCCCGCCAGAAAAGGTCTTCGACACAGGTATTGGGATCGAGATAATTTTTACAGGTGAGCAGCTGCTCAAAGTTCTGCGTGCCAACCCAGGGGCGCTGTTCCGGGAAAAAGGAAGTGCCGCCGGTGAAGGCATAGACAAAGTTAAGCAGCATGGGGAAGAGGATGAAAATGCCAAAAATAAGCAGATTGGGCAGGACGAAGACATAGGGCATGCCTTTAATCCCCAGCAAGCGCTGGATAAAAGAGAAGATAAAATCCACAGCGGCTACCAGACCGTCATAAACGGCGGTGAAGAAGCGGTCAGCGGTATCTCTCAGTGTTTTCAGATTGGCAAGGGACATGCTTCACATCCTGTGAGGGGCGCGGGGAAACTCCCCGCGCCCCGAAAATTAGCGGCGGTTATTTCTGGGCTTCGGCAATCGCCTTGTCAATATCCTGCTGCAGGTTCAGGAGCATGTCATCCAGGCTCAATTCTCCGCTCAGGTACTGGGCAATGCGGTTGGCGCTGTTGCGGTAATATGCGAAAGCATACGGGTGGACGTTCAGGCTGGCGGCCTGTTCGGTCAGTTTGGTGACTTCGTTGGTGTAAACGCCCAGGGCAGCGACCACATCGGGGTTGTCGGTCTTGTACTGCACGCCCTTGGCCGCGACTTCTTTGTGCGCCGGCAGGGCCAGGGTCCCGGCTGAGAATTCGGCGTAATTTTCCGCTTTGATCAAGAATTCGATCAGCATGGCGACTTCTTGCGGGTGCTTGGTGGAAGCAAAGCCGACCACCGCAGAACCGCCGGAAATGCCGGTTGAACCGCCGGGGCCGGTGGGATTCGGAACCACCACCCAGTCAAAGGTGTCGCCGACGTCTTTGACAATCCCGTTGATCTGCCAGGAACCAGACATGCACATCACCAGCTGGCCAGCCTTGAAGGGACCAATGCAGCTGTTGACCGGTTCAGCGGATAACCAGACCTGCACGGGGGTGATGCCGTTATCGAACCAGCCTTTGACAATCTGGGCGAAGGCGCGGAAGCCGGGGGTATCCACGGTGAACTTGCCTTCGGCGTTAATCAGGGTCGCGCCCATGCTCATCGCGGGGCCAGCGAAGCGGTGTCCGGTGCGGTCAATCGAGATGGCGTATTCAGCGCCGGTGGCTTCCTTCACTTTTTTGGTGATCTCGGTCCACTGCTCCCAGGTGGTGCCTTCGCCAGGGATTTCAATGCCCGCCTGGTCGAAGAGGGTCTTATTGACGTACGGCCCGGTGATGGTGAGGGCGTCCGGATAACCGCCAAAACCCAGCGCGTTCAGGATGGGGGCGGGGAAGTTGGCTTCGTAGTAGGCGGGGTCGGCCATGTAGCCGCGCAGATCAAGCAGTTTTCCGCGGTAGGCTCCGAAGTTGGTGATGCGGGCGAGATCCGGGCCTTCACCGGCTTCCACCTGGGCGGGCAGCTGCTCATCAATGGTCTTGTAGGGTACCACGTCCAGAACCACGGTGATGTAAGGATACTCGGCCATGAATTTGTCCAGGATGGGTTTCATCACGTCCGCTTCAACGCCATCCGCGTAGTAGGTGAAGCGCAGCTCCACCGGCTCCTTAGGCGCTTCGGTGGGGGCTTCGGTAACCACCGGAGCTTCGGTGGGGGCTTCGGTAGCCGGAGCAGCGGGGGCGCCGCAGGCCGTTAGAAGCAGAACGACCACCATCAGGAAAGCAAACAACCTGGCTGACTTCATTGAATTATCTCCTCTATATGTTTTTGATAGGTTAAACAGGCACGACAAAAGGTTCACACGGTCATCCTTTCTCAGTTCACCTCCGTAGAATCGATATTTAGCACAGGGGTGCGGGTAATTTCGGCAAACGCCTGCAGTTCCGCGGCGAAGTCTCCATACGTGAGCGAGATATGATGTTCCAGACCCTGGCGCATCAAGAGGTCTAAAAAGGTCTGCGCCCCACAGCGCAGCTTCAACACGCCGGCAGTGCCGCTGAAGGGTTTGGGTTCCGCCATCATCTGCCCGAGCCCGTACACCAGCCGCAAAGCGCCGGTAGACTGGCTGAGGCGGGCGAGGGTGACCGCACCGGGTTTGAGCGGGAAATCCATCACCAGGGGAACTTTGCGGTTGGAGTGAATTTCGCCGCGCGGCTGCGCAGTGGGATCAGCCATGGATAACGGCGCAAGGCCGCAATGCCACAGGGCGACGCGGTCATTTTCCGCATCCACCCCGACCATATCGGTTCCAAAAGCGGGCGCGTCCGCAAGCATTTGAAGGATTAATTGTGTGACGGTGCCGTTAATATCCGCTTCGCAGGAGCAGGGCAGCGGGCTGGCCAGGTTAAAACCGTCCGACAGCATGGACATCGCCCCGCAGGCCGCGCAGCCCATCACGGTGAAAAATTCAGGCCAGCAGCGCACGGCAAGGCCGTCCAGTTTTTGGTCCAGCGCGATGGTTTTAAGCGCATGGTAGACGCTCAGGGTCCCGCTTAAAGGTGCCTGGTCGAGTTCAGCCAGGTTGTTCAGGCGAAGATCCAGCGCTGCCCGGGTGCTGCTCACATCTTCGGAAGGGACGCTTCTGGCCAGGCTGAAGACCTGTTCCAGCGGAATGCGCTGGATTTGAATACCAAACTGGCTGGAGAGGGCGGCTTCATCCAGATGGCAGGAATCCATCCCCGGGGGATGCTCGCCAACCACACCCAGGCGGGTATTGGAAAGGCGGCGGCGCAGCGCCCCGGCAGCCGCCCGGACCCGCACCTGGTTAATCACGCCGGGATCCTGAGGGTCGGCGTAGGCGTAGGCGTATCCGCGGCCGCGCAGGGTGAGCGCGTGGGCTGCCAGATTAATTCCGCAAAGCGAATTGAGGCGCAAACGCCCGCCGCTCCACGCTTCGGGGACGGCCCACAAAAATACCGGCGCGCTGGTCTCTTCCACCAGGGCAGTCACCAGGGTGCTGTCCGCGAAGGTGGCTTGAAAAATCAGGAATAAATCCGCGTCCAAAGAATTCAGCTCGCTGGCCGCGGCCCGGGCCTGATCCAGGTCGCTAATCACGGCGGCCGGTTCAATCAACTCAAAACCAGCGTCGAGCAGCGCCTGGCGGGCCAGGCGGATTTTCTCTTCCGCCAGAGGGACGTCGAAGGTGGTGCGGATCAGGGGCAGAAAGGCGAGGCGGAGCGTTTTCATGCGGGTATCCGATACAGGTTAGTTTTGGTTGTGTAGGTAAAACAGATTCATTAATGCCAGGGCAGAAGCGCCCAGAACGCCAGCCTTCCAGCCAAAGCTGGTGGCTTCGATCCGCACGCGTTTGCCCATGCCGCCAAAAGACAGTTCGGCCACAGCGCGGCGGACAGGTTCGAGGAAGAAATCCTGTCCGCGGGCAAAGATACCGCCGAGGAGGATTAATTCCGGGTTGAAGATGTTCACCAGGCCGGCCAGGGCTGCGCCCAGGTAATACGATCGGTCTTCCAGCATGGCGCGCACCTGATCATCTCCGCTGCGGCCGGCGCGAAAGACGCGCTCAATTGGGGAGATGTCGTTTTCGTCAGCGAGCGTGTGCGCCAGGATCCCGCCCGGGTTGCGGCGGGCAATCTGATCCGCCTGGCGGAGGAGCGCGTTTTCAGAAACCAGGGTTTCGAGACAACCGCGGTTGCCGCAGCGGCAGGTTTCGCCGCCGCGCAGTAAAACCGGAGTATGGCCAATCTCACCCGCCCCTTTGGTGCTGCCGCGGAAAACCTGGCCATTAAAGATCAACCCTGCGCCAACCCCAACCCGGCCGTAGACGAAAGCGAGCGAATCCACACCCCTGCCAGCGCCGAAATAAGTTTCGCCGAGCGCCATGGTGCGCACATTGTTATCAACCACCACAGGCAGGTTCAACCGCTGCGACAGAATTTCGCGCAGCGGCACGTCGCGCCAGTTTAAGTTGGGTGCCAGCAGGTTAACGCCGGTCTGAAAATCGACCAAGCCGGAAGCCCCGACGCCGACGCCCAGGATGCGGGCGCGGTCTACGCCGCTTTCAAGGATGACCTGCTCCGCGGTCGCGACCATCTGGTCAATCACCCGATCGGCCGGCAGATCGACCTCGAAGGTGACCAGACGGTTGTGCAGCATTTCGTTGGTGATATTGGAAACCCCGATGCGGAACAGCCCGACGCCGATGTGAATGCCGAGGACAAACCGGGCGTTGGGTTCGAGACGGATGCAGGTGCGCGGGCGGCCGACCGGGCGGTTTTCGGCGGGTTCCTGACAGTTGTCTTCAATCTCGCTGATCAAGCCCTGGCCAATTAATTCCGCGATCAAATTGGTAATGGTGGTGTTGGATAGGTTGGTCTTCTGGGCGATTTGAACCCGTGACAGGGTGGCTTCATGCAGAAGGCTGAGCAGCACGACCTGCAGATTATGCGACTTGACCAGATTTAACCCAGCGCCGTGATAGTTTTGAGCGGACATTTGACCTGAAAGTGCGGGGAATAATTATTTTATAAACTTTATAAAATAATTAAGCTGATTATAGGGGATTTCTGGAGGCTTGTCAATCATCGGAGATTAAAAAAATGCAATAGAAAACGGCGCGGAGGTGTCACCACCGCGCCGTGATGCGAGCATCGGGGCGTCTTGTTCTTGCCTAATCGGTGCTGCTTTTCAGCAGCGCCACCATAAAGTCCCAGACTTTGTTAATCGAAGGGATGTAGAGCCTTTCCTGGGGCGAGTGGGGGTCGCGGATGGTCGCCCCCAGCGAGATCATATCCATTCCCGGGTAAATATCTCCCAGCTGACCGCATTCCAGCCCGGCATGGATGGTTTCGATCTTCGGCGGCGCGCCAAAAAGAGTCTCATAAATCTTCTGAGAACGTTCCAGCAGCGGCGAGTTCAGATTCGGTTTCCAGGCGGGGTAATGGTCGCTGCGTGAAACCTCTGCGCGGGCGAGCTGGGCGACCGATTCGATCTTGCGGGTGATCTCCATCAATCCTGAGGTGGTCATGCTGCGCTGGCTGGAAAGGGCTTTCAGGCCGTCTTCGGCCAACTCGACGGTCGCCAGGTTGTTGGACGTCTCCACAAAACCGGCGATCCGGGCTGACATTTTATGCACGCCGTGCGGCAGAGCCTGCAGGAAGGCGATCATTTTCCGCGAGTCGCTCTCTGTGGCGGCGCGCCGGGTGTGGACTTCTGACCAGGTCATGCTTAAACCGTCTTCAATTCCGCCGTATTCGTCCTGCAGGGTTTGTTTGAAACCCTTGAGGGCGTTTTCGAGTTTGGCGCGGTCTTTGCTGGCGATCACCACAACGGCTTCCGCCTCGCGGGCGATAGCATTGTGGGCGGAGCCGCCGCGCATTTCGGCGATGCGCAAATTAAGCGTCTGGGCAGCTTCTCCAAGCGCGCGCGCCAGGAGCTGGTTGGCGTTCGCGCGGTTTTTGTTGATATCCATCCCGGAATGGCCGCCCTGCAGGCCGCCGAAGGTGATTTTCCATGCGATTTCGTGAGGTTCGGTCATGGTGAAGGTGACGGGGAGGTTCATGCGGCTTTTCAAACCGCCCGCGCAGCCGACGATAAACACCCCCTCTTCTTCTGAATCAAGGTTGATCAACCTTCGCCCGGAGACAAAATCTTTGGGCAGTTTAGCCACGCCGCCCAGACCGATTTCTTCTTCCACAGTGAAAAGCAATTCCAGCGGCGGGTGGCTGACTTCGGGGTCTTCGACCAGCGCGATGGCCAGCGCGACCGCGATGCCGTTATCCGCGCCCAGGGTGGTCTGGTCGGCGTGCAACCAGTCGCCTTCGCGGATGCAGCGGATGGGGTCTCTGGAAAAGTCGTGGGTCGAGTCGGGGGTCTTTTCACAGACCATATCCAGGTGGCCCTGTAAGACCAGCGTGGGAGCGTGCTCATATCCGGGAGTGGCTTTTACCCGGATCAACAGGTTGCCGGCTTCGTCGGTGACCGCCTGGTACCCGCGTTCTTCCGCCCAGGTTTGCAGCATGGCTGAAATCTTTTCCTCGTGGTAAGAAGCCCGTGGAACGGCGGCGATATGTTCAAAGATTTCCAGGACTTTTTGTTCAGGCTTCATGACGCACCTCCGCGGCGAATAGGTTCAGACTGTTTTCAGCAGGCGGGGTCAAAAACCCACACCGGGTTGATTATAAGTCCGCAGACAGGCTTCGTCCAGTTGTCCAACCGCTCCGCGGCTGGCTAAATTCGTGAGGAATTTTTCTCCTGTCCAAAACATTCTTCCTGTAGAATAAGCTCATCAATTTTCCTTTCACCTGAGGAGAAACCATGAGCCTTCAACCCAACAGCAAAACCTTACCCTGGCCGCAATATATTTTTCTCAACATCAACTGGTTCGCGCTGACCTTGCGCTCGCAGATGCTGGCCGGTCTGCTTGTGCCGCTGTTTGTGGAACAATTTGTTGGCCCGGAACAAAAGGGGACGTACTTCGGCATCATCCGCCTTTGGGGATTAATGGCTGCGGTGCTGTTTCAGGCGCTGTTTGGAATCCTCTCCGATCATTCCCGGCTTCGCTGGGGTCGGCGGCGCCCCTTTATTTTTATTGGCGCACTGGTCGAAGCCGTTCTGATCCTCAGCCTGGCCTGGGTGGCCGGTTTGAGCGGGATGACCGGCTATTTTGTGCTCTTCGGGATTTATATTCTTGCCATGGCGTCTTCTAATCTATCTCAGGCCGCCACCCAGGGCTTTATCCCGGATCTGGTGCCTCAGGAGAAGCGCGGGATCGCTTCGGGGATTAAGACCCTGATGGAGGTGCCGCTGCCGCTGGTGGTCTTTGGACTGGTGATTGCGCCGATGGTCAAGAACGGGAATATTTTCGGCGGGCTGCTGGTAACCGCCGCGGGCATGGTTATCTGCATGGCGCTGACCATGCTGGTTCGCGAGGAACGGCTGGAATCATCCGAACCGTTAAACTGGAAGCCGTTTGTTTCTCTGGTGATCATGACCGGTGTGTTCACCGGTATTATCCTGGGGCTGGGGCAGCTGGTGAAACTGCTGCTGCCCGTGCTGCCGGCAGGCAGCCGCGTCCTGTACGCGGCGCTGGGGATTTTTGCCATGGGGGCAGCGGTGATCCTCGGGGTGTGGGCCAGCCTCTCCGTCCATCTGGGAAAGGCCGCCCGCGAGAACCGCGCTTTCTTCTGGTTGGTGGTTAACCGCCTGGCGGCGCTGGCGGCGATCACCAACATCAGCGTTTTCCTGCTCTATTTTGTTCAGGAGAAATTCAACCTGCCCGGCAAGGAGGCCGCCGGGCTGGCGGGTCAGCTTCCGCTGGTCTTGGGTGTGTGCGTGATTCTTTTTGGGCTTGTGGCGGGCTGGCTCTCTGATAAAGTTGACCGGCGCGTATTGACCATCGCTGCCGGGCTGATCGGAGCGGCGGGCGTGGCGGTGATTGTCCTCGGCGAGACCAAAGCCATGATGTTCGTGGCAGCCGCCATCGTCGGCCTGGCTTACGCGCTCTTTTCGGTGGCTTCCTGGGCGCTGGGGTCGGATGTCGTGCCCAAGGAACGCTCCGCTGAATTTTTTGGCCTGCAGAACATCGCCGGGGCAGGCGCCGGGGCGATCGGCGCGTACATTGGCGGTCCCATCGCTGACGCTTCCGGCTTTGTGTTTCTGATGGTGATCTTTGGCGGGATGTTCCTGCTTTCTTCTCTGGCGGCGCTCTTTTTACGCCCCAAACAGGAATAGGTATGGTGATTGAAAACATCCCCGGCGGTTTTCGCCTGACCGTGGGCGGGGTGGAATTGCTGCGCCACAGTATCAGCCAGCCCTGTTTGCAGCTGGCGCGCGCGGATTTCCATTTCCGCTCCCGTTCCGGACAGCACCAGATTAAGCGCGGAATCAGCCGGTGGGCCGCGCTGCCGGGGTATGAACTGGGCGACGGCTGCATCCGGTTTTTTGGCGAAGGGATTGAGATTCGCGTCGAAGTGGGGGTTGAGGAGGGCGGATTCTGGTTGATGTTTGACCTGCCTGACAGCTGGAATTATGCCCGCCTGCGGCTGCCAGCCGGAAGTGCGGACGCGGTCTACGGCGGGGGGATGCAGTTTTCTTATCTAAATCTGCGCGGAAAGGTTATCCCGATTTTTACCTGCGAAGCGGGTGTGGGCCGCGACAAGCGCAGACTGGCGACCATCCTGGCCGATCTGGTGGCCGGAGCGGGCGGCAGTCTCTGGTCCACCTATAACCCGCAGGCGGTTTTTCTCACCACCGGCGGAGCCGGGTACGCTCTGGAGGGAGAACAATACGCGCAGCTGGATTTTCGCGGGAGGGAAGAACACGTTCTGGAATTCCTTGGCCCGGCGCGGCTGCGAGCCTTCAGCGCGCCCGGTCTGGGCGGCCTGGTCAGCCAGCTGACACGGCGCAGCGGTATTATGCCCGCTCCGCCGGACTGGGTATTTGAGGGGGGCATTCTTGGTATTCAGGGCGGACTGCCTTTTGTGCGCGAGACGCTGGATAAAATGTGCGAAGCCGGGGCGGTCTTGACCGGGGTGTGGACCCAGGACTGGCAGGGCATCCGCATGACCCCGACAGGTAAGCGCCTGTTCTGGAACTGGGAAGTGGATGAGAGCCTGTATCCCAATTTACAGGCTGAAATAAAACAACAGGCGGCGCGGGGAATTCGCTGGTTGGGGTATCTCAACCCCTATTTCAATGCCGAAGGCAGCCAGTTTAAGACGGCGCGCGAAAAGGGATACCTGGTGAAGAACCGCGGCGGCGGGGACACCATGCGCCTGATCTCGGAATTTACGATCGGCATGCTGGACCTGACCAACCCGGAAGCGCGGGAGTGGTACAAAGACATCATTCGCAAAAATCTGATTGATCTGGGCCTCAGGGGCTGGATGGCGGATTACGGTGAAGATGTGACTGAGGATCTGGTTTTTGCCAGCGGGCAAAGCGGGACGCAGCTGCATAATGCCTATCCGCGCCTCTGGGCGCAGTTGAACCGCGAGGCGGTTGAAGCGGCCGGGCTGGCAGAGGAACTCCTGGTGTTTCACCGCTCGGGAGCCTACGGCCAGAACCGCTGGTATAACCAGCAGTGGGGCGGCGACCAGCTGGTCGGCTGGGATGAGCATGACGGTTTTCCTTCGGCGGTGGCGGGCGGTTTGAGCGCTTGTCTTTCCGGTATTCAGTATTACCACTCCGATGCCGGGGGGTATACCACCCTGGGCTGGTACAAACGCTCGAAAGAATTGCTGGCCCGCTGGACGGAGGCGAATATCTTTTCGGCCGTGCTGCGAACGCACGAAGGCAACCGGCCGTGGGCAAATGCTCAGCCGTGGACGGACAGCGAAACCATCCGGCATTTTGCGCGCTGCACCAGGCTTCGGGCTGCACTGGCGCCGTATCTGAAGCATGTTTCGGCGGAAGCCCAGGTGAGCGGGATTGGGATGCAGCGCCCTCTGTGTTTGAAGGCGCCTGGTCCGCGAACCCGGGATAAAAAAGACGCCTGGTACCTGGGGGACGACCTGCTGGTGTTTCCTGTCCTGCGGCCGGGGCTGACCCGGTTGCGGGTTGAGATCCCGGAAGGGGAGTGGGCTCACCTTTGGAGCGGGCGGCTGCACGGACCGGGAACCCACGTTCTGGAATGCCAGCCGGGGAAACCGCCGGTGTTTTACCGCCTGGGCACGCCCTTCAGCGGTTTATTTGAGGAAATGCGCGAAATCCAGTAAGGATTGAGCCGGGAAGCTGCGAGCGCGGTTTAGACCGGGATGAGATGCTCGTAATCACTGACCGTGCCCCCGTCCAGACAGCACTGGATAATGGCTTTTCCGAGGGGGGAAAGGGCAGGGGTCAGGTATTCCTGCAGGCAGGCCTGCGCGAAGGACTCTAGCAGCTTGGCGCCTTGATCATAAGCTTCAGGGCCGACTTCAGGCTGGGTATCAACCTGAAGAAATTCGCGCGGAATCTGGTAGCCTTCCACCTGAATGTGGTTCATGGCATATCCCAGAAGGGAGCAGCGGGCCGGGCGGATTTGATGCGGCTGAAAGCGCGAACTCCCGCGCCGGGCGAGGTATTCGCGGGCGATCCACTGCGGATAAAAACCCACCCGCCAGGCGCCGATGTGTTGATTGGGGCAGAGGATATACCGCGTGCGCCGGTAGGCGGTGAATTGATCCAGCAGGGCGTTAGCCTGCGGTACGCGCTGACCGCTGACAAAGGGCCAGAAGGAGCCAACCCCTTCGCTGCTCATGCCGTTCTGGTCAACAATACTGGGGTTGTCGTGCCCGCGCGGCGAAATCAGCCGCCAGAGCCAGGCCAGCGCCGGAGGAAGTAAATGAAACAATCCCAGAATGCCGTAGCTGGGGTGCTCCCGGGTGCAGGGCGGCGTGCGCACGCCGAAAGAACGGATATCCACAGCCACGGGTTGATTGACGACATTGGGGACGATATGGCGGGGGACGACCACCCTCGGATTGGGGCAGGGTTTACCGGGCTGGTCTTCAATATGCTCCCAGATCATCGCCCGGCTGTTTGGCACAGCGTCAATGTTCAGGAATAAGAGCGGGGCAGAGGGCACCGCGGTCAAACGTTCCAGATGCGGGTCGGTGCCGTAGGTTTTAATGTGATCGACTCGCAGGAACCAGGCTTTTTCGGCATCGGTCAACACCAGCTTTCCGTTGCCGTCCTGAAGGCTGGGATGGCAAAGAGCCATGTCATCGGTTACAGGATGGAGCGCGCAGGCTCGCGGCAATTCCAGGTACACTTCTTCCCCGGTCAGGATATTCTTGCCGTAAGGAAGCCGGCCGTCGTCGCGGCGGTGAGCCAGCTCAAGCATTTCGCTTTTCCCGCCGCCGCTGGCGCCTTCGTGCATGATGACCACCTGATTATCATACGGGGTGACAACCTGAACCGCGGAGCAGTGCGCGGTGACCCAACCTTCGCGTTCACCCTGATCGAGGAGCATCCCAAAAACGCCTTTTTTCGCGGATGGCCCGGGGTAAAGGTTGTATGAAAACATTTCGTAGCGGTCAGGCGAACGGCGGTGGACTACCACCTGACGGCCGTTGAAATGAGTGTGGCGGAAGACCGGGGCGGTAAAGATCACCGCCTTGGGGGAAAAGCTGGCCGGCAGTTCCCGGGGCGGGATCAACCCTTGCAGCATGGCGAGGCCAAGCGCAAAGAAACCGGCATTGGCAGGTGCGACCGCGAGCGTGTCAATGCCCATATCTGGCAGACCGGCAGTGAAGTAAAAACAGATTAATTCCTGACCGGACAGCCATTGCAGGGTTTCGCGGCGGACTTCGTCGAAATCGCGGTTATAAACCGCATTGAAGCGCGGTTTATCGGATGGTAAATCATCGCCCACCAGCAGGCAGTCTGGGTCGCGTCTGCGCATATACGGGTCGAGGTAATTGGCCGACACACCGTTGCGAACCCTGGAGACCAGCGCTTCGACCACTCTTCCCTGTCCAGGCACGTCGTAAGCTACCTCAAAAGAAGCGCTGCCTTTTCCCCCGCAGGCAAGATCGATCAATTGATCCATGCTTTCGGCAAAGGTAACTTTTGGAGCCGAATCAAGCAATTGCTGAAGGTCGTCGGGCAGCGTTACCATCATCTCACCTCGTCGGGGTTGGGCGGAAATAATTCCGCCTAGTATCCATGAAAAAAGGAAAAATGTCAATAATACTGCCAGGCTGGAAAAGAAATGATTTCCAAATTTGATTGCGCGAAATTCGTGAACCAGATAAAGTAATGACACGATCAAAAGCCAAAAATTGGATTGAGTCAAAACCACAGTTAGAAAGGAGGTGCGCCAAGTCCACGGCATTTCCCCCCAGATTTGTTTTGCCCGCTGAAACACTACCGACAAAACAGGAGAGAGTATGCCCAATTCTTATGATGACGCGCTGTCCTATTCATCCCGCTGGCTGGAGATTATCCAGAAAGATGAAGTTGATGAATCCCTCGGGAAAGAGATCATTACTGAATCGATCTATAACTTTTCCCATCACTTCAATAAGGGTTGGCTGGAGTATCGCAAATCGGTGACCGAGTCTGGCGACTGGGCCGGTACTGAATGGACCGGCAGTGGCGCGGTCTTCCGTGATGTGCTTGGGCGCGAGTTTATCGACTGCCTGGGCGGGTATGGAATGATGGACCTGGGCTGGTGCCACCCGGAGGTGGCGGCGGCGGTAAAGGCGCAGCTCAAACGGACGCCGATGCCCAGCCAGGAGTTGATCGATCCGCTGCGCGGTGTGCTGGCGCGGCTGATGGCTGAAATCACCCCGGGTGATCTTCAATACAGCTTCTTCTGCGCCAGCGGTACCGAAGCCATCGAGGGGGCGGTCAAGCTGGCCAAGATGTACACCCGAAAGAGCGGTTTCATCGCAGCGCTCAAAGGCTTTCACGGCAAGACGATGGGATCGCTTTCGATGATGGGCAAGGCGGATTACCGCCAGCCCCCCGGAATTCTATACGGCGGGCCGGTGTACCATGTGCCTTTTGGAGATGCGGACGCGCTGGAGCGGCAGCTTGAAATTTGCCGGCAGGTCGGGGTAGAGATCGCCGGTGTGCTGCTGGAACCGATTCAGGGCGAAGCCGGGGCGATTGTTCCGCCAGATGATTACTGGCCGCGGGTGCGGGAACTTACCCGCCGGTACGGGGTATTGCTGATCGCTGACGAGGTGCAAACCGGCATGGGCCGCACGGGGAAGCTTTGGGGACTGGACCACTGGGAGGTGGCGCCGGATATCCTGGCGGTGGCGAAATCGCTGGGCGGAGGGGTGATGCCGATCAGCGCCTTCAGTTCCACAGAGGAAATCTGGCAGGTGATGATGGAGCCAAATCCATTTATCCACACCACTACCACCGGCGGCGGAGCGCTGGCCTGCGCTGCCGCGATCGCGGCGATTAACGTGACCCTGCGCGACCGGCTCTGGGAAGCGGCAGCTGAAAAAGGCGCATATATTTTCAATATTCTGAACCGCTTGAAAGAGCGGTACCCCAAAATCCTGGCGGACGTAACCGGCAAGGGTCTGCTGATTGGCATGCATTTTGACGATCCCCATCTGGGATACCAGGTGGCGGCTGGACTTTTCCGCCGCGGCGTGCTGGTGGCGGGGACGCTGATCAGCGCGCGCACGATTCGGATTGAACCGCCGCTGGTCATCACCTATGAACAGATCGACGCCGTGATGGAACGCCTGGAAGATACTTTCAGGCAAATCAACGCGGCATTGTGAACTATTTCCAAGCAAATCAGCGAAGGAGGGCGAGATGATCCTTGAAGGCTACGATTATGCCTGGCTGGTGGTGCTGTTTATCGGGATATTCTTCGCGTTTCGCCTGGGGGTCGGGATTTGGGCCGGCCGCAAAGTTCAGGATAACACCGATTACGTGGTCGCGGGGCGGCGGCTGCCGATTTATATGGCGGCGGCCTCGATTATGGCGACCTGGTTTGCCGCGGAGACCTTGATGGGGGCTTCAGAAACAGCTTACGACTACGGCTTCCAGGGGGTGGTTTTTGATCCCTTTGGCGCCGCGATGTGCCTGTTTCTTTCGGGCCTGTTTTTCGTCCGTCTGATGCGCCGGGCCAAATATCTGACGATCGTGGATTTCTTCGAACGCCGCTATAACAAAACCATGATCATCCTTTCCACGTTTGCGCAGATTATGACCTATTTCTCGTGGACGGCTGCCCAGATAGTCGCCGGAGGCGCGATCGTTCAAGCCCTGTTCGGCATCGCGCCGCAATACGGAATGATCATCATCATCACGATTGTGGCGCTATACACGATGATGGGCGGGATGCTGGCGGACACGCTGCTGGATTTCTTCCAGATGTTTTTCACCGCCGGCGGCGTAACGCTGGTGTTTTTATTTTTACTGCAGGCGGTGGGCGGCTTTGCCGGTTTATTCACCGATGCGGGCTCGATCTACGTCTCAGAGCCTTTTAATTTGCTGCCGATTTCCGGGGAAGGCTTTTTGGGTTACACCGGCGCCACGGCCTGGATGTACTGGATCGCCGCCTGGATGGCCATCGGCCTGGGCTCTGTAGCCACCCAGGATTTGATGCAGCGTTCGATGGCAGCCCGCAACCAGGCCACTTCGGTTTACGGCTCGTATTTCGCCGGGGGGCTGTACCTGTTCTTTGGGATCATGTCGCCGCTGATTGGTATCATGGTTTACAAGCTCTCGCCAGGGATGGAGGATACCAGTTATCTGCTGGTGTCGGCTGCCATGACTCACATGCCGGCTATTTTGACGGCAATCTTCATCGCGGCGCTGTCTTCAGCGTTGATGAGCACTTCGGACAGCTCGCTCCTGGCCGGGGCTTCAGCCGTCACGGAAAATCTCATCCCGGTGATCACGGGAAAAAAACTGGAGGGCAGGCAGGCGCTGTGGGCCACGCGGATCATGGTGCTGGTTAACGCGCTGGTGGCGCTCGCGATCGCGCTGTGGGCGCAAACAATATATGAACTGTCTGTTGTCGCCTGGTCTCTCCTGCTGGTCGGGTTGTTTACGCCGTTCGCCTTCGGGATGTACTGGAAGAAAGCCAACGGTCCCGGGGCGGTAGCGGCTTTTCTGGGCGGTTTCGCGGTCTGGATCGGCGCGACCATCTTTTTCTTCAATCAGGGCCTGGGCGGTCAGTCAACCGCGCTGGTTTGCGAATACACAGCGGAAATGGGCGCCTTTAGCGAGGGCTGGTGGTGCGCCTTCTGGGATGCCATTTATATCGCCTCCTTTGTCGCTTTTCTCGCTGCCATGCTGTTAATGGTGGCGGTTTCTCTGGCGACCCAGAAAACTCACCCACCGCGTAAACTGGTGGATTACTACGGCGAACCCCTCGAGCCGAGTCTGCGCCTGAACCTCGGCTTGCTGCCGATCAAGGACGCATTCCGTAAGATCAGCCCGGAGGAAAAAGAAACCACCTGACAAGGTACATGTTCCAGTCAAGCGCGGGGCGGGATAACCCGCGCCTGACTCGATCAAGACAGTTTTCGTGAATTTCCCTGAAAAAAAACCTCCTGGTTTTGGGACGGAATCCTGTTCCTCCTCATCAGCCGGGAGGTGACCGGCAGCGGTCCGATAGGGCTGGCAAGGGCACGCCAAACCGGCCGGCTGAACCCAACTCAGCAGCCGATCCATTCTGAAGCGGCCGAACGGTCTTGATTAAACCCGGGTCACTATCCTCGCTGGCTGCGCAAGCCTGTGGGGCTGAATCTTTCCTTTTGCGCTGCTCGTCTGAACGGGTCTTACGCCTTCTGGATGGAAAGCCTGGCTTACCCGGTCTCGGCAGCCGCTGTTCGGGCGCGCTGGAAATTCAATCCTCACTGGGCCGCCGTGGATAACGCGGGGTTTACCCTGCTGCCAATTTTCTGATTTCTTTCCACCGGAGGCGGGCTGGAGGGGTTGACGCGCCTGGTTCCCCTGATGCCGGGGTATCTGGCGGTTCATCCGGTCTGGACGGCACGTCCGTCGCCGTCCAGACGCTGACCAGGCGAAAAGAACCGCCCGGTTTGGCTGCCAGGCGGTTCAGTTTGATTAAGGCTGATCGGTTTGCGGGAGCACCGTTTCAATCATGATTCGATGGTAGAGGTCTGGTTCCTCCCAGATCATGCCGTGACCTGAATCCTCAAAGTAATACAACGTTTTGAGCGGGGCTTGCAGACGGTCAAAATAATCCTGCGGGATTTCAGAGGGGTTGTTCATGTCGTGACGGCCGAGCAGCATGTAGAAAGGCACTTCCAGGCGGACAGCATCCCTGCGGAAGTCCAGGTCTTGAAGCTGAGGGTATACCACGTTGAAAGTGTTCATCATGCCCAGCAAATAATAAATTCGGTCGAGCCAGCCGTATTCTGGCTGCTTTAGCATGAGCAGAAGCGCGTCTCCATTTTGCAGATAGTCCTGACTTTTGATATTGGGCACTTCAAAAGCCTGGTATTCGCGTCCAAACAGGGTGGCGTAAGGGACGATGGCATTCCTGCCGGTGTAGGGTGGGGGTCCCTGTTTTTTAAGGGTTTGTACGAATGCCTGGTCGCCGGTTTTAATCGAATGGTCCAGCATCAAATTGTAGATCATCTGGTCGGTTTCGCGCACGTTTACCATCTGTGCGCTGCCAACATAAGCGTAATAAAGATCAGGCCGCGCCTGAACCGCCCGGATCCCGGGTATGGTGCCCCAAGAGTGTCCGACCAGATAAATCTTTTCCTGATTGAAGCGGGCGCGCAGCAGTTCGGTAAGTTCAATCAGGTCGCGGGTGTACTGATCGAGGGTCAGTTTGCTTTTGGGATAATAGGACGGGTAAGATTTGCCGCACCCGCGCTGTTCCCAGATGACGACCACGAAATGTTTTTCCAGTTCCTGGTTAAAACGCAGCACGCGCCCGGCTTCACTGGCGCCAGGCCCCCCAGAAAGGAAGAGCAGCACGGGTTTATTGACATCCTGACCGCGAATAATCAACCATTGATTCACACCCCCAAGGCGCACCTGTTCCAGGGAGGCGATGCTGTTTGGCAGCGGTCCGCCGTCTGGTCCGGTGATCGCCGGCGTGTGCGCCTGCAGTTGTGAAATGCCCACAAAGGCGGTCAAAATCAAGACGATTGTCAGTAGAAAAATCATTTGTCCTCGCAGGTGATGGGGAGCAGGTTTCGCTTTTGTTGAAACCAATCTCACGAAAATTGTGATCAAAAGGATGAGCAGAGCGCCAAACGTCAGCAGCGTGAGGCTGAGAAAGAGAACGCCTTCAACCAGGATCAGGGTCATGGTTGGATATTCCGGCCGCAGCAGGTAAAAATACACCAGAAACGCCAGGGCGGCGCTAACCGGTAGAATCAGGAATTTGAGAAAGCGAGCAAACTTGTTCATGGCAGGTCCTTTATTCGGGGGTTTTCGTTTTGGCGAACTTCGAGCAGATCCATTCCGAGATCGCGAATGCGGTTGAGGATGCCAAACAGCGCGGACTGGTCAAACGATCCGACGATCAGGGTCTGGTCATCATCCAGCACGTCGATTTGAATCCCATCATAGGATGTCAGCCAGCGGGGATCCAGCTGGCCGCGCAGGCGGATCCTATAGGCGATCACACAGTCTCCGGGGGTCATAGCACCTCCATCTTGGTTTGATGACCCCAGTTTAAACCGGGTGAAAGCGCCTGTCGCCTATCCCCGGATAGGCTGGCGGATAGGTTTTACTAAAAAACGCCGGTCAAACCGGCTGATCCGTTAGATTTCTGGAAACAATCAGGACAGGTTCATTTCGCGGGCGCGGGCGATCGCCTGCGGGCGGTTAGAGACCCCCAGCTTTTGCAAAATATTGTGGACATGCCATTTTGCCGTGCCGACGCTGATGAACAATTCTGAGGCGATTTCCCGGTTGGATTTTCCAGCGGTGATCAGCCGCAGGACGCGCAATTCCTGTTCGGAGAGCGGATCCGGGAGAAGCTGCGCAGGTGTGAGCGCGGCGCTTTCAACCGGAGCAGCGGCTTGAAGAATTTCATCTACTAACTGCGGGGCTTCGTTTCGCACCGCGGGGAGGAGCTCGATCAGGTCCTGGCCCTCATCTAGATAGAGGCGGATCCATTTTTCCGCAGCGGCCAGGCGAAGCGAGCGGCCCAGCCAGGAGCGAGCGGCGGGCAGGTCGCGCTCTGCCTGCGCGCAGCGCGCCAGGAGCAGACAGGCTTCGATTTGAGTTTTTAACCTGCCGGTTCGTTCGGCTTGCTCAAGGTGGGGCTGCACCAGCCGGGAAACCGGCGCCAGGTTCCTTTGGGCGATGAGGATGCGGGCCAGGGTAAAATCGATGAGCTCTGATCCAAGCCCCTCTCTGGAGTCCAGGATCTGATCTGCCCATTGACTGGCCGCCGCCAGACTGCCAGTGGCAAGGGAATAACGGGCGAGGTGGGCAGCGCCAATTTGCTGAATCCGCTGGAAATCAAAATTCTGGGTGCTGGTGAAGATGGCCTGGATCAATTTGTCGGCGGTCTCGCGATCTCCGAGCGCGAGGAGCAAACGAACCAGATGGGAATATCCGGTCAAAACCACATCCTCAAGCCCGCCGCGCCTGGAAAGGGCGATGCCTTCCTCAAGCAGGGCGCGGGCTTGAGGGAGCAGGTTGTGTTCAAGCGCGATCCAGCCCATCAGGATTTTTACCAGACCCAGCGGCGGGATGGGTTTTCCGCTTGCCAGATCCATGGCGGTTTTACAGGTCTCTTCCGCGGCGGTTAATTTCCCGGCGCTGATCATGACTTCGGCGGCGCCGCAGCGGGCGTGGATGGCCAGGAAGAGGACGCCGGCAAGCTGCGCCTGGCGGCTGGATTCGAGGTAATGGTCAATCGCCGGCTGGATTTCGCCTTCTAACTGGTAGGCGAGGCCCAGAGAATAATGGCCGCGCGCGATCGCGATGCGGTTCGATTCCGGGACGGCCGGAAGCGCGCTGAGGGTCTGCTTCACAGCGGCGGCTGTGTCTCCCTGTAAGGCGGCCAACGAACCGCGGTACAGCCGGCCAAGCGCCAGCAGCTCGTTCTTCTCCTGGCTTTGCGGCCATTGCGCCAGCGCCGCTTCGCTGAGCGCAATGAATTGTTCCGCGTCCTTTACTCTCCCGGCGATATACATTAACCGCGAAGCGTTAATACACAACCGCGGCCGGTCGCGATAGGCTTCCGGCGCCAGGCAGCCCAGCCAGGAAAGCATTTCCTGAAGATCACCGCCGGACCAGGTCTCGTTTTGACGCAAAGCTTCATCGATGATTTGCGCAGAGGTGTCCAGATCTTTACTGGCCAGGGCGTACTTTACCGCTTCAGGATATAAACCGCAGGAGGCAAACCAGTCAGCGGCAGCGCGGTACAGCCGGGCCTGCTCTTCGCGATGAAGCAGCGAATGCAAATATTCCGAAAAGAGATGGTGATAGCGGTACCAGCGGCGCTCTGAATCGAGCGGAACCAGGAAAAGGTTGGCGCGCTCCAGACGGTCTAAAATTGCGCCAGCCTCCGGGTTACCGGTCAGGGCAACACAGGTTTCAGCGCAGAAACGATCCAGCAGGCAGGTGCGGGTGAGAAACTCACGTTCGGGGGTGCTCAACCTGCCGAGCACTTCATCGCCAAGATAGTCCAGGATGTAGCGGTGGCTGCCGCGGAAGGTCTGGATGAACCCTTCAGGATCAGACTGGCGCTGCATTGCCAGCCCGGCCAGCTGCAGCCCGACTGCCCAGCCTTCGGTCCGTTGATCAAGAATTAGAGCGGTATCCCGCGATAGATCCAGATTCATCACCTGCTCGAAGAAAATGACGGACTCATCCGTGCTGAAGCGCAGGTCCCTGGCGCGCAATTCGGTTAGCTGGTTCCGTGCCCGCAGGCGCGATAACGGCAGGGGCGGGTCCTGGCGGGTGGCGATAACCAGGTGAACGTGCGCGGGCAGGTGCTCCAGTGAATGCTCCACCGCGTTATGGATTGTGCTGTCATGGATAAGATGATAATCATCCAGGACGATCATCAGCGGCTGACCCAGGGCGTGCAGATCATTGAGAAATTCATCCAGTAAGAGGGATAGATTGGGGTTGTTGGATTCGGCCAGAATTTGGGCTGTGTCGTTTGCCAGATCCGGCAGCGCTTTCCGGACCGCAGCGGTCAGGTAGCTGAGGAAGCGGGCCAGGTCATTATCGCTTTCCTCAAGTGAATACCAGGCGGATGCGCGCTCTGGGGTTAATCCATTTAACCAGCTGGAAATTAAGGTGGTCTTTCCGTAACCAGCCGGCGCGGAAATCAGCGATAATTTGCGCTGTTGTTCCAGCCCCCAGGTTAGCTGATGAAGAAGCGCGGAACGGGTAATTTCAACGCCGCGGCGCGGCGGAAGAGTAATTTTTGTTTCGAGCAGAGGACCTGGCATTTAAAAATTATAAGGCATGCGGGTGCGCAAAAAAAGAAGTTCAACGGCTATAATTTGACTATCATCACGTTCCGGCGGAGGACCAAATGCCCCATCGTTTTCATACGACCAGTACCAACCTGCTGGCTGAGGATTCAGCCAGCCCGGAATTAAAAGATCTGACCCTAACGGACCGCAGTCTGAAAGCCCTGCTGCTGGATTTTAACCTGGCAGTGGAAGCCAGTTTCATTGCCGGCGGGATGGAGGCGATGAATGCCTGGTGCACACCCGCTGGTGTAGAACGGATGAAAGCCAAATACGCCGGCTGGCGGCAGCAGCAGGTGGCCGCCCTCAAATTGGTTCGCTGCGATTTTCTTTCCTTTGATTTGAGCCCGGACGAGCAGCGCGCGCAGGTATTTACCTATGAAAAATGGTGCTTTGTCTATGAAGACGGACGCGAGGTGCCGACCTCCGGATCGGTCGACGGCTATGATATTCACCTGACCGCTGACGGCTGGCGGGTGGATTCAGTCACCTTTTACGCGCCAAATGCCGAGCCAAAATGAACCCTATATACACGATCCGTGCTGCGCTGATCCACCCTCAGGCCAGACCGCCTTCCCGCAAGCATCCGGAGGACGCCGGGCTGGATATTTTTGCCTGTGAAACCGTCCGCCTTGCTCCGCAGGGGATGGCGGTCGTCCCGACGGGAGTGAAAATAGAAATCCCGGCCGGCTATATGATCAAACTATGGGCAAAAAGCCGCAGCGGTTTTCTGGTGGGAGCCGGGGTGGTGGATTCGGGGTACCAGGGGGAAATCAAGGTGCGCGTTTTTAACCCGACCGCCGAAGAGATCCTGATTGAGGCTGGCGAAGCCGTGGCCCAGGCGGTGATCTTACACTGCGAAACACCGCAGGTTGAAGTAGTCAGTGAAGCGGAATTATTTGAGCACCAGTCTGCGCGCGGGGAGAGCGGAGGCATCCATCTGTAACAAAAGACAGGTTACGCATTTCCCGCTAAACAGCGCAGTTTGGCTATTCCATCTTGAGCCTGGTTTCTTATAATTTAACCCGTACATACCGGAATTGACCGAAGGAGTCGAGCATGGACGCGAAGAGCCTGATACCGTTTTTTTCCGCGAAGGGTGTGGCGATCATTGGCGCATCCAGCAAGCCGAATAAATTAAGTTACGGAATCGTCAAAAACCTGACCCTCTACGGCTATCAGGGAGGGATATACCCCGTCAACCCTGGGTCGGCTGAGATCTTAGGACTAAAATGTTATCCCAGCGTTGGCGAGGTGCCCGACCCGGTGGATCTGGCGGTGATTGTGCTGCCGGCCGGTCAAATCCTGCAGGCAATCGACGATTGCGCCGCTCGGGGGATTCGCGCGGTTACGGTCATTTCCGGGGGCTTTAAAGAACTGGGTGAAGAAGGGGCGGCTTTAGAAAAACAGGTGCTCGCGCTGGTCAAAGCGCGCGGGATGCGCATGATCGGCCCCAACTGTGTCGGGACAATGAGCCTGCACAGCGGCTTAAACACGACCTTTATCTCCGGCATCCCGGATGCGGGCGGGATCGGTTTTCTATCGCAGTCGGGAGCGGTGTTGGGGGGAGTGGTTGACCTGGTCAAGGGGAAAGGAATTGGCTTCGCGCATTTCCTCAGCCTGGGAAACGAAGCCGATGTGACCGAAACGGATGTGATTGAATATCTCGGGGCGGATGACGCCACGCGCGTCATCGCCGCGTATGTGGAGCAAATCCGCGACGGGCAGGCGTTCATCCAGACGGCCCGCCAGGTTACCCGAAAGAAGCCCATTGTGCTGCTGAAAGCCGGCCGTTCGGAAGAAGGCGCGCGGGCGGTCTCTTCTCACACAGGTTCGCTGGCCGGTTCGCATGCAGCCTATCAGGCTGCTTTCCGGCAATCGGGTGTGATCGAAGTGGATAAAATGGGTGAACTGTTCGAGGTGGCGCAAGCGCTGGCGCTGCAGCATTTGCCGGCGGGCAAACGCGTGGCGCTGATCACCAATTCCGGCGGACCGGCGGCGCTGGCCTCTGACAGTCTGGCGGTTAATGGGCTGCGCATGGCCGATTTGAGTGAAGCCACACGGACCGAACTGCGAAAAATTCTCAACCCGAGCGCGCAGGTCGCCAACCCGGTGGATATGCTTGGTGGGGCTGAACCGCATGAATACGAAGCCGCCTTGCGCCTGGCGGCTGCCGATCCGGGTGTGGATATTCTTGTGCCAATCCTGGTGCCTCAGGCGCTGGTAAATCCGGTGGAAGTCGCGCAGAAGATAGTTGCGGCGGCGGGCGAAACTCAAAAAACAGTGATCGCCTGCTTTGTCGGGGACGCGCTGGTAGCGGAACCGCGCAAGGTGCTGCACGCGGGAAAGGTGCCGATGGTGGTATACCCGGAAAGCGTGGGGACGGTGCTGGGGGCGATGATCCGCTACGCTGACTGGCTCTCCCGGCTGCTGGAAGGGGCGGACATTTTCACCGCTGTGGATACAAACCGCGCTGCTGAAATTCTGGGTCAGCAGCAGCCGGGCTCCGTCCTGGGAGAAGCGCAAACCCGTCCGCTGCTGGCGGCCTACGGCATTCCACTGGTGGCGGGCAGCCAGGCGGCCAGCCCGGAAGAAGCAGCCGCGGCCGCTGTACAACTCGGGTTTCCGGTCGCGATGAAGATTGTCTCACCGGATATTCTGCACAAGTCAGATTTCGGCGGCATACGCCTCAATCTGAAAAACAAAGGCGAAGTCGAGCAGGCTTACCTGGATTTGATGAAAGACACCAGCCTTCGAAAACCCGGCGCGCGCCTGGAAGGCGTGCTGGTGGAGGCGATGGCGCCCAAGGGTCAGGAAGTCATTGTCGGCATGCGCCGCGACCCGGGTTTTGGGGCGACGATGATGTTCGGGATGGGTGGGGTGTTTGTGGAACTCTTCAAGGATGTCGCTTTTCGGATTGCGCCGCTCACCCGGGATGATGCCTGGGAGATGATCCGTTCCACCCGGGCCGGGGTGCTGCTCGGCGGATACCGCGGCAGCGAACCGGCGGATCTGGAAGCGGTGGTGGATGTGATTTTAAGGCTGAGCCAGTTATCGGTGGATTTTCCGCAGATCAGCGAGATCGAAGTGAATCCGCTGTTTGTCTTCCCGCGAGGACAGGGAGCGCTGGCGCTGGACTGCCGCGCCATTCTGGCGTGAAAACACGGGAAATCAAAACGGGCGTCTTTTTGAAAAGAGGCGCCCGTTTAATTTTGCGGCGGCGCGGTTGAACCGCGGATCACCAGGCTGGCAGGGAACAGCAGGGCCGTTTTTTGCGGAGCGTTTCCTTTAAGCATGGAAATCAACAACCGGGTGGCTGTTTCCAGCATTTCTTCGATCGACTGGCGGACCGTGGTTAAGCCGGGATAAATATACTTTGACAGGGTCAGGTCGGAATATCCGGCGATCGAAACATGGGCCGGGATGGACAGGCCGCGTTCCTGAGCGGCGAAAAGCGCGCCGTAAGCGGCGCTGTCGCTGCCCGCAAAGATAGCGGTTGGCGGCTTTGGCCGGGAAAGGAGAATTTGCGCTGCGGTGTACCCGCCGTCAAAGGTGAACTCGCTGGGTTCGATCAAATCGTCCTCGACGGGGAGGCCGCGCGCCTGAAGCGCTTCGCGGTAACCGTTCAGACGCATCGCCGCCGAGCGCAGGTTGCGCGGGCCGGTGAGAAAGGCGACCCGGCGGTGGCCGAGATCAAGCAAATACTCGGTCATGGCGCGGGCGCCCTGCAGGTCGTCGCCAGCCAGGTAGGGGATGGCCGGGGATGGAGCGGTCGGGTCAATCTGGACCTGGGGAATTTTGTAGGTGGTCAGCAGATCCGGAACAAAACCATCTGCATCGCACGGCGGGGTGGTCACGATACCGTCAATGCGCCGGGCGGTGACCAGGTCAGCCAGTTTATTGCGCGAAAGCCGGTTAGCGGGGTAATACGGCTGGAAGAGGATATCGTAATTTTCATCGTAACCGATATCCATAATGCGGGAAAGTAAGGCTGAAGCAGCCTGATCAAAACCTGGATACATCAGGATGCAAACCATATAGGCTTTGTTTTGCACCAGCCGGCGGGCGGAGAGATTTGGCGCGTAACCCGAGGCGCGCACCGCCGCCAGAACTTTCTCTTTCAGTTCCGGGGTTACATGCGGCTCATTATTGATGACCCGGGAAACGGTTTTTATCGAGCAGCCGGCCAACCGGGCGACATCTTTGATCGTGGCGGTCACTAGTTCTCCATTCGAGAAAATCGTTGGCTGCTTAAACTATACCTTAAATCTCTGGGCCGCAAAGATCCTGCCGCGGGGCGTTTATCCACACAAACGGGCTGCTTTTCAGCAGCCCGTTGATCACGACTATTCAATTGAAGCCTGTCCCGTTACTTGGTGCAGTGTCCCGGGCCGATCAGGCCGTTGTTGTAATTATCCAGGGTGGTCATCCAGGTCAATACCTTCGCCCGATCGTTCTTGTTCAGGCTTGCCCAGGCGAGATAGTCTTTGCCTGCCAGGAAGGCGTCGGCATTGGCGATGGTGGTCGCCACGGCAGAACCGTCAGCCCCGTTGGCAATGTTCAGCTTGGCCGCCAGCAGCTGGGCATACAGCTTGGTGATGCCGTTGGATGGATCGCCCAACCCGAAGGAGAGAATCTTGACAGCGTAGGCGGCAGAGGTGACAAAGACGGATTTACCGGACCCGGTACCGAGGGTAACCGGCAGTAATTCACTGACCACATCTGGCTGCGGGCCAAACCCGGCGTGATTCTTCCAGTATCCGATGGTCAGGGTGCAGCCGTTAACCTGGATGCATTCCACTTCGACGGTGGCGGTGGCGTACTGGCCGGTTTCGCGGATGGTGGCGGTATTGGTGTGTTTTCCAGCATCGCTGCAGTAGAAGGTTTTGTCGTACTTGACCGAACCGCTGTCGTTGAAGATCCAGGTACCGCCGTTGGTATCATCCACATGAATGCTGGCATTTACTTCCGTTGGCGACGCGGGCAGCGAGAAATCCGCTTTGGGTTCGGGGCCGTAAGGCTCGCCAAGGTGTCCGGAATGGTTGGTGATGGTCACCTTGACGGTATTGCGGTAGATTGCGCCGTCAATGGGCGTGAAGCTAATTGAGTACTCATAGCAGCCAGTTTCTGAAGGACCGAGTTCAGCCGGGGTGATGGTCTGGGAGGCGCCGTCCAGGGGTTGGAACTGGCCGCTGCCTTTCTTGTATTGGACCTGATCTACCAGGGTCAGATTTTCGGTCGTAACTTCACCGCCGTTGGTAACGCAAATCCTGCCGTCTACCCAGATCTTGTCGGTGTACCCTTCTTTGACCACCGAGACGGTATAGGTAGAAGTTCCGGAATCCCCGGAGTATAAGAGGAAATAGGTCGGATCTACTGATTTGGAGATGCTCCAGGACCAGGTGCGAACCCAGTGGCCGGCAGCGGTCTTATCAGCCGACAGGGTGGTGCCGTTCTGCCCTCTATTTTCGACCGTGGGAGCGGCGAAGAAGGACATCATTAGCATCGGTTCCTCGAGGGCTGGCGCTTCTTCTGGAATTGGGGCTTCCACAGGCGGGGTGAGATCTCCGGGGACTTCCTCCGGCTGGCCAGCCTCATCCGGGATGGGCAATTCTTCCTCCAGCGGCGGCTCTGCCGGCGGTTCCGCGGGCGCTGTTTCACCGCCGACGGGCTCGGTGACCTCTGGGACCTGTTCCTCACCTCCGGTTTCGGTTGTCCCGGGCACCTCAGGTGTATCGGTGTCCGCCCGGACGGGCGATATGGCGGTCATGGCGAGCATGGCAGTAATGACCACCAGGACAGAGATGAATGACAGCACATTTTTACGCATTTTTCCTCCAGCAGGCAAACTTAACTGGCCGATATGCCCGTTATTTTGAAAATGATCGACATATCGTTGAAAATGGATTGTTGCTGCGGTTAGTGGATTGTTGCTGGCTTAAAGAAAAAACCCGCCGCAATATCTGTGGCCGGTTTCGCTATTGGCTCCGAGGAAGGTCAAACATTAAGCGACCATTCCGTCCCCTCCTCCTCATCGCCTCCACACCCCTACTATACAGAAAAAGCAGCTAAAAGTCAATTCAAGGTTTGAAATTTAAGAATTCTTATTCTTTTGGTCAGACGGATACCTGAAGCGTTTCAAGATCGGTGTAAGGATGATTTCATTTGGCGGTAGATATTGACAACGTTGTCAATTTAAGCTATGATGAAGTCAATTCAATGTCAGGGAGAGGGAAACCGATGATGGAAGACGCACTCAAACCCATTTATGAGGCTTTGATTGAAGGGGACCACCGCGGCGTGGCTGCGCATGTGCAGGCAGCCCTGGACAGCGGGCTGGAGCCGGAAATCATCCTTAAAGACGGCATGGTTGCGGCGATGAACGAAGTTGGCCGGCTGTTTGAAGCCGGTGAATTTTATGTTCCCGAGATGCTGATTTCCGCGCGCGCCATGCAGAACGGGCTGGCTTTACTTAAACCCAGGCTGGTGCAGGCGAATGTGGCTTCCGCCGGTAAGGTCGTCGCCGGGACGGTTAAGGGCGATCTACACGACATCGGCAAAAACCTGGTGTGTATGATGCTTGAAGGAGCAGCCTTCGAAATCATCGATCTGGGTTCGGATGTGCCGGCGGAAAAATTTGTCCAGGCGGTCAAAGAAAGCGGGGCGCAAATTGTGGCGATGTCCGCGCTGCTGACCACGACCATGCCCAATATGAAAGAAACGGTTGCGGCGCTGGAAAAGGCCGGCCTTCGCCGGCAGGTAAAGGTGATGGTTGGCGGCGCGCCGGTTACCCAGGCTTACGCGGCTGAAATTGGCGCGGATGGTTACGCCGCGGATGCCAGCAAAGCCGTGGCTGTCGCCCGGACGCTGCTATCTACTTAACCAAGAAAAGGAGGTTTCAATGACAGGGTTTGACCGCCTTGCGATTGATTCGCTTGATCAATTCTTATACGGCCGCTGCCCCAAACCGGTTCGCCTGAAGAACGGGATGCTGATCGGCGGCGGACAGGTATACCCGGAGTTGAATTTTACCCTTCCGGACATGATTATCAACCAGGACAGCCTGCCCGCGGTTCGGGGGCAGTACGAACAAATGATTACGGAGGCCGCCAACCGCGCGGTTGAACTGGGCGCGCCGGGACTGGTGGTTGAATTTGAGCTATTACCGGATCTGACCCTGCAGCCTGAGTGGGGCGCAGAGATCACCCAGATCTTACGTGAAAAGCTGGATCTGATCCAGGCAAGGCACGCGATTCAGGTGGGGCTGCGGGTTACCCCGAACGACATACGGGAATTTGCCCGCCCGCCGATGCTGAAAAGCGGACGCTACGTTGAAGATATGTACCGTTCATTTGACCTGTGCGCCCGGGCGGGGGCAGATTTGCTCTCGATCGAATCAACCGGCGGAAAAGAAGTCCACGATGACGCCATTCTCACCGGCAACCTGCCTCTGGCGGTATACGCCCTGGGGGTTCTGGCCAGCCGGGACATGCGAACCTTATGGGAAAATATTTGCAGCATCGCTGCCGATCACGGGGTGATTCCGGCGGGCGATACTGCCTGCGGTTTCGCCAACACCGCCATGGTTCTGGCAGAGCAAAAGTTCATTCCGCGCGTCTGGGCGGCGGTCATTCGCGTGCTCTGCGTGGCGCGCAGCCTGGTCGCTTATGAAGCCGGGGCGGTCGGCCCCAGCAAGGATTGCGCCTATGAAGGACCCTACCTCAAAGCCATCACCGGCTGCCCGATTGCCATGGAAGGGGCGGAAGCGGCCTGCGCCCATCTTTCACCCGTCGGAAATATCGCCAAAGCCGTGCCGGATTTGTGGAGCAACGAGTCGGTTAATAATGTGCGCCTGCTGGGCGCGATGGCTCCCACGGTCTCACTGGAACAGCTGGTATACGCCACCCGGCTGATGAATACCGCCGCCAGCCACGGGGCGGATGCCGCCAGGCAGCTGCGCGACTGGTGGGTGGAATCGGACGCGCTGCTGGATCCGCAGGCTTATGTATTACAGCCCGCGATCGTCCTGGAACTGGCTCGGACGGTGATCGCCGAGCCCACCCCGTACTTGCGGACGCGGCGGTCTGCCCTGGCGGTGCTCGAAGTGCTGCGCCGGGCCGGGGTGAGCGGCGCATTGCGCTACAGCAGGCATGAGCAGCGTTGGTTGGACCGCTTATCAGCGCAGGCGGACGATCTCCCTGAAGAAGAAGCTGCGCTCTACGCTCTGGTGAGGGAACACCTGGACAGCTCCAAAGTTCGGCTGCAGGAATACGACATCACGGTCTGACAGTCCTCCTTCCTGTTGGACGGGAGCCGCGCTCAAGCAGCGGCTCCTTAATTTTTAAGCCCTGAAGTTGAACTTAGGATACAATCAGGCTGACGCCTTCTTATTTTTTATCCTGGAGTGAATATGACCCCGATTACCAGAGAAAGTGCCCTGGAATACCACCACCGCGGCGGAAAGCCGGGAAAATTAAATATTCAGCCGAGCAAACCCTTGCGAACCCAGGAAGACCTGGGTCTGGCGTACACGCCGGGGGTGGCTTACCCGGTGCTGGCGATCGCGGAAGACCCGGAAGCGGCCTATGAATTTACCGCGAAGGGCAACCTGGTGGCGGTGATTTCCAACGGCACGGCTATCCTGGGTCTGGGCGACCGCGGCGCGCTGGCGAGCAAGCCGGTGATGGAAGGCAAATGCGCGTTATTTAAGAAATTTGCGGATATTGACAGCATTGATATTGAAGTGGATTCGCGGGATGTGGATGAGATCGTGCAGGTCATTGCCCGGATCGGACAGACTTTTGGCGGGATTAACCTGGAAGATTTTAAATCGCCTGAATGTTTTTCAATTGAAAACCGCCTGAAAGACTTGCTTGACATCCCGGTATTCCATGATGATCAGCACGGCACCGCCATCATTCTGGGGGCGGCCCTGATCAACAGCCTGGAATTGACCGGAAAAGCCATCAACGAGGTGAAGGTCGTGTTTTCAGGGGCCGGGGCGGCCGCGCTCGCTTCCGCCAATCATCTGGTCCGTCTGGGGGTGCCGCGCGAACATATCTTTATCTGCGACCTTCATGGTCTGGTCTACCGCGGAAGAAAAGAGGAGATGTTCCCCGAAAAAGAGATTTTCGCCCAGGGGGAGCGGCCGGCCACGCTGGCGGAGACCCTGGAAGGCGCTGATCTCTTGATTGGCCTATCCGCCGCCAACATTGTCACCCCGGAGATGCTGCAGCGGATGCGCTCGCGGCCGATCATTTTTGCGATGGCAAATCCAGATCCGGAGATCCGCTACGAACTGGCAAAGGCAGCCCGGCCGGACGCGATTGTCGGCACCGGGCGGTCCGACTATCCCAATCAGATCAATAATTTACTGGGTTTCCCCTATATCTTCCGCGGCGCGCTGGATGTGCGCGCGCGGGCGATTAACAGCGAGATGAAACTGGCGGCCAGCCGCGCTCTGGCAGAGCTGGCCAGGGAAGCGGTTCCTCAGGAAGTGCTGGATGCGTATCACCTGGATCGGCTGGCGTTCGGCGCGGATTATGTGGTTCCCAAACCTTTCGACCGCCGCGTACTGGTAAAAGAGTCGGCCGCTGTGGCCGGCGCAGCCATGCAGAGCGGGGCGGCCAGAAAAGTGATCGATCTGGACGAATACGAGGATCAGCTCGCCTGCCGGTTTTACGATGAATGTTAGTTCACGGTGAGGTCTGGCAAAAGGCGGCCAGCGCTTCGGAAAGCGCGCTTTCCCGGGCCGGGTCCGGCGCTGTTTCGCGCGCGATGCGCTGCCAGAGGCGGCAGAGCGGGGGGCGCATCAGCGGCGTAATTTCAGCGGCTTTCAGGCTTAAAGCGCGGGCTTTCTCCCAGTCGCCGACATGCGCGTAGCCTTCAATAAATACCAGACGTTCCATCGGGTCATTGGAAGAGTCAGAAAGCGCGAAGGCGGTGTCTCCCAGTTCCGCCACTTTCTGCCAGTCTTTTTGCTGGCGGGCAAGGTCCGCTTTTTGATAGTAGTAGCAAAAATTCCGGGCTGGTTCAGGCGCGAAGATTCCGGCGGGCGGCCGGGAGGGGTTTCCCAGCGGGGCGGGCAAGATCCAGCGCGTATCGGTCAGGCGGGCTGAAGCGCGCATCAATTCGGTGATCATGATATTTTCTGGTTCCGTTTCTGGATCCAGAACGCGCAGGCACGCGGGCGGGGAATACTGAATGCTGATAATCTGCGACGTGCTTCCCTCAAAGCTGGTGGCGAGATAGTCCTGACGAATGGGCAGACCGGGGACTAAACCCGGCAGACCTTTGCCGAGGCGGACCGTGGGCCAGTACAGGATATAGTCCATCTGGCGGCTGCCGCTGGCATTCGGAGAGAACATCCAGTTCAGGGGAGAGGTGAGCGAATTATCGCTGCAAAACTGGATGGGCAGGTCGTTGGTTAACAGGGTGGTGCCAGGCTGGAGGGCAGGCATCCGCCAGGCAAGCTGCCAGAAGAAGCGATTTTGCGTGTCCCAGGACCGGCGGTATTCGTTGGCAGATTGAAAATGAACGCCAATTGAAAAAGCTGCCAGCAGCGCGATGATTAATGCTTTGCGGCCCGGCTTCAACGGCAGCCAGACAAAGAAAGCTGTCAGCAGCAGGACGCTCCCCAGCATGAACGGCAGGGTGAATCGGTTGGCCGGATAGGAAAGGGCGGGCACCAGGTTGGTCAACCAGAACGGCGGGCCGGCCAGCAGGAGGGCAGCCCCGCTGAATATCAGCATGGATTTCCAGTCTGTGGCGGACCTCTTTTCCACATCCTGACCGGGCTGCTTCACCAGGTAGACCGCCAGAGGCGGGAGAGACAGGCAGACCAATCCGGCCCAGAAGAGAGTCGTCTGGCGTCCGAGCGCCTGAACATCCGGGATCCAGAAAGGACGGCTCCACGCGGCGAGGGTGACGGTGAATAGATCGCGTCCGGCAGCCAGCGCGAGGGAAGCCAGAGCGGAGAACGGGCTGGTTTTCAGCTGTTGCAGCAGCACCGATTCGTAATTCTCATTCTGGTAGGGGAACAGAAATGCGCGCCAGATCAGCGCGGCCAGGAAAATGGTTAGATACGGCAGCCAGCGCAGCAGGGTGCGGCGCAGCCGGTCGGTACGATTGTCTTCCGCAGCCAGCCACAGCACCAGCGGGCGCAGCAGTTCCAGCATGAAGAAGTACTCCATCATAAACAGGTTGGCAGCGGAAGTCAGCAAAGCGAGCGCCGTGAAGACCCATTTTTTACGCGCACCGCGCAGCGCCAGAATGGAAAGGCACAGAGAAAGCAAAAAGAGATCCAGCACAATAAAAAAGTGACCGTACGTGATCGCGATATGCTGCTGGGTGAAGGCTGGATACAGGACAAAGAGCAGCGCGGCCCAGAGGGCGGCTGTTTTCTGGCGAGGCCAGAGCAGTCGAACCAGCTGCCAGACCAGCACGCCGCTTAACCACCGCCAGGTAAGCGCGAATACCTGCCAGACCCAGGGCTCAGCCCCTAAGATGGGGGTCGACAGGCGGAAAAGCCAGCCCCAAACCGGGCGGTTGGTGGCGAAATAACTCCTCAGGCCGGAATCGCCCAGATTTTGAGAGATCCAGGCAAATGCCCAGTCATCCCAGTAATAACCCAGCCAGGGGATCAACAGGCCGTAAGCCATCAGACAGACCCCGAGAATGGCGAGGGGTGGTGTCCACTCTGGAAAATTGAAACGGATCAGCCGATTAATGAGATTCTTCATAGCCTGCGTCTGAGGGTTCCGGGGTCATGCTGCGCACCAGATAGATGGGCCTGCGCTTGACTTCCTGGAAGATGTATCCGATGTAGATACCGATCAGGCCCAGGGTAACCATCAGGCTGCCGCCAATGATTAACAGCATGAACATCAGGGAACTCCATCCAGGCGCGAGGCGGTTCGTGTTCCCGCTGATCCAGAAACTGAGCACGTAGATAGCTTCTGCCAGGGCAAGCAGGAGGAAAATTCCGCCAATGGTAACCGCGGCGTAGAGCGGCATCAGAGAAAATGAAAAGACAGCGTTCATTCCCAGGCGCAGCATCTTGCGCAGGGAATATTTAGACTGACCGGCAAGCCGATCTGGCGGCTGAAAAGGCAGGATAACGGTCTTAAAGCCCATCCAGGCAACCATGCCGCGCAGGAAGCGCTGGTATTCGCGCATAGTTTTTAATTTTTCGACGACCGTGCGGTTCATCAGGCGAAAATCAGCCCCGCCGGGAAGGATTTTCGTTTCACCCATTCGGTTGATCAGGCGGTAGAACGCGTTTGATGACCAGCGCTTGAACCCGGCTGAACGACCGGCTTCAATCCGCTGGGTGAGGACGATGTCATAGCCCTGCCGGGCGAGCGCCAGCATTTCAGCGATCAAAGACGGGGGATGCTGGCCATCTCCGTCGAGGGTGACGACGTAATCAGCGTTCGCCAGGTCCAGACCGGCGGTCAGGGCGGCCTGATGGCCAAAATTACGGCTCAGCTCCACAACGGTGACCCGCGGATCGGCCTGAGCCAGAGAAAGCAAGATTTGCTGGGTGGCGTCAGTCGAACCATCGTTGACATAGATGACCCGGCAATGATCCTTCAGGGGATTAATCGAGTCGATGAGCAGGGCATGGAATTGACGAATACCTGCCTCTTCGTTGTAAACCGGCACGATCACGTCTAGGGTAGGCTGGCTGGACGGTCTGGGTTTGCTCACGGGGCCTCTCTGCGCGGCAGTTCTGGATGGTTTAATTATACCTTTCCAGGTCCGGCGCGGGTACAGGTAAAAAAACCGGCCGTGGGCGGGCCGGTGATTTTCAACCTGCGGGCTTACGCTTCGGAAGGCCGGCCGGGAAACAGGAAAGTGATCGGTTCTCCGACCTGGAAACCGGCTTCCAGCCCGGTGTAGAGGCTGCCGCTGATTTTGATGATGATGTTCATGTGGTTGGGAAAGTGGGTCATGTCGTAACCGGCCAGGGTGCCGATTTCTTTTCCGCCGACCAGAACCCTGTCGCCAACCCAGATCACGCCGCTTTCGAGCACCTCAAAATAGCCGAGGTAGGAAATATCGTTGACCGCGGCCCCGGGGGCGGCGCTTTCTTCGGCGGTGAGGATGATCTCGTGAATTTCATTCTTCATCAC
The DNA here is from genome assembly GCA_029975475.1 of Anaerolineaceae bacterium. Classification (GTDB taxonomy): domain Bacteria; phylum Chloroflexota; class Anaerolineae; order Anaerolineales; family Anaerolineaceae; genus JARKPB01. The sequence goes on from JARKPB010000008.1 coordinate 115,914, forward strand.
TGCCCGCGAAGGAAACTGAACCAGTTCCAGCCCGCGGTTCCGGGCGCGCGCATCCAGGATCACGCACAATTTTCCATTAACAACGCTTTTATCCGCGCAGGGGTATTTGGTGTTCAGCTTTTTTGCCTCATAAGGGTCAGGGCACATACGATCCTCCTAATTTTTTGGGGTGATTTGGCAAAGGGCCAGCAGGTCCGGGTGTGGCGGCTGCAGAATATCCACCACCGGGGTGCGGGTTATTCTGGCTTGCACGCTGTGAAGAAGTTGCTGTTTATCGACATATTCAGCCACGTAGGCGCCGGTTTTTTGTAAATAGCGGGGAAAAAACGGGTTAACCGTTAGGAAGCAGAGCGGCAAAGCAGCCTGGTAACCCGCCGCGCCGCCCGCGGCTGACAAAGTCTCCAGCGCGCTTTGCCAGATCTCGGGCTTTCCGCTGGCCAGCAGGTGAACCGGGCTAGTAAAGGTGAAGCGTTTACCGGCGACGCGGTCGGGGAATTTTTGCACCATGGTTTGAAACAGGGTTGGGCTGAACACGCCTGGGATGAAGCAGGCAGCATCCGCGCCGGGGGTTAACTGCGACAGGAGACTGGAAAGGCTTCCTTCATCCAATACGGACGAGGTGGACAATTGAATCAGCCGGCCGTTTTCCTGCCGAAGACAAACCAGGGAGGGGGCGTTTTCCGTCCAGTCGGATGAACGGGGCAGGTGAAAGAGGCTCTCCATGGCAGCGGCGTGCGCGGCGATGACCTCGATGCGTTCATCAAAAGCCGCGCCGGTGGATAACACCAGGCCGTCTGCCAGCGATAAGGCGGCCAGACGGTTAAGGGCGCCATCCACCAGGGTCAGGTCGACCTGAACCGCTGCGAGCCGATCCAGGAGCCGGCGTAAATCCAAACGCCGATTCGGGCCGGCCAGGGCGACGGTGCCAGGCCGGGAAACGCGCGCGATGACAATCTCACCCAGGATGGTTTGAAGCCCGGTTGGCTCGGTGCGGTCAAAATCCGCGCTGCCGTAATCCAGCAGGGAGTCAGCGGTGGCGACGAGCATACCCGGGGCGGCCTGGTAACGCGGCTTGGGCAGTCCGGTGATGTGGTCGGTGCTTTCCCCATCAAAGCCGATGCTGGTCAGAGCAGTCGTCAATCCAGCCGCGCGAACCAATTCCAGGACATGGACCGCCGCGGTGGTCTTGCCGGTGTTTTTGGCCGTTCCAACAAAACCAAGCGTGCGCATTTACTCCCCGCGGACTGTCCCGGCGCCAACCCGGCCAGGGTAGAGGCCGTCATCCTGGCTGCCGAGCAGACCTTCGTAAATCGAGGCGGCGAAATCGCCCCGGGCGGCAACCGCCGCCAGGGTGGCGGTGATTTTTTCATGAATTTCGGCTTTGATGCTTTCAGCAGCAGGCGAGAGACTGGCCTGCAGACTGCCCTGAAAGCGCAGCTGGTCGCGCACGGCGCGCAGAGTGTCTACTCTGGCCTGAACCGAAATGGGACCTTTGGAATACGCCTCGTCTGAAGAGGCGATGGTGACAGCGTCCACCCCGGCAGCAGCAGCCAGAGAGGCGTGCAGCGAGGTTTGCAGCGCGGACTGCACCCGGTCGGGAGTGTGGGTCATGAAACCGACTGGCTCGCCCGGCCAGATGGGCGTATCCACGATGTCGCGCCAGACCGCCAGTTTTGCCAGGTTCATGTCAATCATGTTGTCATCCATGCGCCCGTGAATGGTCATGTATGGTGAATAACACAGCAGCGGCTTTGGAATCGGACGCGCGCCAAGGCGTAAACCGAGGGACATCATGATCAGCAGACCGGCGAAGGTTTTATAAGGGGGGACGCCGCTCAATTCGTCATTGCCCGGGATATCAAAGGGGATTTTATACTGCGCTGCCAGCTTGAGCGAATAAACGCCGTCAACCAGCAGGCGCTGCGGGTCCGTTCCACCGGCCGTGCTGCCGTAAGGAATATTGATCTTGAAGAGATCCGCGCCGGCGGCGTGACCCAGCACCTGGGTTTCGGGTGTGTTCAGCCCGCGGTGGCCGCGCACGTTCCAAAGGGTATACGGTTCGAGAAAACTGCGGATGAAGGAAAGGTTCTCCAGGGTCAGGATGGTGCCGTCGTGCTCATGCGTCAGATACCCTTCCAGTAAACCTTCACGCTGGGCGTTCCAGGACGGGTCAAAGTGAAAGACGCCGTCAATTCCCCAGGCTTCAGCCACCTTAATGTGATAGACATCCATGATCGGGCAGCCGGTTCCATACTGGGAGAAAAAGTACGGTTTCGGGCGGTTGTGGCGTAACGGCGTAAACGGTTCATGCCCGGAGGGGAATAACTCGCCGACCCGGTCGATTTCGGCGCGGTCCAGCCAGCGCACCCCGGCCGGCAGGCGGCCATCCTTGTAGAAAGCCTGGATCTCGGAATCGCACAGGGTGATATACCGCGCGAGCAATTTTCCCCTGGTTTCCGGGCTGCCGCGGTGATCGCGCGTGGCGACATCCATTTCGAGCATTTCCGACCGAATTTTGGCCCGTTCAATCCCGTCCGTGGTTTTTCCGGCGGCGGCTGATAATATTTGATCGGTGATCTGATTCAGGTACGATTCAATTTTCGGATCAAAGAAACGGTACGTATAACCGGCGGTGATATCCGGTTTTTCGCGGGTGATTTCATCAAAAGCACGGGCTGTCTGGCTCGCGCTGCGGCCTTCGATGAAATCAATCACAGCGTTCATTTTAAGTTCGCCGACAAAGCACCCGTCGAAACCGAGTTCCGCGCCGATCTCTCTGGTGATTGCCATACCGCCAACCCCGATGCGGGTCGCGTCGCGCAAACCGGCGGCATCCGCCAGGTCAACCAGCTGGCTGAGGATCTCGGCCACTTTGTACCCCAGGGTGCGGCTGACGAGGATGGCGGCTGGTTTGAGGGTTAGAGCGCGCTGAATGACCTCTTCCGGGGTCGTACCGGGGGGCATGGCATGGGCGTCATAACCGGCTTCGCTCAATTTGCGCTTGAGCAGCTTGACCGCATTGTCGTGGACAGGATCCAGGGGAGCGAGCAGGACGGTTTTCATGCTTCATGCTCCTTTTCCATCCAGCGGTAATGATCTCCGGGATGATGGATATAACTGCGGATGCGCACACGCGCTCCCCAGGCTTTAAATTCGAGGAAAACAATATCTCCGTGCGGCAGGCCAAGTTCAAGCGCCAGCTGTTCCGCCAGTTCTTTAGCCTCGTCTTCGGATGTGCAGTATAAAAATGTCTCAATATCGACAGCATCAACAACCCGGTCCATCGCTTTCATCATAAACAACCTCCAGAAATCTTGCGGCAGCGGCAGGTTTGCCTGCCTGAGCAGGGATCGGAAGCCTCAGGCTTTGGCCCGCTGCAGGGATTTCCGCAAGAAGATCTTGGTGACCTCAGCAGCAATTGAAGGGATCACAATCAACGGCAGAATGCGAGACCATTCAGGCAGGCCCAGCGGGACTGTCTTGAAAACCACGTTGAGGAAGGGCACATACAACACCAGCAGGATCAAAATCAGTGAAGCGGCGATCGCGTAGTTCATCCATTTGTTGTTGAATACGCCGATCTTTAGCAGCGGGAAGTACTCTGAGCGGGCGGTATAAGCCCGCAGCAGTTCTGAAATTGAGAGGGTGGTAAACGCCATGGTGTGCGCGTAATCGGGGTTGTGCGCCAGGCCGATAAAGAACGCCGCCAGGGTGGTCGAGGTGATAAAGATGGTCTGGATCAGAACGCCAATTTGCATCTGGGTATTGATGATGGGTTCATTGTACGGCCGCGGTTTCTGTTCCATGATGTCCGGATCGCCTTTTTCGGTGCCCAGCGCCAGGGCGGGCGCGCCGTCGGTCACCAGGTTCAGCCAGAGAAGTTGAATCGCCTGTAAGGGTGAACCGTAGCCCAGGATGGTGGGGATGAAAATGACCAGGATTTCCGCCATGTTGCAGGAAATCAGGTAATAGACGAATTTCCGGATATTGCTGTAAATAATGCGGCCCTGTTCCACCGCCGACACAATGCTGACGTAGTTGTCATCGGTCAGGACCATATCCGCGGTTTCTTTGGCCACATCTGTACCGGTGATGCCCATGGCGACGCCGATATTGGCCATTTTGATCGCCGGCGCGTCATTGACCCCGTCTCCGGTCATGGCGACCACGTGATGATTGGCCTGCAAAGCCTGCACAATGCGCATCTTGTGTTCGGGGGAGACGCGGGCATAGACGCTGGTGGTTTTTACCGCTTCCTGCAGCTCGGCGTCCTCCATTTCATCCATCTGCTTGCCGGTCAAGACGCTTCCGCCCGGTTCCAGCAGGGTGATGCTCTCGGCGATGGCCGCGGCGGTGTTGGGGTAATCGCCGGTGATCATGATGGTGCGGATGCCAGCCTGGCGGGCGGTTTGCAGCGCAGGTGCTACCTCTGCTCGCGGCGGGTCGATCATCCCTACCAGCCCGGCGAAGACCAGGTCTTTTTCCAGGGTCTTTTCCGCATATTCAGCCGGTTGACGGTCAACCACCCGGTAAGCCAGCCCCAGAACGCGCAGGGCATCCCGGGTCATGGCGTCATTCGCCGCCAGAATCTCCGCGCGTTTCTCATCCGAAAGCGGGGCAGGCTGGCCGTTGTTCATCGGGTGATAATGGGTGCACAGGTTGAGGACCATATCCGGCGCGCCTTTCACAGCGATGACGAACCATTCCCGCGGGGTCGAATCCTGGAAGGGAGAAATATCCGCCGTTTGCGGCTGCGCGACTTTATGAACCGTGATCATCCGCTTGCGGGTGGAGTCAAACGGGACTTCGCCGTCGCGGGGGTAAGCGGTGTTCAACTGCGAAGGGAACGCGCCGGCTTTGGCCGCCGCGACCAGAATGGCGCCTTCGGTTGGGTCGCCCACCATCCTTTGGAAGCTGCCGTCCTCGCTGTATTCCAGCAGGGCGTCGTTGTTCAGCGCGCCAATCCAGAGCGCGGTCTGGATTCCGGGCAGATCCGCGAGATTTACTTTTTCGCCGTTACAACGAAATTCGCCGATCGGGTTGTAACCGATGCCGGTGATTTCAACATTAACCCCGTCAACCCACAGGCGGGTGACCGTCATTTCATTCTGAGTCAGCGTGCCGGTCTTATCCGAGCAGATCACCGTGGCGGAGCCGAGGGTTTCCACTGAAGCCAGGCGGCGAATCAGCGCGTGGCGGCGCACCATCTCGCGCATGCCGAGCGCCAGGCTGATGGTCACGATCGCCGGCAAGCCTTCCGGAACGGCGGCGATCGCCAGGCTGACCGCGACCATAAACATTTCCAGGGGGTCGCCGCCGCGCAGCCAGCCCACGCCGAAGACCACCGCGCAGATCACCAGACAGGCCCAGCCCAGGGTCTTGCCAAGCTGTTCAAGTTTTTGCTGCAGGGGGGTTTCTTCCTGTTCGACAGATTGCAGCATGCTGGCGATCAATCCCAGCTGGGTGTGCATGCCAGTGCTGATCACCACGCCTTTGCCTCGGCCGTAGGTAACCGTGGTTCCCATGAAAGCCGAATTTTTGCGCTCGCCCAGCGGCGCGTCGGTTGGCAGAACCACGGCGGCGCTCTTTTGAACCGGAACCGATTCGCCGGTTAGCGCGGCTTCATCCACCCGCAGATTGACGGCTTCCAGAAGACGCAGGTCGGCCGGCACGAAGTTGCCCGCTTCGAGGAAGACGATATCCCCCGGAACCAGTTGGTGGGCTGGCAGAGAAACCCGTTTGCCGTCTCGCAAGACCTGGGCTTCCGGCGCGGCAAGTTTCTTTAGGGCCGCCAGCGCCTGTTCCGCCCGGCTTTCTTGAATCACCCCGAGCACGGTATTCAATACCACGATAGCTATAATTGCGGATGCGTCCACCCATTCCCCCAGGATCGCGGAGATGATCGACGCTCCGATCAGCAGCAGGACCACAAAACTTTTGAGCTGATCGAGGACCATTTTTAAAAAAGTCGGGCGCGCGCCTTCGATCAGCTGGTTCAAACCGTGCCTGGCCAGGCGCGCTTCCGCTTCCTGGGAGGTCAAGCCGCGGTCAACCGCGGTTGACAGGCGGTTCAGGACTTCATTGGTATCCAGCGAATGCCAGGAGACGCTGATCTCCTCGCCATTTTGCGGATTGGGTTGGACTGTTTCTGCCATGGATCCTCCGTTTGCGATATTTACAATTTGGCATTCTGCACTGCTAAGAATTAATCAACCGGCAGCGCGGTTTCCTGGCCAGACCGGTTGGCGGACATCCAGAAGGTGAAAGGGACCGTAAGGGCGGATAAAATAATGATAAGTATAAATGAAAGATAAAATCCATTGAGTTGATTGCCGGATCCAGTTTCAAATAAAATTCCGAAAACGGTCGACCCCAGCGAAGCGCTGATAAACCGTATCATATGAAAGAACCCGGTTGCAGCCCCGGAGATTTGCTTTGGGGAGGCCTGGATCGCAGCCACGGTGGAAGAGGATTGAATCGCACCAAAACCGGTGCCGAAGATCATCAGACTGAGCGCGAACAGAACCCAGCCCGCCGCGGTCATTTGATTCGAACGAAATGTGAACAAGATCAGCGCTGCCAGCCCGATGAACAGCGTCCCGGCCAGGCAGACCCGGCGGCTGGAAATGCGGTCGGTCAAGCGACCGGCGATCGGGCTGGTCACCGCCATCATGACCGTCATGCTCATGATGATCAACCCCGCGATCTGTTTTTCAACCCGGTTGACATCGATGAGAAACACCGGCAGGGATACCAGCAGGCCAAATTGGGTAAAGGCTTGCAGCGAGATTGGGATCACCGCGGCGATGTAATTGCGGCGGGAAAACAGGGTGAGATTAAGAAAGGGATTGTCGGTTTTGCGCTCATACCACAGGAGAGCGCTAAAGGTCAAAACGGCGAAACCAAGCAGCGAAAGGGTCAGCGGGTTAATCAGGCCGTTGCGGTCCGCCAGCGAGATGGCGATCATCCCGGCGAAGACGAAGAGGGTTACACCCGCGGCGCCTGGCCAGTCAAAGGTCGGGTTGGGAATGATGCGGTCTTTGGGAAATACCTTCCAGGCAACCAGGATGCTCAGGACGGCAAGCGGCAGGTTGATCCAGAAGATGGACTGCCAGGGAAAATGGTTGAGGAGCAGTCCGCCAATGACGGGCCCGAACGCATGTCCCAGAGAATTGATTAATGCCCAGTATCCGGTGGCGCGCCCCTGAATTTCAGCAGGAAAGTAATGGGCGATGATCCCCATGATGGTGGGCAGAATGGTGGCGACGCCGATCCCGATCAGAATACGCGCTGCAAGAAATATGGAGAAATTTGGGGCGACGATGCACAACAGCGAACTGAGAGCCGTGATGACCATCCCGCTGATGAAGAGGCGTTTGTAGCCGATCGCCCGGCTGAGGCTTCCGAAAACGGGAATCAGGACCGAGAAGGTCAGGGTGTAGAGGGTAATTGACCACACCGCTGAGGTTAGCGGGATGTCATAATAAGCCATGATCGAGGGAATGGCGATGGAGACAATGCTGTTGCCCATGGTGCCAATCAACGTTCCGATCAGCAAGGCTGTCAGCATTGCCCACAAGGTTGGGATGGGCAGGTGGTTGGTGGTCATGCGGAGCACCGGTATTCGGTCAGTATATTAAGGTGATTTGAGCGCGTTAAAGGTATCCGAAGAGTCGCCTGCATCCCGGCAGGGCTTACCCGGGTGTCAGGTGTGTTCTTTGGGGAGCGCATCCACATCCAGAAACGTTCCACAGGTCTGGCAGCGGCTTTGGTTGTTCAATATTTCCGTCAGGCTGGCAGACGCGCCGCACTCAGGACAGCAAATCAACCGGGCGGATTGATCCGCTGAGGAAATTTGCCGCAGCGCGGTTCTGATTTGATCAAGCAAAGCGCCTGGCATTCGTCTAATCCTTCAGAAAAGGAGGCGCTCCAGGCGACTGACCGGAAACGCCTCCTTTCCAACGTTCATACGCGGTAGAACTTACATCAAGATAATCGCGACGATGGTCGCAGCGGTAACGCCCAGGATGGTCGGCCAGAAATTCTTGCGGGCCAGTTCCATGGCGGGGACGCCGGTGATGGCGGAGACGGGCAGCAGCGCCCACGGGATGATCGTTCCGCCGCCAATCCAGATCATGGAGATCTGGCCAAGCGCGGCGAGGTACTGGGTCTTGAGGCCCAGGGCTGCCGACCAGGATTGAGCGAGCGCGCCCATCAGCGGCAGGTCATTGAAGCCTGAGCCGTCCAGGCCGGTCAGACCAGCCAGGATGGTGTGCATAAACCCAACCATCACTTTATTCATCGGGATAATCGTGCTCAGGTTTTTGATGATGTCAAGAATCAGGGGAGCGCCTTTATCGCCAAGAATGGCGGTGGCGTGATCCGGCACGCCGACCAGGTAAAAACCGGCCACCAGGAAGACGGGCGAAAAGACCTTCATGCCAAACTGGAAGCCTTCGCGGACGTGTTCGGTGATCCGTTCCATACCCTCAGAAAAATCGCCCTTACAATCGACCAGGCAGAAGACAGCCAGAAGGATGAGGGAGATCCCGCCCAGGACCGCGGTCGCATCGCCGCCGCGGATTTCCAGGACAATGAAGAGCACCACGGCTGCCAGGAAGACGAGGGGAACGATCCAGGAGGCGGCTTTGGCGGTCTTGCAATATTCGATTTTCGCATCCGCCTGCTCTTTGAATTTCAGGTACTCGGTTTCGGCCTCGGTGTTGTTCTTGATGTCCTTGCGAACGACGAAGAACCAGGCCACGGTCAGCGCGACGACCGCAGCCGCGATATCCAGCGGAATGGAAGCGGCGACAATATCCGCGACCGGAACGCCGGCGGCTTCCGCGGTTAATTTTGGCGCGGCCTGGATGACAAAGTCACCCGAGAGGCCAATGCCGTGTCCGAAGAGGTTCATCGCCTGGGCGGCTGAAATGGCCGGTAGGCCGGCGGCGCGGGCAGCCGGGAAGAGCACGGACCCGATCAGCGCGGTGGCGGGGGAGGGCCAGATGAAGAGCGCAAAGAGCAGCATGACCACGCCAACCACCCAGAAAGCCACCCGCGGCCCGCGCATCAGCTTCTTGAACGGCTGAACCATGAGCTGCAAAGCGCCAATTTTCTCCAGGCCTTTCGCCAGGGCGACGACGACCGAGATGATGAAGACCACATCCAACAGCACGACACCGGCTCGCACCATGCCGTTGAAAATCGTCTGCAGGCCGCCAATTGGCGTTCCCAGGGTGATCCACCCGATGAGGAACAGGCCAATGATGGCGATCACCGAAGTGTCCCGCTTCATGGCGAGGAATACAAAGATCAGAACAACAAAGGCAGCATAAACCCAGTGCGCTGCGGTCAAGACAGGAACTGCATCCATTTAGACCTCCAAAGTTGATTTAGGTGAGGGCAAAAACCATGAATACATTGAGATACTGCCTGGTTCGCTCGGGTGTCCGTTTGCCTCCTGTGATAAAGAGCTGGCCTGAATTCAGGCGACTGGCTTTGAGAAGAAATCTGTCATTCCTGCGGCTTCCACCTTCTGGCGGATCGCCGGGATGTCCGTGAGATAGAGGCCTTTTTCTTTCATGCGGTTGAAGTAGGTGGCGCCTGAGAAGGTGAATTTCTGCGACATGCCTTCTTCGGTTTCCATCGCTTCCCGCACGTAAGTGATCGCATCACCGATGGCCAGGCTGGTTGGGATGGTCACCCTGGGTTTTGCCAGCGCCCAGCGAACGGCATTATGCCCCGCGAGCACGCCGGTGACGATCGCCTCGGTATGGCCCACCAGCAAGCCGGCTTTTTCTCCGGCGCAGAAGAGGTTTTCCATCCCGGTAACCTGCAATTCATCGTTGCGCGGCGAGAGCGCCAGGTAGCGGATGGAGTTGCCGCGGCCGCCCGCATAGGGATCTTCGTAACGGGCGTTTTCCAGCCCCGGGACCATGCGCAGTTCTTCCAGGGGGAAGAAGGGCGTCATCAACTTGACATGGCCGGTATCCAGCAAGACCACGTTTTCGGCGAATTCAGGCAGGGCGTACTGCTGGCAGGCTTTGGTTGCCAGTTTCTCGGTGTGAACCAGGTCCTTGGGAACCGGGACGACCGCGACCCCGGTGCTGCGCAGCTGCGCGGCGATTTCCGGCGACACGGAGTCGAAATGCAGTTTGCAAGAGCCAGACATGGCGCCAAAAGTGCCGTCGGGTTTTCGCCCCATTTTTTCGGGGACGCCGGCGCGGCTGGCGATGCTCACGCGCCCGCCAAAGGACGGGCATCGCAAAATGCACATCGCGCAGCCGTTGCCGTATTTCAAACAATTGCCCTGCGGACCGGCGGTGCCGGTGGTCTCGATGAACACATCGCCTTCTTCATCTTCACGGCCGTCAACGACAATGGCGCGAATCTGCTCGCAGGAGGAGATCACGTCTGTCGCGCGGTGCTGCATTTTTAAAACAATCCCCTTGGACAGCATGTATCTTTTTACCAGGGGTTCGATCAGGGAGACGTCGTAAAGGGAAGCGTGCTTGTGGCCAGGGAATTCGATGTTTTTATGGCGCGATACCTGATCCATGAGATGGAAGAGGTCGCCAGCTCCCATCGCGATAGCTTCTTCGGCCGCGGTAAAGCGGCCGTTATTGCGGAAGATTCCGCCCACCAGGCCGGTGCCGAGCAGACAATCGGTGCGCTCTAAAACGGTGACTTCCGCACCCGCAGCCCGGGCAGAAAGAGCGGCAGCGCAGCCAGCCCAGCCCCCGCCAATAACGACAACTTTCGGCATGATGTCCTCCTGATATTTATGGGAAAGGGATATTCACAAATCGAAATCAGTGAAGAACGATGCAGACGCATGGAAAGCCATAAAGATATATCTTATATCTTGTATCATACAAAAAATAAATATACTTGTCAATTGGTTAATAGAAAAATCAGAAAATTTTAAGATTAGGTTAATCTAAAAAAATGCGGCGCGCGCGCCGCATTTTTTTAAGATTGCCTGGAAAATTTACGGTTTTTCTGTCAGCGCCCGTTCCAGGATGGAAAAGTCCTGGTTGTAGAGGTCATTCATCGCCCGTTCCAGATGGGCTTTCATCGCGCCTTCCGCCTGCTCGGCGTCGTGCGCCAGCAGCGCTTCGCAAATGGCGGTGTGCTCCTGAATGGCTTTATCCATCCGCAGGCCCTGCGAAATCGACAGCAAGCGGTAGCGTTTGAGATGGTCGTCCAGGTTGAAGAGCATCTGCTGCAGGCGGGGATTATTGCAGAGGGCGATAATGCTGTTGTGGAACTCGCTGTTGATGCGCGAAGCGGCGGAAATATCTTCGTTTTTCAACGCTTCGGCATGGTCTTCAACCAACCGTTTTAACCGGTCGTAATCTTCGCGGGAAAATCGTTCGCATGCCAGGCGGACTGCCAGCCCTTCGAGGACGATCCGGATTTGGAAAATATGGGCCATTTCCTCGTTATTTATCGAAGAAACAAAAGTGCCTTTGTACGGGATGCGGGTTACCAGCCCTTCTTTTTCCAGGCGCATCAGCGCATCGCGCACGGGGGTTTTGCTGATCCCAAGCTGAGCGGCCAGATCTCCTTCCAGCAAAATTTGGTCCGGCAGGAACTTAAAACTGAGGATGGCTTCTTTGATCTTGTCGTAAGCGAGCTTATCAAGCGACGGCGCTTCGGTCAATGGGGACAGGGCTGGCATATCAATCACTCCTCCGCTGCGAATGCCTTAAGTAGAGTCATTATAAATGATTTGATTGATAATGAGGGTAATTTTGCACTGGTAAATTTTTTGATGTATAATATAATATATATATTATACATTTAGCGGACTCTAATTATATCAGCCAACGGGAGCCTGAAAATGAAACCCCAAATGATTACTGTGGATGCCAATGAAGCCACCGCAAACGCGGCTTACCGCACCAACGAGGTGATTGCCATTTATCCGATCACACCTTCTTCCGGAATGGGCGAACTCTCAGATGAATGGGCTGCGAACGGCCAGAAAAATCTGTGGGGAACCATCCCGCTGGTCGAAGAAATGCAGTCTGAAGGCGGGGCTGCCGGTGCGGTTCACGGCGCGCTGCAGGCGGGCGCGTTGACGACCACATTCACGGCTTCTCAGGGTTTGCTTTTGATGATCCCCAATATGTATAAAATCGCGGGCGAGCTGACCTCCACGGTGTTCCATGTTTCGGCGCGGGCGCTCTCTTACCAGGCGATTTCTATTTACGGCGATCATTCGGATGTCATGGCGACCCGCGCCACCGGCTTCGCGCTGATGCCTTCCTGCTCGGTGCAGGAAGCGCATGATATGGCGGTGATTGCCCAGGCCTCAACCCTGGCTGCCAGGGTTCCTTTCCTGCATTTTTTTGACGGTTTCCGGACTTCCCATGAGGTCAACAAGATTGAATATTTAAGCGATGAGCAGCTGAGGGCGATGATCCCGGACGCGCTGATCGCCGCGCACCGCGCCCGTGCCCTGGATCCGGAACGCCCGTTTATCCGCGGGACGCTGCAAAACTGGGATGTGTATTTCCAGGGGCGGGAATCGGTTAATCCTTATTATCAAGCCTGCCCGGATATTGTTGAAAAGACGATGGCGCAATTTGCAAAGGTCACCGGCCGCGCTTACCACCTGTTCGACTACAGCGGCGCGGCGGACGCCGAGCGGGTGATCATACTGATGGGTTCGGGCGCGGAAACGGCGGCTGAGACTGCCCGCTTCCTGGCGGAGCGCGGCGAAAAAGTCGGGGTGGTCACGGTTCGCCTGTTCCGGCCTTTTTCGGTTCGCCACTTGATGAGCGCGCTGCCCGCCAGTGTGCGCTCCATCGCGGTGCTGGACCGCACGAAAGAAGCCGGGTCGGCCGGCGAACCGCTTTATCTGGATGTGGTCGCCGCTGTCAATGAAGGGCTTGTAAAAGGAATCGCGCCTTATCCGCAGGCTCCGCGGGTGATTGGCGGGCGCTATGGGCTGGCATCCAAAGAGTTTACCCCAGGGATGGTTCGGGCGGTCTTTGATGAGCTGAAAAAGGACGAACCGAAAAATCATTTTACGGTTGGCATCCACGACGACGTCAGCCACACCAGCCTGGCGTATGATCCGGATTTTGCGGTCCTGCCCGAAGAGACGGTCGAATGCGTGTTCTTTGGACTGGGCGCGGATGGAACCGTCGGGGCGAACAAGAATTCAATCAAAATCATCGGCGAGGACACCGATAATTTTGCTCAGGGCTACTTTGTCTATGACTCGAAAAAATCCGGTTCGGTTACCATTTCTCACCTGCGCTTTGGCCCCAGGCCCATTCGCGCGCCGTATTTAATCGGCGAAGGAAAGGCGGCTTTTGTGGCCTGCCATCAATTCAGCTTCCTGGAGCGTCTGGATATGCTCAAATATGCCCGGCCGGGTGGAGTCCTTTTATTGAACAGCCTGTACGGCCCGGAAGAGGTCTGGGAGCATATTCCGGTTGAAGTTCAGGAACAGATGATCGCGAAGCGCTTGAAAGTCTATGTCATTGACGCTTATGAAGTGGCGAAAAAAGCCGGCATGGGCGGGCGCGTCAATACGATTATGCAGACCTGTTTCTTTGCGATCAGCGGAATTTTGCCGCGCGAGGAAGCCATTGACCACATCAAGCGCACGATCAAGAAGACCTACGGCAAACGCGGCGAAGCTGTGGTTCAGCAGAACTACGCGGCGGTTGACGAGACGCTGGCAAATTTGTTTGAAGTGCAGCTGCCGGATAAGCCGCTTGGCAGGTTGACCATGCGCGCCGGGATGCCGGAAGACGCGCCGGAGTATGTGCGGAAGAATGTCGAACGAATTCTGGCCTTCGACGGAGACAGCCTGCCGGTCAGTTTGATGTCGCCGGACGGCACCTATCCTTCCGGGACAGCCAAATGGGAGAAACGCAACATTGCCCTTGAAATCCCGGTATGGGAACCGGAGGTTTGTATTCAATGCGGAAAGTGTGTGCTGGTCTGCCCGCACGCCGCGATTCGCATGAAAGTTTACGACCCGGCGCTGAAGGAAAATGCTCCGGCCAGTTTCAAAAGCACCACCGCGAAGTTCAACGAATTCCCCGGGACGGTCTTCACCATTCAGGTCGCGCCGGAGGATTGCACCGGCTGCTCGCTGTGCGTTTCAGCCTGCCCGGCGAAGGATAAAAACCGGACCGGGTTTAAAGCGATCAATATGGCCGCCCAACCCCCGCTGCGCGAACAGGAACGGGAGAACTGGAATTTCTTCCTGTCCTTACCGGATGTGGACCGAACGGCGCTGGCGGTGAACACGATCAAGAATTCTCAACTGCTTGAACCCCTGTTTGAGTTTTCCGGCGCCTGCGCGGGCTGCGGAGAGACCCCTTATGTAAAATTGCTTTCTCAGCTCTTTGGCGACCGCGCGCTGGTAGCCAATGCCACCGGTTGTTCCTCGGTGTACGGGGGGAGTTTGCCGACCACACCCTGGTCAGTCAACAGGGAAGGCCGGGGACCAGCCTGGTCCAATTCTTTGTTCGAGGATAACGCCGAGTTTGGTCTGGGAATGCGCCTGGCGTATGAAAAGAAAAACGTTTTTGCGCGGGAACTGGTTCAGCGGTTGAGCGCGAAGATTGGCGGGCAATTCGCCGCAGGGCTGCTGGAAGCCGACCAGAGCAGTGAAGCGGGCATCCGCGAACAGCGCCAGCGGGTCGCGGCTCTGAAAGAAATCCTCAAGGGCGATCCGTCACCGGATGCGCAGCAGCTCTACAGTCTGGCGGATGCGCTCGTGCGCAAAAGCGTGTGGATTGTTGGCGGCGACGGTTGGGCTTATGACATTGGCTACGGCGGGCTCGACCACGTGCTGGCCAGCGGGCATAATGTCAACGTGCTCGTGCTGGACACCGAAGTGTATTCCAACACCGGCGGTCAGGCTTCAAAAGCAACGCCGCGCGCCGCGGTGGCGAAATTTGCCGCGAACGGCAAGAGTCTGGCAAAGAAAGATCTCGGCCTGATTGCCATGTCCTACGGCAACATCTATGTCGCGCGGGTGGCAATGGGCTATTCGGATGTTCAGACCCTGCGCGCTTTTCTGGAGGCGGACGCTTATGATGGCCCCGCGCTGATTATTGCTTACAGCCACTGCATCGCGCACGGCATTTCGATGGAAAAGGGTCTTGAGCAGCAGCGCCTGGCGGTCCAGTCCGGTGCCTGGTCGCTTTACCGATATAACCCTCTGGCAGCCAGAGAAGGGAAAAATCCGTTAACCATCGATTCCCGCGAGCCAAGCATCCCGGTGTCCGACTATGCTTACAACGAGACGCGCTACCGCATGCTGGTCAATAAAGACGAGCACCGCGCTGAAGAATTAATCAAACTTGCCAATGACGAAGCCAGGCTGCGCTGGGAACGGCTGCAGCGGATGGCTGAGCTTGAAGCCAGTCTGCAGGGGCAAAAACCGGAATAAGGATGGAGCCATCCAGGCAGTCCTGACCAAAAGTCACGGACTGCCTTTTGATTCCCGGGTCCGCGGTCGACCGGGAAGGCGCAAGCCAAAGGGTCAGAAATCGGGCAGGATTTGTTATATAATTGATGCGTTCATCGAAAGGATTGACAGCAGGACGGTGAGAGAACCGCTGGATTAGGAACATGGATTTCGGCCGGATTTATATGATTCAACCGGCCGAATGATATTTTCAACGCTTTGGTTAATTGGCACAGGTGCGCAAACATGGAAAAATTTAACGGCTCGACCATTTTCGAGACCACCCGCCAGCCGGAAGAGAAGAACTGGCGCCGCTGGCTGATTGGCCGCCCGCTGCGCACTGCGGATGAAGGCGAACAGGCGATCAGCAAGAAGGTCGGCCTGGCCGTGTTTGCTTCTGACGCGATGTCGTCCACGGCTTACGCCACTCAAGAAATCATGTTTATTCTGGCCGCAGCCGGGTCCGGCGCGCTGGGTTATGTTTTCCCGATCTCGGTGGCTATTGTTGTTTTGATGGCGATGGTGGTTATCTCATACGAGCAGACCATTCACGCATACCCTGGTGGGGGCGGGGCTTATATCGTCTCGCGCGATAACCTGGGCGAACTGCCGGCTCAGACGGCGGGTGCGGCGCTGCTAACCGACTATATTTTGACCGTGGCGGTGTCCATTTCTTCCGGTGTGGCGCAAATCGCCTCCGCCTTTCCGGTTTTATTCCCCTACCGGGTATGGATCGCGGTCTTCCTGGTGGTCGTGATCATGCTGATGAATTTAAGGGGAGTCAAAGAATCCGGGACAGCCTTCGCGATCCCCTCTTATTTCTTTGTGATCACCATGCTGATCACGGTCGGGGTGGGTTTCTACCGCTATTTTACCGGGACGCTGGGGCTGGTCGTCAACCCGCCTGAATTGATGCACGAAGGCGCTTTTGTGGCGGTGACTCCCTTCTTGCTGCTGCACGCTTTTTCCAGCGGAACGGCGGCCATGACCGGCATCGAAGCCGTTTCAAACGGCGTGACCGCATTTAAGGAACCGCGCAGCCGCAACGCGGGGATTACTTTGTTATGGATGGCTGCCATCCTTGCCAGCTTATTCATGAGCATCTCTTATCTGGCGAGTAAGATCCACGCGATCCCCTCCGAAGAGGAAACGGTTATCTCGCAGTTAGCCCGCACGGTATACGGCGGGCAGGGAATCCTGTACCTGGCCATAATCGCCGGGACGACCATCATCCTCATTCTGGCCGCGAACACCGCTTTTGCCGGTTTTCCTCGCTTAGGCGCACTTCAGGCGGCGGACGGCTACCTTCCGCGGCAGTTAACTCTGCGCGGCAGCCGGCTGGTATTTTCCTGGGGGATCGTTTCGCTGGCGATTCTCTCCTCGCTGTTAATCATCGTGTTCCAGGCCAGCGTGACCCGGCTGATACCGCTGTACGCGATTGGCGTTTTCTTATCCTTCACGCTTTCTCAGGCCGGTATGTCGCGCCGCTGGTGGAAATCGGGCCGTCTCAAACCTGGCTCTGAAGTCAAGGAAACCGGTTCCATCCTGCGCTATGATAAAGCCTGGTGGTTCAAGATGATCATCAATGGTGTGGGTGCCCTGTGTACTTTCATTGTGATGATTGTCTTCGCGGTGACGAAATTCGAAGACGGGGCCTGGATTGTTGTCCTGGTGATCCCGACCCTGGTGTTTCTGTTCTTCACCATCCATCACCATTACAAACAGGTCGCCCGGCGGCTGTCGCTGGATAAATATAACGAACGCGCTGATATCTCCCGCCACCGCATCATCGTGCTGATTGGCGGTGTGCACCGCGGTTCTCTGGCAGCGCTGAACTATGCGCGCACGCTGGGCACGGATGTCACGGCGGTGCACGTCGGCCTGGATCCTTCTGAAGTCGAAAAAGTTCGCAGTAAATGGGAAATTTACGGGGAAGGGACGCGGCTGGTGATCCTGGACTCGCCTTACCGTCTGCTGATGGAACCGATATTGCAGTACATTGATAAAATTCTGGCAAATCGAAAACCAAACGAACTGGTAACCATCGTTGTGCCGCAGTTTGTCCCCGCGCACTGGTGGGCAAACCTTCTGCACAATCAGACCGCCTTGCTGCTGCGTTTCACGTTGATGTACAAACCCGGGCTGGTCATCGTGGAAGTGCCGTATCAGGTATAAGCGGGCCGCTGAAAACTTTTGAAGGAAGTCTCCGCGGAAAAGCGCCGGGGTTTTGTTCCATTTGGCACAAAATTGAAATTTGACTAGAATCTCAAGTAGACACAACGCAGGGCGATTATTCTGCGCAATTCAGGAAAGGAGAAAACCATGGGTACCAAAGGTCGTGAAATCGTCGGGATGGACATTAACGAGCTGCTGGGTATGCTGAACCGCGCCTTCGCGGACGAATGGCTGGCTTATTACCAGTACTGGCTAGGCGCCAAGGTGGTACGCGGCCCGATGAAGGACGCCGTGGCGGCGGAGCTGCTGCTGCACGCTACTGAAGAACTCGCGCACGCGGATATGCTCGCTTTGCGCATCATCCAGCTGGGGGGGACTCCGGTGCTTTCACCGGAGGAATGGTTCAAGTACACCCATTGCGGCTATGACGCGCCAAAGGATGTGTATGTTAAGAAACTCCTCCAGCAAAATATTAAAGGCGAACAGTGCGCGATCAGCGTTTACCAGGATATTCTGCAAAAAGTTAAGGATAAAGACCCGGTAACCTATAATATCGTGTTGACGATCCTGCAGCAAGAGGTGGAACACGAGGAAGATTTGCAGTCCCTTGAGGAAGACCTGGACTTACTGGTGTCTTCTCAGCACTGAAAAATTAAACCATTGGCATAGCGCCTCATCCCCCAGGTGTCGGATGCGCCTGGGGGATGTTTTGTTATACTGATAACAAGCAGCGCGGCAGCCGCCGGCAGTTATCCAGCGGCGAGATACAGCCTGGAGGCTTCATGAAAAAGACGACCATTTTCCTGGCAGCAGCCATTGTCATCCTGACGCTGGCGGGCTGCGTCAATCTGAATCCAACCAATCCGGGTGGGGAAAAGCCCGCGCCGACCCCGGCGGTTGACTGGGATAACCGTGAGGTTTACCGCGGCAATTTGTTCCCCGGGGAACAGGCTGTTCTGGATGACCTCTCTGCCGCGAGTGTCTATCACATCCGGGTGGTGATTGGAGATGATTTAAGAGAACTCACCGGTCAGATGGAAGTGCGCTATACCAATCAGGAAGAAACCGCGCTGGACGAGGTTCATTTCCAGTTATTCCCGAATCTGTCAGGCGGTAGAACCACCCTTTCCGCGGTGCGTGTGGACGGGGAAATCGTAGCGCCTGAAATGTTGGAAGGCGGAGCTGCGGCGGTAGTCCGCCTGCCCAGAGCGCTTCAACCGGGCGAACAGGCCGTTCTATCGATGGATTTTCGCGTCACTATTCCCGATCAGGTTGGCGGTAATTACGGTTTATTCGGATATTTTAACAACGTCCTGGTGCTGGACGGCTTTTATCCTGCCATCCCGGTGTTTGATCAGCGCGGCTGGAATTCGGGACCGCTGCCGCCCAACGCAGACAGCACCTACCAGGACGCCAGTTTCTACCTGGTTACGGTCGACGCCCCGGAGGACCTGGTGCTGGTTGCCTCGGGAAGTGAGGTGGAACGCGCGGCGGCGGACGGCCGACAGCGGGTAACATTCGCGGCGGGGCCAGCGCGCGATTTTTACCTGGCGGCATCACCTGACTTTATCCGGGTAAGCGGCAAGACTGGCGATACGGTGGTGAATTGCTATGTGCTGCCGGGACGCGAGCAGACAGCCAGAGAAGCATTGAAGACCGCCCTGGACGCGCTGGAAATTTTTTCCAGGTTGATCGGACCCTACCCGTACAGCGAACTGGATGTGGTCAGCACACCGATGCAAGGCGCGATTGGCATCGAATACCCCGGGGTTACCGGGATCAATTTAGTGGTTTTTGACCCGCAGGGCCAGTTAAGCGGCCGTCCGGCGGTTGAGTTCCTGGAGTCCACGGTCGCGCACGAGGTGGGGCACCAGTGGTTTTACAACGCGGTCGGGAATGATCAGATTCATGAACCCTGGGTGGATGAAGCCCTGGTTCAATATATTACCGGGTTGTATTTTCGCGAGATGTACGGGGAAGAGGGCTATCAAAGCGCGCGCCAGTCCTGGTTGAACCGCTGGCAGCGAACCGGGAACGCGGAAATTCCGATCGGGAAGCCGGCAGGAGACTATGACGGGCGGGAATACGGCGCGATTGTTTACGGGCGCGGCCCGCTGTTCTTTGAAGCGCTTAATAAAGAAATCGGAGATGATGTTTTCTCGCGTTTCCTGCAGCGTTACTATACCAGCCAGAAATGGGACATCGCCAGCGGTGAGGAGCTGCAGCAAACGGCCGAGCAACGCTGCGGCTGCGATCTGGACGCGCTCTTCGCCAGGTGGGTCACGCCTTGAGGCGGGATGCGAGGAATCCTCAGGCGCGCACGCGCCTGATTTTTTTACCTATTTGCCCGATGGGAGGAATTCAGTACAATGAAAATAAACCTTTCACGAGGGAAGCTGTGGAATTACAGATTGAACTGATCGCGGCGATGCTGCGCGCGCAGGGGGGAATGCTGGCCTGGCTGGAGAAAGTGGATGGTAACCGCGAGATTTACCCGCTGTGGACGATCCGGGAGGTTCTCGCGCATCTCTGCGGCTGGGATGATTCGCTCCTGGCGGTGATGGATTCCCTGGAACAGGACCAAGCTCCGTTAACCCCGGCCTGGCGGGGCATCGATGCTTATAACGCTGAAACGGTACTTGCTCGCGATGGGCTGGATTATGACCCCATCTTCCGCGAGTACGTGGAGACGCGCCTGAAGGTGCTGTTTCGGCTGCAGAAAATGAGCAGCGAGCAGCTGACCGCGGTGAGCATCCTGCCCTGGGGGTCAAAAGGCACACTGGCGGATTTTTGCCGGGTGATCATAGCGCATGAGCTGGAACACACGGAAGATGTGAAGAAACTGGCAGACGGGTTTAACGCGGATGGCGATAAGCCGCGGGAGAGGAAATAATGGCAATCCGTAAGGTGGCGAAAATCAGTGAAAGTGTCCCGACCCTGGAAGGGGCCGGAGTGAGGCTGCGGCGGGCATTTGGATTCAACCGCGAAAACCTGTTTGACCCATTCCTGCTGCTGGATGACTTCCGCGGAGAAGCGCCTGAAGATTTTATCCGCGGTTTTCCGGATCACCCGCACAGGGGAATTGAGACCATCACCTACATGATAGAAGGGACGGTTGAACACGGCGACAGTCTGGGTAACCAGGGAACCATCGGCCCGGGCGATGTTCAGTGGATGACCGCCGGCAGCGGGATTATCCACCGTGAGATGCCGCAGCCCAACCGCTACGGCCGGATGGGCGGTTTTCAGCTGTGGGCAAATTTACCCGCCAGCCACAAGATGATGAACCCGCGCTACCGGGATGTGCTTGAGGCTCAGATACCAACCGTGGAATTAAACCGCGGCGCATGCGCGCGGGTCGTCAGCGGTTTGATCAACGGCGTCGCTGGACCGGTTCAGGATGTAGTCGTTGAACCGCGCTATCTGGACATGCACATGCAGCCCGGATCCGTTTTTGACCTTCCCGTTCCGGAAGGTCATACTGCTTTTGCGTATGTTTATGAGGGCGCTGTCCTTTTTGAAGGTGAAGATTATCCAGCCGGCAACCACAGCCTGGTGTTATTTATGGATGGTGATCGGCTTGCGGGCCACAGCGAGGGCGGGGCGCGCTTCCTTCTGATTTCCGGCAGGCCGATCAGAGAGCCGGTGGCCTGGTACGGACCGATTGTGATGAATACCCAGCAGGAACTGGAAACTGCTTTTAACGATTTGCGAGCCGGCACATTTATCCGCATTTCGCGCTAACCCGCCATCTGGGCGGGGTGAGACTATCCATTCCACGGGTCAGCCGCACGGTCTGACCCGTTATGATTTATTCATGCAACGCTGTATGAGATAAGGGAAGCGAAATGAAAAAGAGGAAGGGAACGATTTTAATAACCGTCTTGCTGTTTCTGGCAGCGGTCGGTTTCGTTCTCAGCCAGCTTGGCGACTTTCGGTTTAAGCCGCCGGTCAGGCGCGATGAACAATTTGATTTGCAGAGCCTTCACGGCGCGCCTTCCGCGCTGCATGTGGAAGGCAACCGGCTAATCAACGCTGAGGGTCAGGTGGTGATTTTGCGCGGTGTGATGGTGCAGGATCCGGATGAACTCGACCGCCGGGGATATTTTCACCGCGAATGGTTTGAACAGGTCCAGTCTCTGGGCGCAAATGTGGTGCGCATTCCGGTGCATCCCGAGCGCTGGTATCGCGACGCAGATTACCTCTGGCGTTACCTTAGGCCCGCGGTTCGCTGGGCTGGTGAGCTTGGGATGTATGTTATTATAGATTTACATTACATCGGCAATATTTCCAGCGGCGCGGGCGAACACATGCCGGATATTCCAGTAGATGCCGCGACGCTCAGCCGTGATTTCTGGCAGTTGACCGCGCGGTATTTCAAAGACACGCCGCATGTCCTGTTTGAGATTTTTAACGAGCCGGCAGAAATCAGCGAAGCCGCGTGGCGTCCTGCAGCGCAAGAACTGGTGGATGTGATTCGGGCGCAAGGTGCCGTTCAACCGGTGATTGTGAGCGGTCTGGAATGGACATCCAACCTGCGCATGTACCTTCAACAACCGATTCAGGATCGGAACGCTGTTTATGCCGCGCACATCTATCCGCAGCATTCCAGCCGCCTGTGGAGCGTGTGGTTTGGTGATCTGGCGCAGCAAGCCCCGGTCATCATCAGTGAATGGGGTTTTATGGACGAAAATCGTCTTGAGGGGCCAGATTTTTTACGCGGCGACGCGGCAACATACGGCCGACCTCTGCTCGATTATCTCGAGCAGAATGGAATCGGCTGGGTGGCGTGCTGGTTTGATGACGCCTGGCTGCCGCCAATGCGGACTGCGGACGGACAGATGACCGTTTTTGGTCAGTTCGTTGTTGATCATTTGAGACCGTGAACGGGTGAGGAAACCAGTTGCAGAGCACCTGCTGCGGGTTTCTTCCGCCAGCAGGCGCTCTGGTTTTAAGGAGTTGGGCATGAAAATGATTGGCAAGATCCCGGTGTGGGGGGACCCGGTGGATGAAAGCGCTTTGAAACAGATAGAAAACTGCGCGCGCACAGCGGATGCTGCCGCGCTGATGGCTGACCACCACAAAGGTTACGCTGTCCCGATTGGTGGGGTGGTGGCTTATGAGGACCGCATCAGCCCTTCAGGGGTAGGGTTTGACATCGCCTGCGGCAACAAAGCCGTGCGGCTGGACATCCCCGCGGCTGAGGTCAAGAAGCACATCAAGAAGATTATGGACGACATCTGGAATGAAATTGCCTTTGGGCTGGGACGCAAGAACAACCTGCGGGTTGACCACGAGCTGTTCGACGACCCGGCCTGGAACCTGGAGGCGGTCAAACCGCTGAAAAAGATGGCGCAAGAGCAGCTCGGAACGGTCGGTTCGGGCAATCATTTTGTGGATGTGCTCGAAGATGAGCAGGAGCGCATCTGGATCGGGGTGCATTTCGGTTCGCGCGGACTGGGACACAAGACCGCGACGTATTTTCTAAAAGCGGGCGGCGCAAAGGACGGCATGGACGTAGATCCGCTGGTGCTGAAGGCGAACTCAGCGCTGGGGGAGGCGTATCTGGCCTGTATGACCCTTGCCGGGCGCTACGCTTATGCCGGACGAGACTGGGTCTGCAACCAGGTGGCCGGGATCCTGGGCGCGCGAATTGTTGAAGAAGTGCACAACCATCACAATTTTGCCTGGCGGGAAAAACACGGCGGGCGCGATCTGTGGGTGATTCGCAAGGGAGCCACCCCGGCTTTTCCCGGTCAGCGCGGCTTTGTCGGCGGTTCAATGGGCGATAACTCGGTGATTCTGGAGGGAGTGGATACGCCGGAGGCGCGGCGGGCTTTGTTTTCGACCGTTCACGGCGCCGGGCGGGTGATGAGCCGCACCGCCGCCGCTGGAAAACGAGACCGGCGAACGGGGAAAATCCTCTCGCCCGGGGCTGTCACCCGCGAGATGATGACCGCCTGGCTGCGGGAGCGCGGGATTGAGCTGCGCGGGGCTGGCACGGATGAATCGCCGCACTGTTACAAGCGTCTGCCGGAAGTTTTGGCGCAGCACGGGGATACGATTCGGGTGATCCACGTGCTTAAACCGCTGGGGGTGGCGATGGCCGGCGCGGATGAGTTTGACCCGTACAAAGATTAGCCAGGATTTTTTCGCTGTCTTATATCCTCATGGTCGGTATTTGACCTCCCGAAGAAAAATAACGGGAGTAGAATAGAGCATTGAAATCTAACCACAGGTGATTCGATGAAATCAATGCAGCAGCGCGTTGCGATGATTACCGGCGGAAACAGCGGGATCGGTTTCGCCATTTCCGCAAAACTCGCTTCAAGCGGTTTCCACGTCATTCTGGCTTCTCGGAACCAGCAGAAAAGCGCCGACGCCATTCAACAAATAAACCGGCTGGTTCCAGGGGCAAGTATGGAATCGATCCCTCTGGATCTGGCGTCGTTTGACTCCATTCGGAAATGCGTAGATATTTTCCACAGCAGGCAATACCCCTTACATCTCTTGATTAACCACGCCGGCGGCTTGTTCCCTGGCAAACAAGCCAGTTTTACCAGGGATGGATTTGAGATGACCTTCGGCACGAACCATCTGGGGCACTTTTTGCTCACCAACCTGCTGCTCAGCGACCTCAAGCGTTCAGCACCCTCCCGTGTCATCACAGTATCTTCCCGCCTTCATATACCCGGGTATGGATACGGGCCGCGGCCGAATTTTGATTATGAGAATTTAAAGGCGGAGAAGTACTACAATGATATGGTTTTCTACAAGAATTCCAAGCTGGCAAATATCTGGTTTGCTTATGAGTTAAACCGCCAGCTAAATGGAAGCCGGGTCACCTCCAATGCGGTATGTCCGGGTTTTGTCCCCGAATCAATCGCAGAGAAGCAGAAATCGCGGCTTTCGCGGTGGTTTTACCGCGAATTCATGGCCAGGATGCCCTTTGCCCGCTCTGCGGATGAAGCAGCTTCCTCTGTGCTGTTTGTGGCGACCGATCCCCGGTACGAGACGGTTGGCGGTAAGTTTATCGTGGACCAGAAAGAAATAAATTTCAGCCCGGAGTCGTATGATCTTGAAAAAGCGCAGCAGTTGTGGGATGCCAGCGTGCAGTGGTGCCAATTATCGGAGAGACAGTAAAGCGCTGCGTTCAGCCGCGGCGGTAAAGCACGATCCGATTCCACGGTTCGGGAAAAAGGTTCTTGCTAAATCCCGGAACCTTAAAACTCGTTATAATGGGTTCATCATACCAGGGAATGAAGGAGGGAAACATCACCATGGTACTTTCAAAGCGCGAATTTCACACCTGCCTGCTGGGCGCGGCGGCCGGGGACATCATCGGTTCGCCTTATGAATTTGTCGGGCACAAGGACGAAGCCTTTCCGCTGTTCCAGCAGGTCAGCATGGCCACGGATGATACCATCCTGACCGCGGCGGTGGCTGAGGCGATCTTAACCGGGCGAAGCTACGAGACGTGTCTTCGCGAGTTTGCCCTTGAGCATCCCGGGCGCGGTTACGGCGGGATGTTCCACACCTGGATCCACGCGAAAGAACCCAGACCTTACAATTCGTACGGAAACGGGGCAGCCATGCGGGTGAGCGCGGTAGGATGGGCGTTTAACACGCTGGAGGACGTGCTGGCGCAGGCCGCAGCCAGCGCGGCCCCGACCCACAACCACCCGGAGGGGATAAAAGGCGCGCAGGCAACCGCCCTGGCGGTCTGGATGGCGCGCCGGGGGGAGGAGAAAAAAATCATTCGGGAAGAGATCAGCGCGCGCTTCGGGTACGATTTGCAAGCCACCGTGGAGAGCATTCGGCCTGGCTACCGTTTTTATGAAACCTGCCAGCAGACTGTCCCGCAGGCTTTAATCGCTTTTTTTGATTCGACCTCGTTTGAAGACGCGGTCCGCAAGACGGTTTCGCTGGGGGGCGACGCGGACACGCTGGGAGCGATTACAGGCGCGGTGGCCGAGGCTTATTACGGCGGGGTGCCGGCGGAGATCGCCGACCAGGTCTGGCCGCGCCTGCCTGAGCGGGTGGCCGGGGTGCTTCAGCGCTTTGCTGAACGTTACAACCGCTGAAGGTTTGCGAGCTCGTTTCTAACGATCCGCCACAGGTGTCCCATCCATGATTTACCTGCCGGAACTGTTTTATCTTCAGGACGAGAAAGATTTTCCGTTCCAGAAGGCGGTCACGGTTACTGCCGCAGCGGTCAGCCGCTGGAGCAGCTATTACCACGCACAATTAATCAGTCCCGCGGTGAAACAGATCGATCCGCGAGAGAAAAGCGGCCCTTTACCTGCAGGCGCACTGGCCAGAGAAACCTTTGTAAGGGATCTGGTCGGCTGGTTGTTTGAGTATTCCATGGTCGAAGGATTATTTTGTTTATTCCTGGATGATGAGATTGTGCCGAAAACCGGCTCTGCGGCAAAGTTTGACCATCATGACGATACCTGCTGCTGGGTATTAAACCTGACCGAAAAGGAATTTGTCGAATTGCAATCCGTCTGGAGGGCGAACGGCCTGCCGGATGATCTGTTTTATCCTCAGCAGGAGCAAATTTGCGTGCCTTATCCTGGCACGGGCATTAAAGCGCGCCTGCTGCGCCTCCTGAAAGCCCAGATGTGCACCACCCCCAGGCGATGGGAGCATGAAGCGGTCAGGCGCAACGGCGGACCGTTCAGCACCTGAAAACAAGAAATTGCAGAAAAAAGCGCGCTCCACCAGGAGCGCGCTGAAGATGAACCGGATCGGTCAATTTTCCAGGACGACTTTTTGCACATAGGTCGAGGTGCTGGCAGCCAGCAGCGCGCCGTAGCCGGGATAGAAAGCGATTTCATCACCGACTTTGATTTTTTCCTGCGCGTCTTCGACATCCACGATGAGATGGTCGCTGGAACCGCCGAGCACGACCATGCCGGGATCCACCGGCTCCAGGTTATCGACAATCACATCCTGGCGGCCGATGTTGCAGATGGCGCGGGCGCGGGTACCGCGGTCCTCAAACTCCGGTGTGCCGCCGAACGCGTCCTGACCGCGCGAGCCGATGGGCACCGACGGTTTGCGTTCGCATTCAACCACTTCAGCCACCACCCTGAAGGTATCCTGGCGGGTGCCGGGCCAGGGTGAGCGGTCGAGGACATTGCGCCCGAGGATGATAGCCTCGCCGATGCGCAGCAGGTTGATTTCTGACGGCATGCCGCCTTCTGCCAGCAGCGGGAGGTTGGCGCTGTTGCCGCCGCAGAGCACATCCAGCGGCAGACCGGTCGCCTCGCGGCACCGGTTGCGGATATCAATCAACATTTGCATCTTTTCGACCGTGGGAATCACCCCGCCGTAACAGGCCAGGTTGGTGCCAAGTCCAATGACGTCAATGTTGGGCAGGCTGGCTGCGCCGCGCACAACCTCTTCAGCCCGGTCAGGCCAGACGCCTTCGCGCAGGTCGCCGACATCCACCATGATGATGACCTTGTGGCGCGCGCCAAAGAACACGGCTGCCTGCGACAGCTGGGCGATGGTGCTGACCGAAGAATTCAGGGAGATATCGGCTGTGCGGACAATATCCGCGGCGCGGTGAGGGGCGGGGATGCGCAGCAGCATGGTGGGCAGGTTAATTCCCGCTCCGGCAAGGGATTGCAGGTTCAGGATGCGCGAGTCGGCGATCATATCCACGCCGCCGGCCTGCATGGCGTGAACCACCGCCGGATGGGCGCATACAACTTTACAGACCCCGGCGACCTTTATCCCGCGCTGGTGGCAGAGTTCGACCACCTGGCGGGTGTTCTGCTGAATTCGGTCCGGGTAAATTTCCAGGCGGGGAGTTCGGATGAACATGGTTCCTCCTTATTTTCCGTGAGCAGTTTCGGATTCAACCCAGCGGCGAAAGGTGAGGCGGACATCCTCCGGGTAAGCCTGAGCGATGGTGCCAAGCGCAGAAAAGCGGTAGGCGCGGTCCATGAGGATGCGCGCGCCGGGATCGGGCAGCAGGTGTTTGCCAGGGCCGAGGCAGATCTGGCGCAAGATGTCTTCGCCCCCGGGAACGCGGGTGAGCGCGCCGCCAGTGCCGATTACCCAGCGCACGGCGGTCAGATCTTTGCCTTTGACAATTTGCTTCCGACCGGTAGGGGTATATAGATCGGTCACCGCGCCGGCGTGGCGGCGGATACCGATGTTAACCGCTTTGCTGCACAGCCAGCGGGTCAGCTCAAATTGGCGTTCGCTGGTCGGGATGGCCTGCAAATCGGCCAGGCGGTCCTGCCATTCCGGGTCTCCTTCCAGTTCCACGATGTTGTGGGCATTGACGTACACGCCCAGATCGCCCTCAACCGTACGTTTGGCGCGCGGCTCCGGGTCAATCAATTTGCTGGACCATTCCAGACTGCCTTCGGTTACCGAGTGGACATCGGTTGTCGCGCCGCCCACATCAAAGACCAGGCAGTCGCCCATTTCTTCAGCAAAAAGTTCGGCACCTTTCAAAACCGCGCCCGGGGTGGGCAGGATGCCGCGCCGGGTCAATTCACCCAGGCGGGCCATACCGGGGGCGTGGATGATATGGCGGTTAAACACGTCGTGGATAACCTGGCGCAGCGGTTCGATGTTGAGCACATCCACTTCGGGAAAGACGTTATCCGCCAGCAGCAGCTCGATGCCGGCCGCTTCAAAGAGGGCGGCCACCGGCTTGCGCACCGCGGTGTTGCCGGCATACAGAACCGGAACAGGCAGTTTCAACCCGGCCAGTTGAGCAGCGTTGTGCAGCACGGTTTCGCGCTCGCCGTAATCCACACCCCCGGCCAGCAAAATCATATTCGGGTGTATGGCGCGGATTTCCTCCAGGTCGTAGGGTTCCAGCCGGCCGGCGGTTACCATGCGGACGATGCCGCCGGCGCCCAGGGCTGCCTCGCGGGCAGCCCGGGCGGTCATCGAGTAGGTCAGGCCGTGAACGGTCATGCGCAGCCCGCCGGCAGCGGAGGAATTGACAAAGACTTCCGGGTTCGCGGGCAGGGGGCCATATCTGGCTGTCAGGTCGTCCAGCGCCTGCTGGACGCCAATGCCGACATCGCCCTGGCCGACGCTGGTGGCGGCAAAACCCTGAGCGACTTGCTCAAAGCCGCCGCCAGCCAGGCGGGTAAAGCCGTTCACCTTGGTGATGGTAGAACCGACTTCGATGGTCAGAATATCCGCAGCCTGCGCGGAAACATTAAGGTTCAAGTTTAGACGGCTCCGCGGGCTTTAAGGATTTTCACCATGGCATTCACCACGTGGATGCCCTTGGTGCCGCGCCCGAAAGTGGCGTCCAGGCCGGTTTCAGCGGCCATTTCACGGCTGACCTGGGTGCCTCCGGCGATGAGGATCACACGCTCGCGAATGCCCTTCTCCTGGCAGAGCTCCGCCAGTTTGCGCATCTGCGCGCGGTGGGTGTCGTTGTGGCTGATGATGGTGGAGATCAAGATGGCGTGCGCGCCGGTTTCAATGGCGGCATCCACCATCTTGCTGATCGGCACAGAAGTGCCGAGGTAATGGTATTTGACCCCGTATTTTTCGATCCCGCCGTGTTTGATGTCCAGAATCTCGCGCAGACCAACGGAATGTTCGTCCTCACCAACCGTGCCGGCGACGACTTTGAGGCCAATTTTCTTGACCGCTTCGCGCAGTTCATCTTCGGGAAGGATAACTTCCTTTTCCGGGACTTTGAGGGTGCGAATGTCGATGTCGAATCCCACTTTGCCTTTTACTTCGAGGAAACAGCCTTCGGCAGGATGCATTACCTGAAGATTGACGACTTCCGGGTCTTGCAGGCCAAGTTTTTTCGCCATTTCAACGCCGTAAACCGCGGCCAGATCTTCCGGCTGGGGGACGAAGAACTGGAGCAAGATCGTGCCGTCGCCGGCCCATTCCGCTTCGGGTTTGATGCTGGTGCCTTTGCGGTATGGATAGGTGGCTTCAAGGCGTTTGTTAGCGCTGTCTTCCGGGTCCAGTTCGTCAATGTAGGCGATTTTTTCGGGTTTGCACAAAGTACAGCCGTCAATGGCATCGCAGGCTTTGGTTAAGCCTTCCGGCAGGTGATTTTCGCCAAAGTGAGAGCAGACCGGGGCGAAATAATCCGGGTCGCGCGGGACGATGCTGCCGGCGCCAACACCACCTTTGCCGTCTCGGGCAATGCCGTCGCCGTTGCGTTCAGGGTACCGGGCTGAATCCACGAAGAAGCCTTTTTCAACGGCGGCGAAATAACCGCCGGTTTCGATCACCTCTTCGAGGAAGGCAACGGCGCGCTCTTTAAGATCGCGTGCCATTTCGCCCAGCGGGCCGTTGTAGTTCAGAGACACCAATTCTTTGATCCCGTCCAGGGCAGCCCAGGTTTGTTTGACCGTCTGAATTCCGCGAATGTTGTTGTAATGCCAGGGGACGTTGCGGCCTTCATCGGGGGTGATGGTGGATTGAATATCCGCGCTGGTGAGCATGGAAATCAGGGTATCCACGGTGTGGGTGCGGATGGCTTCCTCAATGTCGGCTTCGATATAGCGGGTGTTCTGCTGGGCGCGCATCTTAAAATCGCTGAAAAACTCGCGCAGCGCGACCGCGTACGGCAGGTCATACCACAATTTTGGCGCCGGCGGCGCGTTGGGCGGTACGGTCGAAAGGCCGATCAGGTCTTTATCCATCCCCACCGCGACCGAGAAAGCGCAGTTAATGCCGTGCTGAACCATCAATTCGGGCATCACCAGCCAGCCGGCTTTTGCCGTCGCATTGGCGTTGTGCGCGCCGTCGATCTGGAAAATGCGCGCGCCGGTCATGACCTTCTTGGCTTCGGCGGCGTCCACAAACGACCGGTACATGTTGACATTGCGGTACAGCACGTTGTACTGCGGGTCCTGGTGAGCGCCGTTAATACCCTCTTCGGCGAACAGGACGGCGACTTCCGGCCCGGCCACCCCGGAAACATAGGAGTGGAAATTGATCGGGCGGCCGACTTCGTCTTCGATCAGGTCGCAGGCTTTACGGCTGGCGCGAATTTGCTTGCGGGTAATCGGCACACCGCCGACGCCTTCGGGGGTGCCCTCCATCAGGCCGTCAATGTGGCTTTGACCGGTGGTGCGAATGACCATGATATGGTCGGCTCCATGCCAGGCAGCCATGCGCATGCGGCGGATGTCGTCCTCAAAACGGCCTGAGGCGATCTCGGTGGTGACCACGCAGGACGGCTGCGGGTCGATGTGGTCAAAGTACTTGGAGGCGGGCAGGCCGATGCTGTTTTTCAGCGGCTCGGACATGTTGCGGTAATGGAAGGGACCCATTTTGACGCCGTCCCGCGGGACTTTGCGCCAGACCCAGCCCTTGCGGCGCGGACGGTAATGTTCCAGGTCGGTAAGGATTTCTTCGATATCCAGTTTCTGATTGATTTCCAGGGATTTATGGTTCATTTCAGCCTCGCTTTACCCGAACAGTCCCTGGAGGACTTCCTTATCTTCCAGCACGGCGGCGGCGGCCGCGCGGACATCGCAGCCGCGGCGGGCAGCCAGCTTGAGCAGCACATGGCCCGCGCCTTTGCCCAGCAGGCCAGCTTCGTAGATGCGGTCCACCACGCCGTGGGCGGAAACGCTGTCAATGCCCATGCGCAGCAGCACGGCGCGCTCGATCGAGGGGGAGGTGTGGGTGCGGGCCAGGTCAACAATGGGATCCACCACCTGGTTGCACAGCTCCCAGAAGCGGGCTTTAAGCTGCTCGTCTGTCATTTTGTGCAGCTCGGCCTGGCGCTTTTCAAAGCGGGCAATTCGTTCTTCAGTCATCGAAATAACTCCTCTCCACAAGTTAAGGGTATCCGCGCGGGGCGGGGTTATTGACTCAATTCCGGCAGGCGCTGACGCAGCCAGGCCGCGTCTTTATTGACATCTGCGGCCAGGAAAGCCAAATCGTTCTCGCTCCACCGGGCAGCGGGCAACTGCTTGGCGGCGTTTTTAAGGTAAGACAGGCGCAGCTTTTCGAGGTCCTGGGCGCTGCCGCGCACCTGTTCCAGGCGCTCGGGGATGACGATATTCTTGCCCGGGACGTTCTCGCGCGGGTCGCCGCGGCGGACATCGATCCCATTCTGGCGAGCAAAGGAAAGCTGGCTGTTGTGATGCTTGCCAGCGCCGGTATACTCGGTTTCCTGGACAACCACCACCTGGTCGCGGTCCATTTCACGGGCGACCGCCACCGCGGCGGCCAGTGAGGTGTTGCCGGCCGGGCCGCGTTCCAGACCTTCCAGCTTGGTTAGCAGCTCGGTGATGTAGAAGACCTCACCCTGGGTAACCAGGTGGTATTCATCCATGTAGCGCAGGCTGCGGGCGGCGTTGCGCGGCACATCCACGCGGTCGGGCCAGGTGGCGAAGGGTACGCCAAAACCGGTGTGGCCAGTGGTGAAGGATTTTCGGTTGAAATCGCGATCGGAGGCCATGTGCAGACCCTCCAGATCCACTGAGCAGCCAATGATGCGCGTGTTGGCGCAGCCAGCCTGAAGCAGGCCGCGGGCGGTACCGGTCAAGTTGCCGCCGCCGGCGTGGGTGATCAGCACCGCGTCCGGGTCTTTGCCCAGGCGCTCGCGGGTCTGGCGGGCAATTTCCGCGCCGAGGGTTTCCACGCCGCGGATGCCAAAGGGGGTGTACAGGCTGGCGTTGAAGAAGCCGGTTTCTTCCAGGGTGAGCAGGAGCAGGTAGAACAGCTCAGGGCCGACGGTGCATTTGAGCACTTCGGCGCCGTAAGCCTCACAAGCGCGGCTCTTCTCGATGATTTCGGGCTGGCCAACGCCGCGGCTGTCAAAAACTTCCTGGACGATGATGCATTTCAGGCCGCGCTGGGCCGCCTGGGAAGCCACCGCCGCCCCGTAGTTGCCGCTGGTGGCGGCGATCATGCCCTTGTAGCCCTTTTGGGCGGCCTGGTAGGCGCTGATGGAAGCACGGCGGGCTTTAAAGGAGCCCGAAGCGTTGGCGGCCTCGTCCTTGAGGTAGATGGTTGCGCCCTTACCGGGGCCGGCGAACTTGCGAACCGCGGCGGTGAGGTTGCGCAGCTCGTAGAGCGGCGTGTTGCCAACCTTGGTTTCCGACTGGATGCGTACCAGGTCTTCCAGGCTGAAGCCGGTGGCGCGCATCATGCCTTCGTAATCGAAGGCGACCGGGCTTTGAATGAACTCATCAAAATCAATGCCCAGCGAGGCCTTCATGATCTCGTTTTTTCGTGCCATCACAGCAGCGTAGGAAGTATCGCGGCTCATGCTTCCTCCCCTGTGCCGATGGTGAGCAGTTCCAGTACGGTTTGGCCGAAACTGTGGCTGTAGGATGGGTTGACCGTCAGCAGGGTGCCTTGCAGTTCGCGGCCGATGATGGTGCGCACGCGGGCGGGCTGGCCGAGCTCGCCATCAGCCAGCAGAAAGCCGGAGACACGCATTTTGTAGGGCGTGGTACGGGTTTCTTCCGGCAGGCTGGGGGCGCGCTGTTCGGGGGTGAGCACGATTTGCTCAATCTCCACCCAGGTTCCTTTGGCAATCTTGTTCATAAAGCAACTCCCGCGCGGGGCTTCCTAAGCACAGCGCAGGCCGAACACATCCAGCGTTTCGTGCCTGCGGCGTTGCGTGCCGGGGTTACCCCGCGCAATGGCTGGTTGATTTAGACGCGGCGCTGGTAGGCGCTTTCGCCCATCAGGGCGGCGGGCATGGGCAGGTCAATCATGCGCTTCATGCCGGGGGTGGCGGCAACGACGTGCGGGATCATATTGACCGTAACGCCCATGGTGGCGATGCCGCCGGCTATTTCGGGCTTGATCGACATATGGATCTCGGGTTTGCCGAAGATATTGATGTAATCGCCGGTATCCTGGTTTTCCAACTGCGGATGGATCTGCTGCGGGTGTACCAGGCGGACGACTTCTTTATCGCCGCGGTAGCCTACGCCGATATGAGCGCAGCCAGCAACCATGCCGGGCTGGACCTTGACGTGCGGGGTTTCGCGGTAGACCTTGGAAATGATCGGTTCGCGGGTCTGTTCGATGCGGTCCACGCTGAGACCGAGGGCATCGCTGATCATGTGGATCGATTCGGGGAAACCGACATGCCCGACGATTGAGCCGTCAGCAACGCCGGCTTTGAATGCTTCAGGGGTGGTGCCAACACCCTGGCTCTTTATTACAGTCGGGCCGTAGGGGCTGAGGTCGTTGACGCGCGAGGCTTCAATGCGTTCGACGCTGTGGCAGCCGCCGGTGAGCATGACCACCAGCGCATCCAGGACGAAACCGGGGTTGACACCGGTGCCGAGCACGGTAACGCCGTGTTTCTTGGCGAGGTCATCCAATTCTTTGCCGAGGGCGGGGCTTTGCGCGTCCGGGTCGGACATTTCTTCAGCGATGGAGATGCAGTTGATGCCAGCGGTGATGACCTTGCGCAGATCAGGCATCTGCTCGGAGATCCAGGAGGTGGTGGCGAGGATGGCGATATCCACCTTGGATTTATCCAGGACGTCTTCCGGTTTACCGGCGACTTTAACGCCGAGGGTTTTGCCGAGGCCGAGCACTTCGCCGAGGTCTTTGCCGACATACTCCGGGCGGCTGTCCACCGCCGCGACAATCTGCAGACCGCTTTTGTCGAGCATCAGGCGGGCCATGCCGCTTCCCATTGCTCCGAGACCCCACTGAAGGACACGAATTGGCTTCATATAATTCCTCTCCTGAAGGTTTAAGATTGGTTTCCCAGCAGGTTAATCATCCCAGAATTGGGTTGGCTTGGGTAGCTCTGAATGTCAGTCTTTGCTGACACTTTCATCCTGTTTTTAACGGACAGTCATCTACCACAACAAGGTCTTCAGAATTGGTCAGATTGCAATTTAATTACAAATTCA
Organism: Anaerolineaceae bacterium; assembly: GCA_029975475.1. Classification (GTDB taxonomy): domain Bacteria; phylum Chloroflexota; class Anaerolineae; order Anaerolineales; family Anaerolineaceae; genus JARKPB01. Next base: position 150,399 of record JARKPB010000008.1, read on the forward strand.
TGCAAGTATGGACAAACCGTACCTCGATATATTAAAATCTTTAGTATCAGGATTCAATATTTCTCAAGGGGCGATGATGAGTAATCTGAGTACATCTCCATCCATTGAAATCAGTTTTCTGGTTCAGCGTGCAAAGAAATTGTGGGCGCAGGGGGATAAAAGAAACAGCGGTGTATTTATCAATGAGATTCTAAAAGAAGATTTTTCGAACACAGAGGCCTGGGGATTGTTATATGAGCAATATGGCAACGGCAGGCCGTTTGAGATATTCTTGCGGGATTTTGCCAACAGGTATTATCCAGGTCGATTACCAATTTTGGAAAAGGCCTTTCTGGCTCCCAAAGCCATCCATTCTTCAGTTCCAGTCTCGCCACAACTGGATGCTTCTGCTGCATATCCGTTCGGTACCGACTATCAGCAAGCACAGCCTGGCAGCCAGCAGGACCAGACGAACCGCGTTGCTGCGCCTGGTCCACAGGTGAGCCATCCAGCACCGCCTACAACTGCGGCGATCTACACGAATCGGCCAGCCCCCGGCGGCAACCAGTCAATTGATTATCAGGTTGATAGGCAGCCCCGGGATTATTTCAGTCAAGCCGAATCGCCCCAGAATTTTTCCCCAACCCCATCCGCCACAAACTTGCCCGGCGTACCTTGCGTTTCCTGCGGCTGGATCAATGATCCAGCATCTTCCTTTTGCGGTCACTGCGGCTACCTGCTGAAGAGCGTTGCGCCAGGCAGCAACCCGGCTGGGAGGAATCAATCGTCAGGTCAGGTGGGACCCTATCCACAACCTGTCTACCCAGCCGTGGGAGATGGCTCAAAAGGCGGGTTTTGGAAGTCTTTTTTGTGGAATACCCTGATCTTCTTTTTGTTGACCTTTGTGGTCGGTTTTCTTACTGCGTTTATTGCTCAAGGTGATTCGGACGCAGCCATGGCTTTCTTTGCCATTGGCCAATATGTCAGCGCTTTTGTTACTCCGGCAATTACTTCCAAAAAACTACTGGCCTTCAAGGTCGGAACCAGTATGGCAGGTTGGCTGGTCACCTTGCTGGTTCAGGCCGTCATTTTACCGATGATCTTATTCAGCGGTTCACGTGGATTCGATGGATTGGGGTTTGGGCTGACGGGATATGCTGGCTTTGATTTGTTGATTATTGCAGGTGTGGCGGTCTTTGGCGGATTGCTGTTTTTCCGCTACAAAGGTCATCAAGTCAACCCCACTACTGGGAGGCAAGAGCCAGCTCGTCCGGTACAGCAAGTAACCCATCCTTCTAGCAACCAAGCGATGCCTCTGGAATTCCCGGCCCTCCAAACCGGGCGGTCAATCTGGGTGTCGTTGGCGTTGTTTGTAGTGTTGGGCGGTCCCGGGATTGCGCTATCTTACTTGTTACTTGATTACGAAGGGGTAGGCCTGTTAATTTTCGCTTTTCTATATTATGCGATCATATCTGGAATCATCAGCGCTAACGATAAACGCGGCTTCTGGCGCGGTGCAGGCTTGGGACTCGCATTGGGCTTTATCGGGCTGGGAATCGTGCTGTTCTCAAACAACCAGAATCGCTAATCAAGTACGTGGAAAAACTCCACTTTAATGGTATACTTCAAAGGTTGTGTTGATCAGACTTCTTATGAAAATTCCACAGGGCAGCCGCCCTGGCTGATTGACCCGAAGGAATGTTGTGAATTTCGAACAATTTGGTTTTACCCCGCAGATCGCTGCGGGCATTTCGGCTGCTGGTTACCAAACCCCCACGCCTATTCAACTGAAATCCATCCCGCAGATTTTATCCGGCAAGGATTTGATCGGCCTGGCCCAGACTGGCACGGGCAAGACGGCTGCTTTCGCGCTGCCGCTTTTGCAGCGCCTGTCTTACGGCCGCACCGGGGTGCTGCGCGCGCTGGTGCTCTCCCCTACCCGCGAGCTGGCCGAGCAGACCTACCGTGCAATCCAGGCCTTGGGGCGCAAGACTGGCTTGCGCGCCGCGACCGTCTACGGTGGGGTCAGCCCCGTACCGCAGATCCGCGCCCTGCGCTCCGGCGTGGAGATCGTGGTCGCCTGCCCCGGCCGCCTGCTGGACCTGATTGGCCAGCGCCAGGTGCGCATGGAGCGAATTGAGACCGTGATTATTGACGAAGCCGATATGATGTTTGATATGGGCTTTTTACCAGATGTGCGCCGCATTCTTGCGCTGGTACCCGAAAAGCGCCAGACGCTGCTGTTCTCGGCGACGATGTCGAAAGAGATCCGCAAGCTGGCCGAGGATATTCTGGTCAACCCGGTGGCGGTGGAAATCAACGCTTCCAAGCCGATCGAAACAGTCAGCCACGGCCTGTGCAAGGTGGAGACGGCGGATAAATTCGACGCGCTGCTGGAGCTGATTTACGGTTCTGGCAACGGGCAGGTGCTGGTTTTCACCCGCACCAAACACCGCGCCAGCAAGGTGGCGCTGCTGCTGGCCAAGGCCGGGATTGCCGCCACGGCGCTGCAAGGGAATATGTCGCAGAACCAGCGCGCCGCAGCCATGGACCGCTTCCGCAGCGGCAAGGCGCGCGTGATGGTGGCGACTGATATCGCTGCGCGCGGGATCGATGTCTCGCAGGTTACCCATGTAATCAACTATGATCTGCCGGACACGGCGGAAGCCTACACCCATCGCATCGGCCGAACCGGGCGCATGGAACGGCTGGGCAGCGCGCTGACCCTGGCCACCCGCGAAGACGCCTATATGGTGCGCACAATCGAGAAACTGCTCGGCAAACCGATGGAATACAAACCGGTGAGCCGGCCGCGCCCCGCCCAGCAGCCAGTGGCTGCCTGATCGTGAGATAGATTAAGCCCGCGATACGCTCGCGGGTTTTTTTATGCTTCGGTATGGGCGGCTGGCTGCGGCGGACGGCGTTTGGTGAAGCCCATAATCAGGCCGAGCGCCAGCGACCAGAGGGCAGCCAGGCCGATCTGGTAGTCAGCGGGCAGCAGGAAGGTCAGCGTGTGGGCTGGAATCCAGAACCAGAGGAGAGTCTTCCAGGCGGTGGTGATGCCGGCAAAGCCGCGCTGGCCGAGGATCAGGTTGTCCTCCAGGCGGTGAAAGGCCATCATTTGCGGGCCGAAGAGCAGGTTGGTGAAAACGGAGACCGCGAAGGCGCGGCCAAAGCCAGCGGCGAAGAAGGCGGGCAGCAGACCGTGCTCCACCAGCGCGGCGGCAAAGCCTTTCATGCCGGTAAAGGCGTATTTGATGATGACGCCGAGCAGCGCCCAGGCTGCCATTTTTGCCAGCAGCTGCGGCCAGGTGCAAGGCAGGGCCAGGCGCTTGCGCTGGACACTGAAGGAAACGATTTCGCCCAGCGTGCCCAGGATGGCGAATTGGACGGCGGCTGAAAGCAGGGGGTTGGATTTGACCCAGGTGAGGTAAATTTCCATGCTACCTTTTGAAGTTGAGAAAGATGCTCCATCCTATCAAGCCCAGCCTGGGGCGTCAAGGTGACTGGTTTGGTTTGCTGGCAGGTTAAGGCCGCCAGACTTTCACATCCACGGTAACCGTTCCCTGGTTGTCGTTGAATCCGGTGTACACATCGTTAATGGTGAATTCCAGGTAACCGGTGTCATCCGCATAAAAATAGGACTGGTTGCCGACCAGGTACGTGGAAGACCCGTTGGATAATTCCATGATCAACATGCCGGGTTGGCCGCTACATGCAGGGGCGAAGCAGCGCTCCATCAGTTGTTCCAATTTCGGGCCGGGGACCCCACTGGCGTCGGTAAATGGATAATTGTTGGGGTCAATTGACCAGGTACCGTAGACATAATTAACCTGGACGCGGTCGCCTTTCATCACATTGACCAGGGTGCTGGTGCGCATCCAGGATTTGACGTCCACGCGGTAGAAAGCGACCGGCTCGCCGTAGAGAAGATTCCAGCGCAGGTCGGTGGCGCTGAACAAGACCACCGCAGCCGTGACCAGGAGGAGAGCAACGCCAGCAATCAGGCCAATCAGCCATTTGCGCGGTTTCCGTGCTTGGATGGTCGGGGCAGTCGAGGAGGGGAAAAGCGCTGCGGGGCTGGCTGGTGAGGGGGAAGGGGCAGGCGGCCTGGGCGCCGGTTCGGTGGAATCATCCACCAAGGGGTGGAGTTTGGAGGGCAGCGTGCCCGCGCCTTCCAGTGGAACTGTATCGTAAATCACGCCAGTTTGATCAGCGGGTGACTGGTCTGCGGTGGTCGGGGCCTTAGCCGAGGTTGAAGCGAGCATCAGGCTGCCCAGCATCTGACTGGCAGAGGCAGGGCGCTGGCCAGGGTCGCGCGCCAGGCAGCTCATAACCAGGCTGATGAGATCGGGCGGAAGAGCTGGGGCGAATTGGCTGAGTGGGACCGGCTCAGCGTTGACTTTTTCCCACAGGATGCGGTCGGTGGTTGAAGCGCTGTTGTTGGCGCGTTCGCCGGTGAAGGGACGCTCTCCACCAGAAAGCATCTCGTAGAGCACGATGCCAAGGGAGTAGAGATCGGTTTGCGGGGTGGGCGGCTGGCCGGCGATTTGTTCCGGGGCGATGTAGGCCGGTGTGCCGAGACCGGCATTGGTCAACGTGCTGCTTTCTGTCAGCCTGGCGATGCCAAAATCGGATACCAGCGCGTTTCCATTGGAGGAGATGAGGATATTGGCGGGTTTGATGTCACAGTGGATGATGCCCAACTGGTGAGCGTAATTCAAGGCGGCAAGCACCTGGCTGATGGGCTGGCGGACTTCCTCCGGCGTGAAGGGGCGGGCGCGGTCGAAGATCTGGCGGCGCAGGGTTACGCCTTCAATGTAGTCCATCACCAGGAAGTAAACCGATTGATGCGATTCCAGCCCGTAAAAACGGACGATGTTTGGGTGCTGAAGCCTGGAGAGGGTGGCGGCTTCTTTCTCAAACCGGCGCAAGAAGATGCGGTCTTCGGCGAAATCCGGTTTGAGCATCTTGAGCGCCAGCGGCACCAGACGGGTGGTATCCCAGACTTTATAGACTACCGCCATCCCGCCTTCACCCAGGGAGTCGATGATCTGGTAGGGGCCGATGGTGGAGCCAAGCAGATTATTCATGATGATACCTCCGGGGGCTGCTTTGCAGGTGTTGATGCAGCATGGCGATGGGTGTACAGAAGTGTTGCAGTTTTATTAAGCGTTTGACTTACCCGGTGATTATTATATAATCTTAATAAGATTGAGGGGCTTATTAGTGGTAAAAAAATACGCGGCATGTGCTGTCAACCGTCTTTAATCATTCATTTCAAAAAGGAGAATACGCAATGCCAACACTTCATATGGACGTCGAGGTATGCCGGGGGACGCAGCAGAAGATCATCCAGCAGCAGGGCCAGATGGTGCAGGTGCTGGGACAGGTGACCAACTCGGTCAATTCCACGGTGGGTTCCGCCTGGATTGGCCAGTCGGCTACCGAGTTTCAAGCGCAGTATGACCAGCTGCGCGGCTCACTGACCACTCAACTGGAGACCTTGAACCAGCTGGCGAACCGCCTGGCGCAGGAAATTGCGCAGTGGGAAGCTGCCGCTTCCAAGATGGGATAAGCACTGGAAGGATTATCATGACAGGCCGCTCCGGGCGGGGAAGCCCCCGCCCGGGAGAGCGGTTCTTTTCGTTATTAATAAGGATGAGCTATGGGTAGTGGTGGGATGATCCAAAGCGAACTGGGCAGCTATCATAACGGTCGCCGGCGCTATACAATCGCGATGCGCGAACCGTTCGACATCCCGAGTGATACGATCGAGATCCCGGCGCCAGATTCAGCACCAATGGCGCCGCCGCAGCAAAATATGCTGCTCACCTTGCTGCCTTCCGGCATCATGGTGGTTGGTACGGTGGTGGCTGGCTTTCTTTCCTCCGGAAATATGGCTTTGTTAATTCCAATGATGGTGATGAGCCTGGGGATGCCGATGGCCACCATCATTGCCACGCAGGTGCAGAAGAAGAATTACCGCAAATCAGTTGAGCAGCGCGAAAAGACCTACATGCAGGCGCTGGAGAAACAGCACGCCGAACTGGGGATTCTGGCAGATAAGTACCGCCGCACACTGGAACTGGAATATCCGCGCTGGGCCCCGCTGGTGGAAATCGCCACCGCGCGCGGTAAAAACAAACGCTTGTGGTGGCGGCGCAGCTACGATCCCGATTTTTTGACCCTGCGCCTGGGAACGGGTGGGGGGACGCCCAGTTACAAACTGGTCTATTCCTCGGATTTTGACCGCAAAGATCCCCTGTTAAAACACGCGCAAAAATTGGCGGATGCCAACCGGCAAGCCGGGGATATGCCCATCCTGTTCAGCCTGAAAAAGGTTGGCAGCGTGGTGCTATCCGGCCGCAAGCCGGAACATGCCTACGGACTGGCGCGCAAGTTCATCCTGGAACTGGCGGTGCATCACTCGCCGGAAGATTTGTCCATCGCTCTGCTGGCAGATTCGCCAGGGGCAGCTGAACGTTGGGGGTGGCTGAAATGGCTGCCGCATACGCGCTCCTTTAATGGGCAGAAACGGGTACGCCAGCTTTGCTTCTCCACCGCGGATACCCGCCCGTTCATGAATTTCCTTTCGACGGAATATGCCGCGCGGGCAGAAAAGCGGAAGAACGCCCGCCCCGGCGAAACCTTTGGCGCTTCGCTGGTGGTTTTGCTGGATGATAGCGGCGTGCTGCGCCAGTCGCAGGAGATCACCGCGCTGGCAGCCGAAGGACACGAACTGGGCATTCACCTGATCTTTGTCAATCAGAACGCGACTCCCAACACCTGCCGGGCTCGGGTTGAACTGCCGGAGGCGAATGCTTTCCGCTACCTGGAAACCTTTACTGTTGAGGCGGAAAACTCCAGCCAGATTGGGGTTCCTGAACTTCCGGCACAGTCTGATTGTGAACTGGCAGCGCGCACCCTGGCCGGGTTGGAAGTGGCCGGCGGGCAGATGAGCTATGCCCTGCCGGATACCGTGCGCACCAGCCAGATAACCGCGCAGGATCCCTTCCAGGCAGAGACGCTGCAGCAATACTGGCAGCACTGGCCGGCGGATGAGGAGCAGGCGTTGTTCCCGGTCGGGATTCACGTGACCCGTGAAGGGCCGGAAACCTTTTACCTCGATTTTCGCCCGGATTGGGGAACCAGCCGCTCCGGCGGCAGCGACTTCAACGCTTTCCTGATTGGCGCACCTGGCTCGGGTAAATCGATCTTCCTGCAATCCCTGGTCATCTCCGCTGCTTACCGCTATTCTCCGCGCAGTTTGAATTTTATGTTGATGGATTTCAAAGCCGGGCCGTCTGAGCTAGCCAAAGCGCGCAACCTGCCCCACGTGGTTGGCTTTGTGGATAACCTGGATATGGAAAAAGCCGGCATGGCAGAACGGGCCTTGCAAGCGCTGGAGCGCGAGTTCCGGCGACGGGATGAGATGTTTATCCGCAACGGGAGGCCGAACGATATTTACGCTTACAATCAACGCGCGCCTCAGGACCCCCTGCCGCATTTGCTGACCATCATTGATGAATTTGAGAGCGGAATCCGCATGGTGCCCAACCTGGTTGAACGGTTGCAAAAACTGGGCAGTCTGGGACGCGCCTACGGGATGTATTTCATTCTTGCCAATCAACGAACCATCCGCGAAATGGAAGCGCTTCAGGATTATGTCGCCTGGAAAATATTGTTAAAGGTGCAAAATCCGGACGAAATGCGCATGGTGGACCGCTCGCTGCCCATTCCGCGCGGCCGCGGTCACGGGTATGTTCGGGTTAAGGACCGGATCATCGAATTCCAGGGCGGCTGGGCGGGCGCAAAAGTCAGCCAGACTTCCCTTGAGGATGTGGAGCGGTTCACGATTGACGAAGTGCTGCCGGACGGCTCGACCCGCACCCTGTACACCCACGAGCCGGGATTGGAGAAAAAAGCCGCGGTCGCCAGCTCCTCGCAAACAGAGATGGATCTGTTTATGGATATGATCCAGGAAGCGACAGCCCGGCTCGAGATAAAACCCGCCGCGCCGATCTATATTGAGCCGATTCCCGCCGACCTTTCTCTGGGGGACGTTTTGGACAGCACCGCGACGTTTCGCACCTATCACGAGGAGGACTGGGGCGATATCCGTCTGGCAGACCGCCGCCTGACCGCCGCGGTCGGGATCCTGGACCTGCCGCAAGAATGCCGTCAACTGCCCCTGGTGATCGATTTCAAACAGAAAGACGGGCATCTGTGGATTGTCGGTGCGCCCGGAAGCGGCACCGGAAAAGCCCTTTCAGCGGTACTGCTTTCGCTGGCCGCCACTCACCGGCCGGACGAAGTTCAATTTTATTTGCTGGAATACGGAGATGGCAGCCTGAAAGGGCTGGAAGCCCTCCCGCATACCGGGGGCTTGATCCGGCTGAATGAACAGGAACGCCTGGAGCGGCTGCTGAAGCTGCTGGATGATACCGCGGATGAGCGCGGAAAGATGGACGCCGGTGAAAGCGGCTTCTCGCCGGAGCTGTTCGTTGTGATTAATAACTTCGCGGAACTGCGCACCACCTACCCGGATCAGGCGGATGCGCTGGCACGTTTTGTGCGCACGGGGAAATCACTGGGGATCCATCTGATCCTGGTTACCAACCGCGGAATTGAAATGAACCGCAACCTGTCCAGCAATATCGCCATGCGCCTGGTGTTCCAGCTGACCAGCGTGGATGAGTATTACGACGTACTTGGGCAGCGGCCGTTTGAACTATCGCTCAAGGCTGAGGGGCGCGGGTATTTCAAGGATGAAGGATTCTATGAATGTCAGATTGCGGGCAGCGATCTGAATCAGGCGCCTTTCAAGGACATGAAGAAGCACTGGAAAGGCGCGCTTCCCCGACCCATCAGCGTGCTGGCGGAGCGCTATCCATTTGCGTATCTGGAGCAGCTGCTGCTGCAGCAAACTCAGGTGAGCGGGGCGGTCTGGGCTCCCGTGGGAATCACCTATGACAGTCAGGAACTGCTGAACATCAACCTGAATGATGAAATTCCGACCTGGCTGGTCCTGGGTCCCCGCCAGAGCGGAAAGACCAATTTCCTGGTTTCGCTGGCCAAAGGCATTGACTTGATGAATCCCGATCTGTTTGAGATCGTGGCGCTGACACTGCGGCGCGGTCCGTTGACCACGATGAAACAGGCGCCGTGTAAAGTGCTGGGCAAACTGGATGAGGTCAGCGCCGAACTGGAGCGCTTGAAAACCAGGCCGCCCTGCGATAATCCGAAACGCTATCTGCTGTTGATTGATGACCTTGGCGCATTCTTCGAGCCGGGGAAGGAAAGCGCGGGGATGCTGTTGAATGATGTCTCGGCGCGATTAAACGAGTGCAGCGATTTTTATCTGGTTGCCGCGGGGAACCGCGATGAACTGCAAATGCAGATGATGGCGCCGGTTGTGCGCCTGCTGCGGCAGAGCCGCACCGGGTTGGTGTTATCCAAAGATTCGTCTGACGCGGATTGGCTGGGCGCTTCGCTCTCTCTGCAAATGCGCAAGATGACCATGCCGGCGGGACGCGGTTTCTTTGTCAGCAAAGGCATGCTGCAGCTGGTTCAAACCTTCCAGTCACTTGGATAACAGAGGACAGGTATGGAAAAGATTTACGCCACGGTTCAGGTTGAACAGCTGCCCCCCAAGGATATGGCTTTGCCGCAGGATGTCCCCAGTCAATTTGTGGCTGAAGCGGTTGCCAGGGCGATGGGGCTGCGCCTGCAAAGCGGTCAATCCTGCGCGATGGATTTGCTCAGCGGAGGGAACGCGCAGCGGATTTCGCCCGCGCGCACGCTTGAAGAGGCGCGGATTCTGAACGGCATCCGCCTGCGCATTCTGCTTGAATCCTTATCGGCCGGTCTGAATGCCGTCCTGGTTTCACCCTCCGGGGTGCGCTTTCTGTTAAACCTGCCTGAAAATATCGTGGGCAGACCCGCCGATCGGTCTCAGGTGGTGCAGGTGGATTTGTCTCCGCTGGATGACAACCGGGTGGTTTCCAGGCGGCACGCCAGGATCCGGCGGGATAATTCTGGATACTGGTTGATGGATGAGAGCCGCAACGGTACCTGGGTAAACGGGAAACAGATTTTCCCCGGAGAGCCCTGCCCATTAAAAGATAAAGACGAGATATCTTTTGGCCCGCCGGGAAAGGGAGTTGTTCTGACTTTCCAAACTTCAGCATTGTAACCCGCGTTGCCGACCGGATAAGAAAGAGGTCGCCATGAAAATCATTCACATGCAGACGGAGCAGGTCGAAGATCTGGCTCGCCGGCTGGTTCAGGCGGGGACTCAGATGCAGCAATGTGGAGCGGGATTAAAACAGCAGGTTCAGAATACCGTCGGGTATTTGCAGGGCGGCGACACCGGCGAATTGCTTCAGTCGTTATACACCAGCGCAGCCTATGTGGAAGCCTACGGCGAAAAGCTGACCCTGCTGGCGCGGTTCCTGAGTATGGAAATTGTGCAGTGGCTGGAGGTGGACGGCAGAGGGAGGGCGGCGTTTTCAAGCGCGCCTGCCGTTGGCGCCTGGACAGGCGCGGGCGCATCTGCGCCGGGGACTTTTGATTCAATAGCAGGGATCTTCCGCCGCTATGACGGCCAGCAATCCGCGGCCTGGGCAGTCATGGACGGCCGGGCTTCGACCGCTTTTGGAACCTTTGATTACAGTGTGTTGAGCGCGGAAGCGATGGCCCGCGGGGGTGTGGACCTGTATCTTACGCATATTGGCGCGGACGGGCAGGTGGAAATCGGCGCGTATGCGGCGAAATTTGGCTACAACCATGAAATTCTGGGTGCTGATATCGCTGCGCTGGCTTATCTGGGCGCTACCGCAGGCGCGGGCGGCTCAACTTCGCTGGATCTCTTGAAAGGTTCCGGGGCGGCGAATTTCAAAGCCGAGGCATTCGCGGGCGGCAGAGCCAGCGGTGAACTTTCCAAGAAAATCGAGTTCGCCGACGGGATCGGCATTGGCGGCGGCGTGGAAGGCGGGGTGAGCTACGGGGTCGGCGCAAAATTTGGCATGGACGCGGGCTTCAGCCAGGGATCGTTTAAATTCGATATGGAATTCGGCGCGTGCCTGGGATTGGGCTTGGATTTTGGCACGTCGTTTGAACTGGATCTATCCGGCGCCGGTGATCTGGTTATGGACACCGGGAAAGCGCTGGTATCCGCGCCCGGTAAAGCCTGGAACTGGGTAGAAGATAAATGGCCGTGGTGAGCAAACCGAGGAGGAAGCGATGGACGTTATGACCTTTCAAGGGCCGGGATTTCATTTGAATGTGCCGACGAACTGGGTGGTTTTTTCGAACCCTCAGTTTCAGGCAATGTTTGTGGCGCCGCCTTCACCTGCCGGTCGGGCAAATTTTGGAATTGCCCTGCGGCCGGTCTCGGAAGGGACGGAATTATCCCAGATCAGCACAACCGCGCGCAAAATGCAGGAAAAAGATTACCCGCAGTTCCATGTGATTCATGAAGGCGATTACAGCACCGCGGGCGCAACAGGTTTTGAGCGGATATATACCTGGCACAACGATCAGCAGGATGTTGATCTTCATCAACGCCAGGTGATGTTCTTGACCAACGGGGTATTAACCACCATCACAGCCACCCGCGAGAACCGCGAAGATGCCGCAACTCTGGACTTGATATTTGGAGCGATGATCGAATCGTTTGAATTTAATTCGTAACTGATTAACTGAATACTGGAGGGAACATGGCTGTCATTCACATGGAGACCGAAGCCGCTTATGATTGCCTGAATCGTTTTAAACAAGGCACCGCAGACCTGGAAGAACGCGACCAGTTTTTCAGTCAGACCATCGCCACATTAGATATCCACTGGCAGTCCCCTGCCCAGCAGGAATTCCTTCAGGATTTGGGGCAACTTAGGCAGCAGATTCGGACCACGCTGGAACAGATGACCCGCCTTGGCGCTGCGCTGGAGAAGGAAATCAACCAGTGGATCGAGATGGACCGCGACGGGCTGGGAGGGAGCGCGGCCGGCGGGACAGGAACTGGCCGTGGTTTTGGTATTGAGGGCCATCTAAACCCGATTCAGACAGAAACGTATGGCAAATTAGTTCGTTCAAATCGAGTAATTGTTAATGGCAAGTATTATGTCTACTATGAAATGAAATATAGCAATAGGGTGGTTAGTGGTTTTTATCCTTTGTCTTTTCCGTATACTATTCCTAATTATATTGACTTGTGGTTACACACGCTCAATACTCAAAAATTCTACAACACACCGGTGACACCGGATTCATCCTCTTCACGAAAATAAGGGCCTGCCATGAGCGAAACATTTGAAATTCTTCTGGATCCCTCTGAACTGGGCTGGGTTTACTCTGGTCTGGGGGTTGTGACCGAAATCGCGCTGCCCGCCGGGGTGGAAGGTGGGAACAGCCTGGAAGAAGGGCGCGCTTCGCTGGAACAACGCGGACTGGCGCGGAAAGAAAAAGAAGGCGAATGGGTCCTGGCTCAACTGGTCGCCGGTCTGGCTTACGGGTTGACCGCGCCGAACGCGGTCTGGATGCTGGATACCCTCAATGGACAGAGCAGCCATCAAACCGGGATTTACGACCTGAAGGGGGTGCACGTGGTCGTTGAACCGGCAGATGGGACATTCCGGTTTATTTTTGTGGACAGCCGCTCAGCCGCCTTCGCGATGAAACTGCCGGGCAGCGCATCCGGGGACGAAAATCGAACTTTTTCACTGCCGGCCGATTCAATTCTGGCCGTCGCCGGTCTGGCAAAGCGCGACCAGTCCGCGGCGGCGAACGCCCTGGTCCGCGCCGGGCTGGAGCGCCGGGCTGCCGATGCAGCCAGCGGCTGGCTGGCCGAAGCAGATCAGATCATCATGATCACCCGTTTGACCAAGGTGGACAGCCGGCTTCAACCTGACGGACAGACGCTGGTGGTGAGCGGCGGCGGTTCTCTCTGGGCTGGCGGCCTGAGCGAGGACCGCATTCATCTTGCTCCGACCAGCCTGGAAAAAATTGTTGATTCGCTGCCATAAGTCGAGAGGGTTTAACCCGCCTGGTGGTTTCTTTGCTACAATAGACCCTTATGGCGGATGTCATCCCTGTTTCTCCGGCGGATTTGCAGCCAGAGGAAACCCGCAGAAAAAACTTCTTCTATGCCGTGACGAACGGCATTCTTTTCATGTTCGCGGACTCGTTGTTCGAGCCGGTGCTGGTGGTTACCTCGCTGGCCAGTCAGTTAACGCAGTCTTCATTTCTGCTGGGTCTGATTGTGCCGCTGAACGCTGCCGGCTGGTACCTGCCCCAGTTTTTTATCTCTGGATACGTTCAGAATCAACCCCGAAAAATCACCGTTTACCGGCGCATGTCGCTTATCCGGATGCTGTGCTGGTTGACACTGGCTCTGGCGATCAACCTGTTTAAGGCGCCAGGCGCCATTTTGGCCGCGCTGTTCCTGACGTATTCAATCGCTTCGGTGGCGTCTGGGATTGGCGGTCTGCCATTTCTGGAAGTGATCAGCAAAACCGTGCCGGCCCGGCGGCGGGGCGAAGTGTTTGCCTGGCGCCTGGGGCTGGGCGGCGCGATGGGCATTCTGGCGTCGGTGATCGTTCGAACCGTGCTGGCGCCCGAGAGCGGCATCCCTTTCCCGAACAATTACGGGCTGCTCGCCGGCGGTTTTTTTGTTTTTGCTTCCCTGTCTTTGCTGTTGTTCAACCGGATCGATGAACTGCCAGACACCGCGCCCCCGCCGCGGCGCTCGCTGCGCGAACAGTTCGCTCTCGCGCTCGGGATTTTAAACCGTTCCGAAAATTACCGGCTCTTGATCGCGGCCCAGGCGATGATTTTTCTGGCAGGCGCAGCCAGCCCATTTTACGCGATTTACGTTCAGCGAGAACTGGGCGCAGACCCGGCCTGGGTCGGGGTCTATCTGGGTGTGAATATGGCGGCGAACTTGCTGTCGAATTTAATGTTTGGCTGGCTTTCCCGGAAGGCGGGCAATCAACGGGTGCTGCTGGTCGGGGCGCTGGCAGGCAGCCTGATGTCGGTGTTGATGCTCATCATGGTCGCCTTTGCGCCGCAGTTCAGAGTCCACGCCGAGACGGCTTCCATTCTGCTGATTCCAGTTTTCTTTTTGCTGGGTGTGCGCGGAACCGCGGTGGGGGTATCAACCCCCAGTCTGATGATGAATATTATTCCCGGCGGGGAACGATCGTTGATGATTGGCTTTACCCAGACAACCATGGGGGTTGTCCTGCTGGTGACGATGCTTTCAGGGCTGCTGGTGGATGGGGCAGGTTATCTGGCTTTGATGAGCGTCTCCTTTGCCGGTTATATCCTCGCTGCCCTGATCGTTTCACGCCTGAAGGAAAAAGTGGATTAAAATGTATCTATCCCGTAAAAAGGGGCCGCGATGAACGAATATTATACTCAGGTAGAGAAAGCAATGGCAGGCGGCGACCGCCGACAGGCGATCCGCATTCTGGGTCAGGTGATCGCCGGACAGCCGGATAACATTCAAGCCTGGTTGATGCTGGCAGAAGCCGTGGAAGAACCGGAACGCAGGCGCGAATGTTATCAGCGCGTGCTGCGGATTGACCCGCGAAATTCCGCCGCGCAGGAGGGATTAATCCGCCTCGCGGCTCAAAAATCGCACGCTGAGCGCCTCCAGGCCGAGGAAACGGTCCAGGTTCCGGCATTTTCTAGCCCGGCTGACCAGCCGCAGGAAGTTGAAGACACCCAGCCGCAAAAACGGAAACCCGTCAAATTGGACGCTGGCAGGCGAAAGAAGATCGTGCGCGCCGCGATCCTGGTGCTGGCAGCCGCCGCGCTGGCCGGTCTGGTTTTTTTGATCCTGTCCGGGCGGCTGGCGCTACCATTTCTACCGAAAACGCAAGACTCGCTGGTTGGCACCTGGCAGCTTCAAGACGCGCCGGAAAATCTTTTAATCTTTCAGCAAGACGGCTGGATGACCATCCGAAGCGGAGGGATGGAGGTTCGCTATACCTACAGCGCCAGCCCCATGGGTGGGTTGACTCTCACGGATGAGAGCGGGATGAGCTATTCACAGCGGTACCGGCTAAACGGCGATCGGTTGGAGTTCGGTAACATGATCTACACGCGCCAGACTGGCGAGCCTCAACCCACCGAAGCCGCTGCTCGACCCGGTTTGCCCCCCGCGCTGACTCCCGGGATCTGGGAATCAACCCAGTTTGACGCCATCAGCGGCAAGCCGGGGACAAAACTGTACGTGTTTTCAGATCAGGGACTGTTTTTCAACGGTTTTGCCCGCCCGGAACTGTTAAATTCGAGCACATTTCGGATCTGTCCCATGGTCAACGAAGCGGAAAAGGTCATCTGCCTGACATTTTTGGTACAGGCGAGCAGTGAAAACGCGATTATCGCCGATATCAGCGTCAGCCCGGAGGGGGAAGAAGCAAAACTGTTCGCAGGTGTGCAGATGGTGCGCAGCGGAGTGGATGAAAGCAGCCAGGAGCCGGTTCAAGACCTGCTGGGGGAGTGGAAAATTATCAGCCCGCCCGAATTCGCGCGCTCTATGACCTTCCGCCCGGACGGCAGTCTGACCTTGATTGGAATGGACGACATGGCGCGCGAGGGGACTTTTGAGGTTTCCGACAGGCGTGTGGCGATCAGCATCTTGAATCCTGGAAGCTATCTGGTGCACAGCCTCGGGACCGCGGTCGTGCTGGAAGCCGAAAATGGTCAGGCAGCCGCCATTTTGCTGGTGAAATAAAGAGACAAGAAAAAACAGGAATCAGACCGCCGCATAGCCGGCGGTTTTTGTTTGAATTGTGACAAATGTCACTGGTGAAATCTGTAACAAATGCTATAATATGTTATAGCATGATATACAGGATGTTACCGGCGATGGATGATTTGCTCACTTCCAGACAGGTCCAGGAAATTTTGAAAGTTGACCGCATCACGGTTTACCGGATGTTAAATGACGGCCGGTTGAAGGGGGTAAAAATTGGGCAGCAGTGGCGATTTCCGGTCAGGGAGGTTGAAAAACTGCTTTCCGGAGAAGCGGCGGCGGTGCTGGAGACCCAGGAAATGCTCGCTTCGAACGCCTTTCCGACGCATTGTATTCAATCCATTCAAGACCTCTTTTCCGGGATGTCCGGTTTGAGCGCGTTGACCCTTGATCTGGAGGGAAATCCGATTACCGCGGTCAGCGCTGCCTGCCCGGCCTGCCAGGAGGCGATGGAAACCGCCAAGAGCGCCTGTCTGGCATCCTGGCAGATGATGGCCCGTCAGGCGGGCGGGCAGGGCGGGTATTTCCGCTGCCAGCGCGGCAACGAGTATTTGCTCACCCCGGTTTATGAAAACGGGAACCAGGTCGCCTGGCTGGCAGTGCTGGAAGCCATGGCTGACGGCGCCCCGGAATCCTTGACGCAGACCAGCCGCGATCAACGCAAAAACTGGTCGCGCCAGGCCGCGGCAACGATTGAAGGAATTCTTAACGAACGCTCCAGCCTGATGAAAAGACTGCAGCGCATCGCGGAATTAACACAAATCTCATGAGGTGATGTGTATGAAGACATTTTTGATCCTGGGTGGTGGAACAGCCGGCACGATGATGGCGGTCAAAATGAGCAAAAAACTTGACCCCCGCCAGTGGAAGATCATCGTGGTTGATCAGGAACCTTCGCATGTGTATCAGCCCGGGTTGTTATTTCTCCCCTTTGGAGTCTACCAACCCCAGGATGTGCTGAAAGAGCGCCGCAGCTTCCTGCCGCGCAGCGTGGAATATATTGAAACCCCGATTGAAAGAATTGAACCGGAAGCCAACCGGGTGGTGCTTGGGAAGGATCAGCGGGTGATCGGCTATGACTACCTGGTGATCGCCACTGGCGCGACCATCCGCCCGCAGGAAACCGAAGGGTTGATGGACGGCGGCTGGCGGAAGAATATTTTTGATTTTTACACTTATGACGGCGCGGTCGCCCTGGCGGATTTCCTTAAGAAGTTCGAGGGCGGAAAAGTTGTGGTGAGTGTGGCGGAGATGCCGATCAAATGCCCGGTCGCTCCGCTGGAATTTATCTTCCTGGCGGACTGGTATTTCGCAAAACGCGGAATCCGCAACAAGGTGGACTTAATCCTGGCCACACCGCTGCCGGGGGCATTTACCAAGCCCAAAGCGTCCGCGATGCTGGGTTCGCTGATGGAAAAGAAACACATCCATGTTGAGCCAGATTTCGCCATCATGGAAGTGGATTCTGGCAGCAACGCGATCCGCTCTTACGACGGACGTGAAGTGCCTTACGACCTGCTGGTCAGCATCCCGGTCAATATGGGCGCGGAAGTGATTGAAAACTCGGAGATGGGGGACGATCTCTACTTCGTCCCGACCGATAAAGAGACCCTGCAATCCAAGAAATATGAAAATATCTGGGTCCTGGGCGACGCGGCGAATATTCCAGCATCGAAAGCCGGGGCGGTTGTGCATTTCCAGATGGAACCCGCGGTAGAAAACATCCTGGCACACATGCAGGGCAAACCGATGCACGCGAAGTTTGACGGGCATGCGAACTGTTATATCGAGACTGGATACAACAAAGCGGCTTTGATTGATTTTAATTACGAGGTTGAACCGCTGCCGGGCAAATATCCGCTGCCGCTTGTTGGGCCGTTCTCGCTGCTGCAAGAATCGGTGATTAATCACTGGGGAAAGCTGGCTTTTCGCTTTATGTACTGGAACATGCTGCTGCGGGATATTCCGCTGCCGGTGTCCAACCATATGAGCATGGTTGGCAAGAAATTAAACTAGATCCAACAGAAGGAGAAACCGAAATGTCTGACGTACTTGCTTCCATCAAATTTGACGCTGACGGCTTTATGGAAGATGCCAAGCAGTGGAATAAGGAAGTTGCCGCTGCGCTGGCCGCCAAAGAAGGCATTACCCTGACGGAACGCCACTGGGTTGTGCTGGATTATTGCCGCAAGGAATATGAAGCCAAGGGCGAAGCGCCGACGCTGCGCAACATCACCAAAAACACGGATGTCGGCACCAAAGAACTGTACGAGCTCTTCCCGGGCGGACCTGGAAAGCTGGCCGCGAAAATCGCCGGTTTAAAGAAACCGACGGGCTGCATCTAATCAACACCAATCCACCTAAGGAGAAAAGAAAATGGCTGAAAAACCCCGCAAGCTTTGCCTGATCGCTTCCAAAGGATCGCTGGACATGGCTTACCCGCCGTTGATCCTTGCCAACGCGGCCCGCATGACCGGTATCGAGACCCACGTGTTCTTCACCTTCTGGGGTCTGGACATCATCACCAAAAAGAAGATGAATAAGCTGAACGTGGCGACGGTCGGTAACCCCTCCATGCATCCCTGGTTCCACATCCCGACCTGGCTGGGGGCGATCCCGGGGATGTCAGCAGCCGCGAGCTGGATGATGCGCAAGGAAATTGACAAGCTCGATTTTCCTCCGGTCGGTGAATTTGTTGAAATGATCATTGACGCCGGCGCGAAAGTTTACGGCTGCAAGATGTCCATGGACATGATGAAACTGACCAAAGCCGACCTGGTGGACGGGGCTGAGGTTCTGGGAGCCATGGAATTTATGGATATCGCTGACGGAGCTCAGATTATTTTCGTATAATCAACACCGTGTTGGATAAAACCGGCAGGCTGGACCCAGCCTGCCGGTTTTTTTAACTGCCCAATCGGGCGTCACACCCTGGCCAGATGGCGAATAACAAATGTCGATGGGTGTGTTATCCTCTCGATGGGTGATTCTATGGGCTGGCGAACTTCCGTTGGTTTCACATCTCTGGCGATCATCTTGTTGGCTGCCTGCAGCCCGGCGTCGGAAGATAACCCTTTTTCTGTTTTTTCTCCACCCGATCAGGCGGTTGCTGGCGGGGAGGTAACAGCGCCGCTGGATGAACCGGAGCTGGTCTTACCGATGAAATTCCAGCGTCTGGGGGTGGATGACGGCTTATCCCAGTCTTCGGTGTACGCGATTATCCAGGATCCGGCCGGTTTTATCTGGTTTGGCACCTGGAACGGGCTTAACCGGTACGACGGTTATTCCTTCAAGATTTTCCGGAATGATCCGGCCAACCCAGCCAGTCTGAGCAGCAATATTATCCGGGTTCTGTATGTTGACCGCCTGGGTCAGTTATGGGTGGGAACGGACCAGGGACTAAACCTCTATCATCCAGAAAGCGGGGGCTTTACCCGCTACCAGCACGACCCGGATGACGGCACTTCGCTCTCAGGCGACCAGATCAGCAGCATTGTGGAAGATTCGCAGGGGCGATTGTGGATTGGGACGACAGGCGGCGGGCTCAACCGGTTTGAGCGTGAAACCGGGCAATTCTCACGTTATTTAAACAATCCGCGCAACCCAAACTCACTGGCTGATAACCACATCACCGCGCTGGCTGAATCCGACGACGGCAGTTTGTGGATTGGTACCTGGAATGGGCTGGATCAATTACCGGCTGGCGGGAACCAGTTTATCCATTACCGTCATGATCCGGCTGACGCGGCCAGCCTCTCATCGGATCTGATCCAATCGCTGGCAGTCGATGATGAAAATCACCTCTGGGTGGGTACGGCGAACGGGTTAGACGAATATTCTCCGTCTGACGGTAAATTTACCCATCAAAGCAGTCCGCCGGGCGAACCTGGAAACCTTCCGGGTGAGCGCGTGCTTGAGTTATTTAAGGACCGCCACGGGGATGTCTGGATTGGCACGGATAACGGCCTGGCGCGCGTGCAACCCCGCAGCCGACGGTTTTTTCAATACACCTATCGCACCGGTGACCCGGATAACCCCCTGAGCTTGAGCCATCCGGTCGTTACCGCTGTCTTTCAGGACCGCTCAGGGGTGATCTGGATTGGCACCGAAGGCGGGGGAGTCAATTATTTTTCTCCGGCCGTGCGGGTCTTTCAACATTATTCGACGCTAAGCGGCAGGGAAAGAGGCTTGAGCGACCAGATGACCTGGGCTTTTGCACGCAGCCAGGACGGGGACTTATGGGTGGCGACCAGCCGGGGAATTTCCAGGCTGCCCGCCGGGGGGCAGGATTTTATCTATTACGGCGCGGACAGCGGACCGGTGGATGAACCGCCATCTGACGAGATCTGGTCGCTGCTGATCACCTCGGACGGCACGCTGTGGGCTGGAGGCGCGCGGGGGTTGAGCCGCTATGACCCGCAGGCGGACGCCTTCCGCCTGATTTACCGGCCGGAAGCGCGCCTGTTTTCGTCGGATCTGGCAGAACAGGAAGGCCCGCCTGTTTCGGTGATGCTTGAGGATCTGGACGGCAACCTGATTTGCGGGACGCGCGGTTACGGGCTCTGGACGCTGGATGAAGACCGGCAGATGCTGGTGCCGTATCAATTCAACGGCCGTGATGTCTCGGAATTAAAGCGGGCGGTGATCACCAGTCTGTGGCTGGATCAAAACGGCATGTTGTGGATAGGCACGCTGCCAAATTCCAGCCAGGCGGGTGGTTTGTTTCGGTTGAACCGGCGGCTTGGAATCCTGACGCAGTATCTCAATTATCCCAGCGATCCCCACAGCCTTTCCAGCAATCAGGTGCTCAGCGTGTACCGCGATTCGCGCGGCTTCCTGTGGGTTGGAACGACCGGCGGGTTAAACCGCCTGGAAGCCGGTACCAACCGATTCATTCACTACCGGCAGGAGGACGGGCTGCCCAACGACGTCATCTACGCCATTCAGGAGGATGACCGCGGCGCTTTGTGGGTCAGCACCAACCTGGGGCTAGCTCGCATGGAGGTAAACAGCGCTGATTTTGACACGTTCAACAGTAAAGACGGGCTGCAAAGCAATGAATTCAACAGCGGGGCGGCTTACCGGGACGTTGATGGGCGCTTATATTTCGGCGGTATCCAAGGGTTCAACGTTTTTAATCCTGATCAGGTGCATAAAAATCCGTACATTCCTCCGGTGGTGATCACTTCCATCACTCAGGGCGGCGCTCCCCTGCATTTAGAAACACCGGCGGATCAGGTGGAGGTCCTCGAGCTGCAGTGGCCAAGGAATTATTTTGAATTTGAATTCGCGGGCCTCAATTACATCCATGCGGAGGAAAATCGCTACGCTTACCGCCTGGACCCGTTTGACCAGGACTGGATCGACGCCGGCCACCAGCGCAACGGGCGCTACACCAATTTGCCGGGGGGTGAATATACTCTGCGCATCCGCGCGGCCAACAATGACGGTATCTGGAATTTGCAAGGCGCCAGCATTCGGGTTGTGGTGAAGCCGCCGCTGTGGGAAGTTGGCTGGTTCCGCTGGGGGATGGCCGGGCTGGTGATTGGCGGGTTGTTTGGCGGGTACCGCCTGCGGGTGCGCGGAATCCATGCGCGGAATGAGCAGCTTGAGCGTCAGGTTGAAGAGCGCACCCGGGAAATCATCCAGCGCCAGCAGGTGGCTGAAGGGCTGCGAGATATTTTAGAGCGGATCAATGCGAATGAACCTTTGGATGAAAGTTTAAAACTCATCATTCAGCAAATCCCGAAATTGACGACCGCAAAAGCGGCTTTCTTATTTGAAATCCGTCCGCAATCTAACCGTATGGTCGCGGTGGAACCCGCAGCGGATGATGACCGGGATGGATTAAGCTTCGCCGGTAAGGATGAACTTTTATGCTGGTGCGCGGATCTGATCAGCGATCAGCTGCCGCACGCCATTCGTGATTTGCCTGACGCTTTACAGCAGCAGCAGATAAATCCCTGTCCGTTTTTAATGGGGCTGCAGGTGCTGTGGGTTTTTCCGGTCTTCCCGACCGAGCGCCTGTTTGGCGGGCTGGCGGTGGCCTTTGCCGAACGCCGTCCGCTCCAGACGGAGGAACGGGGTCTGCTCAATTCCTTTGTGGATCAGGTCTCGCTGGCGATCGGCAACGCCCAGCTGCGTCAAAAAGCTGAGGAACTGGCCGTCCTGGGCGAGCGCAACCGGCTGGCGCGCGATCTGCATGACGCGGTCACGCAAACCTTGTTTTCAGCCAGTTTGATCGCGGAAGCGCTTCCGGAGGTGTGGAAAACCGACAAGGATGAAGGCAGGCGCATGCTGGGTGAGCTGCGCCAGCTTTCCCGCGGCGCGCTTGCGGAGATGCGCTCGCTGCTGATGGAACTGCGGCCGGCCGCGCTGGAAGACGCCCGCCTCGAAGACCTGCTGCGTCAGCTGGGTGAAGCCGCTGCCGGGCGCTCTGGAATGCGTGTAGAGGTAAAAATTCGCACGGAAATCGCTCTGCCGCGTGAAGTGCGGATTGGTTTTTACCGCATCGCGCAGGAAGGGCTGAACAACGCGGTGCGCCATTCGCGCGCCAGCGAAATTAACCTGGAGCTGGATGTTCAACTGAAACGTGACAGCCGGATCGAAGCTATTTTGCGGCTGGTGGATAACGGGGTAGGCTACGACACCCGGCCGGCCGGGCAGCATTTTGGTTTGAACAACATGGAAGAACGGGCGAAAACCATCAACGCTGATCTAACCATCAACAGTAAACCGGGAAACGGCACCCGGATCACGCTATTCTGGTGCGGTATAGGAGCAGAAGATGAACAGTGAAAATAAGCAAATCCGGGTGGTGATCGTTGACGATCATCACATGGTGAGGCGCGGTCTTGCCAGCTACCTAAACCTCGCTGAAGACATCTGTCTGGTCGGAGAAGCCAGCGACGGCGAAGAGGCGCTGGCGGTGTGTAAATCCGCCCAGCCGGATGTGGTGCTGATGGATCTTGTGATGCCGCGTATGAGCGGCGTAGAAGCCATTCATGAATTAAGGATTCAGCACCCGGAGATAAAAGTGGTGGCGCTGACCAGTTTCCAGGAGAAAGAGCTGGTGGCCGAGGTGTTAAAAGAGGGGGCGCTCAGCTATGTATTAAAAAATGTCACCGGCGATGAACTGGTTCGCGCCATTCGCGCAGCCCAGGCGGGAAAACCAACCCTGGCGCCTGAAGTGACGCAGGAATTCATCCTGTCGGCGCGAGAACCTCAGATTGGCGGAGACCTGACCCCGCGCGAACGGGAAGTTTTAACCCTGATGGTGGACGGGCTGTCAAACCCTGAAATTGCCGGGCGCATCACCGTCAGTCGGGCGACAGCCCGCGCGCACGTCAGCAATATCCTGGCAAAACTGGGCGTTTCCAACCGGGCAGAGGCGGTTGCTCTGGCGCTGCGCAAGCGGCTGGTGCGATAAAGAAAGACCAGCCTGCGGGTTCCCGCAGGCTGGCTATGGTTGCTACAGAATTGATCAGACGCGCGTGCCGCAGTTTGGACAGAAAGACGCTTCGGGCACCAGCGCCGCGCCGCAGGAGCGGCAGGTCTTCGCCTGCGGAGCGACTGGCGGCGCGGGGGGATAAGCTGGCGGGATGGGCTGAGGAGGATATCCCGGAGCGCCGCCGGGCATGGGTGGTCGTCCAAAACCCTGCTGCATCATGCGCATGCGTTCCATCTGACGCTCGGGGCTTTCAGACATCACCGCGCAGATAATCAGGCCGATTATTCCCAGGAAGAATCCCAGGGCGAAACCGCCTCCGCCCGAGCGGCCCTTTTTCAGCATGATGTTGCGGCCAACAAACCCCAGGCCGACGGCGATGCCCAGCGATACCAGGAGCCAGATGATAACGATGACCGGGTTGTCGGTTTGATAAGAGTAGGAATAATCCATTTTCTTCTCCTTGTTTTATAAGTACATCTTCATTATATAAATTGCACGTATAAAATCAAGCAAAAAAGCCAGCGTTGTTCGCTGGCTTTTTTGCTGCGGTGTCGCAATTTTTACTGACAGCCGCCGGTCTCGATATTAATCTGACATTCCGTTGGTGTGCGCGTGCCCGTGGGCAGCACTGTCCTGGTGGGCGTCCGGGTAATGGTGGGCGTTTGCGTGATCGTGGGTGTGAAGGTCCGCGTCGGTGTTTGCGTGATCGTGCGGGTCTGGGTGATGGTGCGCGTTACCGTGGGGGTGCCGGAACGGGTCGGCGTTTGCGTGATGGTGGACGTGCGCGTCACAGTGGCTGTCGCCTGCTGAATGACCAGGTTGGTGGAAACGATATTGGTTTTAGGGCGGCTGGCGCGGTTTTGGGCAACCACCACGACGCGGTAGGTGCCGTTGGTAATCTGCGACTGCGGGTTACTGGCGTCTCCGTAGAACCAGTAATTGGAGAGGGTGTACTGCGTACAGGTGGTCCCAGAAGCGTTGAAAAGGCAGTAAGGGGAGCTGGTGTCCCGGAGCCAGTGAACCAGTGCACCGCTGGAGTCGTAGACATAGAAATATACAAAGGATACAGACTGATCAACCAGCGCCTGGACGGTGACCGCGCCAACATCATCGACATTTAGCGTGATCTCAGGACCGGGGTTGCCGCTGAATTCCATGGTGCAGGCCAGGGTGGGTCCGCTGGCGGGAACGATGTTATACGCAATGCGGCCGGTAAAATCGCTCATCCAGTAGAAGGTCTCGGGAGTGGGTGTGTTGTTTAAGTATGGATACCAGGCAACATACGTAGGCGTGGAGTAAGCCTGGGCCGGGCTGCCGGCGAAGTTGGGGAAGATCCAGAATTTGAACGGGGCGTTGAAGTTCCACTTAAACCAGTTCTGGGTGCCGGGGGTGATGCGGTACTGGGTGGGGAAGATGTGCGCCATAGGGAAGACGTTGGTGTCTGGGTTGTCGTAGATCGTATTACCGGCGGTCGTGGGGGCATTATTTGCCCAGGTGTAGACGCCCAGGGTCGGGTTGGCGGGACGCGGGTTGAACTGATTGTGCCAGGTGGTGTTCCAGTTCAGGTAAGCGCCGGAAAGGAACACATTGTAAGGTCCGGTGTTGTACAGGCGCACTTCAAGCACCTGGCCGTTCAAAGTGGAAGAAACGCCATAAAGCTGCATGGAGAAATCTTCACCGGTCGCGCCGTAGGTCGTGTTTTGCAGCTGACCGCAATCCGGCGGGGGCGTGTTGGTGCGGGTTGGCGTGGCAGTGACCGTGTTGGTCACCGTGGGGGTCATGGTCTGGGTCGGGGTCTGGGTGATGGTCGGGGTCATGGTCTGGGTCGGCGGCGGCGGAGTCCAGGTCCAGGTAGGGGCATACACCACCGAGCCTGACAGACCGGTCACGCGCGAGGTGCGGAATTTTTCCACCACGCCTTCGCGGGAAGTGGTCAGCCGCAGGGTTGGCCACCAGGAACTCAGAAACGGGGTGATTAATTCGTGGCGGTAGGTCAGGATGATGCGCACGCGGTCGCCGGGACCGCCGGCGTCATCAATGTAATTGAGAATGGTTCCATCCTGGGCGACTTCTTCACAGTAATCGGCGTAGCGGTAATCATCCTGGTTCGCTCCAGGCGGAATGGGGTCGTAATAGAGCGGGTTGACATCGAAGCGGAAGAAATCGCCGCCAGGGCGGACGCGGTTCGAGCAAACGGAGATCCCGAAGTAACCGGGCATGCCCGGGTTGCCGCGGCGGGTGATATCATAGGCAGGGTCGGCATCAAACGCGTCTGACAGGTAGGCGAGGTAATCCCCGGAAACGGGGTAATCCGGATTGAGGGCAATACCGGTAGCGCCTGCCAGGGCTGAGTCGCGAATGGAAGGTAAACGGGCCCAGTCAATCAACGCATCCATGCGGGTTTGCAATTCGTTCTTGAAATTATCCACCGCTGTGGGGTTGCCGCCGTCCAATGTGCCGGCGGCAATCGCATCCGCGGTGATCTGGTCAATGTCAATCCGGCAATCAGCGGTGGTGGTGCCGTTGGCGGTATCCTGATCCGAGATGCCGGGGTAGAGGCCTTCCAGAGCGTTCCCGGCTGCCTCGCAGTAAGCCGGATTATATGAACCGGTCACCGCGTAACGGACGGCAAAACGCGCGCCGTTCTCTAACGCCAGCCAGGCCTGGAGCAAGCGGCCGAACTCGATGATGCCGAAAATCAGCAGCAGCAGCAGCGGCAGGGTGAGGGCAAATTCGACCAATCCCTGGGCGGGAATGGCGCGCAGGCGCTGGTAAGCGCGGGAGGTGAGGCGTTGGATCGCGTTCATAGGCCTAGTCCGTAATTCGGGTGTAAATACGCGAGGCGATATCCTCAAAGATGGGCAGGAGCGCATCGCCAGACGGGGCAAAGTAATACTGGCCGCAGGATGTGCGCCGCGCTGCGGACTGACAGGGGTTTGTCTCGCGGTTTCCGTCGTCGCCAACGGCGGCAAAGTAGCGCAGCATATTTTCAGCCACCTCATTGTTGCCTAAGACTGAACCAAGTCCGATGGTGTAGATGGCGATGTCATTCCCGAGCGGTTCGTTGATATTTGAGGAGATGGTCAGGGCGACTTCATCCACCTTATCCATGGCGTAGTTCAAGACGTTGTAATTCGGGTTGGGCACCGCGCCGGTCCAGGAAGTGCCCGGCGGACAGGTGTTCTGGTTGGAGTCGATGCAGTACCGCGGCTCGGTCAGGAAGCGGGTGGTGTTGACGCAGGAACCGCCGACCCACCAGTTTGAATTCAGCGCACCGGAGCAGTAACCGGATGGATACGCCGCGTTGATGCCGCCGCCGGTGTCCGGGGTGTCGCCGATACCGCCGTAGATGCCGGGCGTGTCGGTCAGATTGGCGCCGCCGTCTGAGAGAAAGATGATCACCCAGACCGCGGAGGGGCGCCCATTTTGTTTAAGGATATTGCCAGCCACGCGAATCCCGCAGCCGGTGCAGGTGGACAGGAAGGAGAGCGAGTCGCGCTGCGGGCCGGTTCCGTCCGGGTCGTTGGCCGCCAGGAAGTTGCGCGCCATGGTGTCATCGTTCATGGTAAAGACGCCGTCGTTATCCCAGTCGTAGGCATCCAGCAGGTTATCCGCGTCACAGGGAACTCCGCCCCAACCGTAGGGGTTCTGGGTGGTATCCCACCGGTCTTCATCCAGCACGCAGGGTAAAGCCGGGTCAGCGTCGCGGCCGTCCCCGTCGCGGTCTTCCGGGTTGACGGGGTTGACCACAACCCGGCTGTTGACCGGTGTGCGGCGCCAGTTTTGCCACAGGCGGGCAAACGGCGGGTCGTCATGCACCTGGATGGCATCAATGGTCTGATTGACGCCGTTCGATCCGTGAAATTTATCCGACAGGGCGACAAAATCGCCGTTGCGGTTCTGGATCGGGTGAACGATGGCCGTGGTATCGAAGGTAACAATCGCGACCTGGTCATAGCCTTCGTACAGAGTATCCACCAGCGCGCGAGCGGCAATTTTTGCCTGGAGGAGCGGCTGGCAGGAATTGGTGATGTTGCAGCCGACCGGAAGCGTCGGGTCGCCGCCGGAAGAAGGATCATTGTTGGGCCTGTAGTCATTGATGTACGGGCAGGGAGCGCCTGAATCCCAGTAGGGGGTGCAGAGGACGGTCTGGGTGTCATTGGTCATCGATTCGCTGATGTCGAAGACCAGGACGATATCGACCGGCGCGGCTTCGGCGATCGCGTTGGTGCGCAGAGTTACCGGTCGAAAGCCAAGAATGCCCAGGAAGTAGAGCGGCGCCTGCAGTTCGGCATCGACCCAGACAAGTTTTCGCGGCTGTTCATCCGCGGTCGGGCAGCGCGCCCAGAAGACCGGTGCGGCTGTCTGTAAATAATCATCCCGGCCGATAACTCCGTCGTTGTCGCAGATGTAGACATGCAAATTTTCGTGCGGCAGGTTGATGTTGTGCAGGTTTAACACCTCAAGCGAGGCGTTGTACATGTCTTCAACCGTTCGGCCGCGCTTAAAATCGTTCGCGGCGGCCACCGAGGCGGCGTCCACGGCGCGCTTTAGCTGACCGTAGGTAACATACAGCGAGCCGGCGTCCAGCGCGAGGCCGACAAACAGGATCAACGCCACCAGGGAGATGGCGAAGATGACCAGCACCTGACCCGCCGAGCGCCCCTTACGGGGACGGCTTGGGGGTTGGGGTTGGTTGAGCAGCTGGGAGGGGCATAAGGGTGTAGACATGGATTTGAATCGGGTTGGGGACAAAATCAGAGAATAAAGGGATATTCAAAACCTGTTCATAACAGTAGTACAGTTCAATCGCCACGTAGCCTTTGTTTTCTGGTGAGGCCGTGCTCAATTCCTGCTGTATGGTGGTCGCGGTGAAATGCGGTGCGCTGCGCACCGTCTCGCCGTTGCAGTTGCGCCGCCAGTTGCCGTTCGAGGTGGTGACATTATCATGATCCGACCAGGCCCAGTAGCCGTTCGGCGCCGGCCAGACATTCGAGACGTAGGGGTCACCTGTCGAAGGGTTCTGGGCGGTGATGGTGTAGACCGAAATAACGATGTCGTCAGTCTCCGGGTTGAGCAGGAAATAAGGATTCAGCCCGTTGCAGAATTCGGGGTCCCAGCACATGCCGGAATTGCCCGGTGGGGAGAAAACGCAGGCGGTATCCCAGTAAAAATCGAAGAAGTTAATCGTGGAACAGTCTTGATCGGCCGCCACTTCGGTGTCAAACGGGTCGCGGATGGAGGCAAAACGCGCGGCTTCGCGGGTCAGGTCGAGCATGTCCAGGTAGCGCCCGATGAACATGGACACTTCCACCACTCCGATCACAATCAGCAGCAGGATCGGGATGATCAGAGCCAGCTCAACAAAAGACTGTCCGCGGCTCTTTTCCCGGGTGGTTGATTGGAAGAACGACTCAATAAATGCGCGAATTCTGGCCATGCAGTTCCTGCCACACTGAAAATCAAAGCCTTCTCCGGCCTGATTTTACAATACTACGCCGCCCGGGGCGTGTCAATTCTTCCAGGGGTCGAAAAGCGAGACTGTAAACGCGTGTGGAACATTTTGTAACTAAATTTAGACATTTGCACCTGTCAATCTTGCGCTTTTGACAGGGAAATGACAGCTTGGCAAAGCTGCCTGGATCTGCGATACTTTCGGTGGCTGATAGAAAATAATTTCTAAATAAGGAGGGAGCATGCCCAGAAAAAATGAGCATCCGGCTGATTCCAGCCAGGATATTCTCCAGGATCAGGTCAACGCGCTGATCGAGCTGACCCGGCGGCTAAAGCAAACCGCCTCTTGCCCGGAAAATGTCGAGATTTTAACCCGCCTGATCAATGCTCAGTGCCGGGTGAGCGCGGCGCTGCTGCGGCTGCTGCGTCAGATGGGGCAGGATCAGCCTGAATCGAGCAGCCTGCTGGAAGAGGCGCTTGAGCGTTACTGGAAGCAGGCCGGCGGCGAGGAGAAGCGCGCATGAATACTCCCCGCTGTCCGCTGGAAGCCAATGCTGAACGGGTGCTGCGCCTGGGGAACGAACTGAACCGCGCGATGCGGCGGGTGCGCCGCGACCTGCGCGCCTGCCGCCGCTGCCCGCTGGGGCCAAACTGCCAGCGCCGTCAGGAATTACAGGACCAGATTGAAAGCGTATTGATGGAAATGGCTCTGGAATGGGGGCCGGAACAGGGGCAGGAATTTGATCACCAATGTTGAAGCCCTGGCAGCCATCCTGGGCGATGCGGTCAAATTCGCGGATGCCTTTTCGGGCATAAAGCTGCGCCGTTATCAGCAGGAGGTGATTCAGGCGGTGGTCGACTCGGTTCGCAACCAGCGCGGGCTTTCGTTTGTGGTGATGTTTCCGCGTCAATCCGGGAAGAATGAAGTCCAGGCGCACCTGGAAGTGTATTTACTGGCGCTGGGGATGATGCGCGGAGCGGAGATGGTTAAAGTTTCACCGACCTGGAAGCCGCAATCGCTGAATGCGATGCGCCGCCTGGAGCGCATTCTGCGGCGCAACCTGGCGGTGGAACGCCAGTGGGTCAAAGAATCCGGTTATATCTACCGCATCCGCAACGCCAGCATCAGCTTTTTTTCCGGCGCGCCGGAAGCCAACATCGTCGGGGCGACCGCGTCCACACTGCTGGAGGTGGATGAAACCCAGGACGTGCTGCCGGATAAATACGACCGCGATATTGCTCCAATGGCCGCCAGCACCAACGCCACGCGCGTGTTCTGGGGAACAGCCTGGACGACAACCACCCTGCTGGCGCGCGAACTGCGCGCCGCGGAGCGCGCTCAGGCAGCCGATGGAATTCGGAGGGTGTTTCGTCTGACGGCCGATGAGGTCGCGGCTGAGGTTCCAGACTACGCGCGTTTTGTCGCCGGCCAGATCGCAGCCCTTGGCCGCGATCATCCGATGGTGAAGACCCAGCTGTTTAGCGAGGAACTTCAGGGAGAGGACGGCATGTTCACGCCAGCCCGCCGCGAACGAATGAGTGGGACGCACCCGGCTGAAGACGGTCCGATTCCCGGCGCGCGTTACGCTTTTCTGGTGGATGTGGGCGGCAGCGGAAGCGGCGGAGACCAGGATGCCAGCGCGCTGACCATCGTGCGCGTGGTCATCGGCGGCGTGGAACGGGTGGACGGCGGCGGCCCGGTGTACCGGGTGGCAGCGCGCCGGATGTGGCTTGGCAGCCCGTATTCCGCGCTGCTGGCAAATCTCAAAGGGCTGGTTGAGCGCTGGCGCCCGCTGGATATTGTTGTGGATGCCACAGGCATCGGCGCCGGTCTGGCGGAACTGCTCGCGCGCCAGTGCGGCGCGCGGGTTCACCCGTTTGTTTTTTCGCTTCACAGCAAAAGCCGCCTGGGCTGGAATTTTATCAGCCTGTGCGAATCCGGCGGTTTTCTTGATCACGCCGAAGCCCAAGGGGAAGCCGGTGAACTGCAGGCGCTTTTCTGGCGGCAGGCGCTGGCTTGCGAATTTAACCTTCGCCCCGGCGTTCAACGAGTGGCGCAGTGGGGAGTCCCGGACGGGGTCCGCGATCCCCTGAAAGGCGGGCCGCTGCGCGACGATTTGCTGGTTTCAGCCGCTCTGACCGCCGAGCTGGATCGGCAAATCAGCGCAACCTGCGGGCAGGCGCTGTTGGTCAGAGCCGCTGATCCGCTGGATGAAATCGATCGGGGCGGTTTTTAGGTGCAAAGGAGGTGAATTTGATCACTGGTGTGGATGTCTCTCACTGGAATGAGACGGTGGACTGGCAGCGGGCCGCTGGAAGCGGGCTGAGTTTCGCGATTCTCAAAGCGAGCGAAGGCGCGGGGTACCGCGATGGGCGTTACGCTGCCAACCGCTCGAATGCCCGCGCAGCCGGGCTGCTGACCGGTTCTTATCATTATTTTCGTCCCGGGCAGGATGCGGATTCGCAGGCCGAGGCGTTTTTTGCCTGCCTGGACGGTCAGGATGACCTCCCGCCTGCCCTTGACCTGGAGGAACACGGCGGGTTGAGCCGGCCGGTGCTGGAAGCGCGCGTACGGCGCTTTCTGGAACGGATGCAGGTCCTGGGCGCGGGGCGCTGCCTGATCTACACGTCGCCGGGATTCTGGACGACGTTTCTGCCGGCGAATCCTGACTGGGCAGCGGCTTACCCGTTATGGGAGGCGCACTATACCGGCGGTTTTCCGCTGCCGCTGTATCCCTGGGCTCAAGCGGTCATCTGGCAGTACAGCGCGCGGGGCAGGCTGCCGGGTTTTCCGGGCGCGGTTGATCTAAACCGAGCCTGGGGCAGCCGCTCCGATTTAATTGCCCTGAAAGGAGCGGTCAATGGGTGTGCGTGAATGGCTGTTCCGGCGCCTGGCGGTCCACCCGGCGCGTTCAACCCTGGCGGCAGAAAATGAAGCCAGTTTCACCGTCGGCGCGCTCCTGTGGGGCGAGAGCGAGCGCGACCGGGCTCCCTGGGACCGCGATGGGAGCTTTCAGCAGGCGCTGGATGCCTGGCGCAGCAACCCCCTGGCGCGGCGGATCATCGAGATCACCAGTCAATATGCCGCCGGGGGCGTGACCGTCGGATGTGATCATCCCCAGACGCGTCTGTTTCTGAACGAGTTGTGGAATCACCCGCTCAATCGCTTGAGCGCGCGGCTGCTGGAATGGAGCGATGAGCTGGCCCGCAGCGGAAACCTGTTTGTGATCCTGTCCACCGACCCGGGCGGAATGAGCTACCTGCGCGCGCTGCCTTCTGCCCAGGTGCGCGAGATCCGCGCGCGCGAAAATGACCTTGAACAGGGGCTGGAGCTGATCCTGCGCCCTGCCGGCGGCAGCCTGGAGGAGCGGCGCATTCCGCTCTATGACCCGCTTCTTCCGTGCGAATACGGGCCGGATTTTCCGGTTGTGGGTCTGCATTACGCCATTAACCGTCCGGTTGGGGCGCAGTGGGGCGAGAGCGACCTGACTCCGATTTTGCGCTGGCTGCAGCGTTATTCCGCCTGGCTGGAGGACCGCGCGCGTCTCAACCGCTACCGGACAAGTTTCCTCTATGTGGTGCGCGGTCGTTACACGTCGGATGCCGAGCGCTACCAGCGTCAGGCCCAGTTAAACGCCGCTCCGCCCGCGCCGGGATCAATCCTGGTGACCGATGAAGGCGAGCAGTGGGAGATTATCTCCTCGAAACTGGAGGCATCCGAAGCCGCCGCAGACGGGCTGGCTTTAAAGAAGATGATCGCGGCGGGAGCGGGGCTGCCGCTGCATTTTCTGGCGGAGCCGGAATCAGCCACCCGTTCAACAGCCGAGGCTGCCGGTGGGCCGACCTTTCGGCGGCTGCAGCAGCGGCAGGAGTTCATTCTGTGGATGGTGGAAGATGTGCTGCGTGCCGCGCTGCGCCGCCGCAGTCGGGTAGACCGCGCGGTGCGCACGGATGCGCGCATTTGTCTGAGCGGCGCTGATATCAGCGCTCGCGACAACGCCGAGCTGGCCGCTGCTGCGGAAGGGGCGGCGCGCACCGCCGTGATCCTGCGCGACCGCGGACTGATTGACGATGCCGAAATGCTGCGCCTGGTATACCGCTTTGGCGGGGAGAGCGCTGATCTGCCCGAATTGCTGCGCCAGGCCAGAAAAAACCCGCAGGGACCTGGAAAGGAGGAAGAATGACTGAAGAAAGAACCCGATTGGCGCTGTCGCTGCAGGCAGCGGCGGTGGGAGAGGGCTTTGAAATTCTGGCCATTACCGCCGGAAGCGGGAACGGCTGGGTTTTTCGCCCCGCCCCCCTGCGCGCATCGCTGGCGCTCTGGGAAAACGCGGCCTGTTTCATTGACCACGCCCCGCGGGGGCACTCGCTGCGCGACCTGGCCGGGGTCTGCACTGGTCCGCGCTGGGATGAAGAAGCCGGCGGGGTGCGCATGCAGCTGCGCCCGCTTGGCCCGGCAGCCGGGCTGCTGCGCGAGATCGGCAGCCAGATGACCAATCCGCAGGGGGCGCCGCTGCCGGATATTGGCTTTTCTGCCGATGTGCTCTTTAACGCCGAAGGGCGCGAGGTGCGCGAGCTGCTGCGCGTCTATTCGATTGACCTGGTCTATCAGCCCGCGCGCGGCGGCGCTTTTTTGCGCGCGCTGAACCAGCGCCAGGAGCAAACCCTTTACGGAGGTGAAATTGTGAATGAAGAAACACAAAATTTGACCAATGATCAGGCGACGGCTGCCGCGGACAGCGGCCAAACCGCTGCTCTCAACGCCATGCTGCTGGAAAATGCCCTGGCAGCCGCGCGGCTGCCAGAACCGGCCGCGGCACAGCTCCGCCAGCGGTTTAGCGGACGGATTTTCAGCGCGGCTGAAATCAACAGCGCGGTTGAGGACGCCCGCCGCCTGGTCAGCGCCCTGACCGGCGGGCTGAGCGTGAACGGGCCCGGCCGGGTGGAGCAGATGTTCAGCGGGCAGGAGCAGTTTAGCGCCGCGCTGCACGACCTGCTGGGCGTTGAACGGCCGGAGGCTCTAAAAAATGCCGCTCCGGCGCGTTTGAGCGGAATCCGCGAGCTGTACACGCTGATGACCGGCGACACAGGGTTTACCGGCGGTTATTACCCCGAACGGGCGTCCTTTGCCACCAGCGCGGATTTACCGGGTGTGCTAAAAAACGCGCTGAATAAACTGATCGTGGCGCAGTGGGAAGAGCTGGGCCGCTCCGGGTACCGCTGGTGGGAATCAGTGGTGACGGTGGAACATTTCAACTCTCTGCAGGCCATCAGCGGTGTGCTGGTTGGCGAGCTGACTGTCCTGCCGGCGGTGGCAGAGGGCGCGGCGTATACCGCGCTGGCAGTCAGCGATTCAACCGAAACGGCTGAATGGGGCAAATACGGCGGTTATATCGGTCTGACCCTCGAAATGTTTGAACGCGACGAGACGCATAAATTACGCGCTTACCCGCGGAAACTGGCTTCGGCTGCGCTGCGGCGCATTTCGAGCCTGGTGGCTTCGATTTTCACCGCGAATTCCGGGGCAGGGCCGCAGATGGCGGACGGCTACAACGTTTTTGACGCCGCTCACCACGCCAATCTGGGAACCAGCGCTCTTTCTCAATCAGCCTGGGAAGCCGCGAGCAAGGCGATCTATACCCAGCCGCTGAAGGTAGCCTCGGGCGGCACCGCGCCGCGCCAGGCGGTGGACGCGCGCTACTGCATCGTTCCGCGCGATCTGCGTCTGACGGCTGCTCAGATTCTCTATCCCTCCTTCGCGCACGAAGCCAATATCTTCAGCGAGAACCTCCAGCGCGGGCAGATGGGGGATGTGATTACCTGCCCGGAATTCAGCGACGCGAACGACTGGGCGGCCGCGGCGGACCCGCGCCTTGCCCCGGCGATCTTCGTCGCCGAGCGTTTCGGGGTCATGCCGGAAATCTTTATCGCCGATTCACCCGTCAGCGGCGCGCTCTTCACCAATGATGAACTGCGCATGAAAGTGCGCCACTGGGTGTCGGTTTTTGTGGCTGATTACCGCCCGCTGTTCAAAGCCAACGTGGCATAAAGGCGACCGTTTCAACCTGCCGGGGAGATGTGGGGGAAATTCTCCGGCAGTAATCAATACAGGAGGTGAACTTATGGAAAAATGGACGGCTTTGCTGCATTCGCGCAAGTTCTGGGCATTGGTCGCCGCGTTGACCGGCTGCGCGGCCGGTCTGGCGCTGGGCGAGATTAACCCGTGGCAGGCGCTTCAGGCCGCGATCGCCGCGCTGGCAGCTTTTATGACCGGTGTGGCGATTGAAGACAGCGGCTTTCACCGCCGCGGAGGGAGCCAGTGAAAGCCCTGCTGGAACGCCTGACCAACGGCGCCGTGGTCCTGGCCTGGCGCGAGACCGAGGACGGCGGTGTGGTGGTGGTTACCGAAAATGGCTGCAAGCGCCGGTTTACCCGTTTTGAGGTTGAGCAGGCGCGTGATGGAAGGAGTAAAAATGAACCTGGAAAGTATCACCGTTCGCGCCCTTCAGCTGCTGGGTGACCCCGCGGGGGCGCGGTTCGCGGCAGACTTGCTCGCCGAAGCAGCTCGCGGCGCGCTGGCGGCATATTCCCGCGCGCTGCCGGATCTGGCGGAAGTTGAACTGACCGCCGCGCAGGACGGCTGGCGCCTGTGTCTGACGGATTTGGGCGATTTTTCCGCCGTGCAGTCGGTCAGCCTGAATCAACGCGAACTGCGCGGCTGGCGGCTGGTGCGGATCAACGGCGCGCCAACCCTGCTGCTGCCCTGCGGCTGCCCGCTAAAAACCGGTCAGGCGCTGACTGTGACCGTCTCGCGGGCGCATCGGCTGGAAGGCCTGGACGGTTCGCCAGACACCACCCTGCCAGAAAACCACGCCGGCCTGCTGGCGCTGGGGGTCGCGGCTCGGGCTTCGGCGATGCGCGCCGCGCTCGTCCTTGAAAGCCCTGCCCGCCGGCCGGAAGACGCGGCTGCGCTGATGGCTCGCGCGGCGGTGCTCGGGGAGGAATTCCGGCAGGGACTGCGCTCAGCCTTACCGGGTGGAGACTTTCTGCCGCGCAGCGGCTGGGATTCGCGGAGGGCTGGGTGAATGCCTTGCCGATCCCGGGCCGCGATTGCGATATCGCCCTTTCGCACGCGGCTGTTCAGGCTGGTGAACCGGTGGGTTTTGTCCTGCTGCGCCGCGCATCGGATGACTACGGGCCGGCCGTGCGGGTGCATGTTGAATCGTATACCTCTGCATTGGGTGAGGCACAGGACGTGCGCCATCTGTGGTTTACCGTTTTGCTGGCGCAGGATGCCCTTAACCCGGACGGCAGCCCGCCCGCACGCACCCCGGCAGAATTGCGCGCGCTGCTGATGGAAATTGTGCTCCAGCACCGCGACATCATCCTGCATACCCCGGCCGGGTTGATCACCGGTCTGGCCGCTGGCGGGCAGGTGATGATCCACCATCTGCGGCCGCAGGTCGAGACGGTCGAAGTGCACCTCACCACCCGGTTGAACCATTTCGCCCCGCTCGACCCGGCGCGTTTTGCTGCCTCGCTCTGGCAGGACGCGGCCTACTGCGGCGAAATGCACTGGGATAATTCTTACTGGAGGTGACCATGCCTTACCCTTTATCCAGCGATGTGAGCAGCGGACAGCCGACGGCTCACCAGCATTACAATAACCTGCGCGCCGACGCGCTGCGCCTGGGTCAGTCGGAGGTGGATTCCGCCACGCTCGGGGCGCTGCTGGCGCGGTTTGAACACGGACTGTCTCTGGAATATCTGGATACGAACCGCCTGCGCGTTCCGGCTTCGCCTGCAGCGCCAGCGGTTCTGGTGATTAACGGCTGTATGCTCACCGCGGCAGCCAATGTGGA
The DNA here is from genome assembly GCA_029975475.1 of Anaerolineaceae bacterium. Lineage (GTDB taxonomy): Bacteria > Chloroflexota > Anaerolineae > Anaerolineales > Anaerolineaceae > JARKPB01. Next base: position 186,910 of record JARKPB010000008.1, read on the forward strand.
TCTTTCCGCCGGTTCAGCTCCTTCCGGAGCGGCCGCGCTGTATTATGTCTTCGCAGTGCGTTCACCCGGCTCAACCACTTTTACCCTGGATATCAATACTTCGGAAGCGGAGAGCGCCAACACCCGCCGCATTGGCCGCTTTTTCTGGGACGGCAGCGCGCTGGTGCGGGCCAGCATTACCACTGAAACCGCTGTGTTCAGCGCCGGGCTGCTGGGGTACAGCACTCCGCAAACCTGCAGCGGACGTTTAAGCCTGGTCTCCGCTTCACCCCAGCCGGCGAATACCACCGGCGGCACGCTTTATTTCACCCCTTTTCAGGGCAACCGCGCCGCCCTGTACGCTCCCGGATACGGCTGGCGCGCTTATCCGTTCAGCGAAATCAGCCTCTCGCTGGCCGGCCGGGCGGCGGATAAGAATTTTGATGTCTTTCTGGCACCTGCCGGAGGCGCGCTGGGGTTGGAGCTGCTTCAATGGTCGAATGACGCCACGCGGGCGGTGGATCTTGCCTGGCTGGACGGCGTTCTGGTCAAGAACACCGATCCATCCCGCCGATACCTGGGGACGCTGCGCACATCTGCGGCCGGCGAATGCGCGGATGAACCAGGGCGGCGTTACCTTTACAACCATCACAACCGCCTGCCCTGCCGGTTGTTCCGCGGAGACTCCACGACCCACACTTACGCTTCGACCACCCGGCGCTACTGGAACAACGACAGCAGCCTGTGGATTGGGCTGATCCTGGGACAGGAGCAAACCCTCTGGATGACCCTGGACGCGCAGACGCGCCTGACCACTGGCTCAGCCTATTCGGATGTGCAGCTGGTGCTGGGCGAGCCGGCCAGCGGCAGCGGTTTGGTGGCGGTGGTCAACCTGGCTGCGACCAACCTGAGGGCTGGCAACAGCGTGCTGGCGGAATTACCCGCCGGTTTTTCCAAAATCAGCCTGACCGAGATGGCGGGCAGCAGCACGACAATGAGCAACGCCTTTGCCGCCGCCAGCCTGCTGGCGTGGATGTAGGGCCGCGCCGGGTCAGCGCCAGTGCCCCGACCCGCGAAGGGTGGACAAAGAGGGGTAAGTTCCAAAAATTTTAATTTAAGGGGGCGCGCCCGGCGCGCCTCCTTATATTCTTTAATCGTGGTTCGAAATTCGGGGAGAACAGCGGCTTTCGGGAACAACCGCCCGGGTGATGCCCAGGGGAGGATAAAGCGGCTGGCAAAATTCGCTCTGCCCGCCCAGGCTGCTGGAAAACTGCAAGGGGGCTGTAAAGTTGGCGAGAGGAAGAAGCCGGTACAATCGAAAGGGGCTGGAAGGCGAACTTCCAGCCTGATGACATTTGCAGCAGACGGGACGGCGCACATGAAATTACAAACTGCATGGAAACTTCGCGGCGCGGCAGGGATGGCCCTGACCGGGGCGCTGCTGCTGCTCACGTTCACCGCTGCCCTGGCGGGGGATGTGCTGCCGGGTGTGAGGACCGAGGTGGTTTCTAAAAGCGCCACGGGTGAGAAAGCCAACGGAATGAATGACGGTACAAGGATTAATTCGACCCGTTTTTCAAATGTTTCTCAACACCCTTATCCAAATGAATCGGCTGGCAGTCCACTGCTGGACGGGAGGATAGTGGCTTACACTTCCAAAGTCAGCAATCTATATCCTTTAGGCGGAGATCCGGATTGGAATGTGTATGTAAACGATCTGGAAGGTCAGCTCAACATGGGCGGCGCGTACCTGGTTTCTCAGACCAGCGGGGGCGGGCAGGGCAATGGTTCTTCTGCTTTTGGGCGGGTTGACCCCTCCGGTCAGTTTGTCGTTTTTCAATCCAATGCGGAAAACTTTAACCAGTTTGGCGGGATGGTGGACGGTCGGGCAATCGTCTTTGACAGCAGTAATCCGCTCCAAAAAGCTGATATCTTTATTGTTTCTTTAGGGGTGGAGAATGAAAAGACCCCCAGCATTCCGGTTGGTTTGTCGGTTGGCAATGTAGATTACAATGACCAGCAGGTAATTTATACATACGGAGATGCGGATTCCGGATTTATTGACGGCACAAATTATGATCAGTATGCGGTATCCAGTAAATTTGAGTGGCCGTTTGCCATTTATCGAACCTACAGCGGCAATCGGGCTGGGATCGGTCCCGGTGTTATCTTTCAAAGCCGGGCGACCAATTTTGAGAGCGGTAGTGCCGCATCCTTATCTGGAACCTACCAGCAATTATATGCGATCCAATTGTTTTATACCTCCGCGTCAAACAATCTTGCGATCGCTCAAGCGGGTTTTCCTCCTTCGCAGCCGGCGCTGCTGACGAAAGGCTATGACTGCGGGGCCGCGCCGCATTATTCCTGCGAAGCCAACGGAGATTCCTCGGGCCCGGCGGTAAGCAGCGGCGGAAGACGCTTTGTAGACGGCGGGGTTTTGAAGGGGGATTTTAACCTGACCGAGAACGGCTGGCCAGTTGCCGGGCGTTATGTCGTCTTTACCTCCACCGCCACCAACCTGATCCCCGGGATGGGACCGGGCGATTACACGCCTGGAAAAAGCAATATCTTTTTGCTTGACCGCGACCCTGACGGGGATGGACGTTTGGTCGGCATGACGGTCATCGACGGTGAAAATAATTTGGGAATGATTGATTTTGATCCGGACCGCACGGATTATTTTCGGCTAATCTCCCACTCTTACGGTAACCCAGGCCGCGCTGCCAACGATTCTTCATCTTTTGCTTCGATCAGCGCAGATGGGAAACGAATTGCTTTTCAATCCAAAGCCAGTGATTTAATTGCACCGGGTGAAGATACCAACAACGCGCAGGATATCTTTCTGTTTGACCTGAATACTGGAAACATAACGCGGGTATCCATTTCATCAGCCGGAGAGCAAAATAGCCGCAGTTCCTATCGTCCGGCAATTTCAGGGGATGGTGAACTGATTTCTTTTGATACCCCCGGACGACTGGCGGCCGATGATAATAATGATGAATATTCTTCAAACGGGAATGATATCTACATTCGCAAACCGAGCATTTCGCTGACCTGGCGGGTATCGCTGACCGCCGATGGACGCCAGGGTGTGGATTATAAATTTCAGCAGGAATCAGCGCTTTCATGGACAGGTCAGTATGTCCTTTGGTCATCTTCATCCACGCTTGATCAAGATGGTTCGTTTCATCAAGACGTGCAGGTCTTCTTCCGCGATCAAGCCAATCCGCCAAACAATCCGGATGTTTCCCCAACCTCGATGATGCTGGGTTACGTGCCGTATAATGAATCTCGCATAAAAAAGTTTAAGGTTACCGTTCAGGCGGCGATCAAGATCCGTGAGATATATCTATCTGGTGATTCGCGTTTCCAAATTACCAGCACAACCTGCCCAACTGGCGATGTCGAGATTGCTCCGCTCAGCGAATCGGAACCTTATGAGTGTGAGATCATTGTCGGGTATTATTCTGACGGCTCAGGCGGCAAACAGACCGCCAGACTGATCATCGCGGTGGACGATCGGCCTTACGAAGCCAATCCGCAGGAGTATAATCGCGAGCTGCAGATGTACCTGGAAGCCAATGGCGCGACGGTGCTGTATCTGCCGCTGATGACCCAGCCCAAAAACCAGCCTTAGCTTTCCTGTGGGTGTAAATATCAGGGCGCGTACCGGTGAAGGCACGCGCCCTGTTGCCTGCAACGGGCGGAAAACCAGCCCAGCGAGGGCTTAAAAGGCGGGAACCAGAGCGCTGCCGGCCGGCGCCAGCAGGAAGAAAGGCACCAGCGCGACCGCCAGCCCGAATAGCTGAATCACAAAGGGGGTGGCGGCTTCGTCAAAGTACTTAAAGAGGAAAATGACGCTGCCAAAAGGTACCAGCAGGCAAACCAGTCCCCAAACGACCGAGACCTTGAAGGCGCGGACAAGGAACAGGATGCCGCCAACCGACATAATGATCGCTCCGATCACCTGGGCAGCGAGGATGATGCCTAGACTTTCCATTTGATTTTCTCCGCTAAAGGGTTGAATTGATTATAGTGGAAATTAAGGTGATGACGAAGGGAGCAAGATTTGGTCCAGGATGGGGTTAGTGGTTGGATTCTTGGGTTTCCAGATGGCGGCGGCAGAGGTTGGGTTGAGCACGTCGATTGAAAAATTGCGGTTTGAAATGTTGGGAGAATGTTTTTCATCTCCCATTTCTGGCAAGCGAAGCGAGGCATAAATGGGGCAATTGTGAGAGCACGGGTGGGGCGGTTTTGGCCGCGGAGCTCCCTTCTAGCTCTCTTCATTAGCTTTTTTACCCTACGGGCTCTCGTACTTTATGGGTACAGGCGGACTCGCAGACTTTGGTAAAGAAAAAAAGCCTATTTATGCGCCGTGATCTGCGGGCACAGGCACCCTGCGGGCACAATGAAATCCGTAGAATACCTTCGCGGAATCTCCCGCTGGCGCGGGACGCCTACGCCGGGAAGACCTTCTTAAAAATCTCCGGGGCGAATTGCTCGACCATTTCGCTGGTGATGCTGTTCTCGCGGCAGACCGCCTCGTAGACATCCACGCTGCGGCGGCGGACGCGCGCCTGGGTCTCGACATCCAGGCCCCACAGGCCGAAGCGCTGGCTCCAGCCGCGTTCCCACTCGAAGTTATCCACCAGCGACCAGTGGAAGTAGCCCTTAATCGGCCAGGAAAAATTGACCCCGCGCCAGATTTGATGAATGTGCTGGATCAGATAACGCGGGCGCAGGTCGTCATCCGCATCTTCAACCCCGTTTTCGCTGATAATGATCGGTTTCTGGTAGCGGTTCGCCCATTTGAGCGCCAGCCACAAACCCTCGGGGACATTGGCGATAAAACCGGTGTCAGACACTTCCGCCGAGGGCGGGAAGCGGCGGGTCTGGAAGAAATCGCGGCTTTTAAGCAGGTTAAAGCGCACCTGGTCAAGGGTGTAATAATTCAGGCCGATAAAATCCTGGGTGTTGGCGGCCTCCGGGATGGAAATGCGCTTGAAGCCGAGATCAAGCACGCCGCTGCGCAGCGCGCCGGGGAAAGAATCGTTGAACGCGCGCTGCATCAGATTTGCTGCCAGGGAATCAAGGGGTGAAGCGGTTTCGGGGCGGACGGCGCGGAAGTGGTTGGCGATGCTGACGCGCGCCTGGGGTTGGATCCGATGAATGGCGTGGTACGCGCGGGCGTGGGCGCGGGCTAAATTCGCATAGACATTAATCGCAGCAGTCAGGTCGCGCTTCCCGGGCGGAAAAACGCCTTCCAGGTAGGCGCACAGCATATAAACATTCGGTTCGTTAATCGTGATCCACAGGTTGACATCCTCTTTTAGCGCTTCAACCACCCTGCAGACGTAGCGTTCAAACAATTCCGGGCTGTCCTCGCGTTCCCAGCTGCCGCTCTCTTCCATCCAGAGCGGGTTGGCAAAGTGATGCAGGGTAACCATGGGAGTCAGACCGCGCTTCAACGCGCCGGCGATCATTTCGCGGTAGCGGTCAAGGGCTTCGTTGTCCCAACGCCCGGGTTCCGGTTCAATCCGGCTCCACTCAATCGAGAGGCGGTGCGCGTTCTGCCCGGTCTGAGCGGCGCGGTCAAAATCCTCCTGCCAGCGCCCTCCCCACCAGTCGCAGGCCAGGCCGGCCTTTTGACCGTTGAGGATCCGCCCCGGGGCATCCTCCCAGGCGCTCCAGGAATCCTTACTCTGGCCTTCCACCTGATGCCCGGCGGTGGCGGCGCCCCACAAAAATCCTTTTGGAAAATGATAGGATGCGCTGATCATTACGGCTGCTCCTTAAGGAGAATTGAATCGATTATACCTGACCTGCAGCCAGGAATGGCTGGACTATAATAGCCTTATCTGTAAATCTCCACTGGAGGAGTGCGATGCTGTTAACCATCCTGGTATTCCTGGTTGTCTTGCTGCTTTTTCTGGCGGCTTTTGTGCTGCTGCGCACGGTGCGCTTTGCCCGCCCGCTGCCGGAGGTCGAAGCGCTTGAAGAACGCCTGGAAATTGACGCGGCGCAGGCGCTTGCCCATCTGACCCGCGCGGTAAAGGTCGAAACGGTCTCTTACGCGGAACTGGAAAAGATAAACTTTGACCGGCTGATTGAGCTGCACCGCGTGTTTGAGCGCGACTATCCATTGCTGCACGGCACTTTGCAGCGCGAGGTAATCGGTGGTTCGCTGCTGTATACCTGGCCGGGCAAACGCGGTGATTTGCCGGGAATACTGCTCACCGGCCATCTGGATGTTGTTCCAGTTGATCCGGAGACTCTGGATCAATGGATTCTCCCGCCTTTTTCCGGCGCGGTCGAGGACGGGGTGATCTACGGCCGCGGTGTGCTGGATGACAAGGGCAGTGTGGTCGCGGTGCTGGAAGCGGTTGAAGCCCTGCTGCGGCAGGGTTTTACGCCAGAGAGAACCGTCTATCTGGGGTTTGGACAGGATGAAGAAATTTCCGGCCTGATGGGGGCGCGCGAGATTGCCCGCCGGCTGGACGAACGCGGTGTGCGGCTGGAAGCGGTGCTGGATGAAGGCGGCGCGATTGTCGAAGGCACCATACCTGGTGTTGCCGGGCCGGTGGCTTTGGTCGGCACGGCTGAGAAAGGCTATCTTTCTTTGAAGCTGCGCGCGGAAGGACCGGGGGGCCATTCCTCTGCGCCGCCGGCGCGCATGGCGGTCTACGGTCTGGCGCGGGCGCTGGCGCTGCTGGTCGAGACGCCCTTCCCGGCGCGGTTAAACGGCGTGCGCGAGATGTTCCGCTCGCTCGGTCCGGCAGCCTCTTTCCCGCTGCAAATGGCCTTTGCCAATTTGTGGCTGTTTGGCGGGCTGGCAAAAAAGCGGCTGGCTCAAACGCCTGCCGGCGCGGCCACCATGCGCACCACGACTGCCCCGACCATGCTCAAAGCCGGGATCAAGGATAACATCCTGCCGACCTCCGCGGAGGCGGTGGTCAATTTCCGCATTCTGCCCGGCGACACCATCGCCAGCGTGTGCGAGCATGTCCGCCGCGCGGTCAATGACCCCGGCATCCAGATCGAAGCAATGGACCTGGCGACCGAGCCTTCGCCGGTTTCACCGGACAACCACCCGGCCTTTTACAGGCTGGCGCGGTCCATCCGCGAAGTCTTCCCCGGGACGGTGGTAGCTCCTTACCTGGTGCAGGGTATGACCGATGCGCGTTATTACACCACCTTGAGCGCACAGGTTTACCGCTTTTCTCCGATGGCGGTCAGCGCGGAACAGCTGGAAGGTGTGCACGGGATCAATGAACGCCTGGATGTGGATGCCTATCTGGATATGATCCAGTTCTATGGGCGGTTGATCAGTCTTTGGTCTCAGGCGGATTAAGCGGATAATCAACAAAAAGCGAAGGCGCGCCCTGCGGCGCGCCTTTTTCGCGCTTTCCAGGTCAGATCAACCGATAAGCGCGCGCACGACAAACCGATCGACCGCGCCAAAGCGGTATTTGTATTCTTCATCCCCGCGCATGAAGTCAAATTCGCTGCGGCCGTTCTCGTTCGCCCATTGTAAAAGATGTCCGAGCAGCACCCATCCGGGAGAATACTCCATAAAGCGGCGGTCGAGGCCGGAATTATAGATCCACAGGCGGTTCAAATAATCAAATGAAAAGTAGCCGGCGGCTTTTTCTCCCCCGACGGTTAGAAACGCCAGATGCAGACAGCCAGCTTCAAAGGCGCAGCGCGCCGCCCGGTGCATGTGCGCGCGCATCGCCGGGCTGAGAAACGCAGCTTTTTGCGGGTCCTGCGCCATTAATTGGAGAAAATCTTCGATTTCCTCATCCAGTCGGCGCGGGTCGTTGACCAGGTACCAGACCGCCGGTGTTTCCATCTCTGCTGCCCGGCGCATTTTTCGGCGGATTTCGTGGCGCTGTTTCTTATCAATCCCGGACAGGTAAGTTTCCCAGTCGCCGGGCAGCGGGATATACGGCGAGTGCTGCAGACGGTCCACCTGAAAGGTCATGCCGGTTGTTTGAGCCGCATCTTGAAGCGCCGGAAGGCTGGGCGAATCTTCCAGCAGGTTGTAAAGCGCCAGGCGCTGCCAGGCTGGCAGACTGGCGCGCAGAAACGAGAGCAAGCCTGTGGTAAAAACCGGCAGATCTTCCGGCGCAGCGATCAGATCGAGGTAATCAGATACTTCGATCGAGCCGACCAGCAGCAGCCGCTGCTCGCCCTCGTGTTGGGCGGTAAACAGCGGGGCGATCCCGATCAGACGACCGTCCTGCCGGGCGGTGACCAGCGTCAATTCAGCCTGCGGCCATTCTCCGCCGCCGCGCGTCTCCCACCAGGCGTTTTGATATTCATACCGTAAAAAAGGAACGTGGGCGGCAGACCGTTCCAGCAGGGAATTCCATTCCGCTTGTATCCCGCCCGGTAATTGATGATGAAGTTCAAAGTGCATGCTGTGATTATAACGGTAAAGCCCGCCCCCGGGGCCGGTCTGCACAGGCCTGGCTCTTTCTTCCTGACAAATTTGGAAGGTCAGGTGAATTGCGGACGAACTCAACTTATGCTATCGTATGCTTGGTAGCAAAGGAGGAACGATGAGAAAAAAGCAGACAGGGCAGGGTTTACTCGAGTATGGCCTGTTAATCACCCTGGCCGTGCTGGCAGTCATTCTGATCCTGACACTACTGGGGGTAGACATTCGGCAGGTGTATTCAGACTTGATCTGCGCGTTAAGCGGTGAACAGGCGGTGGTCTATCAACCCGGCGGTAACTGGAACCTGGGAAAAGACTGGGTTCCCGTCAGCGGCGGGATCTGGAAAAACAGCTGGGCGACGACTCCGGAGGGGCAATTGGTTGGCAATACCGACCAGAAGAAGGCCGGCGCGACCGCGATTCTGCTGAACAAGAAGCTGGGGGATGACTTTTCTGTGACCCTGGACATGGGCCAGGTGGTAAACACCACCAATAAGAATCCCAACGCGGCTGTTTACAACGGATTCGGCATCATCTTCCGAGCCAGCAACCCTTCAAAATTGAACGGTTATATGTTTGAGATTGAACAGGTGAAAACGGGCCAGCCGGCTTATCTGTATTTTCGCGAATGGCAAAACGGCAACCAGATCGGCAGCAATCAGACCGGGAACCTGGCTTACGCCCCGGTTCCAAAAGGGTTTGATCTGAGCAATCCGGGCCAGATCCGTCTGGATGTCAGTGGAGACACATTCACGGCTTACATCAACGGAGTGAAGGTGCTGGAAGCCAGGGACGATACTTTTAAGAGCGGCAGTCTGGGCCTGGCGGTAAACCAGGGGTCAAAAGCGACAATCAACGACCTGTCAGTGGAAGACACTGGTTGTAAAAGGTAGGGTGAAATGGGCACCGAAGATTCCCCTTCACTGGATATGTTTAAGGAAGGGATTCCGCAAAATTTGCCGGATCCCGAAGCTGGAAAACGAAATTTCCGAAAAGTTCTGATCGGACTGGGTGTTGTCCTGGTTCTGCTCTTTGCGGCTTACCTGCTGCAGCACGCGGCGGCGGCTCGTTCAGCCGGTCAGGGCAGCATCGCGGGCACAGTCGTCAGCCCGGAAGGACAGCCGCTTGCTGGAGCGGAGGTATTTCTCTCTGGAAGTGACGCGATCGTGTTAAGCGGGGCGGACGGACGTTTCCTGATCAGCGGGGTCCCGGCCGGCGAAACTGCTTTTATTGTCGCTTACCAGTACATCGGGCAGGAACTGCGCATCAACGTGACGGCCGGCCAGACGGCAGAGGCGGGGACAATCACCGTGCTCCCCAATCAGCGCCTGCTGGAGAACCCGTAGCGACATGGATCCTGCCCGCCTGAAGCGCATCATCAGCGATCTCTGGCGAAAATCGCCGTCACGCTTTGGTTATCAGGTGATTTACTGCCGGCCGGACGGCGGATGGACCATTCAGGCCGCAGCCAACCAGATATTCAATATTTCCAGCGCCGCCAAACCCATTTTGCTGGCAGCGGTCTTGAAACTGGTAGAAGACGGTCATTTGGGCTGGCAGGACGCTCTTGAAATTCGCCGGCGGGACCGCATCGCGACCAGCCGTATGACCGATGGTCTGCCGGACGGCAGCACCCTGCCGGTGGAAACGCTTTGCGCGGCGATGATCGAGGATAACGATAACACCGCGACTGAAGTTTTGCTGCGCGCGGCCGGTCAATCCGCCGTACAGAGGCTGCTGAACGCCGCCGGATTGCGGCAGACCCGGCTGCCTTTCAGTCTGAGATGGTTGATTGCCCATCTCTACGGGGTTGAAACCGATTTAGGCGAAGATGAGTCTCTGGCTGACCGTACCAGCGGACTGGCGCCCATTCTGGATCGCGTAGGGGATGTCTTTCGAGGTATTCGTTCAACACCTGGCGAGCTAAACACCTTTTATCGTTTCATTCTGGAAGGAGAGTGGTTCCAGAAAAAATCAACGCTCGAGGCCTTTCAGCGCATCATGAAGCTGGAAGACGCCGCTCAAAAGATCATCTGGCCGCCAGGTTGGGTCTGTTACCGCAAGGGCAGCCAGCTCGATCTGCCGCCTTTTTATTCGGCCGCGCAGGCCGGCTGCGTGCTCAGCGCCGGAGAGCGGTATTACTTCACATTTTGTTTCAATGCCCAGTCCGTCCCCCTGGAGCAGCTGGAAGCCGAGCTGGACACCTTTCGCAATACGATCTTGACCGCTTTTACCGCTTTTCGTGAAGGCGCGATTGGATAAACCGGGGTCGTTTTTAAGGAACTTAACCGGAATTCTTCTGTATAATGATAGATATTCGACAATTAAGGAGAGGAATCATGAAACTGCAAAAACCCAAAAACGTTACTTTCATTATTTCGCTGGTCCTGGCGGGGTTGGGCGTCCTGGGTACTCTGGTGAGCATCCCGGTAATCAGCGGGCTGGCCTTCTGGCTGGTTGTAGCTGGTTACGTCCTGCTGGCGCTGGGCAATCTGCTCAAAGGGCTTTAAATCCACCGGTCTGTTTCATCGTAAACCCCCACTGATGGGGGTTTACGATTTTAATTTGCCGGACGCGCACCTGCTTGGGGCGGGTCGAATACCGCCTCGATGCTTTGCAGATTCCAGCTCGCGGTTCCGGTCAGATCTAAAATGCTCACAAGAAGGATCTTAACCAACGAAGCAGCCGTCGGCTGCGTGCATCCCGCTGCCGCCTGCTTGATAGGTTTTCCAGTCCGGCCCCCGGGCGAGAGCGCGGATGGTGAAAAATTGCAAAAACCAGGGCAAAAGGCGGCCTCTGGGAAGAGAAAATTTATTCCTCTGGCTCCCAGAGCGGCAGTATGTTCACGACGGGTTCTTCATAAGGATGCACCCGGCGAATCGTGGCCAGAGACGGCTTTAGTCGCGCTGCCAGGCAGGAAGTTTCCACTTTGATCTCTACCGCCTGCTGTATTTTACCGATTTCGCCGTCAAATGGATTGGCGCCGGGCAGCGGCCGCCAGGTTCCAGTGACCGCGGTGAGACTCGCGCAGCGCTCGTAGCGGCCTACCGCGCCTGCCCCGACTTCCGCCAGCGCGTCCAGCAAGGCAGGCACATATGCTTCGGGTATGTAGATTTCCAGTTTAAAACGAGCTGGAGATTTCATTGCCAGGCGGTTATTTACCGAAGGGTTCCCATCATCGCCAGCGGAAAAAGGATCGAAAGCCCGATCCCGATCACGCTGAGCACAATGCTGATGATGGTGATCCAGAAATACAGTTTGGCAGCCCGGGCGATGGTCTCAAGGTGAGCGATTTGTACGGTCTGAAATTGGATCACCTGGGTTAAGCGTTGGATCATCGCCTGGTCATCGGCAGCCTGCTTCTGCTGATGGGATAAGATTTCCTGCAGCGTATCGGTCTGGATGGCGAGCAAATCATTGGGGCTTTTACCCTGGGATAAGGGGGTTGGCATAAGGCCTCCTGTTTTGAAACCGGATAATTCTATTATAGCGAATGGCGGGCAACATCCTGCTGGCGAATCAGGGGATTTTGAAACCGTATTTTGACAGGATCTTCCGGCCTTCTTCACCGGTTGCCAGGTTTAGAAACGCCTGCGCCAGCTCGGCGTTTGGACTGTCATTAACCGGAGCGATTAAAAACGGGCAAACCACATTAATTTCCTGCGGAATTTCGATCAGGTTGATTTTGCCCTGGCTGCTGCCGCGGGTATCTGTCCGGTAAACGATGCCGGCATCGCTTTCCCCCAGCAGAACTTTATTTAGAACTGCCCTGGCGGATTTCTCATACGATATTACATTCGGCAGAATGCGAAATGGGAAATCGGGTTGGTCAAAAGCTGCTCCCGCTTTTTGAAACAGTTCTATTGTGTAAGCCCCAATCGGGGTCTCCGAAGCCGCCAGGGTGAGCTTTAACCCGGGTCTGATCAGGTCCTGAAGCTGCTGAACATTCCCTGGATTCTCCACCGGGGTGATGATCACCAGATCAGTACTCGCCAAAGGTTGGATATCGCTGGCATTTACGCGCCCCGATTCTACTGCCAGCCGCATGGGTTTTTCTGCTGCTGAAACAAAGAGATTTCCCGGCGCGCCGTGAATCAGCTGGTTGGCCAGATCGGAGGAAGCAGCGAAATTAAAGATCACCTCAACATTGGGGTGGGAGCGCAAGAAAATTTCCTTGAGCTCATTAAACGGCTCGGTCAATGAAGCTGCTGCGAATATCGTCAGGGTGGGGCCGCTGGCCGGGGCAGCCTGCCCGGCATTCTGGCAGGCGAGAATGATCAACGGTATTAGGAAGAGTAATCCGAAAGCAATACCGCGCTGAAGGATGGTTCTCCGCTTCATTTTTCCCCGAATACTTTTACTGAGGAGTAAATGAGGATGCAGCCCAGCGCGAGGTAGAGGCTGGCGGCAGGAGTGATATTGACCAGCAAAGCGCCCAGAATTGCCCCAAGGATGGATCCAAATGCCATTGGCAGGGCAGACTGGCGGATATTCTCCCGGTTAAAAAAAGCCCCGAGCCTCCAGTAACGCAGTAAAGCCACAAGGACTGTTGGGATGGAGACCAGCATTGTGCCTGCTCCAGCCTGCTTGATGGGCAGACCGAAAATAAACACCAGGGTCGGGATGAGCAGCTCTCCTCCGGCCACACCCAGAAGGGAACTGAATAGACCGATTAACAGCCCGAAGGGCAAGGCTGACAGGAATAAAGACAGTCCCTCCAGATGCACCAATCCGGTTTCGGGTTCTTTCAGGAAACCATGCGCCAACATCAAGATCCCGGCAGAAACCAGCAAAACCAGGACCGCCTGGCGCAGTCTGCTGGCAGGGGCGTGCTTGAGAATCTTTGGCCCCCAGAAAGCCGCGGTTACTGCCCCGGTGATCAGGCCAATCACCGCTGGAATCTGATCGGCGGACGGAAACGGCGTTTGCTTAATCAACCGAATCATCACTGCAGTAATCAGTGTAAAAAAACTGATCAGCAGGTTGAGAGGGATGGCTTGTTTTATTTCGATCTTGAAAATTCCCCCCAGCACAGGCAGGCGGAATTCAGCTCCGCCAAGGCCGATCAATCCGCCTAAGAACGAGATGGGAATTCCGAAGAGGAATGCGGTCAGGCTTCGATGAGCAGGTTTTTCCACAGATTTTTCTCCATGTTCAGAAAGCTTTTGACCGTGAACAGGGTAGCAAAGGAAATCGCGACCAAAATGACCGATAGCGCGAGGGCGGTATCCAGATTAATTTCAAATCCGATATAGATTGCCAGCGGCATGGTCTGGGTTTTACCGGGCAAATTGCCGGCAAAAATAATGGTCGCGCCGAACTCTCCAAGGGCTCTGGCCCAGGCGGAAATAATTCCGCTGACCAGCGCGGGCCAGGCCAGGGGCAGGATGATAAAACGAAAAGTTTGCCAGCGGTTTGCGCCGTCCAGAGCGGCCGCGTGTTTCAGGTCGCCTTCCACGCTGGCAAAGCCGAGCGCGGCTGGCTTGATGAACAGCGGCGCGGCGATAAAGATTTGCGCGATGACGACCGCGGCGGTGGTGAAGGGCAGCTCGATTCCCAGCCAGGACAGCCAGGGTCCCAGCAGGCCGCGCCGCCCGAACGCCATCAGCAGGGCGATACCAGCCACCGCTGGAGGTAAAATTGTCGGCAATTCCACCAGCGCGTCCAGAAAGCGGCGCCCGGGCGATGACGGCCGGGCCAGGTGATAGGCCAGCGGAAGGCCCAGCGGGATGATCAACGCCGTTGAAATCAAGGAAGTGATCAGGCTGAGGCGGACGGCGCTGTACACCTGCGGCTCGGCCAGGTTGGTGAGAATTGACTCAGGATTTGCGCGCGCCAGCAGCGCTGCCAGTGGCACCAGCAGAAACAGAACCATCGGCAGGGTCAGCAAATTGTGCAATGAACGGCGCACGGTTTGTGGATTCATCAGATTCTTCTCCAGGCTAAGGTTAAGGATCACGGAACGCTGCCTGGTTTGCGTCCAATCTTCCTGATGATCCAGTTGATCGATTCCGCGAGCACCTGGCAGCCTTAGCCGATAAAAATTCGATGGTATGTTCTGACTCTGAAGAACGGTCTTCCTGCCTTCTCCCGAGAGCTGGCAGGAAGACCATTTTATCAAGATATTGCTCTAATCTGAAGATTCCATGGCTTTAACCGCCTGGACGCAGGCCGCCTCGAACGCGGCGGCGATATCCGGGTTCTCCAGGCGGTACGCCTCGATCACACGGCGGTCTTCTTCATTTTGCAATTTCGCTGACCGCATGCCCGCTTCATCCGGGGTGAAGGTTTTAAATACAGCACCTTGCATTTGCCCCAGGCCGCGTTGAGCGGCGTCCCGGCCCACCAGACCGTTTACCAGTGCGCCTTCAGGTCGGGAGCTGGCCGCCCCGAAGAGGAGCGCGGTCAGGTCTTTGAGACTGAACAAATACGGGTTGTCCCGCATCCGGCTGATTTGTTTTCCGCGCACAAACACTTCAGTTTTCTTTGACTCCCCGCGGACAAATTCGAGCACCTGACGTTCGAGCGCGCCGTCAATCTGAGGTGTAATGGAAGGGGGATCCGGCAGGCGTAGATAGAACTGGATGCCGATCTTCTCGCCAGAAAAAATGGTGCTGGAGCGCTGCGGCGCGAACAAAATTTCAAGTTGTCCCTCAGCGGCCAGCAGCATCAGGCAGCGGTGCAGAATCGCGGCGCTGTGCTCCGATTCAGCCAGAACCGCCAGAGAGGGCGGCAATCTGCGCAGCCCGCCAGCCGCGCGCACCGGCGGAATGGCAGCCGCCGGCCCGCTGGCGCTCTCGTAAAGTGTCCAGCGGAATATCCGGTAGATTAACCAGCGCTGTCCGGTGCGCGGGTCGGCCAGCCCGGCGGAATAAGCCAGCGACAAAACCAGCCCAAACAGGAAAAGCACAATTCCGAGCGGAACGAGGCACTGCAAAGCCGGGGTGAAAAGAGTAAGGGCAGATGCGATGAGCAGCGCGCCAAAAATGGCGGCACCCAGCCCAAAATTCCGCATCGGTTGGATGGAGAGGGCGTCTTCGATGTACGGACAGGTGTTGCTGGCGCGGTGAGGGCAGGAAAGCAGCCCTTCGCTGAACGGCCGGTGGCAGACCGGACAGGAAAATCCGTTTCTGGTTGCCTGGTAGAACAGATCGCTCGAGGTCAGATCCACCAGGGGTTCAACATTCAGGTCGGGCGGGGTGGATCGAGCGGATTGTCTGGAAGCGCGGACAGTGGCAAAAAGAACCGCGATAATCCCGACGCCAAAAACCGGGAAAAGAAACGATAGAATCGGCCAGAGTAGCGACGGCGGCCGGAAAAATTCCTCCAGGCGGTGAATCTGTGGGTCAGGAGGGTAGTAACGAACGAGCACCGCGTCTTCACGCAGATAACGCTGGTATTCTTTTTTCGTTAATTTTTCCTGTCCGACAAACGCGATTTCAGCGCCGTTCTTGGGAGCCTCGTAACGGTAAGAAATATAGTAAGTGATGTTTTCGCCGTCACTGTCTTCCCACACATTGATAATCTCGGCTGACGTGCTGCGGTTGTTGCTCGCCAGCAGCCGGTATTCTTCGCGCATTTGAAGATAAGTGCGGATGCTGCCGACAACGATGGCAACGCTGCTGATCATCCAGACAACCAGGAAACCGATCAGAAACACTGTGGCGCAGCCGCCGGTAGAACGCTTGCTGGTGGTGGAAGCACTGCTCATATTAAGTCCTTTGATCCCAATAATGCTCTTAAACCTCAGGCAGCCCAAGGGCAGCCATCGCCTCCGGGGTGGGTTGACCGGTCTGGGGGTCCCAGCCCAACTGCTGCCAGTAAAGGGGGGCGAGTTTTTCCAGCGGGACGCTGGCACCCCGGTTCGCGCCGGTAAACTGCGGGGGCTGCCCCAGCGCGCGGGGGTTGATCGGGTGTTTCAGCGGCGCCCCCTGGCGGGCATTAAATGCCTGCCGCAGGGTCTGGATATTTCGGCCTATCGCCAGATATTCTTGCGGGCTGCGCTGCCAGCCCAGGGCAGCGTTTAACCAGTCGAAGATCGGGAACCGATGCGCGCCGGTAAAAGCGGCGAACAAACAGGCTCCGGCGGCGTTGAGCAAAGCGGTGTACTGGCTGCAGGCGGCTGCCCAGACCGCTTTTTCTTCTTCATTGCGGTATTTGTCCTTTTTGGGGTAGAAGATCCGGCTGACTTTCGGTAAGGAGGGGATTTTCCGCCAGAGCTGGAACATCTCGTAATAAAGATAAGATCCAATGGTATGGCGGCCTGGAGCGGGTTCAAGCGCCGCGTGCAGGGCGAAACCGGGATCATTGCGCCCGTCGTGCATGGCCAGTTCCTGTCCGCCGGCATGCACCGCGAAACAATCAGCCCGCTGCCCCAGGCGGGCAGCAGCGGCGCGAACGCCGTCAGCCAGCAAATCCCCGATTCCTTCACGCTGGATCATTTTTTGCAGGAGGCCGAGCACCGCCGTTGAATTACCACAGCCCAGTTCCAGCCCGCCGGTGTCTTGCAGGGTGATCAGGCCGTTTTCAAAGCATTCAATCGCGAATGCGATCGTTCCCCCGGCGGAAATACTGTCCATCCCGGCGCGGTTGAGCATTTCATTGGCTGTGAAGATGGTTTCCAGGTCGGTTACCAGGGAGAGGCCGGCGAAAGCCAGGATCGTTTCGTATTCCGGCTTGTGGGTTTCCTTGCGTTGGTTGTCAAAGTAGGTTCGCCCTCCACAGCCAACCGGACAGGAAAAACAGTGGTATTTCTGAAATTCACGCTCGCGAATCCGATCAGGGTTGATGGACTCTGACCGGCGCGGCGGGAGATCCTGGTTGGTTCCGCGCCAGTTAATCAGCGGGGCGTCGCCAGTCTCTAATGAGAACTGGTTGAGTCCGCAGGTGCCGTATTTCTGCAGGAAAAACTTGTAGAGTATGCCGTCCTGGCGCATTTGCAGCGGAAGGCTGCGCATGACCGTTCCAAGCAGCCGGGCGGCGCCGCCGTTCAAGAACGGTGGTTGAAAACGCAAGGTTCGCAGGAAGCGGGTGCTTAATCGGCGCATCTCATCGGGATGGGCAGTGATTACAGGCGTTGTTCCGCGCAGCACGACGGCCTTCAACCGCTTGGAACCCATCACCGCGCCCAGACCGCTGCGAGCCGCCATCCGTCCGCCGTCGTTAACGATCCCGGAGATTAACGAACATTTTTCGCCCGCCGGGCCAATGCAGGCGACCGCGGGGGTGCGTCCGGGAAAAAGCTGCTGAATGGTTTCTTCGGTTTCGCGCGAATCCAGGCCCCACAACGCCTGCGCGCTGCACAGCTCCACCCGGTTGCGGTCCACCAGAAGATAAACTGGTTCCGGGCTGATCCCGGTGAAGAAAATACCCTCGTAGCCGCAACGTTTGATCGCCGGCGCGAAAGTGCCGCCGCAGTTCGCGTCTCCCCAGGTGCCGGTTAATGGGCTTTTGGCGGCTGCCATCCAGCGGCCGGTCATCAAACTGCCGCTTGCGGTCAGCAGGCCGGGAACAAAGGCCAGGATGTTTTCCGCTCCCAGCGGGTCCGCTCCAGCCGGAATGCGTTGGTACAAATAGTATGCCGCCAGTCCCAGGCCGCCCAGAAAGCGTTCAACCACTTCGGGCGGCAGGATTTCTTCGCGAATGGTATGAAGAGTCAGGTCAACCCAGAGGGTCTTGCGGGTGGTTGCGCTCATGCGGATCTCCTGGACAGTCTCAGTATAAGTATAGAGGGGGTGAAAATTACATGCAAGCAGCGCCGGGAATGGATAGGATATAATACCCGCATGCACAAGAGGTCTTTGCTGGCGATGTTTCTGGTTATATTTTCCCTGCTGGTTTTCCTGAACGGCTGCGCGGCCGTTTCGTCCGCCGATCAACCGGTCAGTCTGACCGAGCAGGCGCATCAGTCTATCCCCGCGCCAAAAATTCGCAGCCTGCCGGACCACTTCAAGCCCTGAGCGCTGCCCTGATCCGCAGGTTCTGCGGAACATTTTGACTTTTCCCGGCGGCGAAATTCTCTCTTCTTTTCCCCTTGACTCTCCTCCTGCGGGAGGGTGTATGCTATGGTCTGCCTCACCAGGAGCAGCATCATGATCAAAATTGGAGATTTCTCAAAGTACGGCAGAGTTACGGTGAAAACCTTGCGTCATTATGACGAAATGGGTCTGCTCAAACCGGTTGCGGTAGACCCGTTCACCGGATATCGATACTACGCCTCCGCGCAGTTAACCCGCCTGAACCGCATTCTGGCGTTAAAAGAGCTGGGGCTCTCCTTGAAGCAGATCGGGGTGATGCTTTCCGGTGATGTTTCCCCGGAGCAGCTGCGGGAGATGCTGGATAAACGAAAGGCTGAGATCGCGCGCCTGATGACTCGTGAACAGGAACGGCTGGCGCTGGTCGAAGCCCGGTTGGCTCAAATTGAACTGGAGGGAAAAATGTCTGAAATGGAAGTCGTCATCAAGAAAGCGCCGGCGGTGAAGGTCGCCAGCGTCAGGGGGATCATCCCAACTTACGCCAGGCAGGAGGTTCTCTGGCAAACTTTGGAAGGTCATCTGCATCTTCACGGGGTAAAACCGGTTGGCCCCTGTTTTACCCTCTACCACAATACTGAATATACCGAACAGAATGTAGACGCGGAAGCCTGCGAACCCGTCGGGGTGGATGTACCCACCAACCGAAAGGTGAACTGCTATGAATTACCGCAATTGGAAAATATGGCCTGTGCGGTTCACCACGGCGCATTTAACGAACTCCCCGCGGCATACGCGCAGATTCTTGCCTGGATTGAACGCAACGGGTATCGCGTCTGCGGGCCGGACCGCGAGGTCTATCTTTACACCGGCACGGGAAAGATAACCCGGCAGGATGACCCCAGTTATGTTACGGAAATTCAAATTCCGGTTGAAAAAATTCATTCATCCTGATCCTTAAAGCGCCGACCAGCGCTGTGAGGAGTGTAAGAGAACCGGACAAAACTGGGAGAGCGATTCCTTCCAGATTTGCCCGGTTTTTTGTTTCGCTGGATAAAGCTCGTCTTGGGTCGCCGGGCATGAAATTCAGCAAGGATTAGCGCCTTGGCGGTTCGCGGGTAAAATACACCTGTGGGACAATCAACCCGGAAATCAGAATTTCAAAAACAGCTTGCTGACCGCCTGGGCCGCGGGGCAAATCGAGACGACCTGATTCTGGAAATTTGTGAGCAAACCGGGCTTTCCTGGAGCAAGGCGGAAGATTTTCTCGGGCAGGTGGAACAGAATTTGCCCGGGCGCATATCCCGCTGGCGCGCTCTCTTATGGATGATGCTGTCTATTCTAGCCTGCGTGGAAGGCGCGCTGCAGGCGGGTCTGGCCGGTTATATCCTTTACCAGGCATTGCTTCTGGGATTGAAAGAAAATGGAAGCGCGCCGTCTCCAGCCGCGGTCATCTGGTCTCTGTTTTACAGCCAGTACCTTATCCCGGTATTCATCGCCGCGCTGACGGGCTTATTGATCCTGGCCGGCGGTGTTTACTGGCTGGGAGAGTCGCTGCGCGGTCTGGCCGCTGCGGGGAAATAAGTAGAATTTACGGACCCCAGTTGGGGAGCCAGTCGCAGAGCGGATTGGTGCTTAACTGTTGCTTTTCAGAACCGTCCAGACGCATTTTGTAAATCTTGCACAATCCGTGGCGGTTTTCACCAAAGCCGTACGACGTAAACGCCAGCCAGCCGCCGTCTGGTGAAAAGGTGGGGGTGTAGTTATCGCCCTCAAACGTAAGCTGATGCCTCTCGCCGGTGGTCAAATCCAGAGTATAAATCTGGCGAGCCTCAGGCAGCCCGGCGAAATATGCCAGGATACGGCCGTCGGGAGAAAGTTCCGCCCTTCCTCCCAGCCTGGCAACCTCGGCTAACACTTCCACCTGGCTTCCATCGGCATTCATGCGGTAAATGATCCCGTTTTCTGTGTTGACAAACAGGATGCGGTTGTCAGCGGTCCAGGTGGGTCGAATCCCCTTATTCGCATAGATTTCAACCACTTCTCCTGCGGGAAAATTCTGGACAAAGATGGCGTATTTCCCGCTGGCGTTGCGGTTGACGTACACCAGCTGCTGGCCGTCAGGTGAAATTTCTGGCGAGCTAAAATCGCCGCCTGTGCTGGTGAGCGGGCGGGCGCTGCCGGTGGCGAAATCCT
Source organism: Anaerolineaceae bacterium (assembly GCA_029975475.1). Taxonomy (GTDB): domain Bacteria; phylum Chloroflexota; class Anaerolineae; order Anaerolineales; family Anaerolineaceae; genus JARKPB01. The sequence goes on from JARKPB010000008.1 coordinate 207,498, forward strand.
GATAATATATTTCATGATCCCCGTTCCGGTTGGAGACAAACACAAATCCGCTGCCGTCTGGAGCAAGGGAAGGATAGTAGCTGGAGAATATATCGCCAGTGGTCAGGCGCGTTTCACCGCTGCCGTCCGCGTTGATCATACAGATCTGGTCGTAAATCTGGTTTTCTTTCTGGCGTGTTTCGCAGGTGTAAATAATCCGTCCGCTGGCAGGCAGTGCGGGCAGCGGGCTGGCCTCAACTGGCGGAGGTTCCGACGGCTGCGGAGCGTTTTCCCCGGCTGGCGCAAGGGTGGGCAGCGGGGTCGGTATCAGCGCGCCTTCGGCGGTGGCGGCTGGCGTCTGGGAGCCACGCGGCTGCCTTAGCAGGCTAAACCCGATTAGAAATGCGGACAGACTGATCAGTCCGATTCCTGAAAGGATGCCCAGAATCAGCAGCGGACTGATTCGGGTGGAGGCGGAACCCAACGCCTGGCCGCAAAGGGTGCAAAAGGCAGCCCCGGGCGCGGCCGGCGCGCTGCAGCGCGGACAGGCAGAAGGGGGCAAAGGGGGGCTCATGTCGCTTCACAACCCTGTAAACAGGTAACAACCGCTTCGATCGCCCGCTGACCCAGGGCGCGGGCAACGGAGATGCGGTGGTGTCCGTCTCGCACATAGTATACCGCGCCCATCTGGATCAATTCAACCGGCGGCAGGCACTGGTAGAGCAGCTGGCAGATGGCAATATTGCGCCAGCGGTCGAAATTTTTCTCGTGGATCGGGTGGAACCCGCGGTCAAAATCATTCCCACGGCTTTCGCTGCCCATTACCTGGCGCAGAGGGATCGTCTGAATCCCGCCGTATCGGCCGCGAATGAAGGACTGGGCAGATAGATGCGCCAGCTCCCAGGGCTGGCGGGTGACCCTTTGCCACAATCGAAAGACCTTTCCGCGCTGGAAGAAAGCCTGAAAAAGCTGACCGGCGCGAAACACGGCTGCCCGGCTGCGGCCAAACGGATCTGGCAGGTGGCTGGTTGGATTGGGCAGGCTGGAGAAGGAAAAACTACCGGATAGCATCTGGGGCTACTCGCCGTCCGCCGGTCGCGCCGCCGCGCCGGCTGGCCGGCGCCAGACGACCCGGATCCGGGTGCCCTTGCCGGGCTTGCTGGAGATCGCCAGAATCGCGTCGATGGATTCTGCCCGTTCGCGCATGATGCCCACGCCCAGATGTTCGGGAGGGATGTGCAGGGGGTCAAATCCCCGCCCGTCATCTTCGACCACCATCTCCACCCGGTTGGCCAGCCCCTGGAAGGTTAGCTTGACCCGGGTTGCTTCGGCGTGTTTATAGACGTTATTGAGCGCTTCCTGGGCAATTCGGTAGATGGCGACCTTTACATCTTCCGGTAAATTGCTGTCGCCTTCAATGGAGAGTTCAACCGGAATTCTCGCCCGGCCGGCGAAAGCGTCGCAGAGGTGGCGGAATAATTCGTTGAGGTTGGCTTCCAGCAGGGCGGAGGGACGCAGCTCCAGCAAAAGGGTGCGCATTTCCGCCAGCGCACCGCGGGTCAACTGGCGCAGTTCTTCCAGGCGGCGCAGCCCTTCTTCCTGGCTGCGGTTCCAGAGGCGCGGCAGGACTTCGGCAATCAGGCTGGCTGAGAAAAGCGTCTGGGTGACCGCGTCGTGCAGTTCGCGGGCAAGGCGGCTGCGTTCTGCCAGCACGGCGGACTGCTCGGCCTGAGATCGCAGACGCGCATTTTCAATTGCCAGGGCTGCCTGATCACCGTAGAGGGAAGCCAGATGAATATCTTCTTCATTGAAAGACCGCAATTCATGAAAATAAAATCCCAGGCTTCCATAAATTTCTTCATTGACAATCAACGGTACGGTGAGAAACGCGCGGTAATGGCGTTGCGCGCCTTCCTGCCAGCTGCGCAGATCGGATAACAGATCGGCTCCGTCGGCCAGGTTTTCCGTCGGAGTGTAATTTCGAATGTCCGCGATGAAATACGGCTTGCGCGAAAATAAAGCCCGGCTGAAATTGTTGCGGTCCAGTTCCAGATCATGGGCGGAAAGGACGGAGATCTTTGCCAGTTCCTCGGGTAGATTGCAGGAAGCCTGGACTTCAATTCGGTATTCAAAGGGGTCAATTCGGAAAAGCACGGTGGAATCTGAGCCCAGCAGCTGGCCGGCCTGCTGAACGATTAAACCAAGGATGTCAGCCTGCGGCAGGCTGGAATTTAACGCGCCGAGAATATCACGCAGCGACTCGGCCACTTTCTGGCGGCGCTCGGCTTCCTGGCGGCGTTCGAGTTCCTGTTCGTACAGGCGGGCATTCTCGATGACCAGCGCGATTTGATCGCCCAGCGTCATCGCCATGCCGATGTTTTCTTCATTGAATACTTGAGGTTCGTCATAAAAGAACGTCAGGGCTCCGTAGAGTGAATCCTTCACAAAGAGCGGAATTTTCAGGGCGCTGCGGAAATGCCGCACGGTGGCTTGAATACCGGCCAGCCGGCGCGGAGCGAGATCGCGCGGATGCGCCAGGAAGGGCGAATAATAGCCCTGCAGATCCGCGATCGGGACGGGGTTTTTATCCATCAGCCTTTCGTCCACGGCGGAGCGGTAAAACGGGGTGACCCGGATCATCTCAAAATCTTGGGGAAGGTTGAATTCTGCCACCGTTTCAATTTCATCAGTCTCTTCGTTTACCCGGCGGATCATACAGGCGGTGGAACGCATAATCTGCGCCCCGCTGCGGACGATATACTGCAGCATCTCGTCCAGCGAGCGGTTTGTGTTAAGGAAGCGGACGATTTCGCGCAAGAGTTCAGCCACTTCCCGGCGGCGTTCCGCCTCTCGCCGCCGTTCCTGTTCCTGCTGATGCAGCCGGGCGTTTTCAATCGCCAGCGAGATCTGGTCTCCGAGGGTCATCGCCAGTTTTAGGTCATCCGGATTAAATTCGCGGCGGTTTTTATAGAAAAATGTGATCGCCCCGTAAAGATCATCCCGAATAAAGAGCGGTATTTTTAGCATGCTGCGGAAATATTTCAGCATCGCGAGCGTGCCGCTTTTTTCCTGCTCGTCAATAAAACCGCCTTCACTGGCAATATCGCCAAATTCAGCCTGTAAATCGGAGACCACCGACGGCTGGCGGTTCATCAGCAATTGGTCCGATTTACCCATGTAGAAGGGCGTGGTGCGGACCGCTTCAAACTCTGGCGGAAGATTGTAGCTGGCGACGGTTGAAGCGGTCATCTCCTCGAAATCAACTTTGCGAATCATCGCGCTCGAAGCCCCGAGCAGATCATTCGCCTGCCGGACGATGGTCGCCAGGATGTCTTCCAGCGGAAGGTTGGAATTGATCACGTCCAGAATATCGCGCAGGCTCTCGGCCACATGGCGGCGGTCCTGTTCACCGCGGTACAGGCGCGCGTTATCCAGCCCGATGACCGCGCTGGAGGCCAGCAGGCTGAGCAGGCGCTGAACATCCGGGCCAAAATGGGCCGGCGAATCGCTCATCACGGTGATGGCGCCGATGGCTTCCTTGCCTGAGATCATCGGCACACTGACGCTTGAGCGGGCGACATTTGGCGCGATTTCAGCGGGGATGCGGGGATCGGTCAGCGCGTCGGTGACCAGCACGGACTGGCCGGTACGCACAGCCGAACCGGTCAGCGATTTTTCGATGGGAACGCGGTAGCCAATCAGGTCGGGCCTTTTCCCGTTGGAAACGGTGACGGTGCGCAGCTGGGCTCCATCGACCACCAGCACGGCTGCCAGGTCAGCCCCGGTCAGGCGCTCGGCTTCATCCGCGATCAATTTTAATACCGCGTCCAGGTCCAGGCGGCTGGTCAGGGCTTGCTGGACAGCCAGCAGGGTGGTCAGTTCGCGTGTCCGCTCCTGAACGCGTTGTTCCAGCGTATCAAAGGCTTTTTGCAGGTCTTCTTCGGCTTGCTTTTGATCGGAAATGTCAATCACAAAACCGTCAAAGTGGGTTATCTTCCCCGCGGCATCCAGTGTCGGCGTTGAAACGGTCTGAACCCAGCACCAGCGCTGTTTTCGCGGGTTAAATACCCGCGCGGTCTGGTTATAGACCTCGCCCAGTTCCAGCGATCTTCGGTTGGCTTCCAGCACGCGTTCTTCGTCATCCGGATGAATATTCCGAAACCAGTTGCTGAAATCATAGGGATCATCCATCCCGACGATTTCGCGGAGGGAAGGACTGGCCAGCACCACACGCGCGCCCCCGGGAGCGGTTGGGTCCAGTTGAACGCGGTAGACCGCGAACCGGGTGGCGTTTTCTACCAGCGAGCGCAGGGCGGATTCATTTTCCTGCAGTTTCTGGATCGCCGTGCGCAGTTTCTCTTCGGTTGAAATGCGCGCGGTGGCGTCATTAATTACATTCAAAACCCCGACGACCCGGTCCCCGTCTCGAAGCGGCGCAATCAGCCCGTCCCAGTAGGCGATTTTTCCGTTGTGCGGGGTTGGGATGGCCATCCCGCTGACAATCTCGCCCTGCAGCGCGCGCTGAAAGGATGGTTCTAAACGCTCAAACGCTTCGGGGAGCAGGTCGCGCAGGGGGGTGCTCGGGGGGACCGCATCGCAGATCGCTGAGTCGTAGGTCTGGACAAGGCGGGCGAATGTCGGGTTCATGCGCTGCAGGCGCAGCTGGGTGTCAAAAATCGCGATGCCGAGCGGCATCTTCTCAAACATGGTTTCTAATAAGTTGGTCTGCCGGGAGTATTCCAGGGGGATCGTGCTCGCGGGACGGTCATTTGCCGCCTTCTTGCTTTGCGGTTTGAGGATGAATTTGACTTCGCCAGCGGTCGGGTCGCATTCCCATTCGCAGCTCAACGCTTTACCGTCGAACTGCGAAGATGCCAGGACGCCGAGCAACCCGGCGGTAAACGCGCAATCGCTGCTGGATGATGACAGCACTTCGCCCAGTTTTTTTCCGATGATGACCGCGGTCCTACCCCTGGCTGCCGGTTGAATTTCAAAATTACCCAGCCCGCTGGCTTTGAGCGCGAGTAATCCAATTTCCAGAAAGCTGGCCGGGGGATGGCTGAGCGCCTGAATATTTTCCACCAGGCGGCCGCCAGCCCGCTGCCCGGCAGCGTAGAGAATTTCGCGCGCGGTTTGTTCGCTGTAACGGCTGCTGAGCTCATCGCGCAGCGCTGACAGGCTGGCGATCGCGGCGGCTGTCTCAATCTGGGGCGGCGGGATCAAATTTTCTTTCTTTGCCATCGAGGACCTCTTAACCCGGTACCATCTATTTTACACGTTTCTACCCTGATAACTGGAGCACCCTGCGCAGACCGCGCAAGGTGCTCCCTGGTGAGGCTGTCTTTGACCGGTTATTTTGCCTGGAATACCGGGCGGGCAACCGCGCCGGACTGCGGCTCGATTACCGGCGGCACTTGCGGCTTGGGACGGAAAATTTTCTGAAACAGGCGCGTAAGCCAGCCCGGCTGGCGCGGGAAAGCGTCTCGCAACATGCGCGCTTTGGCGGCCTGCGCTATCAATTCCATGCGGCGTTCGCGCTCCAGACGCTGCTGTGCATATTCACTGCGGAGCGGGTTTGCCTCTATCATTCTCTAGTCCTCCTCAAAAATTATCAAACATTCTGTTCCTGGCGCTGGATATCATCTCTTATATTGAGCGGAGCTGCATGCAACAGGCTGACAGTTTTCTGCTGGTCAGTTGTCTGGTTCTCTATCCAGGAGAATTGATAGCCTCCGGATGTCCACTTGCCGTTAATCATCAGCAGATAATGGCCCGCTTCAGGTAGTTTGATCGTTTCCGCGCCTTCGCCAGATCCGGAAAAAGTCTTCTGCCATAGGATTTGACCGTCAGGCTGGTACAGTTCCAGAACAATCTCACCTTTGGTGAGGGTTACGCTGTATTCAAGCTGCAGGCTGGCTGGCTGCTCCAGTTGAATGATCTTGGTTTCGCTGCCATTGAACCGGGCAAAACTGGCTTCCATGCTGTGGCTGCCGCGGTTTCCGACCCAGAGCAGGCGGGCTGAACAGGCAGACAGAAAGAACACGCAGGCGAGACAGACCAGTGAAATCTGAAGGCGGCGGGGATACATCAGCTTACTCCTAAATTTTAAAAATAGAAGAATATTCTTCAGGTCGCGCATCATCCAGGAAACTGGCCGCCGCGAAGCTGGCGCTCAACAGACCGCTGATCACGACAATCAAAATGATGACGATGTTTCCATTCATGGCGGGTCTCCTTTTCAAAAGATGGATGAACTAACCTGATGATTCGCCTCTCCTGGCGAGGCATCCTAAGCATACTCCCGGCGCTGCGAAGCGGACATACCCACAGGGATAAAAAAACACCCTTACCGGAAGGGTGTTTTGACTGGCCTTTTGGCCAGGGATGCTGCTGACCAATTATCGCATCGCCGCGCCAGGCATCAGCCTCTGGACGGCGTGAAGGATTGTCTCTGGCGGATCGCTCTTGCAAACAAATTCGCGCGCGCCCAGAGCCAGCGCTTGCTGGCGGCTGGTCGGGGTTGCGCTTAATACGATTGTTGACCAATGTGCCAGTACGTCAGCGCGCAGCCGCTGGTCTTCCATTCCTGGCATCTCCCAGTCCAGCAACATCAAAGCGAATTCTGAGTCTGCGATCTCTCGGTCAAGACTTTCAGCGCGGGTGATCTCTTTTACGGTAATCTCCGGAAAACTCTGTTCTAGGGATAAGCGCAAAGCCGAGCGCACTTCATTCTGGTCATCTGCGATCAGTACTTTCATGTCAACCTCCATTCATCTACCGATGTGCTTTGGTTTTATCCAAATCAGACCCCTCATACAATCTCTTGCAGACCAGCCCGGCAGGACAACAGGACTGAATTTTCTCCTGGTCAACCGGCCAGCTGAAACCCGGCCGGTTGTCCGCGCCGTCCAGGACGGCTGACCAATCAGGAACGAGTGGAAGACTGTAAAATAATATCGGTAGATCGGTGACAAAATCCATGCTGTACTATAATTGTTTCGGGAGGCTCGGGAGAAGATGGAAGATAAGCGAATTCGGGTGATGATTGTGGATGACCACGCGGTGGTTCGCAGCGGTCTATCCGCTTTTTTAATGGCATTTCCTGAGCTGGAGTTTGTGGGAGAAGCATCGGACGGCGCTCAAGCGCTGGCGATTATCCCGCGTGCAAAACCGGACGTGATCTTGATGGACTTAATGATGCCGGTGATGGACGGCGCCGCGGCGACCAAAGCCATCCGTGATCGCTATCCCAATATTCAGGTGATCGCGCTGACCAGCTTTAAAGAGCAGGAACTGGTTCAAGGGGCGCTGCAGGCAGGCGCGATCGGTTACCTGCTTAAAGACGTTTCTGCGGACGACCTGGCCAACGCCATCCGCGCAGCCCATGCCGGAAAACCGACTCTGGCGCCCGAAGCAGCCCAGGTATTAATTCTCTCAACGCGGAAAACCGATCAGGTTGGCGGGGATTTGACCGAGCGAGAACGCGAGGTGCTGGCTTTACTGGTTGAAGGTTTAAACAACAACGAAATTGCCGATAAGCTGGTTGTCAGCCGTTCGACGGTCAAATTTCATGTTTCCAGCATTCTGACCAAACTCGGCGTGACCAGCCGCACAGAAGCGGTTTCGGTGGCTTTGAAAAACAAACTGGTCAAGTGAGCTTTCTTTCAACCAGGGCTGCCGGAAATGGCAGCCCGGTTGATTTTAATAACGGGGGTGGTCAAGGAATTCGATGATTCTTTGGCCGCAATGATGTTGTTCAAACAGGATCAGTTCATTCACGCCCGGACGCAGCAGCGGGCCGGGAATGTAGAGCGTGTGCTGCGGTCCGCGTTTCCAGTAGCGGCCCAGATGAAACCCATTAACCCAGGCGAGGCCCTTCTCCCATCCCGGTAAATAGAGGAATGTGTCTGCCGGTAGATCAACCTCAAATTCTGCCCGAAAGAAGGCTGGCAGGGCGGGCGCACCAGACGGCTGCTTCCATTCAATTTTGGTCAGGTCGTCCATTGGCAGGGGATAATTGCCCCAGCCGTGGTGAAGTTGCCCGCCAACCCGCACCCCGCCTAAAATCCCTTTGCGGTCTTCCAGCTCTGGGCCGTAGTTGACTCTGCCTTGATTTTCCACCAGGATATCCAGCTGAACTTCACCGGCGGGGATGTTCAGGTTCATTTTTTCTTTGCGGGTCTCGCGGGAGAGCACGCCGATCTGGCGCCGGTTGGCGAAGACCTGAGCGCGGTCGTGCAGGCCGCGCAGGGTCAGGCTGGTTTTTCGCGCCGGGCCTTTCAGGCAGGTCCGGTAGAGGATAAAGCCGTAAGCCTGATCGAGAGCTTCCATGTTTAACGGCAGCGGGGAAGATACGCCGCTGCTCAAGAGCCGCAAACAGTCAAACAGGCTGGCCTGAGCGGAAATTCGCGCCCGCGGGTAAGCCTTGCGCGGCATCAGCGCCGGCAATTCAGGCGCGGCGCGTCCGGTGAATTCTTCAATGACCCGCCGCATGAGGAAGTATTTCCGTGTTGGCTGTCCCTCTTCGCTCAAGGGGGCAGCGTAATCGTAAGAAGTGGTGGCGGGGAAATAACGATCCAGGAGGTAGTTGGCACCGTTCATAAACCCGAAGTTGGTTCCCCCATGAAACATATACAGGTTGACGTGGCTGCCTTCGCGCAGGATGGTCCTGAGCAATCCGGCTGTGCCCCCGTCTGTGAATACCCCCGGCATCTGGCGGTGGCGCGGTTCTCCCCAGTGGTTGAACCAGCCGCACCAAAACTCGGTGACCATCGGCATCTTATCCGGCTGGATCGATCTCAAGACGCGCAGGGCTTTTTTCGCACCGAATCCAAAATTGACGGTTTTATACAGTTCGGGCAACGACCCGTTGCGCAGCATGGTTTCAGACGCCCCGTCCGAGGTGAAAAGCAGCTCCTGAATACCGCCGGAACGCATCCGCTCTACCAGCCATTCCAGGTATGCGCTGTCGTTGCCGTACCCGCCGTATTCATTTTCGACCTGAAAAGCGATCACCGGCCCGCCCCTGGATTGCTGCAGCGGCGCCAGGCGCGGCAGCAAGCTATCAAACCAGCGCGCGACAGCGTCGAGATAGGCGGGATGACTGCAGCGCAATTTCATTGAAGGATCTTTGAGCAGCCAGGCGGGCAGGCCCCCCATTTCCCACTCTGAGCAGATATAAGGACCGGGACGTAGAATTACCTGAAGCCCAACTTTTTCCGCCATATTGATAAAGCCTTCCAGGTCAAGCATGCCGGAAAATTGATACCTTCCCGGCTGCGGTTCATGCAGGTTCCAGGGGATATAGGTTTCAACCGTGTTCAGACCCATCCCGGCCAGCCATTCCAGCCGGTTGCGCCAGTATTCGGGATGAACGCGGAAATAATGGAGGGCGCCGGAAAGGATGCGGGGGGAGTTGGGTTCGCAAAAGGGTCTCATATCTGGGTATCTCCGCTTGTGGGTTGTTTTGAGTTTATCATTAGATTTCTTCATCAGTCAAAAAAACCAGGACAGATAGCGGTTAATTGTGGGTCAGTTGTAGGTTGAAAAACAGGAGAACAAGAGTATAGTAAAAATGTTGCGAAAGCGAACCACAGGCAAAGCATGCAGCCAGCCATACCCATTTTATCCACCAAAATCAGCGTTCCGCGCCGCAGGCATGACCTGCTGACCCGCCAGCGGCTGCTGGATATCCTTTCTGATCAACTGGATAACCGCCTGGTCATCCTGGCCGCGCCGGCGGGTTACGGCAAGACCTCGCTGCTGATTGATTTTGCCCATCACACGGAATGGCCGTTTTGTTGGTACACGTTAGATGATCTGGACCGTGAGCCGCTGCGGTTTATCTTTTACTTAATCGCCTCCATTTCAGCTCAATTTTCCGGCTTTGGCATTCGCTCGTCATCCGTCCTGCAAAGTATGAGCCAGGGAGAACTGGACCTGGATTCCGCCGCGGTGGTCATTGCCAATGATATTCAGGAGCACATCCGCGAGCATTTCGTGGTTGTGATTGATGATTACCATCTGGTCGATTCGGTTGAAGGAATATCCGCCTTTCTCAGCCGGCTGCTGCAGCTGGTGGATGAAAATTTCCATCTGGTCCTGGCCAGCCGAAAACTGATTTCGCTCCCCGATTTACCCCTGCTGGTCGCCCGCGGACAGGTTGGCGGGTTGAGCTTTGACGACCTCGCTTTTGCGCCGTTTGAAATTCAAGCCCTGATGCTGCAGAATTACCACCTGCTGCTCAGCGACGCTGAAGCCCAGGCGGCTGCCCGCAACGTGGAAGGATGGATTACCGGTCTGCTCCTCGGGGCGCAGATTCGCCGCCCGGATGGTTCCATTCGACTGGGGGTGGGGCGTCCCAATAATATTGGTCTCTACGATTTTCTGGCGGAGCAGGTCCTCGATACGCAGCCCCCTGAAATCAAGGATTTCCTGCTGCGTTCCTCATTACTGGAAGAGATTGACGCCAGTCTTTGCGAAGCGACGCTCGCTTTTCTTTATCCGGAACCGCAAAACTGGGATGAACTGATTCAGGAGATTTTTGCCCAAAACCTGTTTGTCATCCCGGTGGGGGAAGAGCGGGTGTTTCTGCGGTATCACAACCTCTTTCGCGATTTTTTACAGGCCACCCTGCTGAAAACGCGCCCGGAAGAAGCGAAAGCAATCTTAAACCGGGTGGTTGACGCGTATAACCGTGAGGGACAATGGGAGCGCAGTTACCATCTGGTTCGGCAGATGGGAACGACCGAGGAACTGGCGGCGTTGATCCGTCAGGTGGGCACGCACCTGATCGCTCGCGGCCGGGTGATGGTGCTGGAAGAATGGTTGAACAGTTTACCCGAAGCCGCATTTCGCCAGGATGCGGCCCTGCTCTCCCTGCGCGGCGGGGTGGCGATGAAACGCGGCGATCCGCGCGTCAGCCTGGAATATTTTCGCCAGGCGGTTGACCAGCTGCGCGAATCGGATGACCCCTACGCGCTGGCAGAAACCCTGATCCGCCGCTCTTCGGTTCTGCGCTCTCTGGGAGATTACCCGGCTGCCCAGTCCGATGCGGAAGAAGCGTTGACGCTGACCGAAAACCGCGCTGATCTGCGCCCCTTGCACGCGGAAGCATTACGCGTCCGCGGCACGAACGCTTACCTGAAAGGCAATCTAAAAGAAGCCCTCGCTTACCAAGAGCAGTCCCTGGCTGAGTATCAGAGCCTCGGCGATGAACTTTCCAGCGCGCAGCTGCTCGTAGAGGTTGGCCTGACCTATACCTCGCTGGGGCAGTACGTATCCGCCGAGCATGCCTACTCACGATCGTTAAAGTACTGGCAGTCTGCCGGTAATGTTACCTGGCTGGCAAATGTTTATAACAACCTGGGAGATTTACAGCGGCTGCTGGGTAATTACGAAGCTGCGCTGGAAAACCTGGAAAAAGCGGTTGAACAGGCTCGCCAGACCGGTTATTTGCGCCTGGAGGCTTACGCGCTGGCAAGTATTGGCGACCTCTACACTGATATGGATTCGCTCCCTCAGGCGATGGATGCTTACCAGCAGGCGCGCGGGTTGCTGAATCAACTGCAGGAAAACTGGCTTTCGGTGTATGTCTGCCTGAAAGAGGCATTTTTGAACGCCTTGCAGGGACAGGGGGTCGCATCCGGACAGCTGTTCGCAGAGGCAGCCAGGCTGGCAAAAAGTCACGATTCCGCTTATGAACTTCACCTCTGCCGCCTTGAGGAAGCCAAAGTCAGTCTGCTGCGGAAAGATTTTGAAACCGCCGTTCAGGCAGCTGAACCCTGCGTCAAGTTTTTCAACGACAACGGTCAGCATGTTGAAGGGCTGCAGGCGGGCATCATCGCTGCCGCGGCTCGATGGCACCGCGGGAGCACCGCCGGCGCTGCCGGCCGCGATCAGGTGGTCGCGGATATGAAACTCGCCCTGGAGCAGGCTTCCGGGTTGAATTTACGAAAGGCGATGCTTCCGTTGATCCGGCGGATGATGCCGTTGCTTGAGCCAATCGTCGAAGAACCTGCGCTTGAACCTTACGGTTTGTTTTTTAAGGCGGAAGCGGCTGAATTTGAAAAGCGCAATTTCGCGTTAAAACGTCAGATACGCCGTCAGATGATCACTGTGCCGATTGCGCCGGCCCGGCTGATCATCCGCGCCCTGGGGCGGCCGCGGGTTTCATTGAATGAGCGTGAGATCCGCGGAGATGACTGGATGTCTCAGACCGCCCGCGATTTGTTCTTCTTCCTCCTGGCGCATCAGGATGGCGTTACCAAAGAAATGGTCGGCGAGACTTTCTGGCCGGGAAGCGCTCCCGGCGAGTTGAAATTGCGTTTTAAGAACGCCCTCTACCGGGTGCGCAACGCGCTCGGTAAGGATGTGATCCTTTATGAGGGCGAAACCTACCGCTTTAATACCGAGCAGGATTACGACTACGATGTTGAGTCATTTTATCGCGAAATTTATCACGCCGAACGGGCGGATGAGCCAGCCCGAAAAGTTCAATATTACCAGGCCGCTTTGCAGCATTATCAGGGTCCTTATGTGCCGGACGGCGAGGGAACCTGGTTCAGCGTTGAAAGACAGCGTCTGACCCAGGTATATCTTTCCGTTCTGGTTGAACTGGGGCGAAACGCCCTTGAGATGAATGATTACACCACCGTGATCAGCGCCTGCCAGCGCGCTGTGGCAGAAGATCCCTGCATGGAAGAAGCCCACCGTCTGGCGATGCTGGCCTATGCCGGGATGGGCAACCGCGCTGGAGTCGCCCGACAGTATGAATTATGCAAACAAGCCCTGGCTGAAGAGCTGGATATTCGCCCTTCCGATCAAACCGAGCAGCTGTACCGCCGCCTGACCGCCTGATTCAAGTAGAGAATCCCAACATTAAGCCGCCTTGCAGGCGGCTTAATTGATTTTTAATTAATAATCAACCATAATACAACTAAGCCTAACTTTTTTGTAAGGTGGCTCCCGGGAAAAACCGGGTTACTGAAGCCTGTTTTGAAGCCTGCCTCCCGTCAGAATGAAAGAAATCTTAAACCTGTAAGGAGAACGGAAATGAAAAAGTTTGCTGAAACCCTCTCGATCGCAGCGACCCGGATGGATTCGCAGAAGATCCGCCTGATCGTCACCGTGGCGACGCTGGTTTTGTTTGTGCTTGCTGCCGGCGCTCCGGGCGCGACGGGCGATATCGGTCATTGATTCGTGATCCTTTTGATTGGCATTGCAGCCGGCCTGGCGGCCGCATTCATCCGCGCCAGGATTAAAAAGCGAAAGCTCCAGGCCATCGATCTCACAGGCTGGTGGCTGGTATTCCTGGCAGTAATCCCGCAGGCGATGGTCTTTGGTCAAACTGGCAGGTGGCTGGGGATACCGAACAGCCTGGTCCCGTTTTTCTTGACCGGATCGCTGCTGGTGTTGATCGTTTTCGCCTGGTTCAACATCCGCAAACCTGGTTTCGCCTTTCTCGCGCTGGGGTTGATGTTAAATTGCGCGGCCATTATTGCCAATGGCGGGTGGATGCCGATCGCGCCGGAAACGATTCAGCGCATGGATCCTGGCTTGGCTCCCCAGTATTATCCGACCGGCCAGCGGCTGGGGTTTACCAAAGACTGGATCTTCCCGGCAGAGGCGATTGTCTTACCAATTTTATCGGACCGCCTGACTTTACCTGGATGGATTGGCTATCCGGTGGCGTTCAGCATTGGCGATGTTTTCATTGCGCTTGGCGCATTCTTGTTTATGGTCTCGCTTTCGGATGATGCGCCTCACAGGAGAGAAGAGCATGCCTTCTAGTTATCTGGGAACCGACCCAAAAGTAAATTACCTCAGCGGACGAACGGACCGGGAGTTAAACCGGCTTATTTGTGCCGCGGTGGTAAATGCCCGCTTCCGTTCCGCGCTGCTTCGCGATCCGCTGCGGGCAGCCGCGGATGGATATTGCGGTGAGTATTTTCACCTCAGCGAGGCTGACCGCTGCCGGTTATCTTCCATTCATGCCTCCTCGCTGCAAGAATTCGCCGCGCAGCTGGTCGGATTGGCCGAGACGACGCCGGTAGAATTAGCCCTGGTTCCCGTTGAATAGTTATTGTTAATCCACCATAAAAAATGGACGATCAAACGCATCGGTCAGAGCTTGAATTAGGATCAGTGTTTCGGGCTGCGGGCTTCCTCGCCAAGAACAAAGCCGAGCAGCTCTATTTTTTAGGAAAAACGCTGGCGCATGCGGATTCCTTTGAAGGTTTGTTGGAACGCATCGCCCGCTATGTGGTTGATTATCTCGACGTCTCTTTCTCCCGCATCCTGATCAAGACCGATGGCGAATACTATCGCCAGGCAGCCGCGTTTTCCTGTCTGGAAAGCAGCCATCCTTCCAGCATTCCCGAGCCGGGGTTCGCGCAGCGCATTTACCAGCGGGCCAGCCGCCAGAGCGCGCCTCTGGTAATCAGCGGCCACCAGGGATCTTTGAGCCTGGATGAGGGGCGCATGCTGCGCTGGTTAAGCGCGGAAACAGTCTGTCTTGTCCCGATTCACCCGGATGAGTCAAGCTGCGGAATATTATTAATCGGCTATGTTACCAGCGGATTTGAGCGCCTGTTCCACGAAGGGCAGCTGCGCATGGTCCGGGTAATCGGCGAGCAGGCCGCCGCCGCCCTGCAGCAGGCCGGACTGCGGGATCAAACCCGGCCCGCCAACATGGAAACAATTCTCTCGCTGGCAAAAGTGATTCAAGCCTGGGATCCCATGCTGGGGGGACATTCTGAGACCATGGTGAATTTATGCAAACGCACGGCAGAAAAATACGGCTGTTCCCCGGCTGAAATCGAGACCATTGAGCTGGCTGCCATGCTGCATGATCTCGGTAAGATTGCCGTGCCAGATCAGGTGCTGGGTAAGCCCGGCAGGCTCAGCGCGGATGAATGGGTTTTGTTAAAGCGCCACCCGGACGTGGGCGCTGAACTTTTACTCTCATTTACAAACTTAACGGATGTCGCCGAAATTATTCGCAGCCATCACGAACATTACGACGGCAGCGGGTATCCACGCGGTCTGTCCTGCAACTGGATTCCGCTTGGCGCGCGCATCCTGGCTGTGGTTGACGCGTATGATGCCATGGTAACGGGCAGAATATATTCCCCGGCCCGCACCCATGATCAGGCGGTTGAAGAAATCCGCCGTTGCTCCGGCACCCATTTTGACCCGATTGTGGCCGCCGTTTTTCTCTCATTATTTGACTGAGACACTTTCCGCTGCTCCCTCCGGCCATGACATGAGCAGTGACAGCACAACCAGCACCTCGCCTGCCCCGGCGAGGTGCCTGGTTTTTCAGCCTGATGCTGGCAGGCAAACCTCAAAGGGCATGCCTTCTTGATGGCAAATTAACTGGACCGCGTTGCGGCCGGACATCGCGACCACCGGAACGCTCCCCCCGGGTTCTACCCATTGACCAGCCATATAAAAATTGCGCAATCCTGGCAAATCCTTGCGCATGCCCTGCATCATTTTGAACATGGCGCGCTTGTCTAGCAGCCAGCCGACCGATGAACCGCGCCAGTTGCCGGTGTAGCGTTCATAGGACATTGGGGTGGCGACATCGATGAGTTCAATATCCTCGCGAATATCCGGATAGATTTTCGCAATCTGAGCGATAAGTACATCCGCCACCTGATCCTGTTCGCTGTCATACAGACGGTGGCCGTAAATATGCTGCCAGTAGGCGTATTTGATCCTTAAGATCACCTCCAGAGCGGAACAGCCTGAAGGGGCGGTTGCGGGGTCAAAACAGTAATGCTTCAGCCCAAAATCGCGGCGTTCTTCTCCGGCCAGCAGCAGCGGTTCCTCCAGCAGGTAGGTTACCCAGTGCGGCTGGTCAGAAAAATCCCGCCTTACGCCCAGCGAGACCTGTATCATGGGGTGAACTGCCAGCCCGGTTTCCTGATCGTAAACACGCCGTAAATCGGGAGAAAGATAGCGGCCGTCCAGCATATCAAAAAGGGTGGTTCTGCCGTCCGCAGCAGAAACGACATAATCCGCTTCGTAGAGGTCATCGCTGTAAAGGCGAATCCCAACCGCGCGGTGATCCCTGACCAGAATTTTTTCCACCTGTGCGTTATAGTGGATGACGCCGCCCAGGTCAAGGAAGCGCTTTTCGATCGCCCGGGCGAATGCTTCGGATGCTCCCCTCGGAAAACCGGCGTTTTGGATGCTCATATACGCCAGGATCGAAATACCCGCCATCATTGGAATCTCCGGCCAGCCAAAGACAAGCGGAAAAGCCCGTTGAAGAAACTCGCTCTTAAATCGGCGGCCAAATTCGCCCGCTGACATCCCTGCCCAACGGGCCATGGCAGGTAAAAACGGCAGCATCGCGCGCCCGAAATTGGACCAGTCGCTGGCTTTCCAGAGCGCGCGCGGTTTCTGCTGCAGCAGGGACAGGTCAAAGGACTGGAATTGCCGGACGGCATTACAAAAGTCCCGGATAAAAGGGCGGTCCTGGGGTGAGATGCGGCAAGCCTCCTCTTCCAGTTGGTCGGGATCGCAGTACGCGGTGAAGCAGTCTCCATTTGGGTTGACTACTGTCATCAGTTCGCTGTGATTCACAATCTCCGTCTGGTCGAGCGCTCCCAGTTCTTTCCAGATATTATGAAAGGGTTTCCCTTCACCGGTGCCGTAAAGATAATGAATACAGCCGTCAAACAGATAATTCTTACGCTTCCAGGCTGTGCAAAGACCGCCGGGGATGTGGTGGAGTTCGAAAATTTGGACGTCAAAACCATTCATCCGGGCGTAGCAGCCCGCTGAAAGTCCGGCGATGCCAGCCCCGATGATGATGATCTTTTTGGGCATGGGTCTCCTGAAAAAAGCCGGGGATTACCCGGCAGCCGCGGCCCGGACTGGCTTAATCGCCCGCGGAGGCGACCCGGTTTCGACCGGCTGATTTTGCCTGATAGAGGGCGTGATCGGCAGCTTTCATCAACTCCACACCATCTCTGGCGTGCTGCGGGTAGGCTGCTGCCCCGATCGAAAAGGTCGCATGCTGGGCTTTCTCGTTGAAATGGAAGGGAAGGGCGTGAAAATACTGTCTGATTTCTTCTGCCCGCCGAAGTCCTGTATCCAAAGCCATGCGGGGTAACACGATGATAAATTCGTCCCCTCCGATGCGGCAGGGGATATCCGATCGGCGGGTTCGGGTGAGCAGCATCTGGCCGACAGCCTGCAAGACCTGATCGCCGGCTTTGTGACCGTACAGGTCATTAATCTCTTTTAACTGATCAATATCCAGCATCAAAAGGCATACCGGGTAGTTCTCACGCTCTGCGCGGAACAGTTCACGTTCAAGGGTTTCTTCCAGGTAACGGCGGTTAAACAAGCCTGTGAGGTGGTCGCGGATGGCCTGTTCTTGCAGCATGGTTTGGAGGATGCGATTCTCTTCCAGATTGTTCAGTAACTGCTCGTTAATCCGCTGCAGGTCGGATTCAGCCGCTTTTAGCTTGCTGATGTCGTGCAGCTGAATCGCCCGGGCAATGATCACACCGCCGCGGCCCTTGATGGGCGATACCAAAACCTGCATGACCCGGTTTTCATCTTGAAACTGAGCGATTTCTGTCTGGCGTGTTTCGCTGGTTTTGAGCATTTCCAGGAGTTCGGGGTGTTTGGTAAAAATTTGCTGCGCTGGCATGCCGGGTTGAAAAGACAGTTGGCTGAATAATTTTCTCCCAGCCGGGTTGATATCCACCAGATTCATCTGTCCATCGAAAATTAGCGCCCCATCCTCCATAATTTCAATGACGGCATCCCGGGCAATCGGCACCAGATCGAGAATATGAAATCTTAATATTCCCAGTGAATAGGCCAAACCGGTGAAGAAAAATGCCAGCGGAGTGGAGTCATATCCCCGTAAAGGG
The DNA here is from genome assembly GCA_029975475.1 of Anaerolineaceae bacterium. Taxonomy (GTDB): domain Bacteria; phylum Chloroflexota; class Anaerolineae; order Anaerolineales; family Anaerolineaceae; genus JARKPB01. The sequence continues at coordinate 225,377 of JARKPB010000008.1, forward strand.
GGGAAGTTCGCTAAATACAGGATGGAACCGATCCAGGGAAATAAGGATCCCACCAACATGATCCAGAGATTGCGTCGGAGGAGCGTCCGGTGTTTGAATAATTCCCCAAGCAGCACGTAAACCACAACCGCCATCACAACATTGGTATAAATCACAAACAGCCAGAATCCGAATCCGTGCTGATAGATCAACAGATTGTCTGTCGTCTGGCTAAATTTAAACCCAGACCAGATCAGATGATGAAATTCATTGGTGAAAACCAGGCCGATCGTCAGGGTCGGGATGGTCCATATCAGCAGGCGCAATTCGTTGCTCAACTGGCGTTCCCGGCGGGTAATTTCCAGGACCAGCAGCAGCAGCAGCGCGGGCAGCGGCGCAAAACCGAGGTATTCGATTTTTGAAAGGAAAACTTTAATTTCGATCCCCACCACCGCCGCTTCCAATCCGGCCAGGATGGACCAGATGCCAGCGAATGTCATCAGAATCGCCAGCATTCGATTCCCCGGCAATCCGCGGCGGTTCCAGGCCAGTAGGGCGATCAGCCATGAGATGAGGCTGGTGACAATTAGAATGACGGAGTAGCTTTGAAATTTCCAGTCCATAGAGGGCCCTCTGCGTATGATTGTAGCACCTCCAATTACAGAACGAGTTATTATTTTTGTTAGATTGCTGCCGGGAAACAAAAAAGCACTCCAGATGAGTGCTTTTGTGAGCGCGAAGGGGCTCGAACCCTTAACCAATGGCTTAAAAGGCCACTGCTCTGCCATTGAGCTACGCGCCCTGAGCGAAAGAGATTTTACCACGCCCCGCGGGTGCCGTCAACAAATGCGGGCGTCTGCGAAAAAAATACCCTCTCCGGTTTGACCCGTTTCAGTACGGAATCTGTATAATAATGACAATGTACTGAATGCGATCATAACGGAGTTTTTCCTATGGACCTACAACCTGGAACGATCCTTAAAGAGCGTTACACGATCATCCGGCAGCTGGGATTGGGCGGGATGGGTGCGGTTTTCCTCGCCAACGACACCGCTCTGGATCATGAGGTTGCGGTCAAAGTGAACCGCTCGACCAGTCCGCACGCCGCCGCGCAGTTCATGCGCGAGGCGCGGCTGCTGGCTTCGCTGCGGCATCCAAATCTCCCCAGGGTGACCGATTATTTTCTCCTGGGCGAAGAACAGTACCTGGTGATGGATTATATTCCCGGGATGGATCTGGGAGAGGTTCTTAAGAAACAGGGCAGAGTCCATATCAGCCAGGTGATCAAATGGGCTGCCCAGCTTGGCTCAGCGCTGACCTATCTGCACGGTCAGAATCCGCCAATCATCCACCGGGATATCAAACCGGCCAATATCCGCCTGATCAGCGCGGATGAGGTCGCGCTGGTGGATTTTGGCATCGCCAAAGTGGCTGAAGCTGGGCAGGCGACTTCCACCGGGGCGATGGGTTACACACCCGGATACGCCCCCCCGGAGCAATACGGCACCGGGCACACCGGCCCGTATTCCGATCAGTATTCCCTGGCGGCCACCATCTATAACCTGCTGACCGGCGAAAAACCGGCCGATTCGGTTCAACGCCTGCTTGGACAGGGGCAGTTGACACCGTTATCCAGCGTGGTGCCGGATATTCCCTACGGGGTTCAGGCAGTGCTTGAACGCGGGCTGGCGGTTCGCCCGGAAGACCGCTATCCCAGCGTGGCAGAATTCATAAGCGATCTGACGGCTGCCTTTCAGGGACTGACGCCATCGATCCAGGCGCCTATGCCGGTCCGCGACTGGCAGACCAGCACCAGCTATCCGGGCTCAGAACCGACCGCGCAACTGGGCGGCGCCGCCGCGCGCACCGCGGTTGACCAGCCGCCTCAACGTCCGCCAACCCAGCCGCCTGCCTTTACCGGCCCGGCTTCCGCTCCCCCGCCTTTGTTCCCCACCGCTGGCGAAGCGGCTGGCCTGCCCACCAGAAAAAAAGGCATACCGGTGTGGTTGATCGTTGTGCTGGCCGTCTTCGCGATAGCTGGGGTGATCACCGGGATCCTCGTCGCGGGCAGTTCGACAGCCGCTGTGGCTCCAGAACCAACCATGACCCTCTTCCCAACCCGCGCCGCGACCACTGTGAGTCCGTCCGCTACCGCCTCACAAAAACCGGCCGTGCAGGCGCCAACGGCAACTCCGGAGCCCAAATTTCCGGTGATTGGCCGCCTGGCTTTTGTCAGTGATCGTTCAGGCGGCAGTCTGGAAATCTGGCAGGCGGATGTGGCCGTGAACAACAGCGGCGAGTACGTGCCTGAAAATCTGAAACAGCTCACCTTTGACGGCTTGAACAAATATCAGCCGGTCTGGTCGCCGGATGGTACCAGGCTTCTTTATGTGGCTGACTCGGGAAAGACCATCGGCGGAAAGCCCGCCGGGCTGGATATTTGGGTCCTCAATTTGAATGACCTGTCTACAGGCGGGGTGAATTTGACCAACCGGGCCGGCAATGATTTTCAGGCAGCCTGGTCGCCGGACGGGCAGTGGATCTATTTTGTTACCGACAGCCGCGATGATAAAGTGAAGCAGCTGATGCGCATGCGGCCGGATGGCAGCGAGCTGGTGCGGACCAGCACCTTCTGGCAGGAGTACGGCCCGGCCTGGTCACCGGACAGCCGCAAGTTGTTGATCGTCCAGTCCGGCCCGGGGTATGATTACCTGGCGATCTACGACATGCAGGTGACCGGCACCCCTGTTGCGTACGACCGCAATCAATTACCTGGCCGACCGGGTGTACCCTCTGACCCGGCCTGGGCACCCAGCGGCTCGGTTATCGCCTATGTCAAACTGGATGGCCAGCCCAGCAGCACCCCGGCAGAAGGCCCCTGGGGGCGGATCGCTGTCGCGCCGTATCCACTGCGCGGGGATGACGTCATCACGATCTTAACCAGCGGCGGTCAAGACCGCGACCCGGCCTGGTCGCCTGACTCCCAGTACATCGCCTTCACCTCTCAGCGCACCGGCGATAAAGAGGTGTTTATCATGCTCGCCAACGGTACCCGGCAATTGAATTTCACCAACCGTAAAGGTGTGGATATGCAGCCGGCCTGGTATCCCATCGCCCCATAGGGCGCGGATTTCTTGCGCAATCAGCGGGTATTGAGTATAATACCTGTCACCCGGGCGGTTAGCTCAGTTGGTTAGAGCGTTGCGTTGACATCGCAAAGGTCGTAGGTTCGAGTCCTATACCGCCCACCACAGAACCTCTTCCGGAGGTTCTTTTTTTGCCACCGCAACCCCCAGGGAGGGGGCAGGAGGCCGGCGGGTTCGAGTCGGATACCCCCACCACAGAACCTCTTCACGAGGTTCTTTTATTTTCTGCCGCCGCAACCCCCAGGGGGGAGGCGCGGAGAGCGCGGGATCGAGTTTATGGCTGCGGGTATGAGATGCGCGGGTTGATCCCGGGAATACCGTCCTTTGAATTGATAATCAAAACTGGGCTGGCAAAACAAAACAGGGCAGCGAGAAGCTGCCCTGCTGGGACCCACCTGGACCGTCTATTTCTTGCGTTCAAACTTCTTGCCGGTGGCCAGCTCAACACACTTGTAGCCGCCGTCGTACAGACCGATGCTCTTGTTCTTGACGATGCAGTCGCAAAACATCTCGAGTAGATCATCATGGTGAGTGAGCATGTTGATCGCCTGGATCACCTCGGGTATACCGCGGGCTTCAACCGTGCCGTCGCCGATTTCCGCCCCGCGGATCGCGCCCCACATTTCATGCCCGCCCACGCGCATATTAAAGATCTTCGGCACCGGGTAAAAAGCAAGTTCGCTTGGTTTGGTGATCATCACATCAATCACCCGCATCAGGTAGTTTGTGGCGTAAACCGCGTGGAAGGTGTTATCGAACAGGAAGACATGCAGCCCGCTGGCGGGTTGTTCGCGGATGGAATCAGCCAGGTTTTTCGTGTCCTCCCAGTTGAAATGCTGCTGGATCATATCCAGGTTGCCTGCCAGTTCTTTTTGCAGCCAGGCCCAGTTGTCTTTATGGTCGCCCAGATTGACAAAGAGGGCCACCTCGCCGGATTTAACCAGCGGCAGGCAGTACTCCACAATGGCTTTGAACATCTCGCGCTGCGCGCCTGCGCCGCCCATGGTGAGCAGCAGGCGGCGTGGTTCCCCGGCTTTCATGCGCCGGATGCGATCGGCGCAGTCGGTTTCAATGTTTTCGACTAATTCATGGTCAATATGGTGCCCGACAAAGTAGACAGCATCTTCTGGCACCGGGTTTAAGATCCGCCCCTTTTCATCAAAGCCACGCATTGTCCGGAAGCCGTAATATCCCGAAGGCGATTGAATGCCGTGTTTCGCTCCTTCGGTGAGTTGAAACGCCATCGGCCAGTTGTCAAAGACCATGTCAACCACATTGGTCATCCCGCCCGCCACCGCGCCCATGCAGTTCCACATGTGCGAGGTCAGAATGGGCATATCTTTGGGAAGCGCGCCGTACAAATTCTTAAACAGCTCGCTCATCATGTAGTCTTTGACATTGGTTTTTAAGAACCGCCAGGGCCAGCCTTCGATCCAGGAATTTAAGAATTCGTTCAGGATTGGCAGGCTGCGCTCGCCGGTTGTCTCGGGTTCCCAGATGTATTTATTAAACAAAGCGGACCGCTGGGAGACGCGCGAAAAGAAGGAATAATTGGTATTGCACCAGTTGATGATATCGGTCGTGATCCCGGGAATCGCCAGTAAATCAAGCCAGTAGGGGGTGAATCCCATCGCGCGGGCGCAGGAAGCGCCGGCCATGGCGATCCGGTAATGGCCGAACCCCATGCGAATCGTGCTGATGATTACCCCGTTTTCGGGGTTCAGCGCTGCGCCGTCTGCGTTGCGCAGGATGTCCTTAATCCCCAGTTCTTCGCCCAAATAGCGGTTTTCATGCACGCTGAGCGTGTAGGTTTCATCCGGGTCGTATTTGAACTTGCGTTTAAACCAGTTTTGCCGGCGGATAATTTTGTTGGAATCTCGCCGGCTGATCGCATTGCCGTAGACAATAAAACGGCCGTTTTCGTACTTCATAAAATAACTCCTGAAGATAATTTAATCCGCCGCGGGCGGGGTGAGAGCCCGCGGAAAAAGGCAGGGCAATAATCAATGCATTATAACCGGAAGGTGAGCAGGCGGAAGGAGAAAACCGCGCTGCTCACCTTCTACCAACAGCCATCACTTAATTTTTCATCCCGGTCGTGGCGATGCCTTCCACAAAGTAGCGCTGCGCGATCAGAAATACCAGCACCGTGGGTAGAATCACCAGGGTCGCGCCAGCCAGCACCAGCGGCGGGTTGGCGTGAAAGCCGCCCTGAATGTCCGCGAGGCCCTGGGTCACAACATAGTTGCTTTTGGATTGAATGGCCACCAGCGGCCAGATGAATGAATTCCAGGCGTACAGGAAGGAGAGGGTGAACTGGGTGGCGATCGCCGGCCCGGAAAGCGGCACGAAGATCTTGGACAGGATGGTCAGGCGGTTGGCGCCGTCCAGTAAAGCGGCCTCCTCCAGCTCTTTGGGGATGCTCTTGAAAAACTGGCGCATCAGGAAGGTCCCGTAAGCGGTGAAGATCCATGGAATAATCAGGGAGACCAGTTTGTCCACCCAGCCAAATACCAGCATCATCTTGTACATCGGGATCATAATGACCGTGAACGGGACCATCATCGTGCCCAGATAAATCTTGAAGATCAAGTCGCGGCCGGGAAAATTAATGCGCGCAAAGGCGTATCCCCCCAGCAGCGAGGTCACAATCTGGCCAATGGTCACTCCCAGGGTTACGATGGCCGTGTTGACCATGTAACGACCCATATTCACTGTTGTAACCACCGTCAGGTAATTATCAAACCGCAGTCGCTCGCCAAACAATGACAGCACGTTCGCAAAGACCTCCGGGCTGTCTTTGAGCGAGGTCGCCACCATGAAGATGAACGGATAGACGAAAATGGCGCCCAGAATGGTTAGGGGCAGGTAAAAGCCGATTTTTTGCCAGATGGTAATTCGTTCGCCGCGTCTAAACATGGTGGCTACTCCTCATATACCCAGCGGCCCGAGGCGCGGAACTGGATAATGGTAACAATGAAGATCAGACCGAAAACGATCCAGGCCAGACTGGCACCGTAACCCATCTGGAAGCGCTGGAAGCCTTTTTGGTAAAGATAAAACACAATGGTCAGGGTGGAGTTGGCCGGGCCGCCCTGAGTCATGATGTATGGCTCGGCGAAAATTTGCAAAGCGGCGATGGTGTTGGTGACCAGGACGAAAAAGATCGTCGGAGACATCAGCGGGACGATGATTTTTCTCAGGATGGTCCACCGGCCTGCGCCGTCAACGGTCGCGGCTTCAAATAGGTATGTGGGAATGCTTTGCAGGGCAGCCAGGAAGATCACCATGTCATAACCGATGGTTGCCCAGGAGGTCATCAGGATGAGTGAGAACAAAGCCCACTGCGGGCTGACCAGCCAGCCGATATTGGGGTCGGCGACGGCTGCCGCGCCCAGGGGGGTGAGAATGGTGTTCAGAAAGTTGACGAAAGCGGTAATGATGGTGTTGAAAATTCCAGATTGCTGGTTGTAAATCCAGAACCAAACCAGCGCAGATCCAACAATCGAGGCGACAACCGGGATGTAGATCAGGGCGCGAAAGATGGACATTCCGCGCAGTCGGGCGTTGAGCAGCCAGGCCAGCAGAAATGCCGGTATGACCGACATCCCCAGCACGCCCAGCGCGTAGACAATTGTGTTGCGCAGCGCGATCCAGAAGGTGGGGTCATTGGGTTTCGCCCAGGCAGAGATTGCCTGAAAGAAGCTGGCCCCGGAATCCAGCGCGGCGCGAAAAGCCGCGGGATCAAAGGTAAATCCCAGCGCCTGACTGTAATTCTTCAGGCCGACCCAGTTTGGCGCGGTAAAAAGATTGTAATCGGTAAATGAATAGTAAAACGAGATGGCGAGCGGGACCGCCATAAACACCAGGAACCCAAGCAAGTTGGGGAGCAAAAAAAGGTAGCCTTCAATGGCTTCGCGTCTTCGGTTCTTCGACATCAGGCGCTCCTGTCTCGACCTTTAAGAGGTTCCCCCTTCCCGCGGTGAGCGGGAAGGGGGATGAGCCGGTTAGGATTTATTTAAAGAACTGGGCTGACCCATCGCAGGCTGCTTTGGCAGCTTCTTCAGGGGTGGCCAGACCGGCAAAGATCTTGTCAATCGCCGGTTGGTATTGCCCGTTGACGATATCGCCCCAGTTGCCGGTGAACAGCGGAATTTCAGCCTGGGCATATTCGGTGCCCTTTACAAACGGCGAGTTATCCGCGGGCGGGGTGGACTGCAGGAAGGCATCCACAGCCGCTTTAGCTTTGTTCGAGGGGATATTGGCGCCCAGAGCCGCGACTTTCGCCTGAACTTCCGGGCTGGTGAGGGCTTTCAGGACTTTGAAAGCCTGCTCGGGATATTTGGTCTTGGCGTTGACCACATAGGGACCCCAGAAGAGCCAGGTCATCTTGCCGCCAGGTCCTTCGGGCATTTCCACCACGGCCCAGTCGAACTTGGCGTTCTGGCGCATGGTGGGGGTCATCCAGCGGCCGTTGGGGAACATCGCCACGTTGCCGGCCAGGAAGTCGGTTTCGCCGATGCCGCCTTCGATCCCGGGGGCGGGAGCGATTTTATCCGTCACGAACAGTTTCTGCATGAAAGTCAGGCCAGCGATCGAGCCGGGTTCGGTCAGGCCGCAGCCTTTGCGGTCGGGGGTGAAGAGCGAACCGCCGCCGGAGTACACAAAGTAACCCCAGGGACCCCACCAGTTACTCATCGAGAAACCGTAGACCTTATCTTCCGCTTTGGTCAGCGCGGAGGCCACGCGTTCAAAGTTCTCCCAGTTCCACTGGCCTTTGGCAGCCAGATCGGCGGGATCATCCACCCCGTACTTCTTGAAGAGGTCGCGGTTGTAGTAGATCACCATGGTGGAAACATCGCGGGGCAGCCCCCACAGTTTGCCGTCGTTCTGCAGTTCCTTCATCGGGGCATCGTAGTAGTCCGCGATGTTGAAGGATTTGTCAGCGTCTGCCAGGGGTTTGAGGTCCAGGATGACGCCCAGTTGAGCGTAGTCGGCGGTGCTGGCGCCCGGAATCCAGACAACATCCGGGGCATTGCCGGCGGAGAATTCGGCCTTGAGTTTATCTTCATAGCCGGTCACAGGCGCCGGGTCATACTGCAGGGTGATGCCTTCGGCAGCCAGTTGTTTTGACAGTTCGTCGCTGATCTGCTGATAGACATCCTGTTCCGCCTGATTGTCCGGGCGGGTGCGCCAGCGAATGGTCACCTGTTCGGGGGCGGCTGCTGGCTGCTGGCCGCAGGAAGCCAGCACCAGGGTTGCGATCAGCACAAGGCTGAGCACGAGCCATAAAGACTTGCGATTCACGTTTTCTCTCCTCTCAAAATGATGGTGGTTTTTGTTTGGTGCAGCGAACTGCGCGAAAACACAAAAGAATTCGGATATATGAGACAGTCAGGCCATCACCTCCTTTTTAATTTTGGACCGGGGCGGTTGACGCCCGCAGTACAAGTTCGGTCTGAAAGACTTGGTGACGATTTTCAGGCGGTTTTCCCTCAAGGATCGAGATGATGAGTGCAGCCGCTTCACGGCCGATGGCCAGAATATCCTGACGGATGGTCGTCAGCGGGGGGTCAAAATAGGAAGCCAGCGGCATGTCATCGAAGCCGATGACCGAGATCTGCTCGGGAACGCGCAGCCCCCGGTTTCGCAGCTGGTGAATGGCGCCCACTGCCATGCGGTCGTTTTGCGCGCAAATGGCGGTGAAGGGCGTCTTCTGGTCAAGGAAATGTTCCACCGCCTCGAGGCCCGAAGTGGCTGACCAGTCGCCCCAGAAAATTGGCAGATGCTGCGCCGAGTCTCCGGCTTCGCGCGCCGCTTTACGAAACCCCTCGAGGCGATCCTGAGTACAATCCTCTTCGGCGGGGCCGGCGATGATGGCGATCTGGCGGTGGCCAAGCGAGAACAGATGCTGTGCGGCCAGATAACCGCCCTGAAAGTCATCCAGCGCGACCGAAGCCAGCGACTGGCTGCGCGGGCGGGCTCCCATCAAAACAGTGGGAACATCCCGGGGAAGAAATTTATGGCGGTCGTCCGCATAGGGGTTAATGACCAGCAGGCCGTCCGTTCGGCGGCTGCTGACCAGGTCTTCGACCAGGCGTGCAAAGATTTGCGGATCTGGGGCGGAGGCTGAGGTAACAAAATAACCCTGTTGATGCGCGTAGGTGGTCGCGCCTTCAATGAGCGAGGCGAAGGTGAAGTCGGTTAAATTCGGGGCGATCACCGCGAAAGAACGCGTGCTCCCTTTGGCCATGATGCGCGCGATCGCGTGCGGCCGGTAATCCATTTCAGCAATCACCGCCAGGATGCGCTGACGGGTTTCTTCGGTGACGCCTTTTTCGTGATTAATCACCCGCGATACAGTCTGGTGGGAAACACCAGCGCGCTCAGCGACGTCCCGAAGGGTGGCTTTCTTGGTTTTCGTCATTGGAGCAAGATCAGGTAGAAAAGTCGTAAAAAACGCAGGTGGGGGTAAATGTTACCGGTAACGTTACCGGTAACATCATTATAGCAAGATTAAAATCGCCTGTCAATCACATTAATCGGGACGATTGTCATATTCTTTATGCCGCTTGTACAACCTTTGTATCACCGCTTGTCTTGCTTTCCCCCGCTGACAGGCTAGAATGAGTTCAAGCATAAGGAGTGCTGCGATGAAAAAAATTTCCTTTCTCTCCATACTGGTCCTGGGAGCCATCCTGGTAACGATCGCTGTCAATATCCTGGCAAACGCGCTGCCCTTAAACGGGCAGTTCACCGGCGAAATTTCCGATCGGTTTTCGATCTTTTTTGTGCCGGCTGGCTATGTCTTTTCGATCTGGGGACTGATCTATCTGCTTCTAATCGGTTTCGCGGTTTACCAGGCTTTACCTGCCAGCCAAACAAACCCGCGCCTGCGGCGGGTTCGCCCGCTGGTCCTCCTGGCCGCGGCGGCCAATACCGCCTGGGTCTTTTTCTGGCATTACAATTTCTTCTCCCTGACCCTGGTCGCCATGCTGGTCTTGCTCGCATCCTTGCTGTTGATTTATCTGCGTCTGGAAATTGGAAAGGCAACAGCAGACCGGGCTGAATTTTGGCTGGTTCAGGTCCCTCACAGCGTTTACCTGGGCTGGATCACGGTGGCGACGATTGCCAATTTCACTCAGGTCCTGTTTTACTACAATTGGAATGCCTGGGGATTAGCGCCTCAACTTTGGGCGGTGATCTTGCTGGCGGCGACCGCGGTAATTGGCGGAATCATGGCAGTGACCCGTCGGGATGCGGCTTACCTGCTGGTCCTGATCTGGGCGATTGTTGGGATCGCGGTCAAGTTCCCCGGTGAAGCCTTGCTGGCTCCGGCTGCCTGGGCGGCGGCCGGGCTGCAAAGCCTGTGGGTGATCGTGGCCGTCTATCTGTCCGGGAGAAAACGAAGGGTAGAACGCTAATCGATCGAGTGGCCGTTAAGGGTCAGGCTGTCCAACCTGGACAGCCTGTTTTTTTTATGGGTCAACCACGATGCATCCCTGATAAGTGCTGTTGCCCGGGCCGCGGATGCAGATGTCATTCCCGCCCTGGCCGTTGATGTCATCATTCCCGCCGCCGCCGATGATGCAATCATCCCCGTTGCTGGCGCGGATGGTGTCATTCCCCGCAGTTCCCAGAATCAGGTTGCGGTTTCCGGTGCCGCGGCAAATCCCGCTGCCGGAACAGATCACCAGGCTGGTTATGTTAATATGGGCGCAGGCGGGCGGTTTCAGGTCGTTGGCCAGCGCGTTGTGCAGCGTGCTGGATAATCTGGATGCCGCGACGGTGTTACTGGCGGCCATCGACTGGTAGGCAGCCAGGAAGGCCATGAAGACCAAAAAGATCAGGGCAGGAATGAAAAAATGATAGGCTTTGATCCGCCTCATGCTATTCTCCATTCGGGTGAACTGGCTCGCTCCCGGCCAGCAGCAGACTGATTTCTTCCGCGGGCGCAGGTCGGGCAAATAAATAGCCCTGCGCCTGTGTGCACAGCCTGGAGCGCAAGAAGTCCATTTGTGATTCGGTTTCCACTCCCTCCGCGACCACGTTTAATCCTTTATTCATCGCTGCGGTGATCAATCCGCCGATGTATTCCGCATCTTCGGGTTGGTGATATCGTTCAATCACCAGGCGGTCAATTTTGATTGAATCGAGCGGCAATTCAGCGATTGTATTGAGGGATTCTTCACCGGCGTAACCGTCCATCGATAGATGCACGCCCAGGGCTTTGAGCCGGCGCAGGCTTGGGAGGAGTTCATCCGGGCTTCGCATCACATCAGCAGCGGGGATTTCAATCTGCAGCGCGCTGGCTTCCATCCCGCTCTGGCGCAGCACGCGCTCGATGATTTCCTCCGGGGCGTGTTCCAGCTGCCGGCGGGAGAAATTGACCGCCAGACGGATATCATGCCCGGCATTGCGCCACTGATTGACCTGGGCACAGGCAGTCCCCAGCATCCATTCCCCGATGGTGTCAATCATGCCGGTGCTTTCAGCGGCGGCGATAAAGTCGCGGGCGGAAATTAACCCGCTGCGAGGGTGCTGCCAGCGCAGCAAGGCTTCAACCGCGGTGATTTTTTCATCCGAAAGGGAGACAATGGGCTGATAAAAGACTTTGAATTCCCCGCGGTCCACCGCGCGCTTCAGGTTGAGCCAGTTTGCCAGTTCGCGCGGCTGCTCCAGGCCAGCCCCAGTTTGTTCGCTGTAGCGGTAGGTGAGCTGCTGACCCTCAACGCTGTAAATATGTTGGCTGCCAGATGCTTCGTGCAGGATGACCGCGTTGCTGCGTTCCGCCAGTCGGGCCAGATCATCCATGCTGGCGACATCAATTGCGCGCTGGCTGGCTGGGCTTCTGCCCGCTTGAACATCAACAAGCATCGCTCCGTATTTCATTTTATAGAGCGCAGCCGGGTTCTGTCTGGCAGCGCGGTTGACCAGCCAGGCGAGCAAAGCCAGCAAGCCCAGAGATATAGCCAGGCCGATCAGCGAGAGAATTCTGGCTTTGGGAACATCAATGGCCAGTCCAAATGCTTTCAACTGATTGGCGGCTGGATAGCGAAATTCAAACAGACCTTCCTGGGACGGGCGCAGCGGGTCGGTTTCCTCATTCTCGCGCAGGACAAAGGCGTGCAGCCGGTCTAATTGGAAGCGCAATTCCGGCTGAAATTCCGGGGTAAAGGGGAGCCCTGAAAGGGTCCCTTCGACACGGGCTTCAGGCCGCACAGTGACGATGTAAAAATTCGGGCTGACCCCGGTTTGGGTTTCCATCTCAGCAGCGACTGCCTGCATACGGCAGAAATCCAGTTTTCCGCTGGTGGTAAAGGTAGGTTCGGAAAATTCGGCGGGCTGGCTCAAGAGAAAACTGCGCTTCCAGCCGCTGCCGGGGTCGCTGAGTTCAGCGGTGAGCTGAGCAGTGCCTTTGACCGGGCCAAGATCCTGGGCGCTCAGCAGGTAGGTGTACTGGATATCCACCGCGCAGTTGATCTTGGTGAAAACTGGCGCACCGCTCTGGATTTGCTGCGCATCATACAATCCGGCCGGTGCTTGAGCCCCGTAAGAAAACACGCCGACCTGTTGATACGGCAGATATTCCGTTTTCTCGATCTGCGCCGGGTTGAGGTATGCAAAGAATCCCAGGATCAAGGAAGCCAGGGTGATAAATCCAAGAATGAACAGCGCCGGTTCTACCAGACCGGTGAACCAGCCGGGAAGCTGGGAATCAAAATTTCCAGCCGGCTCAGCGGGGTGGCGGACGACCACCGCTTTTGATGGTTTGAGTCTGGGGGTTATCCAATCAACCCAGCGTTGTTGGATCGTTTTGCCGGTTGACCCGGGCTGTTTTTCATCTTTCTTTGTGCGAATAAACATAGTTGCGATCAAACCTCCGGCCACGAGAACGAGGAGCACAGCCGCCCACGGCTGGCGCATTTTTTCAATCAATTTTCCGGCACCGGGCACGCGCAGCCAGTAAGCGCCGATGATCTCGGAGCTGTCCGGATGATAGGGATCATCCCAGGTGTTGTGGTCACCGCGCAGGGTGAAGCGCCCGGATTCTTCAGCAATGATGCGGTGAAAAACATACCGCTGCAGATCCGCGCTGAAATACGTCACAGCCTGGCCAACCTGGTAGCTGGCGGCCGGCCGCACCAGGACCAGGTCGCCAGTTTGGAACTCCGGTTCCATGCTGTTTCCGGTGATGAGAACATAACCGGTTCCTCCGCCGAGCGACAGCGGAGCAAAAATGGCCCAGGCGATGATGGCCAGGATCACACCGATACTTGAGAAGAAGAGGGCGGGCCAGTCAGGTTTCATAACCGGTAGCTGTGCGAAAAATCAGGCCTGCTCCAGAGCGCCAGCGGAACGGGGCAGCACAGGAGCAGGCCTTGGTGAGTTCAGGAGGGCGGTCAGGAAAGATCCGCCTTCCAGCGGCGCAGATTAGTTGGTGGCAACGACCTGAAGGGTGGTAGCCGGGGCGACAGTGGCGCCAGGGGTGCTGCAGGTGATGGAGGGGCTGGCGGAAACATCGCAGGAATACCAGCTACCAGCGTTGATGCGGACGCGGACGACTGCGGCGTTGGCATCCAGGGTGAAGCTAACTGCATCAATGCTGGTCGGGTTGGTATTGTTCAGCGTGTACTTGATGTTGGTTACATTATAACCAGAAATCGTGCCGGTGCCGTCGCCAGCTTTTGAAGCGCCCACCGTGTTGGCATCTGCGAAGGCGTAAGTGAAACCGGCCAGCATGAGGACAACGATGACGATCAACAGGGTTTTGAATGATTTTTTGAACATGAAGTTACTCCTAATCAATTTTTTTATCTTGAGATAAATATAACAAAAACAGGCAGGATTACAATCCCTTTTGTATTACAGAATTGTTACATTTTACAAACCAAAAACAAATTAACCGGGTGGCGGCCGCGGCGGTATTCCATGATATACTCGCCAAATTGTAATCTTACCAAATAAGGAGTATTACAAATGCTTCCTGCTTTCCTGCTGGCGCTGCGCGAAGGGGTAGAGGCCGCCCTGATTTTGGGCATTATGGTTAAATCCCTTGACCGGCTGAACCGTCCCAGGCTAAAACCGCCGGTCTGGCGCGGCTTTGCTGCGGGGGCTTTGCTCTCCGCCGCGGCGGCATATCTCCTCTTCCTTACAGGAGCTTCATTTAGCGGGCGCGGCGCGGAAATATTTGAAGGGCTGGTGATGCTTTCCGCTGCCAGCGTAATCACCTGGATGATTTTCTGGGCGCAGCGCCAGAGCACGGCCCTGTTCGAGGGTATGGCGCGCAGTACTTCGGGCGATATTCCCGGCGCGGCGGCCGGCGCGGTGTTCTGGCTGGCTTTCAGCGCTGTGCTGCGCGAAGGAATAGAACTCGCGCTTTTCTTGCTGGCCGCCCGGTATCAGGCTGACCGGCTCAACATCTGGAGCGGGGCTGCGCTTGGCCTGGCGACGGCCGGCCTGCTTGGCTGGGGACTTAACGCCGGGGTTGGCTAGCTTCGCCTGCGCGACTTTTTCCGGGTGACCAATCTGCTGCTGCTGGTATTCGCTGCCGGCTTGGTCGGAATGGGGTTTCATGAACTGGTCGAGGCGGGTATCATCCCTCCACTCATCACACCGTTGTATAATTTGAGCGCGGTCCTGGCCGAGGACAGCGGGGTCGGGCAGTTCCTTAAAGCGCTGCTTGGATACAACGCCCGCCCCTCTTTTTCTGAAAGTCTGGCATATCTGACTTTTTTGGTGCTGGCGAGTTTCGGCTTACTGGTAAAACGAAGGAAGCGGATCGCTGTCTCAGGCGCTTGAATGGTTCGCGCCCGGCAGCCGCGATGGGTACCGCGCGACCTTTCTCACGGAGGAATGCATGAACTGTCCGAACTGTCAGACAGCTTTAAATGCCAGCCGTGACGCGGATTTGCATTTCCTGATCTGCCCATCCTGCCGCGGGCTGTGGCTGGAATACGATGAACTGCGTCAGGCGGATGAAGCCGTTCATCAGGACGCGGCCTGGTTCGATTTCGAGATCTGGAGCCATGAAGATCGTTTTAAGTTCGGCGCGGATATCCGTCTTTGCCCGGCCTGTCAGGTGCCAATGGCCTGTCTTGCTTACGGGGATGCGGAGGTCGAGGCAGATGTTTGCACCTCCTGCCGCGGGATCTGGCTGGATCAGGGTGAGCTGGGCAGAATCATTCATTGCCTGATTGAACAGGCCGCCGCCATGGACCTGCCGGATACCCTGCGGGCAGCGCTTCAGGAAGCGCGCGGATGGGCAGATGGGTCAGAACCGCTTGCGGCCGAATGGAAGGATCTGGGCAGCCTGCTGCGCCTGCTGCAGGTGCGCCTGTTTAACGGGCAGCCGCGTTTGATGCAGGCGGTGCTGGCCATGCAGCTGATGCGCCGACGTGAATAAAGAAGCCCGGGCCGGTTGGCTCTTGTCTACGCAGGAAAATCCGGCTATAATACTTCCATCAACTCGATACGGGCGTTGAACAGGACGAGTACCTGAACGCCGCACCGACAGAAAACGGGAGCCACCGGCTGAAAGCTCCCTGCGGTGACGGATCAGCGAAAACCCCCTGGGAGCCCAACCCGGAACGGAGGATTTCCTCCCAGTATGGGCGACGGTTGGCCCCGTTACCGGCCGCAAAGAGATGGCAGCGTGAGCCGCCAAATCTGGGTGGAACCGCGTGAGTAATTTGCTCCCGCCCCAGAAACTGGGGCGGGTTTTTCATTTCCCGGCCCCTCAACAACCCGACTGAATTTTGAGGAGGACAGTATGCCAGAACAAAACAAAGAACGCTATGAAGATTCGCTGCTCTACCGCGTGCGCCACTCCTGCGCGCATATCATGGCGCAGGCCGTCCTGGAGATGTTCCCGGATGGAAAAGTCGCCATCGGACCCGCGATTGAGGACGGTTTTTACTACGACTTCGACCTGCCGCGCAGTTTGACCCCCGAAGATTTGCAGGTCATCGAAAAGCGGATGCGCTCGATCATTCAGGGCAAACACCCCTTTGTGCGCAGCGTGGTCAGCGCTGATGAAGCCCGCCAGATCTTCAAAAACCAGCCCTATAAACTGGAGTTGATTGACGGGCTGGAGCAGGGCGGTTTCGATGAAGACGGCAACCCGATTGATGAAAAACCGGAAATCTCGCTTTACAAGGATGACGCCTTTGTGGATCTGTGCCGCGGCCCGCATGTGGAACACACCGGGCAGATCAATCCTCAGGCGGTAAAACTGATGAATGTGGCCGGCGCATACTGGCGCGGGGATGAAAAACGCCCCATGCTTCAGCGCATTTACGGCACGGCCTGGCTGACTCCGGCGGAACTGGAGGCATATCTCTGGCGTCTGGAAGAGGCTAAGAAACGCGATCACCGCCGTTTGGGCAAAGAGCTGGGTTTGTTTTATTTCTCCGAGGATATTGGCCCTGGCTTGCCCCTCTTCAGTCCCAAGGGTGAGATGCTGCGCCACCTGATGGAAAGCTATGTGCGCGACTTACAGACCTCCTACGGATATACCCATGTCTTTACCGGCCATGTGGTCAAGGAAGATCTTTACCGCCGCAGCGGACATTACGACAATTACAAAGACGCCATGTTTCCGCCAATGGTGGACGACAACATCGTGTTTCGGCTGAAACCCATGAACTGCCCCAGCCACATGACCCTTTACAACGAAATGGGGCTGCACTCCTACCGCGAATTGCCGCTGCGCTTTGCCGAGTTTGCCACCCTATACCGCTACGAAAAAACCGGCGAATTAAACGGTTTGACCCGCGTCCGTTCGCTGACCCAGGATGACTGCCATACCTTTTGCACGGAAGATCAAATTGAGTCCGAATTCCTGCGGTCGCTCAATTTGATCCGCGAAGTGCTCAATCGTTACAAGTTCAGTGATTACCGCGTGCGCCTTTCGCTGCGCGGCAAGGGCGGCAAATACGTCGAAGATGATGAAAAATGGGCCAAAGCGGAGGATGCCCTGCGCCGCGCGATGGATTCCGCCGGGCTGGAATACTTTGAAGCCACCGGCGAGGCTGCTTTTTACGGGCCAAAAGCGGATTTCCTGGCCAAAGATGTGCTTGGCCGTGATTGGCAGCTTTCCACCATTCAGGTGGATTTCATCCAGCCGGCGCGCCTGGGCTGCACCTACGTCGGAGAGGACGGTCAGGAGCACGTCCCGGTCGTATTGCACCGCGCCGTTACCGGAACGACCGAACGCTTCCTCGGGGTGATTATTGAACACTTTGCCGGAGCGTTTCCGGTATGGCTCTCGCCTGTCCAGGCGGTTCTCATCCCGATCGCCGATCGGCATGTGGCGTATTGCCGCAAAGTTCAGGAAGAACTTCAGGCGGCCGGTCTGCGGGTGGAGCTGGACGAGCGCCCGGAGCGTATGAACGCCAAGATCCGCGACGCGCAGAAGCAAAAGGTGCCTTATATGCTGGTGGTTGGCGACCAGGAACAGGAAAATCATCAGGTCGCGCTGCGACTGCGCAGCGGTGAAAATCCCGGCCCGATGGCGCTGGAGGCATTTATTGAACGGGCGCGGCGGGATGTGGCCGAAGGAAATTAGCCGGCAGGAAAGATGACGTTCAGAAGCGAGGGACAACCCCTCGCTTCTTTGATGCTTTGATTCAGGTATAATCGGAGCATTCCGATGGAGGAGAATTATTTATGACAAACCGGAAAATCCAGTGCCCCCATTGTGCCCGGCCCGTGGAAATGGACGACAGCGCCGAATCGATCGTTTGCGCGGGCTGCGGGCATTTGATTTTAATAGAACGCGTTCAACTTAATCCAGCTCAAATGGAAACGCCTCGCGCCGCTTCTGAAAAGGACGCCCCGGCTTCACCGGCCGACCGCGCCGCGGCCGCCGGTGTATTTCTGATGATCGCCGCTTTCGGCGTCTGCCTGGCCGGTCTTTCGCTGCACATTTTCTGGTTGTGGATCGCATCCATCGTCTTTTTCATCGGCGGGGTCATCGGCGGCGCGCTGGGGTTGAAAGGCAATCTCAAAGAACGAGTAGGGGCGGTCGCCATTGTCGGGTTTATTGCCCTGTTTTTTATCATCACCGGTTTTACCCAGACCTGGTAAGAGGTTTCTGAGCCGCCGAGCTGTTCGGCGGCTTTTTTTTTACCAGGGTTATAATGCCAGTATCCGCTTCGGGATGCTGCCAGTATAATTAACACTGAATTGGTCATAAAAGAGGTGCCCCATGATCAAATTTTTGCGAACAGTGATTTTTACCGGGTGGGTGCTTTCTCTAACCGCCTGCAACCTGCCGCTCGGCAGGAATGTCCCCACCCCGGATGTGATCGCCACTCAGGTGGCGGCTACCATGCAGGTGGTGGTGGTTGCCACTGCGACAGGCGGCTCGAACCCGGGCGGCAGTCCCGTGAACCCGCAAACGACCCCCACCGCGACCATCGAAGCGACGGTTACCCTGACCCCAACAGTCAGCCCTTCACCAACGCCAGATATCAGCGATCCAGCCATTTTACTCGGCGAGCCGGCGTATCAAAACAACCTCGATTCTGCCAGCGCGTTTTTCTCGGGCGGCTCGACCTCTTATGAGGATTCCTACAGCCGGTTTCGCGTCGCCGGCGGGGTGCTTGAAATGACCAGTTTTAACCCGACTGGCTGGCGCGGCTGGCGGTTAACCTCCCGGCAGCCCGGACGTTTTTATGTTGAGTGCACCTTTAACACCGTGGCCTGTTCAGGCAGCGATCACTACGGGCTGGTGGTGCGCGCGCCCGATTACGGCAGCGGGCAGGGGTATTATTTCGGGTTAACCTGTGACGGCCGGTATGCGCTTCAGGTTTGGACCGCCAGCGGGGTCTCCTCTATTCAAGACTTTACCCGCAGCGATGAAATTAAGGCCGGGCCGGGGCAAACCAACCGCATGGGCCTGTGGGTGGACGGTGCTGTCTTTAAGGTGTACCTGAACGGAAAATTGATTAAGGAATTCAACAGCAGCACCATAACCGCTCCCGGTTATCTGGGGGTGTATATTGCTTCGACCAGCGCGCCGAACACGGTCGTCCAGCTGGACCGGATCGCCTACTGGAATTTACCCTAGGAGGGATGCGTGATCGCCTCCGCGCCGTCCAGCCAGAGAAACATCCGTGACTTTGCGCGCCAGAAACTGGCCCAGCCAATTGTCTTTGTGGATACGGAGACGACCGGCACCGGGAGAGAGGACGAAATTATCGAGATCGCGGTCGTGGATCGCGGCGGCAGTCTGCTGGTAAATTCCCTGGTGAAACCCAGCCGGCCTATCCCGGCTGAAACCACCGCCGTCCACGGCATCACGAACGAGATGGTGCAGAAAGCGCCAGCCTGGCCGATCCTGTGGCAAACGGTGCGCACCCACCTGCTCGGAAAGACGGTCGCTGCCTATAATTCCGATTTCGATTTTCGCCTGATGCAGCAATCCCACGCCCGCTACCGGCTCGCCTGGCGGGAGAACCTGCAACTGCTGGATATTATGAAGGTCTACGCAGATTTTCGCGGAATCTGGGATCCCAACCGGCGGTCGATGCGGTATTTTAAGCTGGAAGAAGCCGGGCGGTATTTTCAAATTGATTTAGGAAACGAGCATCGAGCCGCGGCGGATGCGCTGCTGGCCCGGGCGGTTCTAATGGCTATCGCCGAAGAACGCGATTAACGAAACAAATTTATTACAGGTATTGAACTGGAGTTAGTGATGAAGAAAATTGCATCATCCGAGATCACCCCGGAATCGGTGTATCGCTCTCGCAGGCGTTTTCTGCGTTCCGGGTTGACTTTTCTGGGGGCTGCGGCGCTGGCAGCCTGCGCTCCGGGGGGTGTTGATGAAAGCCCCAAAAGCCCTGACCTTCGGTCAGATAAGGTGGATGAATTTGGCGATCCCGCCACTTCGTTCGCGGACATCACCGGTTTTAACAACTTTTATGAATTCACCACCGATAAAGAGCGGGTCGCGCGTCTGTCTCAGAATTTTATCACTTCGCCCTGGCAGGTTCAGGTGGGCGGTCTGGTGAATCAACCCGGTCTGTGGGACCTGGATGCCCTCCGCCGGCAGTTTGACCAGGAGGAGCGCATTTACCGCCTGCGCTGTGTGGAAGGCTGGAGCATGGTTATCCCCTGGGATGGCTTCCCGCTTCGAAAACTGCTGGACCGGGTCGAGCCGCGTTCGGACGCGAAATATGTGCGCTTTGAAACCTTGTATGATCCCCAGCAAATGCCCGGTCAGCGCGATTCCTATTTTTCCTGGCCTTATGTCGAAGGGTTGAGACTGGATGAAGCCTACCATGATCTGACCATCCTGGCGACCGGTGTTTACGGCCAACCCTTGCTGCCGCAAAACGGCGCACCGGTTCGTCTGGTAGTGCCCTGGAAATACGGTTTCAAATCCATCAAATCAATTGTCAAAATCGAGCTGGTCGCCGAGATGCCCACCTCGCTGTGGATGAAAGCTGCGCCTAATGAATACGGCTTTTATGCCAATGTCAATCCTGAGGTCAATCATCCCCGCTGGTCTCAGGCGACCGAGCGGCGTATCGGTACCAGCGGCCGCCGCGCGACCTTAATGTTTAACGGCTACGACCGCCAGGTATCCCCGCTTTATGCGGGCATGGACCTGCGCGAGAACTATTAGGGGATTGGTGACTTTGCGGTTCAATCGTTTTCAGATCTTAACCCATCTCCTTTGCCTGCTGCCTTTCGTTTGGCTGGTCGCAGGGTATGCGGCCGATTCGCTCACCGCGGACCCGATCCAGGCGGTCACCCAGCGGACAGGGCAGACGGCGATACGGTTGCTGTTAATTGGCCTGGCGCTTACACCGGTTAATACAGTGCTGGGCTTCAAACCCGCCCGCCAGGTGAAACGCGCGGTCGGGCTGTATGCCTTTTTTTACGCCCTGCTCCATTTTCTGACTTTTTCGGTGCTGGATTACGGGCTGTGGTTTTACGAAATTCTGCGCGAAATGAGCGAAAAGCGGTATCTCGTGGTTGGCCTGGCGGCGTTTCTTCTGCTCCTTCCCCTGGCTGTTACGTCAACCCGCGGCTGGAAAAAGCGCCTGGGCGTGTGGTGGAAACGCATCCACCGTTCTGCGTACGTGATTACCGCGCTTGCCATACTCCATTATCTTTGGGTGGTCAAGGCGGATATTCGTCTGCCCGTGGTATACGCTTTGATTTTGCTGGTATTATTAATCCTGCGGCTGCCGCCGGTCAAACAGTGGTTTCTGGTCCGCCAGCCGGCCTGGATTGAACCGGTAAATCAATTTTTCTCTCGCTAAATCCTGTCACTGGAGGGCAACTTGCAGGATCTCTCCCTGCGGCCTGAACAACTGGCCGTAGCACGATTTCAAGATCACCCCCATCTAACGCTGCGCGGCCCGGCGGGTACGGGCAAATCAACTGCGGCGGCGGCGCGGCTGCGGGGGCTGCTGACGGCCGGCGTTCCCGCGGATGAGATCCTGATCCTGATTCCGCAGCGCACCCTGGCTGACCCTTTCCTTCAAGTCCTCCACGCGCCTGACCGGCCGCCCGGCGGGGTGCCGACGATTCAAACTCTGGGCGGCCTGGCCCAGCGGATGACCCGCCTGTTCTGGCCACTGGCCGCTGCCCAGGCGGGATTTGCCAACCCGACCCGTCCGCCTGTTTTCTTAACCCTCGAGACGGCCCAGTATTTTATCGCCGCCCTGGTCGGCCCGCTGCTGGATGAAGGCGTTTTTGAGGGTGTGAAACTGGAGCGCAGCCGCCTCTATGCCCAGATTCTGGATACCATGAACAAAGCCGCGGTGGTCGGCTTTGGATTGGACGAAATTGGTCCGCGCCTGACAGCCAGCGCCCTCATAGAAAAGAATCAAGAGCACATCTTCGCCGACACTCAGCGCTGCGCGGTCCTTTTTCGTCAGTTTTGCCTGGCGCATAACCTGCTCGATTTCTCGCTGCAGTTTGAAATGTTTACCCGTTATCTCTGGCCTTCTTTTCTGGTTCGTCAATACTTAAACCGCCGATTTCGCCACCTGATCTATGACAACGCGGAGGAAGACGTGCCTGTCGCGCACGACATCCTTCTACAATGGCTGCCCGATTTTGACACCAGCATGGTGGTCATTGATGAGGATGGCGGGTACCGGCTCTTTCTTGGAGCCGACCCCGCCAGCGCAGAGCGGCTGGCGGCCGCGGAGCGCGAAATGCTCCACTTTCAGGAAAGCCTGCGTCCATGCCCGCCGCTGACCGCTTTCGCGGAAGGCATCACGGCCAGCCTGAATCACCAGGTCATCCCGGCTGTCCCGGTCGATGCCCGCGCCCGCGCTCATTTTTTGAGTTACCGTTTCGCGCCAGAGCTGGCGGAAGGGGTGAGCGTTGAAATCGCGCGCTTAATTCAAGAAGGTGTTCCACCGGGTGATATCGCGGTGTTATCCCCGTTTTTAAGCGATTCCCTCCGCTTTACCCTGGTCAGCCAGTTCGAGCGGCTGGGCATTGCCGTGCGCACTCACCGACCTTCCCGCAGTCTGCGCGATGAACCGGCGGCTCGAGCCTTAATAACCTTCGCCCGCCTGGCGCACCCGACATGGGGAAGCTGGCCTTCTCCCGAGGCTTTCCGCGCCATGCTCATCACCTTCCTGGAGGATTGTGATCTGCCGCGCGCTGACTTACTGACTCAAATTTGCTTTCCCAAAAAGCCGGGCGAGGGGATCCGATCCTTTGATCAGATCCAGCCTGCCATGCAAAACCGGATCACTTTCATGCTGGGCGAGCGTTACGAGCGCATGCGTTCCTGGCTGCAGACGTATCTGAATGAACCCGAGGAGGAACTGGATGTATTCTTCAGCCGCCTGTTCGGCGAACTGCTTTCTCAGCCGGGGTATCGCCTGCACACGAACCTTGACTCTGCCGCGGTGACCGCGCGCTTGATTGAATCCATTCAGAAGTTCCGCCGCGTCTACCAGGAAGTGGGCGGTTTCAGCGAACCTACCGGAAAAGCCTATATCCGCCTGATGGATGAAGGGGTGCTTGCCGCCCAGTATTTGGAAGCGCCCGATCTGTCAGAATCCGCGGATGCCGTTTTGATCTCCCCGGCGTACACGTTCTTGATGTCCAACCGCTCCGCCCGCGTGCAATTCTGGCTGGACAGCGGATCCCGCGGCTGGTTTGAGCGTCTCTATCAACCCCTGACCCATCCCTATATCCTCAGCCGGCGCTGGCAGCCGGACATGCAGTGGACCTATCTGGAGGAAGATCGGGCCAACCGCGAGACGCTGGGCCGCGTGGTGCGCGGATTGCTGCGGCGTTGTTCAGAGCGGGTTTACATTGTCTCTCTGGAAGTGGATGAACAGGGCCGCGAAGAGCGCGGTCCGCTGCTGCGGGCTTCGCAGGCGGTTTTACGAAAACTGATCCAGGCGGAGGCAGGCCGTGGTTAACCTTCGTCCGCATCAACAGGAGGTTGTCAATTTCAGCGGTGGGCGAATGGGCGTCGCCGCCGTGCCGGGCAGCGGAAAAACCCAGACCCTGTCTTACCTGGCAGCCCGCCTGATCGCTGATGGTCTGCTGGAAGAAGACCAGGAAGTTTTAATCGTTACCCTGGTCAATTCAGCGGTGGATAATTTTTCCAAACGCATCAAGGGGTTCGTTCAGGACGCGGGGCTGCTGCCCGGTCTGGGGTACCGCGTACGAACGCTGCACGGGCTGGCGCATGACATCGTCAGAGAACGCCCGGACGTGGTCGGGTTATCCGGGCAATTTACCATTCTGGATGAGGCGGAGAGCGAGCAAATCACGCGCACCATCGCCGCCAGCTGGCTCAAACAGCACCCCGGGCTGGTGCAGGCTTATGCGAAAGATGAGTACGCGCTCTCGTCCGCCAGCCGGCAGGCCTGGGAAAAACTGGCGGTGGAACTCGGCATCGCTTTTATCCGCCAGGCTAAAGATTTGCAGTTCACTCCCCAGCGCCTGCGCGAAGCGCTGGCGGAAGCTCAAGTGGACGATGATTTGCTAAATGCCTGTCTGGATTTTTATCGGGATTATCAGCAGGCACTGGATTACCGGGGAGCCCTCGATTATGACGATTTGATTCGTCTGGCGCTGCGCATCCTGGAAATTGACCCGGATTATTTGCGAGCCCTGCGCAGACGCTGGCCGTTTATTCTGGAGGATGAAGCTCAGGACAGCAGCCGGCTTCAGGAAGAAATCCTCCGCCTTCTGGTCGGGGAGACTGGCGGATGGGTCAGGGTGGGGGACCCCAACCAGGCGATTTATGAAACCTTTACCACTGCCAGCCCGGAATACCTGCTGCGTTTTTTGCGCGAGCCGGGGGTTGTTTCGCTGACCCTGCCGAATTCGGGGCGCTCGGCGAAGCGCATTATCGATTTAGCCAATACCTTGGTTGAATGGGCGCGGCGGTCAGGCGACCTGCATCCTTCCCTTCACACTGCGCTGGCGCACACCTACATCGAACCAACCCCGACGGGTGACCCGCAGCCAAACCCGCCTGATCGTGAAAATAACGTGATTTTATATCTGGGTCAACCTTTGTCTCCGGAAAAAGAATTAGATTTGCTGGTGAAATCAGCAAAACGGTTTGTGGAGGAACATCCTGACGAAACCTGCGCGATCCTGGCGGCCACCAATCAACGCGGGGCGAGTATCTACGCGGAATTAAAAAAAATGGGGGTTCCGGCGCGGGAATTACTGCGTTCAAGCCAGGATACCCGCGCCGCGGCCGGTATTTTGCTGGCGGTCTTACAGGCGTTGAACCAGCCCAATGACCCAAAAAAAGTTCAGCACGCATTTAAGGCGGTCTATTTCCGCGCCGAACGGGAAGACAGCGCTCAAGAATCATTGGAACTTGCTTATCAAACGCTGGGTAAATGCAGCCAGGTCGAAGATTTTCTGGTGCCGGTCCCTGGCAGGGACTGGCTGGCAGCCCTGCAGACAAACGGCCTGGAAGACGCAGCGGCGGCCTGGCTGGATTCGTTTCGACAGACGTTTATTCGCTGGCAGAACGCTGTCTTGCTGCCAGTGGACCAGCTGATTCTAACCATTGCCCAGGAGTTATTTAGCCTGCCGGCGGAACTGGCGGTTGCGCATAAAATCGCGCTCAGTCTGGAAAGACTGGCGCAAACTCATCCAGACTGGGGCCTGGCGCAGTTTATTCAGGAATTGATTGAGATTGAGGCGAGCCGGCGTAAGTTTAGCGGGTTAAGCGAGGATGACACCGGCTTCGACCCGGATGCGCATCCGGGCGAAGTGGTGGTCGCGACGATGCACAAAGCCAAGGGATTGGAATGGGACAAAGTCTACCTCACCTCGGTAAACAACTATGACTTCCCATCGGGCAGCGATGAAGATTTCTATCAGTCCGAACGGTATATTATCCGCGATCGATTAAACCTGGAAGCAGAGGTAACCGCCCGCCTCAAAGCGCTGGCCGAGCATGATCTGGCTGGCTTGCATCTTGAAGAAGGAGCTGCTACCCGCGCGGCCAGGCTGAATGTGGCTGGAGAAAGACTGCGCCTGTTGTACGTCGGCATCACCCGCGCCCGCAAAGAACTGGTGATTACCAGCAACACCGGGAGAAACGGCAGCTGCCGCCCGGCACTGATATTTTCGGGATTAAAAAATGAATGGGAAAGGCGCAATGGAACTTCCTCGTAATTTTCGGTTTTCTCAAAACAACCTGCAGGATTATCTGGAATGTCCCCAGCGTTTCTTGCTGCGTCATGTGCGCCGCCTGGTCTGGCCGGCTGAAGAAAGCCGCCCGGTTCTGGAACAGGAAGCCCGTCTGGAACTTGGCATGCGCTTCCATCAACTGGCTCAGCAGGCCGCTGCGGGCGTCCCGGCTGACTTGCTTTCCAGCCAGGTGGGCGGTGTTGAACCGCTGGGTGAATGGTGGAATCATCTGAACCAGTCCGGGGTGCTGCGAAACGGCGTTCGTCATTGGGCGGAACACGCCCTCACTGCGGTCTGGAAAGGTTATTCTTTTTTCGCGGTCTACGATCTGGTCAGCGCGGCGGAAGACGGCAGCTTTACCATCTATGACTGGAAGACCGCCGAGCGGCGCCCGCGCCGCGATGCTCTGGAGAGGCGCGTGCAGACTCGTCTGTACCGGTTTCTGTTTTGCCTGGCTGGCAGCTCCTTAAATAACGGACGGGCTGTACGTGCCGATCAGGTGCGCATGATTTACTGGTTTCCAAATTTTCCTGACGCGCCAGAAATATTTGACTATGACCTCGAAAAGCAGGCCGCTGACGGACTTTTTCTCGAGGAACTGATTGCTGAAATTGCCAGCCGCGAGGAAGTTGAATTTTATAAAACAGTGGATGAATCTCGCTGCCGGTACTGCGTCTATCGTTCTTTCTGCGACCGCGGTCTGAGCGCAGGCGATCTGACCGCTGCGGATGAACCCGGCGAAGCGGAAGATCCGGATTTTTCTCTGGATTTTGAGCAGGTCGCCGAAATTGCCTTTTAATCATCCTGCCCGGGCAGCGGTCGTTTCAATTGTATAATTCGGAAGCATGAAGATTCACATCCTGCATCTGGAAGGACATGACGATCTGGCGGCTGCACGGGACAAGCTGAGTTTCAGTCATGCGCCGGTGACGCTGGTGGTCTGGCCCAGGCGCGGCAGGGTGTTGACCACCCGCCTGGAGCTGCTGCGTTTTGCCCGGTCGGCCGGGGAAGCCGGTACGCGGCTGATCTTTGTGACCCATGATGAAGAAGTCCGCGAGCTGGCTGCGGATCTGGGTATTCCCGCGTTTTCAGACCTCGAAAGCGCGCGCCGCGTCCTTCCTGCCAGCCGTCGCATCTTGCCGCGCCGTTTTCGAGCTGCCCTGCTCGGTTATCAGGGATTGATTGAGCAGCGCAGGCAAATCCCAGCGCGAGATATATTTGTGGTGAAATCTCCCTGGTTAAGAGCGCTGATCTTCGCCGCTGCTGTATTTGCCATTCTGGTCATCGCCGCCCTGTTCATTCCCTCCGCCCGGGTTGTGTTGCCCATGCGAACTTCCTACCAAAATTTGACCATTGAACTGCAGGCTTCTCCGGAATTTTCCACCCCGCAATTAAGCGGCGCGATTCCGGCGCACCCGGTGGTGGTGGTGGTCGAAGGTCAGGATGAGATCAAATCCCGGGGTGAAATTTTTGTGGCTGAAACATATGCCAGCGCGGAGATCGAGTTCACGAACCTGACCACCGGCGCGCTTGAGCTGCCGGCTGGCACAGTGGTTCGCACGCTGGATGACCCGCCTGTGCGGTTTTCAACCTTATACCCCGCGAAACTGGAAGCGCCCCTGAACAGTAAAGTCCGCGTTCCGGCGCGCGCCCTTGAACCGGGCAGCTCGGGCAATGTCCCCGCTGGAAGTCTGGTGGCCGTGGAAGGCGCGCAGGGGGCGCGGGTGCGGGCGACCAACCTGAGCGCGGCCAGCGGCGGCGGCGATCGGGCGTATCCCGCGCCGGGGAAAGAGGATTACGCGATTTTGAAAGCCAGGCTCCAGGCAGTTCTGGATAAAAGCGCCTTGAAAAATTTGCGGGAAACCCTCAAACCGGGCGAGATTCTTCTTGAGACCACGCTTCAAAAGAGCCGTCTGATCAAAGAGGATTTTTTCCCGGCTGAAGGCGAACCGGCGGATGTGCTGCGCCTGATCCTGCAGACCGAGTACACCGCCTGGGCTGTCTGGCAGCAAGACATTGAAGCAGTCGGCCGGATGGCGCTGGACGCGGTTCTTCCTGCGGGGAGCGCGGCGCTGGCGGACACCTTTGGCGTCATTCCGCTGGAAACAGCGCGCTGGACGGATGACGGCCAGCCCGCTCGCTGGAAGGTGTTTGTCAGCCGCACGATCCGGACGGATGTCTCTGAAGATCGGATCAATCAGGCATTGCTGGGAAAAACTGTCCCGCAGGCGCAGGCTTATTTGAGCGGGCTGCCTGTAGCGGGGGCGCCGAAGATCGTGATGCAGCCTTCCTGGTGGTTTTGGCTGCCGGTATTACCATTTCGGGTCGCCGTGGAGGAGCAGCCGTGAGCCGGTCGGGTAGAATCCTGGCAGTTGACCCGGGAGGGAAACGGATCGGCCTGGCGGTGAGCGATGAAAGCGGGACGATCGCCCGACCGCTGCGCGTGATCTCGCATCTGAGCCGGAAAGAAGATGCGCTGGAGATTTTGCGCATAGCCGAAGAAGTTGGAGCGAAGGCTGTGGTGGTCGGGGTGGCGAGCGGCGGGGAGGGAGAAGAAACCCCGGCATCCCGGCACGCCGCCAGTCTGGCGAATGAAATCAGACAGGCGGGCAGGATGCCGGTCATTTTGTGGGATGAGAGCGAGAGCACCCAGCAGGCGCGTCAGGTTGTCCGCGATCTCGGGCTGTCCCGCAAACGCCGATCCGGTCACCAGGATGATCGGGCCGCCGCGCTGATCCTGCAATCTTATCTGGACTCATATACTCAAGATGGAGTTCAATGAAACAAACCTCGTCCAGGAGTTGTCTGCTTCAGGTTTTGCTGCTGCTTTTTATTGGTCTGGTCGGCGCGGTTCTGGTAGCCGCGGTGTGGGCCGGGCTCAGCCTGCCGTCTATGGCTGAAGAAATATACGGCCCGGCCGCGCCATCGCTCTCCTTTGTTCAGCGGATTTCCTATTCTGCCAGATTGCTGCTGTCTCAAGATAAACTGCTTCAGCCCTCACAGGTAGAGTCTTCTCCTCAGTTGTTCCGGGTAGAACCCGGCGAAGCGGTAAACACCATCGCTTTTCGCCTCGAGCAAGCCCGATTAATCCCGGATGCGGTTAGTTTTCGCGACCTGCTGATATTTAAAGGTTGGGATACTGCCATACAAAGCGGCGATTTCTCGCTTTCGGCGTCCATGTCTGCTTTCGAGATCGCGCGAACCATTCAAGACGCTTCCAGCGCGCTGGTGCGTTTTTCTATTTACCCTGGCTGGCGGGCAGAAGAAATCGCCGCGGCGTTACCGCTTTCCGGTATGCAAATTGACCCGCAAGCTTTTCTTGACCTGGTGCGCAATCCCTCCCGTCTGGCCCTGCCGGAAAGTTTGAAGGATCTGGATTCGCTGGAAGGCTTCCTTTTCCCCGACACCTACAGTCTGCCGCGCAAAATCAGCGCCGAGGATCTGATCATGATCTTGGTGCGCCGTTTTGATCAGCAGGTGACCGCCGATTTGAGAGAACAGTATCAACGGCGCGGACTGACCCTGCAGCAGGCGGTTACCCTGGCCTCGATCGTCGAACGTGAAGCTGTGGTCAAGGATGAAGAAGCCATGATCGCTTCCGTGTTTTATAACCGCCTGGCGGCTGGCATGCGTCTGGAAAGTGATCCCACCACGCAGTACGCGCTGGGTTACAGCGATGCCTGGGGAAGCTGGTGGAAAACCGGGTTAACCCTTGGCGATTTACGCATCGATTCTCCGTATAATACATATGTGGTAAGCGGCTTACCGCCAGCGCCGATCAGCAATCCCGGGCTTTCCGCGCTGCAGGCGGTTGCTTATCCAGCCGAGTCGCCCTATTATTTTTTCCGCGCAGCCTGTGATGGATCCGGCCGACACAATTTTTCAAGAACTTATGAGGAGCACTTGAATTATGCCTGCCCGTAAAACCCTGATTGATGACACCCGTCCGGTTTTAGGGATTGACATTGGCGGTTCGGGGATTAAAGGGGCCCTGGTGGACACCGCCAGCGGCGAACTTCTTTCGGAGCGCATCCGGCTGGCGACTCCCGAAGGCGCGAGGCCCGAGGATGTAGCCGAAGTTGTCGCCGACCTGGTCAGGAAATTAAATTACTCCGGTCCGATTGGGTGCGGTTTTCCGGCCGTCGTGTTGAACGGCATTGTGATGACCGCCGCCAATGTTCACGAAACCTGGGTAGGGAAGGATATCAATCAACTGCTTGGCGCTGCTACCGGGCAGCCGGTTTATGCATTAAATGACGCCGATGCGGCCGGCATGGCTGAAATGCGCTTCGGAGTTGGGCGCCTTCAATCAAAGGGAGTCATCATCATGCTGACCATCGGCACGGGGATCGGTTCGGCGATCTTTGTGGATGGTAAACTGGTTCCCAATACCGAATTTGGGCACATGGAAATCCGCGGCAAGGACGCCGAGAAGCGGGCTTCAGACGCGGCCCGAAAACGCAAAGACCTGTCCTGGAAAGAATGGGCGGAAAGATTTTCCGAGTTTTTGAACCGGCTGGAATGGTTATTCTGGCCCGATTTGTTTATCCTGGGCGGCGGGATCAGCAAGGAAACCGACAAATATCTGCACTACCTGAAAGTCCGGACAAAAATCGTCCCGGCAGAACTGGAAAATCAGGCCGGGATCGTCGGCGCGGCTCTGTACGCCGCGGCGCAGGTGCATCTGGATTAGATCAGGACAGCAAATCGGCGGTCAGGTCGTGGGGAAGCGCGCCGCTGATCGACACTTTGACGAGCTGGCCGGTTTTTGCCAGCCCGCTCACGAAAACCAGCCCGTCAATTTCAGGCGCGTCGCGGTAAGAGCGTCCAATACTGATGCCGCCCTGGCTGCCTTCAATCAATACCTCCAGGTGTTTACCGATCAAAGCCTGGTTGCGTTCCAGCGATATCTCCTCTTGCAGCGCCATCAACGTTTTCAAACGCTCTTCTTTAACCTCCGCAGGGATTGGATCCCCCAGGGGTTCAGAGCTGGTTCCTGGCTCGAAAGAAAATGTGAATGCGCCGGCGCGGTCGAACCGAATTTCTTTCATAAAATCCAGTAAGGTCGCGAACTCGTTTTCTGTTTCACCCGGATATCCGACAATAAATGTGGATCTCAAGGCAAGATCCGGGATGGCAGAGCGCATTTTTGTCAACGTACTGCGCACCCAGTCCATGTTGGCCGGCCGCCGCATGCGTTTAAGCGTCTCTGGGTGGGCGTGCTGCAGCGGCATATCCAGATAAGGCAGGATCTGCCGGCTGGATGCCATGACGTCAATCAAGCGGTCTGTGACATATCCCGGGAAGGCGTACAAGATGCGGATCCAGGGTAAATCCGGAACCTCCTGAACCATCCGTTCCAGCAGGACAGCCAGCCCGTCTTTGATTCCCAGGTCATAACCGTAATCGGTGGTGTCCTGCGCGATCAGCACCAGTTCCATGACGCCCATATCGCGCAGGATGCGCGCCTCGCGCAGGATGGTTTCCATGGGGCGCGATACGGTTGTGCCTTTTATCAACGGAATGGCGCAAAAAGCGCAGGGCCGCCGGCAGCCGTCCGCAATTTTCAGGTAAGCGCTGCCGCCCGCCCGCGCCGCCCGCAGGGTCCCGTGTTCGTCTAATCCGATGGTGGCGGCATCCGGCAGATGGTACCGCGGTTTACCCGGCTCTTTCCGCAATCCGTCAACCAGGTCGAGGATGTCCATCCAGCGGCGGGTGCCGAGGATACCGTCAATCCCGGGGACCTGTTCCACCACTTCCAGTCGGTACCGTTCGGTTAAACATCCGGCAGCGATCAATTTTTGACCGCCCTTTTTCTTTCGGGAAAGTTTTCTTAAGACTTCAATTGACTCGTCCCGGGCGGGTTTGATAAAACCGCAGGTGTTCACGATCAGGTAACTGGCTTCTGAGGGGCGGCCAACCGGCGTGTAACCGGCCTCAATCAACAGCGAGGCCATGGACTGGGAATCGACGGTGTTTTTGGCGCATCCCAGTGATTCAAGATAAAAGGTCTTCTCTTTCATGGAACCAGCGGGGTAATTGTGGCGGGAATTTCCGCCGGAATGGTCGCGGTGGGGGTGGCGGTTGGCGCCGCGCTTGGGGTGGGAGAAGGCGCGGCAGGTTCTGGTGTCGAAATCGTGTAGCCTTCGCGGGTAAACCGGATTCGCACCACCTGACCGCTGTCGCCCAGTTTTCCCAGGTCTTCCTGATTGTAATAAACCTGAATTGCGGCCGCATCTCCGCTGACCAGGTCAATCTGACCGGCAGCGGAATAGGTGTAGGCGTTTCCGGGAATGATTCTGCCCTTAAACTTGCTGCTGCCGTCCACGCTGATTTCCATCCAGGCCCGCTGGCGGGCTACCACGTAGACCTGAACCGGTCCGCTGCCCGCCGGAACCGCCGGGGTGGGGCTGCCGCTCTCGGGCAAATTGGCTTCCACCGCGGTGCCCTCCGCCGGGTTTGGAAGGTCGCCGGCCGGCTGGCCCGTGCTGGCCGCGGCGATATTGGCGTCCGTGGCGTATGGGGAGCGGTCTGCGGGAACCGAAAGCTGCGATACGCTCCAGAGCACAAACCCCATCAGCACCGCCACCAGGCCAGCGCCGATTAATAAATCGAGTGTCACGAACCGTTTTAGCCGGTTTGCCAGCGGAAGCAGACGACGGGGCAGGATATTCATCTTCGGCTTTTCAGGCGGCGGCTGCACGGGCAGCGGAAAAGCCGGGTGGTAGGGATCAAGTTTCGGCTGGCGGAAGACCTGGGTGGCATCGCTGCGTTCGAGCCGGCGCAGCTGCAGCCCGTCGGAAAACAAATCCATTATTTCGCCGTCATCCAGTTCCAAAAACGCGAGGTAAGTGGTTAGCATTCCCCGGCCTTGCACGGTAGAAGGCAAATCGTCGATCCGGCCCTCTTCCAGCGCCATTAACATCGGCTGGCGGATATGGGCAAAGCGCTCGACATCCGCCAGTGAAAGCCCGAGGAATTCGCGGCGAAAACGCAGCCGGCGGCCAATATCCACAAAGTAATCCGTCGAGGAAGTGTACGCTTTCTGATTGGCTGGCGGGGTACTCGCTTTTACCGGCAGTTCAGCTTGAAGATCAACCTCTTCTTTATCCGGGTCGGGCGGAATTAAGTGAACGAGTTCATCCTGGGTGAGATATAATAGCAGCGGCTCGGTTTTGTCCAGTTCTTCATCGGTAATTTTATGCGCGGGGACTTTGTCATGCCTGGCAGCCGCTTTGTTTTTCTCTGAGGCTTGATCCTCTTCCGGGTGGGCGGCTGCATCGGCGGCCGCCTTTTCCGGATGGGTCTGATCCAGACCAGCTGGGACTGGACCGGTTGCGGCGCTGGCGGGTTGGACGGGAGCGAGACCGTCCCACAGGTCCAGGATCGGCTGCGCTTCGAGGTTCAGCATGCCGGCATACAGGCGGATGAACCCGCGGGCTTGAACTGGAGACGGCAGGGCGTCACGGTCTTCGTTTTCGATAGCTTCGAGATAGCGGACGCGAATCTTGATCTCCTGCGAGACCTGTTCAAGCGTCAGTTTGCGCTCCAGACGCGCCTGTTTGAGAATCAATCCTGCTTTGGGTGCCATTTCTGAATGAATTATACCTATAAATGAAACCGGCCTGACAGCCATCTGGCTGAAAGGCCGATTCTTCAGAAAAGTTGCGGAATTATGCTTCTTCCACTGGTGCGGAAGCATCGGCCGGGGTTTGTTCGGCCGCGGCTTCTTCTTTCGGCATCAGCGCTGCCGGGGTTTCGCCTTCGCGGTGCACCACGATCTTGATTTCTGGAACCAGATCCATGGTCAGACGGGCCTGGGCTTTAAACTCGCCCAGGGTGCGGATTGGTTGTACCTCGATCAGGCGGCGGTCCAGATTCGCGCCGGTCTTCTCATTGATCGCATCCACAATCATCTGATGGGTGATCGAGCCGTACAGTTTTCCGGTTTCACCCGCTTTGGCGGCGAAGCCAATCACCAGGCCTTCCAGTTTGGCGGCCACCGCGCTCATCTCGCTGTTCATTTCGAGTCGGCGGGTATTGGCGTTCTCGCGGATTTTCTCCACCTGCTTCAGCGCGCCAGGCGTGGCCAGAATTGCCAGCCCCTGGGGGATCAGGTAGTTGCGGCCGTATCCGTCCGCGACCTTTTTAACATCGCCGGCACGGCCCAGTTTGTAAACGTCCTTCAACAATAGAACTTTCATATCAAGCCCTTTCTGAGGTGTTACTTTAAGGCGAAGGGTACAACGCCTTAAGCGCTCGAATTTTACCAGACCCGGCGGTTGGCGTCAAACCTTTCTTAACGGGTCCTTTGAAGGAGAATTACATGCTGTCACTCATCGAAAGATGCGAGCCTGTGCCCGCAACCAATTCTGGTTGTAAGCGTATATATTTCTGGATATAATAATTCAGAATAGTCCCGTCAGTGTCAAGCGAACCTGAAATTTTTCAGGCAACCAAGGAGGAGAAATGAGCGATTTATTCGACCGGGTCACCCAGGCGCAGGACATTTTCAAAAAACTGGCCAGTAAACTTCCCGGGTTTAAAGGCTATGTGGAGCGCAACCACCGCAGGTCTTCCGACAAAATCCTGCGCGACGCCATCGCTGAACGATTTGAACAACAGTATCAGCGAATTTCCCAGGTGCAGCGCGATCTGATCAGCGAAGGCCAGATTGAATTGATTGACGATCTTGAATCCTCGGCGATCAAGCTGCGCCAGTTTATTGACCGCGTGCGCAACGCCTCCTACGGTTATGCCGGCATTTTTGACGCGATCAAAATCGAAGAAAGTCAGTTAGCCACGGTCTATAACTATGATTTGATCCTGCTTGAATCGAGCGAGGAAATCACCCGCGCGGTGGATAACCTGGAAGCATCGCTCGGCACAGACGGGCTGCCCGCTGCCATTCGCCACCTGCGCACGCTCTCGCAGCAGGCTGTCGATGCCTTCGACAAACGCGCTGAGGTGATGATCGGCGGGGTGGGCGATACCCAGGCTCCCGCAGTATCTCAGTAACAGATCTGCTTAACCCAATCGGAGAATAACCATGGCCAGAATTTTTGATGTAGTTGAGTACCCCAGCGAGATGGCGGAGGAGCTCGTCCACCGTTTTCCTGAGGTGGGCGTTGCCGATCTGCGCATTGGTTCGCAGGTCATCGTTCGGGAGTCGCAGCGGGCGGTTTTCTTCAAAGACGGTAAAGCCCTGGATGTCTTTGGCCCCGGCCGCCACACCATCACCACTGCCAACATTCCCCTGCTGATTGACCTGGTTGGCAAGCTGTTCAACGACCGCACCCCCTTCACTGCCGAGGTTTACTTTGTTTCGGTGAAAGAATTCGCGGACCGCAAATGGGGCACTCCGCAGCCCATTCTGGTGCGCAACCCGGGGATGGGCCTGGGCGTGGCTTTACTGCAGGGCTTCGGCTCGTATTCCTTCCAGGTGAAGGATCCGCAGCAATTTGTTACCACGATCGTCGGCGCCCAGGGAATTTACCGCACCGGTGATATTGAAAACCGCCTTCGCAATATGCTGCTTTCCAAGCTGCAGGATATTCTGGGCGAGACGGCGGCCAAGAGAAGCGTGGCGGAATTAATTGGCCTTACCGAAGAACTGGGCGCGGGCATTCGCGCCAAAGCGCAGGATGATTTCGCGGCGATTGGTTTGCTGCTCAAGTCTTTCTATATCGCCAATCTGAAGCCATCCGAAAAATCGGCTGAAGAGCTGCGCGCGATGGGCATGCTCGATATGCAGACCTACACCCAGCTGCAGGCTGCGGATGCGCTGCGCGATGCCGCCCAGAATCCCAGCGGCGGCGCGGGCCTGACAGCCGGGATTGGCGCGGGCGTCGGCATCGGCAATATTATGTCGCAAACCCTGCAGGGAATGACCGGCGCTCAGCAGGGCGGCGGTCAGGCGGCTCCGGCAGCTGGCGGCGCTGCGGCAGCCATTCCGGATGTCATGACTCCCTCTGAGGCGGCTGCCATCCTGCGGGTATCCGAGGAGGATGTGCTGGCTGCGATCACCGCTGGTGATCTAAAAGCCAAGAAAATCGGCAACGCCTACCGCATTTCAAAAGAATCGCTGGAAACCTTCCTGAAAGGGTAGGCGATCCGCAAGCCTTTTATGGGCTGCCTGTTGAACGCAGGCAGCCTTTTTATTGTGGATAAACCGGGAATTCCATTCAGGATGTCTTCAGGCTTTGGAAGGTGATTTTCATCCTGACTATCCAAAAAGTCTGATAGATAGGCTGTCTGAACTTTCATTTTTCGGTGGTGCAGGTATAATTCTTCTGTCTAAATCCGCTCGACATACAGGAGAGGCCGGATGAAGTTACACGAATATCAATCGAAAACCATTTTTTCCCGTTATAAAATTCCCATTCCCAGAGGACGCGTCGCCGGCACGGCCAGCGAGGCGCGGCAGGTGGCTGAAGAACTCGGCGGCCGGGTGGTGATCAAAGCGCAGGTGCTGGTCGGCGGGCGCGGCAAGGCTGGCGGGATCCGCCTTTGCCGGACGCCGGAACAGGCGGAAGATATGGCCACCCAGGTGCTGGCGATGGAAATCAAAGGTCTGCCGGTACGCCGCGTACTGGTGGATGAGGCGGTTGATATTGCCCGCGAAATCTATCTGGCGATTGTCAATGACCGCGGAGCCCGCCGGCCGCTGATGATGGCCTCCGGTTCCGGTGGTATGGATATCGAAGAAGTGGCCGCGCGCAGCCCTGAGAAAATCATCAAAGTGTTTATCGATCCTCTCCTCGGTTTGCGCGATTACCAGGTGCGCGACCTGGCGGTGGGTATTGATTTGCCGCGTCAGAGCTGGCGCCCGTTCCTTGAAATCTGCCAGGGATTGTGGCGGGCTTATCAGGAAAATGACGCCACCCTGGCGGAAATCAATCCCCTGGTCATTTCGGAAGACGGCCGCATGTACGCGCTGGACGGGAAGATGATGATTGATGACAACGCGCTTTTCCGCCATCCTGACCTGGCTGAGATGCGCGATCTGGATATTGAAAACCCCGCCGAGATTGAAGCCCGCAAATACGGCGTGTCGTTTATTAAACTCGACGGACAGATTGGCTGCATGGTCAACGGTGCCGGTCTGGCCATGGCGACCATGGATATTATCAAGCTTCACGGGGGAGAACCGGCCAATTTCCTGGATATTGGCGGCGGCGCCAGCGCGGAAAAGGTTGCGGCCGCGCTGCGGGTCATTTTGAGCGACCCGGGTGTAAAAGTCGTTCTGATCAATATTTTTGGCGGCATCACCCGCTGCGATGAAGTCGCCAGAGGGATTCTGTCCGCCCTGAAGGAAGTGAAGACAGAGGTGCCCATGGTGGTGCGCCTGGTGGGCACCAACGCCGCTCAAGGAATGGCCATCCTGGCGGACGCGAAAATGGTTACCGCGAATACGCTGGTGGGTGCCGCTGTGAAATCAGTGGCCATCGCGGCCGGAGGTGCGGCATGAGTATCCTGGTCAAGAAGAATACCCGCCTGCTGGTGCAGGGAATCACCGGAAATGAGGGTCTGTTCCATACCGAACAGATGATGAAATACGGCACCAACGTGGTCGCCGGTGTGACCCCTGGTAAAGGCGGTGAATGGGTGCTGCAAAAAATCCCCGTTTTTGACAGCGTGCGCATGGCGGTCGAAGCCACCGGCGCGAACACCAGCGTGATTTTTGTGCCGGCCCGTTTCGCGGCCGACGCCATCTTTGAGGCGGCGGACGCCGGGATCTCACTCATCGTCTGCATAACCGAAAACATCCCCGTGCAGGATATGATGCGCGTCCGCGAATATGTGGATCAAAAAGGTTCGCGGCTGGTTGGCCCAAACTGCCCGGGTCTGCTCACACCGGGCGAGGCTAAAGTTGGCATCATCCCGGGGGAGATCGCCATTCCGGGCAACGTCGGCATTGTTTCTCGTTCTGGAACGTTGACGTATGAGGTGCTGTATGCGCTGAAACTGGCCGGAATGGGCTGCAGTACCTGCATCGGAATCGGCGGGGACCCGGTGAACGGCACGGATTTTATCGACTGCCTGGAATTATTTGAAGCCGACCCACACACCGATCAGATCGTTTTGATTGGTGAAATTGGCGGATCGGATGAAGAGAAAGCGGCGGAGTATATTGCCAGTAAGATGACGAAACCTGTGGTGGCTTTTATCGCCGGGCAGACGGCTCCTCCCGGAAAGCGTATGGGGCACGCCGGGGCGATCATTGAATCTGGCGCGGGCACCGCCGCGGAAAAAATCGCCGCGCTGGAACAGGCCGGGGTGCGGGTTGCCCGCCACCCGGAAGAGATTCCTGATTTATTAAGATAATTTGGACAAAAAACGCTTAACAAAACAGGCGGGCGTGATCGCCCGCCTGAAAGGTTCCTGGGACCGGAGACTTATTTTTTATTCGCTTCAATGAATTTGACCGCATCACCAACGGTGCGAATGGTGCGGGCATCTTCATCGGAAATCGGCGTGCCGAATTTTTCCGTCAGGCCGTCGATCAGGAAGAACAGGTCCATTGAATCCGCCTTGAGATCTTCCACAAAACGGGTCTCCATTTTAATTTCGCCCTCATCCACTTTGAGCACATCCACGATCACGGCTTTGATGCCATCAAAAACATCACTCATCGCTTCCTCCTTAGAATTTGGAACGCATATCATGAATTTTAGCGTTCATCAGCAATCTGTCAAGTGCTGCGCTGATTATAACAACACTCGCAAGGGTTAAAAAGATGCGCATTAAATGAAAATTGTTTGACAATCATATCCCCTGAGGCTAAAATGAGACAGGGAGCATATCCGGAGGTTATTTTCTTTGAGCAAATGGCCCGGAAAATATGTCATTGGACTGACCGGCAATATAGGCACCGGCAAAAGCGTTGTCCGCCGCATGCTGGAAAATCTTGGCGCGTATGGAATTGACGCGGATGCGCTCGCTCACCGCGCGATTGCCAGAGGCGCGCCGGGTTATCGGCCGGTCTTGAATATTTTTGGCCAGTGGATCCTTAACGACGATGATGAAATTGACCGCGGCAAACTTGGCCGGCTGGTCTTCGCTGACCCCGAAGGATTGCGTCATCTTGAGGAGATCATCCATCCCCTGGTGGATCAGGCTGTGGACATTCTGATACGCCGGGCGCCGCAGAAAGTGATCGTCCTCGAAGCGATCAAGCTCATCGAGGCAGGCCTTGCACAAGGTTGTGATTGCATCTGGGTCGTTTATGCTCCGCCCGATCAGCAGTTATCGCGTTTAATTAACAATCGAAAAATGACTCCGGATGAAGCCCGTATGCGGATTGAGGCGCAGCCCCCGCAGGAAGATAAAATCGCCGCTGCTCAAGTGGTGATCAGGAATACCTCCGGCTTTGAGGACACCTGGAAGCAGGTATCCGCTGCCTGGCGCACGTTTATTCCGGGTGGGGCGGTCGAGCCTGCCCTGCCGAAAGTCCTGCCTCAGGCGCCAGCCGCCACGGCCGCTTCGATAAAAAGCGGGGTATTGTCTGTCTCCCGCGCGCGGCCCAAGGATTCAGCGATTATCGCTTCACTGGTTAACCGCACCCGCCGGGGCGGCCATCCTCTGAGCCCCGAGGATATCCTGGCCGCATTTGGCGAAAAAGCATTTTTGCTGCTGCAAATTGGCGAAGTCCCGGTTGGCGTTATTGGCTGGCAGGTGGAAAACCTGGTCACCCGGATATTGGATGTGTATCTCGATCCGCTTATCCCCGCGGAAAAAGCCCTGCCAGTTTTGATAAAAGAGGTTGAAAGTGCTTCGCGCGAACTGCAGAGCGAGGCCGCTCTGGTTTTTGCCCCGATCGAGTTAAGTCAAAGCGCTGAGACCTGGGGCAAGTTGGGATATGAAGCCCGCGCGCCGGAATCACTTGGCGTGCCAGCCTGGAGGGAAGCTGCCAGCGACGCTCCCCATCCTGGCGCTGTGTTATATTTTAAGCAGTTGCGGCAAGACCGAGTGCTGCGGCCGATCTAGCCTCTGCCGCGTACCTGATACAGGAATGAACCAGTGACGAACCTGCTCAACGACATCCTTTTTATTTTTCAACGCCTGACATGGATCAGCGTGATTGACCTCGTCCTGGTTACGCTGGTGTTTTTTGGCCTGCTCCTGCTGCTGCGCGATACCCAGGCCATGGCATTGCTGCGCGGGATCCTGTTCATCGTTATTTTTCTGACCCTGCTCACCAACTTAATTAACCTGCCCGCGTTTTCCTGGCTGGTAACCACCTTTGTCCCGGCGCTGCTGCTGGCGATTCCGGTCATCTTTGCGCCTGAAATCCGCCGCGGCCTGGAACGGCTGGGGCGAACGGGAATCAGCACCCTGTTCGCCAGAAGGACAGCCAAGAGTCAGCAGGCGCTGCAGGAGACCATTCGGGCTGTCGTCACCGCCTGCGCGCGTTTGTCAGCCCGCCAGCACGGGGCTTTGATCGTTTTGCAGCGGGCGGATTCGCTGCTGGAATATGTTCGTACCGGTGTCCGTCTGGAATCGCATGTCACTCCTGAATTGCTGCTGCAGGTTTTTTACCCCAACACACCGCTGCATGATGGAGCAGTGATCATCGGCGGCAACCGCCTGCTCGGAGCGGCCTGCGTCATGCCGCTTTCTTCCAGCGGGATTCTGACCCGATCGCCAGAACGGCAAATGGGCCTGCGCCACCGGGCTGCGCTGGGTATTTCGGAAGCCAGCGACGCGATCGCGGTCGTGGTATCAGAAGAAACCGGTTCGATCAGCATCGCCCATAACGGCCGCATGATCCGCCGCCTGGACAGCGAC
Source organism: Anaerolineaceae bacterium (assembly GCA_029975475.1). Taxonomy (GTDB): domain Bacteria; phylum Chloroflexota; class Anaerolineae; order Anaerolineales; family Anaerolineaceae; genus JARKPB01. The sequence goes on from JARKPB010000008.1 coordinate 265,951, forward strand.
CGCCTGGAAAATGTGCTTCTGGCTTTCTACCAGCCCATGGAACTCGCCGGAAACGGCTCAAGTTTCTTCCGCTGGCTGCGCGGAAATAACAGCAGCCGGAGCGATGATTAAGATGATGAATGCCCTGCGCCAGGCGGTCAAAATGGTTCCAGCACTGCTCACTGCCTTTTTGATGGCTTTGGCGGTCTGGGTCCTGGCGGTTACATCCAGCGACCCGGCGGAAACGCGAAATTTTCCGCGCCCGATCCCGCTTGAAATCATCGGGCAGGATCCGGGTCTGGTAATCTCTGGTTCCCTGCCGAAGGAAGTGACCGTCTCGATGAGCGCCCCGCGCTCGGTCTGGAACTCGTTATCAACCGCCAGTAACCCGGTCAGAGCCATTCTGGATCTGACCGGGCTGCCAGCCGGTGTACATTCGATCGAGCCGCGCATTCAGATCAGTGTTCGCCCTGCGAGGGTGCTTTCGGTATCACCGGCCGAAATTAACGTCAATCTTGAACCTCTGGCGACCCGGGAACTTCCGCTCGTGGTAGTCAAGCGCGGAGAAGTCGAAGTCGGTTACGAGGCGGGCGAACCCAGCCTTAACCCTCAGACGGCAGCAGTCAGCGGACCGGAAAATCTGGTAAACCAGGTCGCGGAACTTCGGGTCGAGGTAGATCTGACCGGTATCACCGAGCCAATGCAAAAAGCCTATCCCATCAAGGCGCTGGACAGCAACGGAACGGTTTTGGAGGGACTGGCGGTTACCCCGCAGGAAGCGCAGGTAAAAGTAGATGTGGTTCAAAGGGGCGGCTACCGTAATGTGGTCGTCAAGGTCGTGCTCACCGGTCAGGTCGCCGGCGGCCACCGCCTGACCAATATCTCCGTTTTTCCCCCGGCGATCACCGTGTTCTCTTCCAATCCCGAACTGGTAAACAGTCTGCCTGGTTTTGTGGAAACCACCCCGCTGGATCTAACCGGTGCGCGGGACGACCTGGAAGTGCCGCTGACGCTAAACCTGCCCTCCGGGATCACTGTGGTTGGTCCTCAGACGGTCCGCGTACAGGTTGGGATCGCCACGATTGAAGGCAGCATCACCCTGAATGCTGTGCCGGTGAGTCTGGCGGGGCTTGGGGCTGGCCTCCAGGCTGTCTCTGCTCCGACCGCAGTGGATGTCATTCTTTCTGGCCCGCTGCCAGTACTGGAGAAAACCAGCCGAGGGGAAGTTAAAGTGGTGGTAAACTTGAGTGGCCTCAACCCCGGGACATACAAACTGACCCCCTCTGTTGAACTGGCGAACCCGGATTTACGCCTGGAATCGATCATTCCCGGAACCGTTGAGGTTACGATTACCCGCAAGTAAGTTCAAGGCGATTTTTTTGGAGTAAAGCATGTCGAAACCCGTGGTTGCCCTGGTGGGACGGCCCAATGTTGGAAAGAGCACCCTGTTTAACCGTCTGGCGGGCGAGCCGTTAGCGATTGTGGATGATACCCCGGGGACCACCCGCGACCGCATTTTTGCCAGCGGCGACTGGAACGGGGTTGAGTTTGATGTGGTTGACACCGGCGGTATTGACCCGACCAGCGGCGGTAAGGAACCGCTTTCAATCGGGTCAGCCGATTTTATCCGTCAGATCCGCGCCCAGGCGCAAATGGCGATTGAAGATGCGGATGTGGTGCTTTTTCTGGTGGACGCGGTCAGCGGGGTCACCCCGGCGGATAAAGAAGTTGCCGAATTGCTTCGCCGAAATCAAAAAATGATCGACGGCCGCCCCACCCCGCCCGTGCTGCTGGTGGTGAATAAAGCCGACAGCGACCGTTATCGCGGCCAGGCGGCTGAATTTTATGAACTGGGGATGGGAGAACCCTACCCCATTTCAGCCATCCACGGCACCGGAACCGGCGACCTTTTAGATGTGCTGGTCGCCTCCTTCCCGAAAGGGTTGGAAACCGCAGAAGACGATTCGGTCAAAATTGCCCTGGTTGGAAAACCCAACGTGGGTAAATCCAGCCTGCTGAACCGGCTGGTGGGCGAGGAACGGGCGATTGTCAGCCCGATCGCTGGCACAACCCGCGATGCGGTCGACACACGCATCGAAGTGGATGGCATCCCGGTGACTTTGATTGATACCGCCGGTATTCGCCGCCGGGGAAAAGTCGTCCCGGGGGTGGAAAAATACAGCGTCCTGCGCTCGATTCGGGCGATTGAGAGAGCCGATGTGGCCCTCCTGATGATCGATGCGTTGGAAGGAATTACCGCCCAGGATGCGCATATTGCCGGGTATATTCTAGAAGCCTGGAAAAGCACCGTGGTTGTTGTGAACAAGTGGGATGCCCTGGAAAAAGACACTCACACAATGACCGCCTTCACTCGCGAAATTCGGCAGAAACTTAATTTTATGGATTATGTCCCGATTCTGTTTATATCCGCTTTAACCGGTCAGCGGGTTGATCAGGTGCTGCCCCTGGCATTAAAAGTTCAAGAAGAGCGGCTGGCGAGGTTAACCACCGGAGTGCTGAACCGGCTGGTGCAGAACGCGCAGGACGTGCACGCCGCGCCGTCCCGAACAGGCCGCAGCCTGAAAATTTATTACGGGACCCAGGTTCGCAGCGATCCGCCCACTTTTCTGCTGTATTGTAATGATCCCAGTCTGGCTCACTTTTCTTACCTGCGCTTCCTGGAAAATCAGATTCGAAAAGAATATCCGTTTACCGGTACGCCGATTCGGCTGGTGCTTAAAAGCAGGCGCGATTAACGGGTAACTTTCACCACGAAACGGCGATTTTCTTGCTCCGATTGGGATGGCAGGCTATAATCGTTTCAGGAGCGATCATGTCAGATATCATAGAACCGTCACCGCAGCCGGATGCTGTTGATCAGGAACACCGTTCTCCTGAACGCTCAAAAACCCGCAGCGCGGTAATTGAAATCTTACAAACCCTCCTGCTGGCGGTTGCCTTGTATTTCATAATTGACGCGGTTGTTGCCCGGGTGCGGGTCGAAAATATCAGCATGGAGCCCACGCTGCAGCCCGGCGAATTTATCCTGGTCAATAAACTGGCGTATCGATTGGGTTCAATGAAAACCGGGGATGTGGTGGTTTTCCATCACAGCCCGAGCGAAGATTACATTAAACGGTTAATCGGCCTGCCGGGCGAAACCGTGCGCATCGCCGGCGGTCGCGTGTTTGTCAACGGGCGCGAATTAATCGAACCTTACATCAGCGAGCCGCCAGCCTACAGCGGAGAATGGATCGTGCCGGAAGGCCATGTATTTGTTCTCGGCGACAACCGCAATCAATCTTCCGACAGCCACTCCTGGGGTTATGTTCCGGTTGATACAATTGTCGGAAAAGCCCTGGTGGTCTACTGGCCGTTGAATCAATTGCAGGTGATCAATTCACCGGCTTCGAAAAATACTGTTACAATTAGCCCATAGGGTTTACAGGAACAAGATGAGCGACAGCGAACCATTTGAAACGATTCCATGCAGCGAATGTCAGGCGGGTAAAATGCGCCGGCAGTATATCACGTATTTAACCTGGCTAGGCGATGAACTGGTCACCGTGCCGGATTTTCCCGCGTGGGTCTGCGATATATGCGGAAAACGCGAATACGACGGCTCAGCCCTTAACCGCCTGGCGCTCATCTTAAGCCCGAACGCCGGTAAGCCACCGACCAAATTTCGAAAAGCCCATCTCCGGCGCGAATCGCGCAAAGCCTCGCAGCCACCCCGTACCGAATAAAAAAAGCCGTAAGGCTTTTTTATTTTTCCTGCAGGAGCAGCGGTTGCAGATCTGGCCAGTAGAAACCTGTTTCGGGGTATTCTTCACTGCCAATCTCAACCGTTTTGGAATAAACCGGCTTACCGCCCATTCGGAGGTAAAAGTCGCAGGCGGGATTGGCTTGCAGCGCCCAGATCAACAGGCTGGTGCAGCCCCTTCGCGCCAGTTCGGCGGCTGCCCGGTAGATTAGGCGGCGTCCGATACCGCGTTTTTGATAACCTGGTTCAACATACAATGCATAAATCTCACCGCAGTGAATTACTTCAGCGCTTCGCGCTGCGCCGCCCGCGCAGAATCCGCGGATTTTTTCGCCTTCCAGCGCGGTAAAGACAAATTCCTGCGGCTGCCGGTCCGCCAGCCGTTTTTGCCAGGCCGCCAGGCGGGCTTCAATGTTCAGTCCCTGTAAAAATGAGGCTGGTAGGATGTTTTGATACTGATTTTGCCCGGTTAATACGTGAATGCGCGCCAGCTCTGCTGCGTCTGCATATTCCGCCGGGCGGATCTGAATAGCCTGGGGCTGCGTTTTATCCTCCCGTCAGCGCAGTGCTGGAATCTGAATCCAGCGGATTTGTCCGGGAGCGTAGGAATACAGGTAAGCTCCGTCAATTGAGAATTCCAGTTTCCCGGGTTCACCGCTCACCGGAAGGGTGGTGAGCAGGTTGCCATCAATGGCGTCGTAGATTTCAATCACCGGTGTTTTCGTCAGGCTGGTTTTGCCAGCCAGAGCGGCGAGTTTGCCGTCTGGTGAAATGGCCATGCCGGTCAATTCGCCTATTTCGCTTTCCAGTTTGGTGATGCGCTGTCCGAAGGGCAGGTTGGTCAGCTCGGGCCAGGATTTTCCTTCCACGCCGTTTGATTCCAGCATGACGTAAAGATCAAAGGGGGCAAAAACAGCCAGAGGGCGGTTATCCTGCCGGGGATTGGCGCGCAGTGAAAACGGCGGTTGTTCTCCCTTAAGATCGAATACCTGTCCTGCCCCGTCTCCCGCGGCGATGAGCCAGTTTCCGCTTTCAGAAAGCTCAATCACGTTGAATGCGGTCGTCAATCCGCTGGCGATTAATTCGGGTTCGCCGGGCGGCAAGTCATAACGCAGGATACGCGTTGTGAGGTCTTCCCAATTTTGCAGCGCCAGCAGCAGCCTGCCGTCTGGCAACATTAACATGCGCATGGCGGAACGGAGCGGATCGAGCGGATTATCCAGCCGGAAGACTTCCTGGTTGGTTTCTAACAGATAAAAGCGGATCGATTCATCGCCAATTTGAACAGCCAGATAGCGGTTATCGGCGGTGAAGCGAACATCTTTAATATCTTTTTCAAAACGAAAGATGACGGGCTGTTTCTGGGCTTTGATGTCCCAGAGAAATACCGTTCGATCTTGATTGCGGGTCGCTGCCAGACGGCTGTCGGGAGAAATCGCCACCTGATCAACCTGGCTGACTTCGCGCCGCAGGACGCTGAACGTCCGTCCGCTTTCCAGGTCAATCATTGTGACCTGGCTGCCCTGAGGTACAGCCAGCAGAAAATGCTGCGGGGAAAGGATCATCGGTCCGCTGACCTTTTCCAGCACCTGTGTGCGGGCGATGACTGCCCCGGCCGCGTTATCCGGCGACAGGCGAACGCTGCCGGGTCGGGGAGTTGGCACAGGCAGGGTTGGTTCCGGGTTCTCGACGGGAAAAGTCGGCGTAAAGGTTGGCGCCGGGGTCGGCAGTTCCAGCGTAGGGCCCGGTGTGGCGGTGATGACGCGCAGCGTGGCGGTTGGAGCTGGCTGGCGCAGCGAAGCCAGCGAATGAATCAGCGCTTCCCGGTAGCGCCAGCCGAAAAATGCCAGCCCGCCGATCAGGAGAATCAGCAGGACGGCACCAGCCGGTGAGCGGCGTTTTCGGCGGGGAGGCGGCTTCAGCGGGGGAGTTCGGCTGGCAGCCGGCAGGTGAACGGGTTTGATCAGTTCTTCCAGGTCCGGTTCGTAAGGGGGGATGACCGGTTGGGGGATCTGGAATTCAACCGCGGGCGCCGCTGCGCTTTCGGATATGCTTTCCGTGATGTTTTCATCTGGCGGCTTTTGAGGTGCTTCAGACGGTTGATTCATCTGCGGCATGCGCTGCCCGAGGATCATTTCAAGGCCGCGTTTTGCCAGGGCGCTGTCTGGATTAAAGCGCAAACACATTTCCAGAGCGGCCACCCGCTGGGTGTCATCGGGCAGGGTCTCGACCAGCCACAACCAGGATTTTTCATTGGTTGGTTCTTCTGCTACCAGCCGCTGCAGCAGCTCGCGCGCCTCTTCGCGTTTGCCAGCCCGAACTAATCCGATCGCCCGATTGAGTTGATCCGAACGAACCATAGATTAATTGTACAGCATTCTATGGATGTGTGGTTTATCCCCCGCTTTTAACGGGGACGCAGATCCCGGTACATCGCTGTCAACTGCCAGACCCTAACCGCGGCTTCGAGCTGGATGCGAAAATTCATTTTCGATTTTCCCCAGCGGCGGTCAGCGAAATAGATGGGTAATTCTGCGGCCTGGTATCCCAGCAGGCTGGCAACATAAGCCATCTCCACTTGAAATACATATCCATTCGACCGGATGCGGTCAAGGGGCATATTTTTTAACACTTCTGCGCGCCAGAGGCGGAACCCGCCGGTCACATCGCGGATTTTCAATCCGAGGATCGTGCGGGCGTAGAAATTGCCCCAGGCAGAAAGCGCTTTGCGCCAGAAAGGCCAGCGTTCATCCAGGCTTCCACCGCTGACGTAGCGGGAACCAATCGCGATCGGATAATCCTGTAAGGCGGCGATCAATTGCGGTATTTTTTCGACCGGGTGTGAGAAATCGGCGTCCATCTGACCGATGGCATCGTATCCATGTTCAAGAGCCCAGCGAAAACCGCTGATGTACGCCGTGCCAAGGCCAGATTTTCCCGGGCGGTGCAGGCAAAACACTTTCCCCGGGTTTGCCTGCCCGAGCTGGTCCGCGATTTGGCCGGTGCCGTCTGGCGAATGATCATCAATCACCAGAATGTGCGCTTCTGGCGCGGTTTCAAGGATTTGATGGATTAACGAGGCGATATTTTCTGCTTCGTTATAGGTGGGGATGCACAGCAGTAGGTTCACAGATTATTGCCTTAAGAGGCTCTCCAATTCTTTTTTTAATTCGGCAAGGCTGGTTAGCCGGCCGTTGTTGCGGTATATGCGCAAATTGACTGCCAGTCGGACCAGGGGATAGTTTTCCGCGCGCCGGTCCGCTTCGCTGTAGAAAAAATCAAAGGATTGATTCAACCGTTTTGATATTTCATCCTGAATCCCGGTGATCTGGCTGCTGCTGCAAAGGAGCAAAAATGTATCTGAAGCGTAATGACCCACGAAGCATGAATCCGGGGTCATCGATTCGCAGATATTTTTTAGCAGCAAGGCGGTCGCATGCAATAAATCGTCCGCCGCCACAAATGAATAGCGTTCCCGAAATTCCTTGAGATGATCCAGGCAGATCAGGAGGATGCCCTGGCCAGGCCTGCCCATGCGCGCTTCCAGCTGTTCGTCTACCAGCGCGCCTTCTGGCAGCCCGGTGATGGGGTTCAATACAGGCTTCCACTTTTTGCGCGCCAGAATGTTGTCAACCCGCCGGTGCAATTCTTGCAGGTCGAAAGGTTTGGTGATGTAGTCATCGACCTCGAGCGACAGACCCTTCAAACGATCCGCGCGCTCGCTTTTTTCGGTCAGGAAAATTATGGGAATATCCGCGGTGCGCTGGACTTTTTTTAATAGCTCCGCGACCTCAAAACCGTCAATATCCGGCAGGTGAATGTCCAGGATGACCGCATCCGGTCGCTTTTCCTGACAAAATTGAACACCATCATGTCCCCAGGCAGTCGAGATGACTTCATAATCCTTCTGGGTGAAATACGTGAAGAGCATCTCGGCAATGTCAATATCATCCTCGATGACCACAATCCTGACTTTGCCGGGAGAATTGCTCATTTCAACTGATGGGCTCTTTATAAATAATATAATCGCAGGTCGGGTCGCCCATGGCGATGCAGCGCGACTCAACCACGCGGAATTCATTACCGCCTGATACCCATTTCAAACCGGAAAGCAGCAAACCAGCGCCGATATAACAATCCGGCTTATCCGAAGTGCGGCCGTAACATTGTGGACATTTGTGAATGGTATAAACAAAGTGGTCGTCTTTCTCTTCCACTGTGCTGAGCTGATCGCTGGTGGTGGTAAATATTTTTGCCATCGCGCTCAGCCCGATGCGCAGTTTGGCGTTTAGGGGTAATACCTTAAAAGCCAGGTCGCCCACCCCGGCCAGAGCGCCAAAGTTTCGCAGCGATTCATCAAAAGTCGCCCGGCCGGCGCGCAAGGCTAGGCCGCGGCCTCCGCGCGGCCCGTACATTTCTTCGAGCGCGCCAAATATGGCAGAAAAATCGGCAAAGTCAAATTCGCGGTCGAGGTTGTTGGGGGGCAAATTATCGATCAGGTGGGGCAGATTCGCCAGATTCAGAATCGCGTTCATGCCGTTCTTACCCATCACGTCTTCGAGCGACATGAGCGAAATGCGCGCGATTTTATTGGGATAATACAGTCCGCTCTTTGGAATAGCTTCCATTTTTGCCCCTAGATCAGTTTGGTAAGGTCTTCCGCGGCGCGCCGGAGTTCCAGGAAGATTAAACCCAGTTTGGCTGAATCACGGGCGAGGGCGGTCAGCACCGCATCCTGCCCGACGGACATCAGGACCACATATCCTTTTTCGCCTTTGATATAGACCTGTTCCAGCGATCCACGACCCAGTTCACCGGCAATACGTTCCCCCAGTGAGAGCATGGCAGCCGACATGGCGGATACGCGATCTTCTTCAACTTCCTGCGGGAGCGCGGACGCAATGGTCAGACCGTCCAGACTCACGATCGCGGAAGCCTCAATGTCTGGCAGCGAAGCCTGAAGTTCACGCAGCCGCTCGACCATCAGTTGTGTTCTGGTTTTAGTCAAGGCTGACCTCCTTGTTCCAAAGTTAACTCATCCCCCGGGGGCATGGTGCATCAATACTTTAACACAGGCAGGAATCTGTGTCAAGTTTGCGCCTGTTTTCCGCCGGCTTTCTAACCAACCTGTAAGGCAGGTTTCTTAGGGGCGCCAGGCGGGTTCAACACAGTTTTGCGGTCTGGCGGGAAGCAGGATATCCAGGCGGCCGTCCAGATGCGCCAGGCGAATCCGCCAGCCGTCTGGCTGCCGGCTGGAAAACGCGATCCAGGCGCTGTCGGGAGAGAACGCCGGCTGCTGATCGATTTCCGGAAAATTAAAAGCGGTTACCGCGCTGCCGTCTTCGGCGGATATCAGGCGAATTTCCGTCTGACCTTCCATGCTGGGGCTGCTAAAAGCGAGATACTGCCCGTCAGGCGACCAGACCAAATCCTGTTTGGTGCGCTGGTCGTCCGTCAGGCGGGTCACGAGGTTGGTTTGCAGGTCAAGCAGATATACCTCGCTAAAACCGCTCGTGTCACTCAGATACGCCAGGCGGGTTGAATCAGCCGACCAGGCCGGGCTGCTTTCGTTCGCCGGTCCATCCAGCAGGGGAAGGGTTCGCCCGCTTTTCAGATCATAAAACAAAATGTCCCAGGAACGCTGCACCAGCAGGCCGGACGGGCTGAAGTCAGACTGGTAGCGCGCAAACGCCAGGCCGCTGCCGTCTGGTTTGAAGGCTGGCGAGTTTTCCAGCCCTTCGGGTGAAGGGATGCGGGCGGTGATCCGCCCGGATAAGTCGGACAGGACGATTTGAAATCCCTGCGCGGTGGGGGCGAGATAGGCCATTTCCGGGTATGCGGGGTTGAAAACCGGCTCTCTTCCAGAGACCGCGAGGACGCGGGGCGGACTGCCGTTCAGGGGAATTTCTGCCAGCCAGGGCTGGTTGTTTATCCAGGTCGTGCACAGGATCGTCCCGCCCGGTTGGGGCCCGGGTGTTGGTGTCTGAGTCGGCGCAGGCGCAGGGCTTTGAGTGGACGCGGGGACAGCGGTGGGGGTTGGGCGCGGCGCGGGATCAGGCGCTGCGGTCAGGCAGCCCGCGAGAAACGGCAGCGCGAGGATCGCGCCAGCCAATGTGCGGGTCAGTTTGCGGTCGCCTGCCATTGCATCACAGCGTTCAACGCGCCGGTCGGGTTTTCAGCAAAACGCAGCAGCCTGCGGTCGTGTTCAGGCACATAAGCGCCAAATTCATCAATAAATGCTGTTATCACCCGCTGCCAGCCTGATCCGCACAGGACCAGCGGTTTTTCTTTAATCGCTCGAATCAGGATGTGGTTCCATAAATACGCGATTTCCGCCAGGGTGCCGGGCCCGCCGGGCAGGGCAACCGCCGCGTCGCACCGGCTGCACAGGGCGTACAGGCGGTCCGCCAGGCTGTGAAATCGCCATTCTTCCGTCAGGTACGGATTTGGGCTGGCTGGCCGAAAATTCTCGATTTCGACGCAGGTCGCCCCGATGACCGCTCCGCCAGCTTCCCTGGCCCCCTTGGAAACCGCTTCCATGGTGCCCATGTAACCGCCGGTCAGCACGCTGTGGCCGGATTGCGCGATCAACCGGCCAAGCTGGAGCGCCTCTTCATAGGCCGGCTGACCGGGCCGGGGAGCCGAACCGCCAAACACCGCGATAATCATGAATTTCCTCCATCGGCGCGACGACCGCGCTGATTCAGATCCCAGGAACGCTGATAGTTGGCTTCCAGTTTCTGAAGCACCGCCTGTTCCAGGTCAATTTCGCACAGCCTTGCCAGCTGCAGCAGATACAGGGTAACATCGGCCAGTTCGCCTGCCAGAGCTTCGCGGTCGGCGGTCTCCGCCTGCCACTGGAAGTGCTCCAGCACTTCGCTGGCCTCCAAAACCAGGGAAATGGCGATATTTCTTGGCGTTTGCGGCCGTGGGCTGTCCGCTTTGTACCAGCCTTTGCTGGTCACAAAGCGATCCATGGCCGCGGATAATTCATGGATTTGCATTCGACGGTTCTCCCGGGATTGAGGTGTGATTTTGATTCAGGTACAACCAGACTAAGAACGCTCCGTTCCAGAGAACTGGCCAGGCGTCAGCAGGATGATAGACCCACTTTCCGATGGCAAAGCAGACCCACGAAAAGAAAATCGCGCCAAACCAGCCCAACCAGCGGGCAATCCTGGCGCGGGGGTTGGCAGTTCCTGCCCAGACGAAAAGCGGGGCGAGAAAACTGATCTGCTCATAGGCGATTCCGTGCGGGTGGAGCAGATAGGTGCAGAAACCGGCCCAAGCAAAAAGGAAAAATGTTTCCAGACGGCCGCGCAGCCAGCGAAGAATCAGGTAAAAACTGACCAGACCCAGCACAGCGGCGATCCCGTAGGTTAACAGCCAAGCCGTCTGTTCGGATACAGCCTGAGCCAAAAGGGTGGTGAGGATCAATTGACTGCGGACGTAACCGGCATATTCAAATACCCGGCCGATCCACAAAGCCGGCCAATCGGGAACCATGAGAAAAGAAATCCCCGCCATCAATACCGCGCTGGCGGCCAGGCTGAAAAGGAATGGCCGCATTTGGCGGCGCACAGCGATGATGACCATGACGAGAGCAAAAAACCAGATGAATTGAGGCTTGCAGGTCGCCCAGCCCAGGAAGAAACCGCCGGCAATCTGCGCGGCTGTGTTCGGTTCTTTCCGTAAAAACAGGAAGATGATGCAGCCTGCCAGAATGGTTCCCAGGGGAACAGCAAAATTCCCCAGGATCAGCCCGAAAAATACGGGATAAAAAAGGAAGTAAAGCAGACTTCGGGTTCTCTGTCCGGCAGGGAAGGCGCGAAGCGCAAGCGCGCTGATGGCCAGGACATTCAGCGCCAGCCAGTAGGCCTCTGCCCAGGCATACGGAAGCAGCGCGCCCGGCAGGATCGGCAGCAGGCTGTACGGCGGATACGCAAACGCGACCTGATCTTCTTCTGGATAAGCGGGGCGGCCGTAAATGCCGATCTGAGACTGAAGGGTTACTTCACTGCTGTACGGGTTGCCACCTTCGACCAGGGCAGCCCGACCGGCGAGCCAAAAGGTAAAAAAATCCGCGCCCAGCGGGCTGGCGTAAAGGGTATAGCGGATCGCGGTAGTCAAACTGACCAGGATGAGAACGGCGATGGAAATACCCAGGGCGGCTTTTTTAATACGGGGAAGATCCAGGTTCATTATGCTCAGCGCTTTCGATGTCTGGGTCTGGAAATGGTCTGGATCGCCTCCAAGGCCGCGCGGGCGGAAATTTGTTGAACTTCCAGCCAGCCTTCTTCTGAAACCATTTTTTGTAAATGGCGGCGAACGGCGCGCTGTTCCCCGGCGTCCAGGGAGCGGAAAGCTGCCCGAACGCGGTCAGGCTCCTGAGATAGTATGTCCTCCCAAATGATCTCGAACAGATCCATCATATCCGCCAGCTCCTGCCTGCGATTAAGATTACCAGAGAAGCGGGGGCGCGTCAAATCCGCGAATGGGCACGGATGGGTTGGACCGCATCGTCCCGGGTGATTGATGCTATAATTCTAATGTTCCCTTAAGAATGGCGGGTGGTTGTGCCGCAACTTTTTACTGATTGTCTCGTATACTGTATTGTGAATGCAGACCGAATGAGCAGAATCAAACGAACCTTAAAAGCAATTGAGTGGGAAGCGGTGTTCTGGATTGGCGGGCTTGTGTTCGTCGGTGTGGGCGACCCGGATAGTCCGAGCCATTTTACCCTCTTCCCCCCGACCTTGCTGTTCGGTATTCGCAGTCCGGGGTATAACCTGGGTCATTCGATTGCCATGCTGTTTCGCGGCCGGGTGCTGGATTCTTTGCAGGCGCATCCGCTGGGGATTTTGGCGGTTGTGATCCTGGTCATTCGAATCATTCAGTTATCTCGTCAAACCGTTTTTAATCTAAAAGAGCTGAAAAGGAGTTGAACCATGATTAACAATTACATGCAGTATCTTCCCAATATTGACGCTGAAGAAATGGCCATGCTTCAGGGATTAACCGCCGATCTGGATCCGACCCAGCTGCAGCAGTTTGTCAGCATGTATTCTGCCCGCCGCAAGGACGCTCAGACCATCCTGCTGACCTGTTTGCTGGGTTTCATCGGCATCTCCGGGATTCACCGTTTCATCCTGGATCAGGTTGGAATGGGGATCCTTTACTTGCTGACCGGCGGCCTGTGCGCCATCGGCACCATCGTTGACCTGATCAACTACCGCAAACTCACCCTGGAATACAACCAGCGGCAGGCGTACCAGGTTGTCGCCACGGTCAAAGGCGGCGCGGTGGGGATGTATCCGGTTCAATAATTGAAATCACCCGGCAGGGCATTCCGAGGGCAGGTCATTCCTGCCCTCGTTGCGTCATTTCAGGCTGTGCTTTGTACTATAATCATTTCATCTTTACTTTGCGCAATGCCAGATCATGAACGGGCAATCATTTCAACAGTTTGCTGATCCCGGGGCGTATCTCAACGCCACGCGCCGCGCCTATCTGCGCCGAGAGGCGGAATTGTCCCTGCCGTATGGAATTGTCCTGCGCGCGATTAAACAACCTCCGCCGGAATCTGGGGAAGGGTATTTCTTTGGGCTGGCTGCCCAGGAAGGCCGCCCGGTGCTGGGCTTTTGCCAGACCCCCGGCAGAAATTTACTTCTTTCTCAATTTCGAACGAATTTGAAGATCGATCTTGAAGACACAGTCCGCTGCCTCGCCAGTCTCGGTATTCAACCGCCAGGGATTGGCGGGGCTGCGCCGCTTGTGGATCAATTCGCGCTGCTCTGGGGAAACACCAGCGGAGAACGCATCCGCCTGCATCGCCGCGAGCGAATCTACCGGCTGACGGAGGTCGTGCCGCCCCCGGCGACACCCGGTTTTTTGCGTCCGGCGGAGGAAGTCGACTGGCCAGTGATCCTGGAATGGGGGAAAGCGTTTTCGCAGGAAGCGCTGGGTCAGCCCGCCGATGAAACTTTCGAGGAATGGCTGCGCGGCCGGGCTGCCCAGAAAGATATTTTTGTCTGGGTGAACCGTTTTATCGTCTCAATGTGTATGCGGACTCGCCCGACCGATCACGGTATTTCTGTCAGTCTGGTATATACCCCGCCGGAAAACCGGCGCAAGGGCTACGCCTCGGTGATGGTCGCGGCGTTAAGCCTGCGCCTGATTCGCTCGGGTTACCAATTTGTATCCCTGTTCACCGATCTTTCTAACCCGATTTCCAACCATATCTACCAGTCTATTGGCTTCCACCCGGTTGGGGATTGGACCGAATATCAAATCGAAAGGGGGCAGGTATGATCATTTTTCATATCACCAGCCGCTACCAATGGGAACGCTCGAAAGACTCCGGAGTCTATGAAGCGCCCTCTCTCCATTTTGAGGGCTTTATTCACTGCTCGCGGGCCAATCAGCTCGAACGGACAGCGAATGAGTTTTTTAAGGGGGAGAACGACCTGGTTTTACTGTGCATCGATACGGAAAAGGTACGCTGGGAGATCCGCTGGGAGAATCTGGAAGGCGGCAGCGATCTTTTTCCGCATATCTACGGTCCGGTGGACGGCGATGCGGTGGTCAAGGTGTTGAAATTTGACCACGATTCGGAAGGCTTTTTTCACCTGCCTCCCGGGCTGACGGTCTGGGCTGAGGGGGCGTACGGGGTTCCGGCTCCGCGCAAGACGGGTCCGCTGCCGGCGCAGGGCGCGCCAACCTCAATCCGCGAGGTGGAAAGCCCCTCTCCATTTACAGTGCCCATTGCGGATACTTCCCCGGTTGAACCGGAGTTTGTGGCGTCCTTGCCGCACGAAGAACCCCCGTTCCATGAAATTGAGGCTTTGGACCAGCTCTATCAACCCCCTGAGATGCGGCGGGTGAAAACGGCTCAGCCGCACAAGGCGGAAAACATCACGCTGCCAGCCAGACCCATTCCACTGGCGGCCTGGGCAGCGGTTGGCCTGGCGGCTGCCAGCGGGGTCGCGGTCGCTTTTCAACCCGGCACTCTGGCTCAGGCTGCGGTCGGCCTGGGATTAGATCGCGGAAATCACGGCGCGCTGGCCGCTCTGGGTCTTTTTCTATTTGCCCTGAGCCTCGCGTTTTCCGGTTGGCTGGCAGAAAAAATCAGTCCGCGCATTCTGACCGCGGCTGGCGCCATCGCAATGGCGCTGGGCAGCGGGTTGATGATGGGAAACCTGCTGGTTCTATTATTTTTAGGACAGATCATTTTTTCTATTGGAGCTGGTGCGGCCGTCAGCGGGGTGTTGGGGTGGCTGTCCGGTTTTTCGCCCTCGTCGCGTATCTTCTCGCTAACTGGCATCGGGATTGCCGCGTTGTTGTTTCCCTGCGGATTTGCCGGTCTCATCCAATTGTCCTCCCGGCTGCTGCTCGGGTGGACGGGGTTTCTGGCGGTCGCGGCGTTGGTGCTTGCCGTCCTGAACCGCTCTGTGTTTGCGGAAATGACCCTGCGCGGTGAAGGCACCAGGTCGGGCAAGTTTTTGGCGGGAATCTTCGCCGGCCTGGCGTTGATGTTGGGCGCGGTGTGCGGAGCGCTGTCTATCCTCCCGTCTTTTCCAGCAACTCAGACGGCGGGGATACCCTTTCTGGTCGCGGCCGCGGCTGGCTTTATCCTGCTGGCTCTGGCTTCAATCGGCGGGGGTGCGCTGGCGGACTGGATGGGCAGAAAATTTCAACGCTGGGGCCGCTCAGATTTGGCCGGGGCAGTGCTGGCTTTTGCCGGCTGCGTCATCATCCCGGTGGGAATGAGTGTCATGGTCTTGGGGGCGAGTGCATTTAACACCGCGTTTGGCTACGGACTGGTCTGCCTGGGGGGTGGGGCGGCCGCGGCAGGGATCACCGGGCTGTCCTTCACGGTGGTTCCGGGCTGGCCGCGCGCTTTTCTCTTTGGCGTCCTGGCCGCGGCAGCCGTCTCTGGCGCGTGGATCGCTCTGGCGGTCGGCGGGCTGCTGGGTTTTGCGCAGGCGGCCAACTGGATTAACCTGGCGATGGTTTGCGCGTTAATCGCCCTGGCGGGTTCGGTGGTTGCAATGATCCATCTGGCTTTAAAATCACCCGCGACGGATATGTTCCGCTAATCTGATTAAATTAAGGGAGGCCGGTTTGGATAACAGACTTCGTCATGCTCAATCCTCCAGCACCTACACCGCTACAGCCCTGATTATCTGGATCGCCGGGTTTACCGGGGCTTTCATTCTCACCACCATTTTGACCGTTTTTAATTACCTGCTGAGCAATTTGATTCGCACGTTGAGTCTTCAGGGCCGGGATATCGCCTACCTCGGGATGCTCTTTACCATTTTTCTCGTCAGCTCAGCCGTCGGCAGTGTGGTCCTGGCGCGCAGATTTGGCCCGCTGAAAATCATGACACTCGGGGGCATTCTGGCTGCGGCAGGCTGCCTGATCTGCGGCTGGGTGGTCGGGACGGACCCGAGCCGGATGAGTTTTGGAGTTGTCCTTTTCGCGGCCGGCATCGCCAGCGTGCTGACCGGCCTGCTCACCTGGTTAATCAGGGCAGCGAAGCCGCTTTCAATGACAGGACTGGGTTTTGCGGCTTTTTTGCTGGCTGACCGTCTGGCCGCACCTGGAGGGGCGGGCATTCTCTTTGGACTGGCGAATACCCAAAGTTTGAACGTCCTGTATTCGTTATGCGGGGTGATCACCCTGATGGGGACCGCGCTGATCAGCGGGATTTACTGGCTGGCAGGCCGCAAACCGCTTCCTCCATCCCGCGAAACCGCATCACCCCAGAGGAAGCCCTGGTGGCTGTGGTTCCTGCTCTTAATCCTGGTGATCGCCAGTTCTTCCGCGTTTTCAAATAACCTGATGGAATCTTTTTTCTTGCGCGGCAGGGTCAACTGGGAAACGCTGCAGGTCATTTTCGCGACTCCAATCCCGGCGCTGGCTTATCTGCTCGCCATCCTGGCTGCCGGGCTTGGGTCTGACCTGGCTGAGAGTCTCGCCAGGCGCTCAGGATGGGCGGTATCTGGCCGATTGGTCTGGCTGCTGGTTGTCATGACAGCCTCTGGTTATTTGCTTTTTTCACTTGCCGCCACGCAGGATTTGGGAGTCATCATCAGCGGTTTGCGCTGGTATTCGCCGCTGGACGCGGCCGTGTTAACCGCGCTGCTTGGC
This sequence comes from Anaerolineaceae bacterium, assembly GCA_029975475.1. Classification (GTDB taxonomy): domain Bacteria; phylum Chloroflexota; class Anaerolineae; order Anaerolineales; family Anaerolineaceae; genus JARKPB01. The sequence continues at coordinate 282,848 of JARKPB010000008.1, forward strand.
TTACTATTTTCTGCTGCGCCAAATCGCCAGGTAGACCTCGCGGCAGGTTTCTACATCGCCTTACCCCCGCTGGCTGTGGCTGTATTTGGTTTTCTTGAATCGCTTGTAATTCCACCCACAGATTACTTTACGCCGATGGTTTTCAGCCAAATTTATTACCTGGCGGGGATTGGATTTTCTCTGGCGATGCTGGTGCTGGATCTGCGCAACCGCGGGAAAACTGCCTCCTCGCCGGTTGAACCGCCGACCGGGCCGCGCTAGTCCGCAACTTTCCATGCTCCGCTGCGTATATAAAGTATCAACTCATTATAAGAAAGGAGTGATCTATGAAATCCATTGATCGTTCAAGCCTGGCAGGAGCGCTATTTCTTATCCTCCTCGGCGTGGTCTTTTTGGTGATCAATCTTACCGGTCTGAAAATCGGTCAGACCTGGCCGGTCATTTTCTTTATTATGGCAGCCATGTTCTTCCTGCCGTCAATGCTCTGGCCGCAGGCGAAACGCGGACTGGCTGGTTTGTTTATCCCCGGGTCGATCATGCTCGTGCTGGGGCTGATCTTCCTTTATAACGTTTTAACTAACGATTGGGTTGCCTGGGCATACGCCTGGACGCTCATACCCGGCAGTGTGGGACTGGGCCTGTGGCTTGGAGCGATCGTGGGGAAATGGTCTGGTGACGCTGACCGGGTTGGTGCCTGGATGATGGGCATCAGTGTGATGGTTTTTGCCCTGCTTGGAGCAATATTTGGCGCCGCTTCTATGAAAATTATTGGCCCGGTGCTGCTGGTGATCGGCGGCGCGCTGTTTCTTCTGCGCGGTTTCTTTAAGAAACCCGCAGCGGAATAACCGTTGGTTTGAGTTCTTTCAACCGGTCTGTACAACAGGCCGGTTTTTATTTTTCCCTGCGGAATGCGGCGGTCAGTCTGGCCCAGTCTTCCAGCCGCAGTGCCTCAGCTCTCAATTGTGGATCCACGCCAGCCGACTGAAGCAACCGCGCGCTTTCTTCAGGCGCGAGGCGCAGCCCGCTGGCGAGCGCATTGCGCAGCGTTTTCCGTTTCTGGCTAAATCCTGCTTTCGCTATGAGGAAGAAACTGTCCAGGTCTTCTTCAGGAATCAAAGGAGAAGCGTAGACATCGACGCGTAAACAGGCCGAATCAACTTTTGGAGGCGGGTAAAACGCTCCGGCCGGAATGCGCAGCGTTTGGCTGGGATGTCCGAATACCTGCACGGACAGGGCCAGCAGACTCATCTCTCCCGGGCCGGCGCAGATCCGCTCCGCCACTTCTTTTTGCATCGTGAATAGAATGCGAATCGGCCGGGTTTTCCCGGTCAGTAGGCGCCGAATCACCGCAGAAGTGATGTAGTAGGGTATATTGGCGGCGGCAATGTAGGTCTCTCTGCCCAGCAGGCGCTCCAGGTCCACTTTGAGAATATCCGCGTGGACGACTTCGACATTTGGAAACGGCGCCAGCACAGCTTCCAGAATCGGGATTAGCTGACCATCCAGTTCGACTGCCACGACCCGCCTGGCGGCTTGCGCCAGGTGGCGGGTCAGACTGCCCAGGCCGGGCCCGATTTCAAGGACCACATCTTCCGGACCGATGCCAGCGGAATCGGTGATGCGCTGCAGGATATTGGGGTCGGTTAAGAAGTTCTGTCCCAGGCTTTTTCTGGGTTTAAGGTCATACGCGGCGAGCAGTTCGGTCGGGTTTAACGCGTTTAGGTTCACGGCAGCGGCCAGGGGATATTTTCCGGGACGGGTGTCAGAAAATACACGGTTACATTCTGATGCCATTCAACGTAATCCGCGTCCGTATACGCCAGATCGATCCAGTACTTCCCCGGCACGCCGCCGCCCACATCGGCGATGGTCGCCGTGCCGTAACCGGGGACGTAAACCTGCGTTCCCTTAAATAACCGGTACCACGGCAGGGTAAAGGCAGCGATTCCTCTGCCAACCGGCGCCCCTGAGGCGGTGGTGTTGCTGCATTTACCGGGAATTCCCAGGTTGCAGGGCGAATAGGATGTGGCGTACATGGTAACCGCGCGGTAATACTGAATCGGACCGTTGGGCGTGTCCAGGGTGTGGATCACGACTTTGGTGCCGTACCCCAGGACCTGATCTTTGGGCTGGCGTGCCACCCATTCAGCTTCCGATTCTCGCGATACTTCCTGACCATCCTCATAACGGACGCGAACCCGCGAAATTTTTAGACCCGGTTCCCCGCTGACAAGGACCGATTTCTGATCCAGTTCTGTGTTCGGGTCAGCCTGCAGGCTGCTGCCGTAGGGGATGACAATCTGCTGGTCTAAAATTTCTTCCCGAACGCGAACCAGGCGAATTTTTCCATCCGCGGGAATGTCCGCGTCTTCAGGCGGCTGGCTGTAATCCAGTCCCTGAAGGGTTAAGCCGCCGTCGAGCAGCGCCTCGCCAACCTTTTGGGCTGCGCTGAAAATGACCATTTCGCGGTCCCCCAGAAAGACTGTGATGGGTCTGGCCTGGCGGAGCGTGATACCCGTCGGACCTTCCAGAGCTGTGGAAAGCGGCGGTTCAACCTGGTCAGAACCGCGCACAGGGATATTTTGGTCGCTCAGCGCGCCAAGAATGTTGAGAGCGCTGGATTGAAAATTTCTGGTCTCGCCGCCGGCGGAAAGAACGACAGGCTGGCTCAGCCTGATCTGTAAAAAGCCGGTGCGGGCTGACGGCAGCCGCTCGTCTCCAGCCACGCGTTTCCCGTTCCACCAGAAACGGGCATCGGGGTCTACTTCCAGGCCGGCGTCTTGCATAATCTCCAGCGGCGTTTGGCCGGCGCTGGCCAGTGGAAGAATTTTCCCTTCCGGCAGCAGGTAAAGCGTGATTTGCCTGGCGCGGGTGATCACAACCGTGTCGCCGCTCCGCAGCCAGACCGACTCAGGCGGGTCGATCTTATCCAGGCTGGTGAGCGGTATCCCCGCCTGCCAGGCTGCCGCGGTAGAGGTAAAAGCGAAGACGGTGCGGCGGATTTCCTGACCGTCAACCCGGATGGTGATGGTTTTTGCGCTCAGGGCTGCCAGCAGGCCAAGCAGCAAAACGGCGGAACCAAGAGGGATCAGCCACCGGTATCTCAAATTCTGAAACATGCCATAATTCTAACAGGATTTCAGGGCTGTCAATCCCACCTGAAAAATCTTCACTGATTCTAATCAAGGGTCTTATTTTTTTTATTGCGATCCAATCCGCAGGGTGAAGACCGCAATGTGGACGGCGCGGAGCCGCTGAAATAAAAACCCGGACGTCAGCCGCTCCTGCTGAAGGCTTCTCATTTCCGGCCGCTGCCAGTCCCGTGGAGAATGCCTGGCAGCGGATCTGTGTATTCATCTGCCGCACCAGGCACTGTCGCCGGGATCTCAGACAAGAACGGTTTTTTCCCCGAGTTTTTTCTGACCAGGAAATCCGGTGGGGCGATCCACCGGTTGAGGCGCGGGCTCGCGGCAGCACAAATTTTGCATCTGACTAGCTGCAACCGGCTGGTGGCGTTAGCAGACGCCGCTTCTCGCAGCCAACCTTCCCTTGTACCTGATTTGCCTGTTTACCGCTTTTCCTTCTTTTCTGTAAATTGGTTTTCCGAAAAGGTGATAAAAAAAGCCCCCGGTGATAACCTGGGGCTTGTGCCGAGACACAGGATCGAACTGTGGACACCGCAATTTTCAGTCGCGTGCTCTACCAACTGAGCTATCTCGGCGTGGATGGTATTTTAACCGAGGGCGATGGGCTTGTCAAGCCAAAACCAGGACAGCGAACCAACCGCGGGATACCCCCCGGATACCTCGAATACGACATTAAAGCTCCTAATATTACTGGTATAATATGCATATGAGCGCAGGGAATTTCTCTCGTCGTGATTTTCTAAAGCTGGCTGCCCTGACTTCTGCCGGGGCCGCTTTTGCTCCCCTTCCCGATAAAATTCTGGATTTAGAAGCCGGAAATTTAGGGCGGGTGGCTACCCGCCAGATCAGCGTGTACGCCAAACCGGATGATAAAAGCGAAATCCGCTATCAGCGCTACCGCGATGATCTGATTAATTTATATTACCCGGTCGTGTCCGAATACGGTCCCAGCTGGAACCCGTTGTGGTACCGGGTCTGGGGCGGTTATATTCATTCTGCTCATTTGCAGAAAGTGGATTACCGCCTGAATACCAATATCACCACATTCTCTGAAAAGCGGGTGCTGGGTCAGATCTGCGTGCCGTACACTCAGAGCTTGATGCGCCTGCCGAAAAATCAGTGGAAACCCACCTACCGTCTGTATTATCATTCGCTTCACTGGATCATGGGACTGGAAGACGGACCGGACGGGCTGCCGTGGTACCGGCTGCAGGATGAATTGCTGGAAGTTGATTACCTGATCCCTGCCGAGCACATAGAACCCTTATCCCTCTCCGCGTTCACGCCGCTTTCAACGGATGTGCCGCCTGAAAAGAAACGCATCCAAATCTCGCTGTCCCGGCAGGAATTAATCGCCTACGAATATGAGAACCCGGTTCTAAAAACCAAAATTTCATCAGGCGTATTCGACCGAAAAAAAGGACCGGAATCGACCATGACGCCTTCCGGGCAGTACAATATTGTCTCGAAAATGCCTTCCAAGCACATGGGGGACGGCAACCTGACCAGCAACATCGAAGCCTACGAATTGCTGGGCGTTCCCTGGGTTTCTTTCTTCATCCCGGATATTGGCATCGCATTCCACGGCACTTACTGGCATGAAAATTTTGGCGTGCCAATGAGCCACGGATGTATAAATATGCGCACGGAAGAAGCGCACTGGCTGTTTAACTGGTCAACCCCGGTGTACCAGCCGGGGAATGAAGAAACCATCGGTTACGGCACCAAAGTGATCGTCTCTTGATCTCGCCGGCGGCTATTGAAAATCCGGCGGCGGACGGTTTCCGACAAATTCAAGAAAAACCTGATTCCCCAGCATGCTTCCCTGCTGGCTGAGCCGCAGGGTTTCTCCGTCCCATTCCACCAGTCCGCGCGCCGTCAGGTGCTGGATCTGGCGCGGGAATAATGACTCAATACTTCGCCCGAAGCGGGTCTGAAAGCCGCGGGCGGAAATTCCTTCACCGGTCAACCGCAGCCCCAGCATCATTGTTTCTTCGATAATCTCCCAGTCCGACTGGCAGTGGATATTTTCCGCTGCGGGCCCGGCGGGAAAAACCTTCGCCTTCCCACTGGTTACAGCGCTGAGGTAGGCGGGGATGGGTTTGACATTGGCGGTTCTGACCTTATCAGCGCAGCCGTGCGCTCCGGCTCCGAACCCCAAATATGGCTGGTTGCGCCAGTAGGTAAGATTATGCGCGCAGGTCATGAGCAAACCGCCGCGTTTGGCGGCAAAATTTGAGATTTCATAGCGCTCAAAACCATCCTGGTTTAGAAGTTCCAGGGCGGCAGTGAACAGGTCAGCCGCCAGGTCGTCATCCGGTTTCTGGACGCTCCCGTTTTTGATCTGTTCTTCCAGCGGTGTGCCTTCTTCAACTGTCAGGCAGTACAGCGAGAGGTGCTCGGGCAAAAGCTCCAGTGCGGCGCGTAAAGTCTTTAACCAAGAATCCATGTCCTGACCGGGTATTCCGTAGATCAGGTCCAGACTTATATTTGCGAACCCGGCATTGCGGGCGGCGGCTACCGCGGCCTGCACGTCTCCGGGTTGATGCTGCCGGTCAAGGATGCTCAGCTCCGCCGGATTTGCGGATTGCATCCCCAGGCTCAGCCGGTTTACCCCGGCTTCCAGGAAACCAGCCAGGCGCTCCTCGTCCACTGTGCCAGGATTGGCTTCCAGGCTGATTTCAGCGCAGCCGCTTAGATCCAGGTTTGAGCTTAAGCAGCGAAGGATTTGCGAAATCTGAGGGGAGGATAACAAAGACGGCGTGCCGCCGCCAAAAAAGACCGTTTTCCCCGCCAGCGGCGCGGGGGCGGCTGCGGCGACCTGTTCGATTTCACGGCACAGGGCGTCAACGTAGGCTGGAATGAACTGCTGGACCCCCGCGTACGTATTGAAATCGCAATACCCGCAGCGCGTTTGGCAGAATGGAATATGCAGGTAAACCGCTACCGGCTCCATGGCTAGGAGGATAACACAGGCTGCCCGCCGAAACAAGGATCTGAGGATTGACAAAAAGCCGATATGGTATAATTTTTGCTTCAGGAACAGCCTGTAATCACGATAAAGAAAATCTTATGAGTCCAGATACCTCACAAACAAAAATTTGCCCGACCTGCGGCACGCGGCTGAATGAAAACGCCACGCGCTGCCTGGTTTGCGGCAGGAATTTCACCGCCGCAGCCGCGCCAGCCAAGAGCGGCGCTACCTCAAAGAATGTCCAGGGTCCGCGCCTGCCGGAGGTCCGGTTGAGTCTGCCGGTGGCTGTCGGTCTGGTCGTACTGATGATGGGCCTGGGAGCGGTGATCGTTTATGCCGTTCTCGCCGGTTCCAATGCGGCCGCTTCAGTCGGCCTGACCCCGACCCCGACCGCGTCGCAGACGCCCACCATTACCTTCACTCCCACCGCCACAGCCACACCGACCATTACCCCGACCTTTACGCCCGAACCGCCGATTGAGTACCGGGTTCTGGCGGGAGAAGTGTGCTCTTCGATCGCTTTAAAATTCGGGGTGACGGTGGATTCGATCGCCAAAGCCAATAATTTCCCGCCGGACTGCGGCACGCTCTATGAAGGTCAAACCATCAAGGTGCCGAAACCCACCCCGACCCCACCGCCGGCCGCAACGGCTACCCTGAGCCCGCAAGAAGCGACCGAGCAGGCCTGCGGTGTGGCTGACTACGTGGTAAAAGACGGCGACACGCTGGGCGGAATCGCGCGCGCTTACAATATTGATATCGAAGTCCTGCGCAACGCCAACGGGCTGCCGACAGATAATATTTACTCGGGGATGCGGCTGAAGATCCCGCTTTGCCAGCGCCTGCCAACCCCCGGGCCGACTCCCACGGCGACGCCCCCGCCGCCTTATCCGGCGCCTAACCTGCTTCTGCCGGTGGATGGAACCATTTTCAATTTCACCGATGATGATATTACCCTGCAGTGGTCGGCGGTCGGACCCTTGCGCGCCAATGAGGCTTACGCGGTCATGATCGAAGATGTTACCGCCGGAGAAGGCTCGCGAAGTATCGCGTATGTAACCGACACGAAATATATTGTTCCCACCAGTTTACGGCCCAAAGACGGTCGTACCCACATTTTCCGCTGGACTGTGATGCCCGTGCGCCAGAAAGGCGTCACCGCGGACGGCCAACCGATCTGGGATCCGGGCGGCGCGGTCAGCCTGGCGCGCGTTTTCGGCTGGCAGGGCGGTCCTGCCGGGACGCCTTCCCCATAGCGGATCATTAAGGAAGATAAAGAAAAAGCCCCCGTCTGGGGGCTTAATTTATATGCCGGCAAACAGGTCGCGCTCTTTACGGCGCGGCGGATCGGGGGGATAGGCGCGCATAAAGAGATCCTGAGCATTGAACCATCCCAGGATATAGCGCATGATCCCGCCGCTGGAGCGCCCTCCCTGAGATTCATGACAGGCGGAAGCTTCTTCGCGGATCTTGACCAGCGGGCGGTAATTAATTCGCGCGTGCGCAGGGAAGGATACAGCCGCGATTGCGGCCAGATCAATATCGCCGTTGCGGCCAAATTTACGCGGGTCTTTCCCAAAGAGCGGCATCAATTTCACCGCCAGGCGTAAAATTCCACGCGGCAAAACGTGATAGTACAGTTTCGCCGGCTGCCAGCCTGGCAAACCATCCGGATAACGCGCCGCGTCCCCTGCGGCGTAAAAGGCTTTCACGGTGGCGTTGTGGATCGCGATGTGGTCCGGGTGGCGGTAACCGCCAATCGGGTCGAAGGTTAAAACAATTTGCGGTTTTAAGAGGCGGATATAGTGAGCCACCTTCGCCGCCACTTCATCCACCGGCGCGGCTGCCAGAGCGCCGGGGTGGTGGTTATCCGGCGAGCCGGGCATCCCCGAATCGCGGTAATCGAGGAAATGGACAGCCTTCAATCCAAGGTGTTCGGCTGCACAGCGCAGTTCGGCTTCGCGGCGCTCCGCGATGGAGTTAAAACCGCGCAGGTACTTTTCATCCACCTCGCCGACCTCTCCCCGCGTGGCGCAGACCAGATGAACTTCAACACCGCGCCGGGCGTAAAGCGCCAGCGTCCCGCCCATGCCGAACGTCTCGTCATCGGGGTGAGCCAGAACAGCAAGCAGTACTTTAGGATTATTTGCGGTCATTGTCCTGTCCGAAGCATAAGCTACACCGATTGTAAACCTGAGCGCTTAAAACCGCCAGAAAATCATGCAATTTGTATAAATATTATCTAATATTCAAACTGTCCGGGGTCCACTTCTCGAACCCAGGCGTTGATTCCGCCGTCCAGGTGGTAAATTTGCGTGTAGCCAGCGGAGACCAGCAGGTTTAACCCGCGGGCCGAGCGTTCTCCGGTCCGGCAGTACAGCACTACCGGGCGGCCCGGGTCTAATTCCGCCATTCTGGCCGGCAGGTGCTCCAGGGGAATATTTACCGAACCGGGTATATGCGATACCTGCTGCTCGATTGGATGGCGCACATCCACCAGCTGGATCTGTTCACCGCTGCGCATCCGCGCGGCGAGCTGCGCCGCTGAAATGGCGAGGTTCGGATTGACCTGCCGCAGCTGATCCCGCCTGGCCGGGACGCCGCAAAAAGCTTCGTAGTCAATCAGATCATGGATGCTGGGCTGCGGTCCGCACACCGGGCAGGCCGGGTTTTTTCGCAGTTGAATAATTTGCAGGCTCATTTCCAGCGCATCATACAGGGCGAGTTTTGCGATCAGCGGTTCGCCAACCCCAAGGATGATCTTGATGGCTTCCGCGGCCTGGATGGTCCCAATTGTGCCGGGCAGGACGCCAAACACGCCGGCTTCTGAACAGGCTGGCACGGAACCGGGGGAGGGCGGCTGGGGAAACAGACAGCGGTAACACGGTCCGCGCTGACTGTCAAAGACGCTTACCTGCCCTTCAAAGCGGAAGATCGATCCGTAAATATACGGCCGGCCGGTTAGGACGGCCAGGTCATTCATGAGATAGCGGGTGGGGAAATTATCCGTGCCATCGATCAGCAGATCATAGCCTGCGGAAATCTCCCGGGCGTTTTTGCTGTCAAACAACTGGTTAAACGTCTGCACTTCAATATATGGGTTGATGTCCAGCAGCCGCGCGCGGGCGGACTCAACCTTCGGAACGCCGACGGCTGCGCTGCCGTGGATGATCTGGCGCTGAAGGTTGGATTCTTCGACCACATCATAGTCCACCAGGCCGATGCGGCCAATCCCGGCCGCGGCCAGGTAAAGCGCAGTCGGCGATCCCAGCCCGCCGGTTCCAACGATCAGAACGGACGCCTTTTTTAATTTCTCCTGTCCGGCCAGGCCCACTTCCGGGATCATTAGATGGCGTGAATACCGCAGAATTTCAGCCTGAGTCAGGTTTGTGGGCATACGCAGATCTCCTTTGCCATAATCATACCTGCAATGCGGCATCCGTCCAAGCCGGCGCAGCCAGGTTCTGGCGCCTGTTTTAGACGTGCTACAATTATGGCATGCAAATCATTTTGACCCACGAGCAGGCAGATTTTGACGCCCTGGCTTCTCTGGTTGGCGCAGCCCTCCTGGCTGAAAACGCTCTGGCTGTGATGCCCAGAAAAGCCAACCGCAATGTGCGCGCCTATCTGAACCTTTACAGCACGGGGTTAAATTTGCTGGAGCAGAATGAAATTCCCGCCGGTCCGATCGAGCAGGTTACTCTGGTTGATACCCAGTCGCTGGTCACCCTGAAGGGCATAGGCCGCCACACGGAGATTCGCGTGGTCGATCACCATACCCGCCGCGGCGATCTACCGGAGGGATGGCTGTTTGAAGGGGAGCGGCTTGGCGCCTGCACTACCCTGTTTGTCGAGAAAATTCGTCAGGAAGCGCTGCCGCTGGAGGTCAATCAGGCGACTTTGCTTCTGCTGGGCATTTACGAAGATACTGGATCGCTTACCTATGCCGGAACGACAGCGCGGGATGTGCAGGCGGCTGCCTATCTGCTGGAACAGGGCGCCAACCTGCGCATCGCCGCAAAATACTTAAATCCGCCGCTGTCCAATGAACAGCGCGCCCTGTATGATGCCCTTCTATCCAGCGCGCAATCGGTTCATATCAACGGGCAGAATGTCATCCTGGCGAAAGCGCGCGCAGTCGGCCTGGTGGATGAAATTTCCAGCGTCGCGCACAAGCTGCGCGATCTGCTTGACCCGGACGCGCTCTTTCTCCTGGTCGAGACCGGTGAAGGTGTGCGGCTTGTGGCCCGTTCGACCAGCGACCGGATCAATGTCGCCGAAGTGGCGGCGCAGTTCGGCGGAGGGGGGCATGAGCGCGCCGCGGCAGCGCTGATCCCGGCTGGACGCTCCGCGGAACCCGGTGACCCTCTGGAAGCGGCAGCGGCGAAACTGACCGCGATGCTGCCGGGCATTGTCCGTCCCTCCATTGCGGTCGGGCAGATCATGTCAAAGAAACCATTGTTGTTAAATGAAGAGACTTCAGCTGAAAAAGCCTTCCAATTGATGCAGCGTTACGGTTATGAAGGCTATCCGGTGGTGAAAAACGGGAAAGTCGCAGGTTTGTTGACCCGCCGCGCGGTAGACCGCGCGATGCAGCACAAATTGAATTTACCGGTATCGAGTCTGATGACACCCGGCGAAGTGGTGATTCAATCGACCGATTCGCTGGAAAGCCTGCAGAAGCTGATGGCCGAGTCGGGCTGGGGTCAGGTGCCCGTGGTGCATCCTGATACTGGCGAGATCATCGGCATCGTTACCCGCACGGACCTGTTGAAAGTCCTGGCGCGCTCCGATGTAGTTCCCGGACGCCTGAATCTGGCCGAACGGCTTGAAGCCGCCCTGCCGCCCGCGCGTCTGGCGCTGCTGCGCCTCGTGGCAGACCGGGCTCGGGCGATGAGAGTCCCGGTTTATATCGTTGGCGGTTTCGTGCGCGACATCCTGCTCGACCGCCCTTCGCTGGATTTTGACATCGTGGTCGAAGGCGACGCGATCGCCCTCGCCCGCGACCTGTCCGCGGCTTACGGCGGTCGGATGGTCAGCCACAGCCGTTTTGGGACCGCCAGCTGGGAAACCAGTCAGATCACCGCCAGGCAGCTGGGACTGGCTGCCGGATTGGATTCAGCGGACCTGCCCGAACGCCTGGATTTAATCAGCGCGCGCACAGAATTTTACGATTACCCCAGCGCGCTGCCAACGGTGGAACGCTCCAGCATCAAATTGGATTTGCACCGCCGCGATTTTACGATTAATACCATGGCGCTGCGCCTCGACGGCCGCCATTACGGCAACCTGTACGACTACTGGGGCGGTTTGGATGATTTACGCAGAGGGATCGTCCGCGTGCTGCATTCGCTTTCCTTCGTAGATGACCCGACGCGCATGCTGCGCGCTGTGCGCTTTGAACAGCGCTTTCAGTTCAAGATTGACCCCAGAACCCTGGAGTTGATGGTCGAAGGAGAAGGATTGCTCCGGCAGGTTTCTGGTGACCGGTTGCGCCACGAGCTGAATTTGATCTTGTTGGAAGCTGATCCATTGCCCGCGCTGGCGAGATTGGAAGAACTGAATTTGCTCTACTACATCCAGCCCGGTTTAATCTGGCAGGAAAGGTTTGCCCCGGCTGTTCTCAGCGCTCTAACGCTAAATCCGCACCCGCAATTGGGGCTGCCGGCTGGCACAACCCTGACCGAAACGCGCCTTTCCACAGCGTACCTGTGCTGGCTGGCACATCTGCCGGAAAGCGACGCCTGGGCAGTTTTTCGGCGGTTGAAAATTTCCGGGCTGCTGCGAGAGTCTTTTTCCGGCCTGCTGAAACTTCACAGAGAGATTCCGGCTGCGGTTCGTTGGCCGCCCAGCCGCGCAGTTCGTTTCCTCGATCCGCTGCCCAGGTTATCCCTGTACGCCGCTCTGTGCTTTTACCGTGAAGGCGCAGAGGCGGACTGGCTGCGGGCTTATCTCGACCACTGGCGCGCCGTTCAACCGACCCTTAACGGCCGCGATTTAATTCGCCGCGGTTTGACCCCTGGTCCCTCCTTCGGTCATGTACTGGGCGAATTGCGCGGTGCCTGGCTGGATGGCCGCATCCATTCGCCCGAAGAGGAAACCGCGCTGCTGGACAGCTTGTTGTCTCAAATGGCCTCAAACCAAAATGAGGAAGCAGCATGGACACGTTCGCCAAACCCCAAACAGCCCGGCTAGAACAGCTGATTCTCCGTCCTGCGCTTGAAGCGGATCTGCCTGATTTGGAATGGGGCGGAGCCTACCTGCATTTTCGCCGGGTGTTTCGCCACACCTTTGAGCTGGTGCTGGCAGGGCGGGCGGTGATCTGGCTGGCTTTGCTGCCCGCTGTTGGTCTGGTCGGGCAGCTTTTTATCCAGTACAGCTGCGACCGCCGCGAACTGGCGGATGGCAAAGAGCGCGCCTACCTGTATTCATTTCGGGTCAAGCCTGAGTTCCGCTCGCAGGGGATTGGCTCCGCGATGCTGGATCGGGTGGAAGCCGATCTGCGTTCCCGGGGCTACCGCATCGTCACCCTGACGGTTGCGCGCGACAATCCGCGCGCCCGCGCCTTATATGAAAGGCGGGGTTATCGAATTGTCGCGGCCGATCCTGGCCGCTGGCGGTATCCGGACCATCTTGGCGTCTGGCATGAAGTCGAGGAACCGGCGTGGCGGATGGAAAAGGTGTTGGAGCAAACAGAAATCAGTGCAACCAGTCGAGCGGCTGGCGGCTGAACCAGAACCAGGCGGACTGCCAGCCTCCCCCGTTGTCCTCGCCGTTTACCCGGTGGGTGTAGGGAAACAGTTGCTGAAATTGTTCCACTTCGCTTTCAGCGATGGAGATTTTTCGCGCGCCAACGGCCGCGTACAGCAGGAATACGCCGGCGGGAGCCAGCAGGCGGGCGGTATTCTGGCGGTAAGCTGCCCGGCGGTCTGCGGGCAGGCCGTGGTAACAACCAATGTCCAGAATCAGGTCGTAAGGACCTGAGAACCCGCGCAGATCAGCGACATCGCCCACTTCCAGTCGGGCGTGAACTCCGGCGTGTTGAATCCGCCGGCGGCCCTCACGGATCGCGCGAACGGCAAAGTCAACTCCCTCCGCCTCCCAGCCAGCTTTTGCCAGGGTAATCACGTTGGTGCCAGCGCCGCAGCCCAGGTCCAGCGCGCGGCCTGGTACGCGGTGGGAGATAAAATCCAGCAGTTCCGGTGGCGAAACGCGCGTGTCCCACGGCGGACGGCGGAAATAAGCCAGGTTAAAGGACAACCAGCGCAAAAAAGAGGCAATCATTTTGTGATTGTATCACGGCTGTCATACGCGCGAAAAGGTTGCCCTGAATTAACCGCCAGTTTCCTGATATAATTGCTGCGGCTTGGCGCGGCTTTGAAAGACCTATCTGGCATGGTAACTCACTCGCCCTGGCCTGACACCAAATCACGATAGAAGGGTACCCATGAAAGAATATTCCACCGACTCGATCCGCAACATTGTGCTGGCTTCTCACTCCAGCGCAGGAAAAACGATGCTGGCCGAGGTGTTGCTAAATTTCACCGGTGCGACCACCCGCGTGGGCAAAATTGAAGACGGCACAACCGTATCAGATTTCGATGAAGAAGAACACCGCCGGGGTATTTCCCTTTACACTTCTGTGATTCCGCTGGAATATAACAATGTAAAAATCAATCTGCTCGACACCCCAGGCTACACCGACTTTATCGGTGAGGTCATTTCAGCGATGCGGGTCGCCGATGGAGCGGTGGTGTTGATTGACGCGGTCTCCGGTCTGGAAGTTGGCACTGAAATCGCTTTACGCTACGCGGGCGAGTTTAAATTGCCGACCTTCCTGCTGATCAACAAGATGGACCGCGATAACGCGAATTACGCCAAAGCTTTAAGTTCAGTGGAAAACTTCTCTGAAACCCGTCTGATCCCGGTGCAGCTTCCCTGGGGTGAAAAAGCCGGATTTCAGGGGGTGATTGATCTGATCACGATGAAAGCCTACAAGGGCGACGGCAAAACGGTAGTGGACATCCCGGCCGAGATGAAAAGCGCGGCGGAAGAAGCGCGCATGAAACTGGTTGAAGCGGCAGCGGAAGGGGATGACAGCCTGCTGGAAAAATACCTTGAGAGCGGCGAACTTTCCGATGAAGAGGTCATTCGCGGATTTGGGAACGTGGTCCGTTCGCGCGGTTTCATTCCCGTATTTGTCGCCGCGGCTGGCGCGCAGATTGGGATCAAACCGCTGCTGGACGCGATGGTTAACTTGATGCCGTCTCCGGCCGCTGCTCCAGCCGCGGAAGCGGAAGGCAAGAGCGGAAAAGAGACCCTACCCTGCCGCGATGACGGTCCTCTGGCGATTTACGTCTGGAAGACCACCGCTGATCCCTTTGTTGGGAAGCAGACCTTCCTGCGGGTGTATTCCGGAATGGTGACCAGCGACAGCCGTGTTTGGAATCAAACCCGCGGCATTGAAGAACGCTTTGGGTCGGTCTACATTCCACGCGGTAAGGAAATGATCGCGGTGAAGCAGGTCCACGCGGGTGATCTCTGCGTGGTTCCCAAGCTGTCTGAGACTTCCACCAGCAACACCCTTTGTGATAAAGCCCACCCTCTCACCTTACCGGTGCCGACCTATCCCAACGCCCTCTACCGGGTGGCGGTATTCCCCAAGACCCAGCAGGATTCAGCCAAGATCAGCACCGTGCTGACCCGTCTTTGCGAAGAGGATATGACCCTCAGCTGGGAGATGGTGGCCGCGACCAATCAGACCGTCCTCCAAGGCATGGGCGACCAGCATATTGATGTGGTTGTTCGCCGGGCAGAGACGAAATTCCAGCTGGGCGTCAATCTGGAAGAGCCAAAGGTCCCCTACGAAGAAACCATTACCAAAAAAGGGACGGCCATGTACCGCCACAAGAAGCAGACCGGCGGCGCGGGCCAGTTTGGCGAGGTTCACCTGCGGGTCGAGCCGTATCCTGACGGCGTCTTTGACTTCGCCTGGGAGGTTGTCGGCGGGGCTGTTTCTCAGACCTACGCTTCCTCGATTCAAAAAGGCATCCAAAATGTCATGAAAGACGGCGTCTTAGCCGGGTATCCGGTTTCGGGCGTGCGGGTCGCGGTGTTTGACGGCAAGGAACACCCGGTCGATTCAAAGCCGGTGGCATTTGAAATCGCCGGCCGGGGCGCCTTCAAGTTGGCCTTTAAGGACGCCAATCCGGTCCTGCGCGAGCCGATTATGCTGGTCAAAATCGTTGTCCCGGAAGACAATATGGGCGATGTGCTTGGCGACCTGAATACCCGCCGCGCTCGTGTTCAGGGGATGGAGACCGAAAAAGGTCACTCCACCATCACGGCGCATGTGCCGCTGGCGGAGATGCTGCGCTACACCACCACACTGCGCTCGATCACCGGCGGCCGCGGTTACTTCACGATGGAGCCTTCACACACGGAGGTCGTCCCGGCGCATATTGCTCAGGAGATCATCGCGGCTCACGCCAAAGAAGAAAAGGAAGAAGAATAATATCCTTTGCCAGTTTATCAAAAGCACCGGCGAATCACCGGTGCTTTTTTGTTGGAATTAGATGTCCTCTATCTCCCAGGGCGGGGTTCCGCTTCCACCCGCGCCTTGCAGGGAGGCGGTGATTGGCCCGGCCAGCTCCGGCAGCCGGCGGGCGATCCCGGCCAGCAGCCCAAAGCAGCCCGCGATCATCATATCCCCGAACGGCACGGCAAAGTAGGGCTTGAGGGAACTGCCGCGCAAAAGCGACCGGCGCGGACCGGTGACAACGACGTTGAAATCGGGCGCGTTCAAGGGGATTGGTGTGTGTTCGTAAACCAGCGCGCCGTGACCTTGGTGTTCAAACACATCTGCATGCGTCAGGCTGCCGTCAGCCAGCGCGGTTAATAAGGCTTCTAACGCGTTTCGATCCAGCAGCCCGGTGTGGTGTTCAAACACACCTTCAATCCCGCGCGGGCCCAGACGGAACGCCAGGGTGTGAAAGTTGCCCACGTTGGCGACCAACTTGCGGGATTTTGAGGCAACGAGCGGATCGTAACATGCGCCGATCACCGCCGCTGGGGCGGTATCCATCACCACCAGCGGAGCGGGCAGGGAGTCGGCGCTTCGCTCGACAGCCAGCAGGCGGGTCATAATCGGCGGGATATTTCCCGCGAGGTGCGCAAACCCGGTCAGGTCATTTTCCGCGCGGATGATTTGATCCAGGTAGTCAAAGCGGAACTGGCGGTCGGAAATGTCGGCCGGCGCAGCCCCGTGGTCAAAAACGGCAACGCCCACCGCTGCCAGGCTGCTTAAGGAAACCCCGTACTGCCGCAGGGTCCCGGCGATCAGGGCAAAGTCAAAATCGCGCAGCGCGACCGATCGTATATTGCGCGCCAGAGCGGCTGCTTCATCCTCGGAGACGATCTGAATGCCCATTTGCCGAACTTTTTCCAGATCGTCATCAAATGAGCGCGCCGCATCCGGCGTGGCGAAAACCGGCGCGCCGGATTTTATCAGCGCTTCAGCGCCCCAGGCGGAGGGACCTCCCCCCATGGTTACGCCGGTCAACACCACGGCTTCCTTGCGCCGGGCGGCTTCTTTCAGTGTTCGGTGAATGATCATGGTCGGAGACGGCAGCACCAGCTTAAATCCGTTTTCCAGATCCACCCGCGAATCATACAGAAAGATGTCCTGGGTGCCGGTACCGACATCTACGGTCAATATTTTCATGATTCGATATCTCGACGGTTTAAACCATAGACCGCATAAGCAGGCAGCACAATCATGATCCCGGTATTGGGGCTGTCCAGCGGCCCGGTGATCGCCTCGGTTGCCATGCGGATGCGTTCCACCATGTCTTCACCATCCACGACGGTAAAGAGCGTCCGGTTGGTATCCTGAACGTGTTCCATGATATCTTCCAGACTCGGAATAAGCGGCAGGTCTTCAGCCAGCCCCCCGCGGTGGCGCAGCCGCGCCATACCGGTGCTGGGCAGGATGGTTACCCCTTTAACTCCGCTTTCCTCCCAGGCGCTTAAGAGCGGATCCAGTGCGGCGGTATTATGCAGTACCATCAAAACCAGGTAATTCATTCAACCTCCGAGATTCGTTGAGGCGGTTGGGGTTTGGAAGAACGAAGCGACGCGCGCAACATTGGCGGAGTGATCAGCGTTGAGATCAACACAACTCCGATAATTATCCCAAAAATTTCATTAGACAACAGTCCCTGATCCAGGCCAACTTTGGCAACAATCAGCCCCACTTCGCCGCGAGATACCATGCCAATCCCGATCTGCAGGGATTCGCGCCAGCTCAAGCGCCCCAGTCTGGCGCCCAATCCCGCGCCGAGGATCTTTCCCAGAACGGCGACCAGACCCAGGCCAGCCAGCAGCCACAGGCTGGAGAGATTGAAACTGCCCAGATCAACGCTCAAACCAATATTGACGAAGAAGATGGGGACAAAAAAAGCGTACCCCAGCGACCGAAACCCCGGATCAATAATAGATTTTTCCGGCGTGCGCGAGAAGAATAAGCCGGCCATAAATGTTCCCGTGATGGCTGCCATACCGCCGAGCATTTCAGCGCTGATGCCGTAGACAATCATAATGATTAATGCCAGGGTGGTGCTGCCCTGACTGATCGGCAGGCGGCTGACCCGCCGCGATACTGCGGGGAGCACGAAAAAGCCAAATGCGGCGGAAAGGTTGAGGAACAACACCATCTTCACCAGCACAACCGCCACAGCGCCCAGGCCGCTGCCTCCTCCTTCAATCGCCAGGAAGGTAGAGAGCAGTAAAATGACCAGGATATCGTCAAAAACCGCTGCTCCCAGCAGCCCGAGACCGATTCGGCTGCGCAGAACTTTTAATTCCATCAAAACCTGGGCTGAAATGCTCACGCTGGTCGCGCCGAGAGTCAAACCGAGGAAAATCGCGTGATTGACGGGCATTCTGGTCAGAATGCCGGCGAAAAATCCCAGACCAACCGGCATCAGCACGCCCAGCGTACCCGCATAGGCGGCCACCCGCGTGTTTTGCCGCAAATCGGACATGTGCAGTTCCAGACCGGCCAGGAACATCAGCAAGAGGACGCCCAGCTCGCCAATCTCCGCGATGATTTCAGGCAGGTGAAGATCGGTGATGAAGTTGAGGTGCGTCAGATCAATCAGAGTCGGGCCGAGGACAATCCCGACGATTAATTCGCCCAGTACCGAAGGTTGGCCGATGAGCGTGCTCAAATACCCGGCGGTTTTTGCCGTGATGAGAATAATTCCGATGACCAGAGCAAGTTGAAGAAAAGGTGTCAGCATGGCAGCCAATCCGGACAGCGATGAAAAATGACAGGATGGATGTCAAAGTTTACCATAAAAATATTCACTGTCAGATGGCCGCCCTGTTCGAGTATACTTGTGTTAATCTTCACTGGAGAGGGACCTATGAGATTTGAGGCTGAGAAGAATCAGTGGGAAGAGAAAATCTTAAACCCCGCGATTAAGAAAAACCCCGAACGAAAGGCGGAATTTAAAACCCCATCGGGTATCCCGGTACCCCGCGTCGCCCTGCCGGGTGAAACGGATTATCTTGAAGATCTTGGTTTCCCGGGGGAATATCCCTTTACCCGCGGCGTCCAGCCCACGATGTACCGCGGCCGTTTCTGGACCATGCGCCAGTACGCCGGTTTCGCCACCGCGGAAGAATCCAACCGCCGTTACCGGTATTTACTGGAGCAGGGGCAGACCGGTCTGTCGGTCGCCTTTGACTTGCCCACCCAGATCGGTTACGACGCGGATGACCCGATGGCAGCGGGCGAGGTTGGCAAAGTCGGCGTTTCAATTTCCTCTTTGCGAGATATGGAAACCCTCTTTCAAGGTATCCCGCTGGATAAGGTCAGCACCAGTATGACCATCAACGCTCCGGCCGCGGTGCTGCTGGCGATGTATATCGCGGTCGCCCGCCGGCAGGGCGTTGAAGAGAAAAATTTGCGCGGCACCATCCAGAATGATATTCTCAAAGAATATGTGGCCCGCGGAACCTATATCTTCCCCCCCGGGCCTTCGATGCGTCTGATTACCGATATTTTCCAGTACTGCTATCAGAACGTGCCGAACTGGAACACGATCAGCATTTCCGGTTACCATATTCGCGAAGCTGGTTCAACCGCGGTGCAAGAAGTGGCTTTTACCCTGGCAGATGCGATCGCCTACGTTGAAACGGCGGTCAAGGCGGGCTTGAAGGTGGATGAATTCGCCCCTCAACTCAGCTTTTTCTTCAACGCGCACAACAATCTGTTTGAGGAAGTGGCAAAATTCCGCGCTGCCCGCCGCCTGTGGGCTGAAATCATGCGCGATCGCTTCCAAGCCAAAGACCCGCGCTCGATGATGCTGCGTTTTCACACCCAGACCGCCGGTTCCACGTTGACCGCCCAGCAGCCGGAAAACAATATCGTCCGGGTCGCCCTGCAGGCTCTCAGCGCGGTGTTGGGCGGGACTCAATCGCTGCATACCAACAGCATGGATGAAGCCCTCTGGCTGCCAACTGAAAAATCGGTGCGCGTGGCGTTGCGCACCCAGCAGGTCATCGCGTATGAATCCGGGGTCGCCGATTCGGTCGATCCGCTGGCCGGGTCTTATCTGGTGGAATACCTTACAGATGAAATCACCCGCCAGGCTCGGGATTACATCCAGAAAATTGATGAAATGGGCGGCGCGATGGAAGCGATCGAGCGCGGCTACATTCAGGCGGAAATTCAGGAAGCCGCCTATCAATATCAAAAAGCGGTTGAAAAGAAAGAACAGGTGGTGGTTGGGGTCAACCAGTTCCAGATCGAAGAAAAGCTTGAACTGGAACGCCTCAAAGTCGACCCCAGCATTGAGGAGAACGCGCGAGAGCGGCTGGCGCAGCTGCGTGCCAGCCGGGATGCCGAAAAGGCTGCCGGGTGGCTGGAAAAGCTGGAAACAGCGGCTCGCGGCAGCGAGAACATCATGCCGGTTTTAATCGGCTGTGTGGAAAATGATCTGACCCTGGGCGAGGTCTGCAATGTGCTGCGCAAAACCTGGGGCGAATACACCGCCCCGTCCTGGGCTTAGAACGATCAAGGGAGCGAGACAATGGCAAAAATCAAAAAAATCAATCATGTCGCAGTGGCTGTCGCCGACCTGGATGCTTCGCTGGCTTTCTGGCGGGATGCCATGGGAATCGAGCTGCATCATGTAGAAGATGTGCCCAGCCAAAAAGCCGCGGTCGCATTTTTACCGGTGGGAGAAAGCGAAGTGGAACTGGTCAAACCGACCAGTGATGATTCTGGACTGGCGAAATTTGTGGCGGAAAAAGGCGGCGGGCTGCACCACCTCTGTTTTGAAGTGGATCATATTGACGAGATGCTGGAGGAGCTCAAGTCCAAAGGGGTACGCTTGATTGACGAAACCGCCAGAACTCTCCCGGGCCGCAAGATGGCTTTTGTCCATCCCAAATCTACCGGCGGTGTGCTGGTTGAGCTTTACGAAATTACTGAATAATGGCATTCGCTTGAAAACGAGAGCGCCTGGCTTCAGCCAGGCGCTCTTTGATTTTGAGCTGGCCCGGTTTATACCGCGATCATCCGGGCGTCTTCTGCTTTCGCGTTTTCGATCCCGCGTTCAATGTTCACCCGGGAAAGGACGAAGATTCCGACCAGGAAGAAAACAACCAGCGAGATGATTGCCAGCCGGCTGTTGCCGGTCATTTGTTTTACCACGGCGAATACCAGCGGGCCGATCACCGTGTTGAACTTTTCAGATACGCTGAAAAAGCCGTAGAATTCAGCTGATTTGCTTTTCGGCATCAACTGGCCCATCAAAGAACGGCTCAAAGCCTGGCTGCCGCCCTGCACCGTGGCCACCGCAACGCCCAGGAGGATAAAATGCCAGTCTTTGGTCATGAAGAAGCCGATGATGGCGATGCCGGTGTAAACCAGCAGGCTGAGGTAAATCGTCCGTTTAATACCCAGCCGTTTCGGCAGGTTGCCGAACAGGATGGCGAACGGGGCAGCGATGAACTGCACCAGCAGCAGCGTGCCGATTAACACCAGCGTTCCAAAACCCAGGTCGGTACCCAGGGCTACAGCCATGGTGATGATTGTGCCGATGCCGTTTGAGTAGATAAAGAAAGCCAGCAGGAAGGTAAAGAGATCGCGGAATTTGCGAATATGCCTTAACGCCTGGAAGAAGCGGGCAAAACCCACCCGGATCACATTGATATTTTCTTCCCCGGGTTGAATTTTTCGCTGGGGTTCGCGGACGTAGCGGAAAATGGGAATAGAAAAAACCGCCCACCAGACGGCCACGCTGGCCAGGCTCAAACGCATCATCAAAGCGGTCGCCTGTTCTTCTGGCATGCCGGGGAGTAATTTGGGACCAAAAAAGATCATGAGGACATTGATTAACAGCAGCAGGCCGCCGCCAATATAGCCCATCGCATAGCCCTTCGAGGAGACAGCATCAATTTCGTCTTCGTTGGCGACGTGGGGCAGTAACGCGTCATAAAAGACCAGCGATCCGGCAAAACCGATTGTGCCGGTGATATACAGGATGCAGGCAAGCAGCCAGTCGCCCGGGCGCTGGATCAGGAACATCAGAGCGGTGGAGAGAACACCAATCACAACGAAAAATGCCATAAATTTCTTTTTTGAGCCGCGAAAATCGGCGATTGAGCCGAGAATCGGGCTGAGCAGGGCGGCGATCAGGCTGCCGATGGCGACCGTGTACCCCCACAGCGCCAGTGATTCAGTTGTGGCGATATAGGCGAGGAAATAATTCGGCAGCACAGCCGCCATGACGGTGGTGGCAAAAGCCGAGTTGCCCCAGTCATACATCGTCCAGGCCCAGATCGCTTTCTTGCGCAGTGCTTCAGACATGATTACCTCCAGTTGTTGCGGATACCCAATACCATCTGATTGTACACAATCCATAAAAAAATACCACCGCTTGACGCGGTGGTATTCGGGGTAATATTTATGCTTCCATCCAGGAAGGCTCTTCGTTGTTCAGGATTTCGAGGAATTTTTCAACGATGGCGGGATCAAACTGTTTGCCCGCTTGTTCGCGGATATACCCGCGCGCCTTTTTAGCGGACCATGCTTTTCGGTACGGGCGGTCTGAACGCAGCGCGTCCCACACGTCTACCAGGCTGAAAATCCGCGCTGCCAGGGGAATGTTTTCCCCGGCCAGCCCGTCGGGATACCCCAGGCCGTCCCAGCGTTCGTGGTGGCTGCGGGGGATATCCAGGGCGGGTTTGAGATATTCGATGTCCTTGAGTAAATCATAGGCGTAGGTGGTGTGTCTGCGCATGATTTCCCATTCTTCTTCGGATAAGGGTCCCGGCTTGCTTAATATCGCATCCGGGACGGCCATCTTGCCAATATCGTGAAGCAGAGCGCCGCGGCGGATATGTTCATGCTCGCTCTCGGGGATACCCATCGCGGTGGCCAGTTGAATGGTCAAATCAATGACGCGCTTACTGTGACCGGCAGTCTCCCGTTCGCGTAATTCCAGCGCGCGGCCCCATCCCTCAAGCGTGGCTTCATACGCCTGGGCTAATTCCAGGTGCGTTTTTTCAATCTCCTGGCGGGCGGCTTTTTGTTCGGTGATGTCGACCATCAGGCCCAGGACATATTCTTGGTCCCGGATCTTCAACAGTTCCAGATAGCGCAGTGATTCGCGCACTTCTCCGGCGCTGTTGCGGTATTGAATTTCAACCTCTCGCATCCCTCCTTGCCTGACCAAAGAGCGAACGATTTCTTTGCGCTGACTGGCATCCAGAAAGAGCCCGATTTCGGGGGTGGTCTTGCCCAGGACCTGATCTCGGGTGTATCCCAGCAGACGACAGAAAGCCTGGTTCACTTCAATGATGACGCTGTCGTTCAACCTCGCGATGCAGATCGGCAGCGGGTTGGTGTCAAAAATTTTGAAGAATCGCTCTTCGCTTTCAACCAGCGCCTGTTCGGAAAGCTTTCTTTCTTCGATATCTTCGTACAGTCCGTGAATTCCGACCAGCTTGCCGTTGACTCGAATGGGGACGCCCATGATGCGCACGGCCACCTTGCTGCCGTCTTTCCTCAGGCGCACCGATTCAAACGAGACAATTTTCCCTTGAATGATCCGTTTGCTGGATCGTAATCCTTCGTCCATTAATTCGGTTGGGACAAGCACCTGATCGATATTTTGATTGCGAATTTCATCAATTTCATAACCGAAAATCGCGGTAAAAGCCGGGTTGATTTCCAGAATTCGGCTGTTGTAATCAAGTAAAACCGTCCCAAGCGGTAAATTGTTAAATAACTCGGCGAACATATTTTTCTGGCGGATTATTTCCGCCTCATTATTCTTCTGTTCGGTGATATCTTCGGCAATCCCGACCATTCGATAAATCAAACCGCTTTCATCGGTAACCGGAAAGCTTCGCGAATGAATCCAGCGCAGCCCTGTGCCGGTCATCACCCGGTATTCTTCATCCATCGGGATGCCCTCCCGCTGCCGGCGGCTGGCCGCCCGCACCCGGTCTCGATCCAGGAAGTAGATATTGCTCAGGTAGGCTTCTGCCGATCGATAGATTTCTTCCTGGCTCACCCCGATGAGCGCTTCGCAATGCGGGCTGATGTAAAGCACCTGTCCGCTGGCAATGTCGCGGATCCAGAAAACCTCGCGGATGTGTTCCGCCAGCTGGCGGAATTTTCCTTCGCTTTCGCTCAGGCGGTTTACCAGATCCTCGAGTTCCACGGTCCGGCGGTGTACCTGGCGCTGAAGGATGCGGTTCCATAAAGCCAGACCTGCTCCCGCGAGGACAGCGATACCGACCGCGATGGTCAGATAGCGCAGGTTTTGAGCAAGATTGCCGTTCGCTGGAACGCCAAACCATTTGTCATCAATCTCACGGTATTCCTGCCTGGAGATTTTGGAAAACCCCCATTCGAGGATCAGCAACAAATCGCGATTCCCTTTTATCACCGCCCGGTGAAACTGGCCGGAGTACAAAGGCGATGACTCATTGAATTGGTCTTGCAGATTAAACTTGTAAAGATAATAGCGGGCCGCGGGCTTATCAACCACCAGGACAATTTCCTGCTGGTCTTTGGCGGCGCGGAAAATCGCTTCGTAACTGGGATAATAGCGCAAATCGGTGATCCCGTGCTCTAAAAGGTAGTCCACCGCCGCGTCGCCGGCTTTGACGGCCACCCGAAAACCCTTGAGCGACTCGGCGTCGCGGATGCCGGAAATCTTATTGGAAAAATAGATGGGGACGTCAATGGTCGCGTAGGGTTGGGTAAAATCGTAGATTTTTTCGCGCTCAGGCGTTCGGAAGATGGTGTCAATGACGTCAAATTCACCGGATTGCATGCGTTGAAGCGCCTGACCCCAGTCCATCGCGGTTAAATCAACTTTTATTCCGGTTTTCTTCTCAAAGAGCGCCCACTGATCGACCAAAAT
This sequence comes from Anaerolineaceae bacterium, assembly GCA_029975475.1. Lineage (GTDB taxonomy): Bacteria > Chloroflexota > Anaerolineae > Anaerolineales > Anaerolineaceae > JARKPB01. Next base: position 307,420 of record JARKPB010000008.1, read on the forward strand.
TCCCTGAAGGGTCCCGTCTTCGCTCTTGAAGATGTACGGCGGATAGTTATCATCCAAAACGACCGAAATTTTATCTGGCAGGCTGAAATCCGGCGCAGGAGTTTCTTCTGACGAACAGCCCCCGGCCAGAAACGCTGCCGCGGCAATCAGGATGATAAAGACAAATATCCGAAACAAGTTGTTTTTCATTGATATCCACACTATAACACAGCCGGTAGATGATTATCCTTCCAGCTCCTTTACAAAATCAAGCCGAACGGCCCCGCAGATTCCGCGGGGCCGCCCTTAAAGGAAGAGAAAGGAGAATTAACCCTTGAGCGATCCGGCCATCAAGCCGCGCAGGAAGTAACGGCCGAGGAAGATATACACCAGCAAGGTTGGAAGCGCGGCGATCAATGAACCGGCCATCTGAACGTTCCAGGCGATAATCTGGCTCCCGGCCATGTTGTTAAGCGCAACCGTGATGGGCCAGTTGGATGATCCGGTTAATACCACCGCGAATAGAAAGTCGTTCCATGCCTGTGTGAATTGCCAGATAAGGACGACTACAAAGCTGGGCAGCGAAATCGGCAGTAAGATGGAACGGTAGATCTGCATCATGCCCGCCCCGTCAATTCTGGCGGCTTCGACCAGCTCTTTGGGGATGCTGGCGTAGTAATTGCGAAACGTCAGCGTCGTGATCGGGATGCCGTAGACCACGTGGGTCAGCACCAGACCGGGCAGGCTGCCGTACAACCCGATGCGGTTCATAAACTCGACCAGGGGGATAAGGATCGACTGATAGGGGATAAACATCCCGAACAAAATCAGGGGGAAGATGGTATCCGCCCCGCGGAATTTCCACTTCGCCAGCACATAGCCGTTCAGCGAGCCCAAAATGGATGAGATGATCGCGGCCGGGATGACCACATTCAGGCTGTTCCACAGGTGCGGGGCGAGTTTCTCATATGCGGCGATGAAGTTATCAAAATGGATCCCGCTGGGCAGATTCCACATCGTTTTAAGATTCACTTCATCAAAGGCTTTAAACCCGGTCGCCAGCATGACATACATCGGGATCAGGTAGAAAGCTGCCATGAGCAGCAGCGGAATATAAAAGAGATAGCGGGAACGTTTGCGGCTCATATCTCAGGCTCCGATTTCAGGGTGTAGATCAGGTAAGGAATAATCAGAACGGCAACGCTGAGGAGCAGCAGGATGCTGATCGCGCCGCCTCGCCCGAAGAAATAGCCGTCAAATGTGGTTTGCCACATGTAAATCGCGGGCACATCCAGCGACAGCTGTTTCCCAGCCACAGCCAGGATCAAATCAAATACTTTTAAGGACATGTGCCCGAGAATAACCATGGCGCTCAAGGTTACCGGGCGCAGCAGCGGGAAGATGATGTGGCGGTAAATCTGGATTTCTGAAGCGCCGTCAACCCGCGCCGCTTCCCGCAATTCATCCGGGATGGCGCGCAGACCGGCCAGGTAAAGCGCCATGGTGTAACCGGACATTTGCCAGATGGCGGGAATGGCGATAAAGGCAATCCCCCATCCAGGCGTGGTATGCCATTTATTGATCAAAAAATCCAACCCAAGTTTGTCAAAGAGCAAATTAAGGCCTGAAAGCCGCGAACCAAGCGCGGGGTTCATCAGCCAGCGCCAGACCACCCCGGTGACGATATAAGAGATCGCCATCGGGAATAAAAATAAACTGCGGAAAAAGTTTTCGCCGCGCAGCCCCTGGTCCAGCAGATAGGCGTTGAAAAAACCAACCACCAGGCAGCCGACCATGAAAACCACTGTGAAGATCAGCGTGTTGCGGATATCCACCATGAAACGTTGATCGCTGAACAGGTCAATATAATTTTTTAACCCTACCCAGGTATAGTCTGGCAGCAGGCCCTTCCATGCGCTGGTGGAGACGCGCATTGTCCAGGCAATAAAACCGTAGACAAACACGGCGATCGCGAGAATGGAAGGCAGGACCAGCAAAAAACTCTGCCACTTTTCTTTTCGATATCGCATCATGGTGACCTTCGCTTATCCAAAAAGATAAATCTATAATAGCAAAGAAATCAAAAACCTCGGGGGGATTTTGTCCCCCCGAGGCGTTTCGAAGAAATTACTTGCTGCAGGGGCCGGAGGATTCGCAGGCGGTCTGTAAGGCAGCCTGGAATTTGGCGGTGTCTTTGTCGGTCAGGAAGATGCCGAGCGCGTCGTTGATCTCGGTCTTCCAGGAGTCGTTGGCGACCACACCGTGGGTCAGCGATCCGACGACGATGTCTTTGGCCCAGTCATCCATTGCGGACTGCAGGTATTCATCGTAGAGGGTCTTGTCAGCATCGCTGCGGGCGGGGATAGAGCCTTTCACCGGGTTGAAGGCATCCTGACCTTCCTTCGAACCGCAAACGGTCAACCAGGCGATCGCGGCATCGCGGTTCTTGGCGCCAACCGGCAGGACAAAGGAGTCAGACAGGAACTGGAAGGTTCCGGCGGTTCCGGGAACGGGAGCCCAGCCGAACTCAGTGCGCGGGGCTTTCTTTAACTCTTTGAAGTAACCTTCCGCCCAGTCGCCCATCACGTTGAACGCGGCATCGCCGTTGACAACCAGCTGAGCGGCGTCCTGCCAGGTGAGGGAGGCGGCGTCACTGTTGGTGTATTCCAGGATCTTCTTGAAGTTATCGAGGGCTTTGGTAACTTCCGCGTCGTTCCAGGCCAGCGTGCCGTCCCACAGAGCGTTGTACTTTTCGGGGCCGAGGGTCCCCAGCAGCACGGTCTCGAAGAGATGCATCACAGTCCACTGCTCGCCCAGAGCCAGCGGGGTTTCAACGCCGGCGGCTTTGAGGGCGTCCATGGCTTTGAACCATTCATCAATGGTGGTCGGAACAGCGATCTTGTTGGCTTCGAGGATCGCGGGGTTGTACCACAGCACGTTGGCGCGGTGGATATTAACCGGCACGGAATAGATGTTGCCGTTCGCCGAGATCAAGGGGATCAGGGTTTCGGGCATGACCTTCAACCAGCCTTCCTGTTCAAACAGGAAGTTCAGGGGTTCGAGTTGATTGGCTTTGACGTAGGTGCCGATCAGTTCCTGGCCGGCGTGTCCCTGCCAGCTGTCGGGCGGATCGCCAGCCTGCAGGCGGGTGGCGAGCACCGAGCGGGCGTTGGTGCCAGCGCCGCCGGCGACCGCGGCGTTGATGAACTCAATGTCGGGGTACTTCTTGTTGAAGACCACGATCATCGCGTCCAACCCGGCCGCTTCACCGCCGCCAGTCCACCAGGAAAACACTTCCACCTGTTTCTTGGCAGCCGGAGCTTCTGTGGCAGCCGGGGCTTCGGTCTGCGGGGCTGCGGGCGCTTCGGTAGCAGGTGCAGGAGCAGCCTGGCCGCAAGCGGTCAGCAGGATCGAAAAGACGACCAGCAGCGCCAGCACACTCATGGCTAACTTCTTGCTTTTCATTGCTTTTCTCCTTAAGATATTTGGGGTTCGGAAGATGAAATACCGCATCGGTAAGACAGGCCTACCAATTTCGGTTAAAATCATTATAGCGATGCGTTCTTGCGGGACAATTCCTATTCGGTCATGATGCGGACATCAGGCGGACATTCTTTTTCGGGAGGGATATGGTAACTCTGGACAGGCAGAGTTTTGGCGAATTCATCAAGGTCATCCTGGATGACCTTTTTGATACCGCCGCGTTGGAAACCAATCCGCTGATCGAAAAAGTGCTGCTGCCGCCTCCACCTACGTTTCGCGGCAGCCGCGGAGAATATGCCCGCAGCCGCATTTTGGAGGCAATCGAGCACCTTCGCCCGCCGCGCGGAGAGCCGAATCTGGCCTCGCCGGAATGGCGCCCTTACCTGATCCTCTCCGGCCGTTACGTGGAAGGTGTATCGCTGACCGAACTGGCTGAGCGGCTGGCGATCAGCCCGCGTCAGCTGCGCCGCGACCACCATAAAGCCCTCGACGCTTTGATCAATCTGTGCTGGGAACTGGAAAATGCCGGCCAGCCGCAGCATCCGGCGGAGCATCTCGCTGAACCGCCGTCGTTTGAGTTAAGCAACGAACTGCTTGACCTGGCCGAAACCTTAAAAGGTGTGCAAACTCTGCTGGCAGGAAAATTAGCCGATGCCGGGATTGACGTGACGATTGGCGGCCTGGAACGCCTGCTGGTGATCAGCGACCGCATTGTTTTGCGGCAGATATTTCTGAACATGCTAAACGCCGCCAGCGGTTTCAGCGGTGGCAAGCAGCTGTATGTGGACGTTCAGCGGGAGGAGACTGGCCGGGCTGTGATCAACCTGCGGGTGCCGGTCAACCCCGACTGGCAAATGGGATCTCTCGCCGAGGAATGCGACACCGCCTCGATGAATTACTGGCTTCAAGCCATCCAGGCCAGTCTGGAAAGCGAATTATTCACGTATCCGACGGGGAAAGTTTTCAACTGGCGGGTTCTGCTGCCTCTGGCGCAGCAGAAAGTGATCCTGGTGGTGGATGATCAGGAAGCGGCCATCACCATGTTTCGCCGCTACCTGACTCAGACAGGGTATCATCTGGTTGGAGCTACCAGCGCGGACCAGGCGCTTAGCCTGGCGGAAGCGCTCAACCCTCAGGTCATCACGCTGGATGTGATGATGCCCGGGCAGGACGGCTGGGAATTGCTGCAGCGCCTGCGCCTGAACAGTCACACCCGGCATATTCCGATCCTGGTCTGTTCAGCCTGGGCTGACCGGGATCTCTCTCTTTCGCTCGGCGCCGCCGGGTTCTTGAAAAAGCCGATCACCCAGCGGATGTTACTGGATGCGCTTATGCAGCTGGATCATCCGGCTGAGGTTCGTTGACGCTTTGATGGTCGTGTTTCGCGTCTAAGAGAGGGGAATAATTGGTGCTCAATCCCTGCAGGGTCGCGTTGACCAGTTCCACGATCTCGCCGCGGCTGAAGGGCCGCTGGATATCCAGGTTGAAGCGGGAATATCCGCTTTCAGGCAGGGTGGGCGGTAAATCAAAAGCGGAAATGATCACAACCGGGATTTGTTTTAAGCGGCTGTCGCGCTGGATTTGGTTCAGCAAGGTTAAGCCGTTAATATCTCCCAGATCCAGATCCAGCAGGATCGCGTCAATTCGCGCGGATTTTAACAGATTCACCGCTTCCAGCCCGCTTTGCGCGGTGAGGAAATTAAGTTCGCGGTGCCCGAGTCCGTTTCTGTTCGGGCTGCCGCTGGCCTGAAGCGCCTGCATCACAAAGCGCGCCATCGCCGGGTCATCATCCACCACCAGGATGTTTTCCACTTCCCGCCCCAGGCGTTTCATCACCTCTTCCAGCCTCTCGCGGGTGACCGGTTTGACCAGATATTCAAGCACCCCTTCCGGTAAAGACTGTCCCCCGCCGCTGCGGTCGGGCAGCGGAAGGGTCAGGATGGGCAGAATATAAGGCGGCCTGGCCATAAAACTGCGCACCGCTTCGAGATCAGCCAGGGCCGCGTCCACAATGACCGCGCGCGGATACATCTGGCAGACCGTGGTGGCCAGTTTATCAGGTTCGGTCAGGATGGTCAGGTTAAACTGCCTGACCTGCTCCGAAAAAAAAGACGCGGCCAGCGGATCGCGGGCGAGAATGAGCAGCAGCGGGTATTTTTCTTCCAGGGCTGGCAGGTTTGGGATCTCGCCGGAATCACGGGAGACGACCCGCACCTCATCCAGCGCCTGATGGAACGGCAGGGTGAAATAAAAGGTGGAACCCTGGCCCAATTTGGAGGAGACGCCTATTTCTCCGCCGTGCAGCTCGATAAAACGGCGGGCGATGGAAAGGCCCAGACCGGTGCCTTCAGCCCGCTGCCAGTTGGGCTGACCGGCCTGCCGGAATTCCGTGAACACTTTCGCGGCGTCTTCTTCCGATATCCCTGTGCCGGTGTCAATCACTTCAATTAGTGCCATTTCTTCGTTCTTGCGCCTGGCTCTCAGGGTAATCCCGCCGCGGCTGGTGAAGCGCAGGGCATTGGTCACCAGGTTGAGCAGCACCTGCCGCACACGGGTGCGATCTACAAATAAAGCCGGCAGCCCTTCCTCAACCTCCACAGCCATTTTCAATCCCTTTTTTTCCACTGTGGCGCGGTTCATGATCTCAATTTCATTAAAAACTTCTTGAACGGTCAACTTTTCGCGGTAGAGTTCCATCTGCCGGGCGTCAATTTTCCCCATCGCCAGCACGTCGTTAATCAGGCTCATCAAATGGGTGCTGGAATTGTAAATCTCGCGAATATCTTCATACAAACCTTTTGGCCAGCGCTTCAATTCCGCGTAGGTTTCGGGCGAATTCACCATCAGATCTGAAAAACCAATAATAAAGTTTAACGGACTGCGCAGTTCGTGGCTGATGGCGAGGGCAAAGCGATCCCGTTCGATCCGCGCCTCTTCCGCCTGTGTGCGGGCATATTCCAGCATGCGGTTAAGCCGGTCGAGCTGGTAATTGGCTTTATTGACTTCATTTAGAAGTTTGCTGATTTCCGCGCGGTGTTCGCGCACCTCTTCAAGCCGCTGAACCGCTTCGCGGTAGTGGTATGAAGCCGCATCCATCGACGAAATCAGGTTATCCGATAATCCCCATCCCAGAATGGTAGCTGCCAGGGTGAGTAAGACCAGATAAATGGGGTAATCCGGCGGGAGGGCGGGCAGCCAGGGAAGATTTGCCCAGCCAAGGAACAGGGCAATCAGGGCGGCGTTTAGCAGGAAGGTTCCCCGCAGCCCGACCATCACCTCGGCAAACATGGGCAGCAAGGCGCTTAACAGCAGGATCTCGGGGCGCTGATACAGATAGTAACCCAGCAGGATGGCTGCCAACAGGCACAGATACCAGATCACCACGCTGGTAAAGAAAAAGCGCCTCATCACCACCAGGCTGACCGCCGTGGCAGCCAGCATGATCAGGGTAATAATCCACAGGCTCGGGCTAAAAGTTCGCGGCCACCCCAGAGTAACGATGATATGGAAGCAGAAGTAGGTGAACAGGGTGGTTAAGATGACCCTGCGGGATGTGTTTTGATAAAACTCCTGATCCGCGCTGTTCCTGCGCAGCCATTTTCGGGCGGTTTGCATACGGTTATGTTATCACAATTCGTTTTTCCAAAGGGTTTACATCCGCTTCCGGGTCCGGACGGCGATGTTATAATGACCTGTTGCATTGAAATCGTCCTTAATAAAACATTTGTGCTATAATTGGGTCACTCCCGATGGATGGAAGGTACGTAAATGAACCCGAACAATATTAGAGTCGTCGGAGCGCGCGAACACAACCTGAAAAATATCACGGTCGAGATCCCGCGGGATAAACTGGTGGTCATAACCGGCCTTTCCGGCTCTGGGAAGTCATCGCTCGCTTTTGACACCATCTTTGCCGAAGGGCAGCGGCGGTATGTGGAATCGTTATCCGCATACGCCCGTCAATTCCTGGGTCAAATGAACAAACCGGATGTGGATTACATTGAAGGATTGTCGCCGGCGGTTTCGATTGACCAGAAAGCGACCTCTCACAATCCCCGCTCAACGGTTGGCACGGTTACCGAGGTGTACGATTATCTGCGCCTCCTGTTTGCCAGGGTTGGCGTACCTCACTGCCCGATTTGCGGTCGGGAAGTCGAAAAACAATCCGCGCAGGAAATTGTGGATGCCGTCATGGCGCTGCCGCATGGGAGTAAATTGCTTATCCTGGCGCCGGTGGTTCGCGCGCGGAAGGGCACGTATCAGGCGGTCTTTGATGAGGTGCGCAAAGCGGGTTTTCTGCGCGTGCGGGTGGATGGGACGGTCTATTCGCTGGATGATGAAATCAATCTGGACCGCTACAAGATCCACACGATTGAAGCGGTGGTTGACCGGATTGTGATCAACCCGGGTGAAGAGGAACAGGACGTCAACGCTTTTCGGTCTCGCCTGACCGATTCGGTGGAAACCGCTTTGAAAGTCGGCGAGGGTTATATCACCGTGCAGAATTTGTCTGTCGACCCGCCGGCGGATCTGTTCTTCTCTGAACACCTGGCCTGCCCTGAACACAATATCAGCCTGCCAGAAATTGAACCGCGCACCTTTTCTTTTAACACCCCTCACGGAGCCTGTCCGGATTGTCAGGGACTGGGAAGCCGGCTGGAGATTGACCCGGATTTATTAATCCCAGACCCGGAACGTTCGCTTTGCGACGGCGCGATTGTGGCGCTGGAGTGGAACGGGCCGCGCGATCAGGGCGGTTATTACTGGCAGATGGTCGAAGCGGTCGCGAAAAAGCACCACATCAATTTGGAAGCACCGGTTTCTACCATTCCGCCCGAAAAACTTAACCTGATTCTGTACGGTACCAACGGTGAGGAAATCACGCTCACTGTCCACGGAAAAAATGAGCGCACCAGCACCTTTACCACTTCGTTCGAGGGCGTCATTCCCAATCTGGAGCGGCGCTACCGCGAAACCAATTCGGAATATATTCGCCAGAAGATTACCGAGTTCATGAACGACCGTCCCTGTCCGACCTGCAAAGGTACCCGGCTGCGCCCGGAAGCGCTGGCGGTCACCGTGGACGATTACAACATTGTCGAAGTCACCGATTGGCCTGTTCTGCGCACCCTTGAATGGGTTCAGCGCCTGTTTGGGGAGGGCTCGCCGCTCTCAAAACGAGAACGCGCCATCGCGGAACGGGTCTTGAAAGAAATTATTGACCGCCTGGGTTTTCTGGTAAACGTCGGGCTGGATTACCTCACCCTGCGGCGTTCCGCCGGCACGCTTTCCGGCGGAGAGGCGCAGCGGATCCGCCTGGCCACGCAAATTGGTTCGCGGCTGATGGGCGTCCTGTACGTTCTGGATGAACCCAGCATTGGCCTGCATCCGCGGGATAATAACCGCCTGCTGGAAACGCTTAAGCGCCTGCGCGATTTAGGTAACACCGTGCTGGTGGTTGAACATGACGATGAGACCATTCGCTCTGCTGACTGGATCCTTGATCTGGGACCAGGGGCGGGAGAACACGGCGGTAAGATTGTGGCTGAGGGCACGGTTGACGACATCCTCAAGAATCCGCATTCGCTTACCGGCGCCTACCTTTCCGGGCGCAAACAGGTGCCCATTCCTAAAAAGCGCCGTCCCGGCAACGGCAAGTGGATCCGCCTGGTTGGCGCCCGGGCGAATAATCTGAAGAACTTAACGGTTGAGTTCCCTCTGGGACGGATGGTGTGCATCACGGGCGTTTCGGGGTCGGGCAAATCCACTTTGATGATCGATGTGCTCTACGCCATCCTGGCGAATAAACTGAACGGCGCGCGCACAACTCCCGGCGAATATGAACGGATTGAAGGGCTGGAACATCTGGATAAGGTGATCAACATTGACCAGTCCCCAATTGGCCGCACCCCGCGGTCTAATCCCGGGACCTACACCGGCATGTTTGATGAGATCCGTTCGCTGTTCACAGAACTTCCCGAATCCAAGATGCGGGGATACAAAGCGGGGCGATTCTCGTTCAATGTGCACGGCGGGCGCTGCGAAGCCTGTCAGGGTCAGGGGCAGCTGCGGATTGAGATGCAGTTCCTGCCGGATGTCTATGTCCCCTGCGATGTCTGCCACGGGGCGCGTTTCAACCGCGAGACGCTCCAGGTGAAGTTCAAAGGGCTTTCGATTGCGGATGTCCTGGACACGACAGTCGAGGGAGGGCTGGAACTTTTCGCCAGCTTCCCATCCATCGTGAATAAATTAAGCACCCTGAATGACGTCGGCCTGGGATATATCCGCATTGGCCAGCCAGCGACAACCCTGTCGGGCGGCGAAGCCCAGCGGGTGAAACTGGCTAGAGAGCTCTCCCGCCGCGCGACCGGCCGAACCCTGTATGTGCTGGATGAGCCCAGCGTTGGCCTGCACGCGGCCGATGTTCACCGCTTGATTGAGGTTTTGCAGCGCCTGGTGGATGCGGGCAACAGTGTATTAATCATCGAACATAACCTGGATATTATCAAAGTCGCGGACTATCTGATTGACCTGGGCCCGGAAGGGGGCGACCGCGGCGGCCAGCTGGTGGCGGCAGGCACCCCGGAGGATATTTGCGCTGTGCCCGAGTCTTACACCGGTCAATTCTTGCGCGAATATTTATCCCGCGGCACGCCCAATCGGCTGCCGGGCGTGTAGAGACTAATATCCGCTTGAGACCGCCGCGATGGCGGTCTCTTTGATGAAGAATGGGTGACTTTCGGCCGTATTCGCTGCCGCTCGATTTATGGTAGGATGAAAGAAAACACGCAGGCAAAGAGGGAACCATGCTGGAGATTCAAGATTCAGAAATATTACCGCTCTCGATGGAAACGAACTTCTGGACCTGGTCTGCCCAGGGGAAAGTCAACCCCATTCCGGTGAAACGCGCAAAAGGCGTGTATTTCTGGGATGTGAACGACAAACGCTATCTGGATTTTAATTCGATGGTGATGTGCTGCAATATTGGGCACGGTGATGAACGCGTCATCCAGGCGATCATTGACCAGGCGCGGGAACTGCCGTTTGCCGGCCCGGGAATGGCAACCCGCCCCCGGGCAGCTCTGGGACAGATCCTTAAGCAAGTGCTGCCCAAAGGACTGGACCGCTTCCTATACACACTGGGCGGCGCGGACGCCAACGAAAATGCGATAAAACTGGCGCGCGCCTGCACCGGGCGAAGCAAGATCTTAACCCGCTACCGGTCGTACCACGGCGCTTCGTACGGGGCGATCGCGGCGACCGGCGATCCGCGCCGCACCGCCTGGGAGCCGACGGTGATGCCCGGAGTGGTGCATTTTCTTGATCCGTACCGCTACCGCTCAACCTTCCATAAACATAACCCCGATATCAGCGAAGCGGATTTTGTTGAAGATTATCTCAATCACCTGGAAGAGATAATTCAATACGAGCGCCCGGAAACGATCGCCGCGATCATGATGGAATCGGTCACCGGGACAAACGGCATCCTGATCCCGCCGGATGGTTACCTGCAGGGCGTGCGTGCGTTATGCGACCGATACGGAATATTAATGATCGCGGATGAGGTCATGAGCGGATTCGGCCGCACCGGCAAATGGTTCGCGGTGGACCACTGGAAGGTCCGACCGGATATTCTCACGATGGCCAAAGGATTGACTTCAGGGTACGCCCCGCTTGGCGCTGTCGCCATGACGCAGGCGGTCGCGGACACGTTTAAGGATCGGCCGTATGAGGGCGGATTGACCTGGAATGGACATCCAATCTCGCTGGCCGCGGCGGTCGCCAACATTCAGGTGATGCAGCAGGATAAATTAATTGAAAATGCGGCTTTGATGGGTGAGGTGATGGAAGACATGCTGATGGAGTTAAAAGACCGCCATCCATCCGTGGGCGAGGTGCGCTCGATCGGCCTGTTCGGCGTCATTGAATGTGTGCGCGATCGGAAAACAAAGGAACCGATGGCTCCGTTTAACGGCAATTCGGCCGAGATGAGCGCGTTGAAACAACGCCTGCTCGAGAAAGGTGTGTTTTTATACACCCACTGGCACACGATTCTGATTATTCCGCCGTTGATCATCACTCCCGAGCAGCTGGCGGAGGGATTTGCTGCGCTGGATGACGCCCTGCGCATCACTGACGCTGCCGCCCGGTAATTTGGTGTAACCTTTTCGTTGAGAGGGCATCCAAAGATTGGCATCTTAACACAGGAGCTTATCGATGGAATTAAATTTGAACGCAATGCGCGCCAGTTCCGCGCCCGCTGAAAAACAGGAAGCGGTCAAACTGCTGGTGCTTGGATCGGGACCGGCCGGTTTATCCGCCGCGCTGTACGCTGCTCGCGCGGAATTGAATCCTGTTGTCCTGGCGGGTCTTCAACTTGGCGGTCAGGCTGCCCTGACCCATACGATTGAAAATTATCCGGGTTTTCCAGACGGCGTCGGCGGTCCGCAGCTCGGGGAATTGTTCCAAAAACAGGCCGAGCGGTTTGGGGCGCGGGTCGAATATGAAACCGCCGAGTCGGTTGATTTAAGCCAGCGGCCGTTTCAGGTTAAAACCTATGGTAAAACCTACCTGGCGGACGCGCTGGTGATCGCGACCGGAGCCAGCCCGAATCATTTGAATGTGCCGGGAGAGGCTGAGCTGACCGGGCGCGGCGTATCGTACTGCGCGACCTGCGACGGCTGGTTTTTCAAGGATAAGCGCGTAGTGGTGGTTGGCGGGGGAGACAGCGCGCTGGAAGAATCACTCTTCCTGACCCGTTATGCGTCTGAAATCACCATTATCCACCGCCGCGATCAGCTCAGGGCGGGCGCGATCTTGCAGCGGCGTGCCAAAGAAAACCCCAAAATCCAGTTTATCTGGAACAGCGTGGTCACCGAAGTGCTCGGCAGCGACGCTGTTCAGGGGGTGCGGATCAAGGACGTCCAGACTGGCGAGGAAAGAATCTACCCGACGGATGGGCTGTTTATCTTTATCGGCCACACACCCAACACACAGATTTTTTCCGGTCAGCTGGATATGGATGAACGCGGTTATATCCGCTCAAACATGCTCATGGAAACCAGCGTCCCCGGCGTGTATGTGGCCGGAGAAGTGACCGATTCCACCTTCCGCCAGGTGGTTACCTCGGCTGGCATGGGCGCCGCCGCGGCGATCCGGGCGACCCACTTCCTGGAAGAACACAGTTAAAACACTGTGGCAAACAATTAAAACAGCCGCTTCTCAGTGAAGCGGCTGTTTTTGTGATTAGTAGAGTCTCAGGCTTTATTGGTTCGGATTTTAAAAAGGCTGTAAAGCGGGCACCAGCCGATCAGGCCGGTGAGCAAAGGGACAAAGCCCAGGAATTTAAACACGGTACCCGCGGTTCCGGTCACGATTCCGCCCCAGCCAAGCACCAGCAATAACAGGCCTGCGGCGACGCGAATTGCCCGATCGGCAACAGATTCATTAACAAATTTCATGATTAATCTCCTTTTTATTCATTCTACAGATTAGACGCGCTGCCAGCGAGAAGGTTACATCTCTCACGGAATTCGCAGGAGTGTTTTGACGCGCGGGGCGACCGCCCGGTAAATTGGACAGCGGTCGTACACACCGCTGAAGGTGATTGCAGCGCCGAGGATCACCAACCACCAGACCGGGCCAAACCCCAGCCCGAGAACCGTCAGGGCAGCGCCGCTGAACAGGCGCAGGACCCGATCCTGAGGGGCGATACCGGGCTTTGGCGGCTGCTCTCCCGCGGCAAGGGCGGCGAAAAAGGTCTGCAGTTGAGTCGCGTTCAAAGCGCCGGTGATGCGTTGAACTTCACCTTCTTTCGTATAGGCAATGAGCGTGGGGATCCCTTTTACCTGAAGAGAACGGACCAGATCGATCTCTTCATCAGCGTTGACGCGGATCAGCCGCACCCGGTCGGCGTACTGGGCAGAGTTTTTTTCCAGCAGCGGCGCCATGCGCCGGCAGGGCGCGCACCAGGGCGCCCAAAATTCCACCACCAGCGGACGCGGATCGCTGGCAAGGGTTTCATTAAGAAAATCCAGGTTCATCAGTCACTCCTGTTTCTTTAGACGGCAGCGCAGGGAAAAGGTTACATTCCTCTTTCGCGGATTTTCTGCTGACGAGCTGCATGGTTTTCCCTGTTTCCTGACGCGATCTGGTCTGGCGGGCGCGGCGGTGATCCCGCGTGTCTTATCCTGGCCCGATTGACCGCCGCAGCCATTCTATGCGCGCGGCCGCCTCTGGACGTTCAGGCGGGTCGTCTGACTGTCCCTTTCTGTCTCCGTCTACCCCCTTCTCTGCAGCGGAAGAACGGCTGGCCGCGGCACGCCCGGCGGATATCGGCTGGCGGTATAACCGCGGCAGTTCGATTGGTCACTGGCAAAATGAGCCGCAGTTGGTAAAATGATAGGATGGAAGCACAGGAAAAACCCGTCTGCCAGGCGCGCTGGCTGGGTTTGATCGATTACGATCAGGCCTGGGAGCTGCAAAACCGCCTGGCGGCGCAAATCGCCGCCGGGAAACTGCCGCCAACTTTTTTACTGCTTGAACATCCCCCGGTCTACACGCTTGGGCGCCGCGGCGGTTGGGAGCACTTGCTTTGGGACCCGGCAGAATGCGCCCGGCGCGGCATCACCGTGCGGGAAGTAGACCGCGGCGGGGATATCACCTATCACGGTCCGGGACAGCTGGTCGGGTATCCCTTGCTGCCTCTGGCCCGGTCTGGCTGGCAGGCCGACTCACCCCGTCTGCCGCAGGCGGATTTTGTCGGCTATCTGCGCAAACTGGAGGCGGTGATCATCGGCGCGCTGGCGCAGCTGGGACTGGCGAGCGGGCAGCGTGAAGGTTATACCGGGGTGTGGGTGCCGGCCGGGGTGATGGCGAAATGCCGCGCCTGCCGCCCGGATGACCGCCCGCAGCCGGCGAAGATTGCTTCGATTGGCGTCAAGGTGGACGCCCACGGGGTCACGCGCCACGGCTTTGCCTTAAACGTCAATCCAAATATGGACCACTGGCAGGGGATCGTGGCCTGCGGCATTGACGGAGTGCGCATGACCTCTCTGGCTGAACTGCTCTCTCCCTGCCCGGATATGGCGCAGGTTCGCCAGGCGGTCTTACAGGAATTTGCCGTCCAGTTTCATGTTCTGATTGAATCGGTTTAAGCGCGCAGGCGCTGATCACCAGCGTTTAGAAACGGCCTTCTCCAAGAATCTGACGGACCGTTTTCCGCGCGCCGGTCATGACATGCACCACCCCGCCGCCGTTTTCGCTTTGAGAGCCAATAAACCATAAATTTTCAATCGGGGTTTTATGCTTCAGGGGCCGGTTGCTCATCACTGGCGGCATGCCGCCAAAAGAATGGTGGCGCATGTGGGTTCGTTTGCGAAAGTCTTCCGGTGTCAGCACCAGGCGGGTGAGGGTGTGTTGGCGTAAGCCCGGCACGTACGCTTCCGCTTCAGCGACCAGTAAATCTGCCAGCCGCTCCCCGTCTGTTTGCCAGCTGCCGCGCGCCAGCGTATCGGGAGCCACGGTGTAGATCGTGACCGCCCATTTCCCTTCAGGTGCCAGCGAGGGTGAATGGTGAGAAGGCACGTAAATCAAGAATCCGTCTTTTCCTTCATGATAATCACCGCTGCGTAAACGCTTCACTGCGGCTTCCAGATCGGTGGTGTGGTAGTAATAGCAGAGGCTGGCGGGCATATACGGCGCCGGGTCAAAATCAATCCCCAGCTGGACCATCAGGACGGATTCCATCAGGCGGTTCTGTTCAATGATGGCATTCCAGTCTTCCGGCAGGTGCTCTTTGCCCACCAGGTCGTGGAAAACCTCTCTGGCAGCCCCGGATGCCAGGATCACATCCGCGGATTCGCGGGTTCCGTCTGCCAGTTCTACGCCAACGGCTTTTCCCTCTTCGATCAGGATCTTTTTTACCTCCCGCCCGGTCAACACCTGCCCGCCGGAAGCAGTCAGCGCGCCCATCACCGCGTCCACCAGCGATTGACAGCCGTTTTGAATATAGCTGTAGCCAACTTCAGCGCCGCGAAGACCAGGTTGGCGCGGGATGCGCTTATCAAAGGCGGTTTCGAGGTGGATGGTGGGCACCCCCAGACCCGGGAATTCGCTGGGCGCGGTGACGAAATCCGCCACGATACCGAGAAAGAAGGTCTTAATCGCCGCGGACTTGAAATAATGGTCCATGACCTGCTGCCCGTTCCAATCTTTTTTATCTCGCAGCGGCAGAAAAGCCAGCAGCAGGCGCAGCTTCCAGTACAGCGCGGAAAGACCGGTGGCATATTCCAGCCGCCGCGCGCAGGTGAAGAGCCGCATGACCTGATCGTAAAAACGGTAATAAGCGGTCAGCCCTTGTTTTTCTTCAGGAAACAGCTCGATCAACCGCTGCAGCCGCCAGCGGGGGCCTTGATAGCTGGCTGGTTTCCTCAGGCTAAATTCTTTCATAACCAGCCCGCGGTCTTCATGCAGGGCGGTTACCCGCTCGCTGACCCCCAGTTCTTCTAAAATCTGGCGCCCCGGGTCGCCCGGTAGAAAACCGTCCAGAAGCAGCGGGCCAATATCCCAGCCGAAGCCGTCCTTGCGAACCGTGGCGGTCACACCCCCGGGTGTGGGAAACTGCTCGTAGACGGTCACATTGTGACCGGCCCTGGCGAGATAAGCCCCGGCGGTCAAACCGGCCATTCCAGAACCGATGATGAGGCACTTCATACGACCCTCCCTGTCAGGTTTCCTCAGGAGTGCTGTCTTAACGCTTTTTCCTCTGCCAGTTCCTTAACCAGCGCTGCGTGAGATTTTCGCGTGATCGGGTAGCGGATCAGCAGCGGCAGGCTGATCAGAATGATCACCGATGGAATAATGGCGAAGAAGAGGCGGATGCCGAACAACGCCCGCGCGGTTTGTTCCACATTGGGCACGTAACCAAATAAATCCAGCGCCCAGCCGCTGACGGCGACCCCCAGTGCGGAGGTAAACTTGGTGAGAAACGCCCATAAGCCATAGTAAATACCTTCGCGGCGCTCTCCGGTCATTTTTTCATCATATTCGACCACATCCGGGAGCATACTCCACGGGCAGACCCATTGGGCAGAGAAGCCCATGCCGGCGACCGCGGCTATCACGTAGATCAAAAAAGATGGGCCGGGAGCCAGGAAAAAGCTGCCAATCACCGCCAGAGACGCGATTCCCAGGCCAAGGGCGTACGCTGGACCCTTGTTGATTCGGTCCGAGACCTTTTTGGCGGGGATGAGAAAAATGCCGATGGTCAGCAGCATCACCAGCAGGACGAAAGAGACCTGATCGCCCATGCCAAGCTGATACTGGATGAAATAAGGGACCAGCGCGGTCAGCACGGTAAAGCTAAACGAGGAAAGAATAAAGGCGATCATCAGAATGATAAACGGCCGGTTGCGGAAAGGAATCAGAAAAGCTTTTGCCGGGGGAAGTTTGGAAGGTTCTCCAGCTTCGGCGGGGTCTTCTCGAATGGTCAGTGTGGTAACCAGAGTGGTGGTGAGCGCGATGGCTCCAAACACCGCGCCGGTCGCGCTCCACGCGGCCTGCAGGTTCATACCCGCCCCCTGGAAAATACCCGCCAGGATCGTTGTAACCGCTGCCCCCAGGATATACCCGAAGACGCTGAACATGTTGCGAATCGAGGTCAGGCTTGCCCGTTCACTGTAATCCCGGGTCAGTTCGGGCGTCAGGGCGTAATAGGGGGTGGTGGTCATGGTGTGGAAGGTGTCGATCAAGAAAAAGGTGCCCAGGACCGCGAAAAAAGCGCCCGCGCCGCTCAGACCGGTTGGAAGGGAGAACATTACCCAGGCGGCGATTCCAAGCGGCAGAGCGCCGAGCAGCATGAAGATGCGTCTGCGGCCAAAGCGCGAACGCGTGCGGTCGGAAATGTATCCAAAGAGGGGGTCATTAAGGGCATCCCAGGTCAATTTACCAACCAGCAGGGCTGATCCGGCGATGGCGGGATTAATCCCGGCGACATCGGTGTAATAAAACAGGAGGAAAAACTGCATGGCTGAGGTGATCAGGGCGAATCCGAGATCCGCCAAACCGTAGCGAATCTTAAATCCAAGCGGCAACTTTTTCTGCATGGCGACCTCTTTTATTGATGGAAAAAACTTAAAAACCTGACAGGCCTGGCGCTGGTATAACGCGGTGGGAAATATTACAGGCGGATGACGACCCCGCAAAAATCGCAGGTGATGCTGTCCTGCCCGCGCAGCACCGGGCGGGTGATGGCTCCGCCGCATGAAGGGCACTGGGTGGGCGCGCTGCGGGCTTTTTCCAGCGCGGCGGCGTCAACCGGAACCGCCCGGTTCTGGTCCAACTCTCCGCTGCGGGCGCGGTTAATCAGCGCCGCCCATTCGCTGCTGTCCATCCCGTCCAGGTGCAGGGTGATCTCCGGAAAAGGCGCGCCAGATGCCAGCTGAAGCTCCAGAAAGTCCTGATTTTTTAAGATGCCCTGTTTGCTCGCCACTGTCTTTTCAACCAAAGCCAGGGGCACTTCCCAGAGTAGTTTTTGAACTTTTTCGCGCTCGGTGGCGATGAAGAGCACCTTTTTGGTGGCGATTTCCTCACGTTGTTCAAACAATAAACGCTGGTCGGTTAAAAAGGCCACCCCTTCGGGATCCGTTTTGTCTTTTTTCCCGCTGCGAACCCAGTAGGCTTTGACCGCGGCGAGGCCGGCCTCAGCCGGCGTCAGGCGAAAGGTCGCCTGGGCCAGGAGGGTAATCATACGTTCTACGCGGTCAACTTCCTTCCCGATCTGCCAGACCTCGCCTGCGAAGGCATCGTACAGCCCCCGGACGGTTTTCTCGGCCGCGGCTGCGGCGGATTTTAACCCTTCCACCCGGGTTTTCACGGCTGGCAGCTGCGCCAGGGCGGCTTCCGGGGTAGAAGCCAGGGAACTGACCTGAGCAAAAGCGCTTTGAACTTGAGGCAATTCAGCCATCAAGGGGCTGGACTGGCGGGCGGCCTCGCTTTCCGCTTTTTGGCGGATTTCCCTCCAGCGCTGTGATAACCCCTGAACACGGCTTTCCAGGGTTTGGTCGAAGACATATCCCCGGCTGCGCAGTTCTGCGATTCGCGCGGGAAATTTTGCCAGTTTGCCGTCCAGGTCTTCCAGCTCATCCTTAATACTGGCCAGGCGGGCGGACTTTTGCAGAGCATCCAACTCCATATTTAGCCGGGAAAGCTGGCTGCGCAGTTGTTCAGCCGCGTTCTGTCCGCCAGTACCTTTCGGAGCGCCGGCTGCTGTGTTTTTTAACGACATGATAACCTCCTTGCATCGGTGAGCAGGTTGGTATCAGTATAGCAAGAATCGGATGGGAAACAAAATCAAATGACTAACGAAGCGGGGCTGGATGGACAACAAGCACAAATTCAGCTTTGCGGTCTTTCACTTTTTGGCGGATCTCTCCGACCGGCCCGCGGTAGATTGTCTCAGCGGGCAGGGTCAGGTCGCAGGCCAGGGTTACCCGGCGGCCTTTTCCGAACACGCTGGCCACATCCTCCAGCGCGCTTCCAAGCCGGTACGGAGTATCCATGATAACGACAGGGACATTCAGGCTTTTCACCCGGTTAAGTTCCGCGCGGCGTTTTTCTGGCTCGCGGGGTAGAAAGCCCGCGAAGTAGAATGGCTGCGGTTTAAAGTCCAGAACCGACAGGGCAGCCATCAAAGAGGAAGGTCCCGGGATCGGGATGACCTGGAACCCGGCCTGGCTGACCATTTCTACCAGGGCAGCCCCCGGGTCGGCGAAGACCGGGGTGCCGCAATCTGAAATTAAAGCCAGGCTTTTCCCCGCTGCCAGGCGCCCGAGGATCAGGGTGAGTTTCTCCTGCTCGTTGTGCTCGTTGAGCGTGATTAATTCCTGGGGGGTAATCTCCAGCCTTTTTAACAGCGTGCTGCCTTCGCGGTATTCTTCACACACCACCGCATCAGCGCTGCGTAAAATCTCCAGCGCGCGCAGGGTAATATCCTGGTAATTACCGATCGGGGTGGCGACGATATACAGTTTTCCCGCTGCGCTCATGCCTGCCTCTTACGCAGAATCCGCTGCCAGAGCAGTCCTTTGCGCGGTGAGAAGAAAAATGCCAGCAGGAAGAAAGCGGTCGCGGTCAGGACGATGGCTGAACCGCTGGCGATGTTGAGATAATAGGATAGATACAGGCCGATGATGCTGCTGACCGCGCCAACGGCAGCGGAGAGGATCATCATCGCCGGCAGCCGCCGGGTTAGCAGATAGGCGGTCGCCGCCGGGGTGACCAGCATGGCAGCCACCAGGCCGATGCCCACCGTCTGAAGCGATACAACAATGGTCAGGGCGAGCAGCAGCAGCATTAAAGTGCGCAGCGCTTCCGCCGGCAGCCGCAGGGTTTTCGCCAGGATGGGGTCAAAGGAAATCACCAGAAAAGGGCGGAAAAAAAGCAGGATGACCAGCAGGACCAGGAAAGCAATCCCGGCGGTCAGGGCGAGGTTTGAGCTGCTCACTCCAAGCACATTCCCAAAAAGGATATGGCTGAGATCCGCCGCGTAGGTGCGAATGCTGCTGATCAGGGCTACGCCCAGCGAAAGCGCGGCCGCGAACAGGATGCCTATCGCGGTGTCTTCCTTCAACGCGCCGCCTTTGGTCAGAAAACCGATCAGCAGGGCGACGGCGAAGGCGGCCGCCAGGGCACCGAGCAGCAGGTTGCCCCCCAGCAGATAAGCGACCGCCACGCCAGGCAGAATGGCATGCGCGAGCGCGTCTCCCAGGAATGCCATCCCGCGCAGGACCACGTAACAACCGATCACGGCGCAAACCACCCCGACCAGAACCGCGGCGGCCAGGCCGCGCTGCATAAAGGCGTAAGAAAGGGGTGTGATCAGCCAGTCCATCAATGGCTGTGCTCCTCGTCATTTCCGCAGCATTGATCGACCACGACCGCCCCTTCGAGATTTAAGAGCTGTCCGCTGAAGGCCGCTTTAAGGTTCTGGCTGGTGAAGACCTCCTGCGGGCTGCCAAATGCGATCATCTTGCGGTTTAACAATAAGACCTGGTTAAACTCACTCGCGGCCATGTTAAGATCATGGGTGCTGACCAGGACGGTCACCCCGGCGGATTTTAGGTCGGAGAGCAGGCGCAGGGTTGTCTCTTGAGTGGAGACGTCCACACCGGTAAAAGGTTCGTCCATTAATAAGATGTGCGGTTCCTGAGCCAGCGCCCGGGCCAGGAAGACGCGCTGCTGCTGGCCGCCCGATAATTCACCAATTGGCCGTGTTCGCAGGGCGGCGATGCCCATCTGTTCCATACTCTGCAGGACGATGGCTTTGTCCGTTTTATCCGGCTGGCGCAGCCAGCCAAATTTACCATAGCGACCCATCATGACCACATCACTGACCGTGACCGGAAAACGCCAGTCCACCTCTTCACGCTGCGGTATGTACGCCACACAGTCCTGGTGATGTCCAAGCGGCTGACCGTGAATAAAGATTTTGCCGTGTTGAACGGGCAGCAGACCAACCAGCGCTTTAAAGAGGGTGGATTTACCCGCGCCGTTGGGACCCACGATTGCGACCTGGTCACCGTGGGCAATCTGTATGCTGATATGGTCTACAGCGGTTTTCCCGTTGTAGCTGATGGTCACCTCTTCCAGATCGAGGCGGGCGGGCGTTTCAGCGATCGTTGTGCTCATCGTGCGATTGTATCAATTGTACCGCAGCCGATGATGTTAAGAGAACCCGGTTTCTAAATTAAGGTGCCAGACGAAACCGGTTCTATGTTATAGTTACAACCGATAAAATACTGCCAGAGGAGATAAAGGATGGATCTTGTCTCTTTTCTAAAAACCCTTTCTCCTGTCGTACAGGCCCTGCTGGCCACCCTTTTTACTTGGGGCGTTACCGCGCTGGGTGCGGCCGGCGTATTCCTCAAGAAGAACTTAAGCAAGCGTCTGCTGGACGGGATGCTTGGTTTTGCCAGCGGCGTGATGATCGCCGCCAGTTATTTTTCACTGCTCGCCCCGGCAGTGGATTTATCCGCTGGGATGGGCATTCCAGCCTGGCTGCCTCCCACGGTCGGCTTTTTAATGGGCGGGGCATTTCTATACTGCGTGGACCGCTTGCTGCCTCACCTTCATGTAAATATGCCGGAAGACGCTCCGGAAGGGATTCACACAACCTGGAAACGCTCGGTGCTTCTGGTTCTGGCCATCACGCTGCATAATTTTCCAGAAGGGCTGGCGGTCGGGGTGGCTTTTGGGGCGGCAGCGGCCGGGCTGCCGGAAGCAACTGTTGCATCCGCTGTGGCTTTAGCGCTTGGGATCGGTTTGCAAAACTTCCCCGAAGGTCTGGCCGTGGCTGCCCCGCTGCGGCGCGCGGGTCTTTCCAGGATGCGCGCTTTTCAGGTGGGACAGGCGTCCGGACTGGTTGAACCGATCGCGGGTGTGCTGGGAGCGTTGGCGGTCAGCCACATGCGCCCGCTGCTACCGTATGCCCTGGGGTTCGCCGCGGGAGCGATGATCTATGTTGTGGTGGAAGAATTAATCCCGGAGGCGCATCACAGCGAAAGCGGAGATGTCGCAACCATCAGTGTGATGCTCGGTTTCGCTCTGATGATGTTCCTGGATGTCGCTCTGGGATAAATTTATGAAGTTATCAAAATTAACCAAAGCATCGCTCATTGTCGCGGTTTTCTTTGCCCTTGATAAGGGGCTGGCGATCATCCGTCAGTTAATCATTGCCCGTCAGTTTGGGCCAACCCCAGCGCTGGACGCGTTTAACGTCGCCAATAATCTGCCTGATTTACTCTTCGCGCTGATCTCCGGCGGGGCGATGGCTGTCGCTGTCATTCCGGTTCTCACCGAGAAGATTACCCTGCAGGGCCGATCATCTGCCTGGGAACTGTTCAGCCGCATTGCCAATCTCGCCTTTCTGGTAACGGCCGCGCTGGCAATCTTGATCGCGATATTCTCCAACCAGCTGGTTCGCTGGGAGGTTGGGATCGCCCCGGGTTTTGATGAGCCGCAGCAGAATCTGGTGGCCTCTCTGATGCGATTAAATCTCATCGCCACGTTGATCTTTTCCATCTCGGGCCTGGTGATGGCCGGGCTGCAGTCCAACCAGCACTTTTTACTGCCCGCCATGTCTCCCCTTCTTTATAATGTTGGCCAGATCTTTGGGGCGGTGATTCTCGCCCCGGAAAAGGGCTATCAAATTGGCGGTCTGACTCTGCCGGCTTTTGGCCTTGGAGTAACCGGGTTGGTCTACGGGGTGATTATCGGGGCTGTGCTCCATCTGGCGATCCAGATCCCGGCTCTGATTCGCTATCAATTCGTCTGGCGGCCGATCATCGGCCTGGGAAATGCTGACCTGCGCCGGGTCCTTCGCCTGCTTGGCCCGCGCCTGCTGACCATGCTGGCGATTCAGTTAACCTTTATCGTGCGCGACAACCTCGCTTCCCGCCTTGAATCCGGGGCGATTTCTTCCCTGACCTACGGCTGGATGATCCAGCAAGTGCCGGAGACCATCATCGGCACCGCTCTGGCGGTTGCGCTGCTGCCCACGCTTTCGGAGCAGATTGCCCGCGGGGATGAAGAATCTTTCCGCGCGACCATGGAAAAGGCAGCCCGCATTCTCTTCGCTCTGACCTTACCGGTGGCTGCGGTGATGGCGCTCGGAATCGGCCCGCTGTTGGAATTCGCCTTCCCGGGTTTTGGGGATACTCTGTTGTGGGTGACCCGCGGTTACTTGATTGGCCTGTTCGGCCACAGTTTGAAAGAATTAACCGCCCGGTCTTTTTACGCCCGTCAGAACGCGGTCGTCCCCCTGCTGACCGCGTTTGCCAACACAATTCTGTATATCGGTATTGGAATAGGCTTCTACCGGGTCTGGGGAGCATTTGGCATCAGTCTGACCGACTCGGTGGTGTTTACCGCCGAAGCGGTTTTGCTGTTAATCCTGCTGAACCGCCGGCTGCATTATCCGGTCCGCCTGGAACGAATTCCCTGGCGCGCCGTGCTTTCCGTACTGTCTGGCGGAGGCGCCGCCCTGGCAGGGTTGTATCTCGGGGCGAACCTGCACCCGGCCATCACCGGCAGCCTGGCGCTTGGTTTTGGCGCGGTTGCTGCCGTTCCGTGGATTTTGCCGGAAATCCGCTCCCTCCTGCGGTTGTAGCTGGAATAAATATTGCATCCATAAATCTGATGCCGAATTCATTATATAATTATTGCAATTCGTTCAGAGAGGTGTGATGTTAAAACGGCTGTGGGTCATTCTGGGGGTCTTGGTTGTCCTGCTGGCAGGCTGTTCGATCCTGCCGGAATCGCCGACAATCGTGCCGGCGGCTCCAGAAGCCAGAGTGGTTGATAATCCTTTAAGCACGCTGGTTACCTGTCCGACAATTGTCTGCCCGACCTGCCCGGCGCTTCCCAATATCACGATTACCCCGACGGTCACCCAGACCGCAACCGCCACCGTCACGATTACCCCCACTGCAACGCGCACAGCCACGATTACTCAAACCGCGACCCGCACCCGCACCGCAACCCCCACCCCCACCCGAACCCCCGCGCCTTTCAGTATTCAAGCCAATACGCCCTTATTCACCCGCAATTTTGCCCGATCGGAATCCGGCTGCAACTGGATCGGCGCAGCCGGCCAGGTATTTGACAAGGATGGAAAACCGCTGACGCAGCTGGTTGTCGTCATCACCGGCCCTTATAATGGGAAAAACCTGAATCTGGTTGGCATGACCGGAATGGATTCCGGTAAGCCGTACGGTCCGGGCGCTTTTGAACTGGTGATTGGCAACAAGCCGGTCAACACGGTCAATCAGTTAAAAATACAGGTCTTTGACCTGGCGGGAAATGCGCTTTCAGAGCCGGTGGAATTTTCTACCCTGGCGGACTGCTCCAAGAACCTGATCATCATCAATTTCAAGAAAAAGTAGCCAATCTGCTCAAACCTTATCATACCGGGAAGGCGGTTGTATTTTTAGACGACCAATCTGCCCGCCTGCATTATAATGCTGTAGTTGATCTAAAATTCCACAGGAAAGGTGTATGCAGGCTGATCTGATTGGCTTGGATAAACTAATCGAGCGCTGGTGGCTTGGGCTGGCTGGTCTGGTAATTGGCGCGTTAATCGGGGTGGGGGTTCATACTTTCGTGCCAGTGGTATATGAAGCCAGCTCGGAAATCTCGGTTAATCTGGATTTTACCCGCACCGGCCCGCTGACCGATGTCGAACAGGATCAGGCTCTGGCGCTGATTGGCGATCTGCTGCGGTCTACCGAGCTGCGCGAGCGGGTTGTCTCCGCCGCTGCTGAGGAGGGTATTCAGCTCACCGCAGTGACATTTGATCAAGCATCTTCTGCAGACCGGTTTGGTTTTCGCTGGACATTAAGAGTGCGCGATCCGGATGCCCGCCGGGCGGAAAGGCTGGCGGATCTGTGGGCTTCGCAAGGGATGCTTTATCTTAGCGGCGCGTCCCAGGCGGCTTTTCGCGCGCAGCAAATTCGCAACTATCTGTCGAGCCTGGAGTTTTGTTTTCAGCAGTTTTCCGCCGTGCCTACCGGCAGCGCGGCCTGTCCTTTTCAATCGCTGGAGGAGATACGCAGGGAAATTGATCGTGCCCAGCCGTTGTATCAAGAAGAAATGCAAAAAGCCCGGGGTGTAATGCCCTACACCGACATTGTCTGGAGCCGAAAAGCAGAAGGAAGCTCCCGGGTGGCTGTCTTTTCTCGCGGCGCGCTGGCGTTTAGCGGCGGCATTCTTGGGCTGTTGATTGGCCTGCTCCTCGCCCGCACCCTCGAATTCCCGCTCTGGTCGAGGAAGCATCGTGCCCGCTAAAGTTGTCCGGTTTATCAACCGCTGGTCCTGGTGGTTGTTAATCGCCGCTCTGCCGTTCACCAGTTTCCCGCTGGTGGCAAAACTGACCGGTTCTTCCTCGGTGGCGGGGCTCTCGCTGCCTTTCCTTGGTGTATTGGCGCTTCTCTTCCTCGCGCCGCTGCTGTACCGCCGGCGGCGCCTTTTCCCGCTGGCCGCTCCCCTGGCAGGTTTTGTCCTGGTTTTTCTCCTCTCCATGGGACTGTCCATCTTTTTGGTCCCGCCCATGTTCAAAGGCATCAGCGCGCTGCGAAATCAGCTCGAAGCCCTGGTAACCCTCGGGATCGGTCTGGCATTTTACCTGGTCACGGTTTTTTGGTTGGACAGCGAAGAAAAATTTCGCCGCACGCTTCAGATCGTCCACATCAGCGGAGCGCTGATCATCGTCTGGAGTCTGACACAGGCAGTGGTCTGGCGGACCATGCCGCTGAACCTCTTCCCGGTCTGGATTCAGGATATTCAGGGGTTTTTTGCCCTCGGTCGTTTGTACTGGGGGCGGGCGGTTGGCTTTGCCCTTGAACCCTCCTGGCTGGCGCATCAGCTGAATATGCTCTACCTGCCTGTCTGGCTGGCCTGCACGGTCCAAAACTACAGCGTATTTCAGCGGCGCATCTGGAAATTTTCTGCTGAGAATTTTCTTCTGGCTGGCGGAGCGCTGGTTTTTTTTCTGACATTCTCCAGGGTGGGCTGGCTGGCTTTTCTGCTGATGCTTGCCTATCTTTTCCTGTTATTAAATTACCGACTGGCGGGTTGGCTGCAAACGCGCCTGTTTCGCGGCCGTGCCGGGTCAAATCCGGCTCAAATGCACCGCCTGACCCGCTGGTTGATCTGGGGCGGGATGCTGGTCGTTTATTTGAGTCTGCTGGCCGGGGCATTGTTTGCCTTCAGCCGCTTTGACCGCCGTATGGCTGACTTATTGTATTTTGATCCCTCCCAGGATTACGCCGTGCTGCGTTACGCTGACCGCCTGCGCTTTAGCGAGCGCTTGATTTACTGGGATGCGGGTTTGCGCCTGTTTGATGCCCATCCTTTGCTCGGGGTTGGTCCGGGAAATGCGGGTTTTTATTTGCCAGGCAATCTAACCGGATTTGGCTATTTCACCGTTGAAGTGCGCGATATCCTGTACCGCAGTAATCAATTACTTAACATCAAGAGTATGTGGATTCGCTTGCTGGCCGAAACAGGCATCCTGGGTTTTGGCTGCTTTCTGATCTGGTTTGGGCTTAGCTGGCGCGTCAGCGCCCGGCTGTCTCGAATGAAAGATCCGCTCATTGGAACGATTGGGTTAATCTCGTGTTTCGCGTTGATTGGTTTCGTGATCGAGGGTTTCAGTATTGATTCCTATGCCTTGCCGTATCTCTGGATATCCTCTGGTTTTGGCGCGGCGGCAATTTTAATGGTGGAGAAAAAGAATGACGCTGATCAATAAAAGCTTACTGGGCAAGACCCTGCTGGTGGCCAGCCTGGTGCTGGGTCTATCGGCCTGCACGCTCGCTTCGGGGATCAAACCCGGGTTTTTACCGCCGATCCCATCCCCAACGCCCACCGCGGCGGTGGCGCAACCGTCTCAGACTGCCGAAGCGGTTGATCGGGATGAAATTTCCAGGGCAGAGGCCAATCTGGTTCAGCTTGAATCCGCCAATGTGCCGGAAAGCCGTTTGGAAGTGATCGCCGAAAAATACACCGGTAAATCTATTCCATCACCTTATTATCCCGATTCCAACGCGCCTTATTCAATTGGGGCGCGAAAAAGTTTCTACGTGGGCAATCAGGATACCAATGAAACCTTTCAGGTATACGCCAGGCTGGTCTATCGTACCGATCACGCCTATTTTTGGGTGGAAGAGAATGTCGCTTTTGACCAGGCGGCAGCCGAGCGGTTAATCAACACATTTGAGGAAAAAATCTATCCCACCAACCGAAAATTCTTTGGCAGCGAATGGACGCCTGGAATTGATGGCGATGAGCATATTTACATTTTATATGTTCGGGACATTGGTTCGCAAGTGGCCGGTGTGTTCTCTTCGGGAGATTCGGTTCACCCGGATGCGTCAAAATATTCCAACGCGCACGAGATCTTTGTCTTGAATGCGCGCACGATTGGCCTGGATGAAGATTTTACCTACGGCGTCCTGGCGCATGAATTTCAGCACATGATCCACTGGGCGAATGACCGAAACGAAGATTCCTGGATTGAAGAGGGATTTTCTGAACTGGCTTCTTACCTAAACGGGTATTCAATTGGCGGTCATGATTATTCTTTTGTGGTCAATCCGGATATTCAATTAAATTACTGGCCCTCCGAAGCATCCGAGCGCAGCGCCCATTACGGCGCATCCTTCCTGTTCGTGGCTTACTTTCTTGAGCGCTTTGGTGTGGAAGCCACTCAGGCGTTGGTCGCCAACCCATTAAACGGTTTGGTAAACGTGGATGATACCCTGGCAGCTCTGAAGATTACCGACCGCCAGACGGGAGAACCGATCACCGCAAATGAATTTTTTCGCGATTGGACTTTAACGAATTTCCTGATGGACTCCGCGCTAGCCGACGGCCGGTACGCTTACAATGGGTATACCAGCGTTCCCCGTGTGCGGGTCAGCGAGTCCGTCACCGCCTGTCCAATCGGCTGGCAGAGCCGGCAGGTCGCTCAATACGGGGCGGATTATATCCAAATCGCCTGCCCGGGCAGTTTTATGCTGGAAGTGCACGGCAGCGCTTTCATCCCGCTCTGGCCTGCTGAGGCGAAATCCGGACGTTATGTTTTCTGGTCAAATAAAGGGGATGATTCGAATATGACGTTGAGCCGCAGCTTTGATTTCCGCTCGGTCAAAGGGCCGATTACCCTGCGGTATCAAACCTGGTACGATATTGAGACCGATTATGATTATGTCTATTTACTTGTAAAGGTCGAAGGAGGAGGTTGGACCGTCCTGCGCCCGCCGGCCTGCACAACCAAGGACCTCAGCGGCAACAACCTTGCCTGCGGTTATAACGGCCAGAGCGGGGGATGGATCGAGCAGCAGGTTGACCTTTCTGCCTTCGCCGGCAAGCAGGTTACCCTCCAGTTTGAGTACGTCACCGACCCTGCGGTTAACGGCGAGGGGCTGCTGCTGGATGATGTCAGCATCCCTGAAATCGGTTATCAGGAAGATTTTGAAAACGGGGCAGGCGGCTGGGTAGGGGAGGGGTTTGTCCGGGTCGAGCGCAATATTCCGCAGCACTATCTGGTGACCTTAATCGAACGTGGTAAAGCCTTCAATGTTCGGCGCTACGCGATTCGCGACGGGGAAACGCTGCGCCTTGCCATTCAAAACGGCGGAGATGTCAGCGACACCGTCCTGGTAATCAGCGGGGTCACCCGTCACACGAGCCAGCCCGCGAATTATGAGTTCCAAATCCAGAAGTAAAGTATCAACCGCCCCGCTTGAGCGGGGCGGTTGGCGGTCTGTTTTCTTTCAATCTTTTCTTAAGGCGGTCAATTCCGCTTCCAGTTCCTGACGCCTGGCGTCCATGGCTTCATAAACTTCCCGGCGAATTTTTTCGCCGGCATCAATGATCTTCTGGCGGGTCTCTTCGCCTGTGCCCGGGGCTAAAATCAGGGCAATTAAGCCGCCGACCAACCCACCCAGCATCGCTCCCAGGATGAAATTCGCAAACTTAGACATGCCTGCCTCCTTCTGATACTTTATTTTACCGGATGTTTGGCAATTTTTAACTTCAGGAACAAGAGCGGAGCTGCCCAGGTAACCCACAGACCAATCAATGTGTAGCGTAAGAAACGGAGCAAATAGGATGTCAGGTCAGGATTGCGGGGAAAAACCGCGCCCAGGCCAAACCAGAGCAGAATTACGCCAAAAGCGCCGACAAAATACCGCAGGACTTTTTCGACGGGTGAACCGCTGGCATTGAACAGACCATGTTTATTGGTGAACAGGAAGAAACCGGCTGCCAGTCCAAAAATCGTCCCCCCCAGGGTAAAACCGCCGGAAATATCCAGCGGATCCGGCGCATCCAGACCGTTGCGGGTTGCGTTTGCCAGCCATTCGGAGGGCATGCTGAAAACGCTTGCCTGGGCGATGCCAACCCAGGCGATGGAACCCGTGATCACCACCGCGGCGAGCAGAGAGGTGAGCACCTGGATTACCAGACTCTGACGCTGGAACCATCCGGCCAGCGGTTTCTCCAGCCAGAGGAACAGCGCCACCAGCAGAAATCCGATGATCCAGCCTACCAACACATCGCGGGTAAAGTGAACCCCCAGATAAATGCGGGAGAGCCCCACCAGGAGAATCAGTGCTGCTGAGACCCAGACCGCCCAGCGTTTTCTCAGGCTGACTCCGAAGAGGCCAAAAACGGCGGCGCTGTTTTGTGCGTGGCCGGAAGGCACCCCGAAAGAAGTTTCAGACGAATAGGGCAAAACCCTGGCATCAAACCAGTAGGGCCTGGGACTGAGGAAGATGATTTTGAGCAGCGAATTGAACCAGCCGGTTAGCATCAGCATGACGCCAATGCGCAGCCCGAGGATCGAATCAATACACCAGTACAACGCCGGGATGACCAGCAGAAAAAAGTTTTCGGTACCCAGAAAAGTAAAAAATTTCATCGGCAGCAGCAGCCAGCTGCCGAGGGCTTGAAACAGAAGAGAGATTTCAACTTCAAATTGCAGCAAAGAATCCATGCCTGACCTCCTCGAGAAATGCGACGGGTGAACATTGACGCCCCGAGCAGTTTTATTGTACACTGAAACGATGAAGGAAACTCGTTCACCGTGGTGGGATTTACCGGCCGCGTTGATTTTTTTAACCGCTGTCTGGCTGGCATCCACCCGGTTGCAGGTGACGAACTGGACCGACCGGCTGGAGATCGTTGCCAACCTCTCCTTAATTGGCGGTATCCTGGGACTGGCATTGGGCTACAGCCGCTATCGCAAGGGCTGGGTCTGGTTTTTCTCGATCATTTTCACCCTTTTCTTTGTCACTCAGCAGCTTTCGCTGACTTCAGCGCTGTTCACATCCGCCCGCGAACGATTGTTGATCCTGGGTCCCCGGTTCTTATTTGCCCTGTCTCAGCTGTTTAACGGCAAGCCAGTTGAAGATTCGATCCTCTTCCTGGCGGCGGTCGCGTTGATTTGCTGGCTTCTGGGGCTGGTGGGCGCGGTTATCCTGGTGCGGCGCGGTCAGGCGCTGGCGGCGCTGGGGCTGGCAGCCGCAGGGGTGATCACGGTGGAATATTTTGAACCGGGGAATCTCCATCCATTTCTATCCGCCGGATTTTTCATCGCCGCGTTGCTGCTCATCGCGCGCCTGTACTATCTGCGCGCGCGCCAACGCTGGCAGGAAAACGGCCTGCAGGTGGACGCTGAACTGGGGTTTGACCTGACGCGCGGCGCGCTGGCGGTCGGGATCATTCTCGTGTTTCTCGCCTGGAACGTTCCCTGGTTTCTAAAAGTGATTCAACCCGGCAGCGCGGAACAGATCCGCCTGCAGCAGGGAATGAACAGTTTTCAGCGCACCTTCAATAATCTCGTCGCTCCTCTGCGCAATACCGAGCCGCGTCCTTTCTACTATGACGACCGGCTGGAGCTTGGATACGGCGCGAAGTTGGGCGACAGGCTGCTGTATACCATTCAGACCTCCGTTCCGCCTGATCAGGGTTTGCGGTATTACTGGCGGGTTCGTTTTTATGACCTCTACCGGGACGGCTCCTGGCGGAATGCCAATTTCTCCCGCCGCATGATCCAGCCGTACGCCAAATTGCTGGCTGAATCGAACGATACCGGGCGCCGGCGGGTGAACCTGACCGTTCAGGTGTTCAACCCCAGCAGCGATCAGATCATAATCCCCAATTCGCCGGTGGCCGTCAGCCTTAAAGTTACCTCTGATTACCTTCAAAATGGTTTGCAGGAAGTGGATGTGATCCGCATCACGCCTGATGAAGCCATGAACGTTGGCGCGATCTATCTGGTGCAGTCGCAGATATCATCACCCACCGTTCAGGAATTACGCGCGGCGGGCAGCGATTACCCCGAATGGGTGATCACAACCTACTTACAGGTGCCGGCGGATCTGAGCGAAAGAATGAACGACCTCGCGCTGGAGCTTACCCGCGACCTGGAAACGCCTTATGATAAAGCCGTCGCTGTCACCCGGTATTTGCGCGAGAATATCACCTATCAATCCGAAATCGAACCTTTCCCTGACGATGTTGAACCGATTGATTACTTTCTTTTTGAAACCAGGAAAGGGTTTTGTAACTACTACGCCACGGCTGAGGTTTTGCTCCTGAGGGCGGCTGGAGTCCCTGCCCGTCTGGCGGTGGGTTATGCCCAGGGAGAACTGCAGGGCGAGCGCACTTTCTCGGTGCGCGAACGCGACAGTCACGCCTGGCCGGAGGTGTATTTCCCCGGCATCGGCTGGATCGAGTTTGAACCAACTGCTGCCCAGCAAGAAACAGCCTTTGCTGATGAAACCGCACCGCCGATTCCATCCGAAGCCCAGGCGAACCCGGATGAATTGCGTTCCATTCCGCTGCCGATCATTGATGATGAACCGTTTAACCGCGCGGAAGCGGAAGAAGAGCGCCTGGATCGTCTGCTCGCCGAAAAACAGCAGCAGCAGCGCCTTCAGACCTGGCTGATCCTGTCCGGTGCTTTTGCTGCCCTGGCCGCGTTCATCCTTTGGCTGCGCAGACGCACTGTTGTGCGGCAGCGAATTTCCACGTGGATGAACAGCGTGGAAACCGCGCTAGAGAAGCGCGGGATACGAATACCGCGCTGGTTGAAATACGGTTTTCGGCGCCGCTATCCCCGCCGGCTGGATCAGGCTTTCGCAAACGTGGGCTGGTCGCTCGCATTGCTGGGTGAAAAACCAAACCCCGGGCAAACCCCGGCGCGTCAGGCCGGGTTACTGGTAAAATTATTGCCGACCGCGGCGGTGGAAATCCGAATGCTTGAAGCGGAATACACAAAAGGCACCTACAGCCTGCAGTCCGCGGATGAGGCGGCCGCCCTGAAAGCTGGCCGCCGGTTAAAATGGAAAGCGATCATCGCCTGGGTGGAAAGAAAAATTCTGGGACGGACCGCGCTGCACGAAGAAATCCGGCATCGAGGAAAGGCATGACGACTGATAATCTGGCTACATCCACCTTCGCTTCAATTGACCAGTACCTGCACCACCTGATCGAACTATCCGCCAATATGCGCACGACTTTGCAGCAGATTCGTCTGGCTGCGCTGCCTTCGAGCATTTATGAAGGGGTCAACGCCATATCGCTCGGGCTGGGGCAGATCCGCAAGCAGGTCTCTTCTCTGGAAGAAGAACGCCGCAGCCTGAAAGCTTACTCACAAATCGGCCAGGTGGTCAACAGTTCCCTCGATCTGGATGTTGTCTTAAAGATTGTGATGGATACGATCATCCGCCTGACCGGAGCAGAACGTTGTTTTCTGATGCTGCGGAATGAACAGGGGGAACTCTCGGTGAAGATTGCCCGCAACTGGGAACAGGAAACGATGGATGAATCGGAATCAACCATCAGTAAAACCATCATTTACCGCGTTGCCAATACCGGTCAGCCGGTATTGACAACCAATGCCCAGGAAGATCCTCGGTTTGGCAGCCAGCAGAGCATCATCGCCAATAATTTGCGTTCGATACTGTGCGTCCCGCTGACGGTTAAATCAGAGACCACCGGTGTCATCTATACCGATAACCGCATCCGCAGCGGCCTGTTTACCCAGAAAGACCTGGAATTACTCTCCGCTTTTGCCAACCAGGCAGCCGTCGCGATTGAAAATGCCCGATTGTTTGCTTCTGTGCGGCGAACGCTGGTGGAAGTGACCGAATTAAAGAATTTAATGGATAATGTGTTTTCCTCGATCGCCAGCGGGGTAATTACAGCCGATCTCGAGGAACGGATCATGCTCTGCAACAAAGCAGCCGCCAGTATTCTTGGGCGCGCCACCCAGGAAATGATTGGATCGGATATTAACAGCTCGCTGGATACTTTCGCCAGCGAGCTGGAACCGCATCTGAATCACGTCCGTGAAACCGATCAACCTGTGATCGGGCTGGAACTCAGCCCGCGCCTGGCACAAAGGGGACAGGTGGACTTAAGGCTGAGTTTGACCCCGCTAAAAGATGTCTCTCAAAACACGCAGGGTGTGGCGATCGTGATGGAAGACCTGACAGAAAAAAAGCGCCTGGAAGCGCAGCGGCGGTTATTCGAGCGCATGGTCGCGCCAGAGGTCATTGAGCTGCTCAATCCGGATCAACTGGCGCTGGGCGGAAAACGGGAGACGATCACAATCCTGTTCGCTGACCTGCGCAGTTTTACCAGCTTTAGCGAGGCGACCGAGCCGGAAGAGCTGGTAGGTGTCTTAAACCGCTACCTGGCAGCCGCTGCAGATGAGATCCTTCTTGAGGGCGGCACGATTGATAAATTTATGGGTGACGCGGTCATGTCCTGGTTCAATGCGCCCATGCGCCAGCCCGATCATACCCTGCGCGCGGTTCGGGCTGCGCTGAGCCTGCGCGCAAAGGTCCTGTCTTTACACCAGGAAATGCCTGAAGATCACCGCTTGACCTTTGGAGTCGGCATCCATGTCGGTGACGCTGTTCTGGGGCTGGTGGGTACCGAAAAACGCATGGAATACACAGCCGTTGGCGATTCGGTAAACACGGCCAAACGCATTCAGGAAAACGCTGCCCCAGGACAGATCCTGATTTCCGCCGCAGCGCATGCGCTGGTTGAGGGCTGCGTGGTCTCGCGCCAGATCGAACCCATTTTTGCCAAAGGCAAGCGTGAGCCGCTGCATGTATTTGAGATTTTGGCTTTGCGCTAAAACTCTGTAACCCCTTCAGAAATTATCGATAACCGCGCTTCTGCCAGTCCGGGAAGCGCATAGGCGGGATAGAGAGGCCGGGTGCCCTCCAGTTTGATCGACGCGCCTGCCAGACCCATCATGGCGGCGCGCAGCGGATCGTAGCTGCGGGTGTACTCAACCAGAAATCCCCCGCAGACGGCATCTGGATACCCGCTTGGATCCGCGATCCGCGCGGGATAGGGCGGCACGCGCCAGCTCCGTTTTCCAGGTCCATCGACCAGCAGAACGCTGAAATCATCCTGAAAGATCAACGCCAGTTCAATCCCCTGGCGGAAAAGATGGTCAATCATCTCTGCTAATTCATAACTTCGCCCGGAAAACAATCCGCGCAGGCTGTTTTCACCGCAGGCAAAAATGGTCACCCCGTGCAGAATCCCGGTGAGGTCATCAAAAAAGGCGGGGACCATATAGCGCTCCCCGGCTCTGAGCAGGATGGTCGTGATGTGCCCCTTGCGCAGCGCATCCGGGATCAATGAATGGGTCAGAAAATCAGCGGGCGCAATGTAAGCTGCCCGCGCTTCCAGATAGGACCCCGGCAGGTCCGATGGACGCAGTGTTAAAGGTCCCGGGTTGATTCGGCTGTCTATCCCGGCGGGAGGTGGTGTGTAACCCAGCAAAGATTTTGGGAAAGGATAATCGATTTTGGAAAAATAATTAAGCGGGTTATCGTGGTCAGCGCGTTTGGGTGTTTTCCAGGCGGTGAAACAGCGCAGGTCCACATTTTCTTCCACTTTCTTGATCCCGTCCAGGTTAAAACCGAATTTCCGAAAGCTTTCTAGCTGTTCAAACGGAAAATCAGCCGGGATTCTGCCTGCCAGACCGGCCGCGGCGTGCCACAGCGCCATCGCGCCGGCAGCGTACAAAGGAGCCCCTCCGGCAAAGTCGACAGCCGGAGGGCCGATGAGCGGGAGGACTGTTTCGCGGGTGATTTGACCGATGATGATGTGTTGTAAGGGAGACTCCATACAGTCCCGGGAGGCGAGCGATTACCGGCGCGCGGCCAGGTCAGCGATGGATTTCACCACGCTTAAAATTCCTATGCCAACTTTGACACCGTCGCCCGCGGATAATTTTGGATTGTTTTCTTGCGCCCTCTGGATGAATACATAAGCAGAGAAGATGCCTGCCAGGGCTCCCAGTAATGCGCCCAGGATGATCGTTTTTGTTTTCCACTGCTGATTGCTTTCCATTAATCCCTCACAATCTTTGAACGAGACGTTTGCGCTTTGAGCGCGCGCCAGAAGGCGCGGGCCGCGGAAGCGGCTCTTTCAATCTCAATAACCGGACGAGCCGTAGAATCGGCCGCCTGTTGAATATATTGTCCCACAATCTGGACAGCCCCGCGGATGTTTTTTCCCAGAGCGGGCAGTCCGCGGTACATTTTTGAGACCAGGCGGATGGAGAATACCAGCAGGGCAAGTTGGATCAGACCAGCGGCCATCCAACCCGCCACGAGGTAAATTACCGCGACGCTGGCACCTTTACTGACCGTCTCGCCGCCCTGAAAGGCGGAAAGGGTAACCAGGCTGATGATTGCCAGAAGCAGCAGGCCGGTCAGACCCAGCGGCAGCCAGATCTGAAGCAGCATGTCGCGGCGGTGGTTTTGCTGGGGGTCGCGTTTCTCGGACGGTTCCATGTGTCAATTGTAGCATGAATTTTCGCCAGGCTTCGTCCTGGAAAAATCTTTCTGTAAAACCATGAAAACTGTATGAATATAAAAAATTATTGTATAATCAACTTATCGTGGATCCATTTTGGCCGCGGGTTTGGTTATTTAGGAAGTAAGTTTAACCTCCGCAAGGAGTTTGGAAGATTTGCCGACGGAATGTAAGTTGAGGCAGGGTACTTTTCAGATATTTTTTCAGCCTGGTTAACAGGTTCATTCGAAAAGGAATCCAGAATTTGATCGCATCAAATGCGAAAGCCCGACGAACAGTATAGTCCTCGGTAAACCCCCTGGACCGGGTAAATTTTATTTTCCCGCTCCTGACTTCCTGATCTTAACCATGACAGCCGCGGCTGCACAGTGCAGTTGCGGTTGTTTGCTTTTATGGCAAGGACGATCACTGCTCTCAAGGTTCAAAAGCGCAATCCTAACCGGGTAAACATCTACCTGGATGGGGAATTCGCTTTTGGCCTGTCCCGCCTGGTGGCTGCCTGGTTGAAAGTCGGGCAGGAACTCGGCGATGAAAAAATCGCCGCTCTCCAGCGTCAGGACACCATCGAAGCAGCTTTTCTGCGGGCGCTGCGGTACCTGAGTTACCGGCCCCGCTCGGCGGCTGAGGTGGAGAAAAAACTAACCGATTCCGGAACATCTCCCGAAGTGGTTGAGCGGGTGATGGAGCAGCTGCGCGAAAAAGGGTACGTCAACGACGCGGAATTTGCCCGCCAGTGGGTTGAAAACCGATCCGTCTTTCGACCCCGCGCGCACCGCGCGCTGGCGATCGAGTTACGGAAAAAAGGGGTTGATGGTGAAGCGATACAGGCAGCCTTGCAGGAGGCCGGTGATGAAGTTGAACTGGCGCGCGCCGCGGCGCGTAAGTATCTTCGCCGTTTAACTAAGGAAGACCGTGATGGTTTTACCAGGCGCTTAAGCGGATACCTGGCGCGGCGCGGTTTTTCCTATCCGGTCTGTGCCGCGGTTATCCGCGAACTCTGGTCAGACAATGCGTCCCTGCAAGGCCAGGAATCAATTATGGACAAATGAGGGAGATGCTATGGGAAATGGATTCTTATTTATCATCATTGGTCTGGCGCTGGGAATCATCGTGGCGTTTGTGCTTTCCCGCTTAATGATCAATCAGTTCAAGAAAGAAGAAGCGCAAAAAGCAGATAACCTTCTCACGCAGGCTGCTGAAAAAGCCAAATCAATGGAACTTGAGGCAAGGTCAAAGGCGCTTAAGATTTTGCAGGATGCTGAAAATGAAAACCGCGCCCGGAGAATTGAACTTGCCAGAGAAGATGAACGACTGGGCAAGCGGCGGGCGGAGCTGGACAACCGTGTGGAACGGATTGAGCAGCGCGAACAGCAGCTGAATAAACGCCAGTCTGCGCTGGACCGCCGGGCATCAGAAGTTGAAAAAATGTATGCCCAGCAGCTGGCTGAGCTGCAGCGCGTCAGCGAACTGCCGATGGAAGAAGCCCGCCGCCTGGTGCTGGAAGAGGCGGAGAAGGAAGCGCGCGGCGATATGGCGCGAATCATTCGGCAGATCGAGGCAGAAGCGCGAGCGGAAGGCGACAAACGCGCCCGCGAGCTGATCGCGGATGCCATTCAGCGTGTGGCGTCGGATCACGTCGCGCAGGTATCTTCTTCGGTTGTGCCTCTGCCCAATGAAGAGATGAAAGGCCGAATCGTCGGGCGCAACGGTCGAAACATCCGCGCTTTTGAACAGGCAGCCGGGGTTGATGTGATCGTGGATGACACCCCCGAAGCGGTCACAATTTCCTGCTTTGACCCGGTGCGCCGTGAAGTGGCCCGCCGCGCGCTGGAACGCTTGATTTTAGACGGCCGCATCCACCCGGCTCACATCGAGAAAATCCTGAACGAAGAACAGCGCGAAGTCGAAAAAGATATCGCCGAATCCGGCGAACAGGCGGCTTTTGATGCGGGTGTGGCCGGTCTGCATCCAGAAATCACCAAAATGCTCGGCCGCCTGAAATACCGGACATCCTACGGTCAAAATCAACTCGCTCACGCCGTGGAAGTTGCCAAACTGTCCTCGCTGCTTGCGGCTGAGCTCGGCGCCAATGTGGAAGTGGCGAAAGCGGCCGGTTTGCTGCACGACCTGGGCAAGGCGATGGATCACAACACGGATGGCACCCACGCCATGCTGGGAGCTGAATTTGCCAAACGCTACGGCGTTAATCCGCGGGTGGTGAACGCGATCGCCTCGCACCACCATGAAGTGGAACAGGAATCTGTCGAAGCGGTGATCGCCGAAGCGGCGGATGCCATTTCCGGCGCGAGGCCTGGCGCCAGGCGCGAAGATCTGGAACAGTATATTAAGCGGCTGCGCGCACTGGAGGATATCGCCAATTCGCACAGCGGCGTCAGTCAGAGTTACGCCATCCAGGCTGGGCGGGAAGTTCGCATCATCGTTCGCCCTGAAGAAATTGACGACCTGGCGGCTGCCCGCCTGGCGCGCGACATCGCCAGAAAAATCGAGGAAACCATGCAATACCCGGGTCAGATTAAAGTTACGGTGATCCGTGAGACCCGCGCGACCGATTATGCCAAGTAAGGATTGGTTTCCATTTCTCTGCCAACCGTGGTGACCGGTCCGTGACCGCTGAAGAGGCGGGTTTCTGGCGGCAGGGTGAGCACCTGCATCTGGATGGAGTGCATTAATTCGCGGCTGGAACCGCCCGGCAGGTCAGTTCGTCCGATATTGCCCTGAAAAATCAAGTCGCCGCAAAAGATGATCTTATCCGGCGCGTAATGGAATATGACATGCCCCCGCGAATGACCGGGGGTATGTTTGACTTCCAGTTTCTCTGACCCGAGGGTCAGCTGCTGCTGGTTATAGAAGTGGATGGTCGGCAGGGCCGGGGGGGTATACTTCAGCCCAAAGAGTTCGCTGCCGCCGCCCTGACGCCAGAGCGGCAAATCCGCTGGATGCAGGCCGACCGCAGCGGCTGGAAAACGGGCGGTTAATTCTCCAACCCCGTAGATGTGGTCAAAATGCGCATGGGTGAGCAGGATCATTTGCAGGCTTAATTGCTGCTTCTCAATCGCGTCAATCACTTCGATCGTGTCAAAACTCGGATCAATGACAGCGCACTGGTCGCTGGCTGAATCCCGCAGCAGGTAGGTGTTGTTTTGAAGCGGACCCAGAACAAAGGTAATGATTTCCAGCCCCATCTTTCCTCCATCAAGCGGGTAACTTTGCGGTTTCGGAAGCCGCTGGCTGGTCAGCTTTCCGTAAGCGCGGCAGTAAGAACAGGTTTGCCAGGATCATGATCGCAATACAAATCATCGTGACCGAGTAAATTGAAGAAGGCGATTGCCTGTACAGTAATCCCGCCAGGACCGGCGCCAGGATAATTGAAGCCGCGTTGGCTGTTTCAATCATGCCAAAGGCCAGGCCGACTTCAGCCGCGCGCACCAGCGGACGGGTGTTTGCCAGCGCCATGGAACGGCACAGGCGGTAGCCTCCCAGGCAGAAATAGCCAATGCCAAACCAGGCCGGACTGCCCCCTTTCCACATGGCGAAAGCGAAAACTCCCACCAGCAGCTGACCGGCCAGAAATCCGCGGATGGGGTTCAGGTTGCCCAGGATAAGGGTGACCAGGGCGTTCCCCAGGTTGCCAATTGCGGCGAGGATGCCGATCCACTGGGTATCAACCTGATGAATGTTTTGCAGGTAGTTTGGGGTAAGCGGCTGAGGCAGGTAAAGGGCGAACATGGTAAAGAAGATCAATCCAACCAGGGAAAGGAAGCGCTGGTTCTTCCACAGGCTGCGGTTGTGCTGTTCTTCCTGGTGGTGGTCTTTTTCGGCGACTGGCTTTACCTGAAAAATAATGGCAGTCGAGACAATGAACACGACCGCGCCGATAACGAAGGTGTTTTTCAGCCCAAAATGCTTGCCAATATAGCCGCCCGCGATCGGTCCAAGAATCGCTCCGAAGTTGTAAATCGCGGAAATCAGGGTTAACGCTCGCCCCACGGTCAGGCTGCCGCGGGCCGAGGTGATATAGGTGTTCATCGGGGCGATCACAAAGGAGGTCATGCCGTAGAGAAATAAGCCGATGGTAAAGGATGGCAGGCTTCCGGAGAGCGCCATCACCCAGGCGGCCGAGCTGCCCAGGA
The DNA here is from genome assembly GCA_029975475.1 of Anaerolineaceae bacterium. GTDB lineage: Bacteria > Chloroflexota > Anaerolineae > Anaerolineales > Anaerolineaceae > JARKPB01. The sequence goes on from JARKPB010000008.1 coordinate 347,451, forward strand.
TCCAGGAAGCCCACATCACCGGTCTCGAGCCGATCCGATCGGTCAGATAACCAGCGGGTATTTGCAGCACCGCCATGGCAATCCCCATCGCTCCCAGGATCGTGCCGATCAAGACCGGGCTGGCTCCCAGTTCCTGGAGGTAAAGCGGTTGAAAGATTAAGAAAAAGCCTTCGCCAATCCCCCAGAAGAACAGGGAGACGGCGACCAAAGTAAGGTTGCGATTCACAGCGCGTCTACCGTTTGATGGATAAAATCTGCCGTTGCTTGAAAGGCGAGCTGGCGGTCAGGTTCTCGCGGGATGACATGCCCGCTGTCCACCACCCAGAAAAATTTCTTGTCCTGGCTGCCCAGCGCAGCGTAAATCGCTTCTGCGTTTTCCGGAAGGACCCCGCGGTCGTTCCTCGAGTGGATAATTAAAGCCGGAATATTGACCGCTGGCAGACATTGACGCAGAAATGCCAGACAATCATTTAATTCGGCGATCGCGGCGGTCGGATAGGCGGGATATTCGGCGTGGTCAAGCGCGGCTTGCGGGTTATGCCAGTCGGGTGCTCCCTTCGAAACCTCAGGCATCAACCAGGCGAGCGAGCGGGCGAATTTTAGCCGGGGATCCGCGGGCAGGTGGTGGGGGGCGGAGAGCGAAATCACCCCGGCGGCGGGAAGGTAGGAAGCTCCGATCAATGCGAGCGCGCCGCCAAGCGAAAGGCCGGCCAGGAACTGGATGTCGGTTGCGCCGCGAAGCAGGTTCCATCCGTCTTCCACCGCTGCCAGCCAGTCCTGCCAGCGGGTGCGGGTCAGGTCTCGCAGCTGGGTGGCGTGGCCGGCCAGCCGCGGGGCGAGGATTGTGTATCCGCGGCGGTTTAAATCCTCTCCCATCCAGCGCATTTCTTTCGGCGTTCCGGTAAAACCGTGAATTAACAGACAGCCAACCCGTCCGCCGGGCAGGAAAAAGGGTTCAGCATCGGACATGGTGCGAGGTAGTTTCATTGTTTCACCTTATGAGGCGACCACCGTCAGGTCGCGGGATAAGTCAGTCAGCGATTCGCAGCCGGTTTCGGTGATCACCACGTCGTCCTCAATTCGTACTCCGCCCCGGGCGGTGTAAATCCCTGGTTCAACCGTGTAAACCATCCCGGGCTGAAGGATGGAAGCATTTTCAGCGAAGATGTAAGGGTCCTCATGGGTTTCCATACCCAGGCCGTGTCCGGTTCGGTGGGTAAAGAAGGGGCCGTAACCGGCCGAGCGAATCACTTCGCGGGCGGCGTCATCAACCGCTCCGGCGGGGATTCCCGGCCGACCCGCTTCCCGCCCGGCCAGATTGGCCGCCTGAACAGTCTGATAGATCGTTTTTAATTCCGGCGAAATTTCCCCAATGGCGAAGGTGCGGGTAATATCCGAGCAGTAGTCTCCGTGATAAGCCCCCCAGTCAATCACCAGCATTTCGCCGGGAGAAAGTCTGCGCGCGCCTGGGTTGGCGTGCGGATTGCCGCTGTTCGCGCCGCAGGCGACAATTGGATCGAAAGCCAGGCCGTTTGCGCCAGAGCGAAAGAGCTGCAGGGTGAGTTCAGCAGCGACTTCCTGTTCGGTCATCCCGGTTTTTAAGATCGGCAGGGTGTTTAAGAGCGCGTTTTGCGCGATGAGAGCCGCCTGACGCATGGCTGCCAGCTCATCCGCATCCTTCTGGATCCGTAACTGGGCCAGAACGCCGCCGGCCGAAACGATTTGCAAGCCAGGCGCGGCCTCTTGCAGGAAAGCAGTTTCAAGGTAGCGGAATCGCGTGGGTTCTACCCCCAGTTTTCCAGCACAGCCAATTTTCGCACAGGCAGCGGCGAATACCGCTCCCCAGGTCGCGGGATTATCGTTAAAGGTCAGCGGTTCCAGCGGAATCGCGGCGCTGTCCGCCTTGGCGGCTTCCAGTTCGGGGAGAATTAGCAGCGGGACGTGATTCCTGGAAAGGAAGAGGACAGTGGGGCGTTCGCTCAGGTGAAAGTGCAGGCCGGTTAAATACACAAGGCTGGGACCCGGGTTTAATGCCAGGTGTTCCAGCCCGTGAGTTTCCATGAGGGTGTATAGTTTCTCCAGGCGTTTAGCGGTCATGGCAGTCTCCTGGAGATGATTATAATCCAGCTTTTAAATTCGCCAGTAGCGGCCGTCTTTGCGGGCCATTAAGTGGTTATCAATCAAGGCGCGCCGAAACCAGGCGGTGTCTTCATGAAAACGCGCCAGAATTTCGTTGACTTCTTTTTCGGTGTATTCTCTGCCGAATTCGAATTGCGCGGCCAGGTACCGGTTTACCACCTCCTGTTTCTTATGCTGCGCCGGAATTTGCCTGACGCGCCCCTCTGGAGTCAAAAAGGTCTTTAATACCTTTCGGTCGTAAGCGTCAAGGTCTACCTCTCTGGCGAGCTCGTGGAGCGAATTCTTTTCCAGCAGGACCCGCGCGGTCTGTTCTAATCTGGCGCTGTTCAGGGTGTAGACGGCGTAATATTGTTCCGCGCGCGCCGAAACCAGCCCGGCATCCTTGAGCCTGGCGAGATGGTGGGAGATGGTGGATGGGCTCAGGCCGAGGAGATCGGACAGCTGTTCGCCGGTGTAAGCCTGATTGGCTAGCAGGCCGATGATCTTCAGGCGGGTCACATCCGCCATCGCTTTAAAGAAGAGCAGAAGTTCATCGACTTGTTCGGGGGAAAAAGGGGACGCGCTGTTCATTGAATACTTTCAAAATAATTTGATATTTATAAAATTAATTATACGGTTTTCTTTAAATGCGTCAAGACTGTCCGCCAAACAGCCGGTCATCAAAATCTTTTCGTCGATTGGTCAGGATGTGGTATAATTTCGCCGCTCGAAGTTTGGAGAGGTAGCGTAGTCTGGCCTAACGCGCGCGCCTGGAGAGCGCGTTTACCGCAAGGTAACGTGGGTTCGAATCCCACCCTCTCCGCCAGATGCAGCCCGATTTGTGATGAACGGGCTGTTTTATTTTCTTCACGCGGTCTTTCCCTGCCTGCCAGCGAATAGGGCGCTGCGGGTAAAAAGTTACACCTGTCAGGGCAATATTTGAGTCTATTCACTACGCAAAACTCCCTGTCCTTGATACAATCAGCCGATATTCTTACCGTAGGAGGCGCGCATGCTGGCATTACTGGTGGTTTCATTGCTGTGGGCTTTTTCTTTTGGACTGATGAAAGGCAACCTGGTGGGAGTTGACGCCAATTTTATTGCCGCGGTTCGCATCGGGATCGCTTCGCTGGTATTTCTGCCCTTTCTAAAGTTAAAAAATGTTCCCCGTTTGCTGGCGCTTCAACTGATGGGCATTGGCGCGCTGCAGTTTGGCGTCATGTACATTGCCTACAATTTTTCCTTTAAGTTTCTGAGCGCCTACGAAGTCGCTCTTTTTACCATCTTTACCCCGATCTATGTAACCATTCTAAATGACGCCCTCACCCGCCGTTTCCGCCAGCTCAACTTATGGACCGCGCTGCTGGCGGTGATTGGAACAGCGGTGGTGGTGATGAACGGCTGGGTGGAAAACCAGGTCCTGACCGGTTTTCTGCTGGTTCAAATATCCAACCTGGCATTCGCCGCCGGTCAGGTCGCCTACCGAAAGGTAATGGTCGGGAAACCAGAGGTCAAGGATCAATCGGTCTTCGGCCTGCTCTACCTGGGCGGTTTTCTCGCCGCTGGCCTGTCATCCGCTGTTTTCACGCCTTTCGATCAACTGGCATTAACCGCCAAACATATTTACACCCTGGTCTACCTGGGTCTTGTCGCTTCGGGATTGGGATTTTTCCTCTGGAATTTCGGCGCCAGGCGGGTAGAAGCTGGCACGCTGGCGATCTTTAACGATTTGAAAATTCCTCTTTCGATCACGGTTTCGCTGGTCTTCTTCCGCGAGCAGGCCAATCTGGTTAATCTTGTCCTGGGCGGAGCCATCGTCCTGGCCGCCCTGGTCGGGCATGAATGGGCGCTGCGGCGCCAAAATCGCTCTGCGGAGGTTTCGCTTGCCGAGTAACCGAATGATCGCGCTGGACATGGACGGCGTGGTCGTTGACGGGATGAAGTATCACGTCCGCGCCTGGCAGCTGGTGATTAAACAGCACCTTGACCGTGAAGTCAGCGACCAGCGCATCTACATCACCGAGGGCTATAAAGGGGAACAGGTAATCTCCGAGCTTTCTGATGAATGGGGGCTCGGGCTTACCCCGCTGCAGCAGCAGCGCATTTTTGAGCGGAAGAAAGACGTCTTTGAGCGCATTTTCAAAATCGAGGCTGTGCCCGGCGCTCAAGAGGTGGTCAAAGCTCTTTCTAACCTGGGCTATCCGCTGGCTCTGGTTACCGGTACGGAACGGGCGGTGGCTGAGACGGTGTTATCTGTGCTGGGTCTGCGCGAATTCTTCTCAGTCCTGATCAGCGGTGAAGACACTGAACTGGGCAAACCATTCCCTCATCCTTACCTGAAAGCCGCCAGCAGTCTTGAGGTGACCCCTGACCACTGCCTGGTGATCGAAAATGCGCCGGCCGGCATCACCGCGGCGCGGACTGCAGGTATGCCCTGCATTGCTCTGGAAACCTCGCTGGATGCCAGCTATCTAGTTGCGGCGTCTCTGATTGTGAATAACATCCGCGAGGCATACGCCCAAATCTACGCCGAGCATTTACAATCCGGCGGGCAAGGCCCGTGGCAGTTCCTGGTTCCCGCGGCAGTGGGGAAATAAACCCCCAGACTGGTCAACCGGCCTGTCCAACAGGCCGGTTTTTGTTTTGGCAGACCGCTCAGGTTTGAAGCTTTTCAGGCTTTATGTTAAACTTAACGATTGCCATGTTCAAATATCGCCTGCTGCTGATTTTTCTGGTTTTCGGAATGCTGGTACTGCCGCTGCCGGTGCTGGCGGAGGGACAACCTCGCGTCGATTCACCCCGGGCGGGAGACGTCCTTCAGGGGCAGGTCAGGATTAACGGCAGCACCGACCTGCCGGGTTTTCGCGCCTATGAAGTCGAGTTTACGTATGAATCAGCGCAGATAGACAGCTGGTTTCTGATCTATCAATCCGACCAGCCGGTCCGAAATAATCAGCTCGCCGTCTGGGATACGACCACCATCCGCGATGGCGATTACCGGTTGCGGGTCAGGGTGCGGTTTGAGAGCGGCGAAACCGCGCAGGTAGTCGTCAGCGGGTTGAAGGTTCGCAATTACAGCCAGGTCAGTGCGGATCAGCCTGCCCGGCAGCCAGAGGAGCCGTCCGCTGAAACCGCGCTCGCGCCTACCGCCACCCTTCAACCGGTGTCTGAACCTCTGCCGGAAAACCCGCTGGCGCTTAGCCGGGAAATGATCCGGGCCAGCATGCTGGCCGGAGCGGCCGCCGCTGTGCTCATCCTGAGCGGGTTCGGTGTTTTACTGGGATTACGCCGTTTGCGGCGCAGAGGTTGATATGGGTCTTGAAGAATTATTTGCACGGTTGCGCGCAACCAGAGAAACGGCCGACCAGCAGGATTCTCCCGGAGAAGCTTACTTAATCGTTGGACTGGGCAATCCAGGGCGGGAATACCGGGATACCCGGCATAACGTTGGTTTTATGGTGGTTGACCGACTGTCAAAAGACATAAATATTCCACTCACCAGGGTTCAGGCCAGTGCCGTGACTGGCAGCGGCGTGTACAGCGGCAAGCGGGTGATTCTTGCCAAGCCGCAGACGTATATGAATTTGTCCGGTCAGTCAGTGGGTCCTTTGATGAAGTTTTATAAGATCCCGACCGATCGGCTGCTGGTGATCCATGATGACCTGGATTTACCGCTGGGAGTGTTGCGCATGCGCCCGGATGGGGGGTCAGGCGGGCAAAAGGGGGTCGCCTCCATTATCCAGCGGCTGGGCAGTCAGGATTTCCCTCGCCTCAGGGTTGGAATCGGCCGGCCAAAAGGGGCAAAGGATGCCGCTGACTATGTACTGGATGGATTCTCGCGCGGGGAACAGGAAACCGCCGATCGCGTGCTCGCTCGCGCGGCAGAGGCCGTAAAAACCTTCATTGGATCCGGGCTTGAAACAGCCATGAACCAGTTCAACGGTGGCCTGCCAGAGGCTTGATGATCCAGGCGATTCGCGAACTGACCGCTTACCAGCAGCTGCTGGAATCCATCAGGCAGCAGACGCCGCGGTCCGGCCTGGGACTGCCCAGATCCGCCCGGATCCCCGTCCTCGCCGCACTGGCAGCAGATTGTCAGCGTCCTGTCCTTCTGATCACCCATCGAGCGGATCTGGCTTTGAAATATCTCGAGGAGTTGGGTTACTGGCAGGAGGACGGACGCCGGCTGCTGTTCCCCGAGCCAACGCCGCTCTTTTATGAGCCCGCCGCCTGGGGGACCGCGGTGCGCCGCGAGCGCGTTCAGGCGCTGACGGTTCTGGCCGCCTACCATATCCCCGGGGCAAAGCGCGAGGAAACCCAGCCCTTGCTGGTTACCACCCCGCGGGCGTTAATGACCCGGACGCTGCCGCGGCGCGATTTTCTCAAGGTATCCAGAATCTTGCGGGTCGGGCAGAGTTATCAGCCGGATGCCCTGGCGCGCGCCTGGGTTGAAATGGGTTATGAGCCGGCCGAAATCGTGGTCGAGCCGGGGCAATTCTCGCGCCGGGGCGGGATCCTGGATATTTGGCCTCCGGCGCAGACCGATCCGGTCAGGCTGGACTTTTTTGGGGATGAACTGGAGACTCTGCGCCAGTTTGATCCAGCCAGCCAGCGGACCGCGCGGACGCTGGAGTCGCTGCTGGTAACCCCTGCCCGAGAGGTGCTGCCGGGTAAAGCCGAGCATGTGTCTGGCCTGACCCGCGAACTGGAAGAGTTTTACCTTCCCCTGGTTTACCCTGCGCCGGCCAGTTTGCTGGATTATCTTCCCCGTCCCGGCCTGGTCGTGGTGGACGACCTGGACCTTGCCCGCAGCGCAGCCAGCGAGTTGGAAGAGCAGGCGGTGAAGCTGCGCCAGGAAAATATCCGCGAGGGCATTTTACCGGCGGATTTTCCGATCCCATATCTGACCTGGTCAGAAATTGAAGATTCGCTCCACCACCTAAACGCGCTGGAGCTGGGGCGCAGCACCGCGGAAGAGGACAGCCCCCTCGCGCATAGCTTTCAGCCGGTACCCCGCTTTGGCGGCAGGCTAAAACCAATGTATGAAGAAATCAACCGCGTGCTCGCTTCCGGAAACCGCGCGGTGATCGTTTCCCGTCAGGTGCAGCGGCTTCGCGAGCTGTGGAGAGAGCAGGCCAGCCTGGACGACCTGGAAGCCGCGCCGGTTTTTCAGGAAGGATCGCTCGGAGAAGGCTGGATCCTCACCGGCGACACGGGTCAGCAAACCTTTTTGCTGACCGATAGCGAGATCTTCGGCTGGGACCGTCCGCAGCCGCGCGCCAGAGTCCGCCAGCAGGTAGAAGCGCCCGAGGCCGTTTACGGTGATCTGCGGCCCGGCGACATGGTTGTCCATGTGGATTATGGAATTGGGCGCTACGCCGGATTGGTTCAGCGCGTTCTGGAAGGCGCTGAGCGCGAATTTCTGCTGGTTGAATATGAAAACGGCGACCAGGTGTATGTTCCCATCCATCAGGCGGATCGAATCAGCCGCTATATTGGACCCGAAGGAGAAAAACCTCCGCTTACCCGTCTGGGCGGGGGCGAGTGGGCTCTGACAAAGCAAAAGGTTCGCGAGGCTGTCCTGGAGGTAGCCCAGGATCTGCTGGAGTTGTACGCCCGCCGTCAGACCATTAAAGGATACGCGTACAAAGCGGATACGCCCTGGCAGGCGGAACTGGAAGCCAGTTTCCCTTACATTGAAACTGAGGATCAATTAAAAGCAATCCGTGAAGTCAAACAGGACATGGAGGGCAGCCGACCGATGGACCGCCTGCTGTGCGGTGATGTGGGCTACGGGAAAACGGAAGTTGCCTTGCGGGCTGCCTTTAAGGCGGTGATGGACAACCGGCAGGTCGCTGTCCTTGTCCCGACCACCGTTCTGGCGCAGCAGCATTATGAAACCTTTCGTCAGCGGCTGGCTGCCTATCCCGTTGAAGTCGAGATGTTGTCGCGCTTTCGTACGCCCCGCGAACAGAATGAAATCTTGCGCCGCCTGGCAGCCGGGAGCGTGGACATCGTAATCGGCACCCACCGCTTGCTTACCCCGGATGTGGAATTTAAAGACCTCGGTCTGGTTGTTATTGATGAAGAACAACGCTTCGGGGTAACTCACAAGGAACATTTTAAGAAACTGCGCACCGAGATTGATGTTCTTACCCTGACGGCGACACCCATTCCCCGCACGCTGTACATGGCTCTGACCGGGGCGCGCGACATTTCGATCATCAACACCCCGCCGGCGGAACGGCTGCCCATTGTTACCCATATCGGACCGTATTCACCCCGTCTGGTCCGTCAGGCAATTGTGCGTGAATTGGAGCGCGGCGGGCAGGTTTTCTTTGTCCATAACCGCGTCCAGACCATCCGCGGCATGGAAAGTCATCTCCGCCGACTGGTGCCTGAGGCGCGCATCGGTGTCGCCCACGGGCAAATGCCCGAGCAAGACCTGTCGCTGGTGATGCGCCGCTTTACCGCGGGTGAAATTGACGTGCTGCTGTGCACCTCTATTATTGAATCCGGGCTGGATATCCCCGACGCGAACACGCTGATTGTCGACCGGGCGGATGCTTTCGGCCTGGCGCAGCTCTATCAGCTTCGCGGACGGGTTGGGCGCGGCGCGCAGCGGGCGCATGCGTATTTCTTCCGCCACCGCCATAAAGCGCCAACCCCGGAAGGTCAGGAACGTCTGGAAGTGATCGCGGAAAATACCCAGCTGGGCGCTGGATACTCAATCGCGATGCGCGACCTGGAAATGCGCGGAGCGGGCGAATTTTTAGGGACCAAGCAGCACGGTTACATCGCGGCGGTGGGATTTCACCTCTATACCCGCCTGCTGTCGCAGGCAGTCCGTCAGATCCGGCAAATTCAGAACCTGCCCGTGGCAGGCCCGCAGTTAGGTGAGGTTCGCGAGTTGGGCCCGCTGGTGCTGGTGGAACTTCCGCTCTCCATTGGGATCCCGGCCGATTATGTCAGCGATGCCAATATGCGCCTGAAACTGTACCGCCGGATTGCCGATCTGGAGAGTGAGGATGAATTGGAAGCGCTGGGCGAGGAGTTTGTGGATCGGTTTGGGCCGCTGCCTGAAATGGTGCGCAATCTTTTCTATCAAATGAAAGTGAAATTGCTCGCGGTTCGCGCCGGCTTGGTCAGCGTGACCCTGGAAGGAGAGCAAATTGTCCTGCGCTATCCAACAATGCCGGACGGCGCCCAACCCAGAAAACTGGTCTCGCCGCAGCATGATGTTCGCGCCGGGAAAAACGCCTTCTGGATGCCGCTGGGTTCCGGCGATGGATGGAAAGCGCGCCTGGTGGATGTGCTCGAGAAACTGGTTGGATAGAAAACAAAACATTTGTTCCAATTAATGGCTGAATATGTTAGAATGCAATCATGAATGCGAGGAAGAATGCCGTTTAATCTGAATGCCCCGTATCAACCCACCGGCGATCAACCGCTCGCCATCCAGCAGCTGGTGGACGGCGTGCGCAGCGGAATGCGCAACCAGGTGCTGCTTGGCGCAACCGGGACGGGCAAGACCTTCACCATGGCCAATATCATCCAGCAGCTGCAAATGCCGGCCCTGGTGATGGCGCATAACAAAACACTCGCCGCCCAGCTGTATGCCGAGTTCAAAGAATTCTTCCCGGACAACGCGGTGGAATATTTTGTGTCCTATTATGACTATTACCAGCCCGAAGCGTATGTGCCCCAGCGGGATTTATATATTGAAAAAGAGACTCAGATCAACGATGAAATTGACCGCCTGCGCCTGGCGGCGACCGCGTCCTTGATGTCTCGCAAAGATGTGATCATTGTGGCCTCGGTTTCCTGCATTTACGGTCTGGGTTCGCCGGATGCATACGGGAAAGTTGTGATCAACCTGGAAACCGGCTCAATTTACCGGCGGAATGCGCTGCTGCGGCAGCTGATCGAAAGCCAGTATCAACGCAATGATATGGAATTACGCCCGGGGGTGTTTCGCGTGCGCGGCGAAACACTGGAAATCTTCCCGGCCTATGAGGAGAAGCGCGCCTATAAAATCTCTTTCTTTGGCGATGAAGTCGAGCGAATCCTTACCATCAATCCGCTGACCGGCGAGATTTATGATGAACCCCAAACCATCGACATCTACCCGGCGAAACATTATATTACCCAGGAAGACCGTCTGAAACAGGCGATTGCGGATATTGAAAGCGAACTGGAAAATCAGCTGAGGGTGTTGAAGTCGCAGAATCGTCTGCTGGAAGCCCAGCGGATTGAACAGCGAACGCGGTACGACCTGGAAATGCTGAAAGAAGTGGGGTATTGTTCCGGGATTGAAAATTATTCCCGCCATCTGGACCAGCGGCCCGCCGGGTCGCCGCCGTGGACTTTGATTGACTATTTGCCCAGTGATTACCTCTTATTTATTGATGAATCTCACATGACCGTGCCGCAGATTCGCGGTATGTACAACGGCGACAGGGCGCGCAAGTCTGTGCTGGTGGAATACGGCTTCCGCCTGCCTTCGGCGCTGGATAACCGTCCGCTGAAGTTTGAGGAATTCGAGCAGCACATGGGGTATACCATCTTTACCTCCGCCACCCCTGGCCCGTATGAGATGGAACGGGCCGATCAGGTGGTGGAACAGATCATCCGCCCGACCGGTCTGGTGGATCCTGAGGTGGAGGTCCGGCCGACGCGCGGGCAGATTGACGATCTGGTGGCTGAGATCAACCACCGCGTTCAAAACGGGCAGCGCGCGCTGGTGACCACCCTGACCAAACGGATGGCGGAAGACCTGGCTGATTATCTGATGGAACTGGGCGTCAAGGTGCAGTATTTGCACAGCGAAGTGGACACGCTGGACCGCATCGGGATCTTAAGGGATCTGCGCATGGGGGTGTTTGATGTTGTTGTCGGGATTAATCTGCTGCGCGAGGGGCTGGATTTACCGGAAGTGTCGCTGGTGGCGATCCTGGACGCGGATAAACAGGGATTTCTCCGTTCGGCGACTGCGTTAATTCAAACCATCGGCCGGGCTGCCCGCCATGTTGAGGGCAAGGTGATCATGTACGCGGATCAAGTCACCGAGGCGATGCGAACCGCGATCGACGAAACCAACCGCCGCCGGGCGATTCAGATTCAATACAACCAGGAACACGGGATCGAGCCGTTAAGCATTGTGAAGGGAATTCACGATCTGAGTTCGCGGTTAACCCTCAACGCGGCGGTAGCTGAAGAACGCGGGGAGTACCGCACCTCCGGTCAGGCAGCGGCCGGTATACCCCGAACGGAGCTTCAGCGCATGATCGTTGAAGTGGAAAGCCAGATGAAAAAGGCAGCCAAAGACCTGGAATTTGAGCGGGCAGCGGTTTTACGCGATCAGCTGTATGAACTGCGCGCGATTCTGGCGGAAGACAGCAAGCTGCCGCCCTGGCAAAAAGCCCGTCTGCTGGCGGGCGAAATTGACGCATAAGCGGTATCAGTACCAGCCGCGGGGCGGGGTCTGGGCAGTTGTCAACCTTTAGCGGGTATGGGCAACTTCGAAGGAATCGAATTCTCCGGAGGCGGGTTCCCAGTCAACATTAACTCGACTGACGAATGAGCCCCGCGGACCGGTGCGAAGTTTTTCCAGCAGGTATTCAAGGGCTGCCTGCGGACCTTCCGCCACAACTTCAACTTCCCCATTCCACGTGTTGCGAACCCATCCAGTCAGGTCGAGGCGAAGCGCCTGGTCGAGGACAAAGGCGCGGAAGCCGACGCCCTGGACGCGTCCTTGAATGACAGCATGCAGACGTTTGTCTTCACGGTTCATTGACGCTTTCCTTTTTTTGTAACAGGTGGGCGAGCAGGATCAGGATGAGGCCGGGCAGCAGCACGCTTGCCGTGAGAATGATATACGGGAGGAGCGTGTTCAACGCAGCCGTCAGCGGCTCATATCCCAGTACTGCGCGGCGCCACTCGAGATCAAGGCGGCCGAGATCGCTGCCGTATGTCTGGTAAACAGCGTCTTCGCACCCGATTCCGTTGCGGTAAGCCGCCAGCAGGATTTGCAGGCTGTCCTTTCCGCGGGTAGACATCAGATATTGGACAAATGAACCAGACTGCGCATAGGCAAGGTAAGCGGCCGGCGCGTCCTCAGGAAATTGCGCGCACAGGCTTTCCATTGGTAGAAGCGTGTTTGCCTGGCTGGCGGATATCAACACGCGCTCAAAATCCGGGTTGGGGTTTAATTCCGCGGAGGTGGCGATTCCTTCCAGCAGCCACTGGGGGGTGTTCGTGTAAGCACTGCCCAGCATCTGGTACAGCAATATGTGCATGATCTCATGCGGCAGCTGGCGGCGCATTTCCAGCTGCGCGTCCGGCCCGGGGGGAATGGAGACGAAAATGGTCGCGCTTTCCGGACTGGTGTGCCCGGCGATATTCTGGATTTTGCTGATGGCGAGCCCGCTTTGCAGATCGCTGGCGCTGGCATAAACCACGATCTTTAACGGCGGTAGGCTGGCGGATGGAAAGGTTTCCAGATTGCGCCGGCGGCCTTCCAGGGTGGTGTTGACAACCGCCTGTCCAAAGGTCAGGTCTCCATCATACCAGTAAGCCTGAACATCGTTCCCGTTCAATGTTTGCCAGTTAAAGCGCGTATCGCGGTATTCCAGGCTGAACGGCTGGGTGGTTTCGCTTCCCCCTGAGGCAAACTGAAAGGTGATGGTGTACGTCAGCCTTGTGAACGGCGTCAGGGGCATTTTTATCAAATCATAGCGCAGCGAAAAACCGCCGTCTGGGCCAATGACCGTGTTGAGGTTGGCGGGGCTGCCTTTTTCGGGAATAAGCGTTAGGGTCAGACTGTCGACTGGCTGGTCGCTTTCAATCCTGCCGGAAAATTCCAGGTACTCTCCAAAACGGGTGGTAACTGTCAGACTGGTCAGGCGGACCAGGCCAGGTTGAGACTGGCTGATGGAAAACAGCCCGTTCAACCACATTACAACAGCCAGCAGCAAAGGTTTAATCAAATTCCCCGCCTGAGGTCCCCGCAGAATTTTGCGCGATCATTCCTCTTGTTCGTGATCTTCCTGATCGATATCAATAAACGAATCGAGTTCGTCTTCATCAACTTCATCGACCGAGAGCATATCCAGTCTGGCCAGGTCGTTGGTAAAGGATAAATTCTCCAAAGCTTCTTCGAGAAAACTGGCTTCTTCATCATCCGCCGCGTTTTCCTGCATTTCGACCAGCACTTTTTCCACTTCCAGTCCACCAATTTGCGAAAGCGACCAGGCAGCGGCCGCCCGAATCTCATCGTTCTCAATTCCCGCTTCCACCATCTCGATCAGCGTTTCGCGGGCGGAGGGGATTGCCAGCTCGCCGGCCGCTCGCACAGCCTCAAACTGGATCTCTTCGTCGTCGCTGTCCAGGTTTTCCAGCACCAGTTCATGCCAGCGTTCGTCCGCGGAACGGCCCATAGCGAACAGAGCGCTGATCATCCAGTCGCGTTTGCCCGTGTCATAGGCTTTTTGAATTAACTCGGGCACTTCTGGCAGGCTGGAAAATCCCAGGGCTTCCAGGGCGCGGCGGCGAACCAGTTCCGGCGCATCGGCAGTGTAAATGGCGCGCACGGTTTCCAGCGCGGACTGCAGCGCTTCCGTGGATATTTCATCCAGTTCACCCAGGTAAATGAAATGTCCCAGGGCGGTCACCGCATTGGCGCGAACGGAGGAATCGGGGTCTTTTTCCGCCAGGGCAATCAACCGCGGCAGGATGCTGACGTTTTCCGAATCCTGATACATGCTGACCGCGATCGACCGCACCCGCGGGTCGCTGTCAGACATCGCTAGCAGGCTGACCGCGTCAAAGGAAAGCAGCATGTCCATTTCCGCCATCTCGCTCAGGTCTTCCATTAATCCCAGGCGGCGCTCCGGGTTTACCAGCGGCCAGTTTTTTTCCAGGATGGCCAGATCGTGAGGATTCAGGTCTGAAAATCGGTTGAGAAAGACCGGCGAGAACGGTTTGCTGTTATCCAGCAGCGCTTCGATGATGGTTTTGAAATCAACGATCTGTTCAGCCATGACAGACCTCCTTAAGGAAGGACGACCGGATTGACGATGTCATTGATGGCCAGGATGAACATTAATGCCAGCAAGGCGGAAAAACCCAGTAGATTGACCATATTTTCATATTTCGGATTGATCCGGCGGCGGAAAATCAGCTCTGGCAGCAGCAGGATGATGCGCCCCCCGTCCAGGGCGGGAATGGGAAGCAGGTTGGTGATCCCCAGCGCGATGGACAGGGTGCCCAGGAAGTAGAAGGTAGTCACGTTGGCATTTTGCGGGTTCGCTGCGGTCTGTTCAGCATCTGTGTCGCGCACCTGTTGAAAGATCGTGTAGATGCCAATCGGGCTGACAAAACGGGCCTGGTCGCGGGGGACCGCTCCCTGGATGAGGCGTACCGGCAGGGTGAGCAATTCGCGCGACAGATTGAGCATTTGCTGCCCGGCCAGCGGGATGGCTTCGATAAAGCTGGCAGCGGGACGGATGGGATTACCCATAACGATTCCCAGCGCGCCTTGACCTTCCGGCGGATTTACCCGCGGTGTGGCGCGCACGGTCACGGCTTCTTTACCGCGCAGCAGCGAGATTTCGATTTCACGCCCGAGGTTCTCTTTTACCAGTGCTGAGAGTTTGGCCATGCTGTCAACCGCCTGGCCGTTAATCGCGGTAACCTGATCGCCCGGTAAAATTCCGGCTGCCGCGGCCGGCGAGCCGGCTGCGATCTGGATGATTTCTACCCGGGTTGTGTCCGGCAGGCCGGTGCGCATGAATACAAACGCGAACAGAATCGCGCCGATAATGAGATTCATGATCGGTCCTCCCAAAAGGACCGCCAGCCGAACCCCTGGTTTCGCGGCCGCCATGCCGCCTTCAACCGTAGGGTCGTTCTCGCCCTTGGGGAGCACAAAAGCGCCAAATGGTATGGCGTTAAACGAAAACTGCGTTTCGCGGATTTTGAACAGTTTGACCAGGCGTGGAGGAAAGCCAAAACCGAATTCTAAAATCTCGATCTTAAACAATTTGGCGATCAAAAAATGCCCGAGTTCGTGGAAGAAAGCCAGGAGTCCCAGGGCGATAATAAACTCTAAAATGGTCAGAAAAACATTACCGGTAGGCATGTGAGGGGGTTTCCTTTCTTTACCGATTATATCAATCTTCTTATGCCTGAGGGGGCACCAGAAACGCGCCAGAGCCGCAAACCGCTCTGAGAACCCGCTGTACGCCGGCGACCCTGCGGAGAGCCTGTTCCACCTGATCGGCGCACTCTGGCGCGCAAATCACATGAACATTCGCTCCGGCGTCCAGGGTAAAAGCGGCTTTCAACCCGTCTTTGCGCAGTTGAGGGATCAATTTCATCAAGGTCAGGGAAGCTGGTTCCCAGTAGAAGAGCGGCGGCCGGGAGGTCATCATCACGGCGTGCATCAGGCTGCTGTCATGTTCAATGATCTCCGCCAGCGCGGTGAAATCCCTATCAAGGATTGCCTGGCGGCAAATATCAAGGCGGCGCGGGGTATCCGCTACCCGGGCGGCCTGCAGCGGGCTGGTATCCGCCAGGGCGTGTCCTTCCGTCGAACCGGTCGGCTTGTGACCGCTGCTCACCACCGCGATACAGTCCACCAGCGGCCAGTGCTCCGCTGGCGCCAGGCTGAAGGCGTAAGAGTCCTCGTCGCCAGTGCCCGCCTGCCACTCGACGAATCCGCCCGGGATCGAGCGGCTGGCGGAACCGGAGCCAAGCCGCGCCAGCCGGGAAAGCGCCGCTTCGGTAAGATTCAGCCCAATCGCTGCCGTCCCAGCCAGCGCCAGCGCCGCGAAAGCCGCCGCAGAAGAGGCGATCCCGGCGCCTGTGGGAAAGTTATTTTCGCTGGTTACGGCCGCGCGGGTGGCTGAACCAGACAGCGAGCGGATATGATCCAGAAAACTGCTGACGCGCTGCAGCCCGGGGCCGTGAATGGGACGCTGGTTGAGGGTAAAGCTGTCCGATTGCAGCTCAGGATCAAAAGTAACCGTGGTTTTGGCATGCAAACCAGCCAGATTCATGGAAATGCTGCCGTTCTGCGGCAGACGCAGGGACGCATCGCGGTTGCCCCAGTACTTTATAAAGGCGATATTGGGTGATGCCTGGGCAGTGGCGGACTGGATCATATTTTTTACCTTGACAAAGTGTATCACGAACCGGCTGGAATTTGCTCAATGTGTAAAAGGCAGCGGGTATTTCCCTCGATTATCTTCTGAGCAGATAAGGTATGATTAGGATGAACGCAGGTATTCTTTTGACCCTGGAAGGACAGCATGAACCAGATCCACTCCGACTCTTCACCGCGCTGGAGTTCTACGACCAAAGTGGTGGTTGCGATCACTCTTGCGGCTTTATTCATTTATCTCCTTTACCGCTTTCAGTACGTCCTCGGGCCGCTGCTCTTTTCGATATTGCTGGCTTACCTGCTGCATCCGCTGGCTGGTTTCTTACATAACCGGCTGCGCCTCTCCTGGCGCCTGGCGGTGACCTTGCTGTATCTTTTTTTGCTCCTGGCGATTATCGGCATGATTGCCTGGGGAGGTTTGTCCCTGGTTGAACCGCTGCAAAGCCTGACCGCATTTTTGCAAAAGCTGGTGGCTGACCTGCCGCGTTTATTAAACGATCTGACGGCTCACCCGGTCATGATTGGTCCGTTCACCTTTGATTTTTCGCGGTTGCAGCTTTCGGACCTCTGGTCGCAGCTGCAGGGGGTTGTCAGCCCGCTGCTTTCCAATATCGGTTCTTTGCTGGGCAGCATCGCTTCCGGAGCCGCCAACACGATTACCTGGACTTTCTTTACCATCCTGGTGGCTTATTTCATCACCGCCGAGTCGCGCGGGGCGCGCGCCAATCTGGTCAATCTGCGCATTCCCAAATATCAGGAAGATATCGCGCGCATTGGCAGGCACCTTGCGCTGGTCTGGAAGAGCTACATCCGCGGCCAGTTGATCGTTATTCTGATCACCCTGGTGGTCTATTCTGCCTTCCTGGCAGCGCTGGGTGTGCGGTATTTTATTGGTCTGGCTTTACTGGCCGGTCTGGCGCGTTTTGTCCCTTATGTCGGCCCGGCGATTGCCTGGACAGTATACGGGTTGGTCCCGTACTTTCAAGGTACAACCCTCTTCGGTTTGCAGCCGATCACGTATGCCCTGCTGGTGGTTGCTGTGGCCGTCGTGGTGGATTTTTTAATTGATAATTTCGTCAGCCCGAAGGTGCTCGCTGAGACTTTAAACGTCCATCCCGCTGGCGTGTTAATCATGGTGGTAATCGGCGCTCAGTTGATTGGGTTTCTGGGTCTGCTGCTGGCCGCGCCGATTCTGGCCTCTTTGCGCATTTTCTTTCGTTATATCCTGCGGAAACTGACCGACCAGGACCCGTGGGAAGGATATGAAGAAGAAGTTCTTGACCAGAAGCCTGATGTCACCTTGCGTGGTATGGTCATCGCTGTCCAGAGCGGTTTCCGAAGAGTGTGGAATTATTTTTCCCGGTGGTTTTCTCGGGCCAAAAACAGATAAACCATAATTTCTATAAGTGAACAGACTACAAGCGCTGGTATTGGCTGATAAGGATATCGGCAGCCGCGCTATGAAAAACCCTACATGGTGTAAGGGAAAACCTACATGCTTATGTGGTGTAAACGCGCGCCGCCCGGCGTAGAATGGTTGTAATCTGATAATTTAAGGATAAATGATGAAAAAAACAGAGACCAGAACCAATATGAGCCGCAGGGATTTTCTAAAATGGGGCGCGGCTGGAATCGCCGCCGCTGCGGGCGGTTATGTATTGTACGAGTACGCTCCGTGGCTCAGTTATACCAACCAGGCGGATCAGACCTGGTTTATGGATAATCCCGCTGAGGGAAGCGCGAACCCGTTCTACGCGATGGTGCATTCGGCGACCCTGGCTGCCAACGGGCACAATACCCAGCCGTGGACCTTTCATTTGACCGACGCGGGTATAGACATCGTTCCGGACTTCAGCCGTCGGTTAGCGGTCGTGGATCCGAATGACCGGGAGTTATGGATCAGCTTGGGGTGCGCGCTGGAGAATTTGCTGCTCGCAGCGCAGGCTGGCGGGTTTACAGCCGCGGTGAATTATCCAGATTCGACCGAAACGATCTCCGTCCAGCTGACCGCGGGTGACAAATATGCCAGCCCGCTCTATCAGGCGATTTCCACACGGCAAAATACACGCTCTGAATATGACGGCCGCTTAATACCCAATGATCAATACGACGCCATACAGGCTTTGCTGCTCGAGCCGGGGGTGATGTTGAAAACCGCTCCCACGCCCGAAGATATGAAAGTTCTGGATGAATATGTGCGGGAAGGCAACCGGATTCAATATGGAGACCCGGCCTTTCTGGATGAGTTGATTTTCTGGCTGCGATTTAATAAAAAAGAAGCCTTAAAGACTATGGACGGCCTGTATTCGCGCTGCTCTGGAAACCCGGAAGTGCCGCGCTGGCTGGGAAAAAGCTTTGTTCAGGGCACCAAACCCGAGCAGCAAGCCGATGCGGATTCGAAAAAATTGATGAGCTCGGGCGGAGCCGTGGTCATTTCAACCGAACAGGATGCCCCTTCCGCCTGGGTGCGGGCCGGCCAGGTGTACCAGCGTCTGGCGCTTCAACTGACTGTGTTTGGGGTCAAATCCGCCTTTCTGAACCAACCCATTGAAGTCGTCTCCCTGCGATCTCAATTTCAATCCGCTTTTGGTCTGGGCAGCGCTTTGCCGCAGCTGCTGATGCGCTACGGGTATGCCGATGCTCTGCCGCGCTCGCTGCGCCGCCCGGTGACGGAAGTAATCAAAGCTTAGGAGGCCAACAACCTGCGCAGGGATATGGGCCGTTACACGGTTGTTACAGGAACGCGCTGCGCTGAAAACGCACCTGGCAGCCTGTTTCGCCGGAGTGTGTGCGTTGCAACAACAACGCGGAATCGACCGGGCGCTGATTGACGCGCTGGCTTTTTTCCCTGCATTTTTGAAGACCTCGCGCGGCGATTGTCTTCAATTCGTTCCAGAGGATCGGGAAAGCGCTCATTCCCTGCTCGGCGCGTAAACTGACCGGGGTCACCGCGTGTAACAGCGGTCGCTGCCTGCTGCAGGCTGCGGACGTTCCTCTAATTCTGTTCTTTTACCCAGCGCCGCCGCGTGCCAGCCACCTGCGCTTGATCCTTCATGTGAATCAACTGGGCGCGGTTGTCGCTGCGGCGGTTTCCGTTTTTTCTTCTCTGCTCGAAAGGTATCTGGCTTTGCTGTACCGGCGCGTCCAGCGGCTGTCAGGGTGTGTGACAATCTCCATCCGGAAGAAGAATACGCATCGCTGGTAAGGCGGTTAATTCCCGCTGGCAGTAAAGGTTGGCCTGAGCGCGGGGTATAACGCCGTATAAAGCGGATAAGACCTGGCATAGCGCTCTGCTGTTTCCGGATCTGGCCGGGTGATGCCGGTGATCTGGATGGTTTTCTCGCAGGCGTGCTCAACGTCGGGATAAAAACCTGTCCCGACCGCTGCCAGCAGGGCTGCCCCCAAAGCGGCTCCTTCGGTGGTGTTCACCGTCACCAGTTCGCAGTTAAAAATATCCGCCAGAATTTGGCGCCAGAGGGATGACCGCGCGCCTCCGCCCGAGATGCGCACCTGCTCGATGGATGCCAGGCCGGAGGATTTCATCAGTTCAAAGGAGTCCTTCAGCCCGTAAGCCACGCCTTCCAACACCGCGCGGGTGCAGTGCGCCAGGGTGTGTCTGACGGTCAGACCGCAAAAAGCAGCCCTGGCCAGCGGGTCGGGATGCGGCGTGCGTTCTCCGGTCAGGTACGGCAGGAAGAACAAGCCGTCGGAGCCGGGCGAGATTTTTTCCGCCGGTAGCAGCAGGTCGTCAAAGGATAACCCCGGGGTGAACGTATCGCGGTACCAGCGCAATGAACCGGCCGCGCTCAGCATGACACCCATCAGGTGCCATTTGTCGGGGACGGCGTGGCAGAAGGCATGCAAACGTCCCTGAGGCTCAATAATAGGTCCATCCGTGCTGGCAAAGACAACGCCGCTGGTACCCAGCGTCAACGCGATGATGCCCTGCTTCACCGCGCCCACCCCCACCGCCTGGGCGGCCTGATCTCCGCCGCCGGCGACCACAGGTGTGCCGGCGGCCAGCCCCGTCTCACGGGCGGCAGCCTCGGTCACATACCCGGTGATTTGCGGCCCTTCAAACAACTCGGGCATCCAGGCGCGGGGAATCGCGAGCGCTTCTAATACCTCATCCGACCAGGTGCGGTTCCGCAGGTCCATCAACACCGTGCCGGCCCCATCCGCCTTATCCATCGCGTAGCCGGCGGTGAGCTGGAGGCGCACATAATCTTTTGGCAGGAGCACATGCGCTGCGCGGGCGAACAAATCCGGCTCATTTTCCCGCACCCAGAGCAATTTTGGCGCGGTAAAACCGGCAAGCGCAAGGTTGCCGGTGATTTGGGTGAACCGCTCTTTACCGATCAAGCGGTGAATTTCATCGCACTGGGCCTGAGTGCGCTGGTCGTTCCATAAAATCGCCGGACGCAGCGGTTTGCCGCGCTCATCCAGAAGCACCAGGCCGTGCATTTGCCCGGTCAATCCGACGGCGGCAATTTCATTGTTTGGGATTCCGGTTTTTTCTAAAACCGCCCGAATTGCCTGCCGGGCTCCCTGCCACCATAAATCGGGCTGCTGCTCGCTCCACAGCGGTCTGGGAGTCTCAAAAGCGTATTCGCTGGCTGCGCTGCCGACCACGCGACCGGCTTCATCAGCGATCAGCGCTTTGGTGGCGGTGGTGGACACATCCATGCCGAGAAAATACATGACCCCTCCTGATGGAAAATGATGAACGAATCGATAAAACAGATCAACGGTTTACTGATCCAGGCGATCATCGCTGTTACCCAGGGCGGCGGCCGTTTTCCGAACAATGAACTGTCTTTTTAAGTTGGCGGCTTTTTCGGGGGAAAAAGAGGCTGGATACTGTTTGGAGGCAGAACCTTGGGCGTCGATCTGATTTAGTATAGCCTGTTTTCTGGATCGGCGTTAAAACGGGCGGAATTTCTATCTGATTGTTTGATCGCATCTATCATCGCGCGTAGACTTTTATCTTGATGATCTTCACTGCGCCCTGGAAGCATGTGTCCAGGAATCATCCAGGTTGATAGCAGAAATCAACTTATTTTCCCGCTTCAGCCAGAGAAGCAACAGCGCAAAACCCGTATTGCCACTTGTCAGTTCGCGTTTCTTTCTGTATTCCGTTGTACAATCAGGCGCAGGAGATATGGCTATGATTCCAATTCGCGATGAAAATCCAACCCGACGCTTCCCGGTGGTCAATTATCTTTTGATCTTGATGAACATGCTGGTCTTCATCTGGCAGCTAAGCCTGGGACCTCAGGGAGAAAATGCCCTGTACGCGATGGCGTTAATCCCGGCGAAATTTCTCAGCGGGATAAATTTGAGCAATGTCGGGTCGATTTTTACCAGCATGTTTATGCATGCCGGACTGGCGCATATCCTTGGAAACATGCTTTATCTGTGGATTTTTGGCGATAACGTGGAAGACGCGCTGGGGCATTTTCGGTATTTGCTTTTCTATCTGGCAGGGGGCGTGGCGGCTTCGCTGACGCACGTTTTCCTCTACCCGACCTCCACCGTTCCGACTGTGGGCGCCAGCGGCGCGATCGCGGCTGTGCTGGGCGCTTATTTGCTGCTGTTTCCCAACCGCAGGGTGGTTACGCTGATCCCACTGGGCTTTTTTATTCAATTCGCCCGCATCCCGGCGGTGGTTGTCCTGGGGTTGTGGTTTGTTCTGCAGTTATTCCAGGGAACGATGGCGCTCGGCATGCAGCAGCTCGGCGGGGTGGCTTTCTGGGCGCATATCGGCGGTTTTGTCTTTGGCATGGTTTTCGGCCCATTGCTGCGCCGGCCGCAGCCGCCTGTTTCATACTACCAGCACTGGAGCCGCTACTAGTCTTTTTTTGCGAAATCCCATTTGGGGAATTGATTGATTCACCCCGGCACTTTTGGGTTAGGGGTGTTCGCTTAAATTCTGCAATGCTTCAAGCTGCGCGGGCTCACTGACTTAATTAAAAACAAAGGCTCTTGCTTGCTTCCACTAAGGTTTTTCGGTAAAATACATTCATGCCGACGAATATATCCTCAGATTGGGCTCCAAAAGCGGCCAGTTTTTTTGCGCTTATCGGACAGCCGGTTCGGCTGCAACTGCTGGCGATCATGGCCGCGCAGGAGGCCTGTGTGTGTCATTTTGAAGCCGTGCTCGGTTTGCGGCAGGCGGTGATATCCCAGCACCTGATGCTGCTGCGCCGGGCGGGATTGGTAAAAACCCGCCGTGACGGCCGAAACGTTTTTTACCAGCTGGTCAACCCGGACCTGATCCCCTGGATCAAATCCGCGCTTGTCCTCAGCGGCGAATCGGAAGAGATGCTTCAGCCGCTGGGAAAACGGCCGGTTGAAGGTTGCCCCTGCTCGCAATGTAATCCCGGTGTGCCCGAATTTTCCTGCCAGGGATTGCATCCCAAACCATCATCCTCTAATCCCCGATAAAAATATGGAGAACAAAATGGCTGAACAAAGCGTCACCCGAAAACTGTCCTTCCTTGACCGCTACCTTACGGTGTGGATATTTTTAGCGATGGCGGTCGGTGTGGGGATCGGCTACCTGATTCCCGACAGCGTGGCCGCTTTCAATCAGGCGGTCTCGGTGGACACAACCAACATCCCGATCGCCATTGGCCTCATATTAATGATGTATCCGCCGCTGGCAAAGGTGCATTATGATGAACTCGGGAAAGTATTTCGCAATGTGAAAGTGCTGGGTCTTTCGCTGCTGCAAAACTGGATCATCGGCCCGGTGTTCATGTTCGGCCTGGCGGTGATCTTCCTGCGCAATTACCCTGAATATATGGCCGGTTTGATCATGATCGGCCTCGCCCGCTGTATCGCCATGGTGATAGTCTGGAACGAACTGGCAAAAGGCGACACCGATTACGCTGCCGGTCTGGTCGCATTTAATTCCATCTTCCAGGTGCTGTTTTTTAGCGTTTATGCGTATGTATTTATCACTGTGCTGCCAGGGTGGCTTGGGCTGCAAAGTCAGGTGGTTAACGTCAAGATCGGGGATATTGCCGAATCGGTTTTCATCTACCTCGGGATCCCGTTCATCGCCGGTTTCATCACCAATCGGGTTTTAACCCGGGTAAAAGGAAAAGACTGGTATTACCGCGTCTTTATCCCCAAAATCAGCCCGATCACGCTGATTGCCTTGCTTTTTACCATCCTGGTCATGTTCTCATTGAAAGGCAATTTAATCGTCAGCATTCCCCTGGATGTTGTCCGCGTTGCCATCCCGCTGTTGATCTATTTTGTCGGTATGTTTTTGGTCAGTTTCCTGCTGGGCAGGCTGGTCGGCGCCAATTACAAACAAAACACCACCCTGTCCTTTACTGCGGCGAGCAACAATTTTGAACTCGCCATCGCGGTTGCAGTGGCCGTTTTTGGCCTGAGTTCCGGTCAGGCATTCGCCGCGGTGATTGGTCCGCTGGTTGAAGTTCCGGTGATGATTGGCCTGGTGAATGTGGCCTTCTGGCTCCAGAAACGTTTTTATAAAGACCAGCTGGAACAGGGAATTCCGAAGGCGGAAATCTGTTAGTCCATGCTGCATCTGATGTGCAGGCGGCTTTCTGGGATCAGAAGCCGCCTGTGTTTTTCATATTGACTTCATAAAATATTGGTAATATAATCCTAGCAATGGATATAAATACTAATATAATAGGAAAAGGAGTTTATTATGGCTGTAAAAACTGTACAGGTTGAAGCCACTCAGCTGGATGGTTTCAAGATCGAAGCTCGTTCTCGACAGCATGTCAGTATTGTGGATCAGACCCAGGCGGGCGGCGGGATGGATGCCGGCCCTTCGCCGCTGGAATATTTGTTTGTGTCCCTGGCTGGCTGCATCATCACGATCGGTCATATTATTGCCAAGCAGCGCCGGCTGCCAGTCCGCAATATTTCGGTAAAGGTAGAAGGCGAGCTGGATACCGATGTGCTGATGGGTAAAAGTACCGCGGTTCGTCCTGGTTTTACTGCCATCCGCGTCCACACAAAGATTGATGCGGATATGACGCAGGAGGAAAAAGAAGCCTATCTTAAAGAAATTGACGCGCGCTGCCCGATCTCGGATAATATCCACAACCTTTCTCCGATTGAGTTTGTGGTGGAATAACCCGGGGGTTACTTTGGTATGGTAAAAACTGCGCCGGTGGATCAGCAGGATCTGTCGATCTCGGTGGGGCAAAGGCTGCGGGAGATACGCACCCGGCTTCGCATTCCTTTACGCGAACTCGCGGACGCCTGCGGTTTAAATATCAACACCCTCAGTTTGATCGAAAACGAGCGAACTTCACCTTCGGTCAGCACGCTTCAGCAAATCGCCGCGGCACTGGATGTGCCGGTGACCGCGTTTTTTGAAACGGGCAAAATTGCCCGGCCAGTTGTAGCCCAGCAGGCGCAATCGCGGTCTGAACGCTGGATTGGGACCACGCAGATGTTCAACCTGACGGAAAATTTGTCGGGCGGCAGTCTGCAGGCTTTTGTCGCGCGGTTGAAACCAGGCATGGGCAGCGGGGACCGAATGATCGTTCACACCGGTTATGAGTTGGTTTACTGCCTGAGCGGAAAAATCCGTTACCAGATACAGGATGAAGCATACATCCTGACCGCGGGTGATTCGCTCGCCTTTGAAGCGCGCCTGCCGCATTGCTGGGAAAACGTTGGAAGGGAAGATACGGAAGTGATCCTGGTATTTTCTTCCATCGACCAGCGGGAAAACACCGGCTGCGAGCACTTTGCGCCAGGTATTTTGAAAAAGGAGACAAAAATGAAAATCGCGATCATCACGGATGATGGCAAAACTATCAGCCAGCATTTCGGCCGTGCCCAGCATTATCTGATTATCACCCTGGAAGATGGTAAAGAGGTATCCCGGGAAATGAAAGATAAACTTGGCCACGGTCAGTTTCATGGAGAACATGAGGATCATGAACAGCACGGCGGGGCTCACGGTCACGATGGCGCCGCTCACAACAAACATATCCAGATGGCAGAAGCGATCAAGGATTGCAGTCTGCTGATTTGCGGCGGTATGGGCATGGGGGCTTATGAAAGTATGCGCCGGCTAAATATCCAGCCGTTGGTCACGGATCTTCGCACGGTGGATGAAGCTGTGCAAGCTTTTCTGGATGGCAAATTGATCGATCATACCGAACGGTTACACTAAACGATCCTGAAGTCAAACGGTATAATCAGCGGTGGAGCTTTTAGCCTGTCCACCGCTGTTACTTACCTGGAGTCATATGATTACATTGATTAATGAAATTTCCGAGTTAATTAAGAAGGGCGATCCATTTTCCCTGGCAACGATTATCCGCCGCAATGGTTCAGCCCCCCGTTCTACCGGCGCGAAAATGCTGGTGCGTTCAGACGGCAGCATTGCCGGCACGATCGGCGGCGGGGCATTGGAAGCGCAGGTTATTCGTATGGCAGTTGAAGCCCTCGCCAGCCAGCAATCTTCGGTACAATCCTTTTCTTTTAGCGGCGTTGATGCGGCTTCGATGGATGCGATTTGCGGTGGTCAGGTAGATGTCCTGATCGAAACCGTCCCGGCGCAATCGGAAGACCGGCAGGCGGTCTTCGCCGCTTTGAAACACGCCGTTGAAACTCACCGCAGCGCCTGGCTGCTGACCACCTATAACCCGTCAGATCGAAAAACCAGCCACGCGGTCGTCCTTCAGGACGGCCAGGTGGTTGGATCGGCTCCGCAGGAGGTGGATATTTCCCTGGTCCAGGCACAACGCCTGCCGCATTTATTGTTGAGCGTTCGCGGGGTCTTAACTCTGATCGAGCCGGCGAATATCAGCGGGTCGGTGTTTATCTTTGGCGCCGGACATGTCTCGCAAAGTTTAGCCCAGTTTACCAAAGCGGTGGGTTTCTGGACGATGGTGCTGGACGACCGCTCGGAATTTGCCAACCGCGAGCGCTTTCCGGATGCGGATGAGATCCGGGTTCTGTCGGATATGCAAGATATCAGCAGCGTTCCGATTGATGAAGACAGTTATGTTGTTATTGTCACCCGCGGCCATTTAGACGATCTGGTCGTGCTGGCACAGGTCTTAAGAACTCCGGCTGCTTATATTGGTATGATTGGCAGCCGCAGAAAAGTCGCCTTAATTTTTGATGACCTGCGAAAGCGCGGTTTTAGTGAAGAAGCGCTGCAACGCGTGCGCGCGCCTATTGGCCTTTCTATTGCGGCGGAAACACCCGAAGAGATCGGGATCAGTATCACTGCCCAATTGATCCAGGAAAGGGCAGCCATCCGCAATCGAACAGACCATTAACACTTTCTTTAACTCACCTCGGACAGTAAAGGTCAGGCAAATAGAAGGTTTGCCTGACCTTTGCTCAGAGTTAACTGACCCTTAATTTCTACCTATCCGATCAAATCAAAAATCATTTTTACAGCAATCAGCCATAGTAATACGCCAATTATCCGTTTGAGCTGTACGCTGCTGATCCGGGTCTTCATCAGATGCGATCCGAGGATTGAACCACCCGCTGCCATGACTGCCATTAGGCTAACGAAAACAGGATTCAGGCCGCCCATGCTGGCGTGGCCTAAAAATCCAGATAGCGATGAAAACACAACCACCAGTGCGGTTGTCCCCGCCGCTTCTTTGGGATCCAATCCCAGCCAGTTGAGCACTGGAAGGATAAAATTCCCCCCACCAACGCCGAGCAGGCCGCCAAGAAAGCCAGCCGCACTGCCGACGCCGCCCCCTGCGGCAACTTCAACCGCGCGGCGCATTGGGTGTTCTCGTTTTTTCGCCTTGTAGAACAGCATCATGAAACCAGCGAACACAAGAAAGGCAGCGAATAAAGCCAGCAGAAAGGTTTTATTGACCTGGGCGGTGAGCCGTGCGCCGAAGGGAGACAGGATAACCGCGCTGATCAACACTGGCAGACCGACCCGCCAGTTGATTAATTTTCCCCTCCAGTAATTATAGGTGGCGAAAATCATACTGACGACATTTAAAAGCAACGCGGTTGGGGTCGCTTCGGCTAATGGGACGCCCAGGTAATAAAACATCGGCACAAAGATAAAAGCCGCGCCCAGCCCTGCCATGGCGAGCAGCCCGGAAAAAATAAATACCATCCCTGCGCTGATCAGATAGACTGCGATGGTCACCTTATCCCTGTTTTAACGATCATAACCCGAGCACGGGATGCAGACATGCTGGGTTCCATCAACGCGCAGATAAGCCAGCGCGGTCAATTCTCCGCAGCGGTCGCACGGCTTGAAGCCCATGACTTCTGGCAGCCACTTTCCGGGGTAGTTGAAAATTTCTCCGACCTTCAGAACATCTTCAGCCGGCGCATTCCAGACCAGTTCAACCAGTTCCATTTGATCTTCCAGGGGTATCTTATCCGGTGAAATCCCGGCAGCGCGCTGCTGCATAAATTTTGAGGCTGAGATTTGTTTTTGAAGTTTACTGGTGAATACAACCCGCACTGCCCGATTGGTGTCTTTTTCAATCAGGGTAAAACCAAGTTTGCCCAGCGGGTTCTTTCGAATATTGCCTTTACCGAATGTGCAACCGGTGGAATATTGAATCCCGTCGCCAAAACACATCCCGCCGTGTTCTTCGCCAATTTCCACAATCCCGTAGAGCTGTGTTCCGCCAGAACGCTCCACACCCAACGCTTCCAGCGCGGCCAGCCCGACGCGTACGCCGGCAACGCTCGCCCAGCAGCGGTGACCGTGAAATTCAAGCGCTTTATTTAGTATCATTCGTGGTTCCATTTTTTCTCCTTAGGTTAACTGGCTGCCAGTGCCAGTCCAAACAGGTAACCGGCAATGGTGCTAAAGATTGCCACAAGCGAAACATAAATCGCTGTTTTCTTTCTCCCCATTACCCCGTTCAACACGAGGATGGACTGCAGGCTGAGTTCTGGGTCTGCGAGCAGGTACGCCAGCAGGGGGCCGCGCGCCATGCCCAGATCCAGAAACATTTTTGCGACCGGCACTTCGACCAGGGTCGGGAAGTACATGAACACGCCAAAAAGCACACCGACCAGGTTGGCCCAGATTGTGTTTTCCCCGGCCACCGCCCGTACCCAGACTTCCGGGATAATTACCTTGATCACGCTGGCAGCAAATACGCCCACGATCAGCAGTGGGAAGATTTGCTTGACGAATTTCCAGGTTTCCCAGATCCATCCGCTCAATTCCTCTTTGCTGAACGAACGGCTGGCAACAATCGCAATACCGGCCAGTAAAAGCACTTCACCGATGAATCGGCCGTTGATTCCAATCACCAGAGAGCCGACCTCTTCTTTTGGCGCAGCGATCAGGATGGTGAGCGCGATCACTGCCAGAGCCGTATAGGTCCAGCGGTTGTAGCCGTCAAATATTTTTTCAAATCCCTTCCAGGCGCTGACGCCGATCACGGCGAGCATTAAAATCAAGAAAGCGCCCTGAATGGTCAGGTTTGCGCCAGACAAGAAAGCGCCGATGCCGTTAGCCCAGTCAAAAGGCAGGCGGATCTGGGCATACACCCTGGTTAAGAGGTCTATTTGCAGGGTTCCGACGATCAATACGGCGATTAATAGTAGGAACAAACCCCATACCGCCGGTTTAACTTTTACCGCGTGATCAAACACCCCGTTAGCGGCCATGTCGCTCTCGCGCGCCGCTTCTTCTTTCCGGAATATCCAGGCCATCAGTAAGCCAATCATGATTCCGAACAAAATCGACAAAACCAATCGGGAAATTGCGATATCCATCCCAATGGTCGCACCGGTATAGGAAATTGCCAGGATGTTGATCGCCGGACCGACGAACAGGAACGTGATCGCCGGTCCAAGTCCGGCGCCGCGTTTCCAGATGCCGGCGAAGAGCGGCAGAATGGTGCAGGAACACACCGCAAGGATGAACCCGCCCAGGGCTGAAGCCGGGTAGCTGATCCATTTTGAAGCTTTGGGACCCAGGTAACGGGTAATCGCCTCTTTTGGGATCATTGAGCTCATAAAACCGGCGATTACAAATGCCGGCACAAGACACAGAAGGACATGCGCCGCCAGGTAATCCAACAACCCGGTCCAGCCCGACCATAATAACGTGCCAAGATACGATAGAATGTTTTCCATAGGGCTTTTGATATTCAAAATAATGAATGTTATTTGCGATGAAAGAAGCAGCATTAAAACGCTGCTTCTTCCTGTTTACACTATGCTGCCTGTAACCAGGCTGCGATTTCAGCCTCAGCCGGTATGCGTCCGGATGAAACGACTTTTTCGTTAATGACCAGCCCGGGTGTTGATAAAATCGGATATTTCATGATTTCATTAAAATCGGTCACTTTTAAGATTTCGGCTTCAAGATGCAGGTCATCAACAACCTTGCGGGTTAAGGCTTCCAATCTTTTACAATTGGCGCAGCCGCTTCCAAGAACTTTAACTTGTACCATCATAACCTCCAGTTGATTATTTATTCGGGTTACATTTCGGACAGGGGCAGGACAAGCTGCTTTGATGTTTTTTGGCCACTGACTCGCAGGATAAAAGGGCGGCCGAGTCCAGAACTTTAAAGATATTGGGGTTAACGACCTGATAATAAATATTCCAACCCTCCCTGCGGTCTGAAATGATACCGGCTTCGCGCAGCACCGCCAGCTGCTGCGAAAGATACGACTGGCGGTAGCCAAGGTGGGCTTCCATGTGGCAGACGCAGGCTTCCCCGTCCCGCAGCACTTCTAAAATTGCCAGGCGGGCTGGATGCGCCAGCGCCTTAAATATGCCTGGGTTTGGGATAGATTTGATGATCTTTGGGGTCTGATCCAATATATTCATGATATTGAATATAATATCACGGTGTCTCCATTAATCAATGGACAAATGTCATCAATTTATTAATCGGAACGGTGAAAACCAAATAAAAAGATCAAATCGTTCACATTTGTGCCGCTTGGACCGGTTTTGAGCAGATCTCCAAGTCGATCAAAGTAGGCGTAAGCGTTATTGGCAGCCAGAAAATCATCTGGCTGCAGGCCAGCCTCCAATCCGCGCCGGTACGTATCCGCGCTGACCACCGCGCCGGCGGCATCGGTTGGCCCATCCTCGCCGTCGGTTGCCAGGCTGACCAGCATCATCCCGTTTTTTCCGGCGAGCGGTTTTACGGATGCCAGCGCCAGCTCCTGATTTCGCCCGCCTTTGCCTTCGCCGCGCAATTTGACCGTGGTTTCACCCCCTGCGACCAGACAAAACGGGCGCGGCAATTCAGCGGACAGCAAGATCTGGCATAGGTCCGCGCCAACTTTTCTGGCTTCCCCCTGCCATGCGCTGCCCAGGTATGCGGTTGAAAATTTCGCCTTGATCGCCCGTTGGACGGCTGCCCGAGCAGCCCGGGCATTATCCGCGAGTATAAGATTATGGACATGGTCGAACCCGGAAGGCGGGGACGGCGGGCTCTCCAGACCCCGCTGCAAGACCGCGATCACCGCGGGCGGGACCTGACCGAGCAGCCCATAACATTCAAGGATGCCCAGGGCGTCCGACGCGCTGGTTGGGTCTGGCGCGGTGGGTCCGGAGGCGATCGCTTCCAGAGGGCTGCCGATGACGTCGGACAGGATCAGACTGATGACGCGCGCCGGCGCGGCAGCCCTGGCCAGCCCGCCGCCTTTCAACTGATCGAGCTGGCGGCGCAAACAGTTGATTTCCTGGATATTCGCCCCGCATTTTAATAGAAGGTCGGTTAAGACCTGAAGATCACTTAATTTTAAGGGCGGTTTTGGAAGGCTCATCAATGCCGAGCCGCCGCCGGAAATCAGGCACAGCAAGACATCTTCTTTGGTTAAAGAGCGGGCCAGGTCAAGCGCGGCTTGACCGGCAGCCAGGCTTGCTGCGGTCGGAATGGGGTGGCCGCCAGGAATGACTTCAACACCTGGCAGCGTTTCAGCCGGCGGAGTTTTCGGGATCATCAAAGACCGGCCAATTCGCGCCCCGAGGACCTCGCTGGCAGCGGCGAACATGACTGGAGCGGCTTTTCCCAGCGCGAGGACGTTTATTTTTTGTCCAGGAGAAAGGGGGTAAGACCGGTCGAGAATTGTCAATTCCTGTTCATCAAGGATGACCGCTTTACATACACTGTCAAAAGGGTCAACAGCCTGCAGGGCGGCAGAAAGGATGGCCTTTACCTCGTCTCTTTCTGGGATTGCGTCAAGTGAGGAACTGGAAAAATTCATTGGTTTCCTTCAAGCTGTACCTGTCTACTCATGATTATATAAACTTCTTGGCTATTGGATGCTACAATGATTGAAATCATCGGGATAGGAGCGATCATGGGCGATTTAATGACAAGCTTGGTCGTCATTTTGGTAACCGCAGCCGCGACCGCCGGTATTTTTATCTTCCTGTCGGTTCGAAAACGCGGCCAGGAGCGGGAATTAATCCAGGCAGCAAAAGAGCGCGGCTGGATGGTGCAAAAAATTCAACAGCCTTTGGTCAGCGGTTATCAAATCAACGGGAAATTGGCCGGCGGGAGCTGGATTCTGGTCAGCCAGCGGGAAGCCAGCCCGACCAGCGCCGGGCCCGGGTCTTCTGAGATTCGTTTGAGCACCAGCTGGTTTAGCGATGCCGTTCGCCTGCCGGGACGGGTGGTTCTGGTCGGCCCCTTGCCTGTCGGGGGCGGGGATTCTCAGGCGTTGCTCAACAGCAGCGGGTTTTTACCCGAGATCTTCCGCAGGCTGCTGGGTGCGGATGCGCGGTGGGCTGACCGCCTGGCGCCGGTTGAGCTGCAGTTTTCACCGTTGCGCGGCCGATTTTCCGCTCTGGCAGATTCCGCGGACGACGTTGATCGTTTAATGGATGAGACAGCCAGCCGTCTGCTGGCCGGGTTTCCGGACAGACAAAAACCCCTGATAAAGCTCAGTGAAAGCGGGCTTGAAATATCGCTGCGCGGGATCCAGCTGACCAGCCCAAAAGATATTCAAGCGTTCATCACGCTGGGCAGCGCGTTGATCAGTGCCTGGAACGCCCGTTCATGACGCCCGCTGCCAGGATAATTGCGGCGATTTAACAAGCGCTCCGCTACTGGGCCGGGAAGGCAAATAACCCGCGCGGATAATTCCGCCCGATCTGGTTGCTGAGGATCTGGCTGTTCTCGCCTGTATTTTTAAGCGTCAGGTTCCAGCGCCCGTTCTCTGACTGAAGGTAAACCAGCGTGTTGCTGTCTGCCCAGACCAGACTGGCGACCTCTTCGCCTTCAATACCGAAGATTTCTGCCTTGCCGTCCGGGGTGAGAATCGCGCCGCGGCCGTTTTCCGCAGCCGCTGCCAGGCGCTCAGACCCTGGCGCCCAGACCATACTGGCGGCCTGTAGGGGCAGAATGATCCGGTCTGTTTTTCCATTGAAATCGTACAGATGAACGCCGTCTTCCGCGGAATAGGCGATGTAGCGGCCGTTGCCCGAAATTGCCATAGGCGGCAGGGCGTTCCCATCAAACTTAACCTGCACCTGTCCAAGGGTCGTGATTGAGCCGTCCGGCTTCAAGGCAGTCACCGAGAGCGTGCAGCTGGTCTGGCAGGGGCTGCGGGTTGCGGCATCCTCGGGCAGGTAATATGCGGCATAAACTTCGCTGCTGTTTTGAGCCCACTGCGTGTACGGCGTCAGGTAGCGCGGAGAATCCAGCAGAACTGGCAGAGGAAGTTTTAGCGCGGATTTGGCGGTGCTGCGCGTGTTCAGGTTCACCATGCTTAATTCGGGGTCCAGGGTAAGCGCGTTAACCACCAGAACCGCCCGTCCGTTCGGCGCGAAGACCGATTGACCTGCGCCGCTGTAGGCGATGAAATCCCTGCGCAGGCCGGATTGCGGATTGACCATGGCGTAGCCCAGGATCTTTTGCTGGTCAAGCAGGCTGGCGCGGTATTCAACCACCAGGGTGGTCGGTCCGGTCTGCCAGGCGAAATTCCCGGGTTGGATCGCTTCCATCGGTCCGCTGTAATCGGTTAAGAGGGCTTGATCCGGGGCGGCTTTTACCTCAACCGTGGCGGAATTACCCGTCAGGGCGGCGATCCAGACTTTTGTATTTTGCCGGTAAGCCGCCAGGCTGGCGTCGCTGGTAAAGATGGACTCCGTCAGGTCGCCGCTGATCAGAGGCTCAAAGCCGCCGCTGCTGTTCAAGCGCGAAATACCGCCATTGCTGTGGATATAGACGACGGCCGCGGCTTTTTCCACCGGTAAAACCGCTGTGGGGTTGGCAGCAAACGTCTTGGGTTGAGCGCCGGCGGCTGAAGCATCTGGCTGCCAGACCTTAAACGCAGGCGGGGCGGATTTGGCTAGTACCTGCGGTTGGCTGCCGGGTTTCATCAGGTATAACTGATCCGCGGAAAAGAGCAGGTAGTCCTGGCTTAGCCAGGCGGCGTCGGTGATAAAGTACTGCGTATCGCCGGACAGGGCGGTGGGCTCATCACCGATGGTGTAAAGATAGATATGGCCGTCCTCGGAATTTAACAATACCTGTTTTGAATCCGGACTCCACGCCAATGGTTTGGCAGCCAGTCCGCCTGGAAGGTTGACGGCGATCTGAGCGCCGGTTTTCAGCTCCACGAGAGAAAGGCCGGATTTCAGCGGGTAGATTGCGTATAGACCATCAGGTGAAAAAAGTCGGTCGGACTGCAGCATATCTCCGCCAGGCCAATCGCTGAAGCGCGCCGCAACGGTTAATCGCCCGTCCAGGGTCGCGCGCAAGACAGCGTATGCCGGGGAGGTCGCTGCGCTGCCCGGGTTGGCCTGCGGACTGGCATACGGGTCAGAAAATACCAGCAGTTCGACTGATTCGTTGTCATTTGACCATCTCGCGCCGCCCCAGGTCGCGGCATACGGCAGTTTTTCCGGGTTGACCTGGTTTAAACTCAGGTCAAGGTGCGCTCCGTTGGTTAAGTTCAGGAGGATTAAACTCCCGTCCGCGCCTGCCAGGGCTGCCATTTGTCCGTCGCTTGAGTACACGGTCCTGGTGGAAGGCGCGTTTATCGTCAATGTATTGATCACTTCGCCGTTTTCCGGGCGGATGAGGGCGAAACCATACACATCCAACCCGACACCGCCCGTTCCTCCGCCCTGGCAGGGGACAATGAGATTTCCGCTTCCTTTCTGCCAGTGCAATTCCAGGAAGAGGCAGGTCTGCGGAAATTTCCCCTGTAATTCCGGTAAGCCGATTAACCGCCGCGGGCTGCCGCCGCCGATGTCATCCAGCCAGATTTCTTCCCCGTTTTCATACGCCACCAGGCTTCCGTCCGGCGAGATTTCGGCGGAATTTACCCCTTGCGCCAGATCCATCAGCTGCCCTTTTGAAGTCAGGGCGCTCAGCGCGCCTTCGATGCTAAAAATGGCTTTGAAATCTACGCCGGCAGGGATAACGGCTGCGGTGGGGGTGCTGGTGGGGGGAAGGGTTGGCAGATCCGGGAAAGGAACAGTATACGTGGGCGCGCCGGCAGGAGACTTGGGATCGAGAAAATTAGGGGGAAGCAGGAATCTTTCCGCGGCCCATAAACCACCAGCGCCAATCAAGATACCCAGCAGCAATAAAAAGAAGGTCAAAAAACAGCCCCCGGCGGAACTTCGCCTGCGCCTGCGCCGGTTCGCGCTGGCGGCAGAAGCGACTCCTGGAGGTGTCGGCGGGGATTGAGTGTCAGGCACGGGCGGGTCTGATTCCGCGGCCTCCAGCTCTTCTAATTCCGTTTCCTTTTCCTGTGCGAGGGATTTACCGGTCAATGTTTCCAGGCTCTTGCGGGCCAGCTCGCTGTTGGGATGATAATTCAGGGCTTCGCGCAGCACTGCGATCCTTTGCTGATCGGTTTGCATGGTGGTGGCCAGCCAGAGCCAGGCATTTTCCTGCCCCGGATCGCGGCGGACTTCTTCGAGTAAAATCCGGCGCGCTTCAGCCTGCTGGCCGTTTTTGATTAACTGGATTGCGTATTTGACCTGATCGGATGCCATGCGAACCTCCCCAAATGGGATTACGGGATGTATCTGCAATGTTGCAAGGTTTATGCCATACTATTTGATCTGACCGATAAAACATTTCACAGCGATCGCGCCGTTAAACATCGGCAGCGCCCGCTCAGGGACAAGACGCGTCTGGCGAAAAAGGGTCTCATCACTGCACAGGATCGCGAAGCGCCAGGACCGGCAGCTGCTGCGCAGCACATCCCCGAACCTGGCGTACAAATTGCGCAAATCGCTGCCCGCGGAGACTCGCTGTCCGTAAGGCGGGTTGGTGACTACCCAGCCTGGTCCCGGCAGATGCGGCAGGTCGGAAATCGCCTGCTGCCGGAAATGAATCCACTGAGCCGCCCCCGCCCGTTCGGCGTTCTGGAGGCAGGCATTGACCGCCCCCGCATTGCGGTCCATCCCGTAGATCGGGACAGATGATTCCTCTATCTTTTGTTCAGCCACCGCGAGAATGCTTTCCCATAAATCTGCCTGAAACGAGGGCCATTTTTGAAAGGCAAAGGCGCGCTGCCAACCGGGCGGTACCTTGCGGGCGAGCAGGGCGGCTTCGATCGGGATCGTGCCAGAACCGCAGAATGGGTCAACCAACGGTGAAACCTGGTCCCATTCGCTCGCCAGAAGCATTCCCGCGGCCAGGGTCTCGCGCAGCGGCGCTTTGGCCAGAGCCTGGCGATACCCCCTGCGGTTAAGCGCTTCACCGCTGGTATCCAGCCGGATTGTGCAGCGGTTCCTGGTAATCTCTACCAGCAGGAAATGATCAGGGGTTTCCTGGTCAGCGGGAATACGGAGGCGGAATCCCAGCATTTCCGCCCGATCAATCACCGCTTTGCTGACTTCGCGTTCGACCGCATGTTCGTGGAACAGGCGCGATTGACTGCTTTCCGCGCGCACCAGCAGGCTCTGGCCGCTGGCCATGTACCGCTGCCAGGGCAGGCGGCTGACGTGATGCCTCAGGGCGGCGAAGTCGCTGACATAAAACGCGCCCAACTGCAGGAAAATCCGCGTGGCGGTGCGCAGGTGGAGGTTGGCGCGGTAAATTTCCTCTGCCCCGCCGGCGATTTCGATCCCTGATTGTGGGTGAACTTCCGCCGCTTTTTCCCCTTGATCAGCCTGAGGATCTACCAAACCCAGATCCGCAGCTTCGCGCAGAGTCCATGGAACCAGCCCGGCGGGCGCGGACAGAAAAATTTTATTCATGACGTTTTTTCAGGAGCGCCTTGGTTCCCGGCCCGGTGAGAATGGATTTCTGGCGTTCTTTTCGGGTCAGGTTTTTTTCAACAAAGATCGGCCGTTTGGTGAACGGATCCATTTCCGTGTAGTACATCAGACTGGCGTAGGTGGACGGCGTGGGTGTAAAAATTTGAACCTGTTCCGGCTGGATGTTTAACTCCCGCGAAACAAAGCGTTTCAACGCATGCATCTCTTCTTCACCGCAGCCTGGATACGCGGCGATCAAGTAATACGTCAGGAACTGTTGTTTGCCGCTTTTCCGGTTTGCGTCTTCAAACAACTGCTTAAATGCCGTCAGTTTATCCGCGCCCGGTTTCCCCATTCGCCGGAGCACGTGATCCTCGCTGTGTTCCGGGGCGACCTTCATCTGACCCGATAGGTGGAAGTCGACCACTTCCTGAAGGTATTCGCGGCCGTGTTCGCTGTCATTCAGGATCAGATCATATCGAATTCCTGAGGCGACAAACACTTTGCGAACGCCCGGAAGCTGTCGCAAGCGGCGCAGCAGGCGGGTTTGGCGCGAATGGTCAACTTTCAAAACCGGGCAGACTTCCGGGTAGAGGCAGCGATTTTTTTGACAACTGCCCTGCGCGGTTTTCTTGACGCATTCAAACCCATACATGTTAGCGGTCGGTCCGCCGACATCCAGAATATTCCCTTTGAAACCAGGCAGGCGGGTGATTTTCTTTGCCTCTTCTAGAATTGATTCCTCGGAACGCCAGCGCACGGTGCGCCCTTCATGCACCGCGATGGCGCAAAAGTTACATTCTCCATAACACCCGCGGTGGGTGGGGATGGAGAAGCGGATTGTTTCCAGGGCTTTTACCGGACCCTGTTGGCGGTAATAAGGATGCAGGTCTCTCTCAAAGTCCAGATTGTAGATGTCATCCATCTCTTTCTGGGTGGGGTAGAACGCTGGCGGGTTCTGCACAAGGTAACGATTGCCGTGCCCCTGCGCCAGGCCGACAGCGTTCAAGGGGTCATTGTTCTGGTAAAACGTATGGAACATCTGGATGAATGCCAGTTTATCCTGCCGGACGGATTCCAGAGAAGGCAGCACCAGATACCCTTCGGGGACTTCACGCCTTGCCCGGCACAAGCCCCGAATTTGATTGGGGTCTTTTCCTTCGGACAGGGCTGCTGCAAGCTCAAGAATAGACCGTTCTGCCATACCGTAGAGCAGATAATCCGCTTTCGAGTCGATTAAAATGGATGCGCGGATGCGGTCATCCCAGTAATCGTAATGGGCAATCCGCCGCAGACTGGCTTCGATCCCGCCCAGCACAATCGGCCGCTGGCTTTTAAAGTGGCGTTTAATTAAATTGGTATAGGCAAGCAGCGCCCTGTCAGGGCGGCGGTTGTTCTCACCGCCCGGGGTAAAATCGTCTGACCTGCGCTTTTTTTTGCTGGCGGTATAATTCGCGACCATCGAGTCAACGCTGCCGCCGGTTACACCCCAGAAGAGGCGCGGTTC
Organism: Anaerolineaceae bacterium; assembly: GCA_029975475.1. Taxonomy (GTDB): domain Bacteria; phylum Chloroflexota; class Anaerolineae; order Anaerolineales; family Anaerolineaceae; genus JARKPB01. The sequence goes on from JARKPB010000008.1 coordinate 385,400, forward strand.
TCCCAGGCGGGTGATATCAGCGGGGCTGTTGACATCCGGCTGTGCGATCACTCCGACGCGGTAACCGGCGTTGAGCAGGATTTTCCCAATTAACGCGACCCCGATATACGGGCTGTCAATATAGCTGTCTCCACTGACCAGGATGATATCCAGGGCATCCCATTTCAGCGTACGCAGCTCTTCCGGTGTGGTTGGCAGAAACATAACATGGTGATTGTATCACGCAGCCGGTTCGGGGTAAAATTTTAGCAGAGGTTTCAATGCCAGATCACGATCCAGTGGTGTATTCAACCCAATATGGCCGCCACTGTCCAGACTGCGGACTTCCGGTTGAGCGCTGCACCTGTTCGCGGACGGCCGCACCGCCGCCAGGCGACGGGGTGGCGCGGGTCGGGATAGAAACCAAAGGCCGGGGCGGGAAAGTCGTGACGGTTGTTCGAGGTTTGCGGTTAACCCGGCCAGAAATGGCTTCGCTTACCACACTGCTCAAGAAACGCTGCGGATGCGGTGGGGCGTTAAAAGACTGGGTCATCGAGCTGCAGGGCGATCGGCGCGAGGCGGTTGTGGCAGAACTGACCCGCCTGGGTCATCGGGCAAAAAAAGCGGGAGGATAACCGCTTCTGAAATTCAACCAGCCGATATGAAGCTCACCACAAACGGTTTTCGGGTTATTGGCAAACCTGAATTTATTGTCCGTTCACAGCGTATTTTTCCGCCAGTCCGCGAGCCGCTTTGATTTCTCCGAAATACATGCGGTGATAATCCTTGCGCGGATAATTGGAAAGGATGGTTTCATCCAGAAATTGCTCGGGGCGGAAATCGCTCGCAAAGACCTTTTGACAATCCAGGATCAATTCAGCTTCAGCGAATCCAGGCGCGGCAACGACCTGGCTGGAAATCGGGGTTAACCCCGAGGCGCTGATTTTATCGCCTTCTCGTCCCGATCGAGAGCCGAGCAGTGAAAGCGCATTGCGGGCGGTTTCAGGGAAGGCGCTCAGGGTGAACGTATTGTACTTCTCCATGAACTCAAAGGTATACCGCGTCGGACGCACCACCACCAGGGCGATGGGCCGATTCCACATACAGCCAAATGCTCCCCAGCTGACTGTCATCGTGTTGAAATGCCGTTTGGAAAAATCACCCGCGGTCAGCAGGAACCACTGCTGATCCCAGATCTGATAGGATCTAAGCAGCAGGTTTTCAATTGAAATTGCCTGTCGATCAGGTACGTTCATACGCTAACGCTTTCCTCCCGGGTCAGCTCGCGGCTGAGGGATTGCAGCTGAAGGATGATTTCGGACTGCCGGGCAGCGATGTATTCAGACAGCGCGCCGGCAGCCTCTCCCTGCGGTTCCACACGGATGCCGATGCGGCGGATAAAATTACCGCGCATTTTTAACGCATTGGTGATGAATCCATCAATCACAAGCTGATGGGGGTATGTTGGCAGGGTAAACCCAACGGTGATCGGGTCATCTTTGCGGAACTCGACCTGATCATGCAGCAGCGCCGCAAAGGTGTAAACGCCCACCCCTACGGCAGATAAATCCGCCAGGGTGGCGGTCATGCGAATGCCTTCCTGGGCAACGATTGCCTGGATTGGGTCTTTGGGTTGAACGCGCAGACTTTGCCGTTTGCCAAATGACGGTCCGGCCGCGGAATAGCTGCTGAGGGTGATCAATCTGTTGGAAAAATCAAAGCTTTCTGGCACAGATTTTAAAACCATCGGAAGCTGGCTGTGCTGCAGAAAGATCTTCTTTTCCGTCCAGGCGGCGGCAATTTGATGCGGGTGAATGCTTAAAATGATTGTATTGGCCTGAACCTCACGGATGACCCCGGGGTGCTGGATGGGGACGCCGAAATAATTGTTTTGGCAGATGAGCTTTTCCTGGCTTTCCTGGATATTGCGAAAAACCCGGTGCAGCTCCTGTCCGATTGGTTCTTCCGCAGCAACCATGTCTGCTCCAAAAGAAAACTTACTAAGAATTTACCATTTCATTATCGCATAATTCTGTCGTATTTCAACTCTTCCTGTCCGGGAATAATTCGCACAGGGCGGCGGGCAGATCATCTCTCCAGGCCGGGTAATTATGCCCGCCGTTGTACACATGAAAGGAATGGCGGTACCCGAGGTTTTTCAGGTGATCGCGCATCGCTTCATTGCAGGGATAAAGCCCCTCGTAGCGGCCAATATCCAGCCAGATCTGCATACTACGCTCCGGCGCGGCGGTTAACAGGTCCCAGACGGTCATATTGAAATCTTCGAAACGGAAAGCGCCGGATTGACTGATGACCTTACCGAAGCGGTGGGGCAAACGCAGCGCAGTATACAGCGCCATCAACCCGCCCATTGATGCGCCCAGCACGCCGTGCGCTCCGGGCTGTTCGGCCGGGTTGACCAACCGCAGTTCTTCTTCAGCGGCCGGCCAGACCACTTTCTCCAGCCAGAAGACGGTTGCATCTGAGCAGGCATATTCAATCGTCCGGCTCTGGCGGCCGTTTGGGATCATGATAAGGGCAATCGGTTCAATCCTGCCAGCCTGCAGCAGATTTTCAATGATGGTTACCAGGCGGGCGCGTTTCAGGTAATCGCTGCCGTCCCAGACCACCAGCGCCGGGACAGGATCTTCAACCGGCGGTTGATACAATATGATGCTTCGTTCTTTTCCCCCGGCCAATCCAAAGGTGGGCAGTACTCTTGTCTTAAGGCGGCCTTTCGCGCTCTCCCGGCTGCGGTGTGCCCATCTGGTTGGCGCTGCGGCTGGCATGTAAAAATAATTGTTGAATTTTCCAATTCCATTCGGCGTCAGTCGCGGGTTGAACGGATCTCGCACCCTTTCCCCGGCGATGATAAAAGCATATTCCAGGTAGGCATCCTCCGGCAAAGCGGTCTCATAAATCCAGATGTCTGGGCTGATCTGCTTGAACAGGAGCGGATCATTTTCATCCCAGGTATTCAGGTCGCTGAGGAGGAGTGGCGGTGTTTTGCCCTGCCACACCAGAATGACCCGATGGTCCTGGATTATCGGGTTTCCCTGGCTTTTCACCGTTTCTAAAAGGATTTCAAGTTTCACGCTAACCTCTGATAAAAAAAAAAGACCAGGTTGCCCTGGTCTTAATCGTTTATTTGTCTTCTTCCTCGTCCTCTTCCCATTCGTCGTATTCAAAACCTTCGGCGCCGTGAACATGTCCGTGTTCCAGTTCTTCCGGGGTGGCTTCCCGAATTCCGGCGATTTTCACGTCAAAAACGAGGGTTTTTCCTGCCATCGGGTGGTTCAGATCGAGGGTGATGGTATCCCTGTCAATTTTCACAATCCGCGCGTCTAACTCTTCATATTCCTCATCTTCTTCATCTTCACCGCCAGCAAGGGTTAACTCGGTGCCAAGCTCGAGGGGGATATCCGCTGGAAAATCGGCCCGCGATACTTCCATGAGCGCTTCAGGGTCAACAGCCCCATACCCTTCTTCGGGCGTGACGGTGATTGTTTTGGTCTCGCCGACAGCCATCCCGTAGAGGGCTTTCTCAAGCCCTGTGATGATTTGATTTTGACCCTGAAGGAATTCGATCGGGTCTTCCGCGCCAGCCTGGTCAACGATCTCGCCGTCCACCTTGAGGGTATATTCCATGGTAATGACCAGGTCATTGGCAACTTTATTCAAAGGATTGTTTGTGTTCAACAGATTTCTCCACAAAATTTGATATAAGAGGATTATATCATGCCGGTTCGCCCTGACGCTTAAGCATTCGTTAAATAATCAACAAGCCCCGGCTGGGGCTTGTTTTCATCTTTGCCGGATCTCCATCAGGGGAGAATTTCGCAGCCCGTTCCGCTTTCCAGAGATCCCAGAATATCTTTCAGCTTGCCGCTGGACTGGATATGACCCGGGCTTAACTTGGCCAGGCTGGCCTGAAGCACCATCTTCCCGCTGGCTTTCTTGCCGCTGCTGCACAGCGCCTGCATCCAGCTGGATAAATCCCCCGCGCTCTTTTCCAGCCACGGCAGACTGCCGGTGAGAGCTGCCTGGTCTAGTACCAGATAGCCGTCCAGATTGATATCCAGATCTGCAGCGATGTAAGACAGAAAATTGGCGGCTGGTTCGCCGTTGCTGTTAAGACTAAATTGCTTCAATACCGCCAGATCGGCTCTTGTTGTTCCGGTGGGGAATGCAGCCTTGAAAATGACGTAGGGACCGTTGGCAGAACGATAGAAGAGAATCCACAGGGATTGTAAAACCGGTTGTCGGGCTTCAATTGAGTCCACCTGGATGATCAAGAAGTTTTTCTGGCTGCCGGGCGCCGGGGTGCTGTATTCAAGGGCGAGATTTTGACTGGGTGATTGATACAATTCTGCCGCGACGTTGTACCCGATGACAGCAGAAGCCAGGAAGGTGATAGCGATCAGGGCGGGAAAGAATTTCGTCATCATTCAGCTCACCATCAAATAGAAAAATACACCGAGCGCAAAGCCGCAGATCGCAGCCAGGATCAGGATCAATCCCTGATTTAGCCAGATCAGCGTTCTGGATGGATCACTGGCGCGCTGGTTCCGCGCTATTTGATTGCGGACGTCTCTGGCGCTGGACAGGACCGGGATCGCAACGTCCCAGAAGATCAGTTCAAATTTTCGGGTAACTTTTGGTGCCATACTGCCTCTGCTTACCTGGATGTGCTCATCTTTTCAATTTTCCCGTCGGCGCTGACGACTACTCGGACCGTGCGGTGGATCACTTTACCGTCCGCGGTTTTTGCGGTGCTTTTAAAAATCAAAAGGGTCTTTCCCCCCGGCAGGGATTGGCTGGCTGGCGCGGAGGCGCTGATCTCAGGAAATTTTTTCGCGACCTGCTGATAGATTTTTACCGTATCCATAATCCTGGTTCTCCTACTCTAACGAGCCCGCCTTCTGAGAAACGCCGGCAGGTCAAGATCGGTCTGGGCTGCCGCCAGCTCAAGCGCGCTTGGTTCTGTCCGCTGGCGGGCGGGCTGCTCGCCAAACTGAACCGGAATGGGTGTTTCGCGCGCTTCAGTTTGAGGGCTGGCGATCGGCTGATCCACGGGGGTGGCTCCCAGGCCGGTGATGATCAGGATCACCTGGGCGTGGTTGCCCATGCGTTCATCGCAGGTCAAACCGGGGATGATTTCAGCCTGCGAATGCGTCTTCTGTTGAAGGTAATTGAGGGCTTCGGCCACTTCAAAAAACGCCAGGTCGGTGCCGCCTGAAAAATTGGCGATGATCCCGGTGGCATTTTCAATCGGAATTTCATCCAGCATGGGATGGTGCAAGGCGCGTTCGACCGCTTTGTAAGCCTTGTTTTGTCCTTCCCCCAGCCCCATCGCCATCAGGGCTCCGCCGCCGCGTTGCATCATCGCCTTGATGTGTGAAAAATCCACGTTGATAATACCCGGCATGGTAATCAGCTCGGTGATCCCCTGAATCCCCTGGCGGAGAACGTCATCCGCCATCCGAAAGGCGAGATCAAGGGGTAAATTAACCGCCGATCCCTGAAGCAGACGGTCATTGGGAACAGTGATCAGCGTGTCAGTGTGGAGGCGCAATTTTGAAAGACCTTCGCGCGCGTTTTGCTGTCGGCGCCCGATCTCGAAGGAGAAAGGCGTGGATACAATAGCCACCACGACCGCGCCGGTCGCCCGGGCTGCCCGGGCGACAACCGGTATCGAACCGGTTCCAGTTCCGCCGCCCATACCGGCTGTCAGAAAGACCATGTCCGCGCCGGTCAAAGCCGCGGTCAGCGTGGTGTACGATTCTTCCGCTGCCGCTTCGCCAATTTCAGGGTTTCCCCCGGCGCCCAGACCGCGTGTGATGTGCGGGCCAAGCTGAATTTTCAACGGCGCCTTGCTGGTCTTCAATGCCTGCGCGTCTGTGTTGGCAGAGATGAATTCAATGCCCTGAATGCCGAGCTCGATCATACGGTTAATGGCGTTTTGGCCCGCGCCGCCCAGGCCAATCGCTTTGATCACCGGCTGGCGCGCGCTGATGGGCGTTCGGTTCTCTTCAGCAAACGGGTTGGTCGTGTTCATGCTTCACCTCTCTGCCAGTGTTGTTGCAATTGCTGTGCCATCTCCGCTGATCTCTTCGACCAGGCAGCCGTTCGCGCGTAAATAGGACAGAGCTTCTTCAGAAAACGCGCCGTTGTTGGCCACCACAGTGACGCGGGCCGCCTGAAGGGCTTCCTGTAGTGAGAACCCCACGGTTGGCTGATATTTCTTGATAAACGGTTTAATCACCTCAAGATGCCATTCGGCCACTCCCCAGTCATAAGACGGCAGCAGCAGGTAATGCTGGATCGTCTTGCCGTTATTGAGGGAGGCCGCTTTGGATTTTGAGGCGCGTTCCTTTTTTTGCAATGAAAGGCTGCTGATCTCTTTTCTGGCTTTCCCGTCGGGGGTAAACCAGGCTTCCGGGAAATACGGTGAGTCTTCTTCGGCGGACAACAGCCAGAAGCAAACCGCAAGTATTTTGTCGTTCAATCCTGCCTGTTCTCCTTCACTTTTATCTTTTGGCGGAGCGGAGATGAGGTCGGCGATCGCCTGAATGGTTTCTTTCTCGATTCCTTTGTTCTGTTCCGCATGGAATTCACAACTGGCGTTCTTTCTACCAGCCTGAAGGAGAATCACTGGCAGTTCATTTTGCAATTCCGCCTGAGCAATGGTCTGGTACCAGTCAAAAATCCGAAATCCGCGTTGATCCTGACTGCCTTCGGGTAAATAATACGGTCTGGAGTCCGGCCAGACCATCGGTCCGCCCGCGCCCCAGTCAAGGGGGTGACCGTGGGTCCAGGCGTAGGCGCTCAATACCAGCGATTCCAGCAGCGCCGTTTGTTTGCGGTTGCGCAGACCTCTCAATGCGCTGCGCAAAAAGATCGTGTCCCAGAAATCACCGCCGGGCTCAAGGGGCGGAAAAACCGGCCGCAGACCGCACTGCAGGGCAGTATTGGCCAGCGGAAGCCAGCGGTCGAGAAAGCGGTCAACCAGATCCTGTTCCACCCAGGCTGAGCCGGACCAGGAAGCGGCGCAGTTTGGCCGGTCGTGCAGAATAATTTGCTTAACCCCCCAGCCAGCGTAAGCCCTGAAAAGAATTGCCAGGTCCGCGGTCGGCAGGTCGGCGGACAGGTCGGCGCGGATATGCGGAATGGGGGCGATGCCTGCCTGTTGAACCCCGCGGATAAAGTCCTCCGGGATTGCCCTGAACGGGTGAGCTTCCAGCACCAGCCAGCCTGCGTTGATTTCAACCAGGTTTGGCAGCCAGAGCGCCAGATCTTTTTCGCGATAATGCAGCGAATCCGGAAAGTAATGCAGTCCAAAACGTGTGTTGGTTGGGAAACCTGGTCCTGCCATAAGCGCCTCATTCTGCGAAAACGGTTCGTTTACAGGCTATATGTAGCAAGTAGCGTGCCAGTTCTTTACGGCAGGGATCCATCTGCTATAATTTAGCGGTATGATCCTGGTTACCGGCGGCACCGGTTTTGTGGGAAAGGCGTTAATCCGCCACCTGTCCGCGCTTGGCCAGCAGGTGCGTTTGCTGCTGCGGCCGTCCGATCAATCGCCAACGCTGCCCTTTGGTGTCCCGGTCGAAGTTACCGTCAGCAGTCTGATGGATGAACGCGGCCTGCGCGCGGCGATGAAGGGCGTGGATGTCCTCTTCCATCTCGCCTCGGCGGAAAGGCTGGGCCACCGCGGCGATCTCTATTCCGTTGATGTTCTCGGAACAGAAAATGTGCTTCGGGCAGCGAAAGATGCCGGCGTGGAGCGGGTTTTTTATCTCAGTCACGCGAACGCGGATAAATCTTCGGCTTATCCGGTGATGAAAGCCAAAGCGCTGGCAGAAAACCAGATCATTGCCAGCGGTGTGCCGTACACAATTTTCAAAACCACCATTCTTTTCGGGAAGGGAGACCAGTTTACCACCCCTCTGGCTCGATTATTGCTCAACAGCCCGGGAATATTTCTGATGCCCGGTAATGGTAAGGTAATGGTGCAGCCCTTGTGGATAGAAGATCTGGTCACCTGCCTGACCGCCTGCCTGGAAGATCGGTCGACGGTGGATCAAATTTACCGGGTTGGCGGGATGGAATTTTTAACCTTTCGTGAAGTACTGGATATCATCATTGAACGGTTGAAGATCCGGCGCTGGGGCCTTCCGGTGCCCCCGCCGTATTTCCGCATCCTGGCTTTACTGGCGGATCAACTTTCTAAAAAAGGATTGCCGGTTTCTCTCTATCTGATGGACTACCTGGCTGTGGACCAAACCTGTGCGATTGACTCCCTTCCGCGGCTTTTTGGTTTAATGCCGGCCCGTTTTCAAAATCACCTGGATTATCTGGAAACCCTTCGTTAATCGGGGCAGGTTATGCGCAACAAAGCTCTGTGTGTTCACGGCCATTTTTATCAACCTGCGCGTGAAGATCCTCTGACCGGCAAAATTCCCCCGGAAGAAGGTGCTGCGCCGTACGCCAACTGGAATCTCTGCATTCTGGATCAATGTTACGCGCCAAACGCGCGGCTTAGAAATTTTGAGCGCATCTCTTTTAACATCGGACCGACCTTGCTCAACTGGATGGCGATGCAAGATCCCCCCACAGCAGCGGCGATTATCGAACAGGATCTTGAAAATCACGCCCGGTTTGGCTTTGGCAACGCGATGGCGCAGCCTTACCACCATACCATCCTTCCGCTCGCCTCTCGCCGGGATAAGATAACCCAGGTGCGCTGGGGAATCAAGGATTTTGAACTTCGCTTCGGGCACCTTCCTCAGGGGATGTGGCTGCCAGAAACTGCCGTCGATCTGGAAACACTGGAAGTTCTGGTGGAATGCGGGATCGAATTCACGATTCTGGCTCCCTGGCAGGCCGCCGCTCAGCCGTTAAACCCAACCCGGCCTTACCGGGTTGAGCTGGCGAGCGGCAAATCGATTGTGATTTTCTTTTACCATCAGGGATTATCGACCACCGTCAGCTTTAACCCCTCCGCGACCCGGAACGCGGAAAGTTTTCTGCGCGAGCAGGTTTTACCCCTCTACCATGATGATGACCACCCGGAATTGCTGCTGATTGCATCCGACGGCGAGCTGTACGGGCATCATCAACGCTTTCGGGATAAGTTCCTGGCTTATCTAACCACCGATGGAGTCAAGAAAAACCAGATCACCCTGACCTTTCCGGGATTGTGGATGAAGCAATACCCGCCCCGGGAGACCATCCAGATTCTTGAGCGCACGTCCTGGAGCTGCGACCATCACTTACTGCGCTGGAGCGGCGCCTGCGCGTGTACGGAAAACGCGGAATGGAAAGCGCCCCTCAAAGAAGCCCTGGACGCCATCGCTGACCGCATCGATGCTGTCTATGAAACCGTAACCGGCGGCTGGGGCCTGGATATCTGGGAGGTCAGAAACCGCTATATTCAGGTGCTGGCGGGCAGAACTTCGCTGGCAGATTTGCTGGCGGAGATGAACGGGTTCCGGCTGGATGACGAGCAGCTGCGCATTTTTGATATTCTTTTGACCGCCCAGGTCGAGCGGCAGCGCATGTTTACCTCGTGCGGCTGGTTTTTTGAAGATTATGACCGCATCGAACCCCGAAATGTAACCGCCTATGCAGCCCAGGCGGTCTGGTTGACCTCGCTCGCATCTGGTGAGGATCTTACAGACTTCGCCGCGAACGCGCTAAAGAATGTGGTCTCCTGGCGAAGCGGCCTGCGCGGAGACGCGGTTTTTCGCCAGCACCTCCTGCGGGCGGAGCTTTTTTATCAAGGTTTGGAACGTTCAGCGCCCCAGTCTTGAACTTATCAGGAATTGACTTCTTCCACGCGCAGCGGAAGCGGGGAGAAAGGCACGCCAGCCTGCCGGGCGGCGTCTTTCATCATCTCTACCACCGGTTCCATCAAAGGAAAGCCGTCCTTCTCGTAAGAGAGGCGCTTCTCAAATTCCTTTTCCCCGTGGATATAAATTCGATCTTCCCCTTCCGCGAGGGGAGCTTGTTTTAATTCCTGGATATAACGATCCATATCCTGCTTGAATTCTTCGATGGGTCTGAACAGATCAACGCGCAGAGCGGCAAAAAAATGGCCGACATTTGCCGGTTGATCGTTCGATTCGCCGACGTGCGCGCCGAATGCCGCTCCTGAAAGCACCCCACTCAGCAGGTCCACCAGCAGCGAAAGTCCATACCCTTTGTACCCGCGCATTAAATCTGTACCGCCCAGAGGAAGCAGCGCGCCGCCGTTTAAGATCTCTTCTGGATTTTCGGTGACACAACCTCGCGAGTCAATGCCCCAGCCAGGGGGGACTTTCTTTTCGGCTTTCTGAAACACGGTAATTCTCCCGATCGGGACGATGCTGGTGGCCATATCCAGCACATACGGGCGCTCTTTTCCAGCGGGGACGGCGACAGCGATTGGATTGGTTCCCAGCAGGGCTGCCCGGCTGTGCGAGGGGGCGATTAAGGGCTGGGAGTTTGTCAGGCTGATGCCAATCAGGTCATGCGGAAGCGCCATCATGGCGTAATATCCCGCGATGCCAAAGTGGTTGCTGTTGCGAACCGTCACGGCCGCCATGCCGCTCTCGCGCGCTTTTTCGATGCAGCGCTGCATCCCTCGGTACCCGGCCACCTGGCCTAATCCAGCGCCCGCGTCCAGCGCCAGGGATACCGGGCTTTCATACAAGATGCGCATGGGGGTGGTGGGGTCGACCAACCCGGCAGCAAGCCGCGATCCGTAATAGGAATACATGCGGATCACACCGTGCGAATCCACCCCGCGCAAATCAGCCTCAACAAGCACATCCGCGGCGATGCGGGCATCCTCCTCGGGAACGCCAAAATGGATAAAATAATCCTTTACAAAATCGCGCATAACCTGAGCGTCGTAGTAATAAATCCGTTTCATGACTGCATCCTGAAAATTAGAATGATTCGTCTCATTTCTATATTGTATCTGGAAAATTAATCCGTATAATTTATTCATTCCATTTTTGCCTGAGGAGGTGTTTATGAAACTGCCCGTTCGTAAGTTGTTTGCCATCTCCGGTATTTTTATCGCCATTTCGCTGCTCCTTGCTGCCTGCGGCAGGGCCGCAACGGAAACACCCACACCTGCGCCGACCCGTCCGCGCGATACACCTGTCCCGTTCATCCCAGATGAAGCGCTGTTTAAAGAATATTTTTCTGAATTTGGTATTGGTAAACTGGAAGAAGGAAAGAAAGCGCCTGACGGCGTGATGAAAGACCAGAATGTCTTTACCCGTGAGGATGATATTTGCTTCTATGCCACGGCGATTAAGCAAACCAAAGTCGCTTTTGAGGTGTTTGATGTCGGCCTTCAGTCTGTTGTCAGCCCCAAAACCACTTATCTGACCCCATTCTTACCGGGCTATAATGCCAACTGTATCGATTATGATATTGGTTCGGGAAACTTTGAATGGCGGGTATACGTCCAGAATACCCCGATCGCCAAGTACGATTTTACCATTCAGTAAACCGCCGCAAGATCATTCAGAGGCCACTGCAGGGCAGTGGCCTCTGGTTTTTACACATCCAGGTTGCGCACCGATAGCGCATGGGTTTGTATGAATTTGGTGCGCGGCGGGACGGAATCGCCCATCAACATATCGAAGGTGCGGTCGGCTTCAGCAGCGTCATCCACAGAAACCTGTAATAGCGTTCGCTTTTCGGGATTCATGGTTGTTTCCCATAACTGGGCGGGATTCATTTCACCCAGACCTTTATAACGTTGAAGGTTGACCTTATCGGCGCTGACTCCCATCTCTTTTATAATGCGGTCTTTTTCAGCGTCATTGTATGCGTAAATGACCTGATTCTTGTATGCGATCCGGTAAAGCGGCGGTTGGGCGATAAACAGATGCCCGTTTTCGATGAGCGGCAGCATATAGCGGAAGAACAGGGTTAAGAGCAGTGTGCGGATGTGGCTGCCGTCAACATCGGCGTCGGTCATGATGATGACTCGGCCGTAGCGTAAATTCTTTAGATCGAAACTCTCGCCGATGCCCACACCCAGGGCTGAAATCAAGGCTTTGATTTCCTCATTGGAGAGAATTTTATCCAGCCGCGCCCGTTCTGTGTTCAGAATTTTACCGCGCAGCGGGAGAATCGCCTGAAAATGGCGGTCGCGGCCCTGTTTGGCGGAACCGCCCGCGCTGTTCCCTTCTACGATGTACAATTCTGACTTGTTCGCGTCTTTTTCCGAGCAATCCGCCAGTTTGCCGGGCAGGGTGAGCGATTCGAGCGCTGATTTGCGGATGACCAGGTCGCGGGCTTTCCGCGCCGCGTCCCGGGCCCGGGCTGAGGTCAGGCATTTGGAAATAATCGCTTTGGCAACCTGCGGATTTTCTTCTAAGAATGCGCTGAAGGCTTCACCGACCACCTGCTGGATGTAGGTGGAAACTTCCGGGTTCATCAGCTTGACCTTGGTCTGGCTTTCAAATTGCGGGTCGGGATGTTTGATACTGACAATCGCGGTCATACCCTCGCGGGTGTCGTCTCCAGAAAAATTGGGGTCAGCTTCTTTTAACAGGTTGGTCCGGCGGGCGTAATCGTTCAAAACGCGGGTAAGGGCAGTGCGGAAGCCGGTGAGGTGGGTACCGCCGTCAACCGTATTGATCGTGTTGGCGAAAGAATACACTGATTCAGTAAACGCATCCGTATACTGGACCGCGACTTCAACCCCGATGTTTTCTATTTCTTTTTCAATGTGAAATACAGGGTGTAAAATGCCCCGGTTGCGGTTGAGATAGCGGACGAACGACTTTAATCCCCCTTCGAAGTAGAAGGTCATCTCGCGGTTGGGCTGGCGGTTATCGGTCAGCATCAGACGCACCTGACGGGTGACAAACGCCATTTCCCGAAAACGCTGAACCAGGGTATCAAACCGATAATCAAAATCTTCCTTGAAGATTGTGCGGTCGAACCGGAAGGTCGTTTTGGTCCCGGTATGCTTTGGATCGCATTTTCCAATTACCTTGACGGCTTCTTGCGGGATTCCGCGTTCATAGCGCTGGAAATAGACCTGGCCATCGCGCCGGACTTCGACCTCGCACCATTCAGACAGCGCGTTGACCGCTGAAACCCCGACGCCGTGCAAACCGCCAGATACTTTATAGGAGGAGTGTCCAAATTTACCCCCGGCGTGCAATGTGGTCATCACGACTTCCAGGGCGGATTTCTTCTTTTCAGGGTGGATATCCACTGGAATACCGCGGCCGTTATCTTCCACGGTTACTGAGCTGTCCGGGTTAATCGTCACGTGGATCTGATTGCAGGCGCCCGCTAGCGCTTCGTCTATGGAGTTGTCAACAATTTCATAAACCAGGTGGTGTAAGGCTTTAATATCCGTGCCGCCGACATACATGCCCGGTCTGCGGCGGACGGCTTCCAGACCTTCCAGAACCTGAATATCTTTTGCACCGTAGCTTGAGGGGCTTGGGTTGCTCGATTCCACAATTCCTCCAATAAATTATGCTGCCGTTCCGGGCTGGAAGGGGCGTTGAATATTGGCCTGAACGAGGCGAATACCGTTGCGGTAGTAAATAAAACTGGCAGCCAGTAAGCTGGTGATGATAAAGGCATGACCCAAAATACCGATCAACATCATCCATGAAGTCTCGGCGGGTGAGGTCCATAAAATTTTAAGGCCTTCATTCAAAATCACACTGGTCATCACAAACAAACCGGTGCCCGGCAAAAAGAAGCGTACCAGGCGAATACTGAACAACAGGGATGAGCTGGCTTTCTGTCCGAGGACGAAAATACCGTGCGGAGCGAACACCATCGGGATTAACAGCCAGATGATGATAAAGGCGAAGAAGAGCATGGCAAATTGGCCCAGACCGCCGGTCAGCGCGGATAACAGCGAAACCATGATCAGTAACGGGATCGAGAATACCAGCACCAGCAAGATCAACAGGACGGTCAAGACCAGCGACTGGCCAACCTGCATTAGATAGGCGCGCAATGAAAAGTCAACTTTCTGCTCGCTGGTCGCCCGGGAGATGGCGTTAAAGTAGATGCTGCCAATCAGAAGCCCCAGCAAAGCGAGCCCAAGCCAGATTCCTGCGGCGGTCAGCGGGTCGCGCATTTCCAGAAATACCGGGCTGCCCAACGGGGTCTTCATCGGTCCTTCGGCAGTCATCAGACTGGGTAAGCCGATCGGAAAAGGTGAAAGGGCAGTGATCAAATTGAATCTTTCCAGCAGGTCATTCCAGACCATTTGCACCGAGGCCGCCATATCGGGCGGGATCGAAGCTGGTAGATTCTTCATCGAATACTGGATCGATGGTTCCAGCATTTGCTTTACGCGGATATGCGGGCCAAACCAAAGCAGCAGGTCAAGCAATACCGGCAGGAAAATTAGACGGATGTTTCCAGCAACGGTATTAAAGCCAGCGGTCAGGGTTGGAATTAACCGCGGTAAAGCGGCAGGCGGTAAGGCGGCAGGTTTTTCCATACAACGCTTTATTTTACCACAGCCCGCCTGACTAGAACAAAAGTTAACACTTGCCTGGGTGAAAGGGGGTAAAATTATCCCGTATGGATGAACGTGGCTATTTACCGGATGCCAACCGCCTGAGCGTCCTCGCAGCGCTGGTATTGCTGGCTTATGCTCTGACGCCGTTTGTGCGCGCTCAAATACCCGAACTGGAGCTCCCGCTCTTCGGGGTTGTCTTTCGGGTTGCCGTTGGATTTAACACCCTGGTCAGTCTGTTGAGCGCCGCGATCACAGCCGCGGGTATGCTCTGGCTGCTGGAAGATCACCCAGCGCTCCAGCGGCAGCAAAAAATCCAGCATCTCTTTATCCCCGCGCTAACCGCCTGGGCGATTGGAACCCCGCTCGGGATCCTCACGGTCAGCCTGCAGTGGTGGGTGGTCTTCCTGTTTGGCGGACTGCTGCTGGTCGCGGTGATTGTGGCGGAGTATGTGGTCGTGGATATTGAAAGCTCATATCACTCCATCGCCATGGTGGGGTTAACCGCCGTCTCCTTTGCGCTTCTCTTAATTCTGGCCATCGCCATCCGGGCGGCCGGGTTTCGCCTGTACCTGGTATTGCTGACGTTAACCCCGGCTGTCTTTCTGGTCGTCATGCGAACGCTGTATTTACGATCAGGCGGCCGGTGGTTGTTCGGCTGGGGGTTGACGGTCAGCCTGGTGGTGGTTCAATTCTCACTGGCATTGCATTACTGGCGGATCGCCCCGGCATCATACGGTTTATTCCTGCTGGGCCTGACGTACGGCTTGACAGCCCTTGCAGCCGCATTTTATGAAAACCGGCGGGGACCTTCGATGTGGGTCGAACCCGCTGTCATGACAGGCTTAATCTGGCTGGTCGCTTTTCTAGTCTAGGGTTTTGATGGCTTTTGCGCTGCCTGATTCCACAAAAAGACGGATCATTCGGCTGGCCCGGGAAGGCGCGCCGCTCGAGGTGTGCGGATTTCTGGCCTGCAGCCGTACCAGAAAATTCAAGGTTTACCCGATCAAGAACCAGTTGTTGAACCCGGTTCGATTCTATATGGACCCGGAAGAAATGCTGGCTGTTTTCAAAAAGATTGAATCTCGCGGAGAGGAACTCGTCGCCATCTATCATTCCCATCCCAACGGCCCATCTTCTCCTTCCAGTAAGGATTGGCAGGAAGATTATTATCCCGAAATGGTAAAATTGATCGCTGCGCCCGAGGGCGGCCGCTGGAGGCTGAACGCCTTTCTCAAAACAGAGGACGGTTATCAGCGGTTGACCGCGGATCCCTCGTAACCGGACGTCAAAATGAGGGTTATACTCCCTGCGGAGGCATTATGGATATCCTTTACAGTATTCTTCTCCTTTTGACAGGCTATTTGCTCGGCAGCATCCCTTTCGGGCTGATCATCGTCTGGCTGGTGGCCAGACGGGATGTGCGCACCGTGGGTAGCGGCAGGACCGGCGGCACCAATGTGATGCGCGCGGCCGGTTTTTTTGCCGGGTTGATGACCGGGGTTCTGGATGTATTAAAGGGACTGCTGACTGGCTATCTGGCTGATTTGCTTTTACCGGGACACCTGCTGATTAAAGTATTTGCGGTCGCCCTGGTCATTCTTGGTCAAATTCAATCCATCTTCTTAATCGAGCGGGACGAGAAACGGCGAATTCACCTGCGCGGCGGAGCGGGCGGCGCAGCAGCTTTGGGTGCGGCTGCCGCGCTCTGGGGCCCGGTGTGGATGTTTATCGTTCCGATAGGCGTGTTTGTCTATCTGGTGATCGGGTATGCTTCCCTAACCACGGTGAGTATCGCGCTGGTTGGTTTGATCGTGTTCGTCTACCGGTATCTGGCCGGTCTGGGTCCCTGGCAGCATATCCTCTTCAGTCTGATTGCGCTTGGTCTGGTTAGCTGGGCGCTGCGGCCGAATTTTAAGCGTCTGGCGGAAGGGACGGAGCGCACGGTGGGATTGCGGGCATTGATGGAAAGCCGAAAAAAGAAGACCGAATAGGCATCAATCGGCCTGGGGGATCCCAGGCCGATTCTGTTCAAATCTATGGTTGTTTCGTTCGACTGCTACTTGTTTTTAGCCAGTTCTTCTTCAATAATCGCTTCCAGCGTGTTGCTGTAAGAAAAACGGCCGTTGATGATAAAAGAAGGAGTTCCTTCAATCCCTTCGGCTTTACCGCGTTCCAGACTTTCGACGATCTTCTGGTCGTATTTGCCGCTGTCAAAGCACTGGCGGAACTGAGCCGTATCCAGCCCGGCCACGCCGGCATATTTCACCAGGTTGGTATCTGAGAAAGCGCCGCTGCGGGCGTTGGGATAGTTGGTGAATAATACATCATGGTATTCCCAGAATTTGTTTTGCTCGGCAGCGCAGTAAGATGCTGAGATGGCTGCGGCTGATCTTTCGCCAAAAATATTAAAGGGTACAAATTCAAGGTAGACCAGATTTTTATTGATGTACTTCTCTTCAATCGCCTTTTCCTGTTCCATAAAATACTGGTAACAGTGGACGCATAAGAAATCAGAATAATTGACAACTTTCACCGGCGCGTTTGGGTTACCCATAAACATCCCGTTGGGCATATAGCGGGCGCGAATCTGAACATCCGTATTGGCTGAGGCGAACGACCGCACGATGACGACAACAATGAGGATAACCACCAGGGCAATTGATCCAAGAATGATCCATTGGCCGGGGCTGGCTTTTGGGGAGGCTTTTTTCTTTTTTTGAGGGGTGCGCGGCATTCAGGTCTCCTGATTAAAGACTTTATTTATCGTATTTTCTCATAATCCCGGTTGGCTGTAAAGGATGCGAATCATTATTTCGGTGCTGCTGATCTGGCGCGAATCAGATCCACGCTCTCCACGGCGTGGCGGAAATGCGGGATCACTATCGAACCACCGACGACGAGGGCGACGTTAAATGCGTCGAATAATTCCTCATCGGTGTAGCCGGCTTCGACGCACTGGAGAATGTGGTAATCAATGCACTCGTTGCAGCGCAGCACCATCGAGGCGACCAGTCCGAGCAGTTCTTTGGTTTTGCCGCTCAGGGCGCCGTCTTTATACGCGTTTGTGTCCAGGTTGTAAAATCGTTTGATCCCCAGGTGGTCGATGGCTTCTATTCGTTTGTTCATTCTCTGTCGATATTCCTGGAAGATATCCAGTCGGTCTGCCATGGCTGCCTCCTAATACGTTTCTTGGATAAAAACCGGGTACTTTGAACCGGTAAATTCAAAACCCAGGTTTTGATATAACTTCTGAGAGGTTTGATTGGTTGACTGCGTGTTCACGGTGACGACTTTCTTTCCCCGGACAAAAAACTGCTGAACCAGGTCGCGCACCAGTGCGCTTCCAACCCCGCTGCGCTGGCAGCCCGGTAATACCGCCAGGCGTGCCAGATGACCGCTGCTGATATTTTCAGTGCTGATCTGAAAACCGACGATTTGGCCGTCGCATTCAGCAATGGTTGCGTAGGCTGAATGCAGGAATGCCTGCAGAACGCTCTCGGAGTTGTTGCGCCAGATGGATTCAAAAGCAGCTTGATCAATGGCCGCGACCGCTTCGACGTGTTCAATGCTCATCGGGAGGATCCGCAGCCCCGGAACCGGTCGGCCCGGGCTCACCGGTCTGCTCAATTCAAAGGTTACAATATCCTGGATATGAATAAACCGGGCCTGTTGAAAATACTCTATGCTCCATGAACGCAACGCCACCGCGCACAGGGGTGGGCTTCCTGCTTTCTGTAAATTCTCTCTTAACAGGGGGAAAAGCGCTTTCCATGCTTTCGCCAGGCTGAGGGAGTAGTCTACAGCAAAAACGCGGATCCAGGCTGGTTCGATCGGCAGGATTGGGATAGCCAGAACTGCGGCCAAACAGCCTTCAATTTCAAGAACCGCGCAGTTACCGCTCTTCGCCCAGGATTCCGGCGCGCGCCAGTCCAGATGGATATGTTGGTTCCAGCTCCGGTCTAAAAAAACTTTTAGCCGCTGCTCATCTTCGTGGTTCGCCAGGCGGGTTTGTGGTGGTGCAGTAAAGAGCACGGGATGCGCCTGCCTTTATGATTTGCCGCGAGCAGCTGGCTGGCTTTTGTGATCAAGTTTTTTAGAAATTTTTCTGACACGGTTAAATTCGTCCGGTTTTCCAGAGCGGCTTCCATCGACTGCAGCGCTTGAATTTGTTTGCCGGCGCGAATCTGTAAGGCTGAAATTCTGCCAAGAACATAGGAACGCGAGTCGCGGTCTCCAGCTTTCGCCAAAATTTCTTCAGACTGGTGGTACGCTTCAAGCGCGTCTTGCGGTTTGTTTAACGCTTCAAAGACCATCCCCAGGTTGCCGTAAGCCTGCCCTTCGAGGAGCGCGTTTCCGCAGGCATTAAATACGGCCGGCGTGTCCTTAATCAGTTCAAGCGCCAGGTCTGGGTGGTTGGTTTGCAAGTAGCACACCGCGAGATTGTTGGCCGCCTCGGCGGATGCCGCAGCGTCTCCCGCGTTTTGATAAGCGGTTCTGGCAGCCAGAAAACATTCGGCCGCCAGGTCAAATTGTTTTTTTTGGAAATAATCCCGGCCCTGGGCCGTGGATTGAGCAGGATCTGGAGTGAAGCGTTCCATCATCAGTAGGTGATTTCGAGCAGACCTTCTGCGACCAAACGTAATTTTTCGACATTGAGCGATGATAAGCGCATCGCAAGCTGCAGATAAGGGAGGTTCACGCTTTTAACCACGAATTCTTGAATTTCTGGCGGAAGCTGGGTAAATTGTTGAAACAGGTCCTGCTCGGTCCGCCAGGCGCCAATGGGTCCTTTGACGTCAAAAAAGTCCTCCAGCTGTTTGCCTAACGCGGCAGCGGCCAGCTCGAGTTCTGGCACGGGAATGGATTGGTCGCCGCTTTCATAACGGTTCAGGACGTTCTCACTGATCCCCATGATCTCTGCCAGCTGCGCTTCGGTCATATTCGCCTCCTGGCGCGCCAATCTCAGCGCGGCGGCGATGATGCGGTCGCGGAGCGGCAGCAGGAGTTTCACCCGCGCTGCGTAGGCATTCTCATTCGGCTCTGAGCGGATCTCATTTCCCCAGAAATGTTCTAGCGGAATATCGAGAAAATATGCCAGGCTTTCCACTTGCGGCAGGGACACCGGACGCACGCCCTGTTCGACCTCGCCGTATTGTTCTTCGCTTAACCCCATCGCGGCAGCACAGCTGCCTTTCGATTGCTGCCGGGTCAGGCGGGCATCTCGGATTAACACGGCCAGTTTTTTCGTGCGAATCTGGACTAATTGCTCAATGTTGTTCATGGGACCCCTTTGGTTAAACGCGGGATGTTAAGATTATAGCATGCCGACTGGCCGCTAGCGCCGGCGCTGCGGCGAGAGCATCTCCCCAATACTCGCGCCAAACATCTCTGGCCCAAGTTTAAAACCGGCGGCTTCAAGACGCGCTGAAAATAACGGGCGGATGCCGGTTGGTTTGATTTCTCCAAGGACCTTGCCGTCTTCTGACACGCCGGTTTGTTCAAAGCGGAAAATTTCCGTCATCACCACCGTGTCGCCTTCCATTCCGACCACTTCGGTGACCGAGGTCACCCGGCGGGTCCCGTCGCGCAGGCGCGCCTGCTGGATGATTAAATCAATCGCGGAAGCGATCTGTTCGCGCACGACTTTGATCGGCAGATCCATGCCCGCCATCAGGCACATCGTTTCCAGGCGCGAAATTGTGTCGCGCGGGCTGTTGGCGTGCAGGGTGGTCATCGAACCATCGTGGCCGGTGTTCATCGCCTGCAGCATGTCCAGGGCTTCACCCCCGCGGACTTCGCCCACTACAATCCGTTCCGGGCGCATCCGCAGCGAATTGCGCACCAGGTCGCGGATTGTCACGGCGTGTTTTCCTTCAATATCCGGCGGTTTGGTCTCCAGGCGCAGCACATGTTCCTGCTGCAAGCGCAGCTCGGCAGCGTCTTCGATCGTGATGATTCGTTCTTCGGGTGGGATAAAACTCGAGAGCACATTGAGCAGGGTCGTCTTGCCGCTGCCGGTACCGCCCGAAATGATGATATTGAATCTGGCCACCACACAGGCGCGGATAAACTCAGCCATCGAACGCGTCAGGCTGCCAAACTCGATCAGCCGGTCAATCGTGAGGTGCTCTTTTCGAAATTTGCGGATCGTGATGGCCGGCCCGTCAATCGAAACCGGGGGGATCACCGCGTTGACGCGCGAGCCATCCGGCAGGCGCGCATCCACGGTTGGGCTGTCAGCGTCGATGCGCCTTCCCAGGGGCAGAATGATACGGTCAATTAAGCGCACGACCTGTTCATCATTTTCAAAGGTGATGTTGGTTTTAATCACCTTGCCGCCGCGCTCCACGTAGACGCTCCGCGGTCCATTGACCATGATTTCGTTGATGCTGTCGTCTTCCAGCAGGGATTGAATCGGCCCGTAACCGAGGAGATCATCCAGGATATCGTGCAGCAGTTGATCGCGCAGGGTCGGGGGAAGATTGATTTTCAAAGACTGATAAGCCTGCGCCAGATGCTGGCGCACAGCCTGCTGGCGTTCCTCTTCCTTCACAAAAGTGCTGCCCAGCTGCTGCATGATCTGAGCGACCAGATAGGATTTTAATTTTGCCAGATCTGGGGCGGCTGATTTCGGGCTGGCGGGATAATCACTCATGGCTTTCCTTCGGGAGCCGGTCGGATTCAGGCAGGATCCAGATAATTTCCTGTTTGTTGACTGCCAAAAATTCGCTGGCGTATTCCAACTGACCCTGCAGGTCAAGGACCTGAACAGCGGTCATGGCCAGGAACAAACCTTCGCGGTTTAACTCATCCAGAAGGCGTTCATCGGGCCGGACATGAACCGCTCCATAGATTCGATGCGTGGCAGTCTGGATAATTACCGCTTCGGGGCGTTTGCTGATGATATTGGTGAAAAATTTTCCTTTGGAGTCGAATTCGGTAACCATATCTGGCTCATTTCTCCCCGGGCGGCATCAGATAACCGAGCCCGGAGCGGGTAACGATATGAATTGGTTCGTGGGGATTATCCTCCAGTTTCTGACGCAGTCTGGCAATACTGACCCACAATATTTCTTTGTCGTCTTTATATTGCGCCCCCCAGACGGCTGTTAGAAGATCTTCCGCGGAAAGAACCTGCCCCACGTTATGGGCAAACTGGATTAACAGCCGGTATTCGGTCGCAGAGAGATAGATCTGGTGATCGCCTTTCCAGACTTCAGCGCGCGCAAAGTCAATCCGCAGGTTGTTGTGATAGAAAAACCGGCTTTGTGTATCTTCTTCTGTAGTTCGCGCCCGCCGCAAGACAGCGTGAACGCGCGCGACCAGTTCGGTCGCTGAAAACGGCTTCACCACGTAATCATCCGCGCCGACATTTAAGCCATGAACACGGTCTTGCTCTTCTCCCTTGGCGGTTAGCATGATAATTGGGACAGAAGAGAACTGGCGGATGCGCTCGCAGGCGGTGATGCCGTCCAGCACCGGCATCATGACATCCAGAACGACCAGGTCGGGTTTTCGGGCCGCGACAATTTCTACCGCCTCAGCGCCATTCGAAGCTGTGATGACTTCATAACCTTCTGGTTCTAGGTTAACCTTGAGCAAATGGGTATACAACGGTTCATCATCCACCACCAAAATTCTTGTCATTCGAAATCCTCCTCGACTTCTAGATTGCTGTGCCGGGGTAAACGGATAAAAAATTCAGCGCCTTGACCCGGGGTTGATTCAGCCCAGATGTCACCCAGGTGGGCGTCGATAATTTGCTTGCAGATGAACAACCCCAGGCCCGAGCCGTGAACGTTAGGCGCCTGGCCTGGAATTCGGAAGAAACGCTCAAATAAATGGGGCAGGTATTTCGGATCGATTCCAGGCCCGTGATCCTGAACTTCAATGGTGGTGAATTGTTCATCCTGAATGACCCGAATGTTGACCGGTTTTCCGGGAGCATATTTTGCCGCGTTGCTGAGCAGATTCTCAAATACCTGAGCCAGCCGGCGCGGATCGCCAGTTACGGGTTCTAGCTGCCTCGGGGCATCAAAATGGATTTCAAGGTCGGGGTGATGAGTCTGAGCGCGGGCGATGGCGTCGGTTACCAGCACATCTGGGCGAACAATTTGAAATTCCATTTTAAGCTGTCTGCTTTGCAGCCTGGCGGAGTCGAGCATATTCTCAATCAACCCCTGCAGGTGATCGGTTTCCCGGTCAATAATCCGCAAAAATTCTTGCTGGGTCGCGATATCCCAGGATTTATCGGTCCGCAGCAGGGTGGTGGTGTACCCTTTGATGAAGCCCAGCGGACTGCGCAGTTCATGCGAGATCGTGGAAATAAAATTGTCCTGCAGTTCGTACGCCTGACTTTGATCTTGATACAGCCGGGAGAGATGCTCTGCCTGCCGCCTTTCCGCCAGGACGACGATCAGATCCGCGATGAACTCGGCGAATTTAATCTCATCTTCTGTAAACGGCGGACCGCCAAAGCGAATAAAGATGATGCTTCCCAGGGCTTGCCGCTGGCCGGTCAGGGGCAGGCCCAGTTTATAAGGCTCTCTCAAGCGGTCGCTGCCGGCTGGCTGTTCGGGGATTTCGAGGATCAGTCGGTGCTGGCGGGCGATCTGCGTTGCCAGGGTCTCTCCCCAGGACACATCGGCTTCGGCTTTCTTCCCCCTGCCGGTTGCCCGGGCATACGCCACCTCCAGATTGCTGCCAGCCGGGTCGAAGAGATATATCACCAGGTTGTCAAAAATAAATGCTGGGCGAATTTGGCGGGAAATGTCGTCCAGGGTGCGCTTGAAATTTCGCCCCTGCACAACCATGCGGGTAAGCGTGGTCAACAACGCTGTATCAACCGGTCTGGGTGAATAAGCGGTGTCCATAGAATGATTATAGCTTAAAGCCTTATTCTTCTATCTTTAAGCGAAATTCAAAAACGCTGCCTTTGCCAATCTGAGAATGTACCACGATGTGTGACCCGTGCGCTTCGACGATTTTTTGGCACAGGTTCAATCCGAGCCCTGTCCCCCCAAATTTTCGGGTGGATGAACCGTCCAGTTGATGAAAAGCCTCAAAGATCTCGCCAAGTTTATTTTCAGGAATGCCGATACCGGTATCTTCGACGCGCACGATCATATAGGGTTCGTCATGAAAACAATGGACAGTGACTTTACCCGGCGCGGAGGTGAACTTTATTGCGTTATCAATGAGCTGGTTGATTACCCAGTCAATTTTCTGAGGGTCCGCGCTGACCGCGGGGGCCTTTTCAGGAAAATCGGTCAGCAGTAAGAGAGATTTTTCGCTGGCGCGCGCCTGATTGCGGTAAACCACTGTCCGGCAGAGATCCAGGAGATTGGTCGGCTGCAGCCGCAGCATTATCTGATCTCGCTCGCTCATTGAGAATAGGATCAGGTCTTCAATCAGCTGTTCGAGGCGGTCAGAAGATTTTTGCATCGTGTTCAACGCTGTGCGCTGTTCCTGGGTTAGCTCACCCAGATCCTGATTGCGAAGCAGTTCCAGATACCCTTTGATATGGGTCATGGGCGTGCGAAGTTCGTGAGAAATATTGGAAACAAAGTTGGTCTTCAGCTGATTTAATTCGTTTAATTTTGCCAGCGCTTCTTTCAACTCGGCCGTTCTTTGTTGCACGCGCTGTTCAAGCTGGGCATTGGCCTGTTCGAGGGCGTTTCGCAGCTGGATGACCTGTTCGGTTATGGCTTCGTCCAACCTTTTCTGGGAAATAAATCCCAGGTCTACCAGGATCTGCCCCAGCAGGCGGCGCGGGTGATCGGCAGGCAGACTTTTTTGATATTCCAGCGCGTAGACCAGGTCGGCCGCTTTGATAATCTGACGTTCAACCAGATAATCTCCCAAACGGGGGACCAGCATTTCCGGGGTCAGGTTGAGTTGGTCGGGCATTCAGGCCTGCCTTAAGATTGGTACACCCATTCTCCGCCAACCATTGTTGCGCGGGGTTTAATTCTGTAAAGTTCTTGCGGATCGAGGGTAAAGGGGTCTTGATCAAGCAAAATCAGATCAGCCAGATAACCGGGCATCAGGCGGCCCTGGATGGATTCTTTTCCGGCCGCGTAAGCGGCTCCGCAGGTATAAGCCCTGACGGCTTCGCTTAATTCCAGGCGTTGCTCGGGGTACCAGCCTGATTCGCCGGGAGCCCCGTCGTGCCGCCGGCGGGTAACCGCCGCGTGCAGTCCCCAGAACGGATTGGGTGATTCGACGGGCGCATCTGAACCAAAAGCCATCGCTGTTCCGCTGGTGAGCAGAGTGCGGAAGGCGTACGCTCCTGCGGAGCGCTCGCCCCAGTGGCGGTCCGCGATTTCCATATCCGAGGTGGCGTGAATCGGCTGAACCGATGCGATCACATTTAATCTGGCCAGCGCGGATGTGTCCTGGGGATGGAGAATCTGCACATGTTCGATGCGGTGCCGCCGGTGGGGGAGGTTACGCTCGGTTTCAAAAGCGCGCAGCTGTTCCAGACCGGCGAGAACTTCGTGATTGGCGCGGTCGCCGATGGCGTGGATGGCTAATCCAACACCCGCGCAGGCGGCTCTCTGTCCTATTTCAAATACCTGTTCGCGGTCCAGCAGTAACGTGCCGGTGGAAGCAGATCCTTCATAGGGTTTTAACATCGCCGCGGTCTGCGGTCCGAGGGCGCCGTCGGCAAACAGCTTGGTAGATCCAATCCAGAGATAATCATCCCCGAATCCGCTGCGCAATCCCGCTTCAGCCGCGGCATCCAGCAATTCGACCGGAATGCTCTTGTTGACGCGCAATTTTAACCTGCCTGCCAGGCGCAGCTCCTGCAAGGCGATAAAACAGGAACGCTGGTCAAAATCGTGAACCCCGGTGATACCTTGCTGCCACAGGCTGGGAAAAGCCTGCTCGAGCAGAACGGTCAGTTCGCGGGTGGTCAGTGGGGGACGGGCTGAACCGACGACTTCCATGGCGCTTTCCAGCAGGACCCCGGTCAGGTTTCCGTTTTTATCGCGCTGAAACTCGCCGCCTTCAGGATCGGGACTGTCCGGCTGGATACCGGCCAACTGCATGGCAAGGGTATTGGCCCAGGCCGCGTGCAGCGATTTGGCGGTGAGATAGATGGGATGCTGGCTGGATATCGCATCCAGATCGGCGGCGCTGCCAAATCCTTCAGGCCAGACATTCTCGTTCCATCCGTGTCCCAGGATCCAGGCGCCTTTGGGGAGGCTGCGGGCTTTTTCCGCCACGCGCGCCAGGCATTCTGCTTTGGTGGATGTTTCGCAATCGACCATTTGCAGGGCGCGGGCATAATGTTCAAGGTGCAGGTGCGCGTCAATTAACCCCGGCCAGACCGTCATCCCGTTGAGGTCAAATTTATCCTGCGCCTGCCGCGCCAGGGGAAGCAAATCAGCTTCACTCCCGGCGGCAAAAATTTTTCCATCGTGAATGGCGAGCGCGCTGACCTTTGACAGCGGCTTGAATTGCGTGTAGATGTTGCCGTGATAGAGGACAAGCATGGCTTAATCCTCCAGCAGAACATCCAGCAGGTGATTCAGTTCCTCATCCGAGTAATAATGAATCACGACGGTCCCGCCGCTTTTTGTGCGAGTCAGCGATACCTTTGTGCCCAGCCGCTCGCGCAGGCGATTTTCCAGGGCGACGACCTCAGGCTCTGGAGCGGGTTTTGTGAGCGGCGGCTTTTTCTCGCCGGCGAGTCTGCGCACCAGCTCTTCCGTCTGGCGCACATTCAGGTTATTTTTTAAGATCGTCTGCAAGGCAGCAAGCTGCGCCTGAGCGGATGAGAGTCCCAGCAATGCCCGCGCGTGGCCTTCTGTGATTTCTCCTTCTGCCAGGGCGGTTTGAATAGACTGCGGCAGTTTAAGCAGCCGCAGCGTGTTGGTAACCGCGACGCGGCTTTTTCCTACCTGGCGGGCGATCTCTTCATGGGAGAGGGAAAAATCTTCAGCCAGCTGGCGGTAAGCCTCCGCGGTTTCTAGCGGTGTCAGGTCAGCGCGCTGGACGTTTTCTATCAGCGCCAGCTCCAGACGCTGCTGGCTGGTTGCCTGGCGTATAATGACCGGGACCGCCTGTAATCCGGCCATTTGCGCTGCCCGCCAGCGGCGTTCGCCGGCGATCAGTTCATATTTTCCGGCTTCATTCTGGGTAACAATCAACGGTTGAATAATGCCGTGTTCGCGGATCGAAGCGGCGAGTTCTTCCAGTTCCGCCGGGTTCATGCGCATACGCGGCTGAAGCGGGTTGGGGGTAATCTCTCCGACCGAAATGCTGACCGGACCGCCGTCCAGCGGGCCGGTAGCGTTCGCCCCGGGAATCAGGGCTTCCAGGCCTCTGCCTAATCCGCCTTTGGGTGACATGAGCCCCCTCCTTTACTCGTAAGATAATTGGGGAATGTGGACGCCGTCCTGGTCGAGAATTTCGCGCGCCAGGCTTTCATACGCTTTTGCGGCGACTGATTCAGGGGCATAAAGGGAGATGGGTTTAAAGTATGAAGGCGCCTCAGCCAGCCGGATAGACCGCGGAATAATGGATTGAAACACCTGATTCGGGAAAAATTTTTTCACATTCTCAACCACACCGTCCGCCAGCTTGGTGCGGCCCATATACATGGTCAGCACCACCCCGCGAATTTTTAAGCCGGGGAATAAAGAAGATTTCACCTTTTGAATGGTCTGAACCAGCTGTCCCAGACCCTCAAGCGCCAGGTATTCGCATTGCACCGGGATAATCACCCCGTCTTTGGCTGCCACAAGTCCGTTAATTGTTAATATGTTTAATGAAGGAGGGCAGTCTATTAATATGTAATCATAGCGGTCTTCCACGGCCTGCAGCGCATCTTTCAACCTCATCGCGCGGTTGGGCAGTTCCAGCAATTCCACTTCCGCGCCAGCCAGGGCGGGCGACGCCGGAAGCAAGGATATTTTCCGTTCCGGACTGTGGAGAATTTGCGCCGCGATCGGAGCCAGGCCAATCAACACTTCGTAGGTGGTTTTCTGAATGCTGGACCGGTCGCCAATCAGAGAGGAGGTGGCATTGCTTTGAGGGTCAAGATCAATAATCAGGACGCGCTGGCCGAAATAGCCAAGGTAAGCGCCCAGGTTAATGGTGCTTGTGGTTTTTCCAACCCCGCCTTTTTGATTCGCAAAGGTGTATATTTTCGCCATAACCTACCGTCCAGGAAGTATTTCCAGCAAAAATGATTTTACCTCACTTTCTGTCGGCGCCCCCAGCAGGCCGCGGCGCGAGACCGAATTCGCCGCAATCAGGGTCGCCAGACGGGCGGCTTCCCAGGGATCACGGGTCTGATACAGCCGCCAGAAAAACACGGTTGCGAATATATCGCCCGCGCCCACCGGGTCAACTTCCTCCACCTCAGGTGGTTTAAAATAGCGGACATCCCCGTTCCAGTATAATCTGGCGCCCTGTTTTCCTTCGGTAACCACCAGAATGCGGACTGCGCTGAGGTATTCTTCAATCAAATCTTCACTTCCGCGAAGATCTTCGATCGACAGAACCACCGCAGAAGCGTGAGACATCACCAGTTGATATTCCGGCCATTCGTTGAACCGCACCAGACCCTTTTCATCCCATTCGCGCATCCATCCCTGCGGGGTCATCCCGACCAGGGCTTGCGGGAAGGCGCTGACCAGGGTGTAATCAATTTCCTGAGCGACAGGCGCGAAATGCACGATCGGTGCCGTTCGCCAGCTCTCAGGAATCATCGAAAGGTTCAGGCATTCCGCTCGATGATGGAGGTATTGAATCCGTCCTTCAGGAGTTGTGATATTCTCAAAAGTGGTCGTGAATTCAGCTGGAAACGCGGCGATTTGAACCCCTCCCAGCTCCTCCGGCAGCCAGCCGGTTTCGCAGGAGGTAACCAGTCCGACCCGCAAGCCCAGCGCCAGCGCAGTCCTGGAGGCGTAAGACACGGTCCCGCCGGTCGTGTAACCGCCCGGAACCAGGTCTTTGGTAATGTGTCCAATCAGCAGGTAATCAATGGGTTCGATGCGGGTCAGTGCGGTCATAAGGCTGCATCTGGGGTTTCACTGCTTTCAGTAGGTTCAGTTGTTCCATCAATAAACGGACGGCTCGTGGAAAAATCGTATGGTGTTTCGAGCGCTTGTTCAAGATCGGGTTTACTTTCCGCCCCGGGAACCGGAGCGGCGCAATAAGGGCAAAGTTTCCAGGATAATTCCATCAGGCGGTTGCACTGGTGGCATTGTTTGCGTAATAAAGTGTGGCAGTCCGGGCAGGCAATCCAATCCTCTTTTATTTTCCGGCTGCAGCCCGGGCAGCTTGCCATTTCATCAATTGTTTGCAGCAGCGCTTCTTCTTCCAGGGTTTTTTGAAATTCTTCGTCCAATGTTCGGGGCGGGCGCAAAATGATGTAGATCAAGATGCCGGGCAGAAAAAGAACCGCCACCACCAGAATAGATAATATCCGCGCCAGGCGGTAGCGGGTGCGGCTGCGGATATCCCGGTAGGTCCAGATAATCAGGCTGAGCCAGAGTGCCGCTAAAAATGCGGCACCAAAACCGGTGCCAATCAGCAAAAAACTGCTCAACAGGGTGGGTTCGACTGGCATGGCATCCTCCAAGCGCCATTATAGCATGGATGACTGGCAACCATCTCGGCAGCCAATTGATTTGGTGCCCGGATTGGTTTGATGTATAGTAATCATGATAGAAGAGGCAAGATGCAAACAGAAGTGAAATCAGGTTACACCATCACCCAGCTGCCGCCCAGTGAGCGCCCGCGCGAACGGTTAGAGACTTTTGGGCCGGGTGTGCTTAAAGATTCTGAACTGCTGGCCATTCTGCTGCGGGTGGGCGTACAGGGTGAGAACGCGGTAGCGCTGGCTGAACGTTTGATTGATCAATTTGGCGGTTTTCACGGGCTTCAGCGCACCCCATTTTCTGTGCTGAGCCGTCAGCGTGGGGTTGGAACCGCGAAGGCCGCTCAAATCCTGGCGGCGGTTGAGATTGGCAACCGCATCAGTAAGACAGCCCGCGAGGTAAAACCGATCATCTCCTCGCCTGAGGACGCTGCGCGGGAAATTCGCTTTGAGATGTCCGGGCTGGATAAAGAACACCTCTGGATTTTGCTGCTGGATACTCGAAACCGGCTGGTAGGGATCGAAAGGTTATACGTCGGATCGGTCAATTCGTCATCCGTGCGTGTGGGTGAATTGTTCCGGGCAGCGATTCACCGCAACCTTACATCGATCATCCTGGCGCATAATCACCCCAGCGGCGACCCCAGTCCTTCACCGGAAGACATCGCGTTGACCCGGGCTGCGGTGCAGGCTGGGAAACTGCTGGATATCGAAGTGCTGGATCATCTGGTCATCGGCGGGGGAAATTTCATTTCCTTGAAAGAAAAATGCCTGGGCTTTTAGGCGAGGTCTGATTTGTTGACAATTGCAGGGGTCATTGCTACACTATAAGCACGCTTGAACCTCCAGGAGGAATTTATGGCATCAATTGTTCGCATTGTCATGCAGACAGGTCCAAACCCGGGCAAGGAATACCGCCTTGATAAACCGGAAGTTTTCCTCGGACGCGATTTGACCTGCGATATTGTGATCAATGATTCGGAAGTATCCCGCCGCCACATGCGGTTTTTTGCTCAGGGCGATTCTTATATTCTTGAAGACCTTGGTTCGACCAACGGAACTTTTATCAACGGGCAGCGGGTTGTCAGCCCGACCATCCTTCGAAACGGTGAATTAATTTCCATTGGTGAGCATATCTCCTTCAGTTTCGAGACTCTGGGCGCGGATCCAGAGGCGACCTTGGTGTCAACCCCGGCCCGGCCGGTAGCACCAGCCCAGCCTCGCCCGGCGGCGCCAGCCCAGCCGCGGCCGGTTCAACCGTT
Source organism: Anaerolineaceae bacterium (assembly GCA_029975475.1). Lineage (GTDB taxonomy): Bacteria > Chloroflexota > Anaerolineae > Anaerolineales > Anaerolineaceae > JARKPB01. Next base: position 415,770 of record JARKPB010000008.1, read on the forward strand.
CCCGCCTCAGGCTGCCGCTCCGGTGCCGCCGCCTCCTCCCGCCGGTTATGCGGGCCAGGTGCCGATGCCACCCCCGCCAATGGGTTTCGCGCCGCCCCGCAAGGGCCTGCCCAGGTGGGCGTTGATTGTGATCATCGTCGTTGCCGCGATTTTTGTCCTTTGTATCCTGCCGCTGATCATCATCGATGCCACCAACTCCTGGTGCGCCCTGGCTGGCGGAATTTTCAACTCCATTCAACCCGGCGCCTGCCCGTAAGCGCCGTAAATTTGCCGGTCATTGTTCCACCGGCGCCGAACTTACTCAAGCGGAGGGATTATGAACGATACGATGGAACCAAAGACGACGACCCTGGCCGAAACCGAAAATTACATGGCCTGGAAAGCGGATGAACCGGATGGTGAAACCACCTTCCACCTCGAGTTAAATAACATCACCCTGCATTTCTTCCAGGAGGAATGGAAAGAATTCCTGGATCTGGTCAAAAAATTGGGTTAATCGCTCCAGTGCATCACAAAGCCCCCGGCGTTGCGGGGGCTTTTGGTTTTTATCAATAGCGGCCTCGTTTCTGCCGGGCTTCTGGTGTCGCCAGTTCTTCTTCTCTGGCGGGGGTTATTCGCACCGCGGAGACTTTATATTCCGGAATTTTGGCAACCGGATCCACCGCGTCATTTGTTAACAGATTGGCAGCCGCTTCCCGGAAATGGAAGGGGATGAACACCACTCCGCTCACAGCCTTGGGGGTCACATTGGCCCGCAGCACGATCGAACCGCGCCGCGAGGTTACCCGGACTGGTTGACCCGATTCAATCTTTAATCGGGCTGCGTCCGCGGGGTTGATCTCCACCAGCGCTTCCGGGTAAAGATCATCCATCCAGGAATTGCGCGTCAGAGAACCGCCGTGCCAGTGTTCCAGGACTCTGCCGGTGGTCAGGATCAGGGGAAAATCATCATCCGGCATCTCAGCCGAGGGAACATAATCCAGCGGATGAAATTTGCCCTTTCCGCGCGGAAAACGTTCGCTGAACAGGAATGGTGTTCCGGGATGGGTCAGGTCTGGCACCGGGGTTTGCAGGCCTTCCTTTTCGATGCGTTCATAGCGGATGCCCGCGTAGTCCGGCACCAGCCGGCTCATTTCCTCCAGAATTTCAGCCGGGTGTTGATAGTTCCAGCCCGCGCTGACCTGCCTGCCCAGCCGTTTTTCAATTCGCAATGCCAGGTCGCACAGAATCCGCCAGTCCGGGCGGGAATTTCCCCGCGGCGGAATCGCCTGCAGGACTCGCTGGACCCTCCGGTCGGTGTTGGTAAACGTGCCGTCTTTTTCAGCCCAGCTGGTCGCCGGGAGAAATACATCCGCGAACGCGCCTGACTCATTGATAAACAGGTCCTGTGCGACCAGGAATTCGATCTGTTCCATCTGGTGGCGGGTGTGGTTCAGATTCGGTTCCGACATCATCGGGTTTTCGCCCATGATATACAGGCACCGAACCCCGCCGGGTTGAACCGCCGCCATGATTTCGGTGGTCGTCAGCCCCAGGTTTCGATCCAGACCGCCCGGTTCGATCTTCCACGCGGCTTCAAATTTTTCTGCAGCCGCGAGGTCGTCTACCCGCTGATAACCGGGATAGTGCCAGGGCATCGCGCCGGAATCAGACGCGCCCTGCACGTTATTTTGCCCGCGCAGCGGGTTAAGACCGGTGCCGACTCGCCCGATGTTCCCGGTCAGCAAGGCAAGGTTGATCAGACTGAGCGCGTTAGCGGTGCCGTGCGTATGTTCGGGGATCCCCAGCGCCCAGTAGATCGCCGCGTTCTTCGCGCTCCCGTACATCCGCGCTGCCTGGATGATCAACTCCTGCGGTACTCCAGAAATGCTCTCTGCCACCGCTGGCGTAAACTTTTCCATCGATTCGGCAAAGGCGTCGAAATTCTCTGTGCGGCTGGCGATAAATTCCCGGTTGGCCAGCCCTTCTTTGAGGATCACATGCGCCATCGCCGCAAAAACAGGCACATCGGTGCCGGGTTTCTGCGCCAGCCAGAGCGCAGCGTAATTTACCATCTCAATTCGGCGGGGATCGACCACGATTAACTTTGCGCCGTACTTTTCCACCGCCGCCTTCATCTGAAGGGCGATAATCGGGTGATTTTCGCTGACATTAGACCCGGTAACAATAAAGACATCATTTTGGATCACTTCCGCAGCCGTGTTGCTCATCGCTGAGGAGCCTACCGCCATCTGCAGGGCGACCACGCTCGCCGCGTGGCATAAGCGCGTGCAGTGATCAATATTGTTGGTGCGAAACAGCGCGCGGATTAATTTTTGCAGCAGATAGTTGTCTTCGTTGGTCGCTTTGGCGCAGGAGTAAGCCGCCATTGCGCGCGGACCGTCCCGGCGGTAAATTTCCACCATACGGTCTGCCGCTGTATCCAGGGCTTCGTCCCAGCTCACCTCGCGCCATTCTGAAAGATCGAACGCTTGCGTCCTTGCGCCAGGTTTCTGGGGAACTTTGCGGATCAGGGGAGTGGTCACCCGGTTCGGTGAATAAAGAAAATCATACCCAAAGCGGCCTTTTACGCACAGATTTCCGTGATTCACGACCGAATCAAACGGAGAGGTCACACGGTAAATAAAATCGTCCTTCAGATGTAATTCCAGGGTGCAGCCAACCCCGCAGAATGGACAGGTCGTTTTTACCAGGCGGTCTTCTTTCATGCCGCACCTCCTTCGGGGGCGGGTTGGGTGGTTTTTTTGGTTTTTGCCCGCCTTTGGCTGCGGGTCAGGCGCATGATCTCATCTGTCGTTTGCCCCTGTTCCATCAGCCATTGTTTTTTCGGTTTCAATGCCCCGGTCGGGCATACGCCAATACACTGACCGCAGAAAACACAGGTGGTTTCCGGGATCGGCCGGTTGAAAAATGTGCCAATCTGGGTGCGATAGCCGCGGCCGGAAAAATTGATGGCGTAGGTAAACTGAGCGTCTTCGGCGCACACCTGCACGCACCGCCAGCAGAGAATGCATTTCGCATAGTCTCGAATATACATTGGGTTATCCTGGATGACTTCGGGGCTGCGGGTTTGAGCATCCGGATATCGGTCAGGTTGCGCCTGGTATTCAACCAGCATGGCCTGTATGTCCGGGGCGTCGCTCAGGTCAACGCTGGCGGCGAGCATTTCCAGGATGGTTTTGCGCGCGCGGCGGACGCGCGGGCTGTCGGTTTGAATCTCCATCCCCTCGTTAACTTTTGCCACACAGGCGGGGGTTAGCGTTCGCGCGCCGCTGACTTCCACCACGCAAATCCGGCACAGCCCGTTCGATGTGCAATAATCGTGATAGCAAATGGTCGGAATTTCAACGCCGACGCTGCTCGCCGCCTTCAGAATGGTGCTGCCCGCTGGCGCGGACACAGCCTGGCCGTTGATTTTTAGATGGATGTCTTCTGGCATACCGGCGCTCCTGTACCTGTTAAACCGATGGCTTGAATAAATGCGGCCAGAGCCGCATCGCGCTGAGGACGGCTGAAGCTGCGGTCTGGCCCAACCCGCAGATGGAAGCGTCGCTCATTGTCCAACCAATGTCCTGAAGCCGATCCCAGTCTTCACTTTGGGGCTGGCTGCGGTTGATTCGGTGGAGGATTTCTTCCTGGCGCTGAGTGCCGATCTGGCAGGGGTAACATTTGCCGCAGGATTCTTCAGCGAAAAATCGCGCCAGGCGGTAGCAGATGTCGCGCATATCGCGGGTATCGTCAAACACCGTAATGACCCCCGAACCAAGCGGCAGCCCGACGGCGCGCAGATCCTCAAAGGATAAGCGAACATCCAGGTCTTTTTCCGTTGTGAAAACCCCGGCAGCGCCGCCAAACAGGATAGCCTGAAGCGGGCGCTGGCCGCGAACACCGCCCGCCAATTCTTCAAGCAGCACCCGCAGCGGTATTCCAAACGGCACTTCATACAGCCCCGGCCTTGCCACATCACCCGAAAGGCAGAACAACTTGGGTCCAGGGGATTTTTCTGTGCCGATTTTCCGGTATTCTTCCGCGCCTAAATTTAAGATCAGCGGCACATTACACAGCGTTTCTACGTTGTTGATTACTGTTGGCCTGCCAAACAGCCCCGCGGTGGTCGGGAAGGGCGGTTTAAGCCGCGGAAAGCCGCGCTTGCCTTCGATGGATTCAAATAACGCCGTTTCCTCTCCACAAATATAGGCACCTGCCCCGCGGCGAATTTCTATCTCAAAACGAAAATCGCTGCCGTGAATCGTCTCGCCAATCCATCCTGCGGCGGCGGCTTCATCGATTGCCCGGCTCATGACTTCATAGGGGTAGAGGTATTCTCCGCGGATGTAAAGATAGGCTTTTTGTGCGCCCACGGCGTAGGCGGCAATGATCATCCCCTCCAGCAGACGGTGCGGATCTTCCTCCATCATCACACGGTCCTTAAATGTCCCTGGTTCCGCTTCGTCTGCGTTGCAGACAAGATAGCGGATTTCCCCTGGCGCGTTGGCGGCGGCTTCCCATTTCATCCCGGTGGGAAAAGCGGCGCCGCCGCGTCCAACCAGACCGGAGGCTTTGACCATGGTGATGATTTCTCCCGGCCGCATGCTGAGGGCTTTTTCCAGCGCCTGGTACCCCCCGCTCTGGCGGTACTCTTCCAGTGTGGTGGGCCGACCCTTCCCGCAGTTGGCCGTGAGCAGGTTGATAGAGCGGCCAATCACCGACCGGGGGTGTTCCGGTTTGCCTTTGACCAGGTCCTGATAACTTTGCGCAGAACTGGCGGTCGCCCCGCGGCCTTGAACCAGGACGGCAGGAGCGTGTTCGCACAGCCCGAGGCAGGGCGCGCGTTCGACAACCAGTTCCGGCAGGCTGCCTTCCGCTGTATTTTTGGAAGCCACACTCTGAGAGAAGCGTTTCATCACCCCGTCCGCGCCCGCCATGGCGCAGGCCGGGTCAGCACAGACGTGGATCACCGTCCGGGCGGCGGGCTGTTTTAAGAACAGGGCGTAAAAATCAATGACTCCGTAAACATCCGCCAGCGGAACGCGCAGGGTCCGCGCGATTTCTTCGGCGGCAAATTCTGGAATATACCCATACAGGTCTTGAGCAGTGTGCAAAGCGGGCAGCAGTCCGCTTCTACCTTTTGGTTGAAGCAGCCGCAGCCGGTCTTTCAGCGGAGATAGATCCAGATCATCCATTGTTCAGCTCCATTCGTGGCAAGGCTCTTGAATAGGAAGGCTTTTTTGGTGGGTGGGAACAGATGTTGGATAAAACGGACGAACTAAGTATAATTATATCGAAATATGCTCACATTGGTACTGCAAGCAGGCGGATTATCCACCCGAATGGGGCAAAATAAAGCGCTGATGCCGTTTTGCGGTCAGCCGCTGATTGAACGCGTGCTCAATCGATTAAAGCCGGCGGCGGATGAAATCATCATTACCACCAATGTTCCGCAAGATTTTGATTTTCTCGGGGTAAAACTGGTCATCGATGATCTGCCCGGGAAGGGGGCTTTAGGCGGGTTATATACCGCGTTAAAGGCTGCCAGCAGCCCGCTGGTGGCAGTTGTCGCCTGCGATATGCCTTTCGCGTCTCTGGCGCTGATCCGCGCGGAGGAAAATATCCTCAAACGCGAAGAGTACGACGCTGCGGTTCCCTGCTGGAAGGATGAACTCGAACCGCTGCACGCGGTTTACCGCCGTGATGCCTGTCTGCCGCAGTTATTGCGCGCTCTCGATTCCGGAGAACGCAAATTATCCAGCGTGGTGGCCAATTTCCACCTTTACTGTATGACCTATGACGAACTTTTAGAAGCAGATCCGTACGGTCTGGCTTTTTCCAATGTGAATACATTGATTGAATTTAAACAGGCGGAGAATCTGGCCAAAGCGCTGGAAAAAAAGCCAAAAAATTAATCGGTGGATTTTTCAGGATGGGTTAAAATCAACCGGGCGGGTTTTTTCCCTGCCCGGCAATCCTTTATATTCCCAAATCAGGTAGGATTTTATGATTGATTGTTCACGTTTAGACCGCCCGGATGAACTCACCGCTCTGGACTCTCAGGACATGATCGGCCATATTCGCGCCCTGCCCGCTCAACTGACGGCCGCCTGGGATTTGGCGATGAATGCGGCCTTGCCGGAATGGAGGAATTTCCAGCAAATTCTGGTCGCGGGAATGGGCGGTTCCGCCATCGGAGCCGATCTGCTGGCGGCTTATGTCGAACCATTTTGTCCTGTGCCGGTCTCTGTCCAGCGCGATTACACCTTGCCCGCCTGGGTCAACCCGGTCAATACCCTGGTAATCGCCTCTTCGCATTCAGGAAATACCGAAGAAACTCTTTCCGTTGTTTCTCAGGCTCAGGAGCGCGGCTGCGCGGTTCTTTCCGTTTGCACCGGCGGGGAGCTGATGCGCCTCAGTCAGGCAGCCGGTATTCCGGTAATCCAGTTTGAACATCGCGGGCAGCCTCGGGCGGCTGTGGGTTACTCATTTGGCATTTTACTGGGCGTGCTGCACCGCTATGGATTAATTCCCGATCAGCGGGAAGCGCTGGAAGGCGCCGCGGCGGCAATGCGAAGCCAGGAGTCAGCGTTGCGGGTTGAAGCGCCGGTGAAAGACAATCCGGCCAAGCGGGCTGCCGGCCAGCTGGTTGACCGCTGGGTGGTGGTTTTTGGTTCCGGGTTGATGGCCCCAGTCGCGCGGCGCTGGAAAGGGCAGATTTCTGAAATTGCCAAAGCCTGGGCTCAGGCAGAAAGTCTGCCGGAAGCCGATCACAATTCCCTGGCTGGCCTGGCTTTTCCGCGCAGCCAGCTTGATCACATGACAGCGCTATTTTTGGAAGCGGCGGCAAATCATCCCCGCAACCTTCTGCGCTCCAGCCTGACCCGCGAGATTTTCATGGTGGAAGGAATTGGGACGGATGTGTTTCAGGCGAAAGGCGATACGCCGATGCAGCAGCTCTGGACAATGATCCAGCTGGGTGATTATCTGGCTTATTACCTGGCGATGATTTACGGGGTTGACCCCACGCCGATTGAATTTATCTCTGGATTGAAAGCAGCGATGGCCGAAGCGTGAACGTTTGATACCGGGAGCACCCAATTGGCAGTTCGCAAGATCCTGCATATTGACCTGGATGCTTTTTTCTGCTCGGTCGAAGAGCAGATGAACCCCGCCCTGCGGGGCAAAGCCTTCGCGGTTGGAGGTCGGCCGGATCAGCGCGGTGTGGTCGCTTCCTGTTCTTATCCTGCCCGGAAAGCCGGGATACGATCTGCCATGCCAATGAGCCAGGCATTGCGCCTCTTACCCGCTTTGATCGTCGTTCCCGCCAGACATCATGAATACGGAAAGCGCTCGGACGCGGTCATGGCCATTTTACGCAACTGGACGCCAATCCTTGAGCAGGTGTCTGTGGATGAAGCGTTTCTGGATCTTTCCGATCTCCCGGAAGATTTGGAGACGCTGGCAAAAAAAATCCAGACGGAAGTTCAACAGAAAACAGGCCTTCCCTGTTCGCTGGGGGGCGCGGTAAATAAACTGGTCGCCAAAATTGCCAATGACGTCGGAAAAAGCCGATCCGCTGGCAACGGACCGCCACGGGCAATTTTGATCGTTCCCCCCGGGAAAGAGGCTGAGTTTTTAGCCCCGCTGCCGGTTAAAACCATCTGGGGAATTGGGGATAAAACCGCAAACCGTCTCGCTGAACTGGGCATCAAGACCGCTTCTCAACTGGCGGCCGCGGATGAGGAATTTCTGATCAGTCAGTTTGGAAAATTTGGCCGGATGATGAAGCAGTCAGCCGCCGGGCATGATGACTCGCCCGTGATGGTGGAGCATGCGGTAAAATCCATCAGCCAGGAAATTACCTTTGAGCGCGACCTGGCGGACAGGGAGCGATTAATTCAGACGCTGCATGATCTCTCCGCGCAGGTCGCGTTTCGTCTGAGGTCGAACAGTTTGGAAGGTTCCACTGTCCGAATCAAAATCCGCTGGCCGGATTTCAGCACCCATACCCGCCAGGTGACACTGGCGCAGGCCACCTGTCAGGATGGGGTCATTTTTTCAACTGCCTGCGGTCTGTTTGATTCAATCTGGGCGCCGGGGCGGCCCGTGCGTTTAATCGGTGTGGGGGTTTCCGGGCTGCAGACGCCGTTCAGGCAGCTCCCGCTGTGGGACTCGATGGATGAAAAAGAAAGACGCCTGCTCACGGCAGTGGACGAAGTTCGCGAAAAATTTGGTAAAACCGCCATCCAGCGGGGCGACCAGCTGAAACCTGGATTTTCACACCCTGACGGTAAAAGAGGACAACATTGAAGCACTTTCAAACGGAGTGGAAAAGTAAATTGTTGGACGGTTTGATGCCGGCGGTTATCTTACTGCTGGTATCCTTTGTTACCCGGCTGGCCGGTCTGGCTGTGACCAGATTTTTAGGTTCGCTGGGGATGCTTTTATTTCTGGTCATCCTGCTGTCGTTTTCCATGTTTTTGCTGGAACAGTCCTTACTTAACAAACGGGCCGAGCATGTGCGCATCTGGGACGGCATGCTGGCCGGGTTATTCGCCTGGCTGGTGTTATCCTCGGTTGAGATGCTGGGACCCAGCGCCCTGGCGGGCAGAAACGGTTTGCTGGTCCTGTTAATGGTCAGCATCATCACGTTTATCCTCTGGCGGCGAATTTACCCGGTGGGAATGAAATATTTCAGCATTGTCCTTCTGGCAAACTGGTCTGCGCTGGTTGGTTTTAATATTCTCAACCAGTTCTTTCATCACCTGAAGTGGTTTCCTTACCTGACAGGAGGCTTGAGCATTTCAGCCGGAATCGCGGGTTTTCTTCTAGCTGTTTGGATCTTATTAAGCAGCCGGACGCGAACACAAAGAATGAGATACTCAGCGTGGTTGTGGTTTTGCTGTCTTTTGATATTGATCTTTCTTCAATTCCCGTTCATTTAGCCGATCTATCCAGTACCTCTGCGTAGACCATTTGTATCTGGCGGGCGATTTCTCCCCAGTGATAGCTGCGGGCGTGAACGGCCGCTTTTTCGCCCATGGTTTTTCTCAGGTCTTCATCAATCATTAAACGAAACAGGCAGTCTGCCAGCGCTTTGGCATCCCCGTCTGGAACCACAAAACCGGTTTCTCCATCCTTTACCAGGAATGCCAGGCCGCCAACCTGCGAAGCCACAACCGGGGTGCCGCAGGCCATGGCTTCCAGCGCAACCATCCCGAAGGATTCATAATGAGACGGCATGACCACCATTTCAGCGGCCGAATAATAATATGGCAAAGTATCCTGGCCGCGCTTGCCCAGAAAGAGGATCATATTATCCAGCCCGTGCTGGCGGCTGATATCTTTCAGCCTGCGCATTTCATTTGAAAGCTCTGCTTCTTTACTTTCCGGGTCTCCGCCAATGATAACCAGATCATGGGGCAGTTCGCATTGAACCCCGCTGGTTTTCAGGATGCTCATGGCTTTTAAGAGCGTGTCGATGCCCTTCAGCGGTTCGATCCTTCCGACAAATAAAATGATGCGGTCATCTTCCGGAACCTGGATGGCTTGTTTGGCTTCGTCTTTCGGGATTGGATAAAAACGAGCGGGGTCGACCCCCGGAGGTACGACGGCGATTTTTCCGGAATCGGCCCGATACAAGAATTCTAATTGAGCTTTTTCCGCCACAGTGGCGGCGATTACTTTGCTTGCCCAGGCGATAATCTGCTTTTCGCCCGTGATGCGCTCTGGCGGATCCATTTCTTCCGGGGAGCGGGCGATGCGGTTCTTCATTTCGCCCAGCGTGTGAAACATTTGGATGAAAGGAATGTGCCAGCTTTCTTTTAACTGCTGGGCTGCCAGACCGGAGAGCCAGTAATGGCTGTGAATTAAATCATACTGAATCGCTTTTTCCTGGGCAAATTGTTGGATCCCGGTCACGAAATCCGGCACATACTGGATCAGCTCTTTTTTCGGCAGTGGAATCTCAGGCCCGGCGGGGATGTGGACAACCCGGCAGCCGTAACCCAGGTCATGAAGGATGTGGGGGACATGGTCATCCTGAGAACGCGTGAACACGTCCACATGAACGCCGCATTCTCCCAGTTTTCGGGTCAGTTCGCGAACATACACATTCATCCCCCCGGTATCCTTGCCGCCCAGAACGGCCAGGGGACAGGTATGATAAGAAAGCATGGCGATGTTGAGCATTGAACCTTGCCTTTTCAACCGCGGTCAGATATAATTTCGCCTGCCTGACCGCCACCGTAGCTCAGCCGGCAGAGCAGACGTTTCGTAAACGCCAGGTCAAGGGTTCAAATCCCTTCGGTGGCTCTTCTATTTTACCCAGAACTGAATAAATAGAAACGGCGAGGATCAACCTCGCCGTTTCTGCTCCCAGCCTCATCTAGGGTTGTTGAAGTTTTCGCAGATAATTCACCACGTCCCAGCGCATTTGCGGTTCGGGCAGCTGTCCGCGCAGGGCGGGCATGGCTTCCGGCACCCCTTCGGAGATGACCACAAACAGATAGCCGTCGCTGCTGGTTACCGGTCTGCCTTCCAACAGATTCGCCGGCCGGCGCTTGACAAGGAAGGCGCTGAACGGCCCATTGCCGGCGCCGGTTGGCCCGTGGCAGTGGGCACACATTTGCCCGTAGTACTTTTCACCCCTGGAAAGCGATTCGGAATCGGCCTTAACAGGGTTGACAGGCTCTCCCAGCTCTGGAATATAGGCTGCCCCCTGAACCGGAATCGAGCGGGGAGGGAGCGGCAAGGGGTCTTCCTGCGCGCCAAATGAAGGTTGGATCTCCATCATCGAAATCCATTCGATTTTGATCACATCGTAGGTAAACAGGAGACCCAGCGCCAGCGGTAAAGTTAGGAGGCCCAGAACAACAAGGATGCGTTTAATCATAGCTTTGCCTCCGGATTTTTGACCCACTCGGGCTTCAAATCTTCCAGCCCCTTTTTAACTTCATCCATTTTCTCGGTAGGGCAGGAAAACAGGACGCCGATATGCCCGTCGCTAACTTTTGGTGAATACCCTTTCGGCCCATACGACGGTGTAATGGTCTCAATAAACACACCCAGAAAAGTGGAAATCAACAGCCCCAGCATGGTCAGCTCGAATGTAACCACGATGGATGTCGGTATGGGAAAGAACGGCTGCCCGCCCACCCGGATCGGGTAAAGATACGGTGTGCCAAAGTTAAGAGAAGTCGCGATGGCAAACCCAACCACAGCGCCTGCCAGCCCGATCAGGCCAATCCGCGTCCAGGACATCGGGCGGCCCAGGATCTTATCCGAATAGGGCACCCCGGAAATCACGGAAATGTCGCGGTCATCAATGCCGTGCTGGCGCAGGCGATGGATTGTTTCAGCCGCCTGGTCTAAATGCGTATCGGGGTACAGAACCATTTGTACACTTTTCGCGCTCATGGAACCTCCTTACTCCAACTCCGCCACAGAGGTAACTTTGCCCTTGCCCAGCTTGCGGGTTGAATGAGCCATCTGACCTTCCTGAACTTCCCAGACCGGAATCAGCGGGATCAAGCGGGACGCGAGGAGGTAAAGGAAGATAAACAGGCAGAACGTCCCAATGACAATGCTGATATCCGTCAGGCGCGGGCTGTAGGCGCCCCAGTCAAAGGGGAACCGCTGCTCGCCAAGCGTGAGCGGAATAATGGTGTATCGTTCGGCGAACATACCCACATTCACCAGAGTGGTGATGATAAACATCGCCAGCGGCGTTCTGCGGATTTTTCTGTTCCACAGGGTCAACCACGGAATGGCGACATTGCAAATCAACATGGTGTACCAGACCCATGCGGTTGGACCCTGAGCGTGGAACGTGAGCAGGTCGCGCACAGCCTGGTAACCGCCGTACCAGTGCAGCAGGTATTCGTTGAAGAAGAAATATGCCCACGCCATCGAGAAAATCAACACCAGCTTGCCGAGCGAATCAAACACTTCCAGCCGGATGAAGTATTTCATGTTTTTCATTGTTGACTGGATGATAAAGAGGATCATCACTACCGCCGAAACGCCCGACAAAATCGCTCCGATGATGAAATAGGGGCCAAAGATGGTCGAGTGCCAGCCGACCGTTTGCGAGACTGCGAAGTCCCAGGAGACGATGGTATGCACCGAAAACATCACCGGGATAATTGCGAAGGCGAAGATGTTGATCGCTTTTCGCAGGCGGTGCCACTCGGCTTCGGTTCCGCGCCAGTTGAGCGCCAGGAGTTTGTAAATGCTGTGACGCCAACCGGTGCTTCGGTCGCGCGCCATTGCCAGATCGGGAATCAGGGGCAAATAGAGATAAATGGTGCTGGAGAGCAGATACGTGGTGATTGCCAGAAAGTCCCAGACCAGAGGGGAACGGAAATTCGGCCACAACCAGCGGGCATTCGGGTACGGGATCATCCAGTAAAACGTCCAGACCCGCCCGAGATGGATCAGCGGGAAAAGCGCGCCGGCGGCCAGCCCGAAGGTGGTCATCAGTTCTGCGGCGCGGGTGAACGGCCGCCGGAATTCAGCCTTGAAGACGCGTAAAATGGCGGAAACAAAGGTGCCGGCGTGGCTGATGCCAATCCAAAACACAAAAGTGGTGATGTAAAGCGCCCAAAAAACCGGGCGGCGCTTACCGGTCACGCCCATTCCGGTGATTATCTGGTTGCCCCAAAAACCGAACAGCAGGATCAACACCCCCAGCCCAAAAATCGCCAGCGCGATCCAGTATTTTTTTGAGGTGGTCTGCATGGCTTCCATCACCATGCCGTTCATTTCCTCGCGCGGTTTGGGATCATGCATCAGGTGTTCCTGGCGCAGGTCCTCTCCTTCCTGGCTGGCAGAATGGGTTGCGGACAGGGTTTTGGTTTCAGCCGCCATAATTTCCACCTCCCTTGAGATACACCACTTTGGGTTCCGTGCCTAATTCTTCCAGTAAGCGGAAGGAGCGCTGGCTGCGGGCCGCCTGACTCACCGCGCTTTCTTTTTTGCTCAGGTCGCCGAAAATAATCGCCCCGGTCGGACAGGCCTGCTGGCAGGCGGTCATGACCTCGCCGTCCTCAATTTCACGGCCTTCCGCCTGGGCTGTATCCACCGCGTGGCGGATGCGCTGAACGCAGAAGGTGCATTTTTCCATCACCCCGCGCCGCCGAACAGTTACGTCTGGATTCAGGGAGTAACTTTCGGGCACCGGGTGCGGGTAATCGAACCAGTTGAAAGTTCTTGAGATATACGGACAGTTGTTGGCGCAGTAGCGCGTGCCCACACAGCGGTTGTACACCTGGACGTTGATCTGTTCTTCTTCTGAGTGGACAGAGGCGTACACCGGGCAGACCGGTTCGCAGGGCGCGTGTCCGCACTGCTGGCACATCACTGGCTGGTGGGTGGGGCTGACTTCGGGGTATTCACCTTTCCAGTAACGCTGAATGCGAATCCAGTGCAGTCCGCGGCCGTAAGCCGTCTCGTCCTCCCCTGTGTAGGGGATGTTGTTTTCCATCGCGCAGGCGGTGACGCAGGCCTGGCAGCCCGTGCACAGGTCTAGATCAACCACCATACCCCATTTCTTCGCTTCAACTTTTTCTGACATGCTGTTCCTCCGCGGTACCTTTATTCACCGTCGCCGTATACGCCGTGGCGCGATTCCTGACGGGCAATCGGGCGGCGCTTCCCGGTCGGGGAGAGACTGACCAGGGTATCCGCCCAGGCGAGGTTGCCGTTCTGACTGCTCGCATTGGGGAACAAACGGGCCGGGTTGCACCCGCGCCCTTCCGCAAATCGGCCGAGCGCTTCGTGCCCCAGCCCAAAGGGCAGGGCGACCGTATCGGGCCGAAGCGCGGGATAGAGATAAGCCACGGCTTCAATTTCGCCGAATTCGGAGCGGATCCTGACCACATCATCATCGTGAATCCCCAATTTCTTCGCGGTTTGAGGGTGGATCTCGACCCACGAATTCCACATCACCGTGGTCGCAGGGTTGGGCGTTTCATGCAGCCAGGGACGATTCGCCCCCGATCCGTCGCCAAACTGGGTGGGATAAACCACGAGATGATACTGATCTGCGGGTGCGGGATGCGGCTCTGGCATGGAGATGGAACTTTTTAGAAGGGCATCGGCATCAATCGCGGCGTAGTCAGCGCTTTTCTGCCACCAGCCGCCGTACTGTAAAAACTTTGCCCAAAAACTGGGTAATTCCGGCGCTGTGAAGGTCCCCCCGGCGCTCATCAGCGGGAGGATCTTTTGCTGCAGGAAATCCACCTCGTCTTTGTATGGCAGCCCGCCGGCGGCGATGAGAACATCCGCGGTTGAACGGGTGTCATACAAAGGAACTACCACCGGTTGGATGGCAGAAACAATCTTGCGGGTTGTGCCGGCCAGAACGGTCTGGTATCCCCAGCCCTCCAGCATGGTGTGGTCGGGGAGGATATAATCGCTTGCCAGGGCGGTTTCATCCGGGAAGGATGAAAAACTAACGATGGTTTCCACCCGTTTGAACGCCTCCGCCGCATTCAGCGCAGCCGGAAGGTCGAAGAGGGGATTGACACCGTGAATAAAGAGCGTTTTAACCGCCCCGCTGCGCATCTTCTCAAACAGCGCCTGCACATCCGCGAATCGTTCCGACGGCGCTTTCGCGGGAGTCAGGAACACCCCGCCGGTCTGATTGAAGTTGTACACGGTGGCGTTTAATGCCAGGATCGCGCTGGCAGTCTCAAACGCTGACTTGCCCGCCAGGGCGCTCCCACCGCCGATAGCCAATGGGCGGTTTGACCCGGCGAAGCGGCTGGCGAGTTCTTTGAGTTTCTCTTCCGAAATTCCGGATGCTTCAGCCGCCGCTTTAATATCCACCTGGCGGGTGATTTCGGGGCTAAATTCGCTGCGGGCGTAAGCCGCCAGCCGGGTCAGCGCGAGGGCTACCAGCGCTTCGCTGCCCGGTTTAATCGGGATCCATTCATCCGCCGCGGCGGCGCTGATCGACTGGCGCGGAGCAAATGAAACCATGTAGCCCCTGGCGCCCAGCTGCCCTTTACGGAAGCCGCGGTAACCGCGGCTGTAAGCCATGGGCGAAAGCCAGTTCTCGAGGAATTCCGCCCCAAAATTAAAGACGATTTCGGCATTTTCCAGATCAAAATACGGGAAAGAAGGCGTGCCAAAATACTGACTGGCGACCGCCAGCCAGACATCCCGCCCTTCCAGATAGTTGAGCGCAGAGTACCGCACCGGGGCGGGGGCTTTTAATGCCGAAGCCAGCTCGCTGGTCAGATCATAGAGCGAGTCAGGCATGGCTCCAAGCAGAAAGGCGATTTCAGAACCTTTGGTTTCTTGAAATCGTTTTTTTACCAGGGCGACGGCTTCATCCCAGGAGATGGCCTGACCGCCCGCCTTCCCGCGCCTGCCCTGCATGACCGGGCCTGTAATCCGGTCGAGGTTATACACTCCCTGAACACTGGTCAGCCCGCGCGGACAGATTTTTCCGCGGTTGACCGGGTGATTTGGGTTGCCTTCAACTTTGATGGCGCGCCCTTCAAAGGTACGCACGATTAACCCGCAGCCAGCCGGACATTCGCGGCAGGTGGTAGCGTAATAGGTGCTTTTTCCAATATGCTGGTATTCCGGCATTTCCGCATACGGGACCCGGGTCACGTACCGGCTGGCGGGACCGCAGCCCACCAAAACCATACCGGCGGCAGCGGCGGCGCACGATAATTTCAGGAAATCTCGTCTGGAAAGTTTTTTGCTCATTCGGCACCTCTAATAATGGCAGGTGGCGCAATCGGAAAGCCGGGTGAAGTTTTCCGGTGCCATCTTGTAATGACAGTCCAGACACCAGCCCATATTTTGACCCGGAATGGGCTCGGCAACGGTTTGTCCGGCGGTGTCGCCGTGACAGGTCTTGCATTCCAGACCCGCGGCCACGTGGGGGCGGTGATTAAAATGGACGAAATCTGGCTGAATGAAGACCGGTACCCAGGGAATCGGGGTATTGGTGCTGCCGTACTCGGCTAATTTAGCCAGGCGCGGCGTGTTGGTGCGCAGCTGCTGGTGGCAGCCCCAGCAAGTTTCGATGGACGGAAGCCCTGCTACTGGACCGGTCTCAGCGCCAGAATGGCAGTATGCGCAGGGGATCCCTGTGCCGACATGGAAATTATGCGGAAATTCAATCGGCTGCTGCGGCGCTTTCTGTGTGATCACCACACCCGTCGCTGCGCCGCCCAGCAGCACCAGCATTACCAGCGCGATGCCAATGCGCAATCCGGCATTTTGCCACCAGGGTTTTTTCCTTTGCATATCTTTTTCTCCTGAATTATGATGCTTTTCGTGACCGGATCAGCCACACCAGTAAAAGAATGAATCCGATGAGGAAGCCAAATATGATCAGGTTCCAACCCAGTCCGATGATCATGGCGCCAATTCCGGTAAGAATACCAGCGAACGTGTTCTTTGGCGGTCCGCCCACTTCGGTTTCCGCACTTGGTCGCTCGCTCATGGCTGGCGCTGGCGGGTTGATTTCCAGGCCGCTCGGGAGCGACTGGGCGTAAAGCAGGACATCTCGCCCGTCTTGAGCAGTCCAGCCGAGATCATAACCGATGGTCATTTCGGTTCCCGGGGTACCAAAACGTGTTTTGTGCAGGAAGCGCCAGGGGTCGGTGACAGCCAGCGTTCCCAGCGATGCGTTCCGCCCGTCGTAGCGGAAAATAAGCGTTTTACCGTCTGTCCCGTGGCAGGAAGCGCAGCTGGTTTCGTAGAGCTGCTTGCCCCTGGCGGCGTCTCCTCCAATCACCTTGCGCGAAACCAGGTCAATATACTGGGCGTCGTCTGTTAATCCTGATTCGAGAAACAGGCTGAGGTCGGTTAAACTGGTCGCGTCCAGATACGCGCTAAAATCGTGCCGGGAATCGGTTTTTCCGGTCAACGCGGCCAGAATTTCATCCTTGCCAGGCGGGCGGTTTGGTTTGAATAAACCCGGAAAACCGGTGTAGTTTGACCCGCTGCTGTACGCCCCCTCTTTTCCGCGGTAATCCCAGCCGTGACAGGTTACACATCTCCAGGTGTCCGGGCCGCTGCGCGAACTGGTGGACTGGGTTTCCCAGAGCGGCATGTTGCCCTGCGGCGCGCTGACGCCAAGAACGGCGATCCAGTTATCGTAGAGCATCGCCCCGCGAACCAGGTTGCCGCCTTCCGCTGGTGGAAGGGCAGCTGCCGGTCGGGCGGTGATCAACCACGCGGCTATGAAGAGTAAGGCGAGTAGGCCACCAAGAAAAATGAGTTTTTTCATGTTTTCTCCACTTCACAGCTAAGGGGAAAATGGTCGAACCTAATCGAATTATAGTCAAGCGCGAACATTAAAGCAAATTAAAAAGAGTAAGTTTATTGCTTTACTCACCTTCGCGCGAATGATATATGCGCTGTTTGCCAGGTCAGGTAGACTGGCTGCTTAATAGCTGAGAATCAATCCAGCGCTTATGATTTTTTTTGACCGTTGAAAAACACTTTCCAGGCCGCGAAAGTTAATCCTGCCAGAATCGGCAGCGAAGCAGCCAGGATGGCCGCCGCCTTTTTGCCTTTTTTGGGGGTTAACGGCTCGCTGGAGCCGTTTTCATTGGACGGGTCCGCCGGCGCATCGTTCATACTCGCCGGGATTTCCACCGGCGGTGTTTCTGGAACCGCTGGCTGTTGGTCTGGCTGCGCTGCGGCTGGCCGGGCGCGCATCGAACCGAAACGGCGGGTATATACCTTGGTGAATTCTGCGCCGAAGAGAAATACCTGGGCGGAGTAATATACCCAGACCATCAAGATAATGAGCGAACTGGCTGCCCCGTAAGTTGTGCTGATTGATGATGAACCGAGATACATCGCCAGAAAAGTCTTGGCAAGGTTAAACAGCAAAGCGGTCAACATCGCCCCCAGCCAGACATCCCGCCAGCGGATCGGCACTCGCGGAATGATCTTGAAAACCATCGCGAATACAGCAGTGATCATCAAGAAGGTAGTAAGGAAATTATTAAACCGCCAGAAGTTTTCATCTGGCGAGAAATAATCTCCGAAATAGGTTTGGATGGTGTTTTGCAGCGTGCTGGAGGTCAACAACAACAGCAGCAGCAGCCCGGCAGCCAGCACCATGAGAAAGCTCATAAAGCGATTTTTGATAAAGTCAAAAGGATGCGGGTTCTCTTTTTGCGGGACTTTCCAGATGAGATCCAGCGAATCCTGGATCTGTAAAAACATGCCGGAAGCGCCGTAAAGCATCGTCAGTACGCCGATAATCGTGGCGAGCGCCCCGGTGAAGGGCCGGTTGGCGTTGATTAAGATTTGCTGAATCGCGCTGGCGGCGTCGCGCCCTACCACTGTCGAAATCTCGGTCAGCAGGCGGCCTTGCGCCGCGGCAGGGCCAAAAACCAGCCCGGCAATGAAAATCGCGATTAACAGGAACGGCGCCATTGAAAAAATCGTGTAATAAGCCAGACCGGCTGACATGCGGTTGGCTTTATCTTTGCTCCATTCCCGGTACGTATCTCGAAAGAGAAACCAGATTTCTTTCAGGGCTGCCACAGGTTTCAAACCGCGCATCAGCGCATGCATTTGCCTGAAAAAATCTGAAAGCGATGCATTCTTCGCCATGAAGCCAATTTTACCTGATACCGGATGAGTTGAGCGAATGGTTAAGGAAAATATGGCGGATGTTCTGAGACGGCTTGCTTTGTTGATTATTTAACGCAATAATAAACTTTACAGTTAAATCAACCCTTAGAGGAGAAAAATATGGGCAGCCTTCAGCTGAAAAATCGGAAGCCTTTTACCCCCACAAAGTTAAACCGGGTGGTGCCGGTGCCCGCGGATATTGATATCGCCCAATCGGGGACGCTCAAACCCATCAGTATGGTCGCGGAAGAACTGGGCGTCTTACCCGAGGAACTGGAACTGTACGGTCCTTATAAAGCGAAGGTCAAGCTGGAGATCCTTGACCGCTTGAAAGATGTACCCGATGGGAAATATATTGATGTGACTGCCATCACTCCCACCCCGCTCGGTGAAGGGAAAACCACCACCACGGTTGGATTGAGTCAGGCGCTTGGCGCGCACCTGGGGTACCGCGTGATGACCTGCATCCGGCAGCCTTCTCAGGGGCCAACTTTTGGGATCAAAGGCGGCGCGGCTGGCGGAGGTTACAGCCAGGTGATTCCGATGGAGGAGTTCAACCTGCACCTGACCGGGGATATTCACGCCATCACCGCGGCGAATAACCTCATGGCGGCGGCCATCGACGTCCGCATGATGCATGAAGCCAAATCCAGTGATGACCAGCTCTTTAAAGCATTGTTCCCACTGGATAAGCACGGCAAACGGGTGATCGGACGAAACATGCGTCCGCGGCTGGAAAAACTGGGGCTCGCCCACATCACTGACCCAGAAGAACTCACCCCCGAACAGCGCAGCAAAGTCTGCCGGCTGGATATTGACCCGGATTCGATTACCTGGCGCAGGGTGATTGACACCTCTGACCGGTTTTTGCGCGGAATAACCATTGGGCAGGGCGAAGAAGAAACCGGCTTTGAGCGAAAAACCGGTTTTGATATCACCGTGGCCTCCGAGATCATGGCAATTTTAGCCCTGACGACGGACCTGGCGGACATGCGCAAACGGCTGGGGAAAATCGTCATCGGGGTAAGCCGGACGGGAGAAGCCATCAGCGCGGATGATCTGGGGGTCGCCGGGGCGCTGACTGTGTTGATGCGCGATGCCATCAAACCCAATCTCATGCAAACCCTGGAAGGCACGCCGGTTTTTGTGCACGCGGGCCCTTTTGCCAATATCGCCCACGGCAACAGTTCAATTCTGGCGGATAAAATCGGGCTCAAACTGGCTGATTTTGTCGTCACCGAGTCGGGCTTTGGTTCCGACATGGGGATGGAAAAATTCTTTAACATCAAATGCCGCTATTCTGGCTTGATTCCCAGCGTTGTTGTGCTGGTAGCGACCGTCCGCGCGTTGAAAATGCACGGCGGCGGGCCGAAGGTGGTGGCTGGGAAGCCGCTTGATCCTGCCTACACCGGTGAAAATCTGGAATTGCTGCAGGCCGGCCTGCCGAACATGATCAAACATATCCAGAACGCGCGCAAATTCGGCATCCCGGTTGTGGTGGCAATCAATACCTTCGCCACCGATACACCGGCAGAACTGGAGCTGATCAAGCGAGCAGCGGTCGAGCAGGGCGGGGCTGAAGCAGCCTGCATCTGCCGCCACTGGGAGCTGGGCGGCGAAGGCGCGCTGGAGCTGGCCAAAGAAGTGGTTAAAGCGGCTGAAAAACCTTCCAATTTCCGATTCTTGTATGACCTGAAGGCATCCATCAAAGAGAAAATCGAAATTATCGCCAGAGAGGTCTACGGCGCGGACGGAGTGGATTACTCACCGGAAGCCGAGGAGAAGATCAAGGAATACACCCGCCTGGGCTTTGATCAGCTGCCCATCTGTATGGCCAAGACTCACCTCAGCTTTAGCCATGATTCCACGCTCAAAGGTGTGCCAACCGGTTTTCGCATGCCGGTTCGCGACATTCGCGCCTCAGTCGGCGCGGGCTTTCTCTATCCGTTGGTCGGAAAGATGAGCACGATGCCCGGTTTGCCAACCCGCCCCGCTTTCTATGATGTGGATATTGATCTGGAAACCGGCAGGGTGGTTGGCCTGTTCTGATACCTCGCCTGTAACAAACCAATCAAAGCCGCCAGGTCCTGGCGGCTTTTTGTTCAGGGATGTTACAATTGCGCAGGAGTATCCGATGGAGATCTTTTTTTCAAAATTTCTTCCCACCCTGGTCTATCCGCTCGGACTGGTCACATTACTCTTATTCGCCGCGGTGTTATCCCGCAAGAAACCCCGTCAGAGCAGAACTCTGGCGCTGATCGCGCTGCTGATCCTTTTTCTGGGCGGTAACCGCTGGGTCTCTTCCGCCCTGGCGCGGTCGTTAGAGGTTCAGTATCAGGCGCCTGCCCAGATTCCGGCAGCGGATGTCATCGTGGTGCTGGGCGGAGGGACAGAGTCAGCCTCACCGCCGCGCGCGTATACCGAGGTGAACGGAGCTGGCGACCGCGTGATTTACGCCTTCCGGTTGTACCAGCAGGGAAAAGCCAGCCACCTGCTGCTGAGCGGCGGCCGAATTTCCTGGCTGGATGAAGAGACCAGTTCTCCCGCGGAGGATATGGCTGAATTATTGACCCTGTTTGGCGTTCCAGAAGACGCCCTCTGGCTGGAAGATCAATCCCAAAATACAGAGGAAAACGCCGCTTACGCGCGGGCGTTTCTCGCGGAAAAAGGGATTAACCGCATTATTTTGGTAACTTCAGCGATGCATATGCCGCGTTCTGTCCGGCTGTTCCAGGCACAGGGTTTTGAGGTGATCCCCGCGCCGGCAGATTTCGCGGTGACCGACGACCGCTGGCAGGCGCTGCTTCATCCAGACTGGCGGACATTTCTGGTTGACCTGCTGCCCAGCGCTTCCAGTCTGAACCTGACCACCAACGCGCTGAAAGAATACATTGGTATGGCCGTCAATAGGTTTAAGTAATTCATTTCCATCCGGCTGGTTTACCGGACGCGAACAGCCGGATGATGTGATTAATTCCCGGCGATACTGAACGATGGGAGCGATCCGCTGCCTGGACCGGCCAGATACGCGACCAGGTTGACCGCGCCGCTGTCGAAGACTCGCAGTTCCCAGCCCCCGCCTTCATCGGTGATGTACACAAACCGATCGGGAGATACCCACCGCAGATCCAGCACCCTGCCCACAGGCGTGAGGGTTGAAACCCCGCCGCTGGTATCGACCAGGTAAAGCCCGCCGGGATCGCTGGCGCTTACCGCCAGGCGGGAGGAATCGGGCGACCAGTACAACTGGTCGTAACTGCCTGTGCCTGCCAGACGGTCGCCCCCGCCGTCCAGGTTGACCAGGTGCAGCTCGCTGGTCGTTCCGCTGTCTCCGACTGGCCGCAGGTAAGCCAGCCAACTTAAATCAGGGCTGAAGGGGGCGGTATTTAACGGTCGATTGGTGATGGTGCCGATTGAGCCCGCAGGCGATCCGTCAACGGGCAGGTTCCAGACTGTGCTGTTCGGGGTCGGCAGAGCGAAAGGCTCGACCGGGGGCACAACCGCGCGTAACGCCGCGCCGTCAAAGCGCCAGGTAGGGAGGACATGGTAGGCGTATTCGCTGGCGGTATTGATGAACGGGTACGTCAGCACGTTCATGCGCAGATTGCCTCCATCCGCGTTCATTAAACTTACTGAGGTTGGCGTTGATACAGCGATCTGAGCGCCGTCAGGCGCATAGGTGAACATGCCGCCGCTTCCCGCTGGGAGCAGATTGGTGCGGGTAAGCGTTTCGGTATCGATCACCCAGAGATCGCGGTTTAACAGCAGCCCGGGTCCGTCAAATACCAGGCGGGTTGAAAACGCCAGCCGGGTGCTGCGCGGGATCCACTCCATTTGATGGATGTTCAGCGTCAGCGCGCCCGCATCTGTGCGCGGCATCCCGGCCAGATCCGCTGCGCTGAGGAGCAGGATTTCGCCGCTGCCATCCGCGCGGATTAAGTACAGATTTTGATTGGTGAAATCCGAGGAGCGCACGAAGGCGATCCGGCTGCCATCCGGGGAAAGGCGGCAGAACAGGACATCCCCGCTAAAGGTTAACTGCTGCGGCAGGCTGCCCTCTGTCCAGATCCAAAGGTTGCTGCCGGTATCCAGATACGCCACGCGGAGAGGCGCGGCCGGCGAAGGAGTCGGGCTGGCCGCCGCGGGTTCAAGCGGGGTGGAAGGCGCGGGCGCGCCAGCGCTGACCGTTGCCGCCACCGCGGTCGCAATCGCGTCCGGTGAAAGCGTGGCAGGTGCCGCCGGCAGCCCGGGAAAAGATGGGACGCAGGCGGTTAACAGCACGACTGCGAGCAAAGCGATAACCGGGTAGAGCAGGTTGCGGGTCATGGAATTTCTCCTTCCGGGTAAAATAGGAGTATAGAGAATATGACTTTGATATACTATACCAAAAATATCCAAATTATGCTATTCAGGTGAGGTAAAGGAGGGGATATGGAATACCCGGCGCGTGACGCATTGTCCATTGATGTCGCCCAGCGTTTGAAATCCTTAAGGGAGGAACGCGGCATCTCTATTCGCGAACTGGCCAGGCGCAGCGGTTTATCCGCCAATGCTTTAAGTATGATCGAGCGCGGGTTGACATCCCCTTCGGTGAGCACATTAAATAAAATCGGCGCCGCGCTTGAAATTCCAGTTACCGCTTTTTTTCGCCAGGAACTGGAAAAGCGGGCTGTGGTCTTTCGCAAAGCCAGCGAACGCATGCGCGCGCCGATCAGCCGCGGCCTGTGGGAAAGCCTGGGAGGGGAAGAATTTCAGGGAAGGGTTGAAGCGTTTCTGTTAACGCTGGAAAACGGCGGCCACAGCGGTCCGCATGGTATGATCCATACCGGGCACGAATTCGTCTTCTGCCTGCGCGGCAAACTGGAGTACGAGGTCGAAGCCGTGCGCTATTTGCTTGAACCCGGCGACAGCCTCCTGTTCGCGGCCAGGCTAAATCACCGCTGGCGCAATCCCGGCGATACGGTCAGTTCAGCGATTATCCTGATCTCTGGATTTGAGGAGTCCGAACGCCCGGGTGAATTTCATCTCGCCTCTCAAGCGGACGCAAAAACCCCGGGCCCGCAGGACATGATCTACGAAGGTTAAGAAAAAACACCGCCGGCCTGATTATGACCGGCGGTGCAGTTTATACCAGCCTTTGCGATAACTCATCCAGCGAAGCGGGCAGGAAGTAACCCAGCGGTACTTCCAGCATGGTGTGAGCTCCCGGGGAAAGGCGGGTGGCTGCACGGGCACAGCTGACCAGAACCTGCGCGGTTGAGGCGGGATTATGAAAGGTCGTTTCAAAGCGCAGCAGCTGGTTATCGATCCCGCAGGCGCCGCCCTTGCGGAAAACCTGAATGGCGTGCCCGGTATCCACCAGGGGTGTCACATCTGGCACCTGGAAAACGCGCACATCATCCTTGATGAAGTACGGGTCTTTTAGAATGGCGTTCTTAACCGCTTCAAAATCTGCACCTGGTTCCAGCTCCAGATAGAGGTCGCGTTTATGACAGCCCGGGTCGCCCGGTCGGGTTATCGAGAGGGCGTCTTTAACCCCCGCGTAGGAACGCGCGGCCACACTGTGCCCCATTGACATTCCAGGGCCGTAGGTTACATAAGTCAGGCCGGTCGGCGCCCACATTTCAAACAGGGCTCGGATCATGGTGCTGACGCCCGGGTCAACTCCGCCGCCCATGATTGCCGCCGTTCCAGCCTGGCGGGCAGCCGGATCGAGCGTGTTTTTCAGCCGAAGGAACGGTTCTCCGTGAAGGTCAAAACAATCCACCGTGTGAATCCCGGCCGCCAGAAGCGGCGGGGCGACTTTTTCGACACTCCGGGTGGGCACAGCCAGGATGACCACATCAGGTTTAACCGGCAGTTCATCCACCGAGGCCGCCACCGGGATGTCTCCCATACGGCATTGAATTTCATCCACATGTTCCGGCAGGTCTATCACGCCGGCCAGACGCATATCCGCGGCCAGTTCAATTCCCCGAACGGCCATTTCACCGATGTGGCCGCAGCCCATCACTGCAACATGAATCAATTTCTCCATCTAATTTAACCCTCCCGTTGCGCTGCCATTATACCGCGACATCACCGGCAGAATGAGGAGCAGCCTGGGGGTCAGGCTGCTCCACCAAAGGAGTGATGCGGCTTACCTTAATCAAGCAGCCCGGCATGGCGGCTGATAATCTCAATGGCTTTGAAGCAGCAGCGCACAATCAAACGGGTGGGCTCTTCGAGTAAGTTGCCGTTCTCATCCAGGTTGCCGACCCCGTTCGAAATCATAATATTGGCGTCATAACCGATGGTAGGCACCAGCCCCATCTGTGACATACAGTTCTGAACGATGTTGGAACCGGCGTACATGTCCTCAATGGAGAAGATCGGAATGCCCATTTCATCTTCGGTCCAGCTGTCGTAATAATTCAGCTCGACAGCCAGGCAGTTTTTCGACTTGAAGATGTTCCAGCCTTTCTGCAGCTTTTTGGGCAGCATGGCGAACTCTTCGGTGACGATCTTGTATAAACCGTCCAGTGCGCTGCTGGCGACTTCGGGATGATCTTTCAAGATGCGCATGGCTGCCAGAGCTCCGGCCAGGGCTTCTTTACCGGGATCAAAACCCACATAAGCCGCTTTGCCGTGGGATGAGAGCGTTCCGTAACGGGCGCCGTGGATTCCCAGGGCTCGGCGGATGAGCACCATCGGTTCTTCCTTGCCGATGATCAACCCGCAGGTGGGAGCGCCGGCTGCTTTATCCATGGAATAAACCATCACATCCGCCCCGTTCTGGCGAATATCGGTGCCGAGGAAAGGCACACCCCATGCGTTGTCAACAATATAGGGCACATCGTATTTTTCAGCCAGCTTCGCCAGGCCGCGCTGCAGGCTGGGAGCCCCATTGCGGTCCTTCTCGCCGTACCCATAACCGGGGGTGTCATAGCCGAGGGAAGCGTAACCGGCGAGGGTATCCGCGTGGCGGGCAGAGATTTCTTCGATCCGTTCGATGGTTTTTGAAGCATCCACATGCAGCATGTTGGGGATCGGGTTGTATTTGATCCCGTGGCATTCGTACGTCGCGCCGACGGGTTTGACGAAAATTGTATCCAGGTTGAAAGCGCGCTTTCCTTGAACGCCGTATTCGCCCGCCGCCTCGCCGCGCTCAGCGTTCACTTCTTTGTATTTCGGGGGGAAGGGCCGCCCGTACGCACCCTGGTGATGCATGTGGCGTTCGTACGGAGCGATATAGCGGGCGCGGTAAGGCTCGCCGCGGCCCAGGGTCGGGGGCATACACAGGACATCGTAGGCGACGTTAATCCCGGCTTCACAGGTGCTGATCAGGGCGGCGTCGTAGCCGTCTCCGTAATATTCTTTGACCAGTTCGCGAATTTTCTCATCCAATACTGCGCTGGGGATCACCTTGCGGGCAGAATCGCTCATCGCGCGGTCGACCTCGCTTGCCAGCAGCCCGTGACAGCCAGAAACCGCGCCGGTCAGACCAAGGTTATTTTTCAAATCACCTTTTACGCCGATTTCTTCGGCGGCCTGGCGCGCCTCGGCATAAATCGCCGCCTGGCTGGCCTGCAGGTGCTTGTACAGCTGATACTTGAACTTGAACTTGTTTGCCATGATCTTCTCCTGATATGATGGATTCGGATGGTTTATTCCTGCCCGACAGGCTCAAATTGCCTGCTGATATTTTCATGGACGAGGTGGGCGAGGTCGTCCAGGTTGTTGGCGCTTAAATCTTCCAGCACACTGAGCATGTGGTTGCGCATCAATCCCTCCGCAGCGGCTGCGTCCCGGGCTGCCAGGGCTTCAAAGACCCGTTCGTGCTCGCGCGAGGATTTGTGCATCCGTCCCTGCTGGTAGTTTGCCAGGGTGCGGTAGCGGTGAAGGTGGTCATCCAGATTGTTTAAGATGCCCGCGAGGCGCTGATTGCCCGCGCAGGTCACGATTCTCTGGTGAAAACCGCGGTTGCATTGTTCAATACCAGGGAAATCTTGATCATCAACCGCCTGCTGATGGCGGGCAATTATCCGGCTCAGGGTGTCCAAATCCTCCGGCGTGCATCGGAGTGCTGCCTGTCCCGCGGCGAAACCTTCCAGAGCCGCGCGCAGGGCAAAGATTTCATGTAAATCCTGCTGGGTTAATTCGGCAACAAAGGCCCCTTTGTAGGGTAACTTCACCACCAAACCTTCGTTCTCAAGGCGCGAAAGCGCATCCCTTACCGGGGTTTTTGAAATTCCAAGCTGTCGGGCCAGTTCGGATTCGACCAGCGCTTCACCGGGCAGGAGTTGATAGGACAAAATGGCTTTTTTGATGGAATCATAGGCCAGTTTTTCCAGGGAAATCAGGCTGGCGACAGGTTCAAGGGCGGTAGAAAGCGGATGGGACATAAGCGGTCATCATATAAGATATATATTATACGATATACATATTTTACATCGGCTGGCGGGTTCTGTCAATAGGCGGGTGAATTTTTTAAGCCAAATCCGGCGCGCCAGGCAGCCCCGGGTTGTGCTATTCTATGAACATGCAGCCATTTGCGGAAAAAACTGAGAAAGGTTTATCTGCCAGAATGGGTCTGGCTGACCGCGCCTGGTTAGAACACTTTGCGGTTTTCTACCAGTCGCAGGGATATTTACCTGGCACGCGGTCAAGCAGCAACGATTGCGGTCCGGCCGCCGCTGCCATGCTGATGAATTACTGGCGCGCGCGCATGTCTCTGGGCGCCAGCGCCGATCTCTTCGCTCAATTTCGGGCATCGCTGCGACCGGTGGTGGAAAGAGTGCCCGCCTTGCCTGTGACCGGGTGGAAATGGCTGGACCGACTGTGGCTGCCCTGGCGGGCCCGCGCGGGAGCCAGCGCGCCCTGGGGCCTGGTAAGGGTACTTCGCCGCGAGTTTTCCCGGGCCGGGTTAAAGGCCGCGGTTGGCTGGCGCAGCCGCTGTTCGTTTGAGGATCTGAACCGCGAGCTGGCGCCTGGCAACCCGTGCGCCGCGCTGTTGATCTGGCCCGCGGAATACGGCAACGGCGGGCACTGGGTCGTGGTAATTGGCTATTCGCCTGAGCAGGATTGTCTGTATCTGTTAGATCCGGATCCTGCGCGCGAGCAGCTGCCCGGTCAGGAAAAAATCCGCCGGGTAGAGCGCGAATGGTTCGAACGTTACTGGGGGAACAGCAACTGGTGGTCGCGGCTGCTCGGCTTGAGGCGGGTGCTGCTCACCGTCCAGCTGCTGCGCTAATCTTGACATAAACGCTCTGTTTTGCTATACTCAAACAAAAACCCCTCCCCGTACGGGGGGGGGGGTAAGGCGAGATACCATGAAAAATCCTGATGTTCTGCAGCGTCTCAAAACTGCTGAAGGCCACCTGCGCGGCATCCAGCGAATGGTCGAAGAAGACGCTTACTGTATTGACCTGATCCGGCAAATTCAGGCTGTTCAGGCTTCCCTGAACAAAATCAGCGCGATCATCCTCAACGATCATCTGAATTCCTGCCTGATCACCGCCGTTCGCGGCAACGACCCCGCTGAACGCGAACGCGTGCTTAAAGAGATCAGCGAGGTCTTTGACGCTTCTAACCGTATCTAACCACAAAAGGAGTAAATCCATGACAACCCTGACTTTATCCGTACCGGCCATCTCTTGCGGGCACTGCGTTCACACCATTCAGACAGAACTGAGTGAGTTAGAAGGCGTTCAGCAGGTCCAGGCTGACGCGGCGGCGAAAACCGTTGTGGTAACCTTCGCGCCTCCGGCGAGCGAAGAAACCATTAAAGCCCTGCTCGCTGAGATAAATTACCCTGCAGTAGATTAAATCAAACAGCGCGGATTGTTCCGCGAGAATACAGGTGCATTATGAGCGAAACCAGGCAGGTGATCCTTCCCATTACCGGTATGACCTGCGCAAATTGTGTGGCCACCATCGAGCGCAACCTGAAAAAACTGGATGGGGTCGCCAGCGCGGCGGTAAACCTTTCTTCAGAACGCGCAACAGTCGAATTTGACCCTCAACAGATCCATCTGACGGATATCTTCGCCCGGGTCAGAAAAGCAGGATATGATCTGGCAGTTGGCGAGCTTGACTTTGTCGTCCCCGGGTTGGGGGACGACGCGGACGCGCGCCGCCTGGAAAAAACCCTTGCCAGGCTGGATGGGGTTGAGCAGGCCGCGGTTTCACTGGCGACGGGCCGGGTGAAGGTGCGCACGGTTCCGACCCTGGTTGACCGCCTGGATCTGCGGAAGGCGGCAGCCGCAGCGGGGTTTGAACTGGTCGAACTTGGTGAAGACGGTCAGGATATTGAAGAAAAAGCCCGTCAGGCTGAAATCGCACAGCAAAAACGTTTTCTGACGGTGGGCTTGATCTTTACCCTGCCTTTATTTGTCCTTTCAATGGGGCGGGATCTGGGGATATTCCCCTGGGACTGGATGCACGCTGCCTGGATGAACTGGATCTTCTTAGCGCTGGCCACCCCTGTGCAGTTTTATGTTGGCGCGCAGTACTACATCAGCGCTTATAAATCGCTGGCCAACGGCACAGCCAATATGGATGTGTTGATCGCCCTCGGTTCGACAGCCGCTTATGTCTACTCGCTGGTGATCATCCTGGCCGGTCTGCAGATGCATGTCTATCTGGAAACCGCCGCGGTCATCATTACCTTAATTCGTCTCGGAAAATTCCTTGAAGTCCGCGCCCGCGGCCGCACCAGCGATGCCATCAAGAAGCTGCTCGCCCTTCGCCCGCAGACCGCGCGCGTCCTGAAAGAAAACAATGAATTCGAAGTGCGTGTAGATGATGTTCAGGTCGGGGATGTGCTTGTGGTCCGGCCCGGTGAAAAAATCGCTGTGGATGGCACGGTGATTGACGGCCACAGCTACGTCGATGAATCGATGTTGACGGGTGAATCGACTCCGGTCGAAAAAGGGCCGGGTTCCGAGGTGATTGGTGCGACCTTAAACAAAAATGGTTACTTTAAATTCACCGCCATGCGAGTCGGCCGGCACACAGCCCTGGCTCAGATCATCCGGCTGGTTGAAGAGGCGCAGGGCAGCAAAGCGCCAATTCAAAAACTGGCTGATCAGGTTTCGGCCGTGTTCGTGCCGATTGTGATCATCATCGCTGCGGTCACATTTCTCCTCTGGTTGTTTGTTTTACCGGCGCCCGTGACCGCGCACAGCATGACGATGGATACACCCCTCTCAAGGGCGTTAATCAAAATGGTGGCGGTCCTGGTGATTGCCTGCCCGTGCGCGATGGGGCTGGCGACTCCGACCGCGATCATGGTTGGCAGCGGGAAAGGAGCGCAGCAGGGCATTCTGTTCCGATCCGGCGAGGGGTTAGAACGGGCAGGAAAAGTTAAAACCATTGTTCTGGATAAAACCGGAACCCTGACCCTCGGCCAGCCGGTGGTTACGGAGATCCTCCCGTTTGCCGGCCTCACAGAGGATGAAGCGCTGCGTCTGGCTGCCAGTATTGAACGGGGCAGCGAGCATCCTCTGGGGGAAGCGCTTCTGGCAGAAGCGGGCAACCGCGATCTGGCTCTCGCCGAGCCGCTCGAGTTTTCCTCCCAAACCGGCGTCGGGGTTTCTGCGCTGGTGGAAGGGCGGCGGGTTCAAGTGGGCAGTCCGCGCTTGCTGGAAGGAATTTCGATACCGGCGCAGATCTCTCAAGCGATTGAACATATCCAGATGGATGCCAAAACGGCTATCGTCATGCTGGTTGACGGCGGAATCGCGGCGGTATTTGGTGTGGCCGACGCTCTCAAGGAGGGCTCGCGCGAAGCGGTGGAACAGTTGATGTCGATGGGGCTGGAGGTGATCATGCTCACCGGAGATCATCCGCGGACCGCCGAAGCCATTGCGCGCAGGGCGGGGGTCAAGACAGTCCTCGCCGGGGTACTGCCGGATGGCAAAGCCGAAGAAATTAAGAAATTACAGGCTGGAAACCGGGTGGTCGCGATGGTTGGGGACGGGGTGAACGATGCGCCGGCGCTGGCTCAGGCGGATGTGGGTATGGCGATTGGAACCGGCGCGGACGTCGCTGTGGCTGCAGCGCAGGTGACCCTGATATCCAGCGATCTTCGTGCTGTCCCCCGGGCTGTCGCTCTCTCTCGAGCGACGTTGCGCACCATCAAGCAAAACCTTTTCTGGGCTTTTATTTACAATGTGATCCTTATCCCGGTGGCGGCCGCCGGCTTGCTCAATCCGATGCTGGCAGCCGGGGCAATGGCTTTCAGCAGCATATTTGTGGTGACCAACAGCTTAAGGCTGAGGCGTTTTGAGCAGCATTTCTGATTGATTGCGAATCGAGCCTTTAACCGCTTTTTCCCGCCTGCCGGCTGATGGTAAAATTAGCCAATCCTTGGTTGGGTGAGGTGTTGTATGATTGTTGCCTTTGCGTGTGACCATGCCGGCTTCCCCCTGCGGGAAGCCGTGATTGACGCCATTCGAGAAGCGGGCCACCAGGTGTTAGACCTCGGCACAGACTCCCTGATCCCGGTGGATTACCCGGATATGGCTGAAAAAGCCGGCAAAGCCCTGCAAAGCGGGCAGGCTGCCCGCGCGGTTGTGCTTTGCGGTTCCGGCGTTGGGGCTTGCATCGCCGCGAATAAGATGCGCGGGGTGTATGCCGGTTTGTGTCATGATACCTACTCGGCGCATCAGGGTGTTGAACATGACAATATGAATATGCTTTGTCTGGGCGGGCGGATTATCGGGGTCGAGCTGGCCCGGGAGATCGTCAAATCCTTCTTAAAAGCCGAATATTCAGGTGAAGAGCGGCACGCCCGGCGGGTCGAAAAGATCAAGAAAATTGAAAACAGCCAATAAGAGAGGCAGTATGAGCGATCGCTTAAGAAAAGTCCACGCGCTCGGTCAATCCATCTGGTACGATTACATTCAGCGGCGCGAATTGCAGGACGGTACGCTGGCAAATTTGATTGATCGCGGAGAAATTTCCGGGGTTACTTCCAATCCCTCAATTTTTCATACCGCCATCGCCAAAACCCGGGATTACGATTCAGCGCTCAAGCCAATGGCGCTGGCTGGGTTGTCT
The DNA here is from genome assembly GCA_029975475.1 of Anaerolineaceae bacterium. Lineage (GTDB taxonomy): Bacteria > Chloroflexota > Anaerolineae > Anaerolineales > Anaerolineaceae > JARKPB01. The sequence goes on from JARKPB010000008.1 coordinate 447,429, forward strand.
GCGGATGAAATCTATACCGTCCTATCGGTTGAGGATATCCAGGCAGCTCTGGATCTGTTTTATCCCCTGTATCAAAAGAGCAGCGGTCGGGATGGGTACGTCAGCCTGGAAGTCAGCCCCAGACTGGCCCACGACACGCAGGGCACGCTGCGCGAAGCCCAAAGCCTCTGGCAGCAGGTCAACCGCCCTAATTTGATGGTCAAGATTCCCGCCACCCGGGAAGGGATCCCCGCTGTGCGTGCGGCCATTGCCGCCGGATTGAATATCAACGTTACCCTGATTTTTTCGCTCGATCGTTATCGTGAAGTAATTGACGCCTATCTCGCCGGCCTGGAAGACCGCCTCCAGGCGGGCCTGCCGGTTGACCGCGTTGCTTCGGTGGCTTCGTTTTTTGTCTCGCGCGTGGACACCAAAGTTGACCAGCGGTTGACCGCTCTTGGGACGGGTTCCAATTTGCTGGGCCGGGCGGCAATTAATAATGCCCGGCTGGCGTATGCGCTCTTCAAACAGGCTTTCTCATCGCCTCGCTTTGCAGCGCTTCAGGCTGCCGGGGCGCAGCTCCAGCGCCCGCTGTGGGCTTCCACCAGCACCAAAAACCCCGCCTACCGTGATGTCCTCTACATCGAAGAATTAATTGGCGAAAATACGGTGAATACCGTCCCGCCTCAAACCCTGGCCGCTTTTCGCGATCATGGGAATGCGGAACTCCGCCTGGAGAGCGGGATCGAGCAGGCGCAAGCAGAACTGGCGGAATTGGAAGCTCTCGGAATCTCGATGCGCAAGGTGACCGATGAACTGGAAGCGGAAGGCGTGAAAGCTTTTGCGGATGCTTTTCAGTCCATGATGGATACGATTGAGGAACGCAGAAAAAATGTGGTCAGGGATGCCGGCCGTCTGGCTGAGGGGGTTAAATCTGCGGTTTCTGCCCTCAAAGAAAAAAACGCGGTTAAACGCATGTTCGAACGCGATGGTTCTCTGTGGACTGCGGACCCGGCCGGACAGGAAGAAGCCCGCCGGCGGCTGGGTTGGCTGGACGCGCCCGGCACCGCATTGGACGGTCTTTTTGCCGGCAGGCAATTAAAAGATCATCTGGCCGCGGAAGGATTCAGTCACGCATTGCTGCTCGGGATGGGCGGATCATCCCTGGCGCCCGAAGTGCTGGCGGTCAGTCTGGCCGCCCCATCTGGTTTCCCGGGGCTTGATCTGGCGATCCTGGATTCGACCGACCCGGCTCAGGTCTGCGAGGCTTTTGACCGCGCCCCGGTGGAGAAAACGCTGTTTATTGTCTCCAGTAAATCCGGCAGCACGGCTGAAGTAAACGCCTTTCTGGATGCGGCCTGGTCGCTGGCGGTTGAAAAACTTGGCAATCGGGCCGGGTCTCATTTTATTGCTATCACGGATCCGGGGACGGTTCTGGAAAAGCTCGCGGTTGAGCGGAAGTTTCGGGCTGTCTTTGGCGGAGACCCAACCGTCGGCGGGCGGTACTCTGCCTTGTCGGCTTTTGGCATGGTCCCGGCTGGATTGATGGGCCTGGATGACTCGCTGGTGAAAAGCGCGCAGGTGATGGCGAAGCAGTGCGGGCCGCATGTTCTGCCGGAGCGCAACCCGGGTCTTGTTCTTGGAGCCGCCGTGGCCGCGGGCGCATTAGCCGGGATGGATAAACTGTGCATCCTGGCGGACGCTCCAATTCGCTCGCTGGGATCCTGGCTGGAACAACTTGTGGCTGAATCCAGCGGCAAGGAAGGCAAAGGGATTGTCCCGGTCGACCTGGAACCAATCTCCGCGCCTGACGCGCTTTCAGCGGATCGTTTATTTGTCTATCTGCGCCTGACCGGAGAACATGATTCGCTGGTTGGCGGGCTTACCTCAGCCGGTCATCCGCTGATCACCCTGGACCTGGAAACCGCTGCCGATCTTGGGGCGGAATTCTACCGCTGGGAGATCGCGACCGCGCTGGCCTGCGCATTAATGGGTGTGAACGCTTTTGATCAGCCCGATGTGCAGGACAATAAAAACCGCACGGTCGCGAAAATCAACGAGTATCACCTTCACGGTGTTCTCGCTGAAGGAGAGCCGGTCTGGGAAGCTGGCGGCGTCAAAGTGTACGGAATGCCGTTTGAAGGGCTGAACGGCTGCCGTGAGATTAAGGATGTGATCGAAAGATTTGCCAGCCAGGCAAAACCGGGAGATTATATCGCTGTCAATGCGTATTTGCCGCGGCGTTCAGACACGCTCGCAGATTTGCAACTTCTCCGCGAGCATCTGTTGAAACAAAGCGGAAACGCCACCACCCTGGGTTTTGGCCCTCGCTTCCTGCATTCGACCGGCCAGCTGCACAAAGGCGGAGCGAACAACGGTCTGTTTATCCAGATTACTTCTGAACCGGAGCATTTTCTGCCGATTCCGGGTCAGGGGATGGATTTTGGAACTCTGGAACGGGCTCAAGCGCTGGGAGACCTGGAAGCGCTTCTCAGTCGGGGTCGGCGGGTGATTCGAGTTCATCTGCCGCGGCCAGAAGTCAGGCTTTTACTGTAATTGCCCGTACTTTCGGGGGGCTAACCCGGCCGGTTAGCCCCCTGTTTTTTTCTTCTCATTAGGTTCATCAGCGCCCAAAGTCCGATTAAAAGCACCAGCGGGTGCGAAGCAGTAAAGAGCAGGCCGGTTGCCAGCAGACGCAGCCGATTGACTTTCTTCACATGTCCGACGGGCAGTCTGTCCGCAGGTTGTTTCCAGTCAAAATCAACCAGCCGCGAGAGCCAGCCTCGCCAGACGCAGCCTTCAAGGCTAAAGATATAGGCCGGTTTTCCGCACTGCGCGGTCATGCGAAGATCGCGCTCAAATGCTTCCCAGCTCAGCGGGGTTGAAGGGACCGTCCCTTCGATGATCACCCCGCCGCCGGTGACTCCGATCCCGACCGCCCCGGCATCCGGCAGGTAACTTGCCAAAACAGCCGCGCCGGCTTCAGGCAAAAAGCTGCTGTACAGCATTAAAACTTCCCGATCGACTGGCAGGTCAACCAGACCCAACAGGCGCAGCAGCAGCCTGGAACGACCGCGCCGTTCTTCCAGGATGACCGGAAATTGATACGCTTCCAGCCAGTACCCCGCCGCGCAGATCTGGTTCGCGAGTTTTATGTACCGTGCCTGTCGTTGTTTCCAGTCTCGATTCAGAAATACTTTAATCAAAAGACTGATCGCGGTCCGGCCCGGGTGTATTGAGAACCGGCGCAGCATGCCAATATCCGGTTCGATGTCCAGACCCACCCCGGCCCAGTCCAAACGATGCAATGCGCTCCAGGAGAGGAATTCACGCCAGCGGTTTTCGGCTGCGTCAATATTTTCCAGATTAAACCAGTAACCATCTTTTTGGGGTAACAACAGCCAGGCTGTCACCGGGATACCGGCTTGATTCAGTTTTTGAACCAGGGCAGCCCGCTCCGGGCTGAAGTCAATGATACCGAGGCTCACCTTTGCCGACAATGCCTGCAGACTGGGGAGAACTTCCGGCCGGTCAAATACATCCGCGAGCAGCGGTCCATCAAGCTCGCAAAAAAATGTCAGTTCAGGCCGCGTCATCGTTAAAAGTCCATCAGTTCACCTGGAAGCGGACGGTCATCCAGGAACGCGTTCAGGATTCTGGCAAATAATGCCGGGTTTGAGAGCGGCCAGTTGTGGGACTCACCGCGGACGCGAAAAGCGCGGCAGTCTGGCAGGGTTTTGCGCAAGTCGCGGGCGGAATCGAGCATTGCGCCCAGCTCTTTTTCACCGACCAGTGCCAGGGTTGGCCGCGCCGCATTTTCTAAGCCGGGGGGCATACCAAAAGTCATGTTTTCGGTGGTGATTCGCTGAAAAGCGGCCGCGCTGAGTTTGCGGGTGTCTTCCGCGAACGCTTCGTAATATTCCAACGGGACCCCGAGCGATCGCATATTGGCCTTGATCAAAGCGGGAATGTTGCGGAAAGGCATGTACAGCCAGCCCATCCATCCGGCCAGCCAGCTTCCCGGCAATCTCCGCACCAGAGCGCCGCTAAGCAGGGCTTTATTAATCCGGTGGGGGGCATCCGCCAGAATTTTCAGCGCTACCTGAGCGCCGAGCGAAAGCCCGGCCAGGGAAAACACGCTTTGCGGAAATGCGTGATCGGCCAGTTCAAGGACTTGTTCAGCGGCCTGAGCGATGTGAAATTCCCCGCAGTCCAGAGAGCCTCCGGTCTCGGGCAGATCAATTACCACACAGTGCCGCTCTGGAAGCAATTCCACCGCTGGTTTCCAGCTCCATCCGCTGACTCCGCCGCCGGGCAGGAAGAAGATGGGCGGTTGATCTTGTGAACCGGTTTCATAAAAATATAAGGATTTCATCTGGCTAGTCCCTTTCAAATTCCCACGTGGTGATCGAGCAGGCTGGTAAAATTCCGCTGGCCTCCGGGTATTTCCAGCCCGGCATTTGTGCGGGGGAAATCTTGCATTGGTCAGGCGCATCCAGCGTGTTGGCGGACTGCGGCGTCGGCGCGGTCATCTGTCGGGCGCGAACTGGCTGCAGATCTTGCGCGCCAGTCAGCCGCACCGTGACCTTTACCTTCTGATCAGGGCTGCGGTTAATCAACCCGATGGTCAGGCGCGATCCATCTATGGAGCGTGTGGCAGTCATGTCCAGCACAGGAACACCGCTGCGGGCGGTAATGTTTTCTCCCAACCCCTGGCAGGCGAACACCGGGCTCTCCACCCTGACCCGCAGCGCCAGCGGCTGCATGGAGCGGTAGAGCAGGAAGGGGTAATACATGCTCGTGGCCGCGGCCCGGGTTGAGTCGGTGACAATCAGCGGAAGCACATTGACGAGCTGGGCGAGATTGGCCATTCCCAGCGATTGACACTGGCGGTGAAACACATTCAGCATCCCCGCGCAGTAAAGCGCATCGCGCATCGTATAGACGACCTGATGCATGCTGGCCGCTTGGGGCGGCGGGGTTAGCCACAGGTTCCATTCATCCAGGGCAATTTTGATCGGGCGTGTCTTCTGATGCGCTTGAATCTGGGCTGCCATGCGCTGGATCATTTCTTCCACGTCCAGCGGTGCTGCGGTTACAGTCTTATGCAGCTCGTCCGGATCGTAGGTTTCCAGCCAGCCGCTTTGGTCGGGCTGATACACGTGAAAAGAAAGCAGATCAATCTCTTCGGCGCAGGTTTGCAGCACGGCCTGATTCCAGAGTCGGCCGCGGTCATCCGGCGCGTCTGAAAGGACCGTGTCGCCCACAGCGATATTCTCAATTGTTGGGTCAACCGCCCGCATTTCCGCGATGAAGGCTCGCAGACGCTGCGCGTATTTGTCGGCAGACGTTGTGCCGATCTGCCAGGCTCCCCAGACTTCATTGCCAACCCCCCAGAGGCGGATACAATAGGGCTCGAGCGTCCCGTTCTTTGCCCGCCGTTTTCCCTGCGCGCTGCTGGCCGGTTCGTTGCAGTACGCCACCCAGCGCGCGGCTTCATCCGGGGTGCCGGAACCGTCGTTGACGGTGATATACGCTTCTGTGCCAAGCCGGCGGACAAACGCCATAAATTCATCTGTTCCAACCTGGTTGCTCTCCCAGGCGTTCCAGGCCTGGTCAAAGCGCTTAGGGCGCTGGTCCCGCGGACCGATGCCGTCTTCCCAGTGATACCCGCTGGCAAAGTTTCCTCCAGGATAGCGGATGACCGGCGGTTTCAAGGCGTGGATCAGCTGGTAAGTGTCCTCTCGCAGCGCTGTGCCGTCCGGGTTCCAAATCCCGTCATAAATACAGCGTTCCAGATGTTCAATGAACTGGCCGTAGACCCGGGGAGAGATTTCACCGATGACATCTTCGATATTCAGATCAGCGCTCGCGGTCAGGGCAGGGCGCAGGCCTCCGGGCAGTTTCAGGCGCGGTAGTTTTAGCGCGGCCTTTTTCTTTTGCCTGGTGTTGTAGGTAAAGCTGACTTCGCCGATTTCTACCGTTGTCAGGGTCATTCCTAACTGTACGGGCAGGGGAAATCCGTGGATCCGAACCGTGATCACGGCGCCAAACGGTATTTTGAAAGGGTGCTGCGGATCAATATCCGCCGCCTTGAACGTCTGGTTTTCCAGTTCAAAGGTAACATCATGCGGGGGAATGGTTTTCCCGTCCGCCTGGATGGCGATGTGATGTAATGTGCCCGGGGCAAAGGTATTGCACAAGCGAAAGATAAATCCATCCGCTGAGGGGTTCAGGCTGTCAGGCACAATCAATTTTCTCAGGATGAACTCCGGGACTGCCATGTTTATTCCTCCGTTTGAATCGGGATTGCGATATTGGTCTGGAGCGGTTGGGTAAACTGGAGCGTAAACTGGCCGTTTTGAGGGTCATAAACGGCCGATTCGACCAGCGGTTGAGGCTGCACCCGGGCTGGCTGTTTCATTCCGTGAAGTATCAGCGCGACTTTGCGGTGAGGCTCCTGAAGGAGAATTTCAGCTTTGGCAGCCTGCGCGCGAAAATTCCAGCCCGCTGGCTGCTTTTCAATCTCGTAGCTGCACCAGGACGCCTGGGCGCGCTGGTAAGCGCGCGTGCAGCCGTCCTCATCCGCGAAATCGAATCTGGCGGAATACGGCGGCCAGAGGTGAAGCTCGAGCGGATCAAATTTGTGGCCGTCCGGGATGAATTGAAGGTCAGAACCAAGCGGCAGGAAATATCCGCCGCGAACGAAAAGGGGCAGTTGATCCAGAGGAGCGGGCACCTCGCATACAACCGGCCCTTGATAATGGGCGCCGGTCCAGAAATCGTACCAGTCTCCAGCGGGGAATCGAACCGTGCGCGTACGCGCGCCGGATTCCAGAACCGGAGCTGCCAGTAATGCTGATCCCAGCATCAGTTGATCATCGCAATCCAGGAGTGAGGGTTCTCCTGGAAATTCCAGGAACATGGGGCGGGCGATGGGGCAGCCGGTCAGGTATGCCTGCCAGGCGAGGGTGTTCAGGTAGGGCAGGAGCCGGTACCGCAAAGAAAGATGCCGTTTGAAATTCTCTTCGGCTTCTTCTCCGTATGCCCAGGGAAAGCGGGTCGCGTCCACCGCGGGCGGACGCAGGAAGTAGCGCATGACGGGAGAGAGTATGCCAATCTGGACGCCGCGCATGTGCGTTTCCAGGGTCGTTTTCCCATCCAGCCCGAAGGTATCGGCGGTCCAGTAGCTAAAACCGGCCAGACTCATATTCAGACCTGCACGCAAAGCGCGCCGCATATCTCCGAATGATGATTTTTGATCGCCCAAAAACAACGCGGGGTAGCGCTGGGAACCAGCCCAGGCCGAACGGGCGTAGATGAGCGCACGGCGGTCATCCAGCGACTGCATACCCTCATAAATAGCCCGGGAATAATAAAAACCGTAGAGGTTGTGCGCCTCTCGGCCGTCCATTCCGTTCCAGGTCCGGGCGTCGGATGGCAGGTACTCACCGTCGTCGTTTTTGAAGAATGACACTCCCTGCTGGTAAAGCGGCTGCAAAGATTCATTCCACCAGGCGCAGGCTTCGGGACAGGTGAAGTCAAGCATCCCTCCGCCGCCAAACCACCAGGAGGCGTTCGCGTGAGCGAAATAGCCTTTATCCCTTGCAAACGCGTACCGATCCAGCGCGCGTTCATCCCGGTAAAATTCACCCGGGGTCACATTTCCGACCAGGACCTGCAGGAGCGCTTTCTTTATCCAGTCATTGCGGCAATTGACAAAGGGCGTGAAAATCAAACCGGTTTTTATTCCGTCTGATTTCAGCCGCGCGAGCAGGCCGGCTGGATCGGGGAAAAGCGAGGGGCGCCAGTGAAAATTGTGAAATTTTTCTTCCCAGTGGTAATCCAGGATGACCGCGTCCAGCGGGATCTTGCGCTGGCGGTGCTGACGGACGGATGCTTCGACGATTTGTTGATTTTCCTGAGGATAGGAAGTGACCCAGAGACCGAATGCCCAGCGCGGGAGGAGCGGCGGCCGGCCAGTGATTTGCGTATAGACATCAACAAGGGTTTTATAGTCTCCGGCGTTGATCAGAATCAGGTCAGCGTTGCCTTTAACGAACCGGGCTTTTAACCCCCGGTCTGGATAGAAGGATATCCTGGCCGGGTAGCTGTTGAGCAGAAAAGCGGCGTAGCCGCGGCTGCTGATGAAAAAAGGGATGGTTGAATAAGTCTGGCGCCCCTGCAGCAGCGCCGGAGACTCGCGGCAGGTCAGGTTGATGTGACCGCTGCGGCGTGAGAAGCCGTTAAACCATTCTCCAAATCCAAAAAACCGCTCTTCAAGCGCGCCGGAAAATCGAATTGTAACTGCCCCATGCTTCTCTTGTCTGGAGTCTAGGGCGAGCTGGCCGCCTCTGATTAATTCGACAGAAAGTGTGTTGCCGAATTCGGAGGTGGAAAACGCCGGCCTGAATTCAACCGGAATTCCGGGAAGAAGGACATCCTGAAGCCAGGGCGGATCTGCGGGACAGGTCCCGTCAGGAAGCGCAGCGGTTAAACGTACTGCGTTCGGGTGCAGCCAGATTGTCCGCCAGTGCTGTGCCCGGGGGGCGGCGCTTTCCGTCATTTTTCCTCATCAACCGGGGAACTGGTTCGGGTTTCGCGGGCGCGCAGCAGCGGCAGCGCGGCCAGCAGAGTGGCGATCCCACCAGCCTGGAACACCAGAGGGGGCGGCACAAATCCTGGTTGCCCATCCAAAATTATCGGCGCGCCAAAGGTGGTGGAAATCCACGAGCCGATCAGCGGCCCGGGGATCATCGTAAAGGCGACTGAAAAAAGGATCACATATCCGGCGAACTGACCGCGCTTATCCTCAGGGAACAGATCTTTCACCCAGGTTGTGGTGGCGATCGTCCACCCAGAAATCGGCGCTACCCAGAGAATGCCGGTGATCACCAGGAGCGGGTACGACCGGCTGAAAGAAAACAGCAGCAATCCCACCGCTTCAGCTACCACCATCATTAAGGCAACCTTCCGCCTGCCGATGCGGTCGGTCAGTAAACCAAATGGATAGGCTGTGCCAATCCCGCCAATCAGGATGGCGATAAAAACCAGGATCGAGGATTGCAGGGTCGGAATTTTAAGGTGGTGGTTCAGGTAGATGAGCAGATACGGGAAAAAGATCTGCTGCGCGATTCCCCAGAGCGTGATCGCAAAAAGGACCTGCAGCAGGTCTTTTTGACGCTTTAAGGTCTGCCATTGAAAGGTGGAGGTAATTTGAGACCAGTAGCTGCCTTGAACCGGCTCTGCGGGTCGGTTTTCCTGAATCAAGACGGCGGAAAGCAAACCCAGAATAAACACCATCCCGCCGATCAAATAGAAAAATGCGTTGTAACCGACCCCTTCGATAATAAAACCGGCCCCGCCGTATACGATCAACAGCGCCACCCAGGTCAGAATTTGGAGCACGCCCATTACCCTGCCGCGGTTGCAGACGGTGGTGATATCGGTAACATAGGCGTGGAATACGCTGTCATTGGCTGATGAGCCAAAAAAAGTCATGGCGCAGTCGAATAAAATCGCCAGAAAGATCGCCAGACCGACCGGCTTAAAGAAGGCGGCGGTGGGGAAAGCGGCGGTCGTGATCCCCCAGGCGAGATAGCCGATCAGCAGAAACGGCTTGCGGCCCCAGCGGTGGCGCAGACGGTCAGAGAGCGCGCCCATAAAGATACTGGCAAAGGTGGCGGTTAATGCGCTGGCGGCCACCATCCAGGATATCGGACGCGGGTCCGGGGTGATGTTGTTGTACATAAAAGTATTAAAAAATTGGTTTTCCACCCCCCAGGCCAGCGAACCAAGAAAACCCAGGGTGATGATCACAAACCAGGTCCGTTTGCTTAACATGGTTTCACCTCATTTGCAGCAGTGTCAAAAGCCTGTTTCGCCATGGCGACACAACCGAGTATGCCGGCTTTACTTCCCAGGCCGGGCGCGACGATATAAGCATCCATCTCATTCAAAATGCGGGGAGACTGCACGTAACCGTTGAGCATCTGAAGCGTTTCTTTTCGAATTAGCGGAAACATCCCCGTCTGACTCATCACCCCGCCTCCCAGAATAATCCGCTGCGGTGAAAAGCAGACGATGAACACCCATAAAGCCTGAGCCAGATAATGGGCTTCCAGCCGCCAGGCGGGGTGATCCGCGGGGAGATACTCGGCCCGGCTTCCCCAGCGGCGTTCCATCGCCGGCCCGGCCGCGAGGCCTTCCAGGCAGTCGCCGTGGAAAGGGCACATGCCGGTAAACGGATCGTTTTGCGGGTCGCGGCGAAGAGGGATATGTCCTAATTCCGGATGCACCAGGCCGCGAAGCGGTTTTCCATCCGCGATCACCCCTCCGCCAATCCCGGTACCAACCGTCAGGTAAATTAACGATTTCAGGCCGTTTCCAGCTCCCCAGGTCAACTCGCCAACGGCCGCGGCTGTGACGTCCAGATCGAACACCATGGGCAGCATCAATTCATTTTTCAAGATTTGAAGCAGGGGCACATTTTGCCAGCCCGGCTTTGGGGTCGAGGTTACCGAACCAAAAGCTGGCGATTGCGGGTCCAGGTCAACCGGGCCAAACGATCCCAGGCCGATCGCTGCGGGCTCAAGGCCGGCTTTTTTCTGCTCCTTAAAAAAATTCACAACCTGTTCCAGGGATTGTTCCGGGCTGGTTGTGGGTATGGTGATCGAAGCGCGAATATCATTCGGATGGCTGGCGATCATACAGTTGATTTTGGTTCCGCCAGTCTCAATACCGCCGTATAGGGTCATAGGCACCTCTGGGAAAAGACTGGATTAACTATAGCACAACCCGCGTTAAGGATAATTTCGAGCGCGGTGTAAAATACAGTATAATGTTTTAATTGTTTGCAAGTCAGGCTGCAGAAGATTATTTTTGACGGCACGCCAATTTATCCTTTATCCATCCAGCGAGGAGTAAATTTATCATGGATATTTTTGCAAAGTGTGCGACCTTCACCGATGCGCGTGAAGCCATTGCGGCAGGCTTCTACCCTTACTTCATTCCCTTGAATGAAAATGAAGGCACCGAGGTGGTCTATAAGGGCCAGCGGTTGATTATGTGCGGATCAAACAATTACCTGGGTTTGACCACTCACCCGAAAGTGCGAGAAGCGGCCGTTAAAGCCGTAGAGCGGTACGGAACCAGCTGCACGGGCTCGCGCTTTTTGAATGGTACCCTGGCAATGCACGAACAATTAGAGCATGAACTGGCAGATTGGGTCGGGAAGGAAGCTGCCCTGGTCTTCTCGACCGGTATGCAAAGCAATCTCGGCACGATCAGCGCGCTGGTCGGCCGGGATGATGTGGTGATCCTGGATAAAGATGACCACGCTTCCATTGTGGATGGTGCGCGTCTTGGATACGGCAAGATTGAACGTTTTCGCCACAACGATCTGGATCATCTGGAGCGGGTTTTAAAGTCCATCCCGGATACTGTTGGAAAGCTGCTGGTTGTGGACGGCATGTTTAGCATGGAAGGCGACCTCGCCCCGCTGCCGGAGCTATGCCCGCTGGCGAAAAAGTACGGCGCGCGCGTCATGGTTGACGACGCTCACGGGATGGGTGTGCTGGGCGGCGGGCACGGCACGGCGGCTGAACTGGGCGTTACCGATCAGGTGGATCTAATTATGTCAACGTTCAGTAAGTCCTTTGCTTCGCTGGGCGGTTTTGTGGCTGGCGATGATGACGTGATCCATTACATCAAGCACCACGCGCGCGCATTAATCTTTAGCGCCAGCATCCCACCAGCGAACGCCGCGGCCGCCCTGGCTGCCTTGCAGGTCATGCGAGAAGAACCGCAGCGGGCGGCCCGCGTCATCGAAGTGGCGGAGATGATGCGCAAGGGCTACCGCGAGATGGGCTTTAACATTGGCGCGTCCACCACGCCGGTGGTGCCGATCATCATCGGCGATGATATGCTCACCTTCACATTCTGGAAGCGTCTGTTTGAAGAAGGGGTCTTTGTCAACCCGGTGATCTCGCCGGCTGTCTCGCCCGGGCATCAGCTGCTACGCACCAGCTATATGGCGACCCACACCAACGAGCAGATGCATAAAGTACTGGATATCTTCTGCAAAGTTGGCAAAGAACTTGGCGTCATTTGAAGATAAAAACCTCCGCTTGACCGAGCGGAGGTTTTATTTCATCACCTTATTTCAGGGAGTAGATAATTCCCAGCGTGTCTGGTCCGCAGTGGCTGGCGATGACGGCGCCAGCGTTGGTGATTAAGACCTCCTCAAAGGGAGCGAGCGCGAGCAGTTCTTGTTTAATCGCCTCGGCTTCCTCCACCGTGCCGGTGTGGGTGACAAAGATGCGGTGAAGATCTACATTCGCGAGGTCTTTTTTGAGAATTTGCACCAGGCGGTGCTGGGCTTTTTTCCGCGTACCGCTCACTTTATCTTTAACTCCCAGGGTGCCGTCCTGACGGACTTCAATCACCGGGCGGATTTTCAAAATTGAACCAACCAGCGCTTGCATGGCTGTGCACCGCCCGCCTTTGTATAAATAATCCATCGTATCTATGACAAAGTAGCAGCGGACATTTTGCTTCTCATTTTCCAGCCGCTGCACGATTTCTTCTGCGCCAAGACCCTGCTCGAGAAGTTCGCAGGCTTTCAACACCTGAATTCCGATTCCAGTGGACAGATTGGCTGAATCAATCACATGAACTTTTTTCTTGGAAGCTTCGGCGGCCAGGATTGCGGATTGATAAGTGGCCGATAATTTCGCGCCAATCCCCATATAAATAATTTCATCAGCCGGAGAAGCATTAAAAAATGCGGTAAAGTCTGCCACGGACGGTGCCGATGTCTTAGGCAGTATTCCGAGTTCTTCAACGGATTGAAATAACCGCGGCACATCAATTTCGACCAGGTCTTTATAGGATGTTTCACCAATAATGACCTGCAGCGGGATAAAACGCAGCCCGTAGCGGGACATCAGCGGTTGGTTGAGATCAGCGGTGGAATCGGTAACTATTTCAATCATTGCGGCCTTTCCTTCAGAGGACTGATACAATGGAAGTATAAAAGCAAATTATACCGGAAAGTCAGAGATAATCACATAAGATGAATACGACGGTAATTTTTTTGTTTGATCTGGATGGGGTTCTGATTAAACCAGGCGGTTACCGAAAGGCAGTCAACGCCACTTTAAGCGATCTTCAAAAATGGTGCGGGTTCACGGCAAATAATCTCACGGAAGCCGATCTCTTGCTGTTTGAAGCCGCCGGGATCACCAATGAATGGGATATGATTGCTTTGACTCTGGCGGCCTGGCTGGAAACTGCCGCCGCCGCGGGGGTCGAAATTCAAGCTGAGGAATATGCTCAATTACGCGGCGCTGTCCAGGTCAGCACGGCTCTGGAGATGGATTACCGGTATTGGATCGGTCAATTTTCTGAACGGCTAATTCCAGGTTTAACCCCGCCACGGGGAGTGCTGGCTGGAGAAGAGGGGGGCAGCCGGTTGTTCCCCCATCTGCCTGCGAACCTGCTGTCCAGCCTGCTGGCTGGCACAGACAATTTTTCAACCAATCCGCTCAGCATGCTGCAGGAGAACTATGTGCTTGGCAGCGAGACTTTTGCCAGATATTACTGCCGCCCGGCGCTAAGGGATACACCTTCTTTCTTACAGCAGGAAGACCGGCCTCTCATCCGCCCTTCGGTTCGGGACCAACTCCTCAGCCTTCACTCAAGCGGTAAAGTTCGGCTGGCGGTCATGACCGCGCGCCAGACCCTGCCGGATTCCTGGGAGGAATTACCGCCTGGCACCTGTTTTCCGGAAGGTGAGATGGCGCTTGATCTGCTGGGAATGAACGCTTTGCCTTTAATTGGATACGGCCACCTGCTTGAGGCAGCCGACCGGTTTGGTGAGCCGGTGGACAGCTGGATTAAACCCGCTGCGCGCCACGCGCTGGCTTGCTGCCTTTCTGCGCTCGGGATCCCCGATCCTATCCTGGCAGCGCGTGATCTCACCCTGGGCAAGCCGCGGTCTCTGCCAGAGAAAATATCGCTGCATATCTTTGAAGACGCCAGGGTGGGTTTGCTGTCCGGTATGGAGGCTGCGCAAGTGCTGCGCAGCAGCGGCAGCAGCGTCACCGTTCACCTCTGGGGAATTGCCACAAGCCCGGAAAAAGACGCGGCGCTGGTAGATGTCGGCGCGAAAGTGTTCGCGGATATTAATGCCGCGCTTGAGACCGGGTTGAAATTTATTCCTCCGATCGATTAGAACCACCCGCGTTTTTTAAAGAACAGGATCATACCCAGGGCAATACTGATAAATACACCCCAGACAAACAGGTATCCCAGCCGCCAGGTGATCTCAGGAAAATACTGGAAGTTCATGCCGTAAACGCCAGCGATAAAAGACAGCGGCAGGAAAATCGTTGAAACGATGGTCAATGCCTTCATAATCTCATTCAACCTGAGAGAGGTCGAATTCAGGTAAATATCCAGCGAACCGGAAACGATATCGCGAATATTTTCGGTCATGTCCTGAAGGCGCACCATGTGGTCGTAGACATCCCGAAAATAAATGCGGTTTTGAGCCTGGATCATCGGCAGGTCATCCCGGCTCAGGCGGTTCACAACCTCTCGCTGCGGGGCGATCATGCGGCGGAAGGACATAATACTGTGTTTCAGGGTCAGCAGGCGTTCCAGTGTTTTGGGGTTTGGTCTTTCCAGCACTCGATCTTCCAGCAGCTCAATTTCATCTTCCATTTGATCAATGACCGGCAGGTAAGCGTCCACCATGCTGTCCAGAATTGAATAGAAGAGAAAATCAGCTCCATGCGTGTAGATGCGTTCGTCGCGGCTGATACGGGTTTGAATCTCTGCCACAGGCGGCATGGCAGGCGCCAGAAAACTGGTGACGACAAAATTTTGTCCCAGATACGCGTTTAACTCGATGGTTTCCAGATTGTGAAAATCCTGTGTGGGGCTTAATGCGTGCGTGATGATAAAGATATATTTGGAAAACTCATCCACTTTGGGTGTCTGATACCCGTTGGAAAGACAATCTTCAATGGTCAGCGGATGGAAATGAAAGATTTCCTCCAGGATTTCGTATGTTTCCTGGGTGGTAGCTGCTTCAAGGCTGATCCAGGTCAGGTGATCTGGTTTGGTCAGCGCGTCGAGAATCTCATTTTTCCCCGGCGAAGGTACGGGGCGCCCCTGCTTATCCCAGATGAAAGTTTTAATCATAAATTCTCCGCCAACGATTTCTTTTTAGTATAATCTTAAAGTATATCTGGAAGATCGATTGGGAGGTGAAATCATGCCTGAATATACCCTGGAACAATACATGGCCGGCATTCCAGCCGCTTTTCAGCCCGATAAAGCTGCCGGGATCGATGCGCAAATCCAGTTAATTGTGGATGAAACCCGTTACTGGCTGATCACGATTCGCAACCAGACCTGCGCGGTCACGCAGGAGAAAGCCGCCTCCCCGCGGTTGACGCTAATCGCCAGCGAGCAGGATATTCTGGACGTGTTTACCGGAAAGCTGGACGGGATGAAGGCCGTCATGAGCGGGCGGTTAAGAATGCAGGGCGATATTGGACTGGCGATGAAGTTCGCGAACCTCTTCGCGACCGGAAAGGCTTAGCCGTACAACCCCCATTCGCCTCCCAGCCCTTCTTCCATCATGGAGAAATCCCACATTTCCATTCCCAGGTCCAGCACGATCGGCTTGGGCGACACGGCTTCGGCTTTTTCGCGCGTGGTTTCCAGCATCGCCGGCCCATAAGGGCAAAATGGGGTGGTTAAAATCATCTTCACCAGGATGCTGTCATCCCGATCGGTCACATTGCGCACCAGACCGAGCTGGATAATATTTAAGCCCAGTTCAGGATCGATTACTTCAGCGAAACTCTGCTTAAATTTTTCGGTCAACTCGGGATTTTGCTCTTCAATATCCCATTTTGGACGGTTGGTTCCTGGGATCGATTCATTCATCAGGCAGTCTCCTTACCGGTCTGCGCCGGGATCACATACGTGCATACAGAATCGCCGCGTAAAACACACTGAATTTTCTCTGCCGGGATGGAGAGAATGTTCGAGATGACTTTTTGATCCACCGCACATACTTCCGGGTGAGATTGTCCGATGTGGTAATACGGGCAGGTCAGTTCCTTAATGTGGTAGGCATCGCCGTGCTTCTCCCATTCAACGCCAAAACCTTCACCAGAAAGCACCTCTTTGATGATATCCAGCTTCTCTTCGATTGAAAGACTTGCCAGACGATCAGCCTGACCTTCCACCAGGTCGTCCGCCATTTGGGTGAAGAGGCGATTAACCAGCGGGGCTGGTAAGGTTTCTTTTAGTTGATCCAGCAGGCGAGTGGTTAATTTCAAGTAGTTGGTGGGAAACCGCTCGAGCCCTTTTTCTGTGAGCAGATAAACCAGGCGCGGCCGGCCGACGCCGTGCCGCTCCTCTTCCGCGCTGAGTAGGCCCTCCGCTTGCAGGCTGCTCAAATGGTGGCGCACCGAAATCGCGTTGATGCCCACCGCCTCCGCCAGTTCATTGATGGTCATGCGCGGGTTATTCCGCAGGGTCTGTAAAATTCGTTCTCGCGTACTTTTGATCATCGCACACCCTATATTTTCTCTCTCGAAAGTATAGCATAGCGAAAAGAAAATTGTCAATATATATGATTATTATATAAAATATTGACCGAATTAATCCCCGGTGCTATAATTCTGTGTAAGTCCAAATACGACAAATAATATCCAGTATAACCTGGAACGCGAAGGAGAAGAATCTGATGAACCCCGTGCTTGAAATTATCAATTTGCATGTCGCTATTGATGGGAAGGAAATTATCAAGGGTCTGAACCTGGTGATCCCCAGCGGTGAAGTGCACGCCATCATGGGACCCAACGGAACGGGAAAATCAACCCTTGCGTATACCCTGATGGGCCATCCTTTTTATGAAGTTACCGAAGGGGATATCCTGTTTAAGGGAGAAAGCATCCTTGAAATGGAGCCCGACCAGCGCTCTCAACGGGGAATGTTTCTCGCTTTCCAGTATCCGGTTTCCATTCCCGGGGTAACCGTGGCGAACTTTTTGCGCACGGCGATTAATGCCCGCCGCAGGGCGGCCAACCCTGAGGATAAGGGTATTCCGATCCCCGAATTCCGAAAACTTTTGAAGGAAAAGATGGATTATCTCAAGATGGATCCTTCCTTCGCAGGGCGTTACCTGAATGAAGGGTTCTCGGGCGGGGAAAAAAAACGCGCTGAAATTCTTCAGATGGCTGTGCTGAAACCGGAAATTGCCGTCCTGGATGAAACGGATTCGGGTCTGGATATTGACGCTCTTAAAATAGTTTCGGAGGGCGTGAATGCTTTACGCGGACCAGACCTGGGCGTCTTGTTGATCACCCATTACCAGCGGATTTTGAACTACATCAAGCCGGATGCCGTGCACGTGATGATGGACGGCCGCATTGTGGAAACCGGCGGTCCGGACCTGGCTTTGCATTTGGAAGAACACGGGTATGACTGGGTGCGGGAAAAAGTCGAAAACGGCGCGGCCGCGTAAGGTTCGCCAAGGAGATACGAATGAGCAGCAATCCTGAAACGGATTTTCTGAATAAGATAGGCGATTATAAATACGGTTTCAGCGATCCCGATCAGTCGGTTTTCAAGACCCGCAAGGGTCTTGACCGGGATGTGGTCGCTCAAATTTCCGCGATGAAGGGCGAACCGCAATGGATGCTTGATTTTCGCTTGAAAGCCTACGAGCATTTCATCCGCCGCCCGATGCCAACCTGGGGCGCTGATCTGTCTTCGCTGAATCTGGGTGATATTTACTATTATGTCAAACCAGCAGAGGCTGCCGGGCGCACCTGGGATGAAGTGCCGGAGACGATTAAGAATACCTTTGACAAACTTGGTATCCCAGAAGCCGAACAGAAATTCCTGGCGGGAGTTGGGGCTCAATACGAATCTGAGATGGTCTATCACAGCATTCAAGAGCACCTGGAAAAACAGGGTGTGATTTTCTTGAGCATTGAAGACGGTCTGCGGCAGCACCCGGATCTTTTTCGCGAATATTTCGGCACGGTGATCCCGATTGAGGATAACAAATTTGCTGCTTTAAACAGCGCGGTATGGTCGGGCGGGTCATTTGTCTACGTGCCGAAAGGGGTCAAGGTCGATTTACCCCTGCAGGCGTATTTCCGCCTGAATGTGGCCAATATTGGGCAATTTGAGCGTTCATTGATCATCGCCGATGAAGGCGCGCAGGTGCATTACGTCGAAGGTTGCACCGCTCCGACCTACACAACGGACTCCTTCCACAGCGGGGTCATTGAAATTGTGGTTCGTAAAGGCGCCCGCGTCCGCTATACAACCATTCAAAACTGGTCCAATAACGTATATAACCTGGTGACTCAGCGCGCGAAAGTTGAAGAAAACGGCACCATGGAATGGGTGGATTGCAACCTTGGCTCAAAGGTCACCATGAAATACCCCTCGACCTATTTGATGGGCCCGGGAGCGCATGGGGAAATCCTGTCTGTGGCTTTTGCCAGCCGCGGGCAGCATCAGGATGCTGGCGGCAAAGTGATCCACATGGCGCCCAATACCAGCAGTAAGATTACCTCGAAGTCAATCAGTAAAGACGGCGGTCGAGCATCTTACCGGGGGCTGCTCAAGGTGTATAAAGGCGCGACCGGCGCTAAATCGAATGTGGTCTGTGATGCGCTGCTGCTGGATCCTGCTTCGCGTTCAGACACATATCCTTATATCGAAATTGATGAAGAAGATGTGACCATTGGTCATGAAGCCACCGTCTCAAAAGTGGGTGAAGAACAGCTCTTTTACCTGCAGTCGCGGGGCTTAAGCGAAGAAGAAGCGACCACGATGGTGGTCTCCGGTTTCATTGAGCCGCTGGTCAAAGAATTGCCCATGGAATACGCGGTTGAGATGAACCGGTTAATCCAACTGCAAATGGCTGGATCGGTGGGATAAGGGAAAGGATCAAAACATGGCAGAAACCCCCAAAGTAATTTCACGAGCTGAACGGCCGGCTGCCCCTTCTCAGGCATTTTCGTTTACGGAAGGGATGCTGCGGCCGCAGGTCAATCCGAAACTCGAAGCCTACCGCCGGTCTGCCTGGCAGACTTACCAGAGCCTGCCGTTTCCCACCACCCGGGAAGAAGCCTGGCGCAGAACGGATCTCCGAAAATTAAAAGCGGATCAATTTCGCCTCGCCTCGAATCTTGCGGTTGAGCAGCCCGTTCCGGCGGATTTGCTCGCTCCGCTGGCCGATTCTCAGCACGGCGGGGAAATCATTCTCTCATCCAGCCACGCGAAGGTTACCCTGGCAGCGGAGCTAAAAGCAAAAGGGGTGATTTTCACGGATTTGCTCACAGCCGAGAAAGAACACCCTGAACTTCTGGCAAAAATCATGGGCCAGCTGGTTCGGCCAGAAGAGGGCAAGTTCGCTGCGCTGGCGTCCGCACTGGCGGAAAACGGTGTTGTTCTGTATGTTCCCCGCAGCGTGGTGATTGAGGAACCGCTTCACAGCCTTTACTGGGGCGCGGGCGAGAAAGCCGCGCATATTACCCACATCCTCGTCTGGCTGGAAGAAAACGCTTCAGTCACGTATTTGCATGAATCGGCTTCTCCGGCGGACGAACGCGACCAGGCGCTTCACGCCGGCATTGTCGAAGTGCATGTTGGCTCAGGCGCGAACCTGCGCTTTGTCGAATTGCAGTCCTGGGGCGAAAACGTTTGGAACTTCACCCATGAACGCGGCCAGGTGGAACGCGGCGGAAATCTGGACTGGATTTTTGGCGCGGTTGGAAGTCAATTGACCAAAAATTTTTCAACCCTCGATCTGGTTGGTGAGGGAGCGGTGGGCAAGATGTCCGGTTTTTATTTCACCGACCGCGATCAGCATCTTGATCATGATACCCAGCAGAACCACCTCGCACCGGCAACGACCAGCGATCTCCTGTTCAAGGGAGCGCTGCTGGAGAACAGCCGCTCTGTCTGGCAGGGGATGATTTATGTCGCTCCGAACGCGCCAAAGGCGGATGGTTATCAGGCCAATCGAAACCTGGTGCTCAGTAAATCGGCGCGAGCCGACAGCATCCCCGGTCTGGAAATCTTGACCGATGACGTGCGCTGCACCCATGGGGCGACGGTTGGACGGATTGACCAGGATCAGGTCTTTTATTTGCTCAGCCGCGGTATTCCACAGCGCGAAGCTGAACGATTAATCGTTGAGGGTTTCTTTGAACCGATTATGCAGCGAATTCCGTTTGAAGGCGTTCGCCAGCGGTTCCAGGATTCGATCTCAAAGAAAATGGACCTGTACACACACGGAAATTAACCGCAGCGGCAGGTTTATTGGCTTTGTGCTAAAATAGGCTGGTTAAAATCTTGGAATGGGTTGGTGAAAATGGCTCAATCTTCTTACATGAGGCCCCCTGAAAACACCGGTTCTTTTGAAGTTGGGGATACGGTGGAAGTGTTCTGCGACCACGAAAAAGGCGGCGAGCGCATTCGCGGCTGGCAGAAAGGTATTGTGGTTCAGGTCGATAATAAAATGGTCGCGGTGCAATTCCGCACAAATGTTTATCTCACGGACGGCTGGATGGTCCCGGATCATATTTTATGGTTCCCGCTTAATTCCGAGAATATTCGCAACCTGAGCGGAAAAGATAACAAAGCTGAATTACCCCATATCGAGCAGCTATGACCTTCTCTGTTGAGGCGGTTCGCGCGGATTTCCCCATCCTCTCTCGTAATGTCGCCAGCGGCAAGCGGATCATTTACCTTGATTCGACTGCCACAGCTCAAAAACCGCTGTCGGTCATCCAGGCGATGGACCGTTATTACCGCTTCAGCAACGCGAACATTCACCGCGGGGTCCACACGCTGGCTGAGGAGGCGACCGCCGCCTATGAAGGGGCTCGCCAGAAGGTGGCCAGCTTTATCGGCGCTTTTTCATCCCGCGAAGTTATTTTTACCCGGAATACCACCGAATCCATTAATCTGGTCGCCCAGGCATGGGGTCGATCAAATTTGCAGCCCGGCGATCTGATTCTCCTGACCGAGATGGAACACCACAGCAATCTCGTCCCGTGGCAAATGCTGGCCGCGGAAAAGGATTTGCGCCTCGAGTTCATCCCGGTAAGCGATGACGGTGAGCTGGATTTGGCGGAATATGAGCGATTGCTCGAACAATCTCCCCGTCTGGTAGCCTTCACGCACATGTCGAACGTCCTGGGGACAATCAACCCGGCGAAAGAGATGATCGCCAGAGCTCATTCAGCCGGCGCTTTAACCTTGGTGGACGGCGCGCAGTCCGTGCCTCATTTTCCAGTCAACGTAAAAGACTTAAATACCGATTTTCTGGCTTTCTCAGCCCATAAGATGCTTGGACCCACCGGCATCGGGGTCCTTTGGGGACGCGAGAAATTGCTGGCTGCCATGCCGCCTTTCCTGGGCGGCGGGGACATGATTAAAAAAGTGCATCTGCGCTCATTTACTCCTAACGATCTACCGCACAAGTTTGAGGCTGGCACCCCGGCCGTGGCTGAAGCTGTTGGATTTGGCGAAGCGGTGGCGTACCTGGAAACGCTCGGTATGGATAATGTCGCCGCGCATGAAACTGACCTGACCCGCTACGCCCTCCAGCGTTTCGCTGAACTGCCCGGCGTGCGGGTTCTTGGCCCTGCAGCTGAAAAGAAAGGCGGGGTTATCTCGTTTGTGATGGACGGCATTCATCCCCATGATGTGGCCCAGCTGCTTGATCGAGATGGCATCGCCGTTCGGGCAGGCCATCACTGCGCCATGCCGCTGCATGAGCGCTATCAGCTGCCAGCCACATCCCGGGCCAGTTTTTACGTATATAACACTCGCGAAGAAATTGACCTGCTCATTTTATCGCTGGCGCGCGTCAGGGAGTTATTTTCCTGAAGCGGATCAGGACGGCACCCATGGATGATCTGTATCGAGAAATTATTATCGATCATTACAAAAATCCCCAGTATCGCGGTCAGTTAAATCCGGCTGACTTCACCTTTGAAGATGAAAACCCGCTCTGCGGGGATCAACTGCGCATCGACCTGCGCCTGGGGGATGACGGCAAAGTGAAAGAAGCCGCTTTTAGCGGGCACGGCTGCGCAATCTCCCAGGCCTCTGCTGATTTGCTCCTTGAAATGGTGATAGGAAAAACCCTGGATGAGGTTAAGAACCTGAAAAAAGAAGATTTGCTGGATGTCCTGGGAATCGAGCTTGGACCGGTACGTTTAAAATGCGCATTGCTGTCATTTAAAGTTTTGAAAGGCAGCGTTTACGGGCTGAAATCCGGCGAAAGTTACACGGAGGAAGAATGACGGATCTGGAATATTTTCCGGTGGCGCGCATCGAAGATATCCCCAACGGCGGACGGATTTATGTCGAATTTGGCGGGATGATTATCGTGGTGTTCAATGTTGGCGGTAATTATTACGCAACCGGCGATGTGTGCAGTCATGATGACGGACCCATCGGTGATGGCGAGCTGGATGGATATCAGCTGGTCTGCCCGCGGCATGGCGCGCGGTTTGATATCCGCAGCGGCAAAGCCCTGACCCTGCCGGCGGTTGAAGACATTCCTTATTTTCCAACCCGGGTTGTTGACGGCCAGGTGGAGATCGGGATAAGCCAGGGATAAATTGGATGAACTGACAAAAACAAAACGGCTCCGATTTTCCGGAGCCGTTTTGTTCGCTTATTCGTGCATGCAGCCGAATGCGCTGACGATCCGCAGGATATCAAATCCCTCAGCGTACGGCCGTTCGGCGATTGCGCCGTTGCGTGTAAAAATCGCCCGGGTCAGAGCGGGATCAAAATAATATTTATTCTGGTAGGTTTTGTATTTAGCCAGCGCGGCAACTTTTGCCTCGATATCTGCCTCGCTCACTTCGACCAGGAAGCTGGGGAAGAAGCCGTAACTGCTGCGGATGACATCGAAACCCAGCACGGTTGTTCCGCGGAAAGCCCGCAAAGCTTCACTGGTTACCGTGCCGTGATCCTGGTGAATATCCGCTCGGGTGTGGACAAAGACGATATCCGGGCGAAAATCGTGATTCAACTGCACCATGAATTCCAAGATTTCCTGGCGGGAGTCTTGAAACCTTCGGGTCTCGAATTGTCCTAAGATCACTTTTTCGCGCGGGACGCCGAGCACGGACATGCTTTCGAAATGTTCCGCAGGCAGATTTGGCAGGTCGGGGTTTTTCTGATTGTCCGAAAGGGTGACGCACATCAGTTCTGTCTTGGGGGCGATATGATGGATAAGCGCCCCGCAGCCCAGTTCGATGTCGTCAGGGTGAGCCCCAAGAAACAGGATGCGCCTGCCGTAGAAATAGAGCGATTGGGCCATATTATTTGGTAGCCAGGAACCCGCCTACCACTTTAGTCATGACCAGTTTGCCGTCCCGTTCCAGCCGCTTCTGGGCAGCCTGTTCGATGGCTTTCATCATCTGTTCGAATTCTTCCTTGCCCTGGAAGAAAGTGCTCCAAAGCTTACGATCTTCTGAGAGCGATGCGCGCGTATAGGCGATAAACGGTTCGACGGTTTCAAAAGTCAGCGGATTTTCAAAAATCTCCACTTCCACTTTGCTGAACAGGTTCTTGATCGTGGCCAGGAATTCGGTGGAGTAGCGCGAGCTGCCCGGCATGGGCGGGATGGGCTTGTTGTTGGTTGCTTCGCGGATGATGTCGTAAAAGAGCTGCTTGTTGGTTGGCATCGGGCCAGTGGTGAAGAGTCGGCCGCCCGGTTTTAAGACGCGGTGCATTTCACTGATCGTGAAGGGGACGTTTTCGGCATAGTAAATGGCAAAGCAGCAGGACACCAGATCATAATGGTTGTCAGGCAGGGGGAATTTTTGATTGAAATCCAGGTCGATGAATTTGATGCCGGTGCCTTTGGCTTGATCGGTTTCACGCGCCTGAGCCAGCAGTTCTTTATCCACATCGCCGCCGGTAATGTCCGCTTTGCCGTTCAGGTAAGCGTGGTAAGAAAAGCATTGCTTCCCGGAGCCGCAGCCGACATCCAGGATAACATCACCGGGCTGGATCTTGAGCAAATCGAGCATCCAGGTGTCAATATTTCGCCCTCCAAATTTTGAATGGATGTCAATTCGCGTGGCAAGATCGCTGGTCGTTTCTTTGTACTCAATT
Source organism: Anaerolineaceae bacterium (assembly GCA_029975475.1). Classification (GTDB taxonomy): domain Bacteria; phylum Chloroflexota; class Anaerolineae; order Anaerolineales; family Anaerolineaceae; genus JARKPB01. The sequence continues at coordinate 471,603 of JARKPB010000008.1, forward strand.
TTCATTGGGTTTCTCCGTATATACAATCATTGAATACTGGTAAGTATAAAGGGTTCGCGGTGGATGTCAAGGCGCAACCTATGGTTCGTCTAAAGGTAAATAAGTATAATTGTGAAATGAAACCTGTGGTTCCGCGGATAAAACCTGAAGGCCTTTTTGTTATCCTGGCGTTGATTGCCGGGCTTGTACTATCTTTCATGCTGCCTGCCGGGTCTGGAACTGATGAAGAGACGCATTTTGCCAGGATTTATGAAATGGCATTAGGCAAGCCAGTTCCCAACTCGCTGTTTCCAAGAATTGGCTTGCCGCAGGGGTTCAACGAAATATCTTACCGTCAGAAAAAAAATACTGCAACCAATAACCAGTGAGTATTTTGAGGAGAACCGCTATTATACGGTACGAAACACCGAGGCAAATTCATACCGAACACGGGCAACATACTCGCCATTAAACTATCTGCTCCAGGCTGTTTTGTTTCGAATTTTTGGCTGGGAATTGAATACACCCCTCCTTTTTTTATATTATTTACTGCGATTAACGTACGTTTTTACTTATACCATCTTAGGGTATTGGGCGATTCGGCTGCTCCCATTTGGGAAATCGATCCTGCTGGTGCTTGCGCTTGCGCCAACGGCTGTTCTTCAATCCGCGACGATCTCAGCTGACCCGGTCGCGAATGGAGTTAGTTTTCTTTTTATTGCGTGGACTCTGCGTCTAATCATTAACCAGCATGTATTGGATACAAAGACCATCGGAATTACTTTGGGGCTGGTGTTCCTGTTAGCCAATATTAAGCTCAACGCAATACTGCTTGTGATTTTACTGGTGTTCATTTCTAGAAACCAATATCGTTCAAAAAAAATGATGCTGGAATTTTGGATCGCAGTTATGCTGATCGTGCTTGGTGTAGCAGGGGGATGGAATTTGATTGCTTGGCAGTCGGATTCGGTGCGGCGCGGTTTGGAAGGGGTCAGTCCATTAACCCTTCTCGTCAATAATTTAAGTCACCCGTTGGATTTCATCCATGGCCTCTTGGCTTACATTTGGGCAACTGGTCCCCAGGTGATTAAGGGTTGGATTGCCTCCACGGGTTACAATTACTGGCAAGTTCATCCTATGGTTTTCCCGGTCTGGTTGATGGCACTCGCAGCCGCGGCGTTTGACTCATTCTCTGAGCCAAAAATCCCAGGTCGTTTGCGGGCTGGAATACTGGCTATTTTCATGCTGTTGACTGCGGGTACTTTTGCGATTCGGTTCATATTAATAAAATCGATCGACAATCTTGTTTCTGTAAGTGGTCGCTATTTTTCTGCCTTTTCTCCGCTCCTCTTTTTAGGATTGGCTGGATGGGGAAAACCGGTTATTAAGAGAATTCGGTGGGAACGCCTGGCAAATGCTGCCGTAGGTATAGCCCTTTTGTTTTTCATTATTGGACAGTGGATGTCTTACCATGTGGTATGTGGCTCTGCGCAAATTAGCGGGCAGCCCTGCATTCTTCCGTTTTATAAAAACTGGGATCCGCGCCCTGGAGCCAGTATCCTCCTTAAGAAAGGCGTTAATTTTTCCCAAGAGTTTGAACCTCAATGCGATTCCATCCGTGCCTTGCGGATTTATTCTTTTTCATCCGGGCACACTATTGGAGTCAGCGGCAGTTATTCATTGGTTGATACAGAAACTGGGCTGAACCTGGTTAACGGGACATTTAATGACTTATTACCAGTAGACAATTATTTCGAGTTAAAGTTTCCGAGTATTTCTGGGGTGGCCAACAGAAGGTTGGAAATTCAATTTCAGGTGGAGAAAGCTGATGATTCCACCTCCCTGGCGATTTCGGAAGGGGATCAATACCGGGGGGTACTATCTGTAGACGGTAAAGTGTTGTCGGACGATCTATTGCTTAAGTATGTTTGTGACAATTAATTCGACAGGCTTGAATCATCCTCTGAATTAACCTTATGATATTTAAGGCGTGCTAAAAATAGCAAGCTCAGGCTTGTCAATCCCATAAAAATTTCTACTATGATATATAGAAATCGGTGCACTGTGGATAATGCCAGTGCCTGTGAAGGAGCCATGACTCCGCTAAGTAACCATGTCAGCATACCTTCGCGGATGCCAATCCCGCCGGGAGCGAAGATCGCTACATAGCCTACCGACCAGCTTAGAGAATAAACACAGATTGCCAGAGGGATGTTTTCCAATTTGAATTGCGGCCAAAGCAGTGTGAACGATCCGCTCAGGCAGATCCAGGTGATAATCTGCAGCAGGATTACCCGCAGCACACGTTGGGTGTCCATCTTTTTCACCCGCAATCGGTAAAGTCGATCAAAAAGCATCAATGCGCCAAACCAGAGAGCTGTAATTGCGGCAGCGAGAACTAAACCGACATTTCGTGAAGTTTGCAATCCGATTTGAGCAAGCATGGTGAGGACCTGAGGCGAAAGCAGCCCGAAAGCCAGCCCAACCGCCACAGCCCCGCTAAGCAGCCAGACATTTTCGATGATGAGAGCGCGGGTTGATTTCTTTAGAGAAACTTCCTGCTCTTTATACATGTTAATGCGGCCGAGAAAATGCCAGACACCTCCCGGTATGTACTTGCCCAGTTGGGAGAGGGCAACAATTTGAAACAAGGTGGAAAACCCGAATGTAAACCCCTCACTTTGCAGGGACCATTTGGAAAGAATTACCAGCAGCAGTTTTCCGATGAGCAGCAAAACACTGGCTGCCAGCAGGCTGCCCAGTGAAACGCTGGAAAGGAACAGGCGCATGCTGTCCCAATTTTTAATTAAATAGAAAGCTGTTGCAATGATTACCGCCGCGATCCACAACCATTTTAAAACGGTAACAAATGATTTAGCTTTCATCAAGTAGACCGCGGAGGTATATAAATTGGCGTTCTGAGGAGGATTTAACCTCATCGAGACAGGGACGCATTCTTTGATGCAGATCTTCTGATTGCACTACCATGCCTGCCAGGGTCTCGCCGAGATCATGATCTGCGCAGCGGTAATCGAAGACGTAGGCTTCGAGGCCAAACCGCTGCATGGCTTCAAGATATTTATGTCCCCACCCGATGACCAAAGTTGGAACGCACAACCGCAAGCCAAAGACCATAGCATGGAAACGCGAGGTAACAAGGACATCCGCCCGGCGTACAATCCTGTCAATCCCTGCGGTGTTGAGGTCGTAAGCGATCCAGGTGATTCGCTTGTACAGCGGCAGGGGTAAGGATAATTCCGCTGCGGCGCGAAGGCGTTCGATAACCGGGATGTCGTTGTTGCGTTTTTTCTTAGAGCGCTCGCGCGAGGCGTTTGGGAATATTACAAAATGAATATTTTGCTGGCTGCATGCGTTGATCATCTTGAGCAATAGCTCTGTGTAATTAACATTGATTGAACTGGATTTTTCTTCCACCAGACTGCTGGGGGAAATGGCAATCACTTTTATCCCATTGCGTTTTAACGCATCAAGCTGATCAGATACCTGCTTTACTGCAGTTTCGTTTTCTTTTGTCAGGCAATAAGAAGGTTCAAAGCAAAAGGCAGCATCCGCGGCGGGTTGAAAAATGTCACCAGGCAAACCCAACTCAGTCAGGTATTCGCGGGTCTTTTCGCCGCGTGCGAAGATCATTTTGCAGCGCTTAAGGAAAATCCGCGCAAGAGTACGAATTACGGGGTTCTTAAAAGACCCGGCAGCCTGCGAAAGCTTGATTACCGGGACGCCCAGCAGCATGGCCGGCCAGATGGTCAAAATATTGTAAGGTAAAAAAATCAGGCGTCCGTCAGCGAAAGTTATACCGCCAACATCCAGCAATAGTTTGGATCCTGCCAGGGCTTGCACCGCCCCGGAGAAATGCGGTTTTCTTCCCAGTTTGCGCCAAAACCATCCCGCAGCCGCGCTGACAAAGTAGCCAATGAGCGCCAGCGGTCGGCTATCGTAAAATTGCAGGTTTGAATTTCCTGCCAGGGATGCATCTTTTTGCGGATAGGGCGTAAAGATCGCAAGCTGCAAATCTGGTTGGATTAGCAGCAAGCGCGCGATTGTGGTTTCCAGCATGGCAGCTGCGCCGCGGTTTCCCCAGATGGATCCGCCGATGATGGCGATTTTCATAGGATTGTGATTTACCATACCTGCAGCGCCTTAAAGAACAACAGGTACAACTTGATGACCTGTTTGGGGATGCGCCCGACAAGCATTCGTCCTCCAGCTGTGCTGGTCAGGCGGAAATTAAACAGAATGATCAGGGCAATCAGGTAATCCACCAGGCGTACTTTTTCTTTCACCGGTTCGTTTAGCGGCAGGCCCAACAATCGGGCTGCTTTCGCACGTGCGCTGACATTATAGTGCAGCGGCAAGGAACGCGCCTGGCCGTCCGCCACGATCTCTACCGGAACAGATTGAAGATTAATTGCGCCAGCCTGATAAGCGTTTTGGAGGAAATTTTCAGCAACCTCCGTCCTGGCGAGGACGGCGTTGTGCTTTATGGGGTTGTTCTTCATTGCCATTAACCAGATATCTCCCACTGCCAGATCACTGTCATAACCGGTGTGATCGTGGCAGCGCAGACATTTCCTGGCGCAGAAGAAATACAGATTCTGGTAATCACTGAAAGCGGAGAAGGGCTTTTCAATCAGGCTGCCGTCTTCAAAACCAAATTGAAGGTTACCGCGCCAGTGACCGATGCGGTTGCGAAAATATGTCAGGCTGAGGCCCGGTTTTTTCGCTTTTCGGATGACCAGGCGGGTCAGGCCAGGGTCGGAAATGTGGCCGCAGAAGAGAGCGATTCTTAAAACAATTTTATTTGCAAGTTCAGGATTGTTGCGCATCAGGCGGTTTACCACCCAGGTATCGCAAGGCAGCAGGGTAAGCGCAAGACGGCCATGAAAATTTTGGATGAGCGGCACGGCATCGTGGGTAAAATTGGTTTCAAAATACTTGCTTCCCTGGGCTTGCATCAGTTCTGCGCGGGTGGTGGCAATTCGGTATTCCGCTTTTACTTCATTGCCGGAAACCGACGAGGTCATCACCAGCGCGCCATCAATCTGCCCGATTTCCAACAGGTGCGCCAGCAGGGCAGTGATGGTCCCGCCAGAAGCGGCGTTTCTGCGAATGGCTTCATCCTGTGCATAGGCCAGCCAGGCAGATCGAACCTGGCCAAGATACTTTTGAAGGCGTTCTGGAGTCCAATGGCGTTTGAAAAGCCGATCTGCTAAACGATTAATCATTCCGATCCGCCGGGCGCGTGTAAGTCTGTTTTTTTAAGTGATAAAGGATTTTTTCCTGGTTCTGGCGCAGGCGCATAAACATATCCGCCAGAAAACCAGTGATGAACAGTACCAGCCCCAGGCTAACCAGGTAGATCCCGGCAAATCCTACGGCTTTGTAAGGAGTGAACTGGCCGTTCTCAATGTAATAAAAGAGCATAAAGACGATTGCGGCCAGACCCAATACAAACGGCGGCAGGCCCAGCAAAATAAAAAAGCGTAATGGCCGAAAATCGCGGTAAGCGCGCAGGATGATATTGAGCGTTCGCAGCGTGTACTTGAACAGGTTGCCTGCCACCCGCGATTTTCGCTCGGGGAAATAGTGAATGGTCACCGGCACTGGCTCAATGCGTAAATTCTTGAAGGATAGGTCTAAAAAAGTCTCCTGGGTGTAGGTAAAGACCCCGGTCAAATTGAGCTGCAGCAGCGCTTCGCGGGAGTAAGCGCGAAATCCGCAGGACACATCATTAAAGCGTTTGTTGGTCAGGGATCCTATCAGCCCGGACATCACCTGATTCCCCCAGTATTTCAGACCGGACATATTCCCCGGTCTGCGGATCCCGCCGTTTGCCTGCGCGAAGCGGTCCGCGGGCACAAAATCTGCCCGGCCAGCCAGAATGGGCTCAATTAATAACGGGATTTCAGAAGCTTCGAACTGGCCGTCCCCATCGATGTTGACCATGATATCCGCGCCTGCGTCAAGCGCTGCCTGTAAACCGGTCTGGAAGGATCGGCCGACACCCTGATTGCCCTGATGCGAAATTACCCTGGCGCCAGCCTTTCTGGCGACTGCCGCGGTCTGGTCTGTCGAGCCGTCATCAATGACGATAATTTCAATCTGGTCAATGCCTTCAATTTTTTCAGGAACAGCGCGAATGACCTTCGCAACCGCTTCTTCTTCATTCAATGCGGGAATGATGACCACCAGTTTCATGGTCTTGAATATACTTGCGGATGATGAGATTGTCAATCGTCTGCCAGTCTGCGTCTGAACGCATGCCTTGACAGGCGGAGACCCTTCGGGTAGAATACCACCATTCTGACCGAGGGCCTGTAGCGCAGTTGGGAGCGCGCTTCAATCGCACTGAAGAGGCCAGGGGTTCGAATCCCCTCAGGTCCACTGCAGGGGAATGCCCCTGGAACATTGAAATCCGAAATCTGGGCCCATAGCGCAGTTGGGAGCGCGCCTCAATGGCATTGAGGAGGCCGAGGGTTCGAATCCCTCTGGGTCCACACAGCAGAGCGTATGGAGATCATACGCTCATTTTGTAAAGCCATAGCGGGAGTAGTAAACCATCCGCCAGAGAACCGGTGGTCGGTGCAAACCGGTGGGCAGCGCGGACTGTCGTACAGGTTGAACTCGCCCGCTGCCGCAAGGCAGGCTGCCGCGGTGAACCATCAGCCGCAGCCGGGTTCCTCCCGTTAGCGAGGTCTGAGCGGTCCGGCAGAAATGTCGGGCAAGCAGGGTGGTACCACGGAGATCTGCGTCTTCGCCCCTGAGGCGAAGACCTATTTTTTTAAGACTGGAGATGGCGCGATGATGACCGAGAAAACAATCCCTCCTTATAATCCGGCCGAAATCGAGAAAAAGTGGCAGGACCGCTGGGAAAAAGACGGTCTCTACCATGCGGATATTGATCCCTCGAAACCCAAACATTATGCGTTAACCATGCTTCCATATCCTTCTGGCGATTTGCATATCGGCCACTGGTACGCGATGACGCCTTCCGATGCGCGCGCCCGCTACATGCGCCTGCGAGGGTTCAATGTCATGTTCCCAATGGGTTTTGACGCCTTTGGTCTGCCGGCTGAAAACGCGGCCATTAAACGGAACATCCATCCGCGGGAATGGACGTATAAAAACATCGAAAATATGCGCCGGCAGCTGCGCAGCATGGGCGCGATGTTTGACTGGCGCCGGGAGATTGTCAGCGCGGATGAAAAATATTACCGCTGGACGCAGTGGTTTTTCCTGCAGCTCTACAAGGCTGGTCTGGCCTACCGCAAACGCTCACCGGTTGACTGGTGCCCGAACTGCAATACCACGCTGGCGCGCGAGCAGGTGTGGGGCGATGACCGGCATTGCGAGCGGTGTGAAACGCCGGTGATTAAGAAAGACCTGGAGCAGTGGTTCTTCCGTACCACCGCTTACGCTGAAGAACTGCTCAATTACGAGGGCATGGACTGGCCCGAAAGAGTTCGCACCCTGCAAACCAACTGGATCGGTAAATCCGAAGGCGCGCTGGTGCGATTCTGCACCGAGGGTGAAGATGAAATTGAAGTTTTCACCACGCGGCCGGATACGCTCTGGGGGGTTACGTTCATGGTGCTGGCTCCAGAGCATCCCCTGGTAAAAAAGTTGACCACGCCGGAACAATCTCAGGCGGTCGAGGCTTATATCCACCAGGCTGTCCGTCAGACCGATATCCAGCGCGAGTCGACGGATAAAGAAAAGACTGGTGTGTTCACCGGCGGATATGCGGTTAATCCGGTCAATGGGGAGCGCGTGCCGGTCTGGATTGCTGACTATGTGTTAATGACCTATGGAACCGGCGCGATTATGGCGGTCCCCGCGCATGACGAGCGCGATTTTGCGTTTGCCAGAAAATACAATCTGCCGGTAAAAGTGGTAATTCAGCCAGAAGGCGAAGTGCTGGCGGACGGCGCAACGATGGAAGCGGCAGTTCCCGCTCACGGGCGGATGGTCAATTCCGGCGAGCTCAGCGGTACCCCGGCCGATCAATCTTTTGACGCGGCGGTGAAATACGTTGAAGCGCGCGGGTTTGGCAAACGCTCGGTCACGTACCGCCTGCGCGACTGGCTCATCTCCCGACAGCGTTACTGGGGCGCGCCGATTCCGATCATCTACTGTCCTGCGTGCGGGATTGTGCCGGTGCCAGAAGATCAGCTGCCGGTCGCTTTGCCAGATGACATCGAATGGCGGCCAACGGGTGAAAGCCCGCTGAAACTGCATCCCACCTGGAGCCACGTCGCCTGTCCCAAATGCGGTGCGCCGGCCGAACGCGAAACCGATACCATGGATACATTTATGTGTTCTTCCTGGTACCACCTGCGCTATTTAAGCCCGGATTATTCAGAAGGGCCCTTTGACCCGCGAGAATACGCCTACTGGATGCCCGTGGATACCTACACAGGCGGAATTGAACACGCGAACATGCACCTGATCTATACGCGTTTCTTCCACAAGGCCGGTCGGGATATGAAGATCATGCAGGGAAATGAGCCCATGATCCAGCTGCGAAATCAGGGGATGGTGTTGGGAGAAGATTCCGAAAAGATGTCAAAAAGCCGAGGAAACGTGATTGCTCCGGACGATCTGGTGAACGCGTACGGCGCGGATACCGTTCGCGGGTACCTGACTTTCTTCGCGCGCTGGGATATGGGCGGCCCCTGGAACAGCGGCGGGATTGAAGGGACTTCGCGCTGGCTAAGGCGCGTGTGGCAAACTTTTCTCGAGGAAACCGAACCCGGGTCAGCGGATGAAGCCAGCGTAAAAGCCATGCGCCGAAAACTGCACCAGACTTTGAAATCCGTCACCCGCGATTTTGAAGAATTCCAGTTTAACACCATTGTATCCAGCCTGATGGAGCTGTTAAACGAGATTGTGAAGCAAAAGCCCGCGATCTACGGCGCGCCGGTCTGGGATGAAGTCGTAAGAATCTACCTGATAATGCTCGCTCCGATTTGCCCGCACATCGCTGAAGAACTGTGGCAGCGCCTGGGTAAACCCTACTCCATTCACAACGCTGTTTGGCCCGAAGTTGATGAAGAGGCTGCGCGCGCTGACGAAATCGTGCTGGTCGTTCAGGTAAACGGTAAAGTTCGCGACCGCGTAACCGTTCCGGCGGGAATTACCGATCAGATGGCGCGAGAAGCCGCGCTTTCCAGCGAGGCCGTGAAAAAATTCCTGGAAGGTAAAGCTCCGCGGCAGGTGATCGTTGTCCCGGGGAAACTGGTCAATATCGTTATTTGAAAGCGGCTGGAAAGCTGGAGGTGCCCGCATGCGTCTGGAAGAAATGAACTGGATGGACGTCGAATCCTACCTGGAGCAGGACGACCGCATTCTGTTGATTACCGGTTCCTGCGAACAGCACGGGTATTTAAGTCTGTTAACCGACATAAAAATCCCCGTGGCTCTGGCGGACGCCGCCAGTAAAAAGAGCGGGGTGCTGGTGGCGCCGCCGCTCAATTTTGGCGTTTCACCGTATTATCTCGCCTATCCGGGGACGATCAGTCTGCGCCAGTCGGTTTTCCTGGATGTTCTGCGGGATGTGGTCGCGTCTCTGTACCGCGCCGGCTTTCGCAGAATGCTGGTGGTCAACGGCCACGGCGGAAATGAAGCCGGCAGCAACACCCTGGTGGAGCTGATGAATGAATTTGACGGCTTGAAAACCGCCTGGTACTCCTGGTGGGAGTCGCAAAGTGTCACGGCGGTCGCCCGAAAATATAACCTGCGGGCAGCCCATGCGGGCTGGATTGAAGCCTTCCCGTTTACTATGGTTGAAGAATTGCCGCAGGAACCGAAGGCGCCCGTTCAGCAAAAGGGATTGTTGAGCGCGCGGGGGGTGCGCGCCCTGCACGGCGACGGCGTTTCTGGAGGCCCTTACCAGGTTTCACCTGAAATAATGGATGAAATTTTTGCGGCCGCGCTTGCGGATATTCTGTTTGAATTAGAATTCTAAGCCGCATATTGATGCCCGCAGGGCTGCTGTTTCGGCAGCCCTGCGTGTTTATCTATTGTTATTTTCTGATCATTCGATGCATAATCACCGTGTGAATGCCCAGCGCTGGTTGTTTACAAAATATTTTCAGCAGCCGTGCGGTGTCCTGACTGCGCTGATCCTGTTCCTGCTCGGTTTTAGCATGATCTTTCAAGCCAGATTGCTGGCATTTTTGACGGACCGCTTGTTTACCGCGGGACAATCCACCGCCGCGCTTTCGTTTTGGTTTGGCCTGGCAGCCGCGGTGATCACCATCCGGGCGGTTTTATCCTGGCTGGCATCCGCGCTGGCGGCGAGAACCTCTCAAAGGATAAAACAGAACTTTCGGCGCGATATCATGGACGCTGCGTTGAAATCCAGCTACAACCAGCGAGAACCGGACCCGGTAAGCCGGAGCGCTTATCTGGCGGGCGAAGGCGTGGAGCAGCTGGACGCTTTCTTCAGCCAATATGTCCCCACATTCGTGCTCGCTGTGCTTTTTCCTTTGCAATGCGTGGCGTTTATCCTGCCGTTTGACTGGCTTTCAGCTGTGATATTTCTGGTCACCGCGCCTTTAATCCCGCTATTTATGATTTTAATTGCTCAGGGGGCTGAAACTGCGACCCGCAGGCAGTGGCGGGGATTGCAGCGAATGAGCGCGTATTTATCCGATTCTATTCGCGGGCTGCTTGAGCTGCGCCGGCTGGGTCAGATCCGTCAGCGGCTTGAATCTCTTGACCAGGTGGAAGCGAACTACCGCCGGGATACGCTTGCGGTGCTGCGGATGACGTTTCTTTCCGCTTTTGCCCTCGAATTTATCGCTACGATCAGCACCGCCATCATCGCGGTCGAAATCGGGATTCGGCTGCTGCAAGGGGCGATCAGTTTTGAAGTTGGGTTCTTTATCCTTTTGCTTGCGCCGGATTTTTATACCGTGCTGCGAGCGGTTGGACTGCGCTACCACGCCAGCGCGCCGGGGCTCGAGACGGCGGCTCAAATCCTCGATTCGGAAAACCATCCTGCGGCCCAGACCGCCGAACCGCGCCCGGTGATGTATTCTGGCGGTAAGGCGCCGGAAATAGAATTTTTACAGGTCAGCGCGCGTTACCCCAACCGGGATGAATCTGCATTGAATGATTTAGACTTTGTTTTACCCGCGGGCGCGGTTACCGCGCTGGTCGGGCCAAACGGAGCCGGCAAAACCACCACCGCGGCTTTACTGATGGGATTCATGGCTCCGGAAAAAGGCAAGATTCTGGTCAACGGGATAAATCTGGCGGAAATGGATTTATCCTCCTGGCAGGCGCGCATCGGCTGGCTGCCTCACCTTCCAGCGGTGTTTACCGGCAGCTTTTTGGAGAATTTAACTGGCAGGCAATGGGTTGAAAATCTTGATCCGGTCTGGGATGCGCTGGAGCTGGCAGGTCTGGCAAACCTTGTGCGTACCTGGCCCAGGGGGTTGTTTGAACCGCTGGGTGAAGACGGCAAGACCTTAAGCGCTGGAGAGCGGCAGCGGCTGGGCCTGGCGCGCCTGCTGCTGCGCTGTCAGGATCTCCTTATTCTTGATGAGCCGTCCGCCTATCTTGATGCGCCCGGGGAAATCGAGTTCTCTCACCTTCTTCACCGCCTGGCTCAAGGCCGGACCGTGCTGTTGATCGCCCACCGCAGGGCGAGCGTGGCGCTGGCAAGTCAAGTGATTACCCTGCGCGGCGGGCGGATTGCGGATATTCGTTCATCCGCGACAACAACTTTGAAACAAACACGCGGGGAGCGCTTGCATTGAAGACCGTTTGCGGCCTTTTCCAATTTTTAAGACCATACTGGAAAGATGCCCTCCTGGCGCTGCTGCTGGGGATGGCTGCTTTATGCGCCGCGGTGGGGCTGCTGGGTGTATCTGCTGATTTGCTGGCAAGGGCTTCCCTGCGCCCTTCCATCGCTGAACTGCAGGTAGCGATCGTCGGGGTGCGTTTCTTTGGACTGAGCCGGGCAGCCTTTCGCTATTTGGAGCGACTGGCTTCCCACCGCACCAACCTGAAACTTCTAGGCCGCATCCGCCGATGGTTTTTCCGAATCCTCGCCGGGATGCCCGCCGATAAACTGGAAACCCAGACCAGCGCAGATCTGCTGACCCGCGCGGTTGAGGATATTGAAACCCTGGATCAATTTTTTGTGCGCGCGCTGGCGCCGCTGCTGACAGCCGCGGTTGCCACGGCCGGTATGGGTATCTTTCTCGGGAATACCGCCGCGGTGCTTGGCTGGATCCTTGTGCTTGGAATGGGAACGGCCTGTGTCGGAATTCCTTTCCTGACAGTGAAATCACTTGGCCGAAAAGAGAGGGATGGGATTGCGCTTCGCGCCCGCTACCATTCGCTGACCCACGAAACCATTGAACTTGCCGACCACTGGCGGCTTTTTGATCTGACCTCCACGCGCATGCAGCAGTGGGAAGCGAGTTCCAGGGCATACGCTTCAGCCCAGGCTGCCCAGCGGGTCATTTCCGCGGCCGCGGACGCCGGCACAACCTGGGCGGCGGGGATGACGGGGCTGGCGGTATTGATTGCAGCGGGAATGCTCAATCGGGAAGGACTGATCCCCGGGACGAAAATCGCAGTCCTGGCCGTGCTGGCTATGGCAGTTTTTGAGGCCGCCAGCCCGCTGAACGCGGCCGCTGGTTGGCTGCGAGCCTGCATTCATGCTGGAGAGCGCATCCTGGCATTTCAGCAGGAGCCGCGGCGGCCAAATTCCCTGGAGGTCCAGGAGAGAGAAACTGGGATCGGTCCTGGTAAATTGCGCATAGATAATATAGGATATACGTATCCCGGTGCTCAAGCACCGGCAGTAGCGGGAATAAGTCTGCGTCTCCGCGCTGGAGAGAAACTCGGAATCACCGGCCTCAACGGCAGCGGCAAAAGCACGCTGCTGCGCATCGCCGCGGGCGAACTCCTCCCTCAGCAGGGGCAGGTCGTATGGGAAAACAGCGCTTCCCAGTTCGCCGCGGGGAGTTTTTTAGCGGCGCGGCCGTATATCTTTTCGAACAGCCTGGCGGATAATTTGCGCCTGGCAAATCCCCAGGCCAGCCAGGAACAGATTTGGCAGGCGCTCTCCTGGGTCGGGCTCGACCGCTGGGCGCGTTCCCTCCCGGAACAACTGGAGACCTGGCCGGGCCGTCTGGGATGGCAGATCAGCCAGGGACAGCGCCAGCGTATCGGGCTGGCCAGATTGTTTCTGGCAGACGCGCCGATTCTATTTCTGGATGAGCCGCTCGCCAATCTAGATTCAGCCTTTCGGGTGAAAATGCGCGCCAGGTTAATCGAATGGAGCCGGGATAAAACCGTCTTATGGGTATCCCATGATTTGAGCGAACTGATTGCGCTCGATACGATTGTGGTTTTATCCGCGGGAAAAATCGCGCAGCAAGGCTCACCGGATGATCTGCTCCGGCAGGACGGCTGGTTTGCCCGGCAGTTCCTGGCACAACAGAGCCTTGAGAATACCCGGTTTGATCCGGGTGATTAAAATTGAACACGCGCTGTCAGGTTGTCCCGGTTCCTGAAAGCGCGTGTCCGAATAGAGGAGAATGCAGCCTATTTATATTACGAATAAATAAACACAAGGTGAAAACTGGTTAATAGTTTGATGAGAAGTTGCTGCATTTTTCCGGGGTTCAAAAAATCCGTACAAAAGGACAGTAAGTGTTATTTCCTGTTGATGATTAAGAAACGATCTCTGCCTGCCAGGTCCTTCCGCAGCGTAATGTCCCACCCAGGAAGAATCTGCCCGGCCGCCTGCAGGGCAGATTGACCGGTGGTTTCTTCAATTTCCAGGATCATTTGTCCCTTGTGCTTCAAAACCTCTCTGGACTGAACCAGCAGTTTTTTCACAAACCTCAGCCCGTCCGGCCCGCCGTCCAGAGCGAGGCGCGGTTCGCGGCGCGCTACCTCCAGATGATCCAGTATTCTGGTCGGTATATAGGGGAGGTTGGCCACAATCAGGTCAAATTTCTTCTTGCGGTTTCCAAATAAATCCGAATGGACAAAGCGGATGCGTGCGCTCACCTGATGCGCGCGGGCATTTTTACGGGCGACCTTCAGGGCTTCTGGCGAAATATCCAGCGCGTGGATGGTAACAGTCGGGCAATTAACTGCCAGTGAAACCGCGATGCAGCCGCTGCCCGTCCCGACATCCGCAGCCCAGACCGGCCCGTCCTGCGATCTTAACCAGTCTAACGCCAGTAAAACCAGCTCTTCTGTTTCCGGGCGGGGAATCAACACCTGTGAATTAAGAAAAAATTTTAAGCCGTAAAATTCCCACCAGCCGAGAAGGTAAGGAAGCGGATACCCTTCCGTTCTCTTTTTCCATTTCTCCATCAGGCGGATGCGCTGTGCCCCGCTGAGTGGAATTTCCGGGTGAGAGAGGATGGTCTCACGCGGCAACTTAAGCGCGTCGGCCGCCAGAATGGCGGCCTCTGATAGCGGATTGTCGATCGCCGGGTATTTTTGCTGGCGGATTTCAGCCAGCCAGCCGCGCAGGGTAAATTTACCCATGCGCCTCCCCGGCAGTCGCCAGGCGCTGGCTTTGCTCCTGCAAGGTTAATTCATCGATAAACATGTCAAGGTCTCCGTCCATCACGGCGGAAATATTAAAACTGGAAAGGTTGATGCGGTGGTCGGTAACGCGCGATTGCGGGAAGTTATAGGTGCGGATTTTTTCTGAACGCTCGGCGTTTCCGGCCTGCGATCGGCGCGTTTGCTCCAGCTCTTCCTGCCGCTTTTGTTCCTCGATCTCATAAAGACGGGCTCGAAGAATGCTCATCGCCCGCAATTTATTCTGCAGTTGAGAGCGTTCGTCCTGGCAGGCGACCACGATGCCAGTGGGGAGGTGGGTGATGCGGATCGCGGTCGAATTTTTCTGGACATTTTGACCGCCCGCGCCGGCTGACCGGTACACGTCAATCTGAATATCCGATTCCGGGATATTGATTTCAACATCATCAACTTCCGCCAGCACAACCACCGTCGCGGTCGAGGTGTGGATGCGTCCTTGAGCTTCGGTCGCTGGCACGCGCTGGACCCGGTGAACGCCGGATTCATATTTTAACCTCGAGTAAGCCCCTTTGCCCTTGACCGTGAAGATCACTTCTTTATAACCGCCTTCGCCGGTCTCGTTGGCTGAAATTATTTCCACAGACCAGCGTTTTCTTTCCGCGTAGCGGGTGATCATCCGCATCAGATCCGCGGCGAACAAAGCGGCTTCATCTCCGCCAGTTCCCGCCCGAATTTCCACGATGACATTGCGGTCGTCGCGGGGATCGCGGGGAACCAGCAGTAAGCGCAGCTCTTCTTCGACTCGGGTTAATTCTGGAACCAGCCGGTCAATTTCGGCTGCGGCAAGTTTCCTTAATTCCAGGTCCTCATCGTTTGAAATAGCCCGGGCTTCTTCGAGCTGCTTTTCAATGTTTCTGTATTGATTGGCCTTTTCGACAATCGGTTCTAAATCAGATCGTTCCTTTGAAATTTCGGCGACGGTTTGATAATCCAGCGACGGATCCATTAACTGCCGGGTAAGTTCCTGATAACGGTCTTCAATCGTTTGAATTTTTTCAAGAAGCATAAGAATTTCCACAAATAGATTTCGACCCCAATTATACCAGCGTGTCTTTTGTGTTTTTCTTCACTTTAGAATATACTCATTTCGGAGATCCTCGATTTTAGAATCAGGTTGAACCGCTTGTAAATTACTTTGAGGAGACGCTATGGAGCAGGTCATCAGTTTATCTCAGTGGCAATTCGCCATCACCTCGGTCTATCACTTCTTTTTTGTTCCCCTGACGCTGGGCCTCTCAGTGCTGGTCGCCATCATGGAGACCCTGTATGTGCGCACTGGCGAACTGACATACAAACGTATGGCCAAATTCTGGGGGACCCTGTTTGTGATCAATTTCGCCATGGGCGTGGTGACCGGAATTGTCCAGGAATTTCAATTTGGAATGAACTGGTCGGAGTACTCTCGCCTGGTGGGTGATGTGTTTGGTATCCCCCTGGCGATCGAAGCGCTGGTGGCATTTTTCCTGGAATCAACTTTCCTCGGATTGTGGATCTTCGGCTGGGACCGCATCTCGAAAAAATTGCATCTCGCCGCTATCTGGATGGTGGCGTTTGGTTCAACGCTGTCCGCGCTCTGGATATTGGTGGCTAATTCCTTCATGCAGGCTCCGCCGATCGGCCCGAACGGCGAAATCTTAAAAGACCTGGGTTCCCTTCTCTCTAACCCGAATGTCTGGGTGCAATTTCCCCACACGGTGTTCTCTGGATATGTAACCGGCGCGTTCTTTGTCCTTGGCATCAGCGCCTACCATCTGATTCGTAAAAACGAAGTCGAACTGTTTAGAAAATCCCTGAACATCGCCACCGTATTTGGATCCATCGCGATTCTGTTCGTGATCCTGATTGGCCATTCCCAGGCTCAAAATATGGTCGCTGTACAACCGATGAAGATGGCTTCTGCCGAGGCATTGTGGAACAGTGAAGACCCGGCGTCATTCTCGATTTTTACCATTGTCAATCAACAAAATCGGACCAATCTCATCGCTCTGCCGCGAATCCCGTATGTCCTCAGCATCCTGGCCTATAACCGGCCGTACGGCGAAGTCAAAGGCGTCCTCGAGTTACAGTCGCTGTATGAAACCCGCTACGGACCGGGAAATTACATCCCGGACATCAATATCGCTTATTTCTCCTTCCGCATCATGGTCGGAGCCGGCTTCTTAATGGCCGCCATGGCTGCTTATCTCCTGATTCGCATGCTGCGCAAACGCCACAGTTCTCAGGTCAGATTTTTAGGTCTTTTTGTACCCGCGATCGGCCTGCCTTACCTGGCAAATACCTTCGGCTGGATATTGACGGAAATGGGCCGCCAGCCCTGGGTGGTATACGGCATTCTGAAAACCCAGGACGCGGTTTCGCCCAACCTGACCCCCGGGATGGTTCTCGCCAGTCTGGTGGCTTTTACGCTGGTTTACGGCTTGCTGATGGCGGCTGATGTCTACCTGATTGTCAAGTATGCCAAAGCAGGCCCACCTCAAATAATAGAAGAGCGTAAAGTTAAAGTCACCACCGCTGACGAAGCCTATCTGGAGTAGGAGGAAAAATGAACCTGGAAACTTTATGGTTCTTACTGATATCCGTTCTATTTATTGGTTATTTTATTCTCGAAGGGTTTGACATGGGAGTCGGGATTCTGCTGCCGTTTATCGCGAAGGAAGACACCGAACGCCGCATGATGATTAATACCGTCGGGCCGCATTGGGATGGGAATGAAGTCTGGCTGATTACCGCCGGCGGGGCGATGTTCGCCGCGTTTCCGGACTGGTACGCGACCTTGTTCAGCGGTTTCTACCTGCCCTTATTGCTGATTTTGCTGGCGTTAATCGTGCGCGGGGTGGCATTTGAATTTCGCAGCAAAGAAAATTCGCCTGCCTGGCGCAGCACATGGGATTGGGCGATTTTTGCCGGAAGTTTGACCCCGGCTTTCCTCTGGGGAGTCGCGTTTGCCAATTTTGTCCGCGGCGTGCCCATTGACGCCAATATGCAGTATGTCGGAGGCTTTTGGAATCTGCTCAATCCGTACGCGCTGCTTGGCGGTCTGGTCAGCCTGAGCGGTTTTATTTTCCAGGGTGCGCTGTTTCTGAGCCTCAAGACCGCCGCTCCGGTGAAAGAGCGGGCGGCTCTGGCCGCCCGGAGAGTCTGGCCGGTCACCACCGTGGTAGTGAGCCTGTTTGCGCTGGCCAGTTATTTTTTCACCGATTTTCTCAATATTCTCGGCGTAAATCCGGGTGTTGTGCCCATCAGCGCGGTATTGGTGCTGTTTGTTTGCGGATGGTTCGTATCTCAGCGCCAGTTCGGCTGGGCTTTTGGACTGAACAGCCTCGCGATCGCGTTATCCGCGGCGACAATTTTCCAAACCCTTTATCCCCGCGTGTTGATTTCCAGCATTGATCCAGCCGCTTTCAGCCTGACGATCTACAATGCCGCGTCCAGTCCTGAGATCTTGCGCACTATGAGCATTGTGGCGCTAATCTTTGTACCGCTGGTGCTGGCGTATCAGGGGTACACCTACTGGGTTTTTCGCAAACGAATCACCCAGGATCCAAAAGATCTGCATTATTGATTGGACCGCTGGTATCAGCGCCAAAAACGGGATACAATATTAAGATGTAAGATATATCTTGTAAGGAGATCACAATGACCTGTTCATGCTGTGAAAAGAATGTTGTTGCAACCGACAAAGCTCCCCAGGCGATTGGCCCGTACTCGGTAGCGATTAAAGCGGGCGGATTTGTTTTTACTTCGGGGCAGATTGGCCTCGTACCTGAAACCATGACCCTGGTCGAAGGCGGGGTTGAAGCTGAAGTCCGCCAGGTGTTGACCAACCTTCGCAATGTCCTGGAAGCGTCGGGCGTGACCCTGGAGGATGTGGTCAAAACAACTGTTTTTCTTAAAGATATGAATGACTTTACCAAAGTCAACGCGATCTATGCCGAGTTTTTTACCAACAAGCCGCCTGCTCGCTCCGCGGTGGCCGTGGCTGCGCTGCCAAAGGGAGCCCTGGTTGAAATAGAGGCGGTTGCCTTAAATCCGGCAGAATGCGATTGTCATCAGGACGGTTGCGGCTGCCATTAGTTTTTAACGAAGAAAGAGTAGGCGGAAACCAGCCTCGCTGGCTGGTTATCCGCCTATTATCTTGAGTTCCTGCCGCAGCCAAAAACGGTCAATGGCAATCCTTTCATTTTCATTCTTAGGCTGGTTGGTTCATTATCCGGAAACCCCAGAAATTGATTTTCTGAGCGGATTCTTTTTGGCGAAAAATTATCGGCTCAGATAATTCTGTAATTGGTTATCTCTTGTTATAATGAGAGCGGTCAGCAAGCAGGGCGTAGGCTTTCCCGGTATTGGGGTTCGCGCCTGAATTAATATTGACCAAAACTGGTGATCAAACAACGGGATATGGCATCTAAAAAACCCTATTCATCCATTGGGTGGAGGATCAGGCCGTCCGAGCGCCGCTTCCTGCTCTTTGTGGTTGACTTGCTGGTGACTGTTGCCAGCCTGATTCTGGCCTTATATATCTGGTCGCGGGCTGATCCATATTTTAGTTTCAACTGGGAATTTATCTTTTCCCAGCCCCCCGCCTGGTACTTCTTATTACCGTTTCTTTGGCTGCTGCTGCTTTCTGAGCTGTACGACAACCGCCGTTCTAACCGCGTTTCAGAAGTCATTAAAGGCATTGCCATGGCGGTGGCGATCAGCGCGGTGGTCTATCTGGCGATTTTCTTCCTGTCAAAACCCAATTCTCTCCCGCGCCTGGGGGTCGCTTTTTTCTTCCTGTTCGCGGCGGTTTTCACGCTGATCTGGCGCTTGATCTACATCCGGATATTTACCGCCCCGTCCTTTATGCGCCGTATGCTGGTGGTTGGGGCGGGCAGAGCAGGATCTGAGCTGGTAAGCATTATAAAAGGGCTTTGGCCGCAGCCTTTTTATCTGGTGGGGTACATTGATGACGATGAAAACAAGCAGGGGACCGAGATCGCCGGCCTGGAAGTCCTGGGCGGCGGCAAGGACCTGCTGCGGATCATTGAAGAGCAAAATGTGTCGGACCTGATTTTTGCCATCTCCGGCGAGATGCAGGATGACACCTTCAAAGCGCTGCTGACCGCCGAAGAAAACGGCATCGAGATCACGACCATGCCGGTGGTGTATGAGCAGCTGCTTGGTCGGGTGCCAATTTTCCTTTTGCCGTCTGACTGGGTGCTGCGTTCGTTTGTTGATGCTGCCCATTCTGCGGGCGCTTATGAGCTGGGTAAAAGGCTGATTGATCTGCTGGGCTCTCTGGTCGGGCTGCTGATCCTCGGCGCTTTTATGCCGCTGATTTCGCTGGCGATCTGGCTGGACTCCGGCGGGCCAATATTATATTCGCAGGTGCGAATGGGCAAAAACAACCGCCCTTACAACATTATTAAGTTCCGCACCATGCGCAAAGACGCTGAAAGTGACGGGGTTGCCCGGCCGGCATCGGAGAATGACGAGCGCGTTACCCGGGTTGGCCGCATCTTGAGAAAAAGCCATCTGGATGAGCTGCCCCAGTTTATCAATGTCTTGAAGGGCGAGATGAGCCTGGTAGGACCGCGCCCTGAAAGACCAGAGATCATTGAAAAATTACAAAATAAAGTCCCCTTTTACCGCGCGCGTCAGTTTGTCAAGCCGGGGGTGACGGGCTGGGCTCAGGTCAATTTTCACTATGCCGCGACAGTTGAAGACACCGCGGTGAAACTGGAATACGATTTGTATTACATCAAACATCGTAACCTGCTGCTGGATATTACAATCCTGATCCGCACAGTCGGGGCGGCGATTGGGCTGCGGGGACAGTAATGTCATCAAAGAAACCCTGGCTGCGAAACCGTTACGTGATTCTGGGCGATCTGGTGCTGATCGTCATTTCCATCCTTGGCTCCTTTACCCTGCGCTTGGAGTTAAAGGAAAATTTCTTTATTTACGTCCCGTCTATGTACTGGATGATGGGATTTTCGCTGGTCATTAAACCACTGGTTTACTACCTCTTTGGACTGTACCGCAGGGTATGGATTTACGCCAGCACGCGGGAATTAAAAATCATCCTCATGGCAGTCACGACCGCATCCGTTCTGGTTTCCGCGGCGATGATTCTTGCGTTTACCCTGGGCAGTTTTACCGGGTTTGTCCGCTCAGTTCTGGTTATTGACTGGTTGATTTCCCTGTTCGCGGTTGGCGGGTTACGCCTGTCTACCCGCCTTATTGCTGAATCGCGGCATTTGCCGGCAGCCACAATTGACAGCGCGCAATCGAAGAAAGTATTAATCATCGGGGCAGGGGACGCGGGCGCGCTGGTTGTGCGCGAATTACAGAAAAATCCGCAGCTTAATTTAACAGCGGTAGGTTTTCTGGACGACAATCCGGCCAAGCAGAAGCAGGAGATCCACGGCGTTCCGGTGGTGGGCACATTAAAAGATATCACCGCCGTTCTAAACCGCCAGCACATTGACCAGGTTGTCTTCGCGATCCCGACCGCTCCCGGGCGGCTGATTCGACAAATATCTGAAGCCTGCCGCCAGAAAGGTATCCCCTTCCGCACCATGCCCGGCTTGTTTGAACTGCTCGGAGGCAAGGTCTCGATCAGCCGGCTGCGCGAAGTGGATATCGCTGACCTTTTACAGCGCGAACCGGTGCACACGGATGATCAACTGGTGGGCACGGTTTTGAGCGGCAAGGTCGTCATGGTGACCGGCGCGGGCGGTTCAATTGGTCGGGAGCTGTGCCGTCAAATTGCGCGCTGGGGACCGTCGGAACTGGTGCTGCTTGGACACGGTGAAAACTCCATTTTTGAAACCTACCTGGAAATCAGCGATAGTTTCCCGGGGCTGGTGCTGCGTCCGGTAATTGCCGATCTTCGCGATCCGCAGCGCTTGCAGCAGGTGTTTGACCGACTGCGGCCAAAAGTTGTCTTTCACACGGCGGCGCACAAACACGTGCCGTTAATGGAAATTAATGTCGAGGAATCTGTTTCCAATAATGTGATCGGCACCCGTAACCTGGTGGAAGTCTGTCTGCAAAAAGGGGTCAGCCGGTTTGTGATGATCTCGACCGATAAAGCCATTCGTCCGGCCAATGTTTACGGAGCAACAAAGCGCCTGGCGGAAATGATTGTCCTGGATGCGGCCAGAAAATCAGGGCTGGCGTACAGCGTGGTGAGGTTTGGCAATGTGCTCGGAAGCCGCGGGAGCGTGGTTCCGCGCTTTAAGCGCCAGATTGCTCAGGGCGGCCCGGTGACAATTACCCATCCGGAAATGAAACGCTATTTTATGACCATCCCGGAGGCCGTTTATCTGGTGCTGCAGTCCGCCAGTATGGGCAAAGGCGGCGAAACGTTTATTCTAAACATGGGCGAGCAGGTGCGGATCCTGGATCTGGCAGAAGATTTGATCCGCCTTTCTGGACTTGAGCCGGGTAAAGATATTGAAATTATTTTTACTGGAATCCGGCAGGGTGAAAAATTATCAGAAGATCTCTGGGAAGAAGGGCACCAGTTCGACCCGACCAGCCACCCGGAAATTTTCCGCCAGGATATCCACGATAATCTTAATAACGGCCCGTTGGATGAGATTGTCAATCTTCTGGCGGCATTGAGCGAAAAAGGTGACTCGGAAGAAATCATCCGCCTGCTGGATGAAACCATTCCCGGTTCAACCATTCGCAGCACACCCCCGCCGGAAATAGGGTCCATCATTTAATGTCTGAAATCACCGCTGACCGCTGGAATGAATTCCTGCAGAAAAATCCTCAGGCGCATATACTGCAAACGGAACCATGGGGGCGGGTAAAATCCGCATTTGGGTGGAAAGCAGTATATTTTCAGGTTGGGTTGGCCGGCACGCAAATGCTGCTGCGCGCTCTACCTGGCGGTTTTCAAATTGCCTACATTCCGCGCGGTCCGGTCGGAAAAGACTGGTCAATCCTCTGGCCAGCCCTTGACCGCTATTGTAAAGATCACCGGGTAATATTTTTGAAGGTAGAACCCGATGCCTGGGAAGACGACGACTCACTTCTGGAACGGAAGTTAAGCGGTTTCGTGCGCGGCGACCCGGTCCAACCGCGGCGGACGCTGGTCGTTGACCTGCAGGGAGATGAAGACCAGATTCTGGCCGCAATGAAGCAGAAAACCCGCTACAACATCCGCCTGGCGGAAAAAAAGGGGATTGTGGTGCGGGAATCTGAGGATGTGGCCGCGTTTTACCGCCTGATGCTTCAAACCGGCAAGCGGGACGGTTTTGGCGTTCACAGCCTGGATTATTATCAAGCCGCCTATCAAGCCTTTTTGCCCGGAAATCAGGTCGCGCTGCTGATCGCCGATTACGCGAATACCCCCCTTGCCGGCTTGATGGTCTTTCGCAGCGGCCAGCGATCGTGGTATTTTTACGGCGCGTCCAATGATCAGGAACGTCACCGCATGCCCACTTACTTACTTCAATGGCGGGCGATGCAGTGGGCGAAAACCCATGGGTGTGTGAGTTATGACCTCTGGGGTGTGCCTGATTATGATGAAGAAACACTGGAAAGCCAGTTTGAACACCGTTCGGATGGCCTGTGGGGCGTGTATCGGTTCAAGCGCGGGTTTGGAGGCCAGTTAAAGCGCTCTGCAGGCGCGT
Organism: Anaerolineaceae bacterium; assembly: GCA_029975475.1. Lineage (GTDB taxonomy): Bacteria > Chloroflexota > Anaerolineae > Anaerolineales > Anaerolineaceae > JARKPB01. Next base: position 494,825 of record JARKPB010000008.1, read on the forward strand.
GGGACCGTATTTATTCGCCGGCGCTTTACCGCTTCTATCGTGTTTACCGGCGTTTTCGCGGGGGAATAAATGCGTGAAGGCTGCCGAAGCGGGCTGGTTCGCCGCGAAATTCTTAATCCGTTGGAATGGGACGCTCTGATCGCTTCCCGGGATGATACCCATTTTCTTCAATCCTGGGCCTGGGGAGAAGTTAAGAAAGCCACTCACTGGAGTCCGTTGCGGTTGGCCTGGTTCTGCGGCGAACATCTGGCTGGCGCGGCCTGTCTTTTATTTCGTCCGATCCGCTTTGGCCCAATTTCAGCGGCGATTAGCTATATCCCTCGGGGGCCCTTACTGAATTGGAATGACCCGGACGTCTGCGATGCCATACTTGACGATATTCTTCTGACAGCCCGCCAGTCCCGTGCGGTATTTCTCAAGATGGACGCGGAAATTATCACGGCCAGAGGTGTGCCGGGCGAAGACGAGTCGGCTGACCCATCCGGCAAAATGATCCTGGAGCGGTTGTTGCGGAAGGGCTGGAAACGCTCGCCAGAGCAGATTCAGTTTAGGAATACAATGTGGATTGATCTTGGCGGTGGTGAAGAGACCTGGCTGGCCAGGATGAAGCAGAAAACGAGATATAACCTGCGTCTGGCTGAGAGAAAAGGGGTTTTGGTCCGCCAGGCGCAACCTTCAGAGTGGCATTTGTTGTACCGGATGTACGCTGAAACCGGTCTGCGAGACGGGTTTATCATCCGCCCGGAAGCGTATTACCAACGCGTCTGGGATCTATTTGACCGCCAGGGCATGTTGACAGCGTTGATTGCGGAAGTGGATCATCAACCTGTCGCCGGTCTCATCATGATTCGTTACGGCCGTAGAGCCTGGTATCTGTACGGCATGTCGCGCGCGGTTCATCGCGATAAAATGCCGAATTATTTACTCCAGTGGCAGGCCATGCGGATTGCTGCCCAACACGGCTGTCAACTGTATGATCTCTGGGGTGCTCCGGATACCTTTAGCGAAGCGGACCGGATGCAAGGTGTGTTTCGTTTCAAGGAAGGGCTGGGTGGTCAGGTCATCCAGACCCTAGGCGCACTGGACTATGTGATGCGGCCGATGGTTTACTGGATGTACAGCCGGGTGCTGCCATTTTTACTGGACCAAATGCGAAAAATACGATTTTCTCAAATTCAGCAGGAGATATCTGAATGATTCCTCGCACAAAATTTGCCCTTCTGCCAACGGCGATCGAATCCATGCCGCGGTTAACAGCCGCTCTGAATGGTCCCAGATTATGGGTGAAACGCGATGATCAAACCGGGCTAGCGATGGGCGGCAATAAGACCCGCAAACTGGAATTTGTCCTGGCGGAAGCGCAGGCTCACGGCGCGCGCACCCTGATCACCGTGGGGGCCGCGCAATCCAACCACGCCCGCCAGACAGCCGCTCTGGCAAAAAAATTTGGGCTGGATTGTATCCTGGTACTTTCAGGCAAAGAGCCAGAGCTTTACACGGGCAATTTATTGCTGGATAAACTCCTTGGGGCTGAGATTATCTGGTCTCGATATGAAGACAGGGAAGACGTCTTGAAGCGTACCTTTGAGGATGCCTGGGCAGCGGGACGCCGGCCTCATTTAATCCCGCTTGGCGCTTCGGACGCGGTGGGGACGATGGGGTATTACTTCGCCTTTCAGGAGATGCTGGAGCAGCAGAAAGATTTCGACTGGATTGTGGTGGCATCTTCATCTGGCGGAACACAGGCGGGCCTCGCCCTCGGTGCGTCAACAGCGGACTGGCCGGGCAAGGTGCTTGGCATCAGCATTGATCTTCCGCAGCGCGAGCTGCAGGAGAAAGTTGCCAGCCTTGTGAATCAGGCGGCGGATAAATACCTGCTGGATACCGCTTTAAAGCCTGAACAGATTTTGGTGAATGACGATTACCTCGGGGCAGGCTACGGCGTGCTTGGCGAGCGTGAAGTCGAGGCGATTCAGTTATTTGCCCGTTTTGAGGGCATCTTTCTTGATCCGGTTTACACCGGCCGGGCAGCCGCAGGTTTGATTGATCTGATCCGAAAAGGTTTCTTCACGCGGGACGATCGGGTCCTCTTCTGGCATACGGGCGGGCAGCCAGCATTATTTGGCGACCGCTATACCCTTGAACTGAACCGCTGATTACAAATCACGGCCGCCAGGATGGCTGAAAGTCCAGCTCGCTGCCGGTTGTCAGGCGGGTAATCTCGCGGCTGTTGACATTGACTCGATAAAGATCGCCGTCCATCTCATAGACGACAAAACTGCAGTCTGGAGAGACATCCGGATCATAGAGAAATCCTTTGCCTTCGATCAACCGCTCCGGCAAACCGCTGGTTAAGCCCTGCCGCGTCAGCCAGCGCTCAGCGGGCGTTTCGACAAAATAAACATACTGACCGTCCGGTGAAATATCCGGCATCAGCGACGGAGACACATTATTGAGGTATCGCTCCCCGGCATTTGGATTTTCCGCCTTTTCTTTGGGGTTGCGCACATTGATGAAATACACCCCGTTCGCGTTCTGGGCTTCAACCGCATATAAATTTCCATCCGGTGCCAGCGAGGGATGCCGGTCATAGCGGGCAGACGCGGGCATGCGGCTGGTGGTGTTGGCGGTTAAGTCGCGAAAATAAATAAAGGGTACGATTTTTTGGCCTTCCCTCAGCGAGGTAAAGGCGAGTTTTTGCCCGTCGGCAGACCAGGCCGGGTTAAAATCGCCGCCTGGAACGGTTTCCACCAGCCGCACCACGGGATTGGTCAGGGAATCTCCCGAGAACGTGGCGATGTAAATGGATGTGTTTTTATAGATTTCTGCTTTTCCCTGGCAGGGTGAAATAAACGCCAGCCGCGTGCCGTCCGGCGACCAGGCCGGCTGACAGGCGCCGTCAACATTGCTGATTAAGAGCGAGATATCTCCGCTGCGGGTATCGAGCAGATAGATCTGAGGCAGGCCGTTTCGGTCGGAGGCGAAGGCGATCTGCCCCTCGCCGCGGGAATAGCCTGCCGGAAGAGCTGCGGTGGGTTGCTCGGTCGGCTGATCTGTCGGGGTGACCGCTGGAGTGTCCGTGACCTTTGCGGCAACCGGGCTGCTGGCTGGCAACGTGGGCGCCAGGCTGGCCGCGGGCTGTCCCTTTGGAGATGGAGAGACCAGGAAAAATAAAATCACTGCTAGAAGTCCCAGTGCGGCCACGCCTGCTCCAATGAATAGGGCGGGAGATCGGCGCCTGCCAGAGGATGGGGCTGTGGTTGGCAGCGGTTGTTGAGGCACCGCTCCATACGGTTGCGGAATTGAAGCCGCGCTGGAAACCGGGACGAGAGAGCTGCGCGCAGATTTTAAGGCCGCTGCGAATTCCTGGGCATTCTGAAAGCGCGCGTTCGGGTCGATTTGCATGGCGCGTTCAATCACTGCTGCGGTATGCTCGCTCACGTTTGGATTGAACGCCCGGATCGGCACCAGCGGCCTTGCGCCTGTGGCGCGGTTCATCGCGTCTTCAGGTATTTTTCCGGTGAGGGCTGCGTAAAGGGTCGCCCCAAGCGCGTAGATATCCGAACGGGGTTCAGTTCCCTGTCCATACTGTTCCGGGGGAGCGTACCCGGGTGTCAAACCCTGAGCGCCAACGGTAGTCGCCTGGCCGCTCTGGTCTAATTTCGCCAGTCCAAAATCTACCAGCAGGATTTGTCCGCCGGGAGTGATTTTAACATTCCCGGGTTTAATGTCGCGGTGAATAATCGCCGGATTGCGGGAATGGAGATATTCCAGGGCGCTGCAAACCGCAATCCCGACATCCAGCACCTGCAGCTCAGGCAATCGTTCTTGCTGGGCAATGAGCTGACGGATATCACTGCCCGGGATGAAATCCATCACCAGGTACTGCCCTTCGCCTTCAATAATGAAATGATCCGTTACCCTTGGCAGGTTGGGATGGCGCAGACCGGCCAGCAGGGTGGCTTCACGCCGAAACTGGCGGGCATGCTCGGCTGAAGTGAAAAAATTTTCTTTGATGGCCATATCAATGCCAAGGCTTTCATCTCTGGCACGATAAACAGCGCCCATCCCGCCTTTGGCAATCACTTCCGTAATCTGGTAGCGGTCTTTCAGGAATGTGCCGATCTGGAGTGGCATAGCGCCTCTTTCAAAAAACAATTATGGGGTTTGACTTCCGCCGGGCCGCCAGACGGGTGAAAACTCAAAGCCCGGGTCTTTGGTCAGGCGTACCTGATTTTTACCTTCATGATCCATTACGAAAATATCATGATTTTTGCCATCCGGCCAGGATTCGTACACATACCATTGGCCGTCAGGCGACAGGTTCACGTCTCGAACCGGGAACGCGATCAAGCCGGGTCCTGGCAGCGGGACGCGGTATTCTTTTGATCCTTCGCGGTCTTCATAGAACCGTTTTACCAGATACGGCAGACCGCCGCCGGCTTTAGTTTGGGTATAGTAAATGAAGAGCCCATCCGCAGACCACTGTGGGTCGTAATTATCAAAGTTGCCGCTGCGGCTGTACTGCCAGGCTGGTTGCCCGTTGGTTGGTAAAATCCAAACCTGCAAACTGGTGCTGACTCGTGAGACGGCGATATTTTTCCCGCTCGGGTCCCAGGCAGGGTTTTTCTCTGACTGGGGAGTATTGGAGAGTTCTTCAATTTTACCGCTGGTGAGGTCGATGACAAAAACGTGTTCTTTGCCAGTGCGCAGAGAGGTGAATGCCAGGGCTTTGCCGTCTGGCGACCAATCGGGGTCGTAATCCCCTGCGGTAGAACTTCCCGGCATCTGCTGTAAACCGCTGCCGTCAGCGTTGATGATATAAATGCTGGCTTCCGGATATTTATCACTGCGCTGCAGGCAGGGTGAAATAAACGCCAGTTTGCTGCCGTCAGGCGACCAGTCTGGCTGGCAGGCGCCTTTTTCCATGTTCGTGATCTGACGCAGGTTGTTCCCGGAGGAATCCATCAGCCAGATCTGGAAAATCCCGCTGCGGTTGGTTGCGAATGCGATCTCGCCGTAACTACCTCCCAGAGGGGTGGGGGAAGGGGTCCGGGTGATTGTTGGGGTCGCGCTGCTTTGAATCGTCGGATCAGGGGTCGCGGTCGCGGCAGCCGCCATGAGGGTCGCGGTGGGCGCCGGCACGGTCGCGGTTGGCGCTTGCGTCGGGGTGGGCTGGGGCGCGAAACGACTCATCAAAGCCAGCGGCAATTCTGGCTGCAGAAAGATCAGGCTGGCTGTAACCGCCAGCAGGGAAACAATGATCGCGAAAGCAGTCAATCGGCGGCGGCGAATCCGGCGGGATCGGGAACTGCGGTTGCGGCTGGCCGGCAGGTTGGAAACCATGGGTTTGCTGGGCGGTTTTTCACCGCTGGCGCCGTCTGAAGAAACCTCTTCGGGCGGCGGCGAGACAAAGATTTCTTCGGTTAATAGATGCGTCAGTTCACCCGCGTCCAACAGCGCTCTTCGGAACTCTCGGGCAGTCTGGTAGCGGTCATCTGGCTCGACCTGCAGAGCCTTTTCGATGACAGCTGCCAGTTTTTTATTGACTTTTGGCGCGAGTTTCCGAACCGGAGTCAGGTCAACTTTTCCAGTGGCGCGGTCAAGACCATCTTCTGGAATGGTTCCGGTTAAAGCTGCGTACAAGGTGGCGCCAAGTGAATAAATATCCGAGCGTTCGTCTGTGTGGGCGGTGCCGTATTGCTCGGGCGGTGAATATCCCGGAGTCATCGCGCGCGCGCCGGTTGTGGTATTTTGAGAGTTTTCCTCAATGACTTTTACCAGTCCAAAATCGACCAGGACCACGGTGCCCTGCGGGGTAATTTTGATATTACCCGGTTTGATGTCGCGGTGCAGTACCTGGGGATTGCGGGAATGGAGATAATCAAGCGCGTCGCAGATGGCTGAGCCAATCAGAATCACATCCCGGTCAGAGACTGAGCCAGCGCGTTCAATCCTCTGGCGCAGGTCTTCCCCTTCGATGTAATCCATGACCATGTACTGGCCCTGGGAGTCTACGGAATAGAAATCAATCACCCGGGGAAGGCTGGGGTGTTTGAGGAGAGCCATGGTCTTGGCTTCGCGCTCAAACTGGCGGGCGTACTCAACCGTTAAAAACAGATTTTCTTTGACCGCCACCTGTATCCCGAGGCGCTCATCCTGGGCGCGGTAGACAGCGCCCATTCCACCCTGCCCTAAGATTGACAGGATCCGGTAGCGGTTTTCGAAGAGAGTGCCAATGTTGAGTGCCATAGACAGGAAAACTGTTTTGATTGTACTCAAGAAGAAAGGTTCATGCAACAAAACCGGACAGAGAGAATGAATCTGTAATTGCTTTGTAATCTTTCTACAGAGAAGCGAATTTTTTGTCAGCCCACCTGGACGTGCTATAATTCCAGCATTGGTCAGGGTTTCCCTATGAATTTAGATATCCGTACCGGTGTTCAGGCTGCTTTTTATTTATCCTTGCTGGGTGTGGTTCTGGCCGTTTGGCTGGCGGTTCGGCGGTTTAAGGCGGCTCAAAAATTGCTGTATTTTAGAAAACGCCAGGAAATGACCGGGCGCGGCTGGCGAACCGTCCTTTTCGCGATCCTTCTTGCCGGGGCGGCTGTTTTCTTTAACCGCTTCGCGGAACCAATTGCGTACCAGTATTTTCCACCCTCTCCAACGGTGACCCAAACACCGACAATCACTCTGACTCCTTCGATGACCGTAACCCCGTCCATTACTCTCACTCCGACCATCACCAATACACCGTCGGTTACCAATACCCCCTCCATTCCCGAGGAGATCCTTTCAGGGTTTTTGACCACTGTGTCCCCGGATCAGAACGCCGTCTTCAGTCCGCTGGTGTTTGGACGCCAGCTGAATAAGTCCAATCAACCTCTGCAACCGGCGAGCGAGTTCAAGCTGCCGATTAAAATCCTGTACGGCTCGTTTAGTTTTGACAAAATGACCAACGGCTCCCAGTGGACAGCCCTTTGGTACCGGGGAGCGGAACTCGTCTGCGTCGAATCACTGATCTGGGACGGCGGGTCGGGCGGTTACGGCTATACCGAATGCAGCCCGGAGAGCGGTCAGTGGCAGCCGGGTGAGTATGTGGTTCAAATATTTGTCGGGACCACCTTCAAGACTTCGGGTAATTTTGTCGTCCTGGGAGACGGCCCGACCCCCACTGTATCTTTGACACCGACACTGGCAGCGACGCCCGGTCTGACGCCGGCCGTCAGCCCCTCATCTCCCTGATTAGATATCCTTCTGTGCCAGTTTGAAGGCGGCTGCCCTGGCGATCTGCGCGCCCAGGCGGGCGTTGTTTTCCAGAAGGGCAAGATTGGCGCGCAGACTATCGCCGCCAGTCAAAATTTTCATTTGCTCCAGCAGATACGGGGTCATATCGGATCCTTCGATTCCCTTTTCAGCCGCCTGACGGATCGCCTGCTCAATGATTGGATTGATTTTCTCAAACGGCAGCGCTGCCTTTTCGGGCGGCGGGTTGGCGATCAGGATGGCATTCTCCAGCCCGAGCTGCCATTGCGCCTGAGCCAGACGGGCAATTTCCTCCGGGCTGTTCAACCGCAGATGGGCAGGAATGCTGCTTTCGCGTGAGTAGAAAGCCGGCAATTCGTCCGACTGGTAGGCCGCGACGGGCACTCCCAGTGTTTCCAGCAGCTCAAAGGTCGCTTTGAGATCGAGGATCGCTTTTGCGCCGGCGCAGACGACAATCAGCGGATTGCGGCTCAATTCCAGCAGGTCAGCGGAGATATCGTACGCTGCGTGGCGGTGAACCCCGCCAATTCCGCCGGTTGCGAATACTTTGATTCCCGCCCTGCGGGCGATGATCAGCGTCCCGGCGACGGTCGTGCCTCCGGATAATTTTTGAGCGCAGACAAATGCCAGATCGCGCCGGCTGATTTTTCGCGCATCTTCGGCGGCTGCCAGCGCTTCTCGTTCCTGAGCGTTCATGCCGACAATAATTTGCCCATTCAGAACACCAATTGTGGCCGGTATGGCTCCTTCTGCGCGGATGGCTGTTTCAATCGAATCAGCCATTTGCAGGTTTTCAGGCCAGGGCAGGCCGTGGGTGATGACCGTTGTTTCCAGCGCCACCAGGGGTTGATGGCTGTGTAGCGCTTCTTGAATTTCCGGGTGGATCCGCATGGAAAGATCCATCTTGAGCCTCCTGCCTGTAAGATGTCGGCTTATTGGATGAATTATGTTAGAATTTATTTTACTTTTGCTTCCAAAAAAGGTGGAAAAATGCTGCGCGCATTTTTTATTTCCCTCTCAAAAGCCAGCTGGGCGCAACGTTCAATCTCGCGCCTCGGCTTTGCCCGCCGGGCCTCCCGGCGATTTGTCGCCGGCGAAACCCTGGAGGAAGCGATCCGGGCGGTCGAGGACCTTAATCGGGAAGGATTGGTCGCCACTCTGGATCATCTGGGGGAAAACACTGCCAAAGCGGAAGATGCCGTTGGCGCTGCCCAGGAAGTGCTGGAATTGATCGAAGCCATCCATCTTTCCGGGGTAAAGGCGAATGTTTCCATAAAATTGAGCCAGCTGGGGATTAACCTGAATGAGGATCTGTGCCGCGATTTGTATCTGAAAATCCTTGAATCAGCCCGCAACAGCGGCAATTTTATTCGCGTGGACATGGAAGACAGCTCCCTGACGCAAAAAACCATCAATATGGTGCTGTCTGCCGTCCGCAGCGGGTACACGAACACCGGGATTGTGATTCAAGCCTACCTGCGGCGCAGCTGCGAGGACATTCAAACTCTGATCGCCAGTAATATTCCGGTGCGCCTGTGTAAAGGCGCGTACAAAGAACCTGCGAATATCGCTTTTGCGACAATGGATGAGGTCAACCGCAGCTACGATGACCTGGCGGAAACGCTGATGACGGCGGGCGCGCGCTGGATATATGCCAGCGCGGATCCGCGCTGGCCTGCGTTCGCTGCTTTCGCGACCCATGATGAGCGCCGTATTGACCATATTCGCCGCCTCGAGCCGGCTTTAAGCGCCAGACGCGAATGGTTTGAATTCCAGATGTTGTACGGTATTCGCCGGGATTTACAAAAGGCATTAACGGCTTCTGGCTACACTGTGCGGGTCTATGTTCCCTACGGCACCCACTGGTACCCGTATTTCATGCGCCGTCTGGCTGAACGTCCGGCGAATGTCTGGTTTTTTATAAAGAACCTTTTCCGGAGTTAGTCATGGCGGGTTACCTCCAGCCCGAAGAAAAAATCGCTCTGGTGACCGGTTCGGCGCGAAGAATTGGCCGGGCAATCGCGCTGAGGCTGGCTGACCGCGGGTACGCGTTGTATCTGCATTACAATACCTCTGAGACACAGGTTCGGGAATTACAACACCAAATTGATGAAGCCGGCGGTAAATCCTGGATGGTTCAGGCGGATTTAACCGACCCGGTGCAAATTGAGGCTTTGTTTCATCAAATCGAATCCAGCAGCAGCTACCTGGATGTTTTGGTTAATTGTGCGGCGGTGATGACAAGAGGAGATTGGGCTTCGCAAAGCGTGGAGGCCTGGGATTCGGTGATGAACCTGAATTTACGCGCGCCTTGGCTTTGCGCCCGGCGGGCGGCAGCGCTGATGCGGTCCGACGGGGTTATCATTAATATTAGCGATGCGGGGGTTGGCAATCTCTGGCCGAATTATCTGGCGTATTCGATCAGTAAAAATGGTCTGGAAATGCTAACTCGCCTGCTCGCCAAATCGCTGGCTCCCAGAATCCGGGTCAACGCGGTTGCGCCGGGTTTGTCGCTGCCCGTGGAAAATTTTCCGTCAGATAAGTGGCAGCGGCTCGTTCGCCGGTTGCCGCTTCAGCGCGAAAGTCCGCCGGAAGATATCGCCGCCGCCGTCCTGGCGCTGGTTGACAATCCTTCCATCACCGGGCAGATCCTGGCTGTCGATAGTGGTTATACGTTGATATAATGGTGCCATATGCTTACCTCCCAGCGATTAACCCTTTCTGAATTGCTCAAATTGTCCCGTCCCTGGACCTTGCTCGCGTCGCTGCTTTACTATATTCTGGGCAGCGGCGTTGGAGATTACCTGGGTGTGCGTCTCGCCTGGGAGCCGTTTCTGATTGGTCTCGGGCTGTCGCTCCTGCTGCTGCTTAGCAGTTATTACCTGGATTCTTTTTTCCGCTATAACCTGCTGGCTGCCGAAGCCCGCAAGCCGGCGGTTAAGGATGCTGCTTCCGCGAACAGCCTGATCACGCTGCTGGTAGCTCTCACCACCCTGTCTGCGGGCGCTATCCTGTCCGTGATCGCGGTCAATCAACACCTTTTGAGCGCCGGCGGATTGGTAATCCTTGGAATCGGACTTGGGTTGGTTCTCATTTATGCGGTTCCGCCGTTCAGGGTGGCTCAGCGCGGTTTTGGCGACTTGGTTTTGTCCTTCTTAATCGTCCCGGGTCCAATCTTTTTCGCCCAATATTTTCAAAACGGGAATTTGCACCCCCTGGGGGTGTTTCTGAGTTTTCCCTTATTGCTGTTGTACCTTGCCATGGCGCTGGCATCCGGTTTTTCCGCCTATGCCGCGGACCTGAAAAAGCAGCGCCTAACCCTGGTGATCAATCTGGGCTGGCAGAGGGCGATGAATCTGCATAACCTCTTCCTCCTGCTGGGCTATTTATCGCTGCTCGGGTTTTCTTTCTTTGGAGATATTCCCTGGTCCATCGCCTGGCGCGGAATGCTGACTTTCCCTGTGGCCGGGTATCAAATCTGGCTGATGACGCGTTTGGCGGCGGGGGAAAAACCACGCTGGAAAGCGCTCTCTCTCGCCTCGCTTGCCAGCGCGATCTTAACTGCCTACCTGGTGACCGCCGCGCTGTGGTTCATATAGAATATGCCTGAGTTTCTCAACCTTTTACCGCCCGATCAGGCAAGAGAAAAATGGTTCTCGGCGATTCCGGGGTTTCAGCCCGGGATTGAGACTGTGGGACTGTCTGATTCATTCGGAAGAATCCTGGCTGAAGACATTTTTGCCGCGCAACCGCTGCCGGCTTTTCCGCGCGCGACCGTTGACGGCTACGCCGTCCGTGCCGCGGATACTTTTGGGGCAAGCGATGTGGTCCCCGCCTATTTTCGCCTGGTCGGAGAAATTCCGATGGGCGTTCCTGCGAACCTGAAATTAGAAATCGGTGAAGCGGCCGCGATTCACACCGGGGGGATGCTGCCTGAGGGTGCTGACGGGGTGGTGATGCTCGAATTTACCCAGCGGGTAAGCGAGGACGAAATTGAAGTTACCAGAGCGATCGCTCCAAATGAAAACGTGTTGTTAACAGGCGAAGATGTTCAACCTGGCGATAAAATTCTGGAGGCTGGCACCAACCTGGGGGCAGCGGAAATGGGCGGGCTGGCTGCGCTTGGTTTTACCCGCGTAAAGGTGTGCCGCAAACTGCGCGTAGGCATAATCTCAAGCGGTGATGAGATTATTCCCGCTGACGCGAATCCGCTCCCGGGTCAGGTACGCGATGTCAACACATATTCCTTATCCGGGTTAATTAAGCGCTGGAACGCGGAACCAATTTCCTATGGGATTGTCAAAGATCAGCCCGAAGATCTTAAAGAACGATTGCTTTTGAGTCTGAGCGAATGCGACCTGGTCATCATCACCGCCGGTTCTTCCGCTTCAACCCGGGATCACACCGCTGCGGTGATTGATCAAATGGGCAGTCCCGGGGTCCTGGTCCACGGGGTGAATGTCAGGCCCGGAAAGCCCACCATTCTTGCGGTCTGCGGGAAGAAACCGGTGGTGGGTTTGCCGGGCAATCCAGTCAGCGCGTTGGTAATCGCCCGGCTCTTTATTCATCCTTTGCTGGAAAGATTGTCCGGGGAAAAAGCAAACTGTCGACTGCCCGTTGGTAAGGCTCGTCTGACGGTCAACCTGATTTCGCAGGCAGGAAGGGAAGACTGGACTCCGGTAAAAATAATCAAGGGATCGGATGGATTTCACGCCGATCCGGTATTTTACAAAAGTAACCTTATCTTTTCGCTGGTTCAGGCGGATGGATTGGTTCGTATCGCCCCTGAGGTTACCGGTTTGGAACCAGGAACTGAAGTAGAAGTGTGGCCCATTGAAGGATAAACCATGAAGCGTAGTTGGATTGTAATCTTACTGGTAGCGGCATTCGGCATGATATTAACCGCCTGCGCGTCTGGCACCGCCGGTGCTCAGGCGGTGGATGAGGTACCCACTCTGGTTGCGCAGACTTTAACCGCCGTTTCGATTGAAGCCCTGCAGCATCCAAGCCCGACTCCGACGCTGACCGCGACTCCGGCCCCTACGGCGACGCCTACCCCTGAGCCTACCCCTACCTGGGCATATAACCCGTCCGGGAAGGTGGTCGCGCCGATATTGCTTTATCACCACATTGCCGAAACCGAGGTGCCGAACCGTTATTACGTCTCGCCCGCGCAATTTGAAGCCCAAATGCAGTGGCTGTTCGATCACGGCTACACGGCCATCCCGATCTCTTTACTGGTGGAAGCCCTTACCAAAGGCGCGGAATTGCCGGCCCGGCCGGTCGTGATCACGTTTGATGACGGCGATCTGGATGTGTACACCAACGCGTTTCCAATCATGCAGCGTTTTGGCCAGGTCGGGGTTTTTTATCTGGTCGCAGCCTGGAAAGATGCCAAAACGGTGGTGCCTGTCGAGAACATCCAGGAGATGGTGGCGGCAGGATGGGAAATTGGCAGCCACAGCATGACGCACCTGGATCTGACAAAAAACCATTCTGAACTTTCCCGTGAAATCGCGGATTCGCGCAAACTTCTAAAAGATACCTTTCAAGTGCCGGTGAACACGTTTGCCTACCCCTTTGGGATGATTGACCCGCCTTCGGCCAGTAAAGTGATCCAGGCGGGCTATCTGGCCGGGATGGGGCTGGGGGTGTCTTATACCCACACCCTCTATGACCTGTATTACCTAAACCGCCTGGAAGTGCGCAGTGATTACACCCTGGAGCAGTTTATCGCCTTACTGCCCTGGAAATAGAGGCAAGAATGGGCGTCTACCTGCATGATATCCCTCTCGATCAAGCGTTAACCGTACTGCGGGAAAATCTCGCGCGCCTGGGGCTCCCCGGCCGGCTGGGAGAAGAAATTCTCCCGCTGGGGCCAGAGCTTGCCGGAAGGGTGACCGCGCGCCCGATTTTCGCGCGCATTTCAGCGCCGCATTATCATGCTTCCGCGATGGATGGTTTCGCGGTGAATGCGAAAGATACAGAAGGCGCGCTGCCCTCCCGGCCGGTGATCCTAAAAGTTGGCGATGGTGTCAGGTATGTAGATACCGGGGATCCGCTCCCAGACGAGGCGAACGCCGTTATCCCGATCGAAATGGTGGAGAGCCTGGACAGCAGCCATCAGGCGGCTCAAAATCCCCGCGCGCCAGACTGGATCCGCATACGATCGGCGGCCGTTCCCTGGCAGCATGTTCGACCGATGGGTGAGGACATGGTCGCCACACAGCTGGTATTGCCGGCGGGCCATCCATTACGGCCGGTTGATCTTGGCGCGCTGGCAGCGGCTGGCTGTTTTGAAATCCCGGTGGCTCGGAAACCTGTTGTGTTTGTGATCCCGACTGGCAGCGAATTAATTCCTGTTGGACAGGTGCCGCGAAGAGGGGATATCATCGAGTTTAATTCTATCGTCCTGGCTGCACAGCTGGAACAATGGGGCGCTGTCGCGCACCGCTCTAAAATCATCCCGGATGATTTTCACAAAATCCAGGCGGCTGTCAGGGAAGCTGCAGCTCAGGCTGACCTGATCCTCGTTAATGCCGGCTCTTCAGCGGGGTCTGAGGATTTTACCGCCGGAGTTGTCGCTTCGCTCGGGGAGCTATGGGTGCACGGGGTTGCCTGCCGGCCCGGGCACCCGGTGATACTTGGCGCGGTAAAAAAAGACGGCGCAGACCATTTAACCACTCCGGTGATTGGAGTCCCCGGGTATCCGGTGTCTGCGGTCCTTACCGCTGAAATTTTTATTCAACCATTGCTGCGGCGCTGGATTGGATTGCCAGCCTCGCGCGGGGAAGAAGTCGAAGCCAGCATTACCAGGAAAATTGTGTCGCCCGGCGGCGACGATGATTACATGCGGGTGGTTGTGGGGAAGGTTGGCGGGAAAACCCTGGCTGCCCCGATTGCCCGCGGGGCCGGGGTGATCTCCTCGCTGGTAAAAGCTGATGGGATTGTGATCATTCCCTCTGGCTGTCAGGGGCTGGAAGCTGGCGCTTCGGTGAGGGTCAGGTTATACACGCCGCTGCGCGAGCTGGAAAACACGCTCCTGGCGATTGGCTCCCATGATATGACTCTCGATCTCCTCGCAGCCAGATTGAATGAAAAAGGCGTGCGGTTTACCTCGGCGAACGCTGGCAGCCAGGGCGGCTTGATCGCCCTCCGCCGGGGCGAAGCTCACCTGGCCGGCACCCATCTGCTCGATCCGGAAAGCGGCGTATACAATCTCGCGGCCGTCGGCCGATATATCCCGGATCGAAAAATCAGCCTGATCCACTGGGCTGACCGCACGCAGGGATTAATCGTTCCGAAAGGAAATCCGAAAAAATTGACTTCGTTAGCCAATCTGGCTGACGAAGGAATCCGATTTATAAACCGCCAGCGCGGTTCTGGGACGAGGATTTTGCTGGATTACCACCTGTCCCGCCTTGGTATAGCGCCTGACTTAATATTGGGCTACGACCAGGAGGAATACACACACCTGGCGGTGGCAGCGGCGGTCTCCTCTGGGCGGGCTGACTGCGGGCTTGGGGTCGCTGCGGCGGCTTATGCTTTAGGCCTGGATTTTGTCCCGCTGTTTCAGGAGGAATATGATCTTGCGATTCCGAATGATTTTCTTACCCTCCCGTTGCTGCAACCGCTGCTGGATCTTATGAATGATGCTGGTTTTCAAGACGAAGTGCGAAATCAACCGGGGTATGATCCTACAAGGATGGGAACACTCATCGCGGAATTGGGGTAATTTATGCCCCTGGCGTTATCCGTTGGGGATAACCGCGCGATGTCTGACAGCCTGATGAGGATGCTGCGGCGGCTTGATCTTTAAGGCAACCGAACGTTGACAACTCGGGCTGCTCTTGCTTCCCTTAAAGGGGGCATCCCGGATGTTGACTTCGCGGATATTCTATTGCCCAGCTTGGACGTATTCACAGCCCATGGATCTATCCGCCGCGATCCGGGGTTGGAAGCTGCCCCGGTCATCCCTGTGACCTCACCGGAACAGGTAAAGATTGCTCAGGGCACAAAAGGCGGCGGAACAGCTGCCGTGGTGATGAAACCTGCTACACTGAAAGCCATCGGGCTTGCAATTCGCAGCGTCGGGCTACTATAATCAGATCTGGAGGTGCAATATGCCAATCGAAAGTGGAAAAAAGGCTCCTGAATTTGAGCTGCAGGATGAAAACGGGGAAGTCCGCAGGTTGTCCGATTATCTTGGCAAACCGGTGGTTTTATATTTTTATCCAAAAGATGACACACCTGGTTGCACGACCGAGGCCTGTTCTTTCCGGGACGGCTACGGGGAGTATCAGCGAAACGGCATGGTCATCCTCGGGATCAGCCCGGATTCACCAAAATCCCATAAAAAATTTAAAGAAAAGTATGCCCTGCCGTTTACCCTGCTGGCTGATACAGATCATCAGGTTTGTGAAGCCTATCAGGTCTGGGGAAGGAAGAAGTTTATGGGGCGCGAGTATGACGGGGTTTTTCGGACGACATTTGTGATTGATAAAGAAGGGATGATTCGGAAAGTTTTCGAGAATGTAAAACCCGAAGGGCACGCGCAAGAAGTATTATCAGCGCTGGCATAAAAGAGAGCAGCGCATGAAAAACACCAGCAGCGTCTGTGGCTGCTGGTGTTTTTTTCCTTGGGGACCTCGCGGTCACTCTACCGGCGCTTCCAGTTGATAGGGGTCAACATCCGGGACACCTTTTTTCACCCACCTGCGAATCGGGAAGTACAGCGCGGCCCCGACTGCCATGGCTGCCAGCGCGTAGGTGATTGAGGTCATCCCTTCTTCTGCCACCTGACTGACGATAGCGAGGGTAATGATCGAGGCGGGCAGGATGGTGATCACCACCAGACCGATCCAACCGCCAGGAACTTTCTTGCGCGGCAGATCTGGCCGTTTAAAGCGCAGAACCCAGAGTGCCAGAAATTCCGCCATCAATACCAGCATGTTCAGAAAAACATCCACAACGACGAGGAACTGGAAGGCTTGCAGGGAGAAAATCGAGAAGATCACCCCGCAAAAGAGAATCGCCACCCAGGGGGTCCCGTACTTGGGATGAACCTTTACCAAAAAACGCGGCATCATGCCGTCTTCCGCCATGGCAAACGGAACCCGGGTACCGCCTAACCCGTTGCCGATAAACAGGCCGATCATGGAAAGGATGGCCGCCAGCGAGACCGATATGCCCAGGAATTTCGCCAGCGGGCTTCCCTCTCCGGTAGCCCTTGAGCCGACAGCGTAGGCTATATCCGGGAACTGCCATCCATAAGGAGAAGCGGGGTTTAATCCCCAGGCGGTCAACTGTTCTTCGGATATGCCGTATTCCGCCATAGTCGCGCCAATGCCCAGGCCTTCTTCTGGTTCTTCCTGGCCCCACAGGAGGTAGCGGCCGTCATCACCAGCGCCCCCGTACATCCCGGAAATCATAGGCAGGCCGTAGGTCAGAATGGCGGCAATTAAAACCAGCGCCATTGCCAGCGGGTAGGTTCGCTTTGGATTGACGATCTCATCGCCGGCCGCGGTCGGCAGTTCCCATCCCATAAAATTCCACATCACCACAAACAGGCCGGTGCTGAAGGCGGCGAACAGCGAATTGGCGCTCACGGGCTCGGCGTTGGGCAGCAGCGGGAGGGCGGCGGTGGTCCCAGAAGCGATCCAGTTGTAAATACCCACGCCAGAAAGGATCACCATCGGTATGATCATGACGACTCCCAGCCAGTTGGCGGTTAAACCGGCCAGACGGGCGCCGCGCACATTCAATGCAGATATACTCCAAATTAATACGAGCGCTACCAGCCACTGCACCATCCAGACCGGAATTTCGAGGCCGCCAATCACAGCGCCTTCCCTCAGGGCGGGGATAAAAAATCCGAGGTAATAAGCCGCCAGGACTGGATAAATCGAGACGTCCACCCAGGCAACGACCCAGTTCATCCATCCAGCCATAAATCCGGCAAAAGGACCGAAAGCCTGTTTGACCCAGTGATAGTAGCCGCCTTCGACTGGCATCATCGAGGTCATTTCACGAACCATGAGCATATTGGGAATGCTGAAAACCAGAGGTGTTACCACCAGTAGGATGATGGCCATGCCGGGACCGGAATATCCAACCAGCGGCTCAATGCCAAATGACCCGCCGCATACCGTGAAGTAAATCAGGCCGAAAAGCGGCAGCAAGGTTAACTCTCGCTTCAGTTTCCCGGTCTCACTCTTAATATCTGCCATTCCTGCCTCCTGAGTTTTACGAACATGCGAAGACGGCATTTTACCAGAAAATCAAACGATTTCTTTCATTCCCCAGGGAAATCCATAATCAGCCATCCGGTCCATGAATGGGATCGGATCAAACGCCTCTGGGCCCAAGACCCCGGCGCCTTTCCATTTTCCGGTTGCCAGCAATTCAAAGCCGATGACGGGATTAAACCCGGTCTGGGCTACGACTGCCTGGACGCCGAATTTTTGCATGCATTCAGCGTTATCAGCGACCTGATACAGATATACCTGCCTCTGCTTGCCGTCCTTCAGCCCTTTTACCCAGGTACCGGCGGATGTTTTTCCGGACATCAGGGGACCCAGGTGAGCAGGATCCGGCAGGCAGGCGGCGACGACATCGCGCGGAGCCACCTGAACGCCTTTTACCTGAATGGGTTCTTTGTTATCCAGCCCGAGTATCTTTAATGTTTTCAGCACATTGATGAACTGGTCACCCAGGCCGTATTTGAAGGTGACCCGCTTGCATTTTACCCAGCGCGGAATGAGCAGCACCTCTTCGTGTTCAACATTGACGCATTCCACCGGCCCAATCCCTTCCGGGAATTCAAACACTTCAGGCTCGGAAAATGGCGCGGTTGTGTACCAGCCTTTATCCTTTTCCCAGATAACCGGGGGATTGAGGCATTCTTCGATGGTCGTCCAGATGCTGAAGTTCGGGGCGAATTCATACCCTTTCACTTCCAGATTGGCGCCGTCCCGGATCCCAATTTCTTCGATTTCATCAAATAGATGATCCTGCGCGTAACGGGCAAACACATCCGCCATACCGGGTTCGACACCCAGACCAACCAGCGCCAGGATGCCTTTTTTCACCCAGTCATCGTGACGCGCGAATTGTTCATCACCCAGTTTGACCCCCGGCTGATGAAACGGGTCTGTGGGATGAGGGGTGGAAAGCGACATGGCCATATCCATGTAATTGACCCCGACCGAATATGCCGCATTAAAAATTGGCATGTTGTAAACCGGGTCGCAGGAATTCATGATCAAATCAACCTTGTGCTTTCTGGCCAGTTCTTCAATCAGTTCCTGCTTGCCGGCGTCAACCCATTCCACAGGAAATTTTTCCCTGTCTTTCAGTCGGGCTTGAACTTCCTCTGCCCGACTTTTGTTGTAATCTGCCAGCACCATTTTTTCCAGCCAGGGACGATTTGCGGACAGGACAGCGATTGCCTCCCCTACGCCTCCAACGCCGACTAATAGAATTTTCATAAGCTCCTCGTTTGGTAGATGGATTATCTGGTTCTTCGCCAGCCTCGACCGATTGAGAATTATCCCGCGATCCGTTTTTACACATCCTACCAGTAATCAACGAAGGATTTTCCGCTGGAGTTAGTAAAATTATAGAAAAATTAATATATCGGGCAAGTAAAACAGCGGGTGAATTATTGGAGATTCCGATGGACCCTTGGGAAAAATTGAACCAAAAACTGCTTCAGTGCCGGGAGTGTCCGCGCCTTGTGGATTGGCGCGAAGCTGTTTCGCGCCAGAAGCGCAGAGCATTTGTCAATGAAATCTACTGGGGTAAGCCCGTCCCGGGATTTGGCGATCCGCAGGCGAAAGTGCTGGTCGTCGGGCTGGCTCCGGGCGCGCACGGCAGCAACCGAACTGGTCGGATGTTTACCGGGGACGCGTCTGGTAATTTCCTGTACCCGGCGTTATACCGGGCTGGTTTCGCCAATCAACCCGTTTCAAACAGCAGCCAGGATGGGTTGAAACTGAACGACCTGTATATCACCGCGGTGTGCCGCTGCGTACCGCCGGAGAACAAACCGACACCGCTGGAAATCAAAACCTGCGGGGTGTATCTTCGGAAGGAACTGGACCTGCTAGGTCACCTGCAGGGGGTGATAGCGCTTGGCGCGATCGCTTATCAGGTTATGGCTCAGATTTTTACAGAAAGGGGATGGCTGGAAAGGGTAAAACCATTTTCCCATCTGGTAGTCAACAACTGTGGCGGACATCCCTGGTTAATGGCTTCGTATCATCCCTCCAGGCAAAATACGCAGACCGGCCGCCTGACCGAAGCCATGTTTGATCAGGTCTGGAAAACCGCTCGTGGTTACCTCCGCCGCGTCTAAACATTGTATAAGGTTTTGGTTGCGAAAGAATTGCTCCAAGTGACCCGGAGCGATAGAATAAATTTGAGGTGCATTCATGAAAAATTGGAAAAAAGTCCTGGGAATTGTTTTCATAATTCTGCTGGTTGGAATCGCCGGTTTTCTTGTCTGGGCTGGCACGCCGGCAAAACCCGACCCGCAGGCGCTGGCTGCCGCCAGCCAGGCGGAGGAGTTATCCGACGGCACCCTGGTTTTTCTTCCCGCAGATTCATCCCGGGCAACAGGGGTCATTTTTTATCCGGGCGGGCGGGTGGATTACCGCGCTTATGCCCCCCTGGCGCTGGCGCTTTCAAAAGCAGGTTTTCCGGTCTATCTGTTGAAAATGCCGCTAAATCTGGCTGTCTTTGACCCCAATGCCGCTTTGCGCATTGTGGAGTCTCATCCTGAAATTCGCCGGTGGGCCATTGGCGGTCATTCTCTGGGCGGTTCAATGGCCGCGTTCACAATCTTCGAGCATCCTGACCTGGCCGCCGACCTGTTTTTACTGGCTTCATATCCGGCGCAGAACAACAATCTATCGGACCGCTCCGATTTGCGTGTTCTCTCCATTTCAGCCTCAATGGACGGTCTTGCCACTCCGCAGAAGATCGCTCAAAGCCGGGCATTATTACCACCGGATGCGCAGTATTTAGAAATCGTTGGCGGCAACCATGCCTATTTTGGTTATTACGGCGAGCAGCCCGGTGACGGGCAGGCGGTGATCAGCCGCGAAGCGCAGCAGGCCCAGGTGCTCGAAGCCTTGATCTTTTTCTTAAATGCGAATAGTGAATAAAAATGAAAAAAATTATCCGTGTAATCCTTGGTGTCCTGGCCGGTCTTATCTTGATTTTGGCGATCGTTCCTCTGTTGATTCCACTTCAGCCTTTGAACGACACCCGACCTGCTGAAACTTATGCGGATCCGGACTCCAGATTCCTGGAAATTAACGGACTGAAGGTGCATTATAAGGTTTACGGCAGCGGCGAGCCGTTAATCATCTTGCTGCACGGGTTTGGCGCAAGCACATATTCCTGGCGCGAGGTTGCCGCTTCACTGGCCAGATATGGGACTGTGCTGGTGTATGATCGGCCGGCTTTCGGTTTGACCGCACGCCCGATGCCCGGCGAATGGCAGGGAGAAAACCCGTACAGCATTTTAGCCCAGCCAGACATCATCAACAGTTTTATCCAGCACCTGGGATTTGAAAAAGCAGTGCTGGCGGGAAATTCTGCTGGCGGCACGGTCGCGGTCTACACCGCCCTGGAAAAACCAGAAATTGTTTCAGCGCTGATCCTGGTTGACGCCGCGATTTACAACGGCGGAGGCTCACCTGCCTGGATACGACCGTTCCTCAGGCTTCCGCAGGCGGAACGCATCGGTGTTCTGGTTAGCCGGCAGATTAAGGACTGGGGTCCTCGATTTTTAGAAACCGCCTGGCACGACCCCGCAAAAATAACCAGTGCGATTCGTGAAAATTACCAGATCCCGCTCAATATTCAAAACTGGGACCGGGCCCTGTGGGAATTAACCCGCGCGCCTGGCCCGGCTGCGCCGCTTGCAGGGCGAATTGATGAATTGGATCTACCCGTACTGGTAGTTACCGGGGATGACGACCGCATTGTCCCCACCGATTTAAGCATTCGCCTTTCAGAAGAAATTCGGGGGGCGAGTCTGGTTATCTTTAAAAACTGCGGACACGTTCCTCAGGAAGAGTGTCCTGACCAGTTCCTTGATGCGGTTATACCGTTTATCCAATCTTTAAAAGGAGGGCAGTGATGTTAAAAACGGGAACAACGGCCGCTGATTTCATATTGGGTGATACTCAGGGCCGTGAGATTCGTTTGTCCGATTTTTTCGGCAAAAAAAATGTGGTTCTGGTTTTAATGCGCGGCTTTGCCTGACCATTCTGCCGCCGGCATCTGGCGCAGTTGCGCCGTGACTATCAGGAATTTGTAAGCCGGGATGCGGAGATCATCGCTCTGGGTCCGGACGGCCCGAATGCATTTCGCCGGTTTTGGGAAAAAGAATCCATGCCGTTTGTGGGATGTGCGGACATCGGCTCGAAAATTGCCGCGCAATATCACCAGGAAGTTAACTGGTTAAAGTTGGGGCGGATGCCAGCGGTGCTGGTGATTGACAAAACGGGCCGGCTCCGCTTCGTTGAGTACGGTGAATCGATGAGCGACATACCGCCCAACGATCGTTTGTTAAACGTGTTAGATCAAATTAATGGTGAGAGTCAATGAAAACTTGTGTGATTTGGGGAATGGGTGATATTGGTGAGGCGCTGGCTGAAAAAGCCAGGGCGGAAGGATTTTCAGTAATCGCGGTTGTCCATAAGGAGAATCGTCTGGATAGGTCAAAACAATTAGCAGACCTGGTACTGGAATGCGATCTCGGAGATCCGCGTCAGGTGCAGGCGGCGGTGGTGGCGATCAGCCAGCAGGTTGAAACCGTGGACTGGTGGATTTATTCTGCCGGTGATATTGTGGCTGCGCCAATGAATAAAATGGATCCATCCCAGTGGAAAAAGGTCCTGGATGCCAATCTGAACGGTTTTGCCTATACCCTAATGCTGGGGGAAGCCGTCCTGGCTACAGACAGTGTGATTACAGTCATCGGTGCGGTTTCAGAAAAAATGCGGCTGCCAGGTTTGTCGGCTTATGCTGCCGCGAAGGCCGGACTGGAGGCTGCGGCTGAGGTGGCTGCCAGAGATTTGCGGAAACCGGTTCAGGTGCTGCGGCCCGGGGCAGTGAAGACTTCTTTTTGGAATCGAGTTCCGTTTCGGATTCCTCCCGGCGCCCTGAGTCCATCCGAGGTCGCCAGTAAAGCATACGATTTTTATCAGGAAAAGAAGAGCGGGAAATTCGATTTATAAAAGACAGGGCGCGTTTACAGCGCCCTGTCTTGATTTTGGTTTCGCGCAGGTTACTTTTGATTTTTTAAAGCGCTCCATCCTGCATACACTGCGTTATCGCCTAACTCCGTTTCGATGCGGAGGAGTTGATTATATTTCGCAACCCGGTCAGAGCGTGCGGGCGCTCCGGTTTTGATCTGTCCCATATTGAGGGCGACTGTCAAATCTGCGATTGTTGTGTCTTCGGTTTCACCGGATCGGTGAGAGCAAACCGCCCGCCATCCATTGCGGTGGGTTAATTCAACCGTTTCAATCGTCTCGGTAAGCGTACCAATTTGATTTAATTTGATTAGCACGGCGTTGGTCGATTGTTCTCGGATCGCCCGGCGAACACGATCCGGGTTGGTGACCAGCAAATCGTCGCCCACGATTTGAATTTTCTTTCCCAGTTCTCGGGTCAACAATTGCCAGCCCTCCCAGTCGTCCTGAGCCAGGCCATCTTCAATCGATACGATCGGGTACTGGTCTACCCAACTCATCCAGAACGCCACCATTTCCTCGGATGTAAGCTGCTGACCTTCTTTTCGCAGGTTGTATCTGCGGGTGTCATCGTCAAACAATTCCGAGGCGGCAGGGTCCAGAGCGAGGCAAACCTGTTCACCGGCTTTATATCCCGCTTTTTCAATCGCTTCAAGGATGACTTCAACCGCTTCAACATTGGCTTTGAGCGCTGGCGCGTAGCCGCCCTCATCTCCGACCAGGGTGGTATAGCCCCGGGCTTTCAATACACCTTTTAGGGTGTGGTAGATTTCCGCACCCCAGCGCAGGGCTTCGGCAAAACTCGGCGCACCGAGCGGCATGATCATAAATTCCTGAGCGTCAGTTGATTGCCAGCCTGTGTGTGCGCCGCCGTTAAGGATATTCATCATCGGCACTGGCAGGACATGCGCGTATACGCCGCCGAGATAGCGGTACAGGGGCAGCCCCAGGGATGAGGCGGCAGCTTTGGCTGTTGCCAGTGAGACACCGAGAATCGCGTTCGCGCCAAATTTGGATTTATTGGGTGTCCCGTCCAACTCCAGCAGGGTTTTATCGATGCCAATCTGATCAGCGGCGTCCCAACCATTGAGTTCTTCCGCGATTTCATCATTTATGTGTTCAACCGCTTTCGATACACCTTTTCCAAGATAGCGGGATTTATCCCCGTCGCGTAATTCAAGGGCTTCATGAATTCCGGTAGAAGCCCCTGAGGGGACCGCAGCCCGGCCAAAAGAGCCGTCCGCCAGAACAACTTCAACTTCCACGGTGGGATTTCCCCGTGAGTCCAGGATTTCCTGGGCGAAAATCGAATCAATCAGTGTGTCCATTCATTCCTCGTAGTTTTTATCTTTTTTTTAGTCATAAGGGCACCCGCGAATTCCAGGGTAAATTTATGGGTTCGGTTTAATACCTGCGTGTTCGCAGGCAGCCTGGATAAAGGCGGAAAACAGCGGGTGCGGTCGGTTTGGGCGGGACAGGAATTCCGGGTGGAACTGGGTCCCCAGCATGAAGGGATGATCGGCCAGTTCGGCAATTTCTACCAGTTTGCCGTCCGGGGATAAACCGCTCAGCACCATTCCGGCTGATTGTAAATCCTTGCGGTAAGCGTTATTAAATTCAAACCGGTGGCGGTGGCGCTCTTCAACATAGTCCAACCCGTATGCCGCGCGGGCTTTCGTACCTGGCTGCAAATGGCAAGGGTACAGGCCGAGCCTCATGGTCCCGCCCATGTCGGTGATGGACTGCTGCTCGAGCATTAAATCAATCACCGGGAAGGGGGTAGCGCGGTCAAATTCCGTTGAATTGGCGTTTTCTGTCTTGAACACGTGTCTGGCAAATTCGACCACCATTAACTGCATCCCCAGACATAATCCAAAGTAAGGGATTTTATTTTCTCTGGCAAAGGTTGCTGCCTGGATTTTCCCCTCAATGCCGCGGCTGCCAAAACCGCCCGGTACCAGGATTCCGTGGCATTGCTTTAAAGTATCCCAACCGCGGCCTTTCTCCAGTTCGGCGGAATGCACCCATTCCAGGTCCAGTTCCACTCCCTGGTTAATGGCGGCATGCCTTAACGCTTCTCGAACGCTCAGGTAAGCGTCGTGAAGTTCAACATACTTGCCGACCAGAGCGATCTTCACGGATGGTTTCTCTTCTTTAACTCTGGCGACCATTTTCTTCCAGTCATTCCAGTCCGGTTTTTGCCGCTGGGTTAATTTAAACCGCTCCAGGAGCAAGTCGCCAACCCCGGCAGATTCCATCAGCAGCGGTACTTCGTACAATACCGGCGTGGTAATCATCGGTATCACCGCGCGTTTGTCAACATCACAAAACAGGGCGATTTTTTCACACAAAGAGCTGTCAACCGGGTGGTCCGAGCGGGCGACAATAATATCCGGGGCAATCCCGATCGATCGAAGTTCGCGCACAGAATGCTGGGTGGGTTTTGTTTTTAATTCCTCTGTCGCTCCAATAAACGGCAGCCAGGTAACATGGATATAAAGGGTGTTTTCTCTGCCCAGATCCGTGCGCAGCTGGCGGATGGCTTCAAGAAACGGCAGCCCTTCGATATCCCCGACCGTCCCGCCGACTTCAACCAGGATAAATTCAGCCCCGGTGGCTTTTGCCACCATAGTGACCCGGCGTTTAATTTCGTTGGTGATATGCGGAATCACCTGGATTGTCCCGCCTAAATAGTCGCCGTGCCGCTCTTTGGCGATGACTTCCGCGTACACCTGGCCGGTGGTGATGTTGCAGACTTTTGAAAGACGGATGTCGATGAAGCGCTCGTAATGGCCCAGGTCAAGATCCGTTTCGGCTCCATCGTCAAGGACGAACACTTCGCCGTGTTGATAGGGGCTCATGGTACCGGGGTCAACATTGATATATGGATCAAGTTTTTGCACGGCCACCTTGAATCCGCGCTCTTTCAGGAGGCGTCCCAGGGAAGCTGCGGTAACCCCTTTCCCTACCGAACTGACAACGCCTCCGGTAAAAAAGATGTATTTCGGTTCCATGGCTAAACCTCCTGTATGGCGAATAAAAAAGAAACAGGGAGAGCCGTTGCTACGGCGCCTCCCTGTTGGCTGGCGTATTTTCTTTCGTTATGATGCCGTTTATCTCGATGTCGGATCAATCTCACCTCGCCCAATAATAAATAAGTTTACCACAACCTGAAACTCGCACCAAGAAAAAAGCCCTTCGCTGGGAAGGGCTTTTGAAGCGTCGGGCTGTTAATTGGATGGTTTATTAACCAGGGTGCGGCTGAGGATTTCTTCCTGTTCCTGAGAGCCAGCCTTGGCTTTCCGTTTCTCTTCCTGAACTTTTTTTCGGTCCTGCGCTTTTTCCATCGCTGCGCGCAGCGCGATTTCCATCGAAGTGGGTTCTTTTTCTGATTCCTCGCTGCTCGAGAAGGTCATTTCAGAAAAATCGCCAGAATAATCACTGGATCCGCGGCGCGGCGCCTTTTTCTTATTCCCTTTGGGCCCGGCGGCGGTTTTTTCGCGGCGCGGTTCCTGGCGGGGGGCCGGTTCAACCTTTTCAGGTTCGGGCAGCAAGGCTTTCATGCTCAGTTTGATCTGCTTCTTCTTCCGATCAAAATCAATGATCTGGGCTTCGATCTCATCCCCTTCTTTTACGACATCCGAAGGTTGTTGAATATATCCGTAAGCCATCTCACTGATATGCACCAACCCGGGGCGTTCCGCACCAATTTCAACAAACGCACCAAATTTTTCCAGCCGAACAACATTGCCCTTGATGTTCATCCCTGCCTTGATGTCTTTCCATTCCAGAGCGAGCGGCTGCAGCATGGTTAATTCGATGCGTTCCTCTCCGTCTTTCTTGGAGACTTTCTTCACCCAAACATCAATCTCCTGTCCATCTTTGAGCACGTCTTCAACGCGCTTGATGGGGGCTTTATCGGGCGAAACGATCTGCGAGATGTGCAGCAGGGCGGGTTTCCCGACACCAATATCAACAAGTGCTCCAGCAAGGCCTATCTTAACCACTTTACCGGTAAATTTTGTTTTCGGCTTAATGGCGGTGGTTTCGGAACTTTCAACGACAACGCTTTGGTTCATAGCGTTACACTCCCAGGTAGAAATATCAGCGAAGGTCGATTATAACCTTCGCTGATGAAACTGTCAATCATTGCGGTGTTCAGCGCGGCGAATGCGTTATTTAACTTGACCAAGCAAAACCTGAATGGCTTTGTCTAATTGCGGATCTCTTTCGAGCTTAATATCTTCGTCAGTGATTTCCACAACATAATCAGGCGTCAGGCCGATGCCGTTAATTTGGCGCTCTTTGGGGGTCAGCCAGCGGGCAACCGTGATCCGCACAGCGCCTGCGCCGTTGTCCAGTTCAATCCAGTTTTGCACTGAACCTTTGCCGTAGGTGGTTGTGCCCACCAGGGGTCCGCGGCCGTAATCCTGGATGGCGCCCGCGGTGATTTCTGAGGCGGAAGCCGAGCCCTCGTTAACCAGCACCACCATCGGAATATCGGTAGCCAATCCTCCCGGGATGGATTTGTAATCGACCCGCTTTCCATCACCGTAGACCTCATACATTACAACCCCGTCTTTGATGAACTGTGACATGACTTCGACAGCGGTCACCAGATATCCGCCGCCGTTTCCTCGCAGATCAAGGATCAAACCGGCAGGTTTCTTGGCGAGCAATTCTTTCAATGCGGCTTTCAATTCTTCGGTTGTTTTATCGCCAAAAGTCACCAGTTGAACATAAGCGATGTTATGCTCAAGCATTTTGTATTCGACAGATTTGACAATGATTTTTTGGCGAATGATCGTGACATCAAACGGTTTTTCAAGTCCGTCCCGCAAGATGGTCAGGGTCACGGGGGTATTCGCCGGTCCTTTCACCGATTTCAGCACGATATCTGGCGGTGTTCCGGTGACATCTTCGCCATTGATCCCGATGATCTTGTCTTTGGGTTTCAAACCTGCTTTTTCTGCAGGCGTGCCCGGCATGGTCGAGATGATGGTGAGATATTCAGCGGTTGTGTCAACCCAGGCGCCAATACCTTCGTATTCACCGTTGAGCGGTTCATTGGCTGTTTTAAATTCGTCCGGGTCCATATAAGATGTGTGCTTGTCTCCAAGCGAAGCAAGCATTCCCTGAATGGCGCCGCGCATTAACAGCAAGTCGTTAACCGGTTGATCCACGTATTCCTGATGAACCAGGTCCCAGACCTGCCAGAAGGGCTCAAACAAGGTCTGCAGATCTTCCGGGGTGCTGGTTTGAGTCGCTGTTGAGGGGGTCTGCTGCTCGACTGCTCCTCCGGTCATCCAGCCCACGACCAGCCCGCCCATAAATGAGCCGGCCAGCAGGGTGATGGCGACGAAAACACCTACAACGATATATATGGCTTTATTGGACATTTACAGCTCCTGCAGTTCTTCATTCTTCATAAAATAATGAAGCCGAATAATTAATCCTGGGTGAGTTTTTGGTCTTTGTATAAGGTCTCATCTTGCTGTTGTATTTTCTTGACCGCGTCGGAGAGTTCGTGCAGGGCGCGGTCTTCTTCGCCAAACGGATTACGGAAAAACTCCATCATTTTGGATCGCCTTTCAACCGGCGGCGCCTTTTTTCTTTTTAGCGCTGCCGAGATCAACCCAAAATTGATCGCCAGGATAAATACGGCCAGTAAACCCATAGCGATCCATGCGGTTGGATTTATTTCATTTGCCATAATTTCTCCAGCTGTTGCATGGCTTCAGGCAGAGCGAGGATATGCGGAATGGACACATGCGCATCGCCGTGATTTAACGTCGGGCCGACATGGATGGTCGCGCAGCCCAGGGATTTGGCGGAAGCGAGATTGCGCATCGAGTCGTCGATTACAACCACCTCGCCGGGGTCATCTACCCCCGCGAGCTTCAGCGCGTTTTGATAGGCTTCCGGCTGCGGTTTGCAGTACGGAGAGATATCCAGGATATCAATAATTTCCTGGAACTGGTCGCTGATTCCTAGGGCTGTCAATACCCTGCGGGCGTGGTTCGCATCCGCATTGGTGAAGACCAGCCGTTTCTGCGGTAAATTATCCAACATTTCCGGCAAGCCTTCGATCGGCTGCAGGTACTGGTGAACGGGAACATCATGGACAAAGTCGAGATAATCGCGTTCGTCAATCCCGCGGGTAATTTTTAAACCGCGCAGTGTCGTGCCGTACTGCCGGAACAGGGTTTCCCGCAGTTCGCCAATGCCTTCAGCCGGGAGACCCAGGCGCAGGATCATGTATTGATTGATCCTTTCGCCAATCAAATCCCACAAACCCGTCGAAGATGGGTACAGTGTGTCATCCAGGTCAAAGAAGAGCACTTTAAAAGCGGACATTTGACAAGTATAACTGAATCTTTGGATCACAGGCAACAATCTTATCAGAACCGTGATAGCCTAGACTATAATTGATTCTTGACCATGAAAATCCATCAACTTCCCGATGAGGTCGCGTCTCAAATCGCTGCCGGAGAGGTGGTCGAGCGGCCGGTTTCTGTAGTCAAAGAGCTGGTTGAAAACTCGATTGATTCCGGCGCGACCGATATCCGCATCCGGGTCGAAGGCGCTGGAAAAATCCGAATTGAAGTCGAAGATAACGGGCAGGGTATAGCGCCGGATGAACTCACCCTGGCGGTCTCGCGCCACGCCACCAGCAAACTGGCGCGGGCAGAAGAGTTATTCCAGATCCAGACGCTTGGTTTTCGGGGCGAGGCTCTGGCGTCAATTGCGTCGGTATCGCATTTTCTGCTCGAATCGCGGGTTGCTGAACAACCTGTGGCTGCGCGGATTGAAGTCGAAGGCGGCAAACTTCTAAGGCAGTCTTCAACCGGCGCCATGACCGGCACCCTGGTTCGGGTGGACAGCCTGTTTTACAATGTCCCCGCGCGGTTAAATTTCCTCAAACAAGACAGCACCGAACGGAGCCAGATTGACTCATTTGTCACCCGCTATGCCCTGGCGTATCCGCACATCCGTTTTTCTCTCTATCAGGACGGCAGACAGGTTTTACAGACATCCGGAAGCGGCGACCGCCGTGAGGTGCTCTCGCGACTGTTCGGCCTGGAAACAGCCCGCCAGATGCTGGGAGTATTATTTGAAGATCAGGATATTCGCATTGAAGGGTTTATCAGTCCGCTGGCGATAACCCGCTCAAACCGGCGCGAGATAGTCTTTTTTGTCAACGGACGCCTGATTCAAGATATCGCTCTGACTTCGGCCCTGGTACAGGCTTACGCTAACATGATTATGGTGGGCCGCTATCCGACAGCCTATCTGTTTATTCAGTTGCCCGCGGACCAGGTGGATGTGAATGTTCACCCGGCTAAAGCCGAGGTGCGCTTCCGAAAACCGGACATCCTGTTCAGCGCGCTGCAGCGGGCCGCCCGGCGGGCTTTACTCGCCTACTCGCCGCTTGCCCCTGAAGTAAATTCGAGTGTGCTGATAAACCGCCAGAATGAACCGGCTGGATGGACGCCAGCAGCGCCTATTTTAGAGGTTGGTTCTCCGGATGAGTCCGGAGCGGAAAGCTTTGCATCAGATGCCGGGGCGTGGCAATCTCCGCGGCTGACGAATGACCTGCCGCTGCTGCGCTGCCTGGGCCAGCTTGGTGCGACTTACCTGGTGGCGGAGGGTCCCGACGGGCTGTATCTGGTGGATCAACATGCAGCCCACGAGCGGATATTATTTGAGCAGTACCGGTCCAACCCAACGGTTGTGGCCTCTCAGCAGCTTTTATCACCGGTTGTCGTCCATTTGCAGCCCGGACAGGCCCGGTTATTGGAACCGGTTTTACCGGCAGTAAAGCAGTTTGGCTTTGATATCGAACCGTTTGGGCAGAATAGTTATCGGATTCGAGCCGTTCCCATGTTTGCTTATTCCAGTGACCCGGCAACTTTGCTGCGGGTCCTGGTTGAAGATTTCGAGGAAGATGAGACTCCTTTTGAGGGGTTAATCGTGGATAAGTTAATTGCGCGAATTTGCAAGCGCGTAGCAGTTAAGGGGGGACAGGTATTGTCGGTTGAAGAGCAGCGCCGCCTGATCAGCGACCTGGAAAAATGCGCCAATCCGCGCACCTGTCCTCACGGAAGGCCCACCATGATCCATTTATCTGTGGAACTCCTGGAACGTCAGTTTGGGCGCAGAGGGGCGCGTTAGTGCTTGGGCTGATGAATCGGTATGTTGATGGTAAAGGTTGTACCAACCCCCAGCTCAGAGGAAATATTAATGCTGCCGTGATGGCTTTCAATAATCTGCTTGCAGATGGATAAGCCCAAACCGGTGCCGCTGGCGGCGGGTTCGCTGTTCGCGGTGCGGTAAAACTTTTCAAACAGATGGGGAAGATCCTCTTTTGCGATACCGATGCCCGTGTCTGTGATCGCAAGATGGAAAAAGGTCTGGTCGCATTCCTGGGTAATAAAAATTTTTCCGCGGGCTGAATTGTATTTGATCGCGTTCGATAACAGGTTCAGAATGACCTGTTTAAATTTATCGCGGTCCAGTTCAACTTCGGGTAATTGATCGCAGATTTGAAGATCGACCGCAATGCCGGCTTCATTGGCTTTTGGAATAATCACTTCCAGACATTCCGTCAGGATCTGAAACGGGTCGGTGGCTTCAAACCGCATTTGTGCCCGGCCGGATTCAAGCCGGGCGAGATCCAGAAAGTTATTTGCCATGTCGTCCAGGCGTTGAATTTCGCGTTGAATTGTCCGCGCCAGGCTGATGCGCTGGTCGGTGGTAAGCTCGGGTCGTTGGAGCAAATAGGTGATCGTGCCAATGGAGGTCAGCGGCGTGCGGATTTCATGCACCAGATCAGCGATTAAATCAGCCTGCAGAAACAGGTGCGCATTTTCGATCGCAAGGGCCGCCTGCGCGCTTAACACGGATAGCACCCGCGCATCCTCCTGGTTAAATTCGCCTTGCTATTTATTCAACACTTCCAGCACTCCAACCGTCCGATTCTTGGCAATCAGAGGCACTGCAATCATTGTGCGGGTTGGGAAAGGGACTTTATCTTCAACAGGTTGATAATACCGTGGGTCCGCGTGGACATCCGGGATGATCGCCAGGGTTTTATTCACAACCACCCAGCCGGCAACACTTTCCAGAGGGATCTCGATCTTTTTGAGCGGCTGAAGGTTTTTTTCATCGGTTGAACATTCAAACAGCAGGCGCTGTTTTTCCGCATCGTACAGGAGGATGGAAGCGGCTTCTGCGTTTGAAAGTTCAGCCGCCGCGGTGACGATGCGTTTGAGCAGCGGGTTAATTTCGAGCGTCGAGGCCAGATCGAGGGATATTTCGATCAAACGCTGGTAGGATTCCAGCCTCAGAGATGCGCTTGGATGATTCATGTCTTTTCCTCCAACAGTTCAGGCAGCACTCCGGCCAGGTCGGCGTGGATCACCACAGCCGCGTCCTCATCCATTGGAGTGGCATCTCTGTTTATTACAATCAGTCTGGCGCCTTTGCTTGCGGCTCTTTCCGGCAGGGCCGCTGCCGGATAAACTTCCAATGATGATCCGCAGACGACCACCAGATCTGTCTCATCTATCATGTGCTGTGCCTTGTTCCATGCTTTTTCAGGCAGCGCTTCTTCAAAAAACGTGATGTCGGGTTTTATCACTCCACCGCAGACCGGGCATTTTGGCACTTCCTGACCTTTTTGCAGCATGGTGAACAAGTCCTGGAGCGTTATCTTTCGGCGGCAGCTCTGACAGGTGGAGCTTTCCAGGGAGCCGTGCAGTTCGACGACGGTCTGGCTTCCCGCGCGCTGATGCAGCCCGTCAATATTTTGGGTAACGACCCCAAGGGATTTTCCAGTCTTTTCGAAATGAGCAATACTGATGTGAGCCGGGTTGGGTATTGCGTTCAGGCTGCTCTGCAGCAGCGGAAAAAGCCATCGGTAGAACCGCTGCGGGTTGCGTCTGAAACCTGAAAGCGAAGCAATTTCCATAGGATCATCGCGGGACCATAATCCAACATCAGGAGAACGAAAATCCGGAATTCCCGAAGGCATTGAAATTCCCGCTCCCGTAAAAAATACAACCCTGCTGGCGGTTGACAGGTACTGTCTTGCGCGCGCGATCTCCCCCTTGACCACGATGTTACTTGCGGATCCTTTCGGAGACAAAATCTACCAGCCTGGCAAATTGCTGCGCCACCAGCCCTTCAGGTTGGACGGTGATCAGGGGCGTAAAATGGGTCGCTGCCTGAAAAGCCTGCTCGGGCGCGGGCGGTATCATGGCGGGCACTTGCAAACCCAGCACATCTTGAACCTGGGTGACCGATAACTGCACATCGGACCGGACGCGGTTGACCAGCACCGGGGTCAGGAATTTCGATTTGCCAAACCCCATCTCATTTAACTCGTTGATAAATACCTTCGTCCGCTGCAGCGTGGTCGGCTGGGCTTCAGTAACCACGATGACTTCATTACATTGCGCGATGATGTTACTAAAACCGGGCAGGTAATTGGTGCCAATATCCAGGACAACCAGGTTGGCCAGTTTGGGCAGTTGAATTGCGATCGCTTCTAACTGCGCGCCGCTGTTAATTTTTTCCGCGCTCCGAGTTAAGCTGGAAGCCAGCAGCAGGCGAATATTATAGGTGGTGCGAAACAGTTCCTTTTCAACCCGCTGGGGTGTAATCTCGGCGGGCTGCAGCGCCAGGAGGTTATCCAGCCCATCGGAGGAGGATAACCCTAATTCGGTCGCCCAGCTGCCCTGACCGTTTTTAAGTTCAGCCGCGATGACTTCGCCTTTATTTCGCTGCTGATAAGCCAGCGCCAGATTCAATACCAGGGTCGAGACCCCCAGACCTCCCTTGGCAGCCAGCACACCGATCATGTACCCTTTTTCCGCGCTCGCCGCGGGGGCCGTGGGGCGGTTTTTACTGCGCGCGAGCAAGCCCTTTATTTTGGCGACCAGTTCCGCGGGGTGCACAGGTTTGGTTAAATAATCATCCACGCCGGCTTCATACCCGGCGA
Source organism: Anaerolineaceae bacterium (assembly GCA_029975475.1). Classification (GTDB taxonomy): domain Bacteria; phylum Chloroflexota; class Anaerolineae; order Anaerolineales; family Anaerolineaceae; genus JARKPB01. The sequence continues at coordinate 528,368 of JARKPB010000008.1, forward strand.
CCTTGTCTTCCACCTGCGATTTTGCGGTAAACATCAGGATCGGAGTAACAGCGCATTCTGGCTCCGCGCGAAGCTGGCGGGTGACTTCAAATCCATCCAGATCGGGCATCATGACATCCAGCACGATCAGATCTGGTTTTTCAGCCCTTGCCATGGCCAGCGCCTGGGTGCCGTTATTCGCTGCCAGAATCTGGTATCCCTGACGCTGCAGCATCAAGCCCACCAGGCGCAGTGTCTCAAGGTCATCATCAACGATCAAGATTTTTTCTGCCATGGTTACCCTCTCCTGCTAGTCAAAGTCTAGCATAAATGAAAAACGCAGGCAAGGGGAACTTCCCTTGAATTTCCGGATGCTATAATCAGTACATGCCTGCGAAAAAACAGCGGGACATCTTGCCGGATTTCCAATTCATTCAGCATGAAACGCGAATGGTGGCCGCCGTTTCCGGGGGCGCTGATTCGATGGCCATGCTGCATTTGCTGGTGGAACGCGGCTTTCAGCCCGCGGTGGCTCACTTTGACCACCGCATCCGCGCGGAAAGCGGACAGGATGCGGAAATTGTGCATCAGACCGCGTCAAATTTGGGGCTGGATTTCTTTCTTGGCAGCGGGGATGTCCTCTCCGAGGCGGCGCGCCAAAAAACCGGGATAGAAGAAACCGCCCGTCAGATGCGCTATCGTTATCTGTTTTCTGTGTGCGCACAAATCAATGCCTCTGTTTTGCTGGTTGCCCATACGCTGGATGACCAGGTGGAGACGGTGCTGATGCATCTGCTGCGCGGTTCGGGCTTGGACGGCCTTCGCGGAATGCGCCAGTGGTCGGCGGATGTGTTTCCCGATCAACCGGTCCCGATCTACCGCCCGTTATTGGATTGGCCGCGTAAAGAAGTGGAGCGTTACTGCCAATCCCGCGGCATCCGGTATTGCTCGGATCAGAGCAACAACGACCTGAGCTTTTTCAGGAATAAGATGCGTTTAGAGCTGCTGCCCCTGTTGGATGCGCTCAACCCGGCCAGCCGCAGAAACATCGCCCGCCTTGCCAGAATCGCCGGCGAAGAGGTTGGCCTGCTGGAGCGCCTGACCGGCGCGTTGTGGGAAAAATCAGTAGTAAGCGCGTCCCCGCAAGCATTGTCCATTGATCTAAATGGTTTCAACGCCTCGGACCCTGTTCTGCGCCGCCGGCTGCTTCGCAAAGCTGCTCAAACTCTGCTGCGGGATGAAAGGGACATTGACAGTCAACTGGTCAGCCGGCTTGAAACGTTTTGCGCCCACGGTACCCGCAGCGGACAGATCGAAGTCAATGACCGGCTTCTGGCTCGCATCCATCAACATCAGCTCAACGTGTTTTTAAGAGACTTTCCGCCAGAATCAGACTGGATTGCGATCGAATCGCGAGAACAGGTCAGCCTGCCCGTGCCGGGGGTTGTAAAACTGGCTAACGGCTGGTCTGTTAGCGCGGAATTTGCTGCTGTAGATCATCTTGTGGATACAGCACCTTCCAGCCGCTTGATTTGGCAGGCGGCGCTGGATGCGGATACGATTTCTGCCGGGCTGCTGATCCGTCCATGGCAGCGCGGTGAACGCTACCGGCCGCTCGGCCTGTCTGGCCACAGCAAAAAAATCTCTGATCTCTTTATTGATGCCAAAATTCCTTCAACCGCGCGGGGGATGTGGCCGGTTATCTCCTGCGGTGGTGAAATTGTCTGGGTGCCGGGCTTTCCGCCCGCCTATGCCAACCGGGTAACGCAGGCCACCGACCGTGTGGTTCTCCTCACCGCCGGCAGATTTGACAATTAAGCGGTCTTTTCACCAACCAGCTGGCGAATCTTCATCTGGATTTCGCGCCACTGAATTTTTGAAATACCGAGTTTTTGCCTGAGGGCTTCCGGGTCCATGCCGGATTTCCAGTCATTCACCGCGCAGGACCAGCGGCACATATCGAAGGAGACATGCTGCTGGAGGCCGGCGTCTTTCCCTAAGTCCTCCAGGATGTATTCTAACCGCCGGGGCGACCAGGGGAAAAGTGTATCCACAGGTTTGTAACGTTGAAGATATTCCTGGTACGCCTGGACCCAGTCTGCGGTTAATCGAATCTTTCTTTCCTTGTAGCGGCTCGCGGCGTTGGCGTAGCGCACAAACAGGAAGGGGGCGTCGGGTGATTCCAGGTCGATGTGATTTAGATGGATGGCGAGACACTCGCCTTTTTTGATGCCGGTAGAAATCAGCAGCGTGTAGAGCAGGTAAGGGCGGGGATCCGGTTTCACCGCCGTGCGCATCTCGCTGGCGGTATCCAGTAATTTTGCCTGTTCCTCTTCGGTAAGAATTTCAGGCAGCGGGCTGATAACGGATTGCTGCACAACCTTTTCAGCCGGGTCTACCAGAATACGCCCGCCGGAATGAAGCCAGCGGAAAAATGATTTGATGGATGTAATCCGACGCGATAAACTTTTCGGACTGCAGGGGATGCCTCGGCCGCCTGTCAACCAGGCCAGGAATTGATTTAAATCCGCGGTTGTGATTGATCCTATGGTGCGGTCGGGCGGCAGGTACCGGGTTAGCAGTTCAAGATCTCCTAAAAATGCCTTGACCGTGTAAACAGATTTTCCCTGATCGAGCAAATAGAATTCCCAGGCTTTTATCGCGGGGGTCAGGCTGGTCATCGGGTTAATATGAACTTCCGGATTATTGCTCATGTTCGGCACCTTTTTCGTATAGATATAAATACTATACTGAATAGAACATTTTTTGTCAAACGCTAATCCGACAACGCCTGCCGAATAACCTGCATAGCGGCGTCCTGAATCGGGACAAGCACCATCGCGCCGTTTTCTGGAACGATGTAGTTGTAGACCTGGCCGGCGCCAATCGCGTAACGGCGGATGCGGGCTGGATCCGCCAGTATGTCCGGCGCGACGGACAGGAAAGAGAACAATGTATCCAGACTCATGTCCGTTTCCACATTCTGGTACAAAATTTGGCCGTAGGTGTCAATCCGATTCAGCGCGTCAAGATCCATCAGGCGTTTGAAGAGCCCGATAAGGACTTCTTGAGCCCGTCTGGTGCGGTCCAAATCGGATGAGGAATAGCGGGAGCGCACATACCAGAGGGCGGTATCTCCGTCCATTTTTACTGTCCCGGGGGTCACCCGGCAGTATCCCCCGCTGCTCCAGCGTAAATCGCATTTGTCATACAGCTCTTTTTCAACATCCACATAAATATAATCAACCGCCTCGAAAATTTCTTTGAATCCATTGAAGTTGGTCAACATATAGTGATCCACATGGATGCCAAAGTTGTATTCAAAGGTCGCCTGTGTCAGCGCGAATCCGCCGTATGCCTGAGCGACATTGATTCGCTGCATGCCTACCCCGGGGATAAACACATACAAATCGCGCGGAAATGAGAGCAGGCTGACGGTTCTGGAAGCCGGGTGTAAAGTCACCAGAACCATAACATCGGTGCGAAAGCCGCCTGATGGACGGCGGTCTGACCCCAGCAATAATACGTTGAGTTGATTGGGGGGCAGTTCCAGTTTGGGCCGCGGACCACGGGTCGGAGTGGGCTTCTGGGTTGGTTTGGGCGTTGGAATTATGATCGGGGTGGCGGTAGCGGTCGGGGCGAGCGTTGGCGGCACTGGTTGATAGGGGGTTTTGGTTGGCGGGATGGAGGAATCTAAACCCAGGATAAAATTGGCAACCGGTAGGGGAGTAGGATCCGCTGACGGGGCTAACAGCGAGCAGGAAAGCATAAATATGGCGGTCAGCAGCAGTAAAAATAGCGGTTTAAGGTAACGCATGGGGCGAAGATGAACTGTCCTGGCGGATTAGATTGGACGCCTGGCGAACCCTGATGGAGGCTGGATGCTCCGATTCAATATGCCGGAAGTCTTCCGCATGGAAAATAGTGGTGAATCGTACTCGCGGCTGGGCTTGATGATCCGCAATCAAGGTTGGAAATCGCCAAAAAACACCTGTCGGGTTAATCTGTTCCTTTTGCGTCCCCATGGTTTCCTGTTGAAGCCGAATCTGGATTGGGATTTAGAGGTAGCAAAACCGAGAAGGTAGCTCCTTTATCAATGACCGAATCAACCCAGATCCGCCCGCCGTGCGCTTCTACGAGCGCCTTGGCAATCGACAATCCCACGCCTGAATCGCCTACCCCGGGGATGAGAGCGTTATCAGCGCGGTAGCGGCGGGCGAAAACTTTGGGAAGATCATCGGCCGCGATGCCGCAGCCGCTGTCCATTACTTCAACCAGCAGGAATTTTTCGTTCTGAGCTTGCTCTTCGGTTCTAACGTGAAGCCGCACCGTGCCTTCAGTGGGGCTGGCCGCGCCGGCATTTCTCAGCAGGTGGATCAAAATCTGTTGAATGGCGTCCCGGTCGGCATGGATTTGCGGGAGCTCATCCGGTAAATCCACCTGCAGGGCGATATTCTTTTCTCTTAATTGTGCGGAAGTATCCGCGATCGCCTGGTCAATCACCGCGGCCAGATCGACCGGTTGGGGTAGGATTTCAAGCTGCTCATCCTGGATCGCTGTAATTTGCAAAAGATCGTCCATCAAAGCGCGCATACGTTCTCCGGAGGCTTTAATGCGTTCCAGAAATTTGCGCTGCAGCGCGCCAAGGATACCAACAGACTCGCCCAGCAGTAAATCAGTGTAACCGGTTATAGAGGACATTGGCTGGCGCAGTTCCTGAACGATGGATGCGACCACTTCGCGCTCTTCGGAGTTCTCTTTGCCAGGTGTCTGCCGCTGTTGTTCCAGGCTGAGAATCTTACTATTTGCTTCTGCCAGTTGGTTCTGCAAACGCGCGACTTCTTCCAGGGTCAACCGCAATTCCACTTCGAGTTGACCTTCAGGGTCCTGACCCGTTTCTGATGGATTTTTCAAACGGTTTTGCAAAGCAGCCACCTCGTTTTTCAGTTGTTGGATGGTTTCCAGGGCTTTTCGATGTTCGCTGCGCAAGGCTGACAGTTCAGCCGCCTGTGATGCCCCATCTGAGGATTGCGACAACGCCGTCAGCTCAACCGCCAGCCGTTCGTTTTCGGACTTTAAGCGGTTTAGCTCATCGTTCAGCTGCGTGATCGCGTCCTGCGCGTTCACAAGCTGACTCTTTATTTCGGACAGGTTTTTTACCCGATTCAAGAAGCGAACCAGAATTTCATTGTAGGATGCCAGGCCATCCAGCTCATCTTCTGTCCACGTCCGGGCGGAATATGGGGAAAGGAACAGGAATCCGCCGTGGTTCGTTTCTTGCGCGGCGACCGGCAGGAAAAGCAGCGAACCCGATTCGCGCAGCCCAATCGCGGCAGCGATTGATTTTGAATCCGGCAGACTGGTTGGGTCATTCTGGCGTATCGGACGGCTCTTAGTTACGGCGGATGCCAGGTTGGGAACCGCTGCAGTGTGCAGCGTTGCCGGCGAGATTTGCTCGTCGCGGATCATGTCGTAGCCGCTGACCAAATGGAGTTGATTAAAAGCATCCGGCGGCTGGACATGGAAGCACAGATCAGAAAAAGTGGCCTGCGCCAGTGCGCGGGTCAGGCGGGTTGTTAAACGCCCGGAGTCATCTTCTGCTGCCAGTTCTAAAAACGCGGTTACCAGCCGCGGATACGCCGCCTGCTTTTTTCTTTCTTCTGGCGCGAGTTGAACCGCTGGAGCGTCAGCAGGCTGCGGGGGCTGAGCCTGGTGTGCGACCGACGACCCTGCTGCCAGAAACGGGAGGATCGGGAAAGCGCTCAGGCATGCCAGTCGCAGAAAGACAGGAAAATGACCCGCAACCTGGAAAGAATAATCAAGGACCGCACCCAGCCCGTGCAGTAAAAGGAAAGCGGCCAGCGCTCCCCAGTACCGCGGGCGGAAAATGAACGTCAAACCCAATCCAAAAGCGGCCAGAAGAATGATCGCGAATTGCCAAACGATCCCGGCAAAACTTAGATTGAAACCGGTGAACGCCGCGTTCCCGGCCCACTCAATGGTCGAGTAGATAAAGAACCCAATCCCTGCAAATGCCAGCGCAAACGCCACTGCGTCTCCAACCTTGCTGCGCTGGGGAAAGAGAAATGCCCAGGATAACAACAAAAGGGGAAGAAAGGTCGACAGACGGTCAAACGGAGGGAGAAATGGCTGCGGGTTCAGTAAACTCTGCCAGGCGAGCGCGTTGAGGATCAGCAGTGCGAGCTGGATCAACAGGACGAGTAAAAGCGTAGTAGAGACTCTCTTATTGGATAAACCCGCCCGCTGGCCGAGTTGATTGACCTGCATGGCAGCCATCAAAGCCACCAGCAAACCCAGATGATAGATTAATGCTCCAGGCGCTGTCGTCAGCAGGGTAGTCAGATCTTTAAGCGTTGTTTCCATAAGTGTCCGGCCCTCAAAAATTATAGCACGTAGTTCTTTACGAAAAGGTTGACAATCTTCTGAATTTTGATACAATACAGACCGCAATGCCGAAGTGGCGGAACTGGCAGACGCGCTACGTTCAGGGCGTAGTGAGCGTACGCTCGTGAGGGTTCAAATCCCTCCTTCGGCACTGGAAAAAGACCCCGGTAACCCCGGGGTCTTCGCTTTGGCTTGAAGCCAACCTGAAAGTGCGGTAAGATAATTCTATGCTTAAGAAGCTTCTTGTCGAACTGAAAAAGCATCTCCCTGAGGCAAAAAAAATCCTTCTGGGTATTCTGTTTGTCGCTTTGTTCTTTTTATTGATGGATCTCAATAACCGCCTTGGTGAAATGAACCGCCTGTCTCAACAGAGAGAGACCTTGCGGTATGAAAATACCCGGCTGGCTCAAACCCAATCTGTGTTGGAAACCCGCATCGCCGAGGTCAACAGCGACAGCGCGATTGAGCGCTGGGCGCGTGAAGAAGCCAAGCTGGTGAAGCCCGGGGATAAACTGATAGTCCCGATCCCGCCTCCGGGTGAGACTCCCCAGCCCACTCCGATCGTGCTGCCCGTTCCGGAAACGGTACCCAACTGGAAGGTCTGGTGGACTTTATTTTTTGGTGAATAACCATTAGCGGCAGCCAACTGGCTGCCGCTGATTTTTTATAAATCGTAATACATTTCGATTTCGTAGGGGTGCGGCCGGTTGCGGACCTGCAAATCCTCCGCTTTTTTCGAACGAATCCAGTTATCAATTAATTCACGGTCGAAAACCTTGCCGCGCTGTAAAAATTCGTTATCCTCTATCAATGCCTGGATGGCATCCGTTAATGATGTGGGCAGGCTCTTGATTTTTGCGCGTTCCTCTGCCGACCAGGTAAAGATATCTTCATCAATCGGTCCGAACCCTTCCTCGGTCGGGTCAATTTTATTCAAAATGCCGTCCAGACCGGCCATTAACATGGCTGCCATCGCCAGATAGGGATTGCAGGTCGCGTCAGGCGGGCGGAATTCAAAGCGAACTTTATCCGGCTGGGTCGCGTATTTTGGAACCCGGATGGCTGCGGAACGGTTGCCGCTGGAGAAAAAGCAGTTGATCGGGGCTTCAAAACCCGGGATAAGTCGGCGGTAAGAGTTGGTGCTTGGATTGGTGAATGCCAGAACGGCGGGGGCGTGTTTTAGAAGACCGCCGATGTAATACAGCGCTTCCTTGCTGAGCAGGTTGGGGCCTTTGGGATCGTAAAACAGATTTTTTTGGTTTTTTGACAGCCGCTGGTGAAAGTGCATTCCGTTTCCGGCTTCGCCGTACAGCGGCTTGGGGAGAAACGTCGCGCTGTGGCCCGCCTCGTGAGCGGTCATGCGGGTCACATATTTGATAATCATACAGGCATCGGCCGCCTGCAGACCTTCCAGAAGAGGGGTTTCGATTTCACACTGCCCCGGGCCGCCGACTTCATGGTGGTGGTATTTTACTGGCACGCCCGCGTTTTCCAGGTTAGAAACCATGCGGGTTCGCAGCTGGTAGAGTTGATCGCGCGGCGGGATGGCGTGATAACCGCCGTGAAGGGGAATGTGGTATCCCAGGCCTGCCTCGCCGCTGTTCCAGTTTGCTTCGACAGAATCGACCCGGTACGCGGCGACATTCATACTGTTTTCAACCGACACCTGGTTGAAGATATAAAACTCAAATTCAGGACCCCAGATGCTGGTATCCGCTATTCGCTGCTCGCGCATAAAGCGCTCCGCCCGCCGAAGAATCTCGCGGGGATCCTGGGCAAATAATTCTTTCGAGTCCGCTTCCAGCGTGTTGCATATAAAACTCAACGTTGGCACTTCCCAGAATGGATCAACGAAGCCGGTGGAAAGATCAGGCACCAGGACCATATCGCCAGATTTCACCGATTTTAACCCGACCGATGATCCATCAAAACCGACTCCGGCGCTCATCAAACCTGGGGTGAATTCTGAAATCGGTATGGTAACGTGGTGCCAGCGTCCCCAGAGATCGCTGAATTTCAGGTCCACCATTTTGATTTGATGTTCGCGCGCAAAAGCGGCTGCAGCTTCAAAGTCTTTAAACATAGATTGCTCCCGTCAAAGAATGTGGGATAAAAAGCCCGCTATTGAAATTGTAGGTTTCCAGCGGTATCTGTATAGTAATGGATATCTATGAAATAACTGCTACTTATCCTGTCTGAGCCTCGATCTGGCTGGCTAGATGAAGGGCAGCGCTTTTCCCGATCCCGATATAAGCCGCGATATCAAAGCAGTCCATGATCTGAGCTGTGCTTAACTTCGAAACAATCAATGCGTCTTGAAGGCAGATATCCTGAAGTGGGTTGGGCTTTCCCTGACGGAGGAGATCCCAGGCCTGCATGGATAGCTGGCGTAAATGTTCATGCGCGGAATTTCGATCCATCCCCGCATGGGTTAAAGCCAGGAGGATTTTTTCAACCGCTGCGAACGGCGCGTACCTTTCCAGGTTTGTCTGCAGGTCGTTGAGGTTGACCTGTAAGTCTTCCACCAGCCGAATGCTGGAAGTTAGCAGTTCGTCCAGGAGTAAACACGCTTCCGGGAGGATCGCCCGGCGGTTGGCTGAGTCGTCCAGGGTGCGTTCCAGAAAAGAGTTGGCAGCATTCTCCCAGGCGACCGCCGGTAGGGCAGCCAGCCAGCGCGCCAGCGAATTGATTTTTTCTGCGGTAATCGGGTTTCGCTTAAACGGCATCGCGCTCGAGCCGACCTGGTGAGCAGCAAACGGTTCCTGCCATTCCGCGATCGAAGGATTTTGCAGGATTCTCAGGTCGTGGGCGAATTTGGCTAGGGGAATGGCCGCGGCAGCCAGCAGGCTGATCAGGCGGTAATCCTGGCCGCGGGGATAGGTTTGATGGGTAATCTGGAAAAAAGGAAGACCTAAAACCTGAGACAAGCGCGCCTCAAACTTTGGAAAACGCTCGGCGCCAAGCAGTTCGCAATACGAAGCCCCTGTGCCGACTGCTCCTTTGAAACCTTTGCCTTTTAATTCCTGCTGGAAGCGGGAAATTTCGTTGTAGCGGATAAGTAAATCCTGGGCATAAAAAGCCAGCCGGTAGCCGAGGGTTGTGGGCTCGGCTGGCTGAAGATGCGTATAGCCAATTACGGGTGTCCCGGCATACAGCTGAATTTGTTTGCTAAACGCTCTCAGCAGGTGGCTCATGCGATTGAGCAGGATGCCCAGCGCCTCGCGCTGGCGCAGGGCTTCCGCGTTATCTTCAATATCCATCGAGGTCGCCCCCAGGTGGATGACCCCGCCGCCGATGGGGCACTGTGCAGCGAAGACAACCAGTTCAGCCATCAGGTCGTGGCGTAATTCTTTTTCTAACGCTAGGGCTTTTGGTAGATCGATTTCTTCGGCGTGGGCTTGAATATCCTCCGCCTGATCAGGATGGATCAGCGAAAATTCCGCCGAGACCCGCGCCAGTGCTGCCCAGACCTTTCGCCAGTAAATTCTTTTTGTTTTTTCGCTCCAAAGGGCGCGCATATCCTGGCTTCCGTAGCGCCAGGATAGTGGTGACTGGTAACCATCCGAATTTTCGATCATCATAAAATTAAGTATAGCGCGAATAGAAAAAAAATCAGCCGCCGCGCGGCTGATCGGTTGATGCGTAATGGTTGACTTATGGGAGGGCAGCCACTGTTTCTATCGGGCTGGCGATGATGAAAAGGCGGCCCCACGAGGGTTCTTTGTCCTTCTGGATGCAGGTCTGCAAGATCAGGTTGCCCGGTTTGGCGTATATTTGCATGAATAAGTCTGTTGAGTTTAATTTTTCTTTCGGGTTCGAGAGATTCACAAAGGACGAATACGGATTGTTCGGCTGAAGCGCCTGGTAAGAAACGATTTCTGTGACCTGATAATACAGGAGGCTGCCGTCTCCTTTGACCAGGTAAATGACATCCCCTTCGGCAATATCGGTAAAGTGGGATCCACCCAGATAGTTATGTGCCAGCAGCCCTGTGGTTCCGTAGGACGCAGCTGTGCGGAACTGAGTCAGGGTGTCATCTTTTTCGGAGATATAGCCGGGATTTGATTTTGGCTGCTGGACAATCGGGAACGCAAATTTGTCCGGGACATATAAACCAACCAGCGATGCCGCGTCGCCGTTATTGATCCCCGCGGAGAATTCCGATAACGTCGGCAGGCTGCTGCGCGGGTCAGGGGCGGGTTGAGGCAGGTCAGAACCAGTCGTTGGGATCGCCGCAAAACCAGAAAGGCTGGTGAACAGGACCAGGGTGAATAAAATGAAGGAGAGGCGGCGCAAAAGGTTAGTTAATAGCATAATAATTGGTAATAAATTAGTTATTTGATAATCTTATTTTAGTCAATTAGGTGGTGGATTTACCTAACGATCCCGTAAACCGGGCTTACAGTTTTGTTAGGTTGAGCTTGGGGTTTGATGAATCCTGTGCGCTAACCGGCGGGCAGCAGGGGGAAAAAATTGCATGGTATAATTTTTCCAAGTCAATTTCATCCTGGTGATAGATAAAGGAGATGGCCTATGTCTGGTCATTCAAAATGGGCAACGATTAAACGCAAGAAAGGCGCGGCAGATGCCAAACGCGGGCAGGTCTTTACCCGCCTGACGCGCGAACTGGTGATGGCCGCGCGGGAAGGCGGCGGGGACGTGGAATCAAATTTCCGGCTTCGGCTGGCGGTTGAAAAAGCCCGTAAAGAAAACATGCCGAAAGAGAATATTGAGCGGGCGATCAAGCGCGGAACCGGCGAAAGCAAAGAAGGAAACGCGTTCGAGCAGGTAACCTATGAAGGCTATGCACCCAAGGGTGTCGCGTTAATCGTGGAATGTGTGACAGAAAACCGCAACCGCACGGTTGCCGAATTACGCCACGCCCTTTCCAGATCCGGCGGCAGCCTGGGTGAAAGCGGGTCGGTGGCCTGGCAGTTCAAACGCGCCGCGGTTTTTTCAGTTCCGCTGGGCAATCACTCTTTTGATGAGATCTTTGAACTGGCGCTGGAAGGTGGGGCTGATGATGTTACCCAGGATGACGAAAATGTTGAAATTATTGCGCCGGTTGAATCCTTTAAAGCCATTAGCGATCTTCTGCGCGCCAAAGGGCTGACACCGGAAGAGGCCGGTTTACGCATGCTGCCCAATCAGGAGATGGAATTACCTGTTGAGGACACCCTGCAAGTTCTTCGCGCGATTGAAGCGGTCGAAGACCTGGATGACGTTCAAAACGTTTACTCCAATTTGAAGATCACCGAAGAAGCAATGGCGGCGATGGAGTCGGAATAAGCAGTATGCTTGTTCTGGGGGTAGATCCAGGTACTGCGACGACCGGGTACGGGCTGGTAGAAGAAACCCCAGACGGCACGCTGGTGGCCCGGGCCTATGGGGTGATTACAACCCCTGCGGAGCTATCTCAAGGCGAGCGCCTTCTGCAGTTATTTACACAACTTGAAACCCTGATTCAACTCCACCGCCCCGATGAAGGTGCGGTGGAGAAACTTTTTTTTGAAAAGAACGTTACCACCGGAATGGCGGTCAGTCAGGCGCGCGGCGTGATTTTACTCGCCATGGCAAAAATGGGTATATCCGGTTATGAGTATGCTCCCGTGGAGATAAAACGCTCGGTGGCCGGTTACGGCGGTGCGAAAAAGGCACAGATGCAGGAAATGGTGCGCCTGTTGCTGCAGCTGCCAGCGGTTCCGCGACCCGATGACGCGGCGGATGCTCTGGCAATTGCGATCTGCCATCATCAAAATAGAAACCTGCGCGTTATTCTGGAGGCTGGCAGCGCATGAACACCGGTGTGATCATTACCAGTCCGGCGAATCCTCGCATTAAAGAAATCCGCAAGCTGCGTGAAAAAAAATTCCGAAAATATAGCGGCCTGTATCTTGTTGAAGGGCTGCGCATCGTTGGCGAGGCGGTTAAATTTCCAGATCTGCTCCACACCGTGATTGTCGCCCCTGAGCTGCTTACCAGCGCCTACGGGCAAGAACTGGTCAAAAAGCTTCAGCGCCAGCCCGTGGAGTTGTTATGGGTTAGCGCGGAGGTGTTTTCTTCTATCTCCGAGAAAGACGGGCCTCAGGGTCTGGCCGCAGTCATGCGGCAGCGAACAATCAGCCTTCCGGAACGAGAAATTGATTCTTCGGCACTGTATATCGCACTGGAGAGCGTTCAGGATCCGGGGAATCTTGGCAGCATCATCCGAACGGCTGACGCGGTTTCCGCCCAGGGGGTTGTGCTGGTTGGAAATTGCGTGGATTTGTACGATCCCGCCGTGATTCGCGGCAGTATGGGCGCGTTCTTTTCAATCCCGGTTATCAAAACTGAACTTTCAGACCTGTTCGCCTGGTGCAGCCGTATGGATCTTCAGGTAATCGGCACGTCGGATTCCGCCAGCACGCACTACGCGGCGGTGAGGTATCCGTGGAGGGTGCTGGTCTGGATGGGCAGCGAGCAAAAGGGCCTGTCGGAGGATATCCAGACCAGGGTGAATCAGATGGTGCGAATTCCCATGGCGGGCTGCAGTGATTCGCTTAATTTGGCGGTGGCTACAGGGATTGTTTTATATGAAATTGTCAATCAGCGCAGCGGGCGGAACCCAATGGAGGTCGGAACATGATCGCATCCATTCGTGGAAAAATCCTGGCGAAAGAGGAAGATGCGCTTGTGATTGAAATTGGCGGTTTGGGTTTGCGGGTGTTTTGCCCGACCTCGACGCTTGGCAGAAACGCGAGCGGAGACCTGGCGACATTATTCACACACCTGGTGGTTCGCGAGGATCTGCTCGCTCTGTATGGGTTTGAGACGCAAACCGAACTCGAGTTATTTACGTTGCTGATCGGCGCAAACGGCATCGGACCGCGCAGCGCGTTGACGATCCTCTCCGTACTTTCACCAGACGTGATCCGCCGCGCTGTTCTGGCGGAGCAACCTGATGTCTTTACCCGCGTTCCCGGGATTGGCCGCAAGACCGCCCAGAAATTAATCCTGCATCTTCAGGGTAAAGTTGGATCTGCGGATGAAATCCTGGGACAGGAACATCTTGATGTCGACACGGATGTGTTGAACGCCCTGACCGCCCTCGGTTACAGTGTGATCGAAGCCCAGGCAGCGGTGCAATCCATCCCCCGGGACGCTCCGCAGGAAGTGGAGGTCAGGCTGCGGATCGCGCTCCAATTTTTTTCAACCTGAACGGCAACGGGCATGTGCTTCAACTGGACAATCCTCCGGCTTTCAGGTATGATTCGAATTGTATAAATTTACTCCAGTAATGAAATTGGGTTGGCTGGCAAGACGGGCTGACGCAATTTAGCATGAATCTATCGAAAACTACCTTGGAGGCTCAATGACCGATTTGATCAAGCAGCTAACCAGCGATTTACAGCAGAAGATCGAAACCTTTACGCCGAGTCTCGGCGTTTCTGATGTCGGTATGGTGCTGGAAGCTGGCGACGGGATCGCCAGAGCCTCGGGTCTTTCCAATGTTCGCGCGCAAGAGCTGGTCGAATTCGATAACGGGGTTAAGGGCATCGCTTTTAACCTCGAAAAAGATTCCGTTGGCATCATTATCCTCGGCGATTACGCCGGTATCACCGAAGGTATGCAGGTTCGTTCTACCGGCCGGATCGCCTCTGTTCCGGTCGGTAACGCTATGATCGGCAGGGTGGTTAACGCGCTTGGCGAACCAATTGACGGAAAAGGTCCAATTCAAACCCAGCAGTACCGGCCGATTGAAAGAATCGCTGCGGGCGTGATTGATCGACAGGACGTGGATACACCGGTCCAGACCGGTTTAAAAGCGATTGATGCGATGATCCCGATTGGCCGCGGTCAGCGAGAATTAATCATCGGTGATCGCCAGACCGGAAAAACAGCCATCGCGATAGACACCATCATCAACCAGAAAGGCAAGGATCTGATTTGTATTTACGTGGCGATCGGTCAGAAAAAATCTTCGGTCGCCAGAACGATTGCCACCCTGGAAAAACACGGCGCCATGGCTCATACCATTGTGGTTGTAGCTTCGGCAGATGAGGCGGCGGCCATCCAATATATCGCCCCCTATGCAGGCTGCGCCATCGGGGAAGAATTCATGGAAACTGGCCGGGACGCGCTGGTCGTTTATGACGATTTATCCAAGCATGCCTGGGCTTACCGTCAGATATCGCTGCTGCTGCGCCGGCCGCCAGGACGTGAAGCCTATCCAGGCGATGTTTTTTATTTGCATTCCCGCTTGTTGGAGCGCGCCGCCAGGCTGGCAAAGGCTTATGTGATTGTGCCCGCCGATTTTCCCGAAGCGGCCGCCGCCGCTGCCGAGGCTGTTAACGGGGTGGTTTATACCGGGCCGGTTTCTCAGCATCGCGCCGAAGAAGCGTTAAAAACGCTGGATCAACCCGATCGATACAAAATTATCCCTGTCGAAGGCACTGGCGGTTCGTTAACCGCTTTGCCCATCATCGAGACCCTTCTGGGCGATGTTTCTGCCTATATTCCCACCAACGTTATCTCGATTACCGACGGCCAGATTTACCTTGAAGGCAATTTGTTTAACGCCGGGATCCGGCCAGCCATCAATGTTGGCATCTCTGTTTCGCGGGTCGGCGGCTCGGCGCAGACCAAAGCCATGAAGCAGGTTGCCGGACGCTTGCGGCTGGATATGGCAGCCTTCCGGGACCTGGCCGCCTTTGCGCAATTTGGCTCGGATCTGGATAAAGCCACTCTGGCGCAATTAAACCGCGGCTTACGCCTTCAGGAAATCCTGAAGCAGGCGCAATATGAACCAATGGAGCTGGAACATCAGGTGATGGTGTTGTTTGCCGCGACCAATGGTTACTGCGATCAAATTCCGGTTGAGAAAATGAAGCAGTGGGAGAGCGATTTCTTGAAATTCATTGAAGCCTCGTACCCTGAAATCGGCCGTGAGATTTCAAGTAAAAAGCGGATCACGCCTGAAAATGAAGAGCGTTTGAGAGCCGCAATCGCGCAGTATAACAGCAGCTGGGTCGTTTAACCTTTACAGATCAGGAAACGCAAATGCCATCCACCCGGGAAATGCGGCTTCGCATCCGCAGTGTAAAAAACCTGGCTCAGGTAACCAGAGCTTTAGAGACGGTGAGCGCCAGCAAGGTTCGCAAGGCGATGAACGCTTACGGCGCGACCCGGCCGTATGCGGAAAAAGCCTGGAAAGTGCTCGTCCATCTCGCGCGCCAGCCCGGTCACCAGAGTCTGCATCCCCTGTTAACTGAAAGAGATTCAATTGAACGGGTGCTGGTGGTGATGATAAGCAGCGACCGCGGGCTTGCCGGGGCTTACAACGTCAATATCCTGCGGCATACCTTAGACCTGGAAAAACAGCTTGGAAAACCGGTTGATTATATTGCTGTTGGCCGAAAAGGTCGGGATATGCTCGTGCGGCGGCGAAAACACTTAATCGCTGATTTCAGCGACCTGCCGGCCGCGCCGTCTTTTATGGATGTTTCCGCGATTGGCCGCCTGGTGGTTAAAGAATTTTTGGAACGGCGGGTTGATCAGGTTTTTCTTTCCTATACAGAATTCTTTACGATGATTAAACAGGTCCCGACCACCCATAAAATCTTGCCCCTTGAAGTGGTCTATGGCGGCAAAGGACCGAACAGCACCAATCACCGCACCAGTTCTGTCTTTACTTATGAACCGGACCAGAATCAAATTCTTGATGAGATCATCCCGCGTTTTACCGCCCTGCAGGTTTACAAGGCTATACTTTCTTCTCAGGCAAGCGAACACGCTGCCAGAATGGTCGCCATGCGCAACGCCACGGACTCTGCCAATGAACTGGTTGATGTCTTGCAGTTAGATTACAACAAGGTACGCCAGCAATCAATTACCAATGATCTGCTGGATATTGCCGGCGGAGCAAACGCGCTCTCCTCAGCTTCTTAGAATTGCACTTATCGGAGGAACCATCCATGGAAAATCACTCGGGAAAAGTTGTTCAAATTCAAGGCAGCGTGGTTGACGTTTCCTTTCCGCCGGAGAACATGCCGGACTTATTTGAGGCAATTGAAATCGACCGGGAAGGCCAAAAACCTCTGGTTGTAGAAGTGCAAAAGCACATTGGTCATAATATGACCCGCTGTGTCTCGATGGACACCACCGACGGGTTGCAGCGCGGCGTGGCTGCTCGGCGCACCGGCGCGCCAATTCAGGTGCCGGTTGGCGAGGTCACCCTCGGCAGAATCTTTAATGTATTAGGGGAGCCGGTGGACAACGCCGGGCCGGTCCAGGCGGATATTCGCTATCCCATCCACCGTCCGGCGCCTGAATTCATCCAGCAATCAACCCGGGTTGAAGTCTTTGAAACCGGGCTTAAGGTAATTGACCTGGTTGCCCCGTTCACAAAAGGCGGTAAAACCGGCATTTTTGGCGGCGCTGGGGTTGGTAAGACTGTTATTATCATGGAATTGATCCGTTCCATCGCGACGGTTCACCACGGAAAATCAGTTTTCGCCGGTGTGGGAGAAAGGACCCGCGAAGGCACCCAGCTCTACCGCGAAATGCTTGAGTCCGGCGTGATGAAAGACACGGTGATGGTCTTTGGTCAGATGAATGAGCCTTCCGGCGTTCGTCTGCGCGTGGCGCTGACGGCACTTTCAATGGCGGAATATTTCCGCGATCAGGGTTTGGATGTGCTTTTGTTTATTGACAATATTTTCCGTTTCACCATGTCCGGTTCCGAGGTGTCCGCCCTCCTCGGCCGTATGCCGTCTGCTGTGGGATATCAACCGACCCTTTCCACCGAGATGGGTGAGCTGCAAGAACGGATCACTTCGACCCGCCAGGGGTCGATCACATCCATGCAGGCTGTCTACGTGCCGGCGGATGATTATTCTGACCCGGCTCCAGTGGCGACCTTCACCCATCTGGATGCGACTATTGCACTGGAACGGGCCATCGCTGAAAAAGGCATTTTCCCGGCGGTTGACCCGCTTGCCTCGACCTCTCGCATCCTTGACCCCAACATTGTGGGTGAAGAACATTACACCACAGCCCGTGAGGTGCAGCGGATTTTGCAGCGTTACAAAGACCTCCAGGACATCATCGCCATCCTGGGGATTGACGAGTTAAGCGAAGATGACAAGCTCATTGTCTCCCGCGCCAGAAAGGTTGAGCGCTTCTTCTCGCAGCCCATGTTTGTCGCCGAGCAGTTTACCGGGACACCCGGCAAGTATGTGACCCTGCGGGATACTATCCGCGGCTTCCGCGAGATTCTGGATGGAAAGCATGATGATCTGCCGGAACAGGCATTTTATATGGTGGGTACGATTGACGAAGCGGTAGAGAAGGCGAAACAGCTGGAGAGCGCGTAAGGAGCCGGTAGATGCCAATCCGCTGCGAAATTGTCTCACAAGATCGGGTCGTTTTTTCTGGCGACGTGGATATGGTGATCCTGCCGGGCGCTGACGGCGTGATGGGAATATTACCTAACCATTCTCCTGTCCTGACCACTTTGAATTATGGTATCATCACGGTTCGGAAGAAATCAACTGATCAGGTTTTCACGGTCGCCGGCGGGATCGCCGAGGTACAGCCCGATCAGGTGACTGTCCTGGCGGACGCGGCAGAAAACGTGCTTGAAATTGACGTTCAGCGGGCGGAGGCAGCCCGAAAAAGGGCGGAAGAAGCTCTGAAGGCGGAAGTCAGTCTTGATTCGGATCGCTATCTGCGCTTGCAGGCAGCCCTCAAGCGATCCCATTTGCGTCTGGAAGCGGCCAGAAAATACCGCGGGGGCCCGAAGTTCGGTTCATAAATTAAGCCCCGAATGGAAAAGGAATGCCAGGTTTATCCAAAGAGTTCGGCATTGATCTTGGTACGATGAATACCGTCATCGCTGAAGCCGGTCAAATCCTGCTTCAGGAACCGACGGTGGTAGCCATCCTGACCGATGAATTAAAAATGGTGGAATGGGGACAGGCCGCCAAGGACATGGTCGGCCGGGTACCCGAATCGATCGAAGTTGTCCGTCCGCTTGTGCACGGGGTGATCGCGGATTTTGAGGTTACTGAAAAGCTGCTGCAATACTTGATCCGTAAGGTGTCTGGTTCGATGCTGCTGTTTCGGCCAAAGCTGATGATCAGTATTCCTTATGGAATTACCAGCGTGGAGCAGCGGGCTGTGCACGAGGCTGGTTTGGGCTCCGGCGCGCGCGAGGTTTACCTGATCCATCAACCGCTGGCTGCCGCGCTGGGCGTCGATTTGCCGATTTCCACCCCATCGGGCAATATGCTCATCTGTCTGGGAGGCGGGACGAATCAGGTGGCTGTCCTGGCGATGAACGGGATTGTTTCTGCCGATAGTTCCCGCACCGGCGGGCTGGCGATGGACGAAGCCATTATTGCTTACGTGCGGAAGAAATTTGGTGTCATTATCGGGCAGCCCACAGCTGAACAATTAAAAATTCGAATTGGCGCGGCTGTCCCGCAGGATCAGCAGTACTCGATGGAAATTCAGGGTCAGGATCAGGTTACCGGCCTCCCGCGCGCGATAACCCTGACGACGGATGACATCATCGAAGCTTTGCAGGAACCGCTGGCAGAGATTGTTGCCCTCAACAAGCGCGTTCTTGAAAAAACGCCGCCAGAATTGATCTCGGATATTATTGACCGCGGGGTGGCGATGTGCGGCGGCGGAGCGTTGCTGAGGGGTATGGATAAGTTCCTGACGAAATCTCTGGGGATTCCTGCCTATCTGGTGGATAACCCGACCACCTGCACCGCTGAAGGTGTCATAAAAGGCCTGGCATTGCGCGAAGCCTTGCGGCGCAGCCTTCCGGCGATCTAATAAAAAAACCCCGTCAGGGTTTTTTTTATTTTCCAACATAATAGGTCATGTGCTGAAGACTGTTAATCGGGTCGATATCTTTGACCAGAACCCCGGTGGGAACTTTTAAGACCACGGGGGCGTAATTCAGGATTGCCTGAATACCGGCTACGACAAGATCATTCGTCACAGCCTGGGCTTCAGCCGCCGGAACGGTTAACATGGCGATCCGAATGCCCTCTTCGCGAATTCTGGGAGCTAAAGTCTTGATATCTTCGATCCTTAATGTTCCGATTGAACGCCCGATTTTTTCTGGGTCTTTATCAAAGACGGCCGCGATGTAGAATCCGCGATTTTCAAAGCCCTGATACCGCGCAATCGCGTGACCCAGATCGCCAGCGCCAACCAGGGCAATTTTCCAGGTCTGATTTACCTTAAGAATATTCCGAAGTTGTTGAATGAGAAAAGGAATTTCATATCCCGTTCCCTGTTTGCCAAATTCCCCAAACTGGGATAGATCTTTGCGGATCTGGGCTGAGGAAAGACCCAGAAGGACCCCCATTTCCTGTGACGACGTGGTCTGGATCCCCTGACGGCTCAGGTATTCAAGAATGTGAAGATAACGCGGCAGCCGGGAGATGATAATATCGGGTATATCCATCTTTTTACCTCAGATAACGCCCAAATCTTCATCAAATTTATCATAATCAAGAATATTGTGCAATAAAAGCGCCAGGGGTTTTCCCTGGCGCGGCACGGATGGATAGTTTCAGTCTCTGGATCGGCCCATTAATAAGAATAGGTAATACAAAACGGTCGAAACTGCCTGCGCGGCTGCCGCGACATACGTCAGGGCTGCAGCGTCCAACACCTTGTAAATCCCGGTCATTTCTGAATTGTACAGCACCCCCGAAGTGGACAGATACGCCTTGGCGCGCGCGGAGGCGTCAATTTCCACCGGCAAGGTGATCAGGGCGAAGACAGCGGTGGCTGAGAATAATCCCAGACCAACCCAGGCCAGGGTTGTTCCGGTGGATGAAGCCATAAAGAGACCGATCATGAAGATAATTGGACCGAGCCAGGATCCAATTTGAACGGTTGGCACCAGGGCGGAGCGCAGTTTCAACATGCCATAAGCGCTGGCATCCTGAACGGCATGGCCGGCTTCGTGCGCGGCCACTCCTGCGGCTGCAATGCTGTTGGACCGGTAAACATTTGGGCTTAAACGCAAAGTTTTGCTGCGCGGATCATAATGGTCGGAAAGAAAACCCTGCGTTTCTTCAACCCGAACTGCGTTTAGACCGTTGGAATCCAGCATACGGCGGGCAATTTCGGCGCCGGTTAAGCCGACGTTGCTGCGTACCCGGGAAAATTTTTCAAAAGCAGATTTAACTTTTGCCTGCGCCCACAGCCCCAGCAGCAATGCCGGGAGGCTGAACAGCAGATAGAGTCCGTAACCGCCTAAAAACATTGATTCCTCCTTTCACTATCAACTATATACTGGATGTTAATTATAAGAGACTTAATCCAATATCAGAATGATATTAACAAGGTATAAAAAAAACCGGCAGAAGCCGGTCGTCAGGCGTCCCTGCGGAGACTCGAACTCCGGCTTCCAGCTCCGGAGGCTGGCGCTCTATCCACTGAGCTACAGGGACGTGATTAGCATCATTTTACCATGAATGGCGGTCGTTCTTCCAGGATTCTGGCAATTTCATCCCGCTCGGGTGTGGGCAGCAACCGGCCAGTGTCTCCATCAATCACTTCAACACCGCTGCCAGCGCTGACCGAACCGATGCGGGCTGCGGTGATGCTGGCCGCTGATAGGCCGGTGATTATTTTTTCCGTTTCCTCCGGCGGGCAGGCAAGCAGCAGCGCGCCAGAGGAGATCGTCGCCCATGGGTCAAGGTCAAAGAATTCGCAGATCCGTTTGGAGATGGAGGCGATCGGGACTGCTCTGGCTTCTACGCGCAACTTAACTTGACCGGCATATGCCATCTCATTCAGCGCAGCAGCCAGCCCTCCTTCAGTGGGGTCGTGCATGGCATGCACGCGGCCGTTTGCGAGCGCGGTCCGGGCATCCAGGCTGACACCGATTCCCGGAGTGTATATAAAATTCGCCGCCTGGTCAAGCTCAGCGGGAGAAAACGTCCCGCTTAAAGTTTTGCGGAACTCCCTCGCCAGAATCGCGGTCCCTTCCAGCGCGATGGTTTTGGTGAGGATCAGGTCGTCACCGACCTGAATTCCAGTCGGGAGCACCAGGCGGTTTTTATCGCAGGTGCCGAGCAGGGTTAGACTCAAAATAGGCCGGTCCAGTCCGCTGGTGATTTCTGTGTGGCCGCCAGCGACATGAATACCAAGGGGTTCGCAGGCTGAACGGATTTGGTCAGCGATTTGATAGGCAAGATTTGGGGTGCTTTGCCCTTCTGGCAGCAGTGCGGTCACCAGCAGCCAGCGCGGTGTTGCCCCGGTCGTGGCCAGATCGTTGGCAGTGATTTGAACCGCGTACCATCCGATTTCATCCGCGGCAAATGTGATCGGATCGGTCTTCGCGACAAGCAGTTGCTGCCCCAGTTCAATCACCGCGCAATCCATGCCAACGGCAGGGCCGGCGAGGATGGAGGGATCGTCCACCGGCAGTCGGCTGATCAGGGTATTTAATGCTTCAGGGGGGAGTTTTCCGGTTTTCAGGATTGATTGCGGTTCATTCTTCATAATTTTGCCCGATAACGCCATTATAATTGCTCCATCAACTTCCGGGAAATAATAACATGGAGATTTATTTTATTCGCCACGCGCAATCAACGAACAACCATCTGTTCGAGACAACTGGTTCAACCCTGGGGCGCAGCGCTGATCCTGATCTTTCCAGGGTTGGTCACGATCAGTTAAGCAGGCTTCACCGATATTTCCGCGCGGAGAAGGAATGGTTGGAACGGCAGGGTTTCGAGCGGATCGAAATCTGGAGCAGCCCGATGATTCGCGCGATTCGCACCGCGCAATCCATTTCCGAAGCAGTTCAAATCCCGATTCAGCTGCACCCTGAGATCTATGAGGTCGGGGGGATTTATCTGGAGGACGCTGAAACCGGGGCGAAAGTCGGTCATACCGGACTAAAAAGCGGTGATGCCAGGGCAATTTTCCCTTCCCTTCAGCTGCCAGACTGGGTCTCTTCGCAAGGTTGGTGGAATCGTCCGCATGAAAGCTGGGAGGAAGCGGTGATGAGAGGAAACCGGGTCGCGGATCAGCTGCGCGGCGAATGGTTTAACTTTCAATCCGCTCTTGTTCTGGTCTCTCATAACGCTTTTTTTCAATGTTTTCTGAGGGGGTTGCTCCAGCAAAACTGGTCGCGCGAAATCTGGTTTCAGTTAAATAACGCTTCGGTAAGCAGATGTTCGATTTTTGAGAATGGGCGGGTGGATGTCACGGCGATAAACTTCATCTCCCATTTGCCGATCAGTTTACGAACGTTGTAATCAATTGCCAGCTGTTTGTAAATTGCGCGATAGAACGGGTTTGCTTATAATGGTTTAATCGTTCCAAATAATGACCGCTGGATGCTTTTGTCCATTCTGGGAGGGCACTCTGGATACGCAAAACATCACCCATAATTTCGATACCGGTCAGCCGTCCATTAAGCAGCTGCCGTCTGGCACGGTTTTGATGGATCGTTACCTGATCCAGGAAGTCATCGGGGTTGGCGGCATGGGATCGGTGTATCGAGCCCGGGATCAACATTTCAAGAACGTTGTAAAACTGGTAGCGGTTAAAGAGATGATCAATCAGGCACCTGATCCGCTGGTGCGCAAGACGATTGTTCAGAATTTTGAACGTGAAGCCAATATTTTAGTTACGCTCAGCCATCCAAGCATTCCAAAAATCTTCGATTTCTTTTCGTATGATGAACGTTCTTACCTGGTATTAGAGTATGTCCACGGCAAGGATATCGAAGCAATGCTGGCTGAAACCCAGGGGTTTTTCCCGGAAGACCGCGTGATTGGTTGGGCAATTGAGTTATGCGATGTGCTTTCTTATTTGCACAATCATAAGCCTGAACCAATTATCTTTCGCGATATGAAGCCGTCCAATGTTATGGTAAACCTTCAGAACCAGATTGTGCTGGTAGATTTCGGGATCGCGAAGGTGTTCAAAACTGGCCAGAAGGGTACCATGATTGGCACAGAAGGTTACTCTCCGCCAGAACAATACCGGGGTGAGGCAACCCCTCAGGCGGATATTTACGCCCTCGGCGCTACGCTTCATCACATTCTTACCCGCAAAGACCCGCGGCTGGAGGCGCCGTTCTCGTTTTCTGAACGGCCGATCC
This sequence comes from Anaerolineaceae bacterium, assembly GCA_029975475.1. Taxonomy (GTDB): domain Bacteria; phylum Chloroflexota; class Anaerolineae; order Anaerolineales; family Anaerolineaceae; genus JARKPB01. The sequence continues at coordinate 551,883 of JARKPB010000008.1, forward strand.
GGTCCATCAACCCTTCGGTAACACCGGAACTGGAGGCGGTCATTATGACATCCCTCCAGTACAATCCTCAGGACCGTTTCCCAACCATTGAGGCTTTCAAAGAAGCATTAATCTCGGCGGCAAAAAAGACCGGTGCGCTGTCGCGTCTGGTCTTAAATTCTGCTCCGCTGGCGACCGATCAATCCATCAAACCTGTGTGGACGTTCGACTGTGAAGATGAAATCCGCGGTACCCCGGCGGCGGACGGCGGAATGGTGTTTGTCGGTTCCTATGATAATAATCTTTACGCTGTGAATGCGGTGGATGGTACATTCCAGTGGAAATATCCAACCGAAGGCGGAGTGGTTACCCGTCCGGTGATTGCGGATGGGGTCGCGATTTTTGGATCGGAAGACAAGCGCCTCCACGCGATCTCTACCCGAACGGGCAAAATGCTCTGGTCATTCCAAACAGATGGACCGGTGCGTTCCTCACCGGTGGTCGCAGACGGCCATGTTTTCTTTGGTTCAGATGACGGTTATCTCTATGCCGTAAATCTTATCTCAAACCGCCTGGTATGGCGCTTCGACGCCGCAGCTCCAATTCGATCCACGCCGGCGGTGCAGGATGGTTTCATTTATTTTGGCACCGACAGCGGTGAATTTATTTGTTCGGATTTCCGCGGACAGGCCAAATGGCGCTTTAAAGCCAAACGCAACATTGTTTCTTCTCCGGTCGTCAGTCAAGGCGCGGTGTTTTTTACATCCCTGGATTCCACTTTTTATGCTCTGGATGCCAAAAGCGGTTGGGTCATCTGGCGATTCAGACTCGGAAAAGGCTCGGTTAGCTCTCCCTGCCGGGTTGAAAACCTGGTCATCGCCGGAGCAGCGGATGGATATATTTACGCTCTGGACGCAGCGAATAGCAAAGAAATCTGGCGTTTTAAGACCGACCATCAGGTGATCTCATCTCCTGCTGTTTTCAGGGATTGCATCTATTGCGGTTCTGCGGATGGTGCTATATACTGTATAGAGTATAAAACAGGCCGGATGCGGTGGAAATTTGTAACCGGGGGGGCAATAACGGGAAGCGCACTTGTTCATAATGAAATGATTTATTTTGGCTCAACGGACCACGTTTTTTATGCGCTCCTGCCGTGAGCCTCTGCGGAGGGATACGTGACGATTTTTCAGAAATTATTTGGAAAGAAAAAAACAGGCAAATCAGCGGCCGCAGATGTGCAGACCGCGCCGCTATCCGATGAACAATTAAAAAATGTCAGCCTGCAATCCATTTCAATGAGTCCGCCGCAAATCCTGGTTGGAACTGGGCAGTCGGTTGGGCAGCAGCGAGAGCATAATGAAGATACCCTGTTCGCGTTTCACGCCATTCTCGCTGATGGGGTGAATGACCTACCTTTCGGGGTTTTTGTGGTTGCTGACGGTATGGGCGGTCATCAAAGCGGTGAAATCGCCAGCAACGCGGCTGTGCGAGCGATCAGCGGGCATCTCTTAAAATCTTTGTACCTTCCCTATCTGGTCAACCAGGATAATGGTGGGGTCAGCCTTCTGGAGCTGATGGAAGAAGGAGTTAAATCGGCGCAAGCGGCAGTAACCAGAAAAGCGCCGGGCGGCGGCACGACACTGTCCGCTGCTTTACTGTATGGCGACCAGATTACCATTGCCCACGTTGGAGACAGCCGGGTTTACTTTATCTATCCAGATGGCCGAATGCAAATCCTGACACAGGATCATTCTCTGGTGCACCGGCTGGTTGAACTGGGGCAGATCACCGAGCAGGAAGCTATGATTCACCCGCAGAAGAATGTTTTATACCGCGCGGTCGGCCAGGCAGAACCCTATCGTCCGGATATCAATACCTATCAGCTGCCTCGGCCTGGTTTTGTGTTAATGTGCAGCGATGGTTTATGGGGCGTCGTTCCCGAGCAGGAAATCTTTCGTATCATCAAGACGGCGGCCAATCCGTCCGCCGCCTGTCATCAACTAGTTCAGGCGGCCAATAATGCCGGCGGGCCGGATAATATCAGCGCAATCCTAATCCAGTATTTACCCTGAGGGCAGCCAGTGGGCGTATTAAAATCGCATTACGAAATTTTGGGGGTACCCGTAGATGCCACTGCCGATGAAATCAAATCGGCGTATTTTGATATCGCCCGGCGTCTACATCCGGATGTCAATCCTTCTCCAGGAGCTCATGATCAGTTCCTGGAGATTCAGAATGCTTATGATGTGCTGGCGGACGCTGCCCGAAAAAAAATGTATGATCAGGAATTTTTTGGCGGTAAAAAGCCCAACATTAATCTCTCCAGCCATATTCGTTACAGCCGATCTTCTCTGATTAAACTTGACGAGCCTCAGCTTATTTATGTCTTAATCGACGTGGTCAGCACCGCTGAACCTGATTTAGACTCAATTCCACCGGCGCATCTGTGTCTGGTGATTGACCGCAGCACATCCATGCAAGGCTCGCGCATGGAAATGGTCCGGGCCAATATTGCTCACCTGCTCGGCCATCTACGAAAAAAGGATTTAATTTCAATCGTTTTATTTAGCGACCGCGCCGAGGTGATGGTTCCGCCAACTGAAATGTCAGATATCGGGCGGGTCGAAATGCAATTAAGACAAATCCAGACCGGCGGCGCAACGGAGATTTATCAGGGGCTTGAAGCTGGCATCTCTTTGCTCCGCACTGGCTCCGGGATCAATACAACCAAGATGTTGGTTCTGCTAACGGACGGGCATACCTATGGCGATGAAGAGCCATGCCTGCGTCTGGCAGAAGAGGTTGCTGCTGAAAACATTTCAATCAACACGATGGGTATCGGGCATGAGTGGAATGATACCTTCCTGGACCGTCTTTCATCCCTTAGCGGCGGCAGTTCAATTTTTGTTACCGGCACCAAGGATTTATATAACTACCTGGATCAGAAAATCCGCTCTATGGGATATATCTACGGACGGGGGGTGCGCCTCGAATATGAGCTCGACCCGAATGTCGAACTGAATTATGCGTTTCGGTTAAAACCAGAAATCAGCCCGCTTGTATTCGGTTCGCCCATGCAGTTGGGAGATTTGTACCACAACCAGCCCGTGTCTCTGCTGATGGAATTCTTAGTGAAACCCATCACCACGGACGTTGAAAGCATGGAACTGTTAAAAGGGCGGCTTTTAATGGAAATCCCTTCCATCCGCCCTCCGCTGGGTCCTATCCACGTCAGGCTGCGCCGGCCGATTCGCGCAGATATGACGCGCGAACTGCCGCCTTCCGCGATCGTGGACGCACTGGCGAAGTTAACCCTTTACCGCATGCAAGACAAAGCAAGAAAAGAAGTCGAAGCCGGCGAGATCAGCAAAGCCACCCGCCATCTTCAGTATCTGGCCACCCATTTGCTGGCTCAGGGAAATCGCGAACTGGCACACTCAGTTCTGATAGAAGCGGAAAATATTCAACAAAGTCGGAACTATTCCAAAGATGGGGACAAACGAATTAAATATGGGACGCGGGCGCTATTATCCTTGCCCGCCCCGGAACAGGACCGAATATGATCTTATGCCCAAACTGCCAACACCAGGAAATTCCAGGAGCGCTCTTTTGCAGCGAATGCGGGGCTCAATTGTTAACTATGGATCGCGGAATCACACAGTCTATTCAAAAAACGCCGTCTGACAATCTGGACACGGGCAATATTGCCGTAGAATCCCAGATCTATCCATCACCTGTGGCTGAGGCTGAAGCGGTGATTTCATTACATGTGGTTGAAACCGGAGAGGTGTTAAATTTGGCCGGCAGGACAGAATTCACCCTGGGAAGGGTGGCAGAAGGGCAGCCGATTTTACCGGATGTTGACCTGTCGCCGTTTGATGCGTATACCGCGGGCGTTTCCCGGCTTCATTCTGCCTTGAAAATTATTAATCAGCGGGTGGTCATCACGGATCTGGGTTCATCGAATGGTACCCGGGTAAACGGACAAAAAATTGTGCCGCATGTTGATTATCCCCTCAATCATGGTGATATCCTTGCTTTTGGGAAATTAAAATTACAAATATTAATTAATAAATAGTCTGTTTTAAGGAAGGAAAAATGCCAACCGTCTTAATCCACATTGCCAATGAAGATCCGGTTGTGGGGGAAATCGAAACTTTACCCGGTCCAACTGACATGCTGATCACAGTGAAGCACCCCAGGCGTAAGGATGGAAAGGATATCCACTATCTTGATGCGAATGTGAACACGGTGATCTGGCCATTAAGTCGCATAACCTTTATTGAGGTTATGCCCGGCGTGGAAGAAGAAGAGATTATCTCTTTTGTGCGAGAGTAATATGCCTGAAGAGCGGATCAACAGCACGATCTTGGTTGTAGATGATGAAGAGCGCATGGCCAGGTTCATTCGGCTCAACTTGGAACATGATGGTTTTCAGGTTTTTGAAGCTTACCGCGGATTGAAGGCGATCCAGGCGATCCGCGATCATTTACCGGATTTGGTGTTGTTAGATGTCATGCTGCCGGATGTGGATGGCTTTGAGGTCCTGCGCATGATTCGTGAATTTAGCAATATCCCGGTCATTATGCTGACTGCCCGCGGAGAAGAAGACGACCGCGTCCGAGGGCTTGAATTGGGCGCGGATGATTACATCACCAAGCCGTTCAGCCCGCGAGAGCTGGTTAGCCGGGTGCGGGCAGTGCTGCGCCGGTCGGATTCTTCCGGGGTTGTATCCCGCGAGATAATTGAGGTTGATTCGCGCTTAAAGATTGACTTTGGAAGGCGCGAAGTGTGGGTCGACGGCGCGCTGGTGAAACTTCGGCCGACAGAATACCGCCTGTTGTATCATCTGGTTCAGAACGCTGGCTGGGTCCTGACCTATGATCAGATCCTTGCGAAAGTCTGGGGTTACGAATACCGGGATGAATCCCACTACGTGCGCCTGTATATCAACTATCTACGTCAAAAAATTGAAAAAGACCCCGCGAACCCCGTCTATATCCTAACGGAAAGAGGAGTTGGCTACCGGTTTGTAGATTTCCGAAGAAATCAGCCTGCTGCATAATGTAACTTTTCGGGTTGGCCGACATCCAATAAGGTGAATTTAACCAGGAGAAATAATTATGATCAACGAACCGATCCATGTCACGGACGCCGCTTTTGAAAAAACGGTTTTGCAATCCACGCTCCCAGTCATTGTTGACTTTTGGGCACCCTGGTGCGGACCTTGCCGCATGGTTGCCCCGATTTTGGACAAAATTGCCGGTGAGTATGCCGGAAAATTAATCGTTGCCAAAGTCAACACAGATGAGAATCCTGAATGGGCTCAACGCTACGGGGTGCAGGGCATTCCGACCATGCTCTTTATCCATAACGGGAAGATCGCCCACCGTCAGGTGGGTGCGCTGCCCGAACCCTTATTGCGGGATGCGATCAGCGAGTTTGTCAGCCTGACGGCTGAGAAATAAGACCAACAAAAAAGCGCCGGAAAGGCGCTTTTTTGTTGGTCATAGGAATTTATTGTTCTTTTTCCCGCGAAATGCTGGCGCCGAGGGTTTTCAATTTCTCATCCACACGCTCATACCCGCGGTCAATCTGGCCGATATTACGAATAATAGACTTTCCCTGCGCTGAGAGGGCTGCGGTGACCAGGGCCATACCCGCGCGGATATCCGGGCTTTCCATTTTTTCGCCAAACAATTGAGAGGCTCCCTGAACAATACATCGATGAGGGTCGCATAAGACAATATGAGCCCCCATCCCAACCAGCTTATCGGTAAAAAACATCCGGCTCGGATACATCCAGTCGTGAAACAGGGTCGTTCCGCGCGACTGGGTGGCAAGCACGATGGCGATCGACATCAGATCGGTAGGAAAAGCCGGCCATGGCATGACTGTGATTTCAGGGATCGCCCCGCCCAGATCTGGCTCAACTTCGAGTTTCTGTTCCGAAGGAACCAGGATATCGTCTCCTTCAGTTTCCCAGTGGACGCCCAGCCTTCCGAGCACCAGGCGAATCATTCCAAGATATTGATTGCCTGCGTTACGAATTCGGATGGTTCCGCGGGTGACAACAGCCGCTCCGATGAACGAGACAACCTCGAGATAATCTGGGCCGATGGTAAATTCAGCACCGTGCAGTCGGTTAACCCCTTCAATGACCAGGGTGTTGGAACCAATATTTTCAATTTTCGCGCCCATCCAGTTTAGCAGCTGGCACAATTCCTGGACGTGCGGCTCAGAAGCCGCGTTTCGGATGACGCTGGTGCCTTTCGCGAGGACCGCAGCCATGATCGCGTTTTCAGTCCCGGTTACCGATGCTTCATCCAGTAAAATGTCCGCTCCGGTGAGGCCCCTTGCGGAAAAGCTGAAGGTTCTTCCGTAGTTAACCTCAGCGCCTAAAGCGCGCAGGGCAAGCATGTGGGTATCCACCCTGCGGCGACCAATTACATCACCGCCAGGCGGGGGTAACACCAGGCCCCCCGAGCGGGCGGTCATCGGGCCGGCGAGTAGAATGGACGCGCGAATTTTTTTGCACAGGTCCGGGTCCAGCGAAGCGGGACGGACGTCTTTGGCTTCAAATTTCCACGAATTTCCGCTTAAATGGGTTACGTTAACCCCAAGGCTGACCAGCAGGTCCCGCATTGTTTTCACATCCAGAATCTCCGGGACGTTGTGCAGGATAACGGGCTCTTCTGTTAACAGGCTGGCTGCGATTAATGGTAAAGCGGCGTTTTTGTTTCCTCCGGGTGTGATTTCACCGCGCAGCGGGTGTCCGCCTTCTATAATGAATTTTTCCATGAATTACTCCCGAGTTGTGAGATACCCCTTGGAAATATATTTTATTATACCCGCTCTCCTCACGCCTTCGGAAAGTTTACGTAATCTGGTCTATATCAACAGTCGGCACCTTGCAAACAAAATTTTCGCAAAAATAATACGTGGTCAGGTGATTCTGGCTGGGTTTGTTCTTCGCAATTTCAGGTATCGCGTCCCGGGTCTGGTCTGTGACCTGAATGATCCAGCGGAAAGGACGGTAAGTCTTTGGTAATATCGTTCTGTTTCTCCCTTGGGAGTCACCGCCGGTAGGAATGGATATCACCAGCGTTTCTGGCGCGTGGTTTGCAATTAGCGCTGTCTTCAGCCAGGCGGCGAAGGAGGTTGGATACTTGCTAACCAGATCGGCAGCGGCGCCAAGCATGTCTTGGGCAATGGCTCGATATTCATCCCTGGCGTCAATTGTGAAAAAGGCGAGGAGGACTTGGGCCGCCAGCGCGTTTCCAGAAGGCAGGGCATTATCCTGTATGTCTCGCCCTCTGAAAATCAGGGTTGGGTCTTTCTGGCTGTCATAGAAGCCGGACTGGGGGTGCTGAAACCGCGCCATCATTTCGTCCATGAGTCGGCTGACAAACGGGTATATGCTTTCATCCGCTCGCAGCTGGTTGAAAGCCAGCAGTCCCAGAATTACCGCGGCGTAATCTTCCAGCAGGGCAGGTTTTCCCGGAACTCCTTCCCGCCATGTGCGGTATAGCCCGCTGTCAGCTGAATACATTTGTTTCATCAAAAATTTCGACAGCTGCCCGGCCGCCAGATCGTACCGTTCGTTTTCAAGATAACGAGCGGCTTCAGACAGTGCCGACAGCAGTAATCCATTCCAGCTGGCGATTACTTTGTCGTCCGCATGGGGTTTTACCCGCTGGTCGCGAATTTCCAGAAGTTTCTGGCGAAATTCCCGAAAAGTATCTGTGCGGTAATCTGCAGAAGGATTAAATGCCTGGTCCTTAAACCTCAGGATGATTTTTCCATCAAAATTACCTTGTTGAGGTAAATCGAATAGCTGCGAAAATGCTTGGCGAGCGCTGGTTTCTGAAAAAGCCCGGTCAATTTCATCCAGGCGCCAGAGGTAATATTTTCCTTCCTCACCTTCGGAATCTGCATCCAGCGAAGCCATGTATCCGCCCTGCGGTAATTTCATCTCGCGGATAACAAAATCAAGCGTATCTTCACACACCGCGCGGTAAAAAGGATTGCCCGTCTGGAGATATGCCATGAGGTAAACCCTGGCGAGCTGTGCGTTATCGTACAGCATTTTCTCAAAGTGCGGCACGAGCCAGCGAGCATCGGTAGAATAGCGGTGAAACCCGCCGCCGATCAAATCCATCATTCCGCCTCTGGCCATCTCTTGAAGGTTGTGCTCGGCAAGCTTCTGGCTTTCCCGGTCTCCTTCAACGGCTTTTAACAGGAGTACCTCAAGCGCCATTGGCTGTGGAAATTTTGGGGCGGTTCCCCATCCGCCGTTGTGTGCATCATAAGCATTCCGCATTTTTAGAAGGCTTTGATCGATGATACTGGACAGGTCAAGCGGATCGTCCTTTTCAGGCAGGTCAAGCGCGCTGACCAGGGTTGTCTTGATCTGCACTGTGACCGCATGAATTTCATCCCGGCTGTTTTCCCAGGCTTCAGCGATACCCTTTAAAACTTGCAGGAAGGACGGCATGCCGTAGCGCGGTTCAGGCGGAAAATAGGTCCCGCCAAAAAAAGGCTCTCCTTCCGGGGTTAGAAATACCGATAGGGGCCATCCTCCCTGGCCGGTCATGTGAACCACAGCGGACATGTAAATCGAATCGATATCCGGCCGTTCTTCACGGTCGACTTTAATGGCGATAAAATGCTTGTTTAAGAAATCTGCCACTACCGGGTTTTCAAAACTTTCATGCGCCATCACGTGGCACCAGTGACAGGCGGCATAACCGATTGATAAGAATACCGGTTTATTTTCTTTTTTTGCCTGATCGAATGGCTCTTCCCCCCATGGATACCAGAAGACCGGGTTACTGGCATGCTGTAGCAAATACGGCGAAGACTCGCTGGATAATAAATTTGGCATGGTGATCACCTGTAAATTGATTATACGGTGAGAACCATGCCAGCAAAATTTTGTTTACAACCTTGCGCAGCGTCTGTCAGGCTCAGAATTTCCAGTTTCCCAGGGTAGGGATGGCTGTATACATGGTCAGGTCCAGCTGTATGGGGGTGATTGACACGAAACCGTCTGCCAGGGCGCCCACGTCGGTGCCCGCTTCAGGCGTGCCGGTCGGTGAGTCGCCGCCGATCCAGTAATACGGCCTGCCGCGCGGATCGATGCGCTTATCCAGGCGATCGCGGTAAACCCTCAGTCCCTGTCGGGTGATTCGAAAACCCTTGATTTGCGCTTCAGGCAAATACGGAATATTGACGTTTAACAAAGTTCCATCAGGAATTCCATTCTCAATGGCAGACTGAATGACCCTGCGGGCAATACTGGCAGCGGGGGTAAAATCCTGAATGTTTAGATGGTTTTCAACGGACCCAAGCGAGAATGCGATCCCCGGTGTATCCCAGATTAACGCTTCCATCGCGGCTGTAACCGTGCCGGAGTAGGTCACATCGTGGCCAAGATTTGGCAGCGGATTAATCCCGGAAACAACCAGGTCGATTTTTGTTTCAAAAAAGCCCAGCAAAGCCAGGGCTACGCAATCCGACGGCGCGCCGTCTGAGGCAAATGCCTGAATGCTGTCCGCGAGGATTGTTTCCTTGACCCTTAACGGGCGGTCCAGGGTTTTTACGTGACCGCCGCCAGACCAGTTTCGGTCGGGAGCGAGAATGCTGACTTTGGTATCCGGGATAGAACGCGCTGCCTGCGCCAAGGCCAATAACCCCTGGGCGGTAATCCCGTCATCATTGGTAACAAGAATGTGCATAGAATTTCTCCCATTAAACTTCTTTTATTACCATACCGTTATTGTCTTAACACCGCGCCAACAAATGGTTAACAGCTTGAAAACGTTTTAGACTGCATTGGGTTTTAAGAATGGAGTATACTGAAGGTATTGTTGTTTTAGACCCATTTCAAGCGAGGTATCATATGCTAACGATTGAGAAGGTCGATGTTCGTTCAAAAAAAGAAGTCAATGACTTCGTGATGTTTCACCATAAGCTGTATCAAGGAACCCCTCAATGGGTGCCGCCATTCATTGAGGACATAAAAACCATGCTCAATCCGGATAAACATCCCTTTTACGAGCATTCAGAGGCGGAATTCTGGGTTGCGCGCCAAAACGGTGAGATCGTCGGCCGGCTGGGAGCGATGGAAAACAAGCCGTTTAATAAATGGCACCAGGTTAAAAAAGCGCAGTTTTATCTGTTTGATTGTGTGGATGACCAGGAGGTCGCCAACGCGCTGTTTAACCGCGCTTTTGAATGGTGCAAAGCCCGGGATCTGGATACGATTGTCGGACCAAAAGGGTTAAGTGCTTTTGACGGCTACGGTATTCAGATTGAAGGACATGAATTACGGCAGATGATGACGATGATGAATTACAACTTCCCTTATTATCAAAAGCTGGTCGAAACGATTGGATTTGAAAAGGAAGTTGATTTTGTTTCCTGCTACATGCCAGCCGAGTCGTTCCACCTCCCAGAAAAAGTCCACCTGATTTCTCAAAAGGTTCAGGAAAAAGGTAAATTCGCGGTCAAGAATTTTAAGAATAAGCGCGAAATGGTTAAAATGGCCTGGGAAATCGGCGAGGCTTACAACAATACCTTTGTGAACAACTGGGAATATTACCCCTTAACCCAGCGGGAAATCAAATTCCTGGTGGATAATTTGCTGGTCGTTGCTGATCCCAACCTGATCAAGATCATCACATACAACGACAAGATTGTTGGTTTCTTGTTTGCTTTTCCGGATATTTCCGCAGCCCTACAGCGGCACGGTGGGAGAATCACCCCCTGGGCCGTTGTGGACTTTATGCTTGAACTCAAAAGAACCGACTGGGTTTCATTAAACGGCGCGGGGATTTTACCCGAATATCAGGGGCGGGGCGGTAATGCGCTCTTGTATACCGAAATGGAAAAGACCCTGCAGAATTACCATTTTAAGCACGGTGAATTGACCCAGGTGGCTGAATCCGCCTCGCAAATGAGAAAAGACCTCATCAACGTCGGCGGCCGTGCGTACAAAAATCACCGGGTATTTCGAAAGAAAATCTAACCCTTAGCCTGTCGGCCGGAGCGAAAAGAAGCTCCGGCCTTTTTAATGATCGGCGAGAGCAACCAGACGAGACCAATGGCTGAGAAAATGGTTTCGTATAAAACCAACGGAAGGGCATACCTTTGATACGGGAGCGGTGATCCAAACAAGGCAGCCAAAAGGGTGAAAATCCACCCGGCTATCAGGGTAAAACAGACTCTCGATCGGTTTTTTATGGCTTCACGAAGGCAAACGACCAGACCGAGGGTCGCGCCTAAGATCCGCAAAGGACCTGCAGTTGCCCCCTGAGAGAATTGGTTGATCCACTGCGAGCGGTAATCATTGAAAGTATCCATCAACGCGATATCATAATTGCTGATATCCGACAGCGCCGGCGGTTGAAAAAATTGATTGCCCGCAAGGCTCGCCGTGCGCATCAATAGACTGGAAAGAACTTTTTCTGGATTGGAGCTGACTAACGCTGCGCGCTGGTCTTCCATCAGCGATTTTCGGGCGCTGACGGCAGCCTGGACAGAGGTCATTGGATCCTTCCAGTGAACTGGGTTCAATCCAAATGTGATCAGGCCGATCACAATGATGGTAATCAACGCGCTAGAAAGACCGGAAAATTTTATGGTTTTCTGTTTGAGGGTTAATGCCGTAAAAAGGGCGAGCGCAGCGCTGGAAATTCCGTTGACTTTGGTGTTAATTGCCAGTCCGGCTGCGGCGGCTGTTAACAGGTACTTTTCCGGGAAGCGCAGGACGAAAAAAAGCACCGCGGCGTTTAGAAAAAGCAGCAGGCCTTCGCTCATCGCCCGACGGGTGTGAAGAAGAACCAGCGCGTTAAGCCCGAAAAAGAGGACCGCAAGTATGCCCGCCGCCGTGCCCCGAATTGTTTTGGCTGATAAAAAAATCAGTAGGAGGGTGAAGGGAAACCAGATCATTATCGACCAGCGGCCCGCCATTAAGACCGGAGGGGTTGGTAGATTACCCAGGGCGCGGTTTGTTTCCCAGTCCGCGTTCCATGCCCAGTCAGATTGCGGGGGAGCGATACCTGCCAGGCGTAAGCCGATGCCGATCATGATTTTCGCGAGCGGGGGATCAACAAGGCGATAATATGTGCGCGGGGTGATGACTTGAGCTGCCGTATAGGATACATCTGCGGGCCACTGCGACATCCAGGCAATCACATCCTCGCTGGTGTAGAGATAGGTGGCTTCGTCTGGGTGAAAAGGCACCAGGCTGGCGGTTGAGAAATAATAAACGCATACCAGTGTAATGGCAGCTGCCGGGAGGATCCAGTTCAACAGGTTTTTTCTGGTCATAGGGACAAAGGCTATAATGGGTTTATGCGCCGGTTCAAAAATACCGATTTTCTGGTAGTCCTCTTCATTCTGGGGCTCTTGTTTGCGTTCCGAATGATCCTGACCATTCAGGGCAGCGTTCCCTTCAATGCGGACGAAGCGGTTGTGGGGTTGATGGCCCGCCACATTCTTGAGGGAGAGCGCCCGATATTTTTTTACGGCCAGGCGTACATGGGCTCTCTGGATGCGTTTTTGATTGCGGCAGGGTTTCGCATATTTGGCGACAGTGTGATGTCCATTCGGGTGATTCAATCCTTATTATATCTGTTTGCCGCGGTGATGTGTTTCACGGTGGCGAAAAAAGCGCTGGGAGAAAAATCCGCGCTTTTTGGACTTGGTTTGCTGGCTTTTGGCGGGGTGACGCTGGTTCTCTACACGAGCGCCACTCTTGGCGGCTATAACGAAGCCCTTTTATTTGGGGCGGCCCAGATGGTGATGGCTGTCAATATGAGCCAGACGCACAATCCCAGCCGGAAAATGTGGTTGATTTTTGGAATTTTCGCTGGAGCGGGGTTCTGGGCGAACGCGCTCACGCTGGTGTTTACCATTCCGATCCTGCTGGAATTTCTTTTCCGGGCTGTCAAAGAAAAGCAATTTCAACGCAGGTTTTCTTATTCAATCTGGCTGCTTTTTGGCGCAGGGTTTGGCGCATTGCCATGGCTGTTCGCGCTGGTGAAAAGCGGTTGGTGGCCGCTGTTGTCTGAATTGACCGGGAGCGCGGTTGCCGTGGAAGGTGGAAGTTTTGTCACCCGCCTGGGTCTGCATCTGCTCAATTTTGTGTTATTCGGGCTGCCGGTTATTCTGGGAGTGCGGGCTCCCTGGTCAGCGGATTGGTTCGCGCTCGCTGCCGCGCCATTTCTGACTTTGATCTGGGGGCTGATTGGGCGCTGGGCGATTCAAAACACAAAGGTGGAAGGTGCGCGGGGTTTCTTTTATAAAACCTCTCTGGGCACGTTTTCGCTGTTAATCCTTTTATTTCTGCTGACTTCATTTGGTGCCGACCCATCCGGCCGATATTTTCTGCCGTTGATTGTGCTGGGCAGCCTCTGGGCTGGAGATTGGTTATCCAGCGGTCCTCTGCCTCTCAGGCTCAAAATCCTGGCGTATGTGCTCATCATCGGAGTGAATATATATGGCGTGTTCTGGGCTACCCGTCCGGACCGACCCGGGCTTACCACGCAATTTTATGCCCCGACCATTGTGGATCATTCCTACGATCAGGAGTTGATCCATTTTCTTGAGCAGACCGGTGAAACCAGAGGATACAGCACATACTGGATTGCTTATCCGGCTGTTTATCATTCTCAGGAAAAAATTATTCTTTCCCCGCGGCTGCCTTATCATCTTGATTTGCGTTACACCCCTCGCGATGACCGGATACCAGCTTATACCGACCTTGTGTCTCGCAGTTCAAAGCCGCCAGTGCTTGTTATTCAACCGAATGAGTTGTTGGAGAACCGCATCAGGGAGCGGCTGAGTGCTTTGGCGATCCGCTGGCAGGAAGAGAGGATCGGAGATTACCTCATTTTTTATCAATTGTCGCGAAAGGTTGACCCGGCAGATTTTGGCTTTCCTTTTCCGTAACGGCTACAAGCGTTGGTCTTTTAGAAAAGGATACGCGGCGCGAATTTCGCTGATCAGACTGAGATCAAGGTCCGCAAACAGTAATTCTGGGTCCCTCGAGCCAGCCAGAGCGATGGTCTCACCCCATGGGGATATGACTCTGGAACATCCCGCGAAAACCTCTTTTCCGGATTTCCCCACCGCGTTGACCGCGATAAACCAGGCAAGGTTTTCAATCGCCCGGGCGGCTGTCAGTGTGAGCCAGTGATCTGTCCGCGCAGCGGGCCATTCAGCGCAGTTTGCCAATATTGGCGCGCCCTGGCGCGAATATTGCCGGAATAACTCGGGAAAGCGAAGGTCATAGCAGATTGACAGCCCAACTTCACCAAAAGGAAGCGGCTGGCGTACGGGTGCCTGGCCAGGAAGAAAATGCCGGTCTTCTTTCATCAAGCCGAAAAGGTGGATCTTATCATACACCGGCAGGATAGTTTGATCAGGGCTTATGGTGATAAAACGGTTGGTCAGCCCTTTTTGGCCGGGAACGGGGTAGCTGCCGCTGATAAAGATGGATTTTTCCGCGCTTCGTTTTTGTAAGTGTGAAAAGACTTCCTGGAAGGAAGCGCTCAACTCTTGCAGCCTAAGCAGGTCAAAGCCGGTGTGCCAGAGCTCGGGAAAGAGGATCCAGTCCGCATTTTGATCCGCGGCTGCGTTAATCATCTCATCTGCGCGCAGAAGGTTTGTATCTGGATCGCCGAATGCGATCTGTAACTGAGCCAGTGCAATTCGCGTGGTCATATGGCTTGAATTATAATTTATTTGCTGATTACCGCAGGTTGTTGGGAGGTCTGATGCGAAATCCGAAATGGTGGGTTGTTGCTCTGTCGGCCGTATTGCTATTTGCAATCTTGACGTTCGCGAATACTGCCTTTGCCAGACAAAATCCCGGCGGCAGCGATTTTCTTGTTCATTACATCGGCACACGGGCTTTAGTTTTTGATGGAATCAGCCCGTATTCGGATGAAACTGCATTAAAAATTCAGCAGATCGCGTATGGAAGACCGGCGAGGAGCGGTGAGCATGAACTGCGGGTAGCGTATCCGCTTTATTCCATTGTCATTTTTTTGCCGTTTGCGCTGATCAATGATTTCAATCTAGCCCGCGGGTTATGGATGACCGTCCTGGAAATCGGATTGGTTGGTTTTACCCTCCTCAGTTTGCGTCTGGCAAACTGGAAACCCGGGCGAAAAATGTTGATTTTTGTACTCTTGTTCTCGGTGCTCTGGTATCACGGGATGCGTCCATTAATAAATGGAAATGCAGTTATCCTGGTCGGAGTTCTGATGGCGGGCGGCTTATTGGCATTAAGGAATGGAGAGGATGAACTCGCCGGAGTTCTGCTGGCATTTTCAACCATAAAACCTCAGGTGGTTTTGTTACCGCTGCTGTATTTGATTTTATGGGCTCTATACCGAAAGCGTCATAAACTGGTGGGTTGGATTGTTGGCACGGTGGTTTTATTGACGATTAGCGGTATGCTGCTGATTCCCGACTGGATTTTGCAGAATCTCAGAGAGGTTATTCGTTATCCCTTATATAACCCGCCGGGCACATTGCAGGCCTCCCTGAAGGTCTGGTTTCCCGCAACCGGAGAAAGGCTGGGAAACGCGGTTTCGATCATCCTGGGACTGATCTTGCTGGTTGAGTGGTGGCGAAATCGTCAGGGCGATTCAAGAGCCAATTTATGGGTATTCTCATTAACTCTGGTGATCAGCCAGTGGATCGGTATTCAAACCGATCCTGGTAATTTTGTCATTTTGGTGCCAGCCCTTTTTACCGCTGTGGCCATCTGGGAAGAGCGGTGGGGGTCCTTGGGACGCATTATCTCGGTGATCCTGCTGGTCGGGTTGCTGGTTGGAATCTGGGCGATCTTCCTCGCAACCGTAGCATACGATTATCAGCCGATTCAAAGCCCGGTTATGTTTTTGCCGCTGCCCGGGATATTGTTGATGTTACTGTACTGGGTACGCTGGTGGGCGGTCCGTCCGGTGAATCTATGGTATGACTTGCTCCGCCAGAAGGATAACCCATGATCCGGAAGGTAAAAGCAGTTGGGCCTGAAGCAGCAATATTGCTGTTAGGCTGCGCGATGCGGCTGGCGGCGATCGGTTCCCGCAGCATTACCTATGATGATGCTTTCAGCATCTTTTTGGCCCAACGGCCTTTGGTTGAGATTATTCGCGGGACCGCCGCTGACACGATGCCTCCGCTGTATTACTTCATACTGCACGCCTGGCTTTATCTGGGCCAGGATGTGATCTGGCTGCGGTTGTTGAGCGTCTTTTTCGGTCTGCTGAGCGGGCTGGTGTTTTATTTCTTCGTCAGAGACCTGGCAGGACGAACCGCGGCTGTCTGGTCGAGTCTGTTCTACGCAATTTCACCTATCCATCTTTATCATGCCCAGGACCTGCGGATGTACGGGCTGCTCAGCCTGCTGGTTTGCTTACACTGGTGGTCAGCCTACCGGATCATGCAAAAAGATGGCAGGGCATCTAATCATGAATGGGGGGTTTTTCTTTTTTCCGCGGCGCTGGCTTTTTATACCCATAATCTGGCCGGGTTTTCCATAATTGCGCCGTCCGTGTTTCTTATCCTTCAACGCCGCTGGAAACTGGCAGCCCGGTTAATCGCCGTTCAGGCAGCGGCTCTGCTCCTGTACCTGCCCTGGCTGATCTTTCTGCCTGGCCAGATTCACAAGATACAGTCCGCATTCTGGACCCCCCGGCCGGGGATACTTGAAATCGTTCAGACGGTGATCATGTTTTCCGCCAATCTGCCGCTGCCCGGTTCAAACCTTATCTGGGGATTGGCGTTTTCATTGTTGGTTTTCAGTACTGTGCTGTGGTGGCTGCTGAAAAAAAGAAAGCAGATTAAATTAATTGCGTATCCGCTGGTTTTGCTGCTTACTGCTCCGACGCTGTTATTTGTGATTTCACAGTTCATGCGTCCCGTTTATGTTCAGCGGGCTTTCCTACCGGCTTCCTTCGGTTATTTAATATTGATCGGAAGCTGCCTGGCTGAGTCTTTCGGGCAAAAATCGAGCCGAATTCCCAGAGCAGCGGCAATTGGCCTGCTGCTGGCCGGATTGCTTTCCGCGCGGTTGGGTTTCATCACCTTTATCACCTATGACCAGTTCCCGCGTTCGCCATTCCAATCACTGGCGAATGTCCTTCGGTCTCGTTCTTCAGAGCTGGATTGCATTCTGCATGATAATAAGCTCAGCTATTTTCCAACCCATTTTTACGCCCCGGAGCTGGCGCAGTCATTTCTGGCCGATTCGCCAGGTAGCATAAATGACACGTTTGCGCCGGCATCTCAGGCAGCCATGCAGATCTTTCCAGTACCAGATGTTCAGGCGGCTTCTGCCGATTGCAACCATATCGCCTTTATCGTGTTCGATAAATCATTAATTGAACTGGGAGGAGAAACATACCATCCGGTTTGGCAGTACCTGTCGCAGCATTTTCGGGGTGGTAACAAAATGGCTGTAGGCGATATCTGGATCTATTTTTTTGAACGGAACAGGCCATGAGTCTCAAGCTTGAACGCTGGTGCATCTGGGCAGGTTTTCTCGTTCTGCTGGTGGTGATCGCGACGCTGGTACCTTCGCCTGGTTATATGGACGCGCAATATTATTTCGCAGGTGGCAGAGCGCTGTTCCAAAATCAGGGGTTTTATGAACAGTTCGTCTGGAATTATCTCAATGAACCCGCCGGGCTGCCTCAGCCATCCCATCTTTACTGGATGCCGTTACCTTCGGTAGTTTCATACCTGGGGATGTTGGCTGCCGGCCGGGATGATTTTTGGGGCGGTCGGATTCTGTTTATCTTACTTTCCAGTTTTATCCCATTGCTGACATCTTTGGCCGCTGAAAGGGCTGGTCTGGGACGCCGGGAAATTCGCCTTGCATCCTTGCTTTCGGTTTTTTCAGGGTATTACTGGGTTTACCTGACCCTGCCGGAGACCTTTGTTCCTGCGATGCTGCTGGGCGGTGTGTATTTGATCACCTTGATGGTCCTGAACCATCCAGCCGCCCCTTTATATCTTTCAGCTGTGCTGGGGGTAATTTGCGGTCTGATGCAGATGACCCGCGCGGATGGTATGATCTGGTTAGCGGCCGCTGGAATTTATCTTCTTCTGGTTGAATGGCGCGATCAAGGAACATTTCCTGTTAAAGCCAGAAGGTTAGCCTTTTCTGAAGCAGCGTTGTTCATCGGTTTTATTTCAGTCAGCGGCGCCTGGTACTGGAGAAATCTGTCCCTGTTTGGCAGCTTATTTCCACCTGGAAATTCACGCGCCCTCTGGATCGAAACCTACAATCAAACCTTCGCGTATCCAGTAAATCATTTGACATTTCAAAACTGGCTGTCAAGCAGTCTGGCGGAGCATATCACCGTGCGCTTGAACGCGCTCGGATCCAATCTATTGACATTGATCGCGGTGAATGGTTTGATTGTCCTGTTTCCGCTGGCGCTGCTTGGGTATTCGACCTGGTCAAAAAAACTCTGGGCGCAAACCATGGCCGGCCTTGGCGGGTTGGTGATTGTGATTATGAGTC
The DNA here is from genome assembly GCA_029975475.1 of Anaerolineaceae bacterium. Lineage (GTDB taxonomy): Bacteria > Chloroflexota > Anaerolineae > Anaerolineales > Anaerolineaceae > JARKPB01. The sequence continues at coordinate 570,418 of JARKPB010000008.1, forward strand.
TGGTTTTCCCGTTCGCGGGGTCTCGCGGCGGTTTTTTTCACAGTTTTTCTGGATTTCAGATATTGATCTGGATTTTGGCGCCGGTTGGCCTGGGAAAAATATTGCAGTGGGGCCAGAAAAAGCGCCGCTGGGAAATAGAAATTGGCTGGAAGGTGCTTGCCCTTGGCTTGATCGGGTTAAGCGCAATCATCAGTATGTTTATCTTTTATATGCGCATAGCCATAACAGCAGAAAAACCTGCAGGCTGGCAAACAGAAGAAACGACGTATCGAACCGTGGAATCGGTATTGATTAACAAAGGTGTCCCGGTGAGCGAGCGTATCATGGTTGCCAATCCAGTCGGTTACTATCTGGTCAGCGGAAGGCAGGCGATTGTCACCCCGGATTCACCGCTTGAATCTTTTTTTGAGTTAGCCTCAAAATTTGATGCCTGTTACCTGGCAGTGGAACCCGACCATGTTAAGAGTCTGCAGCCGCTGTATCTTTCCTCTAGTCCAATTGACGGCTTTTGTTACTTTGACACAATCGGGGACGTAAAACTATACACACTTTGCGGCGTCCCGGAGTGCAGGCGATGAAGCCCTGGCAAAAACTTTCCGTTCTATTGTTTGCTCTGATTTCAGCCGGCCTTTTTATTGGTTTTTCTTACACGGCCGGCTTCATTGGATTTCCCCTTGATGATGCCTGGATCCATCAAACCTACGCGCGGAATTTAATTAAAACCGGGCGCTGGGAATTTCAACCCGGTGCGGGTTCCGGCGGGTCAACATCCCCGCTCTGGTCTATGTTGCTGGTGCCAGGCCACATGAGCAGTGTTTTTCCGGAAATCATCTGGTCCTGGCTCTTGGGGTTGTTCCTTCTCGTCCTCCTCGGTTTCTTGTTCTATGCCATCATGAGGGCTGCCGGTCTTGACCGCAGAGCAGGATGGCTGGCGGCGTTATTCGCGGTTACCGAGTGGCACTTTGTCTGGGCCGCTCTTTCTGGCATGGAGACCATTCTGGCGGTTTTCATCTGTGCGCTTTTTATTTATTTGTTGATGAGACCCAACAGATCGTACTGGCTGTCTGGTATTCTGACTGGCGCAGCGGTCTGGGTGCGGCCAGAACTAATCTCCTGGGCTGGTCCGGTCCTCTTCTGTATTGGGCTTGCGCCATCAGACTGGCGGCAAAAAATTCGTGACGCGGCGAGATACCTGATACCATTCGCGGCAATATTCGCTGGATATTTATTTTTCAATTTACAAACCTCCGGTCAAATCTGGCCGACCACCTTTTTTGCCAAACAAGCGGAATACGCCGCATTACTGCAAACTCCTCTGTTCTCTAGAGTTTTAAAACTGGCTGTTCTTCCCCTCAGCGGCGCGGGCGTGCTGCTTCTGCCGGGTTTTACTGCTGCGCTGTTTGCCGCCTGGAAGGATAAATCGCCAGCGCTGATCGCAGCAGCTCTCTGGCTGGCTGGTTTCATTCTGCTTTACGCCCTGCGTTTGCCGGTTGTGTATCAACACGGCCGTTATATGATGCCGGCCATGGCGGTCTATTTTATCCTTGGCATATTTGGTACGGCGAAAATTCTGATTCCGTGGCTGCACAAACCGCGGATCTATTCCATCCTGGCTCGCGCCTGGTCGGTTTCGCTGATATTGGTTCAACTGGGTTTTTTAATTCTTGGAGCGGCTGCTTACCGTCAGGATGTGGAAATTATCGAGACCGAAATGGTTGCTGCGGCGGTGTGGATTCGCGATCATACCGAACCGCAAGATTTGATCGCGGTTCATGACATTGGCGCGGTCGGTTATTATTCGCAGCGGCGTATCCTTGACCTGGCCGGATTGATTAATCCAGAGGTGATCCCATTTATTCGGGCGGATGATCAACTCAGAGACTACCTTTATGCCAAAGGCGCGAAGTATCTGGTCGTGCTTCCCACCTGGTACGACAGCCTGACACGCGGCCTGGATCCTGTCTATTCGACAAATGCCGCGCTCTCCCGGCGGCTGGGTGAAGAAAATCTGACGGTTTATAAATTACCATAGGCGAAGGACTATACCTTTGACTGAGAATCATATAAAATAATGGATGGTTTTTTACCGCTGGGGTTATCGGGCTGCAATACCTCTGAGAGGGTATCAATTTGGAACAAACAAACGCAACCTCTGATTGGGATTTATTTGTTGGCCAGCTGCAAAATGAACTGGAATCCTCACGGCGCAACCTGAAAGAAATCAATCTGCTGCTTGAGCAAAGTCAGATTGAAATGAACCGCATCACACAGCGGAATAAACAGGTTGCAGAACAGCTGCAGCAAATCCTCAACACATTTGACTCAGCGCCCAGGGAGGATATCCGCAGCGCGTATAAAGATATGCTCGAGACCCAGCAGCGGTTGCTCGTCATGAAAGGCCAGCTCGAGAAAATGCAAAGCGACCAGAGCGGTCTGGAGCGTTACGTTGCCCTTCTGGAAAAAATCAACCAGATGGTGGTTTCCGGTGCGGTTAAAGGCGGAAAAGGCCGCGAATCGACACCGACTCTGGAAATGCTGATAAACGCTCAAGAGTCGGAACGCCAGCGACTGTCGCGGCAGATGCACGACGGTCCTGCCCAGGCGTTATCCAATTTTATTGTGCAGGTGGAAATCGCGGCTCGATTGCTTGATCTCGATCCCGGCCGGGCAAAAGAAGAGTTAAGCGCGTTGAAAACTTCAGCCATGGGCACATTCCAAAAGGTTCGCGGGTTTATCTCTGATTTGAGACCGATGATGCTGGATGATCTTGGGCTTGTTCCCACGGTTAAGCGCTACCTTGACACGTTTCGCGAGCAGTCTGGTATTGAAACAAGCCTAACCGTGAAAGGTGTTGAAAAACGTTTCGAAAACTACCTTGAGGTGTTTATTTTTCGGGCGATTCAAGAACTGGTTGGGAGCTGCGTACGCAGCAATCAAGATACTCCCGGAAAAATTCAGATTAGCGTCCAGGTGATACTGGAAGAGCATCTGGTAAAGGTAACCGTCAGTGACAACGGCAAAGGAATGGATGACAGCAGCTTAATGGATGCCGAAGGGATTGGTTTAAAGTTAATCAAAGAACGGATAGAAATGCTGGGCGGCGATTTTGATATCGACAGCGCGCCTGGAAAAGGCAGCCGAATCTCATTGCAGGTGCCGGTTGTTGAAATTGCAGAAACATCATAATTTATCAGGAGCACTTAATGAGTAAGACAATTGGTATTTTAACCGGTGGAGGGGATGTTCCCGGTCTGAATCCTGCGATTAAGGCGGTAGTCATCGGGGCATTAGAGCAGGGGTACCGGGTGATCGGTATCCGGCGCGGATGGGGCGGATTGCTCAACTACAACCTGGATGAACCCTCTACCTATGATTATTACGTGCGCGAACTGGTTCGGGAAAATGTGCGCACGATTGACCGAACTGGCGGCACCTTTTTGCACACTTCTCGAACCAATCCGCAGAATGTTTCCCCCAAGAGCATTCCGGATTTTCTCAAGAATTCCAGCCTCGGTAAACCGATTGATGACAAAGGCACCATGGATTACACCTCCCATGTGCTAAAAGTGCTGGAACATCTGGGGATTGATTATCTGGTGCCAATTGGCGGCGACGACACGTTGAGTTACGCGGTGCGCCTGCACAAAGAAGGCTTCCCGGTTGTGGCTATCCCCAAGACCATGGATAACGATATCTTCGGGACAGATTACTGCATCGGTTTTTCAACGGCGGTAACCCGTTCGGTTGATTTCATCACCAATATGCGCACCGCGGTTGGGTCGCATGAGCGTATCGGTGTGGTTGAATTATTTGGCAGAAATTCGGGTGAAACCAGTTTGATCACTGCGTACCTTGCCTATGTCGATCGGGCAATTATTTCAGAAGTTCCTTTTGAAATTGAGCGTCTGGCCGAGTTCTTGCGTGAAGATAAGCGCAATAATCCTTCCAATTATGCCATGATGACCATTTCAGAAGGCGCGATTATGCACGGAGGCGACATCGTCGAATCGGGAGATGAGGATGCCTACGGGCATAAAAAGCTCGGCGGGGTGGGCATGCTGACTGCCATGGAAATTAAAAAGTTGACCGGTCAGGACATCATGTATCAACAGCTCGGCTACCTCATGCGCTCCGGTGCGCCTGATTCGCTCGACCGAATGGTGGCCATGTCCTATGGCAACCTTGCCATCCAGCTCATCCGCCGCGGCGAGACGGGGAAAATGGTTGCCCTGCACGGCGGTAAATACACGACTGTGCCGGTAGAAATGGTGCTTGCCGGGAAAAAACGGGTGGATGTTCCCGCTTACTATGATATTGAACAGTACAAACCCAGAATTCGCGATTTTATGGGCGTGCCCATGTTCCTGAGTTAGCTTTGGTTCTAAAAGCGAGGCGCCGGTAGAAACCGGCGCTCTTTTCTATGGCAAGGAGGTATGGATTGGGCGTGAAAGATCAAGGTGTCCAAATGGTGCGCTGGTCTGTGATTCCGCGTGTATTGATCTTTCTTTTTATGAACGAGCAAGTTCTGTTAATAAAAGGCGCGCCGACAAAGAAAATCTGGCCAAATCGGTATAACGGGTTAGGCGGTCATATTGAGAAAGGTGAAGACGCGCTTACAGCAGCCTGCCGTGAATTGAAAGAAGAAAGTGGCGTGGACGGCGTCCAGCTGCATTTAGGCGGCACAGTCATAATTGATACTCAGCAGGAACGCGGGATCCAGATGTTTGTGTTTTGGGGGGATGTTCCGGCGGAAATCAAATTAACGGTGAGTACGGAGGGAAGTCTGGAGTGGGTCCCGGTAAACGACCTTGAACGCTTGCCGCTTGTTGAAGATTTACCGTACCTGATTCGGCAGATTGAGGGTGTTCGTTCTGGGAACATGCGCCTTTTCCATGCCCGGTATTCATACAATGAACGTGATCAGTTGGTGATCGCGGAATCCGTTGAACCGGGCTTGCTTGAATAAAAAAGTAGCAGGGTTGTGCCGTATCGGCGGCGGTCAAATTCTTCCCAGTGTTGCAGTGTGATACTCTCATCTTCAACCGGGTCAATCTGGACGATGATCCATCCATCCTCAGCGAGCCAACCGGGGTTTTGATCCAGAGTTTGTAAGGATTTGATCCACATCTTCTTATATTGCGGCGGGGCGATAAAAATGTAATCAAAAGCCCGGGCGGGCGGCGCTGCCAGGAATAAAAACGCGTCTCGTTGAATGACATCGGCATTTTGACTGAGGTGGGTAAGGGCAAGATTTTTTCGGATGGTATCAACCGCGGGACGGTTTAGATCAACAAATTGAACAAAAGCAGCGCCCCGGCTGAGCGCTTCAATCCCTACAGAACCTGTACCGCCAAATAGATCCAGCAGGGTTGCGTCGAGGATATCGGGGCCAATAATATTAAACAACGCTTCTTTTACCCGATCAGTAATCGGTCGGGTGATCTCTCCGGGAACATCCTGCAAGCGAATTCCCCGAGCCTTTCCAGCAATGATCCGGGGGGTGCTCATTTTATCGGGCTGCCTTTTCGACGCTTGCTCTGGCTGCGCGGATGTTGCCTGCCGGTGTGATAATCGGCAGGACGCAGCCTGTGCCGAGGATGAAAGGCTTCCCTTCCATCTGGGTGATTGCGCGGTCCGCTTCCTGGCGAACCTGATGCGGTGTGCCGTATGCCATCGTTTCCCACTGGCGGAGGCCGCCGCATACCAGCGCGGAACTCATCCTGCTGCCTTCTGCCAGCGACGGCGGTGATTTTTGATCATGCCAGTTGATTATTTGTGCCCCGGGATAATCCAGAACCCATTCAAAATGAATTTCGTCACCGTGCACATGCAGTATGTTGAGCCATAATTCTTTCCCAACATCGAGAATTCGAACCGCGAATTCCCTGGCGAATCGATTAAATTCAACCGGCGTTAGATAATTCTTCTGGGCGTGCTGCTCTGCGAAAAAAATCCCGTCGACGCCTAACTTAATACATTCCTTAAGAAATGCGATCGTGGTTGTTGTTATGGTACTCAGTCCGTCCGCCATTTCTTGAGGATATTGCCGGAGGCAGGTCAGCAGCTTTTGTTTTCCCAGCAGGTTTTTCGCCTGCGAAAGCGGGCTAAAGATGGTCTGGATGACCGGGGTGTCAGGCTGTCTATTTGCCAGGATGATTTCCAGACAGCGCAGTTGCTGGCCCAAACTATCCTCAAGGGGCGAGAGTGGTTTTAGCGCCTGGAAAGCGCGGATATCTTTGACTGCGGGTTCCTGGTAATCCCTCGTTCCTTCAGGATTACCCTTCCATACATCGCGGGCTCCCCAGCCGTGCACGCAAAAACTGGACGCCGGTGTAACTTTGATTAAGTCAAAATCATACTGCGCCTGAAACTCCAGGGTGGAACGGGCAAGTTCTTCCGGGTCCTGATCATCTACCGGAAAATGCCGCCACAGGGCTACACCGGGACGATCAAAACCTTTGGCTTCCAGTAAATTTATCAGCCTTTGCCGGTGAGTTATGGCCATGGAGTCCTCTTTTATTCACAGTACTTCTTGATCGCGGAATCAATTTCCGCTTCTTCGTCCGCGGGGCGATGATGAGCAGAATCACCCCGTCTCAATCTCAGAGCCAGCGGAGCGACTGTGAGCAGGTCAGTGAGTTCGGGTATTTCCCTTCCGGCAGCCGCTGCGTAGGCTCTTGTGGCTTCAAAAAGGGCAATTTCTGCCCGCAAAGATTTAATTCCTAACTCTTTGATTATCTCTGATCCGATCTTGTAGATTCGGTCGCCAGTTTTCACACCGGGGAGCGCTTTTCTAGCGGCAATGATTTCCTGTCTGGCGGCTTCGGTTTCTACCTCATACCGGGAAACAAATTGATGGGGATTTCGGCGGTAATCCGCCGCCAGTTCATAGGCCAAAAGCCGGGTTCGGGATTCTTCCAGCGGGTGGGCAAATACCCTGAGGCCAAAACGGTCCATGATCGGTGGACGGAGACTGCCTTCATCCGGGTTCATAGATCCAACCAGGATAAATCGAGACCAGTATGTCGCGGATATTGCGCCGTGCCGGATGGTGTAAGTTCCCTGCGCTGCGGCATCTAAAATCGCGTCCGTCACCTGGGCAGGCAAAAGGTTGATTTCATCAACATAGAGCAGGTTTTGATCAGCCAGCGATAGAATCCCGCGTTTTATCCTTGTGCGGTCGTGAACCAGCGCGCGCTCATCCAGGCTTCCAATCACATCCTCGATGGTAGAGGTTAAAGGCAATTCAACGATGCGCATCGGTTCAACAATTTTGGAAAGATTACCCTCTGCATATTTACGGGCGCAGTCCGGGCAGACTGCGTCAATCCCGCCAATTTCCACATCTTCCGGCAAACACCCGTAGTAACAGCTGCTTCTTTCAACCATTGGCAGCAGCGTGCTTAATCCCCGCGCAGCGGTTGTTTTCCCGGTTCCACGAGGTCCGATCAGCAGGGCTCCGCCGATAGCCGGGTTAATCACGGACAGCAGCAGGGCGAGTTTTAACTCCTCCAGCCCAACCATCGCGAGCAGCGGAAAAGGGCGAATATCCGCCAGACCTGAAGCGCCGCTGCTGGCCGCTGGCTGATCGTTTTTTCCGGTGACCAGGTTAATTAAGTCTTTTAGCGACCGAATGTTCGGCGGGATCGGCGTTTCATCTTGTGGAAAAGGCGTGTCTTCCATCAGGTTGCCTACCGGCCGGTATGAACTTCAATATCTCGATATGTCCAGTAGCGGTTGGCGAAAAAATTCCACAGCATGACCAGCCCGATTAAGATTGCCAGGGCTAGATTCGCGGCAAGCGTGTGGTTGTCAACAGGCAAGGCGATCTGATTGCGGTTGAAGAAATCTTCTAATAATCTTTCTATTGAAGTGATGGTCAAGGCGCGGATACCAATTCCGATCAAGGAGACAACCGCGAACTGAATCAACTGCGGCCCCGCTTTTTTATTCCTGGATTCCGGGTAAGTCCATAAACGATTCCAGATAAAGTTATTTAACACCGCTGCGATAAACGAAATCACCGACGAGGGCAGGGTCGGTAATCCGACCAGGGCTTTCAGCAGGTTGAACACGCCAAAGTCAACCACCGCGCCGAATGCGCCGACAATGGCAAATTTATAAAAACGGTGGCGTTCTTTTCGACTGGTCAGAATCATGCAAGTCCCAGTTTTTCTGCAAAGTACGGAATGGTCTGTTTTATCCCATCTTCCAGGCTGGTTTTAGGGCTCCATCCCAGGATTGCTTTTGCGCGGGAAATATCAGGTTGTCTGCGCTGAGGATCGTCGCCCAGGCGCAATTCGTCGCGGTGAATGATGGAATGCGGATTGCCGGTGAGGCGGTTGATCGTCTCGGCGAATTCTAGAATCGAAATTTCCTTATCATTGCCCACATTCACCGGCATGGTTTCGTCGGATAAGAAGAGCCGGTAAATGCCTTCAATGAGGTCGTCTACAAAGCAAAAACTTCTGGTCTGCAGTCCGTCCCCATAGATGGTCAAAGGTTCTTTCCGCAAAGCCTGCTGAATAAAATTAGGCACCACGCGGCCGTCATCCAGGCGCATCCTAGAGCCGTAAGTGTTAAAAATACGGACAATTCGTGTATCAATTTTGTGATAACGATGATACGCCATTGTAAGCGCTTCCGCGTACCGCTTGGCTTCGTCATAAACAGAGCGCGGTCCAATTGGGTCACAATGACCCCAATAGGTTTCTTTTTGCGGGTGTTCCAGCGGATCGCCGTATATCTCGCTGGTCGACGCGAGTAAGTAACGCGCACCGTGCGCCCGGGCGACACCCAGCGTGTTATGGGTTCCTAAAGCCCCGGCTTTCATCGTTTGAATCGGGAGATTGGGGTACCCGTAAGGAGAACCCGGGTTGGGGCTGGCGGGTGAGGCAAAGTGCATCACTCCGTCAACTTTGCCAGGGACAAAAATAAAGTTCGCCACATCATGGCGAATAAATGAAAAGTGTTCGTTATTCGCCAGATGGGCTAAATTTTCAGGGCTGCCAGTGACAAAGTTATCCATCCCGATTACTTCATGCCCTTCATTCAGCAATCGTTCGCATAAATGCGAGCCAAGGAAGCCCGCCGCTCCAGTAACGAGAATTCTCATAGGTTCTCCCAGTTTATTTCCAGTCAATCCGGCTGATCGATCCATCCGCAGTGACCTGGATTGTTTTCGAAGTATCCGTATCCACGAGGATGAGGTTGCCCTGATGTAAGAGGGCCACCCAGTGGTTATTGTTAGAACTTGCAGGCGGGCCCCAGACCACCCGCTGGGGCTCTATGCCGCTGCCTTCGTTCGGAAATAGACGCCGGCGGTTGGACCCATCCCGATCCATGATCCATACCTGGTACAGGCTGCTGTCGCTTTGATCTGGCGCCGCTGCCTGTAAGTAAAGGATGGTGTTTTTTCCCTGGTTGTTTTTTGCGGAAATTGAGGGATAGGCAAACATGCCCGTCTGCTCCGCCAGTTTAATGGAAATGTTTTCCTGAACTAACAGGGTGTTTAAGTCAAAACGCGCCTGATTGGAATCCGGATCGGATTGATGATTCACATAGAGTAAAAAATCGGATGAGGCGCCCCATGAAACCGGCGAAATCCAGGCCCACTGCGCTTTTGTGTCGTAAGGTATGATGTTGATGACCGGTATTAGCTCTCCGGTTTCCAGGTCAACTATACCTACCGCGTCGGGCCTTGAGAACCAAAGATTTTGACCGTCCGGAGACCATGAAAATTCCGTACCCCACCAGCCATAAATTCCACCAGAATTGGTCTCGACGATATTTTTTGGGTCAAGCGGGGCACCCACATCTGTTAGCGGAAGTATGTAAAGATCATTGTTTGCCTGCCAGCCAGGCGCTGTTTCTCTGGGTTCGACTGTGGAGAAAGAAATGCGCAATGACCGCCCTGGGATCCAGGCGGCGTGATGAATGACATTTCTAACCTTGAGGTTAATCGGCTGCGGATTATCGGATTCAACGTTGACAACATACAGGCTGTTGATCCCTTCCGCGGGATCCAATTTACGCGAGAAAAGCAGAAAACGGCCGTCAAAGCTAAGTTCAAAGACCCTGCCGTCCAGATCGCCCGTCATTACCACCGGCTTACGATTGCCAGTCGAAGTTTCCATAATCCAGGCGTTTCCGGCTGTCAGGTATGCGATTTTTCCGTCGATTGGTGTCGAAGTGAATGGGTTCTGGATACCAATCATGGTGATTTCGGGGACGGGTTTTGTAATGACCTCGCTTTTATACAGCGTTTTTGAAACCTCTAAACCGTCTTCAAACACCTTCCGATAGGTAATTTGCTCCAGGCCGTTGGTTCCAGGCTGGATTAATAACTGAATGGATTCGGGTAGAGATTCGTTGCGCACCGTCTGAATTTCAAACGGGATAATATTCTCTTCGACTTCAAATTGCTCGGTAACCCGTATGACTTTAATCACGGTGTCTTCAATCATGGTGGTAAAACTGGGCGGTTCCACCCGATCAAGAGGATTCATAGTCACATTGGCGATTTTTAAAGCGGTTTGAATTGATGTTTGAGGCGCAACCTTAACCGTAATTTCTTGACCGTCGACCCTGATGGTGGCTGAAATTTCTTGAGCGGGCGCAGCGAGGACTGAACAGCCGCTAAGGAAAATAAGGCTCAACAGGATAAGAATCCAGGGTATTTTCATGCCGAAAAAACGTCGCATTGTTTCTGGCTTTTAAGGATAAGGTATAATTCAGCACATCCTTAGAAAGAGCGTGATAATTATAGCATGACTGACTCAGCGCAGCCCCAAATGATGCCTGAACTACGCGCCAGATTAGAGGCGTTGCTTTTTGTCGCTCCCGGGGCGGTGACCAGCGCGCAGCTGGCTCAAGCGCTCGATCTTTCGCCGCAAGAAATTGATGCGGCATTAAATTCATTGCAGCAGGAATACGAGCGTGCATCGCGGGGTTTGCGGCTGCAATTTCACAATGGCCGCGTACAGCTGACTTCAGCCCCGGAAATGGCGGCCTTTGTGGAAAAATTTCTTGGATTGGAAACCATGGCGCATCTTTCTCGGGCTGCTTTAGAAGCGCTGACCATTGTGGCTTACCGGCAGCCGATCACCAGACCGGCTGTTGATGCGATTCGCGGTGTTAATAGCGACGGCGTGTTAAAATCTCTGTTAAGCCGCGGTTTAATCCAGGAGGTAGGTCGGGCTGAAGGCCCAGGCCGGCCCATCTTGTACGGCACAACCGCGGAATTTTTGCAGCATTTTGGGTTGCCATCCATTGATGCGCTCCCGCCGTATGAACTTCCGTCCGAAGAACTTGATAAGCAGCCAAACAATGGTTTATTGAAAGATTAACCCTATGGAAGAACGCGTTCAAAAAATTCTGGCAAGGGCGGGTTATGGTTCACGCCGGTCATGCGAGGAGCTGATTACTGCCGGCCGGGTCACTGTCAACGGGAAAATCGCCGAACTGGGAACAAAAGCAGATCCCGCTTCTGACAAAATCATGGTGGATTTGCACCCGATCCCCGGTCAGGAAAAACTGGTCTATATTGCCTTGCATAAACCCCGCGGCGTTTTATCTGCAGTGATTGGTCAGGGCGACCGTCCAACCGTGAGGGATTTGGTGAACGTCCGCGAATCGATTTATCCGGTCGGGCGATTGGACCTGGACTCGGAGGGATTAATATTACTTACCAATGACGGCGACCTGGCCAATAAGATCACGCATCCAAGGTTCGGTCACGAGAAAGAATACCGTGTGCTGGTCGGGAAAAAACCGGATGAGGCTCAGCTGGCCGCCTGGCGCAGAGGGGTCGTGCTGGAGGATGGAACGCGGACGCAGCCCGCGGATGTGACTGTGGATACCATCGCTGGACGGGGAGCATGGTTGAAAGTCATTATGAGAGAGGGCCGAAAACGTCAAATCCGTGAAACTGGAAAAATTCTGGGAATTCCTGTATTGCGGATTGTTCGAATACGGATTGGCGAAATTCGTTTGGGGCAGTTGAAAACGGGCGAATGGCGGTATTTGAGCGACCTTGAGGTGAAAAAGCTGAAACAAACTCGCGGATCTGAACGCCGCCCGAAGCCGATTAAAAAATCGGGCGTTCCCAGAACGCCCGAAATTAAAAAAACGTGATTATTTATAGAGGGCTAAAAACAGCCGTACAGCTTCAGGATCAGCTGTGATATCTTTCTGTAACTTGCGAACGGCTTCCTTAATTTTTGAAATTGGAACGGTTGGGTAAGGGGCGTCAGCTGCATCCACAGTGGCTTTTGGGTTGGTGAAGGCGAGGATCGCCGTTATCGGCAGTTCAGGCAGCCCATTTTTTGCCAGTAATTTTTTTAAGTCATCAATTTCTCCCCGCACTTCCAGATCCACCCGTCCCAGCCTTTCCTCTCCAAAAATTTTCCAGTAGGCGCTGCCGCCTTTCTGTTTCCAGCGGCCCTTGACGCTGTCGTAGGTAATCTTTCCGCCCTGTTGATAGGGAAGCAGGGCGATCAAACCGCTTGGGCCAACCAGCAGATGAGGAATGTTCGCAACGTAATGCATCAGGGTGTATTTGTCGCCGATCCCTTTGAGCGAAGCGGTAAGGATTTCATCCGGACGCGGGGATTTCCCCCAGCGGTTGCCAAAATAGACGCCAATCTGTGAGAGGATGATGCCCAGGATCAGGGCAATTAAAACAGTTCCAAACTGCTGGCCGCTGTTGATATCCTGGATGGATATGATAAAACCTCCGACCATTATCCCCAACCCGGCAAGCGAAGTGAGCATACCGATGGTGCGGTTGCGTTTGATTAGTTTATCGTTGGATAGTACTTTCATAAGGTTACCGCTGATAGGTCAGGTTGCTGAGTTTTTCCTGTATGCTCAATTTCATTGCGTCGAGCAAATTGGCATCCACAGCGCGTTTTGCCAGGCGCAGAGCTGAGATCAGCGCGCGGTGATCCGACCGGCCGTGGCCAATAAACACATATCCATCCACACCAAGCAGCATCGCAGCTCCGACTTCAGCCGGGTCCATCAACCGCCGCAGTTTATTAAAGGCCGGTTTCGCCAGCAACCCGCCAAGGCTGGTGATCAAAGATGCCTTGATCTCATTCCGAATATTCGTCAAAATAAATTTGCCGACCGCTTCGGAGGTTTTGATGAAGACATTGCCGCTGAAGCCGTCCGCAACGACCACGTCAACTTCGCCGGCAAAAATTTCCTTCGGTTCAACATTCCCGTAAAAATTCAAGCTGCTGGCTTTCAGCAAGGGGTAGGCGTCTTTGACCAGCTGATTGCCCTTGCCGGGCTCTTCCCCGTTTGCCAGCAACGCGACTTTTGGATTTGGAATCCCAAGCACTTTTTCAGCGTACACGCTGCCCATTACCGCGAATTCCAGCAAAAATTCTGGACGGCAGTCAGCGTTCGCGCCGGTGTCCATAAAAACACAGCGCCCTTTCTGGGTGGGAATTGTGGTGGTTAAAGCCGGGCGCGAGATGTTCTGCAGCCGGCGCAGGGTCGTTACAGCGGTAAAATAGGCGCCCCCGGTATTTCCGGCGGTTACAAATGCTTTTGCCTCGCCCGATTTTACCAGTCCCATACCGACTGCCATTGAAGTATCAGGTTTCTTTTTCGCGCTGTCCACCGGCTTGTCGGTCATTTCCAGGACTTCGGCTGCGTGGATGATGCGGACCGGAGCGTGATTTTTATTGAGCTCAGCCAGGCGGCTGGCTAAAAGCGCTTCGTTCCCGACCAGAAGGATTTCTTCGTTTAATTCCGCGGCGGCGGCGATGCTGGCGAGCAGTTCAGGTTCCGGGTAGGTATCGCTTCCCATTGCATCAAGTACCAGGGGCATAGTATCACCTCATCTTCGTCAGGCTCTCTGCGGCTTGCCAATCGCTTGACATCCCAACAGAGGCGGTTATAATATCGAAGCTTTGCGCTGGTGCTGGAATTGGCAGACAGGCATGGTTGAGGGCCATGTGCCGAAAGGCGTGTGGGTTCAACTCCCACCCAGCGCACTGATTAACCGCTGAAAAGCGGTTTTTTTTTATACCTTACGATCCACCATCTTTCCAACTATTTCTGTCAGGTAAAGGATCTCCTCTGTCTGGGGAAGGTAGGATAGTTTCTTGAGGCCTTCCACAAGGTGGGCACGCGCTTCGTCTCTGGCTTTTTCGATCGCGTCTGATGTTTTGATCCGGTTGATAAAACTTTCAACCTCATTTTGCGAGTCAAAACATTCGCCGGCGGATAATTTCTGTGAAAGTGGGTGGTTCGGGTTGTTTTCAATAAACGCGATCACGGGCAGGGTGACGATTCCCTGGCGAAGATCAGAACCGGTTGGTTTTCCGAGTGTTTCGGGGGCTTCCGTAAAATCCAGAATGTCATCAATAATCTGAAAGGCGACACCCACCTGATAACCAAAAGCTGCAGCAGGATTAATCATCTGGTCTCCGCAATTTGCGACCATTGCAGCAGTGGCAGCGCAGGTTTCAAATAAGGAAGCCGTCTTCGCATAGATGCGTTTGAAGTATTCTTCCCGGTTCGGCAGACAGCGGTTGGTGAAAAGTTGCGAGATTTCGCCGTTGACGATCGTTTGCAAGGTTCGGGAAAACATGCTCATCGCTGCCAGAGACCCCGTATCTGCAGCCAGTTTGGCGGCGCAGGCAAATAAAAAGTCACCCGTTAAGACGGTGGCCGCCGGGGACCACTTTGAATTCAGGGTTGGGGTTCCGCGTCTGAGGAGCGCGCCGTCGATCAAATCGTCATGGACCAGGGTTGCCGTGTGAAGCAGCTCAATCGCCGCGCCAAGAGTGATCAGTTTTTGCTGCGGCGCGCCAAGCGCCCTGCCAATTAAAACAGTGATCGTTGGCCGGATGCGTTTTCCACCCGCGCTTAGCAGCAGATCAAGAGCTGAAGCCAGATCTGGATGCTGGCCGGATGCCTGGGCGCGCATCAGACTTTCAATTTCATATAATTCCTCTTGGATGAGAGGCGTTTGTGCAGTCATGTGGTTCAATTTTCAGGGTCCCAGTGAAACAAACGATCCGCATTCAGCGACGTGATTTGTTTGACGTCCTGCTCGCTAATGTTAAGTATATTCGAAACCTGCGCGATGACATAGTTGAGATAATAAGGTTCGTTGCGTAAACCGCGTTTGGGCACCGGTGATAGATACGGCGCGTCTGTCTCTAAGAGCGTCATCCCAGCGCCAGCGGCTTGCAGGGCGGCAGCCGTACGAGCATTGTTTTTGTAGGTAATTGGGCCGCCGATTCCGATCATCATCCCGAGCTGTTTTACTGTCGCGATTTGCTGCGGACCTTCGGAGAAGGCGTGAAACACTCCGTTTAACCGGCGGCTGCCCAGTGAATTCCAGTCCTCAATTTCTTTCACCAGATCTGAAAATGCCTGACGGCAGTGCAGCACCACAGGTTTTGAAAATTCAGCCGCAAGGTTGAACTGATGATGCAAAGCCTTTCGCTGATCTTCAGGCTGAACATAGTTTCGATAATAATCCAGCCCGATTTCACCCACGGCGACAACCTTGGGGTGCCCGAGGAGCTGCTTTAACTCACTGGTACTGTTTTTGTTCCAGGAATTGACTGAATTTGGGTGAATCCCGGCAGCTGCGAAAACGATATCAAATTTCTCCGCGAGCTGCACGGCAAGAATGCTGGTTTTGATGTCAATTCCCGGAACCAGAATACGGTATATCCCGTGATCACGGGCTCGCTGAATGACTTCTGCCAGGTCTTGCTGGAATTCTTCCAGGTTGAGGTGGCAATGGGTATCACAATACACAGGGCTTATTCCAGACCGACGATTTTTAATCCGTCTTTGAGGATTTGCTGAACGCTTTCCTTCCTGGTCGTTTCGCAGTAAACCCGGATAATCGGTTCGGTGCCGGAGAACCGGATCAGCATCCATCCGCCGTCTTCCAATTTAAATTTGAAACCATCGGTTGTGTCCAGACCTATGCATTTAATACCGCCAATGGTTGCGGGATTCGCGGAAAGGATCATGGCTTCTTTCGCCTGGCGATCCCCTTTGAAGCTGCGGTCGACCCGATCGTAGTAGTGCGGTCCGACGATTGAAAACAGGTGCGCCAGCAATTGCGAAGGTGATTTTTTAAGCTTTACCATCAGATCAAGGAAGAAAAGCCCTCCCAGAATGCCGTCTCGCTCGGGAACATTTCCGCGGAATGCGTACCCGCCTGATTCTTCCCCGCCGATCATGGCGTTTAATTCGAGCATCTTCGGGGCGACATATTTGAACCCTACCCCGGTTTCAACAACTGGGACATTATAGATTTTGCCCAGTTTTTCGAGCATGCTGGTCGTGGACAGGGTCTTTACAATCGCTCCGCGTTCTTTTCTCACTTCAAGTAAATAATACGCCAGCAAAGCGTAAACCTGAAGCTGGTTGATGAAAACTCCGTTTTCGTCCCCGATTCCAACCCGGTCGGCATCCCCATCCGTGATGATTAAAACATCCGCCTTTTTCTCAAGCGTGGTTTGAAGGCCGACATTGATGTTCGGCGGAATCGGTTCTGGGCGCTTCATCTCCGGAAAAATCGGGTTGCGTTGATTGTGGATTTCAATCACTTCCAGGTTACCGCCTGAAAGCAGGCGCGTGAACCAGCCCGCGCCGTTGCCCCACATGGCATCTACCAGCACCTTGAGGCCGGACTCTCGAATGGGTCCAAGATCAATCAAATCATTGAGATGCTGGATGTAAGCCGGGGCCGGGTCAAATATTTTGATCAAACCTTTCGCTTCCGCATCGGAAAAAGGCATCGCCCGAACGTCAGCCGGGCTGTCCGGGATCAGATTCTCGATTTGCTTCAATCCTTCAGGAGGGATCGCGCCGCCGTTTTCATCGCGCACCTTAAAGCCGTTATCTGTGGGAGGATTATGGGATGCGGTGATGTTGATCGCGCCGGCCGCTTTCAGGTTGACTACCGAAAATGCGATGACCGGAGTAGGGGTTGCGCCGTCCGTAAGGTGGACGTTCAAACCATTGCCCGCCATCACCTCTGCCGCCGCCCTGGCAAATTCTTCAGATAAGAACCGCTTATCATGGCCGATCACGATCCACTGGCCAGTTTTTCCCTGTTTAACCAGGTAACTGGCAAAACCCTGCGCGGCCCGGCGCACATTTGCGAAAGTGTAATCATGAGCGATTGCTCCGCGCCAACCATCCGTACCAAAAATGATGTCTTTGGCCATGGTATTCCTCCCAGCAAGATTGATTGAAGCAATTATATCAGGTCAACCTTGATGCTTCAAACTTCCAAACCGGACAATTTTTAGGTGCTATAATCGTTATTCGCTGGAGGTTCGATGACGAATACCGGAGCATATACTTATCTCGATTACGCTGCATCTACTCCACTTGATCCCAGAGTACTGGATGCCATGCGGCCATATTTTTTGGATCATTTCGGGAATGCATCATCGATTCATCGGCTGGGCCAGGTTGCTGAAGCTGCAATCTCTGAGGCGAGAGAGGTTATCTCCGCTTTGCTTGGCGGTGAGGAATGCCAGCTCATTTTTACAAGTGGAGGGACGGAAAGTGATAACCTTGCGCTGCGCGGAATCATTGACGCCTGGACGTCTCCGGGTCTGCCCCGGATTCTGACCACTCCGGTTGAACATTCTGCGGTGCTTGGCACAGCCCGCCATCTGGCTGATCAAGGCCGGTGCGCGCTCGATTTGCTTCCGGTGGATCGTTACGGGATGGTTGCTCCCGATGATGTCAGGCGGGCTATCCGAAAAGATACTGCACTGGTATCCGTTATCTACGCAAATAATGAAGTTGGCACGATTAATCCGATACAGGAGATTGGCCAGATTTGTAGAGAGATGGGAATTCCGTTTCACACCGATGCCGTTCAGGCTGCGGCACATCTCCCGATCAATATCCATGATGAGAATATCGATCTTTTATCTCTTGGCGCCCATAAGTTTTACGGTCCGAAAGGGGTCGGGGCGCTGTTTGTCAATCACCGCCTTCGCCTGACGGCGCAAATCAGCGGCGGAAAGCAGGAAATGGGAATGCGGGCAGGTTCAAGCCCGACGCCGTTAATTGTTGGCCTGGCGGAGGCTTTGAAAATCTCCCGCCTTGATTTGACAAGCCGCAATTCTAATTTTGCAGAGATGCGCGGCTGGTTGATCGATCAGGTACTCCAAAAGGTGGATCGGGCTGTCCTGACAGGACACCCGGTGTTCCGCCTGCCCAACCACGCCAGTTTTGCATTTCAGCAGGTGGACGGCAGCCGTCTATTAATGCTGCTGGACGCGCGCGGTTTCGCCTGTTCTTCCGGATCGGCCTGCAAGGTTGGTACCCCGGCGCCTTCTGAAGTGCTAACTTCAATGGGGTTCACTAAAGATTGGGCGCTGGGCGGATTGAGAGTGACGGTTGGGAAAGATACGCGCGATGACGACCTGGAACGTTTTGCCGCAGTACTGCCAGAACTGATTAACGCAGCCAGGAGGTCTGATTAATGCGCGCGGTTGTCGCCATGAGCGGCGGTGTGGATTCTTCGGTCGCGGCTGCTTTGATGGTTAAGGCGGGATATGAAGTCATTGGGGTGATGCTGCGCCTCTGGAATCAGACGAATAAAGAAGACGAAAACCGCTGCTGCACCCCGGAAGCGGTCGCCATGGCCCGCAGAGTTGCCGCGCGGCTGGGAATCCCATTCCATGTGCTGGATGCCCGACTGACTTTCTATAAAAATATCGTCGAATCATTTATAGATGAATACTCCCAGGGTTTAACCCCGAATCCTTGTATTCGCTGTAACCAGCGGATCCGCTGGGGTTTTTTGTTAGACCAGGCCAGAGCCATGGGGGCTGATGTATTTGTGACCGGGCATTATGCCCGGGTTGATCTTCAGGACGGGCATCCGGTGTTAAGGAAAGGGATTGATCCAACCAAGGATCAGTCGTATGTTCTGGCGGGATTAAGCCAGCAGCAGCTCGCTTTCACGCTACTGCCGGTTGGCGACTACACCAAAGCCCAGATTCGTCAAATCGCGGCAGAACAAAATTTTGAAGTTGCCAGCAGACCGGACAGTCAGGATTTGTGTTTTCTGGGCAGCCAGGATTACCGTGAGTTTATCGCCAGTTTTCAGCCGGATTCGCCCGGATTTTCTCCAGGAAAGATTGTGGATTTGGCTGGTAATATCCTTGGTGATCACGAGGGACTGATCCACTACACAATTGGCCAGCGAAAAGGGATAAAGGTCTCTGCTGCGCAGCCGTATTATGTAATTCGGAAAGATTACTCTTCCAATCAACTTGTGGTTGGCCAAATTGAGCATGCAGGGATTCATTCGTTTATGCTTGACTCGCTCAACTGGTTGGGCCGCCAGGCTCCGCAGGAAGTTCCCGGGCTGACCGCGATGGTTCGTTACCGCTCGAAGGAACTTCCGGTTCGGAGCCTCACACCGCAGCAGGCTGGCTTATGGAGGACCGAACTGGAATATTCGCAAGCGGGGATTGCTCCGGGGCAGCTGTGCGTATTTTACAAAGGCGACCAGGTCATGGGCAGCGGGAGGATCCTCCGGGTATAATGAGTATTCCGATGGAGGAGTTATGCCGGGCTTTATCTTGGGTTTTGTTATTGCGACAATGATCGGCGCAGGTTTTCACCTCTGGAGGGGGGGAGGACCGGGCAGGTTATTTTTCTATTTGGTCTTATCCTGGGTGGGGTTCGCCCTCGGGCATTTTTTGGCGGAAATGCTTGCCTGGAATTTTCTTCGGGTAGGCTCAGTAAATTTAGGTCTGGCGGTAATCAGCGCGGTTTTGTTTTTGCTGCTTGGCGCCTGGCTTGGAAAATCCTCCGGCAAAGACGAACACAAACGGAAATCGTATCCAAAGCCGCTAAAGAGGTAACATGACCTGGAATCGTTACGGCGCGACCCCGCAGGACGGCGACCTTGTCCAACTGGTTGGACTGCGCCACAAACACTTTTTGATCACATTAAAAACTGGCGGCGAGTTTCAAACCCACCGCGGGGTGATCAAGCATGATGATCTCATTGGCAAGCCGTGGGGATCTCAAGTTTTCAGCCACAACGGCAGCCCGTTTTTTATCTTACAGCCCAGTTTCAGTGATTTATTGAAATATACGCCGCGGGCGACTCAAATCATGTATCCAAAGGATATTGGGTTTATCTTGCTTTCCATGGGAATTGGCGTTGGCAGCACGGTGCTGGAAGCCGGAACCGGCTCGGGGTCATTAACTGCCGCATTTGCCAATGCCGTCGGGGATGAAGGCAAAGTCTTCTCTTATGATGTGAAAGAGGCTACCCAGAAGATCGCGATCAAAAACCTTGAGAAACTCGGACTGGCACAGCGCGTTTCTTTTAAGGTTCGGGATATCGAGGAAGGTTTTGACGAGAGCAATGTTGATGCGGTTTTTCTGGATGTCCCCAATCCTTTTGATTACCTGCGGCAGGTACGCGCTGCGATGAAAACTGGAGGCTTTTTTGGGACCTTGCTGCCGACCTACAATCAGGTGGCAACGCTGATCAATGCCCTTCGCCAGGCTGATTTTGGCTTTATTGATGTCTGCGAGATCTTCTTGCGCTATTTCAAAGCGGAACCGCAGCGGCTGCGGCCAACCGACCGCATGGTGGCGCATACTGGTTTCTTGATTTTTGCGCGGCCGATGATCATTGACCATTCCATCCTTGAAGGCGCTGAAATCATTGCCGCCGGCGCCAGCGCAGATGATGATGATGACAACCAACCCCCTTACTGAAGAAAAATTACGGGCGCTGTTTCAACCAACCGCTGATCTCTGGTCATCTTATCCGCACCCTGACCAGTATAAAAAGGCTGCCGTGCTTTTGCTGCTCGCCAAAAACGCAGACGGCTGGGCGATATTATTTACCCGCAGGACTGAAAGCGTTCAGAACCACAAAGGACAGGTGGCATTTCCCGGCGGGGGAATGGAGGAAGCGGATAAGAATCTGGTTGAAACGGCTCTGAGGGAAGCAAGAGAGGAAATCGGTATCAATCTGTCGCAGATTGAAGTACTGGGAAAGCTTCCGCCGTTCCCAACCATTTCAAATTTTGTCATTTATCCTGTGGTCGCGCTCTATAACGGGCAAAATGAGTTTGTACTCTCCACGGATGAAGTGGTGAATGTCTTTTATATCCCCATCACCTGGCTGGACGATCCCGAGAACTGGTATGAATCTCCATACGTCCTGCGCAACGGGAAAATGGAAAAAGTTATCCATTATAAGGAGTATGCCGGCGAGAATTTATGGGGAATAACCGCCCGAATTGTCCATCAATTATTAGCTGAATTAAGAAAAGGATAACAAAACAGGCTGCGCAGAAAATATCTGGGCAGCCTGTTTTTGCTTCATCCAAAGAAAGCGGTTATTCTTCGATTTCTTCTTTCTTGCCGCGTTCAATCACTTCTGGCTCGGCCGAGGTCGTTTCTTCTTCGACGATTTCTTCCTCGCCGCCAGCGGTAACGATCGCGATCATCTCATTCGGGTCGCTGAGCAGCGTGACCTTATTGCTGATTTGCAGGTCTTTTACATGGATTGCCGCGCCAATCGTTTCAAGCACAGAGACATCCACAACAAATTTTTCGGGCAGATCCTGCGGCAGGGCTTCGACTTCAACTTCACTGACACCGTAGACGATGATGCCGTTGAAATCTTTGACCGCTGGCGCGGTGCCTACGAGTTCAATCCCCACTGAAGTGCGGATCTTTTCTGTCAGCGAAACGACCTGAAAGTCAACGTGCAGATAGGTCCCTTTGAGATAGTCCCGTTGTTTCTCGCGCACCAGAGCAGCGTGCTCTTTGCCATCCAGAAGAATGGTGACGATACTGGATGATGTGGCAGTATTGAGGATTTTACTGGTGGAGTGCGCATCCATCGAAATCGGGGTTGGCTCAAAATTATGACCGTACAGCACGCCCGGGAGCAATCCCTGGCGGCGCAGCGCGCCAACCTGTTTTCCTGTAACTGTTCGTCTGGTGGCTTCAATAACCTGTTTTGACATTTCCTTTTCCTCGAGCGCCTCTCTCCCGCTTACCGGGATACCTTCGCTCTATTTTTATTCGGCTTTCGCCGGGATTAACGATTCTTTTTCAGCAAACTGAAAATACCCGCAACGGCTCCGAAAGCAGCACCTGCCAGTAAACCGACCATTACCAGGGAGCGTTGATCCAGGATGGTTTCGACGTTGCCGTCGATTTTTCCGGCGATGGTGACAATAGAGCTGATTTTACCCGTGCGGATTTCTCGCGCAGCGATGACGCCCGCTTTGCTGTTGTTGATTTGCGCGGAATTCGCGCTCATCAAAGAAACCCCTGACTCGTTGACCTGGATCTCTTCTCCTTGAAGAGCGACCACCGCAGATTGTTTGATCGCCGAGTTCGAAGCCTGCACGGCCATCACGACTGATTCCCGCATGGTGATTTGCTGGGCGGCGATTAACCGTACTGCAGACATTTCGATGTCAACGGTCTCTGCTTCAATGGTGTCTAATTTCGTTTCGGAGATACCTTCCGGCATCGTGAACTCAGGTGCATCCGTCATCGCAGGCTCCTTTCACGCAAAAAGCAATTTTACCATCAGAAAATTGAGCGTCAAGACATGCAGCCAGACATTCACCATGAAATTGCTTACTCTACCCAGTCCAGTGTTCTGGCGACGGCTTTTTTCCAGGCTGTATATTTTTCTTCTCGAACAGCAGCTTCCATGCTCGGCCGCCATTCTTTATCTTTACCCCAGTTTGCGATCAATTCTTCGTTGCTCTGCCAGTAGCCTGTCGCAAGCCCCGCTGCGTAAGCCGCGCCCAGAGCGGTGGTTTCCGAAACCACCGGGCGGATGACCGGCACATTCAGGATGTCCGCCTGGAACTGCATCAGGAGCTCGTTTACCACCATCCCGCCGTCCACTTTCAGTGATTTCAGATGCACGCCGGAATCAATTTCCATCGCTTCCAGCACTTCGCGGGTTTGGAAGGCGGTCGCTTCCAGCACGGCTCTGGCAAGATGCCCTTTGTTCGCGTACCTGGTTAATCCGGCGATGACACCCCGCGCGTCTGAACGCCAGTGCGGCGCGAATAGCCCTGAAAAAGCCGGGACAAAGTACACTCCGCCGTTGTCCTCCACCGAACGCGCCAGGGGTTCGATTTCCGCTGAACTGGCAATAATCCCCAGGTTGTCGCGTACCCACTGAACCAGCGCGCCGGCGATGGCGATCGAACCTTCCAGACAGTAGACCGGCGGTTGGCTTTCAAATTGATACCCCAGGGTGGTAAGCAGGCCGTTCTTGCTTTGCACGATTTCTGTGCCTGTGTTTAACAGCATAAAACACCCGGTACCGTACGTGTTTTTTGCTTCCCCGGGCTGGTAACAGGTTTGACCGAAAAGCGCTGCTTGTTGGTCGCCCAGGTCTCCGGAAATTGGCACGCCAGGGCAAACCACCTGGCAATACCCGTACACTTTGGAGGAAGGCTCAATTTTCGGCAGCATGGCAGCCGGGATGTTCATATCGTTTAGGATGTCCTGATCCCACTGCAGGGTTCGCAGGTCCATCAAAAGGGTGCGCGAAGCGTTGGTCACGTCCGTGATGTGTATGCCGCCGCGAGGCCCGCCAGTCAGGTTCCAGATCAACCAGGTGTCCATATTGCCGAACAGGGCTTCTCCAGCCTCGGCCTTTTCCCGCAAACCGGGAACGTTTTCCAGCAGCCAGGAGATTTTTGGTCCTGAAAAATAGGTCGCCAGCGGAAGTCCGGTTTTCTGGCGGTACCGGTCAATCCCATCCGTTCCAGCGAGAGATTTGCAGATCTCATCGGTGCGCGTGTCCTGCCAGACAATCGCGTGGTACAAAGGTTCTCCGGTGTTTTTATCCCAGACCGCCGCCGTTTCGCGCTGGTTGGTGATGCCGATCGCCTGAATATTGTCCGCGTCAAGTCCGCCGCGAGTCAGAGCGGTTTGCAGAACATTCAATGTACTCTGCCAGATTTCACTGGCATCATGTTCGACCCAGCCAGGTTTCGGGAAAATCTGGGAATGTTCTTTCTGAGCCTGAACGATGATTCTGCCGTTATGATCAAAAATGATGCAGCGCGTACTGGTCGTCCCCTGGTCAATTGATGCGATGTATTTCATGGTTCCCTCCCGGATGATATAAGTGATGAAAGACGGCTTGTAATACACCGCCGCCAATTGCTAAGGCTTTATCAGAAATAAACTCGCAGTACTCAGGCCGGTTGCGCGGATCAATATCGGCGAGCTTGGTTCGCCCAGCGACCGGCTGACCCGGGCGCATTAATCCTCGCAGCACACCGCTGATGGCTGCTTTGATCGGCAAATCATCCACCCGGCCGACCACATCCCCGGCCTCGATATGGTCTCCGATCTTTTTTTGGGTGGTAAAGATGCCCGCGGCTGGAGAATGGATCACTCGATCAGCATTCGCCCCCACGATGTCGCCCGGAATACCGGTGTCGCTTTGAGCGCTGCCTTGATAGTACACTCTGCCCAGGTAATGGCTGCGGTTGGTTTCGATCACAGCGTCCACATCCACGCCGGCGGTGAAGCCTGGGCCCACGCCAATGGTCAACCTGCCTGGCTGGCGCGCGGTCCCCGTGTTGCGTTTCGCCATAATCGCGTCAACCACTGCAAATGGATTGAGCCCATTTAATATTTTCGCCTCGGGGTCAACGAAAACAGCGATCTTCCCCTCCCTCATTTGTTGTTCAGCCTGGGCCAGGCTGGTGGTCAGGCGCGCAGTGATCCCTTCTACCTTGGTTTCGCCCTCGTAAACCGCTTCGGAAAAAGTTACCGTTCGGCGAATGGCTAAAGGGCGAGCGATTTCCGTCATCATCACGCGCAGGCCTGCCCAGAAGCAGCGGGCAGCGATTCCGCTGGCTTGTTCTCCAGCGCCTTTTATTAAAATCAACGGCCGGAAAACTAAATCAGACTGTTGGGTTTCGTTGGTCAAATGATCCTCGATGCTATAATTTCGATATGGTGAAGAATATCTTGATCCTGTCTTTCGTATCTGTTTTCATCCTGGCTGGCTGCGCCCAGCCGCTGCAGAACGATCCAACCCCGCTGGCAGCGCCGCCTACCGCTGCAGCTACTGCGCTGGTCTCGCCAGAAACGCCAACCCCGGATTTTACAGCCACCCCTGAGACGCTCGCAATTCCTCAAACGGGGATTCAATATGATTTCGACCTGACAATTGATTATTATAGCCATAATGTCGATGTCCGGCAAAAGATCGCGTTCACCAATAATACCGGCGATACCCTCGATGATCTGGTGCTGTTGGTTTACCCCGCTTTGTTCCCCGGCGCGTTTTCTTTGCAGTCTATCGAACTGAATGGACAGCCGTATCTCGCCTACCAGTTTGGAAATAAGCGCATCACCCTGCCGCTCCCCAGAGCATTGCCGCCCGGTGACCCGCTGACCGTTGACCTGAAGTACCGGATTAACCTGCCAGCCAGGGAAGGGACGTTTGGGTGGACGTCGCGTCAGACCAATCTGGGAAACTGGTTTCCCTTCATTCCCGCCTATCTGCCTGGAACCGGGTGGGTTGAACATGACCCGTGGGTGGTTAATGATTTCCTGGTTGGGGAGTTTCTGGTATACCCCAGTGCAAATTACAGGGTTAACCTCCGCATGGTTGACGGTCAGGAAAACGTGGTTGTCGCGGCACCTGCGGTTGAAACTGCCGCGAGCGGCGGCAAATATTATGAATTAGACCAGGCGCGGACTTTTACGCTGTCGCTGAGCGACCAATTCCAGATGACCGAGCTGGCTGCCAACGGGGTCACAATCCGTTCTTATTACTTCAGCGAACATGCTTATGCCGGCTCAGAAGTCGTAAAACTCGCGGCGAAAGCATTGGACGTGTTCTCGCAGCGCTTTGGAGCCTATCCGCGGACCAGTTTGACGGTTGTGGAGGCGGATTTTTTGCACGGGATGGAATTTGACGGGCTGTTTTTCCTCAGTCGGGGATTTTACGGCTTTTACGACGGCGGCGCACAAAATAATCTGACCATAATCACCGCCCATGAAACTGCCCACCAGTGGTTTTTCAGTATGGTGCACAATGACCAGGCTCTGGAACCGTGGTTGGATGAGGCGTTGTGCACCTATTCAGAAAAAATATACTATGAAACCTATCATCCTGAACTGGTCGAGTGGTGGTGGAATAACCGTGTAAATTATTTCAATCCATCGGGGAAAATAAATATCCGCATCTATGACGCGGCCAGTTACGAAGATTACCGGGATACAGTTTACCTTAACGGCGCAAAATATTTTGAAGAGCTGCGTCAGGCGATCGGAGATGATGCGTTTTTCCATTTTCTAAAAGTCTATGTCGAGCAAAATCGAAATCGAATCGCCAACCGCCAGATTTTCTTTAATTTATTAGATTCCGTAACCGATGTGAATACCAGCAGCCTTACTCAAAAGTATTTCAAGTGAAAAGGAAATAAAAAATGACCGATCTGCCTTCCACCTGTGCGGGTTGCGGGGCCGGGCTGGGTCCCCGGGATATCGTCTGCCCGTATTGCGGTCAAAAAACCGGAATCCTTCCAGATGAGTTGAGCAACGACGGATTCAGCCGTTTGCCAGAATCCGATCTCCCGGAAGCGCCGCCGGCTCAACCTTCCTCCCAGTCGGAAGAAGTGCGGCAGATGATCGAAAGCCTGCCCCAGACTGCCTGGCTGAGAACCGGAAAACCTCAGGCTGCCTTTAATAAAATCTGGAAATACGGGGTGATCCTGTTGATCGTGTTGTTTTTCCTGTGCATCAGCTGTGTCATGCTCACGATCCTGCTGACGGCGAGAAATTGATCCCGTGAAGATCGAGTCTGTGGATCTTCACGGCTGGAAAGCTGCCCAAGTGCTGAAAGTGGTATTGCGTATCCGTGGATCGGATCAATATACTTGATGCTGCCCAGCAGGCTTGCAACGGCAGTAATCCTGCTGTGATTTTTTACAGCAAATCTGGAAGAAGAAAATTGGTGTCTTAAAAAGCAAAGAGTCTTTGGTCGCCATCAATATCTACCTGATGCCTGCCAAAGACCTTTTTATCCCGCTGATTTGACGTTGTAAGTTGTCTTAGGTCGGGGCGAGAGGATTTGAACCTCCGACCTCTTGCACCCCATGAAGTCACAAACAGGCAGCAACTATAGGCGGATTGCTATAAAAAATCGCAGGACAAAGCGGTCTAAGGTTGGCATTTTCAAAGTGTGAAGCAAGCGGTCTACAGTTTATTTTTTTCTGCTCTTGTATGCAGAAAACTGAATAGAACATAAGTTCTGTTTACCCTTTTAAAACACTTCGAGCCGGATCAACCCGGCTCTTTTTGATGTTGGTGCTGCGGCGTTCGGCTTTGAAGCGCAGGAGGTCAAGAATTTCCTGGCGTTCCTGCGGGGATAACTGGGACAGCAGGTGGAAGAATTCCTCTTGATACTCAGTATCCTCATCCACCGGTGGCAAGAGGCCGGCGGCGCGAAAGACGGTTTCGGGCGGTAGATTCAGCGCGTGGGCGATGGCAAGACAGGTTTCTGCATCTGGATTTCTGACTTGGTTAATCAAATTGCTTATTCCTCCACGCGTTATGCCACTAGCCCTGGCTAAATCTGCCTGGGTCATCCCACGTTGCCGTAATTGTTCAATAAGCCATGAAGAAAACATGTTCACAATTGAATACATTTTGACACAGAAGTTGTATTCTCAGGAAAGCAATGAGATTACAGTACTTGACAATTCGTGTTATGCATACTACAATGTATTCATACGAAAACACAATGTTATCGTAAATAAGCAAGGAGGAACAATGAACAGCACATTTTTTGATTTCAGTGGCAAGACGTTTCAAATCAATCTCGGCTTCGGCCTACTTGTTATCTGGAAAACCTACCGCTGGCGCGTTGCCCTGCATGTGGGACACCGGCGGTTTTCTATCTAAGGAGGACAAATGGCAGACGTATTCATGAATGTGCGAATTGAAGAGGAAGATGCGCGGATGTTGGAACGGATGATGGCAGAAGACTACATCGATAACCGTTCCATGTTCGTTAGGAAACTCATCCGCCAGGAGTGGGCGCGCCGCTACTCGCGGCCGAACCCGGCTATCTCGGTGGCGGATGCAATGCTGGCTGGAAAGGAAATCGGCAATGAAGCGTAAGTACCGCATTTGGGACGGCTCCCGTACTGAGTATTTTGCATGGCTGACTGACTCCGAGGCCGCAGGTCTGCGGCGGCAAGGGTTTTATGTAATCCCAGTATAGGAGGCAAGCGTGATTTGCGAAATTCGGCTGGATTACGGTGTGATTACGGCGGTTTTGCTCGGGCTGTTGCTGTTCGGCATCGGCTACAACGCGCTGGTAGCCTGGCTGGAACGGCGCGGGTACACGGAAGGATACTTGAGCCTGATCGTGGCACTCGGCGTGGCGATGACACTGGCGGGCGTTGCAGTACTGAGTATCCAGGCTGCGCTGCTGGCACTGGGCGCGTTTTGTGCCACCGGCACACCGATGATCATCGGGTCCATTACCCGATATTTGAAGGCACGCGATGAAGCCAAGCGCGTCATGCTGGACGAGGTTAAGCAATGACCAAACCGCGTGAGTGGCCCAATTCCGCGAAGGAAGCGCGGGACAGAAGCGCCGAGGAAGCCATCTGCGCTTTGAGAGCCATCGAGCCGCTTTTGGAAAAGGAGGTGACAGAGACAGAGAAAATCAGACGGCTGGCAATTGCGATGAACGCTTTGCAAACGATTTTGCGCCTGCTGGAACGAGAGGGCGCACAGACAAGACCATGACTGAACTTAAAGAAAAAACCGCTCTGCGCGGGAGCGGTGTTGGTGAAAGAGCGGAAACTCTTTACATCTTTATTTTACCAGAAAGGAAAAGAAATGACTACTCAAAATTGTGTTGATCCGTGGGACGCCGCAGAACAGGCTAAAGAGCTTCAATTTTCAAACATCATCTGGGGTCAGTGCGAGGCAAAGTCGTGGTGGTGCGTGCTGGAAAAGGGCATAGGCAAGGTGGAATTTGATCCGCAGGTGCACAGCCCAGATCAACAGCGCACGGCGATTGATATTATCATCCACCCGCTCACCGACATGGGCCTGACTTTCGACCTGGCGCGCAACATGATCGCAGAAAGCCGTGAATGGGCATCATTTGTTCTGCCCAGCATCCGTGACCTGGGGGTTTCGCCGAAAGAAATCAACGGCAAATGGGTCAAAGTGCAGACGGTTCCGGTGACGGATAAAGCCAGCAACCCGGTTACTTACACTGATTCCAATGGTGCGGTCAAAGAGAAAACCACCATTAAATTCCTGGCGGTCTTCCCGAATGAGGAGGCGTGCCGCGCTGACTATCTGGCGAATTCCGGTAAAGTTCCCCAGCCGGATACTCAGTATGCGGGGGGCAACGGCAACAGCAATGGAAACCAGGAACGCGATACGGCACTGAAGTTCCTGAAAGTTTACGTGGAAAACGCCTGCCGCGGACAATCCGATCTGCAAGCGATTCGATCCCAGCTGGCTACTCAGCTGGCGCAGCAGCCGTTGATTTCGAAATACTTCACGGTGGACAGCCCGGAAGTTGTTCAAATGATTGCAAATAATATGAGCAAGTAGAGGCGGCCGCATGGATATTACCTACTGGATTCCAGACTATGATGAACTGGATTTTGACTTTACTCCGCCAGATCCAGAGGACGAAATCGCAGACAGGGAAAAAGAACGGCTTTTCGATGAGCTATGCGTGCTGATCGACAGCGGTGCATTTGATCCGGATAACGAAGTACCGTATTAGGATGATCCATTAACGGCGGGCGGTGTGGTGGGAACACGCGGGCCGGAAAGACAGGCGGCGCGAGTTAGCCTGACAACCCTGACCAGGTTCGAATCCTGGCCCGCCAATTCGCCTGGAGTGGCGACCCAGGTGGTCCATCTTCCTCCTTTTTGGAACGGGCGGGCGCGAGGCGCGTTGCGGATTACAGGTAATGCCAGACGCCTGCCCAAAAGGGAACAGGAGCAACACAATGGCAATTTCAGCAATCATGATTGATCAACGCGAGCCGGAGCACATCCGGCAACAATTTTCCGGTGCGGCAGTGACCCTGCTCGACACGGGCGATGCCTGGGTTGCGTGTGACGACGGGCATATTCTGCTCATCGAGCGAAAGACCAGCGATGACCTGCTCAACAGCCTGCGAGACGGCAGGCTGCTGGAACAAATCAGCCGCCTGGTCAACGACCGCATCAATCAGCAATTGCAGGGGAAATCCCAAACGTACTGGCCATACCTGATCATCACCGGGACACTCAGCCCGGACCGCAACAACAAAGCCTACACCGGACGCGAAACCGGCTGGGCATGGAACGCAGTGCAGGGGGCGTTACTGACCGTTCAGGAAATGGGATGTTACATCGTCCACTGCCCCTCAGATACTGAGTATGCCAACGCCATCAAAATGCTCGGCAATCGCGATAGGAAAGAAGTCATTGACATTCTTCCTCAGAAAGAAGCCTTGCTGGTAGACGCAAAGTCCGTGTTCCTGATGGGCCTTCCGGGCATCGGCTTGGAGCGGGCGCGGCAGATTCTGGAGTGGAGCGGCGGTATTCTGGCACACGCGTTGATCGGGTTGACGGACCTTGAGGTGAAATCGCCGCTCGGCGAAGTCTCACGCCAGAAAATTCGCAGTTTTTTGGGATTGCGGGAACAGCAAACGCTGGAGTTTGTTTTTGATGACAAAGAAAAGTTAATTATTGAGGAAAAGGAGAAAGCAAATGTTTAAACCCGCACAAAAGCAACAATCGAAACTCAGAATGACGATTGACGGTCCAGCTGGTTCGGGAAAGACGTTTACAGCGCTACGATTTGCGCATGCGATTGCGGCGCGGTCGAACGGAAAGATTGCTGTTGTGGATACCGAACGCGGCAGCGCTTCGAAATATGTCGGGGAAACGCCGGACGGTGTGTCCTGGACATTCGATGTACTTGAGTTGACTCAATTCAGCCCGGAGCGTTATACCGAAGCCGTCTTCGCTGCCGGGCGCGCGGGATATTCCGTACTGGTCATTGACAGCCTGAGCCATGCCTGGGAAGGCACGGGCGGGGCGCTGGAAATCAAAGACAAAATTGCTGGATCAAGCAACGAAAATTCGTTCTCGGCTTGGCGGCATGTTACACCATTACACAATCGGATGATTGACGCAATTCTGCAATCACCACTGCATGTGATCACCACCATGCGCAGCCGCACCGAGTATGTTCCGGAAATAACAAACGGGAAAATCACCGGCGTGCGGCGGGTAGGTCTTGCCCCGGTGCAGAGACCAGGAATGGAGTATGAGTTTGATTTGGTTTGTGATATGGACTGGGCGCATATTTTGACTGTCGCCAAATCGCGCTGCCCGCTGGTTGCGGACATGCAAGTTGAGAAACCAGGTCCAGAATTTATCAGCATTGTGCTGGACTGGTTAGAAGGAAAAGGCAGTCCGGTACCCGTCAAACCTGCACAAAAACCGCAAATTACGCTTGAGCAGTTGCTGGAACAGTTTGATGCCGAGGCAATTATGACTGCCAACGGCGGGAAAATCCCGGCGACGCAGGAAGAAGTTGAAATGGTCTTCGCGGTTCTCAAGGGAGCGTAACAATGATAGAGCATCTCAGTTACTCATCCATCAGCATGTATCTGGACTGCCCGGAAGCCTGGCGGCGGAAATATATTGCCGGTGAGCCGACTAAAAAGACCAGCGCGCTGGCTTTCGGCAGCGCCTTCCACGGCACGGTAGAACGCATCGTGCAGGGTGAAGCGGCTAACCTGACAAACGTATGGAGTGAAGAATTCAATAAAGCATTTGGAGAGGGCGGTGTTACTCTGGACGATGATGAATTGCCCGAACAGCACTATAACGAGGGCATCCGCATACTGAGTAACAATGATGTGCAATCTGCATTAACTGCGATTAAGCCGCGCCATGACAGTTCCGGGGCAATGATCGAGCGCAAAGTGGAACTAAGCATACCGGGTGTTCCGGTTCCGGTGATCGGATTTATTGATATCATCCTTGAAGACGGTACACCGGCGGATATAAAAACGTCCGCAAAGTCGTGGACGCAGGATCAGGCGAATAACAGCCTGCAAACTCTGTTTTACATTGCTGCGCTCAACCAGGCGGGTATGGAAGTCAACTGGCGGTTCAAGCATTTTGTTTTCGTCAAAACCAAAACACCCCAGGTTCAGGTTCTGGAACACGGCCACAAACCGGGAGAACTGTTTTTTCTGTTTGAAATGATCAAGCGGGTATGGGAAGGCATCAGCAAGGAATACTTCCCGCTAAATCCCACTACCTGGCGATGCGGTCCAAAGTACTGCGATTTTTACAGCGCGTGCCGGGGACGGTATCTGGCGTAGAAGTATCTTTGGTAAAGGAGCCAAGATGAAACTTTTTCAGTGCAAATTTGAAACGGATGTCCTTGGGGTGTATTTGACACCGCTGATTGGCCTGTCCAGGGTAAATGGAAAGTGGTCCTTCTGGATCGGCTGGTTATTCTGGCTGTTTACGATCACTTTCTAGGTAGACATGCAACATGTGGCGGCGGCGTGGTGGGAACACGCACGTTCTGGGATGAAAGACTCTCACAATCGGGTTCAAATCCCGACCGCCAATCATACCGTAATTTAGACGAGCATACCCAGTGATCTGGGCGCATCCTGGAATGCGTAGCGGGGCCGGAGTCCAGGCAACCCGGCTGCGTTGGAGATCAACCGCACGGCACAACCGAAGGCGATATCGAGGAACTATGAATTTTGACCTCTTTGGCAATCAAGTCGAAACTGCAAAAAAATGCAAAGTGACGTACCAAAACGGAAGTTTGCTGGTGAATACGCCATACAACCCGCAATTTGTGGCGCTGATTAAGAGCTTGCCAGCCAGCGCACGGCGGTTTGATCCCGGTACTAAATCCTGGCTGGTGGAACCTCAATATGCCTGGCATATTCAGAAGTGGATTTTTGATTGTTACAACGAAAATATTGGAACAATAATAATCAGCAACAACCAGCAACAACTGGAAACGCGCGTGTGTGATGTCTGGTATCTGGGACGAACCAAATCCAATGGCGATGAATACACTGCCAGCGGGATGAATGCTCAAAAAGAATGGGCATTTATTTTTCCAGAGCGCGTTTTGAGAGAGTGGTTTGAAGGTGGTACTCAGTATGTGAATGTAACAACCCTGTACAGCGTTCTCGGCATCCAGCGTACCGTCACGGATGAGGAAATCAAATCCGCTTATCGGCGTATGGCGCGCCAGTGGCACCCGGACGTGTGCAAAGAGCCAAACGCGCAGGAGATGTTTATTCGCATCAAGGAAGCCTATGAGTTACTGAGTAATCCGACGAAGCGCGCCAGGTACGATGCGGGGCTTGTGCTGGAAGCATCTCTGAAAGATGCGGAAGATAAACAGCCGAACCCAACCGGTTACCGCGCTCCTCTGCGCTGCGGATACATTCTTGCCGAGGGGTACGAACGCCTGGGACGCTTCTATGTTCAGAAAATTCTGAGTTGGGAAGACATTACAACCGAAAAAGGCACGCTGGTGGCATCATGGCCAGCGGGAGCGACAGAACCGAAATGGACATGGACATGAGGGAACTATGTGGAAATCAGAAAAACATCTTTGCAAGATTGGAAAAACGCTCGATGCGAATATTGATAAAGCATTAGAAGAACTGCGAGAAAACAAAGAAAGTAACGGCGGCGCAGTATATCAAGTCATCAAAACGTATTTCCGGCACCGACGCAGCTGCGAAGAATGCACAATCACCTGGGGACGGATAAAACAGGAGGAGAGCAAATGAATACTGCGATTATTCCTGGCTCACTAGGCGCGCTTGCCAAGCAGAAAGGCGAAAGTATCGCAGAAACTTTTGTCAATGCCGATTTGATTGTAATTGTGGATACCAGCGGCAGCATGGCCAGCAGTGACAGCCGGGGTGGTAAATCCCGCTATGATGTGGCCTGTGAGGAACTGGCGCAGCTGCAAAACGCGCATCCGGGCAAAATCGCTGTTCTGTCGTTTGCAGACAGCACTATCTTTTGTCCGTCCGGTGTGCCAACGTATTTCGGCAGCGGCACAGACATGGCCGGCGCATTGCACTTCGCCAAAATTGCCGACGTTTCCGGCATGCAGTTTATCTTGATCAGCGACGGTGAACCGAACGATGAGCAGAAAACCCTTGCCGTTGCCAAAACGTACAGGAACAAAATTTCTACGATTTACGTCGGCCCGGAAGAGCATCCAACCGGACGAGATTTCCTTCAGCGCCTGGCAGCGGCAACCGGCGGGAAAACAATTACTGTGGATCGTGCCAGAGAACTGAAAGCCGGCATCGAGAAATTGTACCTGCCAGGGTAACCATGTGGAAAGAAAACAGCATTTACCCGGGAACGCACTGGATGTATTACAACGACCGCGGCGATTACATCGCCAGGATTGACCGACAGCCTTATTACGGCAGAGGGTACCGGTGGGAATGCTTTATGTACAGCGCCAGCAGGCGTGTTGCCGGATACGCAGATACTCTTGAGGACGCGAAAAAAGCCGTGCAGGCAATCATTGAAAACCAACCCGTACAGTTATCACTTTCAGGTATTTCATGACTGTTCTTGTCGAACCATCACTGAAGAAAGATTTTGAAACGCTGACGCAGTACTTTACGATCGATTGCTCCGAAATCGGCGATCTGGACGAGGTAGCCCGGCTAATTGCACTTAAAGCCAAACCGGACGACCAGTATATCAAGGATTGTCTGCCGCCCTGGGAAAAAATCTATGATGATTACCTGATTGCCCTTGAAGTCTACCAGGATCACGATACAGCATGGTTGGAAACAATCAAGATATATCCAATTGATGTCCAAATGGCCATGCGCAATGTGATCCAGGTGCTAATCAATCAACATACGACACAGAACCTGAAAGCAAAAAAGCGCAAGGTGAAAACCAAAGAATACCTGGCGCAGTTCAAAAAGCTGGGGTATGACTTTGCGTTGAATTTGATTGACGATACGATTTATCTCCGCCGCAACGGTCATCAGGAAATTCTCGGCGATATTGAGTTTTCCATTATCTACCGTGCACTGGTGGACAGCGGTATGCCAACGCGAGAAAACGATACGCGCCATGCCATTCATATCGCATCCAAGAATAACGCGTTTCATCCTGTGAGGGATTATCTGGACGGTCTATCGTGGGATGGACAGCCACATATTGCCAAACTTGCGGAGCATTTCGTTGACAAGTACAACATTTTTCACCTTTACCTGCGTAAGTGGCTAATCGGTACGGTTGCGCGGGTCTATACCAGAGGTGCACAAAATCCAATGCTGGTCATGGACGGCAAACAAGGTTTAGGTAAGTCATACTTTGTCCGCTGGCTTACTCCAACACTGGAGGTGTTTAACGAAGGCCCAATTCAGCCAGACAACAAGGATGACCAGCTGCGCCTGATGTCCGTCTGGATCTGGGAAGTCAAAGAACTTGGAGCCACGTTTCGAAAATCTGACCTGGAAGCGTTGAAGTCGTTTTTGACCCTTGAAAGCGTGCGCGTGCGCCGGCCTTACGGCCACTTTGACATATACAAGCCCGCTATTACTTCATTTATCGGCACAATCAACAACGTAGAAGGCTTTCTCAGCGATCCATCTGGATCACGGCGGTTCAACATCACCCGGATACTGAGTATTGATTGGGGGTACAAAGACGCAATAGACCGCGACCAGGTTTGGGCGGAAGCCAAAGCGGCCTTCCTGGACCGTGAAGACTGGATGTTATCTTCCGAAGAACAGAAAGTTAGAGATGAAATCAATGATGATTACACTGTTGAAGACCCGGTTGAAAATGCACTGCCGTTGTATTTTGACATTGATCCCGGTCAACAAACCTGGTGGATGGATTCATCTGAAATTGTCAAAATTCTGGAAGATCCCTACGGCGCCGGGTTGCGGCTTGGCGGGTCACGGGCTGCCAGTATGATGCTGGCACGAATTATGATGAAATTGGGGTGTGAGAAAAAGCAAAGGGTGGCTGGAAGTACAAGAATCCGCGGTTATGTTGGCATCCGGAGAAAAATACCATGATCATGTAGCAACCTTAGCAACGTGAGCAACCTGTTTCCTATGTTAATAGTTTTTTGTAATCAAAAAAATCTGCTTAATAGAAAAGGTTGCTACGGTTGCTCAGGTTGCTACATCTGCTACTTTTTCAAAGAGTAGACTTATGAACACATTACAACAAGCTCAATTCTGGCAAAAACTCGGCATTGCCACTATTCCAATCCGATATAAGGATAAACGACCGGAATTGAAATCATGGCAAGAATTTCAAAAAAGGCTTCCTACAAATACTGAGTTAACCAAATGGTTTTCCGGTCCATTTCACAATATTGGCGTTGTTGTTGGCTGGCAAAATCTTGTCGTTATTGATTTTGACAGTGATACTGAGTATGCGCGCTGGCAGTTGTGGATTGCAAGACGACCGGTTTACCGCTGGATCAGGCAGACGCTCCAGATCAAGACGGCGCGCGGTGCGCATGTATATGTTACCACTGCACAGCCAGCGTGGAATGCTAAACTGCCGGGAATTGATATCAAAGCTGTTGGCGGCTATGTACTGGCGCCACCAAGTGTGCATCCCAGCGGGGTTGAGTATACGGTACTTGCCGGCAATTTGCCCGTGCGGATCGAGGCGCTTTCTGATGTGCTTCCCGCTGAATTGTTAGCCGCTCATACTCAGTTGCCAGAGACGAAAAAAGTTGTGTCTCCGGTTATGCTCACGCTTGCCGCGGCGGATGATCCATGGGAGCGGGCAAATCAGCTATTCGAGCCGGATTGCGATTTGATTGAGCACATTAAGCAGCGATATCGCATTGAGGACTTCTTCACCAGGCTGGTTCCCAAGAACGACCGCTGGACAATGACAAATTGTCCCTTCCATGATGATAAATCTCCGTCCATGTGGGTGGACACGGAGCGTCAGATTTGCGGGTGTTTTGTGGGATGTACTCCGCAACCTTATGATGTCATAGACCTATACGCTAGATTACACAATCTTAGTGTTCAGGATGCAATTAAAGTGATGGCAAGGTTATTATGATGATAGAAATATCTCAGGAAGACGCTGCTGTTTTAAATGCCATTCGCCAGGTGCGCGAGAGTACTGGTTTTGGGCACGTGGTCGTAGAAATCAAGGACAGCCATATCCGCCTTATTGAAATCAGTTTATCTGTTCTGATACGCAGAAATGATGATAAAATAGAAGAGAAATTTGCTCATGAGGCATGATCCCGGAGCGGTCAAACGACTGTCTTCGGGTTTTTGTTTAAAGGATGGATATGGCACGAAAGAAGTTTACAGAAGATCAGATTGCGCAAATTCTTGTCGAAGCCGCTTATCGTGGTGATCAAGAAGTGGCAAGTAAATACGGAATTAGTCAGCGCACGTTATACCGCTGGCGTGATTTTGCTGAAAATCGTCCCGGTTTGACGAAATTAATCCTTGAGAAAAAGGTGGCGTTTGAGCGCGGTTGGGCGGATGAGGCAGCTGGAGCACTGAAGGCGGGGCTTGAGTTTTTGAAGGAGGCAGCACAGAAGGCGAGCCGGACGGATGCAAATGTCATTCACGCTGTGGCCGGGGCGGTAAAGATTGCCAGCGAAGTGTTGATTACACGTGAGGTACTGGATGCTCGACTCTCTGGACAGGATCGAGAGGACGATACGCAGGATTGAACGATGGATGCCGAAACAGGGGCCGTGCGTGGGGCAGATGGCGCTTGGCAACTGGCTCAAGGTAATCACGCCGGCGTATAACTGGGACTGGGCGTACCAGGTGTATCTGCGATCCGAGTTGGAACGGGTTGCAAACGGAGATACTAAACGCCTGATGGTGATGATGCCACCGCGCCACGGGAAAACCGCAACCGTCACGGTGCGCTTTCCGGTGTGGTGGATGGAGCGGCAGCCAGGCTTGCGGGTGATTGTGTCGGCATATAACCAGACGCTGGCAAATAAGTTCAGCCGGATGAGCCGCAAACTGGCGCAGATGAGGCTGGGGTTGCGTGAAGACAGGCGCGCAGTTGAAGAGTGGGTTACTCAAACCAACTGCTGGTATCGCGCTGTTGGCGTTGGCGGCGGCATAACTGGCATGGGCGGTAATTGTTTGCCGGAAGGAACGTTGATTATCACAGATTCCGGTGATGTGCCTATTGAAAAGCTAAATTTTTCTCACGGAGTATTATCTTATGACCACAACAGCCATAGATTTGAGTTTAAGAGAATCCAGGGTTTCAGTAGACGTGAAAGCACTTGGCTATACCGGATTACCACTTTGTCTGGAAGAGTGGTTGAGGCTACGAGAGAACATCCTTTCTGGACGACAAGGGGATATGTCAAAGCGTCTGATGTTGCCCCCGGTGATATTTTATTGTGCGTGGTGCGGAAAGGAATTTGTGGTATCTGCGTTTGTGATGAACAAAAGCATCAAAAAGGGCTTTTCGGATCACTATTGTTCAAGGCAATGTTCCGAAAAGCACCTTGCTGTGAAAAACAGACGTCGTTGCAAAATATGCGGAAGTCCGGTGGAGAAGAAAACAAGAGCGTATTGCGAGAATTGTCGTCCTTCCTACGCAGAGCGAAGAAAACCAATACATCCACCCAGACAAACAAAATGCCCGGTTTGCAGTTCTTTATTTCTCGCAAAATGGCGGGGTGGTGGAAAATATGCAAAGTATTGTTCGAAAAGGTGTTCGGAGGTTGCTCATTCAAGACTTATGTCTGGGAGTGGAAATCCGCAGTGGAAGCATGGAATGACACCTCTCCGGCAGCAACCTCATTCTGCAAAAGCGTTCAGAAACATGAGAAAAAAGATTTTAGAGAGAGATGGGTATGTCTGTGTCATGTGTGGTTCGGCAGGAAAACTGCATGTTCATCACATAGACAATTATCCGATGAACAACACTTCCGCCAATTTAATTACCCTGTGTCCGAAATGCCATATATTGGCACATTCACTGATGAATACACCTGCATATCAGAACCTGTTATTTCGGTGGAAGAATTATACAGACCTGCCCGTGTCTATGATATCCAAGTAGAGGATAATCATAATTATTTTGCTAATGGAATCCTGGTGCATAACTGTATCATCATTGATGATCCGATCAAAAGTCGTGAAGAGGCGCAATCATTCACCTACCGTGAAAAAGTCTGGGACTGGTACACGAACGACCTGTACGCGCGCCTCGAGCCCGGAGGAGCGATGATCCTGGTCATGACTCGCTGGCATGAGGATGATCTAGCGGGCCGGATACTGAGTAGCGAAGAGGGGGAAAACTGGCGCGTAGTGAGGATGCCGGCATTGGCTGAAGATGGGGATGTGCTGGGGCGGCGACCTGGCGAGGCTCTCAATTCTGAACGTTATCCGGCAGAAGAGTTGCTCAAGATCAAGGCGGTGCTTGGATCGTGGGCGTTTGAGGCGCTTTACCAGCAGCGTCCGATGCCGGCAGAAGGGGGGATGTTCAAGCGGGAATGGTTCGGGAAGTTTGTAGATGCGGTCCCGGCGCAGGTGGAAGTGCGGGTGCGCTATTGGGACAAAGCGGCAACGGCTGACGATGGAGATTACACGGTTGGGGTGCGCATGAGCCGCACGTCTGATGGTTTGTTCTTTGTTGAGGATGTGACCCGTGGGCGGTGGTCCACCGGCGAGCGCGATAAAGTGATCAGACAGTGCGCCGAGACAGACCCACCCGGCACGGTGATTTGGATCGAGCAAGAGCCGGGATCGAGCGGCGTGGACAGCGTGCAAGCCCTGATCCGCATGCTGGCCGGGTATCCAGTGCATGCCGACCGCGTGACGGGTAGCAAGGCGGTGCGGGCCGAGCCATTTACGGCCCAAGCCGAGGCTGGTAATGTGGTGCTGGTCAAGGGGCACTGGAATGCGGTCTTCTTGGATGAACTCATGACGTTCCCGAATGGCGCGCATGATGATCAGGTGGACGCGGCGAGCGGAGCACTCAGTAAACTGGCGCTTCCGATGCGGGTGGAGTATGGTGAAAATCTCTGGAGGTGAATATGCTGCCAAATGCAATTTTCACAAGTTTGATTGATGTTTTAGGCCGCGATGAGCAATCGCGAGTTGAGGTGATGCGCAAACGTTGGGAGACGTATTACGGTAATATTTCTCCGGCACTGAAGGTTAAGCCCGGCGCAGTAAATGACAACGTGCGGATCAACTACGCGCGGATGATTGTGGACAAGGGTATTTCGTTTCTGTTCGGTCAGGAAGTTGGCTTTGAGATCGATGAGATCGAAGAGACGGAAGCTGAACAATGGCTGGATGCAGTATGGGCGCAGAACCGCAAGATGAGTTTGTTGCAGAATGCCGCGCTGGTTGGCGGCGTGACCGGGCATGTGTTCATCAAGATCGTTCCGGCGCAGTCATACCCGCGCCTGGTGGTGGTGGACTCGGAGACGGTGACAGTGAACCTGGCGCCGGATGACGCCCAGCAGATACTGAGTTACCAGATTTCGTACACGAGCCAAGACCCGAAAACCGGTAAACCGGTCGGCATCCGCCAGGTGATTGAGCGTGATGGGATGCGCTGGCGGATTGTGGACCAGGTAGGTAATTTGGAGCGGTTGACCTGGTCAACGGTCAACGAGGCCGTCTGGCCGTATGAGTTCAGCCCGATCGTGGACTGTCAGAACCTTCCGGCGCCTGGCGAATTTTGGGGGCAGAGCGATCTGGAGGATGACGTGGTTGAGATTATTCGGGCGATCAATTTCATCGCGTCTAACACGGCGCGTATCATCCGCTTTCATGCCCATCCAAAAACCTGGGGACGTGGGTTCGCGGCGAAAGATTTGCGCATCGGTATGGACGAGACAATCATCCTGCCTGGAGAAAATGCAGAGCTGCGTAATCTGGAAATGCAGAGCGATTTAGCCTCCAGTCTGCGCTATCTGGATATACTGCGCCAGGCGCTGCATGAGATAAGCCGCGTGCCGGAGGTGGCAACGGGCAATCTAGATCGGGCGGGCGCACTGTCGGGCCTGGCGCTTCAAATTCTGTACCAGCCACTTTTGGAAAAGACAAACACGAAGCGTCTGCTGTATGGGGACATGCTGGTAGAGCTCAATCGTCGTCTGCTGGCAATCGGCGGGTTTGGCGATGCCCTGTACACTGCACTCCACTGGCAGGAGATGTTGCCACAAGATCCGATGCAGGAACGGCAGGCGGCGTTGATTGATCTGCAATTGGGCGTGAGCCTGGATACGCTATTGCAACGGCTGGGGTATGATCCCGATCTGGAACGGCAGAAGCGGGAGGCAGCCAGTGCTGAGATTGGAGAGCAGATACTCACTGCCTTTGACCGAGGTCAGTAATGCCTGAAGGCGAGATTTACGAAGCAATCGAGCGCTTCCGGCGGGAACTGCTGCGGCGGGAGCGCAAAGCTGCGAGCGAGATGGTGCGCGTGTATGGCGAGGCGTGGAAGCGCATTAAGGCAGAACTAGAGCGCCTTCATACTGAGTACGAAGCGACGAAAGCGCGCGGAGAGAAGCCGGGGCCTGACTGGATTTACCAGTTCAATCGGGCGCGGGCTTTTCGGGATCAGGTGGAACGGGAACTGCTGGCGTTTGCCCAGTATGCTGAGAACCAGGTGCGCGAACAGCAGCGTGACGCTATTGAGGCAGCGGAACGGCGTGCGGAGGAGTTGACCCGGCGTGCTCTGGGGAATCCACCGGCAGGATTGGTGATTGACTGGAACCGGATTGATACCAGTGCGGTTGAAACGTTGCTGGGGGTGACGCAGGCAGACAGTCCGCTGCACCGGCTGTTAGTGAGTATCTCAACGGAGGGGGCGCAGGCGGCGGAAGATGCGCTGTTTCAGGGAATGCTGCTGGGGCAGAATCCGCGCGAGGTGGCGCGGGAGATGCGGCGCGCGCTTGGCGTGACGTTGAGCCGCGCTTTGACGATTGCGCGGACTGAGACGCTGCGCGCCCACCGCGAGGCGACCCGCGCCAGTTACCAGGCGAACAACGATATTGTGACGGGCTGGATATGGCACAGCGCAACCGATGAGCGGACGTGCGCGGCGTGCTGGGCAATGCACGGGACTGAACATAAGGTTGATGAGATACTGGATGATCATCCCAACGGCAGATGTTTAACTCCGGGTACTGTTGTTTCCGGCCCGCTCGCTACCGCCCTCGTAACCAGATACTACGAAGGTGATGTTATCACTATCAGCACTTCCTTTGGCAAGTTCCTTACCGTCACCCCGAATCACCCTGTATTGACCAACAGAGGTTGGGTTGCTGCTAATCTCTTGAAGAAAGGTGACTATGTAGTCAGCGGCGGAGGGGGAAATTGGACTTCTTCTGGCGTGTGTCCAGATGACTATCAGATGCCAACCGTGATTGAGGATATACAGCGCTCTTTGAATATGACCAGGTTTTTCACGATGCCAACTGCCCCCGAAGATTTCCACGGCGACGGGGTAGGAAGCGATGTCCACGTTATATATTCCAATCGCTTTTTGCGGAGTTACCTCCAACCCTCTTTCAACAAGCCATTCCACGAGCATGATTTCTGCTTGAGAGCGCCCGAGGGCTTTTTGTTCTCTGGTGATAGCACGCCTGACTTTTTCTTCTTCAGGGACAATTCTTCCTCTGACACTATTTTGGGCGATTTTTATTCTTCTCAAATGTTCTTCTGCAGGGGTAGTTTGTGCAAGCAGGCGGTTGGCGCTTACCTGGTCTCTGATTTCGATATGATTGGCAACCAATCTTGCTCTGATTGCACTTCTCGATACCCCAAAAGATTTGGCAAGAGCGTTTTCAGATTCGCCGCTTGTGTATCGCCTGATAATTTCTTCGTCGGGAAGACCGAGGTAGATTCTTCTGGTTTTTCCCGCCTTCTCTCCGATAATTTTGTAACGGAGGACTTTGTCACGGAACAACCCATGAGTCTTGAGATAATTTCTGAGGCGCTCTTCAGAAGTGTGGCATATGGCAGCAGCGTCTTGCGCGCTGTAGCCAGAAATGTAAAGTTCGACCGCGTGACGGAAGTCAGTATCACTCGCTTTACTGGGCATGTTTATAATCTCCAAACAATGTCAGGATGGTATATCGCTAATGGGATTATAACGCACAATTGCGCGATGATACCCAAAACACGCACCTGGGCAGAAATTGGGAAGCAGTATGGAATTGACCTGTCTGATGTGCCGGATACTAATCCTGAGATTGAGCCTGGCGTTTCGCTGTTTGAGCGCCTGCCGGCAGAGAAGCAGATCAAGATTTTGGGACCGGCGAAGTATGCTGCATGGAAGGAAGGCGAGTTTTCGCTAAGTGACATTGTTGGGCGGTCCAGGTCGAAAGAGTGGGGAACCCACCGGTTTGAGAAGAGCCTGGCGGCGTTGCTGGGCGCAGAAAAGGCGAAGGGGTATACGCGCCTGGCGCTGATGGGGGTAGCGAGGAAAGCAGGTCAATACTCAGTAGACGATTTGATTCGAGTGGCTGGATTGGGATTGCGCGAGTTGACGCCAGAGGAATTGAAAAGGATTGTTCAGCATGTGGCTAAGGCTGGATTTGACCCGAATGGTTTGGAAAAGTGTGGCGGGCGGCTCGCCGGGTTGGTTTGGAATGGGAAAACGTTAAAGGGAAACGATACGCTTCCACCTGGTGAAGCGCATTATTTACGGCATGTGGTGAAACGGCATGAATGGCCTGCAAATACAACGCTGAATGAATATTATCAGAGTTTGCGAGAAGTAATTGAAGACGAGAATTCGGGTATTGTTGTTCATAAAATTGGATCAGAATGGCAAGTTGGATTTTTGAATACATCATCTGAATGGAGAGGTCTGGCTGGTAATGATATAATATTTGTGGATTATCGCCTATCAATTTCTTATTGGGTGACGGGATATCAGCCGGACGATTTTGAGAGTCTATTGGCAAGTTCAAAATGGAGCAATATAAAATGGTTACGGCCTTTCAAGATCAGATAGATAAACGTCTTTTTGCAATTGATGGGGCGCTAAAAGATGTTGAGTATGATATGGAATGGGAATATCATGCTTTGCTTACCTTTTCAATTGAATGGGCTGATATTTGCGGGCAAGTAAAACATCTAATTGCTGATCAAGTAAAGATGAGTCCGACTCAGAAAAGTAAATTTGACGAGTTGCGCAGTCGTTTTGATGCCGTGAGTG
Organism: Anaerolineaceae bacterium; assembly: GCA_029975475.1. Lineage (GTDB taxonomy): Bacteria > Chloroflexota > Anaerolineae > Anaerolineales > Anaerolineaceae > JARKPB01. The sequence continues at coordinate 614,713 of JARKPB010000008.1, forward strand.
ACAAGCTCAAGGCGCTTGACCTGGACAACCCGTTTAGAGATGCTTAAGAGTTTTCCCCACGCACGTGGGGGTGAACCGTTGACAACTGAAATTTTATGCTATAATCTAATTAACTGATTGCTCGACCGAGGCAAGAACCCGGAGCAATGCCGAAAGGTATTTGCTTCGGGTTTTTTGTTTTGGCAGATTTGACGAGGTGTAACAATGGACGAAACGACCCAGGCGGTCACAGAAGGTGCAACCCAGGAGGTTGCGAAGCAGGCCGAAGCCCAGGCGGCGGAGGAAGAACGCTTTGACACTGAGTATGTGCGCAAACTGCGCGCGGAAGCGGCTGATTACCGCAAGCGGCTGCGGGAGCTGGAAGGCAAGGTCAAGGCAGAAGAGGAAGCCAAGATGACCGAGCAAGAAAAACTTCAGAAGCGGCTTGCAGAATTGGTGCGCCAAACTACTGAGTATCAGCAGACCATGCAGGCGAGGACGCTGGAGTATGAAGTCAAACTCCATGCGGCGCAGCTGGGCGTGGTGGACCCGGAAGCGGCGTATCGTTTGCTGGACACTCGCGAGATTGAATTTGGCGAGGATGGCAAACCCGCAAACATTGAGAAAGCGCTGCGAGCATTGATTGCCGCAAAGCCGTATCTGGCGGGCGGGGGTGGGCAGGTCTCACCGACCAACCCGGCGCAGGGGAAAATCGGCGGTCAGCAAGTTTTCACTGCTGCGCAATTGAAAGACCCTAAATTTTTTGCTGCCAATCGCGAGGCCATTTTACAGGCTATGCGAGAGGGGCGCATTACTGAGTAAGAGAGGAAACAATGGCTAATATCACTACTACTACTGCTTCGGCTTTCATCCCGGAGATTTGGGCTAACCTGGCCCTTGAACAACTGCGCGCCAATGTGGTGCTGGCGAAACTGGTTGCCAAGGATACCGATATGGCCGCTTTCAATGTTGGGGACATTCTCCATATTCCCTATCCCGGCACTTTTTCCGCCAATAATAAGGCTGCCAACGGCGCGGTGACTTTGCAGACCCCGAGTAACGGGGCGGATGTGACCGTGACCCTGAACAAGCACAAGGAAGTATCCTTCCTGGTTGAAGATGTGGCCCGTGCGCAGGCGAATCAGGATATTCTCGCCCGCTACATTTCGGCGGCTGTTCCGGCGATTGCCGAAGCGATTGAAGCCGATCTGTTTGCGCTGTATTCCGGGCTTTCGCAGTCGGTTGGGACGAGCGGTACGGATATTTCAGCCGCGACTGTGCGCGCTGCCGTTAAGAAACTCAATGATGCCAAAGTGCCGTTGACCAATCGCTATCTGGTGATTTCGCCCAAGGATCAGATTGCTCTGCTGGGCGATACCGACCTGTCGACGTATTTCGCCAGCGCACAGGCTGATGCCGTGAAGCGCGGTGAGCTGGGTCCGCTGTACGGGCTGGATACTTACATGAGCCAGCTTGTTCCGGTGGTGAGCGGTACGCCGGATTCGACCAAGAATCTGGCTTTCCACAAGGAAGCGTTCATTCTGGCGATGCGCGCTTTGCCCGAACCGCCTGCCAATTCCGGCGCGCGCTCGGTGGCGATGCGCGACCCCGATAGCGGGCTGGTTATCCGCGTTACCAGCGCGTACAACCCGACCTATCTGGGTGTTCAGGTGACGCTGGACGTGCTGTACGGTGTGGCCGAACTGCGCGATGCAGCCGGCGTGGTTGTGCTTTCGTAGCCGTTTATTGGTAAGGGCGCGGCAGCAGAGTTTCTCCTTTGCTCACTGCCGCGCCCGGAGATAACCCGATGGCTAAATTCATTGTGAATTTAAAAGGCGCAGTTCATTCCATTCCGGATCATTGGCCGATACCCGGCAGCGGGCGGCTGGCAACGGAAGGGGAAATCGATGCCTGGTATAAAGCGCAGGGATTGATCCGTGAGGTGGCAAATGGCGCGAGCGAGCATGGCAGAGTTGATCAGCCTGGTGAGAGACCTTATCGGCGATCCGGCGGGCGCAGAACAGACGTTCAGTGATGATCAGATTGAGCGATCGCTAGATTTTTACCGCTGGGAGTACCGCGGTCTGCCGCTGAAACCACTGAACACAGTCATCGGCGGGAGTATTCAATACCGCGACTGGTACAGCGAGGAGCAGTACTGGGAGGCGGATGCTGGGCTGTATGATGGGGCTCATTCTCAGCTGACGCCGGCCAGTGCCGACGCGCTGCATGGACGATGGTCGTTTGCGGCTGATCAACCGACTGTGCTGGTGAGCGGCAAGGTGTATGACCCATACGGCGCGGCGGCGGATTTGCTGGAAATGTGGGTCGGTAAGGCGGCGCTGGAATTTGATGTTGACGCCGACGGAACGAACATGAAGCGCAGCCAGAAGCAGCAGGCGCTGCGCGCGCTGGCGGAACATTACCGCAAACATCAGCGGATTATTACGGCACAGCAGGTGAGAAATGACATCTTCTGATCTGGCAACGATTCGGGCGGAGCAAAACAGGCTGCTGCCGGACACGGTGTATATTCAGCGGGTAGTGCGGACTTCGGACGGCGCAGGTGGCTGGAGCAAAGCGTGGCAGACGATTACGACGGTAAAAGGGCGCATTGCGCCAAGCCAACGTGCTGGAGAGGCCATGCAGGGCGGCGCGATGACAGCCTACGGAGAATACATTGTGACGCTCCCCCACGATACTGAGTTACAGCAGGATGACCGTTTGCAAATCAGCGGTACTCAGTACGAGGTAAAAGCAATTCTTGACCGCAGCGAGAAAACGGCGCTGCGGGTTTTGGTAATGAAAGCATGAGGTGAATTATGGACTTCAGTGATGCACTTGTGGCAGGGGTTCCGCTCATTTTTGTGGTGATTGGGCTGGTGGAATGGTCCAAACGATTGGGGGTATCCGGAAAACCCCTGATGGTACTCAGTATGCTGATTGGCGTGGTGCTGGGGGTGCTGTACCAGTTTAGCCAGCAGCCGCTGGAGGGATTTTCTGCCTGGTTCAGCGCGGTGGTCTATGGCCTGGCGCTTGGACTGGTTGCCAGCGGTATCTACGATGCGGCACGGAGTGTGATGAGAGGATAGGCATGCCGGCATCTGAGGAGCGTGTTTCAAACTTTTCACTGCAGCGGCAGATTTCTGATCTGACTGCGCGTTTGGATCAGGTGGCGCGAGATGTGAGCGAGATTAAGCAGATGCTGCGGGCTGTGGAAGAGCGTGTTCGATCTCTTGAAAACCATGAAGCAGGAGCGCATCCACTTATGGAAAGCCGAATTGATACGGTGTGTCGTAAACTTGAGGAACATGATAAACGTCTGGAGATGTTGAATCAGATTGTCAGCCGGCTCGATCATGCCAATAAGTTGATGGCATGGCTTGGGGGGATTTTGGGCAGCACGGTACTGATCTGGCTGGTGACGCAGATTTTGCAGGTGGTGAAATGAACCATGCTTATGGATGTGATGTAAGTCACTGGCAGGGTGAGGTAGATTTTTTTCAGATGCGTGAGGCTGGCGCGGCGTTTGTTTTTTTGAAGGCGTCTCAGGCGGAATGGACGGACAAGCGGTTTGTGCGAAATTACCAATGTGCGAAGGATGCCGGGTTGTTGGTTGGGATGTATCATTATCTGGACTGGAGCGTTCCAGCGATGCGGCAGGCACGTTATTTCGGCAGGCTGGTGCTGGATTATCCTCCAGATATTGAGCCGGTGCTGGATTATGAAGAACGTCGAAACGTTCCACCGCAATTAAATGCGATTGCTAATGCCCGCTTGTTTGTCGATACTGTTGGGGATTTGACAAACGCTGTCTGTATTCTGTATACGTCACCGGGGTACTGGCGCGAGTTTGGGCGCAACAGTGTAACCTGGGAAAAACATTTGCTCTGGATTGCGCACTATAACGTCAGTGAACCCGCGATTCCCGCGCCGTGGAGGGACTGGCTTTTCTGGCAGTACACTGACCGGGGTGAGGGGAGAAAATACGGTGTTTCCAGCGCTCAGATTGATTTGAACCGGTTTAACGGCACGGTGGATGATCTAATGGCGCGCTACAACCAGGGAAACACGGGACAACCGACAGAACCACCGCCGCCAGTCTGTTCTCAGCCAATGAGCCCAATTCGATTACGGGTGATCGGGCAGGTTTTGAATATTCGATCTGGGCCTGCTGTATCATTTGCCCGGGTTGGGGAACTGCGGCAAGGTTCGGAAGTGACTGTTGAGGCTATCAAAGTCGAAGGTGCCAACCGGGTCTGGGTGAAACACGCAGCTGGCTGGTCAGCACTTGTGTACGACGGTAAGATGTTCATGCAGGGGTTATGATGGCTGCGAGAGTCGTGATCCGGTACAACCGCTTGCCGCGAATTGCGGAACGGCTTTCCGATGCGGTCGGTGCAATTGTGCGCAAGGCGGCGTTTGATGTGGAGGCGAACGCAAAAGCGGTTGTACCTGTTGACACAGGGAAACTCAAAAACTCGATTACAAGTGAGTTTCCTTTGCAGACCAAAGCCATCATTGCGCCACACACAGATTATGCAATCTTTGTTGAGTACGGCACGCGGAAGCAGCGGGCACAGCCGTACATGCGCCCAGCGGCGGAAAAGGTTGGGCCGGCGTTTATCGAGGGTTGCCGCAGGCTGGAGGAACGATTGAAATGACCCTGCTCAACGCTGACCGCTGGCTTTACACGCAGTTGACCACAGACGCGCAGCTGGCTGCCGCGCTTGGCGGGCGCGTGTTTGTGGATAATGCGCCTTTAGGTACTCAGTATCCGCTGGCGATTATGACGTTTGTATCCAGCCAGCAGGTGGGGAACTGGTCGCAGGACCGGATTATGGATAATGAGTTGTGGCAGATCGCGGTCTGGTCGAATCAGAATAAATATTCCAGCATCGAGAGCATTGCTGACCGCATCCGCGCTGTTTTGCACAAAGCCAGTGGTACAGGGGTAATTGGTGTTGTTTTTGAGCGTCAGACCAGGATGAGCGACCCGGAAGGCTACAAAGCGATCGTCTTGGAATTTCGTCTTTTTACTCAGTGAGGTGAGAAATGGGAGAGAAAGCATCTATCTTTCAGACTGTGCAAATTGGCATTGAGACCACGCCGGGAACGCCGGTGGCGGCCGGGAAGAAACTGCTGGCAACCAGTATTGTTCCGGCAGTAAAGACAGAAGGGGAGGCGTTTCGTGCGCTTGGCAACAAGTATCCAAGTTTTGCGGTGGTTAATAAGGAGTGGAGCGAGGCCAGTATTGAGGGGAAGCTGACGTATAACGAGATTCTGTATCTTTTGTCATCGTTGCTTAGCCAGCCAACGCCGGTTCAGCAGGGAAGTACGTCGGCGTACCAATGGACGTTTACCAGCAACACCAGCGCAGAGGATGCCGGGAATACGTTTACGGTTGAGCAGGGCGATGCGAACAGCGCCTGGCGCGCAGCCGGGGTAAAGGTGAGCGGATTGGAGTTTACTTTTAACCGCAATGAAGTGACGCTGTCGGGCTCGGCGATTGGACAATCTCTGGAGCCGAACATTACGTTAACCGGTACGGTGAGCAGTATGTTGCCGCGCCCGGTACTTCCGGCTCATTTGAAGCTTTTTATGGCTGATTCGCAAGCTGACCTGGATTCTGCCCAGGTGACGCCGCGCGGCTTTTCGCTGAGCTGGTCATTGACGGATAAAAACACGCTTGCCTGGCCAATCGGGCAATCTCCGGTATTGATTGAGAGCGAGCCGAAACTGGAGGCGAAATTGAGTCTGGCTACGGATAGTATCGGATTGGGTTTGATTACGACCATGCGCAACGGCGCGACCAAGTGGTTCCGTGTCCTGGCCGAGGGTGCGATCATTGCCAGCACTTACAAATACACCCTCCAGATTGACTTTCCCGGTCAGATTACTGAGGTCGGCGAGTTTTCGGATGAGGATGGTTTGTATCTGGTTGAATACACGCTGGCAATGGTGCATGACGCTACCTGGGGGAAGGCGTTCCAGATTGATGTTATTGCCGATGTCCAGACCCTTTAGGAGATTGTTGTATGTCGATTAAGTTAAGCGATCTGACGAAACAGACCAGGATTCTTGCGGTGGATGTTGGTGCCGCTGAACCGCTGGAGGTGGAATATCGGGTTCAGGCGTATACACCGGAAATTGAAAGTGAAATCAGTCGTGCGGACCAACGGCCAGCCGGAACGCTTTCCCGGATACTGAGTATGCTGGTGGTGCGGTGGTCTCTGGTAGATGATGATGGCAGTATGTTTCCGCTGGATGAGGTGCACACGGCCAAGTTGCCGTTGTCGTTTATGCTGTCGGTATTTGCTAAGATTGCGGAGGATATGCGCCCAAACGCGATGAACGCCGGGGATTGAAACGGTGGCTGGTCTCCGGCGGGGAAATTGGCGCTGTACCTGATTGGTACCGGCTGATTCGGGCGGCGAGGTATCTGGGGGTGCCGCCGTGGGAATTACTGACACGCCCTGTGATCTGGATGGATCTGGCGATTACCTGTGAAAATGCGGAGTTGAGCGCTGAGCGCGCACAGATGAAGGGTAAACGATGATTAGAGCCGCAGAACTCGCTGTTGTAATTGATGCTGAAACGAAACCGGCAATGGATGGTATCCACCAGGCGCTGGGTTTAATTGAGGGCGAGGTTTCACGTTCGTTTTCTGGTCTTGCCAATTTGGGCGGAGCAATTACGGATGTTTTGCTGATCAGCGCGGCAGCAGGCATTACGGCATTCGGCGCTGCACTGGGTGTTAGCATTCGCTCGGCGATGGATGCGGAGAAAGTGCAGGCTCAACTGCAGGCGGTTTTGAAATCGACGGGACAGGCTGCGGGGGTCACGGCGGAGCAGGTTAATCAGCTGGCGGATAAGTTGAGTACGATGACGCCGTTTGAAGATGAGGCGATTATCAGTGCGCAATCGCTGCTGCTCACGTTTACAAAGATCGGTAAAGATGTTTTTCCGGATGCGACCAGGGTGGTACTGGATATGAGTCAGGCGCTGGGGCAGGATTTATCTTCGAGCGCGATTCAACTTGGGAAAGCGCTGCAGGACCCGGTCGAAGGAGTTGGTGCGCTGCGAAGAGTCGGGGTGAACTTTTCAGAAGATCAGAAGAAAATGATTGAGAATTTGGTCAGAACCGGTGATGTTTTGGGGGCACAACGGCTGATCCTTGAAGAGCTGAACCGGGAGTTTGGGGGAAGCGCGGAAGCCGCCGGGAAAACGCTGGCGGGCAGTCTGACGATTTTGAAAACGAAGCTGGGAAATATCGCTGAATCAATTGGCGGCGCGGTGCTGCCGGCACTGTCATCCTTTGCGGGGATGCTGACGGAAAAACTGGCGGATCCGGCGGTTCAGGCGGCGATTGCGGCAATTGCGGAGAAGATTGGAGCATTTGCCATGACTGTCGTGGATAGTTTTCCGAAGGTGGTGGAATGGTTTCAGGGTGTATTTGGCTGGTTACAGGAAAATCAGGGGGTTGTAGTGGCGGCACTGGCAGCTATCGGGGCGGCTATTGCGGCATTTGTTTATACGACCGTTATTCCGGCGATTGCGGCGGCAATCACAGCAGCAGCGCCCATTTTGGCTGTAGTGGCAGCGATCGCAGCGGTTGCGTATCTTCTGTACGAAGCCTGGGACAGTAATTTTCTTGGAATACGGGATTCTTTGACCGAGGTTTGGAAGAAGCTGCAGCCGGTTTTTGACACGGTAAGAACCTGGCTGGAAGAAAAAATTCCTATTGCGATTCAGGCATTGACCGATTTCTGGAATAACACGCTGCTGCCAGCGCTGACGGCGGGATGGGAGTGGTTTCAGACCAATCTGGTCCCGGTATTTGAGAAGATTGGGGAGCTGTTATCTGTGGTAATTGGCAGCGCGGTTTCTAATTTAGCTGAGCTGTGGTCGACCACGCTGCTGCCGGCATTTCAGGCGGTGTGGGAGTTTCTTTTAAATTCAATTTTCCCCATTTTTGTGGAGATTGGCACGTTTGTAGGTGAAGCGTTTATGGCTGCGTTTCAGGGTTTGGCCGATTTGTGGGTCAATGTTTTGCAACCCGCGTTGATGGTGGTCTGGGGGGTTTTGAATAACTATGTTTTTCCGGTCTTTCAGGCGATTGGGAATGTGATTTCCGCAGTGGTCAATCTTGCACTGGAAGTCATGGCCGGGCTGCTGCAGAATGTTTTGATTCCTGCGATTCAAGATGTTATTTCCTGGGTGGGCGAGAAGCTGCAGCCGGTGTTTAATGCACTGGGGAAATTTTGGAATGAAACCATTTTGCCGTTGATTCGAGATCTGGTTAGCTGGTTTGATGAAAAACTGTCGCCTGCGTTAAAGACACTGGGGGACTGGGTGAAACGGGTGGTTGATTTCTTCAATGACCTGGCGAATAAAATTCGTAATTTGAAACTCCCCGATTGGTTGACGCCAGGCAGCCCAACACCGTTGGAACTCGGGCTGCGCGGGATTTCGTCAGCTATGCGCGAGCTGACGCGAGCCCAACTTCCAGAATTTTCAGAGCGACTGTCGCTATCTCCGGTTCAGCGCACGGCAGGATCTCTACAGGACGGCGGAAAGGCCGGCCTGGTGATTCAGAATGTATCACTGGGATTTCGCGATACTTCTCTCAATGCGGATCAGTTTCTTCGGGCAATGAAAGAAGTGGAGTGGCTGTATGGCTAGATTTGAGTGGCACTCAGCATCGGGTGAGGAGACCCGGTTGGATTCAGCTCCGTTTTATGTGCTTGATGAGATTAGCGGACATTTGCTCCCGACATTTGATCGAAGAGAGATCCGAACAAGTGCGTACACGCATTTACTGGGCATCGGGGTAAACGCGCGGGATCTCAGTTTGCCGCTTTTGATTCGGGCGTCATCGCTGGAAAATGTGATGCGATTGTGCGCCAGGTACTGGAATCCGCTAAACGGAGACGGGACGCTGGTTTATGTATCGGACAGTGGGGAACGCCGGCAACTGGCCTGCCGTTATACGGGTGGGTTGGAGGGGAGTGCTTCATACAACCGGGGATGGATGAAGGCGGTTTTGCGATTGCGCGCGTTGAATCCGTTCTGGCAGGCAACTGACTCGGAAACGTATCAGGTGCAGCTTTCCGAACCAGTGCCTTTTTTTCAGCCGCAATTTTTCCCGCTGCATATTTCCAGCGGTGTGCTTAACGGGAATTTAGTCATTCAAAATTCGGGCGATCTGGATAGTTTCCCGGTTTTCACTGTTACAGGACCGGCAACGTATTTAAAGGTTAACCGGAATAATGAGGTGTTTTTTGAATTTCCAAATTTGACGATGAACACGGGGGATGTTCTTGTGATTGATACTCGCCCCGGTCGGTACTCAGCAATCATTAACGGTGAGAATGCGTTTCAGTTACTGTCATCGAACAGTAAACTTTTCTCATTTGTCCCGGGAGAAAATGTGGTTACAATCGCCGCCAACGGTGTGAGCGCTGCGAGCAAAGTGTATTTTGAATTTGTCAGGTGTTATTGGACGATCTAATGGACTACACGATTTATGTTGAAACGATGGAGGGCGTTCGTCTCGGGCAGGTCGATTTTGAGTCGATTTCCGCGGTATTACGCTGGCGCGCGCCGGGTACGTACAAGGTAATACTATCTGATATTTCAGAAATTGATTTGAGGGGAAAACGGCTGCGGATTTGCCGCGGGGATAAAACAGTGATCAGCGGGCCGATTACCGCAGTTACGGAAATCTGGGATGGTTTTATGAGTTCTTTTACAGTGACAGGGAAGGATGATCTGGCTCTGCTTGAGACCCGGTTGATCACTCCGGTGCCGGGTGGACCACCGTATACGGCATCGAGTCATCATGTTGTTTCTGGGCCGCTGGAGAGTGTGATTCACACGTATGTTGCTGCTCACGCCGGGCCAGATGCGATCGCTTCACGCCAGATCGCGGGGCTGATGATGGGAACGGATTACGGGAGAGGCGTTTCGCTTGAAACACGCGCACGATTCGTTTCGCTGTTTAAATGTATTGAAGGCTTGGCGGCGATTGAAAATTTTGGTCTGTCCATGTCGGAGATGACGTTTCGGGTTCTGGCCCCCCGGCATACTGAGTATACCCTGTCTGCTGACCTGCAAAATTTGCTGAGTTTTGAGTGTGTTCGGTCTGCGCCAGATGCAAACTATTTTTTTGTGGGCGGCAGCGGAGACGGAGCTGCGCGAGTGATTACGGAGGTCGGTCGCGCAGAAAGTATTGCATTTTGGGGGAAGCGGGAGGGTTTTCTGGATCAGCGGGATGTAAGCAACACGGATGAGTTGTTGAGAACAGCGGAGTCGCAACTGGCGTATATTTCGGAGGCGAACATATCGTTTAGCGGACTGGCAACTCTGGATGAGGTATCTCTTGGCGATCAGATTCGTGTAATCTACAAAGGGGTTATGTACGAGGAAACGATCGAATCAATGAATTTACTGGTTGACAGTATTGGAGAGGTTTTGACGATTTCGAACCGGCAGAGAACGGCCGGGACGTTTGATGCGATGAAGAATATGAATGATCGCTTGCGGTTTTTGGAGGCGGTGAAATGACGAAAATTTCATATCCGTTTGATGATTCGGTTGTGATGCAGTCGCAGTGGAGCGCGATGGCGCAGAACTGGTTAAAATCGGGGGTAATTCCGGGAACCGGTGAGAATCTGCTGGTTTATGCGGATTCGACCGGTATGCAGGTGAAAGTTAAATCCGGCGCGGCCTGGATTAAGGGGCACTACTTTATGTCATCCAGTGAAGAGGTTCTCCAGATCGGGGCGGCTGATCCGACAAATCCGAGAATCGATCGAGTGATTTTGCGGCTTTCATGGATTAATAAAGTAATTGACCTTGCTGTTCTCACCGGCACGCCGGCTGCGAATCCGACCGCTCCGACGCTAACGCAGTCAACATCTGTCTGGGAGATTGGATTGGCGCTGGTACGCGTCAATGCGCAGGTTTCGACGATCTCCGCAGATAAGGTGAGCGATGACCGGTATTTGCTGGGACGACGGTTGTCTGTGATCTGCGTGCCATACGATATTGGTCTGGTTGTTAAGAATGGTGTGACTCAATTTACGATTCCAAAGTGGGCGAATAACTGGAAACTGCTGTCCGCAGAAGCCGGGCTTCATACGCCAAGCACTTCAGGGGCTCCGACGATTCAGCTTTACAGTCTGCTGCAGGCTCAAAATTTGCTGTCGACGGCGATTTCTATTGATGCGAATGCGTACACGTCATATTCAGCGTCAACTCGATCAGCGGTAAATCCGGTGTACGCGACACTGCAAACCGGTGAACGCATTCGGGTTGATGTAACCGCGGCGGGCACGAATGCGAAGGGGCTGGAGCTGTTTTTGATCTTTCAGGAGGGATGATGCCGATCTCGATTGTATCCACTGTGAACACGACCGGTACATCCGTCTCATTGACGACCTCCGGGGTGGATCGGGCAGTGGTTGTATTTGTCTCCGGGGCAAATTTGACCAAACCAACAGCGATCACTTACGGAGGTGTGTCGCTATCAAAAATTGTTGAAAATACTACAGCAGCGACGCGCTATGCTGCGATCTGGCTGCTGCTGAATGCTCCTCTGGGAACAAATTCTTTGGTGCTCAACCAGAACGGGGGATACAGGGTTGTCGCCTGCGCGCTTCAGGATGTGCTTTTAGGCGCGGGTGTGGTTGGAACAAATACCAATCAATCTACTTCTACTGAGGCGATTGGTGTAACGATCAGTAATCTGATCGAATCTGACTGGGTTCTGGCGACGATGGGAGCGCAGTATGACGTCACATCGTTTAGCGTGACCACGGGTACGCAAATTTATAACGATAATAATCATCACGTCTCCGCTTACAGAATCAGCCCTGACACATCCGCGACCGTGAATTTTGCGATTAATCCAGGTAGCAACGTGGCACTTGCGGCGCTTGCACTGCGAGCGGCAGACAGTCTGAAGGCGGGTCAATTGCTTGATTGGAACTTATAATTTCCAGCAATCGGCAGGGCTTGCCCTGCGGTGAGCAGACTGTGTATCGAGATCAGCCAGTGCCAGGTAGTTTTGCACCATATTCAGTGTGGTGTGGCCAAGAATGCGCTGGAGGGTGAAGACATCGCCGCCGTTGCGCAGGTATTGGATAGCAAAAGTATGACGGAAACGATGGGGATGAACGTTCGGGATGCCGGCGCGGTTGCCGATACGGTTTAGCAATTTGCGGAGGGTGTTTTTATCCAGCGGATGTCCTGCGCGACTGGTAAATAATTCATCCCCCGGGTACTCAGTATCCCGGGCGGTCAGATAACGCCAGAGGTTCTTTTTGGCAGCTTGGCCTATGGGAACAATCCGCGGTCTGGATTTGATGCCTGACAGAAATGGCCGTACAGTAAGGGCGGCGTTCTGTATATCAATATCAGCGATTGTCAGGCGGCACAATTCTGAAGCACGGAGACCGGTGTCGAGCAGAAGTATGATAATGGCGCGGTCTCGGTGAGCTGTAGAACGAGGCATGGTAAACGGTTCGCGTTTTCCCCGGGATGGTGCGGTGCGGTCAATCGCCTTGAGCAGGGCTTTTATTTCGGCTTCTGAAAGTGGCTGGATTTGGCGGTAGGCAAAGCGAGGTTTGGTCAGGAGTTTATCAGGGCGGTCTGAAAGACCTTCTGATGCGGTCCACTTGTAGAAAGCCCGCAGTGCTTTCCATACATGAAATACAGAGGTGCGGGATAGACGGGGGTTTTCTTGAACCGATGCCATAAAACGGCGGAGGTCGTCTACGGTGACCTGGCGGAGCGGCTTATCCACGACCTGTCTCAGCATACTGAGTGCCCAGCGGTACTGATCAATGGTTTGGGGACTGTAGCCGTCGGCGCGGCGGGCGATGAGAAAGCCTTCGATTGTCTGAGAAAGTAAGAGGCCTTTGGTTGACATTGGAATCCTCCCGAAGTCAACCTAAGACCTCTTTGTCCTATTGTTTTTTTGTTGTAAGTTGTCTTAGGTCGGGGCGAGAGGATTTGAACCTCCGACCTCTTGCACCCCATGCAAGCGCGCTAGCCGGACTGCGCCACGCCCCGAACAATTCAGCATTATATTCCATCCAGGCTGATTGCGCAAGCGAGAAATCTTAAAATTCTAGGCTTTTTTTCCCGGCGGCATAAAAAGTGGGGATAAACATCCATTCCGGTGTGGCGAAGTTCCCAGGTGGGGCACCTGCTGCCAGCCGGTTAAGATCATCCTCAAGAACCTTTCTCTCGATTAAATTCGAGACTTGATTGCCTGTCCATTCACCGCCCATCACGCCGTAAATCACTTCTTTCAATCCCGCCTGGATGATTAACGGGCCAATCCGCCGTCCGGTATCCAGCCGCGCGCCTTGCTGGATCAAGGATTCATTTTGCAATTTGCCCCGCTCAACTGCCGCGGGCGGGAAATCGATCCGCGCTTGATAATCCGGTTCGGCAAAGACGGCCAGAATGCCGCCGGGTTTTAGCACCCGGATCATTTCCCCGATCAGCGGTTCCATTCTCCTGACCCAGAGGAGAAGATAATGGCAGTACACCAGATCGAAAACGCGATCCGGCAGCGGCAGTGCGTATCCATCCGCGCAGATCAGCCGCTGAGATCCCTCCCGCGTTTTTTGCTGATGAAAAAGTAAACTGCTGAACGCCAGATCAATCCCGAATACCGGGCTATCTGGGTGGGCGGTGCGAATAGAGGTCATGACCGCCCCGGTACCGCAGCCGACTTCCAGCACAGAACCTGAACGAAAACCCATCCTATCTAAAAGGCGCGCGCGGACCTGTTCGCTCCAGCCAGCCTGTTCAAGGTATCGGCTGTGCCAAAACTCGAGATCAAGACTCGTCGACATTTTTTAAGACGGCCGCGATGGCGTCCCATTCATCCGTCAGCAGATTACCGCACGGCTTTAGAATGTCCTGTCCAGGCAGCACGTCTCCATCGGGCTCTATATAAATCCACGCTTTCCCGGCTCCCCGTGGATACTCATCGCCCTCCTCCAGCGCGACTGGGTTCTGGTCGGAGTAAGGAACCGGTAAATTCCAGACCAGGTGGCCGCCGCGCGCGGCAATCAGGTCTGCGGCTTCCCGCAATTCCGGCTGAGCGGCGGCGTCTGCGGCGCTTAATGAAAATTCGTTTACGCCCAGATCCAGCAGTTTCTGGATCGCGCCTTTCGTCCTTTGAAGGCTGCCGCGAAGTACGGTCAGGTGAACGGTCAGATGGATGTCCTCTGCCAGTGCATCCCGAACTGCCTCCCAGGCCTGTTCTTCCTCGTCCTGCAGGATGATCATCAGGTGATCCAGACCCTTCTCCAGGAGGGAGTGTAAGTAACGGGTTTCTGATATGCGGCTGCCGTCGGTAATTACTCCAGTCACCTGGCCAATGGCCTGGGCGATCCCAATCAATTCCGGTAAATCCGGACGGGTTGTCGGCTCTCCCCCGGTAAAAACAATGTGAACGATGCCCGCCTGCCAGCATTTTTCCAGGATGGTTTGCCATTCGGCGGTGGTTAATTCGCGTTTTACCCGATCAGCCAGAGAACGGCCGGGGAGATTTATGGAGGTTCGGTAAGTCAGGGCGCAATCCGCCCGCAGGGGAGAGCCCGCGGAGTGAATTTCTCTGCGTTCCAGCCCCAGGTTAATTTCAGGGTCCAGGTCTTCCGTAGTTAAAAGCGTGTCAATTCGTGCCTTAAAATCTTCAAAATCCGTCCGCGCCTGAGCCGCAGAGACGCGGTACCGCCGGGCAATCGTTGTTTCAACCGCTTCACGCGGGTTGGTTTCGCACATGTAATAAGCGAATTCTGCGGCTGTCTGGTTTAAATGTAAGATAACCCTGGCATTTAAGACCAGCGTGCCGTTCCCATCTGGATGTATTCTCAAATGTGCGCGCACGGGTTTTTCCTGAATATTCCAGGTCGCCTGATAGATTCCAGGCGGCAGGCGGTAAACAGGCGGGAATAATTTGTTAAAAATGTTAGTGATCCATGATTTCATGGGTTCCTCCCGTAATCAACACCAGCTTTTTTCCATTACGGCTTGCGGGGAAAAATGATCTCTCGCCAGCGGACATCCGCCCCCGCAAACATCAAAAATGGCGCAGTGTTTACATTCATCCGCGGCATATTCCCGATTTCGAATGGATTGAGCCAGCGGCGCGTTCCAGATTTTTTCCCAGGGGTCTATAAGAATTTGCCCAAGCGGTTGGTAATAAGACTGGCATGGGATGACCTGCCCGTTGGGCTCGACACACATGTTGGTGTATGCCGCTGTGCATCCCTTCACACCAAAACCCGCCTCAACCGGGTCAAAATGGCAGTATTGTGTGGGTGTGTACCAGATCAATTTTTGACCGTATCGGCCAGTTATTTCGCGGGCGATATCCAGCAAGGGGTGAAGTTCGGTTTCGGACAGTCCAGCGTCGGATGCCGCGCCTTTTCCCGAGTAAATCAGCGCGTTTAAGCCAATGGTTGGCACACCCAAACTTCCCAGAAAGTGAAGCATATCTTCCAAATAAGGCGCATTCGACCGCAGCAGGGTGGTGTTGGTCATGATGAAAAGCCCGGATGCGACCGCGTTGCGGATCCCCTCGGTGGTTTCCTCCCAGGCGTTCTTTGCCTGGACCATGTGGTCGTGAATTTCAGATCGGTGGGATTCGAGGGTAATCTGGATAT
The DNA here is from genome assembly GCA_029975475.1 of Anaerolineaceae bacterium. GTDB lineage: Bacteria > Chloroflexota > Anaerolineae > Anaerolineales > Anaerolineaceae > JARKPB01. Next base: position 630,384 of record JARKPB010000008.1, read on the forward strand.
GATCTAAACCGGCGGCTTTTAATTCTTCAACATAACGTTTATCTGCAAGCCGGCGGCCGTTGGTGTTGATCCCGGTGATTTGCCCGTTTTTTTCAGCGTGGCGGATTAGGTTGGTCAGGTCGTTGCGTAAAGTTGGCTCTCCGCCGGTAAAAACCAGGTGAGGAATGCCCTCTTTCCAGCATCGATCAATGATGGTGTGCCAATCCGCTTCATTCAGCTCTGGAAAATTTCGGGGCCGCGCGTTGTAGCAATGGCTGCAATCATTGTTGCAGCGGTAGGTCAGGGCGAGATCCATGCGGTAAGGCGCGGTCAGGCTGGCAGAAAACGGTGTTTTCACCTCGAGATCAAAATCGCAGATTGGGCAGCTTCCGTCTGAAAAGATCAACTGATCCAGCTGCTGACAGTGATTGTTATAGGTTGATTCGAAATCCTCAACCATTCCCTGAAAATATTGTCTGAAAACTGCCTTTCCCGAATTTGCCGAATGGTTATTTAACGCGAGAAATGACATTAATGCCGCGCTGGGATTCAGCGCAAATACCCTGGCAGCGTTGATCAGCAGCGCGCCGCTTAGATCGGGGTTGACCCGCAGATGAACTCGTGCCCGGTCTCCGTTCTCACGCTGGCGGTCAAAATGATACACACCAGGCGTGAAAGTGGAGGAAGTTTCGCCTGAAGGTTTTTTCAATCGGGCGAGGAGATCCATGTTTATCTACCGCCTCCGGCGCAGGCACAGGCACAGCCCGCGCAGGCGCACGCGCAGGCGCAGGAACCGCCGCCGCCTCCACGCCAGCCAGACCTGGAGCTGGAGGGAGGTGGGGGAGGATTGGTCACGTTTGTAACCGCGCCAGTGAAACCGGTCAGATCGCCGATCACGTTGCTGCTAAAGTTTTGAATTGAATTTGCCATGGATGCCGCGAAGTCAGCGCCTGGCAGAGTGGGCAGATTGATATTAATCGTCCTGCCGCCGCCGCTTCCCGTTCCAAGGGACGCTCCCGCGTTGCTGGCCGCGGGGCGCAGGCTGGGATCGAAGCGCCCCCACCACTGCGGGACGATCACCGGTCCGCTGCCAAAGGTTCTGGAAGTGCGAGTGTCAAAATCTCGATCCAGCAGTGTCCAGCCCATGACTTCGTCATAGACCTGGCTTTTAACCTCTGGCGTGCCAGCCGCTTCGACCTGCTGCCAGGCGCGTTCCATAATCGCATCGTAATAAGCGATGGTTTCCTTTCTGCTGAATCCTTTCATTTTTTCGGTAACGCTTTTCACCAGGCCAACCATCATGGTCTGCAGCAGACGTTTTCTACCAGCCGGGTTCGGTTCCTGGAAGGCGCGCAGAAAATCCTGCTCGTACGGATACAACCCTTCGGGCAGCGGCGATTCGACCTGAATGGTCAGGGGATCTTTGCTGACCACGCTGGCAGCGCCTTTCTTGACCACAGAAAAGAGCGTCATGGTCATGACTTTGTCCAGCGGAAGTTCTTTTAGAACGGCTGCTTCGATCGCCGTCAAACCGCGTTTGACGCCGTGACCTTCTATCGCGATTTTTGGCGGCAGGTACTGCAGTTTGCGCTTCTTGGCCGCGCTGATGGAACCAAAGATAGCCACGATAAAGAACAGCAAAAAGCCACCCGTGCAAAGAAAGCCGAACAATCCGTCTTCTGAAATCTGAATGCTCGGTTGAGAAGCCGGGCGGGGCTGTTCTGATGCAACGGCAGTGGAAGGAACAAGTCGGGCTGGAAATGCCGCTCCAAATATGTAAGCGCGCGAGGCTGACCCCTTTTGCGTTTCCCAGGTGAAATACACCCTGCCGTCTTGATCGAATCCAGATTCAGTCGGCTGGTCGGCTTCTGGCCAGCCCTGAGGGGGATAGTAACGCGGTTCCTGATCGGTCATGCCAGCGGGCAAGACCAGACTGACTTTAACCCTCGTGGAACCTTTGACAAATTCCGAGCCAAAATAATTGGTGGCGATTTGAAAGCTCGCGTACGGTTCACTCTCGCTGGCAGTGCCCGAATACAGAACACCGGAAATGTTGGCGATGGTGACATGCACATTTCCGCGCTGCCCCGGGCGGATGGAATTCGATCCCAGTCCCAGAGCGATGCCCGGATTGACATAGGGCGACTTTTCAATATTGGTTATCGGTTTTCCATCAACATCGGCTTTGATGTAATTAAAATCATAATTGCTGTTCGGAAGGCCAATATCCACGTAATCAATTGGTCCGGCCCCCGGGTCATTCAAGAAAACATAATCATACTCAATCGTAATTGTCCCATTCTGGTTGACAAATACGATCATCTCCATGCTTTCCACTTGAAAATAATAATCCGCCGCCGCAACCGGGCTCGCGGACGCGCCGAGGGCAAGAAGGATAAGAAAGACGCTCGCCAGGCGTAAAATTTTCATGGTTCTCCCTCCAAACAGTAATCGGGAAGCCAATCACCACTTCGGTTCTTCGGTGATCTGGTACGTTGTTTTGCAGTACGGACAGGTGACGATTGGTGCGCCGTTGGATAAAGTAATATTCTCGGCTGATAACACGCCCCCGCAGGATCGGCATTTCATCGATTCCATGGTCATATTACCCGGTAAGTCAATTTTGACCACCACATTTTGATCGCCCGGAGCAGATTTTTTCCGGTTGATAAAGAAAATTAATGCCAGTCCGATTGCCACAGAGATCAGACCCACAGGAATCCAACCAGTGGATCCATTCGGGCTAAATGCTCCCCAGATGAACAGCACCCCGAAGAATATTAATATTGAGGCGATGATATTGACGACAATTTTCATAGCATCCTCCGATGCTTACAGTGTAGCAAAAAGGTGGTGGACTGGCAAATGGTTGAAAGGCAGCTTTTTTGCGACATTTCACATGCTGACATCACTGCTATAATCACGCTTAAGGAAGGGTAATATGAACTCAACAGATCTGCGCCTCGAATATGACCGGCTTTGTGATGAATTAAATTATCATTCCTATCGTTACCATGTGCTGGATTCACCTGTTATCAGTGATTATGAATACGATCAACTGCTAAAAAAGTTGCGGGAAATCGAGAGCAGGCACCCGGAGTGGATCCGGGCGGATTCACCTGCGCAGCGGGTTGGATCCGCACCTCAGGAAAAATTCGCGAAAGTTCAACATCCAGCCTCGATTCTAAGCCTGTCCAACGCGTTTAGCCCGGAGGATATTCGGGCGTGGTACGAACGGCTTCTAAAGCTGGATGCGAGAATCGCGCAAACGGACTTTGTCATTGAACCAAAAATCGATGGCCTGACGGTCGTCCTGCGTTATCAGAACGGCGTTTTCGCGGGTGGAGCAACCCGCGGCGATGGCGAAGTTGGGGAAGATATCAGCGCGAATCTGCGAACCATCCGTTCGATTCCTTTAAAAATTCCTGTGGATGCGCAGGGCCCCAAACCCCCAGTAGATTTATTCGTCAGAGGTGAAGTCTTTATTACCAACAAGGATTTTGACCGGTTAAACCAACGGTTGCTGGAAAATGGTGAAAAAACTTACTTAAATCCGCGCAATACAGCGGCAGGTTCGCTTCGTCAGTTAGATCCAGCCCTGACCGCTTCCAGGCCTTTAACGCTGCTAACCTATCAGATTGTGGCTGCTTCTGAAGGTGTTCCTGAAACCCAGAAGGGAATTCTTGATTATCTAAAGTCCCTGGGATTCCCGGTTTCTGGCGATGTTCGCGTTTATGGGACAATTGACGAGGTGATCGCAGCACTTCCTGGATGGAATGAAAAAAGAAATCAACTGCCGTACGAAGCGGATGGTATTGTTATCAAAATCAACGATTTAGCGCTGGCAAATGATTTGGGCGCGGTCGGCAAAGATCCGCGCGGGGCGATTGCTTTTAAATTCCCCGCAAGAGAAGTGACCACCCGGTTGCTGGATATCGAGATTAACGTGGGCCGCACAGGTGTGTTGACACCCACGGCGGTCCTGGATCCGGTTGAGATCGGCGGTGTGGTTGTCAAGCAGGCAACGCTGCACAACTTTGACTATATTCGGGAAAAGGATATCCGGATTGGAGACCGGGTGCTGGTAAAACGCGCTGGCGAGGTCATCCCGTATATTATCGGCCCGGTGGTTGAAGCCCGGGATGGGAGCGAGCGAGAATTTCAGCCGCCGCAAAATTGCCCGGTCTGCCGCGAGCCGGTCCAAAATCTGCCGGGAGAGATTGCGTGGTTTTGTGTTAATTTTTCCTGCCCGGCGCAGTTGATCAGGCATTTGGAACATTTTGTCAGCAAGAGCGCGATGGATATTAACGGTCTTGGGATAAAAATTGTTGAACAGCTGGTCGCAGCAGGGTTGGTGAAAGATGCTGCCGATTTATATCAATTATCCCGGGAGGATTTGCTAAAACTGGAAGGTTTCGCTGAAAAAAAGGCTGAGAATATTATTCAGGCGATTCAGGGGTCAAAAAGCCAGCCGTTGGAAAGATTTATTAATGCGCTGGGTATCCGCGGGGTTGGAGAGGTCATGGCTGCTCAGTTCGCCGCCTATTTTCAATCCATGGATCGTTTTCGCTACGCGGGGCGAGAAGAATTAATGTCCCTGGAAGGGGTGGGACCCAACATAGCGGATGCGGTTGTGGATTGGTTGAGCAGGCCGCATAATCAGGAATTGCTCGAAAAATTTAAGGCAAGTGGTGTTTGGCCGGAAGGAAAGAGAGAAAAGGATACTGGAAAGAAACAAACCCTTGCCGGATTAACGTTTGTGGTAACCGGTACGCTGGAGCACTTTACGAGGGAAGCCATCACTGCCTATATTCAGGCTCATGGCGGGAAAGTGACTGACAGTGTCAGTAAAAGCACAAGTTACCTGGTGGTTGGGGAAAACGCCGGTTCTAAACTGGAGAAAGCTCGAAGTCTGGGCATAAAAACGATCAGTGAAAGTGAGTTGAAAGCATTGGCGGAAGGGGCGGATGCGTGAATAAGGTTGTGTATTTGAAGAGCGGCAGAGAGCGTTCTGTCCACCACCGCCATCCGTGGATATTTCGCGGCGCGGTCAGCAGGTTAGAAGGGCAGCCGGAGAACGGGGAAGTAGTGGAGGTCAGGGACAGCAAAGGGGAATTTTTGGCTTATAGTGCGTATAGCCATTATTCTTCCATTTGCCTGAGAAACCTCACATACACTAAAGAGATCTATCCTGACCGAGATTGGATTTATGACAGAGTGGTTAAAGCCTGCCAGTTACGAAAGGCAGCGGATATTGATAGGGAAACCAATTCATGGCGCCTCTTGTTTGGAGAAGCGGATGGATTGCCGGGGGTGATTGCGGATCGTTACGGCGATGCGGTGATCCTGCAGCTTTCAACCACCTGGGCTGACCAAAATAAAGCAGACATCGCTGCAGCGATAACCGAAGTTTACAATGTCAGCGGTATCTATGAACGATCGGATTCCGATATCCGGCGGTTAGAAGGGTTAGGGATTGCTTCGGGCCCGATCACAGGGAAAGTGCCCGCAGATCAGATGATATTGACTGAGTACGACCGAAAATATCAGGTCAATCTGTTCTCCGGGCAAAAATCCGGTTTTTATCTGGACCAACGGGTGAATCGCGAGAAGATAAAAAAATATGTTTCGCAACGCAGGGTGTTAAATTGCTTTTCTTATACGGGAGGTTTTACCGTCCCTGCGCTGCAGGCTGGAGCAGATGAAGTTACCAGCGTGGACATATCCGAAGACGCGGTTTTAGCTGTTCAGGAAAACGTTAGATTAAATCATCTGGACATCAGCCGCTCGCATGTTGTTTGCGGTGATGTTTTTTCTTATTTACGATTGATGCGGGATAAAGGGGAAAAGTACGATTTAATTATCCTGGATCCGCCGAAATTTGCTCCAACCGTTGCACAGCTGGAGAAAGCCAGCCGCGGTTACAAAGACATCAATCTTCTGGCGATAAAACTCCTTAACCCGGGTGGCATACTGGTCACATTTTCTTGCTCGGGTGGAGTGGATGCGGCGCTTTTCCAGAAGATTGTCTCAGACGCTGCCCTGGACGCCCAGGCGAATGTGAGCATCCTAGAGACTTTACGTCAGGCCGCAGATCACCCTGTTTCGCTTTGTTTTCCAGAATCAAGTTATTTAAAGGGGTTGATCTGTTATAAAATCGAATAACCAGACCACAATGGGTCTGGTTATAGTGGAGATGGCGGGAATCGAACCCGCGTCCGAAAGATTCGACCGCCGAACATCTACAAGCTTGTCCCTTCTTTAGTTTAGCCTGGCTGGGTAAGAAAGGCAGAAACCTTCGCCTGGCGATCTGCTCGGACCCGAAAGCCCTCTTTCGCAGTGATCGCAGCAGTCACTGCGGCACCTTGACTTTCTTACGCCCGCTCTGTCATCGGCCAAGGAGCGAGACAGGCAGACGGATACCCCGAAGGATATCGGCTGATTCACCTCACTTATGCAGCGAGGGGAAGAGCAGCGTAGTTCGTGCGGTTGGCACTTAATTGTTTGTGCTGATTTTACGAGGTCGGCACCTCTCGGCTTGCAGTTCGGGATCAGCCTCCCCCGTCGAAGCCGATCATCCCCGTGCCTTTTTATTTTACCATATCCACCTTATCCTGGCGGAAAGATGCAGTAAAATTGTTTTGCCCCTCATCTTATAAAAACGACGAGGAACCATGCTGACAATTTATAAATCAACCGATCAGGGTTTGGTTGTCTTAAACGAAGTCATTTCAGGTTGCTGGATTAATTTGATAGATCCAACGACCGATGAAATTGAGCGAATTTTAAACCTAGGAGTTCCTCAAGACTTTCTGACATATCCTTTAGACCTTGATGAGCGTTCCCGCGTTGAAAAAGAGGATGACGGCACCATGCTGATCTTGCTGCGGATTCCATATTTTCAGGGCACCAAGGTTGATGTGCCGTATATTTCCATCCCGTTGGGTATTATTCTTAAGGACGATTTTTTAATCACGGTCTGCCGCAAACAAAATGACATCATGCAGGACTTTGCTTCAAACCGAATCAAAGGATTATCCACAGCGAAACGGAATCGTTTTGTTCTGAAGATTTTATTGAATACAGCGATTCAGTATTTAAGTTATCTGCGGGTGATCAACAAAACAGTCGAACTGCTGGAAGATAAATTACAGCTGTCCATGAAAAATAACGAAGTCCTTGAGCTGCTGAAGTATCAAAAAAGTTTGGTGTATTTCACCACTGCATTGAAAGGCAATGAATTAATGATGGAGCGCCTGCAGCGAAGTCAGATGTTCCGCATGTATCCTGATGATGAGGATTTGTTGGATGATGTGCTCACCGAAAACCAGCAGGCGATTGAAATGGTGAACATATCTGGAACAATTCTCAGCTCAATGATGGATGCCTTTGCTTCGATCATTTCCAATAATCTTAACGTTGTGATGAAATTTCTGGCATCGGTAACCATTGTTATGAGCATTCCAACAATCATCACCAGTTATTTCGGTATGAATGTCGCGTTTCCAACCGACGGGCTTCAAAGCGCGTATCTGTACATTCTGATCGGCGTTGCCGTCTTGTCCGCATTGGTGGTTGTGATCTTTATCCGCAGGGATTGGTTTTAATAATAAAAAACCCCGCAAGGGGGTATGCTGTGGGCGGAACAGGACTCGAACCTGCGACCCCATCTGTGTAAAAGATGTGCTCTAACCAACTGAGCTATCCGCCCGGCAGCGTTATTATACTTTGTTTTTTGAAAACAGGAAAAAAACATGCGCTTTGTTCGATTTCAGATTGGAAAAGAGCCTCCTCAATATGGATGGCTGTATGAGGAAATGGTCGGACGGCTGGAAGGAACACCGCTGGGCGAATTTCGCCGGTTAGATGTGGAATTCCCGCTTGAAGCGGTTCGCCTGCTTCCACCTGTTTTGCCTGGAAAAATCATTGGAATTGGCCGTAATTATTTTGAACACGCGAGGGAGCACGGGGTTGAAGTGCCGGAAGTACCTTTACTGTTCTTAAAACCGCCCTCGGCGATTATCGGGCCGGGTGATCCGATTCTGCTCCCGCCGCAGTCGGCCCGGGTTGAACACGAAGCCGAACTTGCGGTTGTCATTGGCCGGCGCGCCAGGTGGGTTTCAGCGGATCAGGCGCAGCATTTTGTGCTGGGCTATACCATCGCCAACGATGTAACTGCCAGGGATCTTCAGCGAAGAGACGGGCAGTGGACGCGCGGAAAGGGTTTCGACACTTTTTGTCCCATCGGCCCCTGGATTGATACGAACTGTGATCCGGCAGATTTGTTAATCAACTGCCGGGTGAACGGCGAACTACGGCAGATGGCTTCCACACGCGAAATGGTATTCACCGTTCAACAATTAATCGCGTTTATTACTTCGGTGATGACCTTGGAACCCGGTGATATCATCTTAACCGGAACGCCGGCCGGAACTGGACCTATTGAAGCCGGCGATCTGGTTTCGATCACGATTGAGGGATTAGGCGAACTGGAAAACCCGGCTGTCCAGGCTCTCCCCGAGAAATGATCAGGCAGCAGGTGGGGGATTGTCAACCCGCTCAACCACAATCGTGAAATTCGCCGCCAGGGCAGCGATAGCCCCGAGCGCGACCCAGACTGGAATTAACATAGCGGTCACCACCCCAAGCGTTAGGGGAATTTCCAGTAAGGGTTCTCCCTTTTCGTTTTTGACAATCACGCGCCGAACGTTGCCTTCCTGGATTAGCTTTTTGATTTCAGCGACCAGTTTTTCGCCCTCGACTTTAAACTCTTCATAATGCACATTGTTTTCAGTCATTGTTACCTCGCACACATATATACGAGACAGAACAGGTTTGGTTGCGGAATTTGCTATAACCTCGCTCCGCACGAGACGCAAAACGCAACCTCCGCTCCTACCGGTTTCCCGCACTGAGGGCATTCTTTGGCTGCCGGAGGATGAAATGGCAGATCCATCACAAACTGTAAATCATTATCCCCAATCTGAATCACATCGCCCGATTTGACGGGTGTTGGGCCGGTGAGCAGCGCGCCGTTTAGGGTTGTGCCGTTACTGGACTTTAAGTCTTCCAGCACCCATCCATAGGGCGTTTCCATCAGTAGGGCGTGGTGGCGGGATACCTTCCGATCGTTTAATCGAAAAACATTATCCTCAGCCCGGCCAATCGTAATCCGCCCTGAAATGGTAAGTGATTTCCCGGTATCGATCCCGGAAATGATCTTAATTTTTGCCCGGATTACCCGGGTGCTGTCTGCCTCTTGAGCGGATTCTTCTGGATGAGACTCATCAGGCGGTTGTTTTGTGATGTTTTCTTCTTCTGTCACTGGCGTATTGGTCAGTTTGGATTGGTAAAAGTCTTTTAGATCCGGATGATCTGGGAATACCTTGAGAAACGCCTGAATCAAATCAACTGCGTTTTGATCCGCGCCGGTAGATTTTAAAGCGTCTGCCAGCAAGATCGCCAGGGAGATATTTTCTTGTGCCGGTTCAACACCGAGTAACCAGCCGAGCGCGTCTATCCCCTCCGCCAGGTTGCCAGCGCGGATGCTGGCTTTTCCTAAACCTATTTTCAAATCAAGGTTTTCCGGATCGCACGCCAAACCGGCCCGAAACAAATCAGCAGCCAGAATATATTGTTCTTTTTCAAAAGCCTGATTCCCGATCGAACTTGCCAGCAGGCTGCCAGCGGCCTGATAGCGAAAACTATCCGCCGGGTTTTCGGTCAGGTATATTGGCAGTTCTAATATCAGGTGAGGAATCACCACCTCGTCACCGTTGAGGATGGTTTCCAACGCTTCTTTTCGGAATGGGAATGGATAAGCATCTGCTCGCATCGATTCGGGCAAATGGTCGCGTATATCTAGAAATAAAAACATTTCCACCTCCTCGATACCGTCTCTTTAGTATACCTGAATCCCGCTGCTTAGCCGGATAGAAATAATAAGGCAACGCCTGCGATTGCCGCCAACGAACCGAGGATGGTCTTGAAGGATACCTTTTCTCCCATTAAAGCTGTTATCGGGATCACAAAAATCGGACTGGTTGCAATCAGCGTCTGGGTCACGCCTGCCGGGGTGGATTGCAGCGATAATTGCTGTAGGAAGATGCCTAAAAAAGTGGCGAAAAAAACGACTGTGATCACCATCGCGAAAGTTTTCTTGAAGTTTGGCGCGTTTTTCCAACTGCCAAGGGGCTGTCGTTTTGCTAAGATTAGAATAAAGGCGGTGACGATCCCGGCAAACAGGCGAAAAAAGGTTGACCACATGGGTTGAACCCGGGTGATGGTAAGGGCCGCATGCGAGGCAACCACGCCAATGGCTTCGCAGATCGCGGCGATGAGCGCCATCAGAATGCCGCGCCAGGCAATAGGAGAAGGTGATCCGGCGACCGGGTCGGGCAAATTTTGTCTTTCAGACCGTGTCCGTTCGACCACTACAAAGGCGACGCTGGCAATAATAATGACAATTCCCAACCAGGATTTAAAACCGAGCATCTCGCCTAAAAAGATCCAGGAGATCAACCCCGCAAATGGTGGGGCGGTAATTTTTATCAGGGTCGCCATGCGCGGACCGATCAGACGCAGGGCGTCCAAGTAGGCGGTGTCTCCAAGCCCTATGCCGAATGCGCCGCTGATGAATAGCAGAAGGAAAGCCAGCGGGGTGATATTCGCCTGCCACTGGCGGGTGATAAATAGAGTTATGACCACGAATGAAATGGCCAGAACTCCTTTGATCAAATTTAATTCCAGCGGGTGGATAACTTTACCAATTCGTGAATAAAGAATCGAGGATCCAGCCCATAAAAAAGCGACCAGTAACGCGTAGAGCTCACCGGAATAATTGCTAAAAAAGGATTCCAATGAATTGCCTTAATTCTTATTGAAAAGTATGGTCTGTAGAAACGCCTGCAAGAACGGCCAGGGCCTTAAAGAGGTTAATACCTTGAGGATTTCGATTATACCCGTTTCTTCGTCCAGAAACCTGAAAATTCTGGCGGGTGGATTGTTCCTGAACAGCTGGGTGAAAAGGGAAGCCATCTCATTTCCGCGGTATTTCATCACATGAAGCATGATGCGGTCAAACCATTGATAGGCAGTGGAGGATTTGGTTCGATACACCATCGGGTCATTGAAGTCAATCAGTCCGCGAACGATCGCCTTGCTGTCCTGATGAATTCTTAAAAAAGCATAACCGGAGGATGGTTTTACCCGGCCGGACCGGGTGCCAATATAAATATGGCGCGGGCTGGCGTTTAAAACAGCAGGGCGGTCGGTCATCGGGATCCTGCCGTTCTCTATTCCCGTAAGATGGTAATCGCGAATATTTAATATGGTTTCAATATAGGTTTTTAACGCGCGATCGTATTCCTCGGAGGATAAAATACTTTCTGAGAAAATAGTGTATTCAATTAACGCTTTCTTTTCGGCCAAAGGAAGAACATAAAAGAAGCGCATGGAGCCGTTTTGCGGCGTCCTGAAATCAAACAGGGTTACGGTTCGGGGATTGAAGGCGATCTGGTTGGCTTCAATTTCCCAGCCCCGAAAATGCTGAATCAGATCATGATAGGAGCCCGGATCTTTTTTTTGATCGGCGGAAAATATGTAACGACTGTCAAAACAATAAGCCCCCCTGTATGCTGCATCTTCCGTGGCGACTTCGACAGAATCACCATGATCGCGAATCTGAGTTACCGAAGTCTGGCGAAAATGGAAGTTTGGTTTTTTAGATAGCTGGCTGCGGGCATATTCATAAAAATCAATCCCGCGAACCATCGCGTAGTTGTACTCACCCAGTTCGAATAGATTCGACCAGCCAACTCCATTTATTTGAAGATTTCTCCAGGTGCGGTGGATTAAAACCGGAGAAATCTGATCTTTCGAATCCCAGAAACACCAGGTGCGGTCGTTTACTTTTTTGTCGGAAGGATCAATGATTAAGATGCTGCGGTCTTTAAGAGAAGATTGGCTTAATTCCAGCGCAAGACTTAATGCAGCTGCACCTCCACCCGCGAAGATAAAATCATAATCATTACTCATGGGTGATCTTAGGCTTAATTTGAATGAACAAGCGCTGATTGGATGGATTGCTGCCAAACAGATCGAAGATTTTCTTTATAAGACCATATTTTTTATAAAATAGGCGGTTAATTTCCACGCTTGATTGATTGTCCTTCAGGATCATGGCGGTTCCCTCATACCAATCCCCCTTCAAATTACCGCGAGCGTCGCAGGGCGCAAACCTTACGTCAGGAAAATTACTGATGCGTTTTACTTTGCCGCTGCCCTTTTGTGTGGTAACGAAGATATCGTCACCCGCGGTCACAAACCAGACCGGCGTCTGAACCGTCGTTCCATTTTTCTTTCTGGTTTCCAGGTTGATGTATGCATGCCTGTTCAATAGCACTTGTATATTCATGATAAGCTCCTGAAATAATTTTATAATTGATTTCGTCTGGAGTGTCTTGGCTGAATAAGGTTTTTCGAGGCAATATGAAAAAAATCTGGCTGGTCAGGCTGCTGATTTTCGGGGTGGCGTTTTGGAACCTACAGTGCGCTGCGGTATTCTTGATTTTCCCGGAGCGGTACGCGCCGTCTTTTGAACTGAATGGCGAAGTAGGGTTGGTTGTCATCCGGGCTATGGCGGTTCTCTTCGTGATGTGGAATATCCCCTATCTCTTCGCCTTGATACATCCTTACCGCTGGTTTGTTTCTTTGATCCAGGCGCTGGTTATGCAAAGCGTGGGTTTTATCGGCGAGACCTGGCTGTTCACCACCATCACTGCGGAAAGGGTAATTTTACGATCATCGATCCTGCGTTTTATGATATTTGATGGTTTGGGGATACTGCTGCTCGGGATCGCCGTTATCATTGCCCTAAGGTTTCGGAAAATTCGGGACGTCCCTCCAGAAAATTCACCACCAGATCGAGAAATTGATTGAGATCCAGCGTTCGCAAAAGGATGGGAAAAATTTCATCCGCTTTTCGATAAGGCTTCAGGTATCCTTTCGCAAATTTGCGAAAATTGATTAATCCCAACGGGTAACCATTATGTTCCATCGACCGCGTGAGGTGAGAAAGGAATAAATTTTTAACTTCCGCCGGGGAGATCTCCTCGCGGTTGCGCAGCGAAAAAATCCAGGGATTGGTCACCGCCGCCCTTCCAATCATCACCGCATCTGCACCTGTGCGGTTAAATACATCCGAGATGTCAGCCGGCGAAACAATATTACCATTGGCAATGACAGGAATACGAAGGCTTTCCTTTATTTCCCGAATTGCTTCGTAATCAACAGGACCTTTGTAGCCCTGCTGGCGGGTTCGGCCGTGGACAGCGATGATGGATGCTCCCTGGTCTTCCACGATTCTCGCGATTTGCAAATAATTGCGGTCGTATTCATCCCAGCCAAGTCGGATCTTTACACTGATCGGGATTTTGGTGAGTTTAGCCAGTCTGGAGATCATCGCTGAGATTTTATCGGGTGATTTCAATAAGGCTGAGCCTGCTCCACGCGAGCAGACATGCCGCGATGGGCATCCCAGATTGAGGTCAATTCCATCCGGCTGGAGGGGTATTAAGCGGCTGGCCGCCAGTTCAACGGCGGCCGGATCATCCCCTAAAATCTGAAGGAAAATTGGCCTTTCCTCAGATAAAAATCTTGAACGGCGGGAAAAGGAAAGAGTGTTATGGAGGATGTCGTTTGTATCTAAAAATTCGCTGACGCTGAAGCCCGATCCGATTGCCCTGCAAATTTGCCGGAACGGGGAATCGGTGTACCCATCCATCGGCGCGAGGATAAGTCTTGAATCTGCCTGAATTCCAGAAAAACTCCAGGGTTGAAGCACACCTTGCCCGGAATAGTTGGATGGGCTATTCGCAGGACTCATCGATTTGAACTTCCTCCACGTCCTGATACCAGCGAACGCGTTCGCCGATAAACGCGCGGGCTTTCCAGGCGTTCGTTTTTGGCACGCTTTCAAGGTAAGCACCGATCCTGCCAGTTTGGTTGAGAATCCGCGCTTGTTCGTCTGATGTGAGAGAAATCTGGCGGATAAAATCTGAAAGAACGGACAAGGATCTTTGGATCGTGTGATAAAACCCCCAGTCTTTCCGAACCAGTTCCCCGATGACTTCCTGATTGATCTCGCCGCGGTCGCTGGTTCCCAGTGGATAATTCAACAGCAGGGCAGCCAGGTCGATCAAATCTTTTTCGTTGTGCTGGATGATTTGCGCTTTTCCGAGAAATAACTCCGCAGGAAACAAAACAGGTTGATCTTCCGGGAGTCTTTCTGTGAGCGGAAATTGATGGCACATTGAAAATTGGTGAATAAACACGTCGATCTGCCGTCCGTTCAGCGGATCGTTGAAGATCAGCCGGCGGTCGCCGTTCAATAAATTAAATTCTCGTTCCTGGCTGTACCCTCTGTCGAGGAAAAAATTGATTAACTTGGGCTGATCCGATTTGCGGGCGGCCAGATCGATATCTTTGCAGGTTCTTCGCAGCGACTCGGGAAGGTACTTCTGACAGATGATTTGAATCCCAAGCCCGCCCATTATTCGAAGCCGAAGACCAATCTGGTCGCCCTTTGAGACGATAGCTAAGGCTTCCCTGGTTATATCTTTTTCGATGGGCATTATTCCACCGGTATCTCTTTGTGTACTTTGTCCAGATCTATGCCTGACTTTTTTCGATAGGCTTTGAAACTAAAATAGATCACCGCGGCTAGGCTGTACAGCACCAGAATAAAAATGATCGAGCTAGTATTTTGAATCCCAATACCGTACAGTTGCAGCGGATCGACCAGCCACAGATAGAGCAAGAAGATCAAGAAGCTGCCGAAAATAATCCCGGCAATGGTAATTAGCGGAATGCCCAGTATTTTGAACTTGACGATCGGTGATGCGCGGTACAGGTCTGGCTTTCTAAAGGGAAGAATGGCAGCCGCAATCGTCGTGCCTAAAAATGTGACCGCGATCACAAGGGTTGAATCAAGCGTCAGCGAACGGAAATTGAACACATTCCAGGCAAACAGCGCGCTTACCACGAGGGAAGGCAGCACCATCAGGAGCAGGGCGTATATCGGAGTTCGCGATTTGGGATGGACTTCAGCGACTTTTTCGGGCAGCAGGCGGTCGAAAGCCGCGGCGAAGATGATCCGGGTGGATGACAGAAAGACAGTCCCGGCCCAGCCAAACCACCACATTCCCATCGCAAAGATGATCGCGAACTGGATCAGGGGGCTGTTGCTCATCAATGCAGTCAGCAAAGCGGGATACGGCCAAACGGGGATGGGAGGAACCTCGCTGGTATATCCCCATGCATAATTCCACCAGGCCCCGTTGGCATTCATGTAAAAATCCCAGCCCATGGTTTTGTTGATCAAGAGGAAGAAGATCGCGGCAAGGATCGTTGTAACGATTAATGCCGCAGCCATCCCCAGGAAATTCCGCTTAAAATCGTTCGCTCCGCGAATTTCACCGTAAAGGGTCGTGCCCCAGTTAGGCCAGAGGTTGAAGAATACGATAAACGGAATTGTGAGGAAGATCGCTTTAATACTGCCGCCAAAAAGTGGGGCTGCCGCGCCTGCTTCCTGGCCGGCAGCGTTTGTGGCGGCGATGACGTCGGAGGGGGAACCATACAACTTTGGAAGATTGGTCTGCAATCCTGCCGCGAACAAATCACGATTACCGAAGAGCAGCATCCCAAACACAACCAGCAATCCTGCCATGCCAATCCAGAAGCAAATTTTTTGAATGCGCGCGTACCATTTCATTCCAAGGGCAACAAACAGCGCGGCAATTAGGCACACCGCGACACTGGTGAGGAAAAGGCCGAGGGAAGACTGGCCGATCCAGAGCGCTGCATCTCTCGCTCCTGTAATTGCCAGTAGGGGCGAAAGAAAGATGTGCCTCAGCATATCGCCATACAGAGGTACCCACAGCCAGAGGATAAACCACCAACCGGTGACTGCCAGGACAAAACCGATCCCGCCGCCTAAAATTCGTGATTGCCAGACATAATCCCCCCCGGATCTCGGCATCACAGCAATCATGGCGGCGTATACAACGACCTCAAAAATGATGAATAAGCCGCTGATAATTAACGTTGGCAGTAATCCCCCTTCAAGGTAATACATCTGGCTGAAGGAGTAAAGCCCTAATGTGATGAGATTAATCGAGAAAGTGGCGTAAATGAAGGCATCAAAAACCGACCAGGACCGGACAAGGCCGGTCGCTTTTCGTAAAAATAGATTGACAGAAGAATCCCCGACCTTTTTCTTCGGCATAATCATTTCCTTTCTTACCCGGAGGTCATGACATGATTTTTTACTTTATGGTGGTCAATTGTGATTAATGATCCCAGCAGACAGGCCTGTTCATACATTGAACCCGGATTAATGCAAACAGTTTTACCAATACGAGTGACGCCTTTGCTTTCATGAATATGTCCAAACAGCCCTAACATTGGCTGGTATTTTTCAATCACCTTTCGGCAGGCGGTTGACCCTACAGGAATCAGGGCGTTGCCGGCATTTTTTGGCCTCAAATCATCGCTTAATTCTGGCGCTTCATCTAAACCAGAATTATATGGCGGGACGTGGAAGTTCACAATACAGGCTTGAGGGTGATGAATTTGACTGAACAAGCGCTCGTATCGTTCTTCCAGTTTCGATTCTTCTTCTTCCCTGGCCGTGCGCCAGGGGGTAGGGTTTGACCAGCCTGAACTGATCATATCTATTCCCTTAAATACTTCCACCGCCTGATTATCTGCGAGGCATAAATTCGCTGCTTCGGATCGGATCAGGTCATCCAGTTCGAGGGGATCATCATTCCCCAGGGTAATAAAGCAGCGAATGGCGCTTCCAGCCAGCTTGCTATCAGCATATCGAATCCACTCTTGCATTCTTTGAATCACCTGAAGCTTAAACAGCGCAGATAATTTCCCCGGGTCTTGCTGCAGCTCATCAATTTCTTCTTTGCTTGTCCGGTAAGGATAGTATCCTCGACTGCGGATTTTTTCTTCCATCTCAAGAACGGACTGCTCATCTTTTAACAAGAAATTTTGTTGAAGAAGAACAGCTTGATATTTGCCACTGCCAAGTGCGATCAATGGAACGATGGCTTTCCCGGAAATATCTCCTCCCAGGATGATCACGTCTGCGCCGTAAAACTTTCCTGAATTGATAAATTTTTTCCAGCAAATATCAGAACCGTGAATATCGGTAGAAAAGAATAATTTATTCAAGACGCCTCGGTTAAATTTTGAATTAATGAACCTGATTTTAACCGAAGGGTAATGAAACGACAACCGCAGCGATTGCTGCGGTTGATTCGTGATTATGCTTCGATGCTGATGGCCTGTTCAGGGCATTCATCCGCCGCCTGGCGGGTAACCTCCCAGAACTCTTCTGGAACGGGGTCTAGCAAGACGATCGCGTAAGGTTTATCGCCAAGTTGAAAAACTTTGGGCGCCAGCGTCTCGCAAATCCCGCAGCCCATGCAGATTTCATTGTCAACTTTCGTACGCATCGGATGTTACCTCCTAATGAATGATTGTACTGTTCTGTGGTTGTTTTTTTCTTAATGCAGTGAGTTGTATTGACCATAACCAATTATACGGTAATCCAGCGCTTGCACCAAATCATGAATGGGTATATGATTTTCCTGCACTGTGTGGTGCAAAAATCAGAAGAGGAGTGAGTCAGATGAAAAAAAGTGGGATTTCATTTTTCCTGGCTGTCCTGATGGTTGTGGCGATAATTCTCTCAGCCTGCGCTCAGGCGACAGAAGCGCCCGTCCAGACAGAAGCTCCGACCGAGGTAGTAACCGAAGCCCCGACCGAAGCCCCGCCTGCCATAGGCACAGCTGAACACCCTATCAAGGTGTTGTTCGTTCCGTCAGTTGATGCGAATGTCATCACAACTGGCGGAGAAATCATGGCCAAGGCGTTAAAAGCCGCCACGGGTTTGGAATTTGTAGTGAGCGTTCCAACATCCTATGCCGCGACCATCGAAGAAATGTGCGCTTCACCATCCGACACGATGGGATTTATCCCGGGTCTCGGCTATGTGCTGGCGCATAATCTGTGCGGAGTGGATGTGGCCTTCAAGGCGATCCGTTTTGGAAACGATTCCTATTACGCCCAGTTCCTGGTCCAGCGGGACAGCCCGTACAAAGAATTAAAAGACCTGGACGGCAAGAAGTGGGGGACGACCGATCCGGGATCGACTTCTGGCTACATGGTTCCGCTGGTGATGTTCCAGGAGGAAGGTATTAAACCCGGCGAAACAGTGGAAACCGGCGGGCACAATCAGGCTGTGAAAGCTGTATACAACGGCGAAGTTGATTTCGCCACCACGTTCTTCTCTCCGCCCTTAAGACCGGAGAACCTGGGGCCCTGGAAGGTCGGCGATCCCCCGGACATTCCGGATGAACTGGTGCCGGAATGCAAAGTCTCGGAAGATGGCAAAAACCTGGTTTGCGGCGGTTACACCGTTCTGGATGCGCGGCGAAACATCCGAACGGAAGCGCCGGATGTTATCCAGAAAGTTCGCATCCTCGCGATCTCTCCGGCGATTCCAAACGATACCCTTTCTTTTGGTCCCGAATTCCCGGCTGACCTGCGCGCCAAGATTGAAGCCGCTCTGATCGATTTTAGCAAGACGGAAGAGTGGAAAGCTTCCATTGGTAATCAGGATTTCTACGGATGGTCAGGCATCGCTCCTGCCAAAGATGCGGAATATGACTTCATCCGCAAGATGGTCGCCGCTGCCGGAATTACCCTGGAAAACATTGGAAAGTAATTTCCGGTGAATTGCTGACAAACCCGGACAGGGATCTCCTGTCCGGGTTTGTAAATTTGAGACACAGGATTTTGTAATGCTCGAAGTCAACAACCTGACGAAAATATATGACGGCGGTGTGCAGGCTCTACATAATGTCTCATTCAGCGTACCGCGCGGCCAATTTCTGGCGGTCATTGGATTAAGCGGATCGGGGAAGTCGACCTTGCTGAGGTGCATCAACCGGTTGATAGAACCCACAGCCGGCACGATCACATGGAAAGGTGTGGATATTACCAACGCATCCGAGGAAGAGATGCGCCAGATCCGCCGAAAGATCGGGATGATTTTTCAGCATTTTAACCTGGTCAATCGTTCCTCTGTCCTCACAAACGTTCTGGCCGGACGTCTTGGGTATGTCAACCCGGCCTACAGCCTGATCAACCGGTTTCCAGAAAAGGACATTCAAAAAGCCATGCTTGAACTGGAACGGGTCGGGATTGCTGATAAAGCCAAAAACCGCGCCGATGAATTAAGCGGCGGGCAGCAGCAGCGGGTTGGCATCGCCAGAGCGATGATGCAGGACCCTGAAATGGTTTTGGCCGACGAGCCGGTCGCCAGTCTTGATCCGGTGCTGGCTCATTCAATCATGCAGTATCTGCAAAAAATAAATGAAGATTACGGTGCGACTGTGCTGTGCAGCCTGCACTTTTTAGACCTGGTTCATCGTTATGCGGACCGCGTTATTGCATTAAACGCTGGCGAACTTGTTTTCGACGGATTACCTGGTGAAATCGATGATACCAAGTTTAAAGAAATTTACGGGCGCGATGCAGAACGGGTAGGGTAATGCATGAAATCAAAATTCGATTTTAAGAAATTTCGTCCAGTGGGAATTTTTCTTGCTATTCTGGCTGCCTTATTGATTTATGCTTATGGTTTTCAGGTTACCAAAGTCAATTTAGAGGAAACCAGATCGGAGAAGCGGCAAACCCAATTGGTGCGGATCATCCGGGCGCTGGCGAAGCCGGATTTGATTACCTACGACTATCAGGAAACCGAAGCCACCTTTCGCATCCGTATCCCGTGTCCGCCCGAAGGATTTCAACCTACGCTGCCGAAAGAGGGCGCGCCTTATCTTAAGATGACTCCCGCCTGCGCTAATCCAAAAGATACCATCACTGTTGAAGGAGAAAATTTTCCTCCCAACGCGTCAGGGCCGTTGTATTTTATTCCCCCATCGGAAGTCACCCTGTCTCTGGGGACAATCCAGACGGACTCCGCAGGTCATTTTTCTATGACCGTTAAACTGCCGGATCGACCCGCTGAAGAAGATCAATATATTCGCGCGCTGGTCAAAGTCCCTTCCGGTGTTCCCAGGGCTTCGGCAGCGCTGATTGATACCTGGGATAAGATCGTTGAAACGGTTTTTTTAGCCCTCCTGGCAACCACGCTGGGAACGCTTTTAGCGGTGCCGCTTTCATTTTTTGCCGCCCGAAATTTAATGAAAGATGTCACCAGCCCGTTTATCAGTGTCGCCCTGTATATTCTGCTGATCCCTTTGGGGATCCTGGCGGGAGCACAAATCGCCCGATGGGCGATTAGCCTGCGTTTATTGCTGGGAATCACTTTGTGGGTTGATGGTATTGGCATTATCGTGCTTCCCCTGGCGCTGCTTTTTCTCTTCCGTTGGTCCGTGCCGCAGACGGATGAGCAAAAACCATCATGGAAATTGCGAATTGCCCGGGCGCTCGCTTTGCTGCTGGCGTATTTCCTGGGCGTTCTGACTCTTTCATTTGTGTCAAATATCTTGATTGAAGCCGGAAATTTCATTCAGCCTGCCCTGGGTAGTTTTGGTTTTATCGGCAAATTTGTCCGCGATTGCGGTGATATTCTTGGAATGATCTTAACGATCCTGT
Source organism: Anaerolineaceae bacterium (assembly GCA_029975475.1). Lineage (GTDB taxonomy): Bacteria > Chloroflexota > Anaerolineae > Anaerolineales > Anaerolineaceae > JARKPB01. Next base: position 651,063 of record JARKPB010000008.1, read on the forward strand.
CCGCTCTGGTGGGCGGCGGCGTGTTATTAAATATCGCCAATCGTTTTGGGGAATACGCGATCCGCCATTTTTCTTTCTCTGCCAACCGGCTGCTGAATTTGATCATCGGGACCGTATCTGGGGCCGGCCTGGCGGTGATGCTCATGGCCGGTATTGATTGGCTGTATCAATTTGACAACCGCTGGATCTCGCTTTATTTTCCAGCGGGCATTGGCGGATTGCTCGGTTTGCTCATGGCGCTCCGATTTAAACCCCGAGACAAAGTTGGAATTGGCATGGTTGTGTACTTCATCTCCCGCACCATATTCAACGCGCTGCGTTCGATTGAAGCGTTAATTATGGTGATTGTCTTTGTTGTCTGGGTCGGAATAGGTCCTTTCGCCGGTGTTCTCGCACTATCGCTGCACACGATCGCCGCTCTGGCGAAATTGTATTCGGAACAGGTCGAGAGTATTCTCCCGGGACCAATTGAGGCCGTCAAAGCGACCGGAGCGAACAGGCTTCAGACCATTGTTTACGCTGTGATTCCGCAAATCGTTCCACCTTACATCTCTTTCACGATGTATCGCTGGGATATCAACGTGCGCATGTCCACGATCATTGGCTTTGCCGGCGGCGGCGGAATCGGGTTTTTATTAATTCAGAATATTAATCTGTTAAATTACCGGGCAGCCAGCGTTCAAATGATCGCCATCGCTCTTGTGGTAGCCAGCATGGATTATCTTTCTTCAAAGCTGCGCGAGAATATGGTCTAAATTAAGCGGTAAAAGCAGGGCTCACATCACCCGGTCTTCGCTTTCCAGCTGGAGATAATATAAGCGGTGGGTTTTACAGAAGTTGATTCCCAGTCCGCGCAGCTCTAAGAGCATTCTCTCATTATCGCTTCCGATCTGAACAATCTCGGCTGACCGGTAGCGTTTTGAGCGTAAAGTTTTCTCCAGTTCTGTGTATAACACTGCGCTTCCGCCGCTGCCGCGATATTTTTCCAGAATACCCGCGCCGTTAATATTGAGATGTGAGGTCGTCCTGGCTGCAATTAAGATCTTTAGCCACCCAAAGGGAAGCAATCTTCCCCGAATGCTCCGCGCAGCGCTGGTCACATCGGGGTAGGCAAGTAAAAATCCCGCTGGTTCTCCATCCTTGAGGATGACTTTAATTAAGCGCGGGTCTGCAAACCAGATTAACTGATCGCTCATGATTTTCGCTTCTTTGAGTGAAAGGGGCGCATTGTCTGGCGCTCCTTGAAGGGCCTGGTTGTATAAATCCATCAGCCGGGGCACAAACTTCAATAATTCCAGACGGTTCCTAAAATTTACCACTTCGAAACCGCGTTTTTGTTTTGCTAGTTCTGCAGCGCGGTGAATTTTTTCCGGTAAAGTAATATTCATCGGTAAAAAGCCAGAAAGGATATCCGCCCTTGTTGTGAATCCGTAATTTTCCAGCAGCGGCTGGTAATACGGCGGATGATAAGGCAGGCCAAGCGCGGGTGGATATTCAAATCCCTTAATCAATAAGCCGATCCCGTCCAGCGGCGTAAAACCCTTGGGTCCAATCAGGATATTCAGATGATTTTCGCGCGCCCAGCGGACGGCGGTATCCAGCAAGGCATTTGCCGCTTGAGGATCATCGAAACATTCAAACAGGGTGAACAATGCTGCCGAAACCGAATTGAATTGATTGTAGGCGTCGTTGCGAAATACGGCCAGGCGGCCAACCGCACTGCCAGACTCATTTTCAGCGATAAAAAAAGCGGCCTCCCCGTGCTCAAAGAGTGGGTTTTTGCTGGAATCAAAGATAGCAAAAGGGTTAAATTCTAGCGGTGGGGCATAATTCGGAAACTGGTTGTAGATGCGATTTGGCAGCTGAATAAATCTTTTTTGGTCCTGGCGATTATCCGGCAGAATTTGAATGATCTTCATATCGCGTAGTATACATGAAGATTATTAGGAGGGTAACTCATGATGGCGGATTCTTGGCAGCGCGGCTGCTGGATGGGTGGGCATTGGTTGAAGTGCGCTTTGATGGGCATTCACTTGAATGATTTTGCGAAAATGATACCCGTAAATTGCCAGCGTGATAGCCAGGGGGAATTTAGATGGATACTTCAGTAATGTTCTGAAGAACAGGCGCCAGTATTGACGTTTGCCTTCTTTCGCAAGGCCAATCCACACGATGGACCGAAGAAAAGCCTGAATTTCTGCCCACTGCAGGGTGACCGGGTGGTGGAGGGGCTTATAATGGTCTAAAAAAGTATCAACCCGTTGATAAAAATTTGGATAAGCGTTGATCCTTGAAAGTAAACTGAAATATCCGCTCCTTAATTTTTCAGCATCCATTAAAGGGATAATATTGGTTGTCCCATCAGCGTTGTCGCCTGACATCTCTTTGAGTATTCGGCCTTCACTTTTCAATCTTTCGTACAGGCTGGTTCCATACGGAGCCTGCAACAATCCCACCATAGCCGCGATAATCCCGCTCTTCTGGATAAAATCCACCTGGCGGTCAAATATGTTTTCGCTGTCACTGTCAAAGCCGACGATAAATCCAGCCATGACCTGAAATCCTTTTTGCTGCATTTTATGGACACTGGCCAGTAAATCCCTCTGGCTATTTTGCTTTTTATTGCATTCTTGAAGCGCGGCTTCATCGGGAGTCTCAATGCCCACAAAGATGTTGATAAAACCGGCTGCGGCCATCAAATTCATCAACTCATCATCATCGGCCAGATTGACTGACGCTTCGGTAACAAACAGGCAACCTTTTTTCCCTTTTTTCCACTGTATGATTGCGGGCAAGATCTCGCTCTTCAAGATTTTTTTGTTGCCAATAAAATTATCGTCCACAAAAAAAATATTTCGCCGCCAACCCAGTCGATATAAGTAGTCCAGCTCGGCAATGATTTGGTCGGCAGTTTTTATTCGCGGCTTGTGGCCCAGCAAGGCGGTCACATTGCAGAAATCGCAGTTATACGGGCAGCCTCTCGAAAACTGGATACCCATTGAGTCATAAGCCGATAACTTTAATAATTCATACCTCGGTAGTGGGCTTTTTGTGATCTCCGCATATTCTTTAGTCTCATATACACGCCTGGCATCGCCTGTCATCCAATCCTTCAAAAATTCAGGAAAGGTGATTTCGCCTTCATTGAGAACAAAATAATCTATTTCAGGAAAGTCCTGGTACTCACCGGTAAATAACGGGCCGCCAGCAACGATGGTGGCACCCAACCTTTTGCACTGGCGAGCGATCGTGTGAACAGAATTCCTCTGGACATCCATGGCGCTAATCAACACCAGATCTGCATTGAGAATATCCTGATCTTCAAGCGGTTCAATATTGGTGTCAACCAGCTTGATCTCCCAATCTTCTGGCACCATGGCCGCGATGGTAATGAGTCCCAAGGGAGGATTGCAGGCTTTTTTCCCGACGAATTTAATCGCGTGCTTAAAGGACCAAAAAGTATCTGGAAATTCAGGGTAAACCATCAATATCTTCATGCCAATTTTCTCCACGATAATTGTCTGGTCCCAGTGTAGGTGGATTTTTGCCTCAGCACATGTGAAACCAGGCATACTTCAAGTCATATTTCGAGTTGTTACCGGTAGGTTAGGGGGCATATAAAAAACGCTGATGCTATAATTGCTGGCATGAGCGAGCGGGATCAAACGTTGACCTCCACAACCGCAATTAATCTGGCCTTCACCCTGGTGGTCATGGTTTCGTATTTCGCCATGTTTTCTTCCATGACCGTTCCCAGCCTGATGGATATCGCTCTTTTAACTTTCTTCGGGATTGCCTATATTTCGAACGGGATTTACGGATTTTCGAAATGCCGGGAGCAGCCCGGCCAGACAAAAACCTTTTTGTATTTCTTATCGCAAATAATTTTAGGGGTCGGAATTGTTTATACCAGCCGTGGTGCGGGATTAAATGCCCTTGTGCTCTTGCCACTGGTGGGTCATTCGGTACTGCTTCTTAGTAATAACTGGCTTTATTTATTCAATCTTTCGCTGGTGTTGTTGTATGTAGCGCTAAGCTATCTCATCACCGGGAGTCTGCAAAATATCTGGACCAGCCTGCCCACCTTTTTTGCGGGTCAGGTCTTTATTGTCATTTTCACCGATATGGCTGTAAATGAAGAGAATGCCCGGAAAAAAGCTGAACGCCTGGTGCTGGATCTTGAATCAGCCAACCGCCAGCTAAAAAGTTATGCTGAACAGGCGCAATCGCTGGCGATTGTTGAAGAACGCAATCGGATGGCGCGTGAAATTCATGACGGTCTCGGACATTATCTGACCACAATCAACATGCAGATTTCCGCTGCTCTGGCGGCGTTAAGCCGCGGTGATGAAAAGCCTGAAAAATTGATGCGCTCGGCTCAAAAAATCACCCGCGAAGCCCTTCTGGATGTGAGGAAATCTGTTACCGCGCTGCGCCTCCCCAGCCAACCGCTGGAAAAGCGGATCGCCCTTCTTTGCGAACAAAGCAGCCTGACGGGAATACATTTTGATTTTGAGGTAAACGGCGATCCGGAGCGATTGGATGATACCCTTGAACTGACGCTTTACCGAGGCGCTCAAGAAGGAATCCAAAACGTCCTCAAACACGCCAGGGCAAACAATGCCTGGGTTAAGTTAACCTATTCAAGAGAGCGCGTATCCATTGAAGTGAAAGATAATGGTACAGGGGCTCAATTAGAAGATAATAAAGAACTTGGTTTTGGTTTGTTGGGACTGAAAGAACGGGTTGCTTCCATAAACGGGGAGATTACCTATGGTCGTGAAGCATCCGGAGGATTTTTCTTAAGGATTGAGGTCGCGCGATGATCAAGAAAATTCGCGTCATGCTGGTAGATGACCAGGCGCTGTTCCGGGAAGCCTTAAGAACGTTGTTATCCTACCAGGACGATCTTGAAGTTGTCGCTGAAGCGGCGAACGGCGAAGAAGCGGTCCGCTATTCGATTCAAGAGTTGCCCGATGTGATCCTGATGGATTTACAGATGCCGATCATGTCCGGAGTGGATGCCACGCAGCGCATTCGTAATCTACGGCAGGATGTGCAAATTATCGCGCTGACAACTTTTGATGACGATGAATTAATCATTGATGCGTTTAAAGCCGGCGCGATTGGTTATTTACTGAAAGATGTTCCTTCAGAAAAACTTTTTGAAGCCATTCGCTCCGCTTCGCGTGGAGAATACTCCATCGCGCCGCCAATCATGGCCAAGCTGGTTTCTGAGGTGACCAAAACGGAAAGGGTTATTCAGCGGAAACCCGGGATTGATAACCCGCTCTCCAGACGAGAAAGGGAAGTGCTGCTCTTTGTAGCGGAAGGGTTATCGAATAAAGAAATCGCCGATAAACTGGTGATATCCGAAGGGACGGTTAAGAATCACCTTTCAAATATTCTGGCGAAACTGGAAGTTCGCGACCGCGGCCAGGCGGTCATTCGGGCCAAAGAATCCGGCTTTATTTAAAATTCGGAGTGATAAAAGATGAACGGAAAGACCAACACAGGCACCCACTGGCTTGAATATGCTGGAATAGCTCTGATATCCATTGGCGTATTTACATTTTTAGGCATTCGGCTGGCGATCTACTGGCTGCCGTTCATCACAGTGCCAATAATTGGCTGCCTGATTCTTATCGAAGGGATGCGCAAAAAAAAGGCGGGGTTGATGATCAGCGGCGCGGCAGCGGTATTACTTGGCACCGCTGGATTCGCGGTTCTATTTTTTGCCAACCATCTAAGCGTCATTCATCAGATTGGAATATTCCTATGCGCCGGTGGTGTGGTCTGGGCGTTAATCACGCTGGTTACCGGGGTTGCTTTATCAAAACCATCCTGGTGGGCGCTAATTCCCGCCAGCCTTTTTCTGGGCACGGGCGGCGTTTTCTTATTTACCCGGCTGTATTTTGTCGATTTTGTTTTATACTTGTGCGCTGGCCTGGGACTGGCTTTTATCATCTGGGGTACTGCGGGCCGCTATCTCGGTTTAATCATCCCGGGATCTTTGCTGCTCGCCGCTGGTCCGGGAATCTATGCTGCATGGGGTAAGATTGGCACGCCAAACGGTTTAATGCAAACAGGGATTATGCTGGTCTGTTTTGCTTTTGGCTGGGGTTTGATCACGGTGCTTTCAAAAGTAATCACCAGTCGGTTTGTCTGGTGGCCCTTGATCCCTGGAGGAGTATTTGCAGTCGTGGGGTGGGGATTATATATTGGCGGTGATCCGGGTTCGGCGGCTTCGTTTATTGGAAACACTGGTTCTGTCGGCCTGGTCATGGTCGGTTTGTATATGCTGTTGATGAGGCGCGGAATGCGCTCATAAAGCGCGGTCCGGCACCTGTTCAAAGCGCAGTAGATTTGATATGATTGGCGTCTGACCCCGGAGATTCCGGGGTCAGGTTGTGTGGAAAGGAACAGTATGGCTATTCGAACGGATCTGCGAAATATTGCGATTATTGCCCATGTTGATCATGGTAAAACAACGCTGGTGGACGGGCTGTTAAAGCAGGCTCGCGTTTTCAGGGAAAACCAGCAGGTTGTTGAACGCGTCATGGATTCCAACGATCTTGAACGAGAACGCGGCATCACGATTCTGGCAAAAAACACAGCCATTATGATCCCGCATCCTGATACCGGCGAAATGGTAAAAATCAATATTGTCGATACGCCCGGGCATGCGGATTTTGGCGGGGAAGTGGAGCGCGTTTTAAATATGGTGGACGGCGTTTTGCTGCTGGTGGATGCTGCCGAAGGTCCGATGGCGCAAACAAGATTCGTCCTAAAAAAAGCGCTGGCTCGGGGTTTAAAAGCGATTGTTGTGATCAATAAGATGGATCGAAAGGACGCTGACCCGGATCAGACCTTAAATGCGACCTTTGACCTATTTATCGAACTGGGGGCGACTGACGAACAGGCGGATTTTCCGGTTATTTACGCCAATGCGATTACCCAGCAGGCGGGATTAACCCCCAGCTTATCACCTGATCTTCAACCTTTGTTCAGGGCAATCCTGGATCATATTCCCGGTCCCAATGTTGACCGCACCGCGCCGTTCCAAATGCTGGTTACCAACCTCGGATACGATGATTACCGCGGCATTACCGCGGTGGGGCGGATATTTTCGGGAAAAATCACCGCGGGGCAGGCTGTGGCGCGAATAAAAACCGACGGCACGATCCTGCCGGAGCGGGTTCGTTACCTGTACGTCCATCAAGGTTTGGAGAAAGTTGAAGTTGAAGAAGCCGAAGCAGGCGAAATTATTGCTTTGGCTGGGCTTGAAGGAATTGAAATTGGCGAAACACTGGCTGATCCTGAATCACCGGTTCAGCTTCCGCCAATTACTGTAGAAGAACCCACCGTTCGGATGACATTCGGGGTAAACACCTCGCCGTTTGCCGGCCGGGAGGGGAAATGGGGCACATCTCGCAAGCTGCGGGAACGGTTATTCTCCGAGCTGCGCAACAACGTGGCGTTGCGTGTAGCCGAGACAGAAACGGCGGATACCTTTCTGGTATCTGGGCGCGGCGAGCTTCACCTCGCTATACTGATCGAGACAATGAGAAGGGAAGGATATGAGTTTCAGGTTTCCAGGCCGGAAGCCATTTTGCAAAAAGGCGCTGACGGCGAAATCTTGGAGCCATACGAAGAAGTTCATATCGAAACGAGCGCGGAAACTGTCGGCACCGTTGTAGAAATGCTTGGCTCGCGAAGGGGCCGAATGGTTGATTTGCGGAATAATCCCGATAATTCTGTCCACCTAACCTATATTGTTCCCACCAGGGGATTGCTCGGATTTCGATATCAATTCTTGACGGCAACACGCGGCATGGGGGTTATCAACACCATTTTTAAAGAGTATGGGCCCTTTGCAGGTCCAATTCTATCGCGCACAACCAGTTCTCTGGTTGCTTGGGAGAACGGGACAACCACCACTTACGGCTTAAAAAATGCAGAAGAACGCGGCACATTGTTTGTAGAAGCCGGTGTTGAGGTGTATGAGGGGATGGTGATTGGTGAAACGTTGCGCCCTGAAGATGTGGTAGTGAATGTGTGTAAGAAAAAACACCTGACCAACATGCGCGCTGCCGGCAAAGACATCGAATACAGGCTGACACCGCCGCGGGAAATGAGCCTCGATCAGGCGCTAGAATATCTGGCAGATGATGAGTTGCTGGAAGTCACCCCGCTCGCCTTCCGTATTCGAAAGCGAATCCTGGATACGGAAGAACGCGGAAAGCAAACGAAAAAAGCCAAAGAAATGTTGGAGCAGTAATTTCGATCGGAGTGCTTGGGTTTATTCGCAGTCAGCGCGAAGGCGTCAGAGATCGGGTGGGACATCTCGATTATATGGCGCCTTTCGCAAATAAAACCGTCATCACACCGATATACCAGTGGATAAGAAACGGGTAAAGAAACGAGCGCGTTCTCCATGCAATCCATCCAAATACCGCGCCGCCAAAAATGCAGCTGATGGTCTCAAGCTGTGGTTTCCCGAAATGGGCAATTGTGAATGGTACTGCCTGAAGCCAGACAGCATAAGAGCCGGCGATTCTTGCCAGACCGAATAATAAAAATCCGCGAAAAAAGAATTCCCATCCAAATAAATCAGCCGCAGTGTATCCGATGGTTTCGGCCAGGTTCCCATACCATGACCCGTAATAAGCTTGAAAATCCGGTGTCCTTGCCACAACAAATAAGACAGCCGTCATAACCGCCGAGCACAACAGGGTGAGTTTTATCCCCGTGCGCCAGTCTCCCAAACCAAAACCGTAGCGTCGCGGATTTTCGCGAAAACCCGCTACGATGATGGCCAACGGGAGAACCAGATAGAGCAATATTCCATCCAGGTAAATATTTCCAGTGAATTGGTTGTAAAACCGAACTGTCAGTATCAGGGTGGAAACAATGATAACGGTGATTGCCTTCCAGTCCGTTTGTAACTTCTTTTTAAGTATAGTGTCATGGATATATTGAAGTTTTTTCATAATAGAATGCTTGTGCCGTATAATGTTTTTTTCACCAGATCAGGGAGTGTAAAATGGACTGGAGCATCCCATTAATTATATTGCAGCTCATCATCCTGGAAGGACTGTTGTCCATTGACAACGCTGCTGTGCTCGGCGCTCTGGTTACCCGACTGCCCGACGATAAAACAATAGACTGGCCTGCTTCTTTTCAAAAAGTTGGCCACGCCCTGGACAAAGTGCTCGGGAACCAGCGTATGGCCGCTTTGCGGGTAGGTCTGCTTGGCGCATACGCAGGCCGCGGATTGATGCTGGTTTTGGCGTCATTTATTATTCATAATCCCTGGCTAAAGGTCCTTGGCGCAGCCTACCTCATTCATCTCGCGTTTGATAATCTTGGCACACCGGATGAAAGCGACACAGAAGGGGATCTTAAAAGCACCAGGGCAACGTCTTTCTGGGGGATTGTAATCACGGTTGAAGTGGCGGACCTTGTGTTCAGTCTGGACAATGTCGTTGCCGCTGTCTCTCTTTCCAGCCGCTTATGGGTGGTTATGATCGGTGTGGCGATTGGCATTCTTTTTATGCGTTTTGCTGCCGGCATCTTCAGTTACCTGGTTGAAAAGGAGCCGGTCCTCAAACCGGCTGCTTATCTACTGGTTCTGAATATTGGCATCGAGCTGCTGCTTGAGGAATTCGCAGGGGTTGAAATTGGGGATTGGCTGCGTTTTGGTATTTCTGCCGGGACAATTGCGCTGGCGCTTTTATACGCGAATATCCCGTTTTTCAAAATATTCCGCCCTGCGCTTTTATGGTTCGCGCAGGGCTTTTCCAGGATAAACGGGCTGGTCAACTGGGCGTTAATCCCCTTATTTAGCCTTCTGTCCTTAATATTTGATGGAATAAAATTCTTGTTTCGTAAGCCAGAGATCGCGGATTAGCAATTGAGCTTTTTCTCCATCCACATCATCTGCAGTTTTCCAAAAAGATTGCCGCTGATCCCTACCTTTGAAAAACCGCACTTTTCATAGAAACCGGTAGCGGTGATGCGGGTTAATGTGCCGAGGGTATGATATCCTTTCTGACAGCACAGTTTCTCGATTTCATCAACCAGCATCTTGCCAATGCCGCGGTGCTGGTATTTTTCATCCACAGCGATATGACTGAACTGGCCAACCCCTGGTTCTTTTTCAAATAATTTGGCAGTACCGACGATTTCTCCCGTGTCGCTGTCCACAGCAATAAAATGAGTGCTAATCGGCTCGTAGTCATCTTTTTCGGTGCCGCGCGGCAGCCCGAGCGGTTCGCGCAGGATTTTGTAGCGAAGCGCGTAAAGCTTCTTAAAATCCTCTTTCGTCTCCGGATGGCGTATGACGATCATGGGTGATTTCCTTAGAATGGGATACGAAGATTATAGCACCAATAAAAATCTACCCCCCACCGACAATTCCCAGCACTACTATGCTATCACCGTTCTGGATAATATATTCTTTGTTCCTCACTTCCTGGTTCACAATGACCAGTGCGACCAGGAAGGGAGGGATGCCGACTTGCTGCAAGGCAGCAGAGATCGAAATTCCGTCAGGTACTTCGACCTCTGCCTGCCCGCCGCAATAGTCTTTTAGAAAAGCCGCTGGTTTTAACGTCGCTGGCATCAGTTAGCAAACGCTGTCAGCCCAAGCTCTTCCAGTTTTTCAGGCCTGGGCCTACCATTGGTATCCCAACCGCGCTGTTCATAATACATGTCTAACAGTCTGTGCACATCCTCAAGTTTAGTGATCTGACCGGCGGTGGCCCCGCTGGCAGGAGGTTCTGTATAAAACCGCGGCGCAGGCAGATCCCACGTGCGGTCAAAACCGGGGATTTCGCGGATCCAGTAGAGACGGTTCAGATTCCAGATCCTTTCGCCGACCTTCTCCAGATCTTCCCAGGTGCGGCGAATTCCGGTGATGGCTTCCAGCGCTGGCAGATACAAATCGCGGTCAATGGCGAGTTCAACCCACTGCAGGCGGCACGCGCCTAAGACATCAAACATGGGCCTGAAATTTTGCAGCCAGATGATTCGGGCGACTTTTTCCGGACTGACGATATCGCGGCCCACCTGAAGATCGTAGGTAATCGCCCAGGATCGGTTATGATGAGCGCCTACATCACAGGTCATGTATGCCAGCAGCATCGCGGTGGCGTTGTGGGTCGCGTAAGCAGATTGCTCCATCCCCTTGACATGGATGGCAAATTGATCGCTGCCTTTGCCCAGTTTCTGCGCTGCTTGCTTGACCCCAGCCGCTAAAAATTCGCCAAACCCTTGACGGTAGGCAATCTGTTTCAGAAGCGTGAACACGGCTTCGGTGTTACCAAAATTCAGTTCAAGTCCGCCAGTGTTCTCCTTACTCAATAAGCCCTTCTGGTAACATTCCATTGCCCAGCCAATCACGCCCCCCGCGCTGATCGTATCCAGGCCAAGATCGTCTGCGAGGCGGTTCGCCATGGCGACATCCTGAATATCCGCGATACCGAGGTTTGACCCAAGCATGCCAATCGTTTCATATTCCGGTCCTTCAACATAGGCGGAATATTTTTTTGCTCGGCTGTACTTTCCGCAAGGGGAGGGGCAGCCAAAACATCCCTTGTCCGTGATCACGATTTCTTTGCGCATCACCGGACCGTACAGGGTTTCACCTTTTTCAAAAGAGCCAGCCGAAAAGTTTCGGGTGGGAAGCGCGCCAACTTCATCGCACCAGCTGGTCACGATGGTTGTTCCATACATCTGCCAGGGCTTCAGACCCTCAGCTTCTTTGCAGGCTTTGAAAAGAGCCAGCCCAGCCTGGCGATACGCTTGCAAGTCGGCTGCAGGGATGGACCTAATACCGCGCACAGCAACCGCTTTTACTTTCTTTATCCCCATCAGGGTTCCGACACCGCCGCGGCCCGCCTGGCGGCCGTAGTCATGATTTACAGACGCGAACGCCACGCCATTTTCTGCCGCGGGACCAATGACAATTACCTGATATTCTTCTCCCAGAGATTCTTTCAGGTATTTTTCAACCTCAATGGTTCCTTTTCCCCACAGGTGGGCTGCATCTTTGATTTCGATTTTGTTATCCGAGATAACCAGATAAACCGGTTTCGGGCTGTTTCCTTCCAGAATAATGCTGTCGATGCCCGCATACTTGAGTTCGGCGGTAAAGTGCCCGCCGAGCGAGGAGCTGGCATATCCCCCTGTCAATGGAGACTTACAGGTAAAATCGCATTTCCCAGCGCCGGGGATCATCATGCCAGAAAATGGTCCAGACGAGATGATCAATTTGTTTTCTTCGCCGCGCGGATCAGCGCCAGGTGGAACCTCGGTGAACAAAAAATACGCGCCAAAACCTCGCCCGCCGATGTAGTCCCGGGCGAGATCATCCGGAGTGGCTTGCTTTTTATAAGTGCCCTGCCTTAGATCAACGCGAAGAATTGATCCTCCATATCCATTCATGCTGCCACCTCCTCACCGGCTATCCATAACGCGTCTGTTCCGCACACGGCCACACAGTCGCCGCAAAGATCGCATTTCCAGGAGTGCTGCGCAAGTTCCGTTTTCACAAACATCACACCCTCCGGGCAGGCAGCCACGCAGGCCTCGCATAAATCACAACGTTCAGGAATAACGCGGTAAACCCCATTGGCATTTTTCTGGATTGCTTCTGTCGGACAGACAGCCGCGCATTCGCCGCATTGCGTGCAAACCTTCAGCTCATATTCTCCGGGTTCGGGGAAATGAAGAAGAACAAGTAGCGCCGCCATTTTTGGATTCGTCTGCGAAAAGAGGTTAAGGGAGCAGGCTGCCAGGCAGGCCCGACACCCGGTGCACAAAGCTGAATTTGCGTATAGCCGCATTTCTCCTCCTGTTTGCTGAGATTTAATCTTGCATTTAACTTTAATGGTATTACGCTGTTTTGAATAGCGATGCAAATCAGCAATGCGTTACGAGGAACATCACAACCTTGTTATTCCTCAATTGCCCGGTGATATCCCTGGTCCAATTCCGAATCGGCGAGGTGAGCATACCGCTGCGTGACGGCGATATTTCGATGTCGGGCGAGGGATTGCGCCAGCTTGAGATTATTGGTGCGTTTCAAGATCCGGGTTACAAAATAATGGCGAAAAGAGTGGGGGGTGATGGTGCCGGCCGCTTCCTGTCCTAAAATCGCTGTAACCCGGGCGGCGACGATATTCCGACCGGTGATCGTGGAAATCGGCAGGATTCTTCTGCCAGCGGCTTTATCGTGGCGGGCGAATAACGCCAGGGAGGTTAAGGCTTTGCCGCTGGCACCGTCTTTTGCCGCCCTTGCGCGCAGATAATCGTTTATAGCGCGAAGAGAGCGGCTTGAAAACCGGATAATATCTTGACGATCGCCTTTACCGATGATCATCGCTTTGCCTTCGATCCAATCAATGTCCCCCCGGCGTAGATTGCAGGCTTCGTGCACGCGCAGCCCTGTATCTGCGAGGGATAAAATGAAAGCTCTGTCGCGAAGTTCAATCAAACGATCAAGATCTGAAAGTTCCGTGGTGATCGGGGTTTGCAGGGCTGCGAGAATGTTCTCGATCGCCTCGGCGGGGAATTGGGGCAATCGCAAACCAGGGCGTCTGGCTCGTTGCCGAATCAACAACCGGATTTTGGGAAGATTCAGATTGCAGATCGATTCCGCGACCAGGTATTCAAAAAATCCTGTTGCCGCAGTGAGGTACAGCCGCTCGGAAGTTGGCGAAAGGTCCTTCAACCGGGCAATAAACTGGTTGATGGCGTCCTCGCCAAGGTTTTCTGCCAGCTCCTGCTCAATGAGAATTCCGTGATTCGCCAAAGTCAAAGCGAAGAGGTTTAACCCATTTTTATAGGTGCGGGCGGTATGTTTGCTGCGCGCCAGCGCAACCGTTTGGAGATATTGATCAATCGCCTGCTGTATGGTGGGACCGTACATTGTTCGTTCCTTTATGCGTATAGGTTATGTGTGAATGCATTCGATAATATCGATCCTCTGTACGCCTGTATGACCACCTGCTTACAGGCACATTGGTAGGGGGACCCTAAATATGATTGTGGATATGAGCATTCCACAGCGATGCGAAGCGGTTGAGGGGGTTGCAGGTTTGTTCTTATTCTTCTCCCGCACAGATAGGGATTGCCTATCTTGCTCAAGCATTACCGAATATGGCACTTTCCAGGCGTTCTTTATGATTAATATAATAATACTTATCGATACCATAGTCAAGTGTCAGTTTTCACTCCCCCGCACCTACCAGGATTCCTGTGGTAGAAATATTTTGATGGCTACAGATCTTGTTGTTCTGTTTAATACGAAAAGGAATTCGCGCGGAAAAGTCCAGAAAAAAACTGAATAAATTAAATCCCCTACCCTCGTTTGTCTCTTTGTAAAAATCCATGCTCCTGATGGGCTGGCTCGTCCATCCCTTCTGCAAATGCCTGGTCAATGCCGCGCAAGATTTCATTCCAGTATGCCAGAGCGGCGGATCGCGGATCCAGAGTAAATTCTTCCAGCCAGTCGTCCAACGTTGGATCCTGTAAACCGTCCTCTTTCCATTTTTTTAAATACTGGTAAATGATTTCAACCACCCTACCCGATTCCCAGGGTACGCATTGATTGCGGTTATTGATGTGTATTTCTTTGGCAAGATTGAAATTGTCCTGCCAGTAGTTGATTTTCAAATCAAAATGGCTCAAGATGATTTCGTCAATGATGTCCTCGACCCATTTTCGGTGAAATCTACACGAGCCGGAATTTTCGGAGTAAAGCTCATACACAAAACGTTCTACATTTTTTCGCCCGAGTTCGAACGGCGGCAAATAATCCACATTGTAATAGCAAAAATACTTTCCCATTAATGGCATCGGAGAAAACATACCAGGCACCCAGTATTGGTTGGGACCCATACTCCCGTTTTCGCCGTTGCAATAATAAACCGCCAGATCACCGCTCTGGATGGAATATCTGGTATCGAGAGCTTTAATTGCCGGTCGGAATCCATTTCGAAAAATTTCGCCTTGAGGCGTGGAAAGGATCATTTTCCCTATTTGGCAGGCATAGCTGGCATTTGCCATTGAGTCTTTCTCAATATCAAAATCATTCTGGCGGCTGGCAAACTCAAAATTCATTTGATCTCTGGGTGGCAAGCCAAAATCCGCTGGATCAATCATCTCTTTCCAAATTAATTCCATCACCCATGAAATGATCGCCCCAAAATGAATGGAATCAGCCCCGCTGGTATCGACAAAACGGTTTAGCAGCTCGGCGGCACGTTGGTCGAATATGCCGCAGTTCGGGCCAAGGGCTTGATACGGCTCATAATCCTTTTTATATTCCTGGAAATATTTTTTGCAGGCAACCGCGCAGGGTTCGCCGCAGTGAGCATAATTTTTTTGGACGATAATCTCTTCGTTAAACTGCCGCAAATAATGATTCAAGATCAGATGCTCGTGCTGTTCCAGCCGTTTCTGGTTTGGCTGACTCACGGATGAAAAATTGAATGAAAAAAGTCGGTCATCTGCGGTATGCATATTCACACCAAACGTACCGCCTGTTTCAAATTTCGGCACATACCGGTATTTTTCGCTGAGCAGCAAATCCGTGGCAATCGCCCGCTGTCCGAAATGCTCCAAAAAGTATTCGTCCAGCGCTCGGCCTTCGCTGAGCGCAGGGTCTGACCAGTCACCGCCAAAGATAATCCCGACCAGGCGGTGATGCTGCAATAGTCTGGACCCCAATCCGCCCCTTCCAGCCCAGTCATCGATAGTAGTTAAATCGCCGTCTTTGACAGCATTGGAACCGATTGCGCCAAAATTGGTCGCAGCTGCGGCCGGGCCCAGCGCGAGAATCCGAAAATAATCCCCTTGAAAACGGCTGCCGAATTGTTCAAAAATCGCTCGCTGCAGCGCATAAAAACCCTTCCATTCCCTGCCCTGCCGGTCAAGAAATCCGTCCCAAATCGATTGATAATCAGGCATCGGGCGCAGTTCTACCGAATACTGTCCGTCTTGAAGCTGTAGAACCAGGACAGAAGGGACTTCACATTGCCCTCTTATCCAGACATAATTAACCCCCAACCGGTGAAAGACAAACATGGCGCCGCCCAGTGCGGAGACATAAAAATTTTCCCATTGCGGAGAATAACCGCAAAAAATCATCCTTCTGGTGCCTGGCAGCGGTGAACCGGCCAGCAAACCTCCCCCAAAGGTCATACTCTCCGGGTCTTTCTTATACCTGTCCCATCCATATTGCACCGGGCCAATTAAACTCTGATCTAATAGACAATCCACTCCCCACGCGCGATCGGTGAGATTTACCTGTAATTCATACAATACGGATCGATTGGACATTTATTCACCCGGATATTTGGAATTTGATGTCAGAATTATACCAACTGGCAGACGAATAAAATTGCAATCCCGCCATTTTTCTATATACTAATAACATCTTTATTTCAGGAGTTACCATGAAGGCAAATAAAGATCGCGCTACTGTCCTGGTTATTTTTTTCCTTTTCATGCTGTTACATCAATCTGACAAACTATTGATCGGTTCTCTAACCATTCCGATCCAGACTGAATTTGGGTTAACCGACACACAGATGGGCGCTGTTTCGACTGGGGCGTTGTTTGTAGGCGCAATTTTATATCCGCTATGGGGATATTTATATGACCGCTACACACGACCCAAACTGCTCGCGCTGGCATCATTAATTTGGGGTGCCACGACCTGGTTGAGCGCGATCGCGCCAACATACAATACTTTCTTAATCACCAGGGCTTCCACAGGAATAGACGACTCAAGCTACCCGGGTCTTTATTCAATGACCTCGGACTATTTTAGTCCCCGGGTGCGCGGAAAAGTTTACGGCCTGTTGCAGCTGACCATGCCCATCGGTTATCTACTCGGAATGGTCATGGCGCTGACCCTGTCAGGAACCATCGGCTGGCGGGCTGTATTTTATATCACCGGGTCGCTGGGTATCGTTCTGGCCGTCGCGATATTTTTTATTGTAAAAGATGTTCCCCGCGGCTCCAGCGAGCCAGAAATGGAAAATCTGGAAAACGCGGGTTTCTATAAATTCAACTGGCAATCCGCCCGTGAGCTGTTTAAGAAAAAGACGCTAATTCTTCTGTTCACGCAGGGTTTTTTTGGCGTTTTCCCGTGGAATGTAATCTCATTTTGGTTCATCAAGTATCTCGCTGATGAGCGTAAGTACAATGAAACCCAGGTGATTTTCACCATGATCCCGGTCATCTTAATCCTCGCCCTGGGTTACCCGCTTGGCGGCGCCCTGGGTGATTTCTTCTTCAAACGCGACCGCCGCGGCCGGGTGTTTGTGGCTGCCACGGGTGTAATCACCGGCGCAGTTTTGCTGTATTTTACGCTCAACGTTCCGCTTGAACAGACAACCCAATTTGCGATTCTACTGGGTTTGACGGCGTTATTTATCCCGCTGGCGGCGCCGAATGTTGTTTCGACCGTTTATGATGTGACCCTGCCTGAAGTTCGATCATCCGCGCTGGCTGTCCAGTATTTTATTGAGTCTTTTGGCGCGGCTGCGGCGCCTTTGCTGGCTGGGATTATTTCGGACGGCTCATCTCTTAAGACCGCCATTATGGTGATCTGCATATCAACCTGGATTATTTGTGCCATTGCCTTTACTCTGGTATCCCGGTTTGTGCGGCACGACATTGACACCCTGCGCCATCAGATGAGTCAGCGCGCCGAATCTGAAAAGCAGCGTCTCGAGACCATTTGAGAAATCCTTCATGCTATGGATCGCTGCAGGTCTGATCGTCTCCGGCTACTTGATTGCCGGAATAATAAATACCCTCGCGGATTCCCTACCGCTTGGTAAACCCGGATGGTGGGTTGGCTGCAAGAATTGTCTGCAAACGGCAGGCTTCTTTGACTACCTGTTCCTAAAAAAATGCTCCGCCTGCCAGGTTGAGCCAGGGCTCCGCCGGATAACCCTCCAGATCATTTTTCCGGTAGCGTTCCTCTTTTTGTGGTTCTTTCCGCCCCGCAATCTTCATCCACTGCTGGCGATGGTCATCTTTGCCTACATGGCGCTGGTATTTGTCATCGATCTGGAGCACAAAGAAGTATACGGGGTGACCAATGTCGTTGGGTTGCTTCTTGCGATTGGGACAGGGATTTTTTATCGAGGTTTTTCCGACACGCTGGTTGGTGGTGCAGTTGGGTTTGCCGTCATGGCCGTTTTTTACTTGTTTGGCAAGGTTTTTGTCTCTTTGCTGAACAAACGGCGAACTGAAAAGGTGGATGAAGTTGCCCTGGGTTTGGGAGACGTCTATGTAACGCTGATTCTGGGGCTTTTTGTTGGCTGGCCGATGATTCTATTGCTATTGATGCTGGCCATCCTGAGCGGCGGAATTGTCAGCGCCGGCATACTGATCTTTCAAAAAACCCGCCGTGGCGGCAGAAATTTAACCGCCATACCGTACACCCCGTTTCTCCTTACTGCCGGCGCTGTGCTGCTGTATCTGATAAAACCGGGAGCCTAGATGCTCCCGGTTTTATCGCTTATATTGTTCGCTCCGCATCTCTATCCGTGCGGTCCCGAATGGAGAACATTTTCAGGGACAAGTGTTTCAAACTGCTCAAAGTTCTGCGCAAATTGGTCGGCCAGGTGTCTGGCAGCGGCGCTGTATGCCTCGCTGTTTTCCCAGGTCATCTCTGGGTTCAAGATTTCCGCAGGAACTCCCGGTACTTCGCGCGGTATCATCAGGCCAAAATACGGTTCTGAATAAAAATCTGTCCTTTCCATATCGCCGTTAAGAACTGCATGAATCAGTGCGCGAGTATGCGGCAGGCTCATTCTTCTGCCAATTCCATACGGTCCGCCTGTCCAACCGGTGTTCACCAGCCAAACGGCTGTATGATATTTCTCAATTTTTTCACCCAGCAGTTTTGCATATACCCCGGGGTGTAAAGGCAGAAATGGCGCGCCAAAGCAGGTTGAGAAGGTCGCTTGCGGCTCGGCTCCAAGTCCCTTCTCTGTTCCGGCCAGTTTGGCGGTATATCCAGAGAGAAAATAGAACATCGCCTGTTCTTTGGTCAACCTGGCAATTGGCGGTAACACGCCAAAGGCATCTGCGGAAAGGAAGAAAATATTTTTAGGATGCCCCCCTACTCCGCTTTTCATAAAACCCGGAATGTAATGGATTGGATATGCCACGCGGGTATTTTCTGTCACCGCGTCGCTGTTAAAATCTAGGCGCCGCGTTTTGGGGTCCATGGCTACATTTTCTAACACCGCGCCAAACCGATGGGTCGCCTGCCAGATGAGCGGTTCAAACTCGGGGTTCAGCTTGATCGCTTTCGCATAACAGCCGCCTTCCAGATTAAAAATTCCGCTTTCCGACCAGCCGTGTTCGTCATCCCCGATTAGACCGCGTTCAGGGTCTGAACTTAGGGTTGTCTTTCCGGTTCCGCTTAAACCGAAGAATAAAGCGGTGTCCCCGGCAGTGCCAACATTGGCTGAACAATGCATGGAAAGCACCTGTCGGCGAGGCAGCAGGTAATTCATCACGGTAAAGATTGATTTTTTTATTTCGCCGGCGTAGCTGGTTCCGCCTATTAAGACGACCCGCTTCTGTAGATTCAGGATAATAAACGTTGAGGTTTTGGTGCCATCCTTCACTGGATCCGCCAGGAAATCTGGACAATGCAGCACGGTAAAAGTGTCTTCCGGGCTGAATTTTCCGGCATTGAACTCTCGGATCAGCAAATCTCGCGCAAATAATGCCGCCCAGGCTTTTTCAGTGATCACCCGGATTCCAATTTGATAATTTGGATCTGCACCTGCGGCTAAATTCTCGATATAGATATCCCTTCCTTGAAGGTAAGCGCACATTTTTAATAACAGCTGTTCAAATTTCTCCTGGGCAATCGGACAATTTATCTCTCCCCACCAGATTTCATCATCACCTGTTCCACTGGATACAATGAATTTATCTTTTG
Source organism: Anaerolineaceae bacterium (assembly GCA_029975475.1). Lineage (GTDB taxonomy): Bacteria > Chloroflexota > Anaerolineae > Anaerolineales > Anaerolineaceae > JARKPB01. The sequence goes on from JARKPB010000008.1 coordinate 671,050, forward strand.
GAGATCTTCCTGTATGGATGCCCGTGTAAACCAGTAAAGAACCGGAATTGGTCAGGCTGCCTTCCTGATTGGTCAGTGCTGCTTCAACCAGCCGGCCTTCTTCCAGATCGGTGAAAACTCCTCGAAGGTTTTTCAATTCCACATCAGCAACGATGATTTGGTCAGCGCACATTGATACCCTCCCGATCACTTTATTTGCTATTCCATTTTGAAAACCAGTACCAGAGGATTGATGAGGCTGGTTTCCCGCGCACTGAGGCGGTATTGTCCTCTGCTGCCAGGCCAACATCATATCCACCGCTGATAAAGCCGCTGATTTCAGGAATATCGTTGACCGCGTTCAATACGGCAGAATAGCTCTCGAGCTGTTCCTGCACATCTGGCCTTTGGTGGGCTCTAAGGTACCAGTAATCCATCCATAAAGCTGGCGAACAGGTTCCGCTATCTCCGCTGCAGCCAGTGCGGCTGTTCCTCTCCGCTGGCAGCTGGTATCGAAAAATTACTGGTTTATTCTCAGGTTTGTTATTGGTGAAAAATTCAGCCAAATCTTTTTTTACCAGGTTCGTCAGATCATTGTAAGAGAAATTTTGGCCAGAAGCGACTTTATGCTGGTAAATTAGATAATAACCGTCAACATCTAGCGGCGGTAATTTTTCAAAGCTGTCTGGATAAATAATCGCCCAGAAAATTTTCCCGGTGTAGTGCTTACGGATCTCTGTTAGATATGCCTTCCAGCGCGTGTCCGAATACCCCGGTGCGACGACTGTGTTTGTACCGGGCATTTTTCCACCCGGTAAAGATGGGTTCAGAAAAGGATCGCCCAGAATGAGTATTTTTGCGCCTGATTGACTGGCAAGGTCAGCGTAATAAATTAGAAAGGGTCCCAATCGGTCGTAAAAACTATCCCACCAGGCATCAGATAATTCAGCATCATGCCAGAAATCATTCCCTGGTTGCAGCGGGTCTATTAATGGAAAAATCGCAGCGTTTTGACCGGCGTCCTGGGTTTTCCGGATCATGCCGGTCAATTCTTCCCATAAATAATTCTTTATCGGATCAATTGACAGCGACGGCGGGTTAACGCTGATGATTTTCCAGGAAGGCGTGAAAACGATCCAGCCGCCGTTTAGGGACAGAATGTCCTGCAAGGCTGGTAAAAACCCGCTTTTCCATGCCGGCTGATAATTAGGGGATAATTCCACTCCGGTGATAAAACCGTCAGGCCGCTGCAGCACAGGATTGGCAGCAACCGTGAGCTGATTTTGGCCCTTCGGCCAGTTCACCCATTCATTTAATTGATCTTGCTGAAATTTTGACGTTTCTGGCGAAAGCTGCCGCTCCAGCGGGTCAAATGGGACGGCAGATTGATCTAGAGAGGCGCATAAGTCATTGCGGCAGTATCGGTAGCGCGCGGTCTGGAAATAACTCACCGGATTGAGTAGATAAATTTCCCACTGGTTCGGTTTACTGGTTCTGGATAAAGGAATCGGTTCGGTCCAATCATAGGGATTGATTTGGATGGAGATTTGGTCACCAGAGGGTGTGTTTTCCGGGGCAGTAAACAGAATATGGTACGGCATTGTACCCGGCGCGAGGAAGGTCTCAACTTGATCTGTCACGGTTATGTTACTATCCGGGATAACCATCGATCTTGTGCGGGGGGTTCCGTCTGCGTTAAGCTCTCCATTCCAGAAACCGTCGCCCAGAGAATATTTATATTCAAGCGAGTAGCCGGCTGGAAGCCTGACGGTAATCTGCCGCGTGCCGTCTGGAAGTTTATGAACAACCGGTGCTCGACTCGCCAGGGTTGTCATTCCCCCTTGCCCGTCTCTCAGTAAAATCCCCAGGGATGGATGGTTTCCAAGTAAACGCAAGGGTAAATCGGGGGTTCCGTCAGGTAAAGTCACCATAAAAGTTACTTCGACCCAGTTGACTGCTGATAAAGGCACATCGACGGGGGTCGAGGCTTGATCGGCAATCGTAACCCCTTGTTGAAAGGCAGGATACGGGCTGGCAGGCGTAATCACGACCAGATTGTGCGTACCGGTTGGAATACGGTCGAGAATAAAGCTTCCCGTGGAAGATGTTAGCGTGGTGATACCGCAAATCGAGATGATGGCATCCGGGATTGGCGCGTTTGTGGCAGCGTCCCGGACTATTCCAAAGATTCTGCCTGCCGGTCCAGTATATTTCAGAGGACTCCAGAAGAAGATTTGATCTCTGGTAATAGACGGCCCCTCAACCTGATAGAGTCGGTAGCGGATTTGCTCCTGATATGGGCTGAACTCCCTTAGGGGTACCTCCCCTTCAAGAATATAGCGGTACCGGAGAGTTTTTCCTAATGGCAAGGTCAGCTTGATGAAATACACACCCGGTTCTTTTTGCGCCATTTGGTACCGGGTTGGGTTAAACGCCAGCCCGGTAATCTCATCCACCATTTCAAGAGATACTTGCGCATCAGGGGGTGTGCCTTCAGGTACGGTGGCTTCAAAAACCACTTCTGCCAGGACGGTTTTTTGAGATTGGATAACGGGGGAATCGTTAGCCGGAACGACTGAGCAGCCGCATATTGTTGCGATTTGAAGGCAAACAAAAAGAAACCCTGCAACCCATTTATTAATTGAATGCGGCATAAAGTTCCTGTATTTACCTTGAATCGCTAAGCATGCGGTGGATTTCTTCCTGCCGGCCAGCGAGGCTGCCCAATACGCCATTGACGAATCGGGGAGTACTGTCCGAGCCAAAAATCTTGGCCAGTTCAACCGCTTCATTAATAGCCACCTTGATGGGTGTACATTCTGCCACGGCAAACTCCCACATGGCCATGCGTATGATATTGCGATCAATAACAGCCACCTGGTCCATCGGCCAGTCTGGGGCATGCTGAGCAATGAGTTTGTCGAGTGTATCAGCCAGCGGGATAACTCCAAAAATCAGCTGTCGAGCGAATTCCCCCAGATGTTCATCAAGTTTTCCGTCTTCAAGGTGATGATTCAAGATCAAACCGGGTTCATGCCCGGTAAGATCGTACTCGTATAAGACTTGCAAGGCAATGCTGCGCGCCTTGGTTCGCGTTTTCATGGCGGGATTTAATTCCCCTTTAAATAATCGATGTCTTCTACATGGACATTAACTTTTCCAACATCCATGCCGACCATTTCTGAAATCGCTCTGGAAACTTTATTCTGGATAGCGTGAGCCACGTCGCGGACATTCATGTCTTTTTCGATGATCACATACAGATCCACAAAAACCGTATTCCCTTCCACCGTGATATTAACGCCTTCTTGACCAGCCTTTTTGAACAATCGTTGAATATCTGCCGGCCCGGATGATATCCGGCTGACACCGGGAACACTCAGGGTGGTCAATTTGGCAATTGATGTCAGCACATCCGGCGCGATGGTGGTTTTTCCGGTTTTTTCCATTGAATTTGACATGTTTCCTCCACAGAATAAACGCTTTCTAATTATAACCCATTGCTTAGCGCATGGGTTCACCGCTTTCTCCCATGATTCTGCGGATAAAATGCCCGGTCAGGGTAAATGCCATTTCCTTTTGGCTGTCAAGCAAGATCACATGCCCGGATTCTTGAAGTATATGTTTTTCTTTCTGGAGATTAGGCAAGCGCTGGTAAGTTGACAAAGCGTAAAGGTTGCTGATGGTATGATCATTACTGCCCAGCACCAAAAGCACGGGTCGTTTTACGCTTTTAATCTTCATTTTTACGATCTGTTGCAGGAGAAATAACTGGACGGCTGCTTTTAACGGGATGACATTGTAACCCTGCCAGGGCATACTTTCATCCGTGTTCGCCTTCCAGATGTAATTCTTAAACGGCCAGACGAAAAGCGTTTTCCACAACCCCGGAGTTTTTAACGCTGGAGAATATAGAAGCAATCCGGCTATTTCCGGGTGTCTTTCAGCCAGATAGAGGGCTAACAATCCACCCATTGATTCTCCGCCGACAAACACCGCCTTGCAATTCTGGGTCATCTCAAAAAGCGCGGTTTCTGCAGTCTGAACCCAGCTTCGCCAGGTTGCCCGGTTCATATCCTCCGGGTTTGTGCCGTGTCCGGGCAGCAACGGACCTGCAACGCTAAATCCCTGCCCGCGGAGGTATTCTGCCAGTCCCCTCACCTCTACCGTAGTGGCGGTGAAGCCGTGGAATAATAAAACCCCCACATCTCCGTTTTTCCAAAAAAAGGAGGTTCCATCCAATTCAGGATGCTGATAAATCGGTGGTGTGCTCATTAATTTTTCTCCAGAATCGGTACTGTCGTCGAACCATAAGGGATCACCGCAACTTTATGAATGGTTCTGGTTTCATCAGCTGTCAGACATTTATTTAATACTGATTTGATATCCGTGTAACCCGCCAGCAATAAGCGGTCCGTAATTGGTGTTGGAAGGGTTGAAACCAGACACACTTTAATCCGCTTTGCTATCAAACCAAACTGGACGGCTTTGTGCGGTCCGACTTGAAAACCCAGCGAAGCAAATTTGTCTAGAACATCGTCGTATGACGTGGTGTTTTCCATAAAGTCCAGATAGCTCTGGCTGCCCACGCCATCCCTGCATTCCGCCACCAGGATCGCCGTTCCACCATCCCTGGTAATGGTTGCGGCATTGGTCAGCGCTTTTTGCGCCTGGTAAAGATTGATATCTTTGGGATACCCCCCTGCACTTGCGATAACAAGGTCATATTGGTGCGGCACCTTCACCATCGTAATCTGATTCGCAAGTTGAATCCCCTTTTCCATAATTAACCTTGGATGACCTGCGACTGCTGCATTGATAACCTTGTCAGGAGACAGGATCGCGTTCACCGCATAGTGCACCCCCATCTTTTCGCCGATTTCTTCCGCGTCCATCCGGGTCGGATTACTTTGATAGGTTCCAATTTTGGATGCTGGATCAAGCAAAAACTGGTGATTTTGATTGATTGTTTTTCTACCCGCCAGCCCTATCGCGGCGCTCTTCACGCCGCCTGAATAACCCATAAAATGATGCGGTTCCAGATTCCCGCAAACGATCCGCAGATCTGCGGCATGAAATTGACGATTTACCCAGACCTCTGTGCCTCTGCTGGTTCGGCCGCAGTATGCCAGATTGTCCAAATCATCGCAGTTGTGAGAGATGACCGGATATTTCCTGATGATTGTATCTGGCAGGATCAGGTTAAATTCCTTGGGCTTCATCGGAGAATGAGAACCGGTTGCGATGAGAATCGTAATATTATCCGGCTTTATTCCCGCCTGTTCCAACCTGGCAAGCAAAGGCGGCAGGAGAAGTTCATTGGGAACCGGGCGGGTTTTATCATTGATCGCAATCGCTGCTGTCTTCGCATTTCTCGCCAGATCACAAATAAGCTGCTTCCAATTTCTTGAGAAAAGGCTTCCTCAATTATGGCGGCGGGACTGATTGAACTGGCTGAATCCGGCGGCATGATCCAGTTTATTTCCCAATCCTGCGGCAGGTCGAATGCGATCGTGCTTTTTCCGAATGGAATTTCCATGTGATTTCCTGATGGTGTGTTTCTATAATTTTATAGTAGATTGGATACCCGGACGGATTAAATCGCTTAAAATATTACCACTATGCTTCTTAACCGAATTCCTGCTTTAGCCTTTCGAAATTTTAGAATATTTATTGCCGGTCAAACCGTCTCGTTGATTGGTTCCTGGATGCAGAACATGGTCTTGCCGTATCTGGCTTATAAGATCAGCGGCGAGCCATTTTTACTGGGACTGGTCGGGTTTTCTTCCAGCTTGCCAGCACTGTTGTTTATTTTACCCGCCGGGGTGATCATTGAGAAATTGGACAAACGAAAAGCAGTGATTGGTTTTCAGAGTATCCTGATGGTTTCCGCGTTTACTCTGGCCTGGTTGGCTTTTTCTGGGGTGATTTCCATCTGGCATATCGTCCTTATTTCGTTTGTTATTGGCGGAGCGTCATCGTTTGAAATCATCGCCCGTCAAGCAATGCTCCTGGATTTAACTGACCGAAACGCACTGCCAAGCGCGATTGCTGTTAACGCGACCATTTTTAATCTTGCCCGTGTACTGGGACCGATGCTGGCGGCTCCTTTTTTGGTTTTTGTTGCCGGAAACGGGGCTGGGTGGGCATTTCTGGTAAACGGGATCAGTTTCTTATTTGTAATCGGTTCTTTACTGTTGGTGAAAATCGCTCCGCGGACAAATCAGAACAGAGCAGCCTTCACAATGTCCGATTTTCTTGAAGGCCAACGATTTATATTGTCATCAAAATTTATATTGACCATTATTCTCATGGTCATGATGGTCTCTTTGCTGGGTTTTCCAATCATTCAGCAAATTCCCGCAATCGCCCGCGATGTACTGGGCAGCCCGGGTGAAACAGAAAGCGCAATCGCTGCCAGAAACAGTTTTATGGTTACGTTTCAGGGCATCGGTGCTTTAATCGCAGCGGTCACTCTGGCGTTGTTTAATAAAATTAAGCGTAAAACCAGGCTGCAATTCATTGGCCAGTTGGTTTTTGCTCTGGGAATCATTGGTATTGGCCTCAGCCGCTCTGAAACCTTTACGTTTTTATTCATTGCAGTCTGCGGCTGGGGTATGGTCACCCAGCTGGCACTGACCAATACATTAATCCAGCTGGAAAGTCCAGAATCATATCGCGGAAGAGTCCTGAGCTCCTATTTATGGGTGCTGCAAGGATTGGGTCCCTTTGGCAGTCTTTTTGTCGGATGGTTAAGCCAGACGATCGGCGTGGCGAATACTGCGGTGATTTGCGGAAGTGTGTGCTGTATTGGTTATCTTGTTTTTCACTTTACTCAGCCGCAGCTGCGCTATCACATGAGCTAGGGAATTATGCCGACAGATATTTCATCCCTTATTGCTCTATGGAATAGAAAGCCTGAGATCAAAACCCTGATTACGCACGTTGAGCAGGAACAAGAAAAAGCAGCCACTTACGCCGATTTTCCTGGATCAATCGCGCCCGAAGTAATTAAGGCTCTCGCTGAACACGGTATCCGGCAGCTCTATTCTCATCAACAGCAGGCTTATTTGCTGTGCGAATCAGGAAATAATATCGTGATTACCACCGGAAACGCCAGTGGAAAGAGCCTGTGTTATCAGCTGCCGATCCTTCAATCACTGCACTGCGATTCGGAAGCCTGCTATTTGTGCATTTTCCCAACCAAAGCGCTTGGGCATGATCAACACAAATCTTTTATTGACTTTACCAGAGCTTTGTTTTCATTTTCGGTAACTGAACCCAGCGAAATGGCGGCTGTTTACGACGGTGACAGCGCTCATGGAGCACGACAAAGGGCAAAAAAAAATGCGCGCATCTTAATCACAAACCCGGACATGCTGCATGTAGGAATCCTGCCAAGACACCCTGAATGGGCGCGCTTTTTAGCAAATCTAAAATACATTGTGCTGGATGAAATCCATCTGTATCGAGGGATTTGGGGATCGCATGTCGCCAATATCCTCCGCAGACTGGATCGCATTCTTCGGTTTTATGGCGCTTCTCCTCAATATATTCTGACTACTGCGACTGTAGCCAACGCAGCCGTTCATGGCGAGAAGCTGACTGGCCAGCGGTTGAGGTTGGTTAGTGATGATGGTTCGCCAAAAGGGAGAAAAACGTTTTTGATGATTAATTCTCCAGTAGTGAACCGCGATTTAAATATTCGGCAAAGTATTGCAAAAACTTTTCTTCCGTTTGCCGCTGATATATTAAGCGCGCAGGTTCAAACCCTTTATTTTGGGCAAACCCGCAAAATGGTAGAAAATTTGGGACGAATGTTGCGAGATGAATATCCTGAAGCCGGCGATCAAATCGCGATATACCGTTCCGGTTATCTCCCGTCTCAGCGCCGAACAATTGAAAGTCAAATCAAGAAGTATCAGGTCGCCTTAACGGTCGCAACCAACGCGCTGGAAATTGGTGTTGATATAGGCCAGTTGGATTGCGTTTGCATCGGCGGATTCCCCGGCACGATTTCATCATTCAGGCAGCAGGGCGGCCGAGCCGGCCGTTTGCAGCAGTCATCAGCTGTCTTATTTTTTGCGAGCATGTCCTCTGTTGATCAGTATCTGGCCAATCATCCAGAATATTTATTTGAAAAAAGCCCGGAAGTAGTCTCCATTAACCCGGATAATTCACAGATCGTTCATCAACACCTGCAATGCAGCCTGTTTGAGCTGCCTTTCCAACGCAACGAGTCGTTTGGAACATTGCCCCTTGACTGGTTGACATCTTTTCTTCAGGTACTTTGTTTGCAGGGAAAAATCCATCTTCGCGGTGATACCTACTACTGGCTTGCGGACGCTTACCCTGCTGCTGATATTTCCATCCGGTCAATCGGAGGAAAACCATACCGACTTCTGGTTTTTGATCAAGAAGCAAGTGTTGAGATTGGCGAAGTTGATCCAGCTTCTGTTCATTGGTATGTTCACCCGGGGGCGGTCTACATTCATCAAGGCGTGAGTTACCTGGTTCAGGACTTGAATTTCTCAAATCGAGAAGTAATTCTGAATCAAAAACAAACCGATTACTACACCGTTCCCGTTCAGCAGCATGAGATTACCCCGGCCGACCCTGAAGAGGAAGGAAGCGATCGAGGGTTTAACCGATATTACGGGGAAATCAACGTTCTGTCCCAGGTAATTGGTTATAAAAAAATCAACTGGGAAGACCCGCTTGCTGTTTCGCTGCAGACACTGGAAATGCCCCCGACCAATTTGCAGACTTATGGAACATGGATCACCATAGCTCCTGAGATTGTCGAGGGATTAAAGGGAATGGGCTTGTGGTCGTCAGAAGCGAACTCGTATGGAAAAAACTGGGAGCAGCAAAAAGCGCTGGCGCGTAAACGGGATCAGTACCGCTGTGTCAACTGCGGGTTACCAGAGACCGATCAAGCGCACGCGGTTCATCACAAGATTCCTTTTCGGCATTTCGCATCTTACCAACTCGCGAATTCTTTGGACAATCTGGTGACGTTATGTCCGGCCTGCCACCGGCTGGCTGAGGCTCATGTGAAAACGCGGTCAGGAATAGCGGGGCTGGCGCAAATCGCATCCAATCTATCGTCTCTGAGATTAATGTGCGATCCTCATGATATGGGATGGTGGGTTGCCTCAGCCGCGCCGCAATTTCACGGGGCGGCGGTTGTGCTTGCCTATGATCTTGCGCCGGGCGGGATTGGTCTGGCTCAGCATCTCTTTTCGCAATGGCCGTTGTTGCTAAATGAATGTTTGTTGCATCTCGAAAGCTGTCCGTGCGTTAACGGTTGTCCATCCTGCGTGGGTCCATCCGGTCCAGATGGACTGGGCTGTAAAAGCGAAGTTAAAGCCTTGCTGTCCTTGATGGTGCCCTGATGGACGATCCAATCCAGGCATTATTAAGAGCGCTCAACATCCAAATGGGAATGAAAGATATCGTTCCCAGAAAAAACACCCGAATAGAGGATATTGTAGCGGGTCAGGAAATTCTCACAGAATTCGGCCCGGTCTATGCGATCGAAAAATCTGTTCCCTATGATCAAATGCACGGGGTCGTAAAAATATCCATCCCCGCTCAGGTTGAGATGCTGCATAGCTGGGCCGGGATTAATACTTCGGTCTTCGATTTGCTTTTCTTTGATTTAGAGACGACGGGTTTGTCTGGAGGCAGCGGAACCCTGCCATTCTTAATCGGTTTCGGTTATTTTTCTCAGACCTCATTTGAAATTCGGCAGTTATTTTTACGTGCCAGTGATCCAGAACCGGCGCAGTTGGTTGAATTTCTTAAATTTGTTACGCCCAGGTCATGCCTGGTTAGTTATAACGGAAAATCATTTGATGCGCCTATTTTGAAAAATCGATTAATTTTGAACCGATTCCCCGCAGTGCTTGATTCACTGCAGCACATGGATTTGTTACATCTGGCCAGAAAAATATGGAAATATCGTTTGGAAAGCCGCGGACTCAAGGACCTCGAACGGGATATCCTCCATTTTGAACGGAATGCGGACGAAATACCCGGATGGATGGTACCGGAGGTGTATGCTGCGTATGTCCGTAACGGAGAAACGGACCTTTTATCGGGGGTCATCTCCCATAATTATCTGGATGTTTTATCTCTGGCTGGCATCTACATCTACCTCGCCAAGATGTTTTCTGACACTCGGGGATATAACGAATATCCCACTGAAGATCAATATTCAATTGCCAAAGCATTTCGGGTAATTGGTCAGAACGATCAGGCTGAAAAGTTGTTTGATTTGTCCGTGAAGTCCGGGCTGGGTGAAGAACTGACCGCGGATGCTTTTTTGCAGAAAGCTGCGATGGCTAAAAGCAATGGGGATTTGATAAAGTTTGAAGAATACTGCCAAAAAGCGGCTTTCCGAGGCAGTCCGTCCGCGTTATTACAGCTAACAATTTTTTACGAACACGTCAGGAAAGAGTATCAACTGGCACTGCAATTTGCACAACTCCTCTTGCAGACTTATACCAATCGAGACAAGAACGCAAGGGTCAATAAAAAAAAGATAGAAAATCTGAACCGGAGGATCACACGCCTAAATGAAAAAATAAAACTTTCCGCTCAAAGCGGTTCAAGGTGATTTTCAACCCACTGAGAATACCTTCCGTGTATTTGCTGTGTTAACAGCCCTGGCTGGTTGTTGGCAATGATTTGCTGATCAATTTGGGTGATTGGCAAAACGCCTCGAGAAACGCTGGTAATGAATGCCTCGGTTACCGCTGGCAATGCGTCCTGTCTGATGCCTGTTGGTTCAACTGGCAGCGACAATTCGCGGCAAATTTTTAAGATGATTTCTCTCGTAGTCCCAAATAGAACGCCTTTTTCAGCTGTGTAAATTTTCCCGTCGAGAACCGCGTAAAAATTGCTGGACAAACCTTCAAGGATCTCTCCATTGGGTGACACCATCAAGATTTCTTCAATATTCGGTGAAAATTTGGACCGAATTTCAGCGGCAAACTGGCTGAATTGGATATTTTTTGCTTCTGCGTGTTCCCGCTGGTAAATGACTGTGGCCGCTTGATACCCCTTAAATGGATAGGCAGGAAGTTCTTCAATACGGATAAACAGGCTGGTTTGTGAAGAATTCGCTACTTTGGGAATTATGATCCTCAACCGGACATCTTTCGTCTGCTGAATCGATCGATGGATGGCTTCTCGCAAAACCGATCTTAAGACATGGATACCAAAGTTGATGGGAATTTGGAGAATTTCGGCTGAAAGGACGAGTCTTTGATAGTGCGCGGCAAAATTCAACACACGGTCATAGTGGTAAGTGCGCAGCGTGGTATAGGCGGCTGCCTCATCAAAGTGATCAAGCGAGCCCTGAAAAGGATGGATGCGGTATTCACCGCGGGAATCGATCTCAACCATGAATGCGGGATTTGGGTTCGTCAGCTCGGTCATTCTTTGGTAAAATCCTCTGGGTTATTATAAAACGATCCTGGCTGTTTAAGAGATAACGCGCATGCCCGCTGAATTTGAATTTCCATCTGCTCTGGCTGGATGCATTAACGCAACCACGAAAGTGGTCGTGTTAACAGGTGCCGGGATTTCAGCCGATAGCGGTATCCCGACATTCCGCGATTCTCAAATCGGTCTGTGGAAAAATTATAAACCGCAGGAACTGGCGAGTATCCGGGCGTTTGAAAAAGACCCAAAACTGGTTTGGGACTGGTATCGCTGGCGAAGGGGTTTGATCGACCGCGCAGAACCAAATCCAGCCCATTATGCGTTAAAGCAATTAGAAGAGTGCGCGCCTGAAACGACCATCATTACGCAGAATATTGATGGATTGCATCGAAAAGCGGGAACAACCCACTTAATTGAATTACACGGTAATATTCACCGGGCGCGCTGCCTGCCTGAAGATAAATCGTTGCTGACCTGGGATTACAAAGCTGATATTCCCCTCTGCCCGGATTGCGGCGGTAGACTGCGGCCGGACGTGGTCTGGTTTGGCGAGCCGCTGCCCAATGAAGAACTAGCCTATGCGGTGCGGTGCAGTCGCGAATGCGACCTATTTCTTTCAATTGGCACATCAGGACTGATCGAGCCAGCAGCAAGCCTGGCGTATGAAGCCTTGAGATGCGGCGCGAAAGTCATTGAAATCAACCTCGAAGCTACACCTCTGACGGTTTATGCAACCCACGTTTTTACTGGTCAGGCGAAATCTATTCTTCCACCCTTAATCGAGTGGATGATCACATCCCGTTGATTTCTTTCTGATAATCTTCGGGTGTATCCAGGTCCTTGAGGATATCAGGGGTATCTACGACCAGGTATTCGATATGCTTTTCCTGGGATTGTAAATAATCCCGCATTGTCTGATCATCACGCATGGATAAAATTTCCTGGATACATTCAGGGGCCAGCATCCAGGGATGCCCACGGCGCATTTGATAGCTGGGAATTAATATTTTCGGCTGCTTCTTGTTCCAGGCGGTGATTAAGTCCGCCACCAGGCTGGGATGTATCTGCGGTTGGTCCCCTAGCCCGATAAAAAAAGGATGGATTTTCATATCAGAACTTTCGAGATATAGCAGCCCAATTTTTAAAGAAGTAAACATTTCTGTTGTTTCAAACCTTTTATTTTGGATGACTCTGACAGTATTATTGTTTCTAAAAAGATGTTGAAGCTCATCGTGCGCTGCGCCGCTGACGACGATAATCTGGTTCACCCCTGCCTGTTGAAATGCGCTAACGACCGTTTCAATAACGGTTGAATCTTTCCACGGCAGGATTAATTTTTGTTTACCCATTCTTTTGGATTGTCCTGCGGCTAAAATAATCGAAAAAAGTAAGTTATTGGCTACACGCATTATTTTCTTTCCTCTACTTCGGAATAATCAATTGGCTCGTCAATGTCCCTGAGCACTACGGGGTCGAGCCATGGTACTCTATGGATTGGCCGCCCCTTCATTACCTGCCTACCCCCTACTTCTCCCGAAAGATTGCTTAATTCGAGAAAATATTCGCGGTCAAACAATGTTGGATTCCCCCTTCTGCCGTCGAAGTCCGGTAGAATGATCTTTCCCTTCCCTGTTTGATGTGCCTCAATCAGCGATCGGATCACCAGCGGGTTATCTAACGGCTGGTCTGCCAGCATAAATATCACCGCTCCGCAACTTCGCTTCATCACCGCGCGCATCCCGGCCGCGACGCTGCTGCCCTGCCCGCTCGACCAATCGGGATTTTGAACAATTTCGACCGGCAGACCGTTCAAGGCCGCGGCGACGCTGTCTTTTTGATATCCAACAACCGCGACGACTGACTCGCATCCCGCCAGCAGCGCCGTAGAAGCCGACAGACGCACCAGGGGCATCCCGTACACAGGTAAAAGCTGCTTTACCTCCCCATACCGACTCGCTGCACCTGCCGCCAGAATTACTGCCGCAATTTTTTCAAACCTGGCTTTTATTGGTCTCTCTTCAGCCTGTAGCGAGGCAGCGATCACTGTGCTGTAACCGGATAACAAATTTTTGGCTATCCAGCCAGCGCTCTTCAGCTCTTCGTCCGAGTCGCATTGATTAAGCAGCAGAACTCTTTCTGCCGCAGCGGGTATGTTCTTTAATCCGCCACCTGGATGAACAGCCCAATTAATTATTTTCTGTTCATCAATCACTTCCCCGACTGATCCGCCAGCCACCCGGGCAAATTCATCCGGCCGGTGAATCTGCCCGGATTCTATGCTTTTTCCCAGCGCGGACATTCCAGCCATCACTATCACAATGGTGGACTGACTCGGAATGGCAGGTTCATGACTGGCAGGCGCTTTTATCGGCAGCTGCCGAGACCCATCTGCTTCGATGATGACTGGAATCTTATTCCCAGCCGAAACACCAAGCAGCGTCTGCATGGCTTTCTCACTTAAACCCTTAACCCGATCGTCCTGCACCCTTTCGCCAGTAAAAAGAACAGGGGAGCGGAGATGAAGAAAGGGTGAAAAAAAGTCTGCGCTGGCGTCTTCCGGAACGACAATCCAGTGTTTAAATCTTTTCGCCTGACCAGTAGAGAGATGCGTCGTTGTGGTAATAAATACCGGCGGTGTAATTTCACCCGCCAATAAAAACAGGGCTGTGGTTTTTCCGCCAGCCCCAACAATGGATACAACAGATGTGCGCTCAATGTGAAGCGCGTCTGATAATTTCATCACGGAATTTTACCCAGACCGCGCAGAACTTTTTCCGGAGTCAGAGGAAATTCATCGAACCACTTACCCGTCGCGTTCTTCACAGCCGTGATGACGGCAGGCGCAAGCGGCATATAGGGCATTTCGCCCATACCCCTGGCGCCCCAAGGGCCGATCGGATCAGCGTATTCCAAAACCACAGGCTTTACTCGCTTTGGAATATCTAAAACGGTCGGTATCAAGTATGTCGAGAGGGTTCGTGTTTTGGTGATGCCCTGCTCCTGAATAAAGTTTTCCAGCAGTGCGTAACCCGCGGCCTGCACAATAGCCCCTTCAATTTGTCCTTCCACCTGCTGCGGATTGATCGCTTTTCCGACGTCATCCGCGCAAACAATATCCTCGAGGGTGATCTCACCGGTTTCGGGATCCACGGACACCTTCACGGCTTCAGCCACATAACCGTAAGCAAAATTTGGCTCAGATTTTCCGGTTTCAGGATCGTACATTGAAGTTTTCGGGGGACGGTATGTGTAAGTACTTATTGCCGGCCGTTCTTCAGCCTCCCACTTTTCTAAAGCCTCCTGGGCTGCGCCGCGGATTGAATTTCCAGCCATGAAGGTCATCCTGGATGCCGATACAGAACCAGAATTTTCTGAAAACGCGGTATCGGACGCGACCAGTTCAATCCGGTCAACTGGTACGCCAAGGGCTTCAGCGGCCATTTGAACAAATACAGTATGGCTTCCCTGTCCAACTTCAGCGCCAGAATGCTTGAGAATAACTCGATCGATCTCCGCCTCGCCATGCAGCTCAATGGTCGCGGTGCATTGTTCAGGCGCACCAAATGAGAAACCAACATTTTTAAACGCGCAAGCCAAACCAATTCCAGTCCACTTGCCATTAATGGCATCAACCTTTGGAGCCTGCCAGCCGCTGGCTGTTTGCGTCCAACCGGCGGTTTCAGCGCATTTTTGAACCACCTTCTTAATTGAAACCCCGCGCGGAAGCGGCGTTCCCACCGAAAGGAGCGCACCTTCATCCAGAAGGTTTCCCATGCGAAATTCAACCGGGTCCATGCCTAACTTTTCAGCCAGTTTTGACACCTGCATTTCGGCTTCAAACGAACTTTGCGGTCCGCCAAAACCGCGGAACGCACCATTCGGGATATTGTTCGTGTAAACACCAAAGGAGTCGACCCACACATTGGGTATTTCATAAGGACCTGTGCACATTAGATTAGCATTACCCAGCACTTTCGGCGTTGTATATGCATACGCGCCGCCGTCAGCGATGACGGTGACTTTGGCAGCCACAATTTTCCCGTCGCGAGTGGCACCCCAGCGAGTCTGAAAAATAAACGGGTGGCGCTTATTGTGACCGATAATCGATTCTTCCCGCGTCCAGACGATCTTGACCGGACGGTCGATCCCTTTTTCTTTCAAGCGCATGACAGCAAGTGCCAAAATAATCTGCACCGACATATCTTCACGCCCGCCAAACGCGCCGCCGATTGCCGGGTAGATCACCCGAACCTGATCTGCGGGTATATTCAAGGCGTGCGCGATTTGATCCCGATCTTTATGTGTCCACTGCCCGCCAACGATCACGGTGATGCGCCCCTGGTCGTCATAATAAGCAACCCCGGCCTCGGGTTGTAAAAAAGCATGCTCCTGGGCTGGCGTTCGGTACTCGCCCTCAACGATTACGTCAGCCTTCTTAAACCCTTCTTCAATATCACCCTTTCTGATACGGTAACGGGTAAAAATATTACTTCCCTTATCAGGATGCAGCAAAGGGGCGCCGTCTTTCATCGCCTCAATTGGATCATAAACACCCGGCAAATCTTCATATTCGACATCAACCAGATCGCGTCCCTTCGCGGCTGTCTCCTCATCCTCCGCGATAACCAGAGCCACCTGATCGCCTTCAAACCGCACCCGATCGGTGTATTCCTTTACACCACCGGGACCGCAAAGCACGGGCTGATCATACATACCGAGCCCATATTCATTTACCGGAACATCCCTGGCGGTCAAAACCAGGATAACACCGGGGAGGGCTTCCGCCTTGCTTGTGTCAATCTTGACGACCCGCGCATGCGGTCGCAGCGCAAATTTAACTTTCATGTGCAGCATGTCCGGTAAATAAACATCGCCGGGATATAGCGCCTGGCCTCTAACTTTCGCTTCCGCGTCTACCCGTGTTATGGACTGACCAATTATGCTCATTGAAACCTCTAGACCACTTTAACGCGATTTCTTAATATTTTTTACCCGCGGCATGGGCATATCCGTTGGCCCGTATCTCGGTGGGCCAAAAGAACGATTGATGATGAATGTGATGAGCGCAAATACAGCGTACAAAAATAAAGCGATGACAACCGTAAAAATGGCTTTTATTAATATCAACGGATCGCCGAATCCTTTTACCAGCAATTCGGTCGGGATTTTAAACCAGGCTTGCTTTGCATTTTCCTGTAAGATTAACAGCGCGGCAGCAAAAGCCATCGCCGGAATTAAAACCATTAACACACAGCCAATCCCGCGCCACACTGGATGAACGGTTTTCTCTGCCGGCGTTATCTTCCTTTCACTGGAGTAATTGGTATATTTACTCATCGGCCATCTCCCGGGCTGCTTTTTCTATGGCGGAGATAATTTTATAATATCCCGTACAGCGGCAAAGATTTCCTGTAATTGCTGCCACGATTTCATCTCTATTGGGTTTCGGTTTTTCTTCCAGTAACTTCACCGCGGACATAACAAATCCAGGCGTACAATATCCGCATTGAACTGCCCCTTCTTCTAGAAAAGCCTTTTGAACCGGGTGCAGTTGTCCTTCCTGACCTGTTACTCCCTCAATTGTTCGAACCTCGCAGCCATGAAGGCTTACCGCCGGGATTAAACAGGACATTACCGCTGTGTGATTAACCAGCATTGTGCAGGCACCGCATTCTCCTTCTCCACAGCCTTCCTTGGATCCGGTTAACCCGGCTTCATCGCGAAGTAAATGCAGCAAACTTTTCTGTATCCCGCGGTTAAAAGTCCGGAGTTGTCCATTCACAATCAACTGCAGCGGCTGTTTTCCATCTTTTTCAAACACAATTGTCCGGTCTAAACCTGACGTCCAGGTATTCTTAGCGAGCGTGACAGGATCGAGATCCAATTCAGGCTTATATGAATCCTCAACTAAGAAACCCAGAGCTTTTCTTGAAAACACTTTCGCAGAATACCGGCGGTATTCCGCAGAACCGCGAAGATCAGAAATTGGGCTGGCGGCTTGCCCAATAACTTCAACCAGTTTGTCCAGATCGAGCGAGGATAGTTCTGCTCCCTCGATCATTTGCTCTGCTTCTTCACAGCGAATGATCGTCGGGGCAACAGCGCCCAGGGCAAACCAGGCGTTGCTCACCTTTTGACCGGACATCCTCAAAACAAACGCTAAATTCGTAACTGAAATTGCCTGAGCCTTCCTTAATGCTTGCTTCAGGAAGATTCCTTTATCAAATGGTTCAAGTTTCTTAAAAATAATTTCTTTAACCAGCTCGTCCGGTTCTAGTACAGATTTGCGCACTCCGGTAAAAAACTGTTTTAGCGGAACAATTCTTTCGCCGCGTTTCGATATGAGCGTAACAGCTGCGCCTAAAGCCATTAACGGCGTGATCGTATCATTGGCTGGAGATGCGGTCACTAAATTTCCAACCAGAGTACCGCGGTTACGGATTTGCGGAGACCCTACCTGCCAGCAGGCCTGCGCCAGAGGCCAGGCTGTTTCACGGATCAATTTACTGGAAACGCAGTCATTATGCGTCACCAGGGCGCCAATGTGGATAACGCCATCCTCATCCATACAAATTTCCCGCAAAGCATTTATCCGGGAAATATCAATCAGCGTATCTATGCCTTTCCGCATTCCCTTTTCAATCTCGAGGATAAGATCCGTGCCACCGGCGATCACCCTTGCTTTTTGTTTTTCAGCCTCAAGATAAGAAAGAGCATCTTCCAGGTTAGCAGCGAGGACATACTTATTCCACATTACTTTTCTCCCAATGGTTCCATCTTCATTGTATTACCGCTTGCGCCTTTCTTAACTGCCAGGATTTCAGCCATAATGCTTACTGCGATTTCTTCCGGGGTCTCCGCCCCGATATCCATCCCGATGGGAGAATAAACTCTTGACAGCTGCTCCCTGGAAATTCCTTTCTCGAGCAAGCCTTTCTGAGTGTTGATCCAGCGGCGTTTTGACCCAATGATGCCAATGTACTTTGCGTCTGATTTGAGTAATTCGGGTAATCCCTCAATATCAATCAATGAACCGCGGGTGACCAGGACAATATAGGTTTGACCATTAATCGGAAAAGCGGCGGCGAACTCCTTCATACCAACAGGGAAATATTCGTCTGCTTCAGGAACAATTTCCGCGTTGCAAAGGTCGGCCCGGTCATCCGATAAAACGACTTTAAACCCGAGCCATTTTGCCAGATGGGCCAGCGACTTTCCCACATGGCCAGCTCCAATGATCACCAGGACGGGTTTTGATAATATCGGTTCAACAAATATTTCCAAAGTTCCGCCGCATATTCCCGGATCCCCGCGGCCCGGATCAACCATGCTGTACCTTAGCAAGCGCGGTTTTCCCTCTTTTATGGCTTCAAGTGCTTCTGCTATGGTTCGGCTTTCGACTTCACCACCGCCGACGGTGCCGGTAAAAGTCCCATCAGGATACACAAGCATTTTACTGGTTTCGTGGCGGGGTGTAGAACCCTTCGTCTCTATAATCGTGCACAATGCACCAGACTGATCCCTTGCCTGCAATTCAGCTACCAGTTGAAAAATCGTTTTCATGTCAGCGCTCCAATAATCCTAGAACCACCGGTAATAACTGTTTCTTTCGAGAGACTACCCCTTCTGCCAGTCGGGTGCCGTCCGGCATTGGTTTATATGGTAAATCTTCCATAATTGGAGGAGGGTTTACGGTGATCAGACGGCTGGAACCCCGGACGACGTCGGTTACCATCAACATGGCAAAGTTTAAACCTTTAGATTCCCGAAGTTCTTCCAACGCTTTACGCAGCTCTTCCAATTTCTCGCTGACTTCGTATAAATCCGTAACCTCTGCCTGGGCAACGGCGAAATCCAATCCGCCGGCACGATAAATCTTCATGTCACTCCGAACCACCTCTCGCGGAGCGCGCGCGCCCAGACCAGATCCTGCCAGCAATACTTTATCACCATATGTATCAATGGTCTCACCCGCCAGGGCAGAACCGCCTACAAACGCCCACCTCGCCAGGCGCTCGCCTGCCTGGCGGTCGCGTTCAGTCGTAGTCGGCGATTTTAATTTCAGCGTATCGGACAGCAGACCGGCGAGCATCATACCCGCCAGGCTCGGAGGAGCGGACAGCCCGGAATCTTCAATTCGTTCCGAGACCAGCGTGCTGGTTGATCCGACGATATCCACCGTGAACTTGATAGGAATGTGGGTCGAAGGGTTTCCCAGCCGGTGGTGATCAAGGATTTCTATCAATTCCGCTTCATCAAGCGAACCAACCGCCTGCGAGGGCTCATTATGATCAACCAGTACCAGCTTGATGCGCGGCGGGTTTAAGATGTCGCGCTGGCGGCAAATCCCCATGTATCTTCCATTTTCATCCAGCACCCAAAACTCATCCCCTTCTTCGCGCAGCAACCGCTGAAGAACATCCCGGATCCTTGTGCTGGCCTGAAATGCGGGGACATCGGTATCAGATGCTTCTGAACAGGGCAAAACTAGGATGTCGCTGAGACGCATTTCCTGCTGCGCGAGATGCGGTCCAACCAGCTTATTTACAAAAGTAAACATGGACCGCCCTGTGATCATTCCATACGGGGTGCCGTCCGGTTTAACTACCGGCGCTATTCCGCCAGTCTTCCCTGCGATTGACCATCCCTCACGCAATGGGCGATCGGGTGTTGTGGTATCCAGGCGGCGTGTGACGGATTCAAATCTTGGAGACGCATCCGTTAACAGATACGGCGCATCTAACCCAAGGTGTTTAAGCACCCAGGCGGTCTGAGGGTTAACAGCCCCGGCCCGCGCGGCAACCGCATCAAGCCCATCCCTCTCTCGCAGCAGCCAGGCGTACCCCATCGCGGAAGCGATCGAGTCAGTATCCGGATTGACGTGTCCAACAACATAAATTGGTGAAGGCATAGTTATTCTTTCATTGCACGCCACAGGCGTTCAGGTGTGATCGGAATGACATCAACATTTGCGCCAACCGCATTGAAAACAGCGTTGCCGACAGCCGGCGCAACTCCATCCATTGGAATTTCAGCAACAGCTTTGACGCCGAAGGGATGACTGGGTTCGTAGGTTTGCACAAAAATTGCCTCAAGCCCAGGCATTTCGTCTGCCCGGAAGATATGATAATCGACCAGGTTTTTATCAAGCGGACGGCCCTTCTCGTCATACCGCATTTCCTCGCAGACCGCGTAGCCCAATGCCTGAGTCATTCCGCCCTCGATTTGACCGGATGCTGTCAGTGGGTTGACGATTACACCGGAATCCACCGCCATCACCAGCTGCTTGACTTCTACCTCACCTGTCTCGGTATCCACCTCAACTTCCGCGAATTGGGCAGCGAATGGGGGCGGCGAAGAAGGAGACATATAGGAGGCAACGCCCATAATTTGTTCTTGATTATCGTGATGAAGCGCGTTGTGACCTATTTCAGACAATGTTAAAGATCGCCCATCCGGTGCCAGTGCGCAGCGGTTCTCAAGCCGAATATCATTTTCACCCAACTTCACCGTACCGGCTGAATTGAACATCGCTGCGGCCCGCTGTTTTATTTTATCAGCCACAATTTGGGCCGCCTTGACCACCGCCGTCCCGGAAATATAAGTGGTGCTGGAAGCGTATGCGCCTTTGTCAAATGGCGTGAAATCCGTATCGGAGGAATACACAAAAATATCTTCCACCGGAACACCCAGCACTTCGCCCGCCATCTGCGCCAAAACGGTATCCGACCCAGTGCCTAAATCAGTCGCGCCGACCAGAAGAACAAAAGAACCGTCGTCCTGCATTTTGATTGAAGCGCCGCCCATATCGAGGTAAGGGATCGCCGTTCCCTGCATCACCAGCGCCGCTCCAATTCCCCGTTTCTTGGTGGGTTTATCAGCAGAATTGCGCCAGCTTTCGTTTCCAAATTTTTGATCCCAGCCAATGGCGGCTTTGCCCTGCCGAACGCATTCTTCAAGACCAACCGTATGAATGATCTCTGGCCGCGGCTCCCTGCCCTCGCTCCATGCCGTGGAGAAGGGATGTAACTCGCCTTCCCGTAAAGCATTTTTAAGCCGGAATTCTATCGGGTCAAGCCCCAGCGCGTGAGCAATTTTCTCAAGATGTCTTTCCAGCGGCCAGAATCCCTGGGGGACGCCGTAACCGCGATACGCTCCGGCTGGTGTATGGTTTGTGTAAACCACGTCAGCATAAAAACGAATGTTTGGCTGCTTGCGATATTCGCCATCCCCGACATAAAGCGCCATGGATTTATGTCCGGTGTTGCCTGCCACTGTCAGCGCGTGGCAGCCGTATGCGCCGGTGTCACTGAGGACATACATTTCATTAGCCGTGATGGTGCCGTCTTTTTTTACTCCGGTTTTCATGCGCGCCACCATTGGATGGCGCGATCGGGCGGCAATAAACTCTTCCTCGCGGCTGTATTCATACAGGACCGGCCGGCGAGTCGCTATGGTTAAGTGCGCGGCAACATCTTCAATTAATATTTCCTGCTTGCCCCCAAAGCCGCCGCCAATTCTCGGTTTGATCACCCGAATCCGCTTCATGGGCAGTTTTAAGACTGGCGCAAGGATCCTGCGAACATGAAAGGGAACCTGCGTGCTGGTCTTTATAACCAGGCGGTCATCTTCATCCCAGTAGGTAAGAACCACGTGCGGCTCAATATGCGCCTGCTGAACTTTGGGCACCTCGTATTCTGCTTCAAAGATCTGGTCAGCTTCAGCAAACCCCTTTTCAACATTTCCAATATCAATCCGGATTTCCGCTGCAAGATTCCTGGCAGGGTTTGAGTCGGCAAAATTCACGTATTCCGGTTCGTCATGCAGGATGGTTTGATTGTCTAAGGCTTCTCGCGCATCCAGAATCGCCGGAAGCTCTTCGTAGGTGACTTTGATTAACGACAACGCTTTTTCAGCAATTTCAGGTGTTTCAGCAGCCACAAACGCCACCCGGTCGCCGACATAACGCACTTTGTAATCAAGCGAAAAAGTATCCAGCGGCCCGGGGATTGGATCCGATTGCCCCGCGGTTGAG
This sequence comes from Anaerolineaceae bacterium, assembly GCA_029975475.1. Lineage (GTDB taxonomy): Bacteria > Chloroflexota > Anaerolineae > Anaerolineales > Anaerolineaceae > JARKPB01. The sequence continues at coordinate 693,518 of JARKPB010000008.1, forward strand.
TAAACCACCCGCGGGATATCCCTCCAGGTCAGAACGGCAGCGACACCCGGCAGCGCCTTTGCCGCGGAGGTGTCGATATCCACAATCCGGGCATGTGCAACCGGGCTAAACAAGACCCTGGCGTAAAGCATGCCCCGCATCTCCATATCAGCCGTAAACGCCGGCTTTCCCTGAGCCAGTTTGAGCGCGTCGACTTTGATTTCAGGTTTTCCAACCTGTCGGGTGGTTTTTACGCCCGGCAAAGTCCAAATTTTTGGCATTACCCGTGTTTGTGTAAGCTGAGTGCCGCCGGACTGATCCTCAGGTGAAATGGGTTCGTTTGTCTGAAGTGGACCCAGGGAAAAGATTTCATCCTGAACACCGGACTCGCCCCGCAAAATTGCTGCTGCGCGCAGAATTGCCTGGACAGGTTTCTTGTAACCGGTGCACCTGCATAAAATTCCCGATAGCGCTTTTCGCGCATCATCCTCATTTGGATTTGGGTTTTGCCGCAGCAGTCGTAGGCTCGCCAGAAGCATCGCCGGGGTACAGTAACCGCACTGAATCGCGCCGACTTCAGCGAACGTGGTTTGCAGGACATGCAAACCTTCATTTGCGCGCCAGCCCTGCTGGGGATGTTCTCCTAGACCTTCAATGGTCTCAATGTCATGTCCGTCAGCCTGAGCAGCAAGAATGGAGCACGAATTGACCAGCCGACCGTCCAACAGCACAGCGCACGCACCGCACTCCCCTTCTTTACAGCCGCCCCATTTCGCGCCAAACCATCCATTTTTTCTTAGAACCTGCAGAAGCGTGTCACCGGGCTGGCAATCGTATTCGTATTGCGTCTGGTTGATGCGTAGAGAGATAATCACGATTTTCCTCCGGGATCACATTCCTGAGAGAATTCTTCTGAATAAGGCAACCACCGAGTCAGCCCTGTAATCCGGGCTTGCCCAGTGATCCGCAAATTGGCGGCTGGCGCTGCGCAGACCCTCTTCAACCCCTTCTGTTCCATTGCCGTCCGCGATTAACATGGGTTTTGCAGATGAACTCCCCATGACTACACGCAGTCTCCCGGATTTCCATCGAGCGACGCTTACCGACAAGAAAGGCACATCCAGCGGAGAGCGCTCAACAGATTCGACCCGTATTTCAACGCTGGCGGGCAGCCGAATTTCGCTTAATAGAAGCCCGCTGTTCCCCATTGCCAGCCAATCACCGTAAGACACACTGGCCGCGCCTGGTTCCCAGATGAGAAGCGCGTCCGCTGCCAGCGCAGCGCAGGCGAACAACGAGGTGCCGCTCGCAGATAGAAGGGTCCCGCCAGCTGTTGCGGTTTGACGGAGATTGATTGTTCCCTCTCTCCTCAAGGCGAGCCGGTAGGCCTCTGGTAATCCATGCCAGCTTTCTATATCCGCGAGCCTGGCACCGGCGCCAATCGTGAATCCATCCTGAGAACTGGAAAATGAATCCAGATGCAGGGCTTGAATATCCACAACTTCTATTGGCTCCCCGCGATATTGGCTTAAACGGGTTCCGCCAGCAAGAACAACCGTTTTCGGCTGTTTTCGAGATAGCAGTGATAAAGCTAGCTCTTTGGTATCGGGCCTGTGGTACTGGGTAATCATTGTCCTGGGTCCTATTTTTGCGCGAAAGTATCAATTAATAATTTTACATCACCAGCAACCGGGTACAAAATCGGGCATGTACAACCATGTTTTTTATATTCCTCAACCTTCGCCCGGGCTTCAGCCGGTGTGCCAGAAGCCGTAATGCGCATAATTAAATCTTCTGGCACCAGATGCTTTGCTTTCTGAATCTGCTCATGGGTCGCTGGCCATCCCAGGATGGATTGAATTTTCTCAACAATTTCCATAGAGACATTTGACGCCTTCGCGATATGCGGCTGCTGGGCCAGATACTGGGTCAGTAATTCGCGGGCGAAATCAATGGCCCGGTCATGATCTTCATCAACACTGCAAACAACCAGTTGGGGCCGGTCAATTTGGTCCAGAGTTTTTCCTGCTTTTTTAGCGCCGGCTTGCAGCAATTCCAGCGCTCGTTCGTTATAATCGGGCGAGACGCAGTAGTTCAAAACGACGCCGTCACATATTTCTCCGGTTAGTTCCATCATCTGGTCGCCAGTCGCGCCGATATAAATTGGCACGTTGCGCGGTTCGCGCCTTCCATGCACCACATCCAGTTCAATCCCATTGACGTGGATAAATTCGCCATCAAACGTTACCCGCTCCATCGCCAGCAGCCGCCGCATCACAAGCACAGTCTCCTTCATAGCGGTCAGCGGCTTTCGCCGATCAATACCAACATTCTTTGCCAGCGGATCCCACCATGCGCCAATGCCGCAGATAATCCGGTTTGGCGCCAGGTCATCCAGTGTCAGGAACGTCGATGCCAGCAGCCCAATATTCCGGGTCCAATTATTAATGACCCCCGAGCCGATTTTTATTTTTTCTGTGACAGCCGCATAGGCAGCCATAGGAACAATCGCATCTCTAACCAGGCGGCTTTCTGCCTGCCAGATGGCTTCAAACCCTCTTTCTTCCGCGTATCGCGCGTAGTCAAGACCATCCCTTAAGTCATGGGCATCTTGCAGATAAAGGGCAACTCGTTCGGTCATTTTAGCCTCCAATTATTGGGTCGCAAATACAGAATTGGGCATCGCTTTTTTGATCATGAACAGGTCATCGGGCAAATCGAGGTCAAAGGACAGCGCCTCATTTTCAAAAATTGTGAGATTTAAACCCTTTTTCTGGGCATACATCACGTGCCTTGCAAATGAATGCGGGCCAAAAAAGTATGGGATTGCCCCAGGAGGAGACACGACCAGAGCATTTGTCCCGTCCCTACGGTGATCCGGGGTAATAATTACTCCGTCAGGGACTGATGAGCGGCAGTCAATTAATGCGTTAACAGCCTCACGGGTAAGCAATGGCAGGTCAGCGGGAAGGATCATGATCTCTTCCACGCCATCAGCCTGTAATTCCAGAGTCGCCTGATGCAGGGCAGCATTTAACCCTTGAGGATTCCTTTCGATAATCCAGGTAACCGGTGAATGAATTTCACCGCATGCGGCCGATTCTGCCCTTTCAACGCTAACCACAGCGATTCCTTGTATCGACTTTATCTGATTCAGAACACGCATGGTATTCTGGAATAGCGTCCGGCTGATTTCATAGCGCTCCACGTCCGTAAGAATAGAACGAAGGCGGGTCTTCGAATCAGAAAATGGTTTGATAGGAACCAGAGCCCATCGAATCATCGATTAATTCCCAGAGCAAAACTGATCACAAACCTGGCCAGTGTTTCCCGATCGCTTGCTGAACGCATTATGGTATTGGTATCCACTGTCATTATACCCCAGCGCGATTTGATCCGATTTGCGCAAGCTGCATCCTCGGTATCAATGATGAAATGACTGATTAATTCATGATAGGTATTCGCAACCGCCTCTGCAGATGGAGTGATGCCCATTTCCTGATACATTTTTGCAGCCGGGCCCTTGATGGTTTTGCCGCTAACAATCGGGGAGACAGCTGCGATCGTTTTTCCCGTCAAAGCTTCTTTATATCCAGGAATTGCCAGAATAGGCCCAATGCTGACCCAGGGATTAGATGGGCAGATAACGATCAGATCCGCAGCGCGGATTGCTTCGATCGCAGCCAGAAGAGGCTTCGCCGTTTCAGCATTATGAAAAACAAACCCGCTGACTTCAGGTTCGCACTGCAACCGCACAAAGTATTCCTGGAAATCCAAGATTTTCTGCCCTCTGGTAATAACTTTTGTCTGAACCGGTTCGTTACACATTGGCAAAACACCCGGTTTTACCCCGAATGCTCGCGTCTGCCAGGTGGTAATGGCTTCCAAAGATTCGCCGCTGTGCTTTCGTCTTGTTCGCTCAAGATGCCAAGCCAGATCAAGATCGCCCAGGCGAAACCAGGCTTCGCTCCCCAGGCGAATTCGCTCTTCATGCACTCGCCAGCTCTCATCTGCTCTGCCCCATCCAGTTGTGGGATTGGCAATTCCTGCCAGCGTGTACACCATCGTATCAATATCAGGGCAAATATACAAACCGCAATATTCAAAATCATCGCCGGTGTTGACGATGATTTTCAGCTGCTCTGACGGCAAGACCCTCGCGAGTCCATCAGCTAATTTAGCCCCGCCAACACCGCCGGCGAGAGCAACAATTTGCAAATTCTGATCCATATGCGCTCACTACCGGAATAAATCCATATCTTTTGGGCGTACCAACTCTTGAACGGATCCGCTCGAAAGCGGATACGGATAGCCGCGCGCCAGAACAGCCGGGATGCGTTCGGCCGCCTGTCCCATGATCAGAGATGCTGCGCCAGCCAGCTCGTCTGCGGCAGCAACCTGTGTGATCCGCAATTTATACCCGTAAATGTCTTCCCATCCACGCAAATCTACCAGCGCGTGGAAACCGGCGATGCCAATCGTCGTGCCCACCGTGCCCAGCCGCCATGCTCTTCCGTGCGAATCTATGATTAATACACCGATAATTTTGCCGGTCTCTTTTTCTATTCTTTCTTTGATTGAATTTGCCGACCCGTCAGGATCAACCGGCAGCAGTAAAACATAATCATCACCAGTGCCCTCGGGGCCAGAGACGTTGGAATGATCGATCCCGGCGTTGGCACAGACAAAACCCAGTTTATGCCGAACGATCAAGGTCCCCGGCCGGGTTCTTAACACTTCTGCGCTTTCCCTCAGGACCAGTTCAACAAAGGCAGGATCTTTTTCAGTGGTTTCGGCGATTCTTCTCGCTTCGGCGGAAGGCTCAATTTCGCTCAATTTATAAATTCGCCCCTCAGCTTTGGAAACGATTTTTTGAGCAAGCACCAGAATATCGCCGTCCTCAATACGCAGGTTATTTTCTGTCAGAACGCGCAGTAAAAGACCGGGCAAATCGTCTCCCGGTTTTATCATGGGTAATCCATTCAGCGGAAATAGCTGCAAAGGGACAGCCATCGGATTAATCCCTTGGAATTCCTGTGATTTGGATTCCGGCCGCGCTTGTCCCAAATTGCTTATTAAGGTGGATTAAGATCGAAGTTAATCCTTCAGCAACCACGGAATTTTCAAGTGGGCCGGCGTCCCACCCCTTTAGACCGACATCTTTAACCAGATCCAGGACGGTTTTTCTGGTTTCTTTTGACCCACCAGTGACCAGCACATCGCAGATCGCTTCGGTTTCATCATCCAGTAAATGCTCGTATGATATATTTTGAAAAGCAGAAACGACTTCCACTTCATCGCCCAAAATTTCACGTGCTTCCAGTGCCGCGCTGCCAGCCGCCGGCAGCTGCACACGGGTAACTTTAGGTGGAACCAGAGGTACAGTCACGTCAATCAACAACTTGCCTTTCAACACCGGCTTTAACTCTTCCAGGATGGCTTTATGAGCCTGATAAGGCACGGTCAGTACCGCAAGCTCAGCCTGAGCAGCCGCCTCAGAATTAATCATTCCCGAAATTTTGATGTCCCCAGAAAACAACTTGCGTAAATCTTCAACCGCAGCGGTGGCTTTTTCCAGGCTGCGAGATCCAATAATGATCTCATGACCAGCCTTTAGCCACCGATACGCTAGACCCTTTCCTTCTTTTCCGGTTCCGCCAATGATCGCGATCTTCATGAAGCTTTTCCTCCGAAATCAGAATTGCTTTTCATACGCTGCCCAAACCTTTGGGGCTAAAGCCAAAGCTTCTTTCAACACAGATTCAGCGTCCAAAATAGTAACTTTTCGATCCCGCATTAAAAAACGACCATTAACCATCGTGGATGTAACCATGCTCTCGCGAAAACCAAAAAGAATATGCCAGGGAAGATTGCCGCTGGTAACCGGTGTGAATGGCTGGTAATCAACAAATATCAGATCCGCCTTGTACCCTGGCGCGATCATCCCAGTATGAATGTTGAAATGACGCTCGACCAGTTGACGGTTGTGATCAACCGCCATCTTGACAACATCAAAACCGCCCATGCGCTGCGGATCGCGGTTCCATACTTTGTGAACCAGATAAGCCGCCTTCCATTCTTCCCACATTGAATTAGAAAATCCGTCATTTCCCAGGCAAACCAGAATGCCAAAATTTAGCAGTGAATTTATGTCGCCAATGCCAACCGCGTTATTCATATTTGACCGCGGCTGGTGAGTCAGCGCAGCCCCGGAACGTTTCAATAACGAAATTTCATTGGCGTCGAGGTGAACCCCGTGGACAGCGATGCTTTTTTCATTCAATAGATCATGGCGATACAAGCGTTCAATTACCCGCTGGCCGTATTTTGCAAGGCTATCGTGCTGGTCCACCAGATCTTCCGCGGTGTGAATATGGACGCCGACATTTTCCGGAAGTACTTTTCGAACGGTTTTTAATGTCTCTTCTGATAAAGTCAGGCAGGCGTGCAACCCAAAACTGGATGCGATCATTCCTGTTTCTTTAGATAGACTGTTTTTTTCTATGAATCGGAGATTCTCTTCGATCCCTTCCATCGCTTGCTGTTCACCGTTTCGATCCGTCACCTCGTAGCACAAACTGACCCGCAGCCCGGCCTCTTCAGCCGCCTTTTCAATTTCATCAAGGCTGCCGGTTATATAGGATGGAGAAGCGTGGTGGTCGAAGAGGGTCGTTGTGCCGTGTTGAATCGCGTCAATTAAACAAACAGCGGCGGAATAATAAACCGCTTCTTTAGACAGGGAACGGTCTAACGGCCACCAGAGTTTGTCAAGTATTTCAATAAAATTTTTCGGGGCAGCGCCCGGAATGTTCATCCCCCGCGCGTATGCGCCGTAAAAATGCGTATGCGCGCAAATGTTCCCGGGAAGAATGTACTGGCCGTTGGCGTCAAATACCTCTTCAGATAGATCAATTTCTGTCCCGTTCGGGACAATGTCGACGATTGCGCCATCTCTAACAACCAGGACGCGGTCTTCGAGAATATCGAATTTCGGGTTGAAGGTCACAATTTTGCCGTTTCGGATAAGCATGCCGACCTCCTGGTGGGTTTTCAAGTATTGTAGCATAGGCCATGAAAATTATCTTAGATTGTCAGGCAATTAAACAGATTCCCCACCGCAAATGATCTTATAATCAAGAAAAACTATCCTGTTGAGAATCAAATGCCAGCCGCCTATCAAACCGCCATCAATTACCTTAAGACCAACCGACCGCGTTTTCTCGATGAATTGATTGAGTTCTTAAAAATACCTTCCATATCTACTGACCCAAATCACACCGCATCCATGCTAGTCGCCGCTGAATGGCTGGCAGAAAAATTGAACCGCACAGGTCTGGAGAACACCCAGATTATCTCCACGCAGGGACATCCGGCTGTTTATGCGGATTACCTGCATGCGGGACCGCACCAGCCCACCATGTTAATTTACGGTCACTATGATGTACAACCCCCTGATCCGCTAGATTTATGGATGACCGATCCTTTCTCGCCCGCCATCATAGGAGATCATATCTATGCGCGCGGATCGTCCGACATGAAAGGACAAATCTTAGCCAGCATTTTTGCCCTTGAAAGTATTTTTAAAAATGGAAGTTTGCCGGTAAATATCAAATATTTAATCGAGGGAGAAGAAGAAATCGGTTCTCCCAGTCTTTCAGCACTATTAGAAGATAACCGGCAGTTGCTCTCCGCGGATTTTTCATTGAACCTCGATGCAGGCATGGCTGGCCCAGACCTGCCGACGATTGTTACCGGGCTGCGGGGACTGGCATATTTTGAGCTAACCGTCTATGGTCCGCGCCAGGATCTGCATTCTGGTGTGTATGGCGGGGTGGTTAAAAACCCGGCGATCGCGCTTGCGGAAATTATCAGCGGGATGCATGATTCATCCGGGAAAATAACGCTGCCTGGCTTTTATGATGATGTGATTGAGCTGACTGCGGAGGAAAGACGGCAATTCAGCGAACTTCCTGAAGATGATTATTTCTACCTGGTTCAAACTGGCGCCCCGGAACTTTTTGGAGAACACGGCTTCAGCGCCGCCGAACGCATCGGAGCGCGGCCAACCCTGGATGTGAACGGATTTATTTCAGGATTCACCGGATTAGGTTCAAAAACGATTATTCCGTCCTGGGCAAAAGCAAAAATTTCCACCCGCCTTGTCCCCAATCAAAATCCCGTTTCTGTTCGCCAATCACTGGAGAGCTATTTAAATCGTCACGCGCCAGCCGGCGTAACCTGGGAACTGGTGGCGATGGCCGGGGGATCGCCGTATCTCGCTCCGGACGAGATACCGGGCAGGCAGGCTTTAATTTCTGCGCTCAAGTCCGTCTGGGGTAAAAACCCGATTTTCAAAAGAGAGGGCGGCAGTATTCCTGTGGTAAACGAAATGAAAACCATCCTCGGGATTGATTCACTTCTTACGGGTTTCGGTTTACCGGATGACCGTGTTCATTCTCCAAATGAGCGCTTACATCTCCCAACCTGGTACAAAGGGATTGAAGCATTGGTACAATTCCTATATAACCTGTCTAATCATAAGGATTAAGATGTCTACAAAAGATCTTAAAATGCCGTCATACGGCGGTCAGGCTTTGATTGAAGGAGTGCTCATGCGCGGGCAAAAGTACGCTGCCGCAGCATTCCGCCGCCCGGACGGAGAAATCGAAATTCACAGCGAACCGCTAGGCAATTTATATCAAAGTTCCGTCAGAAAAATCCCATTTTTACGCGGTCTCATCATTCTCTGGGACGCGCTGGGGCTTGGAACCCGCTTTTTGACCCTATCTGCCAATATCCAGGGCGGCGAGGATGAAAAAATTGAGGGGAAAACCCTGGTTCTTACCCTGGTTGTTTCAATTTCTCTCGCTATTGGTCTTTTCTTCTTGCTACCGGCGTTGATCAGCCGCGGCGTGGCATACCTGACATCCTCCAGCCATTTTGCCGCCAACCTGATTGAAGGTTTGGTGCGTCTGGTGATCATCATCGCTTACATGTGGATCATCGGATTATCGAAGGAAATTCGGGCGGTTTTTGCTTATCACGGCGCGGAGCACAAAACCATCAATGCGTTTGAGAGCGGATCGCCCCTCATCCCTTCCGAAGTCGCGAAATATTCCCTGGAACACCCCAGGTGCGGCACAGCATTTCTTTTCACCCTGATTGTAATCTCCATCCTTGTCTTTTCGCTCCTGGGAGATCTATCCATCTGGATGGTAATCCTGTCCAGGATCATCCTCATACCTGTGCTTGCCATGCTGGCTTACGAATATATCCGGTTTACAGCAGATCATCTGGATAACCGCCTCATTCGCTGGTTATCCAAACCCAGTCTTGCGCTCCAGAGATTGACTACCCGAGAACCCACAGAAGCGCAGATTGAAGTTGCCATCGCCGCCTTTAATGAAATGACAAGATTGGAGACAGGTCAGGCATAATCAACATGCAGCCGAAAGTGCGAAAATATTTGGACCTGGCAATTGGCTTTTTTTGCGGTTTGCTGGTCAGCGGACTCGCACTGTTGTTGATTGTATCAATCAATGGCCAACAAGGCTTTTCGCTCTCTCCAGCCCCTTCTCCAGCACCGGTCACTGTGGAAATCCGTGGCGGCGTAAATAATCCGGGAATTTACCAAGTTCCGGCTGGAAGCAGAGTCTTGGATGTCATCCAGTTGGCCGCCGGGTTTGCGCCAGGAGCCAGCAGCGACCAGGTCAATCTGGCCCGAAAATTAATTGACGGCGAAAAAATCATCATTTCAAATCAAGGAATCATCAATGTGGATGGAAATTCGTCCTTCATCAATATCAACCGGGCAAATGAGCTTGAGCTGCAGCGTCTGCCCGGGATCGGCCCAAAAATTGCCCGTGATATTGTCGCTTACCGTACGGCACACGGCCCTTTTGAATTGCCTGAAGATTTGATGAATGTGCCTGGAATTGGCGAGGTGACCTTTAATAGGATAAAATCTATAATAACGTTGGTTGACCCTTAGTATTACCCTGGAGGAGCCATGTCAGAGGTTAAAACAAAGCTGGAGCTTGCGCTGAAAAACGCGATGAAAACCGGTGACGACCTGGCAAAAAGGACTTTCCGACTTGCTGTTGCCAGTATTAAGAATGCTGAAATCGAAAAAAGAGAAGAGTTGGATGATGCCGCCATCATCAGTATTCTCCAAAAAGAGATAAAAATGCGCCGGGAATCCATTGAAGGCGCGAAAGCCGCAAACCGTGAGGACATCATCGCCCAGAATGAAGCCGAAATCAAGCTCTTAGAAACCCTGCTGCCCGGACAACTCTCGGAGGATGAACTTAAAATCCTCGTCAAGAACACGGCCGCCGAGCTTGGTGTTACCAGTCCGTCACAAATGGGCCAGGTAATCAAAGTAGTAATGGCCAAAGCACAGGGAAGAGCGGCGAACAATGATATCAGCCGCGTGGTAAAAGAAATTCTGTCGAGCTGATGGTGTTTGAAAAGAAGTTTTCTGACCGTCTTAGATCCCTGAACCGCGGCACACTGCGCGCGCTGATCCTGGTATTCACAGCAGTTGGGACTTTTCTCAGCCTTTTAATACCAACCGCTTTACGGCCGTCCAATTTTGAGCTTAGTACTGGAGATGTCGCCGCTCAGGACATCCTTGCCCCGTTTGCGAAAGAATACACCTCCGAAGTCTTAACTGAAAAAGCCAGAAAAGAAGCCGAAGCCCGTGTTTCTCCGGTCTACCTGCCTGCTGATCCGGCGAAGTCCCGCTTGCAGGTAGAAAAACTCAGAAACATGCTGGCGTACATAGATCTCATCCGTAACGATAACCTGGTCCCGATAAGCCAGCGCATTCAAGACCTCACACGCATATCGAGCTTATCCCTGACGGAAGACACTGCCCGCTTCTTGCTAGAGTTGCCCGTTGACACCTGGAAAAAAATCCAGGATGAATGCGTCTCCGTATTAATGCAAGTCATGCGGACGCCGATCCGTGAAGACCAGGTAGAATCCGCGAAGAAAACCATCGCCGGGTTGGTTGATTTCAGTTTTTCCACGGATGAAGCTGAAATCATCGTTAAAATTGCCGGGGGATTTGTCGCGCCTAACAGCATATTCAGTCCTGAGCAAACTGAGATCATGCTCAAAAAAGCGCGTGATTCAGTCCAACCCGTTGTAAAGAAATATTCGGCGGGACAGATCATCGTTCTCAGAGGTCAAATAATTACTGAAGAAGTCATTGAAGCGCTAAAGGCCTACAACCTGATTCGCAGTAAAAACACCAGCCAGGAAACTGTCGCCGCTGCTGTTTATGTGATTATCCTTGCCGGGTTCATATCGATTTATTTTAACCGCCGAAAGATCAGCCCGATAAACGACATACGTTCTCTGGCGTTGATCGCGATTACATTCATTGGCTTTTTGATCCTTGCCAGGGTTTCCATCCCAGATCGGGCGATTATTCCGTATGTTTTCCCACTCCCCGCCTTTGCGCTGACCCTTGTGGTCTTATTCAATTTTGAAAGTAGTTTTGTCCTGGCTCTGATCATCGCTCTTCTCACCGGATACGGGCTGGGAAATTCCCTGGATCTAATTCCGTTTTACGCTGTTTCATCATTGTTTGGCGCGCTTTTGCTCGGCAAGGGCAGACGCGTCGCTGACTTTTTCTGGGCGGGACTTGGGATCGGTTTGGCAGGCGCGGCGGTCATCGTGGCGTTTCGGCTGCCCGATCAAATTACGGACTGGGTCGGTGTGATTACTCTGATCGCCGCTTCCCTGATCAACGGCCTCGCATCGTCGTCACTTGCGTTAATTTTGCAGTTCATCTTTTCGCAAATTCTGGGACTTACAACATCCCTGCAATTGCTGGATATTAGCCGCCCTGATCATCCACTCATGCAATATATCCTCCGAAATGCCCCGGGTACATATCAACACAGCCTGCAGGTCGCCAATATCGCCGAACAGGCTGCTGAAGCGATTGGCGCTGATCCCATCCTGACAAGGGTCGGAGCGATATATCATGACGCTGGAAAGGCAGCCAACCCGCAATTTTTTATTGAAAATCAGATTCCGGGTAAACCGAATCCGCATAACGAGCTGGATCCCGAAAAATCCGCTGCAATTATTATTTCGCATGTCAACGATGGTGTGGCGCTGGCAAAAAAATACCGACTTCCCCGAAGAATTATTGATTTTATGCTGGAACATCACGGAACGATGATTACCCGCTACCAATACGCCCGGGCAATTAATGCCGCCGGCGCCAAGGACGACGCCGTTAACCTCGATCATTTTCGGTACCCTGGGCCAAAGCCATCTTCTAAAGAGACCGCGCTGCTCATGCTGGCAGACGGCTGCGAGGCGCGCGCCAGAGCAGAGATGCCCAAAAATGAAACCGAGCTTCGCGCCCTGGTGAAGAAAGTCATCGATCACTGCCAGAAAGAAGGCCAGCTGGAAAACACCAACCTGACATTTCGCGATTTAACCCTCGCCAGCGAGTCAATCGTCAACACATTAAGAAACACCTACCATCCCAGAATTATCTATCCGGAAATTCGAAGCAGCGATTCAGCTCAGGAAGGAAAGAATGATTGAACTTCATATGAGCAAAAAAACCGGGAATTTAATCAGGCGTAAAACTATCGCTGAATTCACCCAGCAGGTGGTCGAGGAACTTTTCCCGAAAGATCCTGCCGATCTTACCATTCTGATTCGGGATGACGCATATATTACAGAAATCAATAAAAAATATCTGGGAAATGATCGTCCCACCGACGTGTTGTCCTTTCCAGCCAACGAGATGGATCCGGAAACCGGGCGGATTTACCTGGGCGATATTATTCTCTCGATTGATACGCTCGAAAAGCAGGCATCTAAAGCAGGGCATCCAATACTCAGTGAAGCTCAACTCTTGATCATTCATGCGTTATTACACATTAAGGGTTTTGACCACGATAATCCAGAGCAAAAAACTGAAATGTGGGCTGAACAGGAACGGCTAATCAAACAATTTAATGTCCAGATTAAATCATTACCCGAAACTGACCTCCCATAAAAAAATGGCTAAATTTTCAATTCATTCATTTCGTTACGCTGGCAGCGGTGTATTGTACCTTTTTCGCAAAACACCCAACGCGAGAATTCAGCTGGTGTTCGCTGCCCTGGCTTTCGCTGGCGGATGTATCTTCTCTATCTCAATCACAGAATGGCTGATCGTTCTCTGTTTTACTGGATTGGTTTTTTCACTGGAAGCGGTTAACACCGCCGTTGAATTAACCATGGATTTTATCAACCCGGATTACCATCAGATGGTTAAACAAATCAAAGACCTTTCTGCCGGAGCCGTTCTAATCGCTTCGACGACTGCGCTGGCGGCCGGAATAATCATTTTTCTTCCGAAGCTGCTGGCATTCCTGAAGGAGCTGCTTCAATGACAAAATTTCTTTTTGGTACTGTCGGCGCGCCAATTTCCACACCCGCAAAACCCGGTGGCAGTCAAGGGGCCATTCTCAGAACCGCGGAACTTGGTTTAAAAGCAATGGAACTGGGCTGGGTGCAAAGTGTGCGAGTCACCGAAGCAACCTGCCAGATCATCAAACAAACCGCTGAAACCCACCAAATTGCGTTAAGTGTGCATGCGCCTTATTTCATCAATTTGAATGCATCTGCTGACGAATGGCCGAAATCAAAGAAACGCTTAATGGATGCCGCGATATATGGAGCGCTCGCGGGGGCAACGGATATTGTGTTTCACCCCGGCTCATACTTCGGCCAGGACCCAGAAAGTGTTTTGCCAACCGCGATAAAACGGCTGAAAGATTGTTCGGACGAACTGGTGAAAATGGGTGTTAGGGTTACATTACGGCCGGAAACGATGGGGAAAGCCTCTTTGCTTGGCTCGCTGGAGGACACCATTGCGCTGTCCGAAAATGTGCCTGGCGTGGCACCATGCGTTGACTTTGCCCACCTGCACGCGCGTGCAGGAAATGGCGAAATTAACAGTTACCCGGAATTTATCAAGCTGCTGGATCTGATTGCCGGAAGATTGGGGCAAACTGCGTTGAACCAACTGCATGTTCATCTCTCAGGTATCGAATACACCTCAAAGGGTGAAAAACAGCACCTGTCGATGAGAGAATCAGATTTCGATATTTTGGGATTATTTCGCGCGCTTAAAGACAGGAATTGCAGCGGACGCATCCTGTGTGAATCGCCTATCATGGAAGAAGACGCGTTATATTTTATGGACCTCTGGGAAAATCAAAAATAAAGCGCCGTTTCGTCCGGCGCTTTTACTTTCCAGCGGGTTTATAAATATTCTTTCAAATTATGCTCAACCGCGTATGCGGCCGCTTCAGCCCGATTTGAAACACCTAATTTGGACAGGATGCTGCTGACATAATTCCGAACTGTACCTTCACCAAGGTAAAGGGCTTTGGCAATTTCCCGATTGGTCTTGCCTTCGGAAACCAGGGCAAGCACATGTTTCTCTTGCTGGCTGAGATTGACAAAAGCAGATGCTTCTTCTTCTTTTACAGCGCGGCGCACTTCCTGGAACACTCTCTGGGTAACAGCAGGATCCAGCAGCGCCTCGCCCCTTCCAACCGCTTCTACCGCGCGGACAAGATCTTCACCGCCAATTTGCTTTAAAACATATCCGGAAGCTCCGGCCCGAATCGCGCTGAAAAGCATTTCATCTTCGGCGTAAGAAGTCACCATGATCACTTTGGTGTCTGGATAATTCCTGGTAATTTCTTCGCAGGCTTCAATTCCTGAAGACCCGGGCAATCGGATATCCATCAACACTACATCTGGTTTAAGCCGAGAAACCTGATCAAGCGCTTCTTTCGCGTTCCCAGCTTCTCCAACCACCTCAAAATGATGGTGATGCTCCAGCAGCGCGCGCAAACCGAGCCGAACCACTTCGTGGTCATCCACTAGCAAGATTCTATGCTTCATGTGTCACCTGATGGCATTAATCATAACATCAAATAAGTCGAATCCAAAAGAAATTTATCAGCTAATTAATGACGAGGCTAATCGGACAGTGATCCGAACCCTGTATCTCTGCGTGAATATCCGTTTTGACTACACGCTTAAGCAAATTTTCTGTGATCAGGAAATAATCAATCCGCCAGCCAATATTGCGACTGCGTGCGTTGAACCGATACGTCCACCAGGTGTATGCCACCAGTTCGGGGTAAACATGCCGAAAAATATCGATAAAGCCAGCCTCTAGATAGGTATGAAACGCGTCTCTTTCGATTAACAGGAATCCGGAATTCTGTTCATTTTCCCGCGGATTGGCCAGATCAATTTCTTGATGTGCCGTGTTAAAATCGCCGCAGAGAATAATTTTTCGGCCAGCCGCGATTTTTTCTCGCAAAACAGTTAAGAACTGCGCGTAAAAATCCAGCTTGTAACTTAACCGCTCCAGGCCACGCTGGCCGTTCGGAAAATAGATGCTGTAAATATCCAAATCATTAAATATTATTCGTGTTACCCGCCCTTCCGGGTCCTCCCCGTCGGAAAATATACCAAATTGCGCCTCGCCCGGCGCGCTCCGAGTGTAAATCGCGGTGCCTGAATAACCCGCGCGCAATCCGCTATTCCAGAAACGCCTGTATCCGCTACTTATTAAAAACGCATCCTCGATCTGGTCTTCTCTCGCTTTTGTCTCCTGCAGGCACAAAATGTCTGGTTGGTGGGTTTCCAGCCACTCCCAATTGCCTTTATTGGTTACTGCGCGGAATCCATTTACATTCCAACTGTAAATCTTCATCTTCACCTTTCAATTGCGGGAATCAGAGCCTGTGGTAAACTTATTATAATATTGAGGAAAAATCATGGATAAGAATACACCTCAAAAAGTGGTTTATATTGAAGACGATCCAGAAATGATTGATCTGGTGACTCTTATCCTTTCCCGCCGCGGCTTTGAAGTTAAAGGTGCGCATGGCGGGCGGCAGGGCTTAGACATAGTTTTGCAGGAATCCCCATGCGTCGTCTTGCTGGATTTGATGATGCCGGATATGGACGGGTGGGATGTGTATCATCAACTCAAAGCAAACCCGCTCACAGCATCAATTCCGGTAATTATTATCACCGCAAAAGCTCAGGCGATCGACCGCGTTCTGGGTTTGCACATCGCCAAGGTGGATGACTACATCAGCAAGCCATTTCGACCGCAGGAATTGCTTGATTCAATTGACAAAGTCTTGCGAGGGAACGCTGCGTGAAGCGCATGATTTTCCTGGTTAACGGAAACGACGGAGAACTGACCTTAACCCTCTCAAGCTGTTCCAGTTTCAAAGAGAAATTTTTCGGGTTAATGGGACAGAAAGAAATATTCGAAACTGGCGGCATCATCCTCGAAGATAAGTCTGAAAGCATCCTCAACGCTTCGATTCACATGCTCTTCATGAATTTTGATATTGCTGTTTTTTGGTTAAACCGACACTACCAGGTGGTTGATAAAGTTTTGGCAAAACGTTGGGCGCTTTATTACGCCCCTGCGACCCCCGCCCAATTTACCGTTGAGACGCATCCAAATGTGTATGAAAAGATCCCCGTTGGCGCAACTTTTTCGCTCATCCAATAATTTGCGATTGTTTTCCCTTATCGCATTAGTATTACTCACCGCAGCAATTGTGACTCCAGCCCTGGCGCAGGATGAACCCCAGTATCCGATCTACATCGTTGAATCCGGCGACACTCTAAATTCAATCGCATTAAAATTTGGTGTCACCACCCAAGATATCCTGGGGATTAATAACTTTGACAATCCAAATTTCATCCCAGTTGGCGCGGAAATTAAAATCCCGGGTTATGAAGGGATTACCGGGACCCTGACCACCCGGCCTGTTGAACTGGGCGAGACCATTGTTTCCATTAGCGAACAGTATAAAATACCGCTGCCAGTATTGCTCAAATTAAATCGCCTGGTAAGCCCGGATGAAATCTACACTGGATCTGAAATTATTTATCCAGTGGGAGGTGACCAGAAACCCTTCAACAGTTCCATTCGCGGCGAGGACGGAATCACGCCTCTGGAAGCGAGCGTCTTAAATAACCTCAACCCGCGTTTCTTGTCCATCACTCACCCGCAAGAAAGTAGCTGGCAATTCCTCTCAACGGATGTCGCATTTTTTGATTCCCCGGGCGACGGCCAATACGCGAACCCAATTGCCAGAGAAATCGTCAAATTCGACATATCTCCCTTGCCGCTTGTCCAGGGTGAAACAATCATCATTTCAATCCAAACAAACCAGTCGGCAAACCTGCAGGGAAGCCTGAACGGATCTGAGCTTCACTTTTTTTCAGACACTGACCATCAGTATTACGCTCTGCAGGGAATTCACGCCATGGCTGAACCGGGCCTGTCGGATTTTACTTTAAGCGGAAAATTTTCTGACGGTCATGAATTTTCGTTTTCGCAAAAATTAATCTTAAAGGCAGGTAATTTTTCAAAAGATCCCGTTCTTTATGTGGACCCAGCCACAATTGACCCAGAAAATACCAAACCGGAAGAAGAATTGATTCAATCTGTCATTAAAAACGCGACCCCCGAACGAATGTGGAAGAATCAGTTCTCTCTGCCGGTTGATGAACCATTTTGTATCTATTCTTACTTTGGCAACAGACGGTCATATAACGGCGGTGAGTATAAAAATTTCCACACCGGCCTCGATTTTGGTGTCTGCGCTACTCTTAATATTTACAGCCCGACTCCGGGAATTGTCGTATTCGCCGGTCCACAGACTGTGCGCGGCAATCTCGTCCTGATTGATCATGGATGGGGCGTTTATTCTGGGTTTTATCACATGAAAGACATCCAGGTGAAAGTTGGCGATCGTGTTGAGACAGGCACAATCATCGGGACGATTGGCGATACTGGAAGAGTAACCGGGCCTCATCTGCATTATGAAATCTGGGTCAACGGAGTTCAGGTTAATCCTGAAACCTGGCTCTTCGACCGTGTCTATCCATAAAGTGCCAGCGATAAGGTATAATCAGGAAAACTTTTCCGTTTCAGGGATTTTTCATCCATTATGATGGCAATTACCCCCTTAGCAATTCCTCCAGAATACTGGTTAAAAGTTCACATCAGCGATGAGGATCTTGATTTTCTCTACAACGATTTACTGGAAAAAGAGACACCTCTATCAACAGCCGAATTGGCAAGGCTGCTGGTTGAACACAGGGTTGATTGCGAAATGGACCGCTTGAAACAGCAGAGTCAGGGCGGAAACCATATTTATCAGCCGAAAAATGACTATAAAGTCGGTCAGAAAATCACCTTCCCGTATTTCGATATGCGAGAAGGAAAAGTTGCCAGGGTCCGTGACGGCCGCAATCCGGAATTTCCGGGTTTAAAGGTCATTGAAGTTGAGTTTTCTGAAAAAGTCAGGGTTGAATTTGCGTCAAATATTCAAAATCACGACTTGAACAACCCGACTCCGATCAATTACGACGATCCTAATTTTTCGCCGGATTATGTCCTCAAGCAATACGGGAAAACCATTGTTCAAGAACTCGATGAGACCCTGGAAGCAAACCCGGATCTGGTCAGGATCGCCGGGAAATGGTTCCCCCGATCGCTTCTTGTGGATGTCAGCCCCGGGCACTTAAATCTCGCTGAAGCGGTTCTTGAAGTGAACAACGGCGGCCCATTAACCACCAGGGCACTGCTTGAGCAAATCGAGCTGCCGACTGACAGTAACATAAATCTCACTGAATTTTCCATGAATCTCGCCCTCCAGGAAGACGAGCGGTTTGATGAGGTTGGCCCTGCCGGTGAAACATTATGGTTCTTGAAACGTCTGGAACCTGAAGACGTTCAAAATCCGCCGCTTTTCTTAAAATTTAACCGACCAGATTACAACTACGATGAAATTCGTCCGCTGCTCCAATCGCTTGATTCGCTGGTCACGGATGAACTGGAACCTGAGTTTTCGCGAAACGATTCGCAGGAACACATCGAATTAAGTCTAATTTTTCCTCACTGGCGCTGCGGAACCCTGCCGCTTTCTTCAAGAATGTTAAATTTTTTCCCGACAGCCTACGAAGCCCCAAGGGTTCAATTCACTTTCATTGATGAAGAAACAAATGAACGCTTTTCTGGTTGGGTCGTTCGCCCGAATCGATATGTTTACGGCCTGGCCGCGTGGTATGAGCGCAAAGGCGTAATTCCAGGAAGCATCATTCAGGTCAAGAAGGGCAAAGTTCCTGGCGAAGTATTTGTAAAGGTTGACCGTAAAAAGCCGACCAAAGACTGGCTGCGCACAATGCTGATCGGAGCTGACGGCGGTTTTGTTTTCGCCATGTTAAAACAAGCCATTACGACGGCGTATGACGAAAGGATGACCATTATTTTGCCTGATACAGCCCAGGTGGATAGATTCTGGTCTGGAAGTACAAAAAATCGCAGCAGCCTTGACGAATTATGTCAGAATTGCGTCCGGGAGTTATCCAAACTCAATCCGCAAGGCCATGTTCACCTTCAGGAACTTTACGCGGCTGTAAATATTATCCGAAGATGTCCCCCCGGATTAATTCTTCACACCTTGTTGTCCTCCTCCTGGGCAAACCATATGGGCGATCTTTATTTCCGCATCAAAGATGACTTAGAAGGAACGAATTAAGGAATGCACTGATGGAGCAGAAAAAGTTTAGTCTCGTAAAACCGACCGTTGACACGCCATTTTTTATTGATTTCGACTGGTGGAAAAACCACGAAAGCAACTGGCATGTCTTTCTACGAGACTATCTGTGCCCGGAACATCAGGAAATTTTTTCAAGCATCGCTGAAGTTGGGGAGATTGATTGGGTCGATCCGGTTACCGGCCAGATCAGCGTGGTTGACGGACTGCAGCATGTACTGATCAATCACTGCGCAAAATTGGAAGGCTTCTTTGAGGCAAACACCGCTCTGGTCGACTCCGTTTTTAGAATTCTGCTCGCCAACAACAATACACCATTGACACCCAGGATCCTTTCAGAATACACTGGAAAAACAGCCGAAACAATTCTTCAAACCCTGACACGATCCCAGATCTACCGCGGTATCCGACCCTGTCAGGCGTAATAAGTAGATTGCCCTTGTAGCTCAATTGGACAGAGCACCGGACTTCTAATCCGATGGTTGTGGGTTCAAGTCCCACCAAGGGCGCTATAATTTAATTTATAGAGGGACAGTCATACATATATCATCAATGACCAGACGCGCAAATTGTTTCCTGCTTGCTGGTTAAGGTTTGTCGTTTCCAATTATATGATATACGCCCAGGAAACCATTACGGATCATCCATTATGAGCGATTTTGATAATTCCGACCAAGAATTGGACGATATCCAGGTTTCACCTGGCAGCGCGGGTGGCGAGACCATTCCAGAAGAACTGCCGATTCTACCGCTGCGCGGTCTGGTTGTTTTTCCGAAAACCGCCATTCCATTAACTATTGGCCAGCCCAGATCCATTAAACTGGTGGATGATGTTGTGACCGGCAACCGGCTGGTCGGGCTTGTAACTTCCAAAGTGCAGGATATCGAAAATCCTTCACCGGAACATCTAAACGCTGTCGGCACCGTTGGTATTATTCACCGAATGTTCCGCGCTCCAGACAACACCATTCGCCTGCTGGTTCAGGGAATGGAGCGCTTCAGATTAAAAGAATTCACCGCACTGGAACCTTACCTGAAAGCAAGGATCGAAATCGCTCCTGAAGATGTTGAGACAGGACTTGAGGTAGAAGCGCTTTTACTCAATGCGCGCAAACAATTTGAACATATTGCGGATTTGCTTCCAACCATTCCGCGCGAATTGCTGGTGTCGCTTTCTTCTGTCACCGATCCTCTGGTGATCACCTACACGATCGCGAATTTCCAGCGGATGGAAATAGAAGATGCCCAAAAAATTCTTGAAATAAATTCGCTGACAGAGAAATTGAAACGCCTGGTTACAATCCTGACCCACGAAACGGAAGTTCTGGAACTGGGGCAGAAAATTCAGAACCAGGCGCGCTCAGAAATTGAAACCGTTCAAAGGCAATATTTTCTGCGCGAGCAGTTGAAAGCGATCCAGCGCGAACTTGGAGATACAGACGAACAAACCATCGACCTGGAAAATTTTAGCAAAAGAATCGATGAAGCCTGTATGCCAGAGGAAGCCGCCAATCAGGCCCGGCGGGAACTTGACCGTCTGGCCCATCTTCCAGTCGCGTCCGCTGAATACGGCGTCATACGGACCTATCTTGACTGGCTGACTGGTTTACCCTGGTCGAAAGCAACGCAGGATAATCTAGATATTCCCCATGCGCGCGAAGTTCTTGAAGAAGACCATTACGGGTTGAAGGATATCAAAGAGCGAATCCTGGAGTTCCTGGCCGTTCGAAAGCTGCGCCAAGAACGCGGGATCGTTTTATCTTCTGTTCAGGAGGATATCCACTGTTTGCGCGAAGGTGTGATTTTATGTTTTGTCGGCCCGCCAGGGGTTGGAAAAACCTCCTTAGGACAATCCATCAGCCGCGCGCTGGGTAGAAAGTTCATTCGCGTGTCGCTAGGCGGTATTCGAGATGAAGCCGAAATCCGAGGTCACCGCCGAACTTATATTGGCGCGATGCCGGGGCGCATTATCCAGTCCATCAAGCGCGTCGAATCGAAAAACCCGGTCTTTATGCTGGACGAGATCGACAAATTAACGATGGATTTTCATGGAGACCCCGCGTCCGCCCTGCTCGAGGTTCTAGACCCTGAACAGAACCGGGAATTTCGTGATAATTACCTGGAAGTGCCGTTTGACTTATCTCAGATTATGTTCATTACTACAGCCAATCAGTTAGAGACCATTCCGTTGGCGCTGCTGGATAGGATGGAAGTCATTCGGCTTTCCGGTTACACTGAAAATGAGAAGATCGCTATCGCCAGAAATTATCTCGTTCCGCGGCAAATAAAAGAAAACGGTTTGCGGATGAAAGAATTGAGTTTCAGCACGGATGGATTAAAAACCATCATCCGCTCCTACACCCGTGAAGCCGGGGTAAGGAATTTGGAGCGTCAAATCGGGCGCATTTGTAGAAAAACCGCGACACGAATAACCGAAGGCAAGCCAGTTCAGAAAAAAGTGGACACCCCATTGGTGCAGGAAATTTTGGGAAAACCGCTCTTTCACCACCAGGAAGAAATTTCCCGCCGTCTGGAAGTTCCCGGAGTGGCGACCGGATTGGCCTGGACCCCGGTGGGCGGAGATATTCTGTTTATCGAAGCGACAAGAATGCCTGGCTCAAAAGGCTTCAAGATTACTGGATCGGTTGGAGAGGTAATGCAGGAATCTGCTCAGGCAGCCCTTTCTTATATCCGCGCTAATTGCAACGCCCTAGGGATTGACCCTGATATTTTTGAGAAAATTGATATTCACCTGCACATCCCCTCAGGAGCTCAACCGAAAGATGGTCCATCTGCCGGAGTCACGATCGCGGCGGCGCTGGTATCTCTATTAACCGCGAAGAACGTATTGCCAACCATCGGGATGACCGGTGAAATCACGCTAAGCGGCCAGGTACTGCCAGTCGGCGGCATCAAAGAGAAGGTCCTTGCAGCTTACCGCTCTGGATTAAAGACGGTCATTCTTCAGGAGCTTAATTTGAATGATCTGGAAGACTTGCCAGAAGAAGTTAAGAAACATATTCGCTTCTTGCCTGTAAAAACTATTCATGATGTGCTAATATCAGCAATAGCGAAGAAATAAAAATGGCGAAGTTACTGCTTATCGAAGACGATCAGACCATGAGGAGTCTGTTGAAAACACTCCTCGAAATTGAAGGACACACTGTGGGCACTTCCACAGGCGACTCCTACGACAGCACCATCAGCCAGTTTGCTGAGCAAAACCCCGACATTGTGATTCTCGATGTCCATTTGTTTCACGGGGATTCTTTCAAACTACTTGAAGGAATGCGGATGAAGAGTCCAGATGTGAAAATACTGATGACTTCTGGACAGGATGTTCGTGAAAAATGCTTGCAGGCTGGCGCGGATGGTTTTCTGTTAAAACCATACATGCCTGATGACCTGTTGCGTTGGATAAACCAGAACCTATCAGGAAAATAGCCCGTGAAAAAAACTGACAATAAAAACAATGCCCTGCAATGGAGGTCGTTTGATCTGCATTTGCATACGCCCGCATCGGACGATTTTCAACAACCGGAAACCACGTACCTTGACATTTTACAGCGCGCTGAAGCCCGCTCTTTGGATATCATCGCATTTACCGACCACAACAGCGTTGCAGGTTATAAGCAGATGCTGGATCATCTTGATCAGCTGGAATTTCTGGAAAAGAGCAACCGCCTATTGAAAGAAGAAAAAGCCGAGCTGATGGAATATCGGCGGTTATTAAAGAAAATCTTGGTGCTGCCGGGCTTTGAATTTACCGCAACGCTTGGCTTCCACATTCTGGCAATTTTTCCACCATCAAAACCATTGATGGAAATCGAGCACTTACTGTTATCGATGAATGTTCCAGTTGAAGCGCTGGGCTCAGGGATCACCAATGCTGGCGCCACCGTGGATGTCCTAACCGCTTACCGCCTGATCAACCAGGCTGGCGGCCTGGTAATCGCTGCTCACGCCAATTCGTCCAACGGTGTCGCGATGAAAGGCCTGGGCTTTGGCGGACAGACCAGAATCGCCTTTACCCAAGACCCGAATTTACACGCGCTGGAAGTCACCGATCTGGATATCCATTCTTCAAAATCAACCGCCGCTTTTTTCAACGGCACCAAACCGGAATATCCGCGCCGCATGCACTGTATCCAGGGTTCCGATTCGCACCGCCTGACCGCTGACCCGGTTAAGAAGAAGAATTTAGGTGTTGGGGACCGACCAACAGAAGCCTTATTGTCTGATGTTTCCTTTGATGCGCTCATGGAGCTTTTCCAAAGCATGGATTTTTCCAGAACCCGCCCGCGCAGGATGAAAGAAGAACCGGCGTTTGACTTTATCCAGGCTGCGCGCGAACAAGGGCCAAACATCGTGCAAGACTTTCATGAATCCTGCGCGATAAAAGGCGGAAAAGAATATGCTATTCTCGCTGACATTTGCGCTTTCGCGAACACAAACGGCGGAACGCTGTACATTGGAATTCCATCCGATCCGCAAAAGCCAGTCGTGGGTATACCCAATCCCAGTCAGTCACTTCAGCAGCTGGAAAAGGACATCAATACACGCATTAGTCCGCCGCTTCAATGTTCTTTGACCTTAAGCGATTACCAGGGGAAGAAAATCCTTAAAATTATCGTTCCTGAATCAAACGACCCGCCCTGCGCACTGGATGATTATAAAATTTACGTTCGCAATGAAAATGAAACTTCCCTCGCAGTTCGCGACGAAATTGTGCGCCTCGTTCTCCGTCAGAGAGAAAACCTGCCCGTAAAAATTGAACCACCCGCGCCAGTTGCAGAAGCGGAAGCGTATCCAGCTGTGCCAGCGCAGGTTGAATTAGATTCCGATCCGCGCACCGGCGTAGAAATTGTCAGCGTGGAAGAGAGAAAAGGTTTGAAATATTACCAGCTGCGCGACCTGCGGAACGGGAACATAATCCGCAATGTAACCCGTTCTTCTGCCCGCAAGCTGTGGCACCACGCAATTAGCCGGTACGAAGAAATCATGTCAAAGAATGAAGAAGAAAGTAAAAAAGCGGTCTGGCATGGAAATAGAACCATCATCCGCAAAACCTTTGCGGGGAAAATGCCTGTATACGAGCTGGCCGAGAAAAAGGACGGAAAAACCCGCTACTTCTTCGGCGTCACCCAGGACGGCATATCGTCAGCCTGGAAGGATATTGTGGGCGAGGAAGATTAATCTTGGACGTAAATATTCGCGCCTTTAGTTTTCCCGAAGATTATCCTTCCGTGGTTGATCTGTGGAAAAGTGCCGGCCCCGGCATACACATCCATGCCTCCGATACGTATGATGAGATTCAAAAAAAATTAGCGCGCGACCCGGAACTATTTCTGGTCGCGGAAGAGAGCACCTCAATTATTGGCTCCGTGATAGGCGGCTTTGATGGGCGGCGCGGAATGATTTACCATCTGGCGGTTGCTCCCGCTTTTCGCGGAAAAGGGATTGGGAAACTGCTCATGCAAGAAGTCGAAAACCGTTTAAGAGCTCTTGGGTGCATCCGCTGCTATCTGCTGGTTGCCGTTGACAATCCAGAAGTGATTGAGTTTTATCAGCACCTTGGATGGGATCAAATGGCTGTGATCCCTTTTGGGAAAAACTTATGAGACCCATCCGTATCGCCGTCCTGACTGTGTCTGACCGCTCTTCTCGAGGCTTGCGTGAAGATTTATCGGGGCCTGCCATTCAAGAAATGGCGGTTTCATTTGGCTGGCAGGTAGCCTCGACCGCGGTTGTACCGGATGAAATCGTCGCAATTCAAGAGGTTCTGGTCAATTGGGCTGACACCGGCAAATTTGACATCATTTTTACAACCGGGGGAACCGGTTTTGCTCCCAGGGATGTCACGCCTGAAGCCACATTGGGGGTCATCGAAAGACCGACGCCCGGAATTTCTGAAGCATTACGCGCCAACAGCCTGCGCATTACAGCGCATGCGATCCTTTCGCGGGCGGTATCCGGGATCAGGAATAATACGTTAATAATCAATTTTCCCGGCAGCCCCAGGGCGTGCCGTGAAAATCTTGAATATCTTGCGCCGGTGCTGCCGCATGCCGTTGACCTGATGAGAGATTATCCAGCGGCAGAATCTGGTCATCTCACTGCCGCCCCTCAAGAATAGACTGGAAATCATCCCCGTAGTTTATTTGATACAGGTTCATATCAGCGTAGAATCCCTTCATGTCAGGCGCGGAACGGCCAGGCGCGCCGAACGAAGCCGCATTGATTGAGATCATAACGGGGGTAAGATTTCTCTTGTATATCTCAGCCAAAGCAAGGAATAATTGTTCACGCTGCGCCGGCGAAATCACTACCACTATACTCCCCTTTGGCACATTTGGCAGCTGCCCTTTGAGTAAACCGGCAAGGGGCAAGTCTCCCATGGCTTCAACAAAAGCCAGATCGGATAAAATTTTCGCAAGATGCCGTTCGCCTCGATCGGGATTAATCACCAGGTTGGACCGCCCAGCGCTGGCCAGGCCAACTGATTTACCAGCCCGCAGGTAGTATTCTGCCACGCTCGCGGCAGCAGAGACTGCATATTCAAACGTATCTTTTGGCAGCTCCAACCGTCGACTGCTGCGACCGAGCCAGAAATAATCTTCCTGGGAGGGTTTTTGCTCAAGTCGATCTCTAAAATGGATATTTTTTTCTCCATCCAGAAAAATCCAAACATTGGAAAACTGGTCTTGTTCAAATTCTTTAACCATCAAGCGCCCCTTTCGGGCGGTTGAACGCCAGTGAATTCGGCTTAAGGGATCACCCGGAGCGTATTCGCGCACCCCTGCAGCGTAAGGAGTCACTTCAAGGGTTCTTCTTCGCTGCGCTCTGCCCCCAGAAAGCAAACCGGCCGGCTCGGCAAAGCTGTTTAATTTTTTAAAGTATGGGAGCACAAGAATCGTTTTTTGACCCGGCAGGACGCGGCTGGTTTCAAACAGGCCAAATGGGTCTCCTGAAATCACCCTGGTAGGTCCCAGGATGTAGGATCCTCGATTAAATAACCGCGTTCGCGCAATAAAGGAACGCCGCTGTTTGGGTCCGATCCACGATAACACCCTGGAACCGGCGTGATAACTTAAAGAGCCTTCATCCTGAATTTCTAACCAAATCCGCACCAACGGCAAATGATTAATCACCTCAAATCTTTCTTCAAACACTGAACCGGCCTGGAATCGGTTCATTCTGATCGCGCGGTCAACCATTATGCCGCGCAAAGATACCAGGGTCCAGATACATGAAAACACCAGCAGCGCAGCGGCAAGAGCCACAGCGCGCAATAATCCATTGTCTTGTAGCTTCAGATACAGCATCAGCAAGACAGTGAATAATCCTAGAAAGTACCAGAAGGATTTCCTAAGGTGGATCAAAATTTACTCTGCCTGATAGTTCCCGTCAAAGACCGGCACACTGGCCAACACTTCCTGAATTACCTGCACTGGAGAAAGATTTCGCAGCCTGGAAGAGGGATTCAAAACCATGCGGTGAGGCAATGTAAATTCAGCCAATGATTGAATATCATCCGGAAGAACATAATTCCGGCCATCGAGGGCAGCTTTCACCTGTGCGGTTTTGTACAATGCCAGACTGCCGCGAGGGGAGACCCCCAAATATACGTCCCCGTGGCTGCGGGTTGCGCGATTAATTTCTACAATGTAGCGCTTCACCGCATCGGAAACATAGACACGCTTAACGGCTTCCTGAGCCTCAACCAGCTCATCCACAGTCGCGACCGGTTGGATGGTATGAATTGGATGCTGGATCTGCTGCAAATCCAGAATATTCATTTCGTCCGCTAAAGATGGATAACCAATTTGAAGCCTGAGCATGAATCGATCAAGCTGTGCTTCAGGCAGCGGAAAAGTGCCTTCGTATTCAATTGGGTTTTGGGTGGCAATAACCATAAAGGGAGTTGCCAGGGAATGGGAAACACCGTCAACGGTTATCTGGCGTTCTTCCATCGCCTCCAGCAGTGCGGATTGAGTCTTTGGCGTGGCGCGGTTGATCTCATCCACCAGCACAATTTGCGACATCACCGGTCCGGGCCGAAATTCAAATGATCCGGTAGACTGGTTATATATGGAAACCCCGGTCACATCGCTGGGAAGCATATCCGGCGTAAACTGCAGCCTGGAAAATTCGCAGCCGATTGATTTTGCGAGCGCTCTCGCCAGCATGGTTTTCCCAACCCCAGGGATATCTTCAATCAAGATATGCCCCTGCGCCAACAAGCCAATGGTCATTAATTCCAGCGCTTGAGCTTTTCCAACAATCACTTTTTCAAGATTATTCGCCAACGTTTTCCCAAACGCCTGCACATGACTCACGGAAATATTCATTTACTCTTCTCCATTTTTCTTTTCAGTTTATAGCGGAAAACGGAAAAACATAAACCTGCCCAGGTAAATACGGATAGAATTACCGCAGGAAGCAGCCAGTCTGGTTGATAGACCAGTTTAATTTGATGGCTGCCTTCGCTTACTGGCAAGGCGCTGAATAAATAATTGGCGCGCATGAGCTCAACCGGCTTTCCATCCACAATCGCGCGCCAACCAGGATAATACGCCATTGGCAGATACAACAAGGCTGAACGGCTGCTTTGCACCTGAATGGTCAGATAATCCACCTTTATATTCCCGGAGAGTTCTTCGTTTTGGCACCATCTTTCTTGACCTGCGATGACTATCCGGTCAATTGCCCTGCCGGTTGTGATCAATTCCAAGGCTTCCTGGTTGTTTTTGACCCACACCGGGCAGGCGACCAGTGAAATCCCAATGGGTTTGTCCACCGGTATGAATTTGACCCCCGCTTCATCGGCCACATCCAGAACAATTTCTTTGCCAACATTTGATTTTCTTAGCATATCCACGCGAGTAACAGCATCAACCTGCTGAACTTTATCCATCCACTGCTCATATTCATCCAGGACAATTGGATCGAAATTGTTTAGCATTGGCGTTCTTGAAAATAAATTGATATTTGGCAGAGAAACAACATTGACCATATTCATGTCTTCAATTGGTCGAAAATCAGAAAAACGGAAAAAACGATTGATTTTTAGCTGCTGCTCGACATCTTTATCCATGTAGAGACGCTCAGAAAACGGCGCGGTTAATTCGCCTATCCGATCAGGGATAAGATTCATCGTTGACCGGGGTATCAACGGCTGGGCATAAAATAGAAGGTCAGCAAACACCAGTGCGAACATGCACCCAAGCCAGAGTCTCTCCCGCGATGGTTGGGCATCAGCTTTTGGAGCAAACAATTTCAAAAAGCCAAAACTCATCGCCAGTGCACTGAACCGAAATAGAGAGAAAAATACGCTTAATGGTATGTTCTTGATGGCCACTAGTGCATACATGGTACCGAGGGAGATCGCGCCCGCACCAGCGGTCGCCAGTCGGCCCCAGAACAGTCCCCGTCCGTGCGGACGCTCAAATTTATCCAGCCCCAGACAGGCCAGCAAAATTAAGCCCGTCTCGACCAGCAATAACCAGCGGGCGGGCGCTTTGAACATATCAAATCCCGGAATATGGCTGTAAAGGTATGGATAAATCGGCGTAAAATCTCCAAAAGCCAGAACGAGCCCGATGATTATTACGGTGAAGCTGTAGAAGCTGACCGCCCTGGTCAGTTGATCACATTTGCGCAATCGAGTCAACAGCGGAAAACTGAAAATCGCGAAAAGAGCAGGAACAGCGCCAATATAAATTGCATCTTCCCAATATGTGGCATAACCATAATAATTCCCCATGCCAGGATTA
This sequence comes from Anaerolineaceae bacterium, assembly GCA_029975475.1. Taxonomy (GTDB): domain Bacteria; phylum Chloroflexota; class Anaerolineae; order Anaerolineales; family Anaerolineaceae; genus JARKPB01. The sequence goes on from JARKPB010000008.1 coordinate 722,913, forward strand.
CCAAACAGGTCTGGGAGGAACAATGTCAGAATTTTCAGGGGCGAAAAAGAGTAAGTAAATACCGTTGTGTAATCCAGGGCATTTGCCCTCTGAGATAATTGCAAATATTCAAAGGTTGGTATCAATTGAATGGATGCAGCCATCGCGCCAAAGCAAACGGCTGCGCAGAAATAACCGAATCGAGTTAAAGTGCGCAAGATATTTGTGGTCATTAGACCATAGAATATTACCCACAAACCAGACAGCACAATAACAAGGATTGCAGTTTGAGCGTGTCCCGCGAGGAATACCAAAGCCGAGGTAATACTCAACCGCAGAATGGAACCCTGTTTTGACTCTCCAGCGGCCAGATCGTGAGCGCATACCAACATCCAGGGTAGCCAGGCACCTGTTAGAAAGATCGGGAAAAAATTTATCCGCGCAATAAAATAACCGGATAACGGAAAGAGCATGGCACCCAGGATCTGGCTTTTTTCTGAAAACCCTGCCCGCTTCCGAAATAAAGCCATTCCGATCGCGCCGAACCATGCATGACCTAACAGCACCAGGGTGTTGGACCACGCGCCCCACGAATTTCCACCCCAAATATAAAAAGGCAAAGTTAGCCAGTTCGGCGGATAAAAAACGCCAGCCTGATAATTTGCCGCTAAAGGCGCACCGCCGCCGTTGTAAAAATTCCACCAGGGAAAGACACCCTGCTGAAGCTGGGCAGCAGCTTCAGCCTGCCAGGGGAAGAATTGCAGTATAGGTGCTCCCCAGTACAGTACCTGCCCAGAAACCAATACCGGAAGAAACAGCGGTAAGGGAAAGATAATGATCCACATCCATTTAATGGGAAATTTACGCATTATTTCACCCGGAAGAGCAAATAACCGTTAAGATCAATAATTCTTTCCCACTCTTCTGGAAATTGAGCCGGCCGGACGTCTTCAGGCGCATATAAGAGATAGTTTACATCGAAATCACCAGGCAGGGTTTGATCCAGCAATTCCGGCCATCTCATCACAAGCTGAACTTTTTCCAATAAGAGATCATGGAGAATGGACTCGGGACCGTGACCTATGACTACGCGCAAATTCGTCCAGGCAGGGATTTCATTGCTAAGCTGGCGATTGGCAACCACGACAGATCGGTTTTGTTCCAGCTCCGCTATTAGTTCGTACACTTCCGTCCGTTCCGCGGGGACAAAATTGGGTTGAGCACCGCTCACCGCGGCATTCACCGCCCCTATCCAAAGGATTAGCGATGTCAGCAAACTGCTTGCCACAACCGCAGTCAGTCCCACCTTATTCCATCTCGACTGCCAGACCAAAAACGTCAAGGCGCAGATCGCCAGCCAGACGCCATCTGCCAGTCGGCGCTGCATCACGTAAGGAGCGTACACCAGAACAGGCAGCAATAAAACCCAGGCCAGAAGAAACCATTCATTGGTATTCATCCGCTTCTTGCGAGTGACCATACCAACAATAATCAGACAAAAATTTAGACCATACGATAGCAGATAATCTGTAAAAGGCGGAGATTTTATCTGGTTTTGTGCATACCACCCGCTTGCCAGGGGGTCAAAAGTAAACTGAAAAATGCTAATCAGCACAAACGGCAATGATGAAATCGAAAAAACGCTGAGGTTGCCCATCCATCTTTTCCAGTTTTGCGCATTGCGGTTAAACAGCAAGTCCGTTGTTGCCATCAGCCCTGCCAGGAAATAGGCAATTAAAGGCGTTTGGGGTTGGAATATCCAGGAAAAAACCAACCACAATCCTGCTTTGAAGAAATCCCGCGAGCGGTTTGAGGATTTTGCCGCAAGAAAAGCCGCCAGACTTAAAAACAAACCCGCTCTGGAAAATAACAGATGCGGCAGACCCATCGTCATTAAAAAACCAAAAGATTCAGGCGAATAAAATTCCAGCGGAAGCTGATTGTACCCTCTAAAGGGTACGCCGATCAGGACCAACCAGCCCAAACCGTTCCCGATCAACGTCAACGACGAGACCAGAATCGCCGGAACACGCGCCAGACCAAGCAGGGCTGCGAGGTGATAGCCAGCCCAAAGACATAAAAAGACTCCAAAAAATCGGAAAACCTGAAAAAGGATGATTAATTGCAGCCGGCTTTCTTGCCCGCCTGCCAGTTTCCCCAGAAGCAGATAAGAAAAATTGGTAAACGTTCCCGCCTGGGGATAAGCTGTATAAGGTGTACGGTAAATCCAGTCACCCAGCATTCCCTGACGCATTTTCGCGATATACGAATTGCCATCTTCGACGCCAAAAACAAAACCAGAAAATACGCTTCCATCTGAGCGTGGTTGCAAACCAATAAGATACGGCACAGCGGTAACCCCAAAAATTAAAACCGCAATTGCGATCAAGAATCGTCTATCGGATTGTAAAAAGTCAGAAAATGATTTCATCTTCGAACCCACAAGATTGCAAGCGCAAGCCAGCCCGCGGCAGAAATACATAGCGCGTACCACAGATCCGCAGGAAAAAATTCAAAGACGACCCGGTGAATGCCTGCGGGTACCTCAGCCCCGAGAAAAATCCCTTGAGGTTTCATGATAGCAGGAAGTCCATCCACACTTACCCGCCAACCTGGATAATCAGGAACCCTGACCGTGATTCTTCCTGGTCCGACCGCATTAATAACGATCCGGTTAATATCCTTTGTCTCGATGCTCGCCTGCGCCGCGGACGAGCTGGAAGACATTTCAACCAACGGTCTTGCCATCAGATTCCGGTATAGATAATAACCTTCCTGACTGTATATCAGATCAAATTGTTGAGAATTAATTAATTCTTGCTGCGTGAAAATCCAGACGACATTTAGCTCCCCGATTTTCTCCGGGTCCGGTGCCAGCGCAGCGGGATTATCCAGGGGGTTTCCTGCAGCGATTGGGGGTAAGGTAACTGAATAACCAGGCGGAAATGCGCCGCCCAGGGCGGAAGTGAATTGGTCATAATAAGTCTTTATAATGAGCGGAGCGATTCCGCCGGCGAGCTGAAGCCCATACCGGGCTGCGTATGACTGCGGAATGCTAAAGGTTGGGGAATAAATCCTTCCATCCGGGATGTTGTTTTTCAGAGCAACAGCAATTTCTTGCGGAACATCCGGGACTGGCCGGTAGGTTACCGCTAAAAAAGCGTAGATTCCGTAATCCGCAATCAACCCTGCAGCCAGAAGGATGGCGGCCCGGCGAGAGCCGAGCCGATTCCAAAACAACAGGCTCAGAATGATCACCCCGTATACGATTACTCCGGTTACAGCACCGGGGAAAACCGCCCGGGTAAACATCGAAATTCCTGCGCCAATTCCTATCACCAGAAACACGATCGATAGGGAAGCGATCTTAAAAGCCTTTGTCGGCGGTTGTGGATACTTCGATAGATGGTCTAACTGCCAGACCGCAAAAAAGACTGCCCAGCTGCCGATTACCAGCCATGCCCGGGACGGCACCCGCAAAAGGTTAAACCCCGGCAGCCCAACCAGCCAGACATTAGGGAGGAAATATTCACCGAAACTATAAAAAATCAAGAACCCGACCGGCAGGATCAGAGCTGTCTTTGTAAATCGATTCTTTCCCCTTGACCAGGCGATGATTGACAAGAAGAGAACGAATGCACCTATGTAAATTGACCGGTCAGCCTGTTCACCGTAAACTGGAAGGATCACCTTGATCAGTTCGATGGGCTCAACTGCATACTGAAGCAAATCACCGGCCGTTATCGCGGAGCGCGTTGAATGCGCGGCAAAATTTAACATTGGGATAAATAACAGCGCAGCGCCCATCACTGCCAGGGCTGCAGCGGTGACAGTTTGGAGGATCGACCGACCAAGGGCGCGCCAGTTTTGCCTGCCACCAAGAAATGAGGCGATAAAAAAAGTCAGCAGCGTATAAAATAACCAGCGCGGATCAGCCAGAGCGCAAAAGGACAATGCGCCAGCGCCTGCCGCCAGATTTCGCCCAAAAATTTTTTCGCTCCGTGAAGTAGCATACCCGGAAAGCGCTGCCCAGGGCATCCAGCTTACTGCGAATAAGGTACTGACATGGCCAGAGGCGTAATGCGCCCATAACTTCGGCATGATCACAACGAGAAGCCCGCAGATCAGCGCATACAGTCTGGTGATTCCCGCGAAACGGCATAACAAATAAGTTCCTAGACCAAGCCAGAAAAAATGGACGATGATTAATAGGTTAAGTCCGTAAGGTTGCGGAAGCAAATATCCTGGCCAGCCTGGAAGATAAAAGATGCCGGAGAGCGGATCCGCATAAAACGGATATCCACCATTAATTACGGAAGACCAAAAAGGGAATTCTCTTTTATCAAATAAACTGTACTGCAGGTAATTCGCGCTGGCGAGATGGGCAATTTCAAAATCAGTGTATTGAGATCCGGGTTGATAGGGAATCTCGGATAAATGGGCAATAAGATAGATGAACGGAATCAGGATTAGACTTCCAATCACAATTTCGGCTATCTTTTTGTTTGCGAATAAGTGCTTCACTTGCGCCATCCTGAAAGCGACTCTATAATCCACATTATGATCCAGATATCGCATTTGTACCAGCTACAGAAGACGGATTCTGAACTAGATCGTGCAAAATCGCGCTTAACGGCAATTATCGAAGCTCTGTCGAATGACACCCGAATGCGCGTTTTACAGGAAAAAATCGAGAAAATTGATCGCGAGTATCATCAGGTCCAAAATAATTATCAAGACCTTGAAGAACGAATCAACCAGAAAAAAATTAAAAAAGAGCTTTCTTCATCTGCATTATATTCCGGTAAAGTTACCAGCCCGAAAGAATTAAAATCGCTTGAAGATGAAATTGCATCGCTAAACAAGCAAACTACACAGCTTGAAGATCAACTTCTAGAAGTGATGGGGCAACTGGAACAGCTGACAAATGAAAAAGAGACCATGAAGCTGGCGAAAGACGATCTGGAGGCACGAATAATCGTTGAAAATGCGCAGCTAGCGGGAGAAAAAAGTCAGCTTGACAGCCTGGTTTTGCGGCTGGAATCTGAACGCCAGGTGATTGTGTCTCAAATTCCCGAGGAACTGCTTTCGATTTATCAAGCGCTGCGGCTGAGTAAAAAAGGTGTGGCGGTTGCTCTGGTGGAAGATGAATCCTGCTTGGTCTGCGGTGCTCAACTCGCGCCGGCGGAATGGCAATCCGTGCGGTCGAAAAGCCAGGTCATTTATTGCCGGGGTTGCGGTCGAATTTTATACGCTGGGTAGCCCATGTTTCGATTACCAATCATCCGCGTTGACCTCTTTTCATTTCTTCTTGGTTTTGCAAGCGGATTTATTCTGTGGTGGATCATTGGCCAGATCAAGAAAGCCGTACCGGTAATCAAAGCCAACGCTGCCGCCAGACGTGAGGCCCAAAGGGCGAAAAGAAATGCTGGTATTGTTGCTTTTCTTTCCACCGGGTTGAGAAAGCGGATTCAAAACTGTCATGTTGCTGCTCCGCTTTTTCCGCTGGATGAAATTTTGATTGAGCCCAGATTTCTTGCGCCTCAACCTGCACCGTTAGAAACCGGGGAGTTCCACTACGATCGACTGATAACCCGCAATTTGCCCTACCTGCCGGACGCGGCTGAAATTTTGACTTCCATGGGTTGGCCGCTTTTGAATGCGGAGGAGCTGATCCGCTCATCTGCCCGTGTCGCGCTGGTTGGTTCCCCGGGCAGCGGAAAAACAGTCAGTCTCCACTACATCGCCAAATTAGCACTTCAGGATGAAGAGACGAAGAAATACCCCTTATTGGTGCATATTCTTGACATCGATCCAGCTCAAACAGACCCTTATACTGCTTTAGCCCAGGCACATCAAAACACGAGCGACCCCAGGCAGATTAAGGAAATTCGCTCCTTCCTGAAGGAAAAACTTGAACGCGATGAAATCCTGTTGTTGGTTGATGGATTTGATCAAATCTCTGAACCCCTGTTAAGCGACAAATTTGCCTTTGTCCGTGATTTACTTGAGAAGTATCCCGGGCTTCCCGCAATTATTGCGGCCAACAGCGACCAGCTTGACGGGTTCATGGATGCCGGGTTTGAATTGATTGGAATGGCAGCCTGGACAAGGACAGACCGGTCTGCTTTCATTAATCGCTGGTGGCAGGCCTGGCAAAACAACATTTTTACCAGGATGAAGTTAAGCAATAATGACAGCCATTTTGCCCGGCCCGAAATTGTTCTATCCTGGTTGCAGCAGGATCAGCAAATCTCGACACCTCTGGAGCAAACGTTAAAAATATGGGCCGCGCTGGCTGGCGACCTCTCTGGCTTGAAAGCGGAAAATGCTGTAAAGGCTTATGTTGAAAGAATGCTTGAAACGGATCATCCCGACGAGGCAATCTGCAAAACCTCGCTCGAATCCATCAAGGCAGACACGCCCTATCTGTCAACCGCCAGTTTGCTGGATATCTCGACAAAATTGCTTGAAAATTCAGGAATGGTATTCACGAATATTCATGGCAACGCCTACTTCAAGCACCTGACCTTTTGCGGATACCTGGCTGCCCAGTGCCAGCAACCTCTGGACAAAGAATTTAGCACAATTGGCAGCCTTTCTCCAGCAGACCAGATATATCTGAAGTTTAAAGGATACAGCGGGGATATATCAGAACCCGTTCAACAAATTATGTCCTGGGAAGATTCGATTTTGCTGCGGCATTTCTCAGCGGTCCTGCAAGTGATCAATACCGCATCAGGCTCAGATAATTGGAAAACCGAATTCTTCCGGGCTTTGATTCAGCAGATACAAAAGGAAGCCGTTCCACTGTCATCAAGGGTAAGACTGGTCAATCATGCATTACGCCTCAATGACCCCGGATTTGACCAGTTATTCCGGCAAATGATCAGCTCTCCGCACGCTGGTATCCGCGCCCTTGGATTAATTGACTGCGCCACCGCAAGAAATCAAAAAGCTCTGCCGGAGATCACCACCTGCCTCCAGGACAGCAACGAACAGATACGTTTGCTGTCCGTCTTCGCATTAAGTTCCTTCGCGACAGAATCCACAACGCAAATACTGGTTGAAGCGCTATTACAAGGGAGCGAAGATGTCCGCATGGCCGCTGCCCAGGCATTTGCGATGTCCGGCGGAGAAGGATTTGAAATCCTGCAGGAAGCTGCTACCTATGAGGATATTTTAACCCGGCGGGCTGCAGTATCTGGCCTGGGTTTAATTCATGAAACCTGGTCGCAACAGCTGCTGGAAAAAATCTCCATTGAGGACGGCCAGTGGGTAGTCAGAAATGCTGCTGCTCAGATGCTGGAGACGATGGGCAAAACCGAACAGCTCAATCTGCTGCCTTTCACGCCGATCTGGGATCAACCCTGGCTGATTCAATATGCTTCAGAAAAAGGGATGGGTATTGCCCCTGGAGAATATCCGCTGAATTTATTAATAAACGCGCTCAAAGATGGTTCGATTGTTCAACAATTTTATGCGCTTTACGCACTGCGAAGAAAGCAACCGCGCTCAGTAGCGGGAAATGTTTTTACGTTGGCGCTTTCGATGGATTCGCCTGTTAAAGATACAGCAGCCTGGGCCCTCTGGTGTATGGCGGCGTGCGGAACTGAAATACCATCCCCGCTTGAGTACGGGCTTAGCTAAGGTCATTGGATTGGACGAGCGAATTTTTTATGGCAGCATTAACTTCCTCTGGCGACATCCCGTCCACTGTGATCAATTTGTCTTTTCCAGTTTGACCGGCCACAATTTCCAGCCTTGAGGGGGCAACGCGGAATAGATCCGCCAGAAAATTGAGCAACGCGCGGTTTGCCTGCCCATCTACAGGAGCAGCGGTGATGCGGACTTTGATGGTTCCATCCGCCATTATTTCGTAAATTTCATTCCGGCTGGCTCTCGGGCTGACGCGCACACGAATTGCTGCCCCCTTTTTTCCATCGTGCAATTGAAACTTCCTTTGTTCGCCCATACTCACCTCAGGCTGAGGATCAAATTAACGATCACCGTTTGAAGCAATTGTAGCAGCAGAATTAATATGAGCGGGCTAAAATCCAACCCGGCGATTGGAGGAATCACACGCCGGATGGGATCCAACAGGGAATCAATAAAACTCAATGCTCTCCGCACTGGATGATAAGGCTGGAGGAAAAAAGAAGTGAATGCATACACGATGATTGCCAGTGTCAGCGCATAAAATATAAAATTGATGAAACTTGCGATAACTGTCATTTTTGTTCCTTTCCCGGTCTGGGTCCCAGGATTGCCTGTCCTATACGAATATGCGTTGCCCCTTCCAGAATCGCATCCTCAAAATCCTCGCTGGTTCCCATTGATAAAAATTCCAGGTTTTTAAATCCCTGTTTTTGAAGGTAATCACGTAATTTTCGAACAGCCGCGAAGTAAGGCCTGTTTTGGCCCTTGACCATTGAAAATGGCGGCATGCACATTAACCCTACAAGACGCAGATTTTCGTAATTTTCTAGAGGAGTAAGCCAGTTGGCAAGCAGCGACCAGGAAGAGGAATCGCCTGCGTTAAAACCGCCTTTAGTTTCCTCCCCGCTGATATTTACCTCAACCATGATGTCAAGCGATCGGTTATAGCCTGCCAGCTGAGATTGAATTTTTTCAAGCAGATCCAATCGATCCAATGAATGATATACATCGAAATATCTGGCGATAATGGATACTTTTCTGGATTGCAGATGACCGATCATATGCCAGCGCAGCGATAAATCCGGGTCAAGCTGGCGAATTTTCTCTTCGGTCTCTTCCGGATAATTTTCTCCGAAATCCTTGATTCCATTTTGAATGAGCGGCAGAAAGCGGCCAACCGGCTGCCCTTTGGTAACGGTTACAATTTTTATTTCGTCAGGATTTCGATTAGCGACCCTTGCTGCCTTGTGTACAGCTTCCTGCACGCGAAAGTAATTTTGCAGGACGTCCATAGATTGCATCTGCACCTCACCGAATTGCCAGAAATGCTCCAAAACGACCCGTTTTCCCGTTTTCAGCTCGATGAGAATACCAACGGGTTAAATCACAGGCAGTACAAATATTACTGCGTTCGATAAATTCTACACCTGCCTGCCGTAAGAGAAATTCGTTGGCAGCCCATAAGTCAAAATAGTATCCTCCGTTTTTTTGCAACAAGAATTCATCTGCGCTGCTGCCAAAGCTGATTTCGGCTGCTTGGATAACTTCGTTACCCACACGGTAATGGTCGGGTCCGATGGAGGGACCAATCCCTGCGATTATTTTTTCAGGTCTGGATGAAAATCCTTCCCGCATACCCGCGACGGCGGCTTTAACTGCCCCGGCCAGGGTGCCTCGCCATCCTGCATGCACCATGCAGATCGCGGCATGTTCAGGATCAAATAAGAGAATCGGCGTGCAATCCGCAAAACGCATAAACAATGTGATCTTCCGGTCCCTGGTTGCGATAATATCAGCCTTCTGATGAATCTCATCCAGGTTGCGGGGTTTATCGGTAATAATCATCCCAGTCCCATGAACCTGCCAGGAATCGAAAATTGACTCTACCGGCCTGTTAATCGCGGAGAAAACTCTCCGCCGATTCTCAATGATATTCTGGCGCGAATCACCAATATTTCCCCCAAAATTTAAACTGTCCCACGGCGATGGGCTGACGCCCCCTTTCCTGGTTAAGATCCCGTGAACACAATGCTCCTCTAATTGTTCAAACGACCAGAATTCAAGCTGGTCAACCTGATGAATTATCATTTGTACCTGTCGTCCGGTTTTGCTGCCGAATTTTTTCAATTTTCGTCAGGATTAATTGTTTTGTTTCCAGGACTGATTCATGCAGCATGGGAATAAAAAACCAAGCCAGCGTAAAGCCAAATAAGGTCCCGGTTATCGATCTTAATAGCGGGGTCGACTCTCTCACTGGCAACCAGGAAGGCAAACCAGAAGCGAGAGAAGGGATTTGAGAAAACCCGTCCAGCGCGATCGGGAATGCGCCAACCAGCAAGAACCAGAAAAAAGGCAACTGCCGTATGCGATATTTTCTTATGCCGAACAACAAAGAAAAGATTAAAAAAGCCCCGTACATCGCCACATCGCGCTGGCAAAGGGCGACTTTATACCCGGTGAGAGAATTACCGGTAAATTCTCGCGCCGCGCCTAAATCTTCAGCAAATAAACCAGTAGCAGCTTCATAGGTGATCAAACCGGGAATGTGAGCCAATTCACGAGGATAGTAAGCCTGCTCGCCAAACAAAAACCAGGAACGATAGGCAAGCTGGTGGCAGAGATTACTGTAAAGTCGGTAGATGACCTGAGCCGGGAAGACTGCTCCGCTTTTTTCCAAAACCGGCGCAAGAAAAGCGAGGCCAAGATACACGATTAAAAAAATATTGATGATTGCCAGATAATGATTCGAGATCCATAAATAAGCTCGATCGATAAAAAACAATTGACTTCCCCGGTTTTTCTTTTGCTCGTAATCGAGGTGAGGCAGACTGGAGAGCTGCCTGGCGCGGTCTTGAGCTGCTCGTATCGCTACTTCTAATTCCGTATCACTGAAAGGTGGCGTCAGTCGGTACGGGCCAACCTTTATTTCCAATGGGGGATCCGAAATTGCATCATGTTTGATCTCGATAACCTGAACATTCAGTCGTTCACCGACGCGTTTTACTAAGGCTAACAAATCTTCGTCTTCTTTTCTTCCAGGCAGGTATCGAATGATGATCGATGTCATTTGATTTCGATGTATTTTTGTAAAATCTCGTCGCTGACCTGGCCAACGATGATAGCCTGAATTTTACCGTTTTCATCAAGGATATAACTGGTCGGCAAAGCGGACACCAGGAGCATACGGCTGATTTTTGCCTGCGGGTCGATCCAGTTGGGGAAGGTCAGCCCAAGACCGTCCACTATTTTATGGATATCCTCGGAAGTATCATCTGAATTTATTCCAATGACATCGAGCTTATCTTTCGTTTTTTCTGATATTTCCTGCAGGTAAGGCAATTCATCCATGCAAGGAGGACACCAGCTTGCCCAAAAATTGATCAGGACCTTTTTCCCTGAATTTCCTGAAAACCGAACAGAATGACCCTCAAGATTGACAGCAGAAATTTCAGGAAATGCCGCTCCGACTTCTGGAACAAACCGTTTTGGTTCCTGCTGATTCCCGGTGAAATAAAGCAACACCAAGCCTAACAGAATTCCAGTGCCAAGGCCAATAAAAATCCAGACAGTGATGGATTTCTTCATGGCTTACAACCCCAGGTCGATCAACGTGCCAAGCGACTTTAACTGCTGGAATGTGCCCAAAAAAAGCATTAAACCCAACACGATCATAAGCACCCCCAGGCCGATTTCAACATAATGCAGTTTTGACCCGTGTTTCCGTAAGATTGCACTTACCCAGCCAATTCCCAAAGCAGCCGCAAGAAAAGGTATTGACATCCCGAGGGAGTAGATCAGCAGCAACCCGGCTCCAGCCCAGAAAGTATTCGTATTCACCGCCAACGCCAGAATGGTACCCAGAATGGGCCCAACACAAGGCGACCAGCCGGCGGAGAAAAATACTCCCATCAAGAAAGAAGTCAGATAGGACCGTTTTCTCTCCGTATCAAAACGGGGACGCAAATCGTAATATAAAAAAGGGATGCGAATGAGACCGGTCATGTGCAAGCCAAACACAATGACAATGATCCCGCCAATTCGGACCAGCCAGAAAGTGAGTTCAAAAAGAATAACGCGTAAGGTGGAGATCGCAATGCCTAACAGGAAAAATACCAGGGTGAAACCCAGAACAAACATAACCCCGTGGCGAAAGGTCTCAAACCTTCCCGAAGCGTTTTCTGGCCCCATGGAAATCGATCGCCCGCCCAGATAGCCAATATACACCGGCACAAGAGAGAATACGCAGGGGGTTAAAAAGGACGCCAGACCAGCCAGGAAAGCAAAACCGATACTAACCATATTGATTAATACAGCTTTTCAACAACGTCGACAATCGTGCCGCCTGGCATAGACACCGTCTGATCGCCAGGATCAAGGCTTACATGGGGGGTTGTCCAGCGGAAGACCCATTTCGCGTCTTCAGGGCGCGCATTCACGCAGCCGTTGGAACGCGGAGTGCCGTAATCGTTATGCCAGAAGCATGAATGGATCGCGACGCCGGTGCCAGCGAAGAGAGACGTCCAACCAACCCCGGCGATATCCCAGCCGCCGCCAGTAGTTCCACCACTCATGTGGATGGAAATTAATTTGCGCCAAATTGGATGCGGTCCCGGCGGGGTCGACCATTTATCAACCGCCTGGCCTGAAGCATTGAATTTCGCACCGGAAGAAATTCGACAGAAATAAACTTCGGTGTTGCCTTCAAAACAAGAAAGGGTCTGATGATTAAGGTCCACAACAACGCGTTTATCGGCAACGTCGGGGTTAATTGGAGCAATTTCCTCTTCTGAAATTGGACGGAAAGCGCTGGCTTCACACCAGTAAATATCTCCATAGCTTCCGTACAACTCGTTGACCCGGTAAAGCGCGACACCATCAGAATTAGTGGTCACATCATCAACCCAGATAACCTGACCGTAATATAAACGCGGTCTGATGGATTCTTTTAACCAGGGAGAGGCTGGACCTCGTTCGATAAAAATATCTACATACGGTACGGTCACTTCGACCCACATCCCTCTACCCAGACCGCTGGTCGGAAGCTCTGTTACAGGCTGGTTGGGTAGATTGCGCACGGGCTGTACAACCGGCGCGTATAAATACCCATCGGGTGTTTCAACCCACCGCTTTGAATAGCGTCCCGCAGGCGCTTCGCCCACAACTTCTCGCAGCCAGGTGAAAATCGAATCTTCGTAAAAAGTGCCCACAACCGGTGCCGAAAACGACGGGCGCGACCGCATCTCAATTTTGCCGCCCGAACAATTTCGCCCTAACAGATCTCCGGCAGGGAACTCAGCCGTCAATTGCTGGCCGTGGCGATTTGATATTAACGGCACAATGGATAGCCCCAAGAGGCTGGTCGAGCCCAATTTTAAGAATTCTCTACGCGAAAGCTGCTGATTACTCATCTTGATCACCATTAATCGAATTTTACCCGAAACATTTCACCGGTTACCATGGAACGTATCAGGTCAATATCCGGCTTCCAATAGCGGTCATAATCCGCGGATTTCACTTTTGCAGAAATTTTCTCATAGGCAGCCATGGTGCCGCGCCCTAGTTTTAAACCCGGGTCAATCTTAAACCTTAAGTCCAGCGCTCTTTTGGCGGTGAACAGTTCAATGGATAAGACGGTCATGGCATTGGCGATGATCTGTGACGCGTGGCGAGAGGCAGTGGTTGCATTCGCATTATGATCTTCCTGTTCTCCTGAGGTTGGCAGCGAATGCACCGAATCTGGAGCGGCCAAAGTTTGATTTTCCAGAACAAGGGATGCTGCGGTGTACTGGGGCATCATCAGACCGGAATTCAATCCAGCAGCTTCAATGTTCTCTACCAGCATCGGCGGCAGCCCGTTATTCAACTTTGCGTCAATCAGGCGGAAAATCCGTCTTTCGGAAATTGCCGCCAGTTCAGCCACGGCAATTCCCAGAAAATCCATCACCATGCCAATGGGCTCGCCGTGAAAATTCCCGCCGGAAATTGCCTGACACTCGTCGAACAACAATGGATTGTCAGTAGCCGCATTAATTTCTCTGGAAACGACATTCCGAACATATGAGAGTGTATCCCGCACCGCGCCGTGAACCTGGGGCGCGCATCGCAGAGAATACGCATCCTGCACACGGGCAGATGAGTCAATCAGACTGCTGCCGTTAATAAGCTGCCGAATATTTCCAGCGGTCCTGATCTGTCCATCCTGTCCGCGAGCCCCGTGAATTCTAGGATCAAAAGCTGCAGCGCAACCGAGCAACGCCTCCAGGCTCATTGCCAGAGCGATGTCAGCGGTATCAGATAGAATGCCAGCATCATAGACCGCAAGAGCGGCAATTGCGGCAGCAAAAGTCGCCCCGTTATTGATCGCCAGACCTTCTTTCGGACCAAGAATGATGCGCTCCAGACCCGCCTTACCCATAGCTTCTTTACCGCTCATGATTTGTCCGTTATAACAGGCAAGACCCGAGTCTTCTTCCCTATCCGTCTGATCGGTAGTGAATACCATTGCCAGATGAGACAAAGGCCCCAGATCACCTGATGAACCCAGGGATCCCTGCGAAGGTACACAGGGCACCACCCCGCGGTTCAGCATTTCAATCAGGGTTTCAACCACAATCAGGCGAACACCAGAGAAACCTTTCGCCAACGTGTTTGCGCGGACCAGCATAGCCGCGCGAACAACCTCTTCTGAAAAGAAGGCGCCGGTTCCCACCGCATGGCTTAAGATCAGGTTGCGGCTCAGCTGCGCGCTTTTTTCTTCACTTATACTTCGGTCAGCAAAAATTCCAAAACCGGTATTTATTCCGTAAACCGGTTTTCTACTTTCCAATATTTTTTCTAAACACGTCCTTCCGCGCAGGATATTCTCTCTCCCTGTTTTGCTTAAAACAACTTTCTCTCCAAACCGGGCCGCGCTGACAACCGCTTCTATGGACAGCGAATTTCCATCTAATTCAATCATCCAGACCTCGTATTAGAAAAGTAAGATGCCCAGGATCACGGCCGCGAGCGGCACGGTCAGATTATCATAATCTTTAATGGGCAATGTTTCGATAATGGTACCTGCCAGAGAGATGAGCAATATCGGTAATAATAAACTCGTTAGAGAGTAATTAAAAGCACCGACAGTGATATACACCCACAAAACGATAAGGCTGAATATAAACGAACCGGCTAACATCCCCAGCGATCCGGCCAGCGATTTTTCGGGATTCCAGGGAATTTTGGGCGATGCAATTCGTTTTCCAATAATATCCGCAAAACCATCGCCACCGCACAGTAGCATCAATGCCACAATTCCAACGGGCGATTCTTTCCAGAAAACCAGCGTGGCAATGACAAAAACAATTCCATAGATGAGCGGGCCGCGCAGGATTTCCTTTCGATCTCCGCTGCGCGACATCGCGGCAACAGAAGCAGGGTCATCGATCTTCCCGATGCCAATTAAGAAAAACTGAGCTGTAATTCCAAAAGGAACAATCGCTGCCAGATAGCGGTTAATTGCATCCCCGTCAAACAACAGCCAGCACAAAACAAAAATTAGCCCGGTTCCAGCGTGAATGATCTTTCTCGATAGGCTGGATGAAATCATTCCCCGGTGGGCAAAAAAATCCATGATTCTTAACCAGGCGATCGCTACCGCAAAGGTGATGGTCAAAGCCAGTAAGTTGCTGCCGATCATTCTGTGGCTTACTCCTGATTTTTAAAAGATAGCGCGGTTTCTCGGCTGGCTTCTCGCCTGGCGATTTCATCGCGTTTATCATATTGCTTTTTCCCGCGAGCAATTGCAATATCAAGTTTAGCCAGACCATTCTTGATATACAGTCGCACCGGAACAATCGTGTTTCCCTTTAGCCGTACAGCGTTCCATAATTCCGCGATCTCTTTTTTATGCAGCAGCAGCCTGCGTTTTCGTTTGGGATCGTGGTTGTATATACTCCCTTCTTTGTAAGGAGCGATAAACGCCTCGACCAGGAAAGCTTCTTTTCCATCAGTTTGGATATACGCTTCCGCCAGGGAAACCTGACCGGCGCGGATAGATTTTATTTCTGTCCCGGAAAGAGAAATGCCGGCTTCATAGTGCTCGAGCAAAAAATACTCAAATTGCGCTTTGCGGTTTGTTGCGACAATTCGATCCGTCATGGGGTCATTCTAACACAAGCGCACCAACTTGTGGCTTGTGTTTGCCCTCTTTCGCGCCGCGGACTATAATTCACTACCATGAACCCGGAATATAACTTCAAGGAAGATTTTCTTTTAGATCCCGATATTATTTTCCTGAACCACGGTTCTTTTGGCGCGACTCCCAGGCCGGTTTTTGAAGTGTACCAACGCTGGCAGCTGGAACTGGAACGTCAACCGGTTGCTTTTCTAGGCCGAAAGGCGCCAGAATTGCTCCGTTCTGCCAGAGAACCATTAGCGGATTTTCTGCATGTCAAACCAACCTCACTCGCTTTTATCACCAACACAACGATTGGGATCAATACAATTGCCCGCAGCCTTCGCCTTGGACCCGGAAACCTGGTATTAACCACCAATCATGAATACGGAGCGATGGATAAAACCTGGGAATACCTGGCAAACAAAAACGGATTTACATATCGGAAAATGCGGATCCGACTTCCAATAGAGTCTTCCGAACAGTTCCTCGAGGATTTAACGAATGGGTTAGAACAAAAACCGGATGTCTTGTTTATCAGCCACATCCCGTCACCCACAGCCCAAATTTTCCCGATTGAATCGTCGATTAAGTACGCTAGAAAGAACGGGATTCTGACAATCATCGACGGCGCGCATGCGCCGGGGCAGATCCCGTTGGATTTAAGCAAGTTAGGAGCAGATTTTTATGTTGGCAATCTGCATAAATGGCTATGCGCACCTAAGGGGTCCGCATTTTTATTTGCATCCACAGATGTTTTGGATTTGCTCGATCCGCTGGTGATCTCCTGGGGCTATTCGCCTACCGACAAAACCCCAGACCGCCTGGCAAATTTTATTGAATGGCAAGGCACAAGAGACATATCCGCCTTCCTGGCTGTGCCAGCGGCAATACAGTATCAACAACACCATAACTGGGATGAAGTTCGCCAGCAATGCCACTGCCTGACCGCTGCCACAATCCAGGAAATTTCGGATTTCACCGGTCTGCCAGCTTTATATGCCCAACCCGATGTGGATTTTGCCCAGATGGCATCAATCCGTTTGCCTAAATCATCAGACCTCGAATCCCTTAAAACTTCACTTTATGAAACTTACAAAATCGAAGTCCCGCTGATCGCCTGGGAATCCGAAAAATTGCTGAGAATTTCCGTTCAATGCTATAACACGCAAGCGGATCTCGACCGCCTCATTCAGGCTCTCCAGAAAGAATTACCGGTTTATTTGCGCGGTTAGCTCACTCAATTCTTGAGCAGATATCCTGGATTGGATTTCCCCTATCTTTGTTGATAAAGCGTGATAATCGTTCTGCCAGTGGATTAATGCCCGCGTATCACAGGGATAATGACTCTTCCGCGCTCCAACCTGGATAACCTTGCGACCCTTGAGAGTTTCCAGCCACTCTTCCCACGCGGCCATATCGGGCGTAATAGAAAATGTAGCCAACAAGGACAGGTAAACGGGCAGACTGGCGGGAATTTCCTGAAGGATTCGCTGCAGGACCTCACAGCTGTCGCCGGTATTAAAAATTAACCAGACTGGCAGATGATGGCTCATTAACGTCCACGCCGGGTCAAATTGGGAGAACATACCCACAAAAATCCCCCGCGGCTGCACCCCGGCTTTCTCATATAACCGCGAAAAAGCCATCAAAGCCAGTAGACTATAATCATTGGGCGAAGGCAAACAGAAATGATAATACCGGTATCCATTCTCTCTGGCAAAATCGTTCAGCGCGACGCTCAGGCTTTCTTCACTTCCCCACTCTGATTCCGGTCCAACTTCAAGCGGCAAACCACTCAGCTTCCACTTTGAATACATCAGCCCATTTTCCCGGCAGTATTGGTCCAAGCGTGCACTTCCCTCTATGAATTCTTCAGGAGGGATTCCGCCCCACCCGCCTACCTGAAAAATATTCCGCGGGCCAAGGCGGTACCGCAACCATGCGGCCTGACAATCAAGGTGAATGATCTCTCCACCAGGCTTCAGATTTTTCCGAATATAATCTTGATACGCTTGCGGAAGCTGGAGCAACTTTAAGCGCAGGTGATGAACGCTGCGGGTTAGCCAGCCGTCGTGGACCGGATCATAATGCTGGATGGCGATAATTTCAGGGTTGTTCTCGCTAAGCGCCATACTTTCCGCGAAACCCAAATTAAAATATTTTTCTACATCCCCGTCTGGGGAACCGCCTTTGAGGGTCAGGACAAATGCTTCTGGAAGAAAGAGGCTGCGCGTGGCAAGTGCCAGATGCGCGCTCGTTCCGCCCATGGCTGCTCCAATAATCATAGAGTCGACAGGCAGAGGCAAATCAGCGTAATCATTTAACCGGTATTCGATAATTTGGGAAAGTCTTAACTGCCGAATCGCTTCCGGATCCAGCGCATTGATCGATTGAAAGCGCGGGATGATCCACTTTGAGAGTCCCATCGGCAAATAACCAAGGATTTCTAGAGCGATTTTCTCAAACCGTTTAAATTCATAGGCGGTAAAACTTTTCCCCGCCAGCCCGGCAGCGACTGCGCGGGTAACAATGGGCGATGAACTTTCGCGACTCTCAATCATAGGCACCTGTTTATACCCGAATGGATATAATTAATTATAAGAGGACAGGCAGGAAACAATGAAGGAAATCTCTCTCGCACTTGGCGGCGGCGGAGTTCGCGGAATTGCCCATATCGGGGTGATTCAGGCGCTTAACGCTCTTGGATTTAAGATTAAAGCGGTTGCGGGCACTTCTGCCGGGGGAATAATCGGCGGTCTCTTCGCAAGTGGAAAATCGATCGAAGAAATTGTTGATTTTATCCATACGGCGATGCAAAACCGAAAAAAATTTGCCCGCAGGAAACAGGATCAACCATCCCTGCTCGGTTTAGAAGGCTTTGAAGAAGACCTCGAAGCTTTTCTCGGCAAGGTACGCATTGAGGATCTGGCAGTAAAATTCGCCACCACCGCCGTAGATGTCAACAGCGGACAAGAGATAATTTTTTGCAGAGGCGGCCTTAAGGACGCTATTCGAGCGACGATTGCGGTACCGGGTATTTTTCCCGCATTTTCATTCGGCAGTTACGAATTAGTAGACGGCGCTATCCTTGATCCCGTTCCGGTTCGTCTTGCCAGATGGCTGGCGCCAAAAGTCCCGGTTCTGGCAGTATGCCTGACGCCAAAAGAGGATCAGTGGGCGAATGTTTCCCCGTTAAAACTTCCGGCTTCGACCGGAATTCCCATGCCAATCCTAGAGACGCTCTCTCATATCCGGTATGCGAGGGCATTTCAAATTTTCACCACATCAATGGACATTACTTCCCGAATGCTGACTGAGCTGCGCCTGAAAGTGGATCAACCCGAAATACTGATCAGGCCCGAGGTCTATCAGACAGGAATACTGGATGATGTAAACCCGAATGATATGATAAAAAAAGGCGCAGAAGCGGTTGAAAACAATATTGACCAATTAAACAGATCGTTTTACCCACTGAGCCGGTTCCTCAAGAAAAAACCGATCGTAGAGATCCCGGGCATCCCCATCCCATAACGCGAACGCTGCAGGAAACCTGATCCAATGCGCGATTTAAGAGAATACGCCAGGCAGACGAATATTCGCTTAATCATTGGTGTGATTTCCATTACCCTGGTTCTTGGCACAGGCTTGATCTTGCTGATCTACGGGCCAGGGGCAGCCAGCCTGGGTTTTCTCTGCCTGCTTGGTGCCGGGATACCCATCGGGCTGATCATCTTATTAATGCTATTCCTCGATTTCATCATAAAAAAACGCCAAAATTTATAGGAGAACGCTGTGATAATTAATTTTCAGCCCGGTGAAAAACCAGATTCCCCTGTATTGATTGCCCTGCATGGGTGGACAGGCGACGAGAACACGATGACCATCTTTACAAACAATATTGGAAGCCGCTTTTCCCGCCTACTGCCGCGAGCGCCTTACCCGAGCAGCGAAGGAGGCTTCAGCTGGGTACCACCGGAAACTTCCCGCCCGTCGCGCTTTTCGGATCTTAAACCTGCCGCAGATCTGATCGCCAGCCAGTGGACAGAGTGGCTCAGTCAGAAAGGTGTATCCGCGCCACCAAAGTTTTCACTGGTTGGCTTCAGTCAAGGCGCAGCTCTTTCCTTAATAATTACAATTCTCTACCCGAATTTAATTGACAGAGCAGCAATTCTGGCCGGTTTCTTACCCGAAGGTTATTCCGAAACAGATTTGCAAAAGGTACGTGGAATTCGTTATTTTGTCAGCCACGGAACCCGGGATGAAATCATCGAGTACGAAAAAGCCGAGAAATTTGTGTCTGTCCTGCGCTCAAATGGCGCGGAGGTTGAATTTTGCCCGGCCGAGGTAGGACATCGGATCAGCGCTGGCTGTTTCAAAAACCTTGAGGCGTTTTTTAATGGATCTTAACGGGGCTGCAAGAAAGAAACCGCGCCAATGATGACGCCCAGCGCGACCATGATCAAGATAATTAACCCAACGGGCATTCCGCTTCCGGAACCGATCGTTACCGTATCGAATTCGGGTATAGCCAGAGTGGGAGCCTGGGTAAAAGTTGGCAGGCGTGTCGGTTGAGGCGGCACGATAAATTGAGCAGCCAGCGTCGGGTCAATGGTCTGGGTAACAACCGGTGTTGGCTCGGGCGGTGGTTCAACGATCGGCAGCTCTCCTGGAGAGAGATCCAGATAATTTGCCCATACCCAGCCTTGATTACCGGGCACACCCATATATCTCACCAGGACCCAGCCGCCGCCCTGGGATTTCCCCAGCGCGGGCACAGACTGGCCGGGTAGCAATATCCCGATCGCATCATAGGTCGTGTTGGGTCCGGAGCGTACATTAATCTGATTTTCCATGCCAAAACGCACGGTCGCCATTGGGCCACTGATCGTTCCGGTAACCGTCGGGATTGATCCGGTGGGCTGCTGCTCCAGCGGGTGCGCGAAGGCCTGGCTATTAATAAAACCGAAAGAAAGTATGAAGAGAAGCCCCATCAGGAGCATTGATATTTTTCTCTTTTTCATATAAACTACCTTGACCACCAATTATACCATCTGGATTTTACAAGAATGGAACAAAGAGTTTACCACGGCAGTATCAGCCCGGATGTGATTGCCAACGCACTGTATTCACAATTCAACCGCGGAAATTTCCGGGTTCAAAAGGTCGGCGATAGCAGCCAGGTTGTGGTTCAGATTGCCACCTCGCCGTTGACCCAATCCGGCGGGCAAACCGCATTAAGTGTAAATATTCAAAAAGTTCAGGATGGCGTTTTGGTTCAGGTCGGACAGCAAACCTGGATCGGTATCGCCGCGAGCCTGGGCATTTCCGCAATACAGGCGCTCCGCAACCCCCTTAGCCTGCTTGGACGTTTAGATGATATTGCCCAGGATTATGAATCAATCACCCTTTCAGAAGAAATCTGGAGAACCATTGACGGAGTGGCAAGAGCCAATAAAGCGAACTTTGAGCTTTCTGAAAGATTGCGAAGAGTGGCCTGCAGCTACTGCGGAACAGCCAACCCGGTTGGCGAAGCAGCCTGCCTGAGCTGTGGAGCCCCGCTGGGGTATGATCAGCCAGGTACCTGCAAGCGCTGCGGTTTTGTGGTTAATCGCTCGGAAGCATACTGCCCGAACTGCCGTGCGCCATTATAAATCGTCCGGCAGCTTCCATTTTCGATTATCCCTGGTGATAAAATCTTCCAGGCCTTGCGGACCCCAGGTGCCGGCTTCATAAACCGGTAAATTTTTTCCACCGTTCGTTTTCCAAGCGTCGATAATCTGCTGGGTAAATGCCCACTGGGCTATGACCTCGTCTGTCCTGGTGAATAACGCGGCGTCGCCCTGGAAAGCATCTAATAACAGACGTTCGTAGGCATCCGGTGGTTCAATCCCAAATTCGGATTGATAATCAAATTTCATCATCGAAGGCGCGATTTGATCAATCGGTCCCGGGGCTTTAACCCCAAAAGTGAGCGTGATCGATTCGTCCGGCTGCAAATTCAGCAGCAATACATTGGGCGCGGTTCCGGCCATGTTTCCCCAGTTGAACAGAGACAAAGGCACTTGCTTAAATTGAATCGCAATCTGGGTAATGCGCTTTGGCAGCCTCTTCCCAGACAAGAGGTAAAACGGCACCCCCGCCCAGCGCCAGTTATCCACAAACAACCTGGCAGCCATCAGCGTTTCCGCCACAGAAGACGGCTCAACCGATCCTTCATCTTTATATCCCGGTACACGGGACCCGTTGATCACACCGGAGACGTATTGAGCGCGAAACGTATTGACCTTCACCTGTTCTTCCTGCAGGGGTCTAAGCGCGCTGAGCACTTTAACCTTTTCATCCCGCAGCGCATCCGCATTAAAGCTCGAAGGAGCCTCCATAGCTGTCAGCGCAAGAAGCTGTAACAAATGATTTTGAAAAACATCCCGAATCACACCGGCTTTTTCATAATACGCGCCCCGGCTGCCGATACCAATATCTTCAGCTACCAGAATTTGAACGTGATCAACATAATTCCGATTCCAAAGAGGCTCAAAGATCCCGTTGGCAAAACGCAAAACCAGAATATTTTGCACGGTGTCTTTACCCAGATAATGGTCAATGCGGTAGATTTGCTTTTCTTGAAACACCGAATGCAGGACACTGTCTAAACGAACAGCGGTTGTCAGATCCGTACCAAACGGCTTTTCAATGACGATCTTCACTTCTTTCTCGAGTTGATTGATCCCGGACCCACCAAGATTATGAATAATGGTTTCGTATTCATCAGGCGGCGTGGCGAGGTAGAAAATTACCTGACGAATTTCCAGAGAAGTCAGAAACTGCTTTAATTTTTCGTACCCGCTTACATCCTCAAAGGTGGATTGCAAGTATTTAACATTTTTTGTAAAGTTTTCTATAACCTCTTGGTCCGGTGGGATTTTTGAGGTTGAGTGATCACGCAAACCAGCCTCTAACTGATCGCGGAAATATTCATCCGTCCAATCGCGGCGGGCAAACCCAATAATATAGAGTTCTTCAGGCAGCCGGTGCTTTTGGGCAAGGTGATAAAGCGCAGGAGAAAGTTTTCGCTTCGCCAGATCTCCAGTTGCGCCGAAGATAACAATAGCTGCGCCAGCGATTTCTTTTGCCATGATCCCTCCATTATTCACTTCAGAGTAAAATAAATTTACCGTGAACCAAATCAATCATCCTGATTATAAAGACTCTTCTACCAAAACTGATTGTTATGAAAGAAATGCATAACGTCGGTTCCAAATACATAGGGAGAAACATGCTCGGGATCAATCAAATCGCCGGAATTAAGATCGGTCACGCAGAGGATCAAGAAGCGTTGACTGGTTGTACTGTTATTCTTTGTCCGCCTGGAACCACCGGCGGAGTGGACCAGCGCGGAGGCGCGCCTGGCACAAGAGAAACTGACGCTTTGCGGCCAATGCACCTGGTTGAATCTGTTCACGCTGTTCTCCTGGCAGGCGGATCCGCCTACGGCCTTGACGCCGCAGCAGGTGTCATGCAATACCTTGAAGAAAGAAAAATTGGATTCAACACCGGAGACGCGCTGGTGCCAATTGTGCCAGCGGCCATTCTGTACGACCTGGCCCTGGGTTCTTCGCGGGTTCGACCCGGGAAAGAAATGGGCTATCAGGCCTGCTTAAACGCAACTTCCGGTCCTTTCGCAGAAGGGAATGCCGGCGTTGGGATGGGCGCTTCGGTCGGGAAGATACTGGGCATGGGACAGGCGATGAAATCAGGAGTGGGTTCAGCCTGCCTCGATCTGGGCGGCGGGCTTCTGGTTGGGGCACTGATCGCCGTGAACGCATTTGGCGATGTCATCGATCCTTCCACCCAGGAGATCATCACAGGGGCGCGAACCCTTAAAAAAGGCCCGCTCACGATTGGCGCCGGGTCAATTTTTGCAGATACACTTGAAACGATGCGGACGCTGCCCGGAAAAACCGTTCTGGGTCTTGCCAGCCGGCAGAACACTGTGATTGGGGCGGTGATTACCAACGCCAAACTGTCAAAGAATGATATCAATAAAGTCGCCCAGATGGCGCACAACGGGCTGGCGAAAACCATACGGCCGGCGCACACAATGCTGGACGGAGACACAATTTTCGCGCTCGCGACCAATCAAAAGCCTGGAAACGTCAACTTGATCGGTGCTTACGCAGCAGAAGCAGTTGCCGCGGCAATTCTGCGCGCCGTTCGCGCAGCGGCTTCCGCCGGCGGATTACCAGGCCTTGCGGATCAATCCGAAACAGCCATTTCCAATGTATAATGAAAACATCATCCAATCCATAAATTCATTCGAGGGAATACCATGATTCGCATTTTTTCAGATACCACCTCAGGGATACCGACCGAAGAAGCCCGTAAAATGGGGATTACTTATCTTCCGCAGATCATCATCTTTGGCGAGGAAGTATTTCGCGATGATTATGAGATCACCGTAGAAACATTTATGCAGAAGCTCTTATCCTCTACCGTCAGTCCCAAGACTGCCGCGCCCCCGCCAGAGCTTTATAAACCTTATTATGAGGAGTTTTCGAAGGCTGGCGATGAGATGATCGTCCTTTGCCCGTCCTCGGATGTATCTGGCACATACCGATCCGCCCTGGTGGCAGCGCAGGATTTTCCGGATGCGAAAATTCATGTAGTAGATACCCGCACGATTGGATCGGGATTAGGTGTGTTAGTTAATGAAGCGCTCGAATGGGCGCGTCAAGGTCGCAGCGCGGAAGAAATCGTCAAACATACTGGCGATCTGGGCAAACGCGAAATCATCTATCTTTATGTGGATACCTTAGAGTATCTCCGTCGGGGCGGCAGAATTGGCGGCGCATCCGCTTTGCTCGGTGAAATGCTGCAGATCAAACCAATTCTGAGGATGGCCAACGGGAGAATCGAACCTTTCGAGAAATTGCGCACCAAGAAGAAAGCCCTTGCCCGCCTTAAAGAGCTGGTCTATGAGCAATGCCCGCCTTCACCGTCTTCTTTTCTCCACATCCAGCACTGCGAGGCGATGGAGGAAGCCCGGGCGCTGGCTGAAGACTTCAAAGCGCATTTCTCCTTCCCTGAAGTCCCGATTATCACCCTGCCACCTGCTGTGATTACCCACGCCGGTCCCGGAACCGTTTCGGTTAGTTTTTTCGCAGCTGAATAGAAGAGTAAAAATATTAAAATAATTAGAGGGCTGCGTTTCGCAGCCCTCTATCACTTTTACAGATTACTCAATTTTTTGGCTGGCAAGGTCCGGCGTCGTCGCTTTGCTGCGGCGAATTGCCCAGATTAGAATCACCAGCAAAACCAGCACTACCACCCAGCCAACAATGCCTAGATTCTCAAATCGGACAATAATCGGCGCGACCAGGAGGCTTACCAGATTGACTACTTTGATCATCGGGTTCAGGGCTGGACCGGCAGTATCTTTTAATGGATCACCAACGGTATCGCCGACGACTCCGGCTTTATGACGTTCAGAACCTTTACCGGTGTTGGCAGCGAGATCGCGCGGCTCATCTTCAATCGCCTTTTTGGCATTATCCCACGCGCCGCCCGCGTTTGCCATAAACACCGCCAACAGCTGACCGCTCAGGATGACGCCCGCCAGGAAACCGCCGAGAGCTTCGACCTGCAATACCAGCCCGACCAAAATGGGCAGGATGACAGAGATCACCGCCAGCGGCACAAGCTCTTTCTGGGCAGAAACGGTCGAGATGCCAACCACGCGCGCGTAATCGGGCTTAACCGTGCCTTCCATAATTCCAGGCAGTTTAAACTGTCGGCGAACTTCTTCGACAATCTTGGCAGCTGCCCGGGTTACCGCGTTCAAGGAAAGCGAACTAAACAGCCAGGGAAGCGCGCCGCCCAGCAGGAAACCGACAAAAACCTTGGTGGAACTGATGTTGATTCCGGTGATGACCTGGTTTTCCGGTAAAAAGGTTAGCTGCACCGCCCTGACGTCCGTGAGGTAAGACGAGAACAGACTGACCGCAGCGATCACCGCGGATGCAATTGCGATTCCCTTGGTAATCGCTTTGGTGGTGTTCCCGACAGCGTCAAGGTCAGCCATAATCTGACGGGCATTGCGGGTCTCCTGATCGTCCATGTCGTGCCAGGACATTTCGCCAATACCGTTCGCATTGTCAGAAATTGGCCCGTAAGAATCCATGGCGACATTATTCCCGGTATGGCTGAGCATCCCGATGCCGACCATCGCCACAGCGTACAGGACATAAATCGCTTCCTGTCCGGCGTACAGGAGAATACTAATCACAAATGCAACGCAAATCACAACCAGCGCCCACACGCTGGATTCCATTCCGACCGAAAGACCAGAGAGGATGGTGGTCGCCGGGCCGGTGCGCATGGATTTGACAATTTCCTGGACAGGCGCTTTCTTCGTGGCAGTGAAATAGGAAGTCAGCGGGTTGAACGCAACCGCCAGACCGACCCCAACTGTGGTCAGTACTGCCAGCTTCCAGTCGCCGGCGTAAAAAATGGCTGCCAGGAATGACCAGACAACCGTATTCACTGAAGACACTTCATACGATCGGAACATCGCCTCTTCCGCATCGTGAGCCCGCAGGAATTTGATCGGGAATTTTTCCCATATCGGCACGGCGAATGTTCCCAGGATTGAGCTGATCACGCCAATCGCCCGGATGATAAGCGGATATACAATCCACTTCAGGCTTTCAGCCATGCCCAGTTTGGCTTCATGCTCCATCACCGCCAGGCCGAGGATCAAAGCTGAAACGATCGTAACCTCATAGGATTCAAAAATGTCGGCTGCCATCCCGGCGCAATCGCCCACATTATCACCCACCAGATCCGCGACCACAGCCGCATTTCGCGGGTCATCTTCAGGAATATCTTTTTCAACTTTTCCGACCAGGTCAGCGCCAACATCGGCCGCCTTGGTATAAATGCCGCCGCCAACCCGCATGAAAAGCGCCAGCAGCGTACCGCCGAAACCAAAACCCAGCAGCGCATCCGGCGAAGCTTTGCCGAAAACGATAAAGATCAGCGTACCGCCCAGCAAACCCAGACCATCGGTCAACATGCCGGTCACGGTGCCAGAATAATAAGCGATCGAAAGCGATTCATTGAAGCTACGCCGGGCAGCAGATGCAGACCGGACACTGGCTTGAACGGCCATGCGCATGCCCAACTGGCCAACCAACAAGGAGAAAGTTGAACCCATCAGGAAAGCCACGGTTCGACCAACCGCGACAATCCAGCGCACCTGGTCTGGCGTGCTGCCAGAAAACTCTTTCAGCGCCGCTTCACTGGGTGGGACGACCAGCACGCTCAAGGCGAGCGCAAGGCCCAAAATGAGAATTGCGGGGCGAATGGTTTTGAACTGCCGCGACAAATAGCTGTCCGCGCCGATTCGAATCGCATCCCATACTTCTTGCATTTTCGCGGTTCCTTTATCTTTTTTCAGAACGGAACCGCGAAGCAGCCAGGCATAAATCAGACTCACAAAAGCCGTTGCCAATACGATCATAATGGCAATCTGCTCAAACGAGTTTAATCCATGACGGCTTCCCAAACCCAATATATCGATACCCATCTCTCCTCCTGAAAATGGTTAATATTTTTTACCCGGCGCCAGGCACAGGGTAAAAACTTATTATACACAGACAACTTTCAATGTCAATTAAGGAAAATCTGGCCGCAGGCTTCAGATTAGCATTTGATTAGAAGACGGCAAGCTTATTGACATTGCCTACCAATTTGTTGTATAGTGTTATGCGGTCATTTTCCGGACAGACTGAACGTCAATTTCCGGAAATTTGGCGGGCAATAATCGCCATGTTCACCGCTTTTTATAAATCATCATGCATTGTTTCAATGAAACTTTGCGTGTCTACGAATGAGGCCGACTTAGGTTATGGAAACACCGCTGATCGTAATTGACGACGAAGACGAAGAATATTCAGCCCTCGCCAGGTTAATTGAACTCGGACGACAAAAATCGTACGTCACGATTGATGATATTTTGCACTTTTTCCCTGACGCTGAACAGGATGTTGAGCAGCTTGAAGAAGCCTTCGCCGGATTAATGAGCGCCGGCATTGCGTATCTCGAAGACGAAGCGTTAATCGCTGAACCAAATGAAGAAGAGCTGGCCATCGATGAAGAGATCGCGGAAGTACGCAATGCCTCTCGCGAACTTTCCATTGACGATTTGCAGCATATTGATACCGACGATACGATCGGCCTGTATCTAAAAGAAGTATCCAGGGTACCCCTTCTCAACGCAGAAGAAGAAGTGGATCTGGCGCAGCGAATCGAGCGCGGCCGCATGGCGAGAGAGGAACTTGCCAAAGGGAATGTTTCCAACCGCCGCCGGATGGAATTACGGAAATTAATTGAAGACGGCTGGGCTGCGCGCGAGCACCTGATCACGGCAAATTCGAGGCTGGTTATTTCAGTCGCCAAGAAATATATGGGGCGCGGAGTGCCTTTCCTTGATTTGATCCAGGAAGGCAACATTGGCTTGATACGCGCCACGAAAAAATTTGATTATCGCCGCGGTCATAAGTTCAGCACCTACGCGACCTGGTGGATCCGTCAGGCCGTTACCCGCGCCATCGCGGATCAGGGACGCACCATCCGCGTGCCAGTGCACATGGGTGACCAGATCAATAAACTGCTGAGAATTCAGCATCAACTCACCCAGAGATTGGGCCGTGAACCAACTGTTGATGAACTTGCGGTGGCGTTGGATGTTCCGCCCAAGAAGGTTGAAAATATGATCCAGGTAGCCCGGCGGCCGCTGTCGCTGGAAACGCCGACCGACGACGAAGAAGATTCGGTGTTAGGCGACTTTATTGAGGATGACGAAGCGCCCCCGCCGGATGACACCGCCACTTACAATTTGCTGCGCGAACATTTAGAGGATGTATTGAATTCTTTACCGCCCAGGGAAGTAAGAATTCTTCAGCTTCGTTACGGCCTCCTGGACGGGCAGGCGTACACCCTGGAAGAAGTTGGCCGTAAAATGGGCGTCACCCGCGAAAGGGTGCGCCAAATTGAAGCCCAGGCGCTCAGCCGTTTGCGGCATCCAACCGTCCGGCGAAAATTACGGGATTATCTAGGTGAATGATGCTCAGAACAGTGCGGTCAGGATGTACACCGCACTGTTTTATTACCGGCCAATTACCTAATTACTTGCTTTCTAAGGGAGAATGGTGCATACTAAAGTGTGGAGGGTTCGGCCATGGCGAATATTTCTTTACGCGCGTATAACCGTGAAATTGAAAACCTGATTGAAAAGGGAGCCATTGAGGAAGCGATCAGCCACGCCAAGCACATCCTGCAGTATTACCCGAAATACATTGAGACATATCGCCTGCTGGGGAAGGCGTTTCTCGAGAGCCACCGCTATACTGAAGCGTCCGATATTTTGGAAAGGGTGTTATCTGTTATCCCGGATGATTTTATTGCTCAAATCGGTATGAGCATCATTCGCGAGGATGAAGGCAACCTCGATGCCGCAATCTGGCACATGGAAAGGGCTTTTGAGGTTCAGCCAGCCAATATCGCTGTGCAAGATGAACTGCGCCGCCTTTACGGCCGCCGCGATGGGACTGAACCGCCGAAGGTACGGCTGACTTCTGGCGGTTTGATCCGAATGTATGTGCGCGGCGAATTATTCGGGCAAGCGATCTCAGAAATACTCTCTGTGTTAAAAGATGATCCCAAACGCCATGACCTTGAAGTAATCCTTGCCAGAATGTACGCCCAGACTGACCAGAAAGAAAAAGCTGTCCAAACCGCTTATAATCTGGTCGCGAAATTACCATACTGCTATGAAGCCAATCGGCTGCTCGCCGCTCTACTACCAGAAATGGATAAAAGCGATGAAGCACAGGAATTTGTTCGCCGGCTTCAAGCTATTGATCCTTATGAAGCTTTCGTTAATTCCGGGTCGCCAACCGCAGCGGATGTCCCCGACGCGGCTATCCTGATCGAAAAAGCCGAATCCCCGGGAACAAACGCGGAAGCACCTGCTCCTGATTGGATGCATTCGATTGGAATTTCCTGGGAAGACAGTAAGCTCGAAACGCCAGAGTGGCTCCAACAAAATCAAATCGAAACAGGCGAAAACAGCGGACAGTCTTCTGCACCGCTCCCAACCAATGAATTGGAACAAGATGCCGATTTAGAGATTTCAGACCTTCCATCAGCCCAGACCGCAGATGATCAGACAGGGTCGATTTCAGACCTTGCTTCAACCCTGGATGCGGGAGACACCTCCACCGAACTGCCGGACTGGCTTTCAGCAGCGGGCTGGGAACCCGCCACCGGGCCCGAGCAGCCGCCAGCGCCAAGTTTCGAGAGTGATACAGACAGCGAAGAGGCGCTCGCCCCGGCGGACATTCCGGACTGGTTAAAATCCATCGCCCCCCAGGAAGAAGCCAGCACAGAAGCCTCAGCTGAAGAACTTGAAAAGCTACAGTCAATTTTTGACAGCTCAAAACCCTTCGAGGAAGCAGGCCAGGATTTAGACCAGGGATCAGAACCTGGCGAGGTGCTGCCAGATTGGATGAGCGCGGTGGAATCTGCCAATATCGCTGACGTGGGCCGTGTCGGGGTTACCGATTTTCTTAACAGTTTGAATCAGTCAGATGAAGAGATCGCCCCGTCGGCAGGTTCGCCAGAAAGTGTGGCAGGCGAAGTTGAAGGCGAACCGGAAGGCCTCTCATCCCGTCATATCGATCTACCTGTTGCAGCGGAGATGGAAACAGCCGCAGGCGAAGCCGCTGAACCAGTTTCGCCTAGCCAGGAACAACCAGCGGCAGGAAGCAGCGATTTGACTTCAGGTGAAGATCTCCCGGACTGGCTGCTAGATGTGGTTAGCGGTTCTGAAGACGCCGGACAAAATGTTTTACCAATTGATAGTATGCAGGGCATGGATAATCTAACTGCGGGCATGAATTTAGAGCCTCTGGAAGAACGCTCAGACAGGATAGAGCCGTTCCCGGCCGCACAAACCGCACCAGATGCGTGGCAGCAAGGCACGGAAAACGCGCCAGACAGCCCTGATTCGTCTTTACCAGAATGGTTGAATGAAATCCAAGAAACCGAAACACCTTCTGAACCAGTTGACAAACCGGCAGTAGAATTTTCCCCAGCTTTGGGTTCGGTTGATTTTACAGCAGGTGGACAAGAAGACTTGCCAGCCTGGCTCGCTGAAGAAACCCCACCAACCCAGAATCTTTCATTCAGCGCAACTCCTCAAGACCACGCAGAAAGCGAATTGATTTCCGAACCCTTCGACAAGACAGAGAGCAGCGATCTTCCGGATTGGTTGAGTGAAGAAATTCAATCATCTGCGCCATCAACTCAAGAAAGCCCAATGCCTGCTCAGGCAGATATTCCAGACTGGCTGCGCGAAGCTGAAAATTCGATTGATGAAATGCCGCTTGCCGATACATCTGTTTTATCAGATGAATCCTCAACCGCTAACAATAACCTTAATAATATGGATATTGAATCCGCGCTGGCGTGGATGGAGGGACTGGCCGAAAAGCACGGCGCAGACAACGAAACACTTTTTGTTCCAAAAGAAGACCGCCTGGAACAGCCGCCCGAATGGCTGACGCAGGGTGAAACTGCTGAAACGCCGGCGGGCAGCGCCGAAGGAGTTCCGGCGCAGGATGATGAACCCCAGGCAGGCAGCCAGGCAGCTCAAGCAGTTGGAGATGGTTCGCTGCCGCCACTCCCTGATTGGCTGGAACACTTACACAGCGAATCGAAAAACGGATCTTTTGCTCCGCAGGCTGCCCAATATGAGCCAACCTTTGATGCGGTTCCTGCTACCTCTGAAGATGATCTGATCGCCCCGGAATTTTCTGCAGAAGATCTGGCTGGTCCGCTGCCTGATGGCGCTGCGACAGGTGAAATCCCTGCCAGTTATGGTCCACCCACTGAAGAGGCTGTGCCAACTGGCGCACCAGCCATTCCCGGCGACCTGGTTGATTCAACCGGCAAGACCAGTGAATTTCAGGAAGGAATTAACAAAACTGCTGACGAAGCCCTTAATCCAATTTTAGCTGCGCGTGAATGTCTCCTGAACAATGACGTTGCGGGCGCGATCTCCAATTATCAAAAACAAATCCAAAATGGAGTTGGGCTGGCGGAAGTCATCGAGGAATTGCATCAAGCCCTGGTTCGTTTTCCCGTAAATCTATCCCTGCTTCAAACCCTCGGGGATGCATACCTGCGTAACGACCAGTTGAAAGAAGCGCTCGAGGTATATTCAAAGGCGGAAGCCTTATTAAAATAATTTTTTACAGCCGCAGGAAAACCAATGGAAAAAACTTTTGTCATCGCAAAACCCGATGCAGTTCAACGCGGACTGATCGGAGAAATTATCAGCCGCCTTGAGCGTAGGGGGTTAAAACTGGTCGCAGCAAAAATGATGCAGGTATCACCTGAGCTAGCCAGCCAGCATTACGCCGTCCATGCTGGCAAACCATTTTACAACGGTCTAATTAAATACATAACCTCAGCACCAGTTATGATCATGGTATGGGAAGGCCCCAATGCAGTGGAGGCGGTGCGCCAGACCATGGGAGCCACTAAACCAACCGAAGCCGCACCAGGCACGATTCGCCACGACTACGCAGTTGAAATCAGCCGCAACCTGACCCACGCTTCAGATTCAAGCGAAACCGCCGAAAAAGAAATTATGCTGTGGTTTTCAAAGGAAGAAATCTGTACCTGGGACAGGACAATCGAGGACTGGATCACTGGGAAAAATTGATAAATATTCTCTGGCGAAGTCTTGACGTCTGCACACAGGCATGATAAACTTTTGCCTGTCTGGGGGCGTGGTGTAGCGGTTAACATGCGGCCCTGTCAAGGCCGAGATCGCGGGTTCGAACCCCGTCGCTCCCGCCAGACAAAATCTGCCCTCGCGGCAGATTTTTTTATTTTGGCTGTTTGACTAGACAATTCGCCAAAGAAAAGGTAGTATGGGGGATAATCACCAGGAGGACAAAATCATGCATTTTTCTTCTCCGCAACCAGAAATCGGGCTGACTTTCGATGATGTGCTGATTATCCCAGGATACAGCGAAGTTCTGCCATCTGAGACAAACTTAACCACCCGCCTGACCCAGAACATCACGCTCAATATCCCGATCCTCTCTGCGGCGATGGACACAGTCACTGAAGCCCGCCTTGCGATTGCTCTGGCCAGAGAAGGCGGTATGGGAGTGATTCACCGCAATCTGTCGCCTGAAAACCAGGCCAGAGAAGTTGAGATTGTAAAAAAATCCGAATCCGGGATGATCTCGGATCCAATCACGCTATCACCGCATCAAACAATCCGCGAAGCGGAAAGCATTATGGCGCGTTTTCACATCAGCGGGATTCCCGTAGTGGATCCAATTACCCGCCGGCTGGTCGGCATCATCACCAACCGCGACTTAAGATTTATAGAAGAAAATGAGTATGACGCCCAGGTAGCAGTCTTTATGACCTCAAAAGATCTGGTCACTGCTCCGGTCGGCACTAGCCTGAAAGAAGCCCGGGAGATCTTCAAGCATAAGAAAATTGAGAAACTACCGCTGGTTGATTCGGAAGGCCGACTGGCAGGCCTGATAACTGTTAAAGATTTGCAGAAAATTAAGGATCACCCCAATGCGGCCAAAGACAGCCGGGGCAGGTTGCTGGTAGCCGGTGCAGTCGGGGTCGGCCCGGATGTTGAAACCCGCATCGAATTAATGGTAGCGCAGGGCGTGGATGCGGTTGCGATTGACACCGCGCATGGACACAGCGCCGGCGTGGTTAAAACCATTCGGAAAATAAAATCAGCCTGGCCAGAACTGCCAGTTTTCGCGGGTAACGTCGTTACTGCCGAAGGGGTAAAAGCGTTGGCAAAAGCCGGGGCGGATGTCATTAAAGTCGGCGTCGGAGCAGGATCGATTTGTACGACCCGCATCATTTCTGGTGCCGGTATGCCCCAACTTTCAGCGGTACTCGAGTGCGCCAGCGCGGCCAAAGAATCTGGCGTCGCGATTGTCGCGGACGGGGGAATAAAGTTTAGCGGCGATGTGGTTAAAGCGCTGGCAGCCGGCGCGCAGGCTGTCATGCTGGGATCGCTTCTGGCCGGGCTTGCAGAGGCGCCGGGAGAATTGATCCTTTATGAAGGCCGCCAATTTAAGCAGTACCGCGGAATGGGCAGCATCGGTGCGATGCAAGGATACGGGAAGGACCGCTACGCTACAGCCCAGGGCGAAACAAGCAGCAAGCTTGTTCCAGAAGGGGTAGAGGGAATGGTTCCCTATAAGGGTGAATTAAGCGCGTATATTCAGCAGCTGGTCGGGGGAGTAAAATCAGGGCTTGGATATGCCGGCGCAAAAGACTTACCTGATTTACAAAAAAAGGCCCGTTTTGTTCGGATAACAAATTCCGGTTTAACTGAAAGCCACCCTCATTCGATTATCATCACCCGCGAGGCACCAAATTATCAACGCGGCGACAACAGATCCTGACAGGAAATGCGATGAACCCCACCTACCCGTACCCCTTTATTGACCGCATCCTTATCACTCCCGAAGAAATCGAAACCAGAGTGCGGTTTCTGGGCAAAAAAATCACCGAAGACTACCGGGATTCCGAACAACTGCTTCTGCTGGGTTTGCTGCGGGGCAGCGTCGTATTCATCACGGATCTGATGCGCCATATTAACCGCCCGATAACAATGGATTTTATGTCAGTCTCTTCATACGCCGGAGCGCAAACCAGCGGTTTTGTGCGGATTGATTCTGACCATAAAACAAATATCTATGGATGGGATGTCATCTTGATTGACGATATTGTCGATTCTGGGTTAACTTTACACACGGTCCGAAAGTTACTGCTCGATAGAAAACCGCGCACGCTTCGAACCTGCGCACTGTTAGATAAAACAGAAAAACATCAAATTGATATACCTCTGGATTACTTTGGATTCCAAATACCAGATGAATTCGTGGTCGGTTACGGTCTTGACATCGATGAAAAAGGCCGCAACCTTCCCTATATCGCTTCCGTCAGTCTGGAGAAGTACCGCTCAGTAATAAAGAATTAGAATCAGCCCTTCGCAAAGTTCAATACCTTTGATATACTTGCGCCTGTAAAGTCAGCAAATATTCATGCTGCCTTTCCGCCTCTGAACTGACTTACAGCAGCGAACAGAGGCAAACCCGTGGAAAGGAGGATTCCATTTATGCGTACATATGAAGTGATTCTGATCGTCTCCCCGGAGCTCGATGAAACCGCTGTGGCTGGTATCGTCGAAAAAACCAAAGGGTGGATCACCGAATCGGGCGGCGCTGTTGAAAAAGTGGACCTGTGGGGCAAACGCAAACTTGCCTATATGATCCGAAAACAGCGCGACGGCCAGTATGTTTACCTGCTTGCGAAGATGAGCCCGGCGTTTACTGCCGAGCTTGATCGGAACCTGCGGTATACCGAGCCCGTCCTGCGCGCGATGATCACTGTTGCAGCCTGATAGAACCTTATAACTGCAAACTTTAATCAGCGGGAATCAGTCAGGAGGTTGAAATGAGCCGAGGTTTAAACAAAGTCATGATTATTGGCCATCTTGGCCGAGATCCTGAAATGCGTTACACCCCCTCTGGCCGGCCAGTGACAACATTTACCGTCGCTACGACGCGATCCTGGAACACCGCGGACGGTGAAAAACACACCGAAACCGAGTGGTTCAATGTCGTGGCCTGGGGAAATTTGGCTGAAATCTGCAAGCAATACCTCACGAAAGGTCAGCAGGTTTACATTGAAGGCCGTTTACAAACCCGCCGCTGGGAAGATTCGGACAACAACAAACACACAACTGTTGAAATTGTCGCCAGCGAGATGATGATGTTGAATGACCGCAGAGAGGGCGGCAGTCAACCCGGCAATGATCTGACTGAGACAGATGACCAATCCGAAGAGTATCCATTCTAGGAGAAATTAGAATGTCTGACGAAATAATTAATGAGAGCGAACAGCATTTTGGCGGGCCTCGCCGTTTTACAGCCCGCCCAAAAATTTGCCAGTTTTGCGCCGATAAGAACGCTGTTATCGATTACAAAGCCGTGGATCTGCTGCGACGCTTTGTAACGGAAGAGGGAAAAATTCGACCTCGCCGCCAGACTGGCACCTGCGCAAAACATCAGCGTGAAATTGCCCGCGCGATAAAGCGCGCCCGCCATGTGGCCCTGCTGCCGTTTGTGGGCGACACCGGCCCGGACAACGGGAGATAAATTATTAACCCCGGGGGTGGCCTGTCCTTCCCCGGGGTAATCTGTTAATCACCCAGGGGTTCGCATGCCAAAAAATCCAACCACCACAAAAATTGTCACAAAAAAGCATCTAGCCCGCGTTGAACGCGAACGGATCCAGCGGCGGCGCCTGATCATCGGGATGATTGTGATCGCCGTTGCGGTTGTGGGGATCATTGTTTACGGCATTCTTGATCAGACGGTTCTCTACAAAACAAAAGCGATTTCAACCGTCAATGGCGAAAAAATCACTGTTGAAGATTTCCAAAACTATTACCGCTTCCAGGATTATTTTGCAAAACTTGTCGGTACCACCGACCCGCAAACCATTGCGCAAAGAACTTTGAATGAACTGCAGTTGAACCTTCTCTACAGTCAAAAAGCGAAGGAACTGGGAATTGTAATCAGCGATGCGGATCTTCAACAGTTCTATCAGGAATTTTTCGGTTATTTCCCCGATGGAACTCCAACTCCCGAACCCACTGCGATCGCCCTTCCGACCAGTACGTTATCTCCGACCCAAAAAGCCATGCTCGCCGGTCAGCCTCCGCTCAGCCCCACAGCCACTGCCGCTGCGACCGCTTCGCCCACACCAGAAGCATCGCCCACCGAATACACCAGAGCGCTGTATGAAGCCAACCTTGAAGGCTACTATAAAGCCTATGCGCAGTATGGGGTAAGTCGGGAGACCCTGGATAAATACTTCCTGGCCACCCTGATCCGCCGCGAGGTTGGGAAAAAATTGACCGAATCGCTCCCCCAACAGGACGAAATGGTCTGGGCACGCCAGATTTTAGTCTCCGACAAGCTGCAGGCTGAAGATATTGCCGCTCAGGCCAAAAAAGGCGCGGACTGGTATGCTCTGGTGCAAAAATATTCCAAAGACACCGCCACAAAAGAAAAAGGCGGCGATTTGGGCTGGATTCGCCGCGGCCAGACTTTCAGCGATATTGAAAAAGTGATTTTTAATCTGGAAATTGGCGCCACGACTGACCCTATCCGCACCGCTCTTGGATACCATATCTTACAGGTCCTGGGGAAAGAAGTTCGCCAGCTGACGCCAGCTCAGTTTAGCCAGCTGAGGGAAAGCACCATCGCGAAATGGGAAGCGGAAGCGCGCGCAAATGCAAAAATTATTAACCCCGATAACTTAAAAGACTATATCCCCACCGCGCTGCCCTCTGCTGCACAGTAAACCCGAGAGAAATCCATCAAAAAAGCGGCTTTGAAAGCCGCTTTTTTGATGGATTATCTGACCATTTCTTCACTTAATTCATCCAACCGCAGCCCGATCATCTGGCTGGCAGAATCACGGCCCATTGTGATCCCGTAAATCACATCCGCCACCTGAACGGTATTGCGGTTATGGGTAATGACAATAAACTGGGTAGAGGTTGAAAGTTCCTTTAACAATTCGCAAAATCTTCCCACGTTGGCTTCATCCAGCATCGCATCCACTTCATCCAGCACGCAGAAAGGCGTTGGCGACACCTTTAATAAAGCGAAAACCAGCGCGACCGCCGTCAATGATCTTTCACCGCCGGATAACAAGGATAAACCCTGCTCTCTTCGCCCGGGCAGGCGGGCTTCAATATCAATACCGCCTTCAGTGGGATTATCCTCATCCGTTAATACCAGTCTGGCAGAACCGCCCCCAAACAAACGGGTGAATAATTCCTTGAATTCCGAAGCAACCGCAGTAAAGGTCTTTTTGAAATCCCGCTTCATCAATTCATCCAGCTCGGCGATAATCGCCCGCAGATCTTGATCCGCCTTGTGGAGGTCATCGATCTGGCTGGTTAAGTACTCATGCCGCTCTTTGACTTCGTTGTATTCAGCCTGGGCTTCAAGATTAACATAACCCAGCCTGCGCAGAAGAGATTTATTCCTGGCAATATTTTCTTCCAGATCTGCCGGAAGCTCTCTTATTTGTGGCAGCATCTCAACCATCCCTTCAAGCGGCAGCGGTGTCTGGCCGGATACCTCGCGATTGTATTCCAAAGCTACCAAACCAAAATCGTCTTCTATTCTCCGTTTCAGAGAATCCAGAGATTCGCGCTGGCGGTTCATTTCCAGCTGCGCCTGAGCCAGACGACGCTCAGATAGAGTAACCGCCTGCTGCGCCGTTTGCTGATTGCTGAGTGCTGTTTCTAAAGCGTGTTCAAGGCGGGTCAGTTCAATTTCTTTCGGCTTGTAAATCTGGTCCAGGTCAGCGATCTGGGCAGCCAATTGTTTGCTCTTTTCGGCCAGCTCCTCAATTTGGCGATCGATCTCGGCAGCTCCTAGCGCCAATTCCTCCAGCTTCGCGCTTGTTTTAGCACGCAAAGTCTGAAGTGAAGCAAGTGAATCTTTGTATTCATGCTCGCGCGATTTAAGATCGCGCAAGACCCGCTCCGCGACCGCCAGTTGCGTGCGCCAGTGATTTGCCTTATTGCGGGTTTCATTTACGGGTATATCAATTAAAAAGCGATTTAATTTTTTTATATTCTCTTCAAAGGTTGCGATTTCTCGATTTGCCGCGCTGACATCTTCCGTCAATGTCTTTACAGCAGCCGCCGCATTATCTACACGTTCTTGCTCGCGAACCATTTCTTTTTCCGCGGCACCAATGCTGCTTTCATTCTGCGCATAAGTCAGATCTGCCGCCTGGATGCTGCGTGTCTTCTCGCGTTTTGCCGTATCGAGATGATTCATCTCCTCGGTCAATTTATTGATCGCCGCTTCGTGATCGTCGATTTTCCTTTGGCAGGTCTCAAAGGCTTTCAGAAGCTGTTCACGCCTCTGGCTTAATTCCGATATTTTTTCAGACAATTCGCGAATTTCACGCGGCCGCGCAATTGCCGCCAAACGGCTAACCTTCCCGGCGAAAATCTGCCCGTCATGGGTGAAAACTTCGCCTTTCAGGGTGACGATCCGGGTTCCAGGCGGCAGTTGCAGAGCGAGTTCAGAGATTGCTTTTCGATTCTCGACGATATACACGTTTTCAAGCAGACGTCGCAACCCTGACAGATGCTCACCCTTCAGGTGAATTAAATCTGCAGCGCACACACCGGCTGAAATGTTGGACGGTCGGCGGGAAATTTTGGCCGGCCAATCCAGACTCAAAAAAACCGCCCGCGGAAGTTCACGCTGGTCGACCAGCTCCAGCGCTGCTTCAACCTCCGCGGAATTTTCTAAAACAACCCCATCCAGCAATTCTCCCAGCGCCCCGGCAACTGCGATCTCGTATTCGCGGGGAACTTCCAACAACCGCGCCAGAGCCACTGGATCATTTTTTTGGCCAATCTCTTTCTTCAACTTAATGAATAAGCGCGCGCCTTCCGCTATCCCAGTCATTTCTTCTTCTGCGGTTTTCAATACCTCCTGCTGCGCGGCCAGCCGGGAGATATCGGACTCAATTTGACGCAGCTCTGACTGGGTATTTTTCCTTTCCTGCTCGAGCGACTCGATTTCTTTTTTTCTGGAATGGATTTCATTCAGCACTTGCTCGATCTGCGCTTCGAGCCCCGCCAGGGCTTCCTTTTCCGCATGGATCGTTTGTTTGAGCGTTTGATTCTGATCTTTCAGGTGGCTGATATGCTCACTGCGAGCCGTCAGATTTCGCTGGATATCCTCAATTCTGCTTCGCAGCTCACTTACCCGCGCCTCTTTTTGGACAATTTCAGTCTGTCTGCCAGTCATCCGCTGTCGAACCGACTGGATTTCTTTCTGAGCGCGGGAAAATTCAGCTTCAAGTTTTATTAATTCTGCTTCTGCCGCTGCCGCTTCCTGTTTCGCCTCTTCTGCCTCCTGAGAAGCAGCGGCTAACTCACTGGCCAGACCCTCCGATTTTTGTTGGGCAAATTTCGCCTCCTCTTCCAGGCGGACCTTTTCGGTTTCCAGCAGCGCTGCCTGTTGCTGCATGGATTTCTTTCGTTCCTCAAAGACATCGATCTGCCGGAGGCAATTCTGCTGCTCCTGATGAAGGGCAGATAATTTTTCGTGGTCCGCATTAATGGCCTGGCGTAATAGCTGAATCGCGCTGCGGTGGCTTTCGGTTTCTTTATCCATCCTGCCAAGGTTGTCCCGGGCTGCCTGATTTTGCGCTTCCTGAACGCGCACAACCTCAGCCGCATGAATCACGTCTTGCTGAACTTTATGCCAGTGATAGCCGTACCAGTCGCGTAAGAGGACCCGCAAATCAGCGGAAATTCGTTCATATTCAACCGCCTTGCGAGCCTGCTTTTCCAGACTGAGCATTCTTGGACCAAGCTCGCCGAGAATATCTTGCACTCGTTCAAGATTCCTGCGGGTGGTTTCCAGCCTGGTTAATGCTTCCTCCCGTCTAGACCGGTATAAACCAATACCTGCCGCTTCTTCAAAGAACCTCCGCCGTTCCTCGGGTTTCAAGGAAAGAGCGGCATCCACCAATCCCTGGCCGATAATTGTATAGGTTCGTTCAGCCAACCCTGATTTGGATAATAATTCAGAAATGTCTTTAAGCCGGACACGCTGACCGTTTAGAAGATATTCATTATCTCCATCGCGGTATGCCCGTCGTGATACGGTTACTTCAGAAAAATCAATGGGCAGCCAACCATCTTCATTATTAAAGGTAATACTTGCCGATGCCATGCCAGCTTTCGGCCGTAAATCCGAACCATTGTAAATCATGTCTTCGGTTTTTCGGCCCCGCAGCAGGCTGAACGATTGCTCACCTAAAACCCAGCGAATCGAATCAGCGATATTTGATTTTCCGGAACCATTGGGGCCAACAATCGCTGTGACCATGCCGGGAAATTCAAAGGTCGTTCGACTCGCAAATGTTTTATATCCATGAAGCTCTAATGATTTAAGCCGTGAATTCATCCAGTATCCTAAATTATGAGATGCCTAACCGTGCCAAAGCTGCAGCAGCAGCTTCTTTTGTCGCTGCCTGTTTACTTTTCCCCGTTCCTGAGCCGTAAACCACCCCATCAACCAGAACATCCACATCAAAGATTTTTTGATGATCAGGTCCACTTGTATTTCTGGTGACGTACACAGGCGCGGGGTGTCCGTGAGATTGCGCCCACTCTTGAAATAAACTCTTGGGATCCTGATTTTTATGATTTTGCAAGATATCGGCTGAAGCGCGTTCAAGCATCGGCTCAATAAAGCGCATTACGCCATCAATACCGCGATCGAGATAAAGTGCGCCTATCAGTGCCTCAAATGCATCGCACAAAAGCGCCGAACGCTCCCGCCCTCCCCCCTGTGCTTCCCCACGGCCCAATCGCAACATGGGACCCAGGTTAATTTCACGGCCAAAACACGCCAGCTGCTCGGTATGGACCAGGGCGGACCGCATACGGGTTAAGTCACCTTCCGGCATTTCAGGGAACTGGTTATACAACCAGGCTCCGACGACAAAGTCCAGCACTGCATCACCCAGGAATTCCAACCGTTCGTTATCTTCCAACGCTTCTGGATGCTCGTTTAGATAAGAACGGTGCGTCAGGGCGCGATTTAATAACAACAGGTCATTAAACTCCAAATTGAGACGTTGGCTGAATTCCGCCGGCGTTTCTTTAGATCCGCTATCCATTTCCTTCTCCATGGAACCAAGGGAACGGCAACCACCCATCAGAGATCCAGTGGCTGTCGCTCCATTTGTTCGCGATTGAGGTATTGCTGAAATTATAGCCGAACTTTTGGTTTTAATCTTTTTTTGATGGGCGGTAATGTCCTTCAACCCAGCTGCTCCCCGCAGGGCTGATTTCCTTTTTCCAAACCGGAACGATTTCTTTCAAGCGGTCAATGCCATATCGGGCAGCCTCAAATACACCGCTGTCGCGGTGCGAGGCCGCGCACATGATCGCCACGGTCGGGGTACCGGGCTGAAGCTTCCCAATCCGCTGCACGATAGCAATCCCATCAATTGCCGGCCAGCGGTCCCTCATCTCCCTTGCCACCTGGTGCATTTTTTGCTCAGCCATTGGAATGTAGGCTTCATACTCCAGGGAGGTGGTAATTTTCTGATCTCTACTGGTGACGCCGCGAACAATCCCTGTAAACGTACACACTGCGCCGGTGTTTTCATTAACAATATCTCCTTGCAAAGCTTGAAAATCCAGCTCGTCCAGAATAATTTTACAAATGGTTATCGGTTCAGTACCGCCGGATACTGGCGGGAAGAACGCAATTTCTGCGCCTTCTTCCAGTAAATCCTGGTCAAAAATAAATTTCTGATTCTGGCTCGCGATTGCTGAGGTGATCGAACTCGCCAGGGCAGGTATTTTTTCAGCAAGGAGCTGTTTCAAATCAGACAATCTGGATTGATCGTCTATTTCAAGAGACAGATTTGAAGTCCCAGCCAGTTCCTTCAAGTTAGCGAAGAGTAATACGGTTATTCTATTCATCGCTTTTCTCAAAGTTTAGATCGCCGGATTTGCCACCGCTTTTTCTCAGCAGGCGAATATTGGTGATGACCGCCTCCTTTTCTACTGCTTTAATCATGTCATAAACGGTCAGGGCTGCGACTGCCACAGCGGTCAACGCTTCCATCTCAGCGCCGGTTTTCCCAATTGTATCCACCTCCGCCCGAATCTTTACCCCAGGCAGACGGTGATCTAATGTTAGCGACACATCTATTCCATTTATGATTAAATTGTGACAGAGAGGGATCAAATCAGACGTTTTTTTGGCAGCCATGATCCCTGCGAGTTGAGCGACCGTTAAAACATCCCCTTTTTTCAACTCGTTTTGCCGAATCATTCCCAGCGTATTGAGGGAAAACAGCACATCTCCCCCGGCAACGGCCTTTCGCTGCGTATCGGGTTTCTCACCCACGTTTACCATGCGCGCTTTTCCGCTTGAATCTACATGACTGAATTTATTCATACAAGTTATTATAATCGAGCTCTTCGACCCATCTGCTATAATAGCCCACATGCCACTTAATTTTACGCTTCAAAACACGCCGGGGTATGAGATCAATACAGATGTTTACGCCGGTCCGCTCGATCTCCTTCTTGACCTCATCGAACGGGCAGAGTTAGATATCACCCGTTTAGCCCTCGCCCAGGTGACTGATCAATACCTGGAGTACTTAAAAAAGATTGAAGAACGCGATCCCACCGAAGTCTCCGCGTTTTTAGTAATCGCCGCCAGATTGATTCAGATAAAATCCGCCGCCCTCCTGCCCAGACCAACGCTTGACCCAACCCTTGTTCCCGAAGAGGACCCGGGAGAAGCGCTCGCCCAGCAGTTGATCATCTATAAACGATTTAAGCAGCTGGCGCAATTTCTAGATGAACAGCAAAAAAATAACCGGCGCACCTACTTACGGTTGGCTGAAATCTCGACTTCTGCCTACGTATCGCGCTTTGATATATCAGAGATCAGTTTAGATGATATCGTCGCCACCGCCAGAGACATTTTTCACATGGAAAATTTACCGCCGCTCAGCCAGGTGATCTCAATTCCGCGCATCACCATTCGTGAGCAAATCCGGTCCATCATCAACCGCCTAAAAGCAGGCCCGACGACCTTTAAACAGCTGCTGGCTGGTTCAAATAACCGCATCGAAATCGTGGTTACTTTTCTGGCAATGCTGGAATTGATTAAACGCCACTATGTCAATGTTAATCAAGATTCCTTATTCGCCGACATTGACCTGACCCCTTCGGAAACATGGGGGAACGAGGAAGAATTCGAAATTGAATTCGCCGAATAATGATTACTGAGCGGCATCCGGCCCGTTTTGCTTAAGAGGCAATCTGCCAGACAACCAGACTGCCATTAGGCGGATGTCATCCGGTGGCGCATTGGACGCCGGGTTTTTCAATTTATAGGCGCTTTCAACCGTATCA
Organism: Anaerolineaceae bacterium; assembly: GCA_029975475.1. Lineage (GTDB taxonomy): Bacteria > Chloroflexota > Anaerolineae > Anaerolineales > Anaerolineaceae > JARKPB01. The sequence goes on from JARKPB010000008.1 coordinate 766,841, forward strand.
TAGTCCTCGCCGGCCGGCCAGGACGTCAGGAATCCTGGCAAGGTGGTGCGGTCTACCTCTGGCGGCAGTACATTCCAACCTTTGGAAATTAAGGTTTCAGCCAGCTCTGCCCGCAATTCTTTATTGGCTTCAGACCAGATTTGCAATGTGAGAGCACAAAAATCTGCGTTTTTTTGAAAAGCAGTCACCGCATGCCGCATTTTTAATACCAGCGGTGCCTGGTTGGGATTTCGGAAGCCAGGTATCGATAAATAAGATTTAATCCCGTTGACCATTCTGCGCTGCCATTCGGGCGATAACCTGGAAAAGGAGTCAAAAACGGTCTGGATCACTTGTAGCCGGTATTCTTCCAGCATAAATTCATTGATTGCATTAAATTTGATAAATTCCACCGATCGAGAATCAGTCATTCTTCAACACCCTCTCGCTCATATCATCTAATAATGCCATTTCTTCCTCGGATAACTTCCAGCCCAGCGCGCCAAGATTTTTCTCCAATTGAGTTAAATTTTTTGCCCCCGGAATCGGCAAAGCGTTTTTCTGAATCACCCAGTTGAGCGCTACCTGACCGGCGGATTTTCCATCTCGGTCCTGCCCAATGCGTACCATTAAATCCAGCAGCGGCTTGATTTGATGCAGTTTTTGCCTGTTGTAGCGGTTTCCGCGAATTCCTTTTGGAGGATTATCCGGAGTGTATTTTCCAGTCAAAATCCCCATCGCTAATGGGCTATACGCAATTACCCGAATATTCTGTTCTTTACAGTACTGCATTACGCCGTTCTTCTCTATCCTGCGGTCTAATAAATGATACTCAACCTGGTTCGATGCCAGCCTCAATCCGTTCTTGACGAGAAATTCCTGCGCCCGCCGGGTCTGTTCGAGGGAATAATTCGAAACACCGATTGCGCTAACCAGCCCCATTTGATATACCTCGACCATGGCGCTCATCCAGGTTTCAACCGTCACCGGCGGCCAGGGCCAGTGAATCTGATACAGGTCGATTTTTTCCAGCCCAAGGCGCTTAAGACTTTTTTTCAAAGCAGCAATCAGAGACTTGCCAGTTAACCGCCACGGAAACGGCATGAATTTTGTGGCGATAAATGCTGACTGCCCTGTTTCTCTTAATAATTCCCCAATAATTTCTTCTGATCGACCCTGTCCGTATACTTCTGCTGTGTCGATCAACCGCACCCCGCGCTGAACGGACGCCGTGAACACTTCTCTGATATCGCTGTCCGAATAGCCGTGCCCGTATCCCCACACAAACCGGTCTCCCCAGGACCAGGTGCCCAGTCCCAATTGATGATCAAAAAGCGGGTTTTGGTTCATCCCATCCATAATTGTCCTCCTGGCTTGGATTCCTCTATTATACCGTTGCAGCAACTATCCGGTAAAATTACGCGATGTTATAATGACCGCAAGTTTCAATGAGGAAAACGCATGTCGGAAGACGTCACGCCCATTCGCCAACAATACCTCGACATCAAGAAACGCTATCCGGATGCGATTCTGTTTTTTCGCCTGGGGGATTTTTATGAAACTTTTGACAGAGACGCGGAAATTACGTCTCGCGAGCTGGATATTGTCTTAACTTCACGCAATGTCGCCAAAGGTATTCGTATCCCCATGGCGGGTATTCCCCACCACGCGGTTGAAAACTATTTGTCCAGGTTGATCGAGAAAGGTTACCACGTCGCAATTTGCGAACAGGTTGGCGATACACCTGTTCGAGGCCTGTTCCCCCGCGAGGTCGTGCGGGTGGTCACACCGGGAACGGTGATAGAACCCTCGCTCTTGCCCGTTGAGAAAAACAATTATCTTGCTGCGGTGTATTTATCGGATAAAAGCGCTGCCCTTGCGTATACAGATATATCCACGGGTGATTTTTACGCCACAGCCTTTGAAGGTGAATACTTTCTTGCCAGTTTGCGCGCGGAAATTGTCCGGGTTCAACCCGCTGAAGTTTTGATCTCTGAAGGTACAGCCCTGGGGGAAAACGGCGACCTGCACCTGACGTATGTACCAGCCTGGCAATTTGAACCGGCCCGCTGCCGGGATATCCTTCTCCGGCATTTTAACACGCTCTCGCTGGAAGGATTTGGGTTACCTGCTGGTTCACCCGCCCTTCCGGCTGTTGGGGTCATCATTCAGTATCTACAAAACACGCAACCCAGCGCCGTGCAGCTCTTAAGCAACGTCCATTTCTATTCGACCAGCGAATACATGACCCTGGATGCGGCCACCCGGAAAAATCTGGAGCTTACCGAGACCATCCGCAGCGGGCAAACTCAGGGAAGTTTACTCTCGGTGTTAGATTATTGCCGGTCACCGATGGGGAAACGGCTGATCAAGCAATGGATTTCACGCCCCCTGCTTGACCTGGAGGCGATCAATCTACGCTTAGCGGCTGTTGAGGTGTTTTTTGAAAACGGCATCCAACGGGCGGCATTTCGGCAATCCATTTCTCGCCTCGGAGATGTCGAGCGGCTGATTAACCGCGTTGTCACCGGCGCGGCCGGACCGCGGGATTTAACTGCCTTACGAGACAGCCTGTCATCATTGCCCGAAGTCATGCAGGCGCTGGAAAAATTTACCGCGCTGGACGAACGCTGGCGAACGGACTTCGATTTATGCAAACCTGAACTTGAATTGCTGGTTGCCGCTATCGCTGAAAATCCCCCTGCCACGCTTTCCACAACAGGAATTATCCGCCCGGGATACTCCGTTGAACTGGACCAAATCATCCAAACTTCGCAGCATGCCCGGGAATGGATCGCCAGCCTTGAGAGTGTGGAACGTGACCGCACCGGAATAAAGACCCTGAAAGTTGGGTATAACAAGGTTTTTGGTTATTACATTGAAATAACGCACGCCAACACTCAGTCTGTCCCCGCCAATTACATCCGCAAGCAAACGCTGGTCAACGCCGAGCGGTATATTACCCCAGAGATGAAGGAATACGAAGCCCTGGTGCTCAATGCGGAAGAAAGGATTCACGAAGTTGAGCGCAGAATATTCAAAGAAATTTGTGAACAATTAAGCCTTTCCTATCAGAAAATCTTGAAAATGAGCCAGGCTGTCGCGGCGCTGGATGTGCTGGCTTCATTCGCTGAAGCAGCCGTCCTTAACAAATATACTCGCCCGACCCTGCAGCAAGAACCGGTATTAAGAATTTACGGCGGCCGCCATCCGGTTGTTGAAACCATGCTCCCCGGGCGGCGTTTTATTGCCAACGACACAGTTTTTGAACCTGGCCAGACGGTCTGGGTAATCACCGGCCCAAACATGTCTGGCAAGAGCACATACTTACGCCAGGTAGCGCTCATTGTGCTGATGGCACAAATTGGTTCCTTTGTCCCCGCAGACCAGGCTGAAATCGGGCTCGCCGATCGGATTTTTACCAGAATTGGCGCCCAGGATGAGATTCACGCCGGCCAATCCACCTTTATGGTTGAAATGGTTGAAACTGCCAATATCTTGCGGCATGCCACGCCGTCCAGCCTGCTCATTCTGGATGAAATTGGGCGCGGCACCTCGACCTATGACGGCCTCTCCATCGCCTGGGCAATCGTGGAATACCTCCACAATCACCCTGATTTGCGCGCCAGAACGCTGTTCGCCACCCATTTCCACGAACTGATCCAACTGGCGAAATATCTTCCAGGTGTAACGAATTACAATATTTCTGTCGCCGAAGTCGATAACCAGGTGGTTTTCTTACACAAAATTATCCCCGGCGGCGCAGACCGCAGTTACGGTATCCATGTTGCGCAGCTGGCTGGTATCCCCCAGCAGGTGATTCAACGGGCGGGTGAGATACTGCGTCAGCTTGAGACAACCAGCGGCAGCGCTGTCGAGATCAACCCCAATCTGGTCCAACAAATGGAATTATTCCCGCAAACCAATCCTTTACTGGACGAGTTAAAAGGGCTGGACATCAACACCATGTCGCCAATCCAAGCAATCAATAAGTTATATGAATGGCGAAGGCGCTATCTTGATCTGCCTGAAGATAAATAAACCGCCGCCGGCTTCTTGAACATTTTAGAAATCACCAGCCAGATTGTTCCTGTTAGAAACAAAACACCCATTACAATCAAACTAAATCCAGAAAATGAATCTGCCGCAGCGGTAATTAACCCAGCCAGCGAATCAGTCAAACCGGTACTCAAGAGGTTTCCCGTCTGAAGGCTGTTCAGATTCCCGGCGATCAAGGCAAGCGCCGCCCTGACCAGTAGATAAGCGATTGAAAACAGAATCCCGCTTGCCAGAAAACTCCACCCAAACAGGCGTAAGAATTTTTCGGGCTTCCGCGAGTAAAGCAAAATGCTTAGAAATACCAGTCCAGCGGTCACAAATGGGCTGATACGCAGCAATCCAACGGAAAGCCGCCAGAGCCGGAATTCAGGCGAACGGGTGACGGCAGTTAATTGATCTGGGGCTGCCAGAACCAGCTCGTCCGGAAGACCTGAAACAACCCGGGAAATCTCATTCGAGAGAAATATGATTGCCTGCCCCCGAAAGAATTCAGGCGGCTGGCAAAAAGGCAACGCTTCCAGCGAAGATGACTGTGAAGTGATCGCGATTTGGAAACGGATCAGTTCCTCTTCCGAACAGGCGGGAAGTTCACTCAACATCTTATCCACGGTAGATACCCACTCCGTCCTTTGAAAGGTCTCCTTTATTGGAACCAGGTTTACGGAAAAATCCAGAGAAGTGGATTTGAGATTCGCAAAATTCATGATCTCATTGGTTAACTTGCTGGTTTCATCAACCACCCACTGAGGCGGCAGGAATGAAACAACCAGTGAATTTAACTGCGCTTCTGGTAATGGAAGAAATCCCGCCTGACGAACCATCTGCACGGTCATACTGGTAAATGCATTAATCACCCGGCCGCTCACATCCCTATCAAGCATTTGCTTTTGATAGAAGGCGGGATTGAGCAGGCTGTTATTAAATGATATCAGCAGCGCATTACCGGCGACTGCTGCGGCAAGAAAAACAACCAGTAAAAACGCGATCATCGTATCGTAAAGTGAGGTCTTCATAAAAACAAAAGGTTTAACATACCCGGTTTAGCCGGTTGTAAGGAACAACACTGATTTTGGGGGAATTTCGCACGTCATATCACCGGAAAAAACGCTCTCACTGATGATCTCTTTTAATTGGCGATCAATATTTAAGCAAGCTAGGTAAAAGGTCTCTTTATTACTTCCCGGGTTGACAACAACGAAAACAGCGCTCTTGCCGTCGCTGCGTTTGATGATCCCAAGTCCAGGGTTTGAGGGAATGAATTCGAGCGCGCCATTTTGTAAAGCCGAACAGGTCTTGCGAACATTTATCAGCCGCTTGATCTTTTCTCTCAAATCTTTGTCCCACGTATTTTCAGCCCACAGAAAGGCGCGCCGGCAATCCGGATCTTTGCCCCCATCCATACCAATTTCATCACCATAATAAATGCACGGGATCCCGGGCAAGGCAAAAATTAGGCAGAAAGCCATAAATAGCCGCTGCTTATCAGACTGACACATGCGCAAAATTCGTTCGGTGTCATGAGAGCCGAGTAAATTCAAGTGGCTGAATAAATTCTCCTCTGAATACGCCCGTGTAATTTCCTGGACTTTTTCAATAAATTGCTGGCTTGCTATTTTCGCATTCACATAGTCCAAAATTGCGGCACGTAACGGATAATTCATTAATCCATCAAAGTGAGCGTCCCCAACCCAGCGGGGGTTGATATCCCAAATTTCACCTACCAGGTAGGCATCGGGATTTATCCCTTTCACCAGCGTTCGAAATTCAAACCAGAATGCGTCATCATCAATTTCATTCGGCACATCCAGGCGCCAGCCGTCAATTCCCTGTTCAGTCCAGAAGCGAATCGCGCGGAAGAGATAATCCCGCACGCCCGGGTTGCTGACATTAAACTTAGGCAAACTTTTGAAGCCCCACCAGGCTTCATAGGTTTTTGCCTCTCCAGGCGAGTAAGCATCGACCGGATACTGTTTTACATAAAACCAATCACGATAAACCGAACGCTGTTGATTCTCCAGCAAATCATCAAAAGCGAAAAAGCCGCGCCCGCAATGATTAAAAACGCCATCCAAAACAACTTTTATCCCGCGCTCATGCGCCCTGGTTATCAATAAACGAAAATCATCCAGATTTCCAAGCTTTGGATCAATTGCAAAGTATTCTGTAATGTTGTACCGATGATTCGACGGCGATTGAAAAATCGGGTTAAGATACAGCGCGTTTATTCCAAGCTCGGTTAGATAATCGAGTTTTTCTACAATCCCGGTAAGATTACCACCTTGAAAACCGTGTATAGTCGGAGGAGAGCCCCAGGGTTCAAATCCGCTCATGCCAAGGGGTAGGCCAGATTGATAGAAACGATCGGGAAAAATTTGATAAAAAACCGCTTGATTTAACCAGGCCGGAACGGTCATTTGCAGCTTTCCTCTTTTTGTAAATATTTGTAAAAATCTTCCACGAGTCGGTCTGGACGGTGGTGATACGTCTCGAACGCCACATCACCGCTAATCATTGCCTTAAGAGTCAGCGTATAGAATGCGTTCACCGGGGCACGCAAACCGACCGCAGCAGCCTCTTTCACGACCGCGCCATTTAAGTCGTCCACTTCGCTGCGTTCCCTCCCGGCGGACAAATCTATCTGCAGGGAGGGCATCTTCGCCCCACGGCCTTTTCCAAGGAACTGTTCGGATAAAAACTGCCCAAGCCGCGGGGGAACCTGCTGCGCTAATATCTGCAACGCTCTGACCGGGGTTTTGGGTAAATTCACTACCGGGATATTTAACTTCCGCATCACCTGCAGCGCCTCATTCAACATCCGCATCTCCAGCTGAAAGACACCGGAATGCTGAAACAGGTCTTTCGGCGGCATATTTAAAATCGCCGAGCAGGCATTTGCCTGTAAATTGGTCAACAATTTTGACCATTTCATTGCCTTCCAGTTATTAACCACCTGAGGATTTAAACCCGCTGACTGAAAATCTTCCAGAACTGAACCCGATTCAGCGCAGTTGGCAGCCAGCGCAATGCCGCGAAATTTTTCCACAATTACAGTGCCGTCGTCCTTCTTCCCTACCGCGGTGGTAATACTGGCCGGAAGTATCTTTTCCCACCCCAGTACTTCAGCATATAAACTTTCATTGCCAATGCCGTTTTGAAGGCTGACGAGCTTGCGGATCTTCGCCTTTTCAGAATTCAGCGCAGGAAGAAGTGCGGCGGTGTCGAATGTCTTAACAGCAACGAGCACCGCATCCCACGCGTCATCAAGAAAAGCATCCGGTATCGTGGGAAAGATTGGCACACCGGATAAAACAATTTCTGAGCGCGGGAGCAGCAGTTTTACCGGATGATCCAAACGCGACTTGACCAGATCAGCGCGCTCCACAAAGCCAACTTTAGCGCCCGAAGCCAGTAGAGATCCGCCAAGATAAGTCCCAATTGCTCCCATTCCAATTACCAGATATCGCTGCATTTTTATACCCACCTCGTGTAACCGCGGAGGAAATCTTTGCCATTCATGGGCTTTTTCCCGGACGGCTGTATTTCTTCCAGCACCAGGCAATCCTCTCCGCAATAAACTGCCGGAAAACCATTTAAGATTGTAAACGTGCCCGGGGCGCGTCCGTGATCGCTTTGAACCACACTGGCCCGCATAACTTTGCAGGGCTGATCCTCGAGAAAAAATGTTGACCCTGGCCAGGGGAGAAAGGCGCGCACCTGCCTTTCCAATTCAGCGGCAGGTTTTTGGAAATCCAGCAGGCCCATTTCTTTCTTGATCAAGCCCGCATAAGTGGCGCGGCTCTCATCCTGCGGAACGGGAGATAATTTGCCAGACAGGTAGTCAGGGAGAATTTTGATCAACAAATCCGCTCCCATAACCGATAACTTTTCACTTAACGACAGAGCGGTTTCTTGGGGAGCAAGCGGGCAGGGCGATTGCGCCAGGATCGCGCCGGTATCAATGCCCGCGTCCATTTTCATGATGGTCACGCCGCTGACAGAATCCCCGTGCAGGATGGCTGCTTGAACAGGAGCCGCGCCCCTCCACCGCGGCAATAGAGAAGCGTGCACATTAATACATCCAAATTCTGGCAGGCCTAAAACATTTTGTCTTAAAATCTGTCCGAAAGCCGCGACAACGATTACATCCGGCCGCCAGTTTTCTAATGTTTCAAATATTCCAGGCTCCTTCAGCTTTTCCGGCTGAATCACCGGCAGGCCGAATTCGAGAGCCGCCAGTTTTACCGGCGGAGGGCTTAACTTCTTCCCGCGACCGGCGGGCCGATCGGGTTGGGTAACCACCCCAACCAGCTGGTAATTCATCGCCAGACTTTTCAGGATTGGTACCGCGAAATCTGGCGATCCCATAAAAATCACACGGTGATTAGAAGTCATTTATCCTTCCCAATTTTTCTGAGTTGCTGACCGTCGGGAGTATCATCCACCGCCCAGCCCAGAGCTGCCATTTGGTGCCTGATTTCATCTGCAAGCGCCCAGTTTTTCGCCTTCCTTGCTTCCGACCGGGCTTGAGCCAGAGAAAGGATTTGATCGGGAGGCGGCTCCTCGGCAACTTCCACGGTCAGATCCTTCTGAAAAGCCTGCAGCGATTCTGGTACTGGAATATCTGCATCGCACACCGCATCCAGTTGAAGATTTTTAAAATGATACAGCCCCGGCTCAAGATCATGCCAGCGCCCTCCTGACTTTAAGTGCACCTGTCCGCTGCCCATTACCTCCAGACTTTTTTTGTTTAGATCTAGAATACAGGCGGTGTGCTCATCCAGACCCACAATTACCTCATCACTGGGCAGCATATTTTCCAAAGTTGAGAACCGGCTGGCGCCCATGAAACAGTGGCTGGTGTCTAATTCGCTCCCGCCGTCGGTATTATTCCAGTGGGGAATAATTGTCGCCTCAAGACCAAACCCGTAAAGGAAGTTCATTCCTGGCTTCCAGTGCAAATCCTCGCCCACTTTATAAATTTCATACACTGGAAGGGCGTGTTTTCCAGCGGCGATTGCGGCAGCGCTTCCGAAAATGATGCTGGCCCCCTGCGTTAAGACATATCGCAGGGTCTGCTCAAAGAGGGAATCTTTCAGCATTCTTACAGTAAAGGTTGGGCTTCCAGGCCCGAGAAAAGTGATATTCGCGCGGAGCAGCTCAACAGCCAAAACCGGTGAGTCTGTGCCTGTTTCCGGGTCGCGATTTCGTGCGGGTATTTGCTTGACGGACGCCTGATAATTTTGAAGGCGTTTACCGAGAAAAACGCTGACCCTGCCGGCGACACTTGCTGCGTTTAATTCAAATCCGGCGGGAGTTTCCAGAACCGCAATATGAACCGGTGGCGAGTATAGGCTGGCCAGATTCTCAAAAAGTTTTCCGCCAATCGCGGAAGTTTCCCCAGAACCAAGAAATGCGATTTTACCAAGCATCATGGTATGAATTATAACCGTCAAACAAGTCAGAAGCCCTGCCCTGTACAGATGATGTTAAAATAGATTCTGTGGATTCAGAACTGATCAAATCAGTTTGCCAGGAGCTGCGGGATGGAATGGATGCTCGCCAGCTTGGCCTGGAAGGCCGTTCCAGGGTCATTGCGCGCAGAGCGATCGCAAAAGTTCTGCGCGAATTTTACAAGGAAAACAGTCAGGCTAGTGCCATTCGCTCGGGATATTCATTAATTGAATTTGCCGCCCAAGACCAACAGATCCCTGGAAAAATCCGGGCGATGCTGGCAAATCTTTGCCAGAGGGTAAATGTTCAGTTCGCGTTTGATGATGATGTGGATATTCTGAACATTTCAGAGCAGCTGGTTGACTGGTTTTCGAAGGAGTAAAGCTGTGATGGAAAAACCCGATCCAATTATCATGTACGGCTGCAGCTGGTGTTCGGACACACTGGCTGCCCAGGCGGTTTTTGAAAAGCTGCAAATTACCTATACCTTCATCGACATCGATAGGGATGAAACCGCTGCAGCGAAAGTGATGGAGATCAATCACGGTTTTCGAAGTGTGCCGACCATAATATTTCCGGACGGCAGTGTTCTGGTTGAGCCGCGGCCTTCAGTTTTAAAGGAAAAACTAATCCGTTCCCGCTAACTCTTAATATTCTTGATGAGCCAGACGGTGAATATTCCCGCAGCCGCCGCCAGCATACTGGCCATAATAAATACCCGCCGATAGGTGATAACCGGCTCGAGGATGATATCTCGATCGCGATTAAACCTCGCTTTCAGGTGATTAATAAACACTGGATCGGGTTCCAGGGGGCGAAACCGATTCTGAATTGCTTTTTCCAGGTTTTCTAGATTCATATTTGCTTTCATGCGCTGGTTCCCTCGTCATCAGGATAGGCTACGATTCCAACAGTTCCGGGGCCCAGGTTTGCAGCCACCGGGATTGCCAGATCGGTGACAACCAGATCCTTGATATTTGTCAGGGTCTTTATCTTATCAATTAAATATGCGGCCGTATTGGGATCAGCGGCATGGACCACAGCGATTTGTACCGAACGAGTGCCGATTTTTTGGCGAATAATTTCAACAACTTTATCCAGCGCTCGCTGACGTGTGCGCACTTTATCTCCAATTTGAAGCAAACCGTCTTTCAGGATGATGATGGGCTTAATTTTTAACACACTGGACAAAATGTTCTGGAGAGCGCTTATCCTGCCACTGAGATGAGCAAATTCCAGATTATCCAGGGTAAACGCAACCGCCAGCTGACGGGTTTTATTTTCCAGGGCGCTGATAATCGAAGAAATTGATTCTCCAGCGCGGTCCATCATGCGCGCCTGCCGGCACATAAAGCCAAGCGCTGCTGAGCCGGCGCCCGAATCTATGGTGTGAATCGAAAATTCTTGCATCACTTCACGGGCAGCCATCTGAACCGCGTGGAAAGTGCCGGACATTTTTGACGCCAGGTGGATAGAGAGAATCGTGTCGCCTTTTCTGGCAATTTTGCGATAAAACTCGGCGATTTGGCTGGGAGATGGGAGGGAAGATTTTGGAACCATGTTTTTTAACCGGACCAGCTGGTAGAACCTTTCTGGAGGCATGCTTTCATCCACAAGATAGGTTTCTTCACCAAAGCGCACCATTAACGGGATCACATCAATTTGATATTCACGTTTCCATTCCAGCGGCATATCCGCCGCGCCATCCGTAACAATTCTTAACATCAGTCCACTTCTCCATCTACATCTAGATCTAGTCTGGTTCTTAGCTGAATTAAGGTGCGGTGATAGAGGCTTTTTACTGCGCCTTCCGATTTTTGCATGATCACAGCAATCTCCGCGTTAGACAGGTGTTCAACAAATTTCAAGATGATTAATTGCTGGCGATCTTCTGGCAGTTCGCGGAGCACGGACATCAGCCGTTCCGTTTCCTGATCCTTGATGATCGCGACTTCAGCGTGTTCACCTTTGGATGACATCTCGATATGGTCATCCAGAGATAATTCCTGGCGCCTGAGGGTATCGCGATGCCAGTTTGCCACCAGATTGTGCGCGATGCGGTACAGCCAGGCCGAAAAAGGCAAACCCATATCACGGTAATTTTGAATGTGCCCGTACGCTCTCAAGAAGACTCGCTCGGTCAAATCTTCCGCTTCATTCACATTTCCGGTCCGGTAATACACATAATTGAAAATTCGCCTGACGTACTTTTCGTAGAGCTGGCTGAATGCGGCGCTATCGCCGTTGGATGCAGCAGGGATTAGCACTTCGTCAGGTAATTCTTCCACTGAGCGCCCGGTAATGTTGTCCACTATATATTAACCCGTCAAACCAATTTTGGTTTCAGTTCCCAATGGAATCGACTTGCCCGAAATTCTTCATTGGATTACACTCAAATCAATGCTGATTATAAAGGCAGTTGAATAAATTCTCCATTCTGTCAAGTGAAAAGAGGAAGCATGGCACCGATTACACGATCCTGGAAAACAACCGATGGTCTCAATATTTTCGCGATCAACTGGAAACCAGAAAAGAAAGTGAAAGCCGCTGTCGGGTTGGTCCACGGCCTTGGTGAACACATCGAACGATATCACCACGTGGCGGCTTTCCTGAATGAAAAAGGAATCGCGGTAATCGCTTTCGATCAGCGCGGCCACGGAAAAAGCGAAGGTCCGCGCGGACATGCACCGTCTTACGATCAGATTTGCAAGGATATTGATATCCTGGTTGAGCAGTTGAAAGAAACCTACCCGGATGTGCCTTATTTCCTTTACGGCCACAGTATGGGCGGCAGTCAAACCTTGTATTACGGCCTGAAGCGTAAACCGCAATTGAACGGTCTGATCGTTACCGCCCCGGGCTTAAGACCGGCCAACGCGCCTTCAGCAGCCACAATGCTGCTCGGTAAAGTCATGGCGTCCCTGGTGCCAACCTTTAAAATGCCGAATGGATTAATTCTCGAAGGGCTTTCGCGCGATCCGCTGGTGGTGGAAAAATACCGCACGGATCCGCTGGTCCACGGCGTGATCTCCGCTAGACTGGGAATTGATCTGATCAGCAGCGGCCAATGGATTATTGAACACGCGGGCGAACTGCAGTTACCCTTGCTGCTGATGCAAGGGACGAAAGACATGCTGGTCAATCCTGAAGCGACCGCGCAGTTTGCAGCCCGAGCTGGTAAGAATGTAACCTACATTGAATACCCCGGATATTACCACGAGCTTCACAATGAACCGGAGAAGCAGGAGGTTCTAAAAGTAATCGGCGACTGGATCCTGGAGAAATCCAAATAATTTTGGAACATTGACAAGTCAGGATGTGATGAATTACCTTGACCCTCATCCTGGCAAAGACTAAAATAATTTTAATGATCCGCCTTCAGGGAGCAATCAGGCAAATCGCCCGAAATCCCATTTGCGGTCTGCGCAAATGCGATGCTGCTTACCTGAAGGCTTTTCCTATCCATCTCTTGTAAGGAGAACCGGCATGCCAGATTACTTGTTTCGCGGAAAATTATCTGAAATTGACCCGGAAGTTGAAGAATTAATTCGCCTGGAAGAAGAGCGCCAGGTTAAAAAATTAATCCTTATCCCGTCCGAAAGCACAGCCCCGCTGGCCGTGAGAGAGTCGATGGGTTCGGCTTTTCAAAATTTATATGCGGAAGGTTATCCGGACGAAGAAACCCGCTGGATGAAAGAAGAAGAAATTCTTAATTACACCAGCATGCTCGCCCACTACCGGCGTTACTCCGATCCGCGCTATTATAAGGGCGTTGAATACGCAGACATTGTCGAATCATTGGCCCGCCGCCGCTGTGCGGAAGCCTTCGCAACCGGAGCGGTCAGCGCTGATCAGATTTACGTCAATGTGCAGGCGTTATCTGGCGCGCCGGCGAACAACGCCGTTTATCAAGCCGTGGTCATCCCTGGCGACACAGTTCTCGGAATGAACCTCCTGCACGGCGGGCACCTGACACACGGTTCATCGGTCAACCGCAGCGGCAAACTTTATAACATCGTGCACTATAACGTTGATCCAGCTAGTGAACAAATTGACTATGCACAGGTTCAGAATCTGGCGGAGCAGCATAAACCCAAAATGATCATCGCAGGTTATTCCTCCTATCCCTGGGTGCCTGATTGGAAACGCTTCAGGGAAATCGCGGATTCCTGCGGCGCTGTCTTACTGGCGGATATCTCTCACATCGCGGGATTGGTTGCGGCCGGGGTCATCCCCTCCCCGGTTGGCTACGCGCATGTGATAACATTTACCACCCATAAAACCCTGCTCGGACCTCGCGGCGCGTGCATTCTGACCACTGATTCGTCTCTGGCCAAGAAAATTGACCGGGCTGTATTTCCCGGTGAACAGGGCGGTCCGCACGTTCACATTTTTGCCGCGCTATCAACAACTTTCAAGTTAGCCCGGACTGAATCCTTCAAGAAACTGCAGCAGCAGATTCTCGATAACTGCCAGGCGCTCACCAAACAGCTGGCAGCGCGCGGGTTACGCATCCCTTACGGCGGCACCAACACCCATCTGGGAAATGTTGATTGTAAGACGATTGTCGGGGATGACGGCACGCCTTTATCCGGTGATATGGCAGCCAGAATTTTAGATATCGCCGGAATCGTCCTGAACCGGAATACCATCCCGGGCGACAAAACCGCGCTTTTTGCCTCGGGTATCCGCTACGGTACCCCCTGGATGACGCAACGCGGGTTGACGGAAAAAGATATGATCGAAGTTGCCAACATTATCGCGGATGTGCTGCTCGCCTGTAAACCTTATTCGGTTGAAACCAGGAAAGGTCTTGTGCAGCGGGCAAAGATAGATTTTTCAGTCCTTGAAACAGCGAAATTGCGAGTCCGCGATCTGGCGATGCGAGCTGATACCGATTTGCAAATTAAGAGCCACGGGTATCCTCACTTCTACTACCTTGACGATCCGTCTTCCTCCAGCCAGACGAATACCGCCTTTCGGATTAGCGGCCGGAATGTGCGCCATTTTGTGAATTTCGTTTTCACTGCCAACGCTGATCAAATGGCGCTGGGCGAAACGCAGGAATGCAAGCTGTACGCCAACGGCAAGCCGATAACCTGCCAGCTAACCCAAAAGGAAGAAAAAGTGTTTATCGCCACCCTTCCCGTGGCGGACGCCGGACTGGCCGCTGCCTGGCTGCGGGCGCTCTCAGACGGTTACATCTCGTTTGATGAAGACCCAACCCGCCGAATCCCGGGGCCAGTTTACATCGAAGAACTGCCAGAACTTGCGGTCGAACAATCAGACAGCAAAGCCCGGCCGTCTGAAAAGCCATATACCATTGGATACAAACCGGTCACCACACAACCCAAGCTAGGTTTTACATGGGAAGAGATCGAAAGCCCCAATCTTAAACGCACCCCCCTGTATGCTACCCACAAAGCGTTGGGCGCGAAGATTATCCCCTTCGCTGGGTGGGAGATGCCCGTCTGGTACACCTCGGTCATGGAAGAACATCTGGCTACCCGTCAGGCAGCCGGTTTGTTTGATGTTTCTCACATGGGCGTCTTTCAGGCTGAAGGTCCAGACGCATCCCTTTTCCTTGATTCGGTTTGCGGAAATGATATTGGCGCTCTGGAAATCGGCGAGTCATGCTACACGCATTTCCTTGATCCTTCTGCGAATGTCATTGATGATACCCTGGTTTACCGCCGCTCGGAAAGTGCCTATCTGGTCGTGGTGAATGCCAGCAACAATGACAAAGACTGGGCCTGGCTCAACGCCGTGCGGGAAGGAAAAGTCCTGGTTGACCCCGCTGCTCCTGGCGCGCACGCCTTTGGCCGCGGTGTAATCCTTCGCGATCTGCGAGATCCGCAGGCTGGCAAAGATATGCGCATTGATATCGCATTGCAAGGACCAAAATCTCGCGAAATCCTGCTGTCGCTCGGTTGTGATACCCCAACCAGAAAGCGTATCATGGCATTAAAGCGCACCGAATTGTGCGAAGCTACCGTTGGTGGATTTGACCTCGTGGTCAGCCGCACCGGCTACACGGGCGAAAAAATGGCCTTTGAATTGTTTGTCCACCCGGATCACGCGGTTGCCCTGTGGGAAGCCTTAATGAAAGCCGGGCAACCGCTGGGTTTGAAACCGTGCGGTCTGGGGGCTCGCGATTCTTTGAGGACAGAAGCTGGATTGCCGTTATACGGGCATGAAATGGGTGGAGACCTGAACCTTGGCGTGGCTGAAGCCGGTTTTGGCTCTTATGTTAAAGTTTACAAACCCTGGTTTATCGGCCGGGATGCATTCATTGCAAGAGAGGCTGCCAGAAAATCCGTCGTGGCACGCTTCCGGTTCACGGAAAAAGGCGTGCGCATGGCTCATTTGCATGATCCGGTGGTGGATACCAGGGGCCGGGTTATCGGGGTCGTCACTTCCTGCGCTGTGGATAGCGAAGGCTTCCTGACGGGCCAGGCGTACATCGAAGAAAAATACGCCCTGGAAGGTACACCCATTGCAATTTTCCAGTCCGCCGCTTCCAATCCCGGAAAAGCCCCGGCAGAACTGAAAACCGGAGACAAAGTTAATTTGCCCACTGCTGCGGTCGTGATTAGCCGCTTTCCGAAGCTGTGAAAACCACTAAATTTGGAAACAAGGAGTAAAAATGCAGACACCCTGGGATCATCGCTACGCACAGCGAACGCAGCGAATGAAAGGGTCCGCTATCCGCCAGTTATTAAAACTGACGGAGCAGCCGGATATCATTTCATTTGGCGGCGGCATGCCTGCGCCAGAAATTTTTCCTGTTGAAGAGTTCAAGGAAGCATGCATCAGGGTATTGGAAAACAGCGGCCGCGTAGCCTTACAATACGGTTCGACCGACGGTTATATGCCGCTGCGCGAAATGATCGCCCGACACACCCAGCGCTATGGGCTGGATATCAGCGAACAAAACATCCTCATCACGTCCGGCTCGCAGCAGGCGCTCGACCTGCTGGGCAAGATCTTTATCAATCGCGGCGACCGCATCCTGGTGGAATCGCCCACCTACTTGGGCGCGCTCCAGGCATGGAACGCTTACGGCGCGGAATACGTGCCGGTTGCCTCGGATGAAAACGGCATGAAAACTGAGGCGCTGGAGGAAGCGCTGCGCACCGGTCCAAAATTTATCTACGTCTTGCCCAATTTCCAGAATCCAACCGGGGTCACCCTATCACTTGAAAGGCGTTACCAGCTGGTCGAACTGGCCGACCGCTACGGTGTCCCGATCATTGAGGATGACCCGTACGGGCAGCTCCGCTTTGAAGGCGAGCATCTGCCCGCCGTCGAAGTGATTGACAGCGAATGCCGCTCTCAAAACGGATACGCTGGTAATGTGATTTACCTTTCTACCTTTTCAAAAATCCTCGCGCCCGGAATTCGCCTGGCCTGGGTCATGGCACCGCCGGAGGTCATTCAAAAACTGGTTCTCGCAAAACAGGGAGCGGATCTGCACACCGCGACCTTTAACCAAATGGTCGCGTATGAAGTCGGCCGCGGCGGTTTCCTGGATAAATACGTTAAAGTAATCCGCGAAACTTACCGGCAACGGCGGGATGTGATGCTGGATGCGCTCGCCGAACACATGCCCGAAGGCGTTCGCTGGACGCATCCGCAAGGCGGGCTTTTCCTCTGGGCTGAATTCCCCGCATCAATTAATACTACCGAAATGCTGGCGGATGCCATAGAACAAAAAGTCGCTTACGTGCCGGGAGAATCTTTCTTCCCCTGCGGCGGCGGGGCGAATACGATGCGTTTGAATTTCAGCAACGCCACCCCGGAAAAAATAAATGAAGGAATTGCGCGGCTGGGGATTGTGGTCAAGAAACATCTGCAAAAAAAATAACAGTGCTAAAACCAAAAGCCGGACGTATTCGTCCGGCTTTTGGTTTAATTCGATTCCCAGAGCTTGAAATCCCTCAAGATTGACCCGCCTAAGAATTCCCTCAGTATCGAGTTATCAGGGATCAAATCTTCCGGCAGCAGCAGGAACCACTCCAAAAATGCCAGCAGCCTTTTGGCTTCGATATGCTCGGGCGCGCTGTATGGCACCTGGCGCAGCAAGGGCTCGGCTAAAGGTTTAAGGGCAGATAGCTCGTAGACCAGAGCAGAGTTAAAAAATTCATCGGCGTTTTCCTGGTAAGGGAAGATGTGATCTTTTTCCCCCCTGCGGACACTTTCCCAGCGGCTGATGGTCGCCAGCGCGCTGTATCCGCGTTCCCTCGAATCCCGCACAATCCGCCGCAGCAAACGGGTGTCCGTGGTGGAGATGCGGTTGTGCCGGTCCAGGTTTAACTGCGTCAGGCAGGAGACATATACCCGGTAAGCCAGCCTGGAATCGAATCCCGGCAGGAGATCAGAATTTAAACCATGGATACCCTCGAGAATGATTAGCTGGTCCTTTTTTAATTGGACGACCTCGCCCGGCTCGTTGATCCCGGTCTTAAAGTTATAATGCCTGAGCTGAACTTCATGCCCGGCGATCAAATCATTTAAGTGCTGTCCAAGCAACCCGGTATTTAACGCCTCGATCGATTCGAAATCATAATCGCCGTTTTCATCGCGCGGCGTTTTTTCGCGGTCGAGGAAATAATTGTCCATTTCAATCGGATACGGCGCAATCCCGCGGGCAAGAAGCTGCACGCTAAGCCGCTTTGAGAAGGTCGTTTTTCCGCTGGATGAAGGCCCGGCGATTAAGACCACCTTGACCCGATCGCGATTGTCAGCGATTTGCCGGGCGATATCAGCGATTTTCTGCTCATGCAAAGCCTCAGACACCAGGATAATTTCCCTGGCTCTGCCGCTGTTGATCCCGTCGTTCAAAGCGCCGACTGAGTCAATCCCAAGGCTTTCCAGCCAGCGCCCGTACTGGCGAAAGGTTGATAGAAGCTTGGGATATTCAGGCATCGGCGATAAAGCGGTCGGCGAGTGTCTGCGGGGATATTGCAGCACAAAGCCGTCCCCAAGAAGGGATAAATCAAACCATTTTAAATACCCGCTGGATGGAACCATATAGCCATGATGATAATCCTGATGGCGTCCCAACCGGTAAATCACGAGGTGATCTTTTGGGCGGTATTTTAACAGGCGCACTTTATCATCCTGCCCGGTCTTCTCAAATAAGGCAACCGCCTCACTCAAAGGCACCAGCCGCCGCTCAAACGGCAAATCAGCTTCAACCAGTTCCCGCATGCGTTCTTTCAGCTTTACCAAATCAGTTTGCGAAAGGGTACCACCGCCAAATACCTGGCAAAAATAACCTCCGGACGCCACCGAATGATCAACGGTTAGAGAATCGCTTGGATACAGATCCGCAAAAGCAGCCTGGAGAAGAAAGATCAAGGATCTGCGGTAAATCCTTGCCCCGTCAGCGTCCGACATCGTCACAGGCTGGCAGCGGGCATCCATATCCACAGGAAAGGTTAATTCGCGCAGTTCGCCATTCACAACTGCCCCAACGACCGGCACAAGGGTCCATTCCGGCAGCACGCGCAAAAATTTGGCAATACACGCTCCTCTAGGACCTTCAATTACCCGTCCATCATTGAGCGTGACCTGAACCGTATCTCGCGGCGTAGTAATTTTAAAGTTATTGCTTGTTTCGCTCATATGTTTACCCAAAATCATTTTTTGGTTGCTTGTAAAATTGCCCAGCCGTCGGCGGGTATTACAAATGGAAGATTGAGATCTGTAAACCCGCCGTTCGGATCGAACTGGAGTGTGAAATGGGTTGAACCGCACCCCTCAGCGCACACAAGGGGAATGGTCCCCCGAAGGTCGCTTTGAGACAAGCTTACTCTGGCATTTTCCAATTGTTTCATCCCAGGGTTGGCAAGGATCAAGATCACCTGGTCGCCATCAACCCTCAGGTAGCCAATCAGACTGGGGCTAACGGAATCTAGAACATAGGTTTTTCCACGCAGTAAAGCTGGATTGTTCTTCCGGAAAGCTATCCATTTCCGGTAGTGTTCCAACAGCGAATCTTTGTTATTTATCTGTCTGGATACTGGCTCGGGTTTTTCGCTTGGATCCTCCCGCCAGGGAATCCCACCGGTAAAACCATATGCCTGCCCATCGTCCCAGCGCATTGGCAGGCGGATATTTTCATCTGGCTTAGCGCCCATCAGGCCAATCTCTTCTCCGTAATACAGGAACGGGGTGCCCGGGCTGGTCAACAACAGCATGCTGGCCAACTTTGCCTTCTGAAGGTTGCCCCCCACCTGGCTCATTACCCGGTTCATGTCATGATTTGTTAAAAATGTGGCAAAGGAAAATGGATTCACAAGCCGCGAATCGTATCCCAAAACGGAAGCGATTCCCCTGGCATCGCCGCTCGAGACGCTGCCCACCCATGCTTCAGCGAGGTCAAAATCAAATGCCAAATCCAGCTCGGAACTGTTCAGATAAGGCGCTACCAGATCGCTGCCGTCCCATACTTCGCCGACCAGCACAGCGTCCGGTTTGATTTTTTTCACATCCGCATAAAACTTCTTCAGCCATTCATGAGTCTGCCTGGTATTAACCTGCTTCTTCCCATCTTCGATGTAATGCCTGACTCCGTCCAGACGAAATCCATCAACACCAACATCAACCAGCCAGAATTTGACGATTTTCTGAATTTCCTTCTTTACCTCAGGGTTTTCCAAATTTAAGTCTGGCATTCCGTGGTAAAAAACGCCGTAATAAAATCCCTCTTTGGGCCCTCGATGCCAGACAACTTGCGACCACGGCCCTGAATAGCCCGGATCGGTTTCTGACCAGATATACCAGTCGCGCTTTGGAGAAGACGGGGTCCACGAATCTTGAAACCAGGGATGGTCCCAGGAGGTGTGGTTAATCACCAAATCAATGATAACTTTAATATTTCTTCGGTGAGCCTCATCCAGCAATCTTCGAAAATCCTCCATTGTTCCGTAGTCCGGATTTACGGAGTAATAATCGGTGACGTCATATCCGTGGTATGAGGAAGACGGCATGATCGGCATCAACCAAAGCGCGTCAACCTCAAGGTCGTTTCCCTCACCTGGTTTTCCATCATTGAGGTAATCCAGGCGCTGGGTTAGCCCGTTAAAATCACCGATACCGTCCCCGTTGCTATCCGCAAATGAGCGTATGAAAATTTCATAAAACACGGCTGTATTCCACCATTGATTCTGTGTTTCGGGGGTTTTGGACGGAGAAGAACAACCTGTCAGAAAAAAGAGCGCAAGGATGAATAAAAATGCCCGTTTCATACCATAACCTCATAATTCTTCGCAGCTGAGAACATAACAGGGAGGCAGTTAGGCCTCCCTGATCTGTTTTCAAACCGAGCGTGATTACCCTTTTACGCCGCCGACGGTCAGGCCAGAAACCATGTAGCGTTGGAGGGAGAAGAAGATGACAACGATGGGAATGCTCATGAGGATAGACATCGCCGCAAACTCGGACCAGGGGGTGGAATACTGCCCCTGCATTGAACGCAATGCCATAGCCAGGGTGAAACGAGAGGGATCTTCCAGGAATGTCCACGCCATGACGAATTCGGTCCAGCCGGTCATAAAACTGAACAACACGGTTACCGCCAGGGATGGAACCGAAAGAGGAAGGATGACCCGGAAAAACGCCTGGGTCACATTGCAGCCGTCAATCAGGGCAGCTTCCTCCAGCTCCTTGGGCACTGTGTCAAAATAGCCTTTCAGATTCCAAATCGCGAAAGGCAAAGCGCCGGAACCGTACGCGATCATCAAGCCAATTAATGTCGCCCGCAGGGGTTCACCGGCGATTTTAATTTGCGACAGCAAGACGTACAGCGGCGCTAACGTTGCGGTTGACGGCAGCATCAACAACACAATAAAAGCCAGCATTCCAGCCTGCCGGCCGATAAATTTAAACCGAGAAAAGGCGTAGGCCGCAGACGCGCCGAGCATCACTGCCAGCAACGCGGTTCCCATCGCCACCAGCATGCTGTTCCCGAGCAAACGGACAAACGTCATGCAGGTTGACGGGTTGCCAGGATCTTTGCAAAGCAACGTAAACGGCTCAACCATGACTTTTCGAAACGCCTGGAGAGATGCTCCGGGAGGGATGATGGTCAGTTCCAGGGGTTTATCGATGTTCCGCGAGTCGAGCGCCAGAGAAAAAATCCACATGATCGGGAACAACACCGTGGCGGTCACCAGCAGCAAGAAGAGCTGCAAACCTATTTGTCGAAGCGTCTTTTTTCCTGCGTTATGCATTGTACGCCTCCGTAGCACGTGTGATGCGGTTATTTATCAAGGTGATCACAAACAGAATCAGGAATACCACAATGCTGAATGCAGAAGCCACACCGTAAAGCCGCTGTTCATACACTAGCTTGAATGCCTGAGTGACTAAAATTTCTGTACGCCCAAACGGACCGCCTTGAGAAATAAAGTAAATCACGCTGAAGTTATTAAACGTCCAGATGGTGCCAAGCATGATCGCCGGGACCATCGCTGGCCGGATCATCGGAACAGTCACATTCCAGAATTTGTCCCAAGGGTTGGCGCCGTCGATATCGGCCGCTTCATATAGTTCAGAAGGAATGGATTGCAGCGCTCCGGTTGCCACAACCGTCATAAACGGCCAGCCCAGCCAGATGTTGGTGATGAGCAAACAATAAAAAGCCAGGGGGAGGAAACTAAGGATACCGCCAATCGGAGGCTGCGCATCCAGCAGCCAGCGCGTTGTAGTTGGGAAGGATGTGCCGAAGGTTTGGTTGATAACGCCGAGGAGCTGATTAAAAGCGCCAAAGCGATCATCGTACATATTCCGCCAGGTCAGAGCGGCGATATATCCCGGAATTGCCCAGGGCAAAACAAACAACGCCCGGTAAATCTTCCGGCCAATCAAATCTTTGCTGTTTAATGCCAGCGCAATAAGGACGCCCAGGGAGACATGAAAAATTAGATTGGCAACCGTCCAGACGACGTTAAACAGCAGTAGCCGGCCAAAGTTATAGTTTTCAATTGCCAGGCTGCTGTTCAGGATGCGGATGAAGTTTTCAATCCCGACAACATTCGGGGCGAACCGCGCCGATTCCGGTATAAAAATATTAAACCGTAAGTTGCGAATGTTGTAATCCGTGAAAGCCATCCAAATCTGATAAAGCTGCGGAAACAGGGTGATGATGGTCATCAACAGGCCCGCTGGAGCGATATACAGCCAGGCGGTCACAGATGTGCGGAGTTGGCGGCGAAATTCAGATAGGGGTTTTTGCTGCTGGGGGATTACGGGTTTCACTGAAGCTGGAATATCCATAGAACCTCCTCGCCAGTCGAACCGTAAATTGATTGTGACAATTATAGCAAAAAGCAGGTGGAAGACAACCAGATGGCGCTTCCACCTGCTTTTCTTATACACCCGAGCAAATCATGCCGGGGGCGACTGCCATTACTTCATTTCCGCAAGTTTAGCGGTCACGGCATCAAAAGCTTCTTTCAGAGCAGCGGCGGGGTCGGCGCCTTCATCCAGAACCTTCTTGATGGCATTGTTCATCGGATCCCAGTAAGCACCCATCTGCGGGATGACCGGGAAGGCAACACCCTTTTCAAAAGCGGCAACAGCCATCTTGGCGATCGGATCCTTCACATCCAAACCCTTGATGGAAGGAATACCAGCTGCCATGGGTTTGTCAGCGGTGCCAACTTCAGCCCAGAAGGTCTGCGCTTCGGGCGAGAGGAAGAATTCCATGAATTTTTCAGAAGCGACCGCATCATCACCCGTTGCAACGGTGGTCAGATAGATGTTGTCATTCTGAACATAACCGCTCATCTTCTCGGGCCAGGTGTCGATCACCAGGTTGTCCGCGCCGATGGCGTCCGCGAGAGCTTTGGCGTTCCAGGTGCCGTCAATAATATAGCCAACCTTACCAGCCTTGAACAGGTTGACATCATTGTCGGTGTAATTTTCCACCGGGCCAGCTTCCTTGAATTTCTTCAGGACTTCCATCCATTCAACGCCTTTGGCATCATTGAAGAGCGGAGCTCCGTCAGGACCCAGGAGGGTACCGCCGACCGCGCCAAGGTGCCCGGCGCTGAAGAAGAAGCCGACTTCCAGATTGGCGCCGAGAACATCACCCTTCGTGGCAGCCTTGGAATTGGCAACCAGTTCATCCAGGGTCTTGGCAGGATTGGGGATGATCGCCTTGTTGCGGAAGAGCACAACGCCCTTAATGTTAATGGGCAGACCAACAATGGCGTCCTTGTATTTCACGGAAGCCAGAGCGGCATCATTGATTGTGCCCAGCAATTTCTGGTCAACCATCTTGGAGATGTCAGCCACCAGCTGAGCATCGTAAGACGCGGGACCCCAGTCAGCCGGACCAATCAAGAGCGTCGGACCAGAGCCAGAAGCCACAGCCGTTTCGAATTTGTTGCGCAGGTCGGCATCCGGAACGAACAGAACTTCCACAGTCACATTCGGATACTTGGCCTTAAACGCATCAATGATCATGTTCAGGCTGTTGGTTTCCTCGGGCTTCTTGGAATGCCAGAGGACGACTTTTCCCTTGGTGTCAGCGGCAGCAGGGCCGCAAGCCGCGAGAACGAACGCGGCCACCAGGATCACAACGATCAGGGGCCAAAACTTCTTAGACATTCTTTCTCTCCTTTTGAGATTTTTTTGCACACCGACGAATTTCGGTGGTGCTAACAAAGTTAGGGGAAGTTGTATTTTCGCAGATCTTGTTCATACAATGATCACCTTTTTATTTTACAACTTCCAGCAAGTTATGCAATGCCAGCGTGAGCGCCTGTACAACCGCACCCATGGCGGATGAACGCCGTCCCAGCAATGCAGACGTGATTCGCACACCTTTCGAGACGACCCGTAATGTGCGCCTTTCAACCATTGTACGGATCGGCTCGAGAAATAAATCGCCAATCTGCGATACTCCTCCACCCATCACGACCATGCCGGGGTTTAGCAGGTTGACGAGATTCGCTACAGCCACGCCCAGATGCGTTCCGGCTTCGTAAATAATCTGCTGGGCAAGGCGATCGCCAAACCTGGCGGCGGTGAGCACATCTTTGGCGGAAATGGATGTGTTCTTTATATCCGACAAGACCGTGCTCATCCCCTGCCGAACAGCCTGGTCAGCGCGCTGGGCGATCGCCCTGCCGGAGGCGTACACTTCCAAACAGCCGCGGTTCCCGCAGACACAAACCGGCCCATTTTCAACCAGAGTGATATGCCCGATTTCGCCAGCGGAACCCGCTGCACCGCCGTACAACTGCCCGTTTAATAACAGGCCGGACCCAACACCGGTTCCGACTTTGATGTAAACCAGATTATTTTCCTGACGTCCAGCCCCAAACGCCCATTCGCCCAGAGCGCCAAGCTCGGCATCATTATTTAATGTTGCCGGCCAGCCAAAGCGGTTGGTCAACTCCTGCACCAGTGGGAAACCATCCCAGCCGGGTAAAATGGGTGGATTGGACACCTGACCGGTCAAACTGGTCACCGGGCCAGGAACACCCATCCCAAGAGCGTAAACATCCGATGCATTCGTGTCTGATTCAGCTATTAAGGTACTGGTGATTTCCGCGATTTTCTCGAGGCAATCTTCTGGGCCGTTTTCAGGCTTGTAGGCGATCTCTTTTTCTGCGATTAATCTTCCGCCAAAATCCGCAAGGATAACCTGAAGATGCGATGCGCCCAGGTCGACGCCGAAGACTCGACCGCGATTCGGATTGATTTCCAGACTGATGGGCCTGCGCCCGGATGGATAATGTGCTTCGGTCTCCCTTACTATCCCACTCTGGAGTAAATCATCCACGATCGCGGTAATCGCAGCTCGCGACAGATCCATCTGCCGCGCAATTTGGACCCGGCTTACCTGTTCGGTTGAAAACCGGATCAGATCAACAACAATGTGCCGATTTAGACTTTTTCCATTACAATTGACCGTGGAGCGCGGATTGACAATCAAAGTTACCCCTGCCTGCGTGCCTTTATTATACATCACCGAAAATTATTGTCAAGTTAATTAACTTAAGCGATTGCCTTCGCCGGATTATTAACAAATTTATGCGCTGATGAAAAATACTGAAAACTTTTACCTGCTTTTGGATCCGCCCGCTGACGGAGCCTGGAATATGGCGGTTGATGAGTACTTGCTGACCAAAGCGAACACAGCCGATACCATGCCGATCTTACGCTTGTACGCCTGGGATCCGCCCTGTCTTTCGCTCGGTCAGGGGCAAAAATTTCAGGATGTCGATCCGCTGCTCGCTGCCCGGGCCGGCTGGCAAATCGTCCGCAGACCAACCGGCGGAAAGGCGATATTACATATTGATGAATTAACTTACTCAATTACCGCCCATGAAGATCACTGGTTGATGGCAGGCGGCATCCTGGCGAGTTATCAACGCATCGCGCAAGCGCTGCTGGCATTTTTGAGAATACTTGAAATTTCCGGAATTTCCCTAGAGCCGTCAAAAGCAAAACCGGAGACCAGCATCCAGCCGGTGTGCTTTGAAGTCCCCTCCAGTTATGAAATAACCGCGGGTGGAAAAAAAATTATCGGCAGCGCTCAGGCCCGAAAAAACGGCGCTGTGCTGCAGCACGGCTCAATCCCTATAGCTGGCGATATCAGCAGAATCGTGAACGCTCTATCTTATCCGGATCCCACCGCCCGATTGCTGGCTGTCCAAAAAGTTAAAGATCGGGCAACCACGCTAAGTGAAAATTCGCAATTCCCTCTAAACTGGGGAAAATGCGCTGAAGCGATGCAGAGGGCATTTATCGAAACTTTCAACATCAACCTGATCCCCTATCATCTGCTCGAAAATGATCGGAAAGCGATTGCACAGTTGAAACAAAATAAGTACAGCACAGACGAATGGACAGCTCGATTATGACCCCGAAAAACTTCTTGTGGGCTTTTTTGGCTGTGGTGCTGCTGTTCGTTTTACCCGGTTGTAAAAATTCGGAATCAAACCTGCCTGCGGCACCAGTTGAAACTGCTGAGCCGACACCCGCGCCGCCGGGCAGCAAGTCCAATCCCTATCAACTCATCATCATCAACCCCGCGGTGGATGAATCCGAGATAGACGCGGCCGCATATCTGGCCGAAAAGTTTGAAGAGGAAAGCGGATATACGCTAAAAATTCTTTTTGCTGCATCGGCTCAGGAAGCCTTACTGTTTTTAGCCAAACACCAGGCGGAAGGGGCATTCCTGCCGCCCGCCACCTACATCTATGCGCATGATCGAAACCTGGCTGAATTCCTACTTATTCCGAAAATTTATGGCACCTATACATACGGCAGCCAATTATTTATCAATAAAAATGCATATTCTGAAGTTCCAATCCCGGCCGACCCCCTGGATGAGATCGAATCACTGACCTCGTTATCTTTTTTCGCTGGAAAGAAACCCTGCTTCACAACGCCCACTTCCCTGTCCGGTTACGTGCTGCCGACCGCTGTTCAAAGAAGAATTGGGCTTAATCTCGATGCTCCGATTTTTACCCAAAGCTTCGAAGCCGTGATTCGCTCCTTATATATCAAAGGAATCTGCGACCTGGGAGCCGGATACGCTTATTCCGGGGATCCCCGCACGGCGGTAAATTTACAAGACCTGCCAGATGTCTTTGAAGTCATCCAGCCCATCTGGAAGTCGCCGCCGATTATCCCTTATCAGGTCTTTTCAACCCGTCCGGGAACTAACAGAGAATTCCGCGAAGAACTGGTAAATTTTTTCCTGTCGTGGATTGCCACCAGCGACGGAAAAGATAACCTCGCTGTCTTGACCGGTTACCAGATTCAGGATTTTCGCAGGGCAGACGACTCTGTTATTGACCCTTTGAGGCAGGCTATCCAGGATTCTGCCGTTCCTATAACGGATCTAATTGGATATTAGACAAAAGTACCCTGGGCAACCCTGCCGTACGGCGGATATGTTAGAATGTTGCCATGTTGCGGAAGTTTATGAGTTACCTGATCAAGTTTTTTGTCTTAGCTGTTGTGTCATTTGCTTTTATCCTCGTGCTGGCAAGAAGCGCTACCTGGCTGCTTTCTTTTCACCAAATTAAAACCTTTGATACGGTTCAGCCTGCCAGAGTGGCGATCATTTTTGGCGCTGGGCTTCGCCGCGACGGCACGCCAACCGAGGTTCTGCGCGACCGGATTGCCGCGGGGGTCAGACTGTATCAGGCAAAAAGAGTTGAAAAATTACTGATGTCAGGTGATAACCGCTTCATAGAATATAATGAGCCGGCGGCGATGAAGGCGTACGCACTTTCCCTTGGTGTTCCCGAGGAAGATATTGTCCTTGACTTCGCCGGAAGAAGAACTTACGATACCTGCTACCGGGCAAAAGCAATCTTCGGAGTTGACCGCGCGATTCTGGTAACGCAGCGTTTTCACCTTCCACGAGCGCTTCTGACCTGCAACCGCTTAGGGCTGCAGGTAGAAGGCGTTCCCGCGGATTTGCAGGCGTACCATCCAGGATCGCAGCGCTTCTGGGAAATTCGCGAAATTCCCGCATCGCTCATAGCGATTTTGGATGTTACCATCCTTCATCCCAAACCCGTCCTTGGGGAGGCGGAGCCGATTTTTCCTGCCCATGATTAGAAAATGAATATACAGATCATTGCTATAATATCTGGAGAGGCAAGGACATGAATCGCGACACCGCTTATTCGATCGTTAGAGAATTTGTTAAAAGTGAGAATTTGATTGGACACATGCTTTCGGTTGAAGCCGCCATGCGATTTTATGCGGAAAAGCTGAACCAGGATGTGGAAAAATGGGGCATCACCGGTCTATTGCACGATTTTGACTGGGAGATTCACCCGACGCTGGAAGATCATCCCTCCGCCGGGGCGCCGATCTTAAGAGAAAAAGGCGTGCCCGAAGAGATTGTCAGCGCAATTCTAAGCCACGCGGACCACACCGGAATTCCGCGCGACACTGAAATGGCGCGTTACTTATTTGCCTGCGATGAAATTACCGGCCTGATCACAGCGGTGGCGTATGTTCGCCCGTCTCGCTCGCTCTATGATTTGACATCCTCCTCTGTAAAAAAGAAATGGAAGGATCGGGCTTTCGCAGCCGGCGCGAACCGCCAAGAAATCGAACGCGGGGCGGCAGAGATTGGCCTGGACCTTTGGGAGCACACCGATAATGTCATTCTGGCGATGCGTAAAATTGCCAAAGCGCTAAACCTTGAAGGCAGCCTTTCTTCACCTGGCTAAGAGGAGGCCGGATGTCACTCACAGGAAAAGGTTTTTTTATCTGGAAAATCCCCGATTGTGAAGGTGGTAATCCTGCCACAATCGCGGACGTCGCGAAAAGCGCCAGGCTCTCGCATGTGTGCATAAAAA
Source organism: Anaerolineaceae bacterium (assembly GCA_029975475.1). GTDB lineage: Bacteria > Chloroflexota > Anaerolineae > Anaerolineales > Anaerolineaceae > JARKPB01. Next base: position 795,682 of record JARKPB010000008.1, read on the forward strand.
TCGCCGACGGACCCTACATCTACAATTACGACAAAGTGAACAAAGTCGATCTGGTGCCCGCGGTTGTTACTGCCCTACATAAAAAGAGCATCCAGGCCTGGGGATGGCACTATATTTATGGTTATGACCCGGTCGGGGAAGCGAAAATGGCAGTGCAGCGCTGCGTTTCTTTAAATCTGGATGGATATATCATAGACGCAGAGGGTGAATTTAAAAACCCCGGAAAAGATGTGGCAGCCCGAACCTTCCTGAAAGAATTTCGAAAAAGCCTGCCGAATTTTCCGGTCGCGCTATGCTCGTATCGTTTCCCAAGCTATCACCCCCAGTTTCCCTGGACCGCGTTCCTTGAAAAAACCAATTTCAACATGCCACAGGTGTACTGGGAACAGGCCCACAATCCCGGAGCGCAGCTCAAGCGTTCATACAAAGAATTCCAGGGCATCACACCGGTACGACCGTATTTAGCCACAGGGCCAACTTATTTTGTATCCGGATGGGCGCCAACGGTCGCCGACATTAACGAGTTTTTGAATACCGCAAAAACATTAAAAATTCCAGCAGTCAATTTCTTTAGCTGGGATTACGCCAGACGGTCCTTAAAGCCCCTCTGGGACGCGGTGGCCAGTTTTGCCTGGGACGCCACCCCGCCTCCGCCCGTTAAAGATATCCCAGAATTACTGATGATCGCCTTAAATACCCGCGATGGAACGATTGCATCCAGCCTCTACGCGGTTGATGCGGTTTTCATCACCGCCAACCAAACCATTCAGGGTAATGAAGCGGTCAGGCTGTATTACAATGAGTTTTTCGCAAAAACCCTGCTCAATGCAACATTTAAATTAACCGGTACTACCGGGAGCGGCAATTCCAGACATATTACCTGGACAGCCAGCGGAACCAACGGCGTGATCAAAAACGGAAACGATACCATCGGCATTATGGACGGCAAAATCGTTTACCATTACACCTCATTTACGATTAGCAGGTGAGCGCTTCGCTTTTCGAGAACCGCCTTTGGAAAGGCGCTGCAGCAGCAGAAGATAATCAACGACCGGTAAAATTTCCACCAGCGAATCACCGGGTTTAATCTCCAGCACCGATTGCCCGGCCCTTCCGCGCCGGTTTAATGGGATTTCATCTAAGCGAAATCCTTTTCCGGCAGCTTTCTTGAACAACGCAATACCGCTAGCGTTTTTCTTCCCCGCCAGTAATCCGATCAACTTCTCACCCGCTTTCAACTTTGCGGCCACAACCCCCTGCCCGTAGCGTCCCTGTAAAGGAAAATCTTCGCTGGTCATCCGCCAACCCGCTCCCTGACTGGACAGTAATAAGAATTCTGCAGCTTCCAAAAGCGCGGCCGCGGATATGACCTCAGCCTGGGGGTTGAGCTTAATTCCCGCCACCCCAGCAGCAATCAGCCCCATGGGACGGATTTCCTCTTCAGAGAAGCGAATACCAAATCCATCGCTGGTAAAAAGATAGACATCCGTCATGCCATTGGTTATACCCGCATTAATGAGCGCGTCCCCTTGGTTGACCTTTACCAGATTGAATAACTGCGCGCTTGCCCCCGGCAATTCGGCAATATCGGTTTTCTTCACCAGGCCCAATCTGGACACGGTAAGCACATACAGGCCGGGTCCTTCCCAGTTAACCGGCAAGGCAAAGCCAGCAATAATCCGTTCTGTTTCGCTGAAAGGAGTCGCTTTGTTGAGGGCGATCCCTTCAGTAATTTTTTCGCTTTCCGGGACTGCATGCACCGGCAGGGCAGCAGCTTTACCGTTTTCAGCTACCAGATAAAGGGTTTGATGGGTATTGGTATGTAATAGAATGCGCGGGGCTACTTTTCCGCTCAAACGCGGTGTTTCATCTTTGGTGAAACGAACCAGCCGGTTCTCGCTGCTTAACGCAACCCAGCAGGGCTCCGCGGGGGTCAAGTCCGTCGTGGTGAGCAGTTTGGCGATCGCTTTTTGATCGTTTACCTGAACAATTAATGTCCGTCGCTTGTCAGCATATAAATTCTTGGCAGCCTGCAATTCCTGATCGCAGGCATCCCGCAACAATTTTGGGGATTTTAATAACGCGGTTAAATGTTTTATCGTGTCCAGAAGCTGCCGGTACTCCTCTTCGATCTTCCTTCGTTCCAGAGCGGCCAGGCGTTTTAACGGCATATCCAAAATCGCCTGAGCCTGTATATCTGAGAGCTTGTATTTCTTAATCAACTTTAGCCGGGCGGTTTCAGCGTCAGCTGACGATTTTATCAAGGCAATTATATCATCCAGGTTTTTTATGGCTATGCGCAATCCTTCTAGAATATGCGCTCTTGCCTGCGCTTTTGCCAGATCATATTCCGAGCGCCTTTTGATCACCTCCAATCGATGGTTGAGATACACTTTTAAAGCCTGCTTTAAGGACAGCAGGCGCGGCTCCCCACCGACCAGAGCCAAAATCGAAATGCCGAAAGTGACCTCTAAAGGCGTCTTGCGATATAGCTCGCGCATTACCTCTTCCGCTTCAGCAGCCTTCGAAAGCTCTATCACGATCCGCATTCCCTGCCGATCCGATTCATCGCGCAAGTCGGAAATGCCGGTCAGGCTCCCTTCGCGAACCAACTCGGCAATCCGTTCAATCAGGCTGGCTTTGTTGGTTTGATACGGCAGTTCGCTGATGATCAACCGGGTTTTTCCGCGCGTCATTTCTTCCAGATGCATCCGCCCGCGCACCAAAATGCGGCCTTTCCCGGTGGCGTAAGCGCTGGCAAGTTCATCCTTCCCGCTTTCCTGAAGAATCAACCCTCCCGTTGGAAAATCGGGACCTTTGATGAACTTCATCAAATCTTCAACGGTCAGATCTTCCAGATTCGACCAGTGTTTCAACAGATAGGAACAGGCATCAATCACTTCACCAAGATTATGAGGGGGGATATTTGTCGCCATGCCAACCGCGATCCCGCTCGCGCCGTTTACCAGAAGGTTTGGCACGCCGGCGGGAAGAACCACCGGTTCATCCAGTGATTCATCAAAGTTTGCGGAAAAATCAACTGTGTTCCTATCAATCTGATTTAGCAGTTCGAGCGCGTAAGATGTCAACCGCGCTTCGGTATAACGCATGGCCGCCGGAGGATCACCGTCAATTGAGCCAAAATTCCCCTGCCCATCCACAATCGGGTTGCGCATGCTGAAATCTTGAGCCATTCTCGCCATGGCTTCATACACCGCCGCGTCCCCGTGGGGATGGTATTTCCCCAATACTTCCCCGACGATGCGCGCCGATTTTTTATATCCTGAATCAGCCCTCAACCCCATGTCGTACATGCCGTATAAAATTCGGCGCTGCACAGGCTTCAGTCCGTCCCGCGCATCCGGCAGCGCACGGGAAACGATAACAGACATGGCATAATCGAGGTAAGATTGCTGCATTTCCCGATCAATGTCTACTTTTCGCACGGTTCCAATATCCATGGGTAACCCTCCGAACAAACATTCTAGGTTTAATTATACCCCTGCTTAAAAAAAGAAATCCGGGAAATTCCGGATTTCTTTGGTTTTATGTTCACGCCTCGAGCGGTTCTCCCGGCTCGCTGGCATCTCCCTCTTCAACCGGTGCGGGGTGGAAACGCCCTTCAACAAAACCGGTACCCGCCGGAATGAGTTTGCCGATAATCACATTTTCCTTCAGGCCAAACAGAGGATCTTCAGCCGAGGCAATCGCGGCGCCCGCCAGCACTTTGATGGTATGCTGGAAAGAAGATGCCGAAAGGAAGGAATCGGTGCTCAATGAAGCCTTGGTGACGCCAAGCAAGATTTCCACATAACGAGCGGGCTGCTTGCCCTGGGAAATCATGACCTCATTGACCTGACGGATTTCAAGCCGATCCACCAGATCCATTGGCAGGTAGTGGGTATCGCCCGGACGAATCACCTGAACCTTGCCCAGCATCTTGCGAATAATCACCTCAAAATGCTTGTCGTTGATGTTCTGACCCTGAGCGCGGTAGACTTTCTGAATTTCAGAAAGCAGATAGAGCATACAGGCATCCCGACCTTTGATTCGCAAAATCGTGTGCGGGTTTAAGGATCCTTCGGTCAACGGCTGGCCGGCCTCGACGTACTCATTGTCTTTAATGAGCAGACGAGATGTGGACGGAATTTCATATTCCTCACTCTCTTTCTGCTCATACGCCACAACGACTTTGCGCCCTTCGACCCGAACCCGGCCAGCGTGCTGCGCCGTAATGGTCGCTTCGCCAAGCGTGGCGATCACATCGTTTTGCGAGACAGTGCCCTCATCAGCGACTTCAATCTTCCAGGCATCTGGAATATCATATTCGTCTGAAACCAGTTCCGAGCGTTCCACCCGGACCATACGCTGGTCCCCAGCCCGATCCCCCTGGAATATTTTTGCCTGACCGGCGATCCGGGTAATCACCGCTTCGCCTTTGGGCTGGCGGCGGGCTTCGAACAACTCTTCTACGCGAGGCAGACCGGTGGTAATATCGCCGCCGCCGGCAGCCACACCACCGGTGTGGAAAGTTCGCAGCGTCAGCTGGGTGCCCGGCTCGCCAATAGACTGCGCGGCGACAGTTCCAACGGTCGCGCCCAGCTCAACCAGTTTGCCGCGGCCCAAATCCATACCGTAACACTTTGCGCACACGCCGTGCACAAGCTCGCAGGTCATGGTCGAGCGCACTTTCACCATCTCGATGTTGGCAGGTGTGATTTTCCGAATTTGCTCGTGATCCAGGATTACGCCTTTATCGACCAGGATCTCACCGGTCTTTGGATCAATCACCCGTTCCGCGGTGACACGCCCGTACAGACGCGTGGCCATATTCTGCCCGGCGACGTCATCGGACTTGCGAATCCAGATTCCTTCGTCAGTTCCGCAGTCCAGCTCGTTAATGATCAAATCTTGTGCGACATCCACAAGGCGGCGGGTTAGGTAACCGGCATCCGCGGTACGCAGCGCGGTATCTGCCAGACCTTTTCTGGCGCCGTGGGTGGAGATAAAGTACTCCAGCGCGGTCAAACCTTCGCGGAAATTCGACTGGATCGGCAGGCGAATGATACGCCCGGCCGGGTCAGCCATTAACCCGCGCATCCCTGCGAGCTGAGCAATCGGGCCAAAACCGCCTTTGGTCGCCCCAGAGTAAGCCATCGTCGCCAGATTGCCGTACGGATCCATCGATTTCTTGACCGCATCAGCCACTTTCTTGGTCGTCTGCTGCCAGATCTCGATTACCCGGTCGGTGCGTTCCTGGTCGGTTAGCAGACCGCGGCGGTAAGAACGGTTGATCTGATCAACCTCTGCCTGAGCTTCAGCCAGGATTTTTTCTTTTTCAGCCGGAATCGTGATATCTGCCACCGCAATCGTTGACCCGGATTTCATGGCATACTCAAACCCGATATCCTTGATTCGGTCAGCGACTTCAGTGGTAACCGCTTCGCCGTGCAGCTCGTAAACCTGGGCGATCAAATCTTTAACTCCGCCTTTATCCAGCACTTCATTGAAGTAACGGACCTTTTCAGGCAGGATCCGATTAAAGATCACCCGGCCGACGGTGGTATCAATCAACCGTTTTTCGGGCGCGGCCAGGCGGTCGCCTTTTTCATCGGCCCAAGTTTCAGCGTGGATCTTAATACGCGCGTGAATTTCCAGCTGGCCAAGCTCCATCGCCATTTCAACTTCGTCTAAATCAGCAAAAATACGCCCATCTCCCAGGTGTTTGCGGTTATCTTCCATCGTCAAATAATACACACCCAGGACCATATCTTTAGACGGGCTGATAATCGGCTCGCCGTCCGCAGGCTTGAGCAAATTCCGCGAGGCAAGCATAAGATTGCGGGCTTCCCAGACGGCTTTCTCGGACAGGGGAACATGGACAGCCATCTGATCACCGTCAAAGTCCGCATTAAAAGCGGTGGTCACCAGCGGATGCAGTTGAATCGCGCTTCCTTCAATCAATATTGGTTCAAACGCCTGAATGCCAAGGCGGTGAAGGGTTGGCGCGCGGTTTAAGAGCACCGGGCGCTCCTTAATCACTTCTTCCAAAACTTCCCAGACTTCAGGACGATTGCGTTCGATAAACCGCCTGGCTCCTTTAACATTCGCCGCGTAGTTGTGCGAGACCAGACGGGCGATCACAAATGGGCGGAATAATTCCAGCGCCATTGATTTTGGCAGCCCGCACTGATACAGCTTCAGGGTCGGACCAACGACAATCACCGAGCGCCCGGAGTAATCAACGCGCTTCCCAAGCAGGTTTCTACGGAAGCGGCCTTTCTTTCCTTTCAGCATGTCGCTCAGTGATTTCAATTCCCGGCGTCCACGGCGGGAAAGGGCTTTCCCGCGCTGGGAATTGTCAATCAGCGAATCCACCGCTTCCTGAAGCATGCGCTTTTCATTGCGCACAATGACGTCAGGCGCGCCTAATTCCAGAAGCCGTTTCAGACGGTTATTGCGGTTAATCACCCGACGATATAAATCATTCAGGTCCGATGTCGCGAACCGCCCGCCGTCTAATTGAACCATAGGCCGCAAATCCGGGGGGATGACCGGTAAAACCGTTAAAATCATCCACTCAGGGCGGTTTCCGGAGCGGCGAAACGCTTCGACAACCTTCAGCCGGGTAGTGGCTTTCTTCCGTTTTTGTTTGGATTTTGATGTGCGGACTTCCTGCCACAGGTCTTCTGCCAGTTTATCCAGATCGAGCCGGCGTAGAATATCGTAAAATGCTTCGGCGCCCATATCTGCGCGGAACACCTGTCCCCAGCGCGACTTGAGTTCGCGGTAACGGCTTTCGGTGAGGAAGGTAAACGGCCGCAGTTCCTGCAGCTCATCCCGCACAAATGAGTTTTGATTGGCGGATTTTGAAGTCTGATCTTCGAGCTGCATGCGCAGCGCTTCCATATCCTCATCAGCCTCGGCGCGAACCTGAGCTATCGCCAGTTTTATCTGTTCAACTTCACGTTGAAGCTGCTCTTTCCCTTCGCTCTCAAGTTCATCCAACCGCTCTTTCACGATCTTTTGAACCCTGGCGATATGCGATGCAGCGATGGTCTCGCCTGCCTCAGCGATGACCACATTGGTGGCGGTGAAAACAACTTTCGCGTTCACCACCTTACCCATTTTGTCCTGCAAGGTGCGCTCAAGCGACTGACCTTCCTGCACAACCGGTTCAAGTTTCTGAGCGATCAATTCATCCTGGCGGGTTTCGAGGTCAATGCGCTGCTGCTCAAATTCCTTGATCCGTTTATCCCGGTTCTGTTTAACTTCAAGGATTTTTTGATTAATGACAGCCGCCTGTTCTCGTTCTGAAACGCTGATCTCGTCTTCCAGGCGTTTTAGCGCTTTCTGGCGGGCATCCTCATCCACATAAGTAACGATATACTGGGCAAAATACAAAACGCGGTCTAAATTTCGGCGGGAAATATCCAGAAGCAGGCCTAGATAAGAAGGAATCCGGCGCGTATACCAGATATGCGCCACGGGTGTAGCGAGGTCAATGTGACCCATCCGTTCGCGGCGCACAGAGGAGCGCGTCACCTCTACACCGCATTTATCGCAGACGATTCCCTTATAGCGCGGATTTTTGTACTTGCCGCAATAACACTGATAATCGCGGGTCGGCCCAAAAATCGCCTCACAGAACAGGCCGTCTTTTTCAGGCCGCAGTCTGCGGTAATTAATCGTTTCTGGTTTGAGCACTTCGCCGTAGGACCAGGATCGAATCGTCTCTGGAGAAGCCAGATTGATGCGGAGCGCAGCCAAGCTTTTGGTTTCCATTAATGCCTCCTCTGTATGCCCCTGGAGAATAAAATACAAACAGCGCGAGAGCAGTTCTGCCCTTGCGCTTGGGTTATCTTTCTTTCAGGCGGTACGTTTGCATGCAAACGAAAATTATAACACAACAATTTCTAGAATAATAGACCAGATTTCATGATTTTACGGTTGGTTTGGAACACAGAAATAAAACGAGGTTCCCTTCCCGAGCTGACTCTCAACCCAGATTTTTCCTTTATGCTGCTCAATGATCGATTTAACAATCGCCAACCCCAGACCGCTTCCCCGGGAAGAATAGGCTTCGCGCCGGTTTGAGCGATAAAATTTTTCAAAAAGTCGGGGAAGATCAAGCGGTGCAATGCCGATTCCGTTATCCCGAATTTCAAAGGTTGTCTGATTTTCATCCTGAGAAAACTTAACCAGCACAATCGCATTCAACGGCGAAAATTTGATCGCATTATCAACCAGATTGAAAAAAACCTGTTCCATCAATGCGCGGTCCACGAATATATTCCTACAATCCATCCCTTCTATCGCAAAACGGATTTTTTTCTGCTCCGCCAGCGGGGTAAGATTATTCATGACCTGATTCACCAACTCTTCGGGCGAAATTTCCTCATAATTTAAAACCAGCCCGCCTTCAATCCTCCCCAAATCCAGAAGGTTATTGATCAGGCGCGACATATTTTCTACCCCGTTCTGTATTTTCGCAACATAGCTCTTCTGCTGTTCATTAAGGTCGCCGACCAGCGACAGCATAGTAGCATACCCCTTCATCAAAGTTAATGGGGATCGAAGATCGTGACTGACCGTGGCGACAAAATCAGTCCGCAAAGTATCCAGTTCTTTATAGCTGGTGATATCGCGAAGTATACAGACCCGACCTACCTGCTTTCCTTCTGCGTTTACCGGTGCAACACTCGCATGATAGGTCGTCCCATTCGCCAGCGGAATCTCCCGGGTGGCAGTTCGTTCGGTTAGGGGCGAGCGTAACAATTCCAGAAGCTCCGGTGCGGTAACGATTTTTTCAATATTCTGCCCCACCCTGGCGCTGCTTAATAGACCCGGGACCTGCAGCGCCGCCGGATTGGAGATCAGCAAACAATTGTTATTATCAATAACCAGAACGGGTTCCGGGGTAGAGTTTACCACAGCCTCCAGGCGCTGGCGGCCGATCTCGCTATTGGTGAATAACTTCGCGCTGGCGGCCGCGATTGCCGCCAGACCGGCGAGGGTGTTCAGAAAACCAATTTCATTTTTATCAAATGAATGCGATCCCTGGTAGCCCAGCCAGATAGCTCCAAAAAAAGCATCTTCATATCGAAGCGGGAATGCGGCCAAAGCTCCCGGGCCTTCGCTGACAGGTGCTGCGAATATCTTTTTGACCCGCCGGAAATTCGAGATGATTAACTCTCCGTCTTCTTCCACCTTTCGAAGGATTTCCGCGTCCAACTCTTTATACACTTCAGCCATGTCCCCCAAAGCGTAGGCAGCGGTCTGGTTACCGGCTTCGGTCGTGTTGAGGAAAATCAACCTGGCGCTGGTCACCCCCGGAAAATTCGCCGCCTCTAAAATGGAACGGCTTGATTTTGACAGATCCGGTTCCTGGGCAATGGTTTTACTGACCCACAGCAGGCGATTCAGCTCATCCAGCCGCGTTTTCAGGCTGATCCGCATGGCTTCAAAATCTTCCGCCAGTTTCCCGATCTCGCCGTGCCCGCCCACGCTGATTGGCTGATCCAGCTCACCCTGAGCAAACAAAGCCGTCTGCCTTGAAAGCTGGATTAAATTTCGAGAAATGCCGCCAACGCCAACCTGGAGTAAAACGAGGGCAATAAGGCACATCAGAGCCAGCAGCAGGAAAATTTGTTCCGCAATATTTAATGCCAGTTCCTGTGCTTTAACAGCCGGTACAGATAAAAGCACTGACCACGGACGCCCAGGGATGGAATAGTAATAATAAAGAACCTTTTCGCCATCTGACCCCTGACCCTCGAATAATCCTGATTTTTCAGGTAAGTGCCAGTTGATGATTTGTAACAGGTCAGCGCCTTTGGGATTGTATAGAACCCTCAAATTTTCATCTAATATTACGCCGCTTCCATTCAGATCGTCTAAAGAATTCAAAGCGCGAATCGCCGGGCGGGTGAATGGATTATTGGTTAAATCCGTCCTGCCGATAAACACACCGGCGATATCCCCTTTTTTGTCTCGAAACCCGGTGATAAAAGCTACTCTGGATGAAGCCTGACCCTGAATCGGCGGTAAGGTCTGCGTCTGAACCGGCAGTCCTTTTAACGCATAGATCGATCCCGCGAGTTCTTCGGTCGTCAAAGCGGCCGCTGAAGACGGAGCATACGATAATATCTCTCCGCTTTTATCCAGCAAAATAAATTCCTGGAAAAACGGCACCGAATTGAGGCGCAGATCCAGATCCTGGGCAAGCTGTTCTTGACTCATTTCGGCCCAGTATGGATTGATCGTACTGACAATTAAACTTTGCCCGGCTTCTAAAAAATACGGCAGGCTTTCAGCGGCAACCTCCGCGGAAGATGCCATTCGGCCGGACAGCATCTCCCGGGCTGCTTTTCCCGCCACCAGCCAGTCTCCAATCATCAATACCAGGAATAGGACAAAAAAGAATGGAAGCGCAGAAAGCAAAAACCGCTTTTGCAGGCTGATTTCCGTGATCGTTTCGCTTTGCTCAGATACTGCGCCCATGGAGATGAGATGGGTCATGGAAAACACCTGAACGATCAGGCCAGCCTGCATCACCTCCACAGCGCGGACTGCAAAAAAAGGCCAGACATTAATCAAAGCGGCATCCAGCCTTTGTGGTAATGACCCGGTAGTAAAAAAGAAGTGCAGAATAATATCCAGCGGAGCAAGACACACAATGACCATCAACGCGGAAGCCAGGGGATGCCTCAATAAGCGATAGAAGGCGGTCGGGAAATTTTGGTGATTCAGATAACCAAAAGATAAACCGATCAGGCTGTATTCAATTAATGGCAGAAGGGAATGCGCGCCCCAATAGGCAGACACCGCGCCGGTAATCATACCGGTTACAGCTCCCGCCGCCGACCCAAATCTCGCAGCAGCAAACAGCACCGGCAGCGCTTGCAGCACCAGGAAAACCAACCGCTGCCTTATTGTTCCCGCGGTGATGGTCACCCCAAAAAACAGACTTAAAAACGGCGCAGATAGAAGTACTAAAAGAAGCAGGTTTCGTTGGCCGGTAGAAAGGCTGAGAAAAACCTGACGTTTTCGGATAACATGAATAACGGCAAATAACAACAGCAGCCCGCTCAGGATCCAGCCACCTGCGTCCCGCGGAAGGTCAAGATACGGACGTTGATTAATCAGGGTGATGAACCACTGCATAAAAACGCCTAAAAGCCAGCCTTTTTAGACCACCTTTGCCAGGCAGCGCGGTAATAAAACGCGGTCTTCTGAACGGGCGGTTCAGCCGCTAACCGCTGCTCAAAGCGTTCATCCAGCTGACTGCCGGCCGTGAGGCAAGCGGCGGTAAATTCCGAATTCGCATTTGCGCTGGCTTTTTCAATCCATTCACGCTCCAAATTTTCGATTTCCACACGCATTAAGTTGCGCCAGTAATCAAAATTATGCAAAATTCCGCGGTGCAATTTCTCATGCCGCCACCATAACGACTTGGGATCATAGTAAGGACCTGCGGACCATTCATCACCTGCCAAACCAGGGTTGATCCAGACAGGTTTGAATGTGCTGATGCAGGGAGCCGATGTACCGGTCAACCAGTGGGTATCCAGGTCGCCGGTCAAATGAGAAACCATCGAGCCCACTGTCTGGCTGCCGCGCACAGGGCCGAATCCGGCGTGCATGCAAACGCTGGCCCCGGTCAACGGCCGGTCAAATCGCATTGGTTTTCCGCCGTAGGTATGATCGCGCAGCATCTCAAAACCGCTTTTTACGGTCATCGCCCCATTTTTCTGGGCAAGCGCGTTAAGGGTGCAATTCTGGCGCGAGCGGCCGGCGCCAAGGGTTGAGTAAAGAACATCCGAGTAAGCGCTGGCAAAGTGGAACGGTTTGCCGGGTTTATGCCATCCTTGGTCAACCGCGAAATTCACTACATCTTTGCTCGCCAGGTCAAATTTATCACCGATTGTATAGGCGTTGGAGATGGATGCGTAGCTCTCGACTTTTAACGCGACCCAGTGTTTTCCGGCCGTTTCCAATACCCAGGCTTCAGCATGGTCCGCGATAATATAACTGTTGTGGTAATAAAACGGGACTTCATAACCGCAATTGCCGGATTGACCGTAAATATCAAGAAGGTTTGTGATGACTGTTAATGCCTCACTGGCGGAAATGCTGCGCTCTAGAGCCAGCCTGAGGTAGTCCATACCGATTAAACCTGGTTCGCGCCCGGCAGGCAAGCGCGAGAAAACCGCCTCATTACCAATAACCACCCCGTGTTCATTCGCCCCCATTTCCGCTCCCCAGATCCAAAACGGCTTGGCGAGTAAAACCCTGCAGGTATGGGGCACCTGGGGAATTTCAATGTAGGTGCACTTAACCATGGAATTTTCTGGATGATCGGCTGACGGTATGATGCAAACTTCATGGGCTTCATTCGGATCCCGGTCAGAATTCTTTCCAAAGATAACGGATGCATCAGCCGTTGTTTTCGTAATGGCCACAAATGTGTCGCACATCAAGCACCGCCTGGCATGGATCAGATTACTAACATAAGTATACAGTTATTCCCCCCATTCAATCATACTGGCTTACTTATTCAACAAATTCAGAATCTTTTGAAGGACCTGGTCAACCGTTAACCCATCACTGGATATGACGACCGCATCTTTTGCTGGCTTTAATGGAGCAATTTCGCGAGTCGAATCGATTCGATCGCGCGCTTTCATATCCTCCAGCACTTCTTGATACCCAATGGTTTTTCCCCTTTCCTGCAGTTCCTTCGCCCTTCTTTTTGCCCGCTCTTCAACAGACGCATCCAGGAATATTTTTAACCCGGCTTCGGGAAAAACCACCGTCCCGATATCACGGCCAACCATAATCACTTTGCCGCGGCGGCCAATTTCCCGCTGCTGCTGGGTCATTGCATCCCGAACGCCGCGGTATGCCGAAACCTGAGACACATTTTGCTCCACTTCTCGCTTTCTGATTTCCCAGGTCACATCGACACCGTCCAGCAGAACATCGCACATGCGTTGATCCTCCACACTTGGGGGCCGCACATCAATTTTTATCTCTCTGGCAAGATTGGTGACAGCAGCTTCATCATTCACGGGAATCTGTTTTTGCAACATCGCCAGCGTAACCGCGCGGTACATCACACCTGTATCTAAGTAGAGATACCCCAGCCGCCTGGCAAGAAGTTCAGCAACCGTAGATTTGCCAGAAGCGGCCGGCCCATCGATCGCAATAATGTCAGCATTTACCATAGCCTGTCCTTAATTTCAATTTATCGACTCGAAAACAAATCCGTTCTGGCCCACAGCAGAATCTTGTCCTCTTCATATTTCATGGTCCGAAACGCGAGCCACTGCGCCCAGGCAGCCGCATCCATCTGCGACCAATCCTGACGCCGCAGCCAGACAAAATCCTGGCCGCGGTAGGCTGAGGCCAGCTGCGGGGTAACACCAGAAGTCAGGATAATATCTGGATTGGAAACCGGGTTAAGCGCGGTCGTTTCGACATAATTCTTGTACGTGCGCAAATACCACCGCTGCGAAAAAGATGTTGTGCCAGCCGATTGAATGGTTAACTCACCCGGCACGCCAAAACGCCTCCAGGATAAATCATCCAGGGTAGCCTGCAACAGGTCAGCGTCCGCGGGATATGGGCGAGTATTCCACAACTCGGCTTCAGGATTCTTAGAAAGCAATGCAGCATGCCAGGATGTCGAGAGTCCGCTGATCAAGCCGAGCAGCACAAGAGTAATTAACGCCCCTCGCTTTGAAATCTGAAAGGACCAGCCCCAGCCAACAAGGATATACGAAATCATCGCTAAAACCGGGGCGGTTAACAATCCGATCAACGAAAACTGATATTCGACCGTCCCGGGAATCCTTGAAAACAATCCCAAATAATTTAAGTAAGTAAAGATTCCTAAAACCACCCACAAGCCTGAAAAGGCGAGAACAGGAAAAGATACTTTTTCGGTATGAAGCGCCCGGGCAATCAGATAAGAAGCGCAGAATCCCAGCGGTATACTGAGCAAGACCCAATCGGTTGATTGGTGTCCAGGATAGAAGAGAACCACCAGCCCGCTGACCAGCAGCCACCGGCCGATGGCCCGCCGCAGCAGAGGCGGTATCAATCCGCCCAGGTAAGCGGTTGAACCCGCCAGCCCATAGAGGCTTAGATAAGCGATAAAAACCACCAGCATCCGCACCGGGGTCAGATCGCTGCTTTGAAACCAGGCGCTTACAAATGCAGCCAGGTCCTGAAAGGCCGCCGGAATTCCCGTCGGATAAAGAAAGAAACCAGTTCCGACAATTCCAAGCGTCAACGCCAGCCCGATCCCCAGCGCGCGAACGTTTCTTGTTCCGAGGAAAGTTTTCAAACTCGCCAGGGCTTCATCATCCGCTGGGGTTGTTAGTGAATAGACAAATCTGGTCACAATGAATACCAAGAAAATTAACCATGCCGCCGGTCCGGACAATAGAAAGCCGCCCAGGAAAAAGCCTGCTAATCCTTCTTTTCTCCTGAGGAATAAAAGCGCCGCCGCCCCCAGGAAAAAGACTGCCATTACCGGGCTCTGCGCTGAAATGGAACTGTAGATCAATGCAGGGTCAAATGTCAGCAGCAAAATAAAGATTCCAGTGATGAGGGGACCCAGCGTATCCCGAACCAGTAACGGCAAAAACAAGATGAGCGAGCCGCAAAGAAATGGAAGCAATCGGGCGGTGACATCACTGGCTCCAAACAGCCAGTATGCCGCCAGGGTGAAAAGGCTGTAAAAAGCGTTCGACCAAATTCCAGCCGTGTGACCGCCGTAAAGTTGAAAGATTTGATAGGCGAGTTTCGCCTCACCCTCATCTAACGGCAGACGGATAAGCCCGGCAGCCCGTATTCCAATACCGGCGGCGATTACCACCGCGGCGAACCAGGGAGAAGATAGGATTTTTGATAATTTCATCATGGTTTTCCGCCACTGCCTTGAGCGAGATCGAGCGGAACCTGGTAAATCAGGACGCCGTTTTGATCAAAGATCTTGGTTAAATTTTGGTCAAATTTTAACAGATTCGGGGCATAGGCACTGTATTCTAATGAGCCCACATATACATACCGGATCGAATACCTTTGTAAGATTTCTCTGGCTTCAGTCCAGTTGGTTGTCCGATACAGTCTTTCAATATCCGTGCCCCGGCTGCCCATCTCGGTATAGCCGCCTCGCCACTGGCTTTCGTGGCCGGGCCAGCCCAATACATTAGGATAGCCGCTAAACGTCGCGACCCGGGCGTAAGCAGTGTAGCTGCCCCCAACTGCTTCCGCTAATATCCCGAACGGCTGTTGTTTCAGAAAATGTATCGCGGCGAATTCGTCAGGGTTATATTCCTTAAAAAAGCTCTGACCATCCAGTGTCCAGCGTTCTGGAGCGCTGAAATTAACCTTGCTGGATGTGATTAACAATGGATAGGCTGAGCCCAACAGAAACACCAGGATTGATAGAGAAGAAGCCAGGAGGATCCAGCGCCTCTTTCCGGTCAACCATAATGCGCCCAGGCTGAAGGCAGCTGCTACCCCCCAGATTTGCCACCCCTGATAATAAAATTTGAAGATGGTATTCATTCGGTTGCCAAAAAAATCCAGCAAATAAAAGAATTCCGGAAAACCAACCACAGCCATACCAATCAAAACCAGGAATGCAGAAAACTTTACCGGCGTTCTTTTTTCCACTTCGTAAATCGCATGGTCTTCCTCAAGCGGCGGATCGTTTGGATCAACCGGTATATTTTTGCGCATCAACAGGGAAATTGTCAGCGCACCAAGCGCCATCAAGGAAAGCCAGGTGCCCGGTTCAACCATCCGCCGCACCGTGGTTTTTACCAGCAAATCTGCCAGTCCGTCCGCCCCCTGTTTGTTCAAGAACAGATTGGCAGAATCCTTGAGTTTGTTAATGGCTGAACTGTTTGGCCCAGCCAGACCCGTGATAAGTGCAGGCAGCGCAGTGATGAGAAACGCTGCCAAATAGGACAGAATCCAAAATGCCGCAATCACAAATCCGATTCTGATGAGCGCAGGAAACCAATCGCCTTGTTTGTTCGTTGTCACTGCCTGATAGATAAAATAACCGAATATTGGCAGGAGCAGCGTTGCAAACATAATCCAGAAATGGATACCCCGGGTAAAAAAACTTAAGCTGGGTAAAAGACCGCCAGCCTGTGAAGAGAAACCCAAAAAATATG
Organism: Anaerolineaceae bacterium; assembly: GCA_029975475.1. GTDB lineage: Bacteria > Chloroflexota > Anaerolineae > Anaerolineales > Anaerolineaceae > JARKPB01. The sequence goes on from JARKPB010000008.1 coordinate 811,881, forward strand.
GCAAATATAGAATACCGCCGCCAACACCGATCAACAGCCCGTATTGAATAAAATCAAGAAAAGCCCGGAAAAATTTTCCGTTCTGTTGATATTTTCTCAGAGCCAGCGCTCCGGCAAACAGCCCCGCGCTGGTGGGGAAGTCCCAGATATTCAGAAAAGCCATTCCGCCGGCAATCAGCGCAGCTGCCCACAGGTCAGGTTGAGGGAGGATCTTTGACAATCCATTTTCAAGGCGAATGGCTGGTTTCTCACGAAAATACAGCCCAGCTGAAAACCCAATCGCCAAAATAAAAAACGGAATTGACAGCACATGCGGATGCAAATCACCCAGCAGCAATGAGAAATATGGGAATTCGTCAATCACCTCGTGCCATTGTCCGCGTAAATCATAATCCGACAATACCCTGGATGCCCGCCACCAGACAAGACCGCCGACGCGCTTTGGAAGAAAATCAAACGGCTCAGAGGGCGGGTCGCGCAATTCGCGAATATCCAGGCTGGTCCAAAAATTGGACTGCAGCCCCCCATCAGGTGCTGGCTGCCAAAATACGCCGCCGGCATGCAGCACCTCCAGAAAGCCCTCCGCGTTTCCCAGCCAGAAAATCAAGATTGGCGCTATCACCGCCATTCCCAGCGCTTTTTTTCGGTCTGGGGTTAATTTCTCCAGCAAAGAATAAACGATTCCGTAGGCGCCCAGGCTTCCCATCGCGTACCAGGCAGCCAGTGAAAGGTTAAACGCGACCGCAGCAGCAGTGCCGGAAATTTTCGCCAGCATCGCCACCATGATGTAACCGAAGTAATAATAGGAAATCGCGTAGCCGGACAGCCAGGGATCATGGGGTGGGAAAAATTGCGACTGCTGAATGGCATTGATGAACGCCAGTTCCATCGGTTTTTCGGTTCCCTCAATATTGGGATTGCCAGCCCGAAGAACTGCGGATAGGGCAAAAATCGCTAAAAAGACAACCTCTTCAATAAGGACCAGGCGCCAGTTTTCACGCACCCAGGCAAAGGCCCCCTTCCAATTGCCGCGGGCGATTAGAAAATAAGTGAGCGCGATGAAAACAGCGACTGAAAAGAGAATCCCCCCTACCGTATTGCTTGAAATCCGCAAAGTGGTCAACCACCAAAAAAGGAAAGCCCATACCAGGATCCCGACCGCTCTGGAGAGGCTATATCCTTTATCGGCTAAAGATCCCAAAAAACGATAACTTAACGGAAAAGCGAATAGCCCAATCACCAGGATGATCAGGTACCACTCGAAAATTTGTAAGAAAAGAATCATCGCTTACCTTCGCAGCACTTCAAAAATCCTGGTATCGCCGTCCCGAAAGACCTCTTTCCAGAGGTCTCCCTGCCATTGATCAAACTTTGCCAAACCTTCAGGCGGATAGACAGCCAGTTCTAGCTGACCCAGCACGATATAACGAACGTTGTATTTGTTTAAGAATGCTTCAACATCCATTCTATCGTTCGATAGGTAAAAGCGGGTAACCTCTTCAACCCGCGGGCTGACCGGGTCAACCCCAAACAGAGAGCGCTGCTGCCGCTGATGCCAGTTCCAGCCAACCACACCCGGTAGCCCGGTATAAATGGTGTAACGCGTTCCCCAACGGTATTCCGGCACATTGGCTTCAACGATCACCGGGGACCCTTTTATCTCCGCCTGCATCCACCGGATTGCCCGGTAATCTTCATCAAGTTTGAAATCCCTGCCATTCTCTGAGTATCCCGCGAATGCCATATAGGACATGCCGTCAAGCGAGCGCGGTGCGGCGGGCGCAATCCGGTCCTGGATTTTGCTAATTCCGGCTTTGAGCGGATATAAAAACGCGTTCACCATCAAGAAAGCAAACACGACGCGCCACAGCGAGAGAGAAGCACGGCTTTGAGCAGAATTGCGAATTTTCGGCCAGATCCAGACCAGAGCGGCAGCCGCGGCCATCCCCAGAAGAACCCAGGATTGCAGGTAGAACTTGAAAACCGTATTCATCCGACCGATATCCCCGCGCAGGGTAACAAACTCAACGATCAAGGTTAGTGCCAGACCGCAGCCAGCCAAAAACAGAATGGCCCGTTTGGCATTTTCAAGTCTGGGGCGGAGCAAGAGGATGACGATCCAAACGCCAGTGGGAAGAACAATCCATGCGATCTGGACACCGATCACCAGAAGAACAATGACCACAAGCAGTAAAGCGACCGCCGCGGCGAACAGGCTGTTTTTATAAGGCGCAAGCCGCCGCAGGGAAGATGCCGGCGTGGAGGCCATCCAGTCAACACTTTCAACTACCAACCAGGTCCAGAGAATAAATAGGAACAACCCCCAGTGGGTCAGGTAAGAGTTAATCGGTGTGTAGGGGCCTTTCCAGATATCAAACGCGTTGTAGCCCTGAGCATACCAGCGCAAATAGGGCAAATAGGTGCAATAACTGAATAACCCCAGGAGGAGCACAGCCATCACGCCGCCTAAAAAGCGCGCTTTCCATCCGGTGTAACCGAGGAACAATTCCGACTGAAGCGCGCTCCATATCAACGCTCCGGATGCGATTACGAAGTAGGTCGGCAAATCCCAGGTGTTGATCGGCCGCAAACTGCCAATGACGATCCCGCCAAATATTATTGTTACAAGAACGGCGGTCAGGGTTTTCCGATCAAAACGCGGGAGAGGGAAAACGCCCTTGAAATAGATAGATAATGCCCACAAAAACGCCAGGCCGGTCACCGGCAAAGCGATCAGGTGAGCGTGCAAATCAGCATACAGGAAAGTAAAAAAGGGGAATTCCGTGATTTCACCAAACGGGATGGCACGGCTTGGGATCCAGTACCAGTCTCCGGTCGAATAAGGCAAACGCATTCCGCTGAGATACTGACCGATACCCTTAATAAACCAGCCGAATTTATCAATCAGCCCGGATGGTTCGATCACTCCGCCCGGTGCGCCAAGCCGCAGGATGCCGTCTAACACCATTTTCAGCGTACCTTGATTGCCTGCCAGGTACACAAAAAGCGCGGCAATTATCCCAGCCAAAACCGACTTGCTTGAGATCAAAGCCCGAATATTCTTCTTGACGCTTACAGAAGAGGACTGGAACAAATTATTAGCAAAGGAATAAACGGTAGCTGCCCCCAGGCTGAAAAGGGTCGGCAGGATGAAGTTATAGGCAATAGAAGGCACAATGCCCAGCAACTTCACCGGAGTTCCTACCAGGACAAATCCAAAGTAATAATAATTAATATAACCGCCCGCAAACCATGGGTCGTAAGGAGGAAAAATGGTGCTTTTTAGAACCGCGTTGAAATAGGAAAAATCCATGGGCTTTTCCCCGCCAAAGGCAGGATGCCAGAGATCACCATTTCCATACCGGATGACCAGATCGAGCAGGAAAAATGCCAGGATGACCAATTCAGCGGTTAAGAACACTCCAGATTTATTTCGAATGTCCTCAAGAATTTTCTGACGGGTCAAATAAGCCAGGGCAAGGTTGACGGCTGCGATAACGACCAACACCAGCAATATGTTGCCTTTGCTGAATGAAAACCCGGTTGAGCCCAGCAGCCAGGAGAAATAAGCCAGCAAGATCAATCCAACCAGGCGGCTGGCGGGATAGGCATAATCACTTAGCCCATTGAATATGATCCGAGTGGATGGATAAACAAGCCAGCCAAGCAAGGTCAGGAACAGATACCAGTAGAGAACCCCAAGACCGGGGTAGCGGTTATACCATGCGTCGGGATGAAATAATTCCGACCATGTGCCGCCTTCCTGTTGAACGTTCAGCTGCTGGTCGTCCAGAAGAAGTGTCTTTGAAGAATTTTGGTTATCGGCAGCGCCTGGATTTTTTATGATGCGGCTGGTATCAACCTGCTCCAGGAGCTGCCGCACCCGGTCAGGATCAAATTTCGCTGTCTTCTTAAAAATCATCACTTTTGGATGATCATAAACGCTGAAAGCCTCTTCAGCGTACTGGGTATTAAATTCCCACCTGCCGAGGTTGGGATAAGAGGTAAATACCTGGACCAACTCATAACCGAGCTGGCCTGAATACATGCCAGGCACTGCGTTTCGATAACAATTCAACACATTTTCTGAAGCCGGACAGCCAAGCAAGAGTCGGTAATATGCGGTTGTCAACGGGTAGCGCTCTGGGACGCGAACAGTGGTACCCCACTGGCGGTTCGAGCTGATATAAATATAATCTGCCTGATCCAACGCCCGGGTAATTCTTTCAACTTTTTCGGGATTATCATCCCAGTACAATTCCAGATTCAAATCTGTGCGGTACGCGCCGCTGGTATAACCGTTCCAGTCAATTCCATACCGGGAATACGGCAAGGGATCATCCCAGGATGATTCGAAAACCTGTTTCGACGCATGGATTCCAAGCTGACCATCACCGCTGCCCAGGGAGATTGCCAAGGTTACCGTGCTCCCTTTTTCAATTTGAAGCGGCTGATCAAGCTCGATTGTATAGGCAGCCCCACGGGGGTCGCTCCCCGATGCGCTGAAATTTGAACGAACCGTCCCCTGAACTTTTTCACCTTGCTGGTTTTCCAGAGAAACTATTAATTCTTTTTCAACGGGATTTCCGCTGCGGTCAACCACACGGTTCAGCAGGATTTGGCGAACCTCACCCGTCTGAATGGCTGTAAAAGAGGTTGAAAAAGATTTTTGGGCTGTGATCGCCATCACCGGTTCAGGCAGCCAGTCCCAAATTTCCCTTCCGTTATCGACGAGGGTCAAATTGATCGGCCCGTAAACGTTGATTTGTTTATCTGGCTCAGCCAGCCGGGCGATAAACCGGTATTTTTTTCCAGCTTGTAGAAAGAGAGCCTGATTGAAAAATACCTCAGCTTTATCTCCGCGCGGATCTCCCCCGCGGTACATAAAATCGGATTGTGTAAAAGCGGTGCCAATGGTCAAGTTCGAGTCTACATCAACCACATCCAGGAAGAGGCTCTTAATATCCGCGGTCCCGGTCGCGTCGATGGCGTACGTGAAGGTCACCTTTTGCAGTTCAGCAGATTTTTCAGGCTGATACAGCATATCCATTGGCGCACTGGCACTGATGGTATCCCCCAGTTGATAGGCGACCGGTTGATTTATTAATCCATTCGCGGTCTCTATTGGCACGGTAATCGCAGCCGGCACATTCTGGTAGATCCAGTCGGAGGCCGCCAGACGGGTTATAGGACGGGTGTAGATACGGGTAAACGCAAACGCCCAGGCTCCTGTCCCAACCAGGACGATCGCCACGGAAGCGATCGACAGGATTTTCTGCCAGGTAAACGCGCTTTCTTTCTTTCTCCAGGCCCAGCGAACCAATTCAGCCAAACCCCAGCCGGCGATAACCGTCAGGGTTGGATAAATTGGTAGCTGATAGCGCATTGCCCTGGTATGGTTTATCGATTGCCACACAAAAATCAAAGCTGTCCAACTCCAGGGAATCAGGAGAGTCAGTTCTTTTTTCTTAAAAATGCGATAAGCAATAAATATAAAAGCCAGCCACGCGGCCAGTCCAAGGGGCAGCCCTAAACCCCAGAACACCATATTTTCAAGCGCAAATGTTATCGGCCGGTTAACCCACTGAAGTGCCGGTGGAAAATCTGCCGAACCGCTGCTAAGCACAGAGATTTCGCGAAGGTTCGCGACCCAACGTTCATTGATGGAGAGGCCAAAGAATCCCGGGCCCATAAAGGCATAGGGATTCAGAACACGAAATGTAACCAGAGAGACGAATGCTGCCAGGATCACCCCGCCGGTTAATGCCCAGATGTAATTACGGCGAGAAGTCTCCGGGATGGATTGATACTTTACCCAGGCTGCCAGCGGAAGAACGGCAGCGAGAGGAGCGGCAGAAACCTTCGAAGCCACCGCCATACCCAGCGCAATGCCGAAGGCGATGAAGTTAATATAACCCGGTGCGCTGCGCTTGAGCCAGTGAAGTATTCCGCGGGACGGATTTGAGCCGTCCAGATAATCCATCGGATCGCTGGAAGGACTTTTAACTTGTGATACGGCTACCCGCGCGGCGAAGAGCAAACCCAGCGTAATAAAAAATACCAGATTCGAATCAACCGTGTAAAAATGCGCAGATTGAATCGGAAGAACGGCAAACGCATAAAGCGCTGCGGAAAGAACCGCCGCGTCCTCCCTCCGCAACAAAGTACGCGCCAGAAAATAAACCAGCAAAATCGTAAGCGTATCAAATAAAGCAGAAATCGTCCGGCCAACCATCTCGGTTTCGCCAAACCCAACCTGTCCAATGGCATCACCAACCGCGCGCGTGATAAAAAGCGGCCAGGTACCGTACACAAAGAAACCGTGACCAAGATTGTGAGGATTCAGGCTCGATTTGGCTGTATCGAAATACTCCGACAAGCCGGAGACGGGCCGCATATCCGATGTGACCCAGGTGACAAAACGTTCGTCCGGATGAAGATGGTTGCCCTCTCCCCAATCCAAACCCACGGTTCTGAGAAGCGCGCCGGAGATTAGGACCAGGATCAGGAGGATATCCCAGCCAAACCGGGAAATTGCATTACTACTCAACTTATGCACGCTGCGATTATTTTCAACCATATGAGTCCTTAAGGCTGACCTGAAATTGGGACAGATCGATCAGGCGGCACAAGAAAAATGAAGTAATCCTTGCCCTCAAGCCGGGCATTGTGATAACTGGTAATTCCATCAGGATACAGATTTTGAAGCTTCTTCAGGCTTTCAAGATCCTTCTCGTACACAATAAATAATTTTGGCGCAGGAATATCCAGAGTGGTATTAAAATCCTCGGGCCATAGAGCGTAATCTTTTCTTGGAAAGCCAGCGTTGATGCCCACCAGGCGCGTATCAACCCAGTAGGGGTACGGCACCACGTAGGCGGTTTCAGAGGAACCAATCGTATCCGCGTAAAACCGAATGGTCTTTCCGATCTCGCTGGTATTCCACGCGCCGGCCATAAATTGTCGGTCAAATGTCGTGAAAACCAGGGAAGCATTTTGAACCATACTGATGATATACAACATGAGGCCCGCAAGGATTGCGATGGCTTTCCCGGATTTCCCGCCAAATTTCTCCATGATTGACCGTAAAAATCCTTCTAAGCCAAACGCGGCCACAATGAAAATCGGGATATATGCCGCAGCGCTGCGGTTCAGGGATGGATTTTCTTCAGGGAACGCCAGCGATAGAATGGATGGCATCATTAATAACGGAATGGACAAAAGGACCGCCAGGTCTTCCCAGCTTCGCTTTTTATAATACCGAGAAATTAACCCGATGGTCCCCACAAAGTAAAAAGCGGCAGAAACCACGTCCAGGGCCGGTCTGCCGGGGATGGAATGAACCCAGATTACGCCATTATCCAGGAACGGCATGAGAAGTGACTTCCATAAATTGTTGAGAAAAACCAGGATGACTGAACCTTCAACTGCGCGTTCGCTGCCTGTCATCCTGGAAAAAGCGCGATAGCCAAACATATCCGGGTTCTCAGTCCAGTAGCGGGCAAGAGGAAGAAAAATGACAAAAGCAGCGAATGCCAGCAGGATAAAATTCATGAGCGCATCCTGCCGATACCCGCGGGACTGGCGGTGAACCAGGAAAACCAGGAAAATAACCGCCAGCACGATGGGAACAAAACGCATCGGGCTGTACCCATGCAAACCAATGCCCAGGAAAATCCCCGCGAGAATAAAATCATTGCGGTTCATGCTGCGCAGCCCGCGAATGAGGAAATACAGCGCCGGAGCGGCAAAAAGTGGATAGATGGGAAACCGAAGACCAACCCGCGAAATGACATTCGGCCAGTAAGCGATGCCGCTCAAAGCCAGCGCTGTAATCCCAACCCAGCGATTGCCGATTTCTTTACCCAGTAAATAGATAAACGGCAGGGTAAAAATCCCGCACAGAACCGTGCCCAATTTCAGCGACATAAAGCTGATGCCGGTTCCAAAAGCCTGGCTGATAAAAGCCGTCAGGTAAAACTGAAATGCCTCACGGCCAGTGTTTCTGGGAAAGAAAATGCTGTACTGCCCGTCCAAAACATCCATGACGTCATACAACTTTTCTGCGTGGTCGCTAAACATTTCCCCAAGAACGCTGTCCAGACGGTAAAAACGGAAGATCAAAGAAATGGTGACAACTGCAAGGATCAATAAACCAAAGCGGCTGATGGATATGGTCCAGGTTTTCTTTTTAAGATACAAGCCCAGGCGCTGGATAGGATGATTCCGCCCGGGGACCCAAAAAGCCCAGAGAAAAGCAGCGATCGCCAGAAACCAGATGGTGACATTCAACAATGTAAAGCGGTTTCCGGAGAATAAAAAGAAACCCAGAATCAGAAAAATTAAACAGGCTGCCAGAGCCCCGGGGAAGAAACCGGCTGATTGCTCGAGTTTTTGGCGTTCAGGAAGATCCGCGGGCTGCCACTCGCGCTTTATCATTGCCCAGACCAGCCACATCGCGGATAACAGATAGAGAAATACCGCGGACGTTAAATCCCGCCCGCCTGGCTCTAAAAGCAACTGAGCCAGCAAAGCCAGGAAAACAGCAACCGCAGTGCGCCAGGGAAAACGCCGGTTTTCATCTTGCGGTTTCACGGCTGCGTCTGCTGGAAGCGCGTTAAGGGGCAGCGGGGATTCCGAAGGCGCCTCTTCAGGCGCGGCGAGGTCGATCTTTTTTCTGCCAGGCAGAAGGCTTTTTAAATAATCCAGTACACTGGGTTCTTCCATTCGGGCTCTACCGGATGATGAAATTTGGTTGATTATACCCGCGCAGCAATATAAAAACTATACGCCCCATTGCTGCAGGGTTTTTCATTTATGTAAATTTTTCTAAGACTTGGTTCAAGCAGAATGAAATTCCACTTCTTTTCTGCCAGATTCCAGCGGCCGAAAATTTTTCTGGAGAACAAAGAAGGCAGCCCAAAATAATGCCCCCATTCCAGACAGGCTAACGCTTCAGGGGAAAAATAATCCCACTGATCAACCACTCTTAACCCGGCCGTCTTCAGGCGGTTTTCCCAGGTCAGGACATCATCCGTATGATAATGGCGCGAGATGCGGTTAAAAAAGGCGCGGTAACCCCTTGCCAGGATGTTCAAACCAATCCGATCCAACCATCTGGCGAGGGAAAGGTTGGCAGTAAAGCGCTGGTTCGGGACGCAAAAAATAAAGCGCGCTTCCGGTTTCATGACCCGCGCGACTTCCTTGAGAACAGGGTCGAGATCGGGGATGTGCTCGAGAACCGAATTGCTGATGACCGTGTCCATGCTCTGATCTTCTAATGGCAAAGAGGCTCCCTCCCCCCGAACAGCCAGGCGGTAAATCCCCCGGCCGGCCGCTTCCCGTAAAGGACCTTTCCATGGATCCAGCCCAATATCAATCGGCCGGGTGAAAGTAGTCGCGGCAAAGTGACCGTCTCCACAGCCAAGGTCAAGGATTTTTCCATGAAGCGGCAGGTCATCGTAAAATCGAGCCTCGACGGCGCGCAGCAGAGCGCGGAAATACGGAAGCCCTTTAAGATTTATCCAGAGATGATCCGTAGAATTTTCTGCCATCAGGATTTGTCGCTTTGAGGCTGCGGATGCAGCAGCTCCAGAAACAGAGTTTCATACTGTCGGGCGACCGAGTCAGGAGCGTATTCAGCCTGCAGCGCATCTTTAGAAATAACGGGAAAATCGCTTTGCAGAATTTCTACGACAGCCTGAGCCAGAGCCGATGCGCTGCCAATCGGGATTATTTTTCCCAGACCGTGGCGCAGTACTGGCTGGCGGACGCCCGGTAAATTTGAGGCAACACACGGAATGCCGTTTAACATGGCTTCGATTTGAACCAGGCCAAATGATTCGGTTGAATTCAATGACGGTAATACCAGCACATCGAGCATGGGATAATAAGCGGCCATCTGTTCGGGGGTGAGGTTGCCAAGAAATCGCCAGTTTCCTGCTTCAGCCAACCTGTCAATTTGCGGCTTGAGCCGGGCGAAATAGGATTCTTCACCAATAATATTCTGATAAGGCCCGGCAAACAGCACCAGGGCTTTGGGATACAGCTTCAATATTTTAGGCATGGCATTTATTAATACTTCCACACCCTTTTCGCTGGCAAATCTGGCGGCCATTCCGATGACCGGCGATTGCTTTCCCGGATTCCATCTTTCCTTGAAGGCCTTTTTATCCGCTTCACTGATGGACGGCAATTCAACCGGTGGTGAAATTACTTTGATCTTCTTTAATAATCTACGTAAATACGGCGAGCTCTCAGCATAATCCCGGGTATACGCCACGACGCGGTGGGTAAACAATCCGGCGAGATTATTCATCAACAGAATCGCCTGGTTGGCAACCCAGGCTAGAAAGCCCGGGGGCATCTGCAAATCGCAGTGATAGGTAATCACAGTCGGCTTGTTCATGATTCGACCGCGCAGCGCCAGCCCGGCGGCGTCGAACTGAGGTAGATGCAGGTGGATCACATCTGCCCAGCGCGCCTGGCGAGTCGCCTCGATACCAAACCCGGGCATAATCACCCCTTTGCTGATTCGAAAAGCCACAGGAACGCGGATAATCTCAACACCGTCTACGGTTTCGCGTCTGGAAAGCGCGCTGGAATACTGCGATGTGAGGATGCGCACAGTGTGGCCTCTGGCAGCCAGCGCTTTTGCCAGGCGTTCAACATAGATGGTCAAACCGCTGGTGTGCGGCCGATAGTACGTGAGCGCAATCAGAATTTTCATGCAGATCCGAAAAGTTGCCGATTTTTCTCCACCCAGTGAACCAACTGAGTAATGCCGTCCGCGACTTTTATCTGCGGTGCCCATCCCAGTTTTTCTTTGGCGGACCGGATGTCCGAAATATATACTTTTTGGTCTCCTGGACGCCAGCCGCCGTAACTTACAGTAATTTTTTCCCCGGTGAGCTCCTCTAATAACGGCCCAAATTCGTGCCAGATGGATATCGTGTGACCGCTGCCGCCGCCGATATTGAATACCCGCCCGGCGACCTGATCTATTTTTTCGAGCGCAAGATCATAAGCATTGAGGAGATCATCCACGTGCAGGATATCCCGCACCTGTTTGCCATCCCCGTAAATTTTAATCGGCCTGCCGGTTAAAGCGGCGATAACAAACCAGGCGACCCAGCCCTGATCTTCAATCCCAAACTGCCTGGGCCCGTAGATGCAGCTCTGGCGAAACACAACCGTTGGCAACCCGTAAATACGATAGTAATCGCGCACATACTGGTCGCCGCTTCCCTTAGAACAACCATACGGCGAATGAAAGTCGAGCGGCTGCGTCTCGGCTGCCCCGTGTGGTAAATCAGCATAGGTGTAGCGGGTTTCGAGTTCTTTTACTGCCACATCGTCCATTCCCCCGTAGACTTTATTGGTGGACGCGTAGAGGAGCGCGGGTTTCTTTTTTGACTGCCGACAGGCTTCCAGGACGTTAAATGTGCCCAGCGCGTTGATTTCAAAATCCTCCCTGGGCCGGGTAACCGAGGTAGTCACCGCCACCTGCGCGGCAAGATGTACGACTACATCGGCATCCTGCACCGTTTCCGAGACAACCGCGGAATCGCGGACATCCCCTTTGATCAGGGTAAATGATTTTTCACCATAGGTTTCCCGCAGCCATTCCAGGTTTATTTTCGCGCCTGCGCGGCTCAAATTATCCAGAATGGTCACCTTTTCCCCGCGTTGAAGCAAGCGGGAAACATAATTTGAACCAATAAACCCTGCGCCGCCTGTGATCAGGTAATGTGGTTTCATTAAAAACTACTCCTTTGATCCTTTTTCCCAGCCTGCAAACTCAGAAGCGTTTGAACGGAAAATGGCAGTAATTTTTTCGCCAGAAAACAATACGCCAGCCAGGCTATAAAATGCGGTTACTGTAAATTGCATAAAGTGCATGAAGATCGCATATGCCAACGCTGATGAGGTATCAACGTTCAATATCGCCAGCGCGCCGACAATCGCCCCTTCCCACACGCCAAGAGCAGCCGGGGCGGAAGGTACGGCAACCCCCATCGCCAGCGCTGCATTCACAAACGCTCCCCACCATAGCGGCGCCCCCGGGGCAATGACCTGTAAAGCCAGATAATACTGCAGAACAGCAATCACCCAGGTGGCGCCAATTAACCCCAGACAGGCTAAAAACCTGCCAGGGTTTTGCAAAACACTCAACCCGTTGATCAAAGCGTCCAGTTGAGGGACGACAACCCGCTGAAAAAAGTTCCAGCGCTTCCCAAGCCGCTCAGCCTGAGCTTTCACCCAGATATGATTCCGAGAAATTAAGAATAAGACTAAGAATCCCAAAGCGACCGCAGCCAGGGTAAATATTGCGATAGGACGGGCTGAGTCCAGCCCTAAAGCCATCGGCAAGGTCGCGAGCATCATCCCTGCGGCGAAGAACAGATCAAATGCGCGCTCGATGATGACGGTCGAAATGACATGGAAACTGCCAACGCCGCTTCTTTCCCCGACCAGGATGGACTTTCCAATTTCTCCTGCCCGCAGGGGCAAAAGATTATTCAAGAGGTAGCCGACATTCAGCCCCCAAAAAGTCAACCGCCAGCGGACGGGCTGATTGATCAACAACTTCCACATAAAAGCGCGGATGGACAACCACAGCGTGGTCAGCAGAAAAATGGCTGCAAAGATGCCCGGCCGGAATTTCAACAAACTGGTGGATAATGAGTCCCAGTTTGAAAATTTCAGCAGGATGGCAGCAACCACCAGGGTTATGATAACCCCTGGCAGCCAGTTCCAAATTTTATTCCAACGGGTTGGGGTTGACAAAGCCTAGTCTTCCTCTAAACGCAATACCGCCATAAAGGCTTCTTGCGGAATTTCCACGCTGCCGACCATCTTCATCCGCCGTTTTCCTTTTTTCTGTTTTTCCAGCAGCTTCTTTTTCCGGGTAATATCACCGCCGTAACACTTGGCAAGCACATCTTTGCGCATCGCCCGAACATTGGCGCGAGAGATAATCCTTCCGCCGGAGGCAGCCTGTACCGCGACGTCAAACTGCTGCCGCGGAATAATATCTTTCAGTTTCGTGACCAGCCGCTGTCCTTTGTGATAAGCATCTTCTTTGTGGACAATGGCAGTCAAAGCGTCCACAGGTTCACCGCCCACCATGATCTCCAAACGAACCAGATTCCCGGGACGGTATTCCAGAAACGAATAATCCATGGAAGCGTATCCCTTGGTGCGGCTTTTCAAATCATCAAAAAAGTCAACGATCAATTCGGAGAGCGGTATTTCAAAATTCAACTGCACCCGGTTCGGCGCCGGGTATTCCTGGCTTTTATAACTTCCCCGCCTCTTGGTCACCAGATCCATGACGGTGCCGTAAAATTCGGTTGGGGTGAAGATTTGTAAATTCATCCAGGGTTCGCGGATTTCCTGGATGATGGCTTCATCAGGCAATTGTGCCGGGGAATCAATCCGGCTGACCGCGCCATCCAAAGTCACCACCTCGTATTCCACCGAAGGCGCGGTAACGATAATGTCCAGGTCGTATTCGCGTTCCAGCCGTTCCTGGATAATTTCCATATGGAACAAACCTAAAAAACCGCACCGAAAGCCAAAATTTAACGCCTGAGATTTTTCCGGCACAAAAACCAGTGAAGCATCGTTCAATTGAAGCTTCTCAAGAGCGTCTTTAAGGTCTGAATAATCGTCATTTTCCACAGGGTAGATACCGGCAAACACCATCGGTTTCGGGTGGCGGTAGCCCGGCAGCGGAGCTTTTGCCGGTGTCGCTGCCGAGGTAAACGTGTCACCGACGCGGCACTCCTGAACTGTTTTCAGCCCGGTGGCCACATAGCCGACATCCCCCACCGTTAATCGCTCGGTGGGTTTCATATTTGGCGAGAAAATCCCAATTTCAACAGGCTTGACATCGGTTTGCGCTGCCATTAACCGCAACGTATCGGCGGCGCGAATCGATCCCTGCATGACCCGAATGTAGGCAACAACCCCTTTGTACGGGTCGTAGTGAGAATCAAAAATCAGGGCGGTTAAGGGTTCATTTTCATCACCGCGCGGCGGCGGAATATGCCGGACCACCGCTTCTAATACCTGGTCAATGTTTATCCCTTCTTTCGCCGAAATGCGCAGAATTTCTTCAGGCGGAAAACCGAGCAGGCTGCCAACTTCATCCGCGACCTCGTCCGGTCTGGCAGAGGGTAAATCGATCTTGTTGATTACCGGAAGGACCGTGAGATTGGAATCAATCGCCAGATAAAGATTGGCAAGCGTCTGCGCTTCAATCCCCTGGGTGGCATCAACGACCAAAACGGCCCCTTCACAGGCTTCAAGAGCGCGCGAAACCTCGTAATTAAAATCCACATGCCCCGGAGTATCAATCAGATTGAGTTCGTAAGATTCACCGTCCTTGGCGGAATAAAGCATCCTGACCGCGCTGGCTTTTATCGTTACCCCTTTCTCGCGCTCCAGATCCATTGAATCCAGGACCTGCTCGGTCATCTCCCGGTCGGAAATTGTGCCGGTCATTTGAAGCAAGCGGTCAGCGAGAGTCGATTTGCCGTGGTCAATATGTGCAATGATGCAAAAGTTGCGAATCTTGTCAGTTCTCATAAACGGTTTTTAGTATACCAAATTTATTTATCTATCTGGAATGAAATTATCCAAGAATCGCCAGAATGACTATAATAAAAATATCGGCAAACGCCTGGAGGGAAACATGAAAACAACACGTGTTTTGGTCATTTCCTTTCTGCTGCTTGTTTTATTGAGCGGATGTGTCGATATCACCCAGGAACTCACGATCAATTCGGACGGCAGCGGTTCAATCTCGATTGATCAGGGCATTTCAAAAAGCGTGCTGGATATGGGTGGCGACCAGGGTTCTGTTTTCAATGATCTCAAAAAGCTGGAGACCGACCTGCGCGCTGACAGCACTTTCAAAAATATCCGGGTGGAAGAATACACCCAGGATGAAATGGTGCACTATAAATTAAGCGCAGATTTCACCAATCTGGACGCGATGATAAAAGCATTTGGGCAGGCAAATCTCGGTACCCCGGTCTCGCTGGAAAAACTGGACAACGGAAATTACCGCTTCCGCCAGGAAATCTCACCGGCAAATCTTGGCGGTGAAAGCATGAACGCCAACGACCAGGCTTCCAAAGAAATGGTAAAGTCCCTGTTTAAAGACAGGTTCTGGACCCTTAGGATAACCGTTCCGAACATTGTCAGCACTAACGGGCAGCGCAATGGGAATCAGGTGGAATGGAAAATCCCCCTGGCCGACTTGATGACCTCCTCAGAGGCTTCGGTAATGGAGCTTGAGTTCTCATTAAAAAGTGGGGTAAACAACCTGGCGCTGTATCTTTTGATCGGCGGCGGAATTTTTCTGTTGGCGGCTTTAGTACTTCTGATTGTTATCTTAACGCGGAAAAAACAACCGCAAGGGTATTACCCACCATCGCCGCCTTATTCCTATTAGTCTGTAATTTGGCTGTATTCATTTCGAAATCAATTGATTAATAATGGAACGGACCTCCGCCTGGCTTAGTCCCGCTCGCTTCGCCAGGTGGATGAGAAATTCCTGATTTCCCTTCGGCCCGATGACTGGCGATCGGATGATCCCGAAGACACCAAAGCCAGTCTCCATGCACATTGCTGCGATTTCGGATAACACCCGCTGATGAACCAGCGGGTCGCGGATAACCCCTTTTCCTGGCGCGGCTTCCTCACGTCCAGCCTCAAACTGGGGTTTGATCAGGGCAATGACCTGGCCCTCATTTGTGAGCCAGTGGATCACCACTGGCAGCAATAAACCAAGCGAGATAAACGAAGCGTCAATCGTAATCAGGTCGACGGGTTCCGGCAGCGCTTTCAGGTACCGCGCATTGGTTTTTTCCATCACGATGACCCGGGGATCGCGCCGAATTTTCCAGCTCAACTGGCCAAAGCCGACATCTATGGCATATACCCGGCGGGCGCCTGCCTGAAGCAGACAATCCGTAAATCCCCCCGTGCTGGCGCCTACATCCGCGCAGATCAAATCTGAAACGTCACCGCTAAAAAAACGATCGAGGGCCGCCTGCAATTTTTCGCCCCCGCGCGAAACAAATCGACTCTGGGCGACCATTTCAAGGCGCGCATCAGATGAGACAAGAACGGCCGGTTTATACTCCGGCTGACCGTTCACCAGCACACTGCCAGCCAGAATCAAGCGCTGAGCCTGGCTTCTAGATTCGGCTAAACCCCGTTCAACGGCCAACATATCGAGACGAATTTTCGCCATTACCTTATTCTACCCGCGGAATGGCACTTATGATATGATAATTTTATGCTCAAAGCGCTCATCAAAGCCATGCGTCCTCGCCAGTGGACGAAAAACGCCTTTGTTCTGGCAGCGGTTGTCTTCGACCGTCAGATACCCAATCCTTTTTCAACGGAGCCCCACAGCGCCGTCCCGTTTTTGCGCAGCCTGGCAGGAATGGTATTATTCTGTTTCCTCTCCAGCGCCGTTTACCTGATCAATGATTTAATGGACATTGACGCGGATCGTCTTCATCCGCAAAAGAGAAATCGTCCCATCGCTTCGGGCCAGCTGCCGGCCGGGGCGGCGGCCGCTGCCGCGCTGGCGCTGGCAGCATTCAGCCTGATTTGCGCGTACCTGCTCTCCCCAACCTTTCTGATCATCCTGATCGCATATTTCGTCACCAATCTCTTCTACTCAAAATGGTTAAAACACATCCCGCTCATTGACGTGCTGTTCATCGCACTGGGATTTGTCCTGCGGGTTGCGGGCGGAGTGTCGCTGATTCAGGTCGAGCGGTTTTCCCCGTGGCTCTATGTGGTGACCACGCTGCTGGCATTGTATCTCGGGTTTGGTAAGCGCCGGGCTGAACTTGCTCTTCTGTCTGGCGGGGGTTCTTCCACCCGCCGGGTTCTGGATGGATATACCCTCGGCCTACTCGACCAGCTGATCACGATTGTCTCGGCGACCACGATCGTGGCGTACAGCCTTTACACCTTCTCAGCTCCCAATTTACCGGAAAACCACAGCATGATGCTGACCATTCCCTTTGTACTGTTTGGGATCTTTCGTTACTTATATCTAATTCAGGTCAAGGAAGAGGGTGGCGCGCCGGAAGAATTATTGTTAAAAGATCGCCCCCTGCAAGCTTCCATATTCTTCTGGGGTTTGTCCATTTTTATCATTTTTTATATTTTTTGATATGGTTCAACGGCTCACTTCTACGGCAATCGGAAAGATTATCCTCACTGGAGAACATGCGGCCGTCTACGGGTATCCTGCGATTGCGTTACCGGTCAGGCAGGTTGGTGTTTCCGTCTCCATCAGCCCCAATCAACCCGGAGCCGGCGTTTGGTTAGACGCCCCGCAAATCCGCTTAGCGGGCGCTGTTCAATCCCTGCCGCCCGACAACCCCTTGCGAACCGCAGTGCGGATCATCACGACCCGCTATGCGCTTCCGGAATGCCCGGATATAAAGATTCGGATCACCTCAACCATCCCGGTCGCCGCGGGCATGGGTTCAAGCGCGGCAATCGCCGTGGCGCTTGCCCGGGCGTTTGCCGCTTATTATTCAATTCACGTGGGGGTGGATGAAATATCCGCCACAGCGTATGAAATTGAAAAAATTCAACACGGCTCACCTTCGGGGATTGACAACAGCGTGATTAGTTATGAAAGCGCTGTTTATTTCAGGAAGGGGTTCCCGATTGAGTTTATCAAACCGGGCGGGGAGTTCCATTTTCTAATCGCGAATTCAGGCGTAAGCGCCAGTACCCGCGCGGTGGTGCAATCTGTGCGCGATGAATACGAGAAATCCCCGGCTTTTTTCCGCTCCCTTTTTGAACAAATTGGCAGGCTCAGCCAGGTGGCCCGGTCCGCTTTTGAAAGCGGTAATGTGCGCGAACTGGGTGAGACCATGTCCGCCTGCCATGATCGGCTCAAAGATCTGACGGTCAGTTCCCCGGTGCTGGACCGTCTGGTCAAATCGGCGTTGGAATCTAAAGCGCTTGGCGCGAAACTTTCTGGAGCGGGACGGGGAGGAGCGATCATCGCTCTCGTTTCACAGAATGATCTTGATACGACTGCGATAGCGCTCAAAGCAGCCGGAGCACGGGAGGTCCTCAAAATGCAGCTCTCCCCGGAGGTCGGATAAATGCTGACCCTGCTGAAATTGGGGGGCTCTCTGATCACCGAAAAGAGTAAAGCCTGCGAAATCAACCAGGATATTTTAGATCGGCTATGCGCAGAAATCGCGCGGTCTAGAAAACAATTTCCCGAGGTCCAGATCATCCTCGGCCACGGTTCTGGATCTTTTGGCCACATTCCGGCCCAAAAATATCGGACCCGCGAAGGAGTCTCAACCAACCAGCAATGGCTCGGCTTCGCTGAGGTGTATCATCAGGCGCGCGCCCTGAACAACGCGGTGATAACCGCCCTGCACCGGCACGGCGTTCCGGCTGTGGCGTTCCCGGTTTCATCCAGCGCCTATCGAGATAATTGCGGCAAGGTATCCTGGGATTTACGGCCGCTTTCTGCTGCCTTAGAACACCATCTTTTACCGGTTGTTTACGGCGACGTCCTTTTTGACGAATCGATTGGCGGGACGATCCTATCAACTGAAGAAATTTTTGAAATCCTCGCTCATCGGCTTCCGGTAAATCGAATCCTGATTGCCGGAAAAGAAGCCGGCGTGTTCGCGGATTTTCCTGTTAATCATCGCCTCATTCGGTACATTTCAGCCAGAAACCATTCCCCTGAAAAGGTATTGTTGAAGGGTTCTTCTGCAATTGATGTAACCGGCGGGATGGCATCGAAAGTTCAACTAATGCTTCAAATTGTCACTCGCAATCCCGCGATTATCGCAAGAATCTTTTCTGGATTGGAACCTGGCAGCATCAATAAAGCGCTGGCAGATGAGGAAACCGGGACGACAATTGCCTGGGAAGAGGAAGGATACCATGATCGTAGATAGAAACATGCTGGAGTCAAGAGAAAATGCGCTCGCGCCGTACGGTATTCGCAGCCAGAACAGCAAGGGCCGTTTGTACCCGGATCATGAACCGGATTTTCGCACCGCGTTTCAACGCGACCGGGACCGTATTCTACACACCACCGCCTTCCGGCGCCTGGAGTACAAAACCCAGGTGTTTATCAACTTTGAGGGAGATTATTACCGCACTCGCCTGACGCACACGCTGGAAGTCACGCAGATTGGAAGGACAATTGCCCGCGCCTTGGGCGCAAACGAAGATCTTGTAGAAGCGATTTGCCTTGCCCACGATCTCGGCCACCCGGCGTTTGGCCATTCCGGCGAGGCGACCCTCGCCAGACTGATGACGGGACACGGCGGTTTTGACCACAACAAACAGTCTTTCCGCATTGTTACTGAACTTGAAAACCGCTATCCCGAATACCCGGGCTTGAATTTAACCTGGGAAGTTCTGGAAGGCATTGTCAAGCACGAGACGGAATACGATGTCGCGGATGCCCAGGACTTCAACCCGCATTTGCGCGGGCATCTCGAAGCGCAGATAACGAACGTTGCGGATGAACTGGCATATACCGCTCACGATCTGGATGACGGATTGAGATCAGGGATGATCACCGTCGAAATGCTGGACGGGTTGGAAATCTGGAAAGAACTCACCCGAAAAGTCGGGTGGAAGGATAAGTACCTGAATGACATCTCGCGCCATCAACTGATCCGCGAACTGATTGGGCTGGAAGTCAGCGACCTGATTAATACCACAGCCAAAAATCTTCATGACAGCGGAGTGCAATCCGTAGACGAGTTGCAGCAACTACCGTATAATGTTGTTTCCTTTAGCGACAATCTAAAAACGCTTAACCAACCATTAAAGGCGTTTTTGTATGCCAACCTTTACAAACACTATCGCGTCGTCAGAATGCAGATGAAAGCCGAACGGATCTTAACCGATTTATTTAACGCCTACTGTTCGCAACCCAGCATACTGCCCCGCCATATTCAGCCGATCGTTGACCAGCGCGGGCTGGAAAGAACGATCAGCGACTATATCGCAGGGATGACCGATCGCTTCGCGACAGATGAACACCAGCGGCTGTTTGATCCTCAAGTACTGCCGTAAATCAGGAGATTTGCATGAACAACGCGCCATCGTACCTCACCAGAGAAGGCGAAAAAAAACTGAGAGAAGAACTGGCACACTTAAAAGGTCCCGCCAGGGAAGAACTGGCGGCACGTTTACGCTTCGCAATCCAACAGGGGGACCTATCCGAAAACGCGGATTACTCAGCGGCAAAAGAAGAACAGGCGTTTTTGGAAGGCAGGATTCAAGAATTGGAAAGAATCCTGAGCAATGTAATCTTCATCGATGAAGCTGCCCAGGACTTGGATGTGGTTAACATCGGGGCCAATGTAACGGTTCAAGAAATCGGGTATCAAGATGAAGATACCTACTTCCTGGTCGGTCCCAAGGAAGCGGATCCTGGCTCAAACCGTATCTCGTATGAATCGCCCTTTGGAAAAGCCCTGATCGGACATCGGGCTGGCGAAGTGGTTGAAGCGCTGACCCCCGCCGGAACGATAAAACTAAAAATCTTAAAAATTTCGTACGACCACCTGTAAACAAAAGAGGCTGGTTTCCACCAGCCTCTTTTGTTTTACTCCACTTCTGATACACTCAACTCAATTTGCAGCCGTTCAAAATAACTTTCTGGCGGCAAAGGCCCGCGTCCGTATTCCATGTCAACCGCTTTTGCAGTTAAGCGCAGGCGGGGAGTCTGCAACACAATGAGCTGGTATAAGTCCAGTAGCACGGGTTCGCCGCGCGAGGCCAGGCGCATGCGAATACTCGGATCATTGTAAGCGTGCGGGCTCATCAGGACCTTCGTGATGGTCATTTTTTCTTCTTTTTCAAAAAGCCAGAGCAAGAAAGCGGTGACCTTCTTCGGATCGCCAACACCAATGGTTTCAGAAATCTCCACGCCTACCGATCCAATTATCTGCCCGTTGACATCATCAATCGAAAAATCGTCGCTGTAAAGATCATCACCAATCACGTAGGTGGTGAATTTATGCATTAATTCCTGCGGATCCCCGTAATCTTCATCAGCGGTGAAAGGTTCAGGATAGGGCTGCGCGGCGCGTTTCGCCGGACTGGAAGGCGCTACCGCTCCGCCCTTTCGGTTGCGAAGGAACAAGAAGTACAACAGCGCGCCGCCTACCAGCAAAGCCGCCAGACATAAAACAACCAACAGAATAATTGGGGAATTGTTTTTTGCGGCCGCAGCCGGAGTCGGAGTCACCCCAACTGGCGGAATAATTCCGCCGCTTCCAGGCGCTTCGGTCGGGAGCGGAATCTGCCCGCCTGGCTGGTCAGTATTGCCGGGCAGCGGCGGCGTTGTCTTCATTAGCCCCACCAGAAAATCGATCATCGCGTTTTCACTGGTGAATTTACAAACACTGATGTCCATGGTTTTCAATGCTTCTGGAGCATTGGCCGGATCGATTCCGGCTGCTTCAAGCCTCGCCCGGGCAAGGGCGGTATCCTTATTTACTGTGAATGAATCAACCAGCATACAGATGTACTGATTTTTCAAGTCTTCACGCAGCATGCGAGGCTCTGCGTCTGTCCATTTCACCGGCCAGAGGCCCCATCCCAGCACAGGAAGCCCGATGATCAGGCCAAGCAGGAATCCTGCAGCTCCTGCGATGATCGGACGTTTGAGCAAATCCAAGACAGCTTTCATTATTCACCTCTGCATGCGTAAACAGGCTTATCCTATTTTAGAACAAAAGTAGCAGAATAGCAATTGTCCATTTCCAAGGTGGATTCATGCAAGTTTTATGCCGAAACGCCTTCTTCGATGATTTCCTCCTGCAAAAAGACTTCTTCGCATGAAAGGCATTGAACTTCTCGCTTGTTGGCAATTACCAGAATACCTCCGCACTTCGGGCAGGGCTTCGCGATCGGTTTCTTCCAGGAGGTAAAGTCGCAATTTGGATAATTCGCGCACCCGTAAAAAATCCTTCCCTTTCTGGTTTTACGCTCGACGATTTCTCCATGATCTTTTGGACACTGAACCCCGATTTTTTCCAGCCAGGCTGCGGTATACCGGCAATTGGGAAAATTACTGCAGCTGATGAATTTCCCATACCGACCCCAGCGTATCACCAGATCGTGACCGCATTCCGGACATGCCTGGCCGACTTTTTCCAGCTCTGCTTTTGTTTCCGGTATTTCGGTCTGAGCCTTTTTTATCAGAGGTTCAAAGTCTTGATAAAACTCACCCAGCACTTTCGTCCACTCGGCACTACCTTCCGCAATTTTATCCAGCTCGCGTTCCATAGAAGAGGTAAAGCCGTAATCAACAATACTGGCGAAATGCTGCACCAGCAGGTCGTTGACCAGAATGCCGGTTTCGGTCGGGAACAGGCGTTTAGCCTCCCGGTAGACGTAGCCTCTTTCCTGAATGGTGGAAAGAATCGGCGCATAAGTGGAAGGCCGTCCAATTCCATGCTCTTCCAACACCTGGACGAGTGAAGCTTCAGAATATCTGGGAGGCGGTTGGGTAAAATGCTGTTCTGGGATTAACTTCACCAGGCGCTGCGGCATGTTTTCTTCCAGTCCAGCCGGAATTTTTACATCTTCTTCTTCTGCTGCCTTTTTATCCTCATCCTTAGCCTCTTCATAAACGACCAGGAAACCCGGGAATTTTAAAGTTGATCCGTTCGCCCGCAATTGATAGCGGTGTTCGCGGCCATCTCCCGCTACTTCAACAGTAACGGTATCATAAACCGCCGATTCCATCTGCGAAGCGATAAAACGCTGCCAGATCAACTGGTAGAGTTTAAATTGCTCGGGAGACAGAAATTCTTTAATTTTATCCGGCGTACGGTTGACCGAAGTTGGCCGAATGGCTTCATGCGCCTCCTGAGCGCTGACCGCCCTGGTTTTGTACTGCGGTGGTGTGGCCGGCAGAAAATCTCCCCCGAAAACCTCCTTGATATACGCCCGAGTCTC
The DNA here is from genome assembly GCA_029975475.1 of Anaerolineaceae bacterium. Classification (GTDB taxonomy): domain Bacteria; phylum Chloroflexota; class Anaerolineae; order Anaerolineales; family Anaerolineaceae; genus JARKPB01. The sequence goes on from JARKPB010000008.1 coordinate 834,894, forward strand.
GTTCACCGCTACTTCAGCGATATTGGTTGAGTCAGTTCGCATATAGGTAATCAGACCCGTATTACCGCCTTCCCCAACATCCAGGCCTTCGTACAGCTGCTGGGCAAGCGCCATTGCCCGGCGGGCAGTATAGCCCAGTTTTCTGGAGGCTTCCTGCTGCAGGGTGCTGGTGATAAACGGGGCGGACGGCTTTCGGCGGCGTTCGCTGCGCTTGATTTTTTGAATCACATAGCCGGCGTTTTGCATATCCAAAATCAGCGGATCAACCACAGCCTGACTTCCCAGCTCCGGTTCGCTGTCGTCCACCTTGACCAGGCGGGTTAAATAGCTTTGCTTTAAATTTTCCTGACGCAGTTCAGCCTGAATTGACCAGTATTCAACCGGGATGAAGGCTTCGATTTCTCTTTCCCGCTCAACAATCAATCGCAGAGCAACAGACTGAACCCGCCCTGCCGATAACCGGCTGCGGACCTTCTCCCACAACAATGGACTGATGCTGTAACCGACCAGCCGATCGAGGATGCGCCGGGCCTGCTGCGCGTTGACCAGCGCCATGTCAATCTCTCTTGGATGAGAAAAAGCTTCATCAATCGCCGGGGCGGTAATTTCGTGAAATACCACCCGCCGACTCAAGCGGGTATCAATATCCGCAGCCTGGAGCAAATGCCAGGCGATTGCTTCGCCTTCACGGTCAGGGTCGGTTGCAAGATAAATTTCTTCCGCCTGCTTCGCCAGCGCCTTAAGTTCCTTAACCACAACCCGTTTTTCATTTGGAACCCGGTATTTGGGCGTAAAGTTATTGTTCACATCTACCGATAATTCGGAACGCAGCAAATCACGAACATGACCCACAGAAGCGCGGACCGTATACCCTTTTCCTAAAAATCTACCGACAGTTTTCGCTTTTGCCGGTGATTCAACAATGACAAGTTTTCCGGAGCGCGGATTTCGTTCGCGTTTTTCGGGTTTGATCAGGCCGTCGTGAGCCTCGGTTTTCCCTATGCGAAACACCGAAGTGCCGCACACGCTGCATTTACCCCGAGTCACCGGGGCGCCCGCGGCATTAAAATCCGCAATCGGATCTTGAATTTCTCGCTTTTGACGGCACTTGACACAGTAAGCTTCCATGCTTCCTCCTAGAGGTATTCATTCAACCCGTTTTCTTTCGCAATATTAATCAACTCTTTTAAATGCTGCGCTTCGTCCTTTCGGCATACCATCAGGACCTGGTCCGTATCCACAATAATTAAATCTTCAACGCCGAGAAGCGCGATAAGTTTTCTTTCCTTTTCGGAAATGAGAAGATTACCCGCAGCGCGGTTAAGGATGACGGGTTTCGACAGGGAGAGATTTCCCTGGGCATCCAGGGGCAAGACTTCGAAGAGCGAGTCCCAACTTCCGACGTCGTTCCAGCCGAGGTCGAAAGCCGGTAGAACGACCACCTGGTCAGCTTTTTCCATAATCCCGTAATCAATCGTTTCGGGGATGATATCTTTCCACAATGATTCAATCAGTGCGTCACAACCGGGTTTACCCCAATTCTCTTGGATTTGTTCGAGGGTGTCGTGAAGGTCCGGCATCCACAGGGAAAATTCTTCCAAAATTCGATCAACCCGCCAGAAAAACATGCCTGAATTCCACAAATGCCTGCCGTCGGACAGCATCGCCCTGGCACTTTCCAAATCTGGCTTTTCTTTAAATTTTTTTACCTTAAAGGCTTCCCGCTGATAAGGTCCCTCTACTTTTTCTCCTCGTTCAATGTATCCATAACCAGTCGCAGGACTGGTTGGATAAATTCCAAGCGTGGTCAAATAACCGGACCGGGCATACTCCAGAGCAGCCCGGATTAACTGGTGAAATTCGTCTTCATTCCGGATGAAATGATCCGCCGTTAAGACGACCATTGCCGCCTGGGGATCAACCGTGCTGAGAGCCGCGGCCGCATAACCCACCACAGCGGCAGTACCGCGCGGCATTGGTTCAAGCAAGTAATTCTCAACAGGGATTTGCGGACAGAGTTTTTGTAATTCCCGCGCCTGCTCGCGAACGGTAACGACAAAAATCTGTTCGGGCAGGAATAGACCATCCAGACGGCCAATCGCAATTTCAAATAAAGTCTTCTGTTCAAATAGCGCCAGCATCTGTTTTGGCCGATTGGAGCGTGAAAGCGGCCAAAGACGCGTTCCACCGCCTCCAGCCATTATTACAGCAAAATCGTGAAGTCCCATTTCAACCCACCTTATAAATTCCGCCAGATTCTCTGGCCAAGAAATACTGCATCGATCCCGTCTGCCGGATCAATCCTTTTAATTCCATGACTGCCAGTGTAGCTGATACCTGCGCAATTGGCAAGCTTGTTACGGCACTTATTTCATCTATATGTTGGGGTTCATAGGTTAACACGTCCAGCAGGCGTTTTTCCATTTCATCAACCGGTATCGCCTGCCTGACCGCCATTTTTTCTTCCTGCTTTTGCATCTGCAAGCAGTCCAGCAAATCATTAAAATTGAGGAGCGGTCGGGCGCCCTGTTCAATCAATCGATTGGTTCCCTTGCTGGTCGGCGTCAGGATGTTTCCAGGAACGGCGAAAACTTCTCTGCCTTGTTCGGCCGCGAAGCTGGCGGTGATTAACGCCCCGCTGGTTTCACCGGCTTCGATGACCACAACGCCAGCCGCAAGCCCGGAAATAATTCGGTTTCGCGGCGGAAAATTTTTTGAATCCGGCTGTGTTCCGGGAGGATAATCGGAAAGCAGGCACCCATTTTCAATGATTCGCTGGCCCAGGGCGCGGTGTTCTGGCGGATACACCAGATCCACCCCGTTTCCAAGCACGGCGATCGTTCGCCCGCCAGCGTTTAGCACGGCCTCATGCGCAAAGCCGTCCACACCGCGCGCCAGACCGCTGACAACAGTAATTCCGTTTCGCGCCAGAAAGTCACCCAGATCCTGGGCGATTTGCTTACCGTAAACCGACGCCCTGCGAGTGCCAACCACAGCAATCGCGGCTTCGTCTTCCAGCCCCAGGCTGCCTCTCAGGTATATCACCGGCGGGCACTGGTCCACTTCCCGTAATCTTCGCGGATATTCCGAATTCTGCCAGGTGAGTACTTGGATATTTTTTCTCAGCAGATGATCCCAAACTCGCTCCAGATCCACTTCGGAACGGATTTTAATCCACTGCCCCACTGCATACTGGGGAATGCCTGCTTCAAGCAATTGGGCTGGCGTTGCATTCCACGCTGTGCTGAGATCACCAAAAACTTCTAACAAAATGCGAAAGCGGACTGCCCCTATCCCCCGGACCAGATTAAACCCCACCCAGTAAGCGCGCGGATCCATGTCCCCTCAATTTATACCCAGTCCTGCGGTTTCACAATCATCTTCTTTTCTTTGATATTGATATGAAGAATTACGCTGGGGATCACCGGCAGGAGGAGTTCTTCCCCATCATCAGCAGTAACAACATAGACGTCATTCGCGCCAGTCTCCAGAATTTCAGTCAATACCCCCAGCCGATCACCATCGGGATTAAACACCAAAATTCCGAGCAGTTCGTGATGGTAATATTCATCCTCTGGCAGGGGCGGCAGGCTGGCGACAGCCACGTACGCATATTGATTGGTAAGCAGCTGGGCGGCTTCGCGGGAGGTTATCTGCTCAAACTGCAGGATAAAATCCTGGCCTTTTTCGCGAATTGATTTGATCTTATATTCTTGATGAGCTCGACCGACCAGCAGCGTTTTTCCAGCATGCAGACGTTCTGGAAAATCGGTCATCGGCTGGAAAGTGATCTCGCCTTTGACGCCGTGAGGCCGGCCAAATTTTCCAACAATAATGAAATCAGGCTCGCCCGGATTGGACGAGCCTGAAGCGTAATTTTGCCTGTCGGTCAATGAGTTATCCGGGATCATCAGCGCGGTTCAACAACGTCCAGGGTAGCCTGCTTATTTTCGCGCGCCGCCGCGACCCTCAGGAGGACCCGAATCGCGTTCGCAACCCGGCCGTTTTTACCGATGACGCGCCCCATATCTTCTTTGGCGACCTTGAGTTCCAGGCGAACCCGGCTGCCTCCGCGGTCCTGCCAAACCTGAACTTTGGAGGGGTCGTCGACCAGCGCTCTTGCTATGAATTCAACCAGATCCTTCAAAGTGAATCCTTTCCCTGCCAATGGATTGTTATTGCAAACCTTACTTGCCGGTCTTTACAGATTTTACCCGCGCAGCAGCAGCTGTTTTGGCATCTTCAAGAACCTTTTCCATTGGTTCCCCGCCCTTAACCCGGGCGAAGCGGTCCATCAGGCCAATCGTCTTGAAAATTTGCAAGGTCGATTCACTCGGCTGAGCACCTTTCAACATCCAGTCATAGACGCGGTCTTCCTGGACTTCAATCGTCGCCGGATTGGTGCGCGGATTGTAAAAACCAAGGATTTCCAGGAAACGACCATCTCGCGGGCTTTCTTTTTCTGCCGCGACAATTCGGTAGGTAGGCTGTCCTTTTAACCCGACTCTGCGTAAACGAATTCGAACCATCGAATCTTTCTCCTAATCTTCTAAATGTTGTTGTTTTCCTGCCGGGCAGTGTGAGGGACGCGGAAGGGCGCGTGCGTTTCTGCCGAATAGGTTATCCAAATAAACGCGGCAATCCGCGGCCGCCCGATTTCTGCATGGTCTTTAACAACCTTTGGGTATCGCGGAATTGCTTTATCAGTCGATTGACATCCTGGACTTCGGTGCCGGAACCCCTGGCGATTCGCCTCCGCCGGCTGGCATTCAACACATCCGGATTGCGCCGTTCTTCCACAGTCATCGAACTGATAATCGCTTCTGTCAATTTTAACTGCTTTTCTGCATCTTGTGGAGATACAGATTTCACCATCTGCCCCATACCGCCCGGAAGCATTTCCAGGATTTGCGCGAGCGGTCCCATTTTCTTAATCTGGCGCAGCTGGTTGAGAAAATCCTCCAGGTTTATCTGTCCTGAAGCCAGTCGTTTCGCCTGCTCTTTGGCGGTTTTTTCATCGAACGAGGCTTCCGCTTTTTCAATCAGGCCGAGGATATCCCCCATACCAAGAATGCGCAAGGCTAACCGACCGGGATCGTAGCGCTCAAGCGCGTCAATCCCTTCGCCAACGCTTAAGAACTTAATTGGAACACCGGTAACGCTGCGAATGGAAATCGCCGCACCGCCGCGCGCGTCGCCATCCATTTTCGCCATCACCAAACCGGTAATCTGAAGCGCGTCCCGAAAACCTTCGGCGATATGCAGCGCTTCCTGCCCAATCATCGCGTCAACCACCAGCAAGGTTTCACTGACCGGGATGCGGGCAACTATCGCGCGCAATTCTTCCATCAATTGATCATCTAACTGCGAGCGGCCCGCCGTATCCACAATCAGGACAGAATAACCGCCTTTTGCAGCCTGATCAAACGCGTGTTTTGCCAGAACGGGAGGAGGCGTTTTATCCTCATAGACAACCGGGACATTGATCCGCTCGCCGAGCGTCTGCAGCTGCTTTACCGCCGCAGGCCGGTAAGGGTCACCGGCGACCAGCATGACCCGCTCACCCTGGCTGCGCAAATGGCTGGCGATTTTTGCGGACACGGTGGTTTTCCCCGCGCCTTGAAGCCCAACGAGCAGGATCACCCAGGGTTTTGGTCCGGTTAAATTCAGCCGGCCGGGTTCCCCAAGCGTAGCGATCAACTCCTCGTTGACAATTTTGATCACCTGCTGGGCAGGGTTTAACGCGCGCGAAACCTCCGCGCCAACCGCCCTGGTTTTAACCCGGGAGATGAAGTCTTTTACAACTGTGAAATGGACGTCCGCTTCCAGCAGCGCCAGGCGGACTTCTCGCATCGCGGAATCAACATCCGCTTCGCTCAGCTTGCCGCGGCGGCGAAGCTGCTGAAAAACCTGATCCAGCCTCTGGGAGAGATTTTCGAACACTGTTGCCTCGTTAAAATAATCCGCCTTTCCTGCCGGAAAGGCACAAACAAATTCTATCTGTTTTATCCTGGCCGGTCAAGTGAAAATTCCCGGAGGTAAACGGTCATAAATGCAACTTTTTTTACCTTTTCGGGTTATCTTAATCAGCATAACCCTATGATTAGGAGTAAATCTGTATGTCAAAAGTTGCAGTGGTTACTGACTCTACCGCCGGCATCCCGAACGACCGTCTGAAGGGTCTGCCAGTTAAAATCGCTCCGCTGCAGGTCATCTGGGATAACCAGACGTTCCTGGATAATGTGGATATCACGCCCGCGCAATTCTACGAGCGGCTGAAAAATTCGCCAACCATGCCCACAACCTCCCAGACGACCCCTGCGGCGTTTGAATCAATTTATCAATCCCTGCTGGATGAAGGATATGATGTTCTGAGTATTCACATTTCAGGAAAGTTGTCCGGGACCATGGATTCGGCCATTCAGGCGAAGGCGGCTCTTAAAACCAACCGGATTGAAATTGTGGACAGCGAAACGACCGGGATGTCTCTGGGCTTTGCCGCCCTGAACATCGCCAAAGCAGCGGTTCAGGGCGCGAGCCTGGCTGAATGCAAAGCCCTGGCCGAGCAGTCAAGAAACCACGTCGGGGTTTATTTTCTGGTAAGCACCCTGGAGTTTTTACATCGCGGCGGAAGAATCGGCGGAGCTGCGGCTTTCTTGGGAACCGTGCTCAATCTTAAACCGATTTTAACCGTCAGCGGAGGCAGGATTGAAGCGGTTGAGCGCGTGCGCACCATGAACAAAGCCATCGATCGGCTGCTGGACCTGGTTGAAGCGGAAGTGACAAAACGCCACACCCCAATTCGCCTCTCAGCCCTGCATGCCAACAGCCCGAAAGAAGCTGAAGAACTCCTGGGACGTGCCCGCCAGCGTTTTGGCGTCTCGGAAGTCGAAGATGCAGTTGTGGCTGATGTCAGCCCGGTTCTTGGCACGCACACAGGCCCCGGAGCGCTGGGGTTTGCCTACATGGCTGGCCTGTAATTTATTTTTACGATGCTTAAAACAACCGGTGGCAATACCGGTTGTTTTTTTGCCGCTTATCACCGCTTTTACAGATAAACATCCTGAACCGCCAAAATCCATTTCCATGCCAGGTGAAAATGGTAGAATTTACCCGACGCAAATTTCACCTTTCGGAGACACCTATGCGAAATTACCCGTCAATTGGTTTACAGGCTGCCGATATCCTCTTACCGCGCCCCGGGATTGATCTGCACAAATGGGCGGTTATCGCCTGTGATCAATTCACCTCCGAGCCAGAATACTGGCAAAAAGTGGCTGCACTGGTTCAGGATTCTCCGTCGACTTATCACCTCACACTGCCCGAAGTCTTTCTGGGTACTGCGGAAGAAGACCGCCGCATCCAATCAACTCAGTTAACCATGCAGAAGTATCTGGCAGAGGGCATCTTCCGGGAATTCGAGGGCTTGATTTACGTGGAGCGAACTGTAGGTGGAAAAACAAGGCGCGGATTAATGGCCGCGCTCGACCTGGAACAGTACGATTTTTCCAAAGGCTCCACATCCCTGATCCGGGCAACCGAAGGGACCATCCTGGACCGTCTTCCGCCGCGAATCCGGATCCGCGAACATGCGACAATTGAATTTCCGCACATCCTGGTGCTGATTGATGATCCCGAGCGCACCGTGATCGAACCGTTGGCGCAGGCAAAAGCGGGCATGGAACGTCTCTACGACTTCGACCTGATGGCTGGCAGCGGGCACCTGTCTGGCTATGCGGTAAACTCCCTGGAAGAAGAAAGGCGGATTGTCCGCGCGCTCGAAAACCTGGCAACGCCAGAGATGATGGCGAATAAGTACCAGAGTCGAAAAGACGCCGGCATCTTGCTGTATGCAGTTGGCGACGGTAACCATTCGCTGGCAACCGCGAAATCCATCTGGGAAAAGATGAAACACCAGGTTGGCCCTGACCACCCAGCCCGGTTCGCGCTGGTTGAGATTGAAAATATCCACGATGAAGGCCTGGTTTTTGAACCCATTCATCGGGTTTTGTTTCATGTCGCCTCTGATCCCGCTGCCGCGCCGAAAAAAGCATTTGGCAGGCGCCTCACAATTTCCGCCTGCCAGGACCAAACGGAGATGATCAGGATGGTCGAAAGCCAGACTGGCGGCTCTCATCGGGTCGGCATGGTTGCTCCCGACGGAGTGTTTGTCCTCACCATCGAACAGCCCGAATACAACCTGCCGGTGGGTACATTACAAAAATTCCTGGATGAATGGCTTAAAGAAAACCCCGAGATGAAGATTGACTATGTTCACGGCTCGGAAGTGCTTTGCCGGCTGGGAACAGCCAACCAGAATCTGGGTTTTTATTTGCCGGCGATGCCTAAAGGAGATTTATTCAAGACGGTTTTGCTCGACGGCGCTTTGCCGCGAAAAACCTTTTCGATGGGCGAAGCCCACGAGAAGCGATTTTATCTCGAAGGTCGAAAAATCCAGTAACCGCTCTGACCCCGGCGCTGCCGGGGTCAATTTTTGTAATGTATAATCAGCGATACGAGAGACCCATGACCAATTATTTTTTTGGGAAAAATCCCGACCCAGATGCCCGCGATCCAGAAGATACCCGGATTAACGCTGTACGTGTCGAACCCTTTGAAGATGGTTTGCGGTACAAAATATTAATTGACCTCACTCCATTTAAGCGCCCGCCCAATCTTGAGGTGATCCTTGCTCCACAGGGTCGTCTGGCCGAGCCGCTTTCGCGGGTCAACATCATTGAAGCCGTGAACCATCAGTTGACCTTCGTGATGCATTTGCGCCAGCCGTATCCCGGTCCGATGGCTGTGAAAGCCAGCCTGGACTACCAGGATATCGGCACGGTGGACAGTTTTGAAAGTGAATTAGGATAAGTCCGCTTGAAAGCAAATTTATTTTTCAAACTACTGATTCTTCCAGTTTTGCTGCTGTCATTTACTGGTTGTACCCTGCCTCTCCCGCCCGCAGCGACCGAAACACCGGCGCCCACCCAGACCGAGAGCCCAACACCCAGTCTAACGCCCAGCCCCTCACCCATCCCTCCCACGCCCAGCCCAACGCCGTTTGAAATTTGCTCCCCTTTAGAAAACGTGACCAGAGACGAGCTGGATGATGTTGAAATCTTTAAGAATCCGCTGATCACCCCGGTGCCGGGCACGGATGACGGCCACCACGGGGTTGATTTCGCCTACTACCGCTGGAAAGGGCGCGACCAGATGCTGGGGCTGCCCGTCTACGCGGTTGTCTCCGGTAAGGTTGTGACTGTCCTTGAAGATAAATACCCCTACGGAAATGCTGTGATCATCGAAACCAGTCTGGATCAAATCCCTGCGGACCTTCAAGAAAAGCTGGCGGTGCCAACCCCGATGGCCGCACCGCTCGCTTCAACCCGACTGCTCTGTCCGCCCTATCCTGATTTTCCGATCGATAACTACAGTCGATCGCTTTACACCCTGTACGCACATTTTGACCAGCTGCCAATCGTAAAAAAAGGAGATCAAGTCACCTGCGGGCAGCAAATTGGTGTGGTCGGAACAACCGGTTATTCTTCCCAGCCGCATCTTCACCTGGAAATGCGCATCGGGCCGCGGGATTACCCGATCTCTTCCATGCAGCACTACACAACCCTCTCCACACCGGATGAGCTCGCGATGTATTGTTTCTGGAGGGTCAGCGGTGTCTTTCAGCTTGTCGATCCCATGCGTCTATTGATCCCCTGAAGCTGTAAGGCAAATGACAGGAAGCGCCGTTCTGTTTGATGCTAGAATAACCCTATGACAGAACAGGATAAACCGCCCTTCCAGGCAGAACCAATATCCGATCCTTCCGAAGCGATTGAACCAACCAGGAAATGGGAGAAAAAATGGGTTTTCGCTGCGGCAGGATTTCTTTTTATCCTTTTTGTTCTGGCTGGTTACCGCTTTGTTTTTCCGCTCCTGGTTTCGAATACCGGCACGCCAGCGCTAATAACCATAAATCCTCCTCCAAAAACGGCCGCTTTACCCGCTGATCTTGTGCCTGGCGGTCAACAAACCGCTGTCCCGTTGAACGACAAAACCGCCGGCGAATCGCGATTAATCCTCGCCATGCGAGACGGCACGAACATCCATCTTTTTGCGCTGGATCTTCAGGAGCAGATTTTTCACAGGTTAACAGACAAGCCCTGGGACGATATTGATCCTGCCGTCAGCCCTGACGGCCGCCGGTTGGCTTACGCGTCGCGAAAAAATGGTTACTGGGATATCTACATCTTAGACCTGATTACCTTGCAGACAACCCAGATCACTGACACCCCGCAGTATGACGGTTCTCCCTCCTGGTCACCCGATGGTCAGTGGATTGCCTATGAAAGTTATAACCAGAATAATCTGGATATTTTTTTACAAAACATCAATGATCTTGCCCAACCCCCGATCCAGCTCACCGATGATTCTGCCGCGGATTATTCTCCGCAATGGAGCCCGGCGGGCAGAATCATCGCCTTCGTTTCCACCCGCAGCGGTTCACAGGACATCTGGACCGCGTCACTGGATCGGGTAGATGACCGCTTTACCAACATTTCGCAGACCGCCAACGCAGCCGAAGACCACCCCCGCTGGTCACCAGATGGGAGCCAGCTGGCATGGGGAAGAAATGCGGAAGGACTTTATTCCATCCGGATCTGGAATACCGGCGAACCTGCTGGAAAAGCCAGCGAGTCAGGCCCGGGTTACTGGCCAATCTGGAGCCGCGACGGGAAGCAGATCTTCAGCCTGCAAAAGACCCCGGATCACTCCGTCTTAACCTACCTTGTGCCTGGTTCAGGTGCATCCTGGCTGCCCGGGATAACCATGCCCGCGGAGGTTTACGGACTGGATTTGGCTTTGACCGCAGATTTAGAGAAATTGCTAGAAAAGGCGGGATCATCCCCGGCGGTGATGCCAACGCTGTGGAATCCGGTCCTGACGGTCACGCCGCCGCCCAACGGGAGAGCGGGGATTGTTGAGATTCCCAGTGTCAACGCCCCTTATCCCTATCTGCAAGATGAAGTGGATGAGGCTTTTATCGCCCTGCGCAACGAAGTGGCTCAAGAAACTGGCTGGGACTTTTTAGACACGCTGGAATCGGCATATTTACCCATTACTGAACCCCCACTCCCCGGGCAGCCCGAAAACTGGTTATATACCGGCAGAGCGGTTGCTGTAAATCCAATGCCTCTGTATGCCAACTGGATGACCCTCGTCCGCGAAGACATCGGCGGCGAGATTTACTGGCGCATTTATCTGCGTGCCAGATACCAGGATGGGTCTCAGGGAACACCGCTTAAATCCTCTCCCTGGGACCTGGATGCCCGCCACTCCGGCGATCCGGAAGCCTATGAAAACGGCGGGAAGTATGGAGCCATTCCAGATGGCTACTGGGTTGATTTCACCGAACTGGCGTCGCGCTTTGGCTGGCGCCGGCTGCCCGCGCTGCCGAACTGGAAAACTTATTACCAGGGAACCAGATACAACCTGCTGGTCCACAATTCCGGTCCTGACTGGTTGACCGCTATGGAAGCGCTGTATCCGCCTGAAGCGCTGTGGACATTCACCCCCGTTCCCACGCGAACCCCGACCGCTTCTCCGACGCCAAGAGGTACGCGCACCATTTTGCCGACCAAAACCTCGACTCCAACCGCCGCGCCGACGTTCACATCAACCTATCGGCCGACCCTCACGCCTCTGCCATGAATTATCGTTACGCTGTACTGCTCATTTTTATTTTGCTTCTAACAGCCTGCCAGACTGTTCTGGAAGAGGATCGACCGCTTTCTACAACACCAGAAAGCCAGATACCCGCCGCCCAAAGTCAGACCCAACCCGCTCAAAAGGACCCGTTGCTGCCAGTTATTATCGAGAAAGCCAGTCAGCCTCTTAAAATCACCTTTCCGACTCCGTTACCAGAAAAGGTCTCGATCTGGAGGCCGCCGCTGTATGATGTTCCATTCGCCCTGGGGCCGCACGATCATTTTTATTTCATCCGGCCGATTGCGGTTAATGAGGTAAACTGGCCGCTCGCAGATTACCGCTACGGAGATTTTTTCCCCGGCCGCGATATCATTCACACCGGAATTGATATTGACGCGCCGCTTGGATCTCCAGTTCTGGCAGTTGGTCCGGGCAGGGTGATCTGGGCGGGGTATGGCTTTTCTCAGGGTATTGAGGATCTGAATGACCCTTACGGGCAGGCTGTGGCAATTAAGCATGATTTCGGCTACAACGGCCGCCAGTTAACGACCGTTTACGGCCATCTTGACCGCGTTGATGTTGTTCCCGGTCAGCGCGTGCAAGCCGGTGATGTGATCGGCGCGGTGGGCAACACCGGACATTCAACCGGGCCTCACTTGCATCTGGAAGTGCGGATAGAGGACACAAAACGATTTTTTTCAACCCGGAATCCGGAGCTGTGGCTGGCTCCCCCGGTCGGCTGGGGCGTTTTGGCAGGTCGCGCATTTAAGACAGACGGAAACCCGATAATAGGACAGGTTATTACCGCGAAAAACATTGAAACAGGCAAACGCTATTCAGCCAGAACGTATGCGGGCTCGGTGGTTGTCAGTGATGATTATTACCGTGAAAATTTTGTGATCGCTGATCTGCCTTCCGGCCAGTATGAAGTTACGATTGATTACGAAGAGAACCGATATACAACCCTGGTTGAAATCCATCCCGGCGCGATCAGTTTCCTGGTGTTTCAAGGTGAAAAAGGATTCCGCTTTGAACCGCCGGTGAAATATAACCCAAAATTATGGCTGGGAAATAATTAAGCATCCACTTAACTTTCCCTTGACAAAGCCTCGTGGTGGATTGACAATTGCAGTTTGTCTGCAATCTTGAGGTACAATCCCTGACAGGAGATCGCGTTTATGAAACGAAGCCTTACCGTCCTGGTAATTTTAATCAGCGCAGTGAGTATATTCTTGAGCGGCTGCGGCGCGCGAGTCGCACCAACCCCAACGATTGATCCGAATCAGAAAAAAACTGAAATCGCTCAGACTGTTGCCGCGGAGCTCACCCGCGTGGTCGCGTTGACGCCGTCCGCCACCATCACCCCTTCGCCCACCATGACGCAAACACCGACGGTTACCCCTTCCCCGACCCTGGAAGGCGGCGCGACCGCTACGGTCGCCGTCCCCACCCTGGCTTTTACCCTTGCTCCAACAGCCAGCGCAGATAATTACGCGCTTGTGGATGAAGACCCCAAAGATGATAAAACTTATAAGCCTGGTGAAACGGTCAAGAAAAAATGGGTGATTAAAAATACCGGATCAACTACCTGGAACAAATTCTACAAATTAATTTATCTGGAAGGGCCATTAGGAAAGGCGAATGAAATCGCGATCGGCCAAGACGTCAAACCGAACGAAACAATCGAATTGTTCATGGAATTTACCGCCCCGAACGCTCCCGGCACATCCCGGAGCTACTGGAAGATGATGAACGATCAGGGGCGTCTGTTTGGTGAATCGGTCTGGATTGAATTCCGGGTCAGCCAGTAACATCACGCCATGGATCTGGCGCAGGCTCAGAGGATCAAAGATGCAGTAAAAGCCGAGGCAGCGGGTCTCGGCTTTTTGCTAGCCGGGATAAGCGCGCCGGATGAGCCCCTGCATTTTGATCGCTTTGCCCGCTGGATCGAGTCCGGCTATCATGCCGAGATGGCCTACCTCGCGGCTGAAAAAGCGCTCGCGCTGCGAAAAAACCCCGCCAGGTTGATGGAAAATTGCCGTTCCATTCTGGTTTTAGGTTATCCCTACCGTCCGCATGTTTTCGCTGCGCATGTTCCTGCCAGTGAGGGCCGCATCGCCGCCTACGCGCTGCAGGAGGACTATCACCGGCTGCTGCCGGAACGTTGCAGCCAGTTAATGAACCGAGTTCAGCAAACGCAGAACGTATCTTTTGCCTATAAAATTTTCACAGACAGCAGTCCCATCCTGGAGCGGGAAATCGCCGCCCGAGCAGGTTTGGGTTGGATCGGTAAGAACGGCTGCCTCATCCACCCTCAATGGGGTTCGTTCTTTTTACTGGTTGAGGTTTTCATGGACATCTGGCTGCCTCCAGATCAGCCATTGCTGTTCGACCGCTGCGGAACCTGTCAGCGATGCGTCCAAGCCTGCCCGGGCGAGTGCATTCTGCCTGACCGGACGCTGGACTCGTCCCGCTGTCTTGCATACCTGACGATCGAAAAACGTGGAGAAATCCCGATCGCTTTGAGAGAGCGGCTCGGAAACTGGGTCTTCGGATGCGACATTTGCCAGATTGTCTGTCCGTGGAACCGAAAAACAGCCGAAATGGTCTCGCAATCGTTAAGGCTGCCTCAAAGCCTGCCTTTGCGCGAACTGCTTCAACTGACCCCCGAAGTGTTCAAGCAGCGGTTTAAACCCACCCCGGTTGAACGGGCAAGACTGCGCGGGCTGCTGCGCAACGCAATAACCGCAGCGGGCAATTCGTCAGACGTCAGTTTAATCCCGTTGTTGATGTCTTTTGAACAAGACCCGGATGAAACCCTCTCCAGTCACGCCCGCTGGGCTGTAAAAAAACTTAGCGCGTAATCAGGGAAGCCAGGTGGGGAAACCCGCGCTGGTCGCAATGACCTTTTCCTGACCGGTCGCCAGATCCCATACCACCACCTCGGGTTTATTCTCTGCGCTGCCCAGTTTGTAGCGCTGATACACCAGCGCGCTTCCATCCGGAGCCCATGAATACCAGCCGTGAGTGTAAGTAAAATCGGCGGTTACGGCTTTCTGCTGGCGGCCCTCCAGGTCGAAAAGCCAGAGCTGATAAACCGGCGGTCCTTCTACCAGCCGAACGCCAGCGGCCAGCAAATCTCCTTTGGGTGATATTACGGGCGTCCCGAGGTCAAAAGCGCGGTCCATATGTTCGCCAATTACCGATGGCTGGGATTTATCCAGGCGGCCTCGAATAAAGACTTCGACGGGAAGTTGCTCCGCTGTATCCTGATCACTGTAAAAAAACTCGCTCGCGTCCGGCATCCATGCCATAGCGGTGGGCTGACTGGTCGCCAGAAAGAATTGTTCCCCGTTGATAAGCTTGATAATGTGGATCCCAGAACGAACATGATCATAAAAAGACAATGCGCTGTTGTCTGGCGCCCACTGCGGGTTCACACCCAGAATGCCCGGCGATTGATATAAAGCCGCGGTTTCCTTAGAAACTGTATTAACCGTCCAGATTTCGCCAATGCCGGTGTTTCCAGAAAATTGCACCTGGTCCATCCGCGTATAAGCCACCCAGCGGTCTGTGGGATTAAAAGCCGGGTTGATGCACACCTCTTGCCCGCAATCGACCAGCAGCGCAGGTTGGTTTTCGCCTTTTTTATCAAGGTTTATCATCCAGAGATCGTATCCGCCCTGCGCATTGATGCGGCTGTACACAATTCGCCCGCCGTCCGTGGAAACATCAAAATCATACAAACCGCCGCCTTCAGTCAGCGGGGTTATCGTGGAACCAGCCTGGTCAGTGACCAGCAGATTCAGGTCTTGATTTTCAATTCGTAAAAATGCTATCCGGGAAGGTCGGACAGAAAATTCCCGCTGCACGGCGGCATTCAAACGCTCCCCGTTTACCCCAATTTGACCGGGAGCAATATCCAGCCGGTAAGTTTCGCCCACCCGGAAACCATTAACAGGCAAGAAATAAGCACTTCCATCTTCAATGATCCAGCGGAAAGAAACTTCCGGTTGGATGGTGGTTTTTTCTGCCAGCAGGATCGGATCGGGATTAAACCCAAACTGAAAAACGACCGGGCCGCCAGATCCAATTTGATCCGGTGAGGAATTCCTTTCAGCGTTTGAACGTAAAAGAAGATAGATAACGAAGACGAACAGCAGGGCGGCCAGCAAAACCACCACCGGCCAGAAGCGTTTGAGAAAACTTTGCACCATGGTTCACCTTGAAAAGTAATCCCCGAGGACACCCCGGGGATTTTTTCGTTTACGGCGTTGCTGTGGCTGTGGCCGGCGCTGGGGTTGAAGTGGGACCACTTGGGGTCGAAGTATTGGCGCGCGTCGGTGTCGGGGTAACCAGGTTAACAGGAACTACCAGTTCGATGCCGACATAGAGGATATCGTTCTTGGTCTTAATCTTGGTCGGATTGGCCGCCAGGATCGCATCCACAGTGGAATTAAACTTTTGGGCGATCAGGTCCAGGCTGTCACCCGATTGAACGGTGTAGGTTATGCGGGTGCCGCGCGGCAGGTTTGTGGGTAATTCTGTCGGCGTGGGCAACTTTTGCCCAGGGGCAGGGATTAATATTTTGTCTCCGGGCTTGATGGGACACTGCCCGGCAGGGAAATTATTTAACTTTAATAACACCTGGAGATCCGCGTTGTATTTTGCCGCCAGATCGAAACAGGTATCACCGCTCTTAATTTCCACTTCAAAAGGACCAGACGGCGTGTTGGTGGCGCTGGGCGTGGGCGTATCGGTAATGGTCGGGGTAAGCGAAGGCGTATGGGTTGGCGGTACTGGAGAAGGAGTAAAGGTAACCGTTGGCGTCGGTGTGCGTGTGGCAAAAATTCCGCTGAGCGGTCCGTTGGAACCTGTCAGCCAGATTACCAGAATGATGACCCCTACCAGTACCAGCAGTCCGGCCAATCCCCAGATGATCATCGGCATCATCTTTTGCCGGCGGTTATAGGCTTCAATAACATTTTGCGCAGATTTCTTTCCGCTCATAGTATCCTTCATGGAATGGGGCGGCGAATGAGCGCCAGTGCTGGATAACAGTTTATCTCGCCCCGGGTTTTAAGTTCATTGAAGAGGCGGCTCATTTATGAGATAATACCACAAACAGGTAGAATATGTCCACAGCACCAAACCAGAGCAAAAAAAACACAATAGTATCTATCCAGAAAAAAGCGGACAGTCAGATCCCCATCACCATGTTAACCGCCTACGACGCTTCTTCAGCTGCGCTGACGGACGCGGCCGGGGTTGACATGATTTTAGTTGGCGATTCCCTTGGCATGGTGATGCTGGGATACCAGACCACCCTGCCGGTGACGATGGAGGATATGCTCTTACACTGTCGTTCGGTCGCAAGGTCAGTTGAAACCGCCCTGCTCGTTGGCGACCTGCCTTTTATGTCCTATCAGATTTCTAAAGAGCAGGCTTTAACCAACGCCGGCAGGTTGATCCAGGAAGGCGGAATGGACGCGGTCAAACTAGAAGGCGGCCGTCAGCGCGCCGAGTCAATCCGCGCCATTGTGGAAGCCGGCATCCCTGTGATGGGACATATCGGTTTGACTCCACAGAGCGTGAACCAGCTGGGCGGTTTTCGCCTTCAGGGAAAATCAGCCGCCGCAGCCCGCCAGCTGCTTGAGGATGCCCTGATATTGGAGGACAGCGGCTGTTTCAGCATTGTTCTTGAAATGGTTCCCGCGCAGCTCGCCGGTTATATTTCAGACCGGCTTAAAATCCCGACCATCGGAATTGGGGCCGGCGCCGGATGTGATGGACAGGTTCTGGTCTATCATGATTTGCTCGGGCTTTTCAATCGACCCAAATTGAAATTTGTGAAAAAATATCTCGATCTCTATCCGCTTATTTTGCAGGCATTACAGGAATATATCAACGATGTCCGCGGCGGTACATTCCCGGCCGCAGAAAATGCCACCTCGATGCCTGAAGAAGAATGGCAGGCATTTCTGAGCCTGATGAATGAATAATCCAACGGTCTTAATCGCCGGTGCCGGGGCGCTGGGCAGCCTGTTCGCTGTGCTGCTGAACCGCGCCGGCGGTATGGTTTATTTGCTTGAGGACTGGCCGGCGGCGGTCGACCGCATCAGGTCAAAAGGTGTTACCCTACTGATCGATGAGAACGCTTCGACCTCGATAGAGGTCCCGGTCTTTACACTCCAGGAAGATCCTCCCCCGTTTGATTACTGCCTGATCCTGGTGAAGAGCTGGCAAACCGAAGCGTACGCCAGAGCCATTGCCCGGCTTGCCCCAGCCCGTCAGGGGTATCTGACACTGCAAAACGGGCTGGGCAATCTAGAAATCCTTTCCTCCCTCCTGAAAGGAGCCCCATGCAGCGCCGGGGTATGTCTGACAGGCGCAACCCTGCAGTCTGCCGCGGTGGTTTCCCGGTCAGGTCCGGGACGGGTAATTTTTCCGGAAGTGGAATGGCTCAAACCGCTTGCCAGTTTGATGACCAAAAGCGGCATCCAGGTTGAATGGGAAGTGAATCTTCCGGGATTGCTGTGGCAAAAAGCGATCGTCAATGCCGCGATTAATCCGCTCACCGCGCTGCTGAAAGTTCCCAACGGTGCCCTGAAGGACAATCTCGCGGTCGGGGAAATCATCAAGCAGGTTGTCAAGGAAGGTGAATCAGCAGCCCGGGCAGCGCACATCCAGCTGCCCGATAAAGATATACAGGGACTGATCGAGGAAATCTGCACCGCCACCTCCGAAAACCGCTCGTCCATGCTGCAAGACCTGGACCGCGGCCGCAGGACAGAAATTGACGCGATCAATGGGTATCTGGTGCGAATTGGCAAATCGCTGGGAGTCGAGATGCACTATAATCGCCTTTTATGGCAGCTAATCCAGGCTGCTGTTAATTTCCAGCAAAGAGGTTAACATGCAGGTAATTAAAGACATTTCAACCCTGAGAGAAGCGGTTCGGGAACTTCCCCGCCCTGTCGGTTTTGTTCCGACCATGGGATATCTTCATGAAGGCCATTTGTCGCTCGCCCGGGCAGCGAGACAGGCTTGCGCATCCGTTGTAGTGAGTATTTTCGTCAATCCATCCCAGTTTGGCCCCAACGAAGATTTTTCCCGCTACCCGCGCGACCTAGAACGTGATCAACGGTTTCTATCCGAGGTGCCGGTTGATATCATCTGGACTCCGGATAATCTGACCATGTACCCGGAGGATTACCAAACCTGGATTTCGGTCGAAAAAGTTGCTGCCCCGTTAGAAGGAAAAATGCGCCCCGGGCATTTCCGCGGTGTCGCCACCATCGTGGCGAAATTATTTAATTGCGTTCAACCAGACCGGGTTTATTTTGGGCAAAAAGATGCCCAGCAGGTGCGTGTTATTCAGCAGATGATTCGTGATTTAAACTTTCCACTGGATATGATCGTCTGCCCCACAGCGCGTGAGAGCGACGGGCTGGCAATGTCCAGCAGAAATGTGTATCTCAACGCTGAAGAGCGAAAAGCCGCGCCGGTGCTATACCGCGCGCTGCAGAATGCGCGCAGGCGATTCGACGAAGGCGAGCGTAACGCGGACATCCTTCGCAAACAAATTGAAACTGAAATCCAGACGGAACCGCTTGCCTCGATACAATATGTTTCAATTGCCGATGCGGATACCTTAGAAGAATTAAGGGTCATCAAGAAGGATGCCCTGATTTCCCTGGCAGTATTTTTTGGGAAAACTCGTTTAATTGATAATATCCGTTTGGAAATAGCGCCAAGGAAATAATTCAGCTGGCTAAAGAACCAACTCTGGTGTGCGTGATATAATAAATCGTCCCTCGAATCAACCCTTTTGGGAGGAGAAACCATGGAAATCTCAACCGTTCAATACAAACGCTGTTACCTGATTAAACCAAAAGGCAGGTTAGACAGCGCTGCAGCTCCTCAATTCGCAGATGCCTTGAACAAAATAATGGACGAAGGGCATTACCGCCTGGTCATTGATATGAGCGAACTTGAATTTATGTCCAGCGCCGGTTTACGCGTCCTGATCTCAGCCCAGAAAAATTGCAAACGCTACAACCGCGGGGAAGTATATCTGGCAGCGCTGCCAAAAAATATTCTGGCTGCACTGGAACTGGCCGGTTTCACGGAATTATTTGAAATTTACGAAGACGTTTTAACAGCCGTCGGAAATTTCTAGCATCACGAGATTATGCCCACAACGGTTTTTCCTGGTAGCTACGACAGCCTGCAAAAAATTGCCGCGCTGGTCCGAAAAATCGCTGCGGAAACCGGTTTTGACGATTGCGAAATCTATAAGATTGAGACTTCCATCGACGAAGCGTGTTCCAATATCATCGAACATGCCTATGGCGGTGAAAATCGCGGTGAAATTGAGTTCACCTATCAGATAGAACCTGACCGCCTGACCATCATCCTGCGAGATAATGGTCAGGTTTTTAATCCCACAAAGGTTGCGAAACCGAATACCAAAGCGCCGCTTTCGAAAAGAGCAGCGCATGGACTGGGTCTATTTATCATGCAAAAATGGATGGATGAAGTCGAATTTACCATCCAGGACAACATGAACCAGGTGAAACTGGTTAAGTATTTGGCGAAATAAATATGCGACTGGCACATCTGGCAGCCGAACCGGATTGGAAACAATATATTCGACTTGGAGAGCAGCTGCTTTCACAACCCAACGCGGCTGCCCAGGTCGCATTAATCAGCCAGACCATCCAGCAACTCCTTGGCGCGGATGTTCGCGCCTGGCTAAAGAGCCCGTTTTTCCCTTTGCCGGGTGAACCTGCCGTCGATCTGCTGTCGCAGCCGGATGTACCCGCTCTTGCTCAGGCGGCCGCTGTCAACCGGAAGGTTGAAATGGAGCGCGTGGAGAATCAGGTGCGCTGCGCTGTTTTCCCAATGGTTACCCAGGATTTTCTTTTAGGGGTTTTACAGGTAAGCCGGCCGGAAGGTCCGCCATTCGATAAAGATGAAATCACATTCCTGGAGGGGCTGGCTGCTCACGCCGCGCTCGCCTTACAGATCAACCGCCAGGTGGCTTTGAAAAACTGGCGCTATGAACAACTGCTGCTGGTTCGAACAGTCAGTTCCCAGATCGCCAACGAAGTTGATATTGACAAGCTGGCTTACCGAGTGACGGGGCTGATTCAAAAATCATTTAACTATTATTATGTCGCTTTGTTCACCTGGGAGAATGAAGCCGCAGATCTTCATTTTCGCGCCAGCGCGGATTCGTACCAGCGGCAAAAGACGGTGGCGAGTTACCGGGTATCACCAGGCCAGGGAATTATTGGGAAGGCTGCCCTGAGCGGGGAAGAACACCTATCCCAGAATGTTATCAGCGACCCGGATTTTCGACCGCTGCCGGATTTGCCTGACACAAAAGCGGAAATCGCCATTCCCCTGAAAGTCGAAAATCGAGTCCTGGGCGTTCTGGATGTGCAATCCGACCAAAATGACGGTTTCCACGAAAATGATCTGCTGGTCCTCCGATCCTTAGCCGACACGATCGCGCTTGCGGTTGAAGGCACCCGGTTATATTCAGACCTGGCTCGAAAGGCAGATCAAATCCGCGCTGTCTACGAAGTCAGCCGCAAGGTCAATTCGATCCTCGAAATCGATCCGCTTCTTTCTGAAGTGGTCAATGTCATTCACCGACAATTTGGTTTTCCGTATGTTCATCTGTTTACCGTCCACGCGGGCCGTCGGAAGATTTTTTACCGCGCGGGCTGCGGCATCGAAGACCAGCGGTTCTATCAGGCGCAGGTGGCTTTTGAACTGGATGCGCCCCGCGGAATTGTCGCTTATGTAGGGCGAGAAGGAAAAACATATCTTGCCAATGACGTCAGCAACGACCCATATTATCAATCGGACAATTTACCACCCGATGATACGCGCTCTGAGCTGGCGATCCCGCTCGTATTTGGTAATGAAATTCAAGGGGTGCTGGATATCCAAAGCACACAGATTAATGCGTTCAGTCACAATGATGTGGATCTTCTGGAAGCCTTGAGCGCGTCCATCGCGGTGGCGATGCACAATGCCAGTATGTATACCTCCGAGCTGTGGCGCAGGCAGGTCGCGGAATCCTTCCGCGACGTGGCCACGCAAATCTCCGCCAACGTCCCGCTGGACACGCTCCTGGATATGATTTTGCAGCAGCTGGAAAAGAACCTTCCCTGCGAGATTTCAGCCATCTGGCTGCTGGATCAACCCTTAGAGAAAGGTCAGCGCGGCGATCAATCCCTGCGGCTGGCTGCAGCGCGCGGCGCAAAAAGCGACAAGGTTATTCAGGCGCGCAGCGAGTTCCCCCTGGCGCGCGACTGGCTTGAAGAAGCTCTGTATTCTGACGAACCAGTCATCCGGCAGCCGGGCGACCCGGTAGGGCCTCTAGGGATCGCCGGCAATTTTCCGGAGGATTATTCTTCACTGGCAGCTCCTTTAAGAGCCGGCGACCAGGTCTTAGGCGCCATCACCCTCGCCCACTCCACACCAGGCCGCTACGGCTCAGAGGCAAAACGCATGACCGCCACATTTGCCTCCTACGCGGCGGTCGCCATCCAGAACGCGCGCCTGTACGCTGAAGCCCAGCAGGAAGCCTGGACTTCGGCCGTTCTGCTGCAGGTCGCGGAAGCCAGCCAGTCCACCTCGAATATTGAAGATCTGCTGGCCACCATGGCCAGAATCACCCCGTTATTAATCGGGGTGAAAAAATGCGCCATTTTTCTATGCGATGAAGCTGCCCGGGAATTTACCATCCAGGCCGTGTACGGTCTGCCAGCCCCGCTGACCGGCACCACCTACCTGCGGGCACGATCAAGGGCTTTTGAGCTCTTAACCCAGTTGAAATCACCCATCCTGGTTAACGATCCCGAATCAGAACTGGGGCTGCCTGAAGCCTGCATGGATGGTGTGCGCCCCGGCACGGTGATCCTCCTCCCGCTCGCCGCCCGCGGTGAACTGCTTGGGGCGATGCTGGTAGGGCACCAGGATGACGGCCCCATTTCGAATAACTCTGGATTTACCGAGCAAACGCTATCAATCCTGCAGGGCATCGCTCATCAAACCGCGATCGCAGTTGAGAACATCAAACTACTCGAAGCCAGGCAGGAAGACGCGTATGTGACAGCCGTGCTCTTGCAGGTGGCTCAAGCTGTTGTCAGCCAGAAAGAACTCGATGATATCCTTGACACCATTGTGAATTTAATGCCCATCCTGGTGGGCATTGACACTTGCATCATTTACCTGCTGGACAGCGGAAAAAATATTTATTCACCGGTCAAGGCGTATTGCGGTTCACGCGCTATCGAAAACGAGATTCTTTCCATGACCTTCAGCCATGGGGAATTTGAGCTTCTGGACAATATCACAACCCGGGATCAAGCCCTGATTTGCGAATCGATAACTCAAATTCCGGCTCGCTTCCTGACCATTTTGAATGACATTGAAAGAAATCGGGTCACTGAAAGCGCGCAAAGCGGGGAGATCATGGGTTTCCCGTTATCCGTAAAAGGCGAGGTCTTCGGTGTGCTGGTAACCCGGGAAAGCGGGGTGAATCCCGAATTTCGCGACCGCCGGATCGAAATCATGACCGGTGTCGCCCAGCAGATCGCGCTTGCCATCCAGAACGAAAAATTAAACCAGGAAATGGTTGGACGGGAAAGGCTGGAAAAAGAATTCCAACTAGCCAGGGAAATCCAGCGCACCTTTCTCCCAAAGAAACTGCCCGATTATTCCGGCTGGGCAATTGATATTCGCTGGCAGACAGCCAGGGAGGTGGGCGGAGATTTTTACGATGTGTTCCCGGTTGATAAAGATTACATCGGTGTTGCCATCGCGGACGTGTCAGATAAGGGAATGCCCGCCGCGCTTTATATGACCGTGACCCGCACCCTGCTGCGCTCTGTAGCAGCAGCAAACAAATCTCCCAGCCGGGTGCTGAACCGGGTCAATCACGCGCTGATTTTTGATGAGCAAAACACCATGTTTGTAACCCTCTTTTACGGGGTAATTCGTCTATCGACCGGAGAAATGGTTTTTGCCAACGCAGGGCACAACCGGCCATATCTATACCGCGCCGACCAGAAAAATATTGAGAAACTAGACAGGGGAGGGATGGCGCTGGGTGTCATGGAGCGCATCACCCTTCAAGACGATAAAACAACCCTGCGTCCGGGTGATTTATTGCTGTTGTACACAGATGGCGTCACCGAAAGTTTTTCGCCTAAAAACGACACCTTCGGAGACGAACGTCTGGCGCAAATTATTAAGAAGAACGGCAGCAAAGGCGTTTGCAGGCTTCTTGAAATTCTCGAAAAAAATTTAGATGAATTCCGGGCCGGAGAGCCGCCATCCGATGACTTGACCATCCTGGCGATTCAACGATTAACGGATTAGATTAAGTACCCTGACAATGCGCGCAGGGACAAAGTTTCCTCAGGTAACTCCAGGTATAGATACCGTAACGGTGGCCGTCCTGCCATTCAATATTGACCGCATATCCCCCAACCTGTTCAATCCGCGCCATCTGGTTGGTTTGGTTTTCATCCCGCGGGGCATTGAAGACCGCCGGGTCTGGTTCGGGGCTCATCTTTTCGTGCCCGCCACGGCAGGAGGCGCACGGACAGGCAGCGCGAAGCAGCCAGAAAGGATATTCGCTCAAATGACCGTCGTTCCACGAGATGGATACAAGGCGCAAATTTCGATTTGCACTGATCTTCAGAGGTCTTAATGAGTCCATACTTCTCTCTATTGATTCGAAATGATGCTCAAGAAATTTGATGCAGCCCACCCGTTGCGGTTTTTATCATACGGTGCTACCAGCAGCCACCAATAATAGCCGTCCGCTTCTATCGGCCCGTCCGTGACCAGAAACACTTCCGCGTCCAGCCCCACAAAATTTGGTGAATAATTCACCCCGGCGCCTGAACGTATGTTCAACCCGCTACCGTCTGTGCCTTTAATCTGGACGTAATCGCCGATTTTTATCCCGCTCGGGTCAACCACAGATGTGCCGGGAGTCGGGGTCACCAGTGGATTGGGCGTAGGCGTCGCGGTCGGGGCGGGCAATATTACCAAAACCGCTGTTGGACGCTCCTGGCTGAAATCTTTTCCACCTGACAGGATCACAAGGAAAACCGCGAAATACGCGCTAAGAAGGATAAAGATTATCCCGGCCCCTATTAAAACCCTTCGATCTCGAAAAAATTGGTTCATAGATCCCTACGCAGGCAGCAAGAAAAACGCCAGCCCAAAGATCAGGTAGACTGTCAGCAACGCCGCACCCTCTAACCAGTTCGATTCACCATCCAGCGAGACAAGAACAGCGATAAGGATGCTGGCGCCCAGGGCGATTAACTCAAATGAGTTGAAAATCAGTGTTAGCGGGTTACCCATGAACAGGCTGATGAAAACCAGGAGCGGGGCAACAAACAGCGCGATTTGCAAACTGGAGGAAACAGCAATTTCAACGGATAAATCCATTTGATTTCTTCTGGCGACCTGAACTGCTACCAGATGCTCGGCGACATTTCCAATCACGGGGATCAGGATTATCCCGAGGAAAAATTCAGACAATCCCAGCCCGGCAACGACCTGCTCCACTTCTCCAACCAGTAATTCGCTCAACCACACCACACCCGCCGTGGAAACCGCCAGAAGCGCAATTGCGCCTTTGACAGACATCGCCTGGTGTCCACTCTTGCCAACCGGGTGGGGAGAATATCCCAGCGGAGAACTTTGATGTTTGATGCTGTAGAGGATTCCCAGCGCGTACAAAAGGATCATGACCCCGGCGACGCCCAGGCTCAACGACTCGACCCCGATCGAGTGTTCCGGCCCAATCGATTTGCTAAAAATCGTTGGAACCACCAGCGCCAGGACAGAAATGGTCAATAAGATCGAGTGATTTGACGCCTGTTTTTGGTCAAACTTTTGAACCCCATTTTTAACGCCCCCGAGCAGCATGGAAAAACCCATCACCAGCAGCAAATTTCCGATGATGGATCCGGTAATAGACGCCTTCACCAGATCAAGCAGCCCTTCCCGAATGGCGACCAGAGTAATGATTAATTCCGCCGCGTTCCCAAGAGTGGCATTCAACAAACCGCCAAGTTTTGGCCCCAGATAACCAGCCAGAGCTTCGGTCGCCTGACCAATCAGGCCAGCCAGGGGGATTAAAGCCAGGCAGGAAAAAATAAAAATTAATAACGACGGCCCCCCGACAAGCTGGGTCGCCAGCGCCGCTGGGATAAACGCCAGCAGCACATACAGCGGATTGTTTTTCAGCGTTTTATGGATAGTTTTCATCGCTCAGGCTCCCGGGTAATTATATCAAGGGTTCCTCTTTCCAGTACCCGGGCAGAAAGTACGCCTATGTTATAATTTTCTTGCATGGAAACAAATCATTCCGCGACCATCCTTGGAAAAAGGTATCAAATTCTGCAAACCCTGGGCAGCGGCGGAATGGCCCTGGTTTTTCGGGCAAGGGACATTCTGCTGGAACGCTCGGTGGCTGTTAAAGTACTGCGGCAGAATTATTCCCAAAATGTGGATTTCCGCGAGCGTTTTCGACAGGAAGCCCTGGCAGCCGCCAACCTGTCGCACCCGAATATTGTTACCGTGCATGATTTCGGATACGATGACGGCAAGCTCTTCATCGTGATGGAGTATATTCCCGGTACTGACCTTAAAACCATACTCAAGAAAAAAGGGGCGATGACGCTGGATGAAGCCATTCCGCTTATCGTCCAGGCCTGTGCTGGAATTGGCTACGCGCATCGCGCGGGCCTGATCCACTGCGATGTCAAACCCCATAACATGCTGGTCACGCCGGACTCACGCCTAAAAGTCACCGATTTCGGTATCGCCCGGGCTCTTTCGACCATTCAACCTGAAGAACAGCACGAAGTCGTCTGGGGATCACCGCAGTATTTTGCCCCGGAAATTGCTTCAGGTGCAGCGCCTTCCCAGGCTTCTGATGTTTATTCGCTGGGAGTCATCCTTTATGAAATGCTCACCGGTCAGCTTCCCTTCACATCCACAGATCCGGTTGAATTAGCCAGATGCCACCGGGATGTGATGCCGATTCCGCCGCGCCAGTTAAACCCCGCGATTCCGCCCGCTTTGGAACAAATCATGCTCAAAGTGCTGCGGAAAGAACCCGGCGCTCGCTACCGAACCGCCGATCAACTGGGACGGGTACTGGTAAGCTTCAGCCAGATCGCGGATGCTTACAGTTCCAACATCCCGCCCCTTGGCCCGGTTCTTCCGCAGCGCACCGAACCCCAGCCGGTAAAAACCAAACCTGCTGTCCGGGCAGATGCGATTCCGCCGGCAGCCGCACCCACCCTTTTACCAGAAAGCGCTGAAGAGCCGGTGCCATCTATGGACTGGAAAACGATCACCCTGGCATTAATCGCCACCCTTGCGGTCGGCGGTCTCATCCCCTTCTGGCTGTATGTCGGATTTTCACTGTTAGGCAGATGAAAACCTCGAAACGTTTTTTCCTCTCGGTCTCCATCCTTTCCGCGAATTTTGCAAATCTGGAAAGAGAGATCCGCGCGGTTGAAGACGCCGGCGGAGACTGGATCCACGTGGATGTAATGGACGGACACTTTGTCCCCAACATCACCATGGGCCCGTTTATCGTGGAAACGGTCCGAAAATTAACCACCCTGCCGTTGGATTGCCATCTGATGATTGAGAAACCAGAGCGCTACATTCGGGATTTTATTCAAGCTGGCGCTGACTGGATCTCCGTCCACATCGAAGGCAACCCCAATATTCACCGCACCCTGCAGTCCATTCAAGCATCCAATGTAAAAGCCGGAATTGTCCTTAATCCAGGCACGGCAGTATCAGCCATCGAAGCAGTGATACCGACGATTGATTTCGCGCTGGTGATGAGTGTAAACCCCGGCTTTTCAGGCCAGAATTTTATTCCGCAAACGCCGGGCCGCATTCAATCCATTCGCGAGATGTGCGCAAAGTTCAATGTCCAGCCATTGATCGAGGTAGACGGCGGCATCAGCGCTGACACGCTTCCAGCCTGCGCAGAAGCCGGCGCGAATTGTTTTGTTGCGGCGACATCCGTATTCAAGCACCCTGGCGGAATTGCCGCGGGTATTCAGGCACTGCGAAACGCCTGGTAAAAAAAGAAAACCGCAGGTTTTTCCTGCGGCTCTGGTTACAAGGTCCGGGGATTGAATCAGGCAGTCTTTGCCATTGTACGGATGCATTTTGCGCAAAGCACCTTCTGAACTTTACGACCGTTCACCATAATAGAAACTTTCTGCAGGTTCGGCCGGAACACGCGGTTGGTCGCGCGCATGGAGAAGCTGACATTATGCCCAAAAGTGGTCGATTTTCCGCAAAATTCACATTTCGCCATTGTAGTATTTCCTTTCCCGACTATAATTACGCAAGCCGTAGCAATTTCAATTCAGGCTTTCAAGCAACAGCGAAAGATTTTACCACAGAGCGTATCTTTTTTCAAGAAGAGACGTTTTAACTAAGAAGGACGGGATCGCAATGACTGAAACGCAAAATTCCATTGGAAATATTTATATCTCGCACCGCGCAATCGCAACCATCGCCTACCAGGCGACGCTGGAATCCTACGGAGTGGTCGGTCTGGCAGCCAAAAACCTGGCAGAAGGGATTTCACAGGTTCTGGTTAAAGACCCAATGCTCGGGGTTGATGTCAGCTTCGATAAGGGTAAATTGAATATTGACCTGCACATCATCGTTGAGTACGGAGTCCGAATCAAATCGGTCTCATCCAGTGTCGCTGACAATGTCCGTTATAAAGTTGAAAAATCCATCGGGTTGCCAGTGAACAGCGTGAACATCCACGTTCGCGGACTGCGCATCAGCGATCCAGATTAAACGTCATTTTGGAGCCCAATGAGTAACGACATGTTATTTTCCACATCCATTGATCGAGAAAAGGTTTTTCAGGGGAATCAACTTGACGGACAGGGATTCAAAGCGCTGATCGAAGCAAGTCTGGCCTGGCTAAAAACCAACCAGCAAATCGTCAATTCCTTAAACGTTTTTCCCGTTCCAGACGGCGACACCGGCACAAACATGCTGCTCACCTTACAGGCAGCCTATAACGAAATAGCCCAGTCCGGTGAGAGAAACATTGGAAAAATGGCTCACGGCATTGCCCAGGGAGCGCTGATGGGCGCCCGCGGGAATTCCGGCGTGATCCTCTCGCAGCTATGGCGCGGCTTTTCCCGCGCGCTGGATAATCTCGAGACAATTGACACGACCCTGTTTGCGCACGCGCTGACAGAAGCGAAAAACACCGCATACAAAGGTGTTGTGCGCCCGGTTGAAGGCACAATTTTGACGGTTGCCAAAGATCTCGCGGCCGCTGCTGAAGAAGCCGTCCGCGCGCCTCAGAATTTTGAAAGTTTGCTGGAAGTTGTGGTCAACGCGGCGGATGAATCGGTCAAACATACCCCGGAATTATTGCCCATCCTCAAACAGGCCGGTGTGGTCGATTCTGGCGGCAAGGGTTTATTTATCATCTTTGAGGGAATGCTGCGTTACATTAAAGGCCAATCGCTGGAGACCGCGGTCGCGGCGGTTCAGCCGCTTTCCATGATGAACCTTGAAGAAACCATGGAAGCGGTCGAAGAAGGACAGGATTACGAAGTCGTGGTCGATTTTCGTCCAAGCGAACCGCTGAATCTGGAAAGTTTTTATGAAGAATTGACCAAAATGGGGACTTCGATTCAAGTCGGCGAAGGCGACGGTATGTACCGCATGCATATTCATGTTCCGACCGAAAACCGGTATTTGCCCATTGATTACACCATGTCTTTAGGGACAATTACCAAAGTCCAAATTGAAAACCTGATCGCTCAGATGGAAGACATCGAAGGTGCTAAGGGCGGAAAAATTCAACTCCCCCCGGTCGAACCCGGACAGGTCGCGGTGGTGGCTGTCTCGCCTGGCAGTGGGATTTCGAGAATATTTGCCAGCCTGAATGCAAACGCGATCGTTGAAGGCGGTCAAACCATGAACCCATCAACCGAGGAAATTCTCAACGCATTTGAGAATTTACCCACGGATAAGGTCATCATTCTGCCGAACAATAAAAACATCGTCCTGGCAGCCCAGACCGCTAAATCGCTGACCGTAAAAAACGTAGTGGTGATTCCATCTACATCGGTGCCTCAAGGTCTTTCGGCCATGCTGCGCCTCGATCCCACCGCCGATCTTGAAGTCCTTGAAGAGGAAATGAATGAGGCTTTGACTGAAGTGGACACCGGCGAAATCACCATCGCTACCCGCAGCGTGGAAATCAACGGTGTGAACGTCCATGAAGGAGAGGTCATCGCTCTTCTGAACGGAAAGCTGGTAAGCGCTTCCACATCTCTGGAGGAAGCCTGCTTAAATCTGCTGGATAAAGCTGAGACCGAAGATAAAGAAAGAATCACTATCTTTTACGGGAACAACATTCACAAAAACGAAGTCAACCGGATTGTCGATAAAATTCGAGAAGCCTATCCCAATCACGAAATTGAATTACACGAAGGCGGCCAACCGCATTATCAGTTTATTTTCTCAATTGAATAACCAATGCAACCGGTTTGTATCGTCACAGACAGCTCTGTTCAATTTACCAAACCCAACTTCCCCGGGCGGGATGTGATTCGTTTAATTCCGTTTGACATTATCCTCGGCGATGAAGTTTTCCAGGAGGGCATCGGGGCAAAACCAAACTGCCTGCCGCCGAGCATCAATCCCCGACAACTCCCGCGCCTGCATATTCCTGATCAAGATTCTTTGCAAAGTATATTACTAACATTTCTGCAGCAGTTTGACCAGGTAATCATCCTGACATTATCAAACAGCCTCTGCCCGCTCTTTCAAGAAATCCAGACCGCCACCCTGGCAACAAAAAGCCAATCGAGAATTCACCTGATCGACTCATTGACCACCGGTGCGGGCCTGGGGCATCTGGTGCAAAAGGCGGCCAGATGGGTCTTGCAGGGATTACCCACTTCGGATATCGAACGAAATATCCGCAGTCAGATTGCGCATATTTACACTCTTTTTTGCCCGCTGTCATTAAGCTATCTGTATAACTCCGGTTTTCTTGACCGCGGGCAGGCAATGGTCGGGGAAATGCTCAACCTGTACCCGATTTTCACCCTCGAAGAAGGGCGATTATCCCCAATCGAGAAGCAGCGCAACCTCCGCGGGACGGTTGAATTCTTCCTGGAATTCCTTGATGAATTTGAAGCGATTGAACATATATCATTAATACAGTCCTGCCCACCAACCAATTTGGAATCCAGGATTTTGAAACAACATATTGATGAATTTTTTCCCGATTCTGGATACAGCGAACACGCGATCAACTCACCGGTAGCCGCGCTTCTGGGACCGCGGACCATCAGCCTGACGGTTGTGGAGATGATGTCTGGTTGAGGGCAAGATAGGGTAAAATACTTGCATGCCAGCTCCAAAAGAAAAATTATTAAAATTCCTCGCCCTTGAAGCAGAAAGAAACTTTGATAACAAGGCTGTTGTTGGCGGCCTGGAACGAGTTCAGCAGTTATGGGAAATGGATGCCCGGGAAGCGCGTCTGCCTGAGGATTTAATCGGAAAAATATCTGACCGGCTCGTAACATACAAAACCCTCTCGCCCGAAGAGCGAGCAGCGGCAGTGGAAGAAATGATGACCCTACTGGGTCATTCGCAGCAGCCGCTTCGAAACAATAAGCCATCCGTTTCCGGCAAATCCGCCCCGTACCCACCACCTGCGCCTCAGCCGAAGCATTCCGTCCAGCACGGGCTTGCCCCACAGCGCGAACAGACCAGTTCAGGTGCACCTGCCGCCCTCTCCGCGCCGCTGACGGTGTTGAAAGGCATCGGCGAGGCAACAGCGTCAACATTTAAAAGCTTGGGGATCGAGACGCTCGGCGATTTGCTTTATTACTTCCCACGCCGTTATGATGATTACTCTGCGCTAAAACCTATCCACCGGGTTCAATATGGTGAAACCCTGACAGTGATTGGAACCGTGATGAGCGCTTCTGCCCGCGAAGCGCGCGGGGGAAAATTAAAAATCACCGAACTGATCGTCAGTGACAGCACGGATTATTTAAGGGTAAATTTCTACAACAATCCTTATATCATTCGCCAATACCCGCCAGGTTCCCAGGTGGTGCTGTCCGGAAAAATCGAACAATATCTTGGCCGCAAGGTGATGAACCATCCCGCCATTGAAAGCCTGGAACGGGAACACCTGAACACCAACCGGATCGTCCCTGTTTATCCGCTCAAACCCGGAGTCACCCAGCAAACGCTGCGGAAAGCCATTCATCAGGTTGTCTCCTTTTGGTCGCCAAGAGTACAGGATTATCTGCCGGCTGAACTCCGGCAGGAAGCCGGTCTGGTTGAACTGCGAACCGCACTGCAACAGATTCATTTCGCCGATTCCAACATCCGGTTAAGTGAAGCCAAAGAACGGCTGGCGTTCGATGAACTTTTCTTACTTCAAATGGGGGTCCTGCGCCAGAAGCGAAACTGGGAAGCGAGTCAGGCACGGAGCGTGGTCATTTCCGATGAATGGCTTGAGTCGGTTGTGCAACGCTTTCCGTTTGAATTGACCAATGCCCAGAAAAAAGTAATCGCTGAGATTCGCGCCGATTTTGCATCCGGTAAAGCCATGAACCGCCTGCTGCAAGGCGATGTAGGCTCAGGAAAAACCGCTGTAGCCGCTCTTGCCGCGATGATGGTGATCCAATCCGGTGCGCAGGCCGCTGTCCTCGCTCCGACCTCAATTCTTGCAGAGCAGCAC
The DNA here is from genome assembly GCA_029975475.1 of Anaerolineaceae bacterium. Lineage (GTDB taxonomy): Bacteria > Chloroflexota > Anaerolineae > Anaerolineales > Anaerolineaceae > JARKPB01. Next base: position 867,433 of record JARKPB010000008.1, read on the forward strand.
TATCAAAACCTGACCCGGCTCTTGACCGCCGGCGACCAGCCGCTCTTGACCCCCGACCAGCTTCGCCTCTTAATTGGAGATACAGGGCTGAAGGAAAAAGAGCAAATTCGACAGGATCTGGCATCCGGGACCATAAAACTCATAATTGGCACGCACGCGCTGCTTGAAGAACCGGTCCAGTTTTCTGATTTACAGCTCGCAGTGATTGATGAACAGCACCGATTTGGCGTTAAGCAAAGAGCCGCCCTGCGCGCGAAAGGGGATAACCCGCATTTGCTTGTCATGACGGCCACACCAATTCCGCGGTCGCTGGCGTTAACCCTATACGGCGATCTGGACTTATCCGTTCTGGATGAAATGCCGGCCGGGCGCAAACCGATCGAGACCATGCTTCTCCATCCACTCGACCGAGAAAAAGCCTACCGCCTGATCGAAAAACAGGTTAATCTCGGACGCCAGGCATTTATTATTTATCCGCAAATTGAGCAAGTGGACGAAGAAGACGACGGTTCAAAAGCCGCTGTAAACGAACACCGCCGGCTGCAATCTGAAGTCTTCCCGCACTTTAAACTGGGATTATTGCACGGTAGAATGAAGGCGAACGATAAAGAACGCGAGATGTCAGCTTTCCGCGATGGGCAGTATCAGATTATGGTTTCAACATCGGTTGTAGAAGTTGGCGTGGATATTCCCAACGCAACCGTCATGTTGATTGAAAGCGCGGACCACTTCGGTCTCGCCCAGCTTCACCAATTCCGCGGGCGGGTTGGCCGCGGCGGTGATGCGTCTTACTGCCTGTTGATTCCAAGCGCAGACAACGCGATTGAAAATGAACGCCTGGCGACGATGGTGGAAACGAATGACGGATTTTTGCTGGCTGAAAAAGATTTACAGCAGCGCGGAGCCGGAGATTTTATTGGCACCCGCCAATCTGGCATTCCGCAGCTCTATCTTGCCAGCCTGATGGACGCGCGATTAATCGAAAAAGCCCGCAAGCTCGCCCAGAAAATTTTTGCCGTGGACCCAGAACTAAGCGCGCCTGAACATCAACGCCTGGCAGAGATGATGGAACGCTTCTGGAAAGATGGGAAAGGGGATATCAGTTAACTATGGTAAAAGCAGTCTTCCCGGGAACCTTTGACCCGATCCATTACGGGCATATCGATATCGCCCGGCGGGCATCGCGATTGTTCGATGAATTGATCATCGCCGTGTATGACAAACCGCTAAAAAACTTGATCTTTTCCCCAGAAGAGCGTATTTCGCTGGTGAAGAAAACCTTTGAAAACGAGCCAAAAATCCGGGTGGTGGGATACAGCGGTCTGACGGTGAGTTACTGCAAGCAAATCGGCGCCCAGGTGATCGTGCGCGGGCTGCGCGTTTTCTCTGATTTTGAGCATGAATTTCGGATGGCGCTCGCCAATCACCGCCTGGAGCCGGATGTCGAAATCATCGCGCTGATTACCAGTGAAGAACACACCTTCCTGTCTTCCACGACCGTGCGTGAAATTGCCTCGCTGAATGGAAATATCGAAACCATGGTGCCCCCACACGTGGCAAAAGCCCTGCGGCAGCGGTTGAATGAACTGGGCGAAGGACAAACTGTAGTGCCAATCACCTCACTCAGAGATTAAATCCTTGTTATACTAGAATTGGCAGTGCTGACCAGCAACAAAGGGAGGCAGATATGGATATCCTGCACTTGATTGACCGCCTTGAAGAACTGTTCAATGAAAGTCGTCCGATCTGGTTTACCCACAGCGTGATTGTTGATGAAGATAAAATGCTGGATATGATTGACCAGATGCGCGTATCGGTGCCGGAAGAAATCAAGAAAGCGCAGCAGATCATCGCCCAGCGCGACCGCCTGCTGGCTCAGGCTCAGGAAGAGGCGAACCGCACCATCGCGCTGGCCAGAGAACGGGGAGAGAAAATCATTGACCAGAACCAGATTGTTCAGGCAGCCCAGGCGCGCGCCGAGCAAATTATTAATCAAGCCCGCCAGGAAGCAGAAATCATCCGTCAAGAAGCCGATCAATATTCACTGGAAAGTCTGCAGCGGCTTGAAAACGAAATGAATATCATCCTTAACCAGGTCAGAAATGGGATTGCCACCCTGCAACGCCCGGTCATGAAAGCGCCTCCCTCAGAAGCTCCTTCGCTTGAAGACATGCAATAAAACCCAAAAGGCCGCCTGCTGCGGCCTTTTGTTTTGAACGCTTGGGTTTATTTTTCTTCCGCTTCCGTGCGGCTTTCTTCTGCTTTTTCAGTTTTTACGGATTTTCTGCGCCGGGGCGGTTTTTCCGGCGCGGGATAGAGAGCGATCTCCAGTACCTGATCCATGTGATTGACCGGATGAATCTTCAAATCCGTCAGCACCTTCTTGGGCACATCCACCAGGTCTTTCATATTTCGTTCTGGCAGGATTATTGTGCGTAAACCAGCCCGATGAGCGGCCAGGACTTTTTCTCGAACCCCGCCCACAGGCAGTACTTTGCCGCGCAGGGTGATTTCGCCGGTCATCGCCACTTCTTTGCGTGCCTTACGTTCGGTAAATGCTGAGATCAGCGCTGTCGCAATGGTAATGCCTGCGCTGGGGCCGTCCTTGGGAATTGCGCCTTCCGGGATATGAATATGAATGTCCAGCCGCTCAAACATATCCGCTTCCAGGCCAAGAACATCGACCCGGGATTTGAGGTAAGACAATGCCGCCTGGGCAGATTCCTGCATCACCTCGCCAATCTGTCCGGTTATCTGCATGTTCCCCTTGCCTTCAAGGATCAACACTTCCACCGGCATGATTTCACCACCGGATTCCGTCCACGCCACAGCCGTTGCCAGCCCAATTTCATCTTCTTTTTCCCCTTCAGGCATGTAAAACTGAGCCGGGCCCAGGTATTTTTCAACCACCGAGGGGACGATTTGGGTCGGATAATGCTTCTTTTCTGATTTCAACCGCGCCACTTTTCGACAGATCCGGCCAATCTCCCGTTCCAGGTTGCGAACTCCGGCCTCATAGGTATATTCACGAATCACCTTGCGAATGGTGTTTTCCTGAAACACTATTTCTTTTTCTTCCAGACCGCTCTCTTCAATTTGCCGGGGGATAAGATATTTGCGGGCAATTTCAAGCTTTTCTTCCTCGATATACCCCGGGAACTCAATCACCTCCATGCGGTCCAGCAGCGCTGGCGGGATCGAACTGGCGTTATTGGCGGTTGTGACGAACATAACGCGGGATAAATCAAAGGGCAGTTCCAGAAAATGATCGGAAAATGCGTGGTTCTGTTCCGGGTCCAGCACTTCGAGCAGGGCGGCGGACGGGTCCCCCCGAAAATCTGCGCCCAGCTTATCGATTTCATCCAGCATGAACAAGGGGTTGTTGCTACCCGCCCGTTTCATGGTCTGTAAGATGCGCCCAGGCAGCGCGCCGATATATGTACGCCGGTGGCCGCGGATTTCCGCCTCATCGCGAACACCGCCGAGGGAGAGACGCACAAATTTTCTGCCCAATGCGTCGGCGATGGACCGACCCAGGGAGGTTTTCCCGGTTCCGGGCGGGCCAACAAAACACAGAATCGGCTGGCGCATTCGCTTCGGATTGAGACTGCGCACGGCGATATATTCCAGGATACGGTCTTTCGCCTTGCCAAGCCCGTAATGGTACTGGTCTAACACTTTGGCCGCATTTGTGACGTCTAAATTATCCTCGGTTGAGACCTCCCAGGGCAAGTCCAAAATCCAATCGAGATAATTTCGGATGATCCCCACTTCTGGGGACATGGCCGGCATCTGCGCCAGACGTTCAATTTCCTTCAGACCGGCGTCCTTCACTTCCTGCGGAAAATTACCGTTCAAAATCTTTTCACGGAGGTCAGCGATCTCGCGCGACCAGATATCGCCTTCACCCAGTTCCGTCTGGATGGCTTTCATTTGCTCGCGCAGATAGAACTCCCGCTGACTGCGGTTGACTTCACTTTGAACCCGATTCTGGATCTCATCTTCCAGTTCGAGCACATCCAGTTCCTGAGCCAGCAGCCAGTTTACCCTTTTCAAGCGTTCAATCGGGTCAATTGTGGTTAAAACCGTCAACCTTTCCTCAAGGGGCAAAGAGACAGCCGTGGCGATCATATCCGCCAGCCAGCCAGGCTCGGTAACATTCAGCGAAAAGAGGTGGGCTTCTTCTGGCAGGCTGCGGTCCAGCGAAACGCAGCGCTCAAATAAGTCGCGGGTTGTGCGCATCAATGCCTCGACCCGGCGATTAACCGGCGCGGACTCTTCCAGCACGCGGAAACGCCCTCTCATATACGGGGTAACCTGGGTAAATTCAATCAGCTCAACCCGGTGTCTGCCCTGAATCAGGGCGGAATTATTTCCGTCCGGCATATTCAAGAGGCGGCCGACCGCAATTTCGACACCGATATTCATCAGGTCATCCGGTCCCGCGCTTTCCTGTTCTGGATCCCGGATGAACATGGCAACCATGGTCTGATCGTTAAGATGGGCATCCTGCACCGCCTGCTGATTGGCCCCCGCAGAGACCAGAATAGGCGAAACCATTCTGGGTAATACGATCAGGTCGCGCATGACCAGGACAGCGCACTCGATAATTCCATTTTCATCCGGCTCGGCATCCGGCACCTGGTATAACTCTTCGGTGCGCTGGTACAGCGCCGAAGAGAATTCTTCATCACTGTCAAACCGCATTTTTTTATCGTCCAGTTTTGCCATACTTCCTCAATTTGAATTCTCTACCCACAGCTGCCTTGCCGCGGCAGCGACGAAAATGGAGCCGGTGACGACGATCAAAACGTCTTCTCGCGCTTCCTTGATCGCTTCCGCCAGGGCGCTGTCAATTGTATCAGCTACCTGAGATCTTTTCCCAAATCGGTGCACAATCCCGGCGATTTCTTCCTGCGCCATCGCTCTGGGGTGCGTAGACCGGGTGGCGATCACCAGGCTGGTGAGCGGGGTGAGCACCTCCAGCATCCCCGACACATCTTTATCTTCCGAAGCGCCAAAAACAAGCAGGATTTTCTTCCCCGGGAAGTAGGTCGTCAGTGCTTCGCGCAGTTTCTCGGCTGAATCGAGATTGTGGGCGCAATCAACCAGCAGCCATGGTTTCCGGCTGAGGAGTTCAAAGCGGGCATCCCAGCGAACGGAGGCAAAGCCGCGCCGAATCGCGTCATCCGGAATCGAAATGACCGCCGGATCGGCTGCTTTTATCGCCGCATAAGCGGTAGCCGCGTTCTCCAGTTGATGATCGCCGAGCAGCGGGATCCGGATCGACTGGGCAGCGCTGCCAGAATTGACCGGGCGGATTTCCAAATTTTGCCCCTCAAGACTGGCATCAGACCCTGTGTAAACGTATTTCTCATCTACAAAGGTCAGCACGCTGTTTCGTTCTGCCGCAATTCTTCTAATCACCTGTCTGGCTTCATCTTTTTGCGGAGCAGACACCACCGGAACGCCGTGTTTAATAATCCCGGCTTTTTCTCCAGCGATGGCAGCCAGGGTTGAGCCCAGGATGTTCATGTGATCCATTGAAAGGGAGGTGATCACCGCGACCAGCGGCGAGAGAACATTCGTGGCATCCAGCCGGCCGCCCAGGCCGACCTCAATCACCGCCAGATTGACCCCGCTTTCAGCAAAATGGCAAAATGCCGCGGCGGTGGTGATTTCAAATGTCGTTAAACCAGGCACTTCAGCAATAACCGGCTTGAGCCTTTCGATTAAATCAACCAGGGCTGAAGGCTGAATGGGCTGGCGATTAATTTGAATCCGCTCCGTAAAATCGATTAAATGAGGCGAAGTATAGAGACCGGTACGGTAGCCGGCCGATCGGGCAGCGCTTTCAATCAATGCCGCTGTTGATCCCTTGCCTTTCGTGCCAGCAATATGAAAGACTGGATAAGCCTGCTGCGGATTTCCCAGGCGCGTCATGAAATCCTTCATGCGGTCTAAATTAAAATTGTCAGCGGAATAACGATCCTGCCGGGTCAGAGAGTAATCTACGAAGCTGTAGAGATAATCCAGGGTTTGCTGGTAGCGTTGCGAAAGGTCTTCCATGCCTCACCATTTTTTATCAATCTGGTAAGCATTCTAACCGTCGAAGGCTTGAATTGCAAGCCCATTTCTCTATCGCCTGGGCGGTCAATCGGTTACAATTTAGATAAAAGGAATGGCAATTGCGCTGCTTCAGATTCAGTTATATTTACCCGGATCCCGTTCTCTTAAAGAGAAACGGTCGAGGGTAAAACCTGTCCTTTCAAGGCTGCGCCGCGAATTTAATCTCTCCTGCGCAGAAATTGGCCTGCAGGATGTGCATGACCGCGCAGAACTGGGAATGGTCATCATCGCTTCCGATCCCGCCGTTTGCGCCGCCACGCTGGAACATGCGGTACAATTTCTTTCCCTTCATTTTGCGGATGAAGTGATCCTTGACCAGCGAATTCATCTTCTTTAGGAGTTGTTATGGACCTAGGATTAAACGGAAAAATCGCTGTTGTTACCGGAGCGAGCCGCGGGCTGGGCTTCGCCACCGCCCTGATCCTGGCTCAAGAAGGAGCAAAAGTTGCCATCAACGCGCGGTCAATTGGCGGACTGGAGAAAGCAGCAGAGAGAATTACCCAGAATTGCGGCGCTCCGGTATTCATCCTGCCCGGGGATTTAAGCGAAGCGGGAACCGCGCGTCAAATTGTTGAAACCGCAGCGAAGCATTACGGCGGGGTGGATATCTTGATCGCCAACGCGGGCGGTCCCCCGCCGGGAACGCTTGAACAGCTTGATGAAGCCGCCTGGTCAAAAGCCTTTGATCTGACCCTGATGAGCAATGTGCGTTTAATCCGGGCGGCATTGCCCTATCTGAAGGAATCAAACGCTGCTTCCGTTTTAACCATCACTTCTTATGCCGCAAAACAGCCGATCCCGAATCTCCTGCTTTCAAACACGCTGCGGGCCGGCGTACTCGGGTTAACCAAATCGCTCGCCCTGGAACTGGGCAATCAGGGCATCCGCGTTAATTCCATTCTCCCAGGCTGGACGAGAACCGAACGTGTAACAGAATTAATGGCAGCGCGGTCAAATGCCAACCGCACAACCATTGAAGAAGAACTGGCAAAGCAGGCAAAAGAAAGCCCGTTTAACCGCATAGCTGAGCCGGAAGAATTCGCGCGCGCGGCCGCGTTTCTGGTTTCACCGGCCGCTTCCTATATAACAGGCGTCATGTTAACGGTGGATGGCGGGATGTACAAAGGAACCATCTAATTCTGCAAGGAGTTTACTGGTGTTTTCTACTGAGATCATAGAGCGGACTCTGGATGAGATTCTGCCTCGCGTCCAGAAACCCGGGCGGTACATTGGCGGAGAATTCAATCAAATTGTTAAAGAATGGGGCGCGGTTAAGACCCGTATCGCCTTAGCCTTCCCGGATATTTACGACATCGGCGTGCCCAACCTGGGCCTGGCAATATTTTATGATTCAATCAACCGCCGCGATGACGCGCTGGCTGAACGGACCTATCTGCCCTGGCTGGATATGGAAGGGTTGATGCGAGAACGGTCGCTGCCGCTCTATTCGCTGGAAAGCAAACACGCGTTGATTGACTTTGATATCCTGGCGATTACCCTCCCGTATGAAACACTGTATACCAATACCCTGAACCTCCTGGACCTGGCCGGTATTCCGCTGGAGTCTAAAGACAGAAGCGCTCATTTTCCCCTCGTCATCGCGGGCGGACACGCTGTCTACAACCCCGAACCGATGGCGCCGTTTATTGATGCCTTTGTCATCGGCGAAGGCGAAGAAGTGATCGATGAAATAATCGCCGCCCATCAGGCCTGGAAATCGAGCCTGACGAGCGAGAAAAGCCAGCTCCTTTCTTCCCTGGCAAAAATTCCAGGCGTCTACGTCCCAGGGCTGTACCAGCCAGTGTACGCCGCTGATGGTCGTATAAAAACGATTGAACGGCAGCCAGAAACGGCCCCCGGGCGAATCTTGAAGCGGATGGTCCCCCGCCTGCCGGCACCTCCCACGCGATTCATCGTTCCGACCGTGGACGTGGTGCACAACCGGGTTGCGGTGGAGATCATGCGCGGTTGTACCCGGGGCTGCCGGTTTTGCCACGCCGGGTTTGTTACCCGCCCGGTGAGGGAGCGAAGCGTTGAAGAGATCATCAACGCGATTGACCAGGCATTATCCGCCACCGGGTTTGAAGAAATTGCTCTCCTGTCGCTGTCCTCTTCTGACTATACGCAAATCAATGATCTCGTTGAGGCGGTTAGCCAGCGCTACGCTGGCCGGCACCTGTCTATTTCGCTGCCGTCTCTTCGAATTGAAACCACTTCGGTAGATCTGCTGGAGCGTCTGCGCGGCAACCGCTCCGGCGGGTTTACCCTGGCGCCAGAAGCCGCGACCGATCGGATGCGGAATACGATCAATAAACCCATTCAATCTGAACAGTTGCTTGAAACCGCACGCGCGATTTACTCCCGGGGCTGGCCTACGCTGAAACTTTATTTTATGATCGGCCACCCATCCGAAACGCTGGATGATGTGCAGGGTATTGTGGATCTCTGCACCCAGGTGATGGCGGTGGGTAAAAGCGCGCTCGGCCGCCGCGCGGCATTAAACATCGGGGTTTCGACTTTTGTGCCCAAACCGCATACGCCGTTTCAATGGTCTGCCTGCGACACCCCGGAAATCATTCAGGAAAAACAACGCCTGCTGAGAAATGGATTGCGTCAGCCGGGGATAAAACTCTCCTGGACTGATCCCAAAGAGACGATGCTTGAAGCCTGGCTTTCGCGCGGAGACCGGCGCATGAGCGCGGTGATCCGCCGCGCCTGGGAACTGGGCGCCAAATTCGATGCCTGGCAGGACCAATTTCGCTATGACGCCTGGATTCAGGCATTCCAGGATTGCGGTCTCGATCCGGCATTTTATACCCACCGCGAAAGGGATGAAGGAGAAATCTTCCCCTGGGATCACATCCACACCGGCGTGCGAAAGGAATACCTGCTGTCTGAATTCCGCAACAGTCAGGCTGGTGTTTTACGCGCTGATTGCCGGGATCAATGTTACGCCTGCGGAATCTTGCCCGAATTTTCAGCCGTCCGGCGAGAAAACCCTGGTCCTTACTGGATGTGCCCGGAAGTGGCTCCCCGGCGAGAAAAGACACCGACACCATGATCAGAATCAGAATTCACTACTCAAAAGGCAGACCGCAGCGCTTTACAGGCACACTGGATATGCAGAAAAGCTGGGAGCGCACATTTCGCCGCGCCGGGCTGCGCCTGGCGTATTCGCAAGGTTTTCATCCGCAACCAAAATTACAGCTCGCCTCCCCGCTCCCGCTGGGCTTTACTTCGACTTCTGAAGTACTGGATGTCTGGCTGGAGGACGAAAAACCGCCGGGTGATCTCCTGCAGGCGCTCCAGAAAAATCTCATCCCCGGGATTGAAATCACCCGCATCGAAGAAATCCCGTTGAATGCGAGCGCCATCCAGGCAATCGGCGAGACAGCCCGATTTAAAATTGGTTTGCCACCGAATGTAAACCTGCAGCAGCTTCAGGAGAAGATCGCGGATATATTGAGCGCCAGCAGCATACCCCGCGTGTGGAAAGGGAAATCCTACGATTTGCGGCCGCGCATCCTAAACCTATATGTGGCGCCTGATCATCACCTGTTAATGATGGAATTAAGCGCCCGGGAATCCTCCACCGGTCGCCCGGAGGAAGTCCTTTCCGAACTGGGCATCGATCCGGTGGTTTGCTCCATTGAAAGAACCGCCTTGATCGCCAGAGAAAATAACCAGCAAATTGTTTTCGGTCTTGATCCAGTATGAAAGCAGCAGATGAGACAGCCTATGAAATTCGCCAGTGCGAAAAGACAGGCTGCGGATTTCGATATCCGGTAGCCAGCGATCACCCGCGGAAGAACTGGTGTCCCTACTGCAAATCAAGCACAAGACTGATCCGCGTCCTTCATCCTTCCAGCGATGCGGCGGCGCGGAAGTCTGGCCGGGAATATCCGCTGGTCGGGCTGTTAGACAATCTGCGGTCATCTTTAAATGTCGGTTCAATTTTCCGCACAGCGGAGGGCGCCGGGTTAAATCAACTTATTCTGTGCGGAATCACACCGACCCCCGAAAGCCCGAAAGTCGCCAAAACCAGCCTTGGGGCGGAAAAGCGGATACACTGGGAATATCGGCGAAACGCGCTGGACGCTGCCCAGACCCTCCGCAATCAGGGCTATTACCTGATTGGATTGGAAACGGGTCAGGATTCACATTCGATTTATGAAACCAGGCTATCTCCAGGGAACAACCCCAAATTGGCGCTAATCGTTGGGAATGAAATCACCGGTATTGACCCCGAATTACTCAGCCTGTGTGATGAACAGCTCGAACTTCCGATGCATGGCTTAAAATCGTCTATTAATGTTGCGGTCGCTTTTGGAGCCGCAGTTTACTACCTGCTAGCGAAACTTTAATTTGACGAAGAATGGTCAGGTGGATAAAATCAGGCCAGTGAGGTGGACATGCCCATTTATGAATATGTGTGCGAAACCTGCGGATGCGAATTTGACGCCCTGCGCTCATTTAAGGACAGCGATAAACCGATCGCCTGTAAAAATTGCGCCAGCGAACAAACCCACCGCAAATTATCTGTTTTTTTTGCTTCCAGTGAAGGACGCGCGGTAACAGCAACCGCCGGTTCAGGCTGCGGCGGCTGCTCCGGGGGCAACTGCGGCAGCTGCGGCCACTAGGAGGAGAAATGGACTTTAACGGGAAACTAGCGCTGATCACAGGCGGTTCCAGCGGCATTGGCCTTGAACTGGCGCGGATGCTCGGCGCTTCAGGTGCGAACCTTTGCCTGGTGGCGCGGGATCCGGCCAGACTGGAAAAAGCCAGAAATGAGATCCTATCCGGGGTTGATCAGCCAGTCCGCGTTGACCTGCTGCCCGTGGATGTCAGCCGGGAAGAACAGACTGTCACCGCGCTGCAGGATTATGCGCGCCGGGCGGGAACGCCGGATATTCTCGTCAATAACGCTGGCGTGTCCATGCCGGGAGAATTTATCCACCAAACCCCGGCGGTGTTCCGCCAGATGATGGATGTGAACTTTTTTGGCGCAGTCCATGTTTCCCACGCCATTGTGCCATTCATGGTTGAAAGAAAAAGCGGAATCATCGTCAATGTTTCCTCCATCGCCGGGTTTTTAGGCACTTACGGCTACGCCGCATACGGTGCCAGCAAGTTTGCCCTACGCGGTTTTTCTGATGTGCTGCGGGCCGAATTGAAACCCCTGGGTATTCAGGTTTCTGTAGTTTTTCCACCCGACACCGATACCCCTCAACTTGCCGGGGAGATGCCCTACAAACCTGAAATCACCCAAGAACTCTCGAAGACCGCCTCGTTGATGTCACCCCAGAATGTGGCGAAATCCATTCTGAAAGGGGTTCAGCGCGGCGATTACATCATCACCCCGGGATTTGAGGCTTCGCTCTTTTTCTGGCTTTCCGGTATATTGGGCCGGTTAACCTATCCGCTGATGGATTTAATTATTAAGGATGCCAGAAAGAAGGTCGAGAAGCAAAGCCGACCTTGATCATGACGTTTTTCAGCAGACAGGATCACAAATTCCAGTGACCTGGCAAGTTCCCGTGTGTTATACTCCAATGACCACGATTTCATAAAAATTGCATAAGGAGACCGTATGAAAAAGGATTTTCTCGATATCATTGATTACTCTTCTGAAGAACTTACCAGCATGCTTGACCTCGCCATCGAACTCAAGAAGGAGTGGAAGGCGGGCGGCAACAAACCGGTTTTAAAGAATAAAACTCTGGCATTGATCTTTCAGAAGCCGAGTCTGCGGACGCGAATCAGTTTCGAGATGGGGATGCGCCACCTTGGCGGCGACGCGCTCTACATCTCTCCGAATGAAATCGGCCTTGGCCAGCGCGAAGCGGTCTCGGATGTTGCCCGCGTCCTGGCCGGTTATGTAGACGGCATCATGGCGCGCGTATTTGCCCACGAACACGTGGTTGAACTGGCGAAATGGGCAGATATCCCGGTAATTAACGGCCTGAGCGATTACTCCCATCCCTGCCAGGCGATGGCAGACGCGCTGACCATCATTGAAAAATTTGGAAACAAAAAAGGCTTGAATGTTACCTTTGTTGGGGACGGTAACAACGTCGCGGTTTCGCTAATGCAAATCAGCGCAAAACTCGGCTGGAACTTCACCATCGCCAATCCGCCCAAGTACGATATGCCCGCTGAATCAATCGAAGCATGCAAGAAAGTTGCCGCGCAAACCGGCAGTAAACTGACCTTCCTGACCGACCCGCACGAAGCGGTTCGCGGCGCGCAGGTCATTTATACCGACACCTGGACCAGCATGGGACAGGAAGCGGAAGCCAAAGAACGCGAACAGGTCTTCCCGCCATATCAGGTGAACGCCAGGCTTGTTTCAGAAGCCGACAAAGACGTTATTGTCATGCACTGCCTGCCCGCTCACCGCAACCATGAACTGACGGACGAAGTCGCCGATGGGCCTCACTCTGTTATCTTCCCTCAGGCGCACAACCGCATGCATGCGCAAAAAGCCATCCTCGTGAAATTAATGGGATAAAAAAATCATGAACACGCAAGACTTTATCGGTTTGGAAGAAAAATACGGCGCCCACAACTATCACCCCCTGGATGTAGTGATTGAAAAAGCTGAAGGGGTCTGGGTATATGATGTCGAGGGGAACAAATACCTGGATTGTTTAAGCGCCTATTCCGCGCTCAATCAGGGACATGTCCACCCGAAAATTCTCGCCGCATTAATCGAACAGGCCGGTAAGGTCACGCTGACCTCACGGGCGTTTCGAAATGATCAGCTGCCGCTGCTCTACAAAGAACTGGCGGACATGACCGGTTATGAGATGTCGCTGCCGATGAACAGCGGCGCTGAAGCCGTCGAAACAGCGCTGAAGCTGGCGCGCAAATGGGCTTACCAGGTTAAGAAAGTCCCGCGCAACCAAGCTGAGATTATCACCGCAGAGAATAATTTTCACGGACGAACGATCTCGATCGTCTCCTTTTCAACAGAGCCGCTGTACCGCGATGATTTTGGCCCACACACCCCGGGGTTTGTCATTGTCCCCTACGGCGACGCTCAGGCGATCGAGAATGCGATCACGCCAAACACCGCCGCGGTGATGTTAGAACCCATTCAAGGTGAAGCCGGTGTAATAATTCCGCCGGCCGGATACCTGAAAAAAGTGGCGGAAATCTGCAAAAAGCATCAGGTGCTCTTTATCCTGGATGAAATTCAGACCGGGCTGGGAAGGACGGGCAAGCTCTTCGCCGGGCAGCATGAAGGAGTTACCCCCGATATGGTGATCATTGGAAAAGCCCTGTCTGGAGGTTTCTACCCGGTTTCAGCGGTGCTCAGCAGCCGCGAACTGATGGGCCTCTTCACACCCGGAGAACACGGCTCAACCTTTGGCGGCAACCCTCTCGGCGCGGCGGTTGCCAGAGCCGCACTGCGGGTCATCGCCGAAGAAAATCTGGTCGAAAATTCAGCCCGGCTCGGGGAATATTTGCTGGAACAATTAAGCGAAATTCCCAGCCCGCATGTCAAAGAAGTGCGCGGCAAGGGCTTGCTGATCGGGGTTGAACTCAACGAAAAGGCTGGCGGCGCCCGGCGCTTCTGCGAAGCGTTAAAAGCCAGAGGCATCCTGGCAAAAGAAACCCACGGCACGATCATTCGTTTCGCCCCGCCGCTCATCATCGATAAAGCCACCATTGACTGGGCTTTACCCAGAATCCGCGAAGTATTGATGATGGCCTGAACAACCAGCAAAAACATGTGATAAGATAAAGTGACCGGCTGATCGCCGGTCACTTTCCAAATGGTAAGAGGGCACTATGAGGAGAAAGGCAAAAATCATCGCCACTATCGGACCGGCCAGCCAGGATGAAGAAACGCTGGTAAAAATGGTGCGCGCAGGAATGGACGTGGCGCGATTAAATTTTTCTCACGGCGACCATTCTGACCATCTGCAGCGCATCCAGACCATTCGAAAAGTGTCCGCTCAGCTCGATAAACCAATCACAATTCTTCAAGATTTACAGGGACCCAAGATGCGCGTTGGCCGTCTGCCTGGTGAGGGGATTGAACTGGCTGCAGGCGCCACGGTGACCTTTACACCTTCGGATCAGATTGATAATCAGGATCCGACCGACCAAAGCGCGATCCCTCTGGACGTTCCCCAACTTGCCGAGTCTGTCACCAGGGGGAATCGGATCCTTCTGGATGACGGCAATCTGGAGATGGAAGTTGTAAGAGTCGAAGGGCAGCGCGTCATCGCCAGGGTGGTAATAGGCGGGACGTTAAAATCCAATAAAGGGGTCAATTTGCCCGGCGCTGACCTGAAAATTCCCAGTTTGACCGAGAAAGACCGCGAAGATTTGGCTTTCGGCTTGAGCGCCGGAATTGACGCCGTGGCAATCTCTTTTGTCCATACCGCCAAAGACATTGAACAGGTACGGGCGTTCATTCGCGACACGGATCCCGAGCGGGTAGATACCCCGATCATCGCCAAACTGGAACGGCCGGAGGCCATTCAGCACCTGCACGAAATCATCCATGCCGCGGACGGAGTGATGGTCGCCCGCGGTGATCTGGCCGTCGAAACCTCCCCTTCGGCAGTCCCCATCATGCAGAAAGAAATCATCGCGATGGCCAACCGGCACGCAAAAATCGTGATCACCGCCACCCAGATGCTGGAATCCATGATCCACAATCCGCGTCCTACCCGGGCAGAAGCCTCTGACGTCGCGAATGCTATTTTCGACGGTACCGACGCCGTGATGCTGTCGGCTGAAACCGCTGCCGGTGAGTACCCTGTGGAAACGATCTCCATGATGCATTCCATCACCCTTGAAGCAGAAAAGAACATCGCGGCCTGGGGACATTCGCGCGATTTCCCGGACGAACTCAAAGAAGATGACGCAATCACCATGACGCGGGCAGCCCGCACCCTGGCTCACGACCGCAATGTAACCTACATCACGGTATTTACCCAGACCGGGCGCACCGCTCAGTTCATGTCCAAAGCGCGCCCCAGAGTGCCCATCCTGGCATTTACACCTGAAGAACGGGTGTACCGCCGTCTGGGTTTGATGTGGGGAGTGATCCCGCAGCTGGTGCCCTTTGCCGACAGCGTGGAAAGCATGCTGAATCATGTGGATGCCACGCTGTTAAAAAAGAATTTTGTCAAATCTGGCCAGCAGGTTGTGATCATCACCGGATATCCGGTAGGCGCTTTTTGCCTTCCCAACCTGGCCATGCTGCATACAATTCCGTAGGCGGACTGTGATGTATTCCACGCTCATCACCGCAACTCAGCTATACGAAAACCTGCGCAAACCCGGGTTTGTTCTGGTGGATTGCCGTTTTGATCTGTCAGACCCGGAATGGGGTTCCCTGGAGTATTCTCACCTTCATATTCCCGGAGCGGTCTACGCGCACCTGGACAAAGACCTCTCGGGCGAGAAGACCGCCCAGACCGGCCGCCATCCGCTGCCAGACGCCAGGGTGTTTGAATCCACCGCGTCCCGCCTGGGAATCTCTAATTCCTCGCAGGTGGTCTGCTACGATTCGGTCGGGGGAGCTTTTGCCGCGCGCCTGTGGTGGCTGCTGCGGTATTTTGGGCATGAAGCGGTGGCCGTTCTGGACGGCGGATTCTCAGCCTGGCTGTCTGCCGGCTTTCCGACTGCCTCAGGGATTGAGAAAAACCAACCCGGGTCTTTTCAAGCCTCCCCGCGCCCGGAAATGTCTGTCAGTGCAGCCGAGGTGGAAGAAATCCGCAAATCATCCGCTTATATCTTAATTGATGCCAGGTCAGCGGAACGTTACCGGGGTGAAATCGAGCCTATTGACCGGGTCGCCGGGAGAATACCCGGTGCAGTGAACCGCTTTCACCAGCTTAACCTAAATCCGGACTTCACCATGAAGCCGCCCGAACTCCTGCGGCAGGAATTTCTCAAACAAATAGGCTCTCACACGCCTGAAAACGTGGTGGTTTACTGCGGGTCCGGGGTGACATCCTGCCATCACCTTCTGGCGATGGAACACGCCGGGTTGAAAGGCGCCCGTCTTTACCCGGGTTCTTTTTCAGAATGGATTACCGACCCGAATCGGCCGATCGCGAAAGGATAACCAGCGAGGTCTGGCGAACGCCAGACCTCGCAAAATGTTGGATCAACTCGAATGATGGTTTTAATGTAATGCGTCGTTGACCTGGTCCAGAACTTCTCGGGGTGGACGCAGCTTTTCAACCGGAAGCCGATTCAGGGGAGTATCCGGCAGGTTATAGGCGTCAAACATACTCGGCGCTTCCGGATCCACAAAAATCAGTCCGGTCATCAGCCAGTTGTTTTTATGCGCTTCTTCCAGCATGTGCATGGCTTCCCAGCGGTTGGTTGGATCGTAATCTTTATCCAGCTTTTTCAAAATAATCGTCGATCCGTCGTGCAGCTCAACTTCACGGGCGGTCCCTTCCTCAAAATCTTCGACCGTGATTTCATCGCGGGCGGGGATAAAGGAGATATCATGCAGCTGTTTTTCGTTCTGTTTGCCCCAGGTATAGGAATGCATTGAATCGTCCTGGTTGTGAAAGGTGACGCACGGGCTGATAATATCCAGAACTGCGATTCCGTTATGCGCCAGCGCGGCTTTAATCAATTCCTTGACCTGTTTTGGATCACCAGCGAAGGATCGGGCGACAAAAGTCGCATTTGACACCAGAGCTTCCATGGCGATGTCAATCGGCAGGTATGGATTGGTTCCCTGGCGTTTTAGAATTAAACCTTTTTCTGCCGTTGCGGAGAACTGCCCTTTGGTCAGGCCGTAGACTCCGTTGTTTTCGACAATATAGACCATCGGCAGGTTGCGGCGCACCAGGTGCTTGAACTGGCCCATACCAATACTGGCGGTGTCGCCGTCTCCGCTCACCCCAATGCCTTTTACGCTGGTATCGGCGAACAATGCTCCCAGCGCGACCGACGGCATGCGTCCGTGGACGCCGTTAAATCCAAAGGAACGGTTTAGAAAATAGGTCGGACTTTTCGATGAGCAGCCGATCCCAGAGAACTTCGCAACTTTTTCCGGAACAACATTCATTTCATAACAGGCGGCGATAATCTGACTGGCAATCGAATTGTGACCGCATCCCTGGCACAATGTGCTGGCATGTCCGCGGTAATCCGCTTTGGTCAGGCCAACCGCGTTTCCCTGCTGCGTAAGCTGGTCGCTCATTTTATTTCTCCTCTCCCGCTTTGATTGTCCGAACAATCCAGTCCGCGGTTAATGGCAGGCCGTCAATATGGGCGGCTTTGATCAAACGGGTCGCATACTGCGGGTATTCCATCAACAACAGCTGGCGCATCTGGCCGTCCCGGTTGATTTCTACCACATAGATTCGGTCATAACGCGAGACGAAACTCTCGACTTCTTTGGTGAACGGCACCGCGCGAAGCCTCAAAAACGCCGCCGGAATGCCCTCCGCCTCCAGCAGATCCATGGCTTCGATCACCGCCGGCTCGGTTGAACCGTAGGCGATCACGCCAATTTTTGCGCCCGGTTTTTCAATGAGGACCGGCTCTGGAACCAGACTGCGGGCGGTTTCAAACTTTTTGGCAATCCGGTTGAGAACCCGTTCCCAGACTTCAGGTTCTTCACTGTAACGCGCATATTCATCATGGCCGGTTCCGCGGGTGAAGTAGGCGGAACGTGGATGCTGGTTGCCCATGATGGTGCGGTAGGGAATTCCGTCGCCGTCAACATCCAGATAACGGCCCCAGGTTGACTGAATGCGCTCTTCTAATTTCTCAATATCCCCTTCCCAAAGCACCTTGCCGCGGTCAATGGGCTGATCCGGGTAGACAAATCTTTTGGTCATCCATTGATTCATACCCAGATCAAGATCGGTCATCACAACCACCGGGGTTTGCAGCTTTTCAGCCAGGTCAAATGCTTTCCATGAATGCTCAAAACACTCGTTCACCGAAGAAGGGAACAGCATGACGTACTGCGTATCCCCGTGGGAGGTAAAGTTAACCTGAGTAACGTCCCCCTGCGCTGTTCGCGTCGGCAGACCGGTCGAAGGACCAACGCGTTGAACATCAAACACCACCACCGGCACCTCGGCGTAATAAGCCAGTCCCAGATATTCGGTCATCAGGCTTAATCCCGGCCCGGAGGTCGATGTCATCGCCCGCAGACCAGCCCAGCCAGCGCCAATCGCCTGGCCAATCGCCGCCAGCTCATCTTCCGCCTGAACGACCACACAGGTATCTTTCCCGGTCTCGGGATCTTTACGCAGCCTGGGCAGATATTCATTCATCGTCTCGACCAGACTGCTTGCCGGAGTAATCGGATACCAGGCGACAAATTGTGCCCCGCCAAAAATGGAGCCGAGCGCGCAGGCTTCATTGCCGTCAACCATAATGTAGTCATGGTTATCCCCCATGGCTTCAACACAGTAGGGATCCACCTTGACCAGGTTTTCCTTCGCCCATCCAGCCGCGGCTTCGATAATTGAATAGTTGGATTCAATCGCCTTTTGCTTCCCCTTAAACTGATGGTGAACCGCGTCATGCACGACGTTCAGAGGAATACCCAGCATCTGGCTGACCACACCCACATACACCATGTTGGCGATATAGGTGCGTAAATTGGGGGGAACTTCATTGTCCTTGATAATTTTCTTAACTGGCATTGGATAAGCAGTGATATCCGGCCGCAGCTCAGGCAAAGGCAAATCATCGGCATAAAACAAAACCCCGCCGGTGGTGATGAATTTCATTTCATCCCCAATTGTGGCTGGATTCATCGCCACGACGATATCATCATGGTCAACTCTGGCCAGGTACCCTTTCCGACTTAAGCGGATTGTGTACCAGGTGGGCAGCCCCTGAATATTGGAAGGAAAGATATTCTTCCCCGAAACCGGAATGCCCATACGGAACAGCGAACGCAGCAGAATGCTGTTCGCTGTCGCGCTGCCCGAACCGTTGATGGTTGCAAATGTCAGGCAAAAATCATTCACAATCGGGGATCTGACAGGGGAATTGGCTTGCCTTTCAATTTGACTCATTTGTACTCCTCGTTAGTATGCCGCATTATTCAAATTTTTGATTTGGTTGAGGGCGGTTGCGCTGGCCAATCAACTGGACATGTTCGCGGAAAGCCTGGTAACCCGCCTCATAATCACCGGCGGCGATGCATTCGACCATTTTTTGGTGGTAATACCAGACCCGATTGAGATAGGACAGATCGAGATAGACATCCAGACCGGCTGACTCATACATATCCCAGTAAGCTTCCAGCAGACCAATCACAAACGGTTGATTCAAGCGGCGGTAAATGGTTAAGTGTAATTCGCGGTGCTCAGCGTGCGGCAGCTGCGGCGGTGTGGTGTTTAATTTCGCCTGCGCCGTGGCAACCAGATTTTGAAGATAAGCGACATCATCCGGTTCTAATTTGGATACAGCTTCAAACCAGTATGCTGATTCCAGATGAGCGCGAAGATCGGCGAATTGTTCAAAATACCTGGGGGACAGGCTCATTGCGTACGCCAGACTCTGGCGGATCGCCGGTGAAAAAGCATACGGCAAACGCCGCATGCCGGTTTTTGGTCTGACTTCCACCCACCCAAAGGAACGCGCGACTTCCAGCTGCTCCCGCAATGTGGTAACGCTGATCCCCAGCTCCCGGCTTAAGTCGGTCAGCGGGGGCAGCCGGTCGCTGGAATCATCGCAGCGGGTGGCCAAATAGCGCAAAAAGTCGGATAGATGAATTTTCGAGCCAGGTAAGGCAGCCATGTTCTCTCAAATCATCATAATAATATGATGAATTGAGTATAGTAGAGCCTTAATTTTCTGTCAACAGGAGAAAATCACACCGTTATAAGCAAAAAATATGACAAATATCCGGACATTCATCAGAGGAATAAGATTTCTGGAAGCCGCTCCAGCGCCTGCGCCATTTTTAATCCTGGCCAGAATAACAGCGCGCCGTCCACAGGAATAATCCGGGGTTGAATGGCAGCGGTCTCTTTTAAACGGTTTAACAATCGTTGTTTGGGGACATCCAGGTGAAAATTCATCGGCTCATCGGGAAGCAGAACGCAATCCACCCGCAGCATTGCCAGGTCATCTATCCCGACCACCGGGTATCGCGTATCGCGCCCGGCAGGGTCTTCCGCGGCGTATAAGCCAATATTGGCGCCAAGCGGGTAGCGCCGCTCCCGCTGGCTGAAAACATTTCTACCGCCAAAAAGAGCCAGCAGGGCTTCCGGATATGTGCCGCGGTTAAATGTCATCCACCAATCCGGTTGTTTTCCCTGCCCTGCCCAGATCGGGCAAAAATAGGTAAAAGGCGGCAGTTTCGACGCGGCGGTTTCACACCGTTCCAGCAGGTCTTCCAGTTCGCTGAGGGCGGGATGTCCCGGCGCGCCGCACCAGACAGCCAACCGTCTCAGGGATTCCAGCACCTGCCGCGGAGTAAGCGGGAATTCCACCTCCACCCGCAACCCTGCCTGAACCAGCGTTTCGATTTGCTGGCGGTCATTCTCCTCGCAGTTTGCCAGGACCAGGTCGGGCTCCAGGCTGATGATTTTATTGACTTCCAGGCTTTTCGGGCCGCCCACACGCTCGACATGACCGGATAAACCATCCGGAAGCGGGCAGTAATCGCTCACCGCGATCAACAAATTCCCCCCATCCAAACCGATGACGCTGTCGGTGATGGATGGGACCAGCGCCGCGATCCGCCGAAAGGAGCTTTGCGAGTTCATTCCACCGCGGGGGCCGCACTGGCCAGCTGGACGGCAGCGGCGGTTATTAAAGCTGCCCCGGTGACCAGCGCTTGCTCATCAAAATTAAAGCGAGGGTGATGATGGGGATAGTTCAAATGCGCGCCAGCATTGGCCGAGCCGACCATAAAATAGCAGCCCGGTATCTGTTCATTAACCAGCGCCATATCCTCTGAACCCATGGTTCTAAAATTGGCGTCCAACTGCAATTCTGGAAAGGTTTGTCTGGCAGCCGCACGAACCGCGCTTGCCGCGGCTGGATGGTTGACAACCGCGGGAGAGATGCTGGTCAAAACCACCTCTGCCTGACAGTGAAAAGCCCGCGCAACTTGCTGAACGATTTCTTCAAAACGCTGTAAGATCAATGTTCGCACCACCGGATCAAATGTCCGAATCGTCCCTTGAAGAAAAGCCTGTCCGGGGATGACATTGTAGGTTTCCCCGGCTTTGACCTGGGTAACGCTGACCACTGCGGTTTCAAGAGGATTAACATTGCGGCTGACAATCGTCTGAAGCGAGGTGATGATCTGGGCAGCGCAGACAATCGGGTCGCTGGTCGTGTGCGGCAGCGCTCCGTGGCCGCCTTTACCGGTCAGGGTGACTTCAAAAATTTCCGCCGCTGCCATCATAGGACCGTCTGTAATGCCGACCCAGCCAATTGGTTGATCATTCCACAGGTGCAGCGCCAGAGCGTAATCCGGGCGGGGATGTTCAAGAATCCCATCCGCGATCATCCGCGCGGCTCCACCCTGCCCTTCCTCCGCGGGCTGAAACATGAATTTATACACACCGGGCAGTTGACCGCGGCGTTCTGCCAGCATACGGGCCGCCGCCAGGCCGACCGCGACGTGGCCGTCATGACCGCAGGCATGCATCACGCCTGGATTTATTGAAGCATACGGGATCTGATTCTCTTCTACAATCGGGAGCGCGTCCATATCAAACCGCAGCAGGATGACCGGCCCCGGCATACTCCCATGGATTACCGTAGACAGACCGGTTTCCGCTAAACCGCTCTGGACTTCCAATCCTAAGGATTTTAGATAATCAGCGATTATCTTCGCCGTCCGGAACTCCTGAAAACCCAGCTCAGGGTTTTGATGAAGATCCCGCCGCAGCGCGGATAGGTCGTCTTTCAAAGAAACGGCGAAAGACCGAAATTCGCTCAGGTTCATTGGAAACGGATCCTTCGAAACCGCTCGGTATAACGCGGATTTTCGTCTGTGCTGTCTGATGTATGCCGGGCCAGCATGCGCTGATCAAAAGCCTGGGGATCTCCAATCTGCGTGCGGTGGCAATGCAGGGCTTCCAATTTTATCTTCCAGGTATCCGTCACATCCACTTCGAGATTTTCGCGGTCCGGGATTGACATCCATAATTCTTTAACAGAGTGCGGCGCGAGCCCTTCCGCCAGCAATTCGGGAAAATACACCGGACTTCCAGCCGCCGGGTAGCAAGCGTCCAAAACAATTTGCCCGGCCGCGCGGTGGTCAGGATGATTTACACGCGTATCTCCCGGCGGATAATAATTCAATGGGTCGCTGCCCACCAGGATATCGGGTTTTTCCTTCCGGATCAAGCGGACAACATCTTTTCGCAAAGCTTCGGTTGGGAATAAGAAACCATCCGGTTGGTGGAGGAACTCCACCCGCGATACGCCAATGACCCGGGCAGCCGCTCGCTGTTCCTCTTCCCTGATCCTTGCCAGCAGGGATGGATCCTGATTGGGATCGTCAGTTCCTTTATCGCCGCTGGTCAGCAGAGCATAGACAATTTCATGCCCCTGCAGCGCCCAGCGCGCCAAAGTTCCGCCGCAAAAAAATTCAGGGTCATCCGGATGCGCCAGGATGACCAGGATTTTCATTTTTTGATTCCATCCTTCCGAAAAATTGCTCATTCCTGATGATCTTCCTCTCCGTTGCAACCGCCCTCCGGGCAGGGATTTTGAGCTTTGTTTTTAAGCGCTTCAAGTTCATCAGCCGGCTCTATCGATTCTCGCGCATATTCGCGGCGTTTGCCATCCGCGAGCTCCACCAGAACAGCCTGACGCATCGGGTAAACATCCAGAACTTTGCCCTCACCGTCCGGGGTAATCACGCGTTTATTGCGCTTGGGCAATTTTGACCTGGCTTCTACATATTGTTCGTATTCGTAAATCAAACAGCAGCGAAGCCGCCCGCACATCCCGGTGATTTCTGCCGGCGTGAGCGAGATGCCCTGTTCTTTCGCCATTCGGATCGAAATGGAACTGAAATCGGTCAGGAAACGGGTGCAGCAGCGGCATTCCAGACCGCAAGCGCCCATCCCGCCCAGCAGTTTGGCGACATCGCGCGGGCCAATCTGGCGCAGCTCGACCTGGGATGGCGAAAATTCTTTTTGCAGCTCCTGACGAAGCCCTTTCAACTCAACTTTCTCTTCTGATTCGGTGCTGAACATCACCGTCAGGCGCGATCCGTCAAAGGAAAACTCAGCCGCGACAATCTTGATGTGGTTCAGGCGCATCGCGCGCGCCCTTTCGCGGCTGATTTCCACGACCTCCTGCTCCCGCTGCTGCCACATCTGACGCTGCACCAGATCCCGCGGGGTCGCTTTTCGATCGATTTGTTTGATCTCACCGTCAGGAACTTCAGCCGGTTTGGCCGGCAGAACGACCACATCGCCCAGCTGCCAGCCGCGGCTGGTTTCCACAATCACTTTGTCGCCAATCACCAGATCGGGAACTCGATCGGTTAAAAAGTGATAGATTTTTCCAACCCGATTAAACCGAATCCCGGCCAGCACGCCGGATGGTTTTGCTTCTTCCATAATATCCCTAGACCATTTCGATGGAGATATCTCCATTCTTGTTCAATGCGGCAACGCTTAATGCTGCTGCCGTTTTTTCCGCCAGCAGCGTCAAAGCCTGCGCCGGAGCGCTTTGCGGATTCGACAGCACAACCGGTTCGCCCGTATCACCGCCCTCGCGTACTGCGGGATCCAGCGGGATTGACCCCAGCAAGGGGACCCCGGCAACCGCCGCCAGCTTTTCACCGCCCCCTTTTCCAAATACTTCCAGTTTGCTTCCGTCCGGAAGGACCAGATAGCTCATATTCTCAATGACGCCGAGGATGGGCACATCTAATTCTTTAAACATAAACAAACCACGGCTGGCATCTTCCACGGAAACTTCCTGCGGCAGGGTTACAATCAACCCGCCCGAAAGAGGCAGCGACTGCGCCAGGCTAAGCTGCGCGTCGCCAGTTCCGGGCGGCAGATCGATGATCAGATAATCCAGTTCTCCCCAGTCCACATCCGAAAGAAACTGCCGAATGGCTGAATGCAGCATCGGCCCGCGCCAGATCAGCGGCTGCCCGGGCTTAACCAGAAAACCAATGGACATGATTTTTACCCCGTAACGCTCTGCAGGAATAATCTTATCGCCTGCCTGGCCGGGAATGGTATGAACGCCCATCATCGTGGGAATATTGGGGCCGTAAATATCCGCGTCCAGCAATCCGACTTTCGCACCGCTTTTCGCCAGCGACACGGCGAGATTGACAGCCACAGTGGATTTGCCAACCCCACCTTTGCCGGAAGCGATGGCGACCGCGTTGCGCACCGGCAGCGACATCATCCCGCGGGCGCGGCCGTCAGCAGGAACATTTGCGCTCATCGTGATCTTGACTTCTTGGACACCGGGCAGCGCCAGAACTGCCTGCCGCGCTTCATGCTCTATTTTGGAACGCAGCGGGCAGGCAGGAGTCGTCAGCATGATGGTAAAACTGACCGTGCCGTTATTTACCTTGAGCTCCTGAATCATATTTAAGCTGACCAGATCGCGGTGCAGTTCAGGTTCCTGCACCTGCGAGAGGGCAGCGAGGACAATATCTTTTGTTAAAGATGACATAATGGTTATCCTGTATCAGTGGGTTTCCTGACGGTTTAGATAATTAACAACCTCTTTTTTGGAGGCGTTGAAAAGATTGAGTAATTCCTGATCGCTTCCACGATACCGCCGAATGGTTTGCCTGGCGCAGGCAGCACAGCCCTTCATGGCGCGAAACGAATCCGAATTGCAGGAAACGCAGCCGCCAAGTTTGACCATCATATAAACAAACCCGAACTGATCCAGAGGGTCCGCGTCGGAGCGGGTAATCAATTGGATCAGTTTTCGCCATTCCGGGCTGCGCAAGTCTTCCAGGTCAGGTGCAGCTCGCAGCGGAAAGAGAAGTTCAGCTTCAGAATTATACATGGTTTATTCGCATCCTCAGAATAAACTTAGCCGGTTCCCGCGCGCGCAGCTTTGGCAGCTTCTCGCTCCAGCCGATCTTTCTCTTCGCTGGCGAAAGCGTTGGGGCGGATTTTGCGGTAATAATCAGCGGAGCGGGCGAGCTGTTCGATGGTATAGATGTTTGTGGTCATGCGGTCATATCCGGCAATTTCATAGTCGTGATCCATCTTGATCGCATCAAATGGACAGTACTCCGCGCATAGGCCGCAATTCATACAGATATCAATATCAATGGCAAACTCAGCCGGGGTAGGAACAGGCTTTCCGGTCTCGGGATCGGTCGTGCGGGTGATCCAGATACATTGCGGCGGGCACACCTTTGCGCAAATACCGCAGGAGGTGCAGCGAAGGACTTTCTCACCGGCAGGACCAGGATCGTAAACCAGAAAAGGGAGATAGCGAAATTCTTCCGGAACGGGTAGTTTTTCTTCCGGGTACTGCACCGTGAAAATACCGTCAACCTCCGGGCTTTGCCGGTAGGCGATCCCCTCCGGGTTGAAATAGCGCCGCCTGCCTTTTTTTAGGTCATCCCAGTAGGTGCGCAGCAAGTGACGGAGGGTGACCCCCAGTCCATGCACAATGCCTTTCCCTGACATGCTGACCTCCTCTCCTTAGCGGTCAACTTCGCCAAGGATGATATCCACCGAACCCAAAACAACGACCGCGTCCGCGACTTTTTGATGCATACACATCGTTTCCAGTGATGTCAAATTAATAAAGGATGGAGCGCGAACATGATAGCGATACGGATTGGGCTTGCCATTGGAGACCACATAAAAACCCAGCTCGCCTTTCGGCCCTTCCACACGCCCGTAAGCCTCACCGGCTGGCACGCGAACCTGGTACTGCGGTTTCCCCGCCAGCACAGGCCCGCCGGGGATGTCCCGCAACGCCTGGCGCAGGATCTTCAGGCTCTCGCGCATCTCCTGCAAGCGGACCAGGTAGCGGTCATACACATCACCGTGGGTCTGGACCGCGACATCAAAATCAAAGCGGTCATAAATGCTGTAGGGATCTGCCCGGCGCACATCGTAAGGCACGCCGGAAGCGCGCAAAATTGGTCCGGCTGCTGAATAGGCGATCGCCTGCACATCTGTCAGGACACCCACGCCCTGGCATCGAGTCTTCACAATCTCATTGTTGGTGAGATAAGAATCCAGTTCATCAATCTTCCGCGGGAGGCGGTCGGTTACCAGCTGCCTTATCCTGCCCAGCACATCTTCTGGGATATCGCGGACCACCCCGCCAAAGCGGAAATAATTACACATCATGCGCGAGCCCGAAACCATCTCAAAGATGTCGAGGATTAACTCCCTTTCTTCAAGCGCGTACAATGCAGGGGTAAAAAACGCGCCAAGATCATTGAGTAAAAAGCCTGTGGTCATAATATGCGAACTGATGCGGGTCAGTTCAGCCATGATCACGCGGATATACTCCGCGCGCTCCGGCGGTGTAACACCCATCAGTTTTTCAACCGCGATGGCATAACCAAAATTGTTGCTCATCGAAGCGAGGTAATCCAGCCGGTCGGTAAAGGGCATGTTCTGTAGAAACGTGTTGCGTTCGGCGATCTTTTCGTGATTACGGTGCAGATAGCCCATCACAGGTTTTAGCGAAACAATGGTTTCCCCGTCCAGCATTACCGTCATCCGAAAAACACCGTGCGTGGAGGGATGCTGCGGGCCCAGATTGACCACAATCCGGTCTGTCTGGATTTCTTCATCCGCCAGCGGCTTTTCATCCTGCTGCAGCCGCTCGATGACGGTTTCCGGTTCAGCCTGCCAGGTCTGCGGGTCGAAATCAGGCGGAAAGCATACGTTATCACCGAACGGCGTTTTTTCTTCAGAGCGCACCGCTTTCCCGTCCGGCCAGCGGCTTTTGAAAGGTTTTGCCTCTTCCTCGAAATACGGCTCGCGCCAGTCTTTACGCAGGGGATGCCCGTCAAACCCTTCCCACATCAATATCCGGCGTAAATCAGGATGCCCTTCAAATCGAATACCAAGCAAATCCCAGGCTTCGCGCTCCTGGAACTCGGCACCGGGGTAGATTGGCGTCAGTGAAGGGATTCTACCGTTTTCGCGGGAACAGGATGATTTCAATACCAGGCCGCTGCCGCCGGTAGACCGGTAAAAGTGATACACCGTTTCCAGCCTGTCCTCCTCCAAATAATCCACGCCTGTAACGGAGGATAAATAATCAAATCCAAGTTCATCCCTGAGAATTTGGACTGCTTCCAGTAAATTTTCAGGGGCAACCAGGTACCCGCTGTAGCCCGGGCGCGTGTCTTCAGTCAGCAAACCTGACAACCGGGAACTTACAGCTTCGTCTACAGTCGATGAAAGCAAACGGTCGTTCATGCCTCACCTTCCTGTGGCCGATTCCCAGCTTCATCCGCCAGGGTTTGAATGGTTTGCCGGATCGCCTCGATGCGGCGGACATCAATCAGGTCGGGCCCCAGTATCGGAACCGGAATTTCCGGCACGGGATCTGAGCGGTACCAGCGGGCGGATTTGATTGTCTCGTGGTCAACTTTTTTCTGCAGTGTAATAAGACCGTTGAGCAACGCCTGCGGGGTTGGCGGGCAGCCGGGGATATACACATCCACGGGAACAAATTTATCAATCCCGGAAACCACGTTGTACCCTTCTTTAAAAGGACCCCCGCCAGACGCGCAGGCTCCCATGGCGATGACGTATTTCGGTTCGCCCATCTGGTTATAGAGGCGCACAATTTGCGGTACCATTTTTTTGGTGACCGTGCCAGACACGATCATCACATCCGCCTGGCGCGGGCTGGCGCGCATGACTTCCATCCCGAATCGGGAAAAGTCATACCGGCTGGCCGCGGTGCAGATCATTTCGATAGCGCAGCAAGCCAGGCCAAACATCATGGGCCACATCGAGTTGCGCCGCCCCCAGTTATAAATGCGGTCCAGGGTTGTGATGGTTACCTGCTGGCGCAGTTCCACCGGGATTTGATAATCCTGATTTTGAATGGATTCAGGGGAAGGATTCATCGGGCACCTCGAAGAAAAAACGCCAATCTTTATCCAATTCTACCCGGCCCGGAAGGTGTGTCAAGCCAGATTTGCGTAAATTATTTTTTACGTAATTATGGTATCCTTAAAATGTCATGAAAACATACCTGGCTGTTCTTGAATATATCCAGGCCCATGCGGGTTGCGACAGTGCGGAAATCGCTCGCGGTCTTTCCCTTTCTGCCGCAGCCATTCGCCACCATCTACGCCGGCTTTGCGCTGAAGGCCTGACGGTTTCAAGCCCGGCGCCAGTTTCAAAACCTGGCAGAACTGCACGCAGATACTTTCGCGTCGGCCAAAGTCAATTGCTGGCAAATCAATCCGTGCTGCGCGCCTTCCTGACAGCGCTGCAGTAGAACACTCCCCTGTCTGAAGAATTGATTTTATCGGTGGCTGAAAAACTTGCCCCCGCCGCATCAGAAAAGCCGATTCGCAAGCGGTTACTGAGTGCGGTGGAACATTTAAAAGAGAAAGGGTATGCCGCCTACTGGGAAGCCGGCAAAGACGGCCCGCGAATTTTTCTACGTCAGTGCCCGTTCTTTAACGCGGAAGGAACCGAGCCTGCCCTGTGCAAAATTGATGCCGCTTTCCTCGAGCGGTTAACTGGCAGCGCGGGAACCCTCCAGCCCATCTGGCAGCAAGCCCCCCAAAAATCCTGTGTCTTCAGCCTGAATCAGACAGCAGACAGCGCATAATTTTGCCGCTGTCTGCTGCTAGAATTTTCCCTGAGTTTATTCAACCGTGACCGATTTTGCCAGATTGCGCGGCTGATCGACATCCAATCCGCGCAGCGAGGCGATATGATAGGCGAGAATTTGCAGCGGAATGACGGTCACGACCGGGCTTAACATCCAGGGCGTTTCCGGTACCCAGAGAACGTGATCAGCCAGCTCTGCAGCCCGGCTGTCCCCGTCAGTGGCGACCGCCACGACAATCCCCCCGCGCGCTTTTGCCTGTTCAATTTGGCTGATCATTTTTTCATACCACGGATCGCGCGGCGCGATGGCGACAACCGGCATATCTTTGTCAATTAAGGCGATTGGCCCGTGCTTCATTTCACCCGCCGGATAGGCTTCCGCATGGATATACGAAATTTCTTTGAGTTTTAACGCGCCTTCATACGCGATCGGCATGTTGATTCCGCGCCCTAGATAGAGCGCGTCGCGAGTGTCTTTCAGCGAGGCTGCCACCCGCTCAACGTCCGCTTCGCGGTCCAGACAACTGCCGGCCAGATCGGGAACCAGGCGCAGATCAGCCACCAGACGCCGCCGGGTTTTTTCGTCGATCACCCCGCGGAGATCCGCCAGCAGAATCGCCAGCATATACAAATCCACCAGCGGCGCGGTAAACGCTTTGGTCGAAGCGACCCCGATTTCGGGCCCGGCTTGCATGGAAATATATCCATCTGCCAGCCGCATGGCCTGCGAACCAATCGCGTTCACGATAGACCAGATGACCGCGCCTTTCTGCCTGGCTTCTTCCATAGCAGCCAGCGTGTCCGCGGTTTCTCCGGACTGAGAAATGGCAAGCAGCACCGTGCGGTCGTTTACAATCGGATCGCGGTACCGGAACTCGCTGGCAATGTCCACTTCACACGGAATCCGGGCGATTTTTTCAATCAGCACTTTGCCGACCATGGCAGCGTAAGATGCCGTCCCGCAGGCAGTGAGGATGATTTTATCCACACGCCTGACGAGTTCCTCGGTCGCGTTTAATTGCGGGATGCGGACGCGCCCTTCCTCAAAATCAACCCTGCCTGCCAGCGTATCGGTTAAAGAGCGCACCTGCTCGTGAATTTCTTTTTGCATGAAATGGCGGTACTCGCCTTTTTCTGCAGCCACCGGGTCCCAGGATATGACGCTCGGTTTAATGCTGACCTCGCTGCCGTCCAGGGTTTTCACTTTGACGCCCTTTCGGGTAACAACAGCCATCTGGCGCGATTCAAGAAAAATAACCCGGCGGGTATGTTCCAGAATCGCCGGAATATCCGAAGCGATAAAATTCTCTCCCTGGCCCAACCCAATGACAACTCCTCCGGCGTTCCCGATGCGAGCGGCGAAAATCTTGTCGGGTTCCTCTGAGCAGAATGCCACGACGCCGTGCGCCCCTTTCAGCAGCTTTAAGGATTCGAGCATGGCTGTTTCCATACTGCCGCTGATCGAGTAATATTTTTCCAGCAGGTGAACAATGGTTTCCGTGTCCGTTTCAGACTGAAAAACCACCCCTTCAGCCAAGAGTTCCTCGCGCAGTTCGAGAAAATTCTCCACAATTCCGTTGTGAACCACCACGACTTTGCCAGTGCTGCTGACGTGGGGATGGGCGTTGCGGGCGGTTGGCACCCCGTGAGTCGCCCACCGGGTATGGCCGATGCCCAGCGGTCCGCTGACGGGCTGCTCTGCCACCAGCGCTTCCAGACGCGAAAGTTTACCCGCGTCTCTGCGAACCTCAATGTTTCCATCCGTGTAAACAGCAATACCGGCTGAGTCGTATCCGCGGTATTCAAGCTTTTTCAAACCATCTAAGATAATCGGCGTGGCGTTCTGGTCACCGATGTAGCCTACGATTCCACACATCTGTGTCTCCTTCGATAAATATGCGCGGCAGCAGACCGCAGGCCTGCCGTGCATCCTTTGTGATTTGATTTGGGAATGGATGGGAGGCGCTGCTCCCGAAAGGCTTCCGCTGATCCTTCGATTTTCCCGGCGAAATTGGTTTGGCCGGTTAACCCCACCCCGCGGCGGGGAACCTTTCTCCTCGTCAACCGGCTTGCGACCGGTCCGTGCGCTGGTCCATTCCTGACCTTACCTTCTAATCGACCTCCTCGGCGCTATTATACCTTAGCTTTTACAGTATTCATCAGATTTACCGGGCTATAATTCTGCTATGCAAGGCACACCAATCCAAGTCAGCGCGCCGCCTGATGCGCGGGACTCCATTGATCCCAAACGCAAACCGACCTCCGGCTGCGGGCTGCATTTCATCCTGATCAGCGGGGGTTTCGCCCTTCTGGCCATTACCTTTCTGGTGGTTTATTTTCGGATCAACACAGACGCATTTGGGCTTCTCGCTCCCAACTTTGCCGCCTTCTCACCGAATAAAAACTATACGCGTTTTGACTCTCCGGACGGCCGTTACTGGGAGCTGATTTATGAAACGACCCGAACGCGCACATTTACCGGTCAGGTTCGCTACGCCGGGCCGATTCGGATCTCAACTTACCCTTTTCTAACCCATGATTTGCTCATCACCAGCGGTGATTTTTCTGATCCAGATCTTGTCGCTGTCTCCGTGATCGACCATAAATTTTTCTGGGCCAGCCGCAGCGATCACTACCCGCAGGGATCCATCCATCTGCTCCATATTGTTCCCCAAACCGAAGCCATTTACCGCCAGCTGCTCAAGATTCGCGAAGGCGACACCGTCTCGATTAGCGGTGTGGAAATCCAGCGGATCCAGGCGTACTCAAATACAGGGGAGCCGTCTGGCTGGTGGCAGGACGCCGGTTGCAACACCATTACGGTTACAGCGGTTAATACCGAAGAATAACGCAAAGTCAGTTGAAATCCTCCCGCATAACGATACAATTAATACCAACACACTATCTAAGCGAGGGAATTATGGAGTTAAAAGACCTGAAAATATTATCCTTTATAGCCGATGAGTACGAAGATCTGGAATTCTGGGTGCCCGCCATGCGCCTGCAGGAAGAAGGAGCCGAGATCATCGTGGCCGGAAAAACTGCTGGAACCTCCTTCCGAGGTAAGGCTGGCGTAAGCGCCCGCTCTCAGCTCTCCTTCGCAAGCGTTGACCCGTCAGGATATCACGCCCTCTTGATCCCGGGCGGCTGGGCGCCGGATAAATTACGCCGGGACGCTGCGGTGCTTGAAATCACCCGCCAGATGTACCAGTCCGGCAAAATCATCGGGATGATCTGCCACGCCGGTCTGGTCGGCATCAGTGCTGGAATTGTTAAAGGCCATAAAGCCACCGGCAGTGAAGGAATCAAGGACGACTTAATCAATGCGGGCGCAGAATGGGTGGACGCCCCTGCCTTTCGCAGCGGAAATCTGGTCTGGGGCAGAGTGGTCGCAGATATACCCCATTACTGCCGCGAACTGGTCGCTGCGCTCAAAGCGCTTTGAAACCCAGAGATTTCCGGCATCGAAAGCATTACCCGGGGCTAACCGGCAACCCATTTGACCGGGTTCTTCACCGCGCCCTGCGGCTGGAGCGGGTTCCCGCCCCGCTGATTTTCTTGCTGCTCACCCTCCTGGCCGCGCTCGCCAGCCTGGGCCGCTGGCAGGCCGCCCTGATATACGCGCTGGCATTTTACATCGACTATCTGCTGCTCGCGCTGCTCCCCGAAACGAGAATCTCTTATGGCCCGGTCAAGCCGCCAGCGCTTATGCTGGCTTGTCTGCGTTTGCTGTTCTTCTGGCTGCCCATTTATCCGCTGCTGCTTATCCAGGGGGTGGGCACATTGCTCGTCATCTACGGCTTTTACATCGAACCCCATCATCTTCAAATTTCATACCAGCGTTACCCAATCTCCGGACAATCCGGTGCAGCACCGGTACGGATTGCGCATCTGTCAGATTTACATATCGAGCGTCTTTCTTTCCGGGAAGAAAAAGTGCTGCAGAAGCTGGAGGAAATCCGTCCTGATGCGATCTTGATCACCGGCGACCTCTTGAACCTGTCGTTCCTTGAAGATCCAACCGCCATCCAAGATGCGCGCGCTTTTCTCACCCGCCTGCATGCGCCTGAAGGGGTATTCTTTGTCTCCGGAAGTCCAGTGGTGGATTTACCAGATCTCGTTCCTGCCATTCTAAATGGGCTGCCGTTGATCTGGTTGAAGCATGAGGCGAAAACACTTCACATCAACGGTCAAGAGCTGACCCTGATCGGGATCAGCTGCAGCCACAAACCGGAAGATGATTTTCGGGACCTTAAATCCGTGATTCCTGAAAAGAAGCGCGGGACGCAAATCCTGCTTTACCACAGCCCCGATCTCGCGCCGCTCAGCGCGCGGCTGCCCGTTGATCTCCAGCTGAGCGGCCACACCCACGGCGGTCAGGTGCGGCTGCCTTTCATTGGCGCCCTGTTCACCGGGTCGCTTTACGGCCGGGCTTTTCAGGCTGGAAGATATCTGATTGGAAACACAACCCTGTATATCTCGCGCGGTTTGGGCCTGGAAGGCGCGGCCGCCCCCCGGGTTCGATTCCTCTGCCCGCCGGAAATCATCCTC
This sequence comes from Anaerolineaceae bacterium, assembly GCA_029975475.1. Classification (GTDB taxonomy): domain Bacteria; phylum Chloroflexota; class Anaerolineae; order Anaerolineales; family Anaerolineaceae; genus JARKPB01. Next base: position 900,867 of record JARKPB010000008.1, read on the forward strand.
TGGGAGATTTTTCCCGCATCAAAGCAGGAACATGGCATCGCCGAATGAAAAAAACCGGTATTCCAGACGGACGGCTTCTGCGTAGGCGGCCAGAATATTTTCCCGCCCGGCGAATGCGGAAACAAGCATGAGCAGGGTTGACTTTGGCAGGTGAAAATTGGTCACCATCGCGTCTACAACTTTGAAGCGAAAACCCGGCAGGATGTACAGGCTGGTTGGCCCGCTGACCGGAGTGACCAGTTGTTTTTCTTCATCCCAGGCGCTCTCCAGCGTGCGCACGCTGGTCGTTCCCACGGCAATCACCCGCCGGCCGTCGCTCCTGGCCGCATTAATTTGGTCGGCTGTGGCTTGATTCACCTCGCGCCACTCGCTGTGGATCGCGTGCTGTGTGGGATCCTCCTCATGAACCGGCGCGAAGGTGTCCAGTCCGACATGCAGCAATACCCGGGCAAATTCGACCTTTTGTTTTTCCAACCGGTCAATCAATTCGCGGGTAAAATGCAGCCCGGCTGTCGGCGCCGCCGCGGACCCGTCGACAGCCGCAAAAACGGTCTGGTAGCGCTGAGGATCTTCCAGACGGGTTCGGATATACGGCGGCAGCGGCATCTGTCCGCGAGCTTTTAAATACGGTTCAACCGGCTGATCAAATTCGATTTCGCGCCGCGAACCCTCCAGTTCCGCTGCGATGCAGGCGGCGCCCCCATCCAGCAGAGTTAACTTCTGGCCAGCGCGAAGATGTTTTCCGCCAACCAGCGCTTCCCAGCGGACAGCGCCGAGTTTTTTCAGCAAGAGCAGCTCGACTTTTCCGCCAGTGGGTTTGCGGGCAAAAATTCTGGCAGGTATAACCCGCGTTTCGTTGAGAACCAGCAGGTCTCCCGGTCGAAGATAGTCCCCGATGTTGTAGAAATGATCGTGAATCAGTCGGCCAGTGGCGCGTTCCATGACCATCAGGCGCGAATTATGGCGCGGCTCAACCGGCGTCTGGGCTATTCGCTCCAGCGGTAAATCATAATCAAAATCTTGGGTTTTCACTCAAGCAATCTCGGTTGAGAATGTTCCGTCTTGTAAGGGACGTGCAAATGTTCGTAAGCACTGCGGGTTGCCACTCTGCCCTGAGGGGTGCGGTCTAAGAAGCCGAGCTGCAATAAATACGGTTCGACCACATCCATGATTGTGTCCGGCTCTTCGCTGATCGCCGCGGCAATAGTGGATAATCCTACCGGACCGCCCTGGTATTTAAGAATGATGGTCTCGAGCACGCGCCGGTCAACATCATCCAGACCGAGCGGATCCACATTCAGCAAATTAAGCGCTTCCACAGCCACCTGACGGGTGATTTCTCCCCCCGCGCGCACCTGAGCAAAATCCCTCACCCGCCGCAGCATGCGCAGCGCGACCCTGGGTGTGCCCCGCGAGCGCAAAGCGATTTCCCGAATGCCGTCGTCATCAGCGACCACGCCCAGCATGCGCGCGGCCCTCCACACGATTTCCTGGATCGCGCCGCGGTCATAATAATCCAGCCGGTACACAGCTCCAAATCGGGCGCGCAGGGGCGCGCTCACCAGAGCCAGTCGGGTGGTCGCGCCGATCACGGTAAAACGCGGCAATTTGAGGCGAATTGAACGGGCTGCAGGTCCTTTCCCGACCACAATATCCAGGGCGTAATCTTCCATCGCCGGGTAGAGTACTTCCTCAATTGCCCTGCCCAGGCGGTGAATTTCATCAATGAATAAAATGTCTCCGCTGCGCAGATTGGTCAGGATCGAAGCCAGGTCTCCGGCGCGTTCAATTGCCGGGCCGGCTGTAACTTTGATGGCGACGCCCATTTCCACAGCCAGGACATGCGCCAGGGTTGTCTTCCCCAAACCCGGAGGGCCGTAAAACAGGACGTGATCCAGCGGTTCAGACCTCTGGCGGGCGGCAGAAATTAAAATCTCCAGGTTTTCTTTTACCCCTTGCTGACCGATGATTTCACCAAGCCGTTTGGGGCGCAGGGTCTGGTCCAACCGGTCATCCGGTTTTGCAGAAGGGTCAACCATGCGTTCGACAGCGTCGCTCATAAGCTTAATTATACCTGAGTTGACTCTCCGCCTCTTAAGTTTACCGAAAGAGGGCTGTGCTATAATGCATAAAATCTGCCGCTCCGGGAGGGACACATGCAAAATGTGATTGTTTCCAAACATCCGCTGGTTGCCCATAAACTTACCAAACTGCGCGATATCTCCACCGAGCCAAAAAAATTTCGTGAACTGGTGCGCGAGATCGCCGGTCTTTTATGTTATGAGGCTACCGCAGATTTGGAGACTATGCCGGTATCTGTAACCACCCCGCTGACGGAAACCACCGGGGTTCACCTGAAAGAAAAGATTGGATTGGTTCCGATTCTGCGCTCAGGTCTGGGCATGGTGGAGGGAATTTGGGAACTGGTCCCTGGAGCAGAAGTCTGGCACATCGGTCTGTATCGAGACGAGAAAACCTTGAAACCAGTTCAGTACTACAACAAACTTCCCCTCGACCCGACCGTGTCGGTTTGTCTGATCCTGGATCCAATGCTGGCGACGGGCGGTTCCGCGGTGGCAACGGTGGATATTCTCAAGAACTGGGGAGTCCGAAAAATCAAATTTGTTGGGCTGATTGGCGCGCCAGAAGGAATCAAAGCGCTGGAAACACACCACCCGGATGTGCCCATTCACCTGGCAGCGATTGACGAAAGATTAAACGAAAAAGGGTATATTGTCCCCGGTCTGGGGGATGCTGGCGACCGCCAGTTTGGCACAGGTTGAAATTTAGCGGCCGGGAATTCACCCGGCCGTTTTTTTATCCGCCAATCTGCATCATACAGCGATTAACCGGGTGAACCTGGTGATCCAACTGATGGCCAACTGGTTTCAAATCCACCGCCTTCTGCAGGTAAGGCATCAAATCTTCACCACTGCGCAAGGCATCACGGATGTTTACCTCTGTATCGCTCAGCAGACACGGCCTTAAACTGCCGTCCGCTGTCAGGCGGATTCGATTACACCCATCGCAAAACGCGTGGCCAATTGGAGAGATGAACCCGATTAAACCGCTTGCGCCGGGAAGCCGGTACATCCTTGCAGGACCTGAGCCGGGGTATCTTCCGTTGGCAGGTTGAAGACCCAGTTTCCCTAACCTGGCGAGCATCCTGTCGATCGGATAATACATTTCCGCGGGGTCTGGAAAATCGCTGCCCCAGAACTGCTGATTATTCACCGGCATCATCTCGATAAAACGAATATGCCACGGGCGGGTTAGGCTCAATTGAGCCAGGGCTTCCAGCTCGTCGTCATTTACACCCTTCATTACCACGGTGTTGATCTTGATCAGCGCCAGTCCGGCTGCTTCGGCTGCCTGTATCCCGGCTAAAACAGAATCAAGTGAGCCGCCCCGTGTAATTCGCTGAAATTTACCAGCATCCAGCGTATCAAGGCTGACGTTGATCCGCTTCAAGCCCGCGGCTGCAAGCGCATCAACCTGGTTTTCCAGCAAAATTCCGTTGGTGGTCAGGCTGATATCTTCAATACCTGGTATCCGCGCCAGCATCGCCACCAGCGCCGCCAGATTACCGCGCACCAGAGGTTCACCTCCCGTGATGCGCACATCGCTGACTCCCCCGCGCGCGGCCGCTTCAACCACTTGAGCGATTTCTTCATACCGCAGGATGGCTTCATGCGGCTGCCAGGTGATCCCTTCAGCGGGCATGCAGTATACGCAGCGTAAATTACAGCGGTCGGTAACGGAAATCCGCAGGTAGGTAATCCGTCTTCCAAAACGATCCTGCAGCATGATGTGGCTCCTTTGAGTCGTTTTATGATTCTAACACAGCCAAAAACCTACCCGACCTTGAGGCCTGTCAGTCGGTTAAGCAGCCTGCGGAGGATGAAAAACGGCAGGAACAAGACGACGTGCACGGCCAGGCTCACCCCAAAAACCAGCGCGATGGATTGAAGAGCGCGGTTAAACCAGGGCGCGACTGCGTTGAGCAGCCAGTTGCCAGCGCCAAAGATCACCAGGACCACCGCCAGACTGGTTAGCAGCAGGATGAGCGGCATCCATTTTCTGCGGTCAGAAGTGGAAGGAAGCATGGTTGAGCTGATCGCAAACAATAAATAAAACCACAGCCAGAAATCCGACATCTGGGGAAGATGGCGAATTTCTGAAAGCGCCTCAGAATACTGAGCAGCGCTTATAGACATGATGATCTCCTGAACTTTGAGCACGCCAAGGCTGATGGCAGCGGTGGCGATTCCGCCAGTGATCAAGGGAGCCATACCAATCAGCGAATCCCGGATGAAATCTGCTTCGGCGGTTTCGACATATCCCAGGCGAATGGTCCCGTCCGGTAAAACATTGGGAAAGAGCGAAAAGCGCCCCGTCTGAACCCGCAGCAGCTTCGCCATCAGAAAATGGCTCGTTTCGTGCAGTAAAATCCCCGGCAGGAACAGCAGCGAGAAAAGCCCGACGGTTAAACCGGGTTTTCTGGTGAGTAACAGAAGGACTGCCTGGATCTCCCGGTGAACCCTGCGCTGAACAAATAAGAACGGCAGCAAGAAACCCAGCAGCCAGAGCAGTCCATTGACGCGCTCAAATATCACTTCGCCGCAGCCTGGACAATGGCTGAAAAATCATCAACTTTCAGGCTTGCCCCTCCCACCAGGGCGCCGTCAATTTCAGGCTGGCTGAAGAACAGGGCGGCATTGGTTCCGTTAACTGAACCCCCGTAGAGAATGCGCATCCCTTCCGCGACTTTGTCACCGAAGAGGCTGGCGACCGGCCTGCGCACATAATCGCCGATCACCTGATTGGCACCAATCCCCGTGGCAGCTTTGCCAGTGCCAATCGCCCAGACCGGTTCGTACGCGATCACGATCTTTCCAGCCTGGTCCGCCTCAATTCCCTTCAAGCCTTCCATGACCTGGCGGGTGACAACCGCTTCGGTCTGACCGGCTTCGTTTTCCGCCAGGGTCTCGCCAACACACACAATCGGGATTAACCCATTCGCCAGGGCGGCTTTGGTTTTCTTATTCACAGTTTCATCCGTTTCGCCAAAATACGCCCGGCGTTCTGAGTGCCCGATGATGACATATCCGCACAGCTCTTTCAACATCTCCGCAGATACCTCGCCGGTATAAGCGCCGGAAGGTTCCCAGTGCAGATTTTGGGCTCCAAGGCCAATCCCGGTGCCTTTGAGAAGGGTGTGAACGGCTAAAAGTGACGGAAAGGGCGGGCACAGGACGATCTCGATCCCCTGCACGGCCTGCAGCCTGGGCAGCAATCCGTTTACCAGTTCTCGGGCACCTTCCACGGTTTTATTCATCTTCCAGTTTCCGGCAACAAGTGGAACACGCATTTTACTTTACCTCTTTACTTTGGAATGATTAGATCAAATTCTTCTGCCATGGATCGCACCCAGTCAGGTTTGCCAGTCTTGCCCAGCAGCCTGTTTAAAGTTTGGCGGGCCATTGGCAGATCATTGATTTTGATATACATTTCGACCTGTAGCAGTTCGATCTCTGGAAATTCTTCCACAAACAATGGGCGGTCTACCAGCAGCCCAATTTGCTTTTTCACCTGAGGAACATCACCGTAAAACAATTCATTGCGCAGCTTGCCGACAGATAGAAGCGGCCGATTGTCTACCTTATCAAAAAAATCACGCGCGTTCGGATCGCTGGCAGCCAGATAAATGACCTGGTGGACAAGCAGCAAACGGCGGTTTGCGATCTGCAACAGGTCGGTTTGTGGCGTGGCGAATAGAAAGCTTAATGCCGGGAACCAGGCAGATTCTCGGATAAACTGCTTCATGGCAGCATCAAAAAGGATTTCATCATTTCCGACAATCTGGTTCAATTCATCAATGCGCTGCCGCATGGCGGTCACGTCGTTCGCCCGAAAAGCGTCCAGAATCATCAGCGCCTGTTTTTCCGCCAGCGCCGCCTGATCGGAATTGACTTGCGTTGAACCCTGGAGGGGCATTCGGGTCGGCGGGACACCCCCTACAGTGGATTGTTCTGCCGCAGCCGCGGGCTCTCCATTTCGCCCCGAGAAAGCCGCACCTAGCATTCCACGGAATACCGCGGCCAACACCAGAAGGATGATTAAGCCGGCGGCCAGATAAAGCCAGACCCTGCTCTTACCCTTTTTCTGCTGCGGTTGAGTTTTCGTGTTGGCAGTGATTGTCTTCCCAAGGGCGGGCTCGGGCTGACCCTGGGCAAGCCCGGGCTGAACACCCCGCGGGGGATTTGCTGGCATTGGGTGGGAAAGCCCATTTGGAACAGCGGAGTCAACCCTCTGCCCGGCGTGTTCGCCGCTTCCGACCCCAGTCAGCGCCCGGACCAATGAATCCATAAATTCACGGACACTCTCATAACGATCATTGGGGTCTTTCGCCAGCGCCTTGAGGAGAACATTCTGGACCGATTCGCTCACCGCCGGGTTTAGACTGCGGGGAAGCGGTAGAGGTTTATAGATATGGTCATGGATCACAGAAAAAGGCGTGTCGCCGGAAAATGGGACTTTCCCGACTATCATTTCATAGAACATGATCCCCAGTGAATAAATGTCGGTTCGGGCATCCAGGTGTTTTACCGAAGTCGCCTGTTCAGGCGAGATATACTGCGGCGTTCCGATCATCATATCGCCTGTGAGGGTCGACTCTGTGGCCACCGCCATGCGCGCCAGGCCAAAATCTGCCAGATAGATCTGACCGTCGTTTGCCAGCAACACATTTGAGGGTTTGATATCGCGGTGCAGCACACCCTGGCTGTGGGCATACGCCAGCGCCGCGCCGACTGAATGGGCAATATTGATCACAAGCGCGGTATCAACCGCTCCGCGGGCAAGCCGCGCTTTTAATGTCTCCCCCTGAATGTATTTCATCACCAGGTACGGCCGGCCTTCAAACTCGGAAAAGTCGTAAATCGGGACGATTCCGGGATGTTCCAGACGAGCGACCACCCTGGCCTCGCGTTGAAAGCGCGCCAGAAAATTTGGGTCTTCCAAAAAAGCGGGGTGCAGCGCTTTAATGGCCACATAACGGTCGAGTGCCGGGTGATAGGCTTTATAGACCGTGGCCATACCCCCCTGGCCCAGTTGTTCAATGATCCGATAGGGACCAATCGTCTCACCCACATTAAATGGCGGCATAGTCCTCTGGAGAAAGAAAAAAGCTGAACTAATTATACTGATTTCAGCGGCCAAAAGCGCGGAATGACGATCCTTATCCGTCCAATTCTTCTTGACGTATTGCTCCTTCAGGCAGCATAGGGTATCATCAGATTAACCCAGGTCGGTTGGATGATCGCAGTGCTGATTCAGCATTGAGGAAAGTCCGCACTCCACAGGGCAGGATGCCGGGGAAACCCCGGCGCGGGGTAACCTGCGGGAAGGGCCACAGAAACATACCGCCATGAGAATGGCAAGGGTGAAATGGTGGTGTAAGAGACCACCGGTGACCGCAGCAATGCGGCAGCCAGGCAACCCCCATCCGGAGCAAGGCCAAGCAGGACCAATCTCACTGAGAGGGTGCAGCCCGTACCCTGAGCGCGAGCTCGCAGGTCCGGGTAGGCTGCTGGAGCCGGTTGGAGACATCCGGCCAAGATAGATGATCATCCATGCGCGAGCCGTGGCTTCGGCCATACCCTCCGCAGGACAAAATGCGGCTTACAGACTGGCCTGGGTCAATTTTTTCTCAATCAGTTTCCGCATTTTTTTCAGATTCCAAGTATAATTTCACTTTCTAAAGCGACCGCTTTATTGCACATTAATCTGTTTGATGCAGTAGTTACCGTGGCATCGGTGGTGTTTTGGAGGTGAACAACCTCTGGGGCGCCATTTTTTTGTTAATGGCCAATTCCGGGCTTTCCGGTTCGGTACCCAACTCTTCTTTTCGAAAGGTATAGAAATGGAAACCAAAATCGCTTTTTCATACAACAACCCAAAACTTGAGCTGCGCGAGTGCCCGGAAAAAGGCGGGTTTGGCGTGTTCGCCAGAGAACCAATTCCACAGGGCGAATTACTGACGATGTGGGGCGGCCGCGTCGTTACCGAAGAACAGCTGTACGAACTGCCGCACGAAACCCAGACCCACGGCATTCAGATTGATGAACAACTGTATCTGGTGCCGGTCGTTCACGGCGATCCGGCTGATTTTTACAATCATTCCTGCAACCCCAATGCCGGATTGAACAGCCCGATCTCACTGGTCGCGATGCGCGATATTGAAGCCGGCGAAGAAGTCTGCTTTGACTATGCGATGTCGGATTCGAGCGATTACGATGAGTTTGAGTGTCATTGCGGTGCGCCGAACTGCCGCAAAACCATCACCGGTCGGGACTGGATGCTCCCCGAGCTGCATGTCATTTATCACGGCTATTTTTCACCTTACCTGCAGCGGCGCATTAATCAGTTAATTAAAAACGAAAAAGGCAACGGTAAAAACCCGCACGGTGAACTGACCAAGACAATCGCGATTTCAGGCAGCAAAGAATAAAGCAGAACAACCCTTCCAGAAAATGGAAGGGTTTTTTATGCTAGTATTATCTAAATTCACTGCATCCAGGAGACCTATGGCGATCCAGAAATTATCGGAAAAGATCATTGGCAATATCCACAAGGTCATGGTGGGCAAAGAAGATTCGATCAGGCTGCTGTTAACCGCGGTATTGTGTGAAGGCCATGTGCTGCTGGAAGATGTGCCCGGAACCGGAAAAACAACCCTGGCGCGTACGCTGGCAGTTTCGCTGGGCTGCTCCTTCCGCCGGATTCAGTTTACCCCTGATCTGCTGCCGAGCGATGTGACCGGGCTTAACTGGTTCAACCAAAAGAGTCAGGAATTTGAGTTTCGACCCGGGCCGATCTTCAGTCAGGTCATCCTCGCGGACGAGATCAACCGTGCTACGCCGCGAACCCAATCCGCGCTCCTGGAAGCCATGCAGGAACGCCAGATCACTTCAGACGGGGTCACCCGCCCGCTGCCGCGCCCATTTTTGGTCCTCGCCACCCAGAACCCGGTCGAACTCGAGGGCACTTTTCCGCTGCCGGAAGCGCAGCTCGATCGTTTTATGATGAAAGTGGAAATTGGCTATCCCCTGCAGGCCGAAGAAAACGCGATTCTGGAGCGCTTCAGAAGCGCTGATCCATTGATTGAACTCACCCCGGTCGTCACCCCGGATGAGATTGCCCAGGCGCAGACCGAGCGCCGCACGGTGACAGTGGAGGATTCGATCAGGGATTATATGGTCAGAATTTCCAGGGCGACCCGCACCCATCCCGACATTCAGCTGGGAGCCAGCCCGCGTGCCACGATGGCGCTTTATGCTGCCTGCCAGGCCTGGGCTGGATTAAATGCGCGGTCATTTGTCCTGCCGGATGATGTAAAACGGCTGGCGCCGGCGGTTTTCTGCCACCGCATCATTATCTCGCCGCAATCGCAACTACGCGGCCGCTCGGCTCAAGAGCTGCTGGAAGATATCGTCAATGAAGTCCCTGTGCCGGTTGAATCTTAATGCATCCCCGTTCCTGGCTGCCTTTCCTGATCGTAATATTAAGTTTGGGCGTGCTGCTGCAGCTCACCTGGCTGATTTATCTTGCCATCGTGATCCTCGCCTTAATTGGATTCTCCCAGTGGTGGGTCCGGCAGTCTTTGAAGCAGGTGCGTTTTCAACGCCGCATTCGTTACCGGCGCGGTTTTCCGGGCCAGACCAGCCCGGTAACCCTGGAAATTGAGAATAACAAACGCCTGCCACTTCCCTGGTTGAAGTTAACCGATCCCTGGCCGTATGCCGTCAGCCCGCTTGACGGTGAAATCCTGACCCCCTCCCATCAATCCGATTACGGATTGATGGCGCATTACTTTTCATTGCGCTCGCACCAACACAGCCAGCGAAATTTGGAAATTGAATTTAAAAAACGCGGGGTATATCCAGTCGGTCCATCTTATATAGAATCGACCGATTTATTCGGGCTGTATGAACAAAGCGCGGAATTGAACAACAGCGAACTTCTAACCGTGTTTCCTGAACTGCTGGAGGCAAAACAGCTTGGTTTACCGGCGCACCACCCGTTTGGTATCCGGTCCTCCCGCCGCCGGATATTTGACGATCCAAGCCGCACCATGGGGGTGCGGGAATATCACCCCGAAGACGACATCCGCAGGATCCACTGGCCGGCCACAGCTCATACCGGAACGCTTCAGGTCCGCGAATACGAACCGGCCACTGCTCAGGTGATGATGATTTGCATGAACGTCGCCACCACCGATTCACCCTGGCTGACTGATTACCCGGCCCTGCTGGAACAGGTGATTCGGGTTTGCGCCACCCTGGCTTACGACAGTTTTCAGCATGGGTACGCGGTTGGGGTGATTTCAAACAGCTGCCTGGCGCATTCAGATCAACCTTTTCGGGTGCCGCCAGGCCGCTCACCGGGGCAGCTGGCCACCCTGCTGCAAACCCTGGCTGGCGCCACCAGTTATTTTTCCGGACCGTTTGAACCCCTGTTATTAAAGTCAATGAGCAGTTTACCGATCGGCGCAACCCTGGCTGTGGTCACCGGGATTGTCCCGGAAAGTCTGGTCGAGACACTGCTGCGCCTGAGAAAGCATCAGGCTCACACCACCCTGATCAGCCTTGCAAAAGAAGCCCCGCCTTTTATACCCGGCATCCGCTGCATTCATCTGCCGTTTACCGAGGTGGAAAGTGTATAAATATCAGCCGCCGGTGATCAAAGAACCCGCGAGGCTGCTGGTCTGGCAGCGCGTATCGGTAAGCAGCATGCTGATCGCGCTCGATTTGACCGCCATACCCTGGTATCTTCTTTCGTACAGCCAGCGAGTTCACCCGGGAGGTACCCTGGCAGCCTTTTTATGCGTCAGCGCTGCCAGTTACCTCTTCAGTCAGTACCTGCGCAGAACCCCGCTCCCGCGATGGGGCCGGCGGATCCTTTTCTTTGTCTTCGCGCTGGGTCTGCTGTACGCCACCTATAAAATTCTGCTGCTGAAAAACCTGGCGATTACCGGGCTGGACTTTTTGATCCGGCCAATCAATTCATTTTCATTCATGACCATCGACCAGGCGGAAATCTGGCACTTTGTAATTCTCAGCCTGATCATCTGGTTATCCACCATGCTTTCTCAAAATCCCGTGAACATGGAGCGGTCGCTGGTGCTTTTCCAGTTATGCGTGTTCATCTTTATCATGCACGCGCTTTTAACCCTGGGAACAACTTCGGTTACATCCAAAGGATTGTTTTATCTCTTTCTTTTCTTTGGCCTGATTTCCCTCAGCACCGGCCGAATCGCTTCGGTTGGGTATGAAAAAGGCGGGCAGCTGCCCCGGCTTAACGCATTCTGGCTGGCAGGGATCCCAGCTGCCGCTGCGGTTTTTCTTCTGGTCGCTCTGGCAGCCGGATGGGTCTCCACGACCGCTTTATCCCCCGCGCTGCGGATCACCGCGATGGTCATCCTTGGCCTGGCGATTTTCCTGATTGCGCTGTTAACAATCCCGATCATCATGCTGATTGGCGCTATCGTTCCAGATTTATTAAATCTGCTGCGCCAGTTTTTCAAAAATGTGATTGACAACTCCCAAATCACAGCGGTCACCCAGGCGGTCAGCTCAGGCTCGGTAACCGACAACCTGTTTCAACTCATCAATTCCGGGACGGCAATCGGTCTCGGGCTTTTGATGATCGCGCTGGTTATGTTAAGCCTGATGAATCTGCATCAAAAAAATAAAAGCGCCCGCCGGTTGAGCGAAGAGTCCGAAGCCCCATTGCGGTATTACAGGGACGCGGGTAAAGAGGCGAAGGACGGGATCCCGCCGCGCGCGTCACCGGGCTACATCCAGTGGCTGGCTGCTGAAAAAGTTCGCCGGATCTATATTCAGCTGCTCAATTTATGCTACCGCCTTGATCTGAAGCGGGAAGAAAGCTGGACGCCGCAGGAATTCATGATCCAGATCTATACCCTGTTCCCCGAGCATGTGCAGTCATTAAAAACGATCACCGCGGCTTACGAGAAAGTCCGCTACGGAAGGTTGATTGAAAATCGTGAAGAAATCGACGAAGTCCAGGCAGCCTGGGACCAGGTCCGCCAGGCCGGTAATCGTCTAATCGCTGAACGGAAGAAGTTGAAGCAGGAAATTCAATACCATTAATCGTCTGCGAACGATTGAAGGATCCTGGCCACATGGCGGGCGGCTTTCAGATACAGGTCAATCTGAAGGTTTTCGTTTGGCGCGTGAGCCTGATCCTCCGGCGAACCGGCCCCGGCGGTAACAATTGGAATCTGAAGGGCTTCGGAGATGACGTGGTTGGGACCTGAGCCGCCGACCAGCGGAACAATTTGCATCGGTTGCCCGTATACCTCTTGGGACGTTTGTATCACCATGGCTACAAAGGGGTCATCGGGGTTTGTGCGGCACGGAGTTTCGCCCCCGAGCATGGTCAGCTGCACATCCCCGAACCCTTGGGCATCAAGGTGTTCCCGCAGCAGCTGAAATACTTTTTCCGGCCGCTGGTTGGGCACAAGACGGAAATCCACCTTGGCGCTGGCCGCTGCCGGCAAGACGGTCTTCGCGCCGATGCCCTGGTAACCGCTGGTGAGACCGCAAATCGTGCAGGTAGGTTCAAAAACCTGCTGTATCGCCAGTTCCAAACCGCCGCTCGTGCCGCGTAAAAACCGTTCCACCCCGTAGCGCTGGTGAAATTCGTGCGCCTCATCGGGCAAGGCGGCCATCAATTCTCGATCGCGCTCAGTCGGCGGAACGACATCCTCGTAAAACCCGGGGATTAAGATATTTTCCCGTGAATCTTTCAATGTACTTAAGGCCCATACCAGCCGCCAGGCGGCATTTGGAAAAATTGAACCGCCCAGACCGGAATGAACATCCTGGCTGGCCGTCTGCACGCTCAATTCCACGTAGCAGATTCCGCGCAGGCCAAGATACTGCATCGGCATTCCCCGAAAATCCACCCCGCCGAATTCCCAGACGCAGGCATCCGCTCGCAGCTCCTCGACATGCGCATTCACAAATGGTTTCAGATTGGCGCTTGACGTTTCTTCTTCGCCTTCCAGGAGAAACCTGACCCCGCAGGGAAGCTCGCCCAGCTCGGAAAGCAGCGCGTCGATCGCAAACAGGCGGCTGACAAATTGCCCTTTATCATCGCTGGCTCCGCGGGCGTACAGCCGCCCGTCCTTAATGGTTGGAACAAAAGGTGGCGTATCCCAAAGTTCCAGCGGTTCAACCGGCTGGACATCATAATGGTTGTAAAACAGCAGTGTTTTCTGGCTGCGCCCGGGGCGGTAACCGGTTACAATAGGCGCGCCATCCGTAGGGTGGACATTAACTTCAAAACCGCGCTGGCTTAACATTCTCGCGACCAGATCGGCGCACTCTTGCAAACCCCAATTTTGCGCGGATACACTCGGCTGGGCGCACAACCGGGATAATTCTTTCAATGACTCATCCAGGTGAGCCTCAAGATAACGATCCACATTCTTTTCCATATCGCATCTTCCTGTCAGGCCGCTTTTTGCAGCAGACTTTCGATTCTGGCGATGACCATATCCATCGCCACAATATTTAACCCGCCTTCCGGGATGATGACATCCGCATAGCGTTTGGACGGTTCCACAAATTCTAAATGCATGGGACGGACAGTCCGGTAATATTGATTGATCACAGATTCGGTAGAACGGCCGCGTTCGGTGATGTCCCTTTGTAAACGGCGGATAAAGCGGATATCCGCGTCAGTATCCACAAAGATTTTGACATCCATTAATTTCCGCAGCTCGGGGATTGCGAAAATTAATATCCCTTCGATTAATATCACATGTTTGGGCTGCACCAAGATTGTCTGCCCTGTCCGGGAATGGGTCGTGAAGTCATAAACGGGAATTTCAACCGGCTTCCAGTTCAATAAATCGTTGATATGGGAAATCAACATCTCAGTTTCCAGCGAATCCGGGTGGTCAAAATTCACTTCTTTCCGCTGGTTTTCCGGCAAACCCGTCAGTTCACGATAATAAGCGTCATGGGGCAAAAAGACAATCCGGTCTGCGCCAACGCGTTGAAGGACGACATTGGCGACGGTCGTCTTCCCGGATCCCGACCCGCCCGCGACTCCGATAACCAGCGGCTTTCGTTTTTGTTCCATAGGCTTTTCCACTCCCATATTTTTTAAGTGATTCACCGGATCAGTTTTGCCAGGGTAGACCCAAGATGGACAAAAATTGAAGAATATTTCGCCTGAATGATAGCGCAAGGCAAAGCAGCCCGCAGCTCCTCCGCCGAGGTGAAAGGGGCAATCTGCATGACCGTCCGACCCAATTCGCCCAACAGATGGGCATCCGAACCGGCTGTCCCCAATAGGTTGCGTTCCTGGGCGAACCTGGCGGCCTGCTCATTTGTTTTATGCAGGATTGAACGCGCATTGAATACTTCAACCGCGTCAACCAGAGGGGCGACGGCTTCCAGATCGTTCATCCGCCACCCGTGCCGCTGCAGGTCGAATGGATGCGAAACCGAAACGAACGCGCCTTGTTCGCGCAGGCGGGCGATGGCTTCTTCTGGCTGCAGCCCCCGCGGTATTTCTTTTTCCACAAAGAAGGCCAGCAGTTCACCCCGCGTGGTTAAAATTTCCTCCCCGACAATCACATAATCCGACTCCATCTCACGCGCTGCCAGCGCTCCGCGAATGGTATTGTGATCGGTCAGCACCAGGCGGTCCAGCCCAATTTCTTTGGCGCGCCGAATCAGGGCTTTTAATTCACTGCGGCTGTCGGCAGAATAGCGGGAATGACAGTGAAAGTCAATCTTCCAGTGAGGGTTGGCGTTCATTCGTTGGTCCTAACAAATCTCCGGAAAACAACCAGGCGGTCAGGCCAAGAACTTCGCCAAACCACAGAGTCGCCAGCCGGATTAAAACGGTTGCCGTGGTCGCCCGGGCGGGATCAGCCAGCCCGGTAATGGCGAGCATACCGGCGATTGACGCTTCCGCGGCCCCCAGGCCTCCGGGCAGCGCGCTGACAGCCCCAACAACGGTTGAGAATGCCAGAATAAAAACAGCAGAAGAAAACAGCGTGGCTCCGGGGGGTAAGCCCAGACCAATCAGGATGAGATAAAAGCCAACCCCTTCTCCAAACCAGGAAATCATTCCCAGCATAACCGCCGCGAAGGTCGGTAAGGGTTGAAAGAGCATATAAGACCCTTCGTAAAATTCGCGCAGGTGATGGATCGCGTTTCCAAGCAGGCGGATTTTTTCGAGGCGCTCTATAATAAACAGCGCCAGCGGGCGAATCTGAGAAATCACAATCGTGAAGATCAAGAGCACCAGAACGATGAGGAACGCCGGCCAGTAGCGCGGGTAAGCGATTACCCCCAGCGTGGAAAGGAATAACACTGCCAGTCCGTCGCTGATTCGTTCCGCGACCACGACAGAAACGCCGCGCGCAGCCGGTATGCCGCTGTAACGGTTGATCCAGATTCCCTTCAAGACCTCGCCGACCTTTCCTGGAGTTACTGCCAGGGGAAACCCGGCCACAAACATTTTCAAGCTGCGCCGCCAGGGAATCTGCCGCGCACCTATCAGCTTGAGATAAAAATGCCACTTGAGAAAGCGAAGGGAATAATTAAAAAGAGTAAATCCCAGGGCAAGGGGAAAAAAGGACCAGTTAAACGTCTGAAAGGATCGCCCAACCTGATGAATGTCACCCAGCAGCGAGAGGCCGATAAATACCACAAAGCCAAAAATTAACCCCGGGATCAGTTTCTGGAAGTAAATGCGCCTGGTCGGGTTCAACGGGTTATCTTCTCCGCGAAAATTATACCTGATAACCCCACCTGAAGCCTGAATGTTTTGCTTCCGCGCATGGTGTGATGTTTGTCAGTAGCAATGAATTTTAATGATGATATAATCTAATGAACACCAAAGGGGTAAAACTACCCTTTTGCCACAACCAACTCGGAGGGATAAAGTGAAACGCTCTTCCATTCTCATCATGGTTGCCCTGATTGTCCTCGCCAGCCTGCTGGCTGCCTGCCAGCCAAAAGCGGTAAAAGTCCGCGTCGCCACCGACGCCACTTTTCCACCTTTTGAAATGGTAGATGAAGGCACCAAGGAGTTGATCGGTTTTGATATTGACCTGATGAAGGCTGTTGCCGCGAAGGCCGGCCTGGATATCGAATTTGTCAACACCCCCTTTGATGCCGTGATCACCGGGATCACCAATTGCGATTATGAGATTGCCATCGCTGCGATTTCCAATACGCCGGAACGCGCAGAAAAAATGCTCTTTTCTGAGCCCTACACCACCGCTGGTCAGGTCGTGGTGGTCCGAACCAACGAAACTGCAATTAAAGGCAAAGACACCCTGGCCGGCAAGATTGTCGCTGCCCAGCTCGGCACTACTGGCGAAATCGAAGCCAAGGCAATCGAAGGTGTGGTTTACAAGCCTTACGACACCTATGACCTGGCTTTCCTCGACCTGATGAACGGTCAGGTGGACGCGGTCATCTCGGATAACATGACGGCCCTCGGTTTTATCAATAAAAACCCGGACAAAATCATGACCGTCGGCGAGATGTTCACCTCAGAATCTTACAGCATCGCCATCTGCAAGAAGAATGCAGACCTGAAAGAGAAAATCGACGCCGCCCTCAAGAGTTTGGGCGAAGACGGCACCATTCGCTCGCTTGAACTGAAATGGCTCGCTTCCAGCGGCCAGTGAACCGACCAATTTTCACAGCCTGCGAGGTTAACCTCGCAGGCTTTTTCATAATGAGGCCTTATGGAAACTAGCGATAAAAATGCTGGCGCAGTTAATCCGGAGAAAATTTTAAAAGAAGCCCATAAAGTTGAATCCGGGTGGATTCTGGTTGGTACGGTGGTAGCGCTGATTCTGATTATGGTCTTTACCAAACCGGATCCCTACCAGAATATGATCGTTTTCATGGCGGATGGCCTCTGGGTCACCATCTACACGACCCTGATCAGTTTCTCGCTGGTTCTGGTGGTTGGCCTGATCGGCGGTCTGGGGCGCATCTCAAAAAACCCGATCATCCGCGGCATCGCCACCGTTTATGTTGAGGTGATCCGCGGCATCCCCCTGCTGGTCCAGTTAATCTTCTGGTATTTTGCCATGCCGGCCATCTTGCGCGATCTTGGCACCACCCTGAATATTGAGTCCCTGGCAAATTACAAAACCAACCCGCTTGTTATGGCCATCATTGGGCTGACCATCGCTTACGGCGCTTATATGAGCGAAGTTTACCGGGCTGGAATTCAGTCGATTCCGAAAGGTCAGATGGAAGCGGCCAGAAGTCTGGGAATGACCTATTTCCAGGCGATGCGCTATGTGATCCTTCCGCAAGCGTTCCGCGTGATCTTACCGCCGATTGGAAATGAACTGATTACTTTATTAAAGGACTCCTCGCTGGTCAGCGTGGTCGCCGTGGCGGACCTGACCCGGCGCGGGCGAGAGTTTACTGCTACCAATTTCAACCCTATCGAAACCTACTCCATGCTGGCTTTGCTTTACCTGGTGCTGACGCTGCTCACAGCCCGCCTGGTAAGTTACACCGAACGGATCACAAAGACGGAGCGATAACATGACCGACGAACCGATTATTCACATCGAGAATGTGCACAAATATTTTGGTCATGTCCACGCGCTGAAAGGTGTCAGCCTGGATGTTCAAAAAGGCGAAGTGGTAGTGATCATTGGTCCTTCCGGTTCCGGCAAATCCACCCTGCTGCGCTGCATCAACCGCCTGGAAGAATTTGACAAGGGCAAGATTATCGTGGACGGCATCCCGCTGGATACCGCTGCCAACATCAACGCCGTGCGCACAGAAGTCGGGATGGTCTTTCAACAGTTTAATCTTTTCCCCCATCTGACCGTCCAGGAAAACATCTGTCTGGCGCAGCGCATCATCCGCCACCGATCCAAAGAGGAGGCGGCCAAAGTCGCCAAAGATTTACTGGCGAAAGTCGGCATACCGGACAAGGCGAAGATGTACCCGCCGCAGTTATCAGGCGGACAGCAACAGCGCGTTGCAATCGCCCGCGCTCTCGCCATGAACCCGAAAATCATGCTGTTCGATGAGCCGACCAGCGCGCTTGATCCGGAAATGATTCAAGAAGTGCTGGATGTGATGCTCAACCTGGCGAAAGAAGGCATGACCATGGTGGTGGTATCGCATGAAATCGGATTCGCAAAAGCCGCCGCGAACCGCGCCATCTTGATGGATGATGGACAGATCGTGGAAGAAGCCGCCCCGGAAATATTATTCAACAACCCTAAACAGGAAAGAACCAAATTATTCCTGAGTAAAGTACTCAAATAAACCGAAACCGGCCGGATCCCCCGGCCGGTTTTCTTAACAAATTTTGACATTTTTTAAGGATTATGCTATGCTACCTTATTCATTGTCATCCCATCTGGAAGGTGAGCATGCATCGCGAACGGGTATCCGAAAATGTCTACTGGTTCCAAAGTGAGGTCTATGCCCAGGTTACCGCCGGGGTGATCACCAGCCCTCAATGGGCGGTGATGATTGATACCCTGGCGCTGCCAGAAGAAACCCTGGAACTGCGCGACTTCATTGAAGAAAATTTAGGCGTCCCCGTTCGGTACATCATCAATACCCATTCTCATGCGGATCACTGCTGGGGCAATATCTTTTTCCCGGGCGCGACCGTCATCGCGCATGAGCTAAGCCGCCAGCAAATGCAAGAAAAAGGACCGGCATCCCTTGAAGCTGCCCGGCAGCAAAACCCGGTTTTTAAGCAGATCAAACTGGTTTACCCCCACATCACCTTTTCGGATGGGATCTTCACCCTCCGGGTTGGCAAGAAAACTTTGAATCTGATGCCTTCTCCGGGCCATTCCAAAGACGGGATCTCCGTTCTGGTCGAAGAAGACCGCATTCTCTTCGCCGGCGATTCGTTTTTACCCCTGCCTTATTTTGTGGATGGGGATATTGATGAACTGGCTGCTTCGATTAAGAAGGTCGCGAAAATGGGGCTGGAAAACATCATCCAGGGGCACGGCGATATTATCCTGCGCGGTGAAATTGACGATGCGGTCAAAGATAATCTCGGTTACCTGACCACGCTGCGCAAACAGGTGCGCGCAGCCAGTAAAAAACGCAATCCGCAGGAAGCCCTGAGCGCAATCGATATTGAATCATGCGGGAAAAGCCGGGTGCTGCTGGGCGGGATTGCAGAAGAGCTGCACCGCCGAAACATTCGTTTTTTGTATAAAAAAGTGCTGGAAGAGGGGGACAACCCGCCTTCTGATTAACCAACTTCCACCCGCATTTCCTTCCACGCCTTGCCGTTACGCAGGGCGTTTGCGGTTAAAATAAGACTACATGACCGAACCCGCAAGTTTACAAACCCCTTCTGGAGCGCTGCACTACCCGGTTTACCTGCCGGACGCCACGTTTGGCGTGGTTCGGGGTGTGGATGCGCGCGATCTGCAGGACTGCCGGGTTCGCGCAGTGGTGATGAACACCTATCACTTGATGCAAAAACCCGGTGCTACCACCGTTCAGGCGCTGGGCGGGCTGCATCAGATGTCCGCTTTCCCCCTGCCGATTATTACGGATTCAGGCGGGTTTCAGGCATACTCGCTGATCCGGCAATCTGCCCGCTTCGGCAAGATGACAGATAACGGTATCAGCTTTCGGCCGGAAGGCAGCCAGCGGAAATTTGACCTTACCCCGGAAAAATGTGTTCAGCTGCAATTCCGTTATGGTTCAGACATTCTGATCGCCCTGGATGACTGCACCCACAGCGATGATTCCCTCACCGAGCAAAAAATATCTGTGGAACGCACCATCCGCTGGGCAAAACGATGTAAAGCGGAATACAACCGTCTTTTAAGCCAACATCCCCGTCCCGTAAAACCGCTGCTCTTCGGTGTTGTCCAGGGCGGCAGCCATCCCGAGCTGCGCAGACAATGCGCGGACGCGCTTCTGGAAATTGGCTTTGACGGTTTTGGCTTTGGCGGCTGGCCGCTCGATTCACAGGGAAACCTCTTAACTGAAATGATCGCCCTGGTAAGGGCATTGATACCGCCCCAGTACCCTTTGCACGCCCTCGGGATTGGTCACCCCGTCAATGTCGCCCGCTGTTCAGCCCTGGGGTACCAGATTTTCGACAGCGCGATGCCAACCCGCGATGCCCGCCACGGGAGGCTTTACACGTTTCAAGGTCAACCCACCAGACAGGATTTATTTCAAAAAGACGGCTGGTTAAAATACGTCTACATTCAGGATGAGCTTCACACCAAAGCTGACCAGCCGATCGAATCAGGCTGCGATTGCCCAACCTGCCAGCACTACTCGCGCGGATACCTGCATCATTTGCAGGATCTGGACGACCATTTATATTACCGGCTGGCGACCATGCACAATCTGCGCTTCATGACGCGGTTAACCGAAAAACTGGGAGCAGGCGATTGAACATCACCGCAGATGAGTTTGACGCGATCAGGCAGCAGGTTCTGGCTGGCGAAAAATACGCCCGGCTTGATCCCGCCCTGGTCGAACGCATCATCCGAGAGGAATTATCAAAAAATCGCAGCGGGAGGGAGCTGGTCAAAGCCGTTCGGTCAAAACTGCATCAAACCGCAGCGGTGTACCGCCTTGGTCAGCTGGATGCGGAGAACCTTCTGCTCAGACTGGACGCGCTCCCGTCCGACCTCTACCAAGCACAAACCACCGCGTTTTGCCTCGACGCGATGAAACTTCACCAGTCCACCCTGGAGCGGCTGGAATTCATTGATGCGTTTTTTCAGACCACGCTTCAATCGATTCAACCTGTCCGTTCCATTCTTGATCTGGCCTGCGGTCTGAATCCGCTTGCGCTTCCCTGGATGCCGTCCGCACCGGATCTGGTTTACCATGCCTGCGATATTTTTACCGACCAGATGGCCTTTATTGAGCGGTTTTTTCAGCATTTCAGGATCAGCGGTCAGACCTATCTCACGGATCTGACCGATTCCATACCCCAGGTTTCTGCTGAAGTCACATTTCTGTTGAAAACCATCCCGTGCCTGGAGCAGCTCTCACGAAACATCGGTCAGCGCCTGATCGACTCCATCCCCTCGGCGCATATCCTGGTGAGCTATCCAGCCCGCAGCCTCGGCGGCCGCAATATTGGAATGGTAAAGCATTATGAACACCAGTTCCTGCAATTAATTGATCCCCAGCGCTGGGAAATTGAGCGCTTTCTTTTTCCGAATGAACTGGTTTTTTTTATCCATCGGAAAAGGGAATCCGTTGAATGGCAAAGAAACTAATCGATTCCCCGGAAAAACTTGCGGACGAGGTATTATCCTCTCCAAAATACCGGCGGATGAAGCTCCCTAGAGAAACCGTGATGAACATCATCCATCAGTTACAGGAAGATGGGTGGAAAGGCAGTGACCTGGACCGCCAGGTGCGGCTTAAACTTCACCACCTGACCGCGCCATATCTCGGAGATCTTCAAGAGGAAGTGGATTATTCCGGTTTTGGGAAAAACGAGCCGCTGGCAGCCTATCAACCGCTTTGCAGCGCTCTCCTGGCGCAGCACACCTCTACCCGGGAAAGGCTGCAGTTGCTGGAAACATTTTATGCCCGCCTGTTTGAAATCACCGGCAAGCCGGGTAAGATCCTCGATCTCGCCTGCGGCCTCAATCCCTTCAGCCTGCCCTGGATGCCAGGCGCTGAAACGATTGAATATCACGCTTATGATATTATTGAGCCGCGCCTGACGCAAATCGAACGGTTTTTCACGCACACCGGCCTGAAAGGAACCGTTCACCTTCAGGATATCTTGCTGCAAGCGCCGGGAGAATCTGCGGACGCCGTCTTTTTATTCAAAGAAATCCACCGCATGGAAGACCGCAAAAAAGGGTCCGTGCGCGGATTACTCGAAGCGCTGCAGGCGCCCTGGCTGCTGGTTTCATTGCCTACGCGAAATTTAACCGGTTCAAGAAATCTGCTCGACCTCCACCGTCGGCTCATCGCGTCCATTCTTTCCGGGCTTTCCTGGCCAGTGACCGAAGTCCTCTTCTCGAATGAAGTTGTCTTTGTTATCCGTAAATGAGCAAACGCAAGCGCTTACCCGTTCCCACCTCCCCGGCTGAACTGCAAGAGCAGATGCTCGCCAGCCTGCTGCCGTATCTACCCGCAGATAAAGTCGAGCTCTTGACCGCGGAACTCAACCGCGACCTTCCCCCGGCGGTGCGCATCAACACTCTGAAGAAC
The DNA here is from genome assembly GCA_029975475.1 of Anaerolineaceae bacterium. Classification (GTDB taxonomy): domain Bacteria; phylum Chloroflexota; class Anaerolineae; order Anaerolineales; family Anaerolineaceae; genus JARKPB01. The sequence goes on from JARKPB010000008.1 coordinate 923,150, forward strand.
GACCTCGCTGCCTATACGATTGCCTTGGAAAATCGTTATTCCTGGAAACTGGTTCCAACCGCGTTCTCCGCTCAGGGTTTCTGGGTGCATAACGCCGCGAACCCGGTCAGCATGACTCTCGAACACCGCATGGGCGAATATTACATCCAGGACGCGGCTTCGATGGTACCGCCAGAGCTGTTTGATTTTTCCGGGACAGAAGAACCCCTTCTTCTTGACATGGCAGCCTCTCCGGGCGGTAAAACCACCCATCTGGCTGAGCGGATTGGCGACCGCGGATTTATTCTCGCAAACGATTCGAGCCGGGAACGGTTAAACGCCTTAAAGATTGTGCTTCAAAACTGCGGGGTAATCAGCGCCGGCGTCACGAACTTTCACGGAGAATATTTTGGCGCATGGTTTCCAGAAACCTTCGACGCGGTCTTGCTGGACGCCCCCTGCAGTATGCAAAATTTACGCGCCAGTGAAAATCACCCGCTGCGCCCAATATCACCGCGCGAACAAAACGCGCTCGCCAACCGGCAGATCCGCCTGCTCGAATCAGGACTCAGGGCGCTCAAAACCGGCGGACAGCTGGTCTATTCCACCTGCACCCTCTCCCCCAGTGAAGATGAGCTGGTGATTGACGCAATATTAAGTGCTTATCCAGACGCGGTTAAAGTTGTGGATTGTTCTCAGCGGTTCAACGCGCCGGGCCTCGACCAGATCGGCGGCCGGCAAATCAATCCGCAGCTGCGCCATTCTTTGCGGCTCTGGCCGCACCGCTACCACACCGCCGGCTTTTTTTCCGCCCTGCTTGTAAAGACCCGCCCCATCCTGTCAGACACCAGAATCCCGCCCTCCAGGGATATTCAAAAAGCTGGCTTTGTCACGCTCGGTGCTGAGGAATGCAGCCGCGTCTGGCAGGCGCTAAAGAAGCAGTATGACCTTGATCGGGATCAAATCCTTTCTGACCGCCGCCTGAACTTGATCGGTTTTGGCAGCCGGGTCATCCTGGTTCCACAAAGGTATTTTGAAGTCTTCATGCAGCTGCCGGTTACCTATCTGGGGCTGGAAATTGGGCAGTGGGCAGACGGCAGATTGCATATCAAACACGAGTTCGCCTCGCGTTTTCACCGCCAGTTAAGAAAATCTGGATTGCAGCTGAACGATGAGGACAGTCAACGCTGGTTGTCCGGCCAGGATATTGAGAGCGGCCTCAGTTTGCCCGCCTGGTCGCTGCCGGTGTTCGACCCGCTCGGACGCTACCTGGGTATCGCCCGCTCGCAGGATGGAAAGGCGCGCAACATCTTGCCCGCACGAATCAAGATGCGCTAATCCCCAGCTCACCTGCCGCAGTCAGGAGCAAAGTGCTCCCGGCGATGGCCGCGGTTTCCATTCTCAGGATGCGCGGGCCCAGACGAAGCGCGGCCGCTCCCGATTCGATCGCAAAGGATGCCTCTTCAGGGCTAAAACCGCCTTCCGGTCCAACGACCAGCGCGATGTTCTTATCCTGGATTCGCCTTCCCGCCATGGGGGATAAAGCAGTTTTCCCGCTGCGCTCGAGCGCGATGTAGACCGGGCCTAGTTGAACCAGGCTTTGCATACATTCCTTAAACGGAAGCGGGGATTGCAAAACGGGCAGCCTGCCGCGCTCGCACTGCTCCGCGGCTTCACGGATAATTCGCTCCCAGCGCTCCTGTTTGCCTCGCTCCTGAGATCTGCCCTGAATCAACGAATGGGAAGAGAAAAACGGGTAAAACGCGCTGACGCCCAATTCCGTTCCCTTTTGGAGGATCCACTCAAATTTTTCACGCGCTGTCAGAGAGACCGCCAGAGACAACCGCACCTGAGGTTCAGCCTGATTCTGGCTGGTTTCAACAATTTCCCCGCGGATTTCTTTTCCACTAATTTCCAGGCGGGTCAGGAACTGCCGGCCGCTTCCATCCAGGGTACAGACGAGCGCACCGTCCAGCAGCCGCAGGACATGCAGAATTTGATGGCTGATTTCCCTGGGAAACTGGACCATATTCCCGGAAAACGACTCGGGGGGAAGAAAAAAATGGTGCATGCAGATCTCTTTCGGTGTGATAGAATCCAAAACCACTCTCATAATTATACTTTTGCTACTGGCAGGTCGATTTGTCTCTCTCCCAAACTCACCAGAAAAGCTACCGCTACTTCGATCTGGTTGTCGCCGTCTTCGTTACCGTTTTAATCACCAGCAATATCGCCTCATCGGCGAAAATTATCGATTGGGGCGTCAGCCTCTTCGGGCTGCGTCTTTCCTTTGACGCAGGGACGTTATTATTCCCGATTTCTTACATCTTCGGAGATGTTTTAACCGAAGTCTACGGCTATCAAAAAGCCAGGCGCGTGATCTGGACCGGTTTTGCCGCGCTGGCGCTTTCCGCGCTGGTGTTCTGGGCAGTGCGCTGGCTGCCCGGAGAAGCCACCTGGCAGGAATATGCCGGCCAGGCAGCTTACGATGCGATTCTGGGCGGGATGTCGACCGGGGGGATTGTTCTGGCCAGTCTGCTGGCCTACTGGGCGGGAAGTTTCTCGAACGCGTATATTATGTCTCGATTGAAGGTTATCACTGGCGGAAAATTTCTTTGGGTGCGCACCATCGGCAGCACCCTGATTGGTGAAGGGGTTGACACCATGACCTTTATCGCCGCCGCCAGTCTGGCCGGAGTATTTCCCTGGGAATTGTTCTTCAATCTAACCGTGACCAATTATATTTTTAAGGTGGGAATCGAAGTGATCATGACACCGGTCACCTACCAGGTTGTGCGTTGGTTAAAAAGCGCTGAAGGTGAAGATGTCTTTGACCGGGGGATCAACTTTTCACCGTTTAGCCGATAAATCATTGGCAGCTTTAGACGGCCGGCTGTTTCTGCCTTCCGGAGCAGATATCACCACCACAAACTCTCCGCGCAGCTCTTCCGCATCAATTGTCTGAATGATTTCAGACAATGAACCGCGCCAGATTTTTTCGTAAAATTTGGTCAGGTCGTTGGCGACAGCCGCATACCTATCCCCAAACACGTCCAGACAATCCTTGAGGAACGCCTTGAGACGGTAGGGGCTCTCATAATAAATCAAGGTATAAATGGAATCCGCATCCGCAGCCAAAAAATTTTTGCGCTGGGCAGGTTTGTGCGGGGGAAAACCCCGGAAGGTAAAGGAATGCAGCGCTAAACCAGAAAGCACCAGCGCCGGAACAAACGCCGTCGCCCCAGGCAAAGCCGTAACCTGAATACCCGCCTGTATGGCAGCCCGTACGAGCAAAAACCCCGGGTCAGAAATCCCCGGTGTTCCAGCATCGGTTACCAAAGCGATTTCTTTGCCTTCCGACAACAATCTGAGAATTCCGGGTAAATTTTTTGTTTCGTTGTATTCGTGAAAAGAGATTTGCGGTTTCTTAATCTCAAAATGCTTCAGTAAAAAGCCGGTTTTGCGCGTATCTTCACTGACAACATAATCGACCCGCTTGAGAGTTTCCAGAGCGCGCAAAGTGATATCGCCCAGATTTCCGATGGGGGTTGAAACAAGATACAGCATACCCTTCCTCCCCCTTGAGTATATCACGCTGAGAGGAAGACCCTGTACGCGTGCACTTCCACTTCCCTGGCGGGCGGGTTATAATTCAATCGGAGATCAATATGGCGACAATTCCTACCCGAGATCGCGTAAATCCTGAAACCATTAACACCACCCCCCAGCGCCGTCCTGAATGGATCAAAGTACGCGCGCCTTCGGGTGAAACCTTCGAAAAACTTCACCAGCTGATGCGCTCAAAGGCGCTGCACACCGTCTGCGAAGAGGCGGGGTGTCCAAATATGGGGGAATGCTGGGGCAGCGGCACAGCCACTTTCCTCATGCTGGGTGATGTATGCACCCGCACCTGCGGATTCTGCGACATCAAACACGGCCGCCCGGAAATGCTGGACTGGCTGGAACCAGAGCGGGTCGCGCAGGCGGTGAAATCCATGAACCTTCGCCACGCGGTGATCACTTCCGTGAACCGCGACGACCGTCGGGACGGAGGTGCGCCTATCTTCGCGATGGTCATCCGCCGCATCCGCGAAATCCAACCGGGCTGCTCGATTGAAGTTTTGATCCCTGATTTCAAAGGCAAGCCAGAAGCGCTTCAAATCGTCATGCAGGCCCGACCCGAGATCTTAAACCACAATGTTGAAACTGTCCCGCGTTTATTCAAGCAGGTTCAGCCCCAGGATTCATACGAATGGGCGCGGGCGACCCTCACGAATGCAAAATTGATGGACCCGGAAGTTTTAACCAAATCCGGGATTATGGTCGGTCTGGGCGAAACGATGGACGAAATTAAGGAAACCATGCGCGACCTGCGCTCCTGGGGTGTGGATATTCTGACCATCGGTCAGTATTTGCAGCCCAGTCGAAAACACCTGCCGATTGCCAGATACTACACAATGGATGAATTCGCCGAACTGCGCCGGTTTGGCGCGGAAATTGGCTTCCGCTGGGTTGAAGCCGGTCCGCTGGTGCGGTCCTCCTACCATGCCGCTGAACAGGTCCGCGCCTTGAGCGTGGTACACCGCAAACTGTACGGCGACCAGGCTACCTGACAAAAATGCCCCTATCGGGGCATTTTTATTTACATCTTTTTCGCTGCGCTGGCAGCCAGCCAGAAGAGTTCGGTACGGATATCTGTGCGGGTATGCCAGCGGCGGCCGTCCCAGCCCTCAGGCACAACCAGATCACCGCCGTAAACGACCTGGCCAAGGCGGACTTTGCGAAATTCAGCCACAGCAAAAAAGGCGGCCGCTTCCATTTCTACCACCAGACAACCCTGCGCGATGCGCCGGGCGCGGCGGGCTTCGGTTTCGCGGTAGATGGCGTCGGTTGTCCAGGCTGTTCCGGCCAAATACGGCAATCCTTCGTCTTCAAAAGCCGCTCTCAGCGCGGAAACAGCCTCAGGATGAGGCAGCGCCTGAGAATCAGGAGGTAAATAATGATAAGAAGTGCCCTCATCCCTGATCGCTGCCGTTAGAATTACCGGCCGACCGACATGGAGTGAAGCGTCCAACGCGCCGCAGCCCCCGCAGGCAATCAAGGATTTCGCGCCGCTGGCGATAAGCTCCTCCAAAAACCCCGCAGCCAGAGAAGCCCCCACCCCTGGGTGGGCGACAAACAGCCTTTCTCCCTGATAATCCAGCGTGTAAACTGGGTTTTTTCCAATTTCAGACCTTAACGCGCCAATTTCCGTCAGCAGGCCCTGACCAAGCAATTCATCCAGGACATCCCTGAAAAAACAGAGCACACCCTTTGAAGGTAAATCGTGAACGCATTTTGCGGGATTTAAGATCGCCTGCGGAGAGGGGTCAAACTCTAAAATTGGGGGTGGATTGGTTTTCATTTTCACCTGATATGTGCTAACCGGTTATACGGAACGGGTTAGCCCAACAGCCGTAAAAAAGCGGAAACACTCGTAGTGGGCTGTTAATCGCTTTCATTCGTTCCTGGTTTCCAGCCGTACCACTCAAGACCCTCAATGCCCGAAAACCGCTTTTCCATCGTGATCAGGGCTTCGGGATTTTGGTCCACCAGGATAAAACCGCGGCCTAATTCCAGGCAGACCGCGCCAGTAGTTCCGCTGCCGGCAAAAAAATCCAGCACCAACCCGCCCGGGTTTGAGCTGGCCGCCACGATTCGGCGGATAATCCCCAGCGGTTTTTGGGTGGGATAGCCGGTCTTTTCCTTACTGTTGGTCGGGACAATCGTATGCCACCAGGTATCGGTGGGCAGCTTGCCGCGGGCGGCCTTTTCCGGTCCCACCAGGCCCGGCGACATGTAAGGAATGCGTTCGATCGACTCAAGGTGAAAGATGTAGTTCTTTGGATCTTTCGCGTACCAGAGGATATTATCATGTTTCGGCGGCCATTTTTTTCGCGTCCTGCCGCCAAAATCATAAGCCCAGATAATTTCATTCAAAAAAGAATCCCTGCCGAAAATTAAATCCAGCAGGATTTTGCAATAATGAACCTCGCGATAATCAATATGAAAATAGAGCGAACCGTTCGGTTGTAATACCCGGTAGGCTTCCCGCAGGCGGGGTTCAAGAAATTGGAGGTAATCGTCAAACAGGTCCGCGTAGCCAAGAGCCCCCAGTCGAACAGTTTGGTAACGCCGGCCCTGAAAACCTGTGCGGTCGCCGTCAGCATCGAGGCGTGTTTTTAACTGAATCCGTTTTTGTATTTTTCCGGTATTGAAGGGCGGATCAATATAGATCAACTCCACACATTCATCCGGAAGACTGCGGAGAACATCCAAATTATCCGCGCGGTATATTTGACGCAGCATCTCAGTATTTTAACACAGTCCGGATTAAGCCCGCGGATCCCCCGGAACATGTTCGCAGTTCAACCGCGCCTCCTGCCCGGAGAAGACCAGCGAGTCGAATGGTTTTGGCAGCAAAATGATCTGCGCATCGGGATACAAATAGGAGAGCTGCTGGCAAAATTCCTGCATTTTCAACCTTTCCAGCCAGCGGCCGCCGGCATTTAGCGGACGGAATAAAGGCCGCAAAGGCTGATCCAACCGTCTGAAGAAATCATCCCAGTGAATTGGAACCACCCATCTTGGGCGAGAAGCCTTTAACAAAGGCAGGTAGTCCGCGGGTTCATTCAGCGGATAAATAAAAATCCCATCGGCGGGTTGATCCGCGTGTCCAACGGTGAAGACGAGCTGCCCCATGGTTAACTGGTAAGCCAGGCAGGCATCCAGGCGGTAATCCGTAAGGCGCAGCGGCGAACGCAACCGGCCGGGCAGAGGACGGTTGAGCAGAAAATCCATAGGGGTAGGCCCATGAACACCGGTAAATACCTCAACCAGAACCTCACCGATTGAAAACTGTTCTCCCGCGGATACCGGGCGCACCTTTCCCGGATCCGCTCCGCCAACTTTTGCCAGCACGCACGCATTTGGCGGGCCGTATACCCGGCAGCCGGTTTGTTGTTGAATGCTGGCCGCATCCATGGTGTGGTCATAATGGGCGTGGGTGATCAAAAGGCCGTCTGCGCCGCGGATATGAGAACGAATGAGCTCTCGATCTGGGTTTACCCGGAAAAAGAGGTTTTTCCAGACTGGCGGGCGGGTAAAAAACGGATCGATCAGTACCCTGATCCCCCGCCAGGAAAACTCCAGCCCGGCAGCCCCAAGCCAGCGAATTTGTACCCCATCCTGATATTCCATTGGTTTATTTTAATCCAGGACAGAGCGAAGCAAAAGCATTGACAGCCGATTGAAAATTCTTATAATAGTGTATAAATAACACTAATTGGAGAAGATAATGAACCTATCAAAAGATGCCGCGAGCTTCATTCCCTATCTACAGAACTGGGTGGATACGCTCCCTGCCGTACCATTTGATCAGGCAATCCAGGATCCAGAACGCACGGCGATACTATCGGTTGATGTGATTAACGGGTTTTGTCATGAAGGTGTTCTGGCCAGTCCGCGCGTAAAAGCCATCATTGAACCTATAACAACCTTAATGAAAACCGCCTGGGCGCGCGGAGTACGTAATTTTCTACTCAGCCAGGATACCCACGAACCCGACGCGGTTGAATTTGGCGCCTGGCCGCCCCACTGCGTGAGAGGGACGAGTGAAGCGGAGACTGTGCCAGAAATCCGCGCCCTGCCCTTTTTCGATCAGATGACCCTGCTGGAAAAGAACAGCATCGCCAGCGGACTGAACACCGGGTTGAATGTCTGGCTGGAAAATCACCCTGAAGTGGATACCTTCATTGTGGTTGGGGATTGCACGGATCTATGTACGTATCAACTGGCCATGCACCTGCGCCTTGACGCGAATGCGCGGCAGTTAAAGCGCAGGGTGATCGTCCCGGCAGATTGCGTCGATACCTACGATCTGAGCATTGAAACCGCTCAATCTATCAACGCCTTGCCGCACCCTGGCGATCTTCTCCACTCCTTTTTCCTCTACCACATGAAATTAAATGGCGTGAAGGTATTTCTTAAAATATTGAATTAGAAAATAATTCCCTTGTAACTGAATGCGTGATTTGCTATAGTGAAATTGCATGAGCAGCCGATGCTAGTGCACGAAGTATGACGGGGTAACCTGTGTGTTTCGTTGACTGAAAGGCCGCCAGGCCTGTATAGAGCGGTAAAAGCGCTCTAGGAATGACGTACCGATCCGGGAAACGGTTCCCACCTAAGTTGGGATGAACGTCTGAACAAGAATTAATCGGCTGCTCATGTCTTATTTAATCGAGTGTCCTCATGGTATAATCACAGCCGTTGCCCGAGTGGCTCAATAGGACAGAGCAAGGCACTCCTAACGCCTAGGTTGTGGGTTCGAGTCCCGCCTCGGGCACTCATCAAGCTGATTCCTGTGATAAAAAGAAAACGATTTTCATTCCCCCCCAGATTGCCTTCTAACTTGTAAATTGATTTAGATTTGGTATAATAGCATTGATGAACGTTTGGGTGCCCCCCTCACCCAGGCGTTCATTGCTTTAATGACTATTCTTGCGGTCCATGATCGCTTGAGTCTGAATCATCCATCTGATCTTCGAGAACTTCATCCACACTGCGCCGAACCCATAATACCAACATCGGTCCATCGGGTGTGTTAAGCGAGCGGGCCGCCAATATGGGAGATTTCGTCTCCAGCCCCATCCGGTTTCGATAATGCAGGTACATGGCTGAGTTCTCTTTCCACGCGCGGTGGCAGCGCTCAACCAGTGCGTCCCCGTTATAGGTGCGTACCCGGGTCAGCGCGGTATCATATAAGATTGGCCCCTCGTTCAACCCGACAGCCCAGCCGTCATCAATGGTTTCAAATACAGGCGGAGGCCCTTCGATAATGGTGATTTTGTCATCCATATTCGCTCCAGTCGTGCCTAATATACCATACTCTGCGAGATATTCCAGCTGTTAAGAAAACGCTAACAATTCACTAAGATGATTCCGATATGCGGATCGTAAGATGATTGAAATGATCCAAATAATACTGGAGGAACCCATGACATACTATTTCAATTATCCGATGCTGCGCCGCCGCGGCGGTTTTGCCCGACCGGTTGACCGCACAAGCGCGAACTGGCAGCAATGCGATGACGCGGAATTGACTCTGCGCCTGGACGCTGTCGAACAGGAAGACGCCTTTAAGGTTATCGCCTCGGTCCCGGGATTAAATATTGAAGATCTCGACATTGAATTTGCTGAAGATGTGTTGAAAATTTCCGGCGAATTTAAATCTGAGTTTTCTGAAGATGAACGCCTGGCGCTTCAGGAACGGCCGCGGGGCAAATTTAGCCGCACGATTCGCTTCAATAAACCGGTCAAAGGTGAAGAAATCAGCGCCAGCCTGAAAAATGGGGTTCTGACGCTGTATATTCCCAAAGCGGAAGCCGCCATTCCCCGCAAGATTACCGTCAAACCTGAATAACCTGAAAACTTCTCCCCGGTCCTCCCGGGGAGAAGTATTTAACAGTACAATATAGGCATGCCTGACCTGAACCTGAGCGCTGTCATTGGGCTACCTGACGGTGCGGTGCGCTACTTTGACACGATTGGATCGACCAATGATGCCGCCCTGGAATGGCTGACTGCCGGAGCGCCGGAATTAGCCCTTGTGATCGCGGATCAGCAAACTTCCGGCCGGGGACGTCTGGGAAGAAAATGGATTACCCGGCCGGGCAGCGCCGTCGCTGCCAGTCTGATCCTGCACCCGACAGATGCCGAAAGCGCGCATCTGCCGCTGTTTTCTCCCCTCGCCGGGTTGGCGCTGTGCGAAACGCTGGAAGAAGATTATCATCTTGCCCCGCAGATCAAATGGCCAAACGATGTTTTACTGGAAGGAAAAAAAACCTGCGGAATTTTGGCTGAGGCAAGCTGGTCAGGGAATAAATGTCAGGGTCTGGTGATAGGTATCGGCATCAATATTGCACGGGATTCAGTGCCGCCGGATTCAGAGGTTCTCTTCCCGGCCACCTGCCTTGAGGCGCACACCAGCCTGGTGGTTGAACGGTACGCGCTGCTGGCAGGCTGGCTGAAAGCATTTCAACGCCGCAGAGGGCAGCTGGGCAGCCCGGAGTTTATCACTGCCTGGAAAAACCGGCTGGCTTTTTTACATCGCGAGGTTAAAATAGTACAATCAAAGGGCGAGGAAATCGTCGGCACGCTGGAAAATGTCCTTGAGAACGGCGATCTTGTGCTGCGCGACGCGCTCGATCAAAACCATTATTTTCAGGCCGGGGATGTGCATCTACGCCCGCTGTAAAAGCAAAGAGAGGGAACCATGCTGGATGATCTGAGAAATTCTGCCGTTGGCAATATGGATGAAGAACAATCGCCGCTGGAAGCCGAGATTGTTCAGCGGCCGCGCCCCAGGCCGGTCAACCGACCGAAATCCAGTTTTCTGGGTATGACCGCTCCGCAAAGATTTGTCCTGGCTTTGATGCTGTTCCTGCTCACCTGCGTACTGGGGGTTTTTTGTCTGGTGATCACCGGCGCTGTTTATTTGCCCTTCTTTTAAATTTCAACCGGGATTGCCGAACGGCAATCCCGGTAATCTTCTGGCCGCCAGCCTCGATTAAAACAGTTTTCCCTGCTGGTTCCCGGTTTCCACCACCGTTACTTCCGATTTTTTCAAATCAGAAGCTGAAATCCGCGCGACCGTGGCCACCACCGCGCCTTTATTGATGTCCATCAATCGGAAACCGCGCGTGGCGCGGCCGCTGACGCCAATATTGGCCACTTTTAACCTTAAAACAATCCCGTCCGTAGTGATCAGGGTAACATCATCCTCATCTTGAACCACACGGGCAGATGTTACCTTACCAATCTTCGCCAGATTTTTCTGGTCAATGGTGGCGACCCCGCCGGTTGCCCGGCCTTTTACCGGATAGGCATCAAGCGGCGTGCGTTTACCGTAACCCAGTTCGGTTACCACCAGCAGAGACCCGCCGGGTTCAACCACTTCCATCGAGGTCAACTGGTCTCCATTTTTTAATCCAATCCCGGTCACTCCAGATGCGTTGCGCCCCATGACGCGAACTTCATTTTCATCAATCCGCAGCGCCTGCCCCTGAGATGTCACCAGGATTAATTCGCTTTTCCCGTCGGTCAAACGAACCCAGCCAAGCTGATCGCCGTTTTCCAGATTCATGGCAATCATCCCAGATGGGCGAACGGCTGAGAATTCTGACAGCGCCACCCGTTTTATTTTTCCATTGATGGTCGCCATAGACAGGAACTGGCCCTCTTCAAAATTCGGAACCGAGAGGGCTGCCGTAACCCGCTCACCCGGATCCATCGAAAGGACATTCACAATCGGTATTCCCTTATCAGACCGGCCGGCATCCGGAATTTGATAGACTTTTTCCGAATAAATTTTTCCTTTATCCGTGAAAAACAGGAGGGTATGCAGGGTCCGCGCCGCGATCAGCATCAGGACTTCATCTTCCTCGCGCATACTCTGGCCAATTACCCCGCGTCCTCCCCGGCCTTGAGCCCGATAGAGCTGACTGGATACCCGCTTGATATATCCGCGCTGGGTCAGGGTGATCAGCACCGGTTCATCTGCCACCAGATCTTCTTCCTTAAATTCTTCCTGCGTCTCTCCGGTGATCTTCGTGCGGCGTTCATCCCCGTACGTCGCAGCCATCGCCTGCAGGTCCAATTTAATTACCTGCAAGATTTTTGCCGGATCCGCCAGTAATTCTTCCAGGTATGCAATCCGTTCTTTGGTCTGACGCAGCTCGTCTTCGATCTTCTGCCGCTCGAGAGCAGCCAGGCGGCGCAGCTGCAGATCCAAAATTGCCTGAGCCTGAGCTTCGGTCAATTTGAAACGCGCGATCAAACGCTCCCGGGCAGTTTCAGCATCCGGGGATTTCCGGATCGTATCGATGACCGCATCCAGGTTGTTGATCGCGATCATCAATCCTTCCAGAATATGAGCGCGCTGGCGGGCTTTTTCCAGCTCGTACTCAGAGCGGCGGGTGATCACTTCCTGACGGTGCTCGATATACAGCATCAAAGCGCGCTTCAGCGAGAGCAAACGCGGCTCCCCCTTAACCAGGGCGAGCAGGTGGACGCTGAAAGTCGACTGCAGCGGCGTAAATTTATACAGCTGATTGAGAACCTGTTTGGGCTGAGTATTTCTGCGCAGCTCAATTACGATGCTCATGCCCCGCCGGTCTGATTCATCCCTCAAATCGGAAATCGCGTCGATTTTTCCTTCGCGTACCAGATCAGCGATGCGCTCAATCAGCGTCGTTTTATTGACCTGATAAGGGATCTGGGTTATGACAATGGCATAACGGTTGCCCTTGATTTCTTCAATATGGGCCACCCCGCGCACAATTAACCGTCCGCGGCCGGTCGAATAGACCTGCTTGATGGAATCTTTCCCGATGATCACACCGCCAGTTGGAAAATCAGGCCCGGGCAGCAGCTCCATCAGTTCTTCAACCGAAACTTCTTCCTGATATTGATAATGATCAATAAGATAACAGACCGCCGCGGACAGCTCGCGCAGGTTATGCGGGGGAATGTTCGTCGCCATTCCAACCGCGATACCCGAAGACCCATTCAGCAGTAAATTGGGCAGGCGCGCCGGCAGGACAAGCGGCTCCTGCAACGATCCGTCGAAGTTGTCGCCAAAATCCACCGTATTTTTATCAATATCCGCCAGCATTTCATCTGCCAGCACACTTAACCGCGCTTCGGTATACCGCATGGCAGCCGGTGCGTCTCCGTCAATAGAGCCGAAGTTGCCCTGGCCGTCCACCAGCATATAGCGCATAGAAAAATCCTGAGCCATTCTCGCCATGGCGTCGTAGACTGCCATGTCTCCGTGGGGGTGATATTTACCCAGGACTTCACCCACGATTCTGGCAGATTTTTTATAGGCGCTGTTTGAGCGAATCCCCATATCGTGCATGGCATACAGAATGCGTCGGTGGACGGGTTTCAGCCCATCCCGCGCGTCCGGTAACGCCCGGCTGACGATCACGCTCATCGCGTAATCTAGATACGCGCTGCGCATCTGTTCATCAATATCAACGGATTGAATGCTGCCAATTTCCATAGTGATTAATCCTGAAAACGAGGTCGAACGCCAATTATACCCCAGGTGGTACCGAACCTAAATCTTAATAAAAAAGCGGCCGGACAGACATTACGTTATAATTTTGTATAATGCGCTCAAAATTTGTTGTTTTCACCTGCCTGCTTACCGGCCTGATGGTTTTAAGCGCCTGCAGCAGCCCCGCTGACCAGAACCCGCCAGCCGCGATTCCCCAGGTTTATATTCAAAATAAAGGCTCGGATACAATGGTCAACCTTGCCCTCGCCTGGGCAGAGCGCTATCAGAGCGAACACCCGGAAGTGCGCATCTCGGTAACCGGCGGGGGAACCGGCACCGGAATCACGAGCCTGCTCGACCGGACAATCGACATTGGCAACGCCTCGCGGGCCGTTAAACAAGAGGAAATTGACGACGCCGCCAAACTCGGGATTGAACTGAAAGAAATCGTGGTCGCCCGGGACGCGATCGCGGTGATCGTCCACCCCGATAACCCGGTAGACCACCTGACGCTGGAGCAAATTTCAGCCATCTTCCGCGGCGAAATCACCAACTGGTCTGAAGTAGGCGGAGAAGACCGGCCGATTGTCAAACTCTCGCGCGAGACGAACTCCGGAACCCATGTTTACTTTCTGGAAAGGGTTGTGCGCCTCGGTAAAAAGGGGGATAAATTCCTCTTTTCGCCCGATACCCTGCTGCTGCCGTCTTCTGAAGGCATCATTGCCGAAACCAGTGAAAACCCGAACGCTATTGGCTATGACGGTCTGGGGTATATCACCCCGCATGTCAAAGTTCTCGCGGTTTCTGACTCGGGGTCGGATCGTTTCATTTTACCGTCCATCGAAACCGTCAACGACGGCAGCTACCCAATTTCGCGCGACCTGTACATGGTTACCCGCGGAACGCCAGTTGGGGCGGTGAAACAATACATCGACTGGATCCTGTCCTCCGAAGCGCAACGCATTGTTTCAGATCTGGGTTTTGTTCCCGTGCTGCGATGAATACCACTTTTCAGAAATCCTCCGCCCTGCCTGCCAGTGAATGGATCATCACCCGCCTGATTCAGATCTCAGGCTATTTGAGTATTGTCTTTGTCGGCCTGATCAGCATCTTTCTCATATCAGAAGGTTCACCCGCGCTGGTTGAGGTTCCATTCAGCTCTCTGTTCGGGGAACGCTGGTATCCCATCGAAGGATATTATTCCATCTGGCCGCTGCTGTCAGGTTCTTTGTTGATCACCGTCAGCGCCATCTTGCTGGCTTTGCCGCTCGGCATTGGCACAGCCGTGTATATCAGCGAAATTGCCCCGCAATGGATAAAGGAAATCTTAAAGCCGCTGGTTGAGCTGCTGGCTGGATTGCCTAGTGTCGTGCTGGGGTTTATCGGCATCCTGGTCCTGGTGCCTTTTTTACGCCGAGCGCTGGATCTTCCAACCGGCCTGTCCGGCTTTACCGGCGCGCTGCTGCTGGGATGGATTGCTATTCCCACCATTGTTTCGATCGCTGAAGACGCTTTGAACAATGTCCCGGCGTCCTACCGTCAGGCAGCGCTGGCGCTGGGAGCGACCCGCTGGCAAACCATCTGGGGCGTTACCGTTCCTGCTGCTCGCTCAGGCATCCTGACCGCCTTAATGCTCGGAATAGGCAGAACTCTGGGCGAAACGATGGCGGTGATGATGGTTACCGGCAATGCGCCGGTGTTGCCATCCGGGTTAAACGCCTTATTCCAGCCGTTACGCACCATGACCGCGACGATCGCATCAGAGATGGGTGAAGTGGCAAAAGGCAGCACGCATTATCACGTCCTCTTCCTGATTGGCATGGCTCTGTTTATTTTTTCCCTGACGGTAAATGCCATCGCCTTCACGCTCAGCAACCGAAGGAAAAAACGGGCGGAACGCTTACTTTCTTGAGGATGTATGGAAATCAAGCTGCGAAAATACTTCACGCCGGCGAGAAAAGAGAAAATAGGCGAATCAACCCTGATCCTGTTCGGTCTAATCACGGTACTGCCCATCATTGCCCTGATCGTTTTTATCATCATCAAGGGTCTGCCGGCAATCAGCTGGACCTTTCTCACTGAAATGCCCAAAAACGGGATGCGCGAAGGCGGCATACTCCCCGCAATCATCGGCACATTTTATTTGACCCTCGGCACGGCTCTGTTCGCTGTGCCCCCGGGAATCGCAGCCGCCATATTTCTGGCGGAATACGCGCCGGACAACCGGGCGACCCGTCTGATCCGCATCGCGATTGTCAACCTGGCTGGAATACCCTCGGTTGTCTACGGCCTTTTCGGACTGGGGTTGTTTGTCATCTTCCTGAAGTTCGGGATCAGCATCCTGGCGGCTTCTTTGACGCTTTCCATTATGACCCTGCCGGTGATTATCAGCACAGCAGAAGAAGCGCTGCGGGCTGTGCCTTCTTCCTTCCGGGTTGTCTCGATATCCCTGGGAGCGACCCGCTGGCAGACCATCCGCAGGATCGTGTTACCGCAGGCTCTCCCCGGCATCCTCACCGGGGTGATCCTGGGGTTAGAGCGCGCCGCGGGAGAAACAGCCCCGATATTATTTACCGGAGCCGCGTTTTTCCTGCCCCGCCTGCCGCAATCGCCTATGGATGCCACCATGGCTCTGCCTTATCATTTATTTGTGATTTCAACCCAGGTGCCCGGGATGCCGGTGGATATTCAGTACGGCACCGTCCTGGTTTTACTGGCATTCGTTCTCGGAATGAACATTCTGGCTTCCGTCATTCGATCCCGCGCGCGAGCCCGGCGACAGTGGTAGGTATGGAAAAAATTCTGATTCGCGATTTTTCCCTCACGTATTCAGACGGCCAGGAATCCTTAAAGCAGGTGAATCTGGCGGTCCCTGAAAACGCGATCACCGTCCTTTTTGGCCCGGCGGGGGGCGGTAAAAGTTCGCTCTTACGCTCGATCAACCGCCTCAACGAACTGGCAGATGTGGCCGAGCAAAAAGGGCAAATCCTACTCAACGGTCAGGACATCTACGCCCCCGGGGTTAACCCAATTGATATCCGCCGCAAAGTTGGCATGGTGTTTTCCAGGCCGGTGGTCTTGCCCTTATCAATTTATGACAACGTGATTTATGGAAATTCCGTTGCCGGTCAAAAAAACCGCAAACTTCTCGATCAACAGGTTGAGACCGCACTCCGGCAGGCGGTTTTATGGGAAGAAGTTCACGACCGTCTTAATGACCCGGCGGCCATGCTTTCCGGGGGGCAGCAGCAGCGTCTTTGCCTTGCCCGCGTCCTGGCGCTGGAACCTGAAGTCATCATGCTGGACGAACCCACCTCTGCCCTTGATCCAGTCTCGACATCAAAAATCGAAAGCCTGCTGCAGGAACTTAAACGCACCTACACAATCATCCTGGCGCCCCACAACACCCAGCAGGCCGCCCGCATGGCGGATTTCGCCGCCTTCTTTTTACAGGGCGAACTGATCGAATACGGCACGGGCGACATTATGTTTACCCGACCCAAAGATCAAAGGACTCAGGATTATATATCCGGCCGTTTTGGTTAAAACGCAACCAGGCTATTGACAAAGCTGAATTTGCCCCTATAATCAAGGAAATTAATAATCAAAAACGTAGAGAGGGAAGAGTACTTTTCTCCCAGTCGGCACAGAGAGCAGGAACAGGTGAGAGCCTGCCCGAACCGAGAAAAGGAATGGGCCCTGGAGTTGCAGGGTGAAAGGTAGCGAGTAGCCCGCGCCGGAGTTACCACCGTTATCCAGGTAAAGGGTATAGATTGTATCGTACCCAAAAAAGTGAGGCTGGCAAAACCCCTGGTGCTATCACCGGGGATTTTTTTTCAGCCTAACTGGGGTGGCACCGCGGACTTCAAGTTCGTCCCCTTTGGGACGAACTTTTTTATTGTCCGTCCCCAGAAAATTTATATCTTATTGAGAGGTGTGCCATGTCTGAAACAACCAAATATATCCTGCACGAGTCCGATCTGCCAAAATTCTGGTACAACATCGCCGCAGACAGCCCGATTCCGCCAGCGGCCGTTCTGCACCCCGGAACGCACCAACCGGTAACGCCTGATTTTCTATCGGCCCTCTTTCCAGCGGGCCTGATTGAGCAGGAAGTATCCACGGAAAGATATATTGAAATCCCGACTGAAGTCAGGGAAATTTACAAATTGTGGCGGCCGACCCCGCTGCTGCGCGCCCGGCGGCTGGAAAAAGCGTTAGACACACCGGCGCATATTTATTACAAATATGAAGGGGTATCCCCGAGCGGCAGCCATAAATCCAATACCGCGGTTCCGCAGGCATTTTATAACAAAATTGACGGCACCCGCGCCATGACCACTGAAACTGGTGCTGGACAGTGGGGAACGGCTTTATCCATGGCCTGTCAGTTCTTTGGACTGGATCTGGAAGTTTACATGGTCAAGGTCTCATACAATCAGAAACCTTACCGACGATTCTTGATGGAGACCTACGGCGCGCAAGTATACGCCAGTCCCAGCGAACGCACCCAGGCCGGGCGGACGATTCTTGGGGAAGACCCGGACAATCACGGCTCTCTCGGCATCGCGATTTCTGAAGCGGTCGAAGCGGCCGCGGTGTCTGCCGGGCAGAAAAAATACGGTCTGGGGTCTGTGCTCAATCACGTGCTGCTCCACCAAACGGTCATCGGCGAAGAAGCCCTCAAACAGATGGATCTGGCCGGAGAGTATCCCGACATGGTCATTGGGTGCGTGGGCGGCGGGTCGAACTTTGCTGGGATCGCTTTCCCATTCCTGCGGCAAAACCTGGTAGAGGGAAGAAAAACCCGTTTAATCGCGGTAGAACCGGCGGCTACCCCTTCCTTAACGCGGGGAATATATACCTATGATTACGGAGATACCGCCCGGATGGCGCCAATTGTCAAAATGTATACTCTGGGTCATTCATTCATGCCGCCGGCGATTCACGCGGGCGGTTTGCGCTACCATGGAATGGCGCCTCAACTCAGCGCGCTGTATTCCGGCGGTCTGATTGAAGCCGTCGCGGTAAATCAACTGGCGACCTTTGAAGCCGCGGTCACATTTGCGCGCACAGAAGGTATCTTGCCCGCGCCTGAATCGGCCCATGCCATCCGAACGGCAATGGATCAAGCCCTACTGGCGCGCGAGACTGGCGAGAAAAAGGTAATCTTGTTTAATCTCTCCGGGCACGGGCATTTTGATCTCTCCGCCTATCACCTGTATCAATCCGGAATGCTGGAGGATTTCGATTTTCCGCAGCGTGAAATTGACAGCATCCCAGATCGAACGCCGAAGATTGATGAAGTTCTGGCCATGTAATAAAATCAGGGCAGTTCCCGGTGAACTGCCCTGATTTTTTTTATTCCGCAATCGGAACCGTGATGTGAAAGGTGGTTCCCTTACGGTGTTCGGATTCAAACCAGATTTTACCGCCCTGCATCTCAACCAGGCTGCGGGTAATATTTAATCCCAGACCGGTGCCAGGTACTTCCCGTGTTTTGGGATCATCTGACCGGAAGAACTTCTGGAAGATCTTCTTCTGGTCTTCTTCTGAAATCCCAATCCCATTGTCTTTTACCCAGAGGTGGACCACTTCTTTCGCGCCTTGCGGATCCCACTGATTGTTACACTGCTCGGCGCCAATCAAGATCTCGCCGCCGCTTTCCGTGTATTTGTGCGCGTTGCTGACCAGATTGACCAAAACCTGAACCAGACGGGTGCGGTCAGCCCATACGCTGCCCAGGTTTTCCGGTAACTCGACCAGAAGCTGCTGCGTTTTTTCCTCAATTTGCTTTTTCGTAGAACGAACCACTTCTTCGACTGCTTCAGGAATCTGGACGGCATTGAATTCGAGCTTCAACCGGCCAGCCTCAATCTTTGAGAGATCGTTTAGATCTGAGATTAAGGTGTTCATGCGGTCAATGTTGGAGCGGATTGTGCTCAGGAAACTCGCCTGAGCTTCGTTGATCGGACCAACCGCTCCCGCGGCCAGGAGATCGTTATACCCTTTAATCGAGGTCATCGGGTTCTTCAATTCATGAGCGACGAAGGAAACAAATTCGCTTTTGGCGAGGTTGGCTGCCTGAACCGCGGCGTAAAGCTGCGCATTGGCGATCGAAACCGCTGCGTGGTCAGCCAGGCGCTGTAAAAATCCGAAACGGGTTTCGGAAACCAGGTCCTCATTTTCAGATTCCAGCAAAACCAGTCCGATCGTGCCGCTTTCTCTCTGGATAGGCAGCAGCACCTGGGCTTTGGCTGAACTGAGCAGCCGAGGATCTCCTTCTTTTAGAATTCGCTTGATTGCGAGATCTTGTTCGCTTATGTTATCCAGCGATAAATCGCTCAATGGAATGACCCCGTTTTCATACCGGTCAAGCTCGGTTGAATAACCCATTTGCGCCTGAACTCTGACCGTATTATCGACCAGCAAACCGACCAGCCCTGCCGGCGCGGCGGTCTGGCGGACTGCCCATTCCAGGGTGATCTGCATCGCCCTGCGGGTGTCGAGGGTGGTGTTCAATTCGCGGTCAATCCGCTGCATGACCGATAATTCCTCAACTCTGGCGGCAAGTTCCTGATCGGTCAGTGTATACAGACGGGCATTCTCGAGCGCCACCGCTGCCTGAGCAGCAAACGCCAGCAGAAGATTCGTGTCATCGCGGTTAAACGGAGATCCGTCGCGCTTATTAATGACCTCCAGAACGCCAATCACCTTATCTTTGACGATCATCGGCACGACCAGTAAGGCGCGGGTTACAAAACCGGTTGCCTGATCATTTTGATTAAACCAACCTGGTGTCGTGGTCACGTCGTTCGAGATGACCGGCTCGCGGGTGGTGGCTGATTTTCCGACCAGCCCGGCAGTCAGCGGCATCCGCCGGTTTACCAGGTCTTCGGCGACGGGACCAACCGTGGCTTTAAATACCAGTTCCCTGGTTTCTTCATCAACCATCAAAAGGCTGCCCGCTTCACAGTTCAAGATCATGGTCGCTTTTTCAAGGATGGTTTGCAGCAGCGGCTCAACATCCAGCGTCTGGGTCAATTGCCGGTTGACCTCGTTCAGGGTGGCCATTTGAACCGCCCGCCGCTCTGATTCAAGCAGCAAACGCGCCTTGACGATCGCGCCGGCCACCTGATCTGCGATGGACTGCAGCAGGTTGATCTCCTCTGTTGTGTAGACTTCGGATATTTTACGGTTGCCCAGACTGAGGACCCCGACCGTCTCCGCGCCAGTATTCAGCGGCACACAGGCCCAGGCATACAGGCCAGAACGAACAGATAAAAATCCGCGTTTTTGGGCTTCTGTCGCGTAATCATCGGTGACGATGGCTTTTCGCTGCTTGACAACAATATCTTCCAGGACAGCCCCAACCAGCGGCCGGCCGTCATTTTCTGTAAACCGCTCATTATTTTCCACATAAAATGCCTGCAGAAGGGTGCGGCTGGTGGAATCCAGCAAGGCGAGCTGAAAATCATCAGCCGGAATGATCTGGGTTACCTGGGTGTAAATTAGCTCGTATAAATCATCCAGGGTCAGGGTCACATTAACTCCTTGAGCCACCCTGGAAAGCACGTTCATCGCTTTGACCCGGTTTTCCATATTGGCCAGCACCTGGGCGCGCTCAATCGCCAGGGCTGCCTGGCTGGCCAGATCGCGCAAATACCCCAGTTCCCTGGAGGTGTAATATTCACCGGAGATTCTTTGGCCGAGGGCAATCCAGCCAGCCAGACGCCGCGTGCCCGGCAAGGGTATAAACAGGTTTGTTCCCAGCAGGCTGATCCGGTTTCGATCCTGCACAAGCGATTCGGGCAGATTATCCAGGCTGCCAAACACCAGCGGACCGTTGGCTTCAGTAATTTCCTTAACAAGCATGGATTTAAAGGAAAAGCGCAAATCGGAACTTAATCGTCCTGACTCATCCGGAGTGGCGGTATATTGATCGTTAAATGGATCCAGAATGTAGATATGCAGCCGGCCGGGAGCAAGCGTATCGCTTAATTCTCTTCGTAACTGCTTCAGCAGGGAGGCTAAATCGATCGCGGAGGATACCTGCTGGGCGAACTGGCGGATTCGGTCCTGATAAACCCTTTCGCCGCGGAAGAAGATGCGGTCCACCGCGTTCTGCAGCGCCTGGCGGGCAGGCAAAAAGAGCAAGGCAATTAAGAAAACCAGAATACCAGTGATGATCGGATTGCCGCTGTTCACCACGGTGGAGCCAATCAATCCAAACCCGGCGACCATCAGGCCGTAACCAACCGCAACCAGGACCGCCATGAGGGTGTAAAGTACCGCGCGGCTGAGGATGTAATCCGTAGAAAGCAAGCGGTAGCGCTGAATGGTGTACGCCGAGGCGAGGGGGAAAGCCACCATCGGCAGGAACAGCAGGGAGGAAAATGGGATGGTGGTCATCAGAAACTGGGACAATACGAGCCAGATCGCGATCGGCGCAAAAGAGATCGCAGTGCTGATGAGAATCAATCGAATCTGCTCGCGTTCCAGGTAGGAGGTACGCGGATAGCGGCGGAAGCCCAGCCAGCAAATCGCAATCACAAAAGCCAGCCCTGAAAAAGCAAATTCGATCCGCCAAAGGATGGAAAAAATCAGCGGTTGAGTGAGATTGTACGACCAGGCCAGACTGAACACGCCCAGCCCCAGGCTTATCCCGTACCAGACCCAGCGCAGGACAGGCAAACGGCGGATGATCGGATCTTCACCCGGGAAGAGCAGCGGAAGGGTGAGTATTGCCCCGCCAGCAAGCGCCAGGGACAGGGTCCAGAGCCAGGTAAAAGCATGCGTGGAATAGAGATCAAAAAGCCCCGCAGTGCAAATCGCCACGGAGGTCGTGAAAATCACAAATGCACGCCCTTCCCGCGTGTGACGGCGGAGAAAGAAGACCCATAAAGCGCTGACCAGATAAAACAGACCAATGATATAGGGCACGTAATGATAAGCCCAGCGGTCATTGTCCGGAAAAGTGATCAGGTTAATAGAAAATTCTTCCAGGCTGCCCTGCGGGGACCGAACTTTCAACATCACCTGCGCGCCGACAGGGAGGGACCCGAGGGTGTCAGTCAGGTTTTGCGGCGACGTCACAGCCGTGCCGTTGACATCTATGATCTGGTAACCAAAAGACAGGCCGGCTGATCTGGCAGGCCAGACAGATGGGCTGGCGCTGGAATCGAGGTCATTGATCATCAGATTCTGTTCGATGAACGCGCCAATGAATGGTTTTTCCATCCATGAGGCCGCGAGAAAAGGTGCAGCGAGGAAAACCGCCAGCGCGAGCATCACGTAAAAGAAGGTCAGCACCTGGGGCAGCGCCTGCCTCAATCGTAATCCACTGATGGGTGTGTCAATTCCAGAAGTGCGATCCTGCATTTCAACCTCATTTATTTGTTTATGCGCACAGATAAATTATACTTTCGCCTGTTCGCATTGAGCTTCGGTGACAATTAACAGTTTAGATAACTACGGGCAAAGATCCGCAGGTAAAAATTCCCGGTTCGTGAATCCAAAGCGCTGCGCGCCTAACTCCTCAAGAACATGGAGGTTGCGTCTGCCCCACTGCATCAATAATTCACAGGTCTTTTCGGGAGATTGACCGGCCCATTGATCCGCAAACTGGCTGACGGCTTCCAGATACGCCTGATTGACCGCACTGGTTTCAGCGTATTTGCGCAATTCAGCCGTCCAACGGTCTTGCGCGGCTTTATCCCCTTCCAGCACGGCGATCATTACCAGGCGAAATCTGGCGTAAGCATTGATATATTCCTGTTCCAGAGCCGAATTGAGAAAGTCTTGATAAGGGGGTTGATTGATGGCGATTCGCTCAAAAATCGGCACAGCCCGATCAAACAGGCGTTGTTTAAAGAAAGCTTCGGCATCCTGTAATGCGTGAATACGGTATACCGCCGGCGCTTTCTCCTCGGCAGCCACCTGCCAGCGTCCAGTGTCCGCTGAATATACCCACACTCTGGTCAGCGAGCGCTGCACACCCGCGCTCACCGATTGTACCGAACTGCCGGTCACCCAGATCGCTGGCTTGCCGCCGCGGGGCCGAACTTCAATCACCGGGTTTGGCAGGTCGCTGCTCGCGCCTTCCATGCGGTTTTCAAGGCTTTGCCCGTTCCAATTGTATAGATGCAGCAGCTTTGAGCAGCTATACGCATTACAGCTGGTGTAACCGGTCAAAATCTCAGTGCTTCCATCGCTGTTTAGATCCTGAGCGCGCTCAAAAGTCGGGGCTGAAGTCCCTTCTGGCGACGCGCTCTTCCAAACCAGTGAACATTGCATTTCGCCGCAAAGATAGACCAGCATCAGGCCGCTTTTAGGGCTGAGGCGTGAATCCGGATCGGGAATGGACAGCACGTAATCCGGTTTGCCGTCGTGGTTGAGATCGGTGATCAATATTTGCTGCCTGTCCAGGGTGATGTTTTCAGCCTGAAATGCTTCACGGATCAGTTCTTCGGGCAGGTTCGGTTTTAAATTCAGCTCCATCCGGCAGGGCAGCCCGGGAAACCCGGACAGCGCTGCTTTTCCGTTACAAAGGAATATAGGCTCGCTGGTTGGTTGAAGGTTCGCTTTTGGAGCAGGGTCTAGCAGCCAGGGCGTGGGGCTTGGAACGGCCGGAAAAACGGGAGTCACCGTGTTCGTAAAAGTTGATTTTGCCTCCTGAAAGGATTGCGCGCAGCCAGCCAGCAGCCCCAGAGAAAGAAGCAGTGCGAATATGATGATGATTCGGCGCTTAACCATTCATAACCCTCTTTTATTTACCGGTTCAGGTCATTATACTCATTATCATGCGAATGGTTTTTCACCGCCCCTACCATCCGGGCAGTCCTGTGGAGTTTGAATACCCGCTCCAGAGATTTCTACCAGTGATTCGCCCCGGGATGATCAGCGGCCTGATTGAGAGGGAGCTGCAGGCTGGAAGCTGGCTGCTGGATCCCTTTGGCAGCCACCCGGGCGCTGCCCTGGAATGCGCCCGGCAGGGGTTCCCGGTCATGGTGGCCAGCAACAACCCGATTCTCGCATTTACTTTGAAAGTCCTGGCTGCGAACCATTCCGCAGAACTGGCCCAGAGCGCAATCGCGGCGCTTGCGAACAGCCGGAAAGGCAGTGAATCCATCGAGGCGCACCTGAAATCGCTATATGACACGGAATGCCCCCGCTGCGCTTCGATAATTCAGGCTGACAGCTATGTCTGGAAAAAAGGCGAGCGGCTGCCCATCAGCCGGTCGCTGCGCTGTCCCGAATGCGGAACGAACGGCGAGTTTTCGATCACACAAACGGATGAAAATTCCCTCCGAAAGACCGGCAACGACGCCTTACATCGTTCTCGAGCTGTGGACCGCATCCTGACTCCGGGCGACCCGATTGAACCAGCTGTCCGCGAATTATTGAACTTTTACCAGCCACGACCGCTGTATTTTCTTTTTACCTTCATTAACCGGATTGAGATGCTGGACCTGTCGCCAGAACAGCGCGAGATCCTGACCGCGATTGCTCTTTCGCTGTGCGATATGGCCTCCTCTTTATGGCCTCACCCCGCCGCTCGATCGCGGCCGCGGCAGCTCAGCCAACCGGGGCAATACCGGGAATTTAATCTCTGGAAAGTGGTTGAAGAAAGCCCGCAGCTGTGGTGCCAGCGGTTAGACCAGGCGATCGAATTTACCCGCTGGCCAGCCCTACCCTCCGGCGCAGGTATTTGCCTGTTCCCCAGCCGGATTCGCGATCTGATGCCCCTTGAAGATGAAGTGCATTTTAAGGGGGTCGCGGCAGTATTCCCGCGCCCCAATCAGGCGTTGTGGACCCTGTCCGCGGTTTGGTCAGGATGGCTGTGGGGGCGGCAGGCTGTAGCACCATTACGGAATGCGCTGGACCGCAAACGCTATGACTGGGCCTGGCACTCCGCAGCCCTTGAACAGGCGGTCACAGCGATCAGCCGAAACGCTGCGGATGGTCTCCCAATTTTTGCGCTGGTGCCAGAAATCAGCGCCGGGCTGGGGCTGTCCATCTTTTCCGCTGTACAGAAAGCCAATTTAGAATTGACCGGATTGGCTTATTCTGAAGCTGAAGAGATCCTTCAGCTCACCGGTAAATTTACCCGCGCGGCCAGGAGAGTTGGCCCAGCGCTGGAACAACTTTTCCCGGACGCAGTTGAAGACGAACTCAGCGCGCGGGGAATGCCTGCCCGTTATCCAACACTGCTCATCGGAGCGCTTTCCCGGGCACTGGCTGAGAACAGCCCTTTGGTCGCAGCCCCTTCATTGTCAAAAAATCCTCCCACAGACAGCCTGTATCAGCGCCTGGGACGCCTCATTAGCAATCCATCGCGGTTTCAGCGGTTGGGCAGCCAGGCAGCAGAGATTGACAGCGGCTGGTGGTGGCTGCGTCATCCGTCAGAACCGCCAGAAGAAAGTCTGGATGAAAAGATCGAAGTTGCGGTTGTCCGCGCGCTTCAAAACAATCTGGAAATCGCAGAGAAACCGCTCTTTGAAGAACTTTGCGTTCAGTTTCCCGGGACTTTGACGCCTGATCCGCAATGGATCCAGGCTGTTTTACAATCCTACGGCACCCCCTTGCCCAACGGGCACTGGACGCTTGCCCGTCAGGAACAACCAAAGCAGCGGATCCAAGATCTTGAAGATATCCGTAAGATCCTGAAAAGTCTGGCGGAGCATTTGAATATTAAGTTTGAAATACTGCCACCCAGAATTCCAAACAGCCATGAGGGCGTCCTCTGGAGGGCAAGGGATAACGAGCCGGTCTTTCTCTTTTACATTTCTGCATCCGGCAGAATTCTCGCCGATCTTCTTCAACCCCAACCCATCCCTGTCGACCGCTGCATCACGGTTATTCCTGGCAGCCGCGCGCACCTGATCGCCCTGCGCCTGACACGCGATCCCAGGCTCAGCCAGCTGATGGATCAGGGCTGGCGGTTTCTCAAGTTTCGCCATCTCCGTTTGCTTGCCGACCAAAAAGATTTATCGATCGAAACCTTTCATCAAGCTCTTTCGAAAGATCCTCCTGCGCCGCAAGACAACGGGCAGTTAAGCCTGTTCTAGCTGACCGCCGCCCTCTTCAGGGCGGCGGTTTTGATTTCATCAGGGAGTTGCGGAAGGTGTCGCGGTTTCGGTTGCCGTGGGCGTTAAAGTCTGGGTAGCGGTGCTGGTTGGCGTGGGCGTATTGGTCGGCGTCGGTGTAGGCAGATTTAAGACGATGGTTATCTGCTTTTTCGCAGTCGTTCCTTTGGTACTGGTAGCGGTCAACCTGAGGGTGACTTTACCGGAAGGAAAATCCTTCAAGTCCCAGGTCAGCAATTTCTCGGCATCCTTAAACTCTCGATCAACGTCTCTGGCAAGGTATTTCCATTCTTTGGGTTTCTCGCCAAAACCGTATTGAACTGAAAACTTTTTGAAATTGTCTCCCCGGGCAACGATAAACACATCCAGCTGCGGTTCGGTCACTACCTGTCCGTCGGTGAGATTCGCAAAAGCCAGCAAAACTTTCGGATCATTTGCGCGGCATTCCCTTTCTGGCATGAACTGAACCGGCACATCCAGATTATGGTCTTTGGCCCATTTCTCGCCGTCTCCGGTTTCGGTTAACCATTTTCTCGCCCATTTGTCCGTGACATTAGCGACAATTTTCTCTTCAGTGTATTCATCACAGGCGGGTGAAGCCAGCAGCCCTGTCCAGCTGTCAAGCCTGACCCGCTGCCACAAATCCTGGCTTTTATCCGGAGGCAGTTGATCAAAGGCGAAAATTTCACTGATCTGATCAGGGCACCACTGGGAGGGTTCCGCGCCTGACCAGCGGCAGACAATGCGGTCCACAACTCCGGCCGGGCGAATAAATGGACTGGGCGCGTTGGGCAGCATTGCAATCGCCTGCTGGAAAAATTGCGACCAGATCGGCGCCGCGCCGGTTAGGCCAGTGGTATTGACCATGGGCGTGTAATCCGCATTCCCCACCCAGACCCCTACCGCCAGGTCGGGTGTGAAACCCAGAGTCCAGTTATCGCGAAAGTCATTGGTCGTGCCCGTCTTCGCGGCGACCTGGAAGGGCAAATTTAAGACCGAGTTCGCGCCAAACATCCAGGACCGGGCGTCATTATCAGACAGGATCGAGGAAATAAAATAGGCATGCTCGGGGCGCATCACCTGCTCGCCGCTCGGGGGGGTGTACTGGTAAATCACCTGCCCGGTACGGTCTTCAATTCTGGTAATCGCGACCGGCGGGATACGGATGCCGCGGTTGGCGAAAACCGCATAAGCTCCGGTCAATTCCAGCAAGCTGACATCCCCGCCGCCCAGGGTTAAAGACAACCCGTAATCAGCGCGGTTAAGGGTGGTAATGCCTAGACGCTGGGCAAAGGCGATAAAACCATCCTTTTCACTGGTTTGCGGGTTATCATAAATGCCGATAAAATCGAGCGTTTTCACCGCCGGGATATTGAACGAATTGGCAAGCGCCAGCCGGACCGTCACCGGCCCGTGAAAACGGCCGTCGTAATTGACCGGTTTATACGGATCGCGCGTGTCGTTTGGATCGCCCGATGGCGGAAATTCGCTGGGCACATCCCAGATGACGGTCGCCGGGGTCCAGCCCTTTTCAAACGCGGCTGCGTAAGTCAGCGGCTTAATGGATGAACCCGGCTGGCGAGGCGCCACAGCCATGTTGACCTGACCGGAGATGGCTTCGTTGTTAAAATCTGAAGAACCCACCATGGCCAGAATTTCGCCGGTTGAGGGCTGGATGGCCACCAGCGCCCCGTTGCTGGCGTTCTTGTCTTTCAGCCCCGCCACGGTATCGCGCACAATGCGCTGGCCAAGTTCCTGCATCTCCGGATCAAGGGTTGTGTAGATGCGAAAACCGGAGCGGTAGATTGTTTGCGGGTCGTACATCCCTTCCAGCAGCATGCGAATATAGTTGACCCAGTGAGGATATTTCAGGTCATTCTGAGCCTGGCGAAAATTGTATTGCTCGATTTCCTGCGAGGCGGTCGCCACCTCCTCAGGGGTGATGCACAGGCGCTCCCGCTCAGGCCCCAGGTTGACACAGCCTTCCTTCTGGCTGAGTTCATACATCAACAGCAATACCTGCTTCTGCCTGGCGAGAGTCACATCACGATTGGTGAAAATATCATAAATTCCCGGCGACTGGGGTAAACCCGCCAAAAAAGCCGATTGGCCAAGGGTCAGCTCGCTGGCAGGCACGCCAAAATACGTCTCAGAAGCTGCTTCAATACCATACGCCAGCTGTCCGTAATTATTTTCATTTAGATAAATCTCTAAGATCTCATCTTTGCTGTAATTCCGGGTAATTTCAGCAGCCAGGACGATTTCGCGGGTCTTTCTGCGCACGGTTTGTTCGTAAGCTTCGTCCGGTGAAAGCAGCAAATTTCGCGCCAGCTGCTGGGTTATGGTAGAGGCGCCAGAAACGACTTCGCCTGATGTGTAATTCTGCCACATCGCCCGGCCAATCGCCCAGATATCAAAGCCCGGATTGATATAAAAATCTTTATCTTCGGTTGCGATTGTGGCCGCCAGCAAGTATTTGGATATCTTATCCAGCTTTACATAGGTTCGCCTGCCCGCATTCGGGTCAATGATTTCATAAATCACATTCCCATCGCGGTCATAAATCCGCGCGGTCTCAAACTGAGAGGCTTGCGCCCGCAGCTCATCAACGCTGGGTAAACTGGCGCGGATGGTGAAATATTGATAGACCAAAAACGTGCCTATCGCTACCAGGACTAGAACGGCAAGAAATAGAAAAGCGACAATCACCTGGAAAAAACATCCCGCGGTTTTCTTTCCGCCGGTTGTTTTCTTAGGTGGTGGGGCGGCAGGAGGCTGCTGAGATGAGCTGATGCGGCGCAGCCGCAGCTGCCGCGAGGTTTTTTCAGCCGCACCGGGAGGATACCAGTCCCCGGGCATCGGAGACTGATCCTCCGGCCGGGTCGGCGAGGAAGGGCTGGCGGGTTCGCCCGCGGAATAGGCGGGAAGAGAATTGCGAAATGCGACCGGCGTTACGGTCGTGGCGCTTAAGTCCACTTCTTCAATTCGGTCGGGGATTTGCTCTGGCTCGAAAAAAGCCGGCGGCGGCGAAAGGGATGGGTCAGCCCCATCCGCACCGCCGTCGTTTTCAGCCGCGGGCAGCTCCTGGCCTGATAATTCGCCAAACCATCCTCCCGTTTGATCAGGCAGACCGGTAGGATGGCGCTGGCCTTCGGTCACACCTTCCACCGGTGCAGAGACAGGCGGCAGCGGTCGGACCGGGGGTTGGGTTTTTTCCGCTTCCTCTTCTGCTTTCTGTGCGGCTTCCAAAATTTTCTTCAATCGCTGATTGGGTTGAGTTTTTTCTTCAGGTGAAGTTGTTTCGCTCATATACTTTACCGCTGGTTATGAAAATTCAAACTCCGTGCCGGTTTGATTTGACCTGTCCAAAGGTTCCTTTTACAATCATACCATGCAACCCTGGCAGCCAAATCCTCAAATTCCGGTTCAACTTCCAATTTGCGCGGACGCGCGGATTGTACCACTCGAGTATACGAATGATCACACCTGGGAATTATGCCTGGGAGGTGGAGACCCGCCGGCGGTTTCGCTTCAAACCACGTATGGCCTTCGCGCCCGGCAAATGCGCCTGTTTTTTCAGTTTATTTTTGAACGCAGCTGGGTCGCTGATCCGCAAGATTACGTTTCAACACCAGAAATTCAAGCGATGTATCCGAATTTTATCCGTCTTTTTGCCAGACCCGCAGACGGGCTTGAAGTCAGAATGGATTTCTGGTGCCCGGCATCCACACTGATTTGCGGCCGAATCAAATTCTCAAATACAACCAGTCAAACCCTGCCTTTTGTCTTTCGCATCGCTGCCCAGTTAACCCCGCTTGAAGAAGGCGAAAGAATAGCCAATCGGCAGGCTGGCATCAACCAGATTCTTTCTGGGAAGGCTGGCAATTTATTTCCCGTTTTATTCATTACGGGCGGACCTGAACCTTCCAGCGGGGCGATACCGGGGCTGGATCTGGACCTGCAGCTATCCCCCGAGAGCAGCCGGCTGGTCACCTGGTGTCTGGCATCCGAGGCTTCGATGGATGTGTCGCTGGATAAAGCCCGGAAAATGACCGCGACCGATTGGGAGTCCAACCTTGCCCGGATTGAACAACTGGACAGATCCAGTGTAATTTCAATAACCAGCGGTGATCCAGCCCTGGATCTGGCGGTGCGGTTTTCTCAGATCCGCGCAGCCAGTTTCCTCATGCGCAGTCCCAAATTTCGCAGCGATGATTTTCGCCTGATCGCGAACCGCCTTCCTGATACCGGCTATTCGCGCCGTGGTGACGGAAGCGATTTTCCAGATGGCTGGAAGGCTGTCACCACGCTGGACCTTACCCATTTTGTAAGATGTGCCAGCCCCGGAAATTCAGACATCTGCGCCGGGATGATGAAAAGCTATCTTTCAGCCTCAAGCGATGGACTGCCCGCTTTTCGCCACGGGGACGCGGGTCTGTTTTCAAAATACCTTGCCCAGCCAACGCTGCTGGCAGCCATCGCCTGTCTGACGGAGGAAGATCAAAACAAACTTTTGACTCCCGCAATCGTGAAAACGCTTTCCGCATATTTGACAGCCTGGTTCAACCAGGATGGCGACCAGGACGGCTGGCCAGAATGGCAGACCCCCACCCAGACTGGGTTCAACCTCCCAATCTTTGACCGTCATTTACCCACGGCTCAATCCGCTCCCCCGCAGCTGGTAGAGACACCTGTCCTGGCCGGGTTGCTGCTCAACGAAATTCGATTGCTGCTTAAACTGAGCCAGACACACCCGGGATATGTAAATCAAGAGATGTTGACCGGAAAGGCAAAACGCTTGTCCGCAGCCATGTGTGAGTACTGGAAAAAGAACCGCCGTTTCGGTTATCAACACAGCCAATATCATATGAGCCCGGCCAGTCTGATACTGGCGAGAACAGAAAAAGAAGCCAGTATACGGGTTCGGAAAAAACTCGGTTTCCCCCAGCCTCTACTGGTCCGCGCTTTGACGGACAGCGGAGAGACCTGTTCCGGGGTGATTACCGTGAGCGGGAAAGACGCAAGCGGCCAGCCGCAGGAGGAAACCATTTCCCTTAACCGGATTCCCTGGCTAAACGGGCGCATGCTAACCGTTACGCGGAACACATTTTCCCAGATCGAACGCTGCACCATCTCCAGAATTCGCCCCAAGACCGCGGTCGAAGTCAGCACAATAGACTTTAGTCTGACGGATGGCACCTGTTGGTTTCCCCTATTGAGCCCAGATTTACCCGCCGAGGTGCGTTTACCCGCGCTCGAGCAACTGGAAGCCAAGATCCTGGAGGAGGACGGATTATCACCGTATGACGGATCGCAAGAGAATGACCTTCAGGTCTCTTCTCCATTTTTTTCTGCCTGGATCATTGACCTGTTGTTGGATCAGAAAAAATCTGCTTTAGCGGTCAAAATCTGGGATAAAATCGCAACTTTTTCCGCGCGAGCATTTCAACAGACAGGCTGCCTTTGGTCAGAGTATCGTCACAAAGATGGAAAACCCGCCGGAGAAAAGAACGGGTTGTACAGTCTGCTGCCGATCCAATGTTTCCTGCGCATCCTTGGTATCGAAAATCTCTCCGGCGATCAGGTCCTCCTGAACGGCTTATCCGCATATCCTGAAGAGATCACCCTGCGGTACCGTCTCTGGCAGATCAAGGCAGGCCCGTCTGGCACCACTGTGCAGTACGGGGCAAATCCCCCGGTATCCGTTAACTCGCCAGGAAATTACCGAATCGTTTTGGGGAAAACTGTGGTTTAATAGAAACAGTGGAGCAGGCATGACAGATCAAACAAGTAACCAGAAACTATTGCTTGCGGTCGTGCAAGCGCAAGATGCGGATTCAGCCCATGCCGCGCTTGGGAAGCTGGGCATTACCCTGGTACGCTTACCCAGTGTTGGCGGTTTTCTTGGCCGGCGAAACACAACTCTCTTGATTGGCTTGCCCGAGGAAAAACAAACCGAAGCCGTCGCAGCCTTAAATGAAACCTGCCGCCAGAGAGTGGAGTATATCGCCGTCCCTCTGGAAAGCGCTCCCCTTCCGCTGCCGGCGCCAACACCGATTACCATCGGGGGGGCAACGATCTTTGCCCTTGAAGTGGAACATTTCGAAGAGGTGTAATTATGAAACTCATCATTGCCATTTTACACGACCACGATCAAGATAATGTCTCCCACGCCCTGACCTCGAATGCATTTCGGGTTACCACCATCGCCTCGACCGGCGGTTTTCTCAGAAAAGGGCAGACGACCATGCTGGTCGGCGTTGAGGATGAGCAGCTGGAACAGGCGCTCGAGGTGATCCGCGATAATTTATCACCGGCACCCTCCCCGGATATGAAAAGAGCGACCATTTTTGTGGTCAAAGTCGATCAATACACCCATTTCTAACGGGGATCAGACCAAAAGCAAAAACCGGCTTTCGCCGGTTTTTTTTTATTCCTCAAATTCTTCCACCTGATAGAGAGCGACATCCAGGATTTTTTTTCGCCAGAGATCAGCCGGGCTGCCCATTTTGCGGCACAATAATGATAAAAAGTCTTCGGGATCTGGAATTTGACGCCAAACCTGCGGCAGGAAAGTGGCGCGGCGAAAACCTTCGCGCAAAATCACTCCATCCACGTGGGGATGAAGCAATTTCGTTAAGTCCGTGGGCTGGGTGTAATGCAAGGGCTGCGGAGAGGTTAGCCTGGAGATCTCAATGTGCAGCCTGGGTAATTCGGCTGGTTGAACCGGCGGGAACCGCGGATCATCCATCGCAGCCGCGATCGCGTGCTCGCGGACATCCAGCGCCAGAGGCTGGTAAGCCTCCAACGCGCCAATGCAGCCCCTTAATTCGCCGCCCTCCGTCAGGGTAACGAATGACGCTCCTTCCTCACGAAGCGCCGGTGAAAGCGACTCGAGCGAGACCGCCGGGAGATCTTTCTGAAGAACCGCACTTTCGATCGCCTTCCTCGCCAGCCGCAGCAGGTAGGATTTCTCCTCATCCGTTAGACGGTTTTCCATTACTCTTTCTCCAGGGTATGGTAAGCCCGATTGAGATACACCAGCGGATCATAATGATCGCTCAGATAACATACTTCACGTACCCGGGCGATAAACAACGTCGCTTCTTCCAGAGGGTGTTCATGAAGGACTGATCCTGTCAGCGCCGCCAGCGATCCCGAAAACCACGGCAAGCCGTCAGATGTGAATTGAACATCCAGCCCTGTAAAACGGTCATCTTCGACACCGGTTCGGCCGGCAAAACGATCGGCAATTTCTCGCTGACCCCTGGATAGAATCGAGATGGATATTTTCCCGCTGGCTCGGATCAGGTCCCAGGTTCGGGTATGCTGGTTGATCGTCACACAAAACAGAGGCGGGTGCATCGAAATCGAGACAAAGGAATTGACGGTCATCCCGTGCAGCTTGCCCGCCGACGCGCTGCACGCCACTGCCACGCCGGTGGTCCAATGCCGCATACATTGGCGGAAAAGATCGGAAGCTGGATCATGTGAGTCGATCATAGTCTCTTTATACATTCCCGTGTGAGCGCCGTCAAGACCGCGGAAAGACTTTGGGCAAAACGTCATGGCACACTTCTTGTACATTCTTTTATAATTAAAACAATGAAACCTCCATCTATACCCGATGAAACCATATCCGCCGCCCCTCATCCCGCCGGGCAACCGCCCGCGAATGAGAGCAGTGACAGGTTGCCGCGCGGGACAACCCCACCCGCAGATTTTCAGGTCTGGCCGGCGGTGCAAACCTTCCTGGGAATTGCGTTTATTCTCGCGACATTGTTCACATTATTCACCCCGGCGAATTTATTCTCAACCCAGTGGGTTGATCAAATGATCGCCGCCTGGAATGCCCCGGTCCAGACCACCCCGATCGCGGGCATCGAACCAAACAAACCGGTTATCCGGGTTGGCATTGTCGCGGGTCATTCGGGTGACCAAAACGACCCGGGGGCGGTTTGCGAACCACCGCTCGATAACCGGATGACAGAAGCACAAATAAACCTGATGATCGCCCAAAAGGTTGTCGCCCTTCTGGAAAAAGAAGGCTACAGCGTTGACTTATTGACCGAAATGGACAAAAGATTACCCGAATATCAGGCAAATGTACTGGTATCCATCCACACCGATTCTTGCGCCTTCATCAATAACGAAGCAACCGGGTTTAAAGTTGCTGACGGCGCGAACGCCTTATACCCCCAACTCGCCCAGCGCCTGAAAAACTGCCTCATTTCGCGCTACGCGAAGGCCACAAAATTACCGGTTCACCCGGGAAGCGTCACGGATGACATGACCCGCTACCACGCATTTGATGAAATTGATACCAATACCACCGCGGCGATCATTGAAATTGGGTTTATGAACCTGGATTACAACTTTCTGATTAACAATGCAGATCTGGTAGCTCAAGGGATTGCGGACGGGATCAATTGTTTTGTCCGCAATGAAAGCATTGATAATCTCCCTACAACCCAATGAGCAACCCTCACCTGTCCGCCGCGATCGATCAGATAGAGCAGGCCAAGCAGGCTTTAAGGACGGGCCAGCGGTCGCAGGCGCGCGCGCTGGCAAAATCCGCCGCTGACCTTGCCCCTGAGCTGGAAGATCCCTGGCTGATTCTGGCAGCCCTTTCGCCACCCCGGGCCAGTATTGGCTATCTGGAAATCGCGCTGCGCGTCAACCCAGATTCCCAGACCGCCCGGCGGGGGCTTGAATGGGCGAAAAAACGACTGGCACAGGAACAAGCAGTTTCCCAGACGGAACCGCATCAGGCGCGAGATCCTTTACCGCTCGCGCGGCCAAAACGCAGCCCGCCAGCGCTGATTGGGCTGCTCGCCGGAATGCTCAGCCTGGCAGCTTGCGCGGCCATCTTTTTTTTCTTGATTAATCCGTATCTTCACCCCCCGGCTCGATCTTCCGCCGCCTACCGGGCGGCCGGAACACTTGAGAAACCTACTCTGACCCCGACCGTTACACCGACCTTCACACCGACCGCAACCCCCACGGTAACGCCTACTCCGACCAACACCCCTGAGCCGACTCGAACGCGCACCCCGCGCCCCACTGATACCCCAACCGCGCGGACGAACTGGTCGGGCTCCTATGAATTTCCGGCGAATGTCAGCGTGGGAGAAAATGAGCGCTGGATGGACATTGACCTGTCCGCTCAACGAGCCTACGCCTATGAGGGCAACCGCCTGGTAAAAAGTTTCGTGGTTTCAACCGGAACCTGGCAGCACCCAACCGTCACCGGTCAATTCAAGATTTATGTGAAATACCGCTACGCGGATATGTCTGGGCCGGGTTATTATTTACCGGATGTGCCGTATGTGATGTATTTTTATAAAGGCTACGGTCTGCACGGCACCTACTGGCATAACAATTTTGGCACCCCGATGAGCCACGGCTGTGTGAACTTTACGATTGAGGATGCGGGCTGGGTATATAATTTTACGGAGGTTGGCACCCTGGTAAATGTTCATGAATAATGCACACCCTGGATAAGTCCATTCTTTCCACTATGTCGCGCCGGGAATTCTTAAAATGCACCGGCTCCGCTCTCCTTTCTCTGTTTCTTTGCGCAGCAGCACCGTCCATCCAGGGGGTAACGGACGCGCCCAGTATGGGAAGGGTGACGGATAAATCCGTCGTTATTTACGACCGTCCCAATTACAGCGGGAAAATCGTCAAATATTACTGGCAGGACCTGGTATTCCCCATCACTGGAATCACTATCGGCGATGTACCCGAACACAACCGCTTCTGGTATGAACTGAACGGTGAAGGCTTTGTGCATTCAGGCAGCGTTCAACCGGTCAAAATTAAGATCAATACCCCTTTGAATCAAAAACCCGAAAAAGATGTGCTGGCCGAAGTAAGCGTGCCGTACACAGATGCTTATCAAAAACCGGCCAGAGACAGTAAAATTGACCGCCGGCTGTACTATCAGACCACCCACTGGGTCACCGATGTGATCGTGGATAACGATAATCATACCTGGTACAAATTATTAGACGACGCCTTTAAACAGTACTATTTCGCGGACGGCCGCCATCTGAGGATCTTACCCGCTTCTGATCTGACAGCCCTCTCAGGCGATATCCCGCCAGATGAGAAACACATCGTAGCCAGGCTATCAGAGCAGGTGGTCATTGCCTATGAAGGTGATGAACCGGTGTTTGTCAGCCGGATGTCCTCCGGCGCGAAATTCTCCAATGGGAATTTCCAGACACCCCCGGGCAGTTATCAGATTAGATTTAAACGCCCCAGCCGTCACATGACCTCGGGGAGCCCGGCTGCGCCCAACAGCTACGACCTTCCCGGGGTTCCGTGGTGCTGTTTTATTACCGAGAGCGGCATCTCATTTCACGGCACTTACTGGCACAATGATTTCGGGCGTCCGCGCTCACACGGGTGTATGAACTTACCCAGTGACGCAGCCCGCTGGATCTACCGCTGGACTTTTCCCGGTGTGCCCGCTGATAAGCAATGGGCCTATCATTATGCAGGCACCCGGGTTGAAGTGGTATAAATCGATTGTCTTGGCTATACTGTATAAAACCAGATGGATGAACAGGAGAATCCCATGAACCCGATTTACCTTCTGCCCCATTATTTTTTGAAGCGCCAGGTGTTTTCTTTTACCGGCACATTTCGGATATTTGACGATTACGGGCGGTTATTAATGTTTAGCCGCCAAAAAATGTTCAAGCTAAAAGAAGACATCCGGGTTTACACGGATGAAAACCGCACCCAGGAGTTACTGTATATCCAGGCCAGAAACGTGATTGATTTCTCGGCCGCCTATGATATTTACGACAGCCTGGAACAGGTGAAGGTTGGGGTTCTGCGCCGGCGCGGGTGGCAATCCATGGTGCGAGACGCCTGGGAAATTCTGGATCCGTGGGACCGCCCGGTAGGCATCCTGCAGGAAGACAGCCAGGGCAGAGCTCTTTTGAGGCGCTTCCTGCTTGGTTCGCTGCTGCCGCAGGATTACGACCTGTTAATTAATAACACGCGGGTAGCTGATTTTAAGCAGCGCTTTCACCTCTTCCGCTATGAAATGGACCTGTATTTACACGAGAACACCCAGGGATGGCTTGATCCGCGGCTGGCAATCTGCCTGGCGATTTTACTTGCAGCCATCGAAGGCAGGCAAAATTAATGTCTCCCACCAAACCCATTTTTACGGGCCTTGTTATTGATGAGTATGACCAGCCAGTAGAAACCGGGTTTATTGGCAGCGAACCCGCATACATCATCAATGACGCTGGTTTTCGCCGTTATGTGCCTTCAGAAACCATTGACCGAGCAGTGCTTCAAGAAATCATGACCAGCCTCAGCGAAAACAAAGATCAAATAATTGACCAAACCGCCAAAATGCTGGGTCAGGATGATATCTTTAGCCGGGCAATGTTGAAACATCAGCTCGAAAACGTCGACCAGCAAATCGAGCAAATCCTTCAAACCGGGCTGCCGGATGAAATGCGCGCCTACATGGGCATGATGGGATTTCGAATCATTGTGAACATTCACGGCGAAGTGCTGCGGATCGAGCAACCAGGCCGGGTTGACGGTGGTGACGAATAGCGCGGTTCTAATTATTTTCTGATAAAGCTGGGATAAAATCGAATCGACCGCTAGATTACCTGGAGTGGCCTGTGAACACAAACGACACAATTGAAGCCAATGACCTCAATTTTGAATTTGAAGTGCTGGCTTATTCCAACAACAAGCCAGTTGTGGTTGAATTCTGGGCAACCTGGTGCCAGCCCTGTCAGTGGTTCAGCCCGATGCTTCTGAAATTGATCAACATGACGGGCAGCGCCATTCGTCTGGCGCGAGTGAATGTCGATTTATCTCCAAACCTGACTTTACAATACGGGGTTCGCACGCTGCCAACATTAAAAGCTTTCCTGCAAGGGCGGGTTGTGGCGGAATTGGTCGGCGCACAACCAGAAAAAAGGGTTGTGGAGTTTTTAGCCTCCCTGGAGCCCCCCTCCGCGACACACCTCGATTTTGAAAAAGCGGTCAGCCTGTACCATCAGCGCCGCTACGATGAAGCTGAAGCGCTGTTCAGAAATATTTTAGAAGAAACTCCCAATGACCCCGCCAGCCTGCTGGGACTGGCAAAGATTTTGCTCGCCCGCGGAAAAGCGGGGCCAGCCATGAACATCCTCAACAATTTTCCTGATTCCCATGAACTGGCGCAGGCTGAAATTTTAAAGCCGTTTT
The DNA here is from genome assembly GCA_029975475.1 of Anaerolineaceae bacterium. GTDB lineage: Bacteria > Chloroflexota > Anaerolineae > Anaerolineales > Anaerolineaceae > JARKPB01. Next base: position 961,556 of record JARKPB010000008.1, read on the forward strand.
GTCAGGCGCTTGGCGAGCTTCAGAGCGGTCGTCTGGTGATTGAAAAAGACCTGGATATCGCCTATCAACACGCGCTCCAGCTGGCAGCAAAGGGCAATATCCCGGCAGCTCTGGACGGCTTGCTGGATATTCTGCGCAGCGATAAGCGTTACCGCAACGGGGCAGCCCACAAAGTGATTTTATCCCTGCTCGAGCTGCTGGGAAATGAAGACCCTGAATCCAGGGCTTACCGCAATGAGCTTGCTTCCCTCCTGTTCTAAAACATTCCAGCCCGCCGGTAAAGGCGGGCTGGAGTGTTTTTTGCGGGCGATTACTTTGAAAGAAATAACTCGCGCCAGGTCGTTGGATCGACCAGGCTGCGGTTGGGCACGTTGGAAATCATGGATTCCTGAACATTTTTAGAGGAATTGTCATTGTCGCTGGCTGAAACGCCAAAGCCCAGGCGCATGCCGTTATACGGGCTGACCCCAAACATCGACCAGGGTATGGCAAATTCACCACGGTAGGCGGGTTTTGAATCGCCTGTGATGCCGCGCGAAATCGCGATTTTTACCTGAGAACGCGGACCGGCCACGCTCGCCGGGAACCATAAATACGCCTCGCTGGGGCCATTAAGAGTATACAGGCCCTCACCACCTTTTCCCCCGGAGATGCCCAGTTGATAGTCATCCGCGCTCAAAACCGTTGAGTAAAAATCGCCCAGCAAATCGGTATCCAGCAGGATTTCAATGCTATCCCCTTTGTAAAGGTCAGCGCCAGTCGCGTTTTGGACATATTTATCATCCGTGACCTTGACCGCCACATACAGGTAAGTGTTATCCCAGGCAACGCGGTAAGCGAGATCCAGGTCGTCCGGCCCGTCCCACGCGCTCTTGTTGTAAATCCATAAATTGCCGGGCAGCTGCGGTGCATCCCATTCATCCCAGGTACCATCCAGAACCGGGGGATTTTTCATGTACGGGGCGACAATTTGTTTCCCGCTTCGGAATGGGACGGCTGTGGGCGATGACGTGATGGTTGTGGATACACTGGTCGGCTGAGGGGTGTTGGTTGGTTCGGTTGTGTTTGTTGGCGCAGGCGTATCGCTGGGCGCGACTGTTGCCGTTGCTGTTTCAATAACGACAGGAGGCAGGGTGGGCGTGGCTGAAAGCTGGGCAACGATCGCCGTCATGGTTAAGTTGGGCGCCGGTATCACCGGCGTTTCCGGCTGATTCAACAGCGGAAGGTTACAGGCGCTTAAGAAAAGCAGAAGTGCCGGAATAACAACCAGATACTTTTTCATCCTTACCTCCGGTTTCAGAGTTCTTATTATATTAACCCCAAATGAGCGCTTTTTCCAGTCAAGAATCATTCGATTTTCAGGATCCGCTATAATTATCAAGCCGAGGGTTTTATCATGAATTCGTCCTCACCGACGATTGACTGCCTTGAAATACGCGTGGTCTTGTTTACGGTTCAACAGAATCAGCTGCAGGTGCTGCTGCAGGTACAAAGCGGCTCCACCTACATGCTGCCGGGAACATCCATCCCGAAATCAGCCGGCCTTGAAGAAACCGCGCTGCAGGCGGTCCGGCCGGTAGTCCGCGATCATCAGGTATACCTCGAGCAGCTTTACACCTACGGCGGATCCTCGCGCCAGACAGACGAACGCCTGATCAGTGTGGTTTATTTTGCCCTGATTCCTGGCAGCGCGCTTGGCAACCATTCCATAGACGAAAAAGCGTACCGGTGGTTCCCAATCAATCAGCTTCCCAACCTGGATACTGACCATACAGACATCATTCAGTACGCCCTTCGGCGGCTGCGCTATAAAATCGAATATTCCGCCGTCGGTTTTGAATTGCTGCCTGACACCTTCACCCTTTCCGCGCTCCAAAAAATCTATGAAATCATTCTGGGCGAGAAGCTGGATAAACGCAACTTCCGCCGACGAATTTTGCAGGCGAACATTATCGAGGCAACCAGCGCTTACGAAACCGGAGAAGGTCGGCCCGCCCGGCTGTATCGTTACCGCGCGGACGCCGTGGCGGAAGTCAAAGCCCGCCGGTTATTCCCCTAGACTTTGTAGGTTGAATCTTGGGATAATTTTTGAAAAGCGCCCTGACTCCACAGCTTGATCGCCTGCGGTTTGTAACCCACCGAGCTGCTGATTTCCCTTTCAAAGAGAAGGAGCAGATCGTCTTGTGAGTCAGGATTCCAGCGCCGCCTGTAAAGCGGGATCACATACAATAATCCGAAGGGCAGGATCACCATTGCCAGGATCCACAACATCGGTTGATAAAATCCCGTGCCAATCAAGACCAGTGTTCCCGCCAGCAATCCGACGAGCGTGGCGCGGGTCTTTTTGATGGTCCGAGCAACCTGTTTGGCGGCGCAGGCGCGGCAGATCACAACCTCTCCCGTTTGAATATCGCGGTATTTTGCCAGCGGGCTTTGCGTGGCTACGCGAAACATAGCCCTAATCTTCCCGTAATGAAAAGGAATGACCATGCGGTCGCCTTGGTCTTGATCACACTGAATACATTTCATTTTCGTCGGGTCTTCCACTTTTTACCTTCTTATGAAAATGATGCTTCCATCCATCAGGGTTAACACCGGCCTTCAAACAGGCTGATGGTTTCGATGTGCAGCGTTTGCGGAAACATATCGACCGGTTGAACCATTCTCAGCGCAAAACCATTCTCGCACAGATATTTTGCATCTCTGGCGAACGATGAAGGATCGCAGGAGATGTAGACGATCCGCTTCGGACGAATCTTGATCATCTCGTCCAGAACCCGGCGGTCCAACCCGGCCCGCGGCGGATCAGCCAGCAGCGTATCCACCCCGTTTAACGCCAGCGCGGGCAGGATTTCTTCGGTTGTGCCCTGATAAAGGGAAATCTGGTCATACTGATCCAGGTTGACAGCGAAATCCTGACAGGCGGATTCAGAAGACTCAACCGCGATCACCTGCCGGTAACCCCTGGCTAGAAAAGCGGTGAACAAACCAACCCCGCAGTACAGATCAACCAGAACGCTTCCCTCTTCCGGAACCAGCTCCAGCACTTTCTGGACCATTCGCTCAGCCTGCGGCAGATTGACCTGGAAAAACGAAGCCGCGGATACATAAAAATTTTGATCGAGGATTTTGATTTCAATCCCGCCCTCTCCAGCCAATATACTGGTACCGTTCGGGCTGAGATGAACGACTGACACCGGTGCCTCCAGAAAGAGTTCCGGTGCCGGTTGGCCTTTTTCGGTTTCCAGCCCAATCAGAAGCTCATCGGCTGTGTTGCAGCGAATATGCACGCGTTCTTTGCCCGGCGGCGCGTCCAGATCCAACTGCGGCCAGAATTGCTGGATGGCCGGCATGGGTAAATGACAGGTATGAATTTCAACCATCCGGGAGGAATTCATCCGTTGAAATCCCAGCCTGCCGTTCTGACTGACATGAAATTGAACCGCGCTGCGGTAATCCCATTCACAGGGGCTGGCGAGTGTCTCCAACACCGGGGGGTCTTTAAGCTGGCTGATTCTTTCAAGTTGTTCGCGAACCAGATTACGTTTTAAATCGCATTGATCCGCGTAACTCAGATGCTGGTAATGGCACCCACCGCAATCGCCGTAGTGAGGGCAGCGGGCATCAACACGTTGAGGGGAGCGGGTGACCAGTTCCAAAAGCCTTCCGCGGGCGTAGCCTTTCCGCGATTCAACGACTTCAATCCAGCCCGACTCGCCGGGCAGCGCCAACGGGACAAACACAGCCTTGCCGTCCGGTAATCGAGCAAGCGCATCACCACCGTATACCAGGCGGTCAAAAGTAACTTTAACAGGCTGTGTCGATGAACCATTCATCAAAACTATTCGTTCGCTCCGATCACCTCTGATTTTACCAGCATGGCTTCCAGGCTGGTTTCCATTTGGCTGCGGAATTGCTGGGTGTACAGCTGGTAATACTTACCACGTTTTGCCAGCAATTCTTTGTGGCTGCCGGCTTCCTGCAGCCGTCCATCCTCAATCACCAGAATCCGATCGGCTTTCTTGATGGTTGACAGACGGTGCGCGATCACAAAACTGGTGCAGCGGTCCATCAGGGCTTGCATTCCTTTCTGGATCATCGCTTCGGTGAGGGTATCCACGCTGCTGGTCGCTTCATCCATAATGAAAATTTCTGGCTGCGCCAGCACGGCGCGCGCCAGGCTGATCAACTGTTTCTGGCCAACTGAAAGCAGGTTTCCACCTTCACCAACTTCTTCATCATATCCTTTTTCGTATTTTTGGATGAATTCATGCGCCCCAACCAGCCTGGCAGCTTCTTCAATTTCCTGATCGCTGGCATCCAGGCGGCCGTAGCGGATATTTTCGCGAATCGTACCCGAAAACAGATGCGGCGTTTGCAAAACGATGCCAACCCTTGATTGAATTGCCCGCAGGGTCAGCCGGGTATAGTCCCTGCCGTTTATTCGTATCTGACCTTCTTTTGGCTCGTAAAAGCGGCACAGCAGGTTAACGATGGTGGTTTTCCCGCCCCCGGTAGGTCCAACCAGCGCGATGGTCTCTCCCTTATTAACTTTAAAGGATAAATCTGAGATCACCGGCTTTTCATCCTCATAGGCAAACGAAACCTGGTCAAACTCAATGTCGCCAAAGATCGTGCCTGGATCTTCCGCGTCAGGGCGGTCAACCACGCCAGGCACGGCGTCTATCAAAGAAAACATGCGCTCGGCGGATGCGATCGCCTGCTGAATTTCAGCAAAAACCCTGGCCAGGTCTTGAATTGGCCACATCATGAAGGTAATGTAAGAAACAAAAGCCTGAATACCGCCGATAGTCATCCCGGCGTATAGAGCCTGTAAACCGCCGTACCAGACCACCGCCCCGAGGGCAAACGAAGAAATGATCTGAACCACCGGAAGGAAAAGCGCCGATAACCAGGCTGCGCGGTAGCTTGCCCGGTACATGTCGCTGGTCAGAGCTCCAAATTCGCGCATATTTTCCGGTTCGCGGCCGAGCGCTTTGACCACGCGCACACCGGTGATATTTTCGTTATAAGCCCCTGTGATCTTAGAGTTAAACTTGCGGACATTGCGGTATTCACCCAAAATCCGGCGGCGGAATTGGATCGCCACAAATAACAAGACCGGCAGGATGGCCAGCACGATCAAGGCCAGGCGCCAGTTAATGACCAGCATGAAAAACATGGCGGTCAGGATATTCATCAACGCCCAGGTGGAGTCCAGCATGCCCCAGGTGACCAGATCGGCGACCCGATCTGAGTCAGATGTCACCCGCGACATGATCCAACCCACCGGCGTGCGGCTGTAATAAGCCAGCGAGAGCTGCTGAAGATGATTAAACATCTTCCGGCGAAGGTCGTAGCGAATCCGTTCACCCAGCACACCGGCCAGGTAAATAAACCCAAAAACAGCAATCGATTGAACCACCGAAAGCGCCAGATACAGGATCAAGATATTGACCAGCGCTGCTCGATTTCCAGGGATGATGCCGTCATCCAGAATGCTTTTACCGAGATAGGTAAACACCGAATCCAAGCCGGAGACAATCAGGATGCAGATGAGAAAACCAATCACCCAACGCAAATGCGGACGGGTCAGGCTTAGAATCCGGCGAAATACTTTTCCGTCAAACTTTGATTCAAACTCTTCTTCTTCAAAGAAATCAGCTGACACTGGCAATCTCCTTCTCAAGTTCGACTTCAATGCGTGTCTGCATGTTAAAGATCTCTTGATACACGCCCGGTATCTGGATCAACTCGTCGTGCCGGCCAGACTGGATGATTTTGCCTTCATCCATTACCAGGATCAAATCGGCGTCCATGATGCTTTGCACCCGGTGAGCAATAATGAAGGTGGTGCGGTCCTTCATTAGGTTGCGGAGAGCATCCCGGATCTCCGCTTCGGTCTCCGTATCAACTGCCGAGGTTGAATCATCCAGAATCAGAATGCGGGGATTTTTCAACAGGGTGCGCGCGATAGCAACGCGCTGCTTTTGCCCGCCGCTGAGGGTGACGCCTTTCTCACCGACCAGCGTGTGGTAACCTTTTTCAAATTTGATAATTGAATCATGAATCGCGGCCGCCTTCGCCGCTCGCTCGATTTCATCCTGGGTAACATTCCTGCCCACGCCGTAGGTGATATTCTCCGCAATTGAGCGAGAAAACAGGAAAGGCTCCTGTTCGACAATCCCAATCTCGCGGCGTAAAATCCGGCGCGGATAGCGGTTGATTTCCACGCCGTCCAGCAAAATTCTTCCCGCGGTATAGTCATAAAATCTCGGAAGAAGATTGACCAGGGTTGTTTTGCCGGAACCGGTTGATCCGAGTAAAGCCACCACCTGCCCGGGCAGGCATTCAAAGGAGATGTTTTCCAGGGCAATGTTGCCTTCCTGATAGGTGAATCCCACTTCTTCAAACTTTAAATGACCTTTGATACCGTTCTCAGGAAGATAATCCCCTTCATCCAGAGGTTCGCGATCCTGTTTGATGATTTCCAGGACGCGGGTATACGACACCATGCCGGTCGACATCTGCACAATCAAGCGGCCCAGGTTGCGCAGCGGAAAGATGATCCAGACGATTAAACCAGCGTAAGCCAGATAGCTGCCGAAGGAAATTTCATTGTTGATCGCCATCAATGCCCCGATCAGGTAGCCGCTCAAGATTTGCAGGTTGCAAAGCGTATCCGAAAGCGGCCAGAAAAACGCATGCATCTTAAGCAGGCGCTTTCCACGCAGAAATTTTTCCCAGTTATCTTTTTCAAACTTGTCCATTTCGTAGGTTTGTCGGGCAAATGCCTTAACAACCCGCACGCCGGTCAGGTTTTCCTGTAAAGTGGTGGAGAGAGTCGCCTCCTGTTCTTGATAATTCTCATAAGCGGCTGAAATTTTCTTGAAAAACCACAGGGAGGTGATCAGCACAAAGGGGATGACAATAATAGAAAGCAAGGCAAGTTTTACATTGATATAAAGCAGGGCGGCAAAATTTACCAGAAACAGGAATAGAATGCGGCCGGCCCCGACCGATTGTTCCGAGAAGAAACGCCTCAGAGCATCCACATCTGAAGTGCTGCGCTGGATCAACTCGCCGGTTTGCGTTTTGGAATGGTAGGTAAAAGAAAGATGCTGAATGTGGTCGAACAAATAATTACGCAGCCGGCGGGTCACGCTTTCAGCCGTGAACGCAGCCAAACGCCCGGATAAAAAGGCAAAACCGCCCTCCACAACCGCCAGAAGGACGAATCCTGCTGCGATAATGGGCAGGGCGATGCGGTGGGTGGATTCAGAAAAATAATTATCCACAAAATAACGCAGCAGCAGGTAGGTAGAGGTCTTGGCGAGCGCGCTGACGCCCAGACTCAAATTGGCGAGGATGAAGGTCCCGCGGTAACCGGTCAGCATTCGCCAGAGGCCTACCAGACGGTTGTTCGAGATGATATTGCGCAGATCATAAGATTTTTCAATGCTCGCAGCCAAGGTGTCTCCTGTAATGCCTTTTTTAATACCTGAATACCTGATGATACATTATAACGAACCCTATTGTCTCCGATTTATTCCGAAATGTGCCTGACCATCTGGTCAGGATTGAGCATATCCAGTAGGCTATGGATTGTTTACGGTATAATCCCTGACATGAAAAGATGGGTGTACGGGACGGTTTTTATCGCGGGTTTGTGCACGCTGGGCGCGGAAATGTCCGCTTCGCGCTTGCTGGGGAATTATTTTGGAACCTCCAACCTGGTCTGGGCAAGCATTATTGGCCTGATCATGATTTACCTGGCTGCTGGATATTTCCTTGGCGGCCGGTGGGCAGACCGTTCGCCCAGATACGTCACGCTCTACCGCATTCTTGCCTGGGCCGGGCTGGCGGTAGGCCTGGTGCCGCTGCTTTCCCGCCCGGTTTTACGCCTGGCAGCGGACGCGTTTGATCAACTTTCATTTGGGGTTTTGGCAGGGTCATTTCTCGGAGTCCTGATCCTGTTTATCATTCCGATCAGTCTTCTCGGGACCGCTTCGCCGTTTGCCATTCGGCTGCTGGTCGACGACCCGCATACCTCTGGCTCGGTCAGCGGGCGCGTCTACGCGATCTCGACGATCGGCTCTTTTTTTGGCACCTTCCTGCCGGTGCTGATTTTAACCCCTCTGGTCGGCACATACCGCACGTTTCTCATTTTCGCCGGCCTGCTGGTCTTAACCGCCCTGGCTGGCCTGGCAAAAACCGCCGGATGGAAACCCGCTCTGGCATATTCCTGGATGCTGCTGGTACTGATTATTCTTGCGATATTTGGAACCCCCGGCAGGGATAAAAACACATCCGGCCTGATTTTTGAAAAAGAATCCGCCTATAACTATATCCAAGTACTACAATTCGGGGATACCCGAATTTTACGACTGAATGAAGGTCAGGGTATCCACTCCCAGTATCACCCGACAGAATTATCCTACAACGGCCCCTGGGAGCAGGTCCTGGTCGCGCCGTTTTTCAATCCCCCTCCGGTTGACCCGGGCCAGTTCAAACGCATGGCGATCATCGGCCTTGCCGCCGGCACAACCGCCCGCCAGGCAGCCGCGGTTTTTCCCGGAATTCAGATTGACGGGTTTGAAATTGACCCCGAAATCGTCAAAGTCGGCAGGCGGTTTTTTGACATGAATGACCCCAATTTGACCGTGTATGTCGAGGACGGCCGCTGGGGGCTTGAACACGACCCCAACCGCTTTCAGGTGATCAGCGTGGACGCCTATCGGCCCCCGTACATCCCCGCGCACATGGTCACCCGGGAATTTTTTCAGATCGTTTACGACCATCTCACTCCCGACGGCGTGATGGTCATCAACGTCGGGCGCGCCCCTTCTGACCGCCGCCTGGTCGATGCCATGTACCGCACCATTTTAACCGTCTTCCCGACGGCTTTTATCATGGACTTGCCCGACACATTTAATACCCTCATTTACGCCACCCGCAAGCCGGTAGACCGTTCGTATCTGCAGGCAAATTACGAAGCCCTGCTGCCGCGCAGCGACGTTCATCCGCTGCTGCCGACCTTGATTAAAAAAACAAGCGACAATTTACAGCCCGCTCCTGCTGACGGAATGATTTTTACCGATGACCGGGCGGCGATCGAATGGTTGACCAATGCCATGATTCTCAATTTCTTGACCAGCGGTGAAACGGAGAACCTGCAATGAAAGTCTGGCTAAAATTTTTTCACGTGTTTATCACCATCGCGGTGCCTTTGGTTTTGCTGATGAGCGCGATCCGCTTGATGCTCACACCGGCATTCATTAATTTTGAATACCGCCTGCCGGGTTTCCCCGCGGATGTCTACGGTTTTTCAACTGCCGACCGCCTGAAATGGGCTGATCTTTCCGTTCAGTACCTGCTTAATCAAGAACCGATAAGCTTTCTGGGAGACCTGCGCCTGGATGAGGTCACACCCCTTTTTAATGAAAGAGAATTATCTCACATGCTCGATGTCAAGATCCTGGTTCAGCGCATGTTAACCGCCCTCGCTGTTCTGGCCGGGACCCTTTTCGTTCTCTGCCTGGTATTTTACTGGAAAAAGCAAGCGCCAGCATTCTGGCGGGCGGTGGTTTCAGGAGGCTGGTTAACCCTCGGTCTGCTGGGATTTATTCTTATCCTGACCTTCACGGCATTTGACTGGCTATTCACGAAATTTCACAACATCTTTTTTGTGGGCGATACCTGGTTGTTCCTGTACACCGACAGCCTGATCCGCCTTTTCCCGATGAAGTTCTGGCAAGACGCTTTCACCTTTGTCGGAATCCTCACCGGAGCTGGCGCGTTGCTTGTGATCCTGATCGGCAGCTGGCTGGCAAAAACCCCCAGGACCACCGGATAATTTAAAGAGGCGGGTTTCTCCCGCCTCTTTTTTTTCTGCGACAGCGCGGTTATTTGGCTTTTCCCTGATTTGCCACCGACTGGATGGCCGCCTGCACCGCTTCTTGATCGCCAAGGTAATAATGGCGGATGGGTTTCAATTCCTGATCCAGTTCGTAAATCAGCGGCACGCCTGTTGGAATGTTCAGGCTGACAATCTCTTCATCGGGAATATTGTCCAGATATTTCACCAGCGAACGCAGACTGTTGCCGTGCGCGACGATAATCACCCGCTTACCGGAGAGAATGGCCGGCGCGACTGTCTCGTGCCAGAACGGCAGGAAGCGCTCAACGGTATCCTTCAAACACTCGGTCAGCGGAATTTCTTCCTTTTTTAGCCCGGCATAGCGCGGATCGCGGCCCGGGTAGCGTTCATCCGCGGGATCCAGCTCTGGCGGCCGGACATCATAGGAACGCCGCCAGAGGTGAACCTGTTCTTCGCCAAATTTAAGCGCCATTTCCGCTTTGTTTAACCCCTGCAGCGCTCCGTAATGGCGTTCGTTTAACCGCCAGGTATTGATCACCGGGATCCACATCTGGTCAAGCTCGTCCAGGGTGATCCACAGGGTGCGGATGGCGCGCTTGAGCACAGATGTGTAGGCGATGTCAAATACATAACCGCCTTCCCGCAGCAAACGACCGGCGGTGTGCGCCTCCTCAAGACCCTTCTCGGTTAAATCCACATCGGTCCAACCCGTAAAGCGGTTCTCTTTATTCCAAAGGCTTTCACCGTGGCGGAGTAAAACAAGTGTGTACATAACGTATCCTTTCCTTGGTAAATAAAACTGTAGCGCAAGGGCCGCTTGCGCTACAGAATTCGACAACCGACCCGTTAACGAACGGCGACCGGGTTTTCTTTGTTCACAGATGGGTCAAAGATATGGAAATTATCCATATTAAAGACCAGTTGAACCTGATCACCCATGCTGAAGCGGGTGCGCGGATCCACGCGGGCGACAAAACTGTTTGGACCGCTCACCATGTACAGGAAAATTTCATTGCCCATCAACTCGGTCACATCAACCCGGGCTTCAACCGCTGCGGCATGGATACCGCCAGGTATGAACGCCGGGTTGTAGATGTCTTCCGGGCGGATCCCGAAGATCACCTCGCGCCCAGCCATTGGCATATAGGTCGCGCGGCGGTTTTCAGGAATTTCTACCGCGAACTGGCCTGAATCCGCGAACAGTTTTTCGCCGTCCCTGCGCAGGGTAACCGGGAAGAAGTTCATCGCCGGTGAACCGATGAAACCAGCCACAAAGAGGTTGCCCGGCCGGTCGTACAGGTTCTGGGGGGTATCCAGCTGTTGTAAAATGCCTTTGTTCATGACCGCGATCCGGGTAGCCATGGTCATGGCTTCGGTCTGATCATGGGTAACATAGATGAAGGTGGTCTTCAACCGCTGGTGAAGTTTGCTGATTTCCGCGCGGGTCTGAACGCGCAGCTTGGCATCCAGGTTTGAGAGCGGTTCATCGAAAAGGAATACTTTCGGTTCGCGCACAATGGCGCGGCCGACAGCGACACGCTGACGCTGGCCGCCAGACAGCTCGCGGGGTTTGCGCTTGAGCAAGGCTTCAATCCCAAGGATTTGAGCAGCCTCTTTCACACGGCGGTCAATCTCTGACTTTGGCACTTTGCGCAATTTCAAACCAAAGGCCATATTGTCATAAACCGTCATGTGCGGGTAGAGCGCGTAGCTCTGGAACACCATGGCGATATCGCGGTCTTTGGGGGGAACATCATTCACCACGCGGTCGCCAATGATCACTTCGCCGGAAGTGATTTCTTCCAGCCCAGCCAGGCAGCGCAGCGCCGTGGTCTTCCCGCAGCCGGACGGCCCTACCAAAACCAGAAACTCTTTATCTTCAATTTCGAGATTCAGGTCGTTGAGGGCTTGAAAATCGCCAAACTTCTTGTTGACATGTTTGTAGGTTACACCGGCCATGTCAGCCTCCTTTCGGAAAGAGTATAGTGATTAGATTATATGACAGCATCACGCGAGAGGGCAAGTGATTTTAAGCATTAATTCAGGATTAAAAAAAGACCGGCCGCAGCCGGTCTTTTACCGTAATTACGGGCTATTCTTTTAAACAGAGCGCGCCTCCGACCACCAGCAGCAGGTAACTGGCATAGGTCATAAACAATCCAGCCATCGGCTTTATCTCGATTGCGGCAAATTGCATATCGCTTTTGCTGGGCTGATTGGCCAGTAAAAAGATGGTCAGAATCGCAGCCGCAGCCACACCAGCAGCGATGAAAGCGAATCCTTCCCACTTTCCAAACCGGCCGCGAATAAAAATCAAGATCACCAGCACCGCGGCGAGAAACGCCAGTACCAGCAGCGCCAGCAAAATCGGGCTGCCGCTGTCCATGCCGGTCTGCTCCATGTCCTTCATACCCACAGCCAGCTGCCAGCCGTTCATCCGCGCCAATTCTTGCCCGGAACAGGAGATCAGCAGCCAGGGGAGAAAGAAAGACACAATCGCCAGCAGCGCGCCAGACCCGGAGATAAAATGCCCAATTCCGGCTTTTTTACGCATGGCTGGCATCCCGTATCCCGGGAAGGGCGGATAAGGACCGGCCTGCGGCCAGGGCTGAGCTGGCGGCGGGTAAGCGGGCGGGTAAGGCTGCGGGGCGGGGGGCGGAGCGGGGGGTTGAACAGGCACAGCCCCTACAGGCAATCCGCAGGCACCGCAAAAAGCAGCATCTGCCGCCAGTTCATTGCCGCACTGGACACAAAACTTTTTCCCCGTCGGCTGCGGCGCGCTTTCGGGAACACCTCTGGGACTGTAGATGGTTGGTTCATCAGACATGGCAACCTCCCTTTTCTTCTTATTATTATAGTGATGATTTTAGAACCTGCACACCGGATCGTTGCTTCATTCCACCTGTATAATACGGAAAGGAGGTGTTCATGAAGATTGTCAGTGTCCGTGAAATGCATGCGATTGAACAGGCAGCCGTGCAGCATGGGCTGGATGAAGAAGGATTGATGCGCCGGGCGGGGTTAAGTATTGCCCGTATCATCAACGAACGCTACACCCCGGGAACAAACCGCACCGCAACCGGATTGATCGGCGGAAAAAACAACGGGGGGGACACGCTGCTTGCGCTCATCGCCCTGGCCAAAGCCGGGTGGCAGGTGCGCGCTTTTCTGGTTAAACCGCGCAGCCCGGATGATCCTTTGGTTGCCCGTCTGATTGAGGCGCGTTCGCCAGTCGTCGGGATTGAAGATGATCCCGATTTTAAAACCCTGGCTGAATGGCTGCAAACCAGCACCATCCTCCTGGACGGGATCGCAGGCACCGGCGTGCAGCTGCCGTTAAGGCAAGAAACCGCGAAAGTCTGTCGGTTTGTCAGGCAATTTGAACGCAAACCGGCCGTCGTTGCGGTGGACTGTCCTTCCGGTGTAGATTGCGATTCAGGCGCGGTCGCGCCTGAAACGATCCCGGCCAACCTGACAATCTGTATCGAAGCGGTAAAAAGAGGTATGCTTCGATTTCCAGCTTTTGAATTTTTAGGGGACCTGGCGATCGCGCCTTTGAATTTACCGGTGAATTCTGACACCATCGTGCCGGCAGACTGGCGCGTCACCGGTTCCAGGGAATGCCGCTCACTGCTGCCGCCCCGGCCCCCCACCGCGCATAAAGGTACCTTTGGCAAAGTCTTAATATCAGCAGGGTGCGTAAATTACCCGGGCGCAGCCCTGCTGGCCGCCAGAGCGGCTTACCGCGCCGGCGCGGGGTTGGTGACTCTGGCCGTTCCGCCGGTTGTGCAAACCCTGATCGCCGGGCAGATTCCAGAAGCCACCTGGGTAATGATCCCGGATGAGAACGGCGGCGTTGGCCCGGACGCTGTCCCCATCATCCTGCAAGCGTGCGAAAAAACGGACGCTCTTTTAATTGGCCCCGGCTGGGGAATGGATGGTCACACTGGCAAATTTTTAACAGCATTTTTCCAGGCAAAAAACGCCAGCGCCTCGAAGTCGTTTGGGTTTGTATCTAATCCAGTTGCCCACGATAAAGCGTTAAAAGCGTTTCCAAAGCTGGTCATCGACGCGGACGGGCTGAAACTACTTGCCGCCTTGCCAGGATGGCACGAATTGCTGCCGCCTAATACCATCCTGACCCCTCATCCGGGAGAGATGAGTGTTCTCACTGGCTTAAGTATCCAGGAAATCCAGGAGAACCGCATCGAAATCGCTGCCCGTTACGCGCAGGAATGGCGCCAGGTCGTGGTGTTAAAAGGCGCGTTGACCGTGGTCAGCGACCCGGCCGGGAAAACCAGAGTGATCCCGCTGGCCACATCCGCACTCGCCACCGCGGGTACCGGTGATGTACTCGCCGGGATGATTGCCGGTTATCTTGCCCAGGGCCTTCAACCCTTTGAGGCTGGTCTGCTGGCTGCCTGGGTGCACGCCAATGCGGGCATTCTGGCCGCAAGACAACATGGGGCCGCTGCCGCGGTGATCGCCGGGGATGTGGTTGAAGTAATTCCTAACGCCACAGCGGAGCTGGCAAACAGCAAAAAATAATTCAAGGCCGGGTTTCGCCCGGCCTTGCTGTTCCTTTCGATTGGAGAAAATCAGGCAGCCTCTTCGCCCGTTTTTCCACCCTTCTTAACTTTGGCTTCAATTTTTGATTTCTGCTCTTCAAGGATGACCTGGCCCTGCTTTTGCAGTTCTTCCGCGCGGGCTTTGGCTGTCGCCAGGAAGCTCTCAGCGGCTTTGACCGCCTCGTCCGCGGTTTGCTGAGCCTGCTGGTAGGTCATCTCAACCGTATCGCTGGCTTTATCATAGAGTTCGATGCTCTTGTCTTTGATATATTTTCGGGTCTCTTCACCGGATTGCGGCGCGAGCAGCAGCGCGGCGACAGCGCCGGTAAGACCGCCAACGATGAAACCGACTAAAAAAGCGCCAAAATTGTCACGATCAGACATGGTTACTCTCCTTTGGTGTGATAAATCATTTTTGATGCTTTACCCTTTCCAGGGGCGCAGCAGTTCGAAGAAACGTTTAACCCCGGCCGCCAGGGTATTGACCTTGATCACCGGAGCAGCGAAGTGATCGCCGACAAATTTGGTCGTCCCGCGCATGGTGTTTACCGTGTCGCGAGTTGACTCGAGGATCGGCTTCACCTCGTTTTGCAATAAATTAATCAGCGCAGACAGCTGCACAATCAAAATCACCAGGGCTGCGCCGATAATAATCGACTCAACTGCCATGAAGATGATAAAAACATCCCGAATTCGTTCGGTTGTGTCGCCTTTGGCGGTCATGAGACCAAACACCGCAAACCCGAGCAAGGCCAGTATGACCAACCCGACCAGTATAAAAACCCAGGTCTTTGGTTTATTTTCCTGCACTTCCTGAGCGGAATTACCCTTTGAAGTTTCTTCGTTCACGCTGCTCACGCTCCGCTTTTTGTGTTAAATCATTATAACATCAGTTTTCAATACCGATAAAAAGGGTAATCAATCGGGTTTGTTATTGAGATTCGTTCTGGACTGATGGGATTCTAAATCCCCAAACCCAGGGATCTGTTCTACCCCGTTATCGAGGGTAAACCCGGGGTCCTGGCTTTGCTTTTGCCATTTTAAAGATGGTCCCGAATCCACCTGTCCGGGCTGATCGTTGATCAAGTTTCCTTTGGCGATATAGCCCTCGTTAAATAAATTTTCCGTCTTGCTAACAGCCGCATCAGCTGCTGTTCCGCCAAAATCAGGCAGGTTCGGCACGGCCGTCAGCGGCACATTCCGGTGCGTTGGCGGATTCTGGTTGGAGCGGTAGGGTAAATCTTCATGAACCAGCGCGCCGGACTCATCCCGGTAATACGCGCGCCACACCGTGCGGCCAGTCCCCCTGGTGACCGGAAGCCGGTATTGAACGACCTTTTCATACGGCACTTGACGAGATGTTAAATCGGGTGTTTGCGCAGCGGTGCGCACTCTTTTTTGCGCTTCTCCCATGCCAGCGGGTTTTACGGGTAAAGCAGGAAGGGTATCGCCCTTAAAACTGTCCATTTCCAGCCACTGATTGTGCTCCTGATTTAAAGAGCGCGAGAGCTCGTCAATTCTGCCGCGCAAGATATCCAGCGCTCGCCAGGTATCCATAGCAGCACGGCGAAATTCATCGGAAGAAGGGCCGTCCCAGTGAAATTCAAGCGCTGAAACGCAGGAATAATATTCGCGCAGGAGGTCGCCAATGTCATCGCCGCCTTGCTGTATTCGCTTTACCAAAGCCTGTACCGCTTCGGTATCCATGTGAATAACTTTCATTTTTCCTCAGTATAGCTCAACGGATATCTTATTATAGAGAACTTGAAGCGAAACGCCAATATGTTCAGACAATTACCGCGGAATTAAATCATTCCGCGCCTAAAGGTGAATAAAAAAACTATCCGGAGATTTTCCGGATAGTTTTGCGTGGGATTTACCAGAACCTCCCTCCAACAGCGTTGGGAGCGAAATTGCTGATCAGCTGCACCAGCACCGGGCCGTACCCGATGATCACTAGTACCAGCGAAAGCACAATCCAAAGTTTCCAGTTGTCCAGCCAGGCCGGTGTTTTTGCCGGCGGCAGCTCAGATTCAGCCACCGGGACTTCTATCTCCACTTCAGACTTTTTCTTGCCCAGCCAGGTACCAATCACCACAATAAAATAAAAGACGCCGCCAATAAATAAAATCACACCCCCGACAGCAGTAAATATCTTTGGCAGCATCCATTCAGGGAAATTCGCAGTATAGGTCGCGGTTGAAAGTGGAACCCGCCGGGGCGCGCCTAACAATCCAAGCCAGTGCATTCCGCCTGAGAAAAAGACCATCCCCACAAACCAGGTCCAGACCGTCCAGAGCGCCAATTTGACGGAATACAGCGGCTTACCGGTTAAATAGGGGATAAGCCAGAAGGTGATGGCCATGAACGTCAGCGTCGAGGCGGTTGCGACCGTAAGGTGAAAATGGCCGGGGACCCAGGTGGTGTTGTGGATCACGAGATTCAGCGAGGCAGACGCGTTGATAATGCCGCCGATTCCGCCAAAGAAAAAGAGAAAACCCGCCAGCAGCTGCCCGGCGACTGAGGGATCCTTCCAGGGTAAATTTTTGATCCACCCAAACGTTCCCTTTCCACCGCGGTCGCGGGCCGCGCGTTCCAGCGAAGCAATCACTGTGAAAGCGGTCATAAACGATGGGATCACCACCATAAAAGTCAAGAGCGTGTGCACATATTTCCAGAGAAGCGGAACGCCCGGGTCTGAAAACTGATGGTGGAAACCGACCGGAGTTGAAAACACCAGAAAACCCCAGAAAGAAAGCCGCGCGAGCGAATCGCTGAAGAGTTTTCCGCCCACCTGCTTTGGCAGCATGCCGTACCAGGATACATAAGCGGGAAGCAGCCAGAAATAAACCAGCGGGTGCCCGGTAAACCAGAAAAGGGTGCGGTTTAACAGCACATCGGTGGCCGGGACCAGTTTTAATGACCAGGGAATCACCAAAGCCAGCATCTGCGCTGCAATACCAAGGGTAGCCAGCTGCCAGAGGAGCACATTCACCGCTGACCCCATGGCTATCAGGGGAGTACGCACACCGGGATTCTCTTTGCGCCAGCGCCAGAGTGTCGCCAGCTGACTCCAGCCAATCATCCAGGATCCAATCACCAGAATGGTCAAACCGATATAAAACAGCGGACTGGCTTTCAACGGGGGATAGAACGTGTACAGGACGCTGGCTTGATTGGCAAACAAGGTATAGCCGGACAGGATCAAACCGGCGATCATCATCCCATACCCGGCGACAGCCAGACCAAACCACCTCAAAGGTTTTTGAAGCCCTTTCAGGATCGTAAAAGTGTGAAAACCAGTGATAAACAGGGTGGTGAAAACCAGCGCGTTTAATACTCCGTGAAGCGTGACCCCCTGATAGTATGAAGCGATCAATGGCTTCAAGAACGGGTATAAATCTATACTGGCTTTGTCCAGGGCTTGAAGCGGTCCGAGCAAGATGCCAATCGAAAGCGCTGCCAGCGCAACGCCAATTTGAACGCCAATGAAACGCTTATCTCGCTGCTGCATGATTCCTCCTATGGTTTTGGCTCAACAATGATTTTTCCAGCCATCGCCTGGTGACCTACGCCGCAATATTCATGGCAGAGAAACAGGTATTCACCCGGATCTTTAAACGTAACGCTCGCCTCGGAAATCTGGCCGGGGAGGATCATCAAATTGATATTCGTCTTTTCGATAAAAATGCCGTGAGTGATATCCCGCGATGTGATTTTGAAAGTTACTCTGGAACCCGCCGGAACCCGAACCTCGTTTGGATTGTAGCCCCAGGCAAAGGCGACCATCACGACCTGATATTTTCCTTCGGTAATCTGGTAAACCCCGGGCTTATCAAAAGGCGGGGTTTGGGCCAGTTTCGCCGGATCAACAGAACCCGCCACACCGGGGAGCTGCAGCCCCAAACCAAAGCTGGCCAGCGAGATGGCTGCCAGCATCAAGATGACGGCAGAGATGGTGATGGCGATCCATATTTTCTCATAGCGGTGGATTTCCATGACTTACACCCCTCCCCGCTGGAGCAGGATCAGGTAAACCCCGATCCAGGAAAGGATGGTTAACGCTAAAAAAATGATCAGAATCGCAAAGGTTCCTCTGGGTTGGTGTTCCTGCTTCATCAGCAGCCTCCTGCACGCAAAAAATGATTTGCCCAAGTAGACCGTTTATATCATTATTGCACAAATTTCATTTTGGAAGAATGAGAATATTATTCTGGATTTTTTACCAGGTGATCCACCGCCCCGTGAATCAGCATCGATAAGCGCAGATCCGATAATTCTTTGATCAGATTTGATTGCAGGTAATTCCATAATCCTCTTAAAGTACAGGGGGGCTCGCTGTTCCCCTTTTGTCCGCAATCGGCACAGTTCACCAGACAGACCGCGCCTTCCAGCGCTTCTGTAATGGTCAGCAAGGATATTTCTTCCGGTGGAAGGGTTAACCGCAGACCGCCTTTTGGCCCTGGCGAGGCTTTAATCAACCCGTTTTGCATCAAGGTGTGGCCGATCTGGTGTAAAAAAGGCAGCGGGATGTTTAATTTCTTTGCCAGCGCAGCAGTTGGAATAGCCTGATCTTTACCGTTTTCAGCCAGAGCAACCATTAATTGAATCCCGTAATCCAATCTTCGGCTAATTTTAAACATCGCAACTTCCTTTATTGAGAAGGACAAAAGTTGATTTATTATACACTTAATCGGTCATTATTATCCAATATATTGGCTTTCTTTTCGGAATCTTTTGTACTATAATGACGTTGCAACATGAAAAATCTCAGGAGGAACTTATGAAGAAACGCATGGCATTTATTCTGGCGGCGCTGGTGATCACTGCGCTGGTTCTTACCGCCTGCGGCGGGGCTGTCGCTGAAAAACCGGCCGCGATGGAAAAACAGGTTGTCCCGGACGCCTATAAAGGCAAAACCAATCCTTTCTCGGGAGATGCGGCTGCGGCTGAAAAAGGCAAGGAAGCTTACGCCCTCTACTGCGCTTCTTGCCACGGCGATGGTGGCAAAGGCGACGGGCCAGCCGGCGCAGCGCTTGACCCCAAACCGGCTGATTTGACCACCCTGTCCGATGTTGGGGATGATTTCATTTTCTGGTACATTATGGAAGGCGGCGTTGGCGTTGGGACCAATTCAGCCATGCCCGCGCAAAAAGGCGTGTTATCCGATGAACAGGTCTGGCAAATTGTAACCTTTGTCCGCACCCTCAAATAAATCTTCCCCTGATAAAAAAATCCACCCGCTCGGGTGGATTTTTTTATTGTAGACGCAGGAGCACTTTACCAGCTTCCCAGATTTGCTCAAGCCGGTAATAGCTTCTTTGTTCCGGCGATAACAAATGAACCACGACATCACCAAAGTCCAGAACGACCCAGCCGTAGCGGCCGGTGCCTTCGGATTTCCCTTTGCGGTGATATTTTTTTGAAATGCCATCTCTCACTGCGTCTTCCAGGGCATCGATCATTCGGTCGCTGGTGCCGGTACAGATGACAAAATAATCGGTAAACGAAGCGATTCCGCGAACATCCAGTAATACGATATCTTCACCAATTTTTTCTTCAAGGATGTTGACAACATCCTTCGCCAGATCAAGACCGTTCAGGTTTCACCTCTTGTTATGACTGTGGGTTGGTTAAACCATACCAGAAGCGGTTCTATCGGTCAAGGGATGCACTGAGATGGCTTTATATACGGAACCGCCGGGCTTTAATTCACTCTGGAATAAAATCACTGTGCTGGCCTGAAATTGCGCCACGGATTTGTTCTTCTCACCCCTGATCAGCGTCATGAGGCGCTGACCATCCGAAACATTCAAGGGAACGGGGATGCGAGCCAGGGTAAGGTGCGCCTGGAACGGCCTGTCTTCAACGGGCAAACCACGCCGGCGCAGCTGTTCCGCAATCACACCGTGAAGATTCAGCAGGGATGAAGAGGGCTCAAAGCCGAGCCAGACAACGCGCGGTTTTTCAACGCGCGGAAACGCCCCAAGCCCGCGGATGACCAGCGGAAACGAAGAAAGGCCTGAGAGGACTTCCTGAAGGGAAGATGAGAGTAAATGTAAAGTCTGCGCGGGTTGATCGCCTAAAAAGTGCAGGGTCAAATGCAGGTTATCCGTTCTGACCGGCCGCAATCCGGCCAGTTTCCCCAGCTCAAGCGCCTGATAATAACGGGCAACCGCTTCCCGGGTTTCGCCGGGAAGCTCAAGCGCGATAAAGGAGCGGATGGCTGCGGTATTACCGGATGACGGCTTCAAAGGTGATATCCTGCCCGTCGTCCAGGCGCAGGGTCAGAGAAACCCGTTCACCGGGATTAAGATCACGGGTCAACCCAATCAGCATAATGTGATAATCCCCCGGTTTAAATTCGACCACCTTTCCAGCAGGCAAGGGGATTGCGTCTTGATGCATCATCTTCATCGTGCCGCTGCTGTCCATCATGGAACGGTGAAGCTCAGTCTTGTCAGCCAGGTCGCTGGAAGCAGCAACGATCTGAACATCCTTTCCGGTTCCATTGGTGATTTTCAAGTAGACCGCGCTGTTTTCTCCAATTTTCGCTGCCCTGCCCCAGGAATCTTCAACCGCCACCCCGCCTGTCCCTTTCCCGCCGCAGCCAGCGAACAATATAAAAGCGAGAAATATTATGAAGGGAAATAATTTTTTCATTTTTACCTCCCTAAAAAGTATAACCTGAACTGAATCTTGCGCAAGCCAGCCCGGGCAGCTCAATTACGAAGCGGTTTTGCAATGCAATTGCAAGGAATAGAACCCATCGGGTGATGTTAAAATATTTTTATTCGTTCAAACAGGGATTTTTTATGGCGGGTGAAACCATTCTGGTTGTGGATGACAGTCCTGAAATCTTAAAATTTGTGAGTCAATACGTGCTGGCCCCGCTGGGCTACCAGGCCATCCTGGCAAAAGACGGGGTGAAAGGACTGGAAGCCGCGCTGGCGCATAACCCGGATCTGATCCTTTTGGATATGAGCATGCCGCGCATGAACGGGCTGCAAGTTCTCGGGGAACTGCGCAAGGCAGAAAACCAAACGCCGGTCATATTTATGACCATGCACGGCTCGGAAAATATCGCGGTTGAGGTATTTCGCCTGGGCGTTCGGGATTATATCGCCAAACCATTCACCATCGAGGAGTTAACCAGCGCGATCGATCGAGCCCTGAATGAAGAACGGCTGCAACGCGAGCGCCAGGAATTATCGCGTCAGTTAATCGCGACCGAAACGGTTCGGCAGATGGTGGTGACCCTTTCCCATTACCTGAACAACAGTCTCAGCATCGTTCAGGGGGGGTTGGAAGTGTTGGATGAAGAAATTCGATCTCACAAATTGGATTTTGATACCAGTCTGCAGGTAATCCACGACAGCAAACAAAGCTTGAAAAAAATTAAAACCGTCATGCGGGTCCTTCAGCAGCTGAACAGTATTGAAGATAAATCCTACCTGGGCAGCTTACGCATGGTTGACATTGAAAAAGCCTTACTGGAAGAATTATCCAAAGCGGATTAGATGCTGCCCGGCCATCAAGAATCTACACAAGCGGCATGAACTGTGGTATAAGAAAGTTACCCTGCTGTGCCCGTGATGCCGCATCACCGGTTTTGAGCCAACACTTGAAAAAACTCGTTCGTGCTCTGAGGGTAACGCGATAGGCTCAGGCCAAGGCGGATCTTCTCAGGCCGGACATAACCTGCTTTGGCAGGTTCAAAACTCCGCGGCACACGACATAGTGGGGTCTTTTTATTACCTTCTGGTTGACAAACTGATTTCTTAGTAGTATTATTGCGCACGTTTGGCGAGGTAGCTCAATGGTGGAGCAGGGGACTCATAAGCCCTTGGATGTGGGTTCAAATCCCACCCTCGCCACTCAACGTTTTCAGCGCTAAGCCCTGTCTGTACGGTTCCCCGCGGTGCGGGGCAGGCAAATCCCACCCTCGCCACTCAACGTTTTCGGCGCTAAGCCCTGTCTGTGCGGTTCCCCGCGGTGCGGGGCAGGCAAATCCCACCCTCGCCACTCAACGTTTTCAGCGCTAAGCCCTGTCTGCGCGGTTCCCCGCGGTGCGGGGCAGGCAAATCCCACCCTCGCCACTCAACGTTTTCGGCGCTAAGCCCTGTCTGTGCGGTTCCCCGCGGTGCGGGGCAGGCAAATCCCACACTCGCCACTATTTAACAGGCTAAGTTTGTTATGATTCCCATTTGATAAAAATAAACGGCCAGGCGGTTTGCCTGACCGTTTGTTTCCTTCCTTTTCGCTCCTACCCGCCGTGCTTTTTTACCAGCGCAATCACTTCTGGAATATCCAGCCCCACCGACAAAAGGGTTTCTGCCTTTGGCACACCCCTTTCGGTCCATCCGCGGCGTTTATAAACGGCGTCCAGCAGCTGTTCGTAGCGATTCTGACGGTATTTCCTCAACGCAGCCACTTTCTCGCTTGTGGTCATGCCGTCTGGATTAATCCCTGCTTCTTCGCGAAGCTGGGTATCATAACGGTCCAGCCGAGATTCATATTCTCGTTCGGTTACGGGTCCCATCGCACGGTAGGGCGGATAATCATCCTTTCGCTTTCCAAATCCCATGCGCAGGTTGAATACCCGCTGAAAATGATAGACTTTCTCAGACTGGCGCATTAGATCTTCATGACTGGCGGGATTGCCGGTAACCCCCTGATAAAGCCAGGTGTAATTTTCCACGTGTTCCGGGACTTTCGCTGGTTCACTTGCCGTGCGGTTGCTGACCGGGATAATATCGTTCCACGGCAATTTACACAACCCGTGCAGGCTGAACCATGTGCGCCAGATCGGGAAATAATGCAGCGCTTCCGCTTTGGCTTCAAAGGTTGGCAGTTGTTTATGAACCATCTCCATGAAGATTAACCAGGCTTCGTCATGCTGCGGACCTTTTGATGCCATGGCGTAACCGCCCTGTTGGGCCAGAGATTCTTTCGAGATGTAATTGGATATCTCCAGCCCTTTTACCTCCATCCCAATATCTTGCATTACCTTCGGATCAGCGCCAAACCGTTTTGCAAAAATTTGTTTCATGGCGCGGATTCCCTGACCAATGATCAGGCCAAACCCTTCACCCCGGGCCATTTGATGGATCAGCTCCAAAGCGGTGTCCGCATCTCCCCAGCGAAGTTCAACTCCGCCCGTATGCTGGCTGTTAATCAAGCCGTACTCGTAGCATTCATAGGCAAAAGCCATGGAATTACCCAGAGAAATGGTATCAATCCCGTAGGTATCCGCGTAAAACATCATTTCGAGGAGCGCGTCAGGATCAAAAATTCCGAGATTTGATCCGATCGCGCCCAATGTTTCGTATTCCGGGCCATCCACAAAGACCACCTGCCCTTTATAAGGTCCAGTGGTCAAATGGATATGCGGGACACCGTGGGCGCAGGAAAGGGTGCAGCCAACCCAGCATCCATCAGGGCCGCGCCGGTCATAGCGTTGTTTCCAGACTTCACCGCTGATTCGGCTGTGATCTGGATGCCCGCCAAAGCGAAAGTTTTCTACCGGCAGTAAATCAAATCGATCCATTATCTCAACAAGATACGGTGTGCCCATTCCGCGCATATCATTCTGAGACTGGTCGAAATCAGCAATTTCTTTATTGATCCGCTGGCCGGCTTTGCGAATCAGAGCCATATCCGCGACACCGTTCTTATCGCCGCTCAGATCGGTGTACTTGACCACAATCGCCTTAATTTTCTTGTCTCTTAATACCCTTCCGCATCCGCCGCGGGCGGCCTGTTTTATCCGCACTTCCTGACGGCGGGGGTCATAATAGCTGATGTTTAGACCGCAAATTGGCAGGTATTCAGCCGCTTTTCCAGCCGAAATGACGGATATTCCGCGTTTTTCATTTTCATCTGCGGCATAGATTTCAGTTAACTGCCTGGCAAGTAAATGCGTATCGACCGCTTCGAGGGGGGCCGCATCAACCTGAACCACTCCCCGGTCACCGTCAATCACAATAATAACGTCTTCAGCGGCTTTGCCCTGAACTTCAAGTGCGTCGAAGCCGGCGTATTTCAAATACGGACCAAAGAAACCGCCGCCGTTTGAGTCGATCACGCTGTGAGTTGCCGGCGAAATTGTTACCGCTGTGCATTTGCCGCTGCCGGGATACTGCGTGATTCCGCCAATCGGACCTCCGGCGATGACTAGCTCATTTTCAGGGTCATCCCAGCGGGTATTTTCCTTAACCGCATTCCACAATAACCAGAGGCAGAAACCACGGCCGCCTGTGAAGGTTTCTTTCATCTTCTCATCCACAGGTTTGATCTTAATCGCAGGTTGCCCAAGATCGATATACAGCGTACGGTTCGCATACCCGCGTTGAACCGGTTTTTTTTCATACTGCAAACTGGCCAGATTCCGATGAGCAGCCAGCAAATCAGTAGGGACAGGGATTGCCATGATTGACTCCTTTTCCGTACGGAGAATTTATTCCATTATAACGATCGCAAGGATAATTATTTCTTTTCACTGTCATTCATCAATTT
Source organism: Anaerolineaceae bacterium (assembly GCA_029975475.1). Lineage (GTDB taxonomy): Bacteria > Chloroflexota > Anaerolineae > Anaerolineales > Anaerolineaceae > JARKPB01. The sequence goes on from JARKPB010000008.1 coordinate 986,522, forward strand.
GATAAATGTCACTTCAAGGTGTTTTACTGACCAGGAATGAATATCCGGAAGATGCTATAATCCTGCGCAGAGTACTTAAAATGACAGAAAAGCGTTTCATATCCGTCTTTGAAGCCATCGGCCCGGTCATGGTGGGTCCTTCCAGCTCGCATACCGCCGGCGCAGTAAGGCTCGGATTGATGGGCCGCGCGTTGTTAGGAAGCACCCCGCAAAACGCGTTGATCCGCCTGCACGGGTCCTTTGCAAAAACCGGACGGGGTCACGGAACCGATCGGGCCATCATCGCTGGCCTGCTGGGGCTGGGAACCGCCGATCAGCGTATTCGCCTGAGCCATACCCTCGCAGGAGATTGCGGACTGGCGTTTTCGTTTGAGGAAATCGATCTTGGCGCGGATGTTCACCCGAACAGCGCGCAATTTATCCTCAGCGCCGGAGAGCGCCAGGTAACTTTCACCGGCTCTTCGCTGGGTGGTGGGAGGATCGAGATTATTGATCTGCAGGGTTATCCGGTCTCCTTCAACGGGGAATATTGCACCCTGATCATCATCTCCGCGGATCAGCCCGGAACAATCAACACCATTACTGGATGGCTGGCTGAAGCGCACATAAACATTGCCTTCTTAAAAGTGGAGCGGCAAAAAATCGGCGAAGAAGCGATCATGATTATCGAGACCGATCAACCGGTCACACGGGAATTATCGGTAAAAATTGCTTCATTACCCTGGGTCCGCTGGTCGCGGATCGTGCCAAAATTGGGAGATTAAGCGATGTACCAATCGATTTCAGAACTGGTGCAGGCCGCTGTGGATCTGGAAACCAGCATCAGTGAAATTATTCTTCAGCAGGAGATACAAAATACAGCGCGCACGCGCGAAGAAATCTGGGCGGGGATGGCGAAACGGCTGGAAGTGATGAAAACCAGCGCTGAAGAAGGATTGCGTAAACCGGTGCGCTCCCTTTCCGGGATGCTGCGCGGAAATGCGCACCAGTTTAACAGTTGGCTCAGCGAAAACAAACCGCGAGCCACAAACGGTATCCTCAGCCGCGCTGTTGCCCGCGCGCTTTCAGTGGGGGAAGTGAACGCGAGTATGGGATGCATTGTGGCTACTCCGACCGCCGGCGCGGCCGGAACGCTCCCGGCTGTTTTGCTAAGCCTGCAAGAAAGCTGCGGATTGAGTGACACTGCGCTGATTCAATCCCTGTTCACAGCCGCGGGGGTCGGTTCGGTGATCATGCTGCGCGCGACCATCTCCGGCGCAGCCGCGGGATGTCAGGCCGAGACAGGTTCTGCCGCTGCGATGGCTGCCGCCGCAGGTGTTGAAGCGCTGGGCGGAAGCCCGGACCAGGCAGCCCATGCGGCCGCTTTTGCCTTGCAAAACATGCTCGGGCTGGTCTGCGACCCGATTGGTGGGCTGGTTGAAGTCCCCTGCGTATTTCGGAATGCAGGTTCCGCCGCGCAAAGCCTGGTAGCGATTGACCTGGCGCTGGCTGGAATCAAGAATCCAGTTCCGGCGGATGAAATTATTGACGCGATGGAACGGATTGGCAGACGAATGGATGAGCGTTTTAAGGAGACCGCGCAAGGCGGAATCGCAGCCACGCCCACCGGCAGGCAGCTGACAAAATATTTCTTTCCCGGAACTGCATCCGCGGATTCAGAGGGATTATGAGCATTCAAGAACAGCTGGATATTTATCTGCGCTCACGGTTTACACTGATCGTGCTGGTAACCAATGAGGAAGAACGGGCTCTGGAAGAAATCCGTCAGACCTGCAATAAGGGCGGCAGGCTGTGCGTTACCTGGGATCTGGCAGACGGATTCCAGTGGGGCGGGAACGGTTCCGGTAATTTACCGTCCGCCAAAGACCCGCTGGCAGCCCTGGAGCAGATTGACCGCTGGGAGTCGCAACAGTCCGCACTTTTTGTTTTGAAAGATTTTCACGAGACCTGGAACAACCCCCAGATCAAGCGAAAATTGCGCTCGCTCAGCCAAAAACTGAAATACACAAAGAAATCCATGCTGATTACCTCGATTCACAGCAAACTTCCTGAAGAACTGCGCGACGATGCTGTGCTGCTCACCCTGGCGCTGCCCAACGCGCCAGAGTTGCAGGAAGTCCTGGAAAAATTAACCGCCACGCCGGGGATCCCGGTTCAATTAACCCCGCTGGGCCGTGAAAAACTGGTGCAGGCTGCCATTGGCCTGACAACCGCTCAGGCGCAGCGCGTTTTTGCCAAAGCGATTGTTACCGACGGCGTTCTGGATGATCGGGATATTGATCTGGTGACAGAAGAAAAGAAGCAGATCATTCGTGAAAGTGAAGCACTGGAGTTTTACAGCGCTCGCGAAAGCCCCGAAGATGTGGGCGGCTTGGGTGTCCTGAAAGACTGGCTGCGGCTGCGGGAACGCGCTTTTAGCCGTGAAGCCAGGGATTACGGCTTGCCGGCGCCAAAGGGAATCGCTCTAATCGGAATTCCAGGCACCGGGAAAAGTCTTACGGCGAAAATGATCGGCGGGTTGTGGCGGCTGCCCCTGCTTCGGCTGGATGTCGGCGCACTGTTTGGTTCGCTGGTAGGCGAATCAGAAGAACGCGCCCGCCGGGCTTTACATCTGGCAGAGACAGTCGCGCCCTGCGTGGTCTGGATCGATGAAGTCGAAAAAGCGCTGGCGCACGGCGGACTGGACGCCGGGACCTCCACCCGGGTTTTCGGGACGATCCTGACCTGGATGCAGGAAAAGACAGCCCCGTGTTTTGTGGTCGCCACCGCCAATGATATCTCCAGTTTGCCCCCGGAACTGCTGCGGAAAGGGCGCTTTGATGAAATTTTCTTCCTCGATCTGCCCACAGCGGAAGAACGGCGCGAGATCTTTGAAGTTCATCTGCGCAAACGAAACCGCCTGCCCCAGGATTACGATCTGGCAGCGTTGGTCGCTGCTTCTGAAGGATATGTCGGTTCGGAAATCGAGCAGGCGGTGATTGACGCCATGTATATCGGTTTTAATGACCACAACCGCGAATTTACCACGGCGGATATCTTGAATGCCTTACAACATCAGGTGCCGTTATCTGTTTCACAGCGAGAAACCATTGAAGCGCTGCGCGCGTGGCTTAAAGAAGGCCGGGCGCAATCCGCCTCCTTCCAATCCGCAGGTGACGCCGCCGCCCAGGCTGTCCGCATTCAACTCGAATTCTAGTTCACAGGGTTGAATGACCAGACCCACCTTAGAAGCCCATCTCCCGGCGCAAATCCGCCGCTGGAACAACCTCTTAAACAGCAGGTTTCCGCTGGTTGGCGCCTGGCTTCAAGATCACGCTGTCCAGAATCTGTGCGCTGCTGCCCGCCAGGGTTCTTCTCAAGCGGCGAAGATTCTGGCAGACGCCGCTGCGCGCCATCCGCAGCCGGAAATCCGGCGCGGTTGTGTGCTGGCAGTCGCCAAAGACCTGCCGGCCTCATCGGTCGAGGGATTGTGGGAGTCCTGGGCAGAAACGCGCAGTGAGGAAATCTTCCGCCTGATTCAATCGTACCCGTGGCTGCCAGCGCGGAGATCCGATATTTCTTTACTGGCCTGTTTAAAACTTGGTCGAATGCAGGCAGCCCGCAACATTGGCCGGGAAGAACTCACGAAACTGCTCAACTATCGTTTCGACCGCGATGAAACCGTAAGCAGGGCAGCGGATGAAGCCTTGAAATCCCTCAAGCGTCAAACCACCATCAACGCGCTCTGCGCACTTTGGGCTCAATCACGCCAACCAGACCTTGAAAAAATGATTCAGGGCCGCTATATTGCCCAATCCCCACCCCATCTTTTGGTGCTGACCGCCTTAAAATCAGCCCGTACCGAACTGGTCGTGTCGGGGAATGAGACGGTGATCCTTCCGCTGATCGCCGCTTTATCCGATCCGGATCCTGAGATCGCACGGCGGGCAGTAGCCTGTCTGCGCGGATTAACCAACCAGGACGCAGTTAATGAATTGTGCCGTCAATGGGTCCTCAGCGGAGATGACCGCCTGGAAGCCGTCATCCGTCAGTCGCGTTATCTGCCATCCAGGCCGCGCACGCATAAATTTTTGATCGCCCTTTTGACCGATCGAAATGAGATTGTGCATCATGCCGATCCTGAGGATGTCAGCTTTCTACTTTCCCTGACCTCCCACCCCAACCCCATTATTTCCAGCAATGTGGACCGCGCCCTTCATCATCTGTTAAAACCCGCCAGCAAGGCCGCCCTATGCAGCCTGGTGATAAAAGAAGGGGATACCCGCGCAGCGCAGATCTGCCTGGAGAGCGGATATTTGCCCGAAAAACCAGAAGAGCAGGCTTTATTTCATTTTTACGCTGAAAACTGGCAGGAACTTGAGAGCCTGGACAGCCGCCACAGCATGCTGCGCGCGGCTTACATCGCCGCCGATGCATCAGAACGGCGGCGAATGGCTGACTGGATTCAACGCTCGGGGAAAACAAACCTGCTGGATGTGCTCAATCCCGCGATCCAGTTCCTGACCGATCAAAGCGAACAAGATCAGACCTATCTGGCCAGTCTGCTGCTGGGCAACCGCGCTTACGAGCAGGCATTTGAGCTCGCGCTGCACTGCAGCCCTGAGCTGAGCGCGAATATTATTCTTCGGTTGAACGAGAGTGGTTACCGACCAGAACCGGCAAATCAGCGCGCCTTCGCGCAATTGCTTGGAACAGCCCGAACCCTTTGTCCGCTGAATGATGCCGTCCGGCAGGTTCCGCTGGCACTGCCCGCCGCCGTTCTTTCCGCAAACGGGAGGGTGAACAGCTTGAGCTTTTCCCCTTGCAGCTCACAGCTGGCGGTCGGCAGCAGCCAAAAATTGGTTGTGCTGTGGGACTATCAGCGAGGGGAACCGCAGCAGGTCATTCGCGGCTTCAAGCACGCGGTCGGTCCAACTGTCTTTGGTGAAAACGGAGAATTATGGATTGGCGAACGCGGCCGAAACGGATTTGATTTTGGCCTCTACCGCTGGTCAAACCGACTGGAAAAAACCGCTGCTCTGCCCGCCTCCGTTTTGAATATTGAACCTGAAAATCATGGCGTCTGGGTAACCAGCCGGGATGCCGCCCTGATTCACCTGGAAGCCCGCTCCGCCGCCGAGCAAATCAACCTTTCATCCTGGGCGCGGGCTGTGGCTTTCTCTCCGGACCGCCAGGCGATCGCAGCCTGCGACCGCACGATTCTATTCATACAGCGCGGTCATCCAGGCGCATACCGGCGAATTCAAATCGTCAATCAACAAAACAGTGCTGTCCGGGCAGGGATCATCAGTGCCGCGGTTTTTAGCGCGGACAGCCAGTCCCTGGTGATTGGACAACATAACGGCCAGATCCTCCGGCTGGATCGCCCGCTTGACCAGCGGCGAATCAAAGTGACGCTGACCGCCGCGGCAGCCGGGAAAATCACCGCGCTGGTCAGAGACCGCCAGAGAGGCTTGATCTGGACCGCCAGTTACGGCGGCCAGATTGGAATTTTATCTCCGCAAAAGGATAATTTCGCGACAACCGGGCTGCGAACAGGCAAAAGCGGTCTGACCGCGATCAACCTGGACCCGATGGGCAGATTCCTCGCTGCTGGCTACGCGAATAATCAGTGGGATTTGTGGGATGTCCGCTCGCAGGATTTGCCCGTCTTATTCCGCTCTGCAATCGGCACAATCTCGCCGGCGGGTGTTGAAACAATCTTCTGCCTTGAAGAGAACCCGCTGCTGCCGGCTGCCGTGCGAGGCTGGCTGACCTACACGGGTCTGCTCTTGCGCCATCGCTTTCAATATGATATAGATATCGCCAGTCTTCCGGCGATTAAACCCGGCAATCACGAAATCATCCTGGAAGAAAACGGTTAACCCCACTTCCAGCAGCCAGGGTATCACTTTTTATGTCAGGAAAAATCGCAGTTGATTTCGGCACATCCAACACACTGGTCGCCGCCTGGGATGAAACCCGGCGCGACGCCCGGCCGATTTTAATTCCTGACTATTCATTTTCCCTGTCGGCCGGAACCGCATCCATCCCGCTGATTCCCTCCCTGATCCATTACACCCCGGACCGCCGCCAGTGGATTGGAGCCCAGGTGATTGACCGCGGATTATATTCATCCGAACGAACCTTTCGATGGATGAAACGTTATATTTCCAACCGCACGCCGACCCGCCTGACACTGGACGGCGTTGAACGCACTCCGCTATCGGCGGCTGGTGATTTTCTGAACGCGGTCTTATTCTTCGCCCGCCAGGAATTATCCAGTCCGGATGAAGAAGTGGCTTTTAGCGTGCCGGTTGAGACCTTTGAACATTACGAAAACTGGTTGACCGAACTGGCGGACCGCTGCGGTTTCCACCGTTTTCGTTTGATTGACGAGCCTTCCGCTGCTGCCCTTGGTTACGATGCTCATATTCAACCGGGCAGCGTGTATATGATTTTTGATTTTGGCGGCGGAACCATGCACGCTTCGGTCATCCTGATTGAACAGGAAGAAAGCGCAAGCGTCGGCCGGCGCTGCCGGGTGCTTGGAAAAGCAGGCCGGGATATCGGTGGTTCTACCCTCGATCAATGGCTGTATCAGCAATCGCTGCAATCCGCGCATCTCCACCCTCACGATCCAGAGGTGCGTCAGGCTTCACGCAATATCCTGGTAGCGTGTGAAAAAATTAAAGAAAAACTCTCCTTTGATGATTTTGCCAGCCAGGAAATCAACCTGTCCGATGGGAAAAACTTCCATATCGAGTGGACTCGAAGCCGGTTTGAAGATTTGATGGACCGAAACGGCCTCTTCCTCGAAATCAACCGCATGATCCGCTCCGCGATCAATCAGGCGCATGAAAAAGGCTATTCCGAAGAAGCCATCCAGTCTGTTCTGGTCGTTGGCGGGTCAGCCCAGGTGCCAGCGGTTCAGCGGCTGCTGCGCCAGAACTTTGGAAGTGAGAAGGTGCTGGTCGATCGGCCGCTGGACGCGGTAGTCCGCGGGGCAGCCGCTTTTGTCGCCGGGGTAGATTTCTATGACCACATCCAGCATGATTATGCCATTCGCTACCTGGATCCAGCCAGCGGGGAATACCGCTATCGCGCTCTGGTCGCGCACGGCACCCCTTACCCGACCCCCGGGCCGGTCGCCCGCCTGGCCGTCAAGCCATCGTATGACGGGCAAACCGATTTGGGTCTGGCGATTTTTGAGATGGCCGCTCAGAACAAAGCTGAATCCCAGCCGTATGAACTGGTGTTTGATCAAACCGGCGCGGCCCGCATTGTGCAGATCACCCCGGAAGAATTGGAGCAGCGCTCGTATTTCTGGTTAAACGAGAAAAGTCCTACTTTTCTACACGCCGATCCGCCCGCCGCAAGGGGTGAGGCGCGTTTTGAAGTAGAATTCAGTATTGACAGCAACAAGCGCCTGCTGCTTACCGCGCGCGACTTGCGCACCCGTCGGTTATTATATAAAGACTACCCCGTGGTAAAACTGGTCTAACATGTCACATATCACCCGTATTCGCACCCGCTTGTTGGATAAAGACCTCCTGGTAAAAGCCCTGCAGGATCTAGGGTATCCGGTTATGGAAGGAAATGAACGTATTCGCGGTTTTGGGGGCCAGAGCGAAGCGGTGGAGTTAAAAATCACGCTGGCCGGTTCGGGAGAAATCGGCTTTCGCCGCGGAACAAATGGCTATGAAATCCTGGCAGACTGGTGGCGCATTCGCGGCCTGCAGGAAAAAACGTTTCTTGACCGCCTGACCCAGCGCTACGCTTACCAGGCGACCCTGAATCATCTGACGCAGCAGGGGTTCAACCTGGTGGAAGAAGAGACGCAAGGCGGACGAATTCGCCTGACACTGCGGAGAATTGCATGAGCGATCAGGGGATCAAATTAGAAGAAATCGAAGTGGATATCAGCCCGGATGGGTCAATTCAGATCAGGGTTAAAGGCTTGAACGGCCCGCGCTGTCTTCAGCTCACCCAGGAACTGGAAGCCCTGCTGGGCGAAGTGATAGAGCGCGAACTTTCACCGGAGTATTTCAACCCGGTACAGCTGGATCATCAGCAGCACCTCGGAGCCGGCGAAGGGTAAATGTCCGCTTGCTTACGCGTCCATGATTTCATCGCATCCAGCACTTCAAATGGCCCGGGAAAACGGGCTGTCTTGTGGCTGCAGGGATGTTCACTGCGCTGCCCCGGTTGTTTTAATCCGCAAACGCACCCATCCACGGGCGGTGAATGGCGTTCCATCAATGAATTGATGCAAATGATCACCGCTCTGGGGTCAGAGATAGAGGGACTCACGATTTCCGGAGGAGAACCGCTGGATCAGGCAGAAGGTCTGGCCGCGCTGCTTCACCGCATTCGCAGCGAAACCCGCTACAGCATCGTGCTGTTCAGCGGGTATCCCTGGGAAGTGATCGCGCAGACACCAGCCTGGTTTGAGTGCGCCAAGATGGCCGATATTGTCCTGGCTGGACCTTATATTCAAAATCAGCACCTGGCCGCAGGCCTGCGCGGTTCAGCGAATAAGACCTGCCGCTTCATTACCAACCGCTACACGCAATCAGACCTTGACCGGCTGCCAGATGCAGAAGTATGGATCGATTTGAACGGCATTGTGACCCTCAGCGGGATACGCCCTGTGAAGGCAGAGATTTATGGGCCAACCAGATGAGCTTAACAAGATCGCCGGGCTGCTGAAGAAAGACAATCTGGACCGGTTCCTGCTGCGCGGCGCGCTCTTCAGTCTTGTTCTGGATGGTTCTCCGGAAGCGGTTGAACTTCTTAAAACCTGCTCGCATACCTTACAGCAAGAAAACCTGTCAGAGGTAGCCGCGGCATTGTCCTGGCTTGCCCATCAGGGAAACCAGGCCGCGGTGGATGCTTTGTATTATCACGCGATCCACGCGGCTTCGCCGTCCGCAGCCAGAATGATCCAAACCTTCTCTTATCCGGCCAGCAACCTGGCGGACAGAGCAGTCTTCGCCCTTCTTTACAGCGATTTACAAGCATTAAGGGAAATTGACCCATCGCTGGTGATCCTTTCCGAGGTCTATCAAACACGCGCCGACAGCGGATTAAAGGAGCGGATGCGCACAGCGGCCAGAAGGCTGGGATTGACCACCTGGCTGCTGATTGTGGAATCGCTTGAGCGCGGCGCGGAGGAAGACGCCGACCGGATTTTGAATGCCTTCCCGGCGATGAACCCGGCTGAACAAGAATTAACCCGCAACTGGTTGATGAAACTGGCTAGGGAACAGAACCAGGCTGCGGTCTCGCTGCTGGCGCGCCTGTTTATTGTTCAGGCGGATCCAGGCGCATTCACTTTGATGGAAGAATTATCGGCCTTGCCGCAGGAGGACTCACTGAAAGCAGCGGTGTTCTTTCTGGCGGAAAAATGGTCCGCCCTCGATGCACTTGATTTTGATCACCGTTTGATTCGCAGCTTTTATTACAGCGCCGCGCCGTCCGTGCAGCAGCGGATCTTAAGAATCGCCAGGAGCAGCGGACGTCTGGATTGGATGGGAGAGCGATCTTCATCCCGTCAGATTCGCTGGCTAACAGACATGGATGACGCCAGTCTGGCGGAATTCATAGACCGCCTGATCGAAAATCACCAGCCCCAGGAAATCCAAAAAATTATTTTACACGCATCCTTGCGCCAGGCAGTCCTGACGATTTTGCAGTTGAACCGGGCCGGGATTTTGCTGGAAGAATTCGAGCAAGAAGAATGGAGACAGCAGGTTCAACTGGCTGAGGCCTGCGCGCTCAACCTGCCCGGTCTGACCGTATCGAAAAAAGGACGGCTCCATGTCGGTCCAATCAGCACAGCACTCCAAGACCCCGAAAACACCGTGCTGGCGCTGTGCATGGATGACGGGTCGGCCGCTGTGGTTCACCTCCCGGAAATGGTTGAGGTCCGGCGTTTTGACGCGCCGTCCGGTTCGCGTTATTTCGCCGCCCTGCCCGTGCAGGGAGAAGACGCCGCCGCTCTCGCCTGCATCGATGGAAGCATAAAAATCGCCCGCTTATCCGATGGACGCATGCTTAAGTCCATCCAGGGCCACACCGGCCTGGTCAAAGGGCTGGGATACGAACCCCAAAGCCGCCTGCTGTACACAGCCGGGTTTGACCGCAGTCTGCGCTGCTGGAGCTTTCCGGAAGGGCTTGCCAGGGGCGGAGTCTATGCTGATGCGGAGATCCTCAGCCTGACGCTCAGCGCGTCTTCCGGCATAGCGCTCACTGGTAGCGCCAACGGGAAAATATCTCGCTGGCGAACCAACGATCTAACCCCTTTAGGTGACCTGCCGTCCAATGACCCGGACGCAGTCCTGTCGCTGTCCACCTCAAAGGACGGGAAAATCGCTGTCAGCATGCACCGGCAAGGGAAAATCAGCTTCTGGAATCCAGGCAGCGGCAGACAGCTTGGGATGCTGACCGAAACGCGCGCCGTTAAGAGCGCCGCCCTGATGCCAGACGGGAAAACTCTCTACATCCTGCGGGACGACAACCGGCTTGACGGTGTCTCAGTTCCCGGGGGTCAGCTGCTAACCAGCGCGCTGATAGATAAGGACCGACTCCAGTTCCTTTTCTCCCAGGTTGACCAGCATCTTATGGCTTTGTCGGTTTCAGGAGAGTATCAAATTCTTGAAACTGCCGCCGTGACCTTTACACTGAAACCGGCGGGTGCGGTCGCGCAGCGGATTGAAGGTCTGCCGGATTGCTGGAAGCAGTTATCGGATCGAATCAACCGGCAGCGGTTGCGCTTTGATATCGAAATTGGAGATCACACGCCAGTCAGCAGCGGCGAATTTGACATCTTCCTGGAAGGAGTATAATTCACTTCCCGGACAGGATATTTTTTATGGCACTTCGCAGATTCGCAGACTGGTTTTCCACCCCGAAAAGTTCGCCCCAGATTGACCGCCAAAATTTTGTCAATGTTCAGATCGACGCGGTCGGGGTCGGCCTGGCCGCAGCCGCTGCCCCGTTTATTCCAGTCTTCCTCACCCGCATGGGAGCCAGCAGCTGGCAGGTGGGGCTGCTCTCTTCCATGCCGGCTTTGACCGGGCTGCTGCTGGCCATCCCCATCGGGCGCTATCTGGAGCGTCAGGCAAAAATCATCCCCTGGTTTTCATTCTCTCGTCTGGGGGTGATCGCCTGCTACGCCCTGACCGGTGTGGCGGGATTAATCATCCGCGACCAGCAATTGTTAATCGCAGCGGTGCTGGCCATCTGGGCTCTTGCCACTCTGCCGCAAACCATCCTGGCGATTACATTTTCAGTCGTGATGAACGCGGTCGCCGGCCCGGCCGGACGGTTTGAGTTAATGACCCGACGCTGGTCGCTGCTGGGACTGACCACCTCCATCACCGTGTTTATTATCGGCCAGCTGCTGGATAATATACCGCCCCCTTACAACTACCCAACCGTTTTTCTCGCCCTCTCCATCGGCGGCCTGATCAGTTACTATTTTTCCAGCCACTTGCGCCTCAAAGATCGAGAGATTCCCCCCACCACCGCGAAAGAACCACTTTCTTCGAGGATAAAAGGGTACTGGGCAGAAATATCAACGGAAAAGCCATTTATAAGTTTCCTAATCAAACGCTTTGTTTACACCACCGGCATCAGTCTTGCGCTGCCGCTCTTCCCACTGTTTTTCGTTAATGTGGTTAAAGCCAGCGATTCGACCATCGCGTTTATCAACACTGCCCAGGTCGGGGTGATGATTATTGGCTACTTTTTCTGGTCGCAGCAATCCCGCGCGCGCAGCAGCCGCCTGGTGCTTCTGTGGACGACCTTCGGGATCGGATTGTACCCCATCCTGATCGCCATGACGCGCAGCCCAAGCGTTTTGGTCGCTCTGGCCGGCATGGCGGGGATTTTTCAGGCTGGCCTCGACCTGGTGTTTTTTGATGAGCTGCTCCGCACGGTTCCGCCGGAACGGTCCGCCACGTTTGTCTCCTTTGCTCAATCGGTTCAATACATTCCAACCATCCTGGCGCCTTTAATTGGGACCCTGCTCAGTGATTGGATCGGGCTGCCGCTGGCGCTGGTCGCCGCCGGAGTCATCCGCCTGATCGGTTTTCTGCTCTTTTTTATCCAAAAAGACGCCCGGCCGGGAAGTTCTCAGTCAAAGCCTGCCGGGGCGGGCTAAAATCCTTGACTTTTCTTTCAACCCTCCGTAGAATGAAAACGTCAACTGACTGGGAAATGGGAAGAGACCGGAGAAACCGGCACCGAAGGGGCAAGTCCGTAAAAATGCGGCGGATGAATCTCTCAGGTAAATGGACCCACTCCCTTAAACTCTGGAAAGTCTGCGGACACCGAAGGGGCAAACCCGTTCCGGGCGAATCTCTCAGGTCAATAACAGAGGGCACGCTTGATTAAGCGTGCCTTTTTATCTTAAAATCCACTTAATTTCTGACCCTGGAGGAATAAAATGAACACACCTGCTGAATTAAAATATAACGCCACCGATGAATGGGTAAAGGTAGAGGGGAATATCGCTACCATCGGCATCACCGATTATGCTCAGGAACAGCTTTCTGACATTGTCTTTACAGAGGTCATTGTGTCCGTTGGGGACAGCCTAAAGAAAGGCGCGAATATCGCCACGGTTGAATCGGTTAAAGCCGCTTCGGATGTCAACGCTCCGGTTTCCGGGAAGGTGGTGGAAGTAAACGAAGAACTGGGAAGCGCTCCGGAAGTGATCAACACCGATCCTTACGGGAAGGGATGGATGCTTAAAGTTGAATTAAGCGATCCCGGCGAGCTTGGCAGCCTGATGGATGCCGCGGCCTACGAGAAATACTGCCAGGAACGAGGACATTAATGTTCATCCCACATACCCCTTCTGAAAAGGAGGAGATGCTGAAGACCATCGGCATGAAGAGCCTGGATGAGCTCTTCCAGGATGTGCCTGAAAAGTATCGCTTCCCCAAACTAAACCTGCCCCCGGCGCTGACCGAAATGGAAGCCATGGAGCAGATGCGCGAATACGCGGAAGCCAATGAAAGCACCCGCGAGTTAATCTGCTTTCTAGGCGCCGGAGCGTACAATCACTATATTCCGGCAGGTGTTGATTTTATCTTGCGGCGCGGAGAGTTCTACACAGCCTACACCCCTTATCAACCGGAAGTATCACAGGGAACGCTTCAGGCAATTTTTGAATTCCAAACACTGATTGCCAATTTGACCGGCATGGATGTCAGCAACGCCAGCCATTATGACGGCGCCACTGCCGCCGCGGAAGCCGCGGTGATGGCTTATCACAACTTCCGCGGCAAACGCAACACCATGGTACTGTCGCCGGCTGTTCACCCGCAATACCGCGAGGTTGTCCGCACCTATATCTGCGGATACGAGAATGTATGCACCGCGGGCGACAGCGAGGATAGCGACCCGCTGGCAGGACCGGAAGCACTCTACCCGCTCATTGATGAAAACACCGCCATGGTTTTGGTGCAATATCCTGATTTCTTTGGACGGATTTTTGATTACACCGCGCTGGCGAAAAAGACCCACGAAGCGGGAGCCTTGCTGTGTGTGGCTGTCAATCCAACCGCGCTGGCGGCATTAAAGCCTCCTTCTTCTTTCGACGCGGACATCGTGGTAGGCGAAGGCCAGCCGCTCGGTATTCCGCTTTCCTTTGGCGGGCCGTATCTGGGAATTTTCGCCACAAAGAAAGAATACGTGCGAAAAATCGCCGGCCGCCTGGTGGGAGAAAGCTCTGACAGCCAGGGTCGGCGCGCCTATGTGCTGACCCTGACCGCGCGGGAACAGCATATCCGCCGTGAAAAAGCGACCTCCAACATTTGCACCAACCAGGGTCTGATGGCGCTGGCTGCCACCGTCTATCTCAGTCTGCTGGGGAAAAACGGCTTGAAACAGGTTGCCAATCTATGCTACCAGAAAGCGCATTACGCTGCGGGTCAGATCGCTGCCCTACCCGGTTTTGAGGTGGTCGGGGCTTCGCCGTTCTTCCATGAATTTGTGGTTCGCTGTCCGATAGCGGTAAAAGAACTCAATCAACGCCTGTTAGACCGCAACATTCTTGGCGGGTACGACCTTTCCAGGGATTACCCCGCTCTAAACCGGCACATGCTCCTCGCAGTGACCGAAATGAACACCAAAGAAGAAATTGATCTGCTGGTTGAAACGCTCAAGGAGGTGAGCCATGCCTGAGGCGACCATTTACGAACTCACTTCTGCCGGCCGCCAGGGTGTTCGTTTCCCGGATGCGGATGTGCCCGTAAGCCCCTTACCGGCTGAATTCGCCAGGGAGGAGCTGCCGCTGCCGGAACTCTCTGAGATTGACGTCATCCGGCACTTCACCCGTTTAAGCCAGAAGAATTACTGCATTGATTACGGGTTCTATCCGCTCGGCTCGTGCACGATGAAATACAACCCGAAAGTGAATGAAGAAGCGGCCCGCCTGCCCGGCTTTGCCGCCATTCACCCGCTGCAGCCGGAAGAAACCGTTCAGGGCGCGCTGGCATTAATGTACACCCTTCAGGAATGGCTGGCGGAGATTAGCGGTTTCAAAGGGGTGACGCTTCAACCCGCAGCCGGCGCCCAGGGAGAGTACACCGGCGTGATGATCATCCGCGCGTACCACGAGTCGCGGCAAGATGATAAACGCAAGAAGATCATCGTGCCAGACTCAGCCCACGGTACCAACCCGGCGACCTCTGCGATGAGCGGTTTTGAAGTCGTGGGCGTGGCAACGGACGCGAGCGGCAATGTGGATCTTGACGCCTTAAAAGCCACTTTAGATGACACCGTCGCCGGGATCATGTTAACCAATCCGAACACGCTCGGTTTATTTGAGCAGAACGTTCTTGAAGTTGTGCGGCTGGTTCACCAGGCTGGCGGTCTGGTCTATGGAGACGGCGCCAATCTAAACGCTTTGCTGGGAGTTGTCCGCCCCGGCGACCTGGGCTTTGACATCATGCATTTCAACCTGCACAAGACATTCTCAACCCCTCACGGCGGCGGCGGCCCCGGTTGCGGCCCGGTCGGGGTGGCCGCTCATCTGGTGGACTTTCTGCCTGATCCAGTCGTAGTGATGGTAGAGGCTGGGGATGATGATACCGCTCCACTGTACGGTTTCCGCCGCCCGGATAAATCCATCGGACGGATGAAGTCTTTCGCCGGTCATTTCGGAATGATGGTGCGGGCTTTCTGCTACATCAGCATGTACGGCGGAGACCACCTCAGAGATATCGCTGATTATGCCGTGCTGAACGCCAACTATCTGATGCACAAAGTCAAGCAGGTATACAAAGTCGCCTATCCACGCGTTTGTATGCATGAATTTGTCGTGGAAGGGCGCTGGGACGACGCGCCAGAGGTTCACGCGCTCGATATTTCAAAGCGCTTGATGGATTACGATTATCACCCGCCTACCAACTACTTCCCGTTGATTGTGCATGAAGCGCTGATGATTGAGCCCACCGAAACCGAAAGCAAACAGGAACTGGACCAGTTTGCCGAGGCGCTGATCAAAATCGCGCAAGAAGCGCATACCCAGCCTGAATTGCTTAAATCCGCTCCGCACAACACCCCGGTGGGCAGAGTGGATGAGGTTAAAGCAGCCAAAGACCTGGTGCTTTGCTGCTGGATGCCAGACAGTAAATAATCAATCGGTTGAAAAAGCCGCTGGCAAAAAGACAGCGGCTTTTTTAGCGCAAGGAGAGCATTCGATGACATTTTTTGAAATTCCGCAACCCGTTCAACTAAAATGTTCCCCCACCGCTCCGGCGGAGGGATTGAAGGTAAGCTTCCGCTTTTCGGTTGAGAAGCCCACCCTGCAGGATCCCGGCGCTTCTGCTGGAGAAATTACCTACCTGGCTCCAGATAACCTCCTGGTCAGCCTGGGTAAGAAAGAAAAATTGACCGCCGATACCCTGCGTCAGGCAGGGGGCGGCCTGGTTCGCTGGCTGCTGGCCAGGCATGTTCAATTCGCGCTTGTTCAACCTGAAATTCCTGACACGGTTCTGACGGATGAACATCTGACGGCGTTAATGGAAGGCTGCCTGCTCGGTTCGTACCGTTTCAACCGCTATAAAAAAGTGGAGGATCATGCGGATACCTGCGAGATCGTTTTTATCAGCCGTGAGGTAGAGAAATGCTCCGCGCTCATCGCCCGGACAGAGAAAGTTAGCCGCTGCGTCAACCTTGCCCGCGACTGGGCCCATGAACCGGCCAATGTCATTAACCCGGCCACACTGGAGGAACGCGCCCGGCAGCTGGCGGAACGCTACCACCTTAAAATCACTGTTTTGGACGACCGCCAGTTAGAAGAGATTGGAGCTGGCGGAATTGTCGCCGTCGGAAAAGGCTCAAAAACACCCTCTAAGTTAATGATCCTCGAATACCCCGGTAAAAAAGAGGGACAGAAGCCCGTCGTACTGGTTGGCAAGGCGTTAACCTTTGATTCTGGCGGTTATTCCATCAAACCTACGGACGGAATTCAAGGCATGAAATATGACAAATGCGGCGGCATCACCGCTCTGGCAGCGATTATGGCCGCGGCTGAACTTGTCCTGGAGCAAGCGGTGATCGCAGTTGTCGCGGCAGCGGAAAATATGATTTCTGAAAACGCGTACCGACCGGATGACATTCTTAGAATGCTGTCTGGCAAAACGGTCGAGATCATCACCACGGACGCGGAAGGCCGCCTGGTGCTGGCGGATGCCCTCACCTACACGCAGCAGCACTATTCCCCCCGTGTGGTCATCGATCTGGCGACGCTGACCGGCGGGGTCGTGGTTGCCCTGGGGCGAGCGCGCGCCGCAGTGCTTTCCAATGACGATGAACTCGCCGATGCTTTAATTCAATCCGGAGAGCGCACCGCCGAACGATTATGGCGCATGCCGCTGGATGAAGATTACTCAAAATTGATTAAGAGCGATGACGCGGATATTAAAAACGCCGGCGGCCGTGAAGGCCACTGCAGCATCGGCGGCGCATTCCTCAAAGAGTTTATCGAGGACGGCACCCGCTGGGCGCATCTGGATATTGCCGGGGTGGCCGATCTGCCGAAAGAAAGCGCCTATTGCCCCAAAGGAGCGACCGGTTTTGGCGTGCGGCTGTTAATTGATTATCTTGAGCATCTTAAATAATCTAAAGACAGAAAAAATCATGCCCCGCCTGAAGCGCGGGGCATGGTCTTTTAACCAAGTTTTGATTTGATGTACGGTATGGCAGCATCCAGCGCTTCGCTAAGTCTGGCAGGGTTCTTTCCGCCAGCCTGCGCCATGGTGGGCCGCCCGCCGCCGCTCCCCTCGATTATCCCGGCGACATGCTTCACCAAATCGCCAGCGTTGAGCCCGCGCTTTACCAGATCTTCTGTCACCCCGGCAATGATCGTCGGACGATCGGACTGGACGGTTCCAAGAACCGCGACGCTGCTGGGGTAGCGTTCGCGGAAGAGATCCGCCATCTGCCGCAGGGTTTCGCTGTCCGCCCCGGGCAGCAGGCAGCTGATCACAGCCGCACCGCCGATTTCAGGCACGTTCTCCAGTTTGCGAAGGAACTCCATCCGCACGCCTTCCTGCCTGAGCCGCGCAATTTGCTTTTTGCTCTCGTCCAGCTCTTGCTGCAGCGAGCTGACCTTTTCCGGAAGCGCGTCCACAGCCGCCCCTAACTGGGAGGCTGCTCTTTTCAGCAGGCGGAAACGGCGTTGGATCAATTCGTACGCGCCTCGCCCCGTTACTGCTTCGATGCGGCGAATGCCGGCTGCCGCGCTGCTTTCAGAGACAATAATGAAGATTCCGATATCGCCAGTCTCTCCGACATGCGTTCCGCCGCATAACTCATAGGAGAACGGCTCACCTCCCCCTCCAATGGCGATCGTGCGCACGGTTTCACCGTATTTTTCGCCAAACAAAGCCATCGCTCCTTCAGCCATCGCTTCTGCCAGCGGTTTTATCTTGATATTTAACCGCATACTGCTGTAAATCGCCTGGTTCACATTGGCTTCGATCCGTTCCAGTTCTTCCGGCGTCAAAGCCTCGGGATGGGTGAAGTCAAAGCGCAAACGGTCAGGAGCGACCAGAGAACCGGCCTGACGGGCGTGTTCGCCCACCACAGCATGCAGGGCGGCATGCAGCAAATGGGTGGCGGTGTGGTTGCGCATGATATCTTTGCGGCGGTCAATATCCACCCGCGCAACCGCGTTATCACCGCGGCGTGGCTGGCCTTTCACCACTTTACCCACATGCACGATCATCCCGGCCGCCGGTTTGCGCATATCGGTGACCGCAATTTCCCATTCCGCGCTGCCCGCGGAGAAGATCACACCGTGATCAGAAACCTGCCCGCCGGATTCAACGTAGAAACAGGTTTTTGGGAGCAGGACTTCAACCGCGTCACCCTCTGAAACGCTTTCGACTTCTTCGCCATCCTTGAACAACGCCAGAATTTCGCCTTCGACCTGAACAGAGGTGTACGGATCAAAATCCACCCCGTTGAGGAGTTTTCCTTCCAGGTTTAAGCGCTCAAGAACCGGTCGGTAAACATCCACATCCTCACCGCCCAGCGCGCCCAGCGCTTTACCGCCGCCTGAAGCCAGCCGATGTTCTTCCATGGCTGCTTTAAAGCCGTCCACATCCACATCCAGCCCCTGTTCGCGGGCAATATCCCGGCTGATTTCCAGCGGCAGGCCGTGCGTGGCGTATAAATCAAAGGCTTTGTGCCCGTCCAGCACGGTTTGACCGTTGGTCCGCATATCGCCCAGCATCTCTTCCAGGTGGCTCACACCGACTTCTACAGTTTTCTGGAAACGCTCTTCTTCCCGGGTCAGGTTATCCAAAATGGCTTTTTGATTCTTGCGCAGTTCCGGATACGCATCGCCGTAAACGCGGATAACCTCTTTGGCGACCTCCGCAAGAAACGGCTGATTGAGCCCGATCTTGGAGCCAAACCGCGCCGCCCGGCGAATAATCATCCGACAAACATAATTACGGCCGATATTCCCGGGAACAACCCCGTCAGCAATCAGAAAGGTGGCAGCCCGGGTATGATCAGAGATCACCCGGTAAGGGGTTGGATTGGCTTCGCGCTGTTCGACCGTCGTGCCCGATAACGCCAGGATACGGTCCATCAGCGGAGAGAGCAGATCCGTCTTGTAATTCGAGGTAACCCCCTGCATAACCGAAACGATTCGTTCCAGTCCCATGCCGGTGTCGACGTGTGTGGCTGGCAGCGGCTCGAGTTCGTTGGGGCCCAGGCGGTTGTACTGAATGAACACGAGATTCCACAATTCCAGGAAGCGCGCACAATCGCCGTTGACCCGGCAAACATGCCCGGGGACATCTTTTTTGTTGCAAAATTCCGGGCCGCGGTCGATGTGAATTTCGCTGCAGGGCCCGCAGGGGCCGGTCTCTGCCATTTCCCAGAAATTGTCTTTGCGGCCAAAGTAAAGCACATGCTCCGGGATCATACCGGGCTGTTTGCGCCAGTTCTCGGCGGCTTCTTCATCGGTGGGAATATCCCCTTTGTCATCCTTGAACACGGTAGCCCAGAGGGATTCTTTTTTCAGCCCGTACACATCCGTTAACAGAGTCCAGGCCCACTCGATCGCTTCCTTTTTATAATAATCACCGAACGACCAGTTCCCCAGCATTTCAAAAAAGGTGTGGTGGGTATCGTCACGGCCAACATCATCCAGGTCGTTATGCTTGCCGGCGACGCGCATGCACTTCTGTGAATTCGCGGCGCGGGTATAAGGGCGGTGATCCGTTCCTAAAAAGACATCCTTAAACTGCACCATGCCGGCATTGGTAAACAATAAAGTCTGATCTCCGCCAGGCACCAGAGAGGAGGACGGCACAAACGTATGGCCGTGCTGCTTGAAGAAGTCAATAAAAGCCTGGCGAATCTCTGCGCCCGTCATCGTCTTGTTCATAGTTCACCCGCTCGTCGATATAGATAGAATTGCTAGATTATAAGCCAAGAGGTGAGCGCTGACAATAAAATGGCTGCTCCCGGGAAGGCAGAGCAGCCATTGAGGTTTTTGGTCTGGCGGGGTTAGCGCGAGACAGCCAGTTTGATCATCTTTCCTTCTTTGTCGAGAGTCGCGCGGGCGTACTGGAAATTGGTCCGGCTGGCGACTTCAATTCGTTTTGAAAAAGTTACCACCAGGCGGTCCTCCAGCGATCCGGCGGCGTTTTTTGCGCCAATTTCATGCGTTGGACAGCGGTGATTGCGAGCGTTGCAGGTTCCATGCTGGCGGTTTATCAAGACACTGGCATTTTCCAGACCCGGAAGGTAAACCTCCACTTCTTTTTTCACCTTTCGCAGCATTTCGCCGTTAATTTCTGGCACGAAATGTTCATCTTCAGCCCGATCGCAAACCGTCTTAACCGCCCGGTGAACGCGCTGGCGGGTGATGCCTTTGGCTTTCTTGAGGGATTTTTCCCGCGAGGCGAGCGGGTCGCCGTACAGCACAAAAGAAATCAGCGTTTTCTGGTCCTCGCCATCCAGGTATCCCTGCCGGCTGTGCATTTCGTTCGCCAGATCGATTTTTGCCTGCATAAACGCCTGACCGGCGGGAAAACCCGCGCGCAGATATTTCCAAAAAGCGTAGCCCAGCAGGTCGGCTCCGATTAACGGCGTATTGACCGAGCCGTATGACACGCAGGTGGAACCCACAACGCAGCTGGCCCCCAGAGAAAGGAACTTCAACGCCAGGGAAGAATTTTCTCCCTTTCCAGTGATATGCGCGCCGTAACAGGCCTCACTGAACACGAACTGCGGGCAGCGGCCGTTCTTGCGCAAATCAGATGGGCTCAGAGCCACCGGATATTCCGGTCCGTCGCCGCGCGTGCCGCTTTCTTTTTGCCCGTACCAGTCTGAAGAATCAATCAGCCCGTGCAGGTTGTAATAGTTCAATCCAGCCGCCAGAATCTTCTTGCCATCCACCCTCCCGGTCATTTCTGGCGGAGAAACGCGCAGCTGGCGGGCGTCCCCAATCGGCTTAAACGCGGCGATGGAGGAGCGCTTCCAAACCGCGGCGGTATACCCAAAATTCGGGGATTGAATTCCAATCAAAGCGTCATAGGCAGCCAGCAACAGCTGACGCCAGCTTGAAGGATTTAATTTCCTTAAATTGATCTTCGCCCCGCGTTGATACCGCCTGGCGACGTTGCGCAGCTGGCCGAGTAACGCGCTGGCATCCGGCCCGCTTTCTCCGGGCAGCCGGCCAACTGGCCACTCGGGGACAAAATAATTCGAATCCAGGGTCGCATACGGATTATCGGATAACACATCCGGATCAGAGTCATCGGTGGGGTTTGGAAGGCGGTGGAAGGGGATGATTTCAGGACCGCCCACAATCAAAACAGCGCCGATCATTTCCCCTCTTTTTGCCAGGGTCTGATCAAAATCGGCCAGAGCCAGCTTGATTTTCCAGGGATCGCTGCTTTCGATCGCTTCCAGTCCAATTAATTTCATCTGGTCCGCATCATCGGGCACAAACACAGCCGCGCTCCATTTTGGCATGGCGGCCTGAACGGCGCTGGCGATCGCGGCCATTTCTTTAATCACGATTTCAGCGGTTTGCACGCCGTACTGCGCCGTCAGACCCTTGCGCGAGGTCAGGAGCACATAGGTCGGAAACCGGCTGTCTTCTCTGGCCAGAGACGGCTGTTTCATTTTTTCCGCCAGCTTCTCAAATTCCTGCTCGACCGCATCCAGTTCCGGGTCAACCCAGGGCGGTGATTTTGGAAAATCGGTATCTTCCGTCTGTGAACGGCCGGCAGACATTTCAACCGCCGGGAAGCTGCTGCCAGCTTCATCGGCGCTCTTTTCCCCGCCGCCGACCAGCATCTCAAAAGGCGGTTCTTCCGGCTGACTGGCTGACCGCACTGCCTCTTCCTCGGCGCTTCGCGCTTCTTGCACCAGAGATTCAAACGATGGCAGCTCTTCCGGATCAATTTCCGCCGGTTCCAGATCAAACGCCATGCCAGCAAATACTTCTGGGATGGCTTTGGGTTCCCCTCCGCCCGCTGGCAGCCAGTTCAGCCCCAGCACACCGGCGACATCCGCAGGAACGGGCAAATTGAACGCGGCTTCCAGGTTTCGCGGCCAGAGCGGACGATAAGGATGGTCCGCCCCCCAAAGCCGCTGGGCAGTTTGACCGGTTACATCCTTGCTGGCGCACTCGTGCAGCAGGTTAACCGCTTTAACCTCATCGCCGATTTCCATCAGAGCGTCCGCATACAGCAGCTTAAACTGCAGACATTCCGGCCAGCGGTTGATGTACAAATCAGCCAGTTTGATCGTAGTCGCCAGGTCTTCGCGTTTGCGGGTAATTTTGAGATGTAAAATCGCTGCGAGAACGGGATCGCCCTCAACGCCGAGCACTTGGTGCAATATTTTTACCGCTTCGTCGTATTTCTCTTCGCCCGCCAGGCGGTACGCCTCCTGCAGGTTGTGGCTCCATCCCGGCAGGACATCTTCGTAATTCTCACGACCGTCCAAAATGTGCAGATTTATGGCGGTGATCCGTTTCTGAGAATCGCCCATCCGCCGCTGCACATCTGCCAGCGCGGCCTGACCTTCCAGAAATTCCGGGTCGCGTTTACAGACGCGGTCCAGCACCTGATAGGCCTGGGCGAGCTTATTCTCTCCAGCCATCGCCCGCGCGAGCAAAACATTCACCCGCAAATCGGCGTTATAAACGCCCAGCCAGTTCATGGTGATTTGCCGGGCAAACCGGAAATTTTTTACTCTTAAGGCAGCTTCCGCCAGGGAGACCAGTTGATTCCGGTTGATTTTCTGGTACGGCTCACCCGGTGAGGATGGGGAATATGTGGTCATAACGCGCTAGCCTCCTGAGAATGGTGGACCAGATTCAATGCGATTAACGCCCCCAGCTGCCGGCGAATTTCCACATCGTCGGGAGCCAGCTGCGATGCGCGCCGGAGCATCGATTCGGCGGCTGCGTACTCTTTGCCATCCCGCAGCAATTCCGCCGCCTGGAGATACGGACGGGGATCGCTGCCGGAGACCGCGATGGCAGCCTGAAGCGTCTTTAGCGCCAGACCCGGCTGCCGCTGCTGCCGGTAAATATCCGCCAGGCAAAGATACGGTTCAAGCGCCTCCGGGTTCAGACGGATGACTTCGGTGTATTCATGCAGCGCCTGGTCCAAATCGCCATTTTTCCTCAATAAAGCTGCCAGCCTGACGCGGATCTCGACATCGTTTGGATAGAGCCCCAGCGCGCGCTGGCAAATATCGATGGCCGCCGGGAAATCGCCGGTTTCAGCCAGGAGGCGGGAAATAAACTCAAATGCCTCCCGGTCGTGAAGATCACTGCGGTCAATTGCCTTGATCGTCTGGACAGCGCGGTGCGCGCCCTGGTTCTGGTAAACAATCCGGGCTTTCTCTAAAATCGCGGGGAAGGCGCCCGGGTGAAGCTGCAAATAACGGTCCAGGGCTTCAGCGGCCGCCAGCGGGTTGCCCAACGCCTGCTCAACCCGCGAGGAAAACAAGACCGCGTTCAAATCTTGAGGATCCAGCGCCAGCGCAGCCGCAGCAAACTCACAGGCGGCATCCAGTTTGCCCTGCGCGAAAGCGATCTCGCCTTGCAGAATTAACGGCCGGGTCGCTTTCGGGTTGAGGTTGCCAGCGTTTTGCGCCAGCCTCAGTCCATCGGCATGCTTGGATAGTTTCAACTTTACCCCGGCCAGAGTCAGCAGCGCATCGCTATTTTCAGGCTGGAGGACACAGGCGGCTTCTAACGCCGTTTCAGCTTTTTCATACTCCGCGGCAGCCGCCAGTTCTGCCCCCAGACTGTTGAGGATGGCGGGGTTATCAGGATCCAGCTGGCTGGCTTTGGAAAAATGCAAAATCGCTGTGTCATGCTCCTTCAGATGCGCAGCCAGCTGCCCGGCCCAGGATTGCCATTCCGGCTCTTCCGGCCAGATTTCGAGCGCTGACTCGAGCAGATCCAGCGCCAGGTCCTCCTGGAAATTCCGCTCAGCGAGCAGAGCTGCCGCGGCACGCAGGATCGGGTTTTCCGGTTCTCTTTCTACAGCCTGAATGGCGAAAGCCAGTCCGCGGTCAGGGTCGGCTTCCATACAGGCCAGACCGAGCTGAATTAACGTCGCCGGGTGATTGGGAAAACGCAGCGCAGCTTCAACCGCTGTTTTGGTGTTCCCCATACGCCGCAGCGCCCCGACCACAGCGGCGATATCGCTAACATCCGGCTGCATCAAAGCCAGCGCGCGGATCGTGGCCGTCCCGGGCTGGAAAACAGTCTGTCCGCGATACCGCCAGCGTTGAACATCGCGGTTCGAATTTTTCGAAGCCAGCGCCAGCATGGCATTTTCAAATATCTTTGCGAAACTGGCGCTGCTGCCCGCCGGCCGGTGAGTTTGGATCTTCAATTCATCGGCCAACAGGCAATATTCGGCCGCCAGGACGCTCGCTTGAGCCAAAGCGAGTTGGGCGAGTGAATCGGCAGGCTGCCGCTCAGCCTGCGCGGAGAGCAGCCGGAACGCCAGGTCCCAGCTGCCTGCCTCCAAACAGGCCAGGCCAAGCCAGATTTCCTGATTGATTAACGCCGGTTCAGCATCCTTTCCGGTCAGATCGTTGACCAGGCTTTCAAGCAGCTGGTGAGATTGACTAACCTTGCCTTCCCGGGCGAGACATCTTACTTCAACCGCCGCAAGACGCGCGGTGTTCCCGCCAGATCTACCCGCGGCCAGCACCTTTTGGGCTGTCTCCAGGTCACCGGTCAGCAACGCCGCCTCGGCAGCGGCCGCGCAGAAGCGGGAGAATCCCTGAAGATCACCGCTGCCTGGCTGGCGGGCGGAATTTTCCGCGTAGGGTTCCAGCAGCAAGCGGCAGCGCAGTTCGATCCTCATCGCGGCGAGGGTATCGTCCTCCGGATGGCTGGCGGTCAACCGCTCCAGATCGGTAAGCGCCCCGCCCAGATTCCCCGCTGCCAGGTTGCAGTCCAGCGCCAGGCGGTCCAACCCGCCGGAGGTTTGCAGCAGCTGAGCCGCGCGGTCGGAAAAATATTTCCGCACGCCGTCATCAATATTTTCGACCGCCGGTATATTTAATCGGCGGAATCTTTCCAGTGTTTTCAGCGCAGCAGGGTGGTCCCCGGCCTGATGCGCGAGAAAAGCGTACAAGACCATTCCCGCGGCATCTTCAGGGAAATTCTCCAGTAGACCGGACAAAATCTGTCTGGCGCTGGAAAAGTCCCCTTGCTTTTCCAACAATGCTGCCAGTTTTAAGTACAGGTCACGTCTGGGTTCCAGACTGGCCTGGATACCCCTGCACAAGCACTCAGCAGCCGCGGTCTCATCGCTGCCGGCGATGAACAAATCCGCTGCCATCGCCCAATGTTCCGCGCCGGCATCCTCTAACCCAAGCAGCGGCTGTAAAGTATCCAGCGCTTCTTTTACTGCGCCACCTGCCATCTGCTTATCAGCCGCCCTTAAGCGCAAATCCGGTGATGTGGGATTAATATCCAGCGCATGCAGAAGGGCATTCATTTCTTCGGCTTTCCGCCCGGTTTGCTCCATGACCTTGCCGTACCAGAGCACCGTTTCCAGATCATCCGGCTGCTGGCGCAGAAGTTCACCGGCGACATTAACCGCTTCTTGAGGCAGCTGGGATTGCAGATACGCTTCGGCCAGCATTTGCTGAACTCCAGGATTATTCGGGCAGTCAGCGGCGGCATCTGCCAGAGCAGCCAGTGCGACCTCCAGTTCGCCGGCGCGCAGAGCGCTCCGCCCCAACCCGGTCTGAATACGCCATCGCCAGCGGTCCTGATGCGCTTCTGGCAATTCCAGCAAGTGGCGGTAAATTTTCAAAGCGATACTGGCTTTCCCGTCCAGACGTTCAATTTCTGCCAGCATGTAACTGGCGTTGAAATGATCCGGGTGGTGGACCAGCGCTTTAACCAGCGCGTCCCGGGCGGGGGCTAAATTCTTGCGCTCAATTTCACCTTCTTCTAAAAACACCGGGTCTGCCGCCGCATTCAGGAGGGCGGCCGCCAGCATCACAGCCAGATCTGCTGCGGCAGGATCCGCTTCATTGGCAAGCCGAAGATATGCCGCAGCTTGTTCCCGTTTACCGGATTCAAATAATATTTCTCCAAACAATCGAACCAGATCCATGTTGCGTGGCCAGGATTGAACCGCGGCTGCCGCGATTCCCGCAGCCTCATCCAGCCGTCCGATCAGGCGCAGCGTGCGTGCCAGTTCAAGAGCCGCAGTCGGATTATCAGCCTGCAAATGGCTGGCCTGGCGCAAATAAGGTAACGCCTCCGCTGCCTGGCCTTTTGCCAGATAAACTTCAGCCAGGCGAAAAGCGACTGCGCCGGATTGAGGACAGGCCATTGCCGCTTCGCGCAGTACTTCTACCTTCTTTTGCTCGGCGCCCATCTCTTCATACAAATCTGCCAGCGCCAGCCAGGCAACTTCGTGATCAGGCTGATAAAGCGCCGCCCGGCTCAGGTCATTTTCCGCATCCTTGTAATTTCCCAGCAGAACCTGGCTCTTGCCGCGTAAAGCCAGAGCCAGGCCGTTTTCAGCATCTTCAGCCAGAACCTGGTTGCAGGCAAGCAGCGCCTCGCCAGCGTCTGAGACAGCCAGAGCAGCTTCAGCCAGCGCCAGCTGATCACCGGCCGAAAGCGGACCAGCCGCCCTGACAATCGCTTTTCGTTCCTCAAAACTGGCTTGAAGATCGCCGCACAGGTGGTATACCCTGGCCAGATTGCGCCGCCAGTCTAGATTTTCGGGCTCCAGCGACGCGCCCATTTGCAGGGCGTGCAGGGCTTCTTCATACCGGTTGATTTTCAGACAGGTGTCCGCGAAGATGGAGAGCACTTCGCAATCCCCCGGGCGCGAATCCAGAAACAGACGTGCGGTGTCATAGGCCTCCTGGTTAAGGCCCAGACGCAATAATGTTCCAATCACCTCGCCCGGATCAATCACCGCGTTGAAATCAGCCAGACTGACGGCTTTTCCGCCGCTGCTTTGAATCAGTTGATACAGCTTTTGTCCAGCCTGACGGGATTCGTCTTCCAGTCCCTGACGAAGGGTTGCGTCAATTTCCACCAGCAACACCGGGATGGAAACCGCCGGAGCGGTCTCGTCATCCTCACCATGATCCGCGCTCATCACAGCTGCCAGCGGCTGGATTACATCCAGGCCGCGCACCCGGCCCAGCTTGCCGGTCTTAAGCGAAACGGCATGGGTCACATGTTCAAGGCACTTTTGCGCTTCCTGCATCATGTAATCGGCTTCAACCAGTTTTCCGGCGATTTGAAGGATGTTGCCGGTTTTGCGGAAATGCTCGGCGCGGTTTAATTCACTGGCGATTAAATTCTTTCCGCTCAAGGTCTGTTCTTCTGGCAGCAGATTAAGGTCTTCTGTCAGGTTATCGGCCAGCACGCGCGCCAGCGAATCAAGCCCCTGCTCCTGCAGCCAGGCCAGGAACTCAAGCCGATGATCCAGGGATTGAGGAAATAAATAAGTGGAAAGGGTTTCAATTCGCTGCGGATTTTCCAGCGGCATGCTCAGGAGCGCATGTCCGACCCAGCGCATGGCAGTAAACCATTCCGCGCCTTCAAACAGCGCGTCAAAACACTGCGAACGGTCCTCGATCCAACCGCTGAGAATCGCCAGGCTGGTTTTCCAGGTTTGAAAAGCCCCGGCAGCGCCTGATAGGCGGGTTAATTCTTCACCCAGCCCCCGCCAGCTGCCTTTCCTGCGACGGCGTTCCCAGAAGGCCAGCGCCAGCAGCGCATGACCGCGCAGATCCAAAGGGAAACTGCCACCCTCGCCAGCCCGTTCATACGCTTTTAGGGCAGCAGCGACCGCCTCAGGGCTCAGGCTCTCTACCGTCGGCGGACAAATTGTTGGATCAACGCCGTCGTTCATGAGAACCAGTAAACCAATCTGTCCGGGATTCCACGCCTGCAAGCGATCCACACAGGTGGAAGATACCGCGCTCCAGAAGGTTGGGTCCTGCAAGGCGGACCAGATCACCTTATCCTGACGCAAAGAACGCAGCAGCAGGGCGACGGTCGAAGGAGGAAAAATCTGGTTGAGGCTGTCCAGCACGAAATTGTTCTGCATCCCGGGCTCTCCCTTGAGTGCGGTCTAAAAACCAGCGAGATTTCGAACCAGCGCATAAGCGCAGCCAATCAGCGCAAAACCGACAAAAACGAGGAATATGCCGACACCGGCATTGGTGCGGGTGAGCTGGTTCAATGCGTCAATCAGATTCGCCGCGTTACCGACCAGCCCGGATAAATCCTCTGAGAGACCTTTCTGCGCCAGTTTTGAGGTTTGCGCGGCGATCGCGTTGATCTCCTGCCCGACCACTTTGCTGACCAGGACAAAAATCCCTACAATCATGACCACGATCCCGGCGATGAGAAGAACGCCGGCCATGGTAAAGAAAAAATTACTGATAGTCATTGAAAAAATCATCCTGTCCTCCCGGCAATGGCCTTCGGAGGATAGGATGCAATATTCGTGCCAGGTTTGATTTATTGGTTTGCCTGGGCGTTTACCAGGTCAAAGGGAGATGTTC
This sequence comes from Anaerolineaceae bacterium, assembly GCA_029975475.1. Lineage (GTDB taxonomy): Bacteria > Chloroflexota > Anaerolineae > Anaerolineales > Anaerolineaceae > JARKPB01. The sequence goes on from JARKPB010000008.1 coordinate 1,015,085, forward strand.
GATATCCAGTTCAGCGCCGTCGCAGAACAGCATGGCTCTTTCAATTGTGTTGCGCAGTTCGCGAATATTTCCGGGCCAGGAGTAAGCAGTCAAAATATCCATGGCGCGGCCGGTCATTCCCTGAATATTCATACCCTGGCGGGCGTTGTTGAGGCGGATAAAGAAACCCACCAGGTCGGGGATATCCGCAATTCGCTCGCGCAAGGGCGGCAGGTGCAGGTCGACTACCTTTAAACGGTAATACAAATCTTCCCGGAAAGTTCCTTCTTCGATCATCTTCCGCAAATCGCGGTTGGACGCGGCGATTAACTGCACATCCACCTTAATCAACGCCGTGCCACCCACCCGGCGGAAAGCTTTCTCCTCGATGACGCGCAGCAGCTTGGCCTGGATATCCACCGGCATGGAGGAAATTTCATCCAGGAATAGAATACCGTCATCGGCGACTTCAAGCAGGCCGATTTTACGTTTTTCCGCGCCGGTGAAAGCGCCGGCTTCATACCCAAACAATTCCGATTCAAGCACCGTGCTTTGAATCGCGGCGCAGTTCAGGGCGATAAAGGGCTTGTTGGAGCGCGGGCCGGAAGAATGGATATACTCCGCCAAAACCTCTTTTCCCGTGCCCGTCTGACCGGTGATCAAAACGGATACTGAGGCTGCAGCGGCGCGCTGTGCCTGGGACAGCACCTGGCGCATCGCCTGGCTCTCGCCCACGATAAACTTGGCTTTCTGCAGCTGCTGTTCGCGAAAATGGGCGATCTCCCGCCGCATCCGCACCAGTTCGCCAGCGCGTTTAATGCTTTGATCCAGACGTTGAAACTGTAAAGGCTTTGAGAGAAAATCGACCGCCCCGTTTTTCATCGCATCTACCGCCATTTCGATATCGCCGTACGCGGTGAAGAGAATGATCGGAGGGCTGTTGGGGTTCTGAGCGGTCTCAAGCAGCAGACTGGGGCCGTAGCCGTCGGGTAAAGTAACATCCAGAAGGACAATATCGCCGGCGCCGCGGTTTAAATGATTTCGGGCTTCTGCCAGTGTCCCGGCCCCGATAACCTCAAAACCCTTCCCGACCAAATATTGCCCGATGAACTCGCGCGCGTTTTCTTCGTCATCCACGATTAAGATCGTAAAGCTCATTCAGATACTCCGTTGCTGGCCGGGATCCGGATGGTAAATACCGTTCCACCGGGAAAGGATTCGACATTGACCGCGCCGCGGTGGCCGACAATCACCCGTTTTGTAATCGCCAGGCCAAGGCCTGTTCCGCGGGGGCTGTTGCTGACAAACGGTTCAAAAATTTTATCACGAAGATCATCCGGAATCCCTGGTCCGTTATCGGATATGGAGATAACAACTTCCGGAATGCCTGCGGGGCTGTTTTCTTTGGATAAATTAATCGCCAGCGTGCCGCCGGTTTGACTCATCGCTTCCAGCGCGTTACTGACCAGGTTGGTATATACCTGCTCCAGAGCCCGCGCATCGCCTTGAATCCACAATGGCTGCTGGGGGGGATGAAAAAATGGGCGCACATTCACCCGCGCAAATCGCGGCTGCCAGCGGCTGACAAACCGCTGGGTGAAATCAACCACATCCATTTCCTCCAGCTTTAAATTATCCGGACGGGAAAAGGTCAGGACCGATTCCATTAGGTGATTGATGCGGTTGCAGTCATTGATCATGCGCTGGATGCTGTCCTGCGCGGGAGCGCTTTCCGGTAGCAGACTCCCCAGCAACTGCAGCCCGGTCATGATGTTATTAATTGGATTTCGGACTTCATGCGCAAAGACCGCCGATACCTCCCCCAGGACTGCGCGGTGTTCCAGCTGTTCTGTGCGCGCGCGGATCTGTTCATCTTCGGAACAGTCTTCAATAAAAACCAGGATCGCCAGGATCTCGTTTCCGCGATTCACCGGGATGACCTGTAGATGCGCGGGGAAAGACAGGCCGTTGCGGCGGTGCAGGGATACGCTGCCGAGGTTATGGGTGGGTATATTTCTTGTGGCTACGCGCATTGCCTGGATCACTCGCTCTGAGCCGATTACAATATTCTCTACCGGTTGTCCGCGCACCTCTTCGCTGGCATAACCAAGCATCCATTCTGCCGCTGGATTCAGCCCCGCCAGAGTCAGCCGCGGAGTTAAAATCAAAACTCCTTCTTTCAGGTTCTCAATAATCTCATCCTGAACAGCCAGCCCGCTGCGGTCTTTCTCGATTTGGTCTTTCAGGTTGGATACCAGAATCAGATTCTCATAAGCGGCATTAATCTGGGCTGACAGGATCGACAGGGTCTTCAGCGCGCGCTCATCCGCGCTGTGATCCAAATCCGCAGCCGCCAGCAGCCCCCAGACCGCTCCGTCCGATCCCAGGGGGTGAACCGCCAGCACGGAAAGTCCGGCATTCCGCGCTGCCCGCTGAATTTCTGTATTGATCCTTTTTTCCGGGGTCCAGAGACCGGCCTTTTTATAATGGATCAAATCCGTAGAGGGGAGGAATTCTGGCTGCCAGAGAGGTTCTCCGCTTCTGGCCGCCAGCCTTAACCGCGGGCTGTCACCCATCGCCTGATAGACCGCGCAGCTGCGCAGGCCCAGTAAACTGGCGCAGTTCACCGCCGCCTGTTCAAACATCTTCTCGGGGGTTTCAGCCACAAGCAGGCTGGTCATATCGCCCAGTGAACGGAGGGTCGTTTCCTGCCAGCTTTGAATTTGCTCGCTGGCGTCATCCCTGCCTTTAACTTTTATTAACCACCAACGTTTCTCGTCATCCAGTACACGCGACTCGAGGAGCACAGCCAGGTCAGGTCTGGACGGGCGGCGCAAGGCAGCGTCCTGAACCTCAAACCGGGAAACATCCGCGGCTTGAATTCCAGTCAAGAGCTCACTGACCCCTGCCCCTTCCAGCGAATGAGGAGCCCGCCCGCACAGGTGATACAGCGCTTGATTGCAGGTGACAATTTTGCCGCTGATCAGGTCTACAATCAACGCGGCCTCTTCAAAAGCGTCCAGGACGGCTGCCAGAACCTCCCCGCTGGCTGTTTTCCCGCGGAATAAAGATTGGAGCATCTGGAATCCTGATTTCGCGCTCATTTACCTTCTCAAGGGAACGGGGGTTCGTAGATGGGCGGGGAGGATCCCTTCCATGGCGCGGTATTTGGCCACGGTGCGGCGGGCGACTTCATACCCGTCACGGGCGAGGAGAAAGGCGATTTCCGTGTCGCTTAGCGGGCGGGTTTCCTGATGAATATAATTCTTAATCACCGTGCGAATATTCAAACTTCGGTCAAAGAAAGAAGCCATTGGCACAATTTTACCGTTGGGCAGTTGGACGGCTTTATTCGCCACCGCCCTTGATATGGTAGATTCATGCACCTCGAGCTCGCGGGCAAGCTGAGCACGAGTGACGGGCTGCAAATATTTATCGCCGTGAAGAATATACAACCGCTGCAGTCCAACAATGCGCTGCATCAGGCGCAGCATGGTGTGGTTACGCTGCTGCAGGCATTTAACAAATAAGGATGCTTTTTCAAGGTCCGTGCGCATATCTTCTTTCCGATCCTCCTCCGACACCTTCAGCGCCTGCTTGAAAAACGGGTTGACCCGCAGGGTGCCGCTGATCGGGAGGATCACTTCCACAAACAACCGTTCGCTTTTCCCGTCATGCGCGCAGGTGATAATCACATCCGGTTGATGGAAAACGCCGGTCTCGTCGCTGGGATTGCTGCGGTTCGGTCCCCAGTGCGCCCGGGCCGGGTAAGGATTTAAGTTTTCCTGGATAAAATCCACCGCGGCGCGAACCTGTTTGAGGGTCACACCGCAGGCGCGCGCCAGGCTGGCGTACTGGCGGCGGCTCAACAAATCCATGTGGTCGGATACCAGTTTGAAATATAAATCCGGCAATGAACGTGTTTCGGAAAGGGCTTCAAGCTGCACCAGCAAAGCTTCTTGCGGGTTTCTGGCAGCCACCCCGACCGGATCAGCCCGCATGATCATCTGATGCACCGATTCAACCTGGCTCAGGGGCAGGTTAAAGTAGCGGGCGGCTTCGAACAATTCGATTTTCAACAAACCGTCTTCGTCCAGATTCATGAGAAGAAACGCGGCAACCTTCTGTCCGGTTTTATCCAGGTCCGAGGCAACCTGACGCAGCACATACACCGGTAATTCCTCAACCTCAGGAGCGCTCATTCCGTCGCGAAAATCATCCTCATCCACCTCACGGCGGGAGAAGAAATCTTCGCGCGGGGAAATATAGACCACCGAATCATCTCCGATGGCGTCTTTTGGCGCGCTGCACACCGGGCACGAACCCGCCGGCGGCAAAGCGCGCTGACAGAGCGGACAGCGGCGTTCATCCAGCATCTCGAGAGCAGGATTGCTGGCCAGTTCCGAGTCGATCTGCTGCTTCAACTCGTCAACCGCCAGACTGAGCAGGGTCATCGTCTGCGCCAGATGAGCGGTTGTGGTCGGGCGGATGGTATGCTGCTGAAGGATTTTCATGGAGCACCCCGGTTCAATTAGTATAGCGTGCAACCTGAATCGTTGCAAGTTTCATACCAGCCAATCCAGTACTGGAATGGTACAATTTGTGCCATACAGGTTTCGTTATGACAGAGATTACCATCATCGGCGGCGGGCTGGCGGGCAGCGAAGCCGCCTGGCAGGCCGCAGAACGCGGAGCTAACGTCAATCTTTACGAGATGCGCCCGCAGATCTCTACCGGCGCGCATCAGACAGAGCATCTGGCGGAGTTAATTTGTTCAAATTCGCTGGGCTCGCTGCGGCCGGATCGCGCCAACGGCCTTTTGAAAGAAGAATTGACCCGGCTTGGTTCTCTGCTGGTCAAAATCGCAGAAGAGACCGCGATTCCCGCCGGCAGCGCGCTGGCGGTTGACCGCGCTGCGTTCGCCCAGAAGGTCACGCGCGCGATCGAAGCGCATCCCCGCATCCACCTGATCCGTCAGGAGGTCACCGAAATCCCTGAGGGGCTGTGCGTGGTCGCCGCCGGTCCGCTGGCCTCGCCCGCTTTTACCAGGACCCTCCAGCGTTGGACCGGTGAAGAAAGCCTGTTTTTTTATGATGCCATCGCCCCGGTAGTCGCGGCCAATACAATCGACATGGCGGTCGCCTTCCGAGCCTCTCGCTACGACCATGGAGAAACCCAGCAAGGCGACTACATCAACTGCCCCTTTAACAAGGATCAATATCACGCATTTCGCGAGGCTCTGATCACAGCGGAACGCATCCATCTGCATGATTTTGAAACTGAAATTAACCAGGGAGTCGCGATCCATCAGAAAGTATTTTTTGAGCGCTGTCTGCCGGTGGAAATCCTTGCGGCGCGCGAAGAACGCGCGTTGATCTTTGGCCCGATGCGGCCGGTGGGGATTCGGGATCCGCGCACCGGCCGGGGCGCGTACGCGATTGTCCAGCTGCGTCAGGACAATCTGTCCGCCAGCATGTACAACCTGGTCGGTTTCCAGACCAACCTGACCTACGCAGAACAGAAAAGAGTTTTCCGCATGATCCCCGGACTGGAGCAGGCTGAATTTCTGCGCTACGGACAGATGCACCGGAACACCTACCTGTGCGCTCCCAGAATCATCCTGCCGACCCTGCAGACCCAACAGCGCGCGGATCTTTTTTTCGCCGGTCAAATCATCGGCCTCGAAGGGTATCTTGGCAATATCGCCAGCGGGTTGGTCGCCGGGTGGAACGCTGCGCGCCTGGCGCGCGGGCAGCACCCGCTGCGTTTTCCACCAGAGACCATGCTGGGATCGCTGCTGCATTACATCAGCCATGCCAGCCCGCAGGACTTTCAACCAATGAAAGCCAATTACGGTCTTTTGATCGATCTGACAACCGTTTCGTCTTCGCGGGCTGACCGGAATCGATATTTGTTTAACCGCTCGATGAACTCCCTGGAGCCGTACATCCAGGAACGACTTTCTGGAGGTTAGTGTGAAACTCACCCGCAGGCAAATCATCATCACCGCCGCCATTATCACCGTCCTTGCCCTTCTCGGCGGCATCATGGCGCTAATCGGACGCAACACACCGGTCCTCTTCAACGGTCAGCGCGCATTTCGAGATGTGAACTATCAGGTATCCCTGGGCCCGCGCATTCCGGGCAACACCGCCCACGCTCAGACCATCGAGTATATTTACCAGACATTAATAAAATACGGCTGGGAGCTGGAAATTCAAGAAATTGAGGTGATGGGACATCCCATCAAGAATATCATCGCCCGGCGGGGATCAGGGGATGAATGGATTATTCTGGGCGCACATTATGACACCCGGCGTTTTGCGGACCGCGACCCGAACCCGCAGCTGCAGTATGATCCGGTACCCGGCGCGAATGACGGCGCTTCCGGAGTGGCAGTGCTGCTTGAACTGGGCCGGGTTTTGCCAAAAGATCTTGATAAAGAAATCTGGCTGGTCTTCTTCGACGCAGAAGATCAGGGCGAAATTCCAACCTGGGACTGGATCCTCGGGTCAAAAGGTTTTGCCGCCTCATTGACCGATTTACCCGCTGCGGTTGTCATTGTGGATATGGTGGGGGACGCGGATTTACAAATCTATCGTGAGAAGAATTCAAACTCCGACCTGACGGACGACATCTGGAAAACCGCGCGCAAATCTGGCTTTGGAAAATATTTCATTGACGAGGAAAAATACTCGATTCTCGACGACCATATTCCTTTCATAAGACTGGGAATACCTTCCGTGGACATTATCGATTTTGATTACCCGTACTGGCACACCACAGCAGACACGGCAGATAAAACCTCGGCTGATAGTCTTTCGGCGGTAGGAATCACCCTGTATAACTGGCTGACCCGGTAAGAGGTAGATTATTGGCGCATCTACCTGTCGGAGAAGGATTTTTGTCCTTCCATCCATTGGCAATTTCTTCAGCCTGTCGTACACTAATGTCATGCGAGAAGCGGAATTACTGGAAGGGCTGCGTGAAACCTGGTTGAACAGCATGGTTGAAGCCATGTCGCGCGGCTCGGGAACGCGAGAAGACTGGCAAAATCAGATGACGCGCTTCTTCTCGCTGCTCCTCCAGGCGGTGGACAGTGGAACCCCATCATGGCTGGATCCGATCATCAGCGATTGGTCGACTTCATTGACTCAGACGGACCTGGAGGAATCCACCAATAACCTCTCGCGCATTCTGGAACAGATGACCCTGCAGACAATTGCGGTCATCAAAGAGAACCTGCCGCCTGACCAGGCGCTCCAGCTAACCAGCGCGGTCCTGCCGTGTTTTACCCACTGTTTTGAGACCGCGGCGTCGCTGGAAATGCAGGCCAGGGTTACGTATGTATCCAACCAGCTGGCAGACGCCCGCCTGACGCTGGAAAAACTTGACCGCAGCAAATCGGATTTTATCGCCGTAGCGGCGCATGAACTAAAAACCCCCCTTACACTGGTCGAGGGTTACGCCGCGATGTTAAGAGAATACGCGGAGCGATCAGCCGAAAGCCAGGCCGAACTGGCTCTGCTGGAAGGCATCCATAACGGCACGCGGCGGCTAAGGGCGATCATTGACGATATGATTGACGTCAGCCTGATTGATAACAATTTACTATCGCTCCATTTTCAGCCCATATGGATCAACCGCCTTTTTGAAATCCTGGAAATCGAATTTCGCGGCAGCCTGATGGAGCGCAAACAAACGCTGGAGTTCCTCCCATTTGACGGATATGACGAAATGAATTTCGGCGATCCGGAACGCTTGATACAGGTTTTCCGCAACGTTTTGAACAACGCGATTAAATTCACACCCGACGGCGGGAGCATCTGGGTTAGCGGCCGAAAATTACCCGGATTCATAGAAATCACGATCAAAGATACCGGCATCGGCATCGCGCCTGAAGATCAAACCATCATTTTTCATAAATTTTCGCGTTTGGGAGACGCAGCCCTGCACAGCAGCAGCAAAACCAGGTTCAAAGGCGGCGGTCCCGGGCTTGGCCTGCACATCGCGCGCGGGATTGTTGAAGCCCACGGCGGCGCGATCTGGGTGGAATCACCCGGTTTTGATGAAACAGCATGCCCGGGGTCAATATTCCATATTCTTTTACCCCTGCGCAATGAAGCGCCGGATGATAAAACCAGCAAACTGTTCGACACATTAAAAACCGTAAATAACAGTTGAGGAGACATAATCAGTTTATGACGGCTACCCCATCCATTTCCTTCCAACCGGCCGATCGAATCGCCGGCTTCAAACCGTATTTTTTCGCCTCGCTCGCGCAAAAACTTGCGGCATTAAAAGCCCGCGGCGTCGATATCATCCGCATTGATATGGGCTCGCCCGATCTTCCGCCAACCGAAGCGATTATTAATACGCTGATCGAATCCGCCCGCAGAAAGGATACGCACGGTTACACCCCAAACGGCGGAACGCTTGAATTCCGTCAGGCAATCGCCGAGTACTACCAAAAACGATTTCAGGTCGCCCTCGACCCCCAGACCGAAACGCTGGCATTAATCGGTTCCAAAGAGGGCCTTTTTAATCTTAGCCAGGTGCTCTTAAATCCCGGCGATCTTACCCTGGTGCCGGATCCAGGTTACCCGGTGTATAAAGCCGGCAGCGAAATTGCCGGTGCGGAAGTGTTTCTCTTCCCTTTGATCAAAGAAAACGGTTTCCTGCCTGATCTTAAGGCGATCCCGGAAGAGATTGCCAGGCGGGCTAAGATCCTGTGGCTCAACTACCCGAACAATCCGACCGGAGCGATCGCTTCACTGAGGTTTTTTGAGGAAGCGGTGGAATTCGCCCGCAGGTATCAGATCCTGATCGCGCACGACGCCCCGTACGTGGATATCTGCTTTGACGGCTACCGCGCCCCATCTATCCTGGAAGTGCCTGGCGCGAAGGAAGTGGTCATCGAGTTTAACTCGCTTTCAAAAACCTACAACATGGCCGGCTGGCGGCTGGGGATGGCAGTGGGGAACGCCCAGGTCGTCAAGTACTTGCACACTTATAAGTCCCAGATGGACACCTCCCATTTCGCCCCGGTATTTGAGGCTGGGATTCAAGCTCTGACCGGCGATCAGACCTGGCTTGAGGAACGCAACAAAATTTATCAGGAACGCCGGGATATTGTCCTGGCGGGGCTGCGCGAGGCGGGATTGGCAGTGGATACACCTCCCGCGGCGATTTACGTCTGGGCGCGACTACCTGATGATGAAAAGGACAGCATCGCTTTCTGTAACCGCATGTTAGAAGAGACCGGCGTCAGCACGACTCCCGGGATCGTCTACGGTGAATTCGGTGAAGGGTATCTGCGGATTTCCCTCGGGACACCAACGGAGCGGATCAAAGAAGCCATGCAGCGAATCGTCGCCTGGAGGAAAGCAAACCGCTGATGGCAAAGAAAACGCCCGAAGCCACACGGCCGCCGCGTGAACGCGCGTTTCTGGTTGGCGTAGAAATCTACACCGATCCAGGTATATTAAGCATGGATGACTCCCTGACCGAACTCGCCCTGCTGGCCGACACCGCCGGGCTGGAAGTTGTTGGTATGGTTTCGCAGAAAATCGACCGTCCCAACCCAAAAACATTCATCGGCTCCGGGAAAGTGCTGGAAGTTAAAGCGCTGGCGGAAGAAACCCAGGCGCAGGTGATCCTGTTTGACAACGAACTGTCTCCAACCCATCAGCGAGAACTGGAAGAAGCCTTTGGCGATCACGTGCGAGTGCTGGACCGCACCGCGCTCATCCTTGATATTTTTGCCCAGCACGCGAACACCCACGAAGGATTTTTACAGGTCGAACTGGCACAGTATGAATACCGCCTGCCGCGCCTGACCAGGGCATGGACGCACCTGGCGCGCCAGACTGGCGGCGGAGGCGGGAGAACCGGATCAAGCGGCGGGGTTGGCCTGCGCGGGCCGGGTGAAACCCAGCTGGAGGTCGACCGGCGCGATATCAACCGCAGAATATCGAAATTGAAGGCTGATCTGGAGAAAGTGCGCCAGCACCGCCAGCAGCACCGCGCCCAGCGCCGCCGCTCGCGCATCCCGATTATTGCGCTGGTCGGGTACACCAACGCTGGGAAATCCACCCTGCTTAACCGCCTGGCGCGGTCCGATGTCTATGTGGCCGATCAATTATTTGCCACCCTGGACCCGACCACCCGCCGGGTCATACTGCCGGGCGGGCATACGGTGCTTTTCAGCGACACGGTGGGTTTTATTCAAAAATTACCCACCAACCTGATCGCCGCTTTTCGAGCCACGCTTGAAGAAATCGCGGACGCGGATTTGCTCCTGCATGTGGTAGATATCACCCATCCAAATGCGCTGCAGCAGTGGCAGGCCGTTCAACAAACGCTGGAAGAAATCCACGCCAGTCATATCCCGGCCATCACAGTGTTAAACAAACTGGACCGCTTCCCCGATCCGACCCTGGCGAGAGAGATCGCGGCTGGTTATCCCGATGCGCTGGCGGTCTCCGCGCTGACCGGGGAAGGCATCCGGGAGATGATTACCGCGGTGGAAGAGATGCTCTACGAAAAGTTTACCCCGATCACGGTGCAGCTGCCTTTTGAGGAAGGCCGCCTGCTTTCATTGTTCCACGAAATGGGCCACGTTGAGCAGCAAATCCACACTCGATCCGGCGTGATTCTACAGGGGCAGCTTCCCGGCCGGTTACTGGCGCAGTTTCAGTCTTTCCTGCGGCCAGAGAAAACCATTGATGGAATAACTGATATTCCCTCAGGTGAGGAAGAATGAACCGCATCTTATCCCGATGGCTCAGTAAGGCCTCCAATTTTCTCGCGGTCCGCAAAGGGCTGCTGCCGCTGATCGGCCTGGCGCTGGTCATTTTGAACTTTATCTTTGTGGCGGTCATCCCCGGGTGGATCGCCGAAACCAATCTGCTGCTGCACCTCGGTATCATCACCGCGATCATCGGTTTTATGATCGCCTGGGCGCTGTAAACAAAAACGGGCTGGTTACCCAGCCCGTCATTGTTTTTCCTGAAAGGGTTACTTTTTCTTTTCTTCTTTCGCCATAGCGACCACTTCGCGACCCTGATAGTGACCGCATTTCGGACAAACCGTGTGCGGCAGGCGCATCTCGCCGCAGTTGCTGCAGGCGGTCAGATTCATTGTGGTCAGCGCGTCATGCGCGCGGCGGCGGTCGCGGCGGCCTTTAGAATGCTTTCGTTTCGGTTGCGGAACCATACTTCTTACTCCTGTGTAAAATTCGATCCATAGGCCGTGCGCCTTCCCAGCACAAGGCCGTCAAATTATACTTACCTTCACCTTAAAATGTCAAGGCGCAGTTCCGCGGAGCTTGGACGGAACTCTGTGCCGTTTTCCGTCTTTTATTGTAAAATGTCAGCATGGAAATTCAAATAGCAGTCGCCAAGACCAGCAAATACGCCGTGTCGGAGAGCGGCGACACTCTGGAAATTGTCGAGCGGCCGACCGGGGGCGTCTCAATCGTACTTGCGGACGGGCAATCGCACGGGCGCGGTGCCAAGGTCATCTCCAGCATGGTTGTTCGCAAAGTCATCAGTCTGCTGGCAGAAGGTGTGCGCGACGGCGCCGCGGCGCGGGCGGCCTCAGATTACCTTTACGCCGAGAGGAGCGGGAAAGTTTCCGCCACGCTCAATATCATTTCCGCGGACCTTCAAAGCGGCACGCTGGTGCTGGCGCGGAATAACCCGACGCCGATTTTCCTGGCTCGAAATGAGGATATCGAGTGCCTGGCTTCAGAAAGTCAGGCGATCGGCACCTCCCGGAATATCCGCCCCGTGATTTCTGAACTGCCGCTTGAACCCGGCATTACCCTTGTGGTTTTTACCGATGGAATCCTGCATGCCGGAGATCGAACCGGTGAGATTTTTGACATCTGCACCTTGATGCAGTCCCTGCTGGAAGACCAGGATCCGCCCGCACAGGCGATTGCCGATAATCTGCTCGCCCAGGCCATTCGGCTGGATCAGGGCCGGCCCAATGACGACATGAGCATTGTCGTTCTCCGGGTGGTAGCCCGGGAAACTGACGATATCCGCAGGATGAGTGTGCAATTACCGGTGCCGCGCATTAAACCTTTTTCTTAGGCCATTCGTATGCAGCCAGGAAGACCCTACCCGCTGGTGGGGGTGGTTGGACCCTGCGCAGCGGGTAAATCAACCTTAATCGCCAACCTGAAATCAAGGGGGATCGCAGCGCGCCACATCGCGCAGGAGCACAGCTATGTGCAAAATATGTGGCAGCGGTTAACCAACCCGGACCTGTTGATCTTTCTGGATGTATCCTTTCCCGAATCCATTCAACGCAGACGCCTGGCCTGGGAAGAAAGTGAATATCAGGAGCAGCAGCGCCGCCTTGAACATGCCCGCGCCCATGCCGATATTTACCTGTTTACCGACAACCTGACCCCGGATCAAATCGCGGATCGGCTGGAAGAGGAAATCAAAGCCTGGACCCGGGACCATCTGCCGGGAGATTGAAGCGGCGGTTTTCCCTACTCATCCTTTCTTAATAAGTGTATAATCGCACAATACCGCCAGCCGACGGGCTGGTATTTGTTTGTACCGGAGGTTCCAATCGCATGGATCGTCGCTACGTTAATCTCATCATTATTTTGGTTCTCGTAGCCGCAGTACTCTGGATTGACCTGAGCAGCGTCATCAAGATCGGATCGTTTGAACGCTCGATCAAACCCGTACTCGGTTTAGACTTACGCGGTGGTTTACAGGTTTTGTTAAAACCGCCCGCGGGCACTGAATTTGACAATCAGGCACTTGAAGACGCTGCCAAAATCCTGGAAAACCGCGCCAACGGTCTGGGAGTTTCCGAAGTCGTCTTTCAAACTGCCGGCGGTCAATATATTCTGGGTGAATTTCCCGGCTTAACCAATACCGAAGAAGTGATATCCGTATTACGTCAGACCGGCCAGCTGGAATTTGTCGATCTGGGAGATTACTTCCTTCCGGCAGGGACAAAAGTGAGCAGCATGGATTGCAGCACGCAACCGCGCCCTGAATTAAAACTGAAAGAAGACGGCAGCCTGGCTGAACCTCCTGCGGGTGAAGCCTACGGGCCTTTCTGCACAGTGATGACCGGCAAAGATCTGAAAACAGTCAACGTCGGCACAGACCAGAAAGGTCAGATCAACGTAAATTTCACCCTGGATGAAGCGGGCACAAAAGTTTTTGCGGATTACACCAGCGCTAATGTGGGCAAGTTCCTGGCCATCGTCCTGGACGGTACCGTGATCTCCGCCCCGACTATCAGCACGGCGATCACCAAGGGTGAAGGGCAAATTAGCGGCAATTTCACAATTGATGAAGCCAACAATCTGGCGATTACCCTGCGCTACGGGCGCCTGCCGGTCGCGCTGGAAGTGGTTGAAAGCCGCGTGATTGGTCCGACCCTCGGCGCTGATTCGCTGAACAAATCCCTGTTAGCCGGCGTGATCGGGTTCATCATTGTTGCGCTCTTTATGATCATCTACTACCGCCTTCCGGGTGTTGTCGCCGTGATTGCGATCGCGATTTACGCTGGCATCACCTTCGCGCTCTTTAAACTCATTCCGGTTACACTGACCCTGCCCGGCATCGCTGGTTTCCTGCTCAGTACCGGTTCAGCCCTGGACGCCAATATCCTCATTTTTGAGCGTTTGAAAGAAGAGCTGCGCAACGGGCGCTCGATGACCCAGGCGATTGAACTGGGATTTAAGCGCGCCTGGTCTTCCATCCGCGATTCGAACATTGCCACGATTATTACTTCGCTGATCCTGTTCTGGTTTGGCTCTGCCTACGGGGCGACCATCGTAAAAGGCTTTGCCCTCACCCTGGCGATTGGTGTGGTGGTTTCAGTCTTCACGGCCGTGTTTGTCAGCCGCAATCTGCTAACCATCGCGGTAGATTTTGTCAAAAACGCCAAAAAAGAATTCTGGTTTGGCATCTAACAGGAAGATTTAGCGATGAATATTCTAGGAAAACGTTACTTTTTCTTTATCTTTTCAGCCCTGCTGATCATCCCGGGCATGCTGGTGTTGATTTTTGGCGGCGGGTTTAACCTGGCCATCGATTTCAAAGGCGGTACGCTGCTGGAGATTTCGTTCGCTTCCGGGAAAGTCCCATCAACCGCTGAAATCAAATCTATCTATGACAGCAAAGGCATCACAGACGCTCAGATCACCCGCGCCGGTGAAGACCGCCTCATCATCCGCTCCGCTTCTTTGAGCGACAGCGACCGCGAAACCATCATCGCGGATATGGAAGCGGCTTTGAACGACAAAATCACGGTGCACCGCTTTGACACTGTTGGCGCGACCATCAGCCAGCAGGTTACCAATCGGGCCGCGCAGGCGGTGGGGCTGGCCGCGCTGGGCGTGATCATTTACATCAGTCTGGCTTTTCGCGGCATTCCCCACGCGTTCCGCTACGGGATTTGCGCGGTGATCGCCATGGCGCATGATGTTCTGGTGGTGCTGAGCCTGGCAGCGATCGGCGGCAAATTGTTTGGCTGGCAGGTTGATTCACTGTTCCTGACCGCGCTGCTCACCGTCATCGGTTTCTCCGTCCAGGATAAGATTGTGGTTTTTGACCGCATTCGCGAGAATTCCAATATCTACCGCAAGCTGCCGTTCGAGACCCTGGCGAACCATTCGATCGTCCAGACTCTGCAGCGCTCGATCAACACCCAGTTAATGACCGTGGAATTCATGCTGCTGGCGCTGGCGTTGTTTGGCGGCGTGACCCTGCGCGAATTCGCGGTAATCCTGCTGGTCGGTTTGCTCAGCGGTACCTATTCATCCATCTTTGTCGCCGCACCAATTCTGGTGGTCTGGGAAAACAAAGAATGGAAGAACTGGTTTCGCGGGCAGAAACCTGCCCAGGCTTAATTCTTAGCTCGCCCGGGCAGTGAGGAAAAAAATTTCCATGGGCTGCGCATTCTAAAAACTGCGGGGGTTCATCCGGGGGGCCGGGATGAACCCCCGCCTTTTATCAATCACCTTTGTGGAGGGAGAAATGACTCAATCTGCAACCCCATTGTTGGTGGAAGAAAAAGTTCCCCTGAAAAGCCGCATCTGGATTTCCGCGGCAGACTCGGCCGCGGCAATCCTGCAAACGGTCATTGGAGGCGGCGCGCTGACGTATTATTTCCTGCGGGTGATGGGACTCACCTGGGACTGGATCAGCCTTGGCTGGCTGCTGTTTGGCATCTGGAACGCTGTCAACGATCCGCTCTTTGGGTATATCTCCGACCGCACAAAAAGCAAAATTGGCCGCCGCAAGCCCTATATCCGCTACGGCGCTCCTTTCTTTGTGCTTTCCTTTATTGCTTTCTGGATTCCAATCACCACCACCCAGCTCGGAATGTTCCTGCAGTTCACCATCGCGCTTTTCCTATACGACATTTTATACACGGCCATCGCCACCAGCATTTACATCATGCCGTATGAGATGGCGGTTTCCAACAAAGCGCGGTCGAGTATCTTTATCTGGAAGATTCTGTTTATGATCTTCCCCAATATCCTGCCATTTATCATCGCGTTCATTCAGCCAGGTCCCGGAGACGACCCAACCGGTTTCCGCACCATTCTGATTGCGATGGCGGTCGTGATGGGAATCATCATCGCCGTTTCAACTTTTTTCTACGAAGAAAAGCATTTTCAGCAGGAAGAGCAGCAGCCCCCATTTTTGACCGCCTTCAAAGAAAGTCTGAAAAACAAAGCCTTTATTATTTTCCTGGTGGTGAGTTTCACGGTTATCTACATCCAGACCTCCCTGATGCAGGGCGTGGCATATTATTTTGATGAGGTCATGCGCGATAACGGCTTACCGATTTATATCGGCCTGGCGGTCGGCATCGTCGCTGGCATATTCCTGTGGGTGAAAATGCGCGACCGCTGGGGAGTGAAACGCTGCCTGATGGTCTGGCTGGGAATTTTTGCGGCAGGCTGCCTGATCCTGCTGTCGCTGGGGGCCGTCCTGCCGGCGGCTGTACTCGGTTTTCTGTTTGTCGGGGTTGGATTTTCAGGCGGGATGTATCTGATCCCGATCATGAACGGGGATGTGATTGACAATGACGAAGACCGCACAGGGCTGCGCCGCGAAGGCATGTACGCCGGGATTAACAGTTTTGTCACCAAACCTGCGATCAGTCTGGCGCAAAGCGCATTCCTTTGGATTCTGAGTATGTTTGGCTACCAGGCTGATCTCGCCAAGGGAGCCCAGCCCGCTCTGGCGCAAACCGGCATCCTGGTCGCCTGGACAGCCATCCCGGCCGCCCTGCTGCTGATCTCTTTGCTGGCCATGAACTGGTACCCCCTGGCTGGACCTGCCTGGGATAAGGTAAAGGCAGCGCTTGGGAAAATTCATCAGGAGAAAGAGAAAAAATATCTGGAAGCCCACGGAATCAAGTACGTTGAATAACCAGTAAGCATTAAAGACCTGTAATGAATATTACAGGTCTTTTTTAAGATAAATGGCATTCTCTCGACCAAATTGAACGCTGTACAATTATTTTGCAGCCTGCTGCAATTAACCTACCAACTCGAGGAGACCGATCCATGCGAAAAGAAGTCGTTTTGATCACCGGAGCGAATGGTGAAATCGGACACGGCTTAATTGAATATCTTGGCGAGACCTGCGGAATGCAGATCGTCGCCATCGATGTGGTTCCGCTGGATGAATCGATCCGCAAGTATTGTGTGCGTTTTGTTCAGGGGGATATTCTGGATGGCATGCTGCTGGGCCGGCTGGTGGCGGAATATGATATTCGCACCATATACCATCTGGCTTCGATCCTTTCGACAAAAGCGGAATACAACCCCGAAGCTGCCCACCGGGTCAACGTAGAAGGGACTCTGAACCTGCTGCGGCTGGCGAATGAACAGGCGCAATGGCAGGGGCAGCCGGTGAAATTCCTCTACCCCTCCTCTATCGCTGCTTACGGCCTGCCCTCGCTGGAAGTCAAAAACTCGGCTGGAAAGGTTAAAGAGCAAGATTTTTGCAACCCGACCACCATGTACGGTATCAATAAACTGTACTGCGAACACCTTGGGCGCTACTATTCCAATCATTACCGCCAGCTGGCCGCCGACCGGGCGCGCAACAGCCTCGATTTTCGCGCCATTCGCTTTCCAGGTTTGATTTCAGCGCAAACCGTCCCAACCGGCGGCACCAGCGATTACGGCCCGGAAATGCTTCATGCGGCCGCGCAGGGCATCCCGTACGCCTGTTTTGTCCGCCCGGATGCCCGCCTGCCCTTTATGGCGATGCCGGACGCGGTGAAAGCGTTAATAGAACTGGAAGCCGCCCCGCGCGAGAAGCTCAGCCAGCTGGTATACAACGTCACCTCGTTCAGCCCGTCAGCAGCGGAGCTGCGAGAAATTGTGCTCGGGGCGTTCCCCGGCGCGGAAATCACCTTCGCGCCGCACGCAGCCCGCCAGGGGATTGTCGATTCCTGGCCGGCGGATGTGGATGACAGCGCCGCCCGGCGCGACTGGGGCTGGAAGCCGGATTACGACCAGGAGCGCGCCTTCAAAGAATATCTGCTCCCGGCCATCATTCAGCGGTACCAGAAATGAGGTTTAATGGATGCCCGAAAATTCGGGCATCCGCGATTTCTGAGGAGAAATATGACCAAAGTGTGGATTACCCGGGCGCTCCCGCCGGAGGCGCTGGACGCCCTCAAGCCTTACTGTGAAGTAGAGGTCTGGCCGCTGGAGACTCCCCCGCCAAAAAGCGAGATCCTTCGCCGCATCGGCGATCTGGACGCCATGCTGACCATGCTGACTGACCCGATCGACGCGGAAGTCATCGCGGCGGCAGGCCCCCGGTTCCGGGCGATCAGTCAGATGGCTGTGGGATACGATAACATCCATATTCCTGCTGCCACGCAGCGGGGAATCGCTGTGGGTCATACCCCGGGCGTCTTGACCGAGACCACCGCAGACATGGCCTGGGCTTTATTAATGGCCGTGGCGCGCCGGGTCGTGGAAGCGCACCAGGAAGTCCAGAAGGGAATCTGGCGTCCCTGGGGGCCGTTCGTCCTCTGCGGTCAGGAAGTCTACGGCGCGACTCTGGGCATCATCGGCTTTGGCCGCATTGGCCAGGCGGTAGCCCGGCGCGCCGCCGGCTTCTCGATGCGGATCCTCTACCACGATCCCGACCGCCATCCCGAACTGGAAGCTCAGCTGGGGGTTCAGTATGCCAGCCTGGATGATCTCCTCAGCAGCGCGGATTTTATCAGCCTGCATGCTTATCTCTCCGAATCGACCCGCAGGATGATTAATTCCGAAACTTTGGGGAAGGTCAAACCCGGCGCGATTTTGATCAACACCGCCCGCGGCGGTATGGTGGATCAGGAAGCGCTCTATCATTCACTCAAAGAGGGGCGCCTCGCCGGGGCCGGGCTGGATGTAACCGACCCCGAACCGATCGATCCCTCCTCGCCCCTCCTGAACCTGCCAAATGTGATCATCACCCCGCACATCGCCTCAGCTTCCACGGTAACGCGGCAGAAGATGGCGCTGCTCGCCGTCCAGAACTTAATCGCCGGCCTGAAAGGCGAACCCATGCCCCACTGCGTGAATCCAGAAGCTTTAACCAGAGGCCAGGCGGCCTGAAGTCAGGCGCATTCAAGTCTTGAAATATGATAATATTCACAGAAATCAGGACTTTTGTTTACAAGTTTTTGGCTAAAATATAGCCATAATGAATGATCGTCAGACAATTGAACGCGTTACACGAAAGGACGATAGCCCGGTTATCAATAAGCCATCTCTGGTGTACTTTGACATCATAGATGGCTTTTTCTCTTCACCTGCCCTGTCATTCAATATTTCTGCTCAGGAGGATTTACTGTGAAACTCGATTCTTTAGACGGCTTGATGAAGCCCAAAAGCGTTGCGGTTGTCGGCGCATCCGCCACTCCCGGCAAAATTGGCTACACGGTTATTCAAAACCTGCAAAAAGACGGTTATAAGGGCGCGGTTTATCCGATTAACCCCAACGCCACAGAAATTCTTGGTTATAAAGTCTACCCGAATGTAACCAGCATTCCTGAAGCCGCCGATGCTGCCATCATCACTGTTCCGGCGAAATTCTGCCTGGATGTGGTTGACGAATGCGGCCGTAAAGGCATTAAAAACCTGATTATCATTACTTCGGGCTTTTCGGAAGTGGGCGACAAAGAACTGGAAGAAAAGATGGTGGAAACGGCCCATAAATACGGAAGCCGCATCCTTGGCCCCAATATTGTTGGTATTTGCTCCAACTCTGAAAAATTCAACGGCTCGTTCGCCCCGTTCCTGCCGCTGGAAGGTAAATCCTCTCTGATTTCACAGTCCGGCGCTCTGCTGATCGCGATTGACGCTTCCTCCTATATCCGCGGGGTTGGGTTTGACAAATTGATCTCGATCGGCAACATGGCCGATATTGACTTTGCCGACCTGGTGACCTGGCTGGATAAAGATGAAAATACCAGCTGCATTTCCATGTACGTCGAAGGTTTTAAAGACGGGCGCACCTTTATCGAAGCCTGCCAGAAAGCCAGCAAGCCGATTATCGCTCTGAAATCCGGCGTATCGGCGCACGGCGCTGCCGCTGCCGCTTCTCACACCGGTTCACTGGCCGGCGCTGCCAAAGTATACGGTGCGGCCTTCCAGCAGGCGGGCGTTATCCAGGCTGCTGACCTGGATGACCTGTTCGACCGATCCCTCGCGCTCTCGCTTCAGCCGCCAATGAAGGGCGAAAATTTACTTGTTCTGACCAACGGCGGCGGTGTCGGGGTGCTGGCGACCGATGCGGCCGAAAAATACGGCGTGCCGCTCAAGTTCGCTCCGGCTGATGTGCAGGCTGAATTAAAGAAACACATGCCTGAATTCGGCTCGGCGAAAAACCCGGTGGATATGACCGGTATGGCTGGCAACGAGTGGTATTACGCCACCACCAAATTCTCTTACGCTCACAAGTGGGTGGACGGGCTGGTGGTTCTGTATTGCGAAACCGCCATGACCAATCCGCTGGAGATTGCCCAGAGCATTAAGAAAGCGGTGGATGATTCGGGTGTTAAAGGCAAGCCGGTCACAGTATCTTTCGTGGGCGGCGAGCGCTCGGTGAACGCGATGCGCTGGCTGGTTGACCACGGTATTCCCGCCTACGGCGCGCCGGATCTGGCCATTAACGCAATCGCTGCCCTGCGCGAGTTTTACAAGATGAAAGAAATCGTTAACGAAGCGCCCATCAGCTGCGAAGGCTTCCAGTATGAACAGGCGGTGGAAATTATCAACAAGGCGCGCACGGAAGGCCGCGACTCGCTGACGGAAATCGAAGCCAAACAGGTCTTTAGCATCTACGGCCTGCCCGTGACCGCCACCGAGCTGGCGAAAACGGAAGATGAAGCCGTCGCGCTGGCGAAGAAAATTGGTTTCCCGGTGGTTATGAAAATCGTCTCGCCGGATATCCTGCATAAATCGGATGCGGGCGGGGTTAAAGTCAACATCAAGGATGAAGCCGCTGCGCGGGATGCCTACCAGACGATCCTGAAGAACGCCAAAGCCTACAAAGCCAACGCCAATATTCACGGCATCGCGGTTCAGGAAATGGCACCCTGGGGCACCGAAGTCATTCTGGGATCGGTAAACGACCCGACCTTTGGCCCAACCATGATGTTTGGCCTGGGCGGTATTTTTGTGGAAGTGCTCAAGGATGTCACTTTCCGGGTGGCCCCCGTCTCGCAGAATCAAGCCCTGCGCATGTTCTCTGAAATTCGCGGCGCGCCCATCCTGGCCGGCGTGCGCGGTGAGGCTCCGCGCGACCGCGAGGCTCTGGCGGATGTGATCTGCCGGTACTCCTCCATGATCATCCAGCTTCAGGATGAAATCTCGGAATCGGACGCCAACCCCGTGCTGGTCTATGAAGAAGGCAAAGGGGTAAAAGTTGTGGATGCCCGCATTATTCTGAAGAAAAAAGCCTGAAAATCGGTTGTAGTGTGAAGCCCCGAGGTGATCCCCGGGGCTTTTTTATACACCGGGTTGAATTTTTCGCAAATTTCATTAACCTTAACTATAAGCAAGGAGGAAAAACATGGCCTGGGAAAAAGCAATCGCTGAAAGTGAACTGGCGCTCACCGGAAGAAAGGTGGTAAAAATCGGCGGCAATGACATCCTGCTAATTGCCACCAGAGAAAAAGTCTACGGGGTAGCCAATCAGTGCCCCCACCTGAATCTCCCCCTGCAGAATGGAAAGGTAACCGATCAAAACACGATTGTTTGCAACTGGCACCGATCGGAATTTCACCTTGAAGACGGGACGCCTGCCGCCTGGTCGAACTGGCCGCCGGGAATTGGCAAAATGCTGGCAAATGTCAGCAAAGAGAAACCGCTGAAGACCTACCCGGTTCGACGGGAAGACGGCTTCATCTGGGTTGAACTTCCAGATTAACCGGCCGCGATCAGCTGTTGATATGCCCCGTGCCAGGGTTCGCCCAACCGGTTGCGCTCGGGCACATTGACTTTCACCAGCCTGCCCGCCAGGGCGGCAGAGGATTCTGCCACCACCGCCCAGTTTTCCTCCAGCAAAGCCTGGCGCATCTTCTGAGCCAGCGGAATGACCCACTCCCATTCCATCCGAAAACGGTCCGCTTTTACCCAGTAACCGCGCTTTTCCCAGGCTTGAACCGAGGGCTCAATCGTGGCGCCAATTTCGCTTAAAGCCAGGATGATGTAAGCGGTTAAGTCGCGGGTGAGATCATCAGCCTCCTGCTGGCGCATGAGGGCGCGCAGCGCCAGCACCAGGGTCTTGCTTAACCGCGTGCGGTCTTTTCCAGCTGATTCCAGTTTAATCACACGGCTCAATCATACCTCCAGTGAGGAACATGCCTCAAGGGGGCTATTATATCCCATTATTGACGACCATCCCCCTTGCGCTTATAATTTGACCGGTCTGGGGAAATGCTGGAACTGGCAGACAGGCATGACTTAGGATCATGTGCCGAGAGGCGTGAGGGTTCGACCCCCTCTTTCCCCACCAGTCAAAATACCACGTTTAGAGGAAGCAACCCTTGAAGATCGAAACCACCCCCCGCGACGACCACCAGATGACTGTTGTGGCTGAATTTGAATCCGGAAGCCTGGAAAAATATAAACGCCAGGCAGCCCGAAAAATCTCTGAAAATTCGAAGATCCACGGCTTTCGCCCTGGCAAAGCCCCCTATGATATCGTCCGCCGTTTATATGGTGATGAAGCCATCGAGAAACAGGCGGTTGAGTTAATGGTGGATGATGTTTATCCAGAAGTTGTTAAAGAATCAAAAGTTGATCCCGCCGGTCCGGGGTCCCTGGAAAAGATCATTTCCGCTGAACCGCCCAAGTTTTCATTTATTATCCCCATGTCTCCAGTGGTAAAACTTGGCGATTACCGCAAGCTGCGCAAAGAATATCGCCCCGATCCTGTTACAGAGGATGAAGTCGAATCCTTCCTCAAGCGGCTGCAGACCAGCTTCGCGACCGCTGAACCGGTGGAGCGCCCGATTGAAAAAGGTGATCTGGTCTACCTGCGGTTGAAAGGCACGCTGACCAAACCCGCTGAGGGCGAGGACGCCGAAGTGATCAAAGAAGCGCCCATGCAGACGATCGTGGGTGAAAACACGATCCAGGAAGACAGCTGGCCTTACCCGGGTTTTAGTAAAGAATTGATCGGATTAAGTGCTAAAGAAGAAAAGACGATCAAACACAAATTCAAAAAAGACGAAGGCAGCGAAGACTTGCAGGGGAAGGAAGTGGCGCTGCATGTTCAGATTGAAAGCGTTAAAGCCCTGCATTTGCCCGAACTGGATAATGAATTTGCTCAGACAGCCGGAAATGTTGAATCGATTGACGAATTAAAGAAATCCATCCGCGAACGCCTGGAAGCCGGGAAAAAAGAAGAATACGACCGCAAATATTATGACGAACTGGTGGATGAACTGATTGGCATCAGCACAATCCAGTACCCGCCGCAGGTGCTGGAGGACGAGATGGAATCGGTCCTCCACTCACTGGCAGACGACCTGGCAGCTCAAAAGCTGGATTTCGATACCTATCTGAAACTGATCAACAAAGACCGCGAGATTTTCTTGAATGAACAGATCAAACCCGCGGCAGCCAAACGTCTGGAACGCTCACTGGTGCTGGATCAGCTCTCGCATGAAGAGAAAATTGAACTGCCGAAAGAAGATCTGGAAAACGAGTTTAACAAAACCTTGTACGATATCCAGGCAACCACTGACATGCGCCAGTTAAGGCGTAAAATGTCTAATGAGCGTCTGGCCAATGCCATTGCCATGCAGGCAGCCACCCGGCTGATGAGCAAACGCACCCTGGAACGGTTAAAGGCAATCGCGACCGGTGAGGAAATCAAATCTGAAGAAAAACCCGCGGATAAACCGGCGAAAAAGAAAGCCAAGAAAGCGGACGCGGAAGCAGAAAGCAAGGTAGAGGCAAACGCTCCTGAAACGGAAAAATAAGGAGATACCATGAACACCGACTTTCGTTCTGTCATTCCGATGGTAATCGAATCTTCCGGCCGCGGAGAACGGGCTTATGACATCTATTCGCTGCTGCTCAAATCGCGGATAATTTTCCTGGGAACCCCGATTGATGATCAGGTCGCGAATGTGATCGTTGCCCAGCTGCTCTACCTCAGCCACGAAGATCCGGATGCCGACATTCAGATGTACATCAATTCGCCCGGCGGACACATCTATGCCGGTATGGCAATTTATGACACCATGAAGATGGTTCCCAATAAAATCAGCACTGTCGCCGTCGGGCTGGCGGCCTCCTTTGGCACGGTACTGCTGGCGGCCGGTACCAAAGGCAAACGATATGCCCTGCCGCATGCCACCATCCACATGCATCAGCCGCTCGGCGGCGCTCAAGGTCAGGCTTCCGACATTGAAATTCAGGCGAAAGAAATCCTGCGCCTGAAATCCCGACTGACCGCCATTCTCTCAGAAAGCACCGGCAAAACCCTGGAAGAAATTACGCGCGACACCGAACGCGATTTCTACCTGGACGCCCAGGCAGCGGTGGATTACGGGCTGGTGGATCAGGTTTTAACCACGACCAAGTAATTTGATTGGCGGATAAATGATACAATCAAGCCGGAAGCACTGCCTTCCGGCTAAACTTTTGGAGAGGATCAATGAGATATCCAATATTAAACAATGTGGATGGACTGATTCTGGATATGGACGGCGTCCTCTATCGCGGCGACCAACCAATCGGCGACCTTGAATGGATATTTCGGCGGATGGACGAGATCCGAAAACCGTATATTCTGGCGACCAACAACGCCACGCGCAGCCCGGAAGACGTGGCTGAAAAATTATCCAAAATGGGCGCCCGGGTTGACCCATCCAGAATCATTAATTCCGGGATGGCGGTCGCGGAATTATTAAAACAACGCTTTCCCAAAGGTTCCAGGGTTTTTATTCTCGGGGAAATTGGACTGCATCAGGCGATTGAAGCCGCCGGTTTTACCGTCAGCGACAGCGATCCGGCTGCGGTTGTGGTCGGTTTAGACCGCCAGTTAACCTATCAAAAACTTACGCTGGCGATGCGGTTTATTCGCGGCGGGTCATTCTTTATCGCCACCAATCCGGATAAAACATTTCCGGCCCCGGATGGGCTGCTGCCCGGCGCTGGCACGGTCATCGCCGCCGTGGCAGCCGCCAGCGAAACCGAACCGGTCTATGCCGGGAAACCCTACCCCGGATTGTACGATACCGCCATTGCCGCTCTGGGGATGCCGCCGGACCGCGTCCTGGCAGTCGGCGACCGGCTCGACACGGATATTCTGGGAGGCATCAACGCCGGATGTAAGACTGCCCTGGTTCTTACCGGTGTGAGCCAGCGAGCCGACTTGGCCTCGCTCTCTTACCAGCCGGATATTGTCGCGGACAGCCTGCAGGATTTACTGGATGAATGATTCCGATCAAGCGCTGATTTACGACCTGGACCTTGAGGCGCTGGAGAAAATCCTGATCGATTGGGGGGAACCGCGTTACCGCGCGTCTCAGATC
Source organism: Anaerolineaceae bacterium (assembly GCA_029975475.1). GTDB lineage: Bacteria > Chloroflexota > Anaerolineae > Anaerolineales > Anaerolineaceae > JARKPB01. The sequence goes on from JARKPB010000008.1 coordinate 1,040,132, forward strand.
TGGACCGGTCTATATCAACAGCTGTGGAATAGCCCGCAGGAATTCACCAGTTTACCCCACGCACTGCGAACCCGCCTGGCGGAAACCTTCTCCTTCTCCCACCTGACAGCCGGCGCGGTAAAAAAATCCAGCGACGGCGAAACGACCAAGACCCTTTTTACCCTGCCGGATGAGAAGGCGATCGAAGCCGTGATGATGCTGTATGATCAGCGCCGCACTCTGTGCATATCCAGCCAGGCAGGCTGCTTGATGGGCTGCATATTTTGCGCTACCGGCGCCATGGGTTTTCAACGCCACCTGTCCAGCGGTGAGATAGTTGAGCAGGTTTTGTATTACGCTCGCCAGCTTCGCGCGGTTGGTGAAGCGGTCACCAACATCGTGGTGATGGGGATGGGCGAGCCTTTTCATAATTACGAGGCAGTAATGGCTGCGATCGACCGCCTGAACCATCCTCAGGGGATGAATCTGGGCGCGAGGCGTTTCACCGTCTCAACCGTTGGCCTTGTCCCTGGAATCCGCCGCTTTGCCGCGGAAGGCCGACAGGTTAATTTGGCGATCAGCCTGCATGCGGCCAATAATGAATTACGCTCTTCCCTGCTGCCCATCAATAAAAAATATCCGCTCAGTGAATTAATGACGGCCTGTCGGGAGTATATTCAGGCGACCAACCGCAGGATCACATTTGAGTGGGCGCTGATTCAGGGGGTCAACGACACCCCGCGGCACGCTGAAGAACTGGCCAGTCTTCTGGAGGGGATGCTTTGCCACGTCAACGTGATCCCGCTGAACCCGACGGATGGTTATTCAGGCCAAGCGACGACCCGCGAGCGCGCGCTTGCGTTTCAACAAACGCTTCAGGCGCACGAGGTCCCCTGCACCATTCGGCTTCGCCGCGGAATTGATATGCAGGCAGGCTGCGGGCAGCTGGCAACGCAGGCGCGCAAAAAATAAACCGATCAATTGCGATGGTATAATCCAGTCCTATGGCAGACCTGATCAATAAATGGATCGACGGGTTGCAGCGCACTCGCAAAGCAACCTTCGGCAAAATTGCCCAGATATTTGGCGCCAGTGATATCACCGCGGATACCTGGGATGAACTGGAAGCACTGCTCATCCAGGCTGATCTCGGAGTGGACGCAGCCAGCGACATCCTGAACAATTTGAAGCAGCAGGTAAACCGCCAGGGGATCACCCGATCCGACGAGTTTGAGCAGCTGCTTCGCCAGGAATTAATCAACCGTTTAGACGCGCCGGTCTTCCCCGATTTTTCAGCCCACACGCCCGCGGTCATCCTGCTGGTTGGCGTGAACGGATCTGGGAAAACCACCACCTGCGCTAAGCTTGGAAAACGGTTCAGCCAGCAGGGGAAAAAAGTGCTGCTGTCTGCCGCGGATACCTTCCGCGCCGCAGCTGTTGATCAGCTGCAGGTCTGGGGAGACCGGCTCGGCCTTCCCGTCATCGCTGGCGCCCCGGAAGCGGATCCCGGCGCGGTGGCTTATGATTCTGTCCAGGCAGCCGTGGCGCGCAAAGCCGATTTGTGCCTGATTGACACAGCCGGTCGTTTGCATACCCGCTATAACCTGATGGAAGAACTTAAGAAGGTTTACCGCGTGGTGGGCAAAGCCCTGCCCGGCGCGCCTCACGCAGTATGGCTGGTGCTGGACAGCACCACCGGCCAAAACGCGCTGAACCAGGCCCGGGCATTCAAAGAGGCTGTTCAGGTGACCGGGGTCATTCTGGCAAAGCTCGACACGTCGGCAAAAGGCGGAATGGCGTTTTCCATTCAAAAAAACCTAGGCCTGCCGATTCTTTTCGCCGGTCTGGGTGAAAAACCCGAAGATCTGACCCCGTTTGACCGCGAAGCCTTTGTGGATGGCATGCTGAGCCGTTAATTTTTTTACAGGAGCACCTCCAATGCAAGACATCGTCATGGTATTAGAAGAAAAGAAACGCATTATTCATCAACTTCTGGAGCGTCTTTGACTTACCCGGAAAGGAAAAACAGTTAAGCGAACTTCAGCAGCGGTCTGAGGACCCTGAATTATGGAATGACCGGGATAATGCCCAGCGGGTGTTAAAATCGTTATCCGACCTGAGAGATGAAATCGCTGTCTGGCGGGGAATTGAAAAAAGGATCCAGGACGCGCTTGAGCTGGCAGAAATCGGTGATGAAAGTATCCGTGCTGATCTGGAGAAAGAAACCGCAGCCATCAGCAGCGAACTAAGCAGGCTGGAAATTAACGCGCTGCTTTCCGGACCGCATGACCGCGGCAATGCCCTGCTGTCGATCAACGCCGGCGCGGGCGGAACCGAAGCCCAAGACTGGGCCGCCATGCTCCAGCGCATGTACCTGCGTTGGGCTGAACTGCGCAATTACGAGGTTGAAATCCTGGACCTGACCGAAGGCGAAGAAGCCGGGATAAAAAGCTGCACGATCGCGGTGAACGGTCCATATGCGTACGGCTATCTTAAACCGGAACACGGTGTGCACCGCCTGGTTCGCATCTCTCCCTTTGATGCCAATCACCGCCGGCACACCTCCTTTGCCCAGATTGAGGTCCTGCCAGAAGTCACCGCTGAAGACCCGACCGTGCAGATCAATCCGGATGATATCAAGATTGATATTTACCGTTCTTCTGGCGCAGGCGGTCAGAACGTCCAGAAAAACAGCACAGCCATCCGCATCACCCATATCCCGACGGGAATTGTGGTCTCCTGCCAGAATGAGCGTTCGCAAACCCAAAATCGCGAAAACGCGATGCGCGTTCTGCGGTCGAGGCTGCTGGATTTAATGAGAGAACAGCAGGTCCAGGAGACCAATCAGTTAAAGGGAGAATATCGAAAGATCGAGTGGGGTTCTCAAATTCGTTCTTATGTCCTTCATCCATACCAGATGGTGAAGGACCACCGCACAGAGTATGAAACCTCCGCGACCACGGCTGTCCTGAACGGAGAAATCGACGCCTTTATCGAAGCCTATCTGCGCAGCCCGCGCAACGGATCATAAAAACATCCTCCCTGGTTTGCGGGAGGATGCGAAAGGGTCAGTCTAAAATTTTTGCCAGCTCGATCAATCCCAGGTCGAGCTGTTTTTTCTGCTCGGCGACCAGTTCCAGCGGGGTGGTATGCAGCGCCCCTTTCACCCAGCCTACCAGCACGCCGGTTTCTCCCTTTTCAATCTGGGCTGTGGCCGCAGCCCCCAGCCGGGAGGCCAGGATGCGGTCATAAGCCCCGGGCGCTCCGCCGCGTTGAATATGGCCGAGCACCGATAGGCGCAGGTCGAATCCCAGGCGTTCTTTATGCTGTTCGAAATAAGCCTCAAGCCGCTTGCCGTTGTATTCGGCGCCTTCTGCCACAACCACAATGGCGTGGGCTTTTCCGCGCCTGTAAGCGTCCGCAATTTTCGCCGCCAGTTCCTCCGGGTCGAAGGGAACTTCCGGGATCACCACCCCTTCTGCGCCGCCGGCGATCGCGGCCATCAGCGCCAGATATCCGCATCCCCGACCCATGACCTCGACCAGGAAGGCGCGCTGATGGGAAGAAGCGGTAATTTTCAAGCGGTCAATGGCTTCCAGAGCGATATTCAGGGCGGTGTCTACGCCAATGGTGATATCAGAGCCGGCCAGATCGTTGTCAATGGTCGAAGCGATCCCCACCACCGGGAAACCCTGCTGTTTCAGCGCCAGCGAACCGGTCTGGCTGCCGTTGCCGCCGATCACCACCAGGGCGTCCACACCCGCGCGGTTCAAGTTGTGAATGGCTTTGCGCTGACCTTCCGGCGTTTTAAACTCCGGGCAGCGAGCGCTGCCGAGGATGGTTCCCCCGCGGTTCAGAATTCCGCCGACATCCCGATGGCCCAGCGGTTGAAAACTTCCATTGATCAGCCCCTCGTATCCCTGACGGACACCATAAACCTCCCAGCCATAATACACACCGGTACGCACCACGGCCCGGATTGCGGCATTCATCCCGGGAGCATCCCCGCCGCTGGTTAACACTGCGATCCGCTGAACCATATCTGTCTCCTGCTTTTTGGATGAGCTGATTCTATCACCAATCCGCGCCTCAATTCACAATCTTTCTGATTCATTCTGTTTCATGACACTCGTGAGTCAGAATCGGGTCGAAAGACAGTATGGCAGCGTCCTGGCATTTGTTACAATCCATGTGATTTACCGGTTCTATTCCGGGGTTTTTTGTGATTCTGGTCTACGGTTCGTTTCATATCATCTCAACAAGGACATCCGAATGGCCGATTTTCGCATCAAGCAGCATCCCATCCTCCCCATACCCGAAGAGAAAACCATCGAATTTACCTGGCAGGGCAAAAAATTAACCGCGAGGGCGGGCGAAACGATCGCGGCCGCCCTGATGGCAAACGGCATCAGAATTTTCGGCTACCACCCAAAAGATCATTCACCGCTCGGTATTTTTTGCGCCAACGGGCAATGTTCGCAATGCATGGTTATGGCTAATGGAAAGCCCGTTAAATCCTGCATGGAGTTGATCCAGCCGGAGATGCGCGTGTCTCCCGCTGAAGGGCTTCCGGAACTGCCCAAAATATCCCCTGCTGCGCCAGTCCATCCAGCCCCCATCCGCGAGATAGATATCCCGGTGCTGATTGTTGGCGGCGGGCCAGCCGGGCTTTCAGCAGCCATCGAACTGGGCCGGCGCGGCATTCGAGCGCTGCTGGTGGATGACAAACACCGACTTGGCGGAAAACTGGTGCTGCAAACCCACCGTTTTTTCGGTTCGACGGACGCTGTTTACGCCGGTACCCGGGGAATTGATATCGCCACCCGGCTGGAAGAAGAATTGCGCGCCGTTCCTGAGGTAGAGATCTGGCTGCATTCCACCTGCCTGGCGGTATTTTCTGACCGTAAGGTTGGGATTCTGAAAGAAGGTGAAGAATACATTCTGGTTAAGCCGGAGATCATTCTGGTCGCTACCGGCGCAAGAGAAAAATTCCTGGCTTTTCGCGGCAATACTCTGCCCGGCGTGTACGGAGCCGGGGCGTTCCAGACTCTGGTGAACCGCGACCTGGTTAAACCGGCGGAAAAACTGTTCATTGTTGGCGGTGGAAATGTCGGTTTAATCGCCGGGTATCACGCCCTGCAGGCCGGGATCGGTGTGGTGGGGCTGGTGGAAGCCCTGCCTGAATGCGGTGGATACAAAGTCCATAAAGATAAATTGATCCGGATGGGTGTGCCCATTTACACTTCTCACACCATCCTTTCCGCGAACGGCAAAGACCGGGTTGAATCGGTCACCATCGCGGAAGTGGACAGCGAATTTCAACCCGTGTCTGGCACGGAAAAATCATTTGCCTGCGACAGCGTCCTGATCGCCGTCGGTCTGGACCCTGTGGATGAGTTTTATAAAAAAGCCCAGGAATTTGGCCTTCCAGCCTATGTCGCGGGAGATGCGGAAGAAATCGCGGAAGCCAGCGCCGCGATCTTTTCCGGCAAAATCAAAGGGCTTGAAATCGCCCGCAGCCTGGGGAAAGAGGACCAGCCGGTACCTAAAGAATGGTACCGAACCGGTGAAATCTTAAAATCCAGACCCGGACCTGCCCACCACGAGGAACTACCAGAAACAGGCGTCGGGGTTGCCCCGGTCATTCACTGCACTCAGGAAATACCGTGCGATCCCTGCTCCAGTCTGTGCTCCCACGGGCTGATCGAGATCGATAAAAGCGATATTCGCTCCGTCCCCAAATTTATCGGGAATAATTACTGCTGCGAGGTTTGTGAGCGCTGCGTGGCGGGCTGCCCGGGACTTGCCATCACCCTGGTGGACTACCGCGCCAACCCCACCCTGCCGGTGGTATCCATCCCATACGAATTTACCCGCGAAGCGCTGCACAAAGACGACCGGGTCACAGTCGAGGATACCGAAGGCAACGCGCTCGCTGATCTTGAAATTATTGGCGTGCATTCCATTCCCACCAGCGACCGCACAATGATTGTTCAGGTTCAGGCGCCGGCCGATATTGCGCCGCGCATCGCCGGCATCCGCATCCAGACCCAGGCCATCACAGAACCGATGGATGAGTACGTCCCCCATCTGTCGGACGACACGATTGTCTGCCGCTGCGAGCATATCACCGCCGGTGAAATCCGCGCCCTGATTCGGAAAGGCTACACAGACATGAATGAAATAAAAATTGTGACCCGGGCCGGGATGGGCGCGTGCGGTGCGAAGACCTGTGATGCCCTGATTCACCGCCTTTTCCGCGAGGAGGGGGTTCCCAGCGACAAAGTTGTGGATTACACCAAACGACCGCTGTTTGTTGAAGTGCCGCTGGAGAAATTCGCCGGTCTGAAACCCGCCGATGGTGAATAAGGAGTGATGATGATGAACGCCACCCTGCCCCATTATGATGTCATTATCATCGGTGCCGGTTCAATTGGCACCCCGACCGCTCTCTATCTTTCAAAAGCCGGTTTCAAGACCCTGGTACTGGATGCTGGTCCAAGTGTTGGTCAGGGGTCAAACAAAAAAGCCATTGGCGGCATCCGCGCCACCCATTCGGATCCCGCCAAAGTGCGCCTGTGCCTGCGTTCGATCGAGATATTTTCCAACTGGCAGCAAGAATACGGGGATGATATTGAATGGTATAAAGGCGGCTATATGTTTGTCGCCTACCGCGAACAGGAAGAGAAAACCCTGAAAGATCTGGTGGAAAAACAGCGCGCCCTGGGATTAAATATCCAGTGGCACGACAGCGCCGAGATACGCCAGATTGTGCCAGATCTAAACCCAAATGGATGCATCGGCGGCACTTTCTCACCGGACGACGGGAACGCCTCGCCCCTTCTGGCGATTCACTCTTTTTATACCCACGCGCTGGATCGCGGCGCGGTATTTCATTTTAATGAGCCTGCGACCGCACTGGTCATCCGCGGCGGCAGGGTGGTCGGGGTGAAAACGCCTGCCGGCGAATACGGCGCAGATGTGGTGATCAACGCGGCCGGAGCCTGGGCAGACCAGATCGGCCAGCTGGCCGGGATCACCATCCCGGTCAGGCCGGATTCCCACGAAGCGGCCATCACCGAACCTGTCGCCCGGTTCTTTGACCCGATGATTGTGGATATCCGCCCCGCGCCTGGATCATCAAATTTCTACTTTTACCAACACCTCACCGGCCAAATCATCTTCTGCATCACACCCAGCCCAAACATCTGGGGATTTGATACCCGCGAGACAAGCGAATTTCTACCCATGGTGTCAAGACGGATGGTTGAAGTCATGCCGCGTTTACGCAATATCCGCGTTCGGCGCACCTGGCGGGGATTGTACCCGATGACGCCGGATGGATATCCCATCATCGATTGGACGCGCGAAGTTTCCGGTTTCTTACAGGCGGTCGGCACCTGCGGGCAGGGTTTTATGCTGGCACCCGGGCTGGCTGAATTGTTGACCCGCATGGTATCCAAGCAAACCACGCCAGAAGATGATGAAGTGCTGCGCTATACTTCGCTGTACCGCGATTTTGGCCAGCAAGAATTACTTAAATAAACGCTCTCACGCGATCAATCAGGAGGAGCAGCGAGCATGCTCCTCCTGATTTGCATGAATCCGTTGAAACCGTTACAATAGCACTTCGGCAGGTTTGAATGATAAAGGTTGAGGGTATATGCAGATTAGAGGATTAATCTTTGACTTTGACGGAATTATTTTAGACACTGAAACACCGGAATATCAATCCTGGTTGGAGTTATTTCAAGAATTTGGAAAAGAATTACCGGTATCCATCTGGACCGCTTATATTGGCGCGGGCCGCACCAGTTTCGACCCCCTGGCGTATCTGAAAGAGATCACCGGTTTACCCCTCCCGGAACAGGACCTTCAAACCCGGCGCTACCAGCGAGCCGTGGAACTGCAGACCCAGAAGGGCATCTACCCGGGGGTGGTCGAGTACCTGCAGGATGCGAAACGCATGGGATTGAAGACGGCGGTCGCTTCCAGCTCAGACCGCGCCTGGGTTGGCGGGCACCTTTCACGCCTGGGTCTAATGGATTTTTTCGACGCGGTTCTGACTGCCGATGATGTATCTCAGGTTAAACCAGAACCCGAGTTGTTTCTGAAAGCACTAAAGGCGATTGGGCTGGAAAAAGATCAGGCGCTGGTTTTTGAAGATTCGCCTAACGGGATTCTGGCCGCGAAACGCGCGGGAATTCGCTGCATCTGCGTTCCCAACGAAATCACCCGTGAAATGGATACCAGCGCCGCTGACGATCACCTTCCCTCCCTGGCAGCCGTGCGGCTGGCAGATCTCCTCCAACAGATGGAAACCCCCGTTTAGCCTGTGCAATCCATCGCTGCGCGTTGAAACTTCAAGGTACAACGGGTATACTTGACAGTTAGCAGGAACAATATGGCCACCCTAGCGACAGGCATTCAGAACCTGATGGATGTCCTCCCGGACACGTATACAGCGGTTGACCGGGAGATGATTCAGCGCGCTTATCTGCTGGCTGAGAAGGCGCATGAAAACCAAAAGCGTGCCAGCGGTGAACCGTATATTACCCACTGCGTCGCTGTCGCCAAAATATTAGCCGAACTCCGGGTCCCGCCAAGTGTTGTTGTGGCGGGACTGCTGCACGATACGGTGGAAGACACCGATGTCAGCCTGGAAGATATCAAGCGTGATTTCAGCCAGGAAATCGCGACCCTGGTGGACGGGGTCACCAAACTAACCAACCTGCCGAGGGTCTCGCGCGGGGATCAACACAGCAACGGGATTGAAGAAAAAGAACCGGCATATCTGGATGATGAAGACCTGGGAACCGGTCCGCTGGGACGATCGCGCCGCAGAGATCTGGTCAACGAAACCCTGCGCAAGACTTTTATGGCGATGGGAGATGATATTCGCGTGGTTTTGGTGAAGCTGGCAGACCGGCTGCACAATATGCGCACGCTGGGTTTCATGCCAGAAGCCAAACGCCGGCGAATCGCTCAGGAGACTCTGGATATATTTGCACCCCTCGCGAACCGCCTGGGCATCTGGCAAATCAAGTGGGAGCTGGAAGATCTGGGTTTCCGCTACACGCAGCCAGAAAAATATAAAGAAATCGCCGAGCAGCTGGCTGAACGCCGCACCGACCGCGAACGGCAAATTGAAGAGATCAAACAGCGCATCTCCAAACTGATGGAGGAGGCGGAGATTGAATGCGAAATTTCCGGCCGCCCCAAACACATTTACTCGATTTACAAAAAAATGATGGAAAAAGGGAAATCCTTTGACATGGTCCGCGATCTGCGCGGTTTTCGCTTGATCGTCCCGGATATCCCTTCCTGTTATGCTGCGCTGGGGATCATTCACACCCACTGGCGGCCGATCCCGCACGAATTCGATGACTATATCGCCGCGCCCAAAGATAACTTTTATCAGTCGCTCCACACGGCGGTGATTTATGACGACGGGAAGCCTCTTGAGGTTCAGATACGCACCCATGAAATGCACCAGAACGCGGAGTACGGCATCGCAGCGCACTGGATTTACAAGGAAAAAGGCTCAAGAGAGAATACCTACGAGCAGCGGGTCACGTGGTTAAAGAAATTGATGGAATGGCGTCAGGATGTGGAAGACGCGCAGGAATTCGTGGACGGCATGAAGACGGATGTTTTCCAGGACCGGGTGTACGCCTTTACCCCCCGCGGAGACATCATTGACCTGCCTGCCGGGGCTACCCCGATTGACTTCGCCTATTCCGTCCACACCGAGATTGGCCACCGCTGCCGCGGAGCAAAAGTTAACGGGAAACTGGTCACCCTGGATTACACCCTGAAGACCGGCGATCAGGTCGAAATTCTGACGGCAAAACGCGGCGGTCCCAGCCGCGACTGGCTCAATTCTAATCTGATGCTGGTTCGCACGCAGCGGGCCAGGTCAAAAATCCGCTTATGGTTTAAGCGCGAAGACCGCGAGCAGAATCTGGCTCAGGGCAAGTTGATGCTGGAAAGGGAGCTGCGCCGGCTGGGTTTACAGGATGTAAACCTGACCGAACTGGCGCATACTTTTGATCTTAAAAACGAAGATGAAATGTATGTCGCCCTTGGCTGCGGCGATCTTTCGCTTGGGAAAATTATCAACCTGCTGTCTGAAAATGAGAAAGAAGAAGACCTGCTGGCCATTCCCCACCAGCCGATTGAGCAAAAAACAGGCAGCACTCAGGTTGTTGTCCTGGGTCTGAAAGGTTTGCTGACTTCGATTGCGCGCTGCTGCAACCCGGCTCCGGGAGACGCGATCATCGGCTACATTACCCGCGGACGCGGCGCGACCATTCACCGTCAGGACTGCCCCAACATCTTACGCATGAAAGACCGCGATCGGATCGTAAAAGTCAGCTGGGGGGAACACCAGACCACCTACCCGGTGGCGATACAGATCCGGGCTTACGACCGCCAGGGGTTGATGGCGGATATCTCGAATATCTTGAACACCGAAGATATCAATCTCAAGGATATCGCCTTGAAAGTAACCCACAACCTGGCGACGATCAAATTACTGGTAGAGGTGGTAGACATCGCCCAGTTGAGCCGGCTGTTGACGCGCATTGAGACTTTGCCCAATGTCATGGAAGCCAAACGGGTGAAACCTGGGTGACCTAATGAATCCAACCATGTTAAGTGTGATTGAAGCCCAAGAGAAAATCGCTGCCGCGCTCTCCCCGCTCGGCACAGAAAGAGTCGAATTAAGTTCAGCCGCTGGCAGAATCCTGGCGGAATCCATCCAGGCTGATCACGACCTGCCTCCCTTTTCAAATTCCAGCGTTGACGGTTTCGCGGTTCACCTTGCGGACATTGAAACAGCCGCGGAGCGGCAAGGAATAACGCTTCCGGTCGTGATGGATATCGCTGCCGGAACGGTCCCGCCCGCAGCCCTCAAACCCGGGACCGCGGCCCGCGTGATGACAGGCGCGCCTGTGCCGGCTGACTGCGACTGTGTAATTCCAATTGAAGATACCGATTACGACCCGGATCGTTACGCCGCGCAGTCAAGTCCGGCTATCACGATATTCACAAAGGGTTCGCCCGGGCAGGGAATCCGCCCGCAAGGGCAGGATATAAAAAGAGGGGAACTGGCCCTGGAAGCCGGGCAGCCGATCTCGGCTCAGGCGCTGGGTTTGCTGGCAACGCTGGGACACGCTCAACCGCTGGTCTATCGAAAGCCCAAAATCGCCGTCCTGGCCACCGGAGATGAACTCATCGCCCCGGAAGAGGCTCTGAAGCCGGGAAAAATCCGCGAGTCAAACACGTACACGCTGACCGCGCTGCTGGAAAAAGCCGGGGCGGTTGCACTGAGACTTCCCCCGGCAGCGGATGACCCGCAGGTGATCACCAGCCGCCTGAATGACGCTTTGGAGATGGGGTCGGACTTGATTCTCACCTCCGCCGGCGTGTCTGTCGGCGCATATGATTATGTCCGCACCGTCATCGAGCAAAACGGCGAGCTGAACTTCTGGCGGGTTAACGTCCGCCCTGGCAAACCGCTCGCGTTTGGCCACTACCACGGCTGCCCGCTGATCGGGCTGCCCGGAAACCCGGTTTCTTCCTTTGTCGGGTTTCAGCTGTTTGTCCTTCCGGCGATTTACCGGCTGGCTGGAAGACGCGGCGCGACTCCCTTGCGCGTGACCGCTGTTCTGGAAGAACCGCTGGAAACGGACGGTCGCGAAACCTACGCCCGGGCGGTCCTTGAGAACCGCGGCAGCCGCCTGGTCGCCAGATTAAGCGGGCACCAGGGGTCTGGTAATCTGGTCGCATTGGTGCGATCAAACGCTTTACTGATTGTGCCGTCTGGGGTAAAATCGCTTCCTGCCGGAGCAACCATAACTGCCTGGCTCATTGACGGGTGAAATGAAACATCGTATCAGACGGCGCGAACTTTCCAACATCCTGGCTGTGATCGGACTGGTAACCTCGCTGTATCTTTACATCATAAAAATAACCGAAAACAAGGCGATGTGTCTCCCGGGAATTGGCGATTGCTGGACAGTGAATAACAGCCCGTATTCCGAATTCTTCGGAATCCCGGTTGCGCTGATCGGCGCGGTCGGGTATCTGGCAATCATCCTGACTGTCTGGCTGGAAAAGCGGTATACTGTGGTACGCAAATACAGCCTGTATGCGTTATTCGCGATGACCTTTTTTGGGGTAATCATCTCTGGTTTGCTGACTTATGTGGAAGTGTTTGTGATTCATGCCGTCTGCCCATTTTGCCTGCTTTCTGCAGGTACAATGCTGGGATTGTTTATCCTGAGCCTGACCGCCCTCAAGCAATCCCCGATGGAAATCAGATCACGGCAATAGGAGGAAAAAAATGCCCAAGATTCGCTGCCATTATATTGACTGCGCATTTCTAGACGAGGGGTATTGCAGCGCAGCCCAGGTGGAACTCGATCCGGATTCCGGGTGCGCCACTTATGTTCCCAATGAAAACACGCCTGCGGACGCTGGCTGGGATGAGGACAGCCTGGATGAATGGGAAGAAGTTGAAGAGGAAGTTGAAGACGAAGAAGAAGACTGGCTGGATGAAGACGAAGAAGAAGATGAATATTAAACCGGTACCGATCTCAGCCAATTAAAAGGCGACATTGACCCCGGATTTCCCGGGGTTTTGCTTAAAACGGTCAGAAAAATGGAAAAATCTTTTATCGCGCGAAATCTAAAATTCAATTTTATCTTCAATGTCCTCGACGGGGGTTTCTTTGGTTTTGCGCTGGGATTTGCTTCGTTTACGACCATTCTGCCCTTATTCATTGCAAATTTAACCGATTCCGCCCTGCTGGTAGGCCTGATCCCGGCGATCCATAACATGGGCTGGCAGCTGCCGCAGTTATTTACCGCGAGATGGATCGCCAAGAAAAAGGTCTTAAAACCCACCGTTCTCAAAGTTTCGATTCATGAACGCCTTCCCTTTCTGGGATTCGCCTTTGTTGCGCTGTTGATCCCCGTCATTGGTAAGGATGCTGCCCTGGTGCTGGCATTCATCCTCCTGGTCTGGCAGGGATTAGGCTCCGGTTTTACCGCCAATCCCTGGCAGGTGTTTGTCGCCAAAATTATCCCTTCAGACACCTTTGCCACATTTATCGGCGCGCAATCGGCAGCAGCAAATTTACTGGCCTCCATCGGCGCAGTGGCGGCGGGATATCTGCTGGAACATCTGCCCTTTCCCGGCAATTTCGCGCTGTGTTTCTTTATCGCCGTTGGATTCTTTATCGTCTCCTGGTTGATGCTGGCTCAGGCCAGAGAACCGGAACGGGAACAGGTAGTTCAGGAGCAAAACCTGAATATTTTTAAAGATGTAACCAGAATTCTCAAGAAAGATAACCGGTTTTTCTGGTATTTAATTTCTCGGATGGTGTATCAATTTGGCATGATGGCTTTCGCCTTTTACATGGTCTACGGAGTAAAGCATTTGTCAATGACCGAAAGCACAGCCGGCATCATGACATCGGTCCTTTTCATCACCATGGTGGTGTCAAATCCGGTTCTCGGCTGGCTCGCCGATCACTGGTCGAAACGGTGGATACTTGAACTGGGCGCTTTGTCCGGTGTGGCCAGCGCGCTCCTGGCTTATTTTGCCTCCTCGATCAGCACATTCTTCCTGGTTTTTATCCTTAATGGAATCGCCAGCACCGCCTTCTGGAGCATTGGAATCGCCTATACCATGAGTTTTGGCAGTGAAGAGGAAAGGCCAACTTATGTGGGCATGTCGAACACATTCATCGCCCCCAGCGCGATTCTCGCCCCGCTTGTCGGAGGCTGGCTGGCAGACAGCGCTGGATTTAAGACGACCTTTCTGGTTTCGGCCGCTCTGGGTCTCCTGGCGGTGCTGGTCATCCATCTCTCAGCGAGCGCGAAACCGCGGCAGGATGTACTCCAGCAGCAGGCGTGAACTTTCTAATCATTGCCTGGCATGCAGCGCAAAGCCTTGATCCAGTTGTTGGAAGATGTAGAGATAAAAAAAATATTAACCTCAGGGCAGTAATAAAAAAAACCCGCTTTCGCGGGTTTTTTTATATCAGGCTGGGGGCAAAGGATTCGAACCTCTACAAACAGATCCAGAGTCTGCTGTCCTGCCGTTAGACGAGCCCCCAAACTTGCGACCGATATTTTACCACCGTGCCGCGCGAATGTCCAGTATTCACCCTCAAATCGTTTTATCCGCGGATTCGGGCTAGCGCGGATTTGACGGCTTTTAACCGCTCGCCGTGCAGCGGATAAAAATACAGCACCACAACCGCCAGAAAAGCTCCGATCGCCGGCGGAACGGACATAAAGAAACGGAATCCTTCGGCGACACTATCCGGCTGAACCGCCAGCAGCGGATTGTAGCCAAAGCGCTGACTCACCCACGAAAAAACCTGGGCAGACAGCGCATAACTGAGGGTGACAATAAAGCCGCCCATGCCAAAATACATCCCCTCGCGGCGCTGCCCGGTTTTTATTTCATCATCATCAATCACATCCGAAAGGATCACGTCTCCCATCAATAACAAACCTGCCAGGCCGACCCCGACCAGAGCGCTGGTCAGCACAGCGGCGAGAATGGTCTGGACAAACATCAGCGGCAGCACCGAGACGCCCAGCACGGCATAGGCAATCATCAATGTTGTTCGGGCTTCCAGGCGGTTTGCCAGCAATTTTTGCCACGGCCACAGCGCCAGGGCAGCCACCACAAAGGCGGTTGCCAGGATGATGGAGGTCAGACCCGGATCCGCGCCAAGGCTGTACTTGGTGTAAAAAGCCATACCGGTGGACAGCGTGGCGGTAGCAAAATGGCGCATCGCCTGGGCGATCACGACCAGCAGAAAACTTTTGTTGAACAACGTCGCCTTGAGCGCGACCCAGACATTGACGCTCGCCGCCTCCACTGAACTGCTGCGCTCAAACATCCCGCGTAAACTGAGGAACAATGCCGCGGCGGAAAGTACGCCCAGAAATGCCCCCATCACCGGCCAGCCCCACCACTTTGCCAGCAAGGTTGGCATGGCAGCGCCAGCGAGCAGCCCGACCGTCATGAAGATGTTCATGCGTACCGCTACAGCTGTGCGGTCTTTGTATTCATCAAACATCTCAGGTAATAAAGCGTAATAGGCTGTCTGAACCAGCGTGGCCAGGGTTTCAAAGAGGAACAGAACAACAGCAAAATAGATCAATAAACCGACCGGATTCGTCCGGCCGTCCATCGGAGCGAAGAAAAGCAGGGCGAAAAGTAAGGCGTAGGGAAAAGTGCCAAATAGAATGTAGGGAATTCTTCTTCCCCAGCGCGACCGGGTGCGGTCGCTGATATATCCGACCACCGGATTATTAAGCGCATTGTAAATTGAATAAAAACTCATGACCGCTGCCGCCCACACCGGGTTAAGATGGCGCACATCCGCATAGAAAAACAACAGCACTGCGCCAACCGCCTGGTACGGAATCGAGCAGCCCAGATTTCCCAGCCCGTACAACCAGCGCTGGGCATTGGTAAGATTCAGGCTGGTTGTGTTGACCACCTGGTGAGCAAGTTTTATCCGCATCATCCCTCCCAGAATGAAAATCAGCGGGTTGCCGCCCACAGCCCGCTGTATACAGCTGATCACAGAGATTTTATGACAGTTTCTTTAATACCGCTACCGCATTTTCCATCCGTTTTATTACAATTTCTTTACCAATAATTTCCATGCTTTCAAATAACGGCGGGCTGACCCGCTGACCGGTTACCGCCACGCGGATAATACCAAAAACCTGTTGCGGGGTTTTTCCGCTGCGCTCAACCAGAGCGCGTAAAGGTTGTTCCGCCTGATGCACGGTTAATTCGGGCAATGACCGGATAATTTCCAAAGCCTGTTCCGCCAGTTCAGCGGATTCTGCCGGCGTTAGCCCTTTGGCGACCAGATCTTCCCCTGCCGGAACCACTTCATCCTTGAAGAAGAAACCGGCCATTTCCACGCTGTCATCCAGGGTGTTTAACCGCTCTTGAATGATCGGCACAATTTTCTCAAGCCGGTCATCATCCACCTGATACCCCGCAGCGGTCAGGAAAGGTTTGACGCGTTTCGCCAGCTCCGGCACACTCAATGAACGGATGTAATAACCATTAAAATAGTCAAATTTAGTGAAATTTATCGCGGCCGGAGAGGGATTTAATTTATCGAGGCTGAATTTTTCCACCAGGTCGGAAAGGCTGAAGATCTCGGTGTGGTCGTCATAACTCCAGCCCATTAAGGCGACCCAGTTGACCACAGCTTCGGGCAGGTAACCCAGGGCTTCAAGATCTTTCACAAAAATGGAGTGCCCGTCTTTGATCAATTCGGCGGATTCGCGTTTGCTCATTTTCCCTTTTCCGCTCGGCTTCAGGAAAACGGAAAGGTGAACCCATTCCGGTTCTGGCCAGCCAAAGGCGCGGATGATCAGGGCGTGAAGGGGTAAAGACGGCAGCCACTCGGAGCCGCGAATAACGTGGGTGATTTTCATCTCATAATCATCAACCATTGCGGCGAGATGATATAACGCCCAGCCGTCTGATTTGACCAGAATATAATCGTCAATGGTTCGGTTTTCAACAGTGATCTCGCCGCGCAGCGCATCGCGAACCGTCGTGACACCGCTTTTCGGGGTCTTAAAACGGATGGTGTATTTTTCGCCTGCCGCCGCCCGCCTGCGAGCCTCAGCGAGCGGTATTTCCCGGCACAAACCGTCATACAGCGGCGGTTGTTTTTGCTTCTGCTGTTCTTCCCGCAATTTGGATAATCGCTCAGGAGAACAAAAACAGTAATAGGCCTGGCCGCTTTCCACCAACTGCTCGGCGTATTTCAAATAAATTTCCTTGCGCTCAGACTGGCGGTAAGGGCCGTACGGACCTCCCTTATCCGGGCCTTCGTCCCAGTCCAGGCCTAACCAGCGCAGCCCGTTCATCAATTCTTCTTCCGCGCTGGGAACGTAGCGTTTGAAATCGGTATCCTCGATGCGCAAAACAAACTGCCCGCCTGTTTTGCGGGCCAGTAAATAATCGTATAAAGCTGTGCGGGCGCTGCCCAGATGCATATGCCCGGTGGGTGATGGGGCAAAACGTACCCTGGCGGGTTTTTCCATGCTCATATCTAAGCTCCAGTTATATCTTCGGTAGTCTTTCTGCGGGCCGCGACCGACTCAACCAAACCGACAGCGAAATAAAGCGTGACCAGCGAACTGCCGCCGTAACTGATGAACGGCAAAGTCAGGCCGGTAACCGGGATGATGTTCAGGTTGACCCCGATGTTTACGCTGGTCTGAAAGAATATTAAAATCGCCACCCCGTAGGCAATTAAAGACCCGTATGGATCGGCAGCCAGACGCGCAGCCCTCAGGCATCGTATTATAACAAAAACCAGCAAGCCGACAATCACAACCGTTCCGACAAATCCAAACTCTTCCGCCATGGCGGCGAAAATAAAGTCCGTGTGACGAACCTTGAGGAAGCGAAGCTGCACCTGAGAGCCGCTTCCGTAACCCTGCCCAAGAAGCCCGCCATCACCGATGGTGATGCGCGCCTGCTCGACGTTGTAGTTATCACCGTGCCGCGCATTTGGATTCGGGAAAATAAAATTTATCACCCGCTCTTGCTGGTATTGTTCCAAAAAGGGAAAGAGCGCCCCGGCGGCCACGATAGCCAGCAAAAGAAAAATGATTAAATATTTTGGGGGCAGGCCGCTAATCCACAGCATCGAAGCCCACATGACCATGATCACAATGGATGTGCTCAGATTCGGCTGCAGTAAAATCCAGACCACCACGGCAGCGGTCATCGCGAAACTGCGCAGAATCCAGCGCAGATTTTTTTCGGAATGGATATTGCGCGCGAAGTAATCCGCCAGGACCATGATCATGGCGATTTTCGCCAGTTCTGCCGGTTGAATATCAATAATCCCAAAACTCAGCCAGCGGGCCGCACCAAACCTCGCCTGGCCAGTTAAGAAAATCACGACCAACAGGGCAACAACCACGATGTACATCGGCTGAGCCAGGGTTGACCAGAGATGATAGTCAATCAAGGTCGTGATGAGAATCACCGCCAGACCAATCGCGGCAAAAATCGCCTGACGGCGGTCATATCCCGCCAGGTCAATATTGCCGGCGATCACCGAGCGGATCATGACCACCCCGAATACAGATAAGATGACAACGGCCCCTAACAACCAGAAGTCAAAATGCCGCCATAATTCAGTTCGCCGCATACCGTTAACTTTTAGCCCGCCCTCCGTTTCCGAGGGGCTTTAATTGGAATATCCGCGACCAGACGCTGCTCGCGTCCATCCTGCGCCATCTGGATGCGGACCGATTGAGGGTCAATTTCGACATAGCGCGATATCGCGCGCAGCAAATCATCCTTCAGCTGTTCAAGCTCCTCGGAATTCAAATCCGTGCGATCATGGATCAACACCAGTCGTAACCTTTCCTTGGCCGCGTTTGCGCTTTGAGGGTCTTTCCCTGTGAGCCGATCCATCCAGCCTGGCATGTTATTCCCCTCCAGAGAAAATCTTGGATAAACGGTGGAAGAAATCAGATTTTTCATCTAAGTTGAGGAAAGGCACTTTCTCGCCCTTTAATCGCCGGGCGATATTCTGGAAAGCTTTTCCTGCTTTTGTTTTATCGTCCAGGGCAACCGGCTGGCCGCGGTTGGTGCTGACCACCACACTTTCGTCTTCCGGGATGATCCCGATTAACTCGATGGCCAGCAATTCCAGCACATCCTCACCGGTGAGCATATCACCGCGTTTCACCATGTTGATATTCAATCGGTTCAGGATGAGTTTCGCGGGACCTTTTTCTTCGGCTTCGATCAAGCCTATGATGCGGTCAGCGTCGCGAACCGCGGACACTTCCGGGTTGGTGACGACGAGAATCAGATCCGCCGGGGCGATCACATTCCGAAATCCGCGTTCGATTCCCGCGGGCGAATCGATCAGAATCCAGTCGAACTCAGGCCGCAGCTCGTCGCAAACGCGGACCATATCGCTGGGCGAAACGGCGCTTTTATCGCGGGTCTGCGCGGCCGGGATCAGATACAGTTCATTCAGACGTTTATCGCGGATCATCGCCTGGCGCAAGCGGCAGCGCCCTTCGACCACATCTACAAGGTCGTAGACAATGCGGTTTTCCAACCCCAAGACAACATCCAGATTGCGCAAACCGATATCGCCATCAATGCAGACAACTTTATCCCCGGCGAGCGCGAGAGAAACAGCCAGATTTGCGGTGGTGGTTGTTTTTCCTACCCCGCCTTTCCCTGATGTAATGGTTACAACGGTTCCCGGCATTTAATACCTCGTATTCTGAATTATTTGATCTTCCAGGTTTCAAATACGATCTGGCTGTCTTTGACCAGCGCCATCACCGTATTTTGTTCTTTTTTATCCGGGCTGCGGCTGGCTTCGATCTCGCCTATGCGCAATAAAGAAGGTTCCATAAACAGCGCGCACACCACTGCCCCTTCTTCCTCAATCCCGGCGCGAACGCTCCCTTTCAGTTTTCCCCACACGACCACGCTGCCGCCGGCGACGATTTCAGCCCCCGGATTGACATCCCCGATGACGACAACGTGCCCGCGGCTGGATACGCTGAAACCGGACCGCAGGGTTCGCTGCAATAAGACCGCATTCTCACCTTCCAGGCTGGTATCCAGCGGTTTTATCGTTCTTTCGGGTCTGGGGGTTGAAATCCGCGTGGCCAGGCCAAGCATCTGCGCTGTCTGTTCGGTTACCAGGCTCTGGCTTAAAACTGCCCAAAGGGTTATATTGCGGTCCGCCAGTCGATCCCTTAATGTCCCTAACTCTGCGGCGTGCAGCACGCGGTTGCCAACCTCCAGCGCCAGCCTGGCCCCCTGAAAGAAAGCGCTGTTTTGCTCTATCTGGTCTAGCAATTGCTGAAAGATGGACTGCCAGTCGCCCTCACCCAGCGTAACCAGCAAACCTTCCCGGATGCCCTTGATCTGTACGGCCTGTGCTGTTTTTTCCATCCGTCCGCCATGCCCGGCTAAAAGCCGCACTCTTCTCCAGCGTCGATATTTTTCAGGCAGAAATAGGCTTCCATCGTCCGGCGCACGATCGGCGCGGCGAAAGTCGAACCTTCTTTCCCATTATACACGAAAGCCACAACGACAATTTCCGGGTCATCAAACGGGGCGTAACCGGCGAACCAGGCGTGGGCTGGCCACTTGCCAAAATCACACAGGTTATTCTGGCGGGCGATGTCGTCACAATATTCTGCGGTTCCGGTCTTTCCGGCCGCCGGGATCGGGAAACCGTTAAATTGCACCGATGCCGTTCCCTGCGTAACCACCAGACGCATACCCTGCTGGGTCAGTTCAATCGTCCACGGTTCAACCGATTTTTTCTCTCCGGTAGGGATATTGTTTTCATCAAAAATATTGATGACTTTGTCCTTGGTGATATCCCTGACCTGAACCGGCGAATTCTTAAACACCACCTGACCATCCGAATCACGGATCTCTTTGATCAGGGTCGGCTTCATCATCACACCGTCATTCGCGATGGTCGCAGTCGCCACCGCCATCTGCAGCGGCGTTGCCAGGACGAAACCCTGTCCCTGCACGGAGATGTAGGTATCGCCGGTGGACCAGTTTTCGCCAATATTCAAACGTTTCCAGGTGGGATCGGGAATCAGTCCTTCGGCTTCGCCCGGCAGCTCGATACCAGTGGCCGAGCCGTATCCGAGGGCTTTGGCATATTCATCAATTCGCCAGATACCCAGCCCGTTGCCAGGGACTTCCGTGCCGAAACCGCCGCCGACTTTCATAAAATACACGTTGCAGGATTCTTGAATTCCTTTGAGGAAATTCACCTGACCGTGGCCCTCCGCCTTATGGCAGACATAGCGGCGCGGTCTTCCGGGGTCGTTTTCATAAAATCGTTCCGTAACCGTGATTTCTCCGGGATCTTCGACCACATAGTCAGGAGTAACGACTCTTTCATTCAAAACTCCGATCGCTGTTGGCAGCTTAAAGACAGAACCCGGAGGATATTCACCGGAAATCGCGTGGTTTAACAGCGGCTTGTAAGGGTCGTTATACAACTGGTTGTAGTAATAAGCAGGGATGAAACGCGCCAGGCGGTTATTCTCATAACTGGGATAATTCACCATGGCGAGGATTTCACCGGTTTTGGGGTTCATGACGATCACGACTCCCTGAAGGGAGATGATTTTCCCCAGGCGGTTATTCCAGTAGTTCAATTCAGATACCAGCGCTTCGCGGGCGGCAGCCTGAAGGCGGGTGTCAATCGTCAGGTAAATATTCTTTCCGGGAACGGCCGGGACGGGGGGTTCCAGATCGCGAATCACCTTTCCAGAAACGTCCACCTCAACCACCCGGCGGCCAGGCGAACCTTCGAGTTCATTATTCATCGATAGTTCCACCCCGGCGAAACCGACCTTATCTCGCCCGGGTAAAAATCCGCGGTCGCGATATTCCTGTTCCTGCGAAGCCGGGATCGGCCCCAGAAAGCCGATCACCTCTGCCGTCAGGTCGCCCGTCGGGTAATCCCTGACCGGTTCGATTTCCACGTCCACACCCGGCCAGTCGCTGGATTTTTCACGAATGATTTTCGCAGTTACTTCATCAATGTCGCAGGCGACCCTGACCGGTTTAAAAGGCGCCAGCGAGTTTTGGATGTAAACGATTTCGGTAATGCCCAGATTATTCAGACAGGGCGTGAAATTTTTCACCGTGTCGTCATTGATCGTTCCCCTGGATACCGGGATCTTGATTACCTTTGAAAGCTGGCGGTAAATTTCCTGGACCGAGCCGGTATCTTCTGGCAGTTCGGCAGGTGTGATCACGACATTGTAGGATGGCACATTTCGAGCCAGGATCGTGCCGTTACGATCATAGATATTGCCGCGCTGGGTGGGGAGACTTTGAAAACTGGTGCGGTTTTCCTCTGCCTGAGCCTGATATATTTCCCCGTCAACGATTTGGATCACAAATAAACGATAGGTATAAAAGGAAAAGATCAACGCCAGTAAGGCATAGATGACCCAGT
This sequence comes from Anaerolineaceae bacterium, assembly GCA_029975475.1. Lineage (GTDB taxonomy): Bacteria > Chloroflexota > Anaerolineae > Anaerolineales > Anaerolineaceae > JARKPB01. The sequence goes on from JARKPB010000008.1 coordinate 1,062,169, forward strand.
AGCGCCACTGTTCATTGTTAAAGTTAAGAAAATCCAGCTTTTTCATGCTTCAACCTCTTCCGGGTAAACTACCCACGCCAGGTCTCTGACCAGCAAAAATACCGGCAGAGCAAACATCGCGTTGAGCACCAGAGATGGGAAGGTAACCCGGCTTAATCCTGTCGCGATACCAATATTGACTCCGGTCACCATCAAAACGAGCAGATAGATCCCGTGCTGCATCAGCGTACCCACAAAGATTACCATAAAAAGAGCCAGCAGGGGAGATTGCCAAAAACGGCGCTGCAAGACCCTGGCAAGAGCCATTACCAGACCGTAAGTAACAAATGGAACAAAGGGCGGCAGCGGGGTTGTCAGCGCCGCGATCCCGGCGGCAGTCAATGCCCAGATCCAGGCCGTCCAGCGTTGATCCAGCAATCCCCAGGCGGCCAGCAGTAAAAGCAAAATATCCGCCGAACCGCTCAGCAGCTGGATTCGGCTAAAAACGGCCATTTGCAACATACCGGCCAGGATCAGGATCGGAAAAGCCAGCAGAGCGCTCACAGGTTAGGGATTGGTAGGCGGAATCAGGGGGGTGAAATCCACCGGTTTAAAGTTGGTGATCACCAGGATCGCCTGAAGGTTGTTTAGATCAACCGCCGGTTCAACCTGGGCAGTTTGAAATAAATCCGTGTCGCGCTTGCGCACGCTGACCACCTGGCCAATTAGAATATCCGGGGGATAAGACCCCCCTAACCCGCTGGTCAGAACGAGATCGCCCACTTCGACTTTCGCGTCTTGCGGGATCATTTCCAAAATCAGCTCGCCGGTTGTGGAACCGCTCAATTGCGCATCCACCCTGGCATTTTTTAATTTAACATTGATGAATGAACCGGGGTCGGTGATCAATTGAACCCGCGCTGCGCTGGCAGAGACGGCGTCCACCCGGCCCACAAGGCCGTTCTGGGTGACCACGGGCATGCCGTGGCGGATGCCGTCGTCTGAACCATGATCAATAAAGACATACAGCTGAAAGGGACTTAAATCACGCCCAATCACCGCGCCAGCCACGTACTGGTTCTCAGGACGCGCGCGGGCGAAATCCAGCAAGGCGTATAACACTTCTGCCTGCTTGACTTGCTGCTCCAGAACCACAATCTTGGATTGTAAATCCGCGACCTGAGCGGAAAGCCGGGCGTTCTCCTGGCGCAGTGCTGCGACATCGCGGGGTATCGTAAAAAACTCAAACACCGCGTTCGCGCGGATCGAGATCCAGCGCTGGATCGAAACGAACGGACTCAACGCGTTACTGAAAAGGGGTTGTAAGATACCGCTAACCGCTAATGCAAGGACCCCGATGACAACAAGCGCGATAGCGGCCGATTGCCACGAACCTGGGGATTTTGGTTTCATATAATTATTCCAATATCAACAACCGGTCAAACCACTTAACCTCTGGATTGGGTTCGGTCAAGATCGACCAGGAATTCGCTGTAACGGTCCAGATCTTCCAGAACCAGCCCGGCGCCCCTGGCGACACAGGTCATTGGATCTTCAGCCAGCCAGACGCGTAATTTCAACTCGTCGCTCAGGCGTTCTGCCATCCCCTGCAGCATCGCTCCTCCGCCAGCCAGACAGATGCCGGTGTCAATCAAATCTGATACGATTTCCGGAGGAACTTCGTCCAGGGCATCTTTAATTGTCTCGATAATCACCTGAACTGAAGTGGAAATCGCGTCGCGCATTTCCACCGATGAAATTTCAATCGCCTCTGGCAGGCCGGTGACCAGATTCCGGCCGCGCACCACCATGGTCTTCTCGGTAGGCATTGGAAACGCAGAACCGATGATCACCTTGACCTGTTCGGCCATTCTCTCGCCGATAAAGAGGTTATATTTGTTGCGGATGTACTGAACAATATCCTGATCCAGCTCATCACCGGCAACCCGCAGCGACCGTGAGACCACTATGCCGCCCATTGAAATCACCGCGACCTCGGTTGTGCCGCCGCCAATATCCACCACCATGCTGCCGCGAATCTCAGATACCGGTAAGCCAGCCCCAAGCGCGGCTGCGCGAGGCTCTTCAATGAGATAAGCTTCGCGCGCGCCAGCGGCCATGGCTGCGTCATACACCGCCCGCTTCTCGACCTGAGTTGCGCCAGAAGGAATCCCGATCACGACCCGGGGCCTTGGCAAGGGAACAATCGACTGCTGATGGGCTCTACCAATAAAATATCCCAGCATGGCCTGGGTAATGTCAAATTCTGAGATGACCCCGTCGCGCAGCGGGCGGATCGCGATGACATTCGCCGGGGTTCTCCCAACCATTTCTTTTGCCTGAGCGCCAATCGCCAGCGGCCTGCGTGTGCGTTTGTCAATCGTTACCCAGGAAGGTTCGTTGATGACAATTCCCTTGCCGCGGACGTTTACCAGGGTATTGGCGGTACCCAGGTCTATGCCAATGTCGAGGGAAAACAGCCCCATCAACCAGTTGAGTGGATTAAACGCCAAATTGGAACTCCTTCGGGTTATTCAGCGTAGAACGCAAAATCGAAAATCATTATACCATAGCGCCCCTCTTACCAATCCTGTCAAGGGCATTGTTTACAGTGTTGGTAAAAGTCAGCCGGGCGATCTTTCTCGCTTGACAGCCAGAATCTGAACCGCTATAATACCACTCACCAGCGGGTGTCGCCAAGCGGTAAGGCAGTAGCTTCCCAAGTTACCATTCGTGGGTTCGAGTCCCATCACCCGCTCAATCCCTCACAATGTGAGGGATTTTTTATTTTCCGCCTGATCACATTACATTATCCTTACACTTTGTCCAGAAATGAAATAGAAAGAATCGCTTTATGCTAAAATCCAATGGGAGACTTGGGCGTTATGGATCAAATGGATCAAATGGATCAAAAGAAAACCATCATGCATATTGAAGATAACTTTGACAACCGCATGCTGATTCGGCGGTTGCTTCAATCGGATGGCTATGATGTCCTGGAAGCGGAGAACGCAACCAACGCTTTAAAAATATTGCAGACCACCCGGCCAGATCTGATCCTGATGGATATCAATATGCCGGATATCGACGGCTACACCCTGACCAATTATTTAAAAAATCAGGAAACCACAGCCAACATCCCAATCCTCGCCATCACTGCCAATGTGATGCGCGGCGACCGGGAAAAAACTTTTGCGGCTGGCTGCGACGGCTACATCGAAAAGCCGATTGACATTGATGATTTTTTAGAACGAATAGCCTGGTACACCCGGCGAGCGGATTAAGGACAAAGAATGTACGCGATTTTTCATGCCAAATCCACTTTTTTTTGGCATTATGACGCGCCCGGAGGCAGCCTTTTTCCCATTCCATCTCACAGCAATCCCCGCGAAAGCACGGTCCTGGTTGTTGAAGATAATGTCAGTAATTTTGTTTTGATCGCCCGCATGCTGGGTTTCCTGGGCATTCATTGTGAATGGAAGACCTCAGGCTATGAGGTCGTCGAATACGCGGATACCCTTCCGCACCTGGACCTGATCCTGATGGATATCCGCCTGCCGTATGAAGATGGGTACGGCGCATTAAGGAAAATCCGTCAGTCGCCCCGCTTGAAAAATGTGCCGGTGATCGCTGTAACGGCTGAAGGCGGACGCGAGCAGCTGAATAAAGCCCGTGACGCCGGGTTTAATGGGTTTCTAGCCAAGCCGCTGGATCCGGACCGGTTTCCGGATCAGATTTTAGATATCCTGAATGGAATCCCTGTATGGGATTTGAATGAATAAAGATTAAGGAGCTAAGATGACGGTATCGGACCAGACCTATTCGGAAGAGCCAAAGCCAAAAGGGCGATCCAGTCTTGTTCGTCTGGTGGTTATCGTCATGCTGGCGATGGCGCTGTTCCCGATTCTTATCATCGGCGCGGCAGCCTACGGGCGCTCAAATGAAGTTGTGCGCGAGCAGACTCAGGTTGAGCTCACCCAGGCCGGAAACAATATTTACAGGCAGCTGCTCACATTAAAAACTGCGCAGGACAAAGCCCTTGAAGCGATTCGCCAGCAAACCGGCTTTATCCCGGATGTCAAATTGGTGATTTCCGAAGCGCGCTATGATCCAAATTTCACCATCGCTTTCCTGCGGCTAAAGGGGTATTTTCAGAACAATTCCGTGGGTCCGCTTGAACCGATCTTTGACAAAATTTTTCTGGTTGATACCAACGGAAAAGTCCATGTCACAACCGACTTAACTTTCATCGATTCCAACGTCAGCGAAGACCCGCTTTTTCAAAAGCTGCTCTCCGAAGATCAATCGGCCATCTGGTTTAATCCGGCTCCTTATTATCCCAACCGTCTGGCGATCGCTACCAGTCAGGCCGTGGTAAACGAAAATGGTTCGAGGATCGCGACCCTGGTCGGGATTGCGGTTCCCCGGTTGCCGGTTAACCTTCTGGCGACTTTTTCCATCTTCTCGCCCAACGCGCGCGGGTATTTTTTCACCGCGAACAACCAGATGGTTACCGCGGATAAAGAGAGTCTGCAGGCGATCCAGATATCCGCGCAGCCCGATCAGAAAGAAAAATTGCTCAACCGGATTCAATCTTACCCGGAGGGCGGAACCGAGCAATTTGATTCTTATAACGGAAAACCGGTACTGGCATATCTGAAATGGTATCAGGATCTGAACGCGGGGCTGGTCATCGAAATCCCGGCTGATGAAGTCGTCGCCCAGGTTCAGATCTTCACACCGTACAACACCATTCTGCTGGCGATCCTCCTGTTTATCTCCGGTCTGATTGTGTATCTTGCTGGCATCCAGCTGGTCAACCCGATTAACCAGCTGTCTCAAAAAGCGCTGGCATTCGCATCGGGAGATTTTAGCCAGCGCGCAGATGAAAGCCGCAAAGACGAAATTGGGTTACTGGCCCAGTCGTTCAATAAAATGGTCGAAGAAATCTCGACTCTCTACCGTTCGATGGAACAGAAAGTTGAAGACCGCACCCTGCAGATGCGCACCGCCTCTGAAATTGCGCAGGCTGCGATTTCTTCCACCAATCGGGAAGACATTCTTTACCGCACGGTTCAGCTCCTTACCGAACGATTTGATTTTGATTACGCCGCAATTTATTTGCTGGATGAAACCGGCACATCCCTTGTATTGAAAGGCGCCAGCCAGAAAGGCGAAGAAGAAACATCCTTCCGTGAGCTGCGGCTGCCGTTGATTTCTCAGAATATCCTCACCTGGGTGGCGGCCAACAATAAGACCCGCATCGTCAGCGACCTGTCTGATGAAAGCGGTAACCTTGACCACCTAATTCCAGGGGCAAAGTCAGAACTGGCTGTGCCAATTATTCTGGAAGACCAGCTGCTGGGTGTGCTGGATATTCAATCCTCACGGCCGGCCAGTTTTGACGCGGATACCGCCGGTGTTTTTCGCGCTCTGACCAGCCAGGTCGCTGTCGGTTTGCGCAACGTGGACACCCTCGAATCAACCGAGATCAACCTGCAGGAAACCACCCTGCTCTACCGGGCGAGCCGACAAATCACGCAGTCAAAAGATGAAATTGAAATCGCAGAAATCCTTGCGGCAACCCTGTCGCAGACTCCCTACGTCAGCTTCCTGCTGGCGATCGAACCGGATCACCTGCGGTTGTTAACCCTCACAGACAGCCGCGGCGGGAAGAGCGACAGTGCTTATAAAGGTATTCGCCTTCCTCTGCAAAAGGGCAGCACGCATCTGGAAGAAGGCGCGATCACCATTATCAATAACCTCAAAGCCCCTTCGGAATTCGATAATCTATTATCATTTTTTGACCGCCGCGGCTGCACTTCAGCAGCCTTGATCCCGATCCTGGAGGGCGGCCGCGCCGCCAAAATCCTGGCGCTGGGTTCACGTTCAGCCACACCGCTGAGTATGACCGCCTTACAGCCATTTGCCAACCTGGCAGAAGTCATCGGGACAACGTACGAACGCTTTAATGTCTTGCGGACTCTGCGCCTGCGGTTAAACGAGCTTCAAACCCTTGCCTCCGTATCAGAGGCGATTTCATCACAAACCGATTTGCTGGCTTTGTACCAGACCCTGCATCACAAAATTCAAGAAGCGGTGGGCGGCGAGGTCGGATTTGTCCTGGCAACCTATAATGCCGCTGAGAATATGGTAGATATCCCGTACATATATGAAGGCGGCGAGGTATCCCGGGTGGCTCCCTTCCCGCTGGGCGAGGGGTTGACCTCCTATGTCATCCGCGAATGTAAACCCCTGCTGTTAAGTGGAGACATTGAACGGTCAGCAGCTGACCTGGGCGTTAAGATCGTTGGACAACCCGCCCGGTCCTGGCTGGGAATACCGCTGATGGTCGGCGGCAGTGTCATTGGCGCATTGGTGATCCAAGATGCCGAACAGGAAGACCGCTTTGGACAGGCGGAACTGGATCTGCTAAACACGCTCGCGCCCCAAATCGCGACTTCAATTCGAAATGCCCAGCTGCTCGAAGAAATGCAGAAAGCGCTGTCGGCCTACGACCAGGAACGCTTCTTGCTCAACTCGCTCATGGATAACACGCCGGACCAGATTTACTTCAAAGATCAAACCGGGACTTATCTGCGCGTCAGCAATTCGATGGTCAATGCCCTCGGCCTTAACTCACCGGCTGACATTATCAACCACAACGATTATGAGCTGTTTGGCGAAGAGGCTGGAGAAGCATCCTATCAGGAGCTTGAATACCTGCTCCAACAGGGCGAACCGAAAGAAGAAGTGGTGGAAACCGTTTCAGAAGATGGACAGACCACTTTCTGGAATCAAGTCACTCAAATCCCGCTGTTTACCGAAGACGAACAGCCATACGGTATCCTGGGCATTCAACGAGACATCACCGGTTTGAAGATCGCCGAAAATATTGCCCAGCAGCGCGCCCAGCAGGTCCGCACAGCCGCGGAAATCGCCCGCGACACTTCCGGCACGCTTGACCTTTCGGAACTGCTGCAAAAATCCGTCAATCTGGTGCGCGAACGATACGGTTTCTACCACGCCTCAGTCTTCCTTCTGGACGCCATCGGCGAGTACGCGGTCCTTGAAGAATCAACCGGCGAAGCAGGCGCCCGAATGAAAGGCGCAGGCCATAAGCTGGCGGTCGGTTCTCAATCCATCGTCGGTCAAACCACCGCGACCGGTGTTCCGCTGGTGGTCAACGATGTCCGCCAGGACCCGACCTACTATCCCAACCCGCTGCTGCCGGAGACGCGTTCAGAGGCTGCGATTCCGCTCAAGGTTGGCGATCAGATTATCGGCGCGCTGGATGTCCAGAGCCGCAGGGTCAACGCTTTTAGCGAAGAGGACATCAGCATTCTGCAAATTCTCGCGGACCAGGTCGCAGTCGCGGTCACCAACGCCAACCTCTTTACGCGCACTCAGGAACAAATTTCCAAACACCGCATGCTCCACCAGATTACTTCAGCAGCCTCGTCATCCGATACCGTCCAGGAAGCCCTGGAAAAAGCCGTCCACGGGCTGCACCTGGCGCTGGGGAACGACCGCATCGGCCTGTTCATTGCCCGACCGGATGGGTTATTAGAGATGAGGTACCACGCCGGGTATATTGAGCTGGGAGAGGAACCGATCACCGTTCAACCCGGTGAAGGAATCGTCGGCCAGGTGGCACTCAACCGCCGCGCGATGCTGGTCAGGGACAGCCAGGCTGAACCGCAGTACATTCCAATTGACCCCAACGTTCGCTCGGAGCTGGCTGTTCCGGTGGTGTACCGCGACGAACTCATCGGTGTGCTTAATCTGGAATCGGTCGAACCCGCTGCCTACGACGAAAGCGATACTGAAATTATGACCTCGCTGGTAGCCAACCTCGCCTCGGTTCTCTCTAACCTCCAGTTGCTGGGGCAGATTCGCCAGCAGGTTGAACGCCAGCGCCAGATCTTCGAAATAACCAGTAAGATCCGTCAATCCGTGGATATTCAAACCATTCTGGAAACTTCGGCCAGCGAACTGGCAAAAGCATTAAAAGCGCGGCGGGCAGCCATTCAGGTGACCACCGACATCATCGAAAAACCGATGACCTCCGATTTAAGCGGCAAAAATAACGGTAAGGAGCGGCTATCATGAACTTCTTCCGCAGCCTTAATCCAAACGTTCCCCCGCCAGAGATCGCTTCCAAAGGCGAATTGATGATCTGGCGCGAGCGCATCCTGCAATATTTTGGGTTTATCGGCCTGGGAATCGCGGCCTTTGCCTATGTCGCCTTGCTCGCGCCGGCGCTCAGCACCAATCAACGCGGGTTCATCATTCCATACGCGGTCATCATGGCATTTTTCGCCCTGCTGGTTTTCCTGAGACGGCTGCCGTATGGTTTGCGCGCAAACGCGCTGCTGATCGCCACCCTGGCTGCTGCGGTGGTCTCGTTTATCCAGTTTGGTCTGTCAGGAAACGGCCGCACACTTTTACTGACCTATACCGTTCTGGCCGCGGCTTTGCTGGGGGTGAACGGCGGTTTGAACTCGCTGGGGGTCAGCATGATCGTCATGTTTATCTTTGGCTTTGGCATGACCACCGGCTTCATCCCCAAACCCAGTGTCGAAGTCATGGCGAATTCTGGTTTTGCCCGCGACTGGCTGCTGGGCAGCGCTTTTGTTGCCATCGGAGCCATTCTCGGTATTACCTCTACCGGCGTGCTGATTCGCGGTCTTCAGACCAGCCTGACCAAAGGGCAGGATTTGACCAAAGACCTCGAAAACCAGCGCTCAATTCTGGAACTGCGCGTCTTTCAGCGCACGCAGGACCTGCAGCGCCGTCTGGTTCAAATCCGTACAGCCGCAGAGATTTCGCAATCCATCATCAGCGTGCTTGACCCTGAAACCCTGCTTCAACAGGTGGCCGATCTGGTGAAAGAACGGTTCGACCTGTATTATGTCGGCGTGTTCCTGCTGGATGAAAAAGGCGAAAACGCGGTACTGCACGCCGGTACCGGAGAGGCCGGCCAAAAAATGTTGGAAGCCGGCCACTACCTTTCCGTTGGGGGTACTTCCATGATTGGCTGGGCGATCTCGAACCGCCGCGCCAGAATCGCCCTGGATGTCGGTAAGGATGCGGTGCGTTTTAACAACCCTTATTTACCGCTCACCCGCTCGGAATTGGCTCTGCCCATTATCAGCCGTACAGAGGCTATCGGCGCGTTGACCATTCAGTCGGAAAAAGAGAACGCGTTCGATGAAGATGATATTTTGGTGCTGCAAGGGATCGCCGACAGCCTTGCCACCGCGCTGGAAAACGCGCGTTTGTTCAACCAGGCTGAAAAGAACCTGGAAGAGATTTCCGCCCTCAATCAGGCTTACCTGTATGAATCCTGGAACCAGATTTTGCAGACATACGGCCCCATTTCTTACAGTTTTACCAATCGAGATGTGGTCAAACGGGTGCAAAATCCAGCGGCAGGTAAATACCCGCTGCGTCTGCGCAATCAAACCATCGGTTACCTTTCAATCGAAGGCTCGGAAGAGACCTTCAGCGAGGCTGACCTGGCATTGATTGAAGCTGTCACTTCGCAGACAGCCCTGGCGCTCGAAAATGCCCGCCTCCTGGAGGAAAGCCAGCGCCGCGCCTCTCAGGAACAGATGATTAACAAACTGAGCGAAGAATTTTCAAAGGCTGGCGACATCGAAGCCATTCTAAGGACGGCGATCTCAGAATTAAAGCAGCTTCCGTCTGTGAGCGAAGTCAGCGTGCAGATGATCCCACCTGAAGATGAGGTCGAAACCATCGTTTCTGCCGGTGGGAACGGGAGGAATAAAGCATGATCAGCCGCGAAAAAATCACTGAGCGATTGAAAGTTCCGCGCATCAATATGCCGGACGAAGTACGCGCCATTCGCGCGCGGATTATTCAATTTGTGTTGAATGCGGCTGCTTTAATTGGCGCACCGATATATTTTATCAACCTGTACACAGCCATCTCGAACCGCAACATTATCGGAGCGGTCGTTTTCACCGTCAGTTATTTTGTGGTTGTCGCTCTGGCATTCGTTCGCTTCATCCCCTTCGAAGTCCGGGCGATGCTGACCGTATCCATCTTCATGCTGCTCGGGATCATCGAATCCATCCAGAACGGGCTTTCAGGCGGCGGGCGCAACATTTTACTGGCTTTTATTATTCTGGGCATCACCCTTATCAGCACCCGCGTGGGTATCGCAGCCTACATTATTGGGGTCATTACGCTGCTCGTTTCCGCGGTTGGGTTCTCAATGGGCTGGCTGGCTGTTCCGCCGATCGAAGTCAACGGCGGCTCAACCAACCCGCTGCAGTGGGCTTCAGCGATTTTGATGTTTTTGCTGCTTTCCTCCAGCGCAGCGGTTGCCCTGGCGACCTTACTGGGCGACTTAAACCGGATTTTGACCCGGCAGCAGGATTTGACCCAGCAGCTGCAGAGCGAGCGCGATCTGCTCGAGTCGCGCGTTGAAAGCCGTACAGCCGAGCTGCAGCGAAAAACTGCTCAGCTTGAAGCAGCCATGCGGACTGCGCGTGAAATCAGTATGATTCAGGATCCAGCCGTCTTGCTTCAGAACGCAGTGGATTTGATCCGCGAATATTTCAGTTTTTATCACGCCGGTATCTTCCTGGTGGATGAAAATAACGAATATGCGGTGCTCCGCGCTGCGACCGGAAAAGCGGGCGAGCAGATGATCGCTAACAAGCACCAGTTGAAAATTGGCATGGAAGGGATTGTCGGTTACGTGGTTTTTCGCGGTATTCCGCGCATTGCGCAGGAAGTCGAAGGCGACGCGGTTCACTTCAAGAACCCTTACCTGCCAGATACGCGTTCTGAAGTCGCCCTGCCGCTTCAGGTTGGCGGAAAGGTCATTGGCGCGCTGGATGTCCAAAGTGTTGAGGAAGGCGCCTTTCAGCAGGAAGATTTGCAGGTGCTGCAGTCCATCGCCGACCAACTGGCAGTGGCGATTGACAAAGCCCAGCTGGTCTCAAACCTGCAAGCCCAGATCAACCAGCTTGAGTCGGAATATCAGGCGTTTACGCGCCGATCCTGGCGGTATCACCTAAAGAAATCTTCCCGCCATTACGCGTTCCGGGTTGAGCAAAACCAACTGTTGACCGAATTCCCGATTCGACCAGAAGCCAGACGAGCCCTGGATCAGCATCAAATTATCCTGTCTACTTACGGCGAGGATGAGGAAGATAAGAAAGCCGCGCTGGCTGTCCCGATCCGGATGCGGGATGAGACCCTGGGTGTGATCAACCTGCGCTTTGATGCCCCATCCGTTCCAAAAGAGATTATTGATATGGTGGAAGTAACCACCAACCGCCTGGCGCTCGCGCTAGACAACGCCCGCCTGCTGGAAGACGTGCGCGAGCGCGCAGAACGAGAACGCCTGGTAACGGATATATCAGCCAGCGTCCGCGCCTCTACCGATATTGAAAAGATCTTAATGACCGCCGCGGAACAAATCGGGCAGAAGATGGGTGTCCGCGAGGTGCGCGTCCACTTAAAGAGTGAGAAATCATGAGATGGATCATGGTGCCGGAGGGAAAATGAGCCTTACGCAAATTTCTGAGCCAGCTGGCGGATCCTTCACACCATCTACCGGGCGGATAGACCGCGATCGTTGGCTAACTTCGATTTCCGCGGTGCTCGGGATCATCTCGCTAACTTTATTTATCATCCTGCTGTTCGCCACCATCCAGAATCCAATCTGGCAGATGTTTTTGCTGTCGGCGACATTTGCCACCTTATTTCTCACCTGCGCTTTCATTGGCACGCGCCTCTGGGCGGCATCTACGACGATCCGCGGAATCACCCTGATCGGGGTTGTATTTTTAGCGACCATGGTAGTCTCTACCATCGTCCAGGACATCGGCATTCTGGTTTCGCTGATTGTGATCATCTTTACCATCATCATGGCCTCGACCGCCATGGCAAATCTCTACAGCGACCATATCACCCTGGCCGGTCTGGTGGTAGCGATGATAAACGCCCTAACGGGCGTCCTGCTGCCGATTGATCAGGTTTCCTTCCCCGCCCTTACGCTGCTCACACCGGTCATTCTGGCGGTCATCGTGATGATCTACATCGTCCTGATCGTGATTGAGTTCGTCTCGGCGACGATACGAATTAAATTGATCACAGTTTCACTGGCAATTGTTCTTTTCCCGCTGATTTTACTTTCATTCATTCAATCAGCCTTCCTCCAAAACGCGATTAGCGCCCAAAACCAGCAGGCTTTTCGGTTGGTCGGCGCGCAGGTAGCCCGCCGGGTGGATGATTTCATCAACGCCAACCTCACGCAATTGGAAAATCAGGCCGCTCTGCCGGTATATGCCCGCTATTTACAGCTGCCCAGCAATCAACGCAAAAACAGCCCTGAAGAAGCGGAAATTCGTTCCATTTTTACCTCGCTCGAAGCAGCTTCAACCAGTTACCGCCCCAGTTTCGCGATCTTGAATTCATTTGGAATCAATATCTTTGATTCCAATCCCCTGTACCAGGGAAACCTGGAAGGTAACGCCCCTTATTTTTCGGAACCGGTACGAACAGGCAGAACCTACTCTTCGCCGGTGGTATTTTCTTATAACGCGCCGTATATTTACTTCAGCACCCCGATCCGCAATGAGCGTTCTCAGATCATCGGCGTGCTGCGCATGCGCTATGACGCGCTGATCCTGCAGTCGCTCATGCAGGATTATGTCGGGATTATCGGCAGCCGATCCTACCCCGTTCTACTGGATGAAAACCTGATTCGGATCGCCGACACCATCCGCCCCAACCTCCTTTACCGCAGCATGAAAACGCTGGATCAAAACACCGCGGCGCAGTTAACCGCTAACAAACAGGTTGACCCGGATTTCAATCTGGCGGACCTGTCCAGCCCTCAGCCTGATGTTGTTGCCGCGATTGAAAATTTGACGATTACACCCTTTTTCAATACTGAATTTCATTCCGCCGGAAGCAAGCATACCGAGGCAGGAATTGTGGTGCGCACCAGTACAAAACCCTGGTATGTGTTGATCCTGCAGGAAACGACCGCGCAGGAATTAATCAGCCAGAATCAGCAAAAATTATCCACCGTAATCGCAGCGATCCTTGCTGGTATGGTTGGATTAATCACCGCGTTTTCATCCACGGTGTTCAGCCAGCCAATTCTAGATCTGGCGAACATCGCCCGCCGGGTTGCCGGCGGCGACCTGAGCGCCCGGGCGAAAATTCAAAGCGGTGATGAAGTTGGTGAACTGGGCACCACCTTTAACAGCATGACCACCCAGTTAAGCGAATTCATTACCGAACTGGAAGCCCGCGTTGAAGAGCGTACGCGAGAACTGGTGAAGCAGAACGAAGCGCTCATCTTCCGCTCGCGCCAGCTGCAAACCGTATCGGATGTTGCCCGCGGAGTCGCAACCGCGCAGGCGCTCGAATCCCTGCTGCTCTCCGTGACTCAGTTGATTAGCGAACGCTTCGGTTTCTACCACGTGGGTATTTTCCTCATTGATGAACGCAATGAATTCGCGGTCCTGCGGGCGGCAAACTCTGAAGGCGGCAGACGCATGCTCGCCCGACAGCACAAACTCAAAGTTGGACAGGTGGGTATTGTGGGTTATGTCACCGGCAAAGGTCAACCCCGCATCGCCACAGATGTTGGTGAGGACGCGGTATTCTTTAACAACCCGGATCTGCCGCTTACCCGCTCAGAAATGGCGCTGCCTTTACGCGCCGGCAACCTAGTCATTGGCGCGCTGGATGTGCAGAGCACCGAATCCAACGCTTTTCAGCCTGAAGATATCGAATTGTTCACCATTCTGGCCGACCAGGTGGCGATCGCGATTCAGAACAACCTCCTCTATGACGAAACCCGCCGCGCGCTGGATGAAACCCAGCGCTTGTACCGGCAGTATTTGCAGCAGGAATGGGCTTCGGAACTGGCCGCGCGGCGAAAAACGCGCTTTGTTTACTCGCAAATGGGCACAGCTCCGAGCGATCAGGATGTGCCTGAAATCAGCCGGGTGATTGAATACGGACAACTGTATATTGATTACCGGGAGGAAGAAAACGAAGTCCGGTCGGTTCTGGCTCTGCCAATTAGCCTGCGCGGAGAAACCATCGGCGCCATTCTCATGCAGGAGAGCGCCGCGCAGAAACGAGAATGGAGCAGCGAGGAGATTCTTGCCGTTCAGAGCATCGCGGACCAGGTCGCTGTCGCGCTGGAAAACGCGCGTCTGTTTGAACAAACCGTCCGCCGCGCTGATCGAGAAAGAAAGGTGCTTGAAATTACCAGCAAGATCCGCTCTACCAACGATCCGCAAATGATGCTGCAGATCGCGGTCGAAGAATTGCAGCAGTCTTTGAAAGCCAGCCGGGCGCAAATATTACTGCAGATCCCTGAGGAATTATCCGGGGCGGTGGAGAACGGGAATAACGGTCATTTGCCTGAAGCTGAAATTTCCACAGCGTCAGCAGATACCGATGACGGAAAGACCCATGATGATGAAGACATCCCGTCTCCAGACCCAGACGTAAACAACTAGCGAGGGAAACATGGCCTACGTAATTTCGATAGCCAATGAGAAGGGCGGAGTAGCCAAAACAACCACGACCGTTTCCCTGGGGGGAGCCATCGCTGAAGTTGGCCAACGTGTTCTGCTGATCGATCTGGATGCGCAGGCGAACATGAGCCTGGCGCTTGGATTTGAGCCCGGAAAAGTGGCGAACACGATCGTATCCGCTTTTCTGGAAAATAGACCGCTTTCAGCTCTCTGGCAGCCAAGTCAGGTTGAAAACCTGTCCGTGATCCCCTCGAATTCCGAGATGGGACTGGTGGAACGCATGCTGCCGACCCGGCCAGCTTATGAAGAGACCCTGCGGCGGGCGCTGCAGTCAGAGCCGATCCCGTTTGATTTCATTTTGATCGATTGTCCGCCGTTTTTAGGCGCGGTCACTTTTAACGCATTAACCGCCTCAAATTTGTTAATTATGCCCACCCAGGCGGAATATTTTTCAATTTACGCCCTGCGCAATATGATGAGCCTGATTCGGCGAGTTCGAGCCAAAAGCAACCCGCGCTTGACCTACCGGCTGCTCTTAACCATGTTTGACCGCCGCAACCGCATTCACCGCACGATGAATGAGCAGCTGCATACAACTTTTGAATCGGGTGTGCTAACCAGCTTGATCGAAATTGATACCAAGCTGCGCGAAAGCCCAATCGCTGGTGTTCCAATTATGCTTCACGCGCCTAAGAGCCGTTCGTCCCTCCAGTACCGCGCTCTCGCCCAGGAGATTATAGATTATGTCAAAGAAACAGCTGCAGAACCGGCTTGAAAACCTGTTCGTAACCTTAGAAGAACAGGTCCTCCCCCCGCCTGTCGCTGAAGCACCAGCGGCGCTTAGCTGGTCCTGGGAAGTCAACGCGCAGGGCATTTACACCCAGGTATCTCCCGAAGTCAGCGAAGCCCTGGGCTACCAGCCAGCGGAGTTCATCGGGAAACACTTTACGGATTTCAGCCTCCATCCTTCCTATGGTCCGAAAATCCAGAATTTGCTTGACCAGGAATTGCTGCCCAACGAGATGGATGTCAGCCTGCGAAAAAGCGATGGGGAGTGGATTGGCGCCCGGCTGCACATCTTCCGGCAGCCAGGCAGCGACGGCTCAGCCGGTCTGCGCGGCTTTTTTCAGATCATTGATCAAGTCCCGTTTCAACCTGGCCCAGCGCCAGACAGCGCTGCCAGCCGGCAGCCGCTGCGCGCTGGCGGTCCGACGGTTCCAATTATCCAGTCCGCGACGGGCATCGCTTATGCCAACGGGAAATACATGCCCGCCCAACAGCTTTGGTCGCGGGCAGCGAAACGCGGTCTGGCGGCCAATGACCTAAGCATTCAGCAGGGCCACGCGAAAGAACCCGCCGCCATCGCGGTTCCGGTCAAGGTCCGCGAACAAACCGCAGGCATCCTGGAAATTGTGGATGACAACCGCTCCAGGGAATGGTCTGAGGATGACCGCCTGCTGGTCCAGGAAGTTGCCAACCAACTGGCGCTGGCCCTGGAAAATGCGCAGCTGTATGCCGCCGTCCAGCAGGAGCTGGGCGAAAGAATTCGCGCAGAACAGGAAATTTTGCAGCGTAACAAAGATCTGGCCAGCCTGAACCAGATTGGTCAGGAGCTTTCGCGGCTTACTGACACAGAGGAGATTTTTCGTCTGGTGTATTCCACGATTGGAAGCATCACCGATAACCGCAATCTGATCATCGCCCTGCAGGAGAAAAATTCCCCCCTGATCTCTTACCCGATTTATTGCGTGGATGGAAATCTGGAAGCGGTCGAGCCCACCCTGGCAGGAAACGGCCTGATCGAGTTCGCGCTCAAATCTACTGGAATCCTCTCGGTCAACAGCCGGGTTGAAGAAATCCTGCGTCGGGAAAATGTGTTAGAGCCAGCGCGGATCCCGCTGTCCCTGCTTGGGATCCCATTTACCATCGGCACGCGCGCGCGCGGTGTGGTGGTCATCCAGAACTTTGAGAAGGAAAACGCTTTTGAATCGCTTTCCGTCGATCTGATTTCCACCATGATGGCGCAGGCCGCCACATCCCTGGAAAACGCTTACCTGTTTGCTGAAATTCGCTCCGCGCTTTCCACCCTTGAGACCAGAGAGCGCTACCAGGCGAATGTCGCCCGCTCGGTAGCGGCGCTGACCCAGTCTGGCCTGAATGCGCTTCCGCTGGTACTTGAAAATCTGGCTGAAGCAGCCCAGGCGAATCGGGTTTCTTTTGGACGCGCTGTTGAAGAAGACGGCAATGATTTCTGGCAAATTGAAGCCATCTATAAATCAGAGCGAAGCGAGGGTCATCTCCTCACCCTTCCGGTCCGCCTGATGATGGATGAATTTGCCGAGCTGTATCATCAAATTCATGAGACGGGCTTTTACAACGCTTCGGTTTTGAAAATGCCCAAGGGAGAGCGCGAGTTTTTCCTCTCCCTCAACACGGGTACTGTGCTGGCGCTGGCGATTTCCGGGGAACACGGAAAACCGCATATCCTTTTATTTGAAAATGCGCAGAAAGACCGCGAATGGCGGCGTGAGGAGATCAGCGTCTTACAGGTGGCCGCTGATGCGATCGCCAATACGCTGGTGCGCGAAGGACTGGTTGAGCAGATGCAATCCACGCTGGAAGAAACCGAAAATCTGTACGCAGCCAGCCATCGTCTGGCTCTGGCAGCCGATTTTCAGGAAATGGTGGCTGCCATCGCCACCGGTTTGCGCGTGGCGGCCATTAACCGCGGGATTCTTATCCTGTTTGATCACGATGCGGTCGGGAAGGTCAACCGTATGCACGTTGTTGCCAACTGGTATTCCGGTAAGGGAACACCGCCCCCGCCGGTTGGCACGGATTATATGCCGGCGATTTACCAGCAAATCTTCCTGGCTCCCAGCCCGGTGTTCATTGACAACCTGCAAGACCCATCCGTGGAACGGGCTGTCAAGGACATCTTTTTACAGCAGCGCGTCGGCGCGATGGCTATTTTGCCGCTGTGGGCAGGGAAGCGCCAGCTCGGAGTGATGCTGCTGGAATCCGAAGAGCGGCATATCTTTACCAGCCGAGAGATCCGCTCCTTCCCTCCGCTGGTTGACCAGATGGCCACATCCGTGGATAACCTGCGGTTGTTTGAGCAGACCCAGCAAGCCCTGGCTGAAACAGAACAGCTTTATAAAATTACCAACGGCATTTCTCAGGCGCAAGACGCGCAGGACCTGGCCCGCCTGGTAGCCGAAAACATCCTGCCGCGCAACGCCGACCGCGTGACCCTCTTCGCGGTGACCAACGGTCCGGACGGGGAACCTTCGGATCTGGAAATAGTCGGCGGGGTTGATATTCGCGGAGAACAGGTGGTTCTTGGCGAGAAAATTCCCATCGCCAGTTTCCCCCTGGTGCGCTCGCTGGTCAGCGACACGCTCATGGTAGCGGATATCACCACCTATGAGGTTGATCAGGCCACGCGCCGAACCCTGCAGCAAATGAACATGAGCGCGATTTGTTTTGTGCCGCTGCGTTCAGGCGGGCGGCCAGTCGGTTTGCTCTTGATCTCATCCCGCCGGCCAGGCGAATTTGATAAAGACGAGATCCACCTCCTGCAAATTGTGGGTAACGGGATCACCGTCGCGCTCGAAAAACAAAAACTGCTGAGAGAAGCCCAGCGCCGCGCGCTTGAACTTCAAACGGCTGCCGAACTCGCCCGCGATACATCCAGCACCCTGGAGCTGGATGAACTGCTCAAACGCTTTGTCAATTCCGTCCGAGAGCGGTTTGGTTTCTATCATGTTTCGCTCTACCTGATGGATGAAAAAGGCAGCAACGCCGTTATCCGCGAAGCGACCGGAGACGCCGGCCGGGAGATGCGCGAAAAAGGGCACAAAGTCACCGTGGGCTCTCGCAGCGTGATTGGCAATGTGACCCAGCGCGGTTCCAGTGTCGTGGTGAATGATGTCAAAACTTCTCCGCTGTATACGCCGAACCCCTTGCTGCCGGAAGTTCGTTCAGAAATCGCCCTGCCCCTCAAATCAGGCAAGAACATTATCGGCGTTCTGGATATTCAAAGCAATCAACGCAACGCATTTACCCAGGATGATGTGACCGTTCTTCAAATTCTGGCGGACCAGATATCAATCGCGATTGAAAACGCGCGCGCTTATGAACTGTCGCAAAAAGCCTTTGAGGATATGAAAGAGGTGGACCGGATCAAGACGCAGTTCCTCGCCAACATGTCGCACGAACTGCGTACACCTTTGAACTCGATTATTGGGTTCTCCAAGGTCATCCTCAAGGGTATTGACGGGCCAATCAATGACATCCAGAAACAGGACCTGACATCCATTTACAATTCCGGTCAACATCTGCTGAACCTGATCACAGATATTCTTGACCTGTCGAAACTGGAAGCGGGCAAGATGGAACTGCAGTTCACGGATGTGAATATTGGCGATCTGGTGACCAGCGTCATGTCAACCGCCGTTGGTTATGTGAAGGAAAAGCCGGTCAAGCTAATCCAGAATGTGCCCGCCAACCTGCCAATCGTCAAGGCCGACCAGACCCGCATCCGCCAGGTGCTCTTAAACTTCCTCTCGAACGCGGGCAAATTCACCGAAGAAGGCTCGATCACCGTCGAAGCGGAAGTGCTCAACCCGGACGGTAAAAAACCCGAAGTGATCGTAAAAGTGATTGATACCGGTCCGGGCATCGCCCAGCAGGATCAGGTCAAGCTTTTCCTGCCCTTCTCTCAGGTAGACGATTCCCCGACCCGCAAAACGGGGGGTACCGGGCTGGGTCTATCCATTTCACGGCAATTGATTGAAATGCACGGCGGACGGATTGGCCTGCTGTGGAGTGAACCGGGCAAAGGCAGCTGCTTCTATTTCACCCTGCCGTTGACAGTGATGAAAGAACAGGAATTGCCGCGTGAAGAGCCGATGCAGGAAAATGTGATTCTATGCATTGACGACGACCGCCAGGTGATCAGCCTGTATGAAAGGTACCTCGAACCGTATGGATATAACGTCGTCGCGCTGACCAATCCAAAAATGGCGGTCGAGCGGGCGCGCCAGCTGCAGCCGCTGGCCATCACCGTGGATGTGATGATGCCGGAAATGGACGGGTGGCAGGTGATGCACGAATTAAAGAACGATTATTTCACCCGCCAAATCCCGGTCATCGTCTGCAGCATTATGGAAGATCAGGAAAAAGGCTTCAGCCTTGGCGCGGCGGATTACCTGGTCAAACCATTTTTGCAGGAAGAATTGATCCTGGCGATTAACCGCCTGAATAAAGAAGGAAAAATTCAAGATATTCTGGTGATTGATGACAGCGAAGATGACCGCCGTCTGGCTCAAAAAATCCTTGAAAACGAAAAGCGCTTCCACGTCCGGCTGGCGAACAGCGGAAGAGAAGGATTGGAAGAAATAAAAACCGCCTGCCCGGACGCGGTCGTGCTGGACCTGTTCATGGAAGATATGGATGGTTTTCAGCTGCTGGAAGAGCTGCGCAGCGAAACACTGTACCGCAGCCTGCCGGTGATCATCCTCACCAGCGCGGATTTGACTCCGGAACAGCATAAAATGTTAAGCGAGTTCGGCAGTCAAATGCTGCAAAAAAGCGCATTGAAAGAAAAGGAATTGCTGCTCACCCTGAATGAAGCCCTGGCAAAGATTTCCCCATCCGCGCGGCGTCAGAATATGCACACCACCAAACCGCTGCCCGCAACGAATTCTCTAAAATAACAAGAAGGATGAATGGCATCTCATTTTATTGTTGAATGTCTGGATTGCGGGCACAAAGCTGCCTTTATCCCCAGCAATCCCATTTGCCCGAAATGCGGCAGCCCCTGGCGCGAAGCCCGATATGATTTTGCCACGCTGGCTCACAGTCTGCCGCTGCAACTTCCAGGACGTCCTTTTGACATCTGGCGCTACCGCGAGCTGCTGCCTGTTCGCTCCCCCAGCCCGGATTTGTCGCTGGGAGAAGGCGGCACGCCGCTGATCCGGGCTGGAAATCTGGGGCTAATGCTGGGATGCCCAAATATTTTTATTAAAGACGAACGTCAGGGACCGACAGCGTCCTTCAAAGATCGACAGGCGGCCGTGACCATCGCGGCGATTAAAGAGGCCGGCATTACCGAAATGGTCGTCGCTTCCACTGGCAACGTGGCGATCGCGTATTCAGCCTACGCGGCGCGGGCGGGGATCAAATGCTGGGCGTTTCTCACCAGCCTGGTGCCGGCAGCGAAAATGCGCGAAGTCGCCCTTTACGGCACCCAGGTGATTAAAATCACCGGGTCATATGACCAGGCAAAGCAGATCGCGGCTGAATTTGCTGCACAGCGCGGGTTCTATCTGGACGGCGGAGCAAAAAGCGTTCCCAACATCGAGGCGATGAAGACCATCGCCTTTGAAATCGCCGAACAAATGACCGCGCTGTTGGGACCGCCGTCAATAAATAACGGGAATGGTCAAACCGCACCGTGGCGAACCCCGGACTGGTATATTCAGTCCGTCAGCGGTGGCATGGGACCGCTGGGGGTGATCAAGGGCTTCGCTGAGTTGAGCGCGATGGGTTTGATCGACAAAATTCCTAAATTTGGGATCATTCAGGCTGACGGGTGCGCCCCGATGGTCCACGCCTGGAAGCAGAAAAAAGACACCGCCCAGCCGATTCTTGCGCCAAACACCCTGATTCACACCCTTGCCACGGGCGACCCGGGCAGGACATACACACTTCTCCATCAGCGCATCAGCCGGCTCACATCGGGAGCGTTTGAAGCGGTAACAGACGAAGAGGCTTTTCGAGCGATGCATTTTCTGGCAAAAATGGAAGGGCTGTCCGTCGAGCCAGCCGCGGCCCTGGCTTTTGCCGGGCTGGTAAAACTGGTCCGCTCCGGAGAAATCAAACCCAACGAAACCGTTGTGGTCAATTGCACCGGGCACACGATGGCGATCGAACGCAACATCCTGGGTGAAGGGTGGGCCAAAGACTTGGATGTTGAAAAAGCCTCCTCGATGGAAGAATCGGCTGAAGACGGCCTGCTCGCCGCCCTGACGCATGTGGCGATTGACCGCTTCCCGCGCATCGCGATCGTGGATGACAACCCCGACGTTCGCCGGTTAATCCGCCGGATCCTGCAGGCGCAGGGAGATTACACCCTCTTCGAGGCGACCAACGGCCGCGAAGCGGTTGAACTGATCACCAATGAGCTGCCCAACCTGGTCATCCTGGATTTGATGATGCCCGAACTGGACGGGTTTGGGGTCATGGACGCTCTGCAGAACAATCCGGATACCGCCGATATTCCCATCATTGTGGTAACCGCGAAGGAGCTGACCCCCGCGGAAAAGAACCGCTTGAAAGGACACATCCAGACCTTAATGCAAAAAGGCGATTTTATGAGCGATGACCTGATGGATGAGGTAAAGGCGCTGCTGGGCTGATCGGGGTAACCGGTTAGCCGCCAGGGAGACTGTATGGAAAGAAACATGCGCGCCAAAGGAATCTCGGCTGCGCTGGCGTCAGCGGTCTTCCTGGGCGTCTCCCCGGTGTTTGGTAAACAGGCCATTCTTCTGGGGTTCTCTCCGTTAGCGGTTGTGACCATCCGAACCGGTCTTGCAGCGCTGCTGCTCGCCCTGGTAATCCTCATTATCAATCGAAAATTCTTTTATATTTTTCCGGTCGGCTTAATTGGCTGCGGTATCGCCGGATTAATCAACGGGTTGGGATCAATCCTGTATTACTCCGCCCTGGCCCGTCTGGATACCAGTGTGGCCCAGCTGCTGTACGCGTTTTACCCGCTTTTCGTGGGGATCTGGCTGTTCATTGACCGCCAGCCGCTGAACCGAATCACCGTGCTCAGGCTGGCGATGGCTCTACCCGGAGCTTATTTGCTCATCAGCGCGGCGGAACATCGGATCGACTGGATCGGCGCAGTGATGATGATTGGGTCAGCAGTGCTGTATGCGCTGCACCTGCTGGTCAATCAGCGTATTTTATGGGAAGCGCCAGCCCAAACTGTCACATTCTATACCTTGCTTGCCATGACCGCTACCGTGGCGGTCGGCTACATCATTTTTGACCGCACGCTGCCGGCTGCGGGAACCTCATGGTGGCCGGTCACGGGGCTGGCATTAATCACCGCCTTTTCCCGCCTGTCGTTATTTATGGGCGTCAAACGGCTGGGAGGACTTCAGACCGCGATTATTGGTCTGAGCGAGTTGATTGTCACAATGGTACTGGCAAGAATTATTTTAGGGGATTCGCTGACCTTAATTCAGTGGATCGGGGCTTTCCTGATTGGAGCCAGCATCGTCCTGGTCGGTTTTGACAAACCCACACCCGAGAAGCGCCATTCAAAAGGCTTCCTTTCCTGGCTAAACCCGGCTTCGATAGACCCCAATGAAATCCCATGGCAGGTTCAAAAATAAACCTGGCAGCAGGTTATTCACCGTCTTTTTCCGCCTCTTCATTTTTCTCAGGAAAGTCAAAAATATATCCCGTTCCGCGCACATTGCGAATCCACTTCTCCCCTTCCGGAATAGCCTGGAGTTTCTTTCGCAAGCGCGACATCACCGGGCGCAAAATTTTGCCGGCTTCTTCCGAATCAACCCGGTAATTTTGAACCATCCAGACTAAATCGCTGCTGGACAGGACCGTGTTGCGAGATTCCCAAAGGATCTGGATTAACCGCGCTTCGGTGGACGTCAGGAAAACCGCCTTTCCTCCGTAATAAATCGCGCGTTTGACCAGATCCACCTGGATCTTTTTATTGACGGTGAAATTCTTGACAGCGGAGGATTTCTTTTCTGCTTCAGCAGAGTTTTGCTCAGCAGCCTGCGGCGCTGCCAGGGCTTTTTCGACCGCTCGAAGGATTTCAGGCGGAGCGGCCGGCTTAAGCAAATAATCTGTCGCGCGGTAGCGCAGCGCTTCGATCGCGGTGTCCATTGAGCCAAAGGCGGTGATAATGACCACCGCCAGTTTCGGATACAACCCGGAACACTGCTTCAAAACCTCCATGCCCCCCATGCCAGGCATCTTTAAATCGAGAATCATTAAATCATACGGACGCCGGGCAAGTTCTTGCACTGCTTCTTCCCCGCTGCCAACCGCCACAACTTCATAACCCTGCAATTGCAAAATCTTTTGCAGGGTTAACCGGGCAACGGCTTCGTCGTCAACTACCAGCAATAAACCGTTCGCCATCCTGTCCTCCAACGGGTAGTCGGATTTCAAAACATGCCCCGGAAGCATTTTGGGGCGGAACCAGGCGCAGCGTTCCTTTATGCGATTCTATAATACCATAGCTGACGGATAAGCCCAGACCGGTGCCGTTGGCCTTTCCGGTGATGAACGGTTCAAAGATTTTTTCGGCGAGGTCGGGAGGAACACCGGGACCGCTGTCCTCGACTCGAATGACCAGCTGGCGTTCTTCAATCTCTGCGGACAGCCAGATCTTACGCGCTGATCCTTCTTGGGATTCCATCGCCTCAATGGCGTTGATAACCAGGTTGAAAATCACCTGTTGAATTTGATCCCGGATCATCGGCACTTTTGGCAGCTGTGTTCCAACATCCAAAACCAGGTCGATATGCTTGTCCCGAAGCGTCGGTCTGACAATTCCCAAAAGACGTTCGATTAATTCCTTAACATCCACTGGTTCCTGCTGACCTTTTCCTGGCCTGGAAAATTCCAACATCTGCTGAACCAGTCTGGCCAGACGGTTGACTTCATTTTGAGCCAGTTCAATGAATTCTTGCTGCTGTTTCTGATCGATATCATCGCGGGTCGCGAGATGAAGGCAGTTGCGAACCGATTGAAGCGGGTTGTTTATTTCATGGGCGACCGAAGCAACCAGACGGCCGACCGCCGCCATTTTTTCCGACTGAACCAGAGCATTCTGAGATTCTTTAACGCGTTCCAGGGCTTCTCGTTGCGCCTGGTAAAGGCGGGCGTTTTCCAGGGCGACCACAGACTGGCGGGTGAGGATGGTCATCATATCAACATCGGCATCATTATACCTGGGCTTATTTCTCGACCGCGCAGCGATAAACAGGTAAGTATGGTCGCTTTTTAATACCGGCACGCTGAGTAAATATCCCCATCCATGCTCCCGTATCCATTCAGCCAGTTCCAGTCGTTCGGTGGTCTGGGCTTCTGTAATTTCTACGGTTCCGCGCCTGCCAATGTCATCCAGGTAATTCCGAACCGCCACCTCGGGTTGATTTCCATGGTCGCTCAGACCGGTCAGGAGCTGGTAGGTCTGGTCGCAATGTTCATAAATTCCGACGCCATCCGCCTGTAAAAAGCGGCCGATGGTGAACCGAATCATCTCCAGCAAGATGGAAGGGGAGGTTTGAGCAACCAGCGTTTCGCTCAGGTCAAAGAGCGGGCGAATAATGCGCAGCCGATTCGCATCTTTCCGCTGGCGGGCTTCTTCCAGAATCTGGCGGGTGGTCTCCACCAGTTCCGCGCTGTTGTTGAACGGCTTAAGCAACAGACCGTTGACCCCTTTGCGTAACGCTTCGATGGCTGTATCAATAGTGCCAAAGCCAGTCATCATTAGGACCGGCACTTCTGGCTGTATTTCTCGCGCCCGGGCGATCAGTTCAAAGCCATCCATCTGGGGCATGCGAATATCTGTCACCAGCAGATCGAAGGGATGGGACCGCATAACCGACAGGGCATGATGTGGATCGGTAGAAGTTGAAACGGTATAACCGGCGCGCTCCAGAACTACCTGGCAAAGTCGGACAATGCCGGTTTCATCATCAACCACCAGAATATGCGCATCTGCCATAGGCTCCCCTTTGCTGCATTAATCTTCAGTTTATTATACGGTAATCCGCAGTATCTGAAAGCAGTTTGACCGATCCGGCAATCTGGCGCATAATTTTGAAATTGAACATGCGGAGATCAGTACGTGGAACCCTTATACTTGCCAGACCAACAGCCCACCGCCCTGCTGGTGGTGGACATGCAAAATTACTTTTTTAAGGATCCCCAGCGGGCAGCCTTGCTTCAACCGGTCCTTCCGAGAATCAATGCGTTGACAGCGGCCTTTGACCAGGCGGGCTTGCCGGTTATCCAGGTGCTCAGCGCTTACCGACCGGACCGCTCAGACTGGGATTTACGAATGCTGCAGGAAAATCACCCCACTTTGCTGCGCGGAAGTGAGGAGGCGGCGCTGCTGGACGAACTGCGGGTTCGCCGGCGGCACCATCAGGTGATCAAGACGCGCTATTCCGCCTTTTTTAAAACCCGCCTGGCATGCTGGCTGCGCAAACGCGGGATCGGGCGCGTGGCGGTTTGCGGCGCTTACACGCATTACTGCGTCAATGCGACAATATTTGACGCCTATGCGCATAATTTCGTCCCCTGTCTGGTGCTGGATGCGGTTATCTCCCCGCTGCCGGACGAAGCCGCGCTCATGGTCGAGCGCATGCGGCGCAACGGTTACCATCTTTTCACCAGCGGCGAGTTAATCCGCTCTCTCGCCCTTTAAAACAAAACAGACCTTTCGGTCTGTTTAAGGGGTGGCTGATGGGGGTCGAACCCACAACCCTCGCATCCACAGTGCGATGCTCCGCCATTGAGCTACAGCCACCAGGCGACCCAGATTGTACCACAGCGGTAATCAGCCCGCAAGCCTGGTCTTGATGTATTCCGCAACCTTTTCCCGCGCGACAGTCTCCTGGGTTCGCTCTGACAGATCCTTCACGGTCGCTGTTCCAGCCATCACCTCATCCGGTCCGACAACCAGCACAAAGCGAACCCCAATTTTGTCGGCAAATTTGAACTGGCGGGGCAATTTTTGCGCGTCAGGATAGGTCACAACGTTCAGCCCAGCGCCGCGCAGGTCAGCTGCCAGACGGGCGGATTCGGGGGATAGACTTTCGTCAAACACAGTGACCAGTATTTCCGCTGGGGTACCGCCGGCAGCCGGCAGCAGACCAAACTTTTCCAGAACCACCTGGATCATCATATCGCCCATCGCAAAACCGACCCCGGGTAACGGGTCACCGCCGACATCGGATACCAGGTTGCCGTAATGCCCGCCGCCAAGGATCGAGCGCCCTTCTTTGGTGATTTCCTTTGCCTCGAAGACCACCCCGGTGTAGTATTCCAAACCGCGGACAATGCGCGGTTCATAAGCAACATAATCAACCGCTCCTGCCGCTTTCAAGATTTCAAACACGCGCGTCAGGCGGGGAGATTGCTTCCAGGTTTGTTTGTCTTCAAGCAGCTCGGCCAGTCCAGCCAGCATGTTATCGCTGAAACCCTCTTCAGCCGCGTACGCTTTCCAGGCTTCCGGGCTCATTTTTTCGCGGCGGTCAATCAAGTGCAGGGCTTTCTTCTTGAGTTCAGCCGGGATACCCAGACGGTCAAATTCAGCGTCCATCAACTGGCGGTCATTAACGAAAACCTGAACCTGATCCGGGGCCAAACCAACTGCGCGGAAAAAATCAGCGCAGATAGCGATCAACTCAGCGTCCGCCTCCGGGCTGTCCACGCCGATCAGGTCAATATTCCATTGAAAGAATTCGCGCGAACGGCCTTTTTGCGGTTTTTCATAGCGCCAGAAGGGACCAAACGACCACCAGCGCAGGGGGTAAAGGAGTTCTCCCTGTTTCTGAGCGACCATGCGCGCCAGAGAGGGCGTCAGCTCAGGCCGCAGGGTAATTAATTCACCGCCGCGGTCCGGAAAGACAAAAGCCTGTTCTTTAACCAGTTCCTCGCCCGACTTGGCAGCATACAGCTCAATTTTCTCCAAAAATGGGCCGTCATACTCTTCATACCCGTAGGAGCGGGAGACGCGGGTGATATGGTGATACAACCAGTTGCGGATTGCCATTTGCTGCGGATAAAAATCACGCGCGCCCTTTACAGTTGAAACGATCGTTTTCATACCATCCATCCTGGGCAGTTTCGTCTGATTATAACAAATCCTTCCCTGCCAGAAAAAATTGGTCGATGGATTGGCGCAAAAATTGGCTGCTCTCATTTATAATTAGGTATCTGGATACGAGAATCCGATTTTTTAGCCATACTCTTTTCAAACAGGCTGCCATGAACGTTAAAGATGTAATCGCAATTGTCAACGGGAAATTACTGAATCCCAGCGCGGACCTGGACCGGGAGATTAAAGGCGGCTGCGGTGCGGACCTGATGAGTGATGTGCTGGCCTCGATTCAGCCTGAGGCGGTTTTACTCACCGGTCTGGCCAATCCCCAGGTCGTGCGGACTGCCCAGATGGCGGATGTCGCCGCGATTGTGCTGGTTCGCGGAAAACAACCCCCGCAAGAAACCCGCCTGCTGGCAGAAGAAGAAGGCATCCCCCTGATCACATCGCCGTATGGAATGTTCGAATTATGCGGCCGCCTTTTCCAGGCGGGGCTAAAAAGCCTGGAATCCCCGGTTAACGAATAATCATGGATCAAGAACCCTCGCGCTTTAAGGGAAAAATTATTACCGATCAGATGGCGGAAGACATCACCCGGGTCGAAGAACTGGCGTACGACCTGAGGATTTCAGAGGTGATGACCCGCGATGTGGCCACCCTGTCTCCCGATCAACCTATGCGCGACGTTCTGGAAGTCTTTCGCACCGTCCGTATTTCCGGAGCGCCGGTTACCCGCGGAAACGAACTTGTGG
Organism: Anaerolineaceae bacterium; assembly: GCA_029975475.1. Lineage (GTDB taxonomy): Bacteria > Chloroflexota > Anaerolineae > Anaerolineales > Anaerolineaceae > JARKPB01. The sequence continues at coordinate 1,090,329 of JARKPB010000008.1, forward strand.
GGATTGTGTCGATTGAAGATTTAATTCAGTGCCTCTCAAAAGCCGACCTGGATGCCCCGGTAAAGAATTACATGACCACCCAGATGATTACCATCCGGGATACCGACACGGTGGTGGAAGCGCTGAAAATTTTCGTCAATTTACGCTTTGGGCGTCTGCCGGTGATGGATGAAAACGGCCAACTGGTCGGGATTCTGACCAAGGGCGATGTCACCCGGGGTATCTTAAAAGCGCTGCAAAAAGATTATCAAGAGGAAGAGGTCAGGCGCTACCGCGCCCGACATCTCTTTGAGGATATTGAATCGGACCGCACCAGCCTGATCCTGCGGTACAACATCCGGCATCTGGATTTCACCCACGGCGGCGCGGCATCCAGCCAGATCAAGCGGGCATTGATCCGCCTGGGCGCATCCCCCAAAGTGGCCCGCCGCGTTGGCATCGCGGTTTATGAAGCCGAGATGAACCTGATCATTCACACCAACCACGGGGGCATTATCCGGGTTGAAATTGAACCCCACCAGATCTCCATCGACGCCTATGATGACGGCCCGGGCATCAAAGATATCGAACTGGCGATGAAACCCGGATACTCAACTGCCACCGAAGCGATCCGGGAACTGGGATTTGGCGCCGGGATGGGACTGGTCAATATCGCCCGCTGCATGGATTTCATGAAACTGGAATCTTCTGAAGAAACCGGCACCCATCTCAAAATGAAAGTATTCCTAAAGGAAGAAGATAAAGTTGGCGAAGGCTACGCCGCGACCAAGGAGGCTGCAGCATGACACTTGACCAGATCATCCAATCACTCAACTTGACCGTGGTTACCGAACCGCAGGACTTCGCTTCCATCACACCCAGCGGAGGTTATACCTCCGACCTGCTCAGCTGCGTGATGGCTGGCGCGAAAAGTAAAAATATCTGGGTTACCATCCAGTCGCATGCGAATATTATTGCGGTCGCCGCATTACTGGATCTGGCAGCGATTATCATCACCGAAGGAGCGGAACCCAACCAGGCCACGATCCAGAAAGCAAATGAGGAAGGAATTGTCCTGCTGACCACCCGCATGCAATCCTACGAGACCGTCGGCAGATTGTGGGAGCTGGGTGTCAGACTTGGTTAATGAGGGTGTGCAAAGCCCTTTGAAACTGTTTATTGCCGAATTACACGTTCACACCGTCCTATCCCCCTGCGCTGAAGTGGAGATGATCCCGCCGTTGATCATCCAGGAGGCGCAGGAAAAAGGGATCAATTTACTGGCAATCACAGATCACAACGCGATCGCGAATGTGGCGGCAGTGCAAAAAGCCGCGGAAGGCAGCGGCATCACAGTACTGGCGGGTATCGAGCTGCAGACGCGGGAAGAAGTGCATTCGCTGTGCATATTTGATCAGTTGGACCGTCTAACGAACTTTTACAACCAAATTACCCCCTTAATGCCGCCGCTGGCCAACCAGCCCGATCATTTTGGCGAACAGTTTGTTGTCGATGAGACAGGCGACTTTATTCGCAGAGAAGACCGCCTTTTACTCACATCCGCCGATCTGTCGCTGGATGACGCCTTTCGCATGGTTGAAGGGCTGGGCGGGTTATTCATTCCCGCGCATGTGGACCGTAAAGCCTTCGGGCTGCTGCAAAATCTGGGGCTGGTTCCCCCTGATCTGGCCATCCCGGCGCTGGAAGTCTCGCGGCATGTAAATATCGAGGCGGCATATCAATCCTTCCCACAGCTGCGCGGATATCCATTGATCCAAAGCGGGGATGTTCACCGGCTGGAAGAATTTCTGGGGGTAAATGAATTCTACATGCAAGACGCAACGATAGCGGAATTGAAACTGGCGCTGGCACATCAGCAGGGCCGCCGGTTAAAAATCGCTCCCGCCCCTTACCGGTAAATGGATTGATACCGTATATTTTTTGAAAAAAAGAAAAAGAAAAGGAGATTGTGATAAAAAGCACTAATGAGACAAACCGCATCACTTTCAATGACATTTGGTAATTGACCGCCTGAAAGTTGGCATAGTAAACTCAACTTGGCTAGTAAAGGTATATTCTACCTATTTCATCCAATTAATGTTTGGAGCAGCAAATGACTATCTCCACTGAAACCACCCTTCTCATAGACCCTACCAGAGACCCGGAAAAGAAAGCTGTAATAGACCGCATCATTGATGAAAACGCCCACCTGCCCGGGGCCGTTATGGTCATCCTGAATGAACTGCAGGCAAATATCGGTTTCGTCTCTGAACCGCTGCAGCAGTATGTGGCAGACCGCCTGCGCGTCCCGGTCAGTAAAGTTCACGGCGTGATTTCGTTTTACTCCTTTTTTACCACCACGCCGCGCGGAAAACATGTGGTCAAATTTTGCATGGGAACCGCCTGTTATGTTGGCGGAACGCCGCAATTAATTGAGAAAGCCAAAGCAGTCCTGGGAATTGCCCCCGGAGAAACAACCCCGGACGGCAACATCACCCTGGAAGAATGCCGCTGTGTGGGCGCCTGCTCCCAGGCTCCAGTAATGGTGATCGATGAGGAAGTGATTGGGCGCGTCAAACCCAATAAACTTCCGCAATCATTAAAACCGCTCATGGAAGACAGCGGGACAGAAAATTGAAAGAAATTTCCCTGCACTTGCTGGATATCGCTGAAAACAGCGTGGCGGCTAAAGCCAGCAACATTAACATCACGGTTATTGAAGATATCCATGCAGACCGCCTGGTGATGGTGGTCGAGGATGACGGCAAGGGCATGGATGCGGAAATGGTGAAAAAGGTGGTTGATCCATTTGTAACCACCCGCACCACACGCAAGGTCGGCCTCGGAATTCCCTTGCTGAAAGCCGCCGCAGAGGCCTGTAACGGCTACTTAACAATTGAATCCGAACTGGGCAGAGGCACCCGATTGGAGGTCGTTTTCCAGCGCTCGCATATTGACCGCATGCCGGTCGGAGATCTGGCGACCACCCTTCTTCATCTTGTCATCGCCTACCCTGAAATTCACTGGGTATTTAAATATCAGGTGGACGATAAAGTCTTTCTTTTTGACGACGCTCCAATCAAACGCGAACTGGAAGGAATCCCCCTGAGCGACCCGGACATTCTTTCCTACCTGCGGGCAGAGATCGAAAACGGCATTGGTGAGATAAAGCCAGCCGATTCTTGGTAACAACATATCATCCAAATTCAGGAGATCTACCATGACAACGATTAAAAGTCTCGAAGATTTGAAGAAACTGCGCGAACAGGCGCTGGAAAAACGGAAAGCCAAGAGCGCCTCGGGTTCCACCCAGGTGATTGTGGCGATGGGCACCTGCGGGATCGCGGCGGGCGCGCGCGACACGATGAAAGCCATCCTTGAAACCATCGAAAAAGAAGGCATTTCTGACATTATCGTTACTCAGACGGGCTGCATCGGCCTTTGCGAGCGCGAACCGATTGTCCAGGTGGTCGTTGGCGAAAATCCGAAAGTCACCTACGGAAAGGTCACTCCTGAAGTTGCGCGGCAAATCATGCATGACCATATTCAGAACGGAAAAATCGTAGAAAACCACGTCATCCCGATGTAATTGCCCATCGGGCTGGCTTAAAACTTGTTTTACAGGAAATTGATATGAAGTATTACCGCTCCCATGTATTGGTCTGTGTTGACCCGGAGTGCCTGCGAAAAGGCGCGCATGATGTGGTGGACGCGCTGCAGGACGAACTGGTCGCTACAGGCCTGATTGACGAAGTTCAGGTACTGGAAACTTCGCGCATTGGCGCATGCGCTGACGGGCCAGAAATGATGGTTTATCCCGAAGGCATTCATTATGCCGGGATGACCGTAGATGATATTCCTTACCTGGTTGAAGAACATTTTCTCAAAGGCCGCGTTGCGAAAAAATTCCAGTTAACCCAAAAAGCAGAAGCCGTTTCGGAACTTGGCGCCCCGACTGCCAAAGAAGTCCGGGTGGTGCTGCGCAACAGCGGCAAGATTGACCCAGAAAATATTGAAGATTACATCGCCGAAGACGGGTATTCCGCGCTGGCCAAGGTATTAACCAGCATGACCCCCGAAGAAGTGATCGAAGAAGTCCTGGCATCCGGTCTGCGCGGCCGCGGCGGAGCGGGATTCCCGACGGCGAAAAAGTGGTCGTTTTGCCGCGCCAGCGAAGCAACCCCCAAATATGTGCTCTGCAATGCCGATGAAGGGGATCCCGGGGCATTTATGAACCGCCAGGTTCTGGAAAGCGACCCGCACGCGGTGATCGAAGGCATGACCATCGCCGCTTACGCCATTGGTTCATCGCAGGGGTATATCTACTGCCGCGCTGAATATCCAATCGCCGTGCGCACGCTGCGCATTGCCATCCAACAGGCGCGTAATTTTGGCCTGCTGGGCAAAAACATCATGGGGACAGATTTTTCCTTCGATCTGGAAGTTCGGATGGGCGCGGGCGCTTTTGTCTGCGGCGAAGAAACCGCGTTGATGGCTTCTATCGAAGGCAAGCGCGGAGAACCAACCCCCCGTCCGCCGTTCCCGGCAGTCAAAGGTCTGTTCGGCAAGCCCTCCAATGTCAACAACGTGGAAACCTACGCGGTTGTTCCGCAGATTATTAACAAAGGCGCTGCCTGGTACGCGTCCATGGGGACCGAAAAGAGCAAAGGAACGAAAACCTTTGCCCTGGCGGGCGATCTCAAGCACACCGGCTTGATCGAAGTCCCCTTCGGCATCACCCTGCGGGAGATCATTTACGATATCGGCGGCGGGATCAAGAATGACAAAGCCTTCAAGGCTGTTCAAACCGGCGGACCGATGGGCGGCTGTTTACCGGCGGAATATTTAGACCTGCCGATGGACTATGAAGCCCTGGCGAAGGCCGGCTCCATTATGGGTTCGGGCGGTCTGGTGGTGATGAGCGAAGATTCGTGCATGGTGGATATTGCCCGTTTCTTCATGGAATTCACCCAGGACGAAAGCTGCGGGAAATGCGTTCCCTGCCGGGTTGGCACCCGCCGGATTCTGGACATCCTCGAGCGTATCTGCGCGGGCGAAGGCCGGGACGGTGACATTGAAACCCTGCAGCAGCTCTGTAATGAGATTCGGACCACCAGCCTCTGCGGGCTTGGACAGGGCGCACCGAACCCGGTGGCGAGCACCCTGGAGCATTTCCTGGATGAGTATAAAGCGCATATTTACGAAAAGAAATGCCCCGCCAAGGTCTGCAAAGCCCTGATCCGGTACGAAATCATTGACGGACCCTGCACCGGCTGTACCGTGTGCGCCCGCAACTGCCCGGTCAACGCGATCAGCGGTGAACGGCGGATGACGCATCATATCGACCCGGACATCTGCATTCGCTGCGGAATTTGTATGCAGGTCTGTAACTTTAACGCGATTGAAATTAACTGATCATCCCCGCGGATGCGGCCGGCCAGGCTGCATCCGCGGATGGTAAGCCTCACTTCATTGCCAAAGGAGTTCGATCATGACCGTTGAAATCCCAGATAGTGATGCCATCAAACAGGCGGTAAAGAACGCATTTAGCAAGCACGGCACCACAGTGGATGAATTAATCCCGGTGTTGAATGATATCAACCGCGCCCTGGGTTATCTGCCGGCGCAAGCGCTTCAGGAAGTCAGCACCACCCTGCGCGTTCCGAAAAGCCAGCTGTTCTCGGTTGCTTCTTTCTATCAGATGCTGTCTACCAAACCGCGCGGGAAGCACGTGATCCAGTTTTGCGAATCCGCGCCCTGCCATGTGGTTGGAGGACGAGAAGTATGGGACGCGGTATGCGATCACCTCAAAATTGAGGACGGACAGACCACCCCTGACGGGATGTGGACATTACTCACCGTCAGCTGCCTTGGCGTCTGCGGCGTTGGCCCGGTGATGGTCGTAGATGATGATATGTACGGGAATGTTACCCCCGCTCAGGTTCCAGAAATTCTGGCCCGTTACAGTTAGCCCAGGAGATATGCAATGAAACATACGCGCGCAATGGTTTTGGTATCTGGCGATCCTTTGAGCCTCGAACGCGGGGCGATGGACGTATATAACCGCCTTCAGGATGAAATCAAAGCCTTTGGTATTGACCAGGAAGTGAATGTGACTCTGGTTCCTGAACTCGGCCGGCACGACGCCGCGCCGCTGGTGGTGGTATACCCGGAGGCGGTGATCTACGGACCGGTCAAACCAGAAAATGTCCACTATCTGGTGGAAGAGCATCTGTATAAAGGCAGGGTCGCGGCTGAACTTCAGGCATCGGTGAAGGAATTAAGCGGTAAGATCGCCTGGTTGACCGCCCGCAAGGGCACGCTGCCCGCTGAACAGCGAATTGTTCTGGAAAGGGCCGGATTAATTGACCCGACCAGCGTTGAAGATTATATTGTTCATGACGGTTACCAGGCGCTCGGGAAGGTGCTCGCTGAAATGAAACCAACCGATGTGATTGACCTGGTTTCAAAGTCCGGCCTGCGCGGGCGCGGCGGGGCGGGTTTTCCCACTGGCACTAAATGGGGCTTCGTCGCCAAGGCGCCCGGTTCGCCAAAATATGTGATTTGCAACGCGGATGAAAGCGAACCCGGCACTTTCAAGGACCGCTTATTACTGGAAGGAGACCCCCACTGCCTGGTGGAAGCCATGGTGATCGCCGCTTATGCCGTCGGGGCCAGCGAAGGATATATTTATGTCCGCGGTGAATATTCACTGGCGCAAGAACGACTTCACCTGGCGATCCTGCAGGCGAAGGAAATGGGTTTTCTGGGCAAGAACATCTTCAACACCGACTTTTCCTTCGATTTGCACATCCATTCCGGAGCCGGGGCTTACATTTGCGGCGAAGAAACCGCGCTGATCGAATCCATTGAAGGCAAAACCGGTCAACCGCGTTCGCGCCCGCCCTTCCCCACCACCCATGGCCTGTGGGGCAAACCCACGCTGGTCAACAATGTGGAAACCCTGGCGAATATCCCGGCGATCATCCGCCACGGTGCAGAATGGTACCGCTCCTTTGGCACCCCCTCCAGCCCCGGGACCAAAGTCTACACCATCCTCGGTAATGTCAATATGACCGGGCTGATCGAAGTCCCGATGGGTATTACCCTGCGCGAAGTGATTACAATCTACGCAAAGGGTATGAAAGACGGCAAAGCCTTCAAATTTGCCCAGACGGGCGGCTCCAGCGGTTCGGTAATCCCGGCCAGTTTGCAGGACACCCCGATGGATTTTGATTCTTTCAATAAGGCGGGAGTGTCGCTTGGTTCAGGCGCGTTGTTGATCTGCAACGAAGACAACTGCGTTGTGGATATGGCCAAAGTGCTGCTGAATTTCTTCCGCAAAGAATCCTGCGGAAAGTGCAACCCGTGCCGGATTGGCTGTCAGCGGTCCTGGGAGATACTCAACGCCATCTCGGAAGGACGCGGGAAGATGGAAGACCTGCCGGTTTTGATGGAATTAAGCGCCAATCTGGCAAACCTGTCAAATTGCGGCCTGGGCCAAACCGCCGGCACGCCGATCCATGATATCCTGACGCATTTCCGGGCAGAAGTTGAGGCGCATATTCGTCTGAAAGTCTGTCCCGCCGGCGTTTGCCGAATGCGCGAAAAGGTTTTACGGTAGGAGACCTGGAGCAAGAAAGAATGAGCGCTGAAACTGGCGTGGATGCCTTGCTCCCAGCCGAAATTGCCCGCAGAGCAGAATCGATCGGGGTAAAAAAGGCCGGGATGTCCTTCTGGAACGTGTTTGTGCTGGCTGTCCTGGCCGGGGCGTTTATCGCTCTGGGCGCGGTCTTCGCCACCACGATCACGGCAGGCAGCTTCACCACCAGAGGCGCGGATAACCTTTCGGTTTCAACTACTGTGATTCCTTACGGCTTTACCCGATTGATCGGCGGACTGGCGTTCACCCTCGGGCTGATTCTGGTCGTCGTTTCTGGCGCCGAATTGTTTACCGGAAATAACCTGATCGTGATGGCTTTCATGGCAGGAAAAATCAGCCTGGCAAAGGTGCTTGAAAACTGGGGAATCGTTTACCTGGGAAATTTTATCGGTTCGATCCTCACCGCCGGGCTGGTATTTCTATCCGGTCAATATACCTTTGGCAGCGGCGCTGTCGGCATCAACGCCATCAATATTGCCGCTTCCAAGGTGCATTTCACCTTTCTTCAGGCGCTGATCCTGGGCATTCTCTGCAATGCGCTGGTTTGCCTGGCAGTCTGGATGACATACGGCGCGCGCAGCACGATTGACAAGATCGCCGCGATCATACTGCCGATCACAGCCTTTGTGGCTGCCGGTTTTGAGCATTCAATCGCCAATATGTACTATCTGCCGGTCGCCCTGTTCATCACGCAATTCGACCCGACTTTTCTTTCAGAACACGCGCTGAAGGTGAGCGGGGATCTGACCTGGGGCAACTTTCTTTTCGCCAATCTCCTGCCGGTGACGATTGGGAACGTGATCGGCGGGGCTGCGCTGGTCGGGCTGGTGTACTGGTTCGTATACCTGCGCGGAGATAAACAAACTGAACCTTAAAAATGACAGACCGGGCATTTGAGGCATTTGACTATATCGAGTGCCGCATGAGCGGGCACTGGCAGCCTGCCAGCGGACCAGTCATTTGCGAACAACCGGTCGGTCTTACCGTCAACGGGAAGGTCTGGCTGACCCTGGTCAGCTCTCCGTTTGACCTCGAAGCGCTAGCTGTTGGTTTTCTGTACAACGAAGGAGTCATCGCCAGCGTGGAAGAAGTCGCGGATATACGCACCTGCCCGACTCTGGACAATGTGGATGTCTGGCTGACCCACGCCGCCGAACCGCCTGCCCGCTGGCTGCGAACCTCGGGATGTATGGGCGGAATGACGGTCGAAAAGCCGGAACAGGCCAATCACATCCCGCAGCGGGATGAGAAATTTGAACCTTCACAACTGGTTGATCTCTTTCGCAGGTTTAGCGCTTCAGCGGATTTGCACCATCAGGCAGGCGGGCTGCATGCCTCTGCCCTCTCGGATGGCCAGCAGATTCTAGCCCTTGCGGAAGACATCGGCCGCCACAATACCCTGGACAAGATCGCCGGCAAGCTGCTCCTTGACCGAATCGAAGCGCAGCAGCGGTTGATCCTCACCTCCGGGCGGATCAGCTCGGAGATGATCCAAAAGTCAGCCAGACTGCGGGCAGAAATGGTCATCTCGCGGACCGCGCCGACATCCACGGCGGTAAACCTGGCGCGAGCATGGGGCATCACCTTAATCGGGTATGCCCGCGGTGACCGCTTTACAATCTATTCACATCCGGGACGGGTTTTACTGAACGCCCAGGAACAAAGTGGAGGATAAGCGCAGAAAAGAATCGTTAATTTTTCCTGCATTCGAGAAGGAGCAGGATGTTTAGTGAAGAAACTTGCAAAAAAGGCATTTTAAGGAGTAGAACATGATCCAAGTCACAATCGACGGCAAGGAATATGAAGTTCCTGAAAATATTACTGTCCTGCAAGCGGCACGTCTGGCGGGAGTCACCATCCCCACCCTGTGTGACCACCCTGAACTGACCCCCTACGGCGGCTGCCGTTTGTGCCTGGTTGAGGTGGAAGGAGCCCGGACCTTACAGCCATCCTGCACGCTGCCAGTTTCGCCCAATATGAAGATTAAAACGGACAATGAGCGCATCAAGGAAGTCCGCAAGTTTGTGTTAAGCCTGATTTTCAGTGAACGCAACCACTTTTGTCCCTACTGCCAGGTAAGCGGCGGAGATTGCGAATTGCAGAATTCAGCTTACGCCCAGGGGATGACCCACTGGCCGCTTTCGCCCAATTACACCAACTTCCCGGTGGATGCCTCTCACAAGTATATTGTGCTGGATAACAACCGCTGCATCCTCTGCCGCCGCTGCACCCGCGCCTGCTCCGAGCTGGTTGGAAATCATACCCTAGGAATCGAGGAACGCGGCTCGAACAGCATGCTCACCGCTGACTTCGGCGTTCCCCTGGGTGAGTCATCCTGCGTCTCCTGCGGTATGTGCGTAACCCTCTGCCCCACCGGCGCGTTAATTGACCGCTGGTCCGCTTATAAAGGTCATGAAGACCAGGCGGTGAAAACCAAATCGGTGTGCACGGCCTGTTCGGTTGGCTGCGGCATCGAAGTCCTGGTTCGCGACAACAACGTTATCCGCGTGGACGGCGACTTTGAGCATCCGCTGAACCGCGGGGTTGTTTGTGAATTTGGGAAATTCAGCCCGATGGTCGAAGACCGCGAACGCATCACCAGCCCGATGATTCGCAAAGACGGCAAGCTGGTTCCGGTATCATGGGACGAGGCACTCAAAGCCGCGGTTGACGGTTTGCTGGCCAATAAAGCCAGTCTGGGCGCGCTGGTATCCAGCCGCCTGCCGGTCGAAAGCCTCTCAGCGGCTAAAGATTTGTTCACCGAAGTAAACGCCAAATTTATCACCACCCTCGAAGAAGGCGCCGCGACCGCCGCTCTCTCGGCTTATGCGGAAGAGAATCACAACGCTTTTGAAAGCAAGCTGGAAAAGTTAAAGGCGGCTGATTTTGTGCTGGTCTTTGGGGATGAAATCCTCGATGACCACCAGGTGGCCGGTTTCTTCATCAAACGCAATTTGAGCCGCGGAACCCGCATGGTGGTGATCACCCATCATGACAGCAAACTGAAAGACCGCGCGGATGTCATTCTGGCCAGTAAAGCCAAATCCGCCGATGTCATGGCAGCGCTGGCGAAAGGTTTTGAAAACCAGCAGAAAATTGAAGAGATTGCCAAAGCGATTTCAGCTTCAAGCGAATCGCTGGCCGCGGCGGTGAAACTGCTCTCCGCCGCCAACTGGCCGGTGGTTGTGCTGGGCAGCGACGTGAGCGCCGACCTGGTTCGCGAGGCAGATCATTTGATGAAAAAGGTCAATGGATCGCTGATTTCACTCAAAGGCGGCGCGAACAGTCTGGCAGCCGCGCAGCTGCATCTGGATGGCCCCATCACCGAAACCGCGGCCGTTTTCGCCGCTCTGGGTGACGAACGTCCGAGCCAGAGAGTGGTTCAAAAACTGGAGAAGGCGCAGTTCCTGGTCGCCTGCGCCAGCTATGCTTCTCCGGTGAGCGCGCGCGCCAATGTTGTCTTCCCGGTCAAAAACTGGGCGGAAACCGAAGGACATTATCTTAACCTGGATGGACGGCTGCAGTCTGCCCAGGCCTGCGTAAGCGCCAGAGAAGGCGTTCTGGATACCCTCGAGGTCATTCAGGCGTTGGCGAAACAATTCGGCGTAAAACTCACCGGCAGCTGGAAGAAAGAATTGACCAAACGCCAGGCTATGGTTGCGCTGGAAATTTAATACCGGTAAAAAAAGAGAGGAGGAAACAATGGCAAAACCCAAGATTGCTTCGGACTGGATGTGCGGATGCGCTGGCTGCCACATGTCCCTGCTGGATATGGATGAACGCCTGGCCCTGGTGGCTGAACTGGCCGATTTGCGTTCGACCCCGATCACGGACCTGAAAGAACCGGATGAAGGCGGGGTGGATGTCGGCGTTCTGGAAGGCGGAATTAACAACACCGCCAACGAAGAAGTCGCCCATAAATTCCGCAAGCGCTGCAAGATCCTGGTAGCGCTGGGCGATTGCGCTGTTTTTGGCGGTGTGCCCGCGATGCGCAATTTCTTTGACCTGCAGGATTCGCTGCGCCGTGCTTATGTAGAAGCGGAAAGCGTGGATGAAAGCGGGCATATCCCCGATGATCCCGAGCTGGCTCAGATGACCAAAGTCCGCGCCATCCAGGACGTCGTCAAAGTGGATTATTTCGTTCCGGGCTGCCCGCCCAGCGCGGATGTGATCTTTTACGTGCTGTCTGAACTCGCCCAGGGCCGCAAACCCGAGCTGAAGGATGATTTGATTCAATGGCATTAATGGAGGTATGAAAATGGTAGCGCAAAAAATAACGATTGAACCTGTAACCCGGATTGAAGGCCACGCCAAGGTCACCATTCGCATGAATGAGCAGGGCAGCGTGGATCGTGCATATCTCCATGTCAATGAATTCCGCGGTTTTGAAAAATTCTGCGAAGGCCGCCTGGTTCAAGAAATGCCGCAAATCACCCCCCGCATCTGCGGCATCTGCCCGGTGAGCCACCACCTGGCGGCGGCGAAAGCTGGCGACGACCTGTTTTCCTGCCCCCCGCCCCGGCCCGCCTCGCTGCTGCGCGAACTGATGCACATGGGCCAGGTGATTCAGAGCCACGGAATGCATTTCTTCGAACTGGCCGGTCCTGACCTGCTGCTCGGTTTTGACACCGACCCGGCGACGCGCAATGTTGTCGGCCTGCTGAATGCCAACCCTGAGCTGGTGGTGAAAGCCATTAATCTGCGGAAATTTGGTCAGGAGATTATCCACATCCTCGGCGGCCGCCGGATTCACCCCGTGTTCGCTGTTCCGGGCGGGGTCAATAAAGCCCTAAAACCCGCCGAGCGGGACACCATCCTTGCCGGGATTGACGAAAGCATCGCCACGCTGAAGATCGGGCTGGACATCATCAAGAAATGGGCCGCTGACAACATGAAGGTGATCAACGAGTTCGCGGTCTTCCCGACCGGTTATTTCGGTATGGTGACCCCGCGCAACGGTCTGGAACTGTACGACGGCAATATCCGCCTGATCGACTCAACCGGAAAAGAGCTGGTGAAATTTGACGGGCGAAATTATCTGGACCACATCGCCGAGCATGTTGAGAGCTGGTCTTACCTGAAGTTCCCCTATTACAAACCGCTGGGATACCCCAAAGGCGTTTACCGTGTGGGTCCGCTCGGCCGTTTGAACGCCAGCGATCTGCTGGAAACACCGCTGGCAAACGAAGAGCACAAGTTATTCAAACAGCTGAATGGCGGTAAACCGGTTGAGAACACGCTGTATTACCATTACGCCCGCCTGATTGAAGCCCTCTTCGCTACCGAACGCGTGCGTATGCTGCTGGATGACCCGGATATTCTCAGCACGGATATTCTTAACACCAGACAGGTGAATAAAGGCTCGGGCGTCGGCATCATCGAAGCCCCTCGCGGAACCCTGTTCCACCATTACACCGCGAATGAGAATAACCAGCTGACCAAAGTCAACCTGATCGTTTCAACCGGGCACAACAACTGGGCGATGAGCGAGGCGGTGGATAACGTCGCCAAAACCTACGTCAAAGGCCCGGATGTGAAAGAAGGTATGCTGAACCGGGTTGAAGCGGCGATTCGCGCCTACGACCCCTGCCTGTCCTGTTCCACCCACGCCGTCGGGCAGATGCCCCTTGAGCTGACTTTTGTGGACGCGCAGGGCAACCTGATTGAAACCGTAACCCGCGGATAACTCCCGGAGAACCTCAAGCGATTTGAGCGGTGTCCGGGTTCCGGACACCGCTCTCTTAAGACCTATGTACACACCGACTCCTTTACTGGTTATTGGCTACGGCAACATGGACCGTCAGGACGACGGCGTCGCCTGGCACGTCCTGGCGAGCACAGCGCAAAATCTCAAGATTGAATTTCCGCCCGAACCCGGTGAAGCCGTTTGCGCGGATAACGGCCAGGTTGAATTTATATTTCAACTGCAGCTCACTCCGGAACTGGCTGAAACCATCGCACAGCGAAAAGCTGTCTTTTTCGTGGATGCGCATACCGGAAACATCCCTGAAGAATTACAGATCGTAAAAATTTCTGCGGGGTTCCAAAAGTCCCCCTTCACCCACCACATGACCCCAGAAACAGCCCTCAGCATGGCGGAAATGATCTACCATCGCGCCCCGGACGCGTATCTTTGCTCGGTGCGCGGCTACGAATTCTTATTTTCCACGAAATTATCCGAACGCACTGCAGCACTGGCGCAAGAAGCAGCCTCTCAATTAACCGGATTGATCAAACGCTATCTCGAGGATACCCCTCCCCATGCATCCGGTTAATCGCCCTGGTGATGTTTTGCCCGATCAAGGGTGACACATACCACTAGGTGACCTCTACTGAGAATGATAAAAACAAAGTAACCGTAAAGAAGGATTTTGCAGGATCTCACCCATGTATTCACAGGCAGATGTCATTCAAACCATCCGCGGCCTGCCCTGGTTTCTGGAGTTGACAGATAAGCAGGTTGAAGCGCTGGCGCGGATTTCTTCGCATACCCGCCTGGATCCCGGGCAGATACTTTTTAACGAAGGCGATCAGAAAGAAAACGTCTATATCGTCCTGGAAGGACAGATTTCGGTTGAAAATCTGGTTCCGGGTTTTGGCCCGGTGCGGATCACCACCGCAGAAGCGCTGGATGTGCTGGGCTGGACAACCATGACCCCCATGGTACGCCAGCGCACCGCCACCACCCGCGCGATTTCAGCCTGTCTGCTGCTGGAAATCAACGGGCCCTCGTTAAAGGATTTGTGTGAAGAGGATCACGACCTGGGGTATATCATCATGAAACGGCTGGCCAACATCGCCGCCGGCTCCCTGCTGGCAACCCGCCTGCAGCTCTATGATCTGATTATCCAGACCCAAATCGCACGTTCCTGATTTTTTTTACCCATTTTAGAGAGATTCTTTATCCAATTGGTATTATAATCCCAGCATGCATGAATTATCTGTAACCGAGAGCATCTTAAATATCGCCCTGCAAAATGCAAAAACCCATTCCGCTGCCAGAGTCACCGCCATCAACCTGGTGATCGGGCCGCTGGCCTCGATTGTGGATGACTCGGTTCAATTTTACTGGGATTTAATCAGCGAACATACCATCTGTCAGGGAGCGAAATTGAATTTCAACCGGCCGCCGGCGAAAATCCGCTGTCAGAATTGCAATCACGAATATGAAATCACCCGGGAATTAATTCCCTGCCCGGAATGCCAGAGCATGAACCTGAGCGTGCTGAGCGGCAATGATTTTTTTGTTGACAGCATAGAAATTGAGAGGTAAATCAACCCGATGAGTTCTCTGAAAGTTCCAATTGTCCAGCGGATCCTTTCCGCAAATGAAACCCTGGCCGAGACTGTCCGCCAGCGGTTTGACGACCACGGCATCTTTGCGATTAACGTGATGGCCTCGCCCGGCGCGGGCAAAACCAGCCTGATCCTGAGGACGATTGAAAAACTTGCTCCCACTTATCGTATCGCCGTCGTGGAGGGGGATACTGCCCCGGTAACCATTGACGCGGACAAAGTGGCGAATCGCGGCATACCAGCGGTTCAAATCAACACCGGCGGCGACTGCCATCTGGACGCCAGCATGATGGACAGCGGCCTCAATCAACTCCCGCTGTCAGACCTGGACCTGATCATCGTTGAGAATGTCGGCAATTTAATCTGCCCGGCGGCCTTTCAGCTTGGCACCCACGCCAATGTCTTAATCGCCAGCATTCCCGAAGGGGATGACAAACCTTATAAATATCCGGCGATCTATCAGGGACTGGATGTCCTCCTGATCAGCAAGCTGGATCTGCTGCCTTACATTGACTTTCGCATGGACTATTTCAAACAAGGCGTGGAAGCCTTAAACCCCGGCCTGGTGACATTTGCCACATCCGCGAAAACAGGCCAGGGACTGAATGAATGGGCAGAATGGCTGTCACAAAAGATTCAGGCACACCGCCAGCGCTGAAGCAGGCATTGCAAATCAAGGTGCGCGGGATCGTCCAGGGGGTCGGGTTCCGGCCCTTTGTTTATGCCCAGGCGGTCCGGAATAACCTGCGCGGGTGGGTGCGCAATACCTCCAGCGGGGTGGATATTCATCTGGTGGGCGATTCAGAAGGAATAGACGCTTTTCTGACCGCCCTGCGCCAGGAACCCCCTCCCCTGGCGCGGATTGACGAGATTCTCACTGAGGCGGTTGAACCGGGTCCGTTCCGCGATTTTTCGATCCTGGAAAGCCAGCCAGTGCCGGGCGAATTCCTGCCGGTCTCGCCGGATGTCAGCCTGTGCAGCGACTGTCAGCGAGAGCTGCTGGATCCGGCAAACCGGCGCTACCGGTATCCCTTTATTAACTGCACAAATTGCGGTCCGCGGTTTACCATTACGCGGGCAATCCCATACGACCGGCCCAATACCACGATGGCCGCCTTCCCGCTCTGCCCCGCATGCCAGGCGGAATACGATGATCCGCTGAACCGCCGCTTTCACGCCCAACCCATCGCCTGCCCGGAGTGCGGACCGCAGGTGCGGTTCGAGACAGCCGGACAGTCAGCGCTGGATGGCGAATCTGCCCTGGCTGCCGCTGCCGCCGCGCTGCGGCAGGGGAAAATCATCGCGGTCAAAGGTCTGGGGGGGTATCATCTGGCCTGCGACGCCCACAACCGCGAAGCGCTGCGAACCATGCGGGAGCGCAAGCGGCGCTCGGCAAAACCCTTCGCAGTGATGGCGGCGAACACAGCCGTGGTAGAAAAATATTGCCTGGTGAGCGAAGAAGAAAGGTTGCTCCTCGAAAGTCCAGCCCGCCCGATACTGCTGCTGCAAAAACGCCCGGGCGAATTGCTGCCCGACGAGATATCACCGGGGCAAAATACCCTGGGGTTTATGCTCGCTTACACACCGCTGCATGTTCTGCTGCTCAACGACTGCGCCGGGTTCACCGATGTGCTGGTCATGACCAGCGCCAATCTTGGGGAAGAACCGATCGTCTACCGGGATGAGGACGCCTCTGCCCGGCTGGCTGACCTGGCGGACGGCCAGTTGAGTCACAACCGGCCTATCTACATGCGAACGGATGATTCAGTCGCCAGGGTCATTCAAGGCAAACTGTATCCTATTCGCAGAGCGCGCGGTTACGCGCCGGATCCTGTGCGGCTCCCATTTGAGGTAACTCCGCTGTTAGCTGCCGGGGCAGAATTAAAAAACACCTTCTGCCTGACCCGCGACCGGTACGTCTTCTTGAGTCACCACATCGGGGATATGGAAAATTATGAAACCCTGCAATCTTACCGGGAAGGTGTCGGACACTATAAACGCTTGTTTCACATCGACCCGGAATGCATTGTCTGCGATCTTCATCCAGATTACCTCGCCTCTCGACAGGCTCGCGCAGACGCGCAGGAAAACGGGCTGCCCCTGATGGAGGTCCAGCACCACCACGCGCACCTGGCAGCCTGCCTGGCTGACAATGGGTGGGAAACAGATCAAGCCGTGATCGGTTTGACTTATGACGGCACCGGCTACGGGACGGACGGAACCATCTGGGGCGGCGAAGTCCTGGTCGGCGCCTACAGCGGCTATCAACGCAGATTTCACCTGGAAGCGGTTCCCCAGCCCGGCGGCGATCTCTCCGTGCGCCATCCCGCACGGATGGCGCTGGCGCACCTCTGGGCTGCCGGTCTGGACTGGCCTTCCGATTGTGCGCCAGCCCAGGCGCTTTGCTCAGAAGAACGGACAGCCTTGCGGCTGCAGCTTGAACGAAGGTTGAACACACCCCTGACCAGCAGCATGGGGCGTCTTTTGGATGCCGCCGCTGCACTGGCGGGTGTGCGGCAAAAAATAAGTTACGAAGGTCAGGCAGCCATCGAATTTGAAGCTCTGGCAGACTGGGATGAATCCGGCGGCTACCCGCTGACGCTGGATCACCAGATCATCCGGCTCAATCAATTCTGGCAAGCCTACCTGAGCGACCTGCTGGCCGGGGTTCCTGTATCTATCCTCTCCGCCCGCGTGCACCAATCCATCATCCAGATTTCCGTGGACATTTGCGAACGCATCCGCGCCGAGGAAAATATCCAAACGGTTGCGCTCAGCGGAGGGGTGTGGCAAAATCGGTATTTGTTAGAACATACCACGAACGCCCTGACCCGGCGCGGGTTCAGCGTCCTGCTTCACCGTCAGGTTCCAGCCAATGACGGCGGTATCAGCCTCGGACAGGCGGTCATCGCTGGCTGGAAATTGAAAAATCTTTAGGAGGTAGTGCGATGTGTCTGGCAGTTCCCGGAAAAATCTCTGAAATTTACAAAAGCGGCGACATCTTAATGGGCAAGGTGGATTTTGGCGGCGTGATCCGCGAAGCCTGTTTTGAAGCCATCCCTGAGGCAAAAGTCGGCGACTGGACGATCGTTCACGCCGGTTTTGCGTTAAATCTGTTGAGCGAAGAAGACGCGCGCGCTACCCTGGACGCGCTGAATGAAATTGCGGACATTGACGCCGAGTTAAATAAGGAATAGTGGATGAATATTAACCAGGAATTCCGCAATGCCCGGCTGGTTCAGGCGGTGGTCGATAAGATTCGCCAGACGGCTACCCGTCCCTGGGTCATCATGGAAATTTGCGGAGGGCAGACCCACGCATTTATGCAAACTGGTCTTGACCAGCTGCTGCCCGCCAGCATCGAACTGGTGCACGGACCCGGCTGCCCGGTATGCGTTACTTCTCTGGAATTAATCGACAAAGCCCTGGCGATTGCCATGCGCCCCGATGTGATCTTTACTTCGTTCGGGGATATGCTGCGGGTTCCCGGTTCACGCGACGATCTTTTTTCCATCCGCGCCAGAGGCGGAGACATCCGCGTGGTGTATTCCCCGCTCGATTCTGTCCGAATTGCCCGCGAGAATCCTGAAAAACAGGTGGTTTTTTTCGCCATTGGCTTTGAAACCACTGCCCCGGCCAACGCCGCCGCATTGCTTCAGGCAAAAGCGCTGGGATTGAAGAATTACTCTCAACTGGTCTCTATCGTGCGGGTTCCGCCCGCCATGCATGCCATTCTCGGTTCGCCAGGAAACCGTGTGCAGGGCTTTCTGGCCGCCGGGCACGTTTGTTCAGTGATGGGCACGCGTGAATACCCGCCTATCGCCGCCCGCTATCACGTACCGATTGTCGTCACCGGATTTGAACCGCTTGACCTGGCCCAGGGCCTTTTAATGTGCGTTCAACAACTGGAAGCCGGGCTCGCTGAAGTTCAAAACGCCTATACCCGGGTGGTTCAGGAAGAAGGGAACCCGGCGGCTCTGAAAATGCTCGCCAGGGTTTACCGTGAAGTGGACCGCAACTGGCGCGGGATTGGGACGATACCCCTCAGCGGCTGGGGCTTGACCCCGGAATTCGCCGGGTTCGATGCCGAAAACCGTTTTGACCTTAAAGAAATTCAGACCCGCGAGTCAGAAATTTGCATCGCCGGCCAGATTCTTCGCGGGCTGAAAAAACCGCATCAATGCCCGGCCTTTGGAAATCCCTGCTCGCCTGAAAATCCGCTTGGGGCTCCGATGGTGTCTTCTGAAGGCGCCTGCGCTGCCCATTACCGCTACGGCCGGGAGATAGAGAAGAAATGAGCGAAAGCATCCAGATGCAAGGGCCGGTCTGCCCGATACCGCTGCGCCATAATGAACGAATCGTGATCGGCCACGGCAGCGGCGGAAAAATGACCCATGATTTAATCGCGCAAGTCTTTCAACCGTATTTTTCCAACCCTGCGCTGAACGCGGGGAATGACTTCGCGGATGTCAATCCGGACGGACACCGCTGGGCTATCACCACCGACTCGCATATTGTTCAGCCCCTGTTCTTTCCCGGTGGGGATATCGGCCGTCTGGCGGTGTGCGGGACAGTCAACGACCTGGCAGTATCCGGCGCGCGGCCGCTTTATCTGACGGCCGGCTTCATCCTGGAAGAGGGCCTGGAGGTCGCTGTCCTTCAGCGCGTATTGGATTCGATGCGCCTGGCGGCGGAAGAAGCCGGGGTGAACATCGTGGCCGGAGACACCAAAGTGGTGGAAAAAGGCAAGGCGGACGGTTTGTTTATTAACACCGCGGGGTTTGGGCTGATCCCTGCCGGCCGGCAAATTTCAGGCCAGATGGCTGCACCGGGAGATGCGGTTTTGATCTCAGGATCACTGGGGGACCACGCGGCGGCAGTGCTAACCGCCCGCGGGGAGATGGGATTTGACGCGCAAATCGAATCGGACGTCGCACCGTTAAACGGTTTAATTGAAGCTCTTCTAGAAGCCGCACCCGATACGCACGTCCTGCGCGACCCGACTCGCGGCGGCCTTGCCACAACGTTAAATGAAATCGCCTGGCAGAGTCAGGTGAACATCCTTCTCCAGGAAAACCAGCTCCCGGTTAAACCCGTGGTGCAGTCGATTTGCGACATGCTCGGATTTGACCCCATGTACATGGCCAACGAAGGCAAACTGGTCGTTATCCTGCCGGCGGAACAGGCCGAGGCCGGGCTGGCCGCGATGCGAAGCCACCCTTACGGGCGGGACGCGGTCCGGATCGGGCAGGTTGAACCCCCGCGGGCTGGCGACCAGCCAAGAGTATTAATGCGCACCGAAATCGGTGGCACCCGCCTGGTCGATATGCTCGCCGGCGAGATCCTTCCCAGGATATGTTAACCGGTACAGGGTTCAGCCTTGATCACCTCTTGCCCTGCGGCGGTATGTATGTTAAAATAAAGGCACATTTCGTTATAGTCAACGACGAAAAGTGGGCATCCCCCACTTTTTGTTTATGTAGCATGAAAACTGGTGGAGATAGAAAGGCATGAAGAACGAATTTACCCTGGCTTTCAATGAAGTTCTGGAAGAAAAGCAGCTGCCGAAAGATATTATTCTTAAAGCGCTCGAATCTGCCATGGTTTCCGCATATCGGCGCTCAATTAACGGTTCAACCGCCCAGCTGGTTGAAGCCAAGGTGGATATCGAAACCGGAAAGGTGACCATCTTTGCGGAAAAAGAGGTGGTTGAAGAAGTCCAGGACGACCGCACCGAAGTTTCGCTGGAAGTCGCGAGGAAATTCGACCCGGAAGCAGAAATCGGTGGCATGGTGCTGGTTGAATCCACGCCAAAAGATTTCGGGCGCGTCGCAGCCCAGACCGCGCGGCAGGTCATTCAACAGCGCATCCGCGACGCGGAACACCAGTCGCAGCTGTCATTTTTTGAGAAACAACTGGGTGAAATCGTCAGCGGCCTGGTTCAGGCCATTACCAGCCAGGGGTTGACCATCGGCATGGAGATGAAAGCAGAAGGCACCATGCCGCGCAAAGAAATGATTCCGGGCGAACGCTTCCGCATTCACGACCGTGTGCGCGCGTTAATCGCGGAAGTCAAAGAAACGCCGCGCGGTCCTCAAATTATCCTTTCCCGCACCCACCGGAACTTCTTACGCCGGCTGCTTGAAAACGAGGTTCCTGAGATTTATCACGGAATTGTTGAGATCCGCTCGATTGCCAGAGAACCCGGCCAGCGCGCCAAAGTCGCCGTTTCCACAACGCAATCCGGCATTGACCCGGTGGGCGCCTGCGTCGGTCTGCGCGGCGTGCGCATCCAGACCATCGTGCGTGAACTGCATGATGAAAAAATCGACGTCATTGAATGGAACGCTGACCCGGCGGTGTTCATCGCCAAAGCCATCTCACCCGCCAGGGTGACCGGGGTATACCTTAACGAAACCTCCGCCAGCGGCAAGACGGCTACGGTGGTCGTGCCAGAAGACCAGTTGAGCCTGGCAATCGGCCGCGACGGGCAAAATGCCCGCCTGGCTGCCAAACTGACCGGCTGGCGAATCGATATTAAGAGCCTGCCGGAAGCCGCCACCGAAGTTCTGGGAAAACTCACCAGCGACCCCGAGTACATGCCGCTGGCCGAAGCGGAAACCGAAAATATCGCCCGGATGGAAGAACTGCTTGCCAAGAAAGCCGAAGGCCGCCCGCTCAATCCGGAAGATTACGACTTTATCGGCCGCTTCGTGGATCGTATTGAAAAGAAAGTCAGCCAGAAACAGGCGCCGCTGATCGAAAAAGAAAAAGCTTCGGCTGAAATTTTGGAAGTTATCCCCGCCAGCAGCGTGGAGGTCAACATTCTTGATTCTGGCCTTCCGGAGCATATTGCGTTCATTCTGCAAGAAGCCGGCCTGGAAACCGTCGGCCACCTGGCGACGATCATGCTCAAACAGCCGGATGATATTTTACGGCTGCAGGGCATTGGTCCCAAGGCAATGGCAGAAATCAACCGGTTCATGGAAAACCTGAAAGCCCAGCGTGAGGCTGAAGCTGCCGCTCCGGCCCCTGTGGAAGCAGCAGAAGTTGAAGAACCCGCGGCTGCCGAACTGGTTGAAAGTGGTGAGAAAGCCGCCTTAACTCCCGAACTTGAAACTGAAGCCGCCGAGGTTGAGGCTGGTCTTGAACAACGACCCAGCGTCGAGACGGAAGAGATTGAGGGCAAATCGCTGGAAGAGATCTTTACGCTCAAGCCAGACGTATTTGAAGCCGCCAAATTCATTGATGCCGTTGATGATGACACCGTAGAAGGCGGCAAGAAGGGAAAGAAAGGCAAGAAATTTGTCGAGATTACCTACGATCCTGACCGCGACGTGACCATCGCCAAGAAAAAACATAAAAGAGGCGGTATGGACTGGGCGGACTGGGACGAATAAAAAGAGAGAAAGCAGGTGGCCGCGAAGACCGGACGAAAAAGCAAGCATATTCCCCAGCGAACCTGTATTGGCTGCCGTGAGGTGCTTTCCAAACGGCAGCTGATCCGCCTGGTTCGCACCGGTGAGGGAATCGTGGTGGATCCAACCGGAAAACTGGCTGGACGCGGGGCTTACCTGCATAATCAAAAAAGCTGCTGGCAATCGGCCTTGAAAGGCGCGCTGGCGCATGCCTTAAAAACTGAATTAACCGAGCAGGATAAGCAAAAACTCCGCGCTTATCTTGACTCGTTCCCTGAGGAAACCGGCGAAGATGAAAAAGCCGGGGGAACACCTGAAAAATCGGGTGATTTAGGAAATGCTCCCATGACGGTGTAACCGTTCCCCCGCGCGTCTTCCCGGATGTTCCTGGATGGCAATTCCATCCCGGCAGGCGGACTAATCTGCCTGCTGCCATCTGACCAATGCGGACACAAAACAGCCGGGAGGACATTATGAGCGAAACAACCAAAAAAACCATAGAACTGCCAAATTCAATTTCGGTGCGAGACCTGGCCGCACTTACTTCTGCCAGCCCGATCCAGATCATCAAGATCTTGATGAGCAACGGGGTCATGGCGAATATTAATCAGGTGATTGATTTTGACACCGCCGCGATTGTCTCGACCGAACTGGGGTTCGAGGCCAAACAGGAAACCTACGACGAGGCACCGGAAATCGAAAGCGGTGAAGTGCCCTTATGGCGCCGCATCATCAGCGATGAAGATCCGAAAATGTTGATCAAACGGCCGCCGGTTGTCACGATTCTGGGACACGTGGATCACGGGAAGACCACACTGCTGGATGCGATCCGCCACACGAATGTGGCCGGCGGAGAAGCCGGCGGAATTACCCAGCACATCGGCGCCTATCAAATCGAACATAAGGGGCAGTTGATCACCTTTCTGGATACCCCAGGCCACGCGGCTTTCACTGCGATGCGCGCGCGGGGCGCTCAGGGAGCGGATATCGTGGTTCTGGTTGTGGCTGCCAATGACGGCGTGATGCCGCAAACGAAAGAGGCGATTGCGCATGCGAAAGCGGCCCGCGTCCCGATCATTGTGGCAATGAATAAAATCGATCGGCCGGACGCCAATCCGGATTATGTAAAACAACAGCTGGCAGATGCCGGCCTGGTGCCGGACGAGTGGGATGGTTCCACCATTGTGGTCCCGGTATCCGCCAAACAAAAAATCGGGCTCGAAGATTTGATGGAAGCCATCCTGCTGGTGGCGGATAACACGGAAATTAAAGCCAATCCCAACGGAAAAGTCATCGGAACGGTGATTGAATCGTCGGTCGACCGCGCTAAAGGGGTGATGGCGACTTTCCTGGTGCAAAACGGAACGCTGGCAATGGGAGATATCGTCGTCGCGGGGCTGGTGTTTGGACGCATTCGGGCGATGTTTGACCACCGCGGGAAAAAGATCATGAAAGCCCCGCCATCTACCCCGGTGCAGGTAATGGGGTTAAGCGATGTGCCCCCGGCCGGAGAATTGTTCCAGGTGGTCGAAAGCGATCGAGTCGCCCGCCAGATCATCGAGGAGCGGAAAATGAAAGCCAGCTCTGAAAGCGGGCCTGGTCCCAAAGCCACGCTGGAAGAACTTTTTAGCCGTTTCCAGGCTGGCGAAGTGAAAGAATTAAGATTAATTGTTAAGGCTGATGTTCAGGGATCGCTGGAACCGATCATTAACTCGCTGAATGAACTGAGCCAGCCTGACCTCAAAATCAATATCCTTCAGGCGGCCACCGGCAATATCAGCGAGAACGATATCATGCTGGCAGCTGCTTCGCATGCCATCGTGATCGGTTTTAATGTCCAGCCCGATTCAGCCGCCCGCAGCCTGGCGGATTCAGAAGGCGTTTCGATCCGCCTGTACGACATTATCTACCGCCTGACGGAAGACGTGGAAAAAGCGATGAAAGGTATGCTCGAACCTGAATTCCGCGAGGTTCCGGTGGGTAAAGCAGAGGTGCTGGCGGTCTTTAAGATCACCAAGGTCGGCAACATCGCCGGGTGTAAGGTGCTGCAGGGAGAAGTTCGCCGCAACGGCAAATTCCGCGTTCGGCGCGGTGATACCATCCTGCATGATGGCGAATGCTCATCTCTTAAACACGAAAAGGATGATGTGCGGGAAGTGCGCACCGGTTTCCAGTTCGGGATCAGCCTGAAGAATTTCAATGATTTTCAACCCGGCGATATTCTTGAATGTTACACGATTGAACGCAATGGTTAAATCCACTGCGAAGTGAGGGAGAGATGCCTTCTAAAATCCGCATTCAGCGAATTAATGACCGCATCCGGCAGGATCTATCCGAACTGCTCGTCATGGGCAAGATCAGCGATCCGCGCCTTCTGGGTGTGACGGTTACCGATGTCAAAGTGGACCGCGAATTAACCTACGCAGATATTTATGTCTCGGCGGTAGAAGGGCACGAGCGGGCAAAAGAAGTTCTGGCAGGGTTCGAAAGCGCTTCAGGGCTGATCCGGCATACCCTGGCCGAAAGCCTGCAGCTGCGGAATTTTCCCCGGCTGAGATTTCACTGGGACCCGACCCCTGAGAAAGCTGACCGGATTGAAGCATTGCTAAAACAAATTCATGAAGAACGGGGCAAGCAAAAATCAGTATGATAAACCTTGGTACGATCGATCAGGAGATCATTCGCGCCATTCAACAGGCGAACAGCATAGCGATCATTTCTCACATCCGACCAGACGGCGATGCGCTTGGGTCTTTGCTGGGAATGGGTTTAAGCCTGGAACAAACGGGGCTTCAGGTCCAGATGGTGCTGGCAGACGGCGTTCCGGCCAGTTTTCGCCATTTGCCCGGAGCAGAAAAAGTTGTCCGCCGAATTACAGGAGAGGTAGACCTCACCGCCGTCCTGGACTGTTCGGATTTGAACCGCACTGGCGGGGTGCTGGAAGACCGGCCGGTGGATATCAATATTGATCATCACATTACCAACCTGAATTTTGCCAGGTTCAACCTGGTCCTCCCTGAAGCGGTGGCCACATCCGCCATTTTGGCCAGCCGAATGCCAGCCTGGGGGCTGCCAGTTACCGAAGCGGTGGCTAAATGTCTGCTCAGCGGACTGGTGAGCGACACGCTCGGCTTCCGCACCCCCAACGTGACCGCCCAGGACCTGCGCCTGGCCGCTGACCTGATGGACGCCGGTGCGCCAAACCTTTCCGAGCTTTATCAACGCGCGCTGGTCAGAAGGTCCTTTGAAGGCGCCCGGTACTGGGGATGCGGGTTAAGTAAATTACAGCGGAAAGGCCGGCTGGTGTTCACCACCCTGAGTCTATCCGACCGTGAAATCGCCGGGTATAATGGCAATGATGACGCGGATTTGATCAACATGGTCCAGACGGTTGAGGACGCCGATATCACACTGGTACTGGTGGAACAGCCGGGCGGAAAGGTGAAAGTGAGCTGGCGCGCGCAGCCAGGTTTCGATGTCTCCCGACTGGCGTTAAAATTCGGCGGAGGCGGGCACCCGGCCGCCGCCGGCGCAGAAATTAATGGTTCGCTGGAAGAAGCCAAGAAAATCATCATCAACGCCAGCCTGGAAGCGCTGGAGGCTTCACAATCCGGAAATGGGAAGTAAAACTTTCCTCCAATCAGGAAGTCAGGGGAGTTTTAGATGAACGAAAACGAATATGACTTAAAAAACGCTATCTCAGGCGTGCTTGTGGTGGATAAGCCAACCGGGATGACTTCGCATGATGTCGTTCAGATTATTCGGAACGGCACCGGCATTCGCCGCGCCGGCCACACCGGCACGCTGGATCCCCGCGCTTCGGGCGTTCTGGTGGTGTTGATTGGTCCCGCTGTACGGCTCTCCGAATATGTCTCGGCATCCGATAAACGCTACCAGGCAATAATCCGCCTGGGTACAAGCACGGATACGTATGACTCGGATGGAAAGGTCGTGGATACGCGGCCGGTTGAAGACATATCTGAGGAGCAATTTAACACCGTTTTACAGAGCTTTGTCGGTGAAATAGAACAGGTTCCGCCGCCCTACTCCGCGATCAAAATAAAAGGCCGCCACGCCTACGATATGGCTCGCAACGGGGAAGAAGTTGAGTTGACCCCCAGAAAGATTCAGGTCTACAGCCTTGAACTCCTGGAGTGGGAATCGCCCGAAGCTGTGGTGGATGTTTATTGTTCGTCGGGCACATATGTCCGCTCGCTGGCGCATGATCTGGGCGAAAAACTCGGCTGCGGAGCGACTTTAACCGGCCTGCGGCGCACCAAAAGCGGACGTTTCACGCTGCGGGACGCCGTGCCGCTGCGGAAATTGCGGGATTCATTTCAGGACGGCACCTGGTACCAGTTCCTGATCCCGGCCGCTGAAGCCCTGTCTGACTGGCCAGCGGTGGAATTGACCAGCGAAGAAGTGGATGCGCTGCGCCACGGCCACCGCATCCCGGCGAGAGAAACCCAGGAAACCCGGGCAAGAGGCATCAGCGAGGCCGGTGAACTGGTGGCTTTGATGACCCTCGACCCTGAAACCCGCGAATGGCAGCCCAAGAAAGTATTCTTCTCGTGAATTGAGCGAATGACCCGCATCCCAGCCCTCCAACCCGGCCTTCTGGAACGTTCGCATCTAACCATCGGCACTTTTGACGGCGTCCACCGCGGCCATCAGAGCCTGATCCGCACGCTTGTTGAAGGCGCCCGCGCAGCCAGCCTGCCGGCAGCGGTGATCACTTTTTTCCCCCACCCGGTTGAAGTAATTCGGGGCATTCGGGAGAATAATTACCTCAGCGACCCTCAGGAAAAAACCAGGCTTCTGCAAAACCTGGGGGTTAATCAGGTGATCACCCTGGATTTTACAGCCGAACTGGCCGCTTTAAGCGCGGAGGAATTTACCCACCAGATCAGACAATCCCTCAACTTCACACGCCTGGTCATCGGTCCAGATTTTGCCCTGGGAAAAGGCCGGGAAGGTCATTCAGCCTGGCTTCAGCAGGACGGCGAAAAACACGGTTATGAAGTGAAAATCTTGCCCCCGCTGGAAGATTCGGGCGGAAAAATCTCCTCATCCGGCATTCGTCAGCTGCTGGAAAGCGGCAATGTGTCTGCCGCAGCCAGCGGTTTAGGCAGACCCTACCGTTTGAGCGGCGAAGTGATCCTGGGAGACCAGCGCGGCAGGACGCTTGGATTCCCGACCGCCAACCTGAACGTATGGCCGCGTCAGCTGCTCCCGCGGAACGGTGTCTACGCCGCCCGCGCCTTTCTGGGCGAGGAAAGCTTTGTCTGTTTCACCAATATTGGTACCCGGCCGACCTTTCAACCAGATGCGGTCGAGAAAAAAGTCGAAGCTTACCTGCTCGATTTTGACCGGGATATTTACGGCAGGCAGTTGACCCTTGATTTTTATGAATTTATCCGCCCTGAGATGCGCTTTGAAAATAAGGACGCGTTGATCGCGCAAATTCAAAAAGACATTCAGTTCGCCCGGGAGGTGGCCGCAGATGGATCATGAACGAAGGGTTTACCTGCTCGACCCGCAAAGCATCCCGCCCGAAACCATCGCGGTCGCCTTTGCCAAGACCTCCCGGTCTCCCGAACCTTTTGACGTCATCGCGGCTGAATTATCTGCTGAAAAATCTTCTGAATTCCATGAAAAATGGGTGGTGGGTTACGGCCACGCCTCTGTGGCTGAACACGCAGTTTTACACATCGCCGTGGAAAATATCTCCCGCCTGGCTGTGGAAGTCTTGGAGTCAAACCGGCTTGCCTCTTATACAGAAAAATCTACCCGCTACCAGAAATGGGGAGAAAGCGATTACTACATTCCCAGAGAGATCACCAGCACCCCGCTGGAAGCGGAATACCGCAGCACGCTGCGCCTGCTGCACCACACGTATGAAACCGCGCTGGACCGCGTCCGAGCCGTTGTTGAAAAGAAAAATCCAAAACTGGAACACGAAAGCGACGCGGCCTATGAACGCCGGCTGCGGACAATTTATGTAGATGTCTGCCGCTACCTGTTACCGGCCGCTTCTCTGGCAAACGTTGGGGTCACGATCAATGCCAGAGCCCTGGAACACGCGCTGGTCAAACTGCTCTCTTCCCCGCTGAATGAAGCCCGCGAAATTGGCGCGGCGATTAAAAGCGCCGCGCTTCAGCAGACGCCGACGTTGATTAAGTATGCGGAGGAGAACGCTTTTCTTCAAGAGACAACGAATTATCTCACCCGCGCGGCAGGGCAGTTAAGAGTTGATGAAAGCCGCCAGGCGGACTGGCTGGAACTGTCCGCAGACGACCCCGAGGCAGAGACCAGGCTGCTGACCGCGCTGCTTTACCGGTATGCCAGGGGTAATGGCTATGCGCAAATTTTTACACATGTCTCGGGCTTGAGCGCGGATGAGCGCAAAGATCTGTTTGCAAAGATCCTGGCGAAACGCGGCAAATTTGACCCCCTGCCCCGCGAAATGGAGCACTGCACCTACACCGCGGATCTGCTGGTCGATCAGGGCGCCTATTTTGAAATTAAACGCCACCGCATGATGACCCAGTCTCCACAGCCGTTTTCCCCGCTTTACGGATACGCGCTTCCGCGCCTGATTACCGAGAGCGGAATGGAGGCGGCTTACCACCAGGCGCTGCGAACCGCCGCGGACACTTACTGGCGCATCGCCTCCCAGCTTAGTCCAGATGTCGCCGCTTATATCCTGCCGAACGGCTATAACCGCCGCCTGTTAATGACCTTCAACTTCCGGGCTGCCGACCATTTTATCAGCCTGCGCAGCGCGCCAAACGCGCATTTTGCCGTTCGGCGGGCAGCCCAAAGGCTGGCGGATGAAATCCGCAAAGTCCACCCGACCCTGGGAGCCTGGCTGCGGCCTGCAGGCGGCGAAACCTGGCAGACGATTGAAAGCGACCATTTCACTTCAACAAGGATTGACTAAATGTTTTTATCCCTTTTTCTTGATCCGAAAGAACGCCGTTTGCGCGCCCTGTGGCGGATTGTTTTAACTCTGGGTATCTATGTGGTCACCAACATCGGCTTTTCGCTGATGGCCGGGATTGCCGTGATGGCTTTTTTGCCTGAAGAGATCGACGCTGCGCGGCTCAGCGGCGACAGCGCGGCATATGAAAAATTGCTGAACGATTTCTTCCTCAACAACCCCGTTACCGGGATGATCAATACCGCCGCGGTTCTCCTGGGCGTATTCGCTACCCTGTGGTTGGCTGCCCGTTTTTTGGACCGGCGCTCAATCGAGGACTACGGGCTGCGTTCGGACGGCCGCTGGTGGAAAGAACTTCTGGCGGGCCTGGGAATCGGCGCGGCCAGCATTTCAGCCGTGGCTGTCATCCTGATTCTAAGCGGGACAGCCAGCGTTGAAGCGACCCTGGCCAGCACTCGACCTCAGGTTAACTTTGCCTTTGGGATTGCCGAATACATCCTGCTTTTTATCGGCGTGGGCATATATGAAGAATTGTTGTTTCGCGGATTTTTCTTGAAAAATATCAGCGAAGGGCTGCGGTTAAAGTTCGGCAACCGCCCCGCCCTGCTGGCTGCCGCTGGACTTTCCTCCGCGGTGTTCGGCCTGGTTCATCTGGGCAATCCCAACGCAACCGTTTTTTCAGCCATTTCCATTTTTCTGGCAGGTTTACTGCTCGCCATCCCCTACCTCTGGACCGGCCAAATTGGGCTTTCGATCGGCCTGCACATCACCTGGAATCTTTTCCAGGGCGTGGTTTTCGGGCTGCCTGTCAGCGGCACCCGCGTCCCGGAAAACCTGATTTCTCTGTCCACGCGCGGTCCAGACTGGTGGAGCGGCGGGGCGTTTGGACCGGAGGGCGGTCTGGTTGGGATCCTCGGGATACTGGTGGCATTTTTGCTGGTGATTCTTTACGTTCAAAAATCAAGGGGAAAGCCGGCCATCGACCTGTCCATTAACGATTACCAGATCATGGAAGCGGACGCAGATACCCTCAGAAAGGAGCCAAAAAATGCGCGATAAGCAAAATTTGATCGAAGCTTTTCAGGCCAAGCGGGAAGAAATCGGTCAGATCCTGGAACAACTAAGCGATGAAGCGATCAACGAACCAGAGACGATTGAGCGATGGTCGGTAAAGGATGTGATCATCCACCTGAATATGTGGGAAGCGGAATTGATCAAAACCCTGCATCAAGCCCGGCAAGGCATTCAACCTGACACGCTAATATTTAATGAAAATTTTGACGAAATCAACCAGGGCTGGTTTGAGGCATATAAAGACCGGGAATTGCCAAAAGTTCTGGATGATTTTGACGGAATTGAAAGGCAGATCTGCCGCATGATTGAAGCGATGGATCCCGAGATGTTATTCACACCCGGATATTTTTTATGGCTGGGGAACCACAGTTTATCCGGCTTGATCGAAGATATCTGCATTCACCACGAGGAACACCATCTGAAGGACCTTCGTCAGTGGTTATCCCAAAAAGGATTACTGAAAGCCGGATAAGCAAAATCATTCTTGCGGTTTTATCGTCCCCGTGATAAAATCCTGACAGTTCGGGCGCGTAGCTCAGTTGGTTAGAGCGCACGGTTCACATCCGTGAGGTTCGTGGGTTCGAGCCCCTCCGCGCCCACCAGAAAGCCCTCAGTCTCTGAGGGCTGTTTGTTTGTAAAAATTGCTAGAAAATGTCATTCTTTATGACATTTGTCATGTCAGAATCATACATCCACAAGTTACCATCATCTTGAAATGCAATTTTATTTATGCTAAACTGATTGTCATACAATTAAGCCGTTTAAACTATTATCATTTAATCGGTAAGCGTAACGGCTTGACACATACGGTGTTTTTCTGTATAGATTAACACCAAAGCCCACCGGGACCCGGTGGGGATTTGCAGGCAGGATGCTCGGCTATCTTATAACAATACTGGTGAACAACCTACATGCTCCGATCCGATCCTGATTTTATTGCAAACGGTACCAATTTGAATTTGAACAAGATCCGTTCCGGTGAGTATATCTGGTCTCGATTAGCCTACCTCGGGATAGGCTAATTGCGTTTGTGGGAATTTCATTGAACCGCGAGGTTCAATGTTTCCAAAATCTTTGGTGACAAAGGAGGATGCGCTTCTGAATCTATTGACGAAAGCACCCACTTTTTTGTCTGTTTTGTCCCATTCATAAACCCAATCAAGGAGTGAAGTCATGGCAAGTGAGAAGAAAGTAATCGGCTATATGCCCCAGGATGTTCCGGGTATCGGCGCTATGCTGAGCCTGGGCATTCAGCAGGTGCTGACCATGTTCCCGGCCACGGTACTGGTCGCCATCCTGACCAAGTTCGATGTCGGCGTAACCCTGCTGGCTTCGGGTCTTGGCACGATCGTTGCGCTGCTGGTTTCTAACCGCCGCATCCCGATGTACTACGGTTCCAGCTTCAGCTACATCACCGTGGTCATCACCACCATGAACCTGTATGCGAGCGACTGCTTCAATGATCCGGCTACCTTCTACTGCCCGGATGGCGTCCGCATCGTGCAGGTTGGTATCCTTGGCACCGCCGTGGTTGAGATCCTCTTCGGTCTGCTGATCATGGCCATCGGCAAGGAAGCCCTGGACAAGGTGCTGCCTCCGGTTGTTACCGGCTCAATCGCTATGGTCATCGGTATCGCCCTGGCTGGCGCTGCCCTCGGCATGGCTTCAGCCAACTGGCTGGTCGCCTTCATCACCCTGGTGCTGACCGTCGCTTTCTCCGTTTATCTGCAGGGCAAAGGCCTGCTGGGTATGCTCCCGATCTTGTTAGGCGCGATCGCCGGCTACCTGGTCTCTCTGGCGCTCGGCATTGTTGATGTCAGCCCGATTGGTGCTGCCTCCTGGTTCCGCCTGCCGGCCATCACCATCCCCGCCTTCGCGGATCCCCGCTCCTGGGGCGCCGTCCTCGGCATCGCCCTGATCGCTATCGCCACCATTCCGGAATCCACCGCTCACCTGTATCAGATGTCCCTGTACATCGATGCGCTGGCGGCTGAACTCGGCCGGAAACCGCTGGAGATCAAACGCCTTATCGGCCTGAACCTGATCGCTGACGGTTCCAACGATGTGGTCAACGGTCTGCTCGGCGGCTGCGCTGGCACGAACTACGGCGAGAACAACTCTTTGATGGCCATCACCCGCAACTACTCCTCCGCGGTCATGATGGCAGCCGGCGTCCTGGCCATGCTGCTCGGTTTCATCGGCAAACTGGCTGCGGTCGTCCAGACCATCCCGACGGCTGTGA
Source organism: Anaerolineaceae bacterium (assembly GCA_029975475.1). Classification (GTDB taxonomy): domain Bacteria; phylum Chloroflexota; class Anaerolineae; order Anaerolineales; family Anaerolineaceae; genus JARKPB01. Next base: position 1,122,944 of record JARKPB010000008.1, read on the forward strand.
CCGGCGGTCTGGCGATCTACCTCTTCGGTGTCATCGGCATGCAGGGTGTTGCCCTCATCCAGTCCGAAAAGGTCAACCTGTTTGAACCGCGCCAGCTGGCTGTCGGCGCCGCGATCCTGGTGCTCGGCATTGGCGGCAACCTCGGTCTCGCGAATGGCCTGTTCCCCTTCCCGATCCCGGTTGTCTTCCCCTCCGGCATCCCGGCGATTGTCTTCGCGGCCATTGTCGGCATCCTTCTGAACGCGCTCTTCATCATCGTCAAACCCTCCTGGTTTGGTGTGAAAGAACGCGTTGACATCAACGCATAAGGTATACGTTCGTAATTGGGATACAGATGCTTCCCGGCGGTTGTTTACGTCGGGAAGCATCATTGGAGAAACCTACCATGAGAAATGCACATCCCGGACTTCCTGAATTAGATTATGTAAAACCAGGGTCGCTGGAAGAAGCTAGCAAATTCCTGGCAGCCCATGCGGGCGAATCGCGCCCTTTCCTGGGCGGAACGGACTGCATTGTGCGCATCCGCGACGGTGCATGGAAGCCGAAATATCTGGTGGATGTCAAAGGTCTGGAAGGCACTACCGGGATCAGTTTTGACCCGGCAAAGGGTTTGACCATTGGCGCAGCCGTACCGATGAATAAGGTGGCTGCCCATCCAGATGTTCAAAAGCATTATCCGCTGCTGGTTGAAGCCTGCAACTGGGTTGCCAGCTATCAGCTGCGCTCACGCGCGACCATTGTTGGAAATGTTTGCAACGCCTCTCCGGCTGGCGATACGATTGGCGCTGCGATTTGTCTTGACGGCGTATTGAATGTGTTTGGTCCTGACGGCTACCGCAAAGAACCGCTGACCACCTTCTTCTTCGGCCCGGGCAAGACTGCTCTGAAACCTGGCGACATCGCCACTTCAATCTTCTTCCCCCTCCCTCCGAAAGAATCCGCCGGCAAGTACCTGAAACTTGGCCGCAATCGCCTGGGCGATCTGGCCATCGTTGGTGTTACGGCGTTTGCTTACAAAGATGCCTCTGTTGCTTCTGGTTACCGGTTCCGCATCGCGCTGGCGTCTGTGGGTCCCACCCCGATCCGCCCAACAGCGGCGGAAGAAATTCTCGCCAAATCTATTGATGAGAGCGCCGTTGAAGCTGCCGCCCAGGCTGCCATGGATTCTTGCACGCCGATTGACGACACCCGCGGCACCGCCCGCTACCGCAAGCTGATGATCCGCAACCTGACCCGCCAGGCTGTGTCTGCGGTCCTCGCTCAGCTAAAGAAGTAAGGCCGCCGAAACGCCCTTGCTCAATTTGGAGGTACTCATGTCTTTACATCGAATCACGTTGAAAGTTAACGGCTCCACGGAAATCGTGGATGTGCCCGGTAACTGGACTCTGCTGCAGATGCTTCGCGAGAAGCTCGCGCTGACCGGAACGAAAAACGGCTGCGCTTCTGGCGAATGCGGCGCCTGCACTGTGATCATGAACGGCGACGCGGTCAACAGCTGCATGGTGCTGGCGGCTGAATGCGAAGGCGCGGAAATCATCACTGTGGAAGGCCTTTCCAAGGAAGGGCAGCTGGACGCACTGCAGAAATTCATGATCGAAACCGGTGGTATTCAATGCGGCTTTTGCACTCCGGGTGTCTTGCTCTCTGCCAAGGCGCTCTTAATGCGCAACCCCAATCCCAGCGAATACGACATCCGCGAAGCCCTGGCCGGCAATCTCTGCCGCTGCACCGGCTATAACCGGATCATCACCGCCGTTCAGAAGGCCGCCGCGGTTCACTAGGCGTGCCGGATTTGCAAAGAATTGAAAGGAGACGACAATGGTAGTCGCTCGTAAAGAAAAAACTGCCGGCCCGGTTGGTCAGAGCGTGCTCCGCAATGATGTGCTGGAAAAAGCCACCGGCGCAGCAGTCTACACGGATGACATTCAATTTGGCCCGGGGCTGCTCTTCGCTCGCGTAAAACGCAGCCCGGTACCGCACGGAATCTTAAAGAAAGTTGATGTCAGCAAAGCCCTGGCCCTCCCGGGGGTGAAATGCGTCGTAACCGGCAAAGATTATCCCGATTTGATGGGCCTGTATCTGAAAGACCGGGCAACCTTCGCGGTTGACCGCGTCCGCTTTATCGGCGAGCCGGTCGCGGCGGTGGCGGCTGTGACCGAAGAAATTGCTGAAGCCGCTCTGGATTTAATCGAGCTGGAAATTGAAGAGCTGCCGGCCGTTTTTGACCCTGAATTAGGCGCTCAGAAAGGTGCCCCCCTGCTGCACCCGGATCTGGAAAATTATGTTCACCCGAATTTCATTTTCCCGGAACCCGGCACCAATATTTCCAACCATTTCAAGATTCGCCGCGGGGATGTCGAAGCCGCCTGGCCAAAATGCGCCGCCATCGTGGAAACAAAGGTGCGCGTCCCGCACATTCAACACGTGCCGATCGAGACACATGTGGCTGTCGCGCTGGCGGATGATAAAGGCAAAGTGACCCTCTGGTCTTCGACCCAGTCGCCCTTTGCCCAGCGCGCCATGCTGGCCAAGACTTTCCACGTCCCGGAAAGCGACATGCGCGTGATCGCCACCTACGTAGGCGGCGGTTTTGGCTGCAAAGCCGGTGTGACCATGGAAGCCATCCCGATCGCTCTCGCGCTCAAGGTCAAAGGTCACCCGGTTAAGTTCCGCCTGACCCGCGAAGAAGAGTTTTATACCAACTTCGTCCGCCAGGGTCTGATCCTCAACTTAAAAGTTGGCTGTGACAAAGACGGCAACCTGCTGGCGATGGAAAACACCATGTACTGGGACGGCGGCGCTTATACCGAATACGGCGTCAACGTGACCCGCGCTGGCGGATATTCATCCACCGGGCCTTTTGATATCCCGAACGTCAAAACCGATTCCATCTGCGTGTATACCAATCATCCCTCCGGCGGCCCGTACCGCGGTTTCGGCATGTCTGAACTGCACACCGGCCTGCTCCAGGTGATGGATATGCTGGCAGAGAAAATCGGCATGGACAAAGTCGAGTTCCTCAAGAAAAACGTCATTCAAGGCGGGGACACCGTCGCTACCGGCATGACCATGCATGAAACGGGCATCAAGGAGTGCGTGGATAAGGTCGCGGCGGCGATTGACTGGGGTAAGAAGGAAGCGCCCACCGCTCCGAACAAACTGCGCGGCAAAGGCATTGCCGTCATGTGGAAAGCCCCGGCCATGCCGCCCAACGCTGGTTCCTCGGCGATTGTCAAAATGAACTCCGACGGCACGCTGGATGTCTCGATCGGCGGGCAGGAAATCGGTCAGGGCACCTTCACCGCCATGGCACAGATCGCCGCTCAGACCCTGGGCATGCCGTACGATGCGGTTCGCGTCAGCGGCCCGATCGATACAAAATACTCCCCGTACGAATGGCAGACCGTCGCCAGCCGTCTGACCTGGTCGATGGGCAACGCTGTCCGCCTGGCAGCCCAGGACGCGCGCCAGAAGATTTTGAATCTGGTCGCCGAAGCCTGGAAGGAAGACCCCAAAGACCTGGATATCCAGGACGGTGTGGTGATCTCTTACAAGAGCGAGGAGTCCATCCCGGTTAAAGATTTCGTGGTCTACGGCTTACCCAAGGAGAATGACCAGGGCTGGATCGGCGGTCCAATTGTCGGCACCGGCTCGTTCATGCCAACTTACGTGACCGGCCTCGATCCCGAAACTGGCCAGGGGCCTCGCGCGGTGGTGCATTACACAACCGGCGCTCAGGCTGTGGATATCGAGATCGACAAAGAGACCGGGCGCCTGGAAGTGCTGCGCGCTGCCGCGGCGTTTGATGTCGGCAAAGCGATCAACCCTGACCTGGTCGCCGGACAGATCGAAGGCGGTTTTGTGCAGGGGATGAGCTCGGCCATGTTTGAAGGCGCGATGCTTGAAAACGGCGTGTGGCGCAACCCGTCCTTTGTGGATTACCGCATTGCCACCACGATGGATGTGCCGCCCAAGATTGACGCCATGTTTGTCGAAACCGCCCAGGACGACGGCCCGTACGGTGCTCGCGGTGTGGGTGAACACCCGATGGTTCCCACCATCGCCGCGCTGGCGAACGCGATTAAAGACGCGACCGGCGTGCGCATCACCAACCCGCCCTTCTCCGCTGAGAAGATTTACCTTGCGCTGGTGGACGCTGGCATCGTGAAATAGGATGATACGGCGAAAGGATATGCCGGGGAATGTTCCCCGGCATATCTATTTGGAGGACCGATGAATTCTCATGATCTTTTAATTCAAAATGCCCGCCTGCGCGGGCAGGAAGGGCTCTTTTCGATCGCAATCAGCGGCGGGAAAATCGCGGCGATAACCCCGGCGAGCGATCACGCTGCCCGAGAGGTCATTGATGCGGGCGGCAGCCTGGTCACAGAATCCTTCGTCAATACGCACCTTCATCTTTGCAAGGTGTACACGCTTCAAATGATGGACGAAGCCGCGCTGAAGGACTATCACGGCGCGGATATGGGCAAAGCCATGACCGCGATCGAGCTCGCTGCCCGGGTAAAAGAAAAATATGACGAAGCCTGGATTTTGCCCAACGTGCGCAAAGCGGTTGACCAGGCGATACAGTACGGCTGTCTGCACATCCGCGCATTTGCCGATGTGGATGCCAAGGCAAGGCTGGAAGGTGTGAAAGCGCTCATCAAAGCCCGTGAAGAATACCGCGGCGTGGTGGATATTCAGGTGGTTGCCTTTGCCCAGGACGGCGTCGTGCGCGAGCCAGGAGCAGAACAGTTAATGCGTCAGGCGATGGAACTTGGCGCGGATGTCGCCGGCGGCATCCCGTGGATAGAATACACGGATGCCGATATCCAGACTCATGTTGAATTTATCTTTAAGCTGGCAAAAGAATTCAACAAACCCGTTTCGATGCTGGTTGATGACGCCGGAGATCCCGGGCTGCGCTCCCTGGAAGTGATGGCGGTAGAAGCCATCCGAACCGGCTGGCAGGGTAGGGTCCTGGCACATCATGCCCGCGCGATGTCCATGTATCCGACCCCTTACCTGCAGAAAATCGCCGCCCTGCTCAAGAAAGCGCGGATGGGAGTGGTGACCGACCCGCACACCGGGCCGCTGCACCTGCGCGTGCGCGAATTACTGGCGGAAGGCTGCCTGGTTTGTCTGGGGCAGGATGATATATCGGACGCTTATTATCCTTTCGGACGCAACAATTTGCTGGAAGTGGCTTTCCTGGCTTCGCATTTACTCTGGATGACTACCCGCCAGGAAATGGAGACGCTTTACGACATGGTGACAACCGCCGCCGGACAGGCCATCGGACTGAGCGACCACAGGCTAGAGGTCGGCAACCCCGCGAATATCGTTATTCTGGGTCAGCCGGATGTGCTGGAAGCCCTGCGCGAACACGCTGCCCCAGCCTGTGTGATCAGCAACGGGAAAGTGGTTCGGAAAAACCTGTGAAAACCGGTTTTAATCTATTTCTTAATCAAATATGACAAATTGCGGTTAAATAAAAGAAGTTTGCAAATTGATATGTCTGACAATAAGAATATACTAATATTGTGCAATCCCCATATCTCTTCCCAAATTTTATACTTCATGGAGAGTAAATGATGGAATCTGGTATCAAGAAGCTTCAAGACCTCCGGGAAAAGCTGCTGGAAGGCGGCGGCAAGGATAGGATCGAAGCCCAGCACAGCAAGGGCAAACAGACTGCCCGCGAGCGGGTGCTGCGCCTGCTGGATGAAGGTAGTTTTGTGGAAATTGACGCCTTCATGACTCACCGCCATTCGGATTTCGGGATGGATAAATCCCGACCGCTGGGTGATGGTCTGGTTGCCGGTTTTGGCAAGATCGACGGCCGCCGCGTCTGTGTCTTCGCGCAGGATTTCACCGTCCTGGGCGGTTCCTTTGGCGAGGTCGCGGGTCAGAAAGTGGCGAAGATCATGGACCTGGCGATGGACGCGGGCGTTCCCGTGATCGGGTTGAACGATTCGGGCGGCGCGCGCATTCAGGAAGGTGTGTCGTCCCTGGCAGCATACGGCGAACTGTTCTACCGCAACACGCTGGCTTCAGGCGTTGTGCCTCAGATTTCAGTCATGCTTGGACCGTGCGCGGGCGGTGCGGTTTATTCCCCCGCCCTGACCGATTTTGTGGTCATGACCAAAGATATCAGCAATATGTTCATCACCGGGCCGGAAGTGATTAAGACCGTGACCGGCGAGGTGGTAGACACGGAGACCCTTGGCGGCGCCGGCGCTCACTCGACGATTAGCGGTGTGGCGCATTTTGCCACTGGCAGCGAAGATGAATCCTTCGCTGTGGTCCGCACGCTGCTGAGCTATTTACCCTCCAATAACGCGGAAGCCGCGCCTCTGGTTGAGACGGCCGATGATCCCTGGCGGATGGATACCGAGTTGAATACCATCGTCCCGCCGGAATCCAATTCCGCCTATGACATGAAGGAAATTATCACCCGCGTCTTTGACCGCGGCACCTTCTTCGAGGTCATGGAAAACTTTGCCCAGAACGCGGTCATCGGGTTCGCCCGCCTGCACGGGCAATCCGTCGGCGTTGTTGCCCAGCAGCCGGCTGTGATGGGCGGCGCGATCGATATTAACGCGGCGGATAAAATGGCCCGTTTCATCCGCTTCTGCGATGCCTTCAACCTCCCGCTGATTACCTTCTCTGACTCGCCCGGTTTTCTGCCCGGCGTTGCCCAGGAACACGGCGGCATTATCCGCCACGGCGCCAAGATCGTTTACGCCTTCTCCGAGGCAACCGTGCCGAAGCTGACGGTTATCACCCGCAAAGGATACGGCGGCGCGTACATCGTGATGAGCAGCAAGCACATTCACGCTGACCTGGTGTTTGCCTGGCCAAGTGCAGAAATCGCCGTCATGGGTGCGGAAGGCGCGGTGAATATCCTCTACCGCAAAGAACTGACCAGCGCGGAGAAGCCCGAAGAAGAACGCGCCCGCCTGGTGGCTGAATTCCGCGAAAAATTCTCCAACCCCTACCGCGCTGCCGCACTCGGGTATGTGGATGACGTCATCATCCCCGCCGAGACCCGCCCGCGCCTGATCGCCGCCCTGGAACTGCTGCGCGACAAGCAGAGCAGCCAGCCCACCAAGAAACACGGCTGCATGCCGCTCTAATCCGACAGCCACAGGCGACTTACAGGAGGTGGAATTTTGAATATTTACCTGCAAGGATTGATGATCAGTCTGATCGGCATGCTCACAACCTTTCTGGTTTTGGGTGTGTTCATTCTCATCATGATTGGTCTGCAAAAACTCTTCCCGGCGAAACCGGAAGCTGAAGACAGCGAAGATGGCGCGGCAGAAGCGGAAATCGCGGATCAGACAGCTGCTGAGAACGGCGATGATCTGGCCGTGATCGCGGCAATCGCAGCCGCTCTGGCAAGCCTGCGGAATCAATCCAACCTTGGCAATACCTTATTTGAAGGCCGTGGGAACTGGTGGATCACCCGCCGTGGCCTTTCCAACCAGACGAATATTACGAAACGGTAGGAGATTGAGGCATGAATAAAACCATCAAAGTCCTGGTAAACGGCAATCCTTATGAAGTGGAAGTTGGCGATCTCTCAGTTTCGCCGATTCAGGTCGTGGTAAACGGCACGGCGTACGAAGTCAAATTAGAGACCGAGGCAGCTCCCGCGGCTGCTCCGGCGGCAGCGAAACCGGTCAGCGCTCCGAAACCCGCGCCGGCGGCCGTGCCTGTTAAAGCCGCTGTAGCCGCCACCGGCTCAGAAAATGAAGTTGTCGCGCCGATGCCGGGAGTTATTTTGGATATTGCGGTAAAACCCGGGAGCAAAGTTACATCCGGCACTTTGCTGTGCTACCTCGAAGCGATGAAGATGAAAAACGCCATCCGCGCCTCCCGCGACGGTGTGATCGCCAGCGTTGAGGTCGCGGACGGGCAGCGCGTCCAGTACGGCAACGTGCTTTTCAAGTACGAGTAACCGCGAGGTAAGGCATGGATTTATCAAAACTTTCCATCCTGCTAGACGCATTCCGGACGCTCACCTGGCAAAATATTGTCATGATTATTGTCGGGGGGATTCTGATCACCCTGGCAATCCGCAAGGAGTATGAACCGGTACTGCTGCTGCCGATTGGTTTTGGCGCGATCCTGACCAACCTGCCGCTGACCGGGATCAGTGATGAGGGCGGTTTTCTGCGCACGATTTATGATTTTGGCATCGGCACAGAACTCTTCCCGCTTTTCATCTTCATCAGCATCGGCGCGATGACCGACTTTGGACCGCTGCTGGAAAATCCGCGCATGGCACTGCTGGGTGCGGCCGGTCAATTTGGCATCTTTGTGACCCTGATGCTGTCGCTGCTCTTCGGCTTTACCCTCGAAGAAGCGGCCTCAATTGGCATCATCGGTGCGATTGACGGCCCGACCGCGATCTATGTCTCTTCCAAACTGGCTCCTCATCTGCTGGCAGCCATTGCGGTGACCGCCTACAGTTACATGTCGCTGGTGCCGATTATTCAGCCGCCGGTCATGAAACTGATGACCACCAAGGCTGAGCGAACGGTCCACATGCCGTACAGCCAGAAACCGGTTTCCCGCACGGTGCGCATCCTTTTCCCGATCGTGATCACCCTGCTGGTTTCGTTGATCGCCCCCAAAGCCTCACCACTGATCGCCGCTTTGATGTTTGGTAATCTCATCCGCGAATCCGGGGTGGTGGAACGTTTGAGCGAAGGCGCGCAAAACGAACTCGCCAACCTGACCAGCCTGTTCCTCGGCCTGGTGATTGGCTCCACCATGGTTGGCGAAAGGTTCCTGAACGTTCAAACACTGATGATCCTGGGACTGGGTTTATTCGCTTTCGTCCTGGACACGGTCGGCGGCTTGTTGTTTGGAAAATTGATGTACCTCCTCTCTGGCAAGAAATTCAACCCGCTGATCGGCGCTGCCGGTATCTCGGCTTTCCCCATGTCTGCCCGTCTGGTACAGCGCGTCGCCGCGGATGAAGATTTTACCAATTTTATCCTGATGCACGCGATGGGCGCGAACGCTGCCGGACAGCTTGGCAGCGTGGTGGCTGGCGGTATTGTGCTGGCGATCGTTGCCGGCGTGATGTAAGACATCCTCTACAAGAAAGGAGATTATCCGTTGAGCATCAAATCCTTAATCAAACCCAGCGAATATCATGATTCGGTGACCCTGATGCTGGTGGCCAGAGAGCTGACCAAACTCCCCGGGGTTAAAGATGCCGCTGTGGTCATGGGAACTGAATCCAACAAGGCGATCCTGGAGCAATCCGGGCTGCTGACCGCTGAAGCCAAAGCCTCTTCTCCGAATGATCTGGTCATCAGCGTGAACGCTGAAGGGGATGTAGACGCTGTTCTTGAAGAAGCCAACAAGCTGCTGGCAAAAAAGAACACCAGCGAAGGCGGTGCCGCAGAATTTCGCCCAAAGACAGTCCGCAGCGCGGTGAAAGAGATGCCCGAAGCCAACATGGCGATCATTTCGATCGCCGGCCGCTATGCCGCTGACGAAGCCTGGGAATGCCTCCGCCGCGGGCTGCACGTGCTGCTGTTTTCAGACAACGTTTCGATCGAAGACGAAGTCGCACTTAAAAAATACGCCTCCGAACACGGTTTGCTCTTAATGGGTCCCGGCGCGGGAACCGCCATCATCAACGGCGTCGCCCTCGCTTTTGCCAATGTGATCCCCTCCGGCCCGGTTGGGATCGTTTCCGCGGCTGGAACCGGTTTACAGGAGACCTCCACCCTGCTGGCCAAAAACGGCATCGGCATCACCCAGGGGATTGGCACTGGCGGCCGCGACCTGAAAAAAGAAGTCGGCGGCATCATGTTCCTGGACGGTCTGAAAGCGCTTCAGGAAGATCCGGCCACCAAGGTTGTCTTGCTGGTCTCCAAACCTCCCGCGCCAGAAATGGCCCGGAAAGTGATGGAGCAGGTGGCAAAAAGCAGCAAACCGACGGTTGTCTGCCTGCTTGGCGGTGACACCCGCTCGGTGGAAGCGCCGAAAAATGTCCACGTGGTCAACACGCTGGAAGAAGCCGGGCTGCTGGCTGCCCGTCTGGCTGGCGCGAACCTGCCGGAACCCAAAGAACTGATCGCGAAAGAAACCGCTGAGATCAAAACGCTGGCTTCCACCCTGAAATCGAAATTGAAGCCGGAACAAAAATATCTGCGCGGTCTCTTCTCGGGCGGCACCCTCTGCTACGAAGCCCAGGTCATCTGGCGGGATGAGTTTGAGATTGAAGTCACTTCCAACGCGCCGCTGGACAAGAAATATCAAATGAAAGATTCGCTGAAAAGCGAGAAGAATTGCTGCGTTGATCTTGGCGAAGAAGAATTTACCGTTGGCCGCCCGCACCCAATGATCGACAACGATCTGCGCGTCCGGCGTTTGCTGGCGGAAGGCAAAGACCCCTCTGTGGCTGTCATTCTGCTGGATGTGGTCATCGGTTACGGAGCGCATCCCGATCCGGCCGCTGAACTTGGCGACGCGGTACGCAAAGCCCAGGCCGCGGCGCAGGCAGAAGGCCGCGAAATCATCTTTGTCGCTTCGGTGACCGGTACAGAAGGCGATCCGCAGAATCTGACCCGCACCACCCAGACCCTCAAGTCTGCCGGCGTTCACGTCTGCAACAGCAACGCTGCCGCTTCCCGTCTGGCTGCCCTCCTGGTTGCCTGAGGGGATGAACGAGGAGGATAACATGACTAAAAAATTAAACGACTTCTTTGGAAAACCGGTCGCCGTGGTCAATATCGGTCTGGCCAGCATGGCGCAGCCGATGCGTGATCAGGCGGTCCCGGTCGTTGATCTGGACTGGCAGCCTCCGAAAGAGGGTGTGGTTCGCCTGACGGTGACCAGGACCGGGATTGATATTGACGAAGCCAACGAAGAAGCCATCCGCAAGATCAAAGCTGCCCGCCCGGTTCTGGTAGGGATGGGCAAAGCAATCGATGTGATCCCTGGCTATCACAAAAACCTTTACCTGCATGCCGGGCCCCCGATCACCTGGGAGCGCATGTGCGGTCCCACCCGCGCAGCGGTCATGGGCGCGCTAATTTATGAGGGGCGCGCTAAGGATGAGAAAGAGGCTGAAAAACTGGCCGCATCCGGTGAAATCGAGTTCGCCCCCTGCCACCATTATCACGCGGTGGGCCCTATGGCGGGTGTTGTCTCACCCAGCATGCCGGTCTTTATCGTTGAAAACAAAACCTTCGGCAATAAAGCCTACTGCACCCAGAACGAAGGCCTCGGAAAAGTCCTACGCTACGGCGGCATGGGTGAAGATGTGTATGCCCGCCTGAAATGGATGGAAAACGTGCTCTATCCCGCTCTGGATGCCGCCCTGCGCACCCTCCCGGACGGGATTGACCTGAAATCCATGATCGCGCAGGCGTTACACATGGGCGATGAATGCCACAACCGCAACCGCGCCGCCACCTCGCTGTTCCTGCGCGCCGTCGCCCCTGCCCTGGCCCGCACCAGCAAGGACAATGAAACTCTGGCGCAGGTGATCGAGTTCATCGATAAAAATGATCACTTCTTCCTGAACCTGTCCATGCCAGCCGGAAAAGCGGCGGTGGAACCCGCTGAAGGCACGCCGGGCAGCACAATTGTCACCATCATGGCTCGCAACGGTACCGATTTTGGCATCCAGCTGGCCGGTCTGCCCGGCAAGTGGTTCACCGCTCCCGCCGGAATGGTCCAGGGTCTGTACTTCCCCGGGTTCAGCGAGGAAGATGCCAACCCGGATATTGGCGACAGCACCATGACCGAAACGGCCGGCTACGGCGGTTTTGCCATGGCCGCAGCCCCGGCAATCGTCAAGTTCGTTGGCGGCACACCTTCCGACGCGATTGCCAACACGCTGGAAATGTACGAGATCACCTTCAGCGAACACGAAGCCTTTACCATTCCTTTCCTGAACTTCCGCGGTTCTCCGCTGGGTATGGACGTCCGCAAGATCATGGAAACCGGGATTCTGCCGAAGATCAACACCGGGATTTCGCACAAAAAACCCGGTATTGGCGGCATTGGCGCTGGTATTCTGCGCGCTCCGGAAGCCTGCTTCCGGGATGCGTTTGAAGAATTCCGCAAGACTTTTTGTTAAACCAAATATTTACAAAGGAGAAATGAGATGAAACTTATTGACCTCACCATCCCGCTGGGTATCGGCACCCCCGCCTGGCCGACCTATGAACCGCTTCAGGTCAAGTATTTTAAACGCCTCGCCCCCAACGGCGCCAACGGGCAGATTCTGACCCACTCCAACCACCTTGGCACCCACCTGGACGGCGAGATCCACTTCTACACCCCGGGCAAAGACATGGCATCTCTGACCATGGACTACCTGGTTCATGACGCCGCTGTGGTTGACCTGAGCGATGTGGTGGGCGAATATGATGTCTACACATCGAAGATGATCGAAGAGCGCGTGGAAGTGAAAGACGGCGATATCCTCGTGATCCACACCGGGTTCCATCATTTTGGCTGGGACCAGCCGACCGCGGATGAGATCCGCTACATGGTCTGCCATCCTGGCCCCGATCAGGAATTTGCCGACTGGGCGAAAAAGAAGAACCTGCGCTGGATAGCGGTGGACTGCGGTTCCGCTGACCACCCGATGAACACCATCATCCGCAACTGGATGCCGCGCCAGGCCAAGCAGGCGGAATACGTTTTCAAGAAGAAATACGGCATGCCCCTGGAAGAGTTCTTTGATGACAAGAAATATCAGTTGATGCACATTGACCTGTTCCCGAAAGAGATCATCCATGCGGAATGCTTCGGCGGCGATATTGACCTGATCCTCAACCGCCGCATCCAGGTCGGGTTCTTCCCGTGGCGCTTTGTTGACGGCGAAGCCTCAATTGGCCGCGCAGTAGCCTTCGTAGAAGACGATGAATATGATAAACTTATGGCGAAAAAGGCCAGCATGCCCAAGACCAAGTTCGGCGACTGCTACGATCCCACCCACGTGGAGCGCCTGAACAAGATCCGCGCTGCGAACCTTTCGTAAATTATCCATATCCAAATTTTTTCAAGGAGAACAGAAAGATGAAGTTTGAACTGCCAACCAAAGCATCGCAAGAGACCCTGCAAATCGATGCCCGCGAAGTGGAAGCGCTGCTGCAGGGGCCTGCCATGAAGATCCCGGCCTGGCCCGGCGCCATGGTTCCCCTGAAGGACGGGAAAATTTTGTATATCCGCGAAGCGCGCCTCGAAGAAGTGCCTGTGATGCTTGAATACCTCAAGCGCTTTCTGGATGTGGATCATGACTTCTATGATATCGTCGGCGCCCGGGTTTACTCCGAGGTGCTGGGCTGGTATCGCAAGCGCCTGAAGGACCCCTACACCCTGGTCGGTCTGGTGGACGGCGTGTGGGCAGGCTTCGCCAACGGCCGCTTGATGAACGAAGACATCAACATCTCTCTGCACACCATGGCGCTCATTCGCGGCGGCCGCATCGGCGCGGCGATGTATTACGCCAAAGCTTACTACGGCTTCGAAATCATCGGCAATAAAGAATGGTGGGCCACCTACGAATCCTACAACGGCTGGATGCGCTGGGGCCTGGGCATGGCTCAGCCTTCCTACCCGTGGCCGGATGTTCAGCACGAACTGGGCGGCGCCCGCGTCTACTATGTGACCAAGAAGTACTGGGACACGACCGTCAAAGACTACGTCCGCCAGATGGTCGGTGCTGACCTGGACTTCAACGTGCCGGATGAAATCCGCAAGGCGAACGAAAAGCTCACCCCGCCGGAAGACATCCTGGTCTAATTTCTCAGGTTGTTTTAGGCAACACGGGCGGGTTATCCGCCCGTGTTTGTTTTTGAGCCTAACAACCGTATGGCTGCCAGACAGCCGGCCAGGGCGTCGAACCCGGAACTGGCGCCGTAAGCGCGCAGACCTTCGGCAATTTCCCCCAAAGCAGACGCGGAAGCAGCCAGGCCATCGGTCATAGCGATTAAGCGCTCATCTGCCCAGCCCCGCACCGCGCCGCTGAGCATGGTGACGGAAAGGTAAGTGGTTTTCCCTCGCGCGCGTTTGAGGAAATCAGTCGAGCCGTAGTTAAAATCAGAATTGTGAAGCGCATCAAATAATCTGACTGACGCGAGGAAAAAGCCGGCGCAGAAATCATCCCCGCTGGGGGTCAGCCCCCTCCCCTGACCCAGAAACTTCAGAAGGGTGGAAAAAATTGACCCCCACCTAGCCCTCTCAGGATGAATTTGAAACAGCAGCGCCAGTTCATCTGGGAAAATGGGCTCCTCTGGGGGAAGACCGGTCAGACCGGCCAGGAGAGGGAGATAAGGAGCGTACCCCTCGCTGACAGCGGACAAAGCCGCAGCCCGTACCAAATCTTGAGCCCGGGTGAGGAGGTTATGCTGGTCCACAGCCGGCGGCAGCGGCGGCTGCCAGACGCGGTCTTCCCAGCCCGAGGCAGCCACCTGCAGCGGCTGATTCAGGCTTATGCTTGAGGTTATTTCATTAAAAGTGTTTATTGTGAATGGGCTGCGCGCGCGCTGGACGGTCGCGAACGCGATCCAGTCGCCCGGGTAACGTAAGAATACGCCTTTGGAGGTCTTCCCGATAACCAAAGCCGGCTCGCCTTTTGAGGCCCATTCCGCAGCCAGAACCCCGATAACCCTGATCGTCCGCGCTTCAATATTCACCCAAATTTCCTTTCCACAAGGTCTGGTTTTTCAAGTAAAATCTAGACACCCTGAAACAAGGAGTAATATCAATGGATTTTGGCACAATCATAACAGTAATTTTTGTTCTGCTATTTTACCTGCGCCTGATCCTGATGCAATGGGGAAAAGCGAAACGCGCAAAACTTGCCTACGAAGCCAGCAAAGCCAAAGGAAAAACACCTCCGGCGAACCACGTCCAGCTTGGCATCCATTTTAGCAACAAATACCTGCTGGTTCTCGGGATCGCTTTAATCATCTTTGGCGCCGTCCTGGCCGCCCTCCCGGAGGCTTCGCCCACACTGAAGTCTTTGTGGTGGGTGCCGCTTAATTTAGGCGTCTTGATATTTATCGGTATCGTGCGTGCATAATACATAAGAGAAGAAAACCTATGAAGAACCCGAAATGTCCGGTCTGCCAGAAGGAATCCTGCGTCCACAAAGTCAGCCTGCTTTACATGATTGGGATATCCGAGCAAAAAGATCTCACCCCTGAAAATCTGGAACTATTTAACCGCATCTATTCCATCAAGGACAGCGAAGGAAATTCCCGCCGCCCTGCCCGGGCTGAGATGCGGGAAGCGATTAAACGCTTTGCTCCTCCCTCCGGTAAAGACCGGGTAATTCGACCGGTGAATCCGGATCTGGCCGTTCTGGCGATGCTCATTTTCGGCATTATTTTTCTGGTCAACATCTATACACAACAAGCGGCGTATTTTCCATACGCACTGGGAATCCTGCTGGTTTTCCTGCTGGGTTACGCTGTTCTGCGCAGGCGCATCATCGGGAAATTCCAAAATGAACTTCAGAGCACAACCAACGAGCGTAAAGTGGTTGAAAAAGCCGTTGACCGCTGGATGAAACTGTATTATTGCGAAACCGATGAAATCGTTTTTGACCCCAACCGCAACCGGTCCATCCCGCTCATGTTTATGCAGGAATACATCCTCACCGGACAGGTCAGCAATTTGCAGGAATAACCCGCCAGGCCGCCGATAACAGCAGCGAAGCCTTATTCCGCCATCATCAGATCCGGGAAGCGCATACCATTATAATTTTCCAGTGAATTAACGTACGCGCCGGTTGAGAAGATCAGCAACCGGTCTTTTTCGGTTAAGCCGCGGGGTAAAAGAACGCCCTCCTGGATCACATCCGCGCTGTCGCAGCTCGCGCCGGCCACAATCCAGGGAATCAGCTCACCGCGCTGCGCTTCAGCCACGATTGGATAACGGAAATTATCCCGCGCTTCAATCAGCCCGTTGAACACACCCGCATCCACATAAACCCAGCGTTCCTCGCCGCGGCTGGCAGTCCCGACTACTTCGGTGACCAGCACGCCGGCCGGACCGACCAGCCCGCGGCCGGGTTCTAAGATGACTGAAACCGCCGGAGGGAAATACGCATTCAGCGCGTCTTTGATCACCTTGCCATAAGCTTCAAGCTCAGGGACATCCTCCCCGTAATAGGCCGGAAAGCCGCCGCCAATATCCAGGATGCGAATTTGGATACCCTTTTTCGCGAGGCGGTCCGCCAGGATGGATGCGGTTTTTACGGCTTCTGCCCAGGCCTGCGGATTCCGATTCTGAGAGCCAACATGAAACGTTATCCCCGCCGGGTCTAGATTGAATGCGGATGCGTTGATCATCAAATGCTCGGCGAGATCGAGATCCACGCCAAATTTTCTTTCCTGCGGCCAGGCGCTGCCTTCGTTGCCAACCGTGATCCGGACCTGCACGCTGATCTTTTCCTTGATCCGGGCGATTTTTCGCAGCTCATCTTCAGAATCAAAAGTAAAAAGGCTGACGCCTTCCCGCAGGGCATACGCAATTTCTGCAGACCTTTTAATCGGCGCTGAAAACAGCAGCGAAGCGCTTTGGCAGCGAGCGTTGAATAAAAGGTCCAGTTCTTTTCGGGAAGCGACTTCAAAACCCAGGCCAAAGGAGTGCATCTTTCGCAGAACCAGGGGATGGTTGTTGGCTTTGACCGGAAAGTAAATCTTCATGCCCGGAAACACGCTTTGATACCTGTGGATATTCTCGTCTAATACCTGCGAATCCATTAAGATCATCGGCGTCTCGATCTGTCCGACCATCGCGATCAGCTCGTGGGCGCGTTTTTGGGTTATCGGTTGGATCATGCTGCCTCGTCGCGGCGAAATTTATAATACAGCACACCGCTCATGATAGAATATAAGCATATCTGCTTATTTTATCCCATCTGCTCAAAGGAGCATCATATGATCGTCACAACTAAAAAATTGTTCGAAGCTGCCTACGGGAAATATGCCATTGGAGCCTACAACATCAACAATCTGGAACAAACCATGGGACTTTTCCGGGGCAACATGGACAGCCAGGCGCCCTTTATCATCCAAATCAGCAAAGGCGCCCGGTCTTATACCCATAAATTAATGCTCGAAGGATTGATCCGTTCGGCTGACGCGGTCTTTCCGGATGCTGTCTTTGCTGTTCATCTCGATCACGGGGATGAGGAAACCTGTATTGACTGTATTAACAGCGGTTTCTACTCTTCGGTGATGATTGATGCCAGCCACGAGCCGTTTGAGAAAAACATTGAAATCACGCGAAAAATTGTGGAACTGGCTCACGCGAAAGGGATCGTTGTCGAGGCTGAACTCGGACAGCTGGGGGGCGTTGAAGAGCATGTTAAAGTTGATGAAGCGGATGCGAAATTAACCAATCCGGAACAGGCAGCCGAATTTGTCGAACGCACCGGCTGCGATTCCCTCGCGGTCGCGATCGGCACCAGCCACGGCGCGTTTAAATTTAGCGGAAATCAATCCATCCGCCTGGATGTGCTGGAACAAATCCAGAAACTCCTGCCGGGCTTTCCGCTGGTCATGCACGGCAGCAGTTCTGTCCCTCAGGACGAGGTGGAACGCATCAACGCCGCCGGCGGAAACTTAAAAGGCGCAAAGGGAGTGGACGCAGATCAATTCCTGCACGCAGCCCAGTTAGGGGTCACCAAAATTAATATCGATACAGACGGCCGCCTGGTATGGACCCGCGTTCACCGCGAGTACTTCCGCGATCATCCCGAAAACTTTGACTTGCGCCCGATTGGCAAGGTATTCATGGATGAATATGCGAAGTTCATTGCCAGCAAGAACCAGAAGCTGGGTTCAGCCGGAAAGCTGCCGGAAGTGAAAAAAATGCTCTAGGACCGAAGTCAGGGCGGAGCAGGTCTGCTCCGCCCTTTTTTCCCCGACATGGAAGAGTTCATCCGCTTTGAAACCCGTCTGGTATTAACCCTCTACCGGGCAACAAACACGGACTTGATCCCGGAATGGGAAGTTGTTGACAGCGGGCCAGGAATTTTCCGACTGGATCCCGCGCAGTCGTACGGCGTTCGATTAAAGTCAATCTCACCGGCGGAACTGCGCGCATTCCTGGCGGAAACCAGCCGCCCAGAACTTTGGAAGATGATCAACCTGAGCGAAAACCGGAATTTGAATGACCAGGCGATTGGTCAGCTTGCCAGGTTGACCGCTCTGGAACACCTTAATCTCAGCGCGGTGGATCTTACCGGAGAATCGCTGTCCTTTTTGCCAAACCTGCGAAATCTGCGCACCTTAGATTTATCTTACTGCAACCGTTTATCTGCCCGGTACCTGGGGGTTATTTTAAAATGCCGCGCCTTAATCCGGTTGAATTTGCTTGGCTGTTCGCGGTTGACCAACCGGGATGTTAAAGCCCTGCAGCGCAACGGATTGACCATTCAGTATTAGAACATTTGTTGCAATATTTTAAGATTGAGCCTCTTGACTTGAACAATTGTTCAAGTTAAATTTGTTTATACGTTAGAACAAATTATCTGGTTTCGGGATATGAAGCTCAACCTGGCGAACATCATGCTTGGAACACGAACCCTTGGCCCCGGGAGACGAGCGGGAGTCTGGGTTCAAGGCTGCCCTTTTCGCTGCCGCGGCTGCATCGCCCCGGAATGGCAACCCTTCAAACCCGGAATTCAGGTCAGCCCCAAACATCTCGCCGCGGCGATTCTTGCCGAACCTCAGCTGTCAGGCGTCACCCTTTCGGGTGGAGAACCCCTCTCACAGGCAGAAGCGCTGTGCGCGCTCCTTGAACTCCTTAAAAAGCACCGTCATTTTGATGTGATTTGTTTTACCGGTTACCGTTTGGAAGAAATTCTCAGGCACCCGCCTTCAGCCCATGTGTTAAGATTGTTGGACCAGGTCGATGTGCTCATTGACGGACCTTACCAGGACGATTTAAAACTCGCTGAAGGCCTGCGGGGATCATCCAACCAGCGATTTCATTACTTGAGTAGAAATATTGCTCCAGGGATCCTTGAAAGTTGGAAACGCCCGATCGAAGTGAAAATTGATTCCAGCTCCATCCAATTTGCCGGGATACCGGATCCAGGTCTTAATATCCCCTACTTGTGTTAACTTTCCAGGAGGTCTGGATGAGCGGCCATAAAAAAGCCCTGGTAAGCATCAGCCAGGAAGAATATCAAAGATTGTACCAGCTGGAAGCCCAGCTGCGGCACGGGCAGTATGACCTGCCGCCAATTCTTCAAGAGTTTTCGCAACTGGCGAACGATGTCCTTCAAAAATCATCCGCGAATTTACTGGAAGCGCAAACTGGCCTCCAGGCTTTCCAAACCGAGTGGCAAAATGAATTCAAACAGGCCCTCACAGAAAGCACAATGAGGCTGATGGAACAGGCTTGCGCGCATGACCGCCAGCTGCAACAGGATTTCACACTTGCGCTCGACAGCCTCGAACAAGCTGCCAGAGAAGCGCTGGAGCAGCAATATCACAGCTTACAATCATTCGCGGCTGATATGGCTTCGCAAGTGCAGGACTGGAGGGATGAAGGCGGCCGCGGCTGCGCAGAATGGATTCTTCAGGTCGAGGAGCTGCTGAGGCAATACGACCGCCAGCTCGCGCCCAGCGAGAAGGACCGCTGCCGCTCCGCGCTTGAGCTCGCCAGACAAAATAAAGACGCTGGGCTCGGCGGCCAGGGGTTGGTTCTCGCCCAACAAGCTTTCCTCGACCTGCTGTCAGCCATCCGGCAGGCCGATGAGCAAGCGCTGCATTCAGCCGCAGCCCTCGCCGAAATTAAAGCGGATCTATACACTGTTTGGCAGGATCTGCTGGCCAATCCTTCCGTGAAATTTTCCATACCGGAGGAACCAAGCACGACCATAGCCGTGGATCTCGACCTCTGGAGCGGGCGGCAATATTCCAGCCTGATCGGTGAAGTTCAAGCTGCCAACAATTTCCTTGCCGGGATTGATTTTCTGCCAGAGGGAGATCTGGCTGAATGGAGCGATAGAATTCAAGAGTTTCAGGCCCGATTCCAGCATCTGATTGAGACCGTGCGCCAGCAGGTGATCACCGCGCAACTGCAGGCCAATATCGCCACGGAAATGCTGCGGGCATTTTCCGCCCAGGGTTATCGGCTGGCCAGTATTCAGGCTGAGCGGCCTTCAGCGGAGGCGATCAATATCCGTTTGATCGATGCGGGTATGAATGAAATTTCCATCTCGGTCACTCCCGCTGGAAGCCTCGAGTCATTTGTCCTTGAGTTGCAAACGAGGTTTTCCGATTTCATCGCTGAGGATGACGCTGAAAATCGTAAAAGCGACATCGCCGCCGTCCTCACGCATGCATTCCCAGCCAGCCTTCCACAGCGCGTTCAGGGCGATCTGTGCATTCCAGCAGTCCAAACCCAGCAGATTCGCGAATATGTTTGATCGATTCTCCTCGCTTCGGTTAACGCTTGATACTTCCAGATTCCTGGCCGTCTACGGCAGAGGCGTTTACGACACATATTTAGCTGCTGACCATCAACAGGTCAGTTTCCTTCAGGCGCTGGCGATTACGCTTCAAGACCTGGGATTTCAGGCTATCGCCTTTAGTTCTCCCCATCGAACCAGGTTTTTTCTGGACAAGACCAGTTCGCACGTTTTCCCACTTGACCCCGCAAACGCCGAAAACCCCCAACCCCCAGCACAAATCGCCGGTCCGCTGGGTACCCTGAATCTTTTGCCAGCCAGAGACCGACAGAACATTCCGATCAACGACACAGCCCTGATCCAGTCTTTTGACCGCGCCTTACGCGATCAAAGCGTGCAGAAAGCGCTGGTCATTCAAGGCGCAGTTTCCTATTTCCCTGTATTTAAAAATCAAAGGCTGATTAACGGGATTCTCGCGGATTGGTTATCCCTGCCGCCGGATAACCAAAACCGCGTTATCGCGATTTTCTCTGATCCGACGACCGAGTCCTTCCTGGGCAGTTTAGAAAAAGTTCACCTTCCAGTGCTGCGCCCTTACTTTACCGAACGCGACGCCCAAGCTCGCCTTTGCCACGCTGCCGCAATCCAGCAGCCTGAAAAGGATGAGATTTCCCGCCTATTTGCTGTAAATTCGCGAAAAATTCGCCCCGAAGATTCGGAAAAACTGCTGCGTCTGATCGCTTCCGAAAACAGGCTGATTTCCGAATGGGCGCGGATGATTGATTCTTCCCCGGAGATTTCTTTGGATCAAGCCTACCGATCAGGCTGGATTCAATCACGGATCCATCCTGATCTTTCTGCCTTTGAGCAACTAAATCAATTAACCGGTCTTGAGGCAGTCAAAGAAACCGTTCGGAAAATATCTGCTTATCAACAGTTGTTAAATCAGCGCGGGATCAAAGATAGAGGTACGTTGAACTTTATTTTTTCCGGGAATCCGGGGACTGGAAAAACCACGGTCGCCCGGCTGATGGGAGAAATCTTTCATGACCTTGGCATCTTAAAACGCGGGCATCTGGTCCAGGTGAGCGCGGGAGACCTCATTGGCAGTCATGTTGGCGAGACAGCCGTGAAGACCAACGAGGTTATCGACCGGGCTTTGGACGGGGTTCTGTTTATTGATGAAGCCTATTCTCTGAGCGAAACGGATCGCGGCGGGTTTGGACTGGAAGCTTTGGAAACGCTTATTCTACGAATAGAAAATGACCGCCAGCGTTTAATGGTCATTCTGGCAGGTTACCCCGAAAAAATGGACCAACTTTTACGTGCGAATCCAGGTCTCTCGCGCCGAATTCCAGAAGGCAACCGGATACATTTCCCAAATTATTCTCAAGAAGAACTGATCGGAATCTTTTTCCGCCTGCTTCAGGTAAAAGGGTTGACCTGCGGTGATGAACTCAAGGATTTGCTTCCCGGGGTGATTGAAACGCTGTCGAGGGGCAATCAAGCTAATTTTGGGAATGCCGGTGAAATTCGCAATCTGGTTGATGAAATGACCCAGAATTATGCCCGGCGCAACGAACACGCGATCCCCGGTGATTTAATTCTGACTGTGGAAGACCTCCCCGATCGGCTGCGCACCGCTTCGGCAGATCGATCTGGATACCTTCAATCAGCCGTGCAGGAGCTGGAAAGCATGATCGGCCTGGAATCGGTGAAAGAGTTTCTGATCCAGATGACGGCACGCTTAAAGTTAAACCAGCTGTTAGACAACCAAAAATCACACAGGCAACCCCAGACGGGCTATCATTTTATTTTTTACGGCAATCCAGGCACCGGTAAGACAACCGTGGCCCACCTGATGGGAAAAATGTTGTATGCCGTTGGGGCTCTTGGCAGCCCAAAAGTGCTCGAGGTAACCGGCCGCGATCTCATCGCAGAATATGTCGGTCAATCGGCCGGAAAAACACGGAACCTGCTGCTTTCCGCGCTGGACGGGGTTTTGTTCATTGATGAAGCCTATACCCTTACCCCCAGTCCTACAAATAATTTCGCTGTTGAAGTGATTGCGGAAATTATTAAAGGAATTGACCGCTATCAAAACCGCCTGAGCATAATATTAGCAGGTTACCCGGAAGAAATGGCCAGGTTTCTGGAATCCAATCCCGGTCTGGCTTCCCGGTTTCCTTTCATTATAAATTTCCCCAATTATTCAATCATGAATTTAACAAGAATTTTAGTTTCTTTCGCCAGACAGGATAAGATTGCTGTTCCTGATCCGGTGCTTCAGGCGGCGGCGAAATATCTTCACGCGCAGCAATCCATGCAGAAAAATCGCTTTGGAAACGCCAGAAGCGTGAAAGTCTTATATGAAATGATGAAGAACCGAATGGCTGTGCGCTTGTTTTCAAAATCGGAAACGTCTTTCATTAGAGGAGCTGCACCTCATCTGGCGTTCGAGCTTGTAGATGTCCCTGAGATTGATACGTTCACCTGTGAAACCAGTTACCCCTTCGGGTTTTCCGGGAATCCAATCATTGAGAAAAAAACTTCGCCATTATTCCAGGAAAGTCAGCAATTTCCTGATTCGTCCCATCAGCTGTAAGCAGGTCGTGCGCAAGCGTTGATCCTCCTTCTCAACCGCCCGGGCTTCCAGGGTTTCAAAATCCTGCGCAGCCCTGGTGAGGTACACCCTGGCAGTAGAGGTTTCTCTAACCTGCCAGCATGTAGATCCGCGCATCCAGTGGAGGCAGGCGGTCTCAAAGGATTCCGGGGGCACTTTTGAAAGCGCTTGATCCAGGTAAAGGGTACTGGCAGCTATATTGCCCATTTCATATTCCGCCAGACTGGCGTACGCGCAGGCGTCAGCATATTCCGCCATGCTGGCCGTCTGAAGCGCCATTTGCAAGCCGCCGGTCAATTCTTTGCGCGCAATTAAGAAAGACCGGCGGGAGATGGCTTGAGCAACTGACTTGATGGTGAGATCAAAGATGCCGGCCCTTGAGCGGCGGTTATGCGGCCGCATACAGGCATACGCCTCCTCCGGACAGGCGGTGAGGTGATCATTCATTTCCGGGTAAACCTGCTGAAACCAGTGCAGAAGAGAGCCATCTTTTTCGCTTTTCTTTTCTTCCCGTGCAAAAATCTTAACCAGGGATGTCCGAGCGCGGTTCCAGTGGCCGTATGCGCCGCTCGGCTCATAATTTTGATCCAGCACACAACCAAGACACCATTCGATACAAACCGCCTGGATCGTGTCGGCAGGGAGCGATACCAGCGCTTCGCCAAAAAATTCTCGGGCCAGGTAGAGCAGCCCGCGCTGCGTCGCATGGAACCCGGCCTGAGCAAATGCTTCCATGCGGACAGGCAGCGTTTCCGCCGTGGCTCCGAGATAAGCCAGGGAATAGATCCATGCTCGCTGTTCAGATGGGTTCCCCTCTTGGGACTGGAGCCGCTGGATCAACCGCTCAGCCGGGCCGTGCAGCTGCGGCGGAGAAAATTGCGACAGCCAGGAATACGCGCGCTGAAGGTCAATTCCGATCAATTTTTCCCTCTTTCACCCGCCTGTTCTTTCTCAGCCAGCGCTTCCAATACCTGGGCGGTGCGCAGTAATAAGATTTGCCGCAGTGATTCCTTAGGCACATTTCCGGAGTACACATCATTAAGCGCCGAGGTGATGGAAATAATATATTCTGCCTGCGCCTCAGCTCGACCAATCTCGAGGTATGCCTGCCGTTTGGCTTCGCCAAAGGCAAGTTCGACGGAAGCGTCACCGATCCATTCGGCAGCCCAGTTGGATAAGCGGTTTTCATCAACCAGCGGATCAACAATATCGAGGTGACCCGCGTCGATCCAAAGTAATTCGGTGCCGATATCTTTCAGGCGCGTCTGAACCAAGCCAGCCAGGAGTTCCTGGCGAAGTTCACTGCGCGGGTAAATCTCACTGGATTTCGGTGACGTGAGGTAATCAATTTGGTGGTTATTAATAAAATCCTGGATGGCATTCTTGATCATTTTATTGACCGCTGACGACCAGGTAGCCAGCTCGCCGTCTTGAACACTGCGGTTATCCATCAATTTCTTAAATTGCTCGGCCGAAAATGGCACGCCGCCTTCAGATAAAGCCCATCCTGTTCGGCTCGCTTGATTGGCAGCGGGAAGCAGGCGATAACGGAAGGAGACATCCTCCACATTGACTTGAATGCCGTCTCTGGTAATGGTGGTGAAAGCCTCCAGAGAACCCTGTTGATCTTCAAGGCTGACGGTTTCAGCCACGGTTTCGAAGGGTCCCATGTAGGCAGCCACATTGGAAACAATCAGTCCTGGCTGGCGCAATGCGCGGGTTGCAGCGGCGCTCAAGGGTTCAACGATTAATGTTCCCGGTCCGCCAACGGCGTCAATCAGATTGGTTTGTCCGCGCGGGATCACTTTTTCGCCTTTATCCACGGCAAGAGAAGGTAAGAAGACCATAAAGGTCGAGGAGAATACATAGCGAAGCGCATCCCGGTATCTTTTCAGGTTAAAGATATCCTGAATAAACGCGCCGGCAGCCAGAAAAACGCATAAAACACCGGCAGCCGGTGCGATCATATAGCGCAGCGTGGTAAGGTTGAAGAGATAGAAAAACCAATCGGGGAAGTTCTTGAAGAATGGATTGGCCGCTTTTATCTCCTGCGCCAGCCTGACATAATCCATCGGTTCATTGATTTGCGCGCCAAAAAAACCATAAACTATCAGCATTCCCATTAGGAAGATGAATAACTTAATCAACCCAAAAACCGTGGGCAGGATATAAGAATAGGAATTCAAGCCAGCAGATTGCGGTCCCTCAGAATGGAGAGAAGGTTTCATTGTTCACCCCCTTCCGCCGGACGGTTTTGTGGGGGAGAAATCCTGACCTGTAACGGCGGCGATTCGCCGGGCAGGAGCCAGGCATGGACATTCTGCATCAAGCTGATGGTATCCGCAGGCAGGAAGGAGCGCGTTTTGGGATCCGCAGCCAGGCTTTCCAGCGATTGAAAAATGCGCAGCGCCATGGCTTCTTCCGATAAATTTTTCAGGTTCAATATTCTGCGGAACGCCCCATTCAGTTTAGCCTGAGCCTGGCTGCGGGCCTGAGAGCGGATGCGCATGGCTTCCAGATCATGGTT
The DNA here is from genome assembly GCA_029975475.1 of Anaerolineaceae bacterium. GTDB lineage: Bacteria > Chloroflexota > Anaerolineae > Anaerolineales > Anaerolineaceae > JARKPB01. Next base: position 1,148,519 of record JARKPB010000008.1, read on the forward strand.
TGCGCGAATGATCTCGGTATCGCGCTGCCAGGGAGCGCGCCAGGATTGCAGCCGCTGCTGGTACACCGGGGCCGGAGGAATCAAATCACCAAATCCGCTGGCGAGTACGGAGATGCCTCGATCGCGCAGCACTTTTGAGTTGGTCAACAATTGCACCTGGGAAATTACCAGCTCATTTTCAGAATACTCGCGGTTTTCTTCCAGCGATCCCTTTCCCTTTGAGATCACAATTTGATAGGCAAGCATACCAGCGTTGCGCATGCGCAGCCGCATCTGATTCTTGACATCAAACAGCTGTATGCGCTGTTGATCATTCGGTTGATATAAACGATCGTAACAGGTTTGCGAAAGGATTTCGCGAAAAGTGTCAACCGCAACTTTAACCGGCAGATCCTGCCAGGGCACAACATCGCGGTCAGAATTGAGCGCCTGGCAGCCAACCGCCGCGAAGATGCGCTCATCCTGGTTCAATGGAGTTTCGGGTAAGACCTGCGGGTCTTGCGTGCGGATCAGGGTCAGGGCGAGAGGATATATCTCGCGCTGATCAGGTTCATCCAGTTCGTCCGAAAAAGCACCGGTCTTATAACGCCCGTTTTCCAGTTTCTTTAGGCAGATAACGCGTAAATTTCTGGCCGCCGGATGGCCCTGAAAAGCGACCAAAAGGGTTTCAGGTGGTTGACCCACGCTGAAGCGGGCGAAAACTGCTGTTGAGAGCTCAATTCCTTCTCTGGAATAGGCTTTGACCCCCGGCTGGACCGCGAATTGAGGGCGTAAATCCACCACACCCAGGATGCGCTCGCGCCGGCGGGTAAACACCAGACCCGAACGACGTACGCGCGGCGTTTCGCGGGCGTCACTTAATCCGAGCAGCACCAGTAAACATAAAACTGCTTTCTTGATTGGCGAAAGGACGGTTGGGGGAGAAATCAATTCCTCGAGAACCACCGCGCTGTTATAGTCCACCATGATCACACCGGGACCAAGGTAAGAAAGGCTTTCGGCTGAGAAGACCAGCCGCCCGTCTTTAACAAAAATTACCCGGCCGTGTTTACCAAGAATATAAAGGAATAGATGAAAGCAGGTTCGGTACCATTCTTTAACGCTGCTCACCGGCAGCACGCTGGAAGTGGATACCAGACCGATCCACAGGAAAAACATCAAACCAAAACCCAAGAAACAGTTAAAGCTGATGGTCCCCAGCGAACGAACGGTTTCAGGATTGAAAGCGTTGATATCGATTCCAAAAAAGAGTAAAAAACCGCCAAGCAGCATCCAGACGAGGTGAAGCATCTGACGGGGGAAAGCCAGGATAAAAATTGCCGCAACCGTAATAAAAATTAAGCGAAGATAACTGGACCGTCGAGATACTTTGGTTTGTCTGCGCGGCATTCTTTCCACCCAAATTCGGATTAAAAAAGGCTAAAAATCAGTATAGTCTTTCCTGTTTCCCTTTGTCAAGTGAAGCAGCCGGGCGAAAGACAGTTCATAGAAACGGGGCGAATTTTTTTTGCGTTGTTCCTTTAATCCGGCTATACTTTAAAGAGTTGCCCAACCAACATGAACTCAGCTCCTTCTTCCCGCCTTTCAACCAACTGGACTGCCCGCCGGGTCATTTTATCCACGGTGGTCTTTCTGCTGGTAGTGGCAGCCTTCTATCTGGCATTTCGGTTTCGACTGGTCATCATTGACCTGTTTTTTGCCGTTGTTTTTTCAACCGCGCTGTATCCTTTGATCGGCTGGTTGGAACGCAAACGCATCCCCAGAGTAATCTCTTCCGCTATACTGCTTATTCTAATCTTTATAATCAGCGTCTCACTGGTGGCCGCGATTGTTCCGGCGATCGGCAGCCAGATGCCTGTGATCACCAATTCCGCGATCAATCTGTATCAGAATCTGCGCTTAAACCTGCTGCAGGCAGAAAGCCCATTTTTCCAGCGCCTCGGTCAGGAACTGCCGCAAAGCCTGCAAATCAGTCTGCCGGAATCTCAGGCGACCAACAACACATTTATCCCCTTCGCGCAGGTATTTTCGATTGGCAACGCATTTCTGAACGGATTATTAACCTTCGCGGCGCTGCTGCTGCTCACTTACTACTGGATCCAGGAAAGAGATAAAATTCAAACCTCCCTGTTGAATTTATTATCCGAAAGAAAACGGGCATCAGGCGAGCAATTTCTGGTCGATCTGGAAAAGAAAGTCGGAGGTTACCTCCAGGGGCTGACGATCACCTGTCTGGTGTACGGAATTGTCTCCGGGATCATCTTTTTCGCGGTCGGTATTCCCTTCTCTCTACCGCTGGGGGCGCTTGCCGGCATCTTAAACATCGTACCAATCGTAGGCCCGGCTGCCGGATGGATCACGGCGAGTCTGGTCGCGCTGGCGATTGACCCGTCAATTTTGTTGTGGTTATTCCCAGCTTTCATCCTGGTGCAGGTCCTGGTCAACGAATTTTTATACCCGCGGTTGATTAAAGGAATTGTGGGATTAAACCCGGTGATCAATCTGCTGGCTTTCGCCGCCTTTGGTTCATTGTTTGGGGCGGTAGGCGCACTGCTTGCCATCCCGCTGGCGGTGGTATTGCAATTGATTTTTTCAAAGTTGCTGCCGCAAAAAGAAACCCCCGGATCCTTACCCGATGAGATCAACCTGCAAGGCGATTTGCTTTTCGTTGCCGAAGAGCTCCAGCTGATTACCCAAAATCGTAGACCGCGGCAGGATCCTTCTCTGGTTGAAACCAGTCAGGAGCTGGAAAATATTATCCTGGCAGTTGAAAAAATCATCAGCCTGCCAAAACAAAACCAGGAGGGAGGGGAAGAATGAGACGCGTCGTCATCTTCACCCTGCTGGTCATCTCGACCATCGCGGTAGCCTTTCTGGCTTACGAATTTCGGCGGGCGGCGTTTTTATTGTTGTTTGCATTGATTATCTCTTCCGCGCTGCGTCCGCCCATCTTGCGTCTGTCGCATAAAATCCCAAAAGGGCTGGCGATCCTGCTCGTTTATATCGCTTTTGTGGCAGCCATCATTGGTCTGCTCATCCTGATCACCCCGGGGATCCTGACCGAATTTGGCAAGATCATTAACGATTTAGCCCTGGTCTACGACCAGATCTGGCAAACCTGGCCGAGCGGCACCAACCTGGAAAAGTTATTGATCCAGCAGCTGCCGCCGCCAGACACTTTTCTCTCGAGCATCACCGGCGATCAGGTAGTCAACCTGGTCTCCGCAATCGCGGGCATCACCGCATCTTCCCTTACCGCGCTGGGCGAATTCGCGATTGTGATTGTTTTGAGTGTTTACTGGAGCATTTACCGCAATGAATTTGAACGTTTCTGGCTTTCACGCCTGAACCACCCCGGGCGTCAAACAGTTCGGATCGTTTGGCATTCAATTGAATCTACAATCGGCGCATATATCCGCAGCGAATTACTCCAGAGCCTGCTGGCAGGTTGTCTGTTGTACTTCACCTTCTGGTTATTTCAATTGCCTTACCCGCTTTTGCTGGCTGTCCTCGGTGCCGTCGCCTGGTTGATTCCTTATATTGGGGTCATCATCGCCCTGAGCGCTGTTTTTATGATTGGGTTGATGGTGAACCTCGCAACGGCCGTCCTGACCACCACGATCACCCTGGTTGTGTATATCGCGCTGCAGATTCTGGTGGAGCCGCTGTTATTCAGAAGAAAAGACTTTTCGGCCCTTTTGACCGTCTTAATGATGATCTTACTGGCGGACAGTTTTGGTTTACTCGGTCTGTTAATCGCGCCGCCAGTAGCCGCCGCCATTCAAATTGTCTTAAGAGCCACGCTGGCTAAAAAGCCGGAAAGGAACGAGCCGCTGCCAACCATTCAAGAGCTTAAAGCGCGTTTAGCCGCCGTCCAAGAGAAAATTGCCCAGAGCAAAGACTCTGAGAGCGCATCGTTAATCCCGATTGTAAAAAAGCTGGAACCTTACCTTGATACCCTGGAAAAAAAGCAAGGGATTTCCCGATGACGCTTCAAAGTCAAATCTCAAATTCTCACAACCTCTTACAGAAGATTAAGAACCATCAGACGCCGCCTGGAAAAATCACCGTTTGGGCATTGGGCCAGATGGGATTTTTATTTAAAGATGCAAATCAGCAGTGCATACTGATTGACCCGGTCCTATCCGATGTGGTTGCCGTGCGCACAAACAGGCCGGGCATCTTCAAACGAGCCTTTCCGCCGCCCCTGGACCCTCAAAAGCTGGATTTTATCCAGGCCGTGCTGGTTACCCATGCGCATCTGGATCACTGCGACCGAATCACCCTGTCAGCATTGCTTCAGGTAAATCCTGGGTTGGTTTTGATCGGGCCTAAAGAAGCCAGAGATTTTATGGCAGCGGAAGGTCGAATCAATTCGAACCAATGGGTTGTCCCCAGGATTGGGGAGGTGGTGTACACAGGTTCGTTGACGCTGCGATCGATTCCGGCAGCCCATTACGCGGTCGAAATAGACGCGGAAAACAGCAGCCGCTATCTTTCTTTTCATCTCGCCTGGCCCGGTTGCGCTCTTTTTCATTCCGGTGATACGGTAATCTATCACGGCTATGCGCAAGCGATTCAGGAATGCCCGCCCATCGATGCCGCAATCCTGGCGCTGAACGGGCGAGACCCCTGCCGTGAGGATCAGGACATCCTTGGCAACCTTTTCCCTGAAGAAGCGGCCGCGCTGGCCGAGCAGTGCGGCTGGAAAACCATTATCGCCGGTCATAACGACCTTTTCCCTTATAACACCTTGCCCCCCGCCCGCATCCGGGCTGTGGGCGAGATTTTCCCCCGTTCGCCGAAAATGATCCTGCCCCAGATTGGCACACCGATGACATTCCCTGAAGAGGAGACGGCCGCTGGATGAAAATCCATATAAAGCTGATCGACATCGCAGTATTCCTGATTCTGGCGCTTCTTTCAGGCCTGGCGTTTTTCTTGGCGAACAACACAAGCCAGGCTTTTGAAAATTTTCGCTCGCCGTTAACCGATAATCCTCCCGCCCCGGGCAGACCGCTGGGTGATCCCGCGGTTCGCAGGGTGATCCTGGTGGTGATTGACGGCTTGCGGGTGGATACCGCGCTTGACGACAGTACCATGCCAACCCTGGCGTTCCTGCGGTCTCAGGGGGCTTTCGCTGTCAGCCAGAGCAAAGCGCCCTCCTATTCTTTACCCGGCTACGCCACTCTTCTGACCGGCGCGTGGCCTGATTTCAACAGCGCGCCGGCATTTAACACCGATTTTGAAAGAATCCCCGCCCTGACTCAGGACACACTGTTCAAAGCGGTTAGAGATCGCGGTATCCAGACTGCGATCGCGGCTTACCATTGGTTCGGCGCGCTGCTCCCGAAAGACCAGGTAATCTACGCTTATTATGATCCGCAAGACGACCGGGCAGCAGACGAAAGAGTCATGGCCGCGGCACTGCCCTGGCTGGAGCAGCCAGAAATTGGTTTCCTATTAATCCACTTAGATCAGGTGGATTACGCCGGTCACAATGAAGGCGGACCGCGCGATCAACGCTGGCTTGAGGCGGCAGCGCGGGTAGACCAGTATGTAGATATGAGCCTTTCTCGAATAGACCTTAACCAGGACTTGCTGATCATCACCTCGGATCACGGCCATATCCTGGCTGGCGGACATGGAGGAAAAGACCCGGACACCTTAAGCGAACCGCTGATCCTGATCGGTAAAGGGGTTAATCCTGGCGAGTACAGCGGCGTGAAAATGGTGGATATTCCGGTCACTATCGCAGCGCTTCTGGGTGCCCGCCTGCCGGCAAGCAGCCAGGGACGGGTGTTGACCGAGATCGTCAACCTCGACGAACAGGTGTTAAGCAACCTTCCCGCCATTCAAAATCTTCAGCAGAAGACACTGCTCTCAGCGTATGCCCGGGCGGTTGGAGAAACGCTGGACTCACGCTCCATAGACGGATTGCAATCTGTCGATGATTATCAGCAAGCGATAGAAAAAATCCAACAATCAAAGCTTAACCGGGAACGGCTGGGACGGGCAATCCCGATTCTGCTGCTCCTGGCTGGACTGGTATGGCTGGTGATTCGTTTGGGACAACGCAGGGCGGTCAGGCTGCTGGCGGTGACAGCGGCTTACTGGGCGATATTTCTTTTCAGACACGCTGTGGCAGATCAGATTCCTTTTTCTTTCAGTTCAATCAGTTCATCTGATTCTTTTGTTTTCTATGTCATCACCACGACCGGCGCGGCTTTTGGATTTGTCTGGGTTCTGTCCTTTATCCTGGAGCGCATTTATCAGTCCAGCAGCTGGCAGGCTTTTTGTTACGGAATCGAACTATCAGCCAGCATCACGAGCAGTCTGCTTCTGGTCTGCCTGGCTTATTTTCTCTGCTTCGGGATGCTGCCCACCTGGATCCTCCCGGACATGCGGTTTGCCTATATCAACCTGCTGGCACTGACCCAAATTGTCTTTATCCTGCCCGCGGGCATATTCTTTGGCGGAATCGGGGCTGTCATTACGCGCTACACGCCGAAGCCTGTGGAATAAAAAACCTGACGCGACCGCCTGGCGCGTGCAGGTTTTATTATTTCCGAATCATGGTAAGCAGCAAAATCACTTCGGTTTGCGCATAAAGCGCGTGCGGCAAATTGGGCGGCATCAACGTCCAGCTGCCAGGGCCAGCTTTGACCTCTTCACCCCCAAGAGTCAGCACCAGGTCGCCCTTTAAGACTTCTATAATCGCCGTGTAAGGCGATGTGTGTTCTGTCAGCGCCTGGCCTCTGGCAAAGCCGAATAAGGTTACATCCAGATCTTCCTGCTTCACCAGGCTGCGGCTGATGATACTCTCATCGGCTACTGACTGGATCATTTCGGAGAGGTCCCTGTGAAAAATATATGGATCCATGATGTCTGCAACCTCCTTCAGGTATACAGATATTATACAGGTGAAGGTAAAATTCCGCCTAAACAGGTGATGTTTGACTGATTATTTTGGCAAAAAAAGACTATATAATAATTTCATTCATCAAATGGGTAGGAGCGAATCATGTCTCACATGCCGGTAAGCAATTCTGAAGAAACGACTCGTTTATTCAAATCTGATTTCCTGGAATTTTTCTCGCATATCAGCCCGGTTACCATCACGATCATCTGGCTTCCGGTCGCGGTTTTCTTCCTCGTCCGGGCGATATTAAACACAATCGCCGGATCGCCGGTATGGATCCTTCCGGCAGGTCTGGCGCTCGGGCTGCTGGTATGGTCCTTCGCAGAATACAACCTGCACCGCTTTTTGTTTCATTACCCCCCCAAAGGCGCTGCCCAGGAACGGATTGTGTATCTCTTTCACGGCGTCCATCACGCGTATCCGCAGGATAAAACCCGCCTGGTGATGCCGCCGGTGGTTTCCATCCCGCTGGCCTTGCTTTTTTATTTCTTTTTCCAGCTGCTCATCGTGCGGTTAATGAATGCGCCTTTGTGGTTTAACCCGATCTTCGCCGGGTTTATCTTCGGCTATCTGATCTATGATCTCACCCACTATGCCACGCATCATTTTCCAATGCGTTCAGGCTATCTTAAATTTATCAAGCGATACCATATGCAGCATCATTACAAAACCCCAGATAAACGCTTTGGCGTGAGCTCTCCACTCTGGGATTATGTGTATAAAACTTATCCGCAGGATTAACCTTTAGTAAGAAACTCCGAGCAAGTTTAATATCGCGACAATGACAGGCGCATAGATCAGGGCCGGCAGCAAATTGCCGGTCCGGATAGATTTAATCTCCAGTAGGCTGCTGATTGAGATCGAAAGCATGATGATGCCGCCCGTGGCGGTCATTTCGGTGATCATGGCAGGGGTGAGAATCATATTTAACTGCCCGGCCAGCAAGGTGAGCGCACCCTGATAGATCAAAACCATTACGGACGAAAAAGCAACTCCAATGCCCAGGCTGGAAGCAAATGCCAGCGAAGCGAAACCATCGAGGATGGACTTAATAAACAGGGTTTGATAATTGCCGGTGAGGCCATCCTCAAATGATCCCAGAATCGCCATCGGGCCGATGCAAAATACCAGAGAGGCGGTTAGAAAACCGCGCACAAATTTATTCTTCGAGGGATCCTCGCCGTCTTCAGGAGAAGAGACTTTTTTCTCAAGCCAGATTCCCAGCTGCTCCAGCCAGTGTTCCAGGCGCACCACTTCACCGGTTAATCCGCCCAGCAGCAAGGCTGCCAGCACAATCAGGGAGTTTTGGGTCTTAAGAAACAGGGATAAGCCGTAGCCGAGTAGAAATAAACCCAGTATGGCGACGACCATTTGCTGTAAGCGGCGGCTAAAGCGCCCGCCAAGAAAAGCCCCGGCGGCGCTGCCAATCAGGATGGTGATGAAATTGATAATGGTTCCGGTCATTCTTTTGCCAGTGTCGGTTCGATTTTTCCCGAGGATAAATTTTCTTTAAATTCCAATAAGTATATTAATGAAGAAAGTCTGTTCAAAAAACGGAGCAGTTCTGGATTCTGGATATGATTCGCGGCCAGCATTTCTGCAACCCGGCGCTCAGCCCGCCGGATAACCGTGCGCGCAAGATCCAGCGCGCCGCCAGGAATCGAGTCGCCAGGCAAGATGAATTCATTGGGCAGTTGTATCTGTCCCTCTAATGAGTCGGCAAGATTTTCCAGCTCGCTGACCTGGTCGCCTGTTATCCTGCGGAACTTTTCGGCGTTTTCAGGGGTGGCGGCCACTTCTGCCATGACCTGGTAAAGATACCGCTGCATTTTTTCCAGCAGCGTCCGGATTTCCGGGTCGGTCGAGAAAGCCTTTGCCAGACCCAGGGCGGCGGTGGATTCATCCAACGACCCCAGCGTCTCCATACGCAGGTCATACTTGGGGATTCTGCCTCTGCCCAGCATTCCGGTCATACCTTCATCCCCTTCGCGGGTATAAAATGGGCTCATCTTCACCTCGTTCGACAGCGGTATAAAAACCACCATTCAGGCTGCGGGAATAAAAATTCCAACTCCGACTCCCAGAGGAAGCCTCCCGCTTCCGTTGCAGCTTTCAACCTCTGATCGCAATCTGAAAGGGAGTTTACCAGGTTATCGTCAATTGTACCCGCGTTTTTTTCCAGCAAGTGGATCATCGCCCGCTGACGCACGCCGACGGCGTACATTTCATTCCCGGGATGGCTATTTTCAAGCCAGCCGTCCAGAAAATCCTTCCAGGAGGCCATCCGCGAGGAAAATTCTCGCAGGCATTTCTTCTGCCAGTGGGCGCGCCAGCGGGATTGAATCTGGACAACGCTTTCCAGCGCGGTATGAAACGGAAGATCTTCTGGATCTTGATACCCTTCGAGCCGTTTAACGGCCAGAAGAAGTGCCCCGGGGGTCAGGCGCGAGGACAAATCAAGACCGCCGCGATACACAGACGGTCCATACAGTTCTGAAGATAGAAGATACGCTTCGAGGTTCTCCGCAGCGCTGAGGACAAATTCGCGGTCGCGGGCTAAAAAAACCGGGATCTTCATGCCAGATTCAGGGCGTGGCCTGGTTGGTGCGCTGCGCCTGCAGATACCAGCCGGTTACGGTTGAAAAACGATCCGCGGTGTCGAATAATGGGCCAAACGAAATTCCCTGAACCTTTTGATCGACTGCGTAGGTATACACCGGATAAAACAACGGCAGGGACGGGAGTTCTTTATTGAAGATCACCTGGAAATTGCGGTAGAGGCGAACCCGTTCCTCGAAACTGGCGGTCAGGCGGGCGCCTTCCAGGTATTCTGACGCCATACGGTTATCCCACTGGGAATAATTTTGACCACCGGTGGCCTGCACCTGATCCCAGAATGGATACGGATCAGGGTCGGGCGAACGGGAGAGGTTGAGGTCTACCAGCGCGGCCTGATATTCGCGTTTGTTTAGATAATCACCAATCAGCTGGTCATAGGGCACAGCCTGCAGGGTAACAAAGATATTCAACGCGGCCCAGTCCGCCTTGAGTGATTCAGCGATCAGGCGGTGCGTTTCGTCATCCGGATAAAGCAGGGTGAACTTGAGCTCGACATTGTTTTTCTTACGCGGTGAAGTTTCATCACCGCTAAGGACGTAGCCGCCTTCACGGAGATCAAATTTCGCTTTTTCCAGATCGTATTCCCAGGCGGGGGTACCTTCATAATAGGCCCAGTTTTCAGGAAAAATCGGCCCGTTCGCCAGAATTGCCTGCCCGTTAAACACAGTATTGATGATTTTTTGACGGTTGATCCCGTTCATCAAAGCGATGCGCACCACCGCATCCTGGAAAAAAGCCACTTCAGGATTTTTCAGGTTTAAAAAGACGATGGTCATTTGCGGCAGCCGGCCGGAATACAGATTCAGAGTTGGCTCTTTGAGCGCTTCGTTAATCACATCCGGGGTGATTCGGCTGATACCCTGAACAATCCCTTCCCGATAGGCCTGCAAGGCAGCGGAGGAATCCGGGTAATATCGAAAAATGAATTGTTGAATAAAGGGCTTCTGGCCGTAATAATATTCATTCGGCACCAGAACGGCCCCGGTGACCGCGCCGTTCTCGACAATCATCTGCTCCAGCCGATAAGGGCCGCTGCCCACCGGTTCGTAGTTGAAGGGGTGATTGACCACGCCGAGAATGTCATAGCCGCTGAGGATATGCTCTGGCAGAATGCCAAAGGTCAGGTAATCCAGAAACGGCGCGAACGGTTCAGGGAGTTTGAACTGCATCTGCGTGTCGGTGAAATCCAGTACTTCCACCGATTTCCAGAACTCCTGAAGATCGGCCGGAATGATATCCCCGCCGTTGCGCATTAATTCAATGGTGAATAGAACATCCCGGGTGGTTAACGGTTCGCCGTCTGACCATTTGAGATCAGGCTTTAACGTGAAATTGTAGATCGTACCATCCAGGGAAACCCCCCAGGCTTCGGCCAGATCAGCCGTGGGCAGGCCGCGCGCGTCAAATTTAATCAACCCTGAAAACAGCAGGCGGTCCACATCGCGGTCAGCCGAATTGAAGGCATCCAGCAGAGGATTAAAACGCTGATAAGATCCAACCAGCGCTTCTGTGTAGGAACCGCCTTCGACCGGTTGAGGTCCCAGCGGTTGAACGCCGCTCTGCTGTGTCAGCAGTAAAACAGCCAGAACAATCCCGGTTGCGAAAATTATGACCAATTGCCAGCGAAGTTTTTTCATAGGATAACTATACCAAAAAGACGGCCACCCCAGAGACTGGCGCGCCGCCTTGCATGAGTTCTACTGGGTTCCCCGAAACGGTACCAATGCAGCAGAATTAGATAATCACCGAAGCCAGGGTAAGAATGAAGAACAGGACGCTTAACCCAATTGTGATCCAGAAAAGCGTTTTTTCAATTCCCCGGCGAGCGGTGAACACACCACCCGAGTCCTGAGGGGTCAAACCGCCCAGACCGACGCCTTTGTTTTGTAAAATCACGCTTACGGTCAATGCGATTGAAGTTATAATCAAAGCGATGTCAATGTAAAGAGCCACTGCCTTCCTCCTAATTTGCTTAAAGCACAAGGATTATAAGGGATTACCATCCAATCCGTCAACCACAAAAAGAGGCAACTGTCATGGAAGAATTGGTCGTAAATTTGCATATGCATACCCCTTTTTCTGACGGATCCGGCACCCACCGGAAAATTGGACAGATCGCCTTGAAGGCTGGTCTGGACGCGGTAATTGTTACCGATCATAATGTGCTGGTAAAAGGCGTCGAGGATTATTTTGCTAACGATTCTCACCGCACGCTGGTGCTGGTCGGAGAGGAGATTCACGACCAGGCCCGCGATCCGCAAAAAAACCACCTGCTGGTGTTCAATACAAAAACCGAACTGGCTCAGCTCGCGGCGGATCCGCAGGAATTGATCCAGGCCGTGCAAGCAGACGGGGGGTTTTGTTTCATCGCTCATCCGTATGATCCAGAAATGCCCGCCTTTGGTGAAACGGATATTTCCTGGGTGGACTGGCAGGTGAAAGGATATGCGGGTCTGGAGCTGTGGAATGGTTTCAGCGAATTGAAAAATGTCGCGAAGACCAAACTGGAGGCGGTTTTTTACGCTTTCTTTCCGCAATATATCGCTCACAGCCCTCTGGCAGACACTCTGGCAAAATGGGACGAATTGTTGAGGCGCGGGGATCGGGTTTCAGTCGTGGGCGGTTCGGACGCCCACGCATTACCAATGAGTCTGGGACCGCTGCGGCGAACCATTTTCCCTTACGAGTTCCACTTTTCAGCAATTAACACACACCTGCTGGTTGATAACGGACTGACTGGCGATTTGGATACTGACCGAAAGACGATTTATTCTGCTCTAAAAAATGGTCATTCCTTCGTGGGATATGACCTGCCGGCGCCAACCCGCGGTTTCCGTTTTAGCGCTCAAGGTTTTGACCAAACAGCCGGGATGGGGGAAGAAATCCGTCTGGAGAACGGGGTGACCCTGCAAATCCGCCTGCCCCGGCCGACCTATACGCGCTTGATACGCAACGGGGAAGTGGTAAAGACCTGGGACGGCCGCCAGGTTTGCACCTTCACGGCGACTGAACCGGGTGCCTACCGTGTGGAAGCTTATATTAACTATCTGGGCAAACAGCGTGGATGGATTTTCAGCAATCCGATTTATCTAATATCATCCAATTAAACCACTATGCCTGCGGTAAATAATGTAACCCGATTGCTCGATTCAAAAAAGATTGTCTACCAGGCTTTTGAAACGCCGGCGGAAAAACTTGGCGCTGCCGCGACTGCCCAGCTGCTGGGTGTTCCGGTTAAACAGGTTTTTAAGACGATCGTCGTGCAGAGAACCACACCGGGCAAACCCATCCTGGCGGTGATCCCAGGGAATCGAGAAGTGGATATGAAATTGCTGGCGCAGGCGGTTAATGAAAAAAAACTGCATCTGCCCACTGAAAAAGAGGCTGAAAACCTGACCGGGTTACAGGCAGGAGGAATTTCTCCACTGGCGCTGCTCAATAAAGGTTTCCAGGTCTTGCTGGACCGCAGCGCTGAAGACTTTGAGTCAGTCCACATATCCGGCGGACAACGCGGGTTGAACCTGCGCCTGCCGGTGCGCAGCCTGATTGAGTTAACACGGGCCAGGGTGGCGGACATCAGCCGCCCGCCTGGCGCAGCGGTTTGAAGACCCGATCCATCCCGGCTGGTTTATAATTCAGGTATGCCATTTTCCCTTCAGCAGATCGAGATCGCTTTACAAACGCTGGTGGACCGGCTGTCAGAGGCCGTTTTCAGCAAGGATCACACGACCCTGCTGGCGAAACGCATCCTGGATGCATTACGCGATTACCTTGAGCAGCAGGAAAGCGGCCGCGCCCCGGAAAAATTTACTATATTCATGCATCCAGAAGATCTAAAGAATATCCCCCCCGGCACTGAATGGTCTGACCGCATCAGCGCCGCGCTGATAGAAACCGGCGGGCAGATCGGTTTGGAATTTTCCACCGATCCGCTTATCCAGTTCGCCCCAGATCAGAGCCTGACGCCCGGCGACATCGAGATTATCGCGGAAGGAAAAGGCCGCGCGATTGGGTCCACCGCTGTTTACCGCCAGGCATCCTTTGAAGCCGACAGCACTCTCAACCCGGGCGATTTACATGCCTATTTAATCCTTGAAGGTCAAAATCTATTTCAGCTCAACCGGCCGGTTTACAACCTCGGCCGCCGAAAGGAAAACGATCTCGTCATTGATGATCCGCGCGTTTCTAGAAACCACGCCCAACTGCGCTTCAGCAACGGGCATTACCGCGTATTTGACTTGAACTCCACCGGCGGTACTTTTGTAAACCAGCAGCGGATCGTCCAGCATCAATTGGCTCCTGGGGATGTGATCTCGCTGGCCGGATACGCGATCATCTACGGGCAGGAGAGAGCGACGGGGCAGACCGGTCCAGCTGGCGGGACAACCACCGAATTACCGGCCGGTAAAGAGGACGGGGCCGAATGAGCGGAATGATCGTACTGGTATTGAGGCTGCTCCTGGCAGCAGCTTTATATGCATTTTTTCTGGCTGCTCTTTTTTTCCTGTGGCGGCAGTTCAAAAGTGGAGAAAACAACCACCTGCCCGCCGGCGGGAGAATCGCCATCCGCAACTTACTGGATGAACAACAGCAGCCCATCACCTTCCTGAAGACGGTTATCACCATCGGGCGAGACGCCGATAATGATTTAATCCTGGATGACGACACCGTGTCTTCCCGCCACGCGCGCCTGTTCTATCAGCAGAAACAGTGGTGGCTGGAAGACCAGCAATCTACCAACGGTACATTTTTAAATGGGCAGGCGATCAGTACCCCGACCGTTGTGATTTCCGGTGATCGGGTCGGCTGCGGACGAATTGACCTTGAGGTGATCATTCAAACAGCAGCTAAGCTAGGTGATTAGTGGAAGGAGGAAGGTATGAAATCAACCCCAGTGCTCGGCATAATTGGCGGATCCGGTATTTACAACCTGCCTGCGCTCACCCATCTGGAGCCGCATGAAATCGACACGCCATACGGCCGGCCGAGCTCACCCGTCTGGACCGGAAGCATTAACGGCCGGACAGTCGCGTTTCTCGCCCGTCACGGTGTTGGCCACTTTATTTCCCCTGGCGAAGTCAATTACCGCGCGAATATTTTTGCCCTGAAGATGATGGGGGTAAAGCGAATTGTCTCGATAAGCGCCTGCGGATCGCTGCGCGAAGATTATAAACCCGGAGAAATTGTCATTCCCGATCAGCTGGTAGATTTTACCCGCGGACGTAAAAACACATTTTTCGGCGATGGGCTGGTGGCGCACATCAGCCCGGCCGATCCATACTGCAGTTCGCTGAGCTCTCTTACGCTTCAGGCTGTTCAGAAAGCCGGAGCGACCGCGCATTTTGGCGGGACGCTGATCACCATTGAAGGCCCTCGATTTTCGACGCGCGGGGAATCCAATCTGTTTCGCTCGTGGGGTATGTCCATTATTGGTATGACCGCCTGCCCGGAAGCTTTTCTGGCGCGCGAAGCGCAGCTGTGTTACTGCACCATGGCGCATGTAACCGATTATGACGTCTGGCATATGAGCGAATCGCCGGTTACCGTGGAAATGGTCATCCGCACGCTCAATCAAAATACGACCATCGCCCAGGAAGCGGTTGTGCATTTGACGGCTTCTCTTCCGGAAGAAACCGAATGCGAGTGCCATCACGCCCTGCGGGATGCGATTATCACTGCCCCGGAAAAGATTAACGAGGAAGGGCTGGCGCGGTTAAACTGGCTGAAGCAATAAACTTCATGAAGGTAAAAGATTTCGTTCAGGAAAGAAATCCCCGCGACCAGGTTCAAAATCGCTTACTGGTTTTTGCCGCGGTATTTCTGGCACTGTATGCCCTGATTCTGACTCTTGCGCCGGCTGTCAGACTTCGCTCATGGGATGCCGATTTGCGCTGGACGCACTGGATCGGTTTTGCTGCCTGGCTTGGCGGCACCTGGCTGGCCAATCTGCGCCTTCAGCGCCGTTTGACAGATCGCGATCCGCTGTTATTCCCCACCGCCGCTTTCTTAACCGGCTGGGGTCTGCTGACCATCTGGCGGTTAGATTCTGGGTTTGGGCTGCGCCAGACGATCTGGCTGCTGGTGTCGCTCGCATTCTTCCTGTGGTTGATCGAAAAGCCAGGCCTGTCCAACCTGCTTCAACGATACAAGTATGTGCTGCTGTTCAGCGGGCTGGCTATCACCGCGATGACCCTCGTATTCGGTACCTACCCCGGGGGAACCGGACCAAGATTATGGCTGGGCTGCTGCGGAGTTTATTTTCAGCCCTCCGAATTATTAAAACTGCTTTTCGTCCTCTTCCTGGCCGCTTACCTTGCCAGCAGTCAACCGATTAAGACCGGATTGATCCCGCTGATCGCACCAACCCTGGTTCTACTGATCAGCGCGATCGTGCTGCTGCTCATCCAGAGGGACCTGGGAACCGCGATCCTGTTCACGGCTATTTACACCGTGGTGATCTATCTGGCAACGGAAAAGAAAAGAATCCTGGGAATCAGCGCGTTGATCCTTCTGACAGCCGGCCTGACCGGGTACCTGACCCTGGGGATTATTCAAACCCGCGTGAATGCCTGGATCAATCCCTGGAAAGATGCGACCGCAGGCGGGTATCAGGTGATTCAATCCCTGATCGCGATTGGGGCTGGCGGAACCTTTGGGCGCGGTCCGGGGCTGGGAAGCCCCTCCCTGGTTCCGGTGGCTCATTCCGACTTTATCTTCGCGGCAATTGCGGAAGAGACCGGGCTGGTCGGTTCACTGGGTTTGCTGGGATTAATCGGCCTGCTGCTGATGCGCGGGTTGAGAACGGCTTCACGGGCAAGTTCGAGTTATCAGCGCTTTCTGGCTGCCGGGATCACTGCCTATCTGGGCTGCCAGTCAATTCTGATCATCGGCGGAAACTTAAGGGCGCTGCCCTTAACCGGGGTCACCCTGCCTTTTCTATCCTACGGCGGTTCATCTCTGCTGATCGCGTATGTTGCCCTGGCATTCTTACTAAATGCATCCAACCAGATCGATGAACAGGCGGAAGCGAAAAAACCAACCACTGCCTATCTGATCATCGCCGGGTTATTGTTAGCCAGCCTGGCTGTCCTTGGATTTCTAGCCGGTTACTGGGGATATTACCGCTCACGCGATTTACAGACCCGCAATGACAATGCGCGCAGGGTGATCAACGACCGTTATGTGCGCCGCGGGGCGATCCTGGACCGCAGCGGACGAATCATCACCGCCTCGACCGGCGAGCCCGGTAATTACACGCGCACCCTGGTATATCCTCCCCTCAGCCCGGTTGTCGGATACAGTAATATTTATTACGGGCAGGCCGGTCTGGAAGAATCTTACGACGGGTATCTGCGCGGGGAGGCAGGAACCTCAGCTTCGGAATTGTGGTCAAACCACCTGATCTACAGCCAGACTCCGCCCGGTCTGGACATCCGCCTCTCCATAGATTTAACCCTACAGGAAGCGGCGGACCGATTATTGTTTGGGCGAATTGGAGCGATCATCCTGCTGGACGCCAGCAGCGGCGACATCCTCGCCGTGGCGACTTCACCAACATTTGATGCCAACCATCTGGCTGAAAACTGGCAGACCTGGGCTTCAGATCCCAGCGGACCATTCCTTAACCGCGCCGTTCAGGGCAAATATTTGCCCGGCGCAAGCATGGGGGTTTTTCTGCTCCCGGCGGCAGAAGATGCCGGGATCGATTTATCCAAAGGACCGCAATCACTGGATCAGCACAGCCTGGCTGGATCAGCGCACTGCGCGTTTCTTCCCGGAGATTTCAAATCCTGGACGCAAACCATCGCCAACGGCTGCCCGGCTCCAGGGTACGAATTGTTGAATGCTCTGGAAGGCGGTTTGAATTTATTTTCGGCGCGTTTGAACTGGAACCGCGACCCTGACCTGCCCATTTCACGCGCGCCCTCGCCAAGCACAACGAGCGCGTTTTCCACCCTGCTTGGTCCGGTGATTTCCCCGCTGCAGATGGCACTGCCGGCGGCGGCGATTTCAACAAATGGTGAAATGCCGGCTCCCCGCCTTGTAACCGCTATTCACACCCCTCAAAGCGGCTGGGTCGCCCTACAGCCCGGCGAAAAGAAACGCATCTTTTCAGAAAACGCGGCAGGCAAAACCGCGCGCGCCCTTGCCGCCAGCCGGAAGCCTTACTGGGAAGCCGTAAGTGAAATTCGGCTGTCCCAGGATAAATACGCCTGGTATATCAGCGGAACGCTGCCGCAGTGGCCCGGCACACCCCTCGCGCTGGCCGTGGTTGTAGAAAACGCGGATGCGGTCATCGCGCGGTTCATCGGTCAGCAGATGATGGACCGGGCGCTTAATCCGTGAATCGGATCAGGATGTTTTAACGCGCACGAAGCGGCGTTTTCCCACCTGAAGCACCCCGGGACCGGGAAAAGGCTGGCGGGCGTCTTCCAGAATCGCGCCATCCAGGCGAACCCCTTTCTGTTCCACCAGTCGGCGCGCTTCACTGTTGCTGGCTGCCAGGCCAGAATCAAGCAGCACCTCTTGAACGCTCATCCCTGCTTTGAGGGTATATTCTGGCATATGATCGGGGAGATCGTGCTTCTGGAATAAGCGAATAAAATCTTCCTGCGCTTTGCTGGCCGCTTCCTCGCCGTAGAATGACGCGGTAATTTCCCAAGCCAGGCGCATTTTTGCATCC
Organism: Anaerolineaceae bacterium; assembly: GCA_029975475.1. GTDB lineage: Bacteria > Chloroflexota > Anaerolineae > Anaerolineales > Anaerolineaceae > JARKPB01. Next base: position 1,166,743 of record JARKPB010000008.1, read on the forward strand.
CGCGGATGGAGGGCGCCGGAGGCGATTTCCTTCTCCATGCGTTCAATTTCCGCCGGCATCCAGCGGGTGACCAAACGTGAATACCCCGGCATGGCCTGATCCGGTATGCTCATCACCTTGCCGTACATATCCGCCGCATCGGTGTTGATCGGGATATGGTTTCCAAGGGACTTGCTCATCTTTACCACGCCGTCCGTCCCGGGCAGAATGCCGAGGATAATGGCGATATTTGGTTTTTCACCGAAATACGACATAATTTTTCGCGAGGCGGTAACAATATTAAACAACTGATCTGTTCCGCCAACCTGGACATCCGTTTTCAATGCGTAGGCGTCGTACCCCTGCATCAAAGCGTAAAAGAATTCGTGCAGAAAAATGGGGTCCGCATTGTCCCAGCGCTTGCGAAACGATTCGCGGGTTAAAAACTGCTGGATGGTGAAATTGGACGCCAGCCGGATCAGATCAGCAAAATTCAACCCGGCCAGCCACTCCGCGTTGTAGCGAATTTTCGTCTTTTCACGGTCGAGGATGTGATAGGCCTGTTCTGCGTAGGTGCGGGCGTTTTCCTCGACTTCAGCGGGCGAAAGCTGGGGGCGCAGCACATCTTTATCGGATGGATCGCCAATCAGTGAGGTATACGTGCCGATGACAAAAGTAACTTCATGACCCAGGTCCTGAAACTGGCGCAGTTTACGCATCGTTACCGTATGGCCAAGATGCAGATCCGCTTTTCGGGGGTCATAACCGCAATAGACCCGCAGCGGGCGGCCTTCTTTTTCAGCCTGAATTAACCGATCTTTTAATTCGGCGGCCATGGTCTGTTTAAGATGCTCGTCGCCGTACTCGGTGCCTTGCATAAAGAGAGCGACCTGGTCATCAATATTCATCGAAACCCTCCAGCGTTGCCGGTTCTTCCGGCCGAAATATGCCCCGATTATACCAGCCTATCCTGCCTGGAGCAGATCGCGTAACGCTTCGGATAAATATGGAAATGAAAATTGATAACCAGCTTCCAATAAACGGGCTGGGATGACATGTTGACCCTCAAGCACTAGACTGCTCATCTCACCGAGCAGCAATTTTAAGCCTGCGGCCGGAACGGGGAGCCAGTGGGGGCGGCGGATTACGGCGGCGAGAAGACGGCCGAACTCATCCTGAGTAACAGGATGAGGCGCAGTCAGATTGAACGCACCCTGATGCGAATCGCCCGCCAGCAGAAACAACATCGCCTGGACCTGATCGGCTGGATGGATCCAGGAATACCATTGTTTGCCTCTGCCAAGCGGTCCGCCAAGGAAAAACCGGTACGGCAGCAACATACGGCCGAGCGCGCCTTCCTTCCGGTCTAACACCAGCCCGGTTCGAAGAATGACCAGGCGCATCCCTCGGTTGACGACCGCCGCCGTTTCCGCTTCCCATTTCTGGCAAATTTCAGCCAGAAAACCCGCCCCAGGCGGGCTGTTTTCGTCAAGGTTGGTGCGGGATGAGCTGCCGTAATACCCAATCGCGGACGCCTGGAGGTAAACGCGCGGCGGCTGCCTGACCTCATAGACCGCCTGAACCAAAGCGCGCGTACTGTCTACCCGGCTGCTCAAAAGGGCGGTTTTTCGATCCGCGGTCCACCTGCCGCGGCCCAGATTTTCGCCCGATAGGTTGACCAACGCGTCCGCGCCATTCAGTTCAGAGCACCATTCACCCGGCATCCGGCCGTCCCAGATCACCCTTTTGATTCCGTCAGAAATCTGTGCACCTGCTGAACGCGTCAGGAGAACAACTTCATCCCCCCGGGCGCGCAGCGCAGCCGACAACCGGCTGCCAATCATTCCGCTTCCACCCGCCAGGATAATTTTCATAGCACCTCCTGATTGGATTATACAGAGTCCAGATTGAAAAGACACCCGGTTGTCGAATCTAAAAGCGGGCGGGGTTCTCGCCCGCCCGTTCAAGTTGATCGGTTGATGATTATTTCGGATCCCAGGGGAATTTAGCCGCTTCCCGCGCCGCTTCCTGGACTTCGGGCATTTGAGAATAAATGCCCCTGCGCGAGTCCGGCAATAAAGCCGCGATTTTGCGCATGATCTCGTGGCCAATTTCATCCAGCGCCTGGCGGTCGCGCAAACCGCGCTCGGAGTGAAAAAACGGACCAAACGGCTCGCCTACCCGAACTTTCACAACCGTGCGCTTGCCCTTTTCAGCGGGCTTAAAGATGTACTGCGTGTTTTCCAGGCCAATGGGTAAGATCCGCGCCCGGGTTGAGGAAGCCAGCAGACCCACACCGGGGCGAGCCGGACGGAGCTGTTCAGCCCAGGAACCGCCTTCAGGGAAGACGCCCAGGATGCCGTTCTCGCCCAAGATACGCTGCGCCATGTAAATCGCGTCCCGGCTCACTTCGCCGCGCCATACCTGAAAGGTACCCCAGATGCGCGGAAAGAAGGTTAACCACTGGGGAGCATGCGGCATTTGCGCACCGCCGATAAACTCCAAAGGCCAGGGCAGAGCGTGGATCACGACCACAGGATCCATGAAATTAAAGTGGTTCGCGACCACAATCAGCGGACCGGACTGGTTCAGGTTTTCTTTGCCTTCAACCTCCACGTCCGCGAACACCTTCATCGCCGTGCGAATGCCAAAACGCAGGATGGCGCGAATCGACCGCCGCCGCGGGTATAACTTTTTCTGAGTTAACGCTTCAGCCATCAGATTTCATCTACCGGTTGAGATTTGACCTTGACTTTCTTCTCATTGCTGATAAAGGAGAGCGCGATCAACCCCAGGACCAGGAAAGCGATGATCACAATCGTGGCTGCCCGGGTGCCAGCCTGTTCGGCAGGGATTAATTCCATACCAGAGGCATTGAAAGCCCGGGTGGCTGCCAGGGTAACAAAACCGAAAATCGTTGGGCCGATAAAGGAAGCCACCAGCCCGGTGGTGGAGAACAGGCTGAAGTATTCAGCAGAAGTGTCCTCGCTGGTATATTCGCCAACCATCGTGCGGCTCACGGACTGAACGCCGGTCAGACTGAAACCCGCAAAAGCGCCAACGACGTAGAACCAGAACACGGACGGGATCACGAACAAAGCGCTCACCGTCAGGGTCATCATCACCAGCGAAATCATCAGGGCAACTTTACCGCCTAAACGATCGGTTACCCGTCCGAATAAAAAGGCACCGATCACGCTGGTTACCTGGACGATCATCATGAAAATGATCAACTGGGTCTGGGTCAGCCCAAACAGCACCGCTCCGATAATGGCGGCAAAGTCCAGCGTGATGATAATCCCGTGATTAAAAACCAGGAACGAGCCGAGGAATTTCATAAATTCGCGGTTTTTCCAGGCCACTCTGACCGTGCGCGCCAATCGGCGGAACGAAAAAGTGATGTAATTTTCGCCTTTTGGCAGACTTCTGGGAATGGCGCGTTCTTTCACATTCAAGAACACCGGCAGCGTAGCCAGGGCAAAGAAAACCGCGGTGATGAGGAAGGAAAGACGGATGACGAAGGAACCGCCCACGAACATGATCAAAGCCAGGACAATCACCAGACAGACGATCCCCCCGAATGAGCCGATCGCCCACCCGTTCCCGGAGATGCGTCCGATCTCGTCCTCACCGGCGATTTCTGGCAATAGAGCGTTGTAAAACACCTGCGCGTTGCGATAACCAATCTCAGCCAGAATAAAAAACACCATGCCGGTCAGAACATCCCCCTTCTGAACGAAAAAGAGCAGCGCGGTAAACACCACTGCCATGCTTGTGAAAAAGAACAGTACCTTCTTTTTGGTTGCGGAATAATCCGCCAGCGCACCGAGCACCGGGGAGGTAACCGCCACGACCAGCATGGCGATTCCAACCGATAACCCCCACAGGCGCGAACCTTCAGCGCCGCCCACCACCGTTTGCTTGAAATAGGCTGAATAAACAGCCAGCAAGACCACAGCGGCGTAAGCGCTGTTGCCAAAATCATACATGTACCAGGACCATCGTTCTCGTTTTGTCGCCCGCTTCTTTTGGGCCGGCACAGGGATCACACTTGGCTGCGAAACCATTTCCATTTTTTAATAATTCTCCTGCAAGAAATATTATTGTTTCATTAATCCTTAACCCCACCGTGATATCCCTGGATACTTGCTGATCGGCGGGATTTTAATCCAAAACTAATCATACTTCCGCGCAAACTGGGCTGCAAGCAAGTCATGACTGGAGTAATACCCGGTGAAAGCTCTGCGCGGAAAGGTTGGATAGAGCCAGCAGACAGGATACCTGGGAGTGCTATAATCACAGATATGGAACGGGCAGTACTGGTATTAAATGCGAATTACGAACCCATTCATGTTACCAATCTGCAGCGCGCGGTATGCCTGATGTTGATGGAGAAGGCGACCCTGGTGGTCAACGGCAGCGGAGATCTTCATTCAGTCCGCCAGTCTTTCCCGATTCCCTCCGTCATCCGTCTGAACACAATGGTCAACCGGCCGCGGCCAAAAGTCTGCCTTTCACGCCGGGAAGTATTTCGGCGCGACCACTATACCTGCCAGTACTGCGGAAAGCAAACTCAAAACCTGACGATTGACCATGTCATTCCCCGCCGATTGAACGGCCCGCATTCCTGGGAAAACGTGGTTACAGCCTGTTCGATTTGCAACCACCGCAAAGGGGGAAGAAGTCTTGAAGAGGCAGGGATGAAACTGCTCAGGCGGCCGGTTGAGCCGCCTTCCAACGCTGCTTACCGACTTGGCGGATATATTTCGATTTACAAGGCCTGGGAACCGTTTATTTCGGGCTGGTAAAACCATCCAGCGGTAAAACCATCCAGTCTCGGGCGACATCTACCTGACCCTGAAAGGCTGTTTTCGCCTGATGGATCAGCGCTTCAGCCGGTTGCCCGGGGCCATAATGGATCATCACAAGTTTCCCGACTTCTGCCTGCCGGGCGATCTCACCGGCCTGATAAGGGGAGGAATGACCCTTCCCCTCCCCGGCCGCTTCATGGATCAGGAGGTCGGCGCCAGCCGCCAGGTCAACCACCGCCTGGCAAGGTTCTGTGTCGCATGAGTAAGCGGCTGCAGCCCCGTCTTCTTCCAGTTGAATGCGCAGCCCGATCGTGGGAATGAGATGGCGCACCGGCGAAGATACAATGCTGACTTCGGGAGTTCGCAGGATGGTTTGGAGCGGAATTTCTGGCACGCCGTGAAAACGCACATCAAAAAATCCCGGCCACTGGTGCCAGTCGAATAAATCCATCATCGCGGAAGCCTTCGCCACCGTGATTTCCAGACCGTGAACCGTGAGCGGTTTCTTCCTTCCTTTCAACCACATTCCCATCAGAAGAGTTGGCAGCCCGGAAGCGTGATCCGGATGGAAATGAGTGAGGATGATGTCATCAATCCAGTCAAGCGGAATACCCGCTTTTTCCAGCCGCACCAGGGGAGTGCCAGAACAGTCAATTAATACAGCGGATTGCTTCAAGACCAGCGCCAGATGGGTGTTTTCTTGATCCGGATTTGGTACCGCGTAAGCCGATCCGAGAATGGTGAGGTGTGCCATGCGCTTGTTTCTCCCAAACCCCGGCAGAATTAACGGAACAGCGCGGGGACCGAAGGCAGGGTTACCCAGGCTTCCAGTGCCGCTCCAACCAATAAAAGCGGGAGGACCGCGCCTATCATTATTTTAGCCCAATCTGCCAGAGAAAGCAGCCAGACTTCGCCGATGGTTTTTTCCCGATCTGGGACCGCCAGCATCGCGCCAGAGCGAAGCACAGCCGCGCTGGCGAGCAGGATCGCCGGGATCTCAAAAAGGCTGTGCGGCAGATAAAATCCGGCCAGGATGGTCGGTGTGACCAGGCCAGTGTTTAATAAAAAAGCGGAACCGAAACCGGCGATGACCATGGTGATCATCACCAGGATCAACCCGAAAACCGAGAATGAAATTCCCCCCAGCAGCATCGCGATCAGAAGCACCAGCGTGTTCTGCCAGAAGATTCGCAGCAGCGGCTGAGCAGAAAACATTGGAAACAACGCCGGCAGCTCGGTAATGGCTTTTTTCATCTCCAGGCTGGCATTGGCCGGCACAGCCAGGTGGTAAATTCCCGGCAGGCTCGCGCCAATGGCAATTCCCGCGATGAACAAGAGAAACACAATCAGCACAGGCAGCCGAAGTTGATACAGGGCCGCGGGCAGGACTTTGAGATACCACTCAAAGAAGCGCCGGGCATCTCCAGTAAATCCCCGCCAGAAGGTCTTACCAATCCACCGGACATTCAGGACATCAATTTCGCGGCCAAGCAGTTCTTCGCGTTGAAAATGCGCCAGCCCGACCCGTACCAGCAGCAGCGCCAGAAATGCCATTCCCGCCACGACCCACCAGAGGGTGTTTTCATCACCCCAGAACAGGACAACCGCCTCTCCCTGAATCACCAGCGCCATGGGAATAATAATAAACGAAGCCAGAAGGTTCGCGGCGCGCACTGAGGTCGCCTGGCTGCTGACCACGACCGCACCGCTCACCATGACAACCGCCTGGACAACCGTCAGAGTAATAATCTGTGCTGTTATGTTGCCCGAAGGCAGCGGAACGCGGGTAACCAGCAGGCCGGCGATATAAACCGCCATCCCCAAAAAGCTGGTAAACAAAGGCGGCACGGTCGCAGACAGCAATTTTCCCAGATAAAGCTGCCAGTCTTTAAGGGGTGTATTGAGTAGAGGCTCGATACTGCCGCGTTCTTTTTCACCGACAAATGTCTCCAGCGCGATCACCAGTGACACCGAAATCGGGAAAAATCCAACAATCATCATGAGAAAAGGAACCAGGCGTTCCCCGATCAGCTCCGCCCCGTAGCGGTTGACAAAATCCAGCATTTGTTGAGCGGTAAAATTCATTAAGAACGGGAAAAAGATGGTCAGCCCGACCACCGGAAAGATGATGCGCCAATCGCGGATCTGATCGGTAACCTCACGCCTGGCGATGACCAGTGAAGGCCGCAGTGCTTCAAGCATGATTTACCTCCAAACCGCTGGCTCCCACGGCTGCCAGATAAGCAGCCTCGAGAGAACGGGGAACTTCTGAAAGGCTGATGATCCCCGGCAGGCGGTTTTCAATCCACCAGGCAGCCAGGCGGGGATTGACAGCTTCAGGATCCGCAGTTTGATAGCGCAGCCAGGTGTTTCCGCGGTCAACCAGGGTTACCCCTTCAGGAAGGCGGTCGAGACGCCCATCCAGGCTGCCAGCCAGACGCAGCTCAAAAATCTTATACCCCAGATAGCGGTCTTTTAGTATTTCAGGTTGATCAGACGCGATGATGCGGCCTTTTTGAATGATAGAAACGGTATCCGCCAGTTCCTCGGCTTCGACGAGATTATGGGTGCAGAGCAAGATGGCGCGCTCGGACGTGCGTAACGATTTGATCGCATTGCGAACGATATGAGCGCTTTCTGGATCCATCGCGGAGGTCGGCTCATCCAGGAGCAGCACCGGTGGATTATGGAGCATTGACCGAACCAGGGCAAGTTTCTGGCGCATACCCTTGGAATATTCGCTTAATCGTTTCTTGCCAGCCTCTGCCAGGCCAAACTGCTCCAGCAATGCGCGAGAACGGCGCTCGATTTCAACAGCGGGCAGCCCGTACAGGCGGCCAAAGAACGCCAGATATTCCAAAGAAGTCATCCGGCCGTACAGACCGTGGTGTTCGGTAAGAACGCCTACATTTCTGCGCACCTGATCTGGCTGGCGGACGACATCAAAACCGGCCACCACAGCCTGACCGCGACTGGGCCGCAGGATGGAGGTCAACATGCGAACGGTTGTGGTCTTTCCGGCGCCGTTTGGCCCTAAAAGCACAAGGACTTTCCCGGCAGGTATGTCAAGGTCTACCCCGTCAACTGCCAGAAATTCATCAAAGTATTTGGTCAATCCCTGCGCTTTAATCATGGACCGATCAAGCCTGCTGCTGCGGCTTGCGCCTGCGCAGAATCAGAATCGCGAGCGAGGTCAGCGCAATTGCCGCCATGATCAATTGATTGATATTTAAGCCAGCTACGGGCGAGATGTCCAACCGCAAGAATTCGAGGAAAAAGCGAGCGACCGGATAGCCGACCAGATAGATTAAGAAAATATCGCCATTTGCCAGACGGTTGCCAAACCGGCGGTTCACCCACAATAAAACTCCCATCAACAGCAGGTTGTAAAGGGATTCATACAGGAAAAGCGGATGATAGTAAGCCACATCCTTAAACTCTGGCAGGCGGTGAACCTCGTCAATAAATATCGCCCAGGGCAGGTTGCTCGGAGAACCATAAACTTCTTGATTGACGAAATTGCCCCAGCGCCCGATCGCCTGAGCCAGCGCCAGACCGGGGGCGATCATATCCGCCCACAGCAGAAAGCTCATCTTGCGCTTTCGCGTGTACAGGTACAAAGCGAGCGCGCCGCCGATCACCGCGCCGGGTATACCCAGCCCGCCTTTCCACACCGCCAGCGCGTCCAGAGGATGAGTCAGATAATAGCTGGTGGTAATGCCCATTTTGACCATCGATGCTGGAGGGGTCAGAATGTGCCAGATCCGCGCGCCAATAATCCCGCCGATTAACAACCAGGGCAGCATGTCCCAGGTGTATTCAGGATCAATATTGCGCCGTTTGGCTTCCCGGGCAGCCAGGGCGGTCGCTGCGATCGCGCCAGCGAGGATGATTAGACCGTAAAAATGGAGGGTAAAAGGGCCAATTTGAATACCAGGGGTCATAACATTATTCCTTATTGGTTGGAAAATCGGATGAATACGCCTGCTGGCGAACATGCCAGATCCGCTGAAGGGCGGTGAAATTGGCGAAGAAAGCCAGGATATACACCGCGACCATCGGAATATTAAAGATCAGGCAGGGAACAAGTACCAGATAGCGCTCCACCCGGCTTAACAGGCCGATTTTGGCTTCGAACTGCAGCGATTCCGCCCGGGCTTTAACATAAGACACCATCAACGACCCGCCGGCGGCGAGAAAAATAATCATACAAGAAAGCGGGTCATTCTTTGACAGATAGTAATACAACAACCCACCAAATATGAAAATCTCAGCATAGCGGTCGGTAACCGAATCGGCAAAGCCGCCAAAACGACTCGCCTCGCCGCGCAGGCGGGCCATGGATCCATCCAGAACATCAAACGGGGCAACCACCAGGATGATCAGCCCGCCAAGGGTTATTCTCCCTACGGCAAGGAAGTATGCACCAACCGCTGTGCCGATCAAGCCAGCAAATGTCATCGCGTTGGGATGAACGCCCAATCTGTTAAAAAAGGACGCCAGAGGATCAATCAACCATTTGAAAGCCTTCCGCAAGCGGTCGGTCAGCGTTACAGGGGAATGAGCACCAGTTTCTGTCACGGTTCACCTTGAACAAAAAAGTCAGCCTGAAAGGCTGACCTTATGCTATCTTACCAGGTGGAAACTGTCAAGCAAGCCGCCTATTCTCCCTCGTCCGGCGCGCTGTTCTCTTCCTCATCCGGCGGGATGAGCACCTCCCGCTCTCTCCCGGCGCCCAGATTAGGACCGATGATTCCAGCTGCTTCCAATTCGTCAATCAAACGGGCAGCCCGGGGATAACCAATGCGCAATTTGCGCTGCAGCAGGGAGGCTGAAGCGCGCTGGCTTTTGCGCACGATTTCGGTCGCCGCCTCCAGCAGTGCATCCGCGGATTCGGCGTCATCCGAGAGCAGATCTTCCCAGGGCGGCGCTTCAACTTCGTTTTGCGGCTGTTTGGCCTGCCAGTGCGATATGACCCGTTCAATTTCCAGATCGGTTACCAGCACACCCTGAGACCGCTTTGGGGAACCCACTTCAGGATCCAGAAAGAGCATATCGCCCCTGCCGAGCAGCGTTTCAGCGCCGTTGCTGTCCAGAATGACGCGAGAGTCGATGGACGTCGCCACGGTAAAAGAAACCCGGGCCGGAAAATTGGCTTTTATCAGCCCGGTGAGCACGTCCGTGCTCGGGCGCTGAGTGGCGAGGATCAGGTGAATGCCGGTTGCCCTGGCCATCTGCGCCAGACGGACGAGCGCATGCTCAGTCTGATCGGGAGCCGACATCATCAAATCAGCCAGCTCATCAATAATGATCACAATACGCGGCAAAAGCGGTTGTTTTCGCCGCAGCATTTTTTGATTATAGGCATCCAAATCGCGCGCTTTGGCTTCCTCTAACACCCGGTAGCGCCTGTCCATTTCCTGCAAAGCCCAGCGCAGCACCGCCAGCATACGTTCGATGCTGGTTTCTACCTGACCCAGCAAATGCGGAAGCCCGTTAAAGCGGATCAGCTCGACCATTTTTGGATCTAACAGCGCCAGGCGCAGGTGCTCCGGCGGATTGTTCATCACCAGGCAGGTTGTGATCGCGGCGATGCAGACCGATTTGCCCGAACCGGTCGTCCCGGCGATCAGCAGGTGGGGCATGCGCGCCAGATCGGCGACCACCGGCTGGCCCGACACATCCCTGCCCAGCGCAATCCCGAGCGGCGCGCCCATCTTTTGAAACGCCTCCGATTCCAGGATCGAGCGCAAGTGAACTACAGCCACGTCCCGGTTCGGAATTTCGATCCCGACAAAAGACCGGCCGGGTACGGGCGCTTCGATTCGCAGCCGTTCAGCAGACAGCGCTCGCGCCAAATCCCGCGATAGCGCTGAAATCTGCGCCACGCGCACTTTCTGAGGGATAATCGTGCCGTCCGGTGAGGGCCGTTCGATATAGCCTGGCTCAATGGCATACTGGGTCACCGCCGGCCCTACCCGGTAGCCGATCACTCTGGCAGGAACCTTAAATTCAGCCAGGGTGGTTTCGATCCTCGCTGCCACCTCGCGAATAAAAGCTTCATCTGGCCGAATACTGGTTTCTTTATTAAGCACGTCGATTGGAGGAAGGCGTTCATCCCTGACCAAAGTAAAAGGAGAACCAGATTGCGGCTCGTCGGCTTCATCTTTCCATGCCGGTTCAGCTTCCGCGCTGCTCACTTTTTCGATATTGCTGCTCGCTGAGGGTAAACCGGCCAGCTGTTCCAGTTTCTTCTGAAAAGGCTTGATCAAATCCAGCGCGATCAAGATCAACCATACGCTCAGCAGCAGGATCAGGGCTACCGCCAGACCCTGCGGTAATACCGCTGTGATTAACCGCGCCAGACCCCAACCAACAACCCCGCCGTCCAGAAAATCGGCTGCCCGGTCCAGGCTTACCCCGCCAATCAGAGAGAGGAGGGTGATCAGGGTGAAGCCGAGGAATTCAGCAGCCACGACCTGCCGCATTCGGACAGGCAGGCGGTTATCCGGTTTTCGTCTGAAAATGAGCGCAGCGAGCGAAACAAGAAAAACGACCGCCAGAAAAGCCCCCCACCCAAAAGCAAAGCGCAGCAGCCTGACCCACTGTCCAAGCAGCTCGCCCGCGCTTAAACCCAGCAAACCCAAAAGGGTGACCAGAGCCAGGACGCTTACCAGAATCCCTGCCAGATCACCAGAAAAACGGCCGTAATGAAGCCAGACATACCCCAGACGGTCTATCCAGCCCTGCTTGGTTTCAGCGGGCGGAGAAGATGGGGCGGCGGGCTTTGTATTCCGCTGAGACGGTTGTGAGGGTGTTTTGGCCTTCATTCAGCCGGCACTAATCCTAACCCCAGGCGGCGCCTTTCGGGGTCGATATGCAGGATCTCGACCTCGACTGTTTCTCCCGGGACCAGCAGGTCTTCAATCATTTGACCTGGCCCCAGATTGAGGGACGAGATGTGAATCAGCCCTTCCACACCTTCGTCCAACCGGGCAAATGCCCCATACCGGGTGAGCGATGTGATGCGGGCTTTTACCCGGTCGCCGGTTTTTTTTGTCGCGGATAGGAGATCCCAGGGGTTGGATTGCAGCCTTTTCAGCGACAGCGCAATGCGCGCGTGTTCTTCGGATATCTGAAGGATGAGGACTTTGATCTGCTCGCCGACGCAAACGACCTGGTTCGGGTGCTGCACCCTGCCCCAGGATAATTCCGAGACATGGATTAAACCTTCAACTCCGCCAAGATCCACAAATACACCAAAATCTGTTACATTGGTGACAGTCCCGGTGGCTGTTTCACCAGCCTGAAGGCTCTGAAATAGCTGTTTGCGCCGGCCGTCGCCCGCAAGGGCAGCCCTCTCCGAAAGGACAATGCGTTCCTGGTCCGGCTCGCATTCGATTACTTTCAGGGATAATTTGCGGCCGACATAACCTGCGAGGATCTTTTTTCGCTCTTCATCCTGTTCAATGGGTACAGCATCAATGAGGTGGGAAATGGGCACAAACCCCTGGATGCCGTTCCCGTGCACCAACAAGCCGCCGCGGTTGTAGCCGTTGACTTCAAGTGTGATAACCTCATCTTGCTGATAAAGGGATACGGCGTAATCCCAGTCTACCACCTCCAGGTTAGACTGGACACCGTTTTTAACGATTTCTTTGTTGATGGCAGAATTTGATTCCTCATCAGATAGAATTGCTGCCCACCAGCCTTCGTCAATTTCCGGTGCCTGATCGTCCCTGACTACAAATCCACCCCGTTTTTCTAGCATTACCAAACCCTCCGCTGGTTCAGTTCCTACAGATAATTTACACATTAATATTATATTAATATTCCGCCGGAATGACAAGGCGCACAGGCCTTCTTTCAACCCTGGCGGTTTTCTCCATTTCCTTTAAGCTGTTCTTCTTCCATATCCATCAGGGTTTTCGCCACCGCGTCGATTGCTACGCGCTGCTTCCGATACAGGTCGGCCTCTGACATCGCCAGTTTCATCGCGATTTCTTTCATTCGCCGGCCTTCCAAAAATTTCAGATCCAGGATGTTGTAGAGCATCCATTCTCCAGTGAAACGCCGCTCGCCCGCGGGGCGGTTCTTTTCGATCGCGGTTTTTAAGACCGACCGCAGGGCGTTGGCTTCATTCCCGGAATGCTCGTCCAGGTAGTTTTTCACAATTTGCAATTGCAGTAAAGGACTTTCGGTTAGTTTTGGTCCTCCCCAGTAATGCGTGAGGGCGTCGCGAACCCAGATAGTTAGATCCTGGGCGACCGGCAAATTTTCTGCCAGCGCGACCCGGGCGTCATACTGACCGGCAGCCCGCAGGCGCTGAATCACCTCTGCCTGCCCGGACAGGATTTCAAGAGAGGCGTAGATTTGTTCCTGCGCTCTGCGATCTTGAAGAGCCAGTTCAATTCTTCTGGTCAGCAACCGCAAGGCGTTCCACTCTTCAGGATTGAGGTCCGAAACAGATTTTTTCAGGCCGGTTACCCCCACGGCTCCCAGTAATTCCAGTTCTCCGCCATTGGTCTGCGTGTAAAGAGGAAGGATTAAATCTCCCTGCCATTCAAAAAAGCCGCTGGCGCGGTCGTGCGTCTTGAGGGCTGACTCCAGGTCCTCATTCACCAGATTACCCGGCGCTGTCTTGCCAATCTGGCCAATGCGCTCGAAATGGCCGTTGTCCCGGGCCAGCAGGTAAGCCCCTCCCGCCTGCAGCCGATCGCAAATCGCCGCCAGAATGGTCTCCTGAAACTGATCCAGATCATCGCGGGTGATAAAACGCTCTTCCAACAGGCGCAATAACTCCAGGTCAGCGGAATCCTTGCCCCAGAAGAGAACCTTCTCGCCATACCGGGCGAAAAGGGTAATGAAATATTGCGACAGCAAAATGGTGCCCACCATGACCAGCGGCACCAGGGCGGTGTAACTCGCGCCGAAGGCTTCACCCAAGCGGCGAACCAGAGTGACCAGCCCAAGCGTCAGACTGGCGGTGGCTGGTCCGCGCATCAACCACTTAAACAGGCGAGATTTGACCACCCGGTCTGGCCAGGGCACGCCGAAAAAAGCGACCGCGTATGCCATGACCGTCAGCATCGCGCCGACCAGCAAATTGGTGAATATTGCGACCAGCCAAAAAACCATCTCGTACTGGCTGGCAAAACCGGAACCGAACAATAAGAATGGGAAGGAACCGGCTCCCAGGGCGACAGAACCGACCAGAAGGTAATACATTCGCCGCCGGCTGGTCGGGGTCGCGGTTCTCCGCAATGCCTGGAAAATTTGCCACCAGGCGATCAACATGGCGGTGACATAAAAAACGGTAAACAGGTCCGCGGTCAGCGTTGCGGTGAGGTACGGAGCCGGGGGGACATTCAAGACGACCGGGCCAAGGAAATGATCCGCGGACAAAGCGATCACGAGGCCAAACGAGAATAGATAAACGACCCCCAGCCATAACCGCCGGGTGCGCGAGAAATCTCCGGTCGTTGCCAGGAGCGCATCCGAAAACCCCAGAAATCCCGCCGGCAGCATAATGATCCCTGCCCACTGGAATTTTAACCAGAAGGTGATCCAGTAAGGGGTCACGGATGTCCCGCCCAGAGCCTCACCGGTAAAGGTTATGCAGATGTAGACCAGGACCAGGGCGAAAGAACGGGCAACCCGATCCCTCAAGTTGAATGTCAGGGCATACATCAACAGCGCCAGGGCGGTGATCACAATCCCGGCGGTGATGATCTGGCTGATTGTTACCAGCACTGGCAGCATAACGGCATCACTTTATGAAAGGGTCAGCGGAGACCGCGCGAAAAGAACAGGGCAATATCCTGATTCTGATAATAGTGGTCATGATAACCGCAAAATTCCATTCCCAATTTCAACGCGAGGCAGACCGCGGGATGATTTTTGGACTGCAGCTCCAACACCAACCGGCGCAGCCGGCGCTGGGCAGCCCAGTCCTGAACGGACAGCACCAACGCGGAGGCGATGCCCTTGCGGCGATATGCGCTGTCCACCACCAGATCGGTGATCCACGCCGCCGAGGGGCCGGGTTGTTCAAGCACTGCCAGGTAGCCCACCGGCCTCCGGTCAGCCAGGGCGACCAGCACAGCGGTTTTGGATTTCCAATCCATCAGGAAGGATTGCGGCTGGCGCGGATATTCGATTCGGACCGTCCGCGGTAGGCGCACCTGCCGAAAGGTGACGCTGAATTGATCCTCCTCCAGAGATCTTTCCATCTGCCAGACATAGGCGCTTTCTGAACGGTGGTCGAGCCGGGTGAGCAGGTCAATATCCGTGGATAAAGCCGGACGGATTTCAATTTCAGGCATGATCAACCCTCCTAATCTGACGGCGGGACAATTTGAATCGATATTACGCAGGCCGGGAAAATATTGTTGGCATTATCAGCGACGACCAGCCGCAGCAGATAATCCCCCGGCGTCAAGAGTCCCGTGTTCCACAGCCCTCCAAGCGGCTGATCCACTTTTATGGAGTTGCCAGCGGCGATGGTTGACCAGATCTCTGAACCGGGCTGGCTGAATTCAAATTTGTAAAAACCCAGGTTGGTCACATTCACCGTGCCGCGTAATTCAACCGTACCGGATATTTTTTCCCCGCTCTGCGGAAAGGTCCATTCAATCTGGCCCGCCACACAACCATTCTCATTTTGAGGATTGGCTGATTCAATCGGGTTGTTCATCGCGAGCGAAGATTTGGTCGGCAGGGCTGCGGCCTGAGGGGTAACCAGGGCTGCGTCGGCCGGGGTAGCGATCACTGGCTGGTTTAGGTTGACAACAGCCGGGGCAATAAAGGATACATAAAAAAACTCGGCCAGATTGAAGAGCACCAGTAAGATCATCAACGTCAGCGCGCTGGTAAACCGCCGTTGAGCCGTCTCCCTTTCCAGTCCGAATAACGCCGAACGCCAATCCTTCCAGGCGGTGATTAATTGCCGGAGGACAATCACCGCCGCCAGACCGGAGAGGATATATACCCAGACTTCAATTTTGACCAGGAAACGCAGCAGTTCAAGCATGGGCAAGAATCAGCATGTACAATCTGATTGTTACAGGCTTTTCAGTACTCCCTTAATGATCGCGGTCAGTTTGGGGACAATTACCCGCCCGGCTTCCAGGACTTCTTCGTGGGTGGTCTCGGTGCTGCCGTCTAAATTGGCTTTGTTACTGATGCCCGAAAGGCCAAGAACGCGGGTTTTCCCGTGGCGGGCGACGATCACCTCCGGAACGGTGGACATTCCAACAGCGTCCGCGCCGATGATGCGCAGGAAGCGCAAATCCGCAGGACCTTCAAATGACGGACCAGACAGGCAGATGTAGATACCTTTGTGAACGCGGATGCCGGCTTCAGCGGCGGCTTTTTCCGCCGCTGCGACCAGCGCCGGGTCGTAGGCTTTGCTCATATCCGGGAAACGTTCGCCAAAAACCTCTAAATTCGGGCCGCGCAGCGGATTTGGGCCCGTCATGCCGATCAACGAGATGTGATCGGTAATCAGCATCACATCCCCGGGGGCGTAATCGGGGTTAATCGCGCCGGCAGCGTTGGTGACGATTAAATTCTTGACGCCCATGCGCTGCATGACCCGCACCGGCATGGTAACCTGGGACATGCTGTACCCTTCGTAATAATGCGTTCTGCCCTGCATCACCATGACAGTTTGATTTTCCAGACGCCCAATAACCAGCCTGCCGGCGTGTCCGTGAACCGTTGATAGAGGCCAGTGAGGGATTTTTTCATAAGGGATTATTTCAGCATTTTCAACTGAATCTGCCAGACCGCCAAGGCCTGAGCCAAGAATGAGTCCTGTTTCAGGCTGCTGCTGCGTATATTGGCGAACGGCGTGAACCGCTTCGTCAATTTGCTGCAGGGTGATAAATTCATCCATGCGAGGCCTCCAACTGAGAAGATGAAGATCATCCGGTAATCAAAACAAACATACGAGCAGATTATAACATTTTACCGTTCGCCCTTACGGTAAAATAGATAATACACCATCAAAGGCGGTTCCTATGGCATTTCATAAAGTAATTGAGGTAAAAACCACTGGAAAAGGGATCTATGACCTCACCCATTCAGTGCATGAAGCGGTTCAAGCTTCGCAGATTCATGACGGCTTTTGCCTGATCTTCTGCCAGCATACCAGCGCCTCGCTGCTCATTAACGAGAATTACGACCCGACTGTTAAAATGGATCTGATGGAATTCTTCGCCAGGTTGGTCCCGGATGGACAGGCGTGGTTCCGACACACGGAGGAAGGCGCAGATGACTCGCCGGCCCACATCCTGGCAGCCCTGCTGCCTGTTCAGCTGACCATACCGGTAGAACGCGGGCGCCTGGCGCTTGGACGCTGGCAGGGAATCTATCTTGTGGAACACCGCGAAGCGCCCCATCACCGGAAAATTGACCTGCGGGTATTTGCTGGATAAACCATTCTTTTCAACTGATTCGCCCCGCGGCAACCATATTTATCAACCAAATAGGGTATCACGCTGGAAAAGGCAGTTTTGGCTGTTACCGGCGGCTTACTCATTTCTGGCATTACGCTTCCAGCTCAAACTTTATTGACTTGCCCAAAAAACAGATTTTTGCGCAACTCCGGCAAAGCGCTCGCACCTGGCGGATGAGGAATCCTGGAACGGGATTGGTCATATAGACGACCATGCCGGCTGCGCGCCGGCATGGATGATCTCATTCACGATTTTGCCGGGATTTTACTGGTCTTCAACAATTTTTTTGAGGTTGAATTTTGTACCGCTTAATGCCCCCATGTCGGTAAATTCAATCGAGAGCCGATCTTCGTTGATTTTATATGTTGCCTGACCGTGAATAGGGTTGCTGGTCTCGGCAAAAAAGGTCAGTTCGATCAATTTTTCATCCATCAGGTGATATTTAACCGTGACACCGTTAAGTGAGTCCTGGCTGGTCATGAGCAGAATTCCGCTCTTCTGGAATTCCCAGACGGTATTGTGCGCCTTATCCATCCATTTGCCGAGCAGAGGGTTGGGCTGTCTGGCACACCCGGTAAGAAAGAGGAAAAGAATGATGGTTATAACTAATTTTTTCATAGAAAAAATGGGTGCATGGACTATGCCAGAATAAAAACCAGGCTCCGGGAAGGGCCTGGTTTTTCGAGAAGTGTCGGGGCGGAGGGATTTGAACCCTCGATCTCACGGTCCCGAACCGTGTGCTCTAGCCGGACTGAGCCACACCCCGAACAGGCAGTGATTATAACCGTCTGACTTGGATTGTGCAAGGTTATGTTCGGAAGACGTTTTTCGCACCGGTAACCTGGGCCGAATTCAGCGGCAGGATAAACATAAACTTACTCCCCCTGCCTTCAACACTTTCGACCCAGATTCGGCCGCCGTGCAGTTCGATCATCTCCTTGGCGATGGATAAACCCAGCCCCATGCCGCCGTGGTGGCGGGTAAGATGCTTTTCCACCTGATAAAACCGTTTGAAAATCTGATCTTGTTCTTCCAGCGGAATACCCACACCGTTGTCCGCAACCGTGATCTTGATGTAACCGGGAACCTGCTCAGCTTTTGCCCTGACAACTCCCCCTTCATTGTTAAAGATAATCGCATTTTTAATCAGGTTGCCAACGATGACTTCCAGTTTTTCCGGGTCAGCTTCCACGACCAGTGGAATCGTTCCAACTTCAGCGCTGAGAGATATATTTTTTTCTTTCGCAAAGGGTTGATGAGCGTTTACGGCGGACTGAATCAGAGTGTTGATCGATATTTTCTTCTTGCGAAGGCGGTACAACCCTTGTTCCAGCAGGTCAGAGTCCGTGAATTGCTCAATGACTTCCTTCAGGCGCATCGCGTTGCGCAGGATGACATCAACATCTGGTTTTTGCTCTTCAGATGCCGATTCCGATAAAAAAGTGGCGTGGCCAATCACCAGTCCCAGGGGCGTGCGCAATTCGTGACTGGCGATCGCGATAAAATCGCTTTTTAGCCGTTCCAGTTCAGTAACCTTCTGTTCGGCCAGGCGGGTATCTTCTTCCAGGCTGTGGTTACTAATTGCCATTCCAACCTGAGAAGCCAGAATTTCAAGCGCACTGACGTCTTCCAGCGTGTAATGCGCATCCCTGGCTTTATTGATCGATTCAAAAACGCCGATGGTTTTTCCGCGAAACACGATGGGCACCGCGAGAATGGATTGTGTGCCTTCGTTTAATTCGCGGTCAACCACTCGAAAAATGCGGTCGTCTTTATCTCCGTGGTGGAGGGTCATCGCTTCGCCGTTGGCGTACACCCAGCCAGCGATACTTCTTTCCAGGGGAACGCCGATATTTTTAAGCTTATCCAGCTGATACCAGGGTCCGGCCAGAAAGCGCAGCACCTGATTTTCTGGGTCGAACACAAGAATAGAGGAGCTTTCGCTTTCGGTGATATCCGAAGCAAACTCGACCGCGCAATTCAGGAACGGCTCCAGTTCCAGGTTGGAGCTTAATGTTTTGCAAAATTCGAGTAAACTTTCCAGACGGCGAGTATAATTGATAGATACGGGATCCATTGAGCTTGCTCCCCGGCAGTAAAGAAATTATAGCATAGCAGCGTATGCGAACATACCAATAAAATTGACAGGAGATGGTTTATGAGCGACAAAAAAGTTCGGGTGGCAATCATCGGGGTAGGCAATTGCGCTTCCTCTTTTATTCAGGGCGTACACTACTACCGAAATGCCGCAGACAATGACCGGGTGCCCGGCCTCATGCATGTCAACCTTGGCGGCTATCATATCAGCGACATCGAATTCACCGCAGCATTCGACGTGGTTGACACCAAGGTCGGGTTAGACCTCTCAGAGGCCATTTTTGCCTATCCCAACAACACGTACAAATTCACCGACGTTCCGAAATTAAACGTCCCGGTGCAGCGAGGGATGACTCACGACGGGCTGGGGAAATACCTCTCCCAGATCCTGAAGAAAGCCCCCGGACCAACCGCCGACATCGTGAAAATTCTCAAAGAAACCAAGACCGATGTGGTTGTCAGTTATCTGCCCGTTGGCTCAGAAATGGCCACCAAATGGTATGTTGAGCAGATCCTTGAAGCCGGCTGCGGTTTTGTGAATGCGATCCCGGTTTTCATCGCGTCTTCGGAATACTGGGCTGAACGGTTCCGCGCCCGCGGGCTGCCGATCATTGGCGATGATATCAAGAGTCAGGTTGGCGCGACCATCCTTCACCGCGTGCTGACCAGCCTGTTTGTTGACCGTGGAGTTCGCCTGGATCGAACCTACCAGCTGAATTTTGGCGGCAATACCGATTTCATGAACATGCTGGAGCGCGAACGGCTGGAATCCAAGAAGATTTCAAAAACCGGCGCGGTCACTTCCATGCTTCCTTATCAGCTGCATGAGGACAATATCCACGTCGGACCTTCTGACTATGTGCCCTGGCTCACCGACCGTAAATGGTGCTACCTGCGCATGGAAGGCACGACCTTCGGGGATGTTCCATTGAACCTGGAAGCAAAACTGGAAGTCTGGGATTCTCCCAACTCTGCCGGGGTGATTATTGACGCGGTGCGCTGCTGCAAGCTGGCGCTTGACCGCGGGATCAGCGGGCCGGTGTACGGACCGGCTTCATATTTCATGAAGACCCCGCCGAAGCAGTACAAAGATGACGTCGCCCGCGAGATGACCGAATCCTTTATTCGGGGCGAGTAAGGCTGAACGGACCAGAAACCGGAGGATTTTGCCATCTTAACGCACGATCCTCCGGTTTTTCTATCCTCCCATGGAAACGTATCCCTGCATCTTCTGTAAAATTGCCGCAGGCAGCGCTCCGGCAAAAATCGTCTATCAAGACGCGGAAATCACCGCATTTTATGACCGCCACCCGCGCGCGCCGGTTCACGTGCTGATCATCCCCAACCGGCATATTGACTCGGCGAATGACCTGAGCGAATCCGACGCGGCTTTAATCGGCCGCATGTTTCTCACCGCAGTCCGTCTGGCGGGAGATCACCGGATCGCAGAGAATGGCTACCGCCTGATTCTTAACACCGGGCGGGATGGCGGTCAAACGGTGCCCCACCTGCATCTGCATTTGCTGGGAGGGCAGAGAATCCATCTGGGGTTAAATCATTGAATCGAACCCGCAAGCTTGTTGGCACGGTAATCTGGCTGGCGGCGGTATGGTTGACAGCCTGTGTCAGACCGTCAGCGCCTTATGAGCCGTTCGCGCCAAACAGCGGCGCTGAGAATACACCGGGCGAGTCAAACCTGCCGTTTACGCTGCCGACTCGCGATCCGTCCCAGCCCCTGCCCACCCCGGACGCACCGCACGCCCTTCCAACTCTGCGCGCAGAACCGATTCAATACACAGTTAAATCCGGGGATACCCTCGGATCGATCGCCCGCGCTTATCAGATTCCCATGCAGCGCATCATTGCAGAAAATCAGATCGCCAACCCCAACCTGATCAATCCGGGACAAACATTCATCATTCCAGCTCCCATTCCGGATGGAACGGCTTCGGGTTTCAAGATGATTCCGGACTCTGAACTGGTATTTAGCCCAACCAGCGCTTTGCTTGACCTGGAAACGTTCATCGCTTCCAGCGGCGGTTACCTGAGCAAATATTCCGAAGAAATCGGAGAAGAAAAATACAGCGGGGTGGAAATTGTTAACTTAATCTCCCGGTATTTTTCGGTCAACCCCCGACTGCTGCTGGCATTGCTGGAATACCAGTCCGGCTGGTTAAGTAACCCCGAACCAGATGAGGTTAATAGAATTTACCCGATGGGATGGGCAGACCCCGGCCGCAAGGATCTCTATCGTCAGCTGGCCTGGGCAGCCAATCAACTCAACGGGGGATATTACCTGTGGAAAATCAACGGTCTAGGAGCGTATACGCTCGCAGACGGGACAATCCTACGTCCTGATCCAACCATCAACGCTGGAACCGCGGCGGTGCAGTACCTGTTTTCGCTCTTATTCGACCGTCAGGCATTTGAAAGCGCTGTAAGCCAGGATGGGTTTTTCGCTCAATTTGAAAAAATGTTTGGATATCCATTTGATTACACCTATGAGGTCATCCCGGCGGATCTGCAGCAGCCCCCCATGCATCTGCCGTTTTCTGAGGGGGAAACCTGGTCTTTTACCGGGGGTCCGCACGGCGGTTGGGGAGACGGTTCAGCCTGGGCCGCGATTGACTTCGCCCCGCCCGGGAAAGGTAAGGGATGCGCAGAAAGCGACGCCTGGGTTACCGCGGTGGCAGACGGAAAAGTAATCCGCGTGGATACCGGTGTGGTGATCCTTGACCTTGACACGGATGGTTACGAACAGACGGGCTGGACGGTTCTGTACCTGCATATTGCCACAAAAGATCGAGTGCCGTTAAATGCGCTGGTTAAAGCCGGCGATCGGATTGGCCATCCCTCCTGTGAGGGCGGCGTCTCAAATGGAACCCATGTCCATCTCGCCAGAAGGTATAATGGAGAATGGATTGCTGCGGATGGACCGATCCCATTTAACCTGGATGGTTGGATATCCGCAGGATATGGAACCGAGTACAACGGAAGTATGACACGTGATGGAAAAGTGGTCGAAGCCTGGGAAATTTTTACCCCAGCCAACCAGATCAGCCGGTAAGCTGCTTAGCGGTGTAATTTCCGCATTTCTGGCAGGGATGGTTATCTCCGGCTGCGTCCGGCCCTATGTCAGCACCTTTGAACGAACCGCAACCGCAGTCGCCCATAATCCACCGGCTTTGGGAGGCGGCGAGGAAGTCGACCTGCCTTCGCCGTCCCTGCCGGTTGACACCCAGGTTCCAACCGTGGTAGAGGGCAGCCTCGACCAGCCCATTCCAACCCCGGAGGCGACCGCCATCCCCACGCCGCTGCCAACGCTTTCTACTGCTCAGCCGCCTCTGATTTATACCACGCAGGCTGGCGATTTCCTGCAGGCGCTGGCCGCCCGTTTTGGAGTCACCCCCGGCCAGATCATCAGCGATACCGCCTTTGAGCCACAGGAACTCATTCCGCCCGGCACGATTCTCTACATCCCGGATGTGCTGGGCGATCACACGCCAACCACCACCATTTTGCCTGATTCTGAAATTGTTTTCTCTCCCTCCGCGCTGGATTTTGATATCGAACAATTTGTCAGGGATGCGGGGGGATATTTGCAGGATTATCGCGAGTATCTGAGCAGCGGGTGGGCCAGCGGGGCAGAGGTAATCGAACGCGTCGCGATCGAAAATTCTATCAATCCCCGCATTCTGCTCGCCCTGGTTGAATATCAGAGCAAATGGGTCTACGGCCAGCCGGCCAATCTCGCCGATACCGATTATCCGATGGGGTACGTCAACCCGCAATATCCGCGCCTGTACCGGCAGCTTTCCTGGGCAGTATCGCAGCTGTCAATCGGATATTACGGCTGGCGGGCTGGGATTCTCACTGAATTAACTTTTCCGGACGGCGAAAAACTGCGCATCGCGCCTGAAGTAAACGCCGGCTCGGTCGCATTAAAATATCTGTTCTCCCGGCTTTACACGCGGGGGATGTGGAACCGGGCGATGTACGGAGAGGACAGCTTACCCGCATTGTTTGAGCGCATGTTTGGCGATCCCTGGCAGCGCGCGCAAACGGTAGAGCCGCTGTATCCGACAACCCTGAAACAGCCCGATTTTACGCTTCCCTATCTGCCCGGGCATGTATGGGAATATACAGGCGGGCCTCATTCCGCCTGGGGACCGGACGGAGCGCTGGCCGCGCTGGATTTTGCCCCCCCGACAGACGGGGTAGGTTGTAAACCGACAAGTGAATGGGCGACCGCCATAGGGCCGGGTGTGGTCGTGCGGTCCTCAAACGGGGTGGTCGTCGTGGATATGGACGGCGACGGCTACGAGCAGACCGGCTGGGCGATCCTCTACCTGCACATCGCCAGCGAAGGACGCGTCCCGGTCGGCACCACAGTCAGCGTCAATGACCGCATTGGCAAACCATCCTGCGAGGGAGGGCGTTCAACCGGGACTCACCTGCACCTGGCCCGCAAGTACAACGGCGAATGGATCCTCGCGGATGGTCCGGTGCCTTTCACATTGAGCGGCTGGCGGGCGATTTCAGGCGGCCAACCTTATCTCGGGTACCTGGTCAAGGGCAACCTGGTGGTTGAAGCCAATCAGTTCGGTTCCTCAACCGCATCCATCCCACGTCCGAAAGAATAAGTAGTTCAATGTTTCCGTCTCGATTCTTTTCTCTATCGTTTACTTTGCTTGTCGTGGTCGGCATGCTGCTGTCCGCCTGCGCGCAGGCGAATCCGCCGGCCATGAATGAAAACCTGCCCGGCGGTTTGGATGAGCCTTCCGTTTCGAACCCGCAGGTCACTCCCCTGCCCACCCGACCGGTTTACGCCCCGGGCGAACTGGTTGACTACATCGCTCAAACCGGCGACACCCTTCCGGCGATTGCCAGTCATTTTAACACCACCGTAAAGGAGATTCTCGAAGCCAACCCGATCATCCCGAAGGACGCCACAACCATGCCGCCTGGTTTGCCGATGAAAATTCCGATTTATTACCGGCCGTTCTGGGGAAGTCCTTACCAGATCCTTCCAGACAGTTTATTTGTCAACGGGCCGGCTCAGCTTGACTTCAACGCGGTTGAATTTGTGGATTCGCAGCCCGGTTGGTTCAAGCACTATTCTTTCTTCTTGGGAAATGCTACCCGTCGGGGGGGTGAACTGATCAATTACATCGCAGACCAGTTTTCGATCAGTCCGCGTTTACTTCTGGCAATCCTTGAATATCTTTCCGGCGGTTTATCGCAGCCAGAAATACCTGAAAATGTCGATCGGTTTTTACTTTACCGAACCGATAATGAGCACCGAGCACTGGCCTTACAACTCGTGCAGCTGGCAAACACGCTGAATAATGGTTATTACGGCTGGCGTTCAGGCGCGCTGACCGAATTCTCGCGCAGCGATTCCAGCCTGGAGAGACCAGACCCGTGGCAGAATGCTGCCAGTGTCGCTTTGCAGTACACGTTTAGCCAGTTTATGGACAACCAGCGTTATTACCAGGCGATCCACGCCGAGGGACTTCAGAAGACGTATGAACACCTGTTTGGTAATCCATGGGAAGGAACCAGCGATCATATTCCGGGCAGCCTGACACAGCCCCAATTTTTACTACCTTTTCCGGCTGGTAAAACCTGGGCTTATACTGGCGGCCCGCACACCGGATGGGGCAGCGGCGCACCTTTCGCCGCGGTTGACTTTGCCCCGCTGGGATCAATCGCTGGCTGCGGCATATCCAGCGAATTTGCCACTGCCATCGCGGACGGGGTGGTGACCCGCACAGGACCGGGTTACTTGACCCTGGACCTCGATGGGGATGGAGATGACCGCACCGGGTGGGTCGTATTCTATCTTCACCTTTCCAGCACAGAGATGGTGAAAACCGGGACTGTGGTCAAAGCTGGAGATCCACTCGGGCATCCTTCCTGCGAGGGGGGAAACGCGACCGGCAGCCACGTGCATATTGCCCGTAAATATAACGGGGAATGGATCGCTGCTGATTCTGCCCTGCCATTTAACATGGAAGGCTGGGTGCCAATTAACGGATCAGTTCCGTACGAAGGGAAACTGACCCGTTACGGCCGTACGGTTATCGCCTGTGTGTGCGCCAATCAATCCAGTCTGGTTACAGCCGGACAACCCTGAACACCAACCCTCAAAACATGATTAAGCACCCGGGTTTCAAAGCATTCAGCATCGTATGGACAGGACAGGTTTTTTCGCTGATTGGCACGGCGATGAGCGGCTTTTCGCTGGGCATCTGGGCCTGGCAAACCACTGAATCTGCCACCGCCCTGGCATTAATGGGCTTTTTTGGATTTGTGCCGCTGATCCTGTTTGGACCGTTCACCGGCGCGCTGGTTGACCGCTGGAATCGGAAACTGGTGATGATGTTGAGCGACCTCGCCAGCGGAGTAACCACCCTGATCGTTCTGATCCTGTATCTGGGAGGCAGCCTTCAAATCTGGCATCTGTATGCCCTGTCATTCTTCGCGGGTATTTTCCAGTCCTTCCAGTGGCCGGCTTACTCGGCAGCCATCACGCTCATGGTGCCAAAAGATCAGTATGTCCGGGCCAGCGGCATGATTTCACTGGCCGAATCGGGGTCAGGGATCCTGGCACCGATCTTCGCTGGTGCGCTGCTGGCGACAACCAGTTTAACCAGCATCCTGGTAATTGATCTGATTACCCTGGCGATCGCCATCACCGCCTTGCTCCTTGTTCGGATTCCTCAACCGCAAGAGACGCGTGAAGGTCAGGCAGGCAGGGGAAATTTGCTGGGCGAGGCGGTCTACGGGTTTCGTTATATTTTTGAACGGCCAAGCCTGCTGGGTTTACAGCTGGTCTTTTTCTTTGGAAATTTCTTCAGCTCCTTTGGATATGCGGTCTTAAGCCCGATGATCCTGGCACGGTCTGGAAATAACGCCAACTTTTTGGCCTGGACAGAGTCTTCGATGGGTCTGGGCGGCGTTCTTGGTGGGTTAGCCATCACCGCCTGGGGAGGCCCGAAACGCAAAGTAGACGGCGTATTAATCGGATTTACCTTATCGGGATTGTTTTGCGTCCTTCTGGGCGCGGGCCGCAACCTGCCAGCCTGGCTGGCTGGGGGCTTCTTGAGTTCAATGGTAACGATTTTGATCAACAGTTCAAATCAGGCTATCTGGCAGGCGAAAGTGCCTCCGGACGTGCAGGGGCGGGTGTTCTCTGCAAGGCGGTTGATCGCACAGGTGGCTTCCCCGTTATCCATGCTGCTCGCTGGCCCCCTGGCCGACCGATTGATGACCCCTGGCTTGATTTCCGCGGATGCACCGATGGCGGCCAGTTTGGGGTGGGCAGCCGGTGTAGGCCCGGGCGCGGGGATGGGGGTTATGATCGCAGCAAGCGGTATTTTGACCCTACTGGCTGGTGTATCTGGTTATTTCTTCAAAGCAGTTCGGAATGCCGAATCCGTTCTACCGGATCATCAGGCTTTAATTAAATCATAAACGCGCAGCGGATAGCAGGATCGCCGCGCGTTTATAACCCGTGTCAATTAGCGCGCTTCCAGTATGGTAATTTTGTGAACGATCTCAGCTCCCGGACGCAGTGAGGCTGCAGCCGAGCAGTACTTGGTTTCAGAGAGTTCTACTGCCCGCTCGACAGCGGCAGGATCAACGGCATGGCCGGTGACAACATATTCGATCAATATTTTTGTGAAGCGTTTCGGGTGTTCACCGGCGCGCTCGGCATCGATCCGCACTTCAAAGGCGGTTACATTGACCTGCTTTTTCTTAAGGATGGAAATCACATCCATGGCGGTGCACCCGGCCAGACCAACTGCCAGCAATTCCATCGGTCTTGAGCCAGTGTTTTGACCGCCGGCTTCTGGGGCAGCATCTAACGGGATTTCAAAGCCGCTCTCGGTGAAACCCGTGAAAGCCAGACCGCTTTTCCAGGTTACTTTGGCTTCCATGAATATCAGCCCTCCTTTTCAACCACAAGACGGATTTCTTCTAACAGATCGGATTCTGGGTGAAGGCCGACAACGTTCGCAGCGCCGTAATTCACTGTGGTTTGAGGCACCCCGGAGACACCATATCTGGCTGAAAGTTCAGGGAATTCTATCGCCTCGACCATGTCAGCGGTCACCATCGGGCTTTCAAAGGCCATCTGATGAGCCAGAACAACCGCACGCGGACAATATGGACAGGTCGGGGTTACAAACACTTCCAGGTGAAGCGGTTTCTTTAAACCCGAAAGATAGGTCCTGGTATCCTCCGATAGACCAGAATCGCGTTGGGAAATGAACAAAATGTCATTAATCAGGGTGGTAAACTCGTGCCCGGAAGGTATCCCGTAGAACCGGATGCCGTAATCCTTGACCTGACCGTCCTCCTCTCCCGCGAGGATGAAAACCGGGGCGCGTTCTACATGGAAAGACGACGCCAGTTCGGCATGCTGTTTGAAATCATAGACTTCAAGTTTCAGCAGAGGAGAACGTTCCGCAACTTCCTTCAGCAGTTGTTGAATCTGCGGGCAATATTCACATTCCTCAGCGGCGCCAAAGAAAATCATTCTTACCGGGTGTTTGAGGTCCTTAAAGACCTCATCAATCTGGCTGGTAATCTTGGGGTCCAATAAATTTTCCATATTTCTCCTTAATCAGCTGTTCCAGTCAGCTGCTCCTCCGGAGCAGCGTTTGACATTATCAGGTAAAACTCCCGCTTTCTTGGTATCCACAGTTTGGACAGACCAGGTTCAGCATCCCGTCGTAATCGAGAACGCCAGTTTTACAGACGGGACAAAGGTCTTCAGCCCTGAATGCTCTGCGAAGCGAGCACGTCGCGGCTTCCTTTTGTCCTTGCCCGTCATCGCCGGGAGTATCAATGGGGGTCATTACGGGCATTTTCTTTCTCTTTTTCTGATGCCAATTAAGGATAAAGGTTACAAATCGCGGCGAGGTTCAGGCAGATTCAGGCGCAGGTACAGCCTTTTTCGAACATCCTCCGGCAATTGGTCCTGCCCCTTGATTTCTTGGTATAACTCGATTGTCTTGGTGGTCGTGTTGACCACAACCCGGCAGTTGTCGCATTCGCGCAAATGCTTTTCCAGCTGGTCGCACAATTCCGCCTCAAGCTCACCATCAATCAACAGATTAATCTGCTGTAAGATTTCTTTACAGGTAAGAGGATGATTGGTCATGCAGCTCTCCCGGAAAGCTTTTCGTGGAAATAACCGGTTAGAAGTTCCCTCAACTTTAATCTCGCCCGCATCAGGCTGGTTTTGACATTAGCCTCTGTTAACTCCAGCGCATCCGCTGTTTCCTGAATAGAAAGCCCCTCAATGTCACGAAGTTGAAAGACCATCTTTAACCTCGGGCTCAATTGATTCAACGCCTGATCGAGAAAGGCGCGGCTTTCGCTGGACAGCAATTCTTTTTCAGGCAAACAGCACCAGTCTTCAATCTCGAGGGTTTCGCTCTCTCCGTCCTGGTTTTCATCATTTTCCAATTCGACCGGGATGGTATTCGCGCGCTTTTGCCGGCGAAGCAGCATTAAAGATTCGTTCACCGCGATGCGGTAAAGCCAGGTGGATACAGAAGATCTGCCCTGAAAATCAGAAAGCGCATTCATCGCTTTAAGGAAAGTCTCCTGAAGGACATCTTCTGCATCCTGTGAATTGCCCGTAATCCGCAAAGCGAGGCGGTAGATGGATGGAGAATACCGCTCCACCAGCTGCGCGAAGGCTTCGCGGCTGCCAGACCGCAAAGCATCCAGAGAGATGTCATTCGTGCCGGTCGATTGTCTATCCATTTAGATGTTTTATCCCATAAAAGGTTGCATCACGAAAGCGGCCAGGTTGGCAGCACATCCAGATCCAGGGGATCGCGCTGACCCAGGGCGTAGCGGTAATATCCGGCAGCCGCGATCATCGCGGCGTTATCCGTGCACAGCGAAAGCGGAGGAATATGCACGCGGTACGACTCTTGACCCAAGAAGGTTTCACGCAGAGCCCGGTTTGCTGAGACGCCCCCCCCGATCAGGATTTCTTTTACCCGATACTGATCGGCTGCTTTCATGGTTTTCTGGTAAAGGACATCCACAACCGCGGCTTGAAAACTGGCGGCGAGATCAGCGACCGGGACCGCCTGATGTTCATCCTGCAGCGCGCGAACAGTGCGTAAGACGGCGGTTTTTAGCCCTGAAAACGAAAAATCCCACGAGCCTTCCAGGCGCGCCCGCGGAAAATTAAAAGCGCGCGGATTCCCTTCACTGGCTGCTTTCTGGATGGACGGCCCGCCGGGGTAAGGCAGCCCCAGAATGCGGGCAACTTTATCAAATGCTTCTCCGGCAGCGTCATCCAGCGTGGCACCCAAACGCTCGTATTGCAAATGCTCGCGGATCAGGATTAATTCAGTGTGGCCGCCGGATACCAGCAGCGCCAGCAGCGGGAAAACCGGTTCAGGCGGAGGACTGCCCGCCTCAGCGGGATATACCCAGGCTGAATATATGTGGCCTTCGATGTGATTAACCCCCACAAGCGGCAGACCCCGTCCAAGCACCAGCCCCTTGGCCGCGTTCATCCCGACGACAAGCGACCCGGCAAGCCCAGGACCGCGGGTAACCGCGACGGCGTCCAGGTCGCTCAAACTGATATGTGCCTGAAGCAGAGCCTGTTCAATGACACTGTAAATGGTGCGGATGTGCTGGCGTGAGGCGACTTCTGGAAAGACACCTCCATACCTGGCATGCACATCCATCTGGCTGGCAACAACAGATGAAAGCAGACAGCGGCCATTTTCCAGAACAGCCGCGGCGGTCTCATCACAGCTGGTTTCAATCCCCAGGACACGGGCGGGAGGAAAGACACCTTTTTTTTCTGGGTTCATAACACTCCCATATTACTTTACTGGCAGGATCAGATCCTTTGGAAAATCTGCCAGGATTTCAAACGTGCCGTCATTTTTTACGGTGAGCGTGTCTTCGATGCGAACTCCCATCCCCCGTTCCGGGTAGTACAACCCGGGCTCCATGGTGAAAACCGCCCCCGGGATCAGCAAATCATCCGCTTCTGCGGTGAGCATACCGGCGAAAGGCTTTTCGTGCACCCGCAGGCCGACCCCGTGTCCCAGACTGTGCACATACCCCTCCTCGGTGGCGGGTTGACTCAACACAGTGGGATGCCCCATCTCCTCAAATAATTCGCAGGTGCGCTTTTGATACGCCGGAAACGGGGTTGAGACCTTTAATTCGGAAAGCAGACGGTCATAAACCTGGCGAACCTCTTCGTACAGTTTTAATTCTTCATCGGGGGCATATCCGAGGCACCAGGTCCGCGTAAAGTCGTAGAAATATCCACCGCCGTTTTCGCATGGGAAGATATCAAAGACGATGGTTTTGCCGAGGGTGAGAAAATCGGCGGGATTCCCGGTTGAATGCGGCACGCCCGCGTCTCTCCCGATCGCAAAAATCGTCCCTTCCGGGTTGGCAGCCCCCATTTCAGCCAGCCAGAGGTCAATTTTGCTCTTCACATCCCCAATCGTGAGCGGGGTATCGTCGCTCTTTACCAGGATGTTCCCTTTCACGCGCTGGCCGGTCAGGAAATCGGCCACTCTGGCGACCACAGCAGTTGTGATTTTGCCCATGCGGCGAATGCGGTCAATTTCCTCTGGACCTTTGGTCATCATCGCTGGCAGGAAAATTCTATCCGGGTCTAAGCCGACCAGTTCCAGTTCCGGCATCACCCTTGCCAGTTCGGTGAAGACCGCAAAGGCATTGGCCAGTTCAACCTGACCATACAAAGCGACGCGCCCGCCGTTTATTCCGCTGGTTCTTAACATGGCCGCATACCTTAAGGCAGCAGCTTTCGTGCGGTTACCTTCGGCCTGCTTCATCAACGCGGCCATATCAAATGTATCGTAGCCGATGGTGCGTAATCCAGATTTGGCAGCTTCATCCCGCTCCATTGAAGCGTGAAACAGCACGGGGTCTTCTCCGCGTTTTTTAATCAAATCAGCCCGGGTAATGTGGCCTCCACCCGTTAAATAAACCATTGCCGGGTTATGCTGCCCGGGACCAGTAACCAGCAAGGCATCTATGCCGCTTTCCTGCATGTAACGATCGATATCTTGTTTCATAGGTTCCTCAAAGCAATCAGTTTATGATCCTTTTCAAAATTTCAAGCAGGCGTTCATCTTGTTCCGGCAGGACAGTACGCGGGTCAAACACAACTCGATCCTGATCGATCCGGGCAATAACCGGCGGAGTGGAAAGGCGCAGGTTTTGATTAAATATTTGAATGCCGGCTGGCTTTAATCCCAGCAGCCAGGTCGGCAGCGTTTCCCCCGGCAGGCTTCCGCCGCCGATGGCGGATTCTCCCCTGAGGAGTTCCCCCTGCCCCAGAGCGCTGATCCACCCTTCAGCGCGCGCGCGAATGGCATCCAGCGGCATGGAGATCATCTGCCAGACAGGTATTTCCCGCTCCGCTTCATCCTTCAGGTAGTGCAGCAGGGTTTGTTCAAGTCCGGCCAGACAGATTTTATCCGCGCGAAACGCGCGAGCCAGCGGGTGTTTTCGGATTTTTTTGATCAGTTCATGACTGCCAAGCACAATCCCGGCCTGGGGTCCGCCGAGCAGTTTATCCCCGGAAAAACAGACCAGGTCAGCCCCGGCCTGCAGTGAATCGGTCACCAGGGGTTCTTTTCCCAGCCCGTAACGGGTCGTGTCCAGCAGCGCGCCTGAACCAAGATCGTCGAGCACAGGTACCCCGTATTGATGCGCCCGGGAACAAAGTTCAGCGAAATCTGGTTCAGAGGTAAAGCCGATGATGCGAAAATTGGAGGGGTGTGCCCGAACCACCAGCGCCGTTCCCGACTCTAACGCCTGGGTGTAATCCTCCAGATGGACCCGGTTGGTGGTACCGATTTCCACCATCCGCGCGCCCGAGGCGGCCATTACTTCAGGGATGCGGAACCCACCGCCAATCTCAATTAGTTGGCTACGCGCAATCACAGCCCGCCGGCCTCTGGCGACAGCCGCCAGGCAAAGCAGCACCGCGGCCGCGTTGTTGTTGACCACCAGGGCAGCTTCAGCGCCGGTCAGGCGGGTTAATAATTTTTCAACCGCGCCGCCCCTCGCACCGCGGCTGCCGGTTTCCAGTGAATATTCCAGGGTGTTGTAATATCTTGCCGCGCGGTACATCGCCTCTGCGGCAGACCGGCTCAGCGGCGCCCGGCCCAGATTGGTATGCAGGATCACTCCGCTGGCGTTGATCACGCTGCGCAGCCCGCTGGCAACCGCTTCCTGCAGCTTTCGACGGGTTGAGTCAAATACCGCGTCAATCTGGACTGGATCATTTTGCTGACGAACTTTAACGCGAACTTCTTCCAGGCTGGCGCGCAGGGCATCTTTGACCAAAGAACGGCCGTACAACGCCAGCCAGTCGGCTGGAACCTGTTGCAACAGCTCGTCCATCGATGGGATATCACGAAGGCGGTTCATCGCTGTCCTGTTCGGCGATAAACTTGCTGCGGTTTTGCAGCCGCAGGAGATATTCAAATAGAAACAGGCCGCCGCCAATTAATAGCGCCAGCGGAAAGGTCAATGCCCTGCCCCATGCCAGCCAGGCAATCAGATCGAAGTAACCTCCTACCAGCAGCGCCTGCCTGAGCAGAACACTTCCGTCGGCTGGCGGAGTAGACGGGAAACGCCGGTTGAGAATATACACAAATGGAAGCGCTGATCCGCTGGCTGCCAGCGTCAGCAAGAAAAAGAACAGCCAGCGCGGACCAAGATTGGGCACAGTGAAAAGCACCACCAGAAAAATGCCGATCCAGCCAGCAGACAGCATTAATAAACTGGTGAACAGCACCGGATGAAAATCAGGCAGCTTCCTGGATGTTTTCACGCTCGCTCCTGATCAAATTATAACCCATCCACTTTATCCCCGCCTTTTCAAATCGCCTGGGGGGAAAGACATTCTACCCCACCCCAATAAATCTTCCATTTGTGGTAGAATTTTGCAACAATTAAGGTTGGATGATGACCATCATCCGCTCATCCAGAGAGGTGGAGGGACCGGCCCAGTGAAACCTCGGCAGCGGCCGAAAGGCAAGTGCCAATTCCGGCAGAACCCGCTTCAGCGGGTATTCTGGAAGATGAGAGCAGCGCAAGTCCTGACCTCTCTTTTCCAGAGAGGTTTTTTTACTTTATCGTAATCTTATTCTTTTCAGGAGCCGTAATGACTCACCGACCCTTGACCCAATCGCGCTATCTTGAGGCTGTTCGCCAGAGAATACTCGTCTTCGATGGGGCGATGGGTACCAGTCTTCAGAAACTCAATTTATCCCCCGCTGACTTTGGCGGTGAAAAAACCGCGGGATGCAACGATTATCTGGTGATCACCAAACCGTCAGCGGTTGAGTTGGTTCACCGTTCGTTTCTGGACGCGGGCGCGGATGTGCTGGAAACGAATACGTTCCGCGCGAACCGATTAACACTGAATGAATACGGGCTAAGCAGCCAGACAACAGAAATCAACCGCGCGGCTGCCCAACTGGCCCGCCGTCTCGCCGATGAATACGGCGCTGCCACCGGCCAGGAACGGTTTGTCGCCGGATCTATGGGCCCGACCGGCAAACTCCCCTCGATGTCTGACCCGGAATTGTCTGATATATCCTTTGATGAGCTGGCGGACATTTTCCGAGAGCAGGCAAGCGGGCTTCTGGAAGGCGGCGTGGACGTGTTGTTGATTGAAACTTCCCAGGATATCCTGGAAGTCAAGGCTGCCGTGCACGGCTGCCAGCTGGCATTCGATCAGACTGGGATCGTCGTGCCAATCCAGGCGCAGGTGACGCTGGACACCACCGGCAGGATGCTGCTTGGCACGGACATCAGCGCTGTGCTGGCGATACTGGAGGGACTGGGGATCGATATCATCGGTTTGAACTGCTCGACCGGACCGGACTACATGCGCGAACCGATCCGTTTCCTCGGAGAAAATTCCAGCCTGCCAGTCTCCTGCATCCCGAACGCCGGACTGCCGCTCAACGTGGATGGGCAGGCTGTCTATCCAATGGCGCCTGAACCATTCGCGGATGAACTAAGCGAATTTATCCAAAAATATCATGTCACTATTGTCGGCGGCTGCTGCGGAACCACTCCGGAACATATCCGCCTGCTGGCGCAAAAAGTTAAGAACCTGCCGGTTGAAGCGCGCCCACAAAACCCAACCCCGCGGCTGGCATCAGCGGTTCAGGCGCAGCCGATGATACAGGAACCGCCTCCTTTTTTAATTGGCGAGCGGTTAAACACCCAGGGATCCAGTAAATTTAAGCAGATCATCCTGGCAGAAGATTTCGATGCTGCCCTGGAGATTGCGCGCTCCCAGGTAGATGCCGGCGCGCACGGATTGGACCTGTGCACGGCGTTAACCGAACGGCCAGATGAAGGTTTGCTCATGCAGCGTCTGATCAAGACGCTGGCGCCGGTGATCAAAGTACCATTCATTATTGACACCACAGAACCCGACGTGATGGAGATCGCGCTGAAGACAGCTCCGGGCCGCTGCCTGATAAATTCCATCAACCTCGAAGCCGGGCGAGCCAAAGCGGACCGGGTGCTGCATCTGGCCAGGACTTACAACGCCGCCGTGATCGCCCTGACAATTGATGAAGCCGGAATGGCAAAGACATCGGAGCGCAAGCTGGAAGTCGCCAGGCGAATTTACCAGATCGCGGTAGAAGAGCATGGTCTGAAACCGCAGGACCTGGTCTTTGATGCCCTGACCTTCACCCTGGCAACCGGCGATCCAGAATTTCAGGATTCGGCTCTTGAAACCATCGAGGGTATCCGAAAGATCAAGCGCGAGCTGCCGGGCGCGCTGACCTCTCTGGGGGTCAGCAATGTATCTTTCGGGTTGTCTCCTGCCGCGCGGGGTGTGATCAACTCGATCATGCTGTATCACTGCGTCAGCGCCGGTCTGGACATGGCGATTGTGAATCCCGCCCAGATTCGACCCTATGCCGAAATCTCGCCAAGCGAACGCGAACTGGCTGAAGATCTGCTTTTTAACCGCAAGGCAGACGCTTTACACCGGGTGATTGATTATTTCTCAAAAAATTCCAACCTTCATCCAAAAGCTGAAAGCCGGCAGGAAATTCTGGATGCGATGCCCGCGCCTGAACGGCTGCATTACCGTATTCTCCATCGGCTCAAGGACGGCATCGAGGCAGATATCGATGCGCTCATCGCCCAGGCTGATGCGAGCCTCAGTAAAAACGATGCCGCCGTGAAAATTCTCAACGAGGTATTGCTTCCGGCGATGAAGGAAGTGGGAGACAAATTCGGTTCAGGCGAGTTGATCTTACCGTTTGTTTTGCAATCTGCCGAGGTCATGAAGAAAGCCGTCGCCCACCTGGAAACCTACCTTGAGCGGTCCGCGGACGCGTCGAAAGGATTACTGGTGCTGGCCACAGTCTACGGCGATGTGCATGACATTGGTAAAAACCTGGTTAAAACCATCCTTTCGAACAATGGCTACACCGTTGTCGACCTCGGGAAACAGGTCCCGGCGGAGACGATCATCCGCAAAGCGGAGGAGTTAAATGCCAGCGCGATCGGGCTTTCAGCCCTGCTGGTGTCCACCTCCAAGCAGATGCCGTTGATTGTCAACGAACTCCACCGGCGGAAATTAAATTTTCCAGTTCTGATTGGCGGCGCGGCGATCAACCGGCGGTTCGGCAGGCGAATTCTGAAAACCGAAGATGGTGAAGTATATGAGCCCGGCGTCTTCTACTGCAAGGACGCCTTTGAAGGTTTGAACACCATGGACGCGCTGTCAGATGATCAGCGCCGCAGCGAGTTACTGGCGCGCATTCGCCGTGAATCACAGATGGAATTCGAGAATCAGTCCCGGCTTGATCCGCCAGAAGGACAAACTCGCCGTTCTGCGACGCCTCCAGCCGAACATATCCCTGCCGCGCCGGGCTGGGGCGCGCGCGTGGTGCGCGAGATGCCGCTCGAAATTGTCGCCAGGTATCTATCGCGCAACGAGCTCTTCCGTTTATCCTGGGGAGCGAAAAATACCCACGGGAAAGAATGGGAAACGCTGCAGGCCGCCTTTGAAGAACGCTTGACCGCCATGCTCACCCAGGCGAGCCGCGAAGGCTGGTTAAAACCTCAGGGAGCGTACGGGTACTGGCCCGCGCAATCTCAGGGCGAGCAATTAATCATCTATGATCCACTAACCTTAGCCAGCAAACAGCCTGAAGAGATCATGCGCTTTTCCTTCCCGCGGCAGGCTGATGGGGATTTTCTCTGCCTGGCTGATTATTTCCTTCCGGTCGACTCAGGACGAATGGACGTGGCTGCCTTCCAGGTGGTTACAGTCGGACAATCCGCGAGCGAACGGTTTGAGCGGCTGCAGGAAGCGGGGGATTACAGCGAAGCGTATTTCACCCACGGGCTGGCAGTCCAGATGGCAGAAGCGGCGGCAGAATACTTACACCGGCATATTCGCCGCGAACTGCAGATTGGTCCTGAACAGGGCAAACGCTATTCC
This sequence comes from Anaerolineaceae bacterium, assembly GCA_029975475.1. Lineage (GTDB taxonomy): Bacteria > Chloroflexota > Anaerolineae > Anaerolineales > Anaerolineaceae > JARKPB01. The sequence continues at coordinate 1,203,624 of JARKPB010000008.1, forward strand.
TGGGGTTATCCTGCCATTCCTGAACTTGCCGATCATGCCCTTGTTTTTCGCTTGCTGCCCGCTGAAGCCGAGCTGGGGATGAGTCTGACGGCTGCTTATCAGCTTGTGCCTGAACAATCCACAGCAGCGATTCTCCTGCACCACCCTGCTGCCCGGTATTTTAATATTGGTGAAAGTAGAGTCGACCAGCTGTTGAGATGAGCATGAATAAAAAACCAAATTCCTCCACATTATTCTCAGAAATTCTTCACGCCCCGCGCCCGGCTGTAACCGACGGCGCGATGGGCACGATGCTGCACGCCCGCGGGGTTAATTTTGAAAGCGGGTTTGACCAGCTTAACTTAACCAATCCGGCTCTGGTAGCGGAAATTCACCGCGCTTATATTGATGCTGGAGCGGTCATGATCCAGACCAACACCTTTGGCGCGAACAGTTACAAACTGGCCCAGCACGGGCTGGAAAAGCAGGTGGGTGAAATTAACGCTGCCGCGGTTGAACTGGCCCGCCGGGTGGTGATGGCTTCGTTTCGAGATGTGCTGATCGCGGGGGATGTCGGTCCGCTGGGGGTTCGTCTGGCTCCTTTTGGCCGGGTACAGCCCGAGCAGGCTCGATCCGTTTTTTCTGAGCAGATCAGCGCACTGGCGGAAGCTGGCGCAGACCTGATCATTATCGAGACCATGACGGATTTATATGAAGTACGCGAAGCCATCCTGGCTGCCCGCCAGGTCGCGCCGGATCTTCCGGTAATCGCCTCGATGACCTTCACCCGCGATGACCGGACCCTGCTCGGGGATAATCCTTCAAAAGTCGCCCGGAAATTGAACGAATTTGGCGCGGATGTGCTGGGAATCAATTGTTCTGGCGGGCCCAATCAGCTTCTGCGGATCCTTAAGTTGATGCGCCAGTCGGTACCAGACGCTGTATATTCGGTGATGCCCAATGCTGGCTGGCCGGAGCAGGTCAGCGGGCGGATCATGTACCCGGCTGCCCCGGAATACTTTGGCGAGTACGCCCTGGCCCTCTGGCAGGCGGGAGCGCGTTTTATTGGCGGCTGCTGCGGAACCACGCCGCAGCATATCGAAGCCATGGCAAACGCCGTCAAGAACGCCGACCTGGAATCGATGCAAAACGGTTTTGTAATCAGTATTGCCGAGAGAGAAGAAGTCGAGGAAGAAAAGCAGCCGCCTACCCAGCTGGCACAAAAACTGGCCCGGGGGAAATTCGTTACAGCGGTTGAAATGGACCCTCCCAGGGGGATGGCGACCCAAAAACTGCTGGCCGGTGCCAGCCTGCTGGCTGAAGCTGGCGCAGATGTGATTGATGTCGCTGACAGCCCGATGGCCCGGATGCGCATGAGCCCCTGGGCAGTTTGCACCTTGATCCAGCGCAAGGTGAATATTGAAACCGTGCTGCACTTCCCTACCCGCGGGCGGAACTTGCTGCGGGTGCAGGGGGATCTCCTGGCAGCGCACGCCATGGGGGTGCGCAATGTATTTGTCGTCATGGGCGATCCGACCGCGATTGGCGACTATCCGGACGCGATGGATAATTATGACCTGGTGCCGTCTGGGTTGATCAAATTGATCAAACAGGGGTTCAACACCGGGGTGGATTATGCCGGCGCGGATATCGGCCAACCAACTTCGTTTTTTGCCGGCTGCGCCTTGAATTTAAACCCGCCTGATCCCGCGGAAGAAATAAAAAACATCCGCCGAAAGCTGCGCGCCGGGGCTGATTTTGTTCTCACCCAGCCCATTTATGACATCCGCTACGCGGTAAACTTCCTGAGCCGCTACCGCGACGAAGCCGGGTTATTCCCGGTGCCCATCCTGGCGGGAATATTACCGCTCGCCAGCGAACGGCACGCGGCCTTTCTGCATCACGAAGTGCCCGGCATCGATATACCTGAACACGTGCTCCGGCGAATGAACGCCGCCGGAGAAAATGGACTGTCTGAAGGCAAGAAAATTGCGATAGAATTGATTGAGCAGTTGAAATCACTTGTTCAGGGAATCTACCTGATGCCGGCGTTTAACCGCTTCGATGTGGCTGCCGAGATTATCGAGACCATAAAGCAGGATGAATAAGAGGACTGGTATGCTGCTGGCGATTGATATGGGCAACACCAATTTAACCCTTGGGCTGTATGAAGGCAGCAAGCTAGGGGCGCGCTGGCGTTTATCCACCGATATGGAGCGCATGGCCGATGAATACGGCCTGCAAATCCTCGGGGTATTGCAGCATTCTGGCTGCTCGCTGCGCCAGCTGGACGGGGTGATCCTGTCGTCTGTGGTACCGCAGGTTACCAGCCGCATCATTCAAGCCTGCCGTCAGTACCTGGATCAGGACCCGATGGTCATCAGCCACGAATTAAAAACCGGCCTGGTCATTCGGTATGACAACCCGGCTTCGGTCGGCGCGGACCGAATTGCCGACGCGGTAGCGGTGAAAGAATTGTACGGCTGCCCGGCCGTGGTGGTAGATTTTGGCACGGCCACGACCTTTAACGCGATCAACTCGGCCGCCGAATATCTGGGCGGGGCGATCGCGCCTGGAATGATGATCGCCCTCGAAGCGCTCATCCAGCGCACCAGCAAACTCCCCACAGTGGACCTGAAAATTCCTCCATCGCCAATTGGAGGAAATACCATTCACGCCATCCAGTCCGGGATCCTCTTTGGTTACGCCGGCATGGTAGAAGGAATGGTCGCGCGCTTTAAACAGATCATAGGGGAAGACGCGCGGGTCATCGCGACCGGCGGTTTTTCAGAAGTAATCGCGACCGCCACAAACGTTTTCACCCACATCGCCCCATGGCTGACGCTGGACGGCATGCGAATATTATGGGAGATGAACCAAACCAATGGCTAACCCGCTGACCGGAAAACGCATCCTTCTAGGCATCACCGGCTCAATCGCCGCTTATAAAGGGGCTGACCTGGCTTCAAAGTTAACTCAGGCCGGGGCAGTCCTGGATGTGATCCTGACCAGAAGCGCTGAAAAGTTCATTACTCCGTTGACCTTCCAATCACTCACCGGGCGAAAATGCTACACCGATGATGATCTGTGGGGCGGCGAAGGCCACGTTACCCACATTGGGCTTGGTCGGGCAGCCGAAATGGTCGTGATCGCCCCCGCCAGCGCGACCACCCTCGCCCGCCTTGCAAACGGCTTTGGCGATACTTTGCTCAGTCTTGCCGTGCTGGCATCCCACAGCCCTTTGATCCTTGCGCCTGCAATGGATGTCGGCATGTATATGCATCCCGCCACGCAGGCGAACGTCGAAACGTTGAGGTCACGCGGCGCGCATTTCATCGGACCCGCTGAAGGAAGAATGGCTTCCGGCCTGGTTGGTTTTGGCCGTTTTGTGGAACCCGCTGACATCCTGCGCGAGCTGCGCTTTCTGGCTTCTTCTGGCGGCCCGCTGAATGGGAAAAAGCTGGTCGTCACTGCCGGAGGCAGCCAGGAGGCGATTGATCCGGTGCGTTTGATCACCAACCGTTCCAGCGGGAAACAGGGATACGCGGTCGCCCAGGCAGCGCTGGATGCGGGCGCGAAGGTTACATTGATAAGCGCGCCTACCAGCCTGACGCCGCCTTTTGGCGCTGAAGTGATCCCGGTTAAGAGCGCGGCTGAAATGCAGCAGGCGGTTATCCACGCCTGTCAGGATGCCGATGTTCTAATCATGGCGGCAGCGGTGGCAGATTTTCGCCCCGCGAACCCTTCCGCCCAGAAGATCAAAAAGACCGGAGATCCGCTAACCATACAGTTAGAGCCCACCCAGGATATTCTGGCGGAAATCGCGCAGCGGCGGGAACGATTGCCAAAATTGCAAAAAGTCATCGGCTTTGCCGCGGAAAGCCAGGATCTGTTGGCCAACGCGCGGAAAAAATTAGAGGCGAAGAAACTGGATCTGATCGTCGCCAACGATATCTCCGCTTCAGACGCTGGTTTTGAAGTGGATACCAATCGGGTTACCTTTATCATGGGGGATGGCACGATGAACTCCAGGCCGCTTTCCACGAAAGAGGAAGTCGCGGCGCAAATTATCAATCAGGTGATTGACTGGCTGAGTTAATTTTTTACTGGTATTTACAATGAAGAAAAATCTACTGCGCCTCTTTTTTGTTCTATCGATTCTCTGCCTTTTTCTCCTCAGCGCCTGCGGAACCAAAATACAGGCGGCTGAACCTATGCCCGAGCGGCTGGTTCTGCCGAGTCTTACGCAGACCGTCAAAGTGATTACAGTTCAACCAACCCAAACTGTCCAGGCACCCCAGACTTCATCTGGATCCAAGGAAACGCCCCAGATACCACCCGCCACGCCGACCACCGAAGTCCTGGGGTTCTTCAATTTCCCAAGTGATGTCAATCCGCTGACCGGGTTGAAAGTCAGCGATCCTACCACCGTGAACCGCATGCCCGTGCTGGTAAAAATCTCAAACTACCCGCGGTACGGCCGACCGCAGTCTGGGCTTGGGTCCGCTGATATGGTGTTTGATTACTATATCGGCTACGAGGTCAACCGTTTTCTGGCGGTTTATCTCAGTGAAGATCCTGAAGAAGCCGGCCCGATCCGTTCCGGGCGTCTTGTCGACGCACAGCTTGGAAGTATGTATCCGGGCTATCTGGTGTACGGGAATGCGGACCGCGGTGTTCAGGAACACCTGGAAAAATATTTAGGGAAACGCCTGTTACCGACGAAACTATCCCCCTGTCCGCCGGTCTGCGGCGACGACACCCACACCCTCGCCGGAATATTTGCCTACCCGGCAAAAGTCCGGGAGTACATGACGGGACAGACCGGGATCCCTGACACAGCCCCGGATTTAAGAGGGATGATATTTGATCCGCGACCCCCGCAGAGCGATCACCCGGGATTATTTATCGGCATCAACTTTGGGGTTGAAAACCGGGCTGAGTGGTTATACAACCCGGAAAGAGGAACCTACCAGAAATGGATTGAAACCGGCGAGAGCGAAAACGGCAGGCTGGTGATGATACCGCACGTGGACAAACTGACCCAAAAGCAGCTGGAAGTCTCGAATTTAATCATCCTGTTTGCGGATTACATTCAATACGCGCCAACCCTGCATGATATTACCATCTGGGGGAATACCACAGGTGAAAAAGCGGTATTCTTCCGCGACGGTGTGATGACGGTTGGCAGCTGGCGCACGGTGGCTCAGGATAAGCCCATTCAATTCTTTAATCAATACAACCTGCCGTTTTCGTTGAAACCCGGCAAAACCTGGATCGTTATCGCCAGCCTGCAATCCCCGCTGGAAGAACCGGCGCCGGGGAAATTTGAACTAAAATTTTATTTGCCTTATAATTAATCGATGCGCGCGCTCGTGATTTCTGATATTCATGCCAATTCCATTGCCCTGAAAGCAGTGCTCGATGCCGCCGGAAAGGTGGATGCCGTCTGGTGTCTGGGCGATCTGGTCGGGTACGGTCCGGATCCCAATGAAACCATCGAAATCATTAAAGATCTGCCAAACTTGATATGCCTGCTTGGAAATCACGACGCAGCAGTCCTTGGACAGATCCGGCTGGATGCGTTTAACCGCGAAGCCAGGGAATCCATTGAATGGATGCAATCCAATATTTCCCCTGACAACCTTTTCTTTTTGAAAATGCTGCCCGAAAAGCATGTCATCGGTCAGGTTACCCTGGTACACGGTTCGCCGCGCAATCCGGTCTGGGAATATATTTTAGATGTTCATACAGCAGCGGATAATTTTCCATTTTTCGGCACCAAGGTATGTCTGGTTGGTCACACCCATCTTCCGGTAGTGTATATTCACAGTACGGATAAGGGCACGGTAAACTGGGCCTTGCTGCCGGTTGGAGAGAAGTATGTGATCACCGATCGGGTCATTCTTAATCCCGGCTCGGTTGGCCAACCGCGCGACCACGACCGCCGGGCCGCTTTTGCGATCCTCGACACCTACCGCATGACCTGGATGCCCGAGCGGGTTGAATACGACATTAACGAAGTCCAGAATCGAATCAAATCTTCCGGGCTGCCAACCCGCCACGCGACGCGGCTGGGTGATGGTATGTAAAGAATCAAGCCCGAAGCGGAACCAATCCCATTCTTGGGCGTCTTATTAAGCAGAAACGCCAATTCCGTTTTTCGTAAGGAGGAGAAGATGAAAAGTAAGCTGGTTGTGGTCATCCTGGCCGCAGCATTAATACTGTCCGCCTGCGCCAGCCGTGCCGGGAGCAGCGACACGGTTCTGGTGGAAAAAGGCGGCTATGCAGCCCCTCAAGCAGATTACGCCCGGTCGGCTCCAGCTGCGGAAGCCCCGGCGCCCGTTAACCCGGCGGGAGGCAGCAGCGGCAGTTTTGGCAACGCATCCGCCAACCCCGCTCCGCAGAAACAAATGATCATCATGAACGGCGATATGGTCATTGTGGTTGACAACCCGGCTGCCGCGCAGGAGAAAATCAACCAGATCGCCATTGATCTGGGCGGCAATCTGCTGGGCTCCCAACTCTACAAGACCACCAATTATGCCGGCGTTGAAGTACAGGAAGGTTATGTCAGCATCAACGTGCCGTCTGAAAAATTACAGGAAGCAATCCGGCTGATTAAGAGCCTGGTTAAGGATGAGAAGAAAGACATTATCAGCGAAAATTTGAATTCTCAAAATGTAACCAGTCAGTACGTGGACCTGCAGTCCCGGCTGCGCAACCTGGAAGAAACAGAAGCGCAGCTGCGAAAAATTCTCGAAACAGCCTCCAAAGTGGATGATGTCCTCTCGGTGTTCAACCGCCTGACCGAGGTACGCGAGCAAATTGAGATTACCAAGGGCCAGATGAAGTATTACGAAGAGGCCTCAGCCATGTCAACGCTGAACATTACCCTGCGGGCAAGGGAGATGGTTGAACCGATCACCGTGGCGGGCTGGACCCCGACCGGCGTGGCGCGGGACGCGCTGCAGGCGCTCCTGGACGGGCTGAAATTCCTGGCTTCGGCGCTGATCTGGATCATCATCTTCGTCGCCCCGATCGCGATCCTGCTGTATCTATTTGTCCGGCTGGTGATCTGGATCATCCGCAAATTATTCCCCCGGCGAGCAAAACCCATGCCCCCCTTCCCGCCAATTCCCCCGGTTCCGCCGGCTGCGTAGTTGGTAAAATTGTCCGGGGCTGGAAGACCCAGCCCCGGCTTTTTTTTATACCTTTCCAAACAGCGCTCTGAAAAAGACTCTGGCTGAAAAGGGCTGGCCAGAAAGGAGGGTCTGCGCGCGGAACATCCCGGCAATCGAGCGCACCAGAAGAATCACCGTAGCGACAAGGAGCGCCGCCGATAGAATCGGCTGCCATACTGGAACGTTGGTGGCGGCCAGACGGGTCATCATGGCGATTGGCGCAGTGAACGGGAACAGGCTAAAAATGGTGGCCGCGGTTCCGCTTGGAGCTTCAATCAGCAGGTTGATAAAAATTAGCGGAAGAACCATTGGCAGGATAATCAAGGTGGTTACCTGAGAGGCTTCGCGCATATTGGGAACCAGCGCACCTACTCCGGCCATCAGGCTGCCGTACAGCGCGTAACCGAGCAGGAAGAACAACAATCCCCACAGAATAATGGTAAACGGGAGCTGGAAAGAGATAGAGATCCCTCCGCTTCCCAGCCGCAGCAACAGCCACCCCGAAAGGGTCCAGACCAGCGTCTGCAGCAGGCCTGCCAACCCCAGAGCGACGATCTTTCCGGTCAACATCTGAATCGGGGTTACTGAAGTCATTAAGATTTCGATCACGCGGTTGCTCTTCTCGGTATTTACGCTGCTCAACATGACGCTGGATGTGGTCAGGATAAGGGCGTATAACAACATCGTAACGATATAAGGCAGGAAGAAGGTCAGCAAACTGTTCGGGTCGCGCTGAGGCTGTTCCGTCAGATACGCGCGGGTTGTATTCAGTGGATCCGCTACCCGGTAAGCCAGGGTTTGATCGCCGTCCAGCAGGTTATAGATCATTAAATCAATGATCACGCTGGAATTTGCCTGACCGCTAATGGGATTGAAATCGGGGCGGACGTAGATAATTTCACCCTCATCCACGACATCCGCCGGGATCAGGTAATAAGCGACGATCTCCTTTCTGCCGAGCGCAGCGGCGGCCAGTTCCTCCGATGAAAATGCTTTTAATCGTCCGGACAAGTTTTCAGGGATACGGGTCACCCGCCCGGACAAATCCACGTATCCTTCCAGGGATTTGTTGATCTCAGGTGTAAAGAACTGCGCTATCGGTGATGGAGCACCGCTTGAAGCGTTATGATTAGCGGATTGAATGATCAGGGTTAAAATCAACCCCACCGCAGGACCAAGCAAGAGCACAAAGATAAAGGACTTGCGCAGCACGTAAGTGCGGAATTCATTCTTGAAAATCAGCAAGGTTTTATCCACGGCTGCCTCCTGCGGCACGAATACCGGCAAATAATTCTTTAAGGGTCATTTTCTTCCCGTAACGGAGCATGCCCAGGCGGAAGGCTCTTCCAGAAAGCCATAATGCGCCGGCTGCTGACAAGACCAGGATCAGGAGAGAAGCCGCAATCTGCCAGGCTGGAATCGTGGCAAATGCCGCCCGGATTGGCAGCGTGGCTGGCGCGGTCAGCGGAAAAAGGCTCAGAAAAACGGATAGGCTGCCGTTTGGCCGTACGATGATGGGGGTGAGAAACCAGTACGGAAGAACGATTGGCAGGGTAAAAATTCCAGCCAGCTGCTGCGCTTCGCGGGCTTCGGTCGCGGTCGCCCCGAGGGTTGCCATCAAAGCGCCCACCAGAATAAATGCGGGCAGTAAAGCCGCTACCATCAACGGCAGGTATGACAGATCTAACTGGACAGACCCCAGATCAGGAATCAGGATGCGCCCAACCAGATAAGCAATCCAGATAAACAAGATCCAGATAATCAACTGGGTAATGCCCACACTCAGGTTGCCAACGGTCTTGCCTGCCATCAACTCGCCGGGGGAAACGGAAGTAACCATGATTTCCATGGTGCGGTTTTCTTTTTCTTCAACCACCGCTTGAAGCAGGTAGCCGCCGCTGATATTGATGACAAGGATGAAGATCAACCCGGTAATTAAGGGCATCAAAATTGTGGCAAACGGGTTAGAGACTTCGCGCATGCCATCCGCGGAACGAATGGTTACATCAAAACCCCGGTAGAGCCGCTGCTGGACATCTTTGGGCTGGCTTAACAATAAGTTGTAACTCAAGAAGGAAGCAAAATCCTCGGTCACATTGTCCCCTGGATTTTCCAGGGAGTACATCGTTGCGCGTCCACTGCTAAAGTAATCGGGGGAGAGGACAAAGAAAGCCTGAATTTGATTGGCGTTCAGGGCATCCCGCGCGCTTTCCTCACTTTCAAAGATCCTGATTTCAGGATCCGGGAATAGGGATTTTTTCTCCGGCGCCGGAGGGAATTGGGGATCCGGAAAGATTTCCGGCGCGCGGACAAAGCCGATCGGGCGGCTGTCGTTTTCCAGCAGCACGGAAAGAAAGCCAACACCGATGATCAGCGCGAGAAAGAGAGGCACACTGAACAGGGCGATTAAGAACCGCCGGCGCAGGACGTGGCGCTTATATTCATTCCAGAAAACCAGAAAGAATTTACTCATTCTAAAAGCTCCTGCCCTGTGACCGTCTTGATAAAGATCTCGTCCAGGGTTGGCATGGCGATCTCGAATTGTTCCAGCACAACGCCGGCATTGACCAGATAGGCTAACACGGACTGCGGTTTAGCCTGGGGATCAAGGGTTAGCAGCTGGCTGCCGTTGCGGTTCTGCCGTCCCGTCACACCCGGGATCTGAGCTGGAAGGTCTGAGGCAGCCCGCACCAGCACCGCCTGATCGGCAAATTTTCGCCGAATCTCATCTAGCCCGCCGTAGAGAACCGAACTTCCCCGATGGATCAGCACCAGCCGGTCGCACAACTCTTCAACCTGGTTCATCTGATGCGTACACATCACGATGGTTGTCCCGCGATCGCGTTCCTCGCGGAGTAAATCTTTGACCATCTGGGTATTCACCGGATCTAATGCGCTGAACGGTTCATCAATTATCAAAATCTCCGGCTCGTGCGCCAGGGTGGCGATTAATTGCGCCTTCTGCTGCATGCCTTTGGACAGCTCTTTTAATTTTTTCTTTCGGTGTGGGGCAAGGTCAAATTTTTCCAGGTAGGCTTCAACCCTTCGATCCGATTCAGCCGGAGGTACGCCTTTCAGATTGGTCAGATAAACCAGACATTGCTGCAAAGGCATATCCTGATAAAGCCCGCGTTCTTCAGGTAAATAGCCAATGCGGTCTTTTTTTTCACTGGTCATCTCACCGCCCAGGACGGACACTTTGCCTGAATCTGGTTTGAAGATATCTAAAATAATGCGAATGGTTGTGGTTTTCCCGGCGCCATTTGGGCCAAGCAGGCCGAAAATCTCACCAGGGCTGACTTCAAAGCTGACATCATTGACCGCCCGCATCGAACCGAAAGTTTTGACAATTTTATCGACAACAATTGTTGGCATATATTCACCTCGCCGGAAAATTCGCGCTTATTACCATTTTGATAGCTACAAGCGTACCAGATCGCATCTATATCTGTATTATCCGCATGGTCAGTCCCCCGCTGGTCGGTAGTACAGGAGTCCGCGCCAGATTTACACCGGCCTGGACTTTTTATCCCTTAACAACAATAGCGGGCTGAGTAAAAGAACGGGCAGCAAAAAGTAGAACCAGCCCATTTGAAGCCGGGCGACCTCATAAGCGAAGAGGCCGCACACGAACAGGTCAATGGCTGCCCCGATCCACTTCACCTGCTGGTACCCCCGCGCCTGCAGAATACCAAGCAGAATAAACAACATACCGATGCCTGCTGGAAGCAGCGCCAGGTTATCCCGGTTCTGGATCACCCAGGTGCCTGGCTGGGGGATCGCAGGGCGGCCGGAAGCAGGTAACAGCAAAAATATCAGGGCGGCAAATACCAGGTAAACCACGCCGAGCAAATCCATCACCCCAAGGAAAGCCCGGCGCGGATCGTGCAGGACTTCGACAACTTCTTTGATTTCAGTTGTCTGGTCGCCGCGGGTTATCAGGATCAACCCGCCTTTAGAACGCAGTTTAATTTTTTCAGATTTTGTGATAGGGACTTCAAAACCGCGCCTCAGGGTTGCCCTGTCCGGAAGAATTATCACCTTTCGCTGATTCAACTTGACCTCCGCGTTGCGCAGGTCTTCTCCGCGGTATTCAATCGTAATAATCTTTGTGCCAGACGGGTTCAACGGGATTCGGATGATACGCAGATCAGTCATGTGCCACTCCATCTTCAAATAAAACAATTGTAACATGCCGAGAATTGCCGGAACGGCTGGATGGCCAATCGGCATCTCGCTGGATTAGAATTGGATAAAATTAACCCTATGAAAACCCAACGGTTGGCGCCTTATGCGATCATCTTTCTGATGATCCTGATCTTCAAATGGACCATTCCCCAATCCATACCGGCCGGCCAATGGGTGGGCTGGCTGCTGGGTTTGATTCCATTCGCCCTGGCCGCAGTGTACAACTGGTTTGCGTCTTCAAGAATCGCAGACCTGCGCTTCATCCTCGCCTGGCGCTGTCTGATTTTTGGTTTCGTTTTTTTATTCCTGGCTGTTTTGTTGAGAGAATTCCCAGCCAGAGATACGATCACAGGCGTTGATATTCAGCGTTGGTCCGATCTGCTAACCATCAGCGGCCATCTCACAATTACCGTTGGTTTACTGCTTCACCCGCACACCATCCGTCAGGTAACGCCTTTCAGCGTGCGCTCGGAAGGCTGGCTGCGTCTCAGGCTTGAGCTCTTGATCATATCCGCCGCTGCGGTGACCCTGATCTGGGGGGTGCTGATCCAACCCGCCTTGCCGCTGGCGCAAAGATTGCCCCCACCGGACTGGGGAGCATACCTGATCCCGCTGATGGATTTTTTTGTCCTGACAATCCTGGCGAATATCTTTCTGGCCACGCGTCCCACGAACCTTTCTCCCGCTCTGGGCTGGATCACCGTTTCTTATTCTGCCTTCGCAATCACGGACGTCGTTTACAGCTTGCAGCGGCTGCAGGGGAATTTTCAGCCCGCAGGATCTCTGGGCGCGGGCTGGATGATGGCCGCGGCAGGATTTTACTTGGCAGGGCGAACGGTGGATCGCTCTGCTCCGGCTTTTACTGGACTGAAAGAAGGCAGCCGGCTGCTGGCTTTTGCTGAACGCCTTCAGGGATCCCTGCCGGTCACAGCGGTGTTCACAGTTGGCGTGTACGCGTTTTTTAACTGGCAAATCCTTCAACAGGGAGACACACTGCCGTTATGGGCGACTGTGGTGCTCGGGTTGTTATTGATCGCCCGGCAGAGTCTGCGAGCCGGGGAAATTGAATATGAACAATACACCTCGCTGGTGAACGGGGTGGCTGAACCGGCGTTTTTTTGCGATGCCAGCGGTCGGTTCCAGCTGGTGAACCCGGCATTACTGTCCGCCAGCGGTTACGCTGGCCCGGCGGATTTGCTTGGGCAGCCTATGGAGATTCTGTTCGGGTCAAAACAAGCCGCGCAAGTATTAAAAGAGGGATTAAGCTCGCCCGCTGCGGGTTTTTCTGGTGAAATTGAGCTGATCACAGCCGACAAACGAACACTGCCCGTTTTTCTCTCGCTTCGGCCGTTATTTGTTGGAACGCGCAGTAAACAGTGGCTCGCCGGGACAGCCCACGACTTAAGCCTGCAGAAAAAACAGCAGCAAGCGTTACAGCAAGCCCTGAAGCAGGTCGATAAAGCCCGCAATGAACTGCAAGAACTAAACCGCTCTCTGGAAGCCAGAGTGGCAGAGAAAACCACCAGCCTGACCACAGCGCTGCAGCAGCTGGAAAAGCAGAATATTGAATTACAGCAGCTGGACCAATTAAAGTCTGACTTTGTTTCATTGGTCTCCCACGAGCTGCGCGCGCCGCTGACCAATATCTCGGCTGGGATGCAGTTATTAAATTCATCCAATCAGGTTCCCGAGGCAGTTCGAGAGAAATTCCGGCTTATTCAGGCTGAAATCGAGCGGTTAAGCCATTTTGTTGAAACAATCCTGGACCTGTCCGCTTTAGACGCCGGGAAACTGCCCCTGTATCCAACCCCGCTGGCGTTGAACAGCATCTTTCGCACGGTATCTCAATCACTGGCGCATCGACCCGGTGCTGAGCGAATATCCTGGGAAGATGCCAAGGATTTACCGGCCGTTTTTGCCGATGAAAAAGCGCTCGGCTCGATCCTCTTTCACCTGCTGGATAATGCCCTGAAGTATGCTCCTGCCGGTGTGATCTCGGTGAAAGCTAAGGCGGGAGAAAAACAGATGGTAATCACCGTCCAGGATCAGGGACCTGGCTTTGATCAGCAGGAGAAGGCATTAATATTTGACCCGTTTTATCGAACCGACAGCCGCGATTCACGGAAGACTTATGGGCACGGCCTGGGCCTGTATATTGTAAAACGGCTGGCACAGGCGATGAACGGCACGATCAGCGCGGACAACCACCCGGAGGGCGGGGCGATCTTCACCCTGACCCTGCCGCTGGCAGACACGCAGGTTTAATTTCCTGTCAGTCATCCATATTTTTTATACCATTTGACAGTAGATGTTTCCCTTAGATTAAATTAGGATTAAAATGAGGCAGGTTCGATTAAGAGATGACCGGTAAAGAAAAAGCCCGTATCTTACTGGTAGATGATGACTCGACCCTGTTGAAATTTCTGGGTGAATTTCTTCAGGAAGAAGGCTTCGAGGTCATTCCCGCTGAAAGCGGTCCAGAAGCCCTGCGGGCAGCCTACCAACACCAACCCAACCTGGCGATCCTGGATGTGATGATGCCCGGGATGGACGGATGGGAATTGACCGCCCGCCTGCGCGAATTAACCGATTTACCCATCATCCTGCTCTCCGGAAAAACCGCTGAGGAAGACAAACTGCGCGGCTTTAAGCTGGGGATTGATGATTACGTAACCAAACCGTTCAGCTTCGCGGAACTGTCAGCCCGAATCGCTTCAGTGCTACACCGTGCTCAGGCTGCTCCTCCGCAAGGGCGGAGGATGTTACTAATTGGTGATCTGCAGGTTGATCTGGATCGGAGAGAAGTGCTCCGAAACGGCGCGCTCGTCGCCCTCACGCCCACCGAATTTCGCCTGCTCGAAGTACTGGCACGAGAACGAGGGCATGCCATCAGTGAAGAGAATCTCTTAAGACTGGTCTGGGGCAGCAGCGGCGCCGTAGACCCGATCGCTTTACGCCGGTATGTTTACCTGCTTCGGCAGAAGATTGAACCAGATCCCGCCAATCCGCGGCATATTATCACGATTCGAGGTTACGGATACCGATTGGAGATATAAGCATGCCAGTTACCCACAGCAGCAGCATTGAAGAAAGCGAGATCCAAGAAAAAAGCAGCCCGATTCATTATGTCGCCACCCACGAACAGGCCTGGGAATTGATCAAAGCCCACGACCAGTTCTGGGTATGCAACTGCGGATGCAGGGAAAATCGGGGTAAGTGCGAGCGTTCACGGCTGGATGTGTGCCTGATGTTCACCGGGCAAGCCGCCCCATCGGGCTCAGGGATGCACGCCATATCTTTTGACGACGCCAGGCGGATTTTGCAGGAAGCGCGCCAGAAGATGCTTGTCGCCCGCCCGTTTCATGTGCCGGGCGACCCAACGAAGGTGGAAGGGATTTGTTTTTGCTGCGATGATTGCTGCGGATATTTTTTGGACCCGACCGAAAAATGCGAGCCGGGAAATCTGGTCGAAGTCACAGACCACGCCCTTTGCACCCTGTGCGGCGATTGCGCGCCAGTCTGCTATTTTCACGCCCGCCGGGTAGAAGATGGAAGGATGCGGATTTACCCGGACCGCTGTTACGGCTGCGGCCTGTGCGTGGATGTCTGCCTGTTGGGGGCAATTCGCATGGTTCCAAGATAATTAAGAACTTCACCGGTTACAAAAGACCGCCGGTTACCCCGACGGTCTTTTTATTCAAGCCTTACGGCCAATCAACAAGAACGGGGATATCACCATCCAGAGCAAGCCCAGAAGACAGATATAGGTCCCTGCCCCGGTCGTGGCGAAGACATCCGCCCACAGCAACATGGCAGCGTAAACGGTATAGGCGTAGAAAGCAATCACCACCGCCAGACCAAGTAAAGCCAGCGGCATCGCCAGCCAGTTGATGACTTTTTTACCGATCAGGGTCAAGAGACCGATTAAAGCCGCCAGGGGAATGATGACCAGGGCGGTCATCAGCCCAACAATCACAGCCTGCTCCACCAAAAATGGATTGCTAAAATCCCAGCTGGAGAGATTTGCCAGCGATCCAATTCCATACAGCGCGAAGTGAAAACCAGA
Organism: Anaerolineaceae bacterium; assembly: GCA_029975475.1. GTDB lineage: Bacteria > Chloroflexota > Anaerolineae > Anaerolineales > Anaerolineaceae > JARKPB01. The sequence goes on from JARKPB010000008.1 coordinate 1,219,041, forward strand.
AGCAGATGCGACGGTATCCCAGGGTAGGAAGAAGCCAAGAACGGCAAGGATTGCGCCAACCGCCGGAAGGCGCAGCAGCCACCCGGAAGCGCGGCGAACGGGCAGCGCTGCCGGGCCAGGATAAGCAGGTACAGGCGCCGGTGCGAAGGCGGAAGGCGCTATCGGGGTAGGCAGCGGGGGTTGTTTCTGATAAGACGGCGAAGGAGCAGGGGGTGGGAAAGGCGCAGGCACGGGAGGGATGGGTTGAACCGGCTGCGGAATATCTTGCTTTTGCTCTACAACCCGGGTGGCATAAGAGATGTCCGTCTGGGTGAAATTTTGGGTTTCCGGCGTCTCTGGTGGAGGGGCAGAATGTACTGCCAGAGGGAATCCGCAAAACATACAAAACTTAACCTCTCCGCTGATTTGCTTGCCGCAATTTGGACAAAACATACGAACCTCCTGCGAATGCGTTATCTAATAGTATACAAAGAAGTCCGGAAGCCGCAACCTGATTTTCCACTTTTCTCTTGCGTTTACCGCTGCAAAAGAAGCAGCCTGTCATCCAGGGGAGCGGACTCTAAGTCTTGATACGTTCAAGTTTCCCTAGACCGCGCGCCAGATCTGATACAGCCCCAGGCGGCCGCCCTGCCCGTCCGATTCAAATTCTTCCAGCAGGGTAAAACCGGTTTGGTCTGCGAGGGCGGCCAGTTCGGCCCGGGTGAAAAGATGAACGTAGCGCAGGCCGGTTTGCCCGTCCTTAGAGCCGGGCTGGCGCCAATCGAGGAGGGTGTCGCCTTCATCCAGGTAGCGCGCATCCACACCCACCGACTCCCAGGGCTGGACGCGCGCCATCAGGCGCGGACTGTGCTGGAACTGCCAGACAGAGAGGGCAAACCATGCCCCGCCAGGGATGAGACCGCGCGCCTGACGCAGCAACGCGAGGCGCGCAGATGTTGAGGGAATATGATGAAGGAAGGCGAAGGCGAGCAGCCCGTCATATTTTTCACCCAGCCCGGCGGCGCGCAGCCAGTCTGGATCGGCCAGATCGACCAAGGTGAAATGCACCTTGAGTCCAGGCGGCAGCAGCTCCATTTCCAGCATCGAGCGAGCCTCCTGCAGCAAGCCAGGCGAAAAATCCAGGCCGTGGTATTCACCCGTGCGCCCGGCGCGGATCCACTCGCCAGCCAGCGCGCCGGACCCGCAGCCCAGATCCAGCCAGCGGCCTCCGGCGGGCAGCATCTGCAGCACGCGGCGCACACCCGGTTGAATTCGGCGGCGGGTGGCGGCGAAATCCCCGGCGTGTTCAGCGTAAAACCGGCGGTTGATTTCCAGCAATCTGGACAGCGTTTCGCTATGCATTTCGCCCTCCCTGATTACTATAGCCTGAAGACCGTCAGGCGTCAAACCCCCTAGCGGTCCGGCAAAATTTTGCGCTTTTTGGTAAGATTGGGGCATGGGCACTTCTCCTACAGTGGATGAACTGCAATATTCGGGCAGTTACCAGCTGCTTGAGCGGCTGGCTTTTGACCGGATTGTTCCCTTTATCTGGCGCTGGTACGCTCAACGGGCGAGCTGGATCACCATTCTACATTTCGTTATGACGTTAATTCCATCTGTCTGGCTGGCAGCGGTCCTGCTGCGCGGGACTGACGGGAGCAGCCGGATGGCAGACCTTGCCCTGGGCTTGGCGGGATTTATCGCGGTGCTGCCCGCACATGAATTGATTCATGCAGCCGCTTTCAGGCTGGCCGGGGTCAAGGATATCCGCTTTGGTTTCACGCTAAAAGAGATGACCTTTTACACGATCGCGCACCGCAGCCCGCTGAGCCAGCCTGCTTTTCCACTGGCGGCTCTGGCCCCAAACCTGATTTTGACTCCGCTGCTGCTGTGGGCAGCAATCACCCCGGGCTTGCGCATCCCGGGATTGACGCTGCTGGCGCTGCACACCTCGGCAGCCATGGGAGATATCGCGCTGGTGAATTATTTTTACCTGAACCGCGGGCGGCGGCTTTGGACCTACGACGACGCTGACCTGCGCGAGACCTACATCTACGCCAAGCGGGAGGATGAATGAACCAGTACGATCCGCAGCGCTGGCGCGAACTGCGGCAGCCGGACCCGGAAAAAGAAGCCGCAGCGCGGAAAATTCTCGAGGAAATCCGCGCCGGGTCAGAAGTCGCGGCGGCAGTGCGGCGGAACCCGGTTAAGGGTCAGAGCGGCTACATCGCCAAACACGTGCTGGTGAGCGTCTACCGCAAACTGGTCGCCAGCGGTGAGTGGCCCGCGGATGAAGAGCTGCTGCGGCGCATCCGCATGAAACCGGTGCGCAGCCTTTCAGGGGTCACGACCGTGACGGTGCTGACGAAACCCTACCCCTGTCCGGGGGAGTGCATCTTCTGCCCGAGCGATGTGCGCATGCCAAAAAGCTATCTGCCGGACGAACCGGGAGCCGCGCGGGCTTTTCAGAATCAGTTTGACCCGTATTTACAGGTGCATTCGCGCCTGAGCGAGTATCACGCGATCGGCCACCCGGTTGACAAGATCGAACTCTTGATCCTGGGCGGAACGTTCAGCGCTTACCCGCGCAGCTATCAAGAGATGTTTATCCGGCGCGTGTTTGACGCAATGAACGGCAGGGACGCGCCGGATCTTGCCACTGCCCAGGTTTGGAACGAGAGCGCGGCGCACCGCAACGTTGGTCTGGTGGTCGAGACCAGACCAGATGAGATCAGCGCGAAGGAACTGATCTGGCTGCGCCAGCTGGGAGTGACCAAGGTGCAGATCGGTGTGCAGAGCCTGGACGAGCGAATTCTGGCGCTGAACAAGCGCAAGCACACAGCCGGGGATACGCTGAAGGCGGCCGGGCTGCTGCGCGCGGCGGGTTTTAAGATTGTGGCGCACTGGATGCCCAACCTGCTGGGAGCCACGCTGGAAAGCGACCGGGCGGATTTTGCACGCCTGTGGGAAACGCTGTGTCCGGATGAGCTGAAAATTTACCCGACACAGCTGCTGGAAGGCACAGAACTGTATGAGCGCTGGAGGCAGGGTGAATTTCAACCGTACACAACCGAAGAACTGGTGGCTTTGATCGCCGACCTGAAGCCGTCCATTCCGCCCTACTGCCGGGTAAACCGGGTGATCCGCGATATCCCTTCCACCCACGTGGTGGCGGGGAATAAACGCACCAGCCTGCGCCAGGATGTGCTGGCTGAGTTGAAACGGCGGGGAACACGCTGCGGCTGCATCCGCTGCCACGAGGTAAAAGGTACGCCGGTTCGCCCCGAGCTGCTCAGGCTGGAAGAAACGATCTACCCGGCCGGGGCCGCTGAGGAGCATTTTCTGCATTTGCGCACACCCGAAGACCAGATCGCCGGCTATCTGCGCTTGAGTTTACCCGGGGCGGATTCTCCGGCGCTGGGCCTGAGCGAACTGGAGGGGGCAGCCCTGATCCGCGAAGTGCACGTCTACGGGCAGGCGGTCAGCCTGGGAGATGAGCAGCCCGGGGCGGCGCAGCACAGCGGGCTGGGCGGGCGCCTGATTGAGGCAGCAGCAGCGCGGGCGAAAAGCGCCGGCTACAGCCGGCTGGGGGTGATCGCGGCCATCGGCACGCGCAATTATTACCGGCGGCACGGTTTTGAGGTCGAGGGGCTGTATATGACCCGCGCCCTGTGAGAGGCAGCAGGGATTCGTTTTCAAAAACGAATTGAAACGAATGCCCGCGCGGCGCGGAATGGTAAGGTTCAGCAAGCATTATTATAGATAATGTGTTCTATTTGTCAACAAGGAAAACAACATGTCTGGGACCAATTACGATCCTTATGACCTGTATCTGGCGGGGCACGCCCTCTTCATCGGGTTTGCGCGGCGAATGAGGCAAGCGCAGCGCGATCCGCTGCTGGGCAGGCGCAAGTCGGGGGAGCTGATTGAGGACGCGGCGCGGACGCTGGCGCAGTTTGACGAGCTTGACCTGTCCGCGCCAAATTCTGTGCGCTGGATGGCGCACGCAGATCTGGATCTTCCCGCGCCAGACCTGCTGAAGGGCTGGTGGAACCAATGCTCCGATGAGCTGGACGCGCTGCTGGCCGCGGATCTGATCTCCGCGCGGGAAACGGGCGGTGCGAAAGCGGTTGTTCCACCGCACAGAGCAGGCCCTGCCCGCCTAAGGTATAAGATTGAAGCGGCACAGCAGGCCGATCGGGATCAATTAGCATGCTTTATTGAAACGCGCTGGGGCAGCCGCGTCGTGGTGGTCAGCGGGAAAGTGTATCTTCCGGTGGAACTGCCCGCGCTGATCGCCAGGGCTGAAAACGGGGATTGGCTGGGAGTGCTGACCTACGCGGTTCATCCGCTGGACTGGGAGGTGATCACGCTGGACAGCCTGCAGCCGGGGGCGGGGATCGGCTCAGCGCTGCTTGAGAGCGTGTGCGAGTACGCCAGGCTCAGCGGATCCAGGAGCGTCAGGCTGGTGACGACAAACGACAATCTGAATGCCCTGGGTTTTTACCAGAAACACGGCTTCTACCTGCGGGCGGTGCGGCCCGGCGCAGTCAATGAGGCGCGCAGGCTGAAACCGGAAATTCCGCTGACAGCGGAAAACGGGATCGAAATCCGCGACGAGCTGGAGCTGGAGCGCGAGGTATCAATAAGCCGCGCTTGATTCTTACCGACGGGCCGCTATAATTAAGGGGTAATCTGGACCCACAATTTATCCTGAGGAGGACTTCCCATGTTTGTACGCGACCGCATGTCCCACAACCCGATCACGATCACGACGGACACGACTGTCCTTGACGCGCTGGACCTGATGAGCAAACGCAAGGTGCGCCGCCTGCCGATTCTGGACGGCAAGGGCAAGATGGTCGGCATTGTCTCGGATAAAGATCTGCTGCGCGCCACGCCGTCCCCGGCGACGACGCTGGCGAAGTACGAGATCCCTGAAGCGCTGCAGAAGTTAACCGTGGATAAGGTTATGACGCGCAACGTGATCACGGTGACCGAAGATACAACCCTTGAGGAAGCCGCCTGTATTTTACTGGACAAGCGCATCGGAGGTCTGCCGGTGATGCGCGGGGAAGCGCTGGTGGGGATTATCACCGAGACGGATATGTTCAAGTCGCTGCTGGCGCTGATGGGCGGGCGGCGCGGGGGCGTGCGCGTCACGGTCAAGGTGCTGAATGCCAAAGGGACGCTGGCGCGGGTGACCGGGGCGGTCTTCGCAATTGGCGGGGATATCGTGGGGATCGGGATCACCGACGAGACGATCACGATGAAAGTGCTGGATGTAAGCGAGCAGGCACTGGCGGAAGCGCTCAAACCGGTGGTGGAGAGCGTGGTGGATGTGCGCAGCGTGAGCGGGGGCGGCTGCGCGTAAGGTGGAGATTGGATGGAACGATAACTCCTGCCCGCGGCATGCCGCGGGCTGGTCTGGTTTAGAGATGAAAAGCGCTTTGAGAATGAAGCATTTCCCACTCGTAATCGCGAACCAGTTGTTCGTAATCCAGGAATTTGACTCTGGGGCGAATTTCTTGAAATATTTGATAGGATATTTTGGTCTCAAATTCTTTTCGGCGGATTGAGTCTGAAACGATCACGAACCGGGCAGAAAAATCCTGGAATTCTGAAAATTTAATTAAGGAATTTTGGAAGTCCGTTGTATGTTCAACCTCGAACATGCTGTGGGGCATTTTGCGCTGATTAAACCAGATGACATCAATGCTCTCACTGCGGGAAACAAAATGTTCATAAGAAAAAGGCGGTACAGCCGATAGCGAACGTATATTGCCTAAATTTGTGGTTAAAAATCTTTTATTCCGATCCTGGTTGGGAATAAACGTATCAAAGTCCCGTAGTTTCCCAATAATAGCCAGCAAGCCCTGGTAATAGGCATGGTTGATTTCATTAACCAAATTTACGGGAAGGGATTTTTCAACCCGACCCGTTCCGCTGGCTGTCTCTCGAAGCGCCCAAAGACCGGGGCGGATCTTTACGATTTCCGGACGGGTCTGGACAATTCTTCGAATTGAGGCAAAAGGGGTTTTGGTCTTCCACGTACAGTCTGAAATTTTCATCACTTCAACATACAACTGGCCAAGGGTCGCCTGACCGCCGAGGCGTTCAAGAGTCTGAATAACGGCGTCATATTGTTTCATAACCTACCTCTGGTATCTTGACCTCAAGCGATTTCAAGCAGCAAATCAACAACTTTATCCCGAATGATTTCATTTTCAGGATTTTTTAGGGAATTTTTTTGGATAGCTTCCAGTAAAAATTTTTTATTCAGGATAATAATTCCTTTTACAGGTTTCGTGAACTCCACATATGCATTGGTAAAAACGATAATCCCGTAAACATACGTATCACTGCCTGTAACCTGTTTGATTTTTTCGCGCAGCCAATAGACATTCCTTAATGTCTGTGCAATGAAATTTTTTTCTGCGGGTTTTCCATTCACCAATATGACTTCATTCTCAACTTTTACACGCCCATTGTGCGATTTTGTTTCTATAGCAAAAACCACTCCTGATTTACTGATGACCACATGATCGATATTGCCGAATGGTGATACAACATCATGAAGGACACGGAAATCTTTCCCAAGATTCCTGAGCAGACTGGCAGCTTTGACTTCACCCTTAGCACCTTTTTGCGCGCGTGCAATTAATACTTTCATACGGTCAGCATATTTCATAATAATTTGAGAGCCAATAAATAAAGCAGCAACCACGATTAGAGCAGGTAACGGGTCGAATATGAAACCAACCGGGATACAAATTACTAACAATACCATGTATATGCCCGCAACCCGCCAGAGCTTTTTCTTTCGGGCTTGCGCCATTTCAAACGTAGATTTACCGGCAGTATGCGTTTCTCTTAATCTCTGAATTGTTTTCCCGTCCAGGCTTTTGGGGGCAGTCTTGACTGCGATTGGGATGTCTTTTTGAGCCTGTTTTGTGATAGAGGATGTTGATCCCTGCGGTACTGAAGAACCAGGAGACTCTACTTTCCTATTAGAAGCATTGATTAATTCCTGATATCGTTGTTTGGCACCCGGAAAATCTGGATTAAGGTTTAATACCCGATGAATACAATCCAACTGCATCTTTGGATCATCTACAGCCAATGACAAACCGTACCAGGCAGCAGCATTGTTTGGATTTTCCCGAACAAGCTTGATCAGGACTTCCCTTGCAGAAAGAATATTACCTGATTTTAGTTCGTCAGCCGCAAATTGTAGTATTTTTTGGTATTCTTGCGAGTCCATTCACCCCTCGAAAGCATCAATACACTGCAATATGCAGTCGTTGATTTCAGATAGATTTTTTATACACAATTACCAATCTGCTTTATGGTTCTAGACTGGTCACAGCCACTCAGTTTAATTGAACCTTCCTCTTTATCCCCCTTTTCTCCCTCCGAACAGGCCAATGACCTTTTCTTTGAGCAGCGACCAGAGGGCTTCGCGCCGGATCTGGGACCAGAGAGCGTCATTGGTTTTTGGTATTTCGGGCAGGTCCTGACGCAGCACCATCTCGACCGCTGCGGAAGGGCAGTGGCTGGCGCATAGACCACAGCCAATGCACAGATCGTGATGAAAGACAGGAGCAAGGTCGCCGGGGGTGACCGCATCTACCGGGCAGATGTCAGCGCACTCGCCGCAATTGGTGCACAGGTCAGCACGCCAGAGCGGCAGGAACCGCGAGGGAGCATTGACATTGCGCACCCCAGCCTTGAAGCTTTTAACCGCCGGGCAACAGCACGGACAGCAGTTACAGAGGGCTTTAAGTTTTCCCTGGGCGTTATCCAGGTTATGAATCAAGCCGGCTTCTTCCGCCCCGCGTAAAATGGTAACAGCTTCAGCGGCATCAATTTTGCGTGCCAGGCCAGTTTCAATTAGCGTCTGGGCGAGTTCATTAAAAGTAAAACAGGTTTCCCGGGGATATTCGCAATGGCCACCACCGCGGTTATCACGCGCCAGGCGGCAGTAACATTCCGAGACACCAATCAGCGGTTCGCGGCTGACCATTTCAGAGATGATATCTATTGGCAGCACCTGAGCCTGGCTGGAGACAGGTGCGCCGATGGGAATCACTTCGCTTCGCGGGGCGGCAGGCAGGGTGCTTTCCACCGCAAGGACGCGGAAGTATGGCGTTTTGGATGGCATCTTCGCGGTCTGAGCCGCCAGGGAATCCCAGAACTCCCCATAAGCCGCTCCAAGCTCGGTACCGCGCTTGCGGCGCACCTGCTGCTCCAGGGTAAAAGCGACAAAGGCGCGCTCATAAACCCGCCCTTTGGGGGTAAGATCGTGACTGATGACGAAACCTTCTTCATGCAAGCGGGTGAGTGAGTCTTGAAACCGCGCCTCTGAAAACCCAGCGCGCGCAGCCTTGCGTTGAAGCTGGGCAGCAGTCAGCGAGCCCATAACCGGCAGAAGAAAGAAGAGCTTAAAATCCTCCTCGCGAAGTGTGCGCTCAATAGCCCAGATCAACCTTTCTTTGTTGGCTACATCGCCGGTTTGCATGGTGAAATTCTGGATATATCGGTCTAAATAGGTTTTCGCAGCCATCCTACCTCCAAAAATCAACCATTCAGGGATGAAATAATTTTAGCAGAGAAAACCAGACCTGTCGCCGCCAGGCCAGCGGACCCTTCAAATAAAAAAGCCCGCCAAAGCGGGCAAAACATAATTGTTCAGGGTTAGACTCTAACCACCAGCCTGGCCTGGCCGGTAAACGCCAGGGGGAAGGCGTAGAGGCTGCCGCCGAGGGCGCGCCAGGGGACGGAGACGCCGTCCAGGCAGGCTTCGAGCGGGGGACGGGGGAGCGAGAGGCAGAGATCCCCCGCGGCGCGGCGCGGGAGGGAGAGGCTGATTTCGACCGTCTCGCGGGTGTACTCGACCGCGGTGATCTCGCTGCCCTGCGAGACATGCAGGCGGCTGCCGGCAATCTGGGGCAGGCTGGGAGTAAAGGGCCGTAAGGCAGCTAGGAGCACGCCGTGAGCGGGGAGGGTGAGGGTCAGCGGCTGCTGTGCCGAGATCACCCCGGCCTGACCGTCCCAGAAGGAGTGGTAGAGGGTTTGGGCGCCGCTCAGGCCAAAATCAGCCGGGTTCAAAGCGACCTGGGCGGGCCGGTCCGCCCAGTTGAACAGGGCGGCGAGGGTCCAGCGGCCGGCAGGGCCTTCGAGATCAAGGCGCAGGCGGGAAGGGGTTTCGGCATCCAGCCAGTCGAGCACCTGCGGACGGCGGTCAATGGACGGGAAAAGGGCGCGGGCGATTTCGACCCGTTCGGCGGGCAATCGGGGCAGATCATCCGAAAGCAGCAGGTAACCGCCGGTGAGGGCGATGGCGGTGGCAAGGGAATGAACCTCGGCGAGGGTCAGCTCGGTATCGGGGCGGACAAGGAGGCAATCCGGGTCGTTGAGCCACCAGCGGCGGTGGAGATGGGCGCGGGTGAGAATATTGTGAATGGAGAGCGAAGCGCAGGGGATGTTAGGCTCTTCGCGGAAAGGCCACTTGATGCCAAAGAAAGCTGGCTTCCAGGTGCCGGAAACATCCGCGCCGATGCGGTTGGCTTCGACCAGCCCAAGGACTGAGCCGAGCGGGGCTCCGCAGGCGAGGATAAAGGTATCCGGGCCGGCGGCGGCGCGCAGGCGTTCCATGCCGCGGCGCAGCACCTGAGCGCGGGTTTTGGTGGGGTCCTGATAACGGCCTTTGAGGGCGGCGGCGTAGAGAAAGTCCAGTTTGAGGTAGGGGTATCCCCAATCCTGCACGGCAGCCGCGACGGTTTGCTCGGCGTAGCGCATCGCCTCCGGATTGGTGAGGTCAAGGGCATAGCACAACGCGTTCCAGACAAAACCGGCGTTGGCCGGGCGGCCAGAGGCGGTGCGCAGCAGCCAGTCGGGGTGTTCTCTGGCCAGACGAGATTTGGGGTGGACGATGAACGGCGCCTGCCAGATGCCGGGGGTCAGGCCGGCGGCTTTAATTTCCTCGGCAAGGGCGCGCATACCAGATGGGAAGGTCGGCTTGAAGGTGAACCAATCGCCCACGATGGTCTCGTATCCATCATCAATCTGCAGTAGATCCACCGGCAGTTCGTCTTTCAGTTCCACCAGCGCCTGCAGGTTGTGGCGAATATCAGCTACAGTCACTTTGGTGTAAAAGTGGTACCAGGAGCACCAGCCAACCGGAATTTCATCCGGCAGGCGCACATTGTTCTCACGGGCGGCCGCATCCAGGTAGAAGGCGAGCGGATCGGCATCCAGGCGGGCAAGGGCGCAAACCGCCCAGTCGGTGGTCATCGCAGCGCCGGGGTCCAGACGGGCATCATCTCCAGCGGCGTAGAGGCGCAGATAGGGCTGTTGGCCGAGCCAGGCTTCGACCGTGCCAAATTGTTCGCGCTGAGAAAGAAAGCCCAGGGCGGCGGCAGCATTGTGTTCGCGGTCAGCGAGAAGGGCGTAAAAATCCGAACGGAAGAGGTTGCGGTGGTCGGGCTGGGGTGAAGAGGCGTTAATCGTCATCGGCGCCTGGAAGGGACCCAGGCGGGTGGGGCGCTGGTGCTCACCGGCGCGGTATGAGGCTGTATAGGACCAGGACTGCCAGCCCGAAGCGAAGAAAGCCAGATCCGCGGGGGTGGTTGAGGGTGCAAGCGATAATTCCTGGGGAATGGCAGCTTTGAGAAGGGTAAAACAATCCACCGACACGGCTGTCGCTCCGCAATTTTCTACCGAGAGTTTCCAGAAGAAGAGCGGGGCTTCTTCCGGCAGGGCGAATGTGAGGGTAAAGACCAGGCCGTGGGGCTCGGGTTGAAGGCGCAACACCAGGGTCTGAAGGCGGCCGTGATGCGGGTCGCGCACCACAGCGGGGTCCGCCGAAACCAGCGGCCAGGAAGACTCAAGCGCGCGAAAGACGCCGGCCGGCGCGCGGAAACAGGCGGATAGGCGCGCCCCGCGCAGGGCTGGCAGGTCGGGGCGCGAAGGAAGCAGGTCAAATGTGCCGTTTTCCGGCTGGCAGGTGAAGGTGTAGTGTCTGGTTTCGATGGAAAGCATATCAGGATAAATCTCCAATTGCAGATTGAACCGCCTGTTGAACTGCCGGGATGGTGAAAGGCTTACTCAGCAAGGCGACCACCTGAGGATACAGCTGGCGCATGGTGAGGAGCGAATCGCCGCGGGCGGTGACGACGATCACGGGGATATATTTCCAGGATTCATGCACGCACAGGCGCTCGAGGACATCCGTCCCGGACATCTCGGGCATCATCAGATCCAGGGTGATGCAGTCCACGTGCTGAGCGGTGAGCTGCTGCAGCGCTGCCGCACCGGAAGAAGCCGTGAGCACCTGATAGCCGATGCGGGTGAGGCCGGCAGAGATCAGTTTTAGTATGATGGCATCGTCATCCACAGAAAGGATGGTTGGCACGTCACTTCCCTCCCAGACATTATTATAAATCAGGAAAAGCCTGCTGGTATAATGAACGCATGCCCAGCATGGTCGCGATAGACATTGAAACCACCGGTCTGGATTCGAATCGCGACGCGATTATCGAAATCGCGGCGGTTCGTTTTAACGGGGCGCGGATCGAGGAAGAATGGTCCACGCTGGTCAACCCGAACCGGCCCATTCCGCCGGAGATCAGCCACCTGACCGGGATCACAAATGACATGGTTCGCAACGCCCCGCTGGTGCGCGCGGTGGTGCAGGACCTGGCGGATTTCGTTGGAGCCGCGCCGGTCTTGGGGCAGAACGTGCGCTTTGATCTGGGCTTTCTGCAAAAGCTGAACATCCTGCAGCTGAATGAAGTTGTGGACACCTACCAGATGGCGGCGGTGTTGATGCCCACTTCCAGCCGCTACAACCTGGGCACGCTGGGGGCGAACCTGGGGATTTTGATTCCCAATTCGCACCGCGCCCTGGACGACGCCCGGTTGACCCACGCGGTGTATGTGCGCCTGGTGGAAATGGCCGAAGCGCTGCCGATCGAGCTGCTGGCCGAGATTGTGCGCCTGGGCGAGCCGCTGGAATGGGACGGGTTCTGGGGCTTTCGCGAAGCGCTAAAAACGAGGGTGAAACAACCGATCACCGCCCGTCAGCTGAGAAACCAGGATTACACCACGCTGTTTGGAGAGGCTCCGCAGCTGTATCCGCCGCTGACGCTGCCAGAGGAGCCTAAGCCGCTGAACACAGACGAAGTGGCAGCCATTCTGGAACACGGCGGGCCGTTTTCCGATTATTTCAGCGGATACGAATACCGTCCGCAGCAGGTCGAGATGCTGCGCGCGGTGGCGGACGCGCTCTCAAACGGCAATCACTTAATGGTGGAAGCCGGTACCGGAACGGGGAAGTCTTACGCATATCTCATTCCGGCGGCTTACTGGGCCTTGACCAACAACACGCGTGTGGTGATTTCGACCAATACCATCACGCTGCAGGATCAGTTGATCAACAAGGATATTCCCGATCTCAAGGCTGCCCTGGGGCTGGATTTGCGCACAGCGGTCTTAAAGGGGCGCGCGAATTACCTCTGTCCGCGCCGACTGGAGGCAATGCGCCAGCGGACGCCGGAAAACGCGGATGAGATGCGCGTGCTGGGCAAGGTGCTGGTGTGGATTTATCAGGGGGGAAGCGGCGACCGCGGCGAAATCAACCTGAACGGGCCGATTGAGCGGGATATCTGGAACCGGCTGTCAGCGGATGACGAAGGCTGCAAGGCCGAGGTTTGCACCAGCAGAATGGGAGGCGCCTGCCCATTCCAGCGCGCGAAGACGGCCGCGCAGAGCGCGCACCTTTTAATCGTCAACCACGCCCTGCTGCTTTCGGATGTGGTAACTGGCAGCCGGGTGCTGCCGGAATACAACTATCTGATTGTGGATGAAGGGCATCATCTGGAGGCGGCGACCACCAGCGCGCTGTCGTACCGGGTGACCCAGCCCGATTTGGGGCGTTTACTGAAAGAACTGGGCGGTTTATCCAGCGGGGTATTGAGCCGCCTGTACACCATTCTGGCAAAACTGCTCAAACCTTCAGAGACGGCCGGTTATCACCAGGCGATTCAGCGCGCCACCGACCTGGCCTTTCGGCTGGATTACGATTTTGGCGAATTTTTTCGGGCGCTGGATCATTTCTTAGAAGACGCGCGCGAAGGTTACCCCGTCGGCACCTACGGCCAGCAGACCCGGATTACACCGGCTACACGCACCCTACCCGCCTGGGAAGATGTCGAGATCGCCTGGGATTCCTGCCGTGAAACGCTCGCGCTGCTGACCGGTCTGCTGCAGGAAATCCACAAATCAGCCGGCGAGCACGCTGAGGACGCGCCGGATGAACTGGAAGATTCACTCGGCGCGCTGGGTACCCTGCTGCGGCGGTTGGTGGAAACTGAAGCGAATCTGACCGCGCTTGTGTCGCAGGGGAACGAAAATTACGTGTACTGGGCTGAGATCGGGCCAAACGGCGGAAAAATCGCGCTGCAAATCGCGCCGATCCATATTGGTCCGCTGATGGAACAGCATCTCTGGCATCAAAAAGCCAGTGTGATTGTAACATCCGCCACCCTGACAGCCAACGGCGAATTTGATTATCTCAAGAACCGATTAAACGCGGACGAAGCCGAGGAACTAATCCTGGGCTCGCCCTTTGATTATGAATCCTCCGCACTGCTCTATCTGGTGGACGACATTCCCGAACCGAATGATGGGAGTTACCAGCGCCTGCTGGAAGGCACGTTGACCCGCCTGGCTCAGGCCACCAACGGGCGCATGCTGGTGCTGTTTACCTCGTACGCGCAGCTGAAGAAAACTTCGCGGGCGATCGGGCCAGAATTGAGCAAGCACGGCATTGAAGTCTATGAACAGGGAGAAGGGAGTTCGACCAATACCCTGTTGGAAACCTTCCGCGAGGCGGATAAAGCCGTACTGCTCGGCACGCGCGCCTTCTGGGAGGGGGTAGACATCCCCGGCGAAGCACTCTCGGTGCTGGTGATCACAAAACTGCCATTTGACGTGCCCTCTGACCCGATCATCGCCGCGCGGGCTGAAACTTTTGAAGACCCCTTTAATGAATACAGCCTGCCAGAAGCAATTTTGCGCTTCCGGCAGGGATTTGGGCGGCTGATCCGCACGCAATCTGACCGGGGGATTGTGGTCGTGCTGGACCGGCGGTTGATAAATAAGAAATACGGGCGGTTGTTTCTCGATTCGCTTCCGGAATGCACCAAACGACAGGGAAAAATGCTGGATTTGCCCGCTGCTGCTGCCCGCTGGCTTAACCTTTAAGGCACGACTTCGACACTGCCGAGCATATCGGGGTGGAAACGGCAGAAATAGGTAAAATTGCCGGTTTGATTGAACCGAAATTCCCAGGCGCGGTCTTTTGAGAGCGAACCGGAGTCGAAAAGCCCGCCTTCCGCGGTTACAGTGTGGGCCGCCCCATCCTCATTCTTCCATTTGACCACTGTACCAACTTTGACTGTAATCCTTGCCGGCAGATAAGCGAAGCCAGCGATTTTGATTTCGACTTCGTCATCAGCGCCCGCTTCGGTAACCGCGGCAGTTTCAGTCATCACAGGTGCTTCCGTCGAGGAGGCGGTCTGGGTAAAGACCGGCCGGGTTTCTGCCGCGGTCGGGATGGGTTGGGTCGCGGCTGGCGGCTGGACCGCAGGCGAACCCGCGGCGGAACAGGCGCTTAACACAATCGCGGCGGCGAGCAGCAAAGCGAATGAACCGGTAAATTTCTTCATGCTGGCTCCTCATTAAAATTACGATAAATTTAATCTGATTATAGCCACCCCCGCCGAGAAATCAACTTGCAATCCCTGTACGCGCAAGGCGCGGCAGACTTGACAGCCGCCCGCCCAGCGCATAGGATTAAATAATATGACACCAAAGAAAAAACGGTTATTAGTTTTCCTGGGAATTTTTACCGCGGCAGCGATCTGGACCATCTGGAGCGCTGGCTGGCAACCCAGCGGAGAAACCAGCAGCGCCGCGCAGAGCGGTTTTCTCGCGCCGGATTTTACATTAAACGACAGCAGCGGGGAAAGCGTCACGCTCAGCGAACTGCGCGGCAAACCAGTAATCTTAAACCTCTGGGCGTCCTGGTGCGGGCCGTGCCGGGCGGAAATGCCGGCGCTGCAGGCGCTGCACGAAGATTTGGGGGATCAGCTGGTCATCCTGGGGGTGAATGCCAGCGATCAGGATTCACGCCAGAAAGCGCTCAGTTTCTTAAGTGAAAACGGGGTTACCTTTCGGATCGTATTTGACGAGCGCGGGGAAGTATCGGACCTCTATCTGCTGCAGGCTCTACCGACCACCTATTTTATCCGGGCTGATGGCATCATCGAGGACGTGATCATCGGCGGACCGCTGAGCGAGGCGCTGCTGCGCGCCAAGGCGGCCAGCCTGCTGGAGGGACGCTAATGTTTCCGGTGATCCAAATTGGTCCGCTGGCGATCCAGAGCGGCGGGTTATTGTTCCTGCTGGGCATCTACGCGGCGGGGCTGCTGGCCGAGGCGCAGGCTAAAAAGCAGGCGCCGCAGCATAAAGAAGCGGTTTCAAGCATGATCTTTGTGGCAGCCCTGGCCGGGCTGGTTGGCGCGCGCATCGGTTTTGTGCTGCGCTACCCGGCGGCGTTCAGCGCGCAGCCGTGGAACGCGCTGCTGCCCACTCCGACGATGCTGGACAGCGCCAGCGGTTGGATCTGTGCTGTTTTCGCGCTGCTGATTCTGGGCCAGCGGCGCGCCATTCCCCTGTTTGACCTGGCCGATCTGCTCGCTCCTGGGCTGGCGGGGATGGCTTTTTTTCTGGCCCTCGCCGGGCTGGCCAGCGGCAGCAGCAGCGGCATCCCGACCAGCCTGCCCTGGGGGCTGGAACAATACGGCGCCGCGCGCCACCCCACCGGGATTTACTGGACCGCGGGGACCGGGCTGCTGGTGGCGTTATTTTGGCCGCGCAGACCAAAAACGCCGGTGAGCGGGGTGCGCTTTTTAAGCCTGGCAGCGGCAGAAGTTGGATTATCCCTGATCATCCTGCCCTTCCAGGACCAGAGCGGGCTGCTTCCGAGCGAAATCTTGAGAACCCGTTTTGGCGCTTTGTTCCTGCTGGCTGTGTTCCTGGTTCTCTTATACCGGCGGTTAAACAGCGCGGAGGAGAAGAACAATGAATCTGGAAGGTAAGACCATTCTGATAACTGGCGGGGCCCGCAGAGTGGGGCGGGCGCTGGCCCTGGCGGTTGGAAAGGCGGGCGGTAATGTGGTGGTGCACCACAGCCAGTCGCCGAGGGAAGCCGACCAGGTGGTCAGCGAGGTGCAGCGCATGGGGCGTAAAGCCTGGGCATTGCAGGCTGATTTTTCCGCGCCGCGCCAGGCGGTTGACCTGATGGAGGCGGCCTGGCGTCTGTCACCGCTGGACGGGTTGGTGAACAACGCGGCTATTTTCGAGCCGCTGGGATGGCAGGAAAGCAGCCTGGAAGCCTGGCAGCGCCATCTGGATATCAACCTGACCGCGCCTTTCCTGCTGTGTCAGGCGTTTGCCCGCATGTTCAAAGGGGATCAAGCCGGCCGGATTGTGAACATTCTGGACTGGCGCGCGCTCAGGCCGGGGGCGGATCATCTGCCTTACACGATCAGCAAAGCCGGTCTTGCCGCGCTGACGCGCTCTCTGGCGGAAGCGCTGGCGCCGCGCATCTGCGTCAACGGGATCGCGCTGGGGGCGATCCTGCCGCCGGCTGACGGGGCGGACAGCGCGGGAATTCTGGCGCAGGTACCTGCCAGACGCTGGGCAATGATTGAAGAAGTGACCGATACCCTGCTGTTCCTGCTGGGGGGGCCGGAGTATATCACCGGTGAAGTCATCCACGTGGACGGCGGCAGACACATCATCTAACATCGAGGAGCAATCAATGGACGAGATTTTTATTAACGACCTGTTGATCCGCGGGGTAATTGGCATCAGCGACCATGAACGCGCCAACCGGCAGGATATCCTGATCAACATTGTGCTGTACACGGAATCGCACAAAGGCGGCGAGAGCGACCGGATTGACGACTGCATCAATTACCGCACGGTGGCGAAGAAAGTTATCGCTTACGCTGAGTCAGCCGACCGCTACACCGTCGAAGCCCTGGCCGAGGATATCGCCAGGATTTGTCTGGAGGAGCCGAAGGTCGCCAGCGTGAAAGTGAGGGTCGAGAAACCGGGAGCGGTGCGCTTCGCGCGTTCGGTGGGTGTGCAAATTGTGAGGCCGTGATGCCGTCCGCGACCAGGCACCGCGCCTATCTGGTGCTCGGTTCAAACATCGAACCAGAAAAAAACTTACGCCTGGCGCTGGAAAAGCTGGCCCGGGAATGCGACCTGCTGGCAGTATCGCAAGCCTGGGAGACCCTGGCAGAAGGGTCACCGGGCCCGAATTTTCTTAACGCCGCAGCTCTGATCGGCACCAATCACTCAGCGGTGGATCTTAAGTTCAAAATCTTGCGAAAAATTGAAGCCGAACTGGGCAGGGTGCGCAGCGCGGACAAGAACGCGCCGCGGACGATTGACCTCGATATTTTAATTTTTGACGGGGAGATCCTGGAAGAGAGCCTGTGGCAGCGGATTTTTATCGCCGTCCCGCTGGCGGAACTGCTTCCAAACCTGGAACATCCGCTTACCTGCCAGATGTTGTTCGAGGCGGCCAGGGAAATGCGCGAGCATCTGTATATCAAAGCCAGGCCTGATGTTGGAACAGCCTTTCGAAAAGAGTAAAAAATGAGACCGGCGGCTGCCGGTCTCTGATTTTTCGATTAGAAGTGCAGCGGCTCCGCACTGCGCGAGATATTATCCAGAAATTCCATGCGCAGCGCCAGGTCGGTTTTAAAGGCGCCTAACATGGTTGAGGTGGTCATGCGCGAGTCATGCTTTTTTACCCCCCGGATCATCGAGCAGAGGTGCAGGCCTTCAATCACCACCGCGACACCGCGCGGCTCAAGCAATTCATAGAGAAAATCAGCGATCTGACGGGTCATGCGCTCCTGCACCTGAAGGCGGCGGGAGAACATATCCACGATGCGGGGGATTTTGGACAGACCAATCACCCGGCCTTTGGGAATGTAGGCGACATGCGCCCGGCCCAAAAAAGGCAGCATGTGGTGCTCGCAGAGAGAATAATATTCAATGTCGCGCACCAACACCATTTCGTCATATTCCACTTCAAACAAGGCATCGTTAACCAGAGCGACCGGATCAACGCGGTAGCCTGCCAACAATTCATCATACATTCTCGCCACGCGGTTCGGCGTTCGCTTCAAACCGTCGCGGTTTGGATTTTCACCAAAAGCCTTCAACATGGTCAGCACCGATTGTTCGATCGCTGAAGTATCCAGCACGCTGTCATCAAATAGTTCAGCAGCTTTATAGATGGCTTGATTGCGTTTGTTATTGTCTTCCATGGTGGTCCTCGATATTATTTGACTCGCCCAATGAGCGATAAAGATAGGTTTTCAAGGGTATCGCGGGCGAACCCTTCGGGCGCCGCCAGATGAAGCGCCTTGAGCGCTTCAGCAGTGGCCTGTTCGGTACGGGTAAGCACTTCCGCCTTGATGCCGTCTTCTTCCAGGACGGCGGCAAGAGCGGGAACGTCTTGAGCGGGGATCGGACCCTGCTGCCAGCGCGAGCGGAAGCGCGGACTTTTTTCCAGACCAATACACACCGGGTAGGTTTTCTTGCCGGCAGCCAGATCAGAAGCGGATGATTTTCCGGTGAGGGCTGAGTCGCCCCAGATTCCCAGCCAGTCATCCCAGATTTGAAAGGCTTCACCTAACAGACTGCCAAACCATTCCCAGGCGCGCAACCGTTCTGGATCAGCGCCGCCGAGCAATCCGCCAATTCTGGCGCTGCAGGCGATCAGCGCGCCGGTCTTTCCGGCGATCATTTCACGGTACTGATCCAGGGAAACCGCCGGAAGACGTTCAAATGACAGGTCAAGGTACTGCCCGCCGGTGAGGCGCAGGCAGGTTTCATCCAGAGTTTGAAGCACCTGGAGGATGAGCTCGGCCGGATAAGCGGGCGCCAGACGCGGGAGCG
The DNA here is from genome assembly GCA_029975475.1 of Anaerolineaceae bacterium. Classification (GTDB taxonomy): domain Bacteria; phylum Chloroflexota; class Anaerolineae; order Anaerolineales; family Anaerolineaceae; genus JARKPB01. The sequence goes on from JARKPB010000008.1 coordinate 1,238,073, forward strand.
CCAGATGGGCGAGGGTAAACATCGCGTCGCCGGCATTGATCGCCTGAGCTTTCCCCCAGCGAACCCAGACAGTCGGCCTGCCGCGGCGGGTATCGGAGCGGTCTTGAACATCATCATGGATCAGTGAAAAATTATGCAGCAGTTCCACCGCCGCGGCTGCCGGAAGGGCAGCATTCCAGTTACCGCCGGCCGCTTCAACCGCGAGCAGGAGTAAAACCGGGCGAATGCGTTTTCCGCCTGGCTCATCCGGGCGCCCGTCTGGATACCAGCCGAGGTGGTGCCACAACATTTCCGCCAGCCCGGCTTCACGGGAGAGAAACGCGCCGGATAGCAGTGACCGCATTTCCGATTCAACCGCGGGGATCATTTCAGCGACAGGATCGGTCATATCAACGCTCGATTTTGACAATGCGGGTGCCGTCCCGCAGCTCGGATAATGTTTGAGACCCGCTGGCAAAGGCGGCAATTTCAAGCTGGCGGCGAAACACAAAGACGCGGTCTAACACCGCCTCGGTGGATACCGCGGCCGCTTTGAGAAAAGCAGCCGCCATACCGGTGAGGGTCGCGCCGAGCGCCAGGCATTTGGCAGCATCCACACCGTTGAGCAGGCCGCCGGAAGCGAACACAGGCAGGTGCGGCGCGGCCTGGCGGATCTGGAGCAATGACTCGGCGGTCGGCAAACCCCAAGCGCGAAAGGCATCCGCGACTTCTATCAACAGCGGATCCTGCAGGCGGAACCGCTCCACCTGCGACCAGGATGTTCCCCCGGCGCCGGCCGCATCAATGGCGCTCACCCCGGCATCCGCGAGCTGGCGCGCAACCCCGGCGGATATCCCCCACCCCACTTCTTTTACAATAACCGGAACGGGGAGAGAGCGGCATAATCCTTCTATCTTCAAGAGCAAACCGCGCCAGTTATGATCGCCTTCGGGCTGCAGGGCTTCCTGCAGGGGATTAAGATGCAGGATCAGCGCGTCCGCGCCGGCCATCTCGACCGCGCGCTGACATTCCGCCAGCCCGTAGCCAGCGTTTAACTGAACCGCGCCGAGGTTGGCAAAAAGGAGGATATCTGGCGCAGCAGAGCGGACGGCAAAGGTATCCGCCAGTTCCGGGTGCTCAATTGCAGCCCGCTGAGAGCCAAGGCCCATGGCGATGCCGGTCTGCTGGGCAGCCTCAGCCAGGCGGCGGTTTATCATCCCGGCTTCAGGAGTGCCGCCTGTCATTGAGGAAATCAACAGCGGCAGTTTAACCGGGCGGCCAAAGAGAGTCTGGGAGAGATCGATCTTCGCCAGGTCAGTTTCCGGTAACGCGCGGTGAACCAGGCGGTAATTTTCGAGGCCTGTGGTCAGGCCGGAACGAACATCTTCCTCGAGATTGATGCGGATATGATCCGATTTTCGCGATTTGAGCAGATGATTCTCAGGCATGGTGCCTCTCAGTAGGGAAAGTATATCAAAGAACCGAAAAATCTCCCATTTTTTGTAGAATGTTCGTATAACGAAAAGGCGGGAGACCTGGATTTCAGATCTCCCGCCAGAATTTTCGACCACGCTAAACGGCCAAGGGTACCGGGGTTCCGCTGGCTTTGGGTTGAGGCGGAGGGAAGATTTTTTCAAACTCTTCCTTCGTGAGGGTCTCGATTTCGAGGAGGCGGTTGGCGACAGCATCCAGTTCCGCGCGGTATTTCCGCAAGATTTCAAGCGCCTGTTGGTACGCCTCGCTGACCAGGGTTTTCACCTCACGGTCAATCTGTTCGGCGACCTGCTCCGAGTAATCGCGCTGCTCGGATATTTCGCGTCCGAGGAAAATCAATTCTTCTTTTTGACCGTACACCATGGGGCCAAGCTCTTTGCTCATTCCCAGACGGGTAACCATGTTACGGGCCAGTTGGGTCACGCGCTCGATGTCGTTGGACGCGCCGGAGGTGATGTCATCAAACACGATTTCTTCCGCTGCCCGGCCGCCCAGCAGGCTGATCATCTCGCTCATCAGTTTTTTGCGCGACATGAGGGTGATATCCTCGGACGGGAGAGCGAGGGTGTAGCCTCCCGCCATCCCGCGAGCCACGATGGTGACCTTTTGAACCGGGTTTGCCAGCGGCAGGGCGTTCATGACCACCGCGTGACCGGCTTCGTGGTAAGCCACAATCCGTTTTTCGTCCGCGGTTATCAGGCGGCTCTTCCGTTCTGGGCCGGCGATGACGCGCTCGATCGATTCCTCAAATTCTGCCTGCCCAATGACCTTTTTGTTTCGGCGAGCGGCCAGAATGGCGGCTTCATTAACCAGATTTTCCAGATCCGCGCCGACAAAACCGGGGGTAGCGCGGGCGAGCTGGGTTAAATCCACATTCGGCTCGAGGGGTTTACCTTTGACATGCACTTTGAGGATCATTTCACGGCCGCGAACATCCGGGCGGTCGAGCACCACACGGCGGTCAAAGCGGCCTGGCCGCAGAAGAGCGGGATCCAGGATATCAGGGCGGTTGGTGGCCGCCATGATGATGATATTGGTGTCGGTATCAAACCCATCCATCTCCACGAGCATCTGGTTGAGGGTCTGTTCGCGTTCATCGTGAGAGCCGCCCAGCCCGGCTCCTCGCTGGCGGCCGACCGCGTCAATCTCATCCACAAACACAATGCAGGGAGAGTGGCGTTTTGCCTGGTCAAAGAGATCGCGCACACGGCTGGCGCCAACACCCACAAACATCTCGACAAATTCAGAACCAGAAATGGAGAAGAAAGGAACACCGGCTTCGCCGGACACGGCTTTTGCCATCAGCGTCTTGCCGGTGCCCGGAGGCCCAACCAGTAAAACGCCTTTGGGAATACGCGCGCCGAGTTGAATAAATTTTTGCGGCTCGCGCAAGAACTCGACCACTTCGCGCAGCTCTTCTTTGGCTTCATCCACGCCGGCGACATCACTGAAAGTCACAGTCGGATGGTCGCCAGTAAACATGCGGGCGCGGGATTTGCCGAAAGACATGGCGGCGTTGTTGCTGCCCTGAGCCTGGCGGAAAATGAAGAAGAACGCGCCAGCCAGGATAAGGAAAGGAAGAAGGTACGACAGAACCGATAAGATGCCGACCCAGGCGGAGGGCGGCTTGATTTCAATATTTATCCCTTTCTGGGGGGATAATTCTTCCGGCGTGACCCCCAGCGCCAACAGCTGCGTTACCAGGTCGCTATTCGGGTCTTTATTGGTCGTCCGCTCAATATTTTGATCCCCTTTGTACACCACCGTCAACCGGTTTTCATCAACGGTAATTCGGCTGACCTTCCCCTGCTGCACATCATAAGCAAGCTGATTGATCGTCAGCGGTTCGCTTGATGCGGAACGGTTCATGTTGACGACAATCATGGCGATTATCGCCACAAAAAGCAGCAGGTAAATAATATACGATTGATTTCGCGAATTCACGAATACCTCCAGCCATTGGTCCGAAGTGGACTACTTAACAGGGATTATACCAATCTTATACCTGACCGGATAGAGAATATATAAGCAATCGCATGTTTCTAAGACGGTTCTTATAGACCGGGCAGGCGCGCCGGTAATAAGGAGGCAGGAATAACCCGTAAAGAAGCGCCAATCATTGACCGGAAATTCATTGGCAGCGAGAATGAGCTGAAGGGGGTCCCGCCGCGGGCAAATGGAGCCGCAGAAGCAGGTTAAGCGGATTTGCCCGCAGAGGTTTGGGGGAAGAAGAAATCCCGCTGCCGCCACCTGCGCGGCTGGCTGAGCCGGCAGCAGCCGGGCGGCTCGGGGTTCCTCTCCTTCAGGCTGGATTATTCTGATTAATAACTAAAGGGTAGTAATTTTACGCCGCGGCAGTACTATCGTTCACAACCTGAATTTTTCGGATCCGAGCAGAATGCGAATGAAGAAACCGGGCGCCGGATTCTGGATTCTTTTAGATGTGTTCCGCAAAAAGCGGCGGCGCAGAAAAACAGCCGGGAACGTGACTAACGGGGTTGCAACAGCGCGGCGATCTGTTGAATATGAGTCCGGTCGTGCAAGGTGATGAAGCCTGCCAGTTCAGCCAGCAACGTGGGACCAAAAATGGCGTGGCGGGCGGGACGGTACCATTCCTGAGCCGGCAGCGGTTCCAGCGTTTCCAGCAAGGTCTGGCGGGCGTGAATCATTCCCTGTAACGCCGCATGGCCGTCTTCATTCTGGCAGCCGCGGTCTTTCACCCAGCCGTCAGTCTCGATCCCGGGCAGGAAGGGGCTGTCCTGGGTCAAAATCTTTTGAAAACGGGGGATGTTAACTTCGAGATCCACATCGCGGATATGGCAAAGAATTTCCGTCAGGCTCCAGTCGGCAGCTGATGGACGAAATTTCAGATCGGGCGAGGCGGTTTTCCGAATCAAGGTATCCGCGGCCGCCGGGAAGGCGCGCAGGCGAGCCAGCAGGGACGCTGGCGAGGCAGGTAGTTCCGGCGGTTTTTCAGCCGAGCGCTGCAGCAGCCAGGGCCAAATCTGGTCTGCCCGACCGGCAGCCGCCAGAGAAGGAAGCGGGGCGGGCGCGTGAGCATCCTGCGCAAGGAGGAGAAAGGCCGGCAGCCCCAGCGTGACCGCCGGGAGGATGTCATCTTCAAGGTCGTTGCCAATCATGACAGCCGGTTCTTCGGGCCAGCCCAGTTGGTAAAGCATTTCAGCGAAGAAGGCAGGGTTGGGTTTGCTGAAATGAAAAAACTCGTAAGTTGAAATCTGCGAAAAACGGCCGGTTTCCGCCGTCAACCCGGCCCAGCCGAGGCGCTGGACCACGGCTGTGCGCGGAAAGAGCGGTTTGGTGGCCACTGCCACCTTCCAACCCCGGGCGAACATCTGTTGAACCAGCGCTGCCATATCAGGCCGCGGGGAAGTCAGCGTCTGGAGGGTGGGAAACACCTCGGTGTAGAAGCGGTCAATGGCTGGCTGCAGCGCAGCCCGGGTGGTATTCAGAGCGGGATAAAACGCGCGGTCAAAGACTTCCTCCAGCGTGCCGGCAACGGCCGTCTTGGTCACCATTTTACGGGTGGCATCCAAAACCTGCGGAACAACATCGCTGGCAGGCACCAGCGCGCCGAGCGCGTCCGCCAGCAATTTCAGGTAGAAGCCCTGAAAACGGCTCATATCATTGGTGAGGAGGGTGTCATCCAGGTCAATCAGGACAATCATGGGCGGTTATGACTCCCCGGGCGGCTCAAATTCCAGGTGACACTCTCCGCAGCCGATTTCTGGCTCAGCCACCGGAGCGGCAGTTTTCAGGCAGTAGGCGGTAACCGCAACGCCGCGGCTTAACCCAAAAAATCGGCGGTTGACCCTGGCTTCAAGGACCAGATTTTTGCAGGCGTTTGCCCGGGAAATTGCAGGAACCCGGCAGGTCTTACACAGATCGGGGGTCCAGTGATTGGGAGGTGCCGCTTTGCCGATCAGGCGGCATTCTTCGCGTTTTCTTCCGCGGTAATAATCCCCGTAAAAATAAGGGCACTCAACGCCCGCTGGCGTGCGCATAATCGCTCCTGTTACAGTGCGGGCTGTCTTCTCAGACAGCCCGTCCCGGTTTGCTTTTCGATCCGTCCGCCTAGTTTTGCACGCGGGTTACGTAAGCACCCGTGCGGGTATCCACGCGGATGATATCGCCGGCGGTAACAAAGTAAGGAGTATCCACCTGCATACCGGTCTCAACAATAACCTTTTTGGTAACGCCGGTGGCGGTATCACCGCGCACAGCATTTTCAGCCTCGGTTACCAGTAAGTCCACCGTGGTCGGAAGTTCGATATCAATCGGCTCATTCTGGTAATAGGTGATTTTAACTTCCATACCTTCTTTCAAGAAACCAGCGGAGCTGCCCATGGCTTCCTTGCTAACACCGGGCTGATCAAAAGTCTCCTGATTCATGAAATAGTAGGTTTCGCCGTCGTTGTAAAGATACTGGGCGTTAATAAACTCAAGGCGGGCCTCCTGGACACTCTGACCGGACTGGAATGTTTTCTCAATGGTGGCGCCGGTGCGCAGGTTGCGAGCCTTGACGCGGATGGTGGCGTTCCCGCGGCCGGGTTTGTGATGGGAGTAATCCAGCACCTTGAACAGATTACCTTCCAGCTCAAAGGTCACGCCTTTACGAAGATCATTTACATCTATCATGTTTTGCCTTCCTGAAGTGCTGATTCAACCCGTGAATTATAGCCTCTCCCGTACCTGATGACAAGACGGCAATTCAACCCTATTCAGGCAGGGTTTTCGACGGGTGGGATCGGCGCAGGAGCAGCGGCCCGAGGCGATCAATCAGCCAGCCAAAGGTAAGTTCCAGCCAGGGAACAGCACCCAGCAGCGCGGGCACATTTGTGACGCGGCGGGGATACGGCAGCAAGCGCACCGCCCGGGCGGCCACCCGTTCTGCTGAAACGGCAAAGCGCTCGGCAGGAACGCGCCGCCCGCCCTCCCTTGAAGCGGATCTGGCATAGAACTCGCTGGTCACGGGGCCGGGGCGGACCTCACAGACAGAGACGCCGTTGCCGCGCAGCTCGCGGTGGAGAGAAGTGGTAAAAGAATCAAGGAATGCTTTTGATGCGCCGTACAGCACGATGCCCTGGCTGGGAATGGCCGCGGAGATGGACGAGATGTTGATAATTCTGCCGCAACGACGCTGGATCATCGGAGGCAGCAGGAGACGGGTGAGTAAAACTGGCGCATAAACGTTGACCGCCATCAATTCGTTCAAAACCGCCAACGGCATGTCCGAATAATAACCGTACCAACCCAAACCCGCGTTGTTAATCAGAACATCCACGCCGCCCGGATGAGCCAGAGCAGCCTCAGCCAGACGGGCAACATCCTCCACGCGGGAGAGATCCGCGGGAATCACCGATACCTGGCAGCCCTCCGCCTCAAGGCTGCGCGCCAGGACGGCGAGGCGGTCTTCGCGGCGGGCGGTGAGGATCAGATTCAATCCGCGCGCTGCCAGGGCGCGCGCGATCTGCAGCCCGATCCCCGCAGAAGCGCCAGTAACCAGGGCAGTTTTACCCTGCCAGAAGCTCCAGGAGGCGGTCACAGGCGTTTACCGGCCGCGCAGTTTCACGCTGGCCAGCGCGCGGTGATTTTTCCACCACTCGACGGTATCAGCGATGGTCACCGCCAGCGAGCGCGGGTTATAGCCAAGCTGCAGGCGCGCTTTTTCCCGACTGACCGGGGTTGAATCCGCCACGGTTTCCACCGAATAAGGCGTAAAGCGCGGTTTCGTGCGCGTAATTTTGTAATACCACAGGGCTAAATGCGCAAAAAGGCGCGCCAGCGGCAGGGGGATTTTCACCAGCCGCACCGGCAGGCGCAGCAGGGCTTTTACGATTTTCATCATCGTCACCAGGCTGATCTGCTCGCCGGAGAGGATGTATAAATCGCCCGGCACCCCTTTTTCGGCGGCCAGGATCATGCCGGCAGCCACATCCCGGACATCCACAAAATCAAACGCGCCGTCAATCAAGACATTGGGCTTGTCTTCCATCCAGTCAACAAACAGCAAGCCCATCTCAGATCCGCGGTAATCATAGGGCCCAACCACTCCGGTGGGGCAAACCACCACCGCTTCCAGTCCGTCGCGGACGGCGCGCATCACTTCCAGAGAGGCTTCCGCTTTGGAGCGGTCGTACTCTCCGAGGGGATTATTCGGGTCAAAGGGAACATTTTCATCAATATACCCGCGGTGATCCGTCCGTGAAAGCGCGTGGATCGAACTGGTGTAGAGCAGCCGGCGCACACCGGCTGCCCGGGCAGCCTGAAGGACATTCTGGGTCCCCAGAATATTAATTTTCCGAACAATGTCGTCTTTTCCGGGAAGGATGGAAATGACCCCGGCCAGGTGGTAGACCACACTGACTCCCTGCATGACCCGATCCAGCGCCTGACGGTCGAGGATATCCGCCTCGACGATTTCAACCGGCAGCCCTTCCAGCGAGGCGCGGTCTTCGCCGGGCATCACCATAGCGCGCACCGTTTTGCCCCGGGCGACCAATTCGCGGACAAGGACGTTGCCGATATGGCCGGTGGCACCAGTTACCAGATTCATATTTTCCTCCTGCTCATTCCTTCAAGAAGATCAACCAGAGCGCCGCGCAGGACCTGATCCCAGCGAGCAGCGCCGGGGTCCAGCAAGCCCTGGAGTAAAATCCCCACCGCGAGGGCGACGATCGCCCGGGAGGCTGCGCGCGCATCTAGCGGCTGGAGCGAACCTTCACGGATCCCCTGCTCGAGCAGCCCAGCGAAATATTCCTGAAAGCGGTGGTACGGCTCAATCGTCATCTGCCAGATGGCCGGGTCGCGCTGAGCCTGGATCCAGAATTCCAAAAACATGGGCAAACGGCCATCCGCGGCCTGGAACACCGGGCCAAACTGATCAACCATGGCCAGCAGACGCTGGGGAACGGTCAAGTCCGGCCGATCGAGTTGATTGAGCGACCGGGTAATCTCAGCCAGCCAGTCATCCAGCAGGGCGGTAAACAAAGCCTGCTTTGAGGGGAAATGGTGATAAAACGCGCCCTTGCTTACTTTGGCGGCGCGGCAAATTTCAGCCACGCCTGTGGCGTCATAACCGTTTTGAGAAAAAAGGGTCAGGGCGGAAGAGAGGATCTGGCGGTGGGTTTCTTCGCTGCGCGGCTGCATGTTTGCTCCTAAAATTAGACCGACCGGTCGGTTTTATCTTATCACGACTGCCGCGCAGTTTCAAGAGAATTCTGAAAGACTCATGCGGATTTAATCATGAGGGCCGGCTGTACCCGAAAAAGATCAGGCGGTCTGCCCCGGCAGACCGCCAGACGGTTCGGTTAAAAACGATTGGCTGGGCGATTAACCAATATTGGGTTCAATCAACCCGTAGGTGCCGTCGCGCCGGGTATAAAGCACATTGATTTTACTGGTATTGGCGTTAAAAAAGATGAAGAAATCTTCGTGGCCCAGCAGCTGCATTTGCTCGATGGCTTCCATCTCGTCCATGGGAACAAGGGTGAACTGCTTGCGGCGGGCGATGACCGGGCCGCTTTCGACTTCAACCGGCGCCTCGCTGATGGGGGCAACTTCGGACGCGGGAGTGCCATCGCCGCGGCCGCGGGCGCGCTTCCCTTTCAGGCGTTCCACCTGGCGCTGCATCTTTTCAACAGCCAGGTCAATCGCAGCGAAGATATCCGCAGCGCGTTCCTCGACCCTGAGGATATAACCTTTTCCACGCATAGTGATCTGCGCGACCTGGCGGTCATTTGAGCTGCGCGCTGATTTCACATAGGCCAGATCCACCCTGGTTTCATCAATGTCGGAGATGAAACGGTCGAGCTTGGAAAGTTTCTTCTCCACGTACTCCTTAATGCGGTCGGTCACTTCCATACTCTTTGCGTAGATGTCAATTTTGACTGCCATAGGATCCTCCTGTTCTTATGATACATCAGGCTGGAGAATTTTCAAATCCTTCTTCAAGGATTTATTCGTTCTCCGACCTGGACAAACCTGAATGATTCGCGCATTTCAAACCTGCTGTTCTCTGCGCAGCGCATGGGCCAGGGTGAGGGCATAGACGCTGTCCGCTCCGGCGTGCAGCAGGGCGGCGGCGCAGGCATCCATGGTCGCGCCTGTGGTAGCCACGTCATCAATCAGCAAGATCTTCTTCCCGACCGTCAGCGGCGCCCTGGCGGTAAACGCTCCGCGCACATTTTCGCGGCGCGCGGAAATGGACAATCCAACCTGAGAAGCGGTCGAGCGCGAGCGCCGCAGGATGGACGGCTGATAGGGAAGACCGCAGCGCAGAGCGAACGGGAGCGCGAGGAAAGCGGCCTGGTTATACCCGCGCTGCCGCAGATGTGCTGATGAAAGCGGCACCGGAACCACCACATCCACCTGCCAGTCAAGGGTCTGGTATTTGCGAACCAGGTATTCCGACAGCATCTCAGCGGCGCCAAGGTCGCGGTGGTACTTAAGGCGGTGAATCGCCTGACGCACAACCCCGCTAAAAAACAGGCAGGAGCGCAGGGCTGTGTAACGCGGCGCGTCCGTCTGGCAGTTGGCGCATAAAGAAAACCCTGTTTGCGGCTGGCCGCAAACAGGGCAAACGGGCTGATGTATTTCCTTGGCCGCCGCACGGCATTCCTGACACCAGCGCACGCCAGGCTGGCCGCAGCCAGCGCAGTGTGGCGGATAGAGCAGGTCGATCACCCACCAGGCGGACCGGTAAAATTTTGAAAGCGTTGGCGGACCCGGGGCAGCCAGCCTCAACGTTTGACCTCCTGCGGAATCAGGGGACCAGGGCGCTTAACACATCCGAACGAATCAGCCGCAACGCAGCTGGCGAGAGCAGGGTTACCATTAAAGCCGGGAAGATCAACAGCGCCATGGGGATCAGCATTTTTAAGGGCGCCTTATGGGCTTCTTCCTCAGCGTGCTGGCGGCGTTTGACGCGCATTTGATCGGACTGAACCCGCAATACGCGCGCCATGGAGACGCCGAGCAATTCAGACTGGATGACCGCGGCCACAAATGAGGTTAATTCGGGAATGCCGATGCGGTCAGCCATATCCCGCAGCGCTTCGCGGCGCAGCTTCCCCAGCTGAACTTCGCGAATGACGCGGGCGAACATCAAAGAGAGATCCGTCTGCCATTTTTCGGACACTTTCGCCATGGCAGCGTCAAACCCCAGACCGGCCTCGACGCAGATGGTGAGCAGGTCAAGGGCATCCGGCATTGCTTTGCGCACTTCACGCTGACGCCGGCTGATTTTGGAACGGATATACAGTTCCGGGAAGAAGAAGCCAAGTACCGTCAGGCCCAGCCCAAGGATCAGTTTAAGGGCAGGGCTCCAGCTCATCCGTCCGAAGGTGAAAACCAGCAGCATTAAACCGCCAAACACGCCCGCCATGATAAATTGACCGGCGAGAAAGATGGTGGGGTCAATGTTGCCGGGGCTGCCGGCCAGTTCAAGCTTTCTGTTAATTGATTGCAGGGCGTTCTGGGGGGTGAACCGGATGGCGATTTCACCCAGTTTCCGCGCGATCGGGTAAATGACGCGCTCGGTGAAAGGCTGAGCCATCTCGATCTTTTCCAGGTCAACCTGTTCGCCGCGCTGGGCGAATTCTTCCAGGCGGGCGATCAATTCGGTATCATCCTGGGTGGACTGGGGATTGCGCAGCCCGATTGCGACCAGCACCCCCGCGCCGATGATGACGATTAAGGCGATGATTATGATCACGACCATTGGAATGCCTCGTTAAATCTCGACTTCGCCAACTTTCTGCATGACAAAATAGCCAATAATAATGAGCAGACCCGCCACCCCGAGGGCTAAATACCCGCAGGGGAAGTTTTTATTCACATCCGGGTGCCAGAATTCGCTAATATAATCGCGGTTCAGCAGGTAAAGGATGCCGATCACGATCAGCGGCAGGAGGGAGAGAAATTTGCCCGAGTAGGAAACCTGAGAGGTCAGGACGCGAATTTCGCCTTTAATTCGAACCCGCTCGCGAATGGTGAAGGAGATCGTATCCAGAATTTCGGCGAGGTTGCCGCCAACCTCGCGCTGGACATTGATCGCGGTAATCACCAGATCGAGATCCGGAGAGGGGATGCGGCGGAGCAGGTTCTCCAGGGCGCGCTCCATCGGCACGCCGAGCTGCATTTCCTGAACAACGCGGCGGAATTCATCGCAAATCGGGGGCGGGAGCTCCTTGCTGATGGCTTCCATCGCCTGCATGGTCGAGTATCCGGCGCGCAAACCGTTGACCATCAGGTTGAGCATATCCCCGAGCTGTTCGTCAAATTTATGCAGCCGTTTTTCCTGCTGCCTTTTTACATAGCCGCCAGGCAAGATGAGGCCGATGACCACACCCACCAAACCGAAGAGGACAGACTGGCCGCCAATGTACCAGGCGACGAACCCAACCCCGATGGCAGCGATGATCATTGTGGCGACATATTCGCCCGGCTTCAATTTCAGGTCCGCCCGGGCAAGGTCGCGGGCGATGCGTTCGCCAAAGGAAGAACCGGCGACCTTGGAGTTAAGCCAGGTAGTCAGCGGAGTGCTGCGCACCCGCTCTGTTTCCGCGCTGGCCTTCTGTTTGGCGGGTTCAACATAACGACCCATACGTTCTTCGACTTCTGTGCGGCTGCTGGAGACGGTAACCGCAATACCGATCAGCAATAGAAGAACCGCTACAACGCCGCCGACGATGAGTACGAGTGTCAGGTTCATAAGCAGCACCTATTTGATCAAGCCGATTTACCGACGCCCTGCCCCAAAGACAGTAATCGGCAGGTGAATACCGGCATCCTCGATTCGATCCATAAATTTAGGACGCAGGCCCGTGGGCCGCAGGCGCCCGATCACTTTGCCGTTCTCCATGCCCTGCTGTTCAAAGACGAAGATGTCGGTCATGGTAATCACTTCGCCTTCCATGCCGGTCACTTCAGTGATGTTGGTGACCTTGCGGGTACCGTCGCGCATACGCTCCTGGTGAATCACCAGGTTGATGGCGGAAGCGATCTGTTCGCGGATCGCCCGGATGGGAAGTTCCATCCCCGCCATCATGGTCATGGTTTCCAGACGGGCGAGGGTATCGCGCGGGCTGTTGGAGTGGCAGGTGGTCATGGAACCATCATGACCGGTATTCATCGCCTGGAGCATATCCAGGGCGGCTTCATCACGAATTTCACCGACGATAATGCGGTCGGGGCGCATTCGGAGGGCATTGACCACCAAGGCGCGGATGGTGATTTCACCCTTGCCTTCAATGTTCATCGGGCGCGATTCCAGCGTGACGACGTGCTCCTGGCGAAGCTGGAGTTCGGCCGCGTTCTCAATGGTCAAAATGCGTTCATCAGCGGGGATAAACCCGGAGAGGACATTCAGAAGGGTGGTTTTCCCGGAACCGGTACCGCCGGAAATCACGATGTTCAGGCGAGCCTTGACACAGGCATCCAGAAATTGGACCGCCTCAGGTGTAATGGATCCAAACTGGATCATCTGGTCCACCGTAATTGGGTTGCGGGCAAATTTACGGATGGTGATCACCGGTCCAACCAGTGAGATGGGCGGAATGACGGCATTCACACGCGAGCCGTCCGGCAAACGGGCGTCCACGTAAGGGCTGCTCTCATCTACACGGCGGCCGAGAGGAGAAACGATCCTCTCAATGATGCGCATGACGTGTTCATTTGATTCAAAAGTCAGCGGTACCCGCGCAATTTTCCCGCGCCGTTCCACGTAGATGTTTTTGGCGCCGTTGACCATAATTTCTGTGATGGTATCGTCTTCCAGAAGGGGCTGGAGCGGGCCAAAGCCGAGGATTTCAGCGGCGATCTGCTCAAACAAACGGGCTCGCTCTGGCCTTGAGAGGACGATGTTTTCTTCGTTGAGAATTTGTTCAAATAATTCCTGGATGGTGCGGCGGACTTCATTGGTGCGCGAGACATCCATGGTTGGGTCCAACCCGGCGAGCAGCTTAGCCTGAACCCGATTCTTCAGGTCAGCGTAAGCGCTTTGCATTTGCGGCTGAGTAGGCATCGCGATGCGGCGGGCCGGCACATTCTGCGCCGCTGAGGCGCCGTCGCGCTGGCTGTTATCGACCGGGGCTTCCCCCCCTGCCTGGATCCTTTTCAAAATCGACATAACCTTACACTCCTAAACGAGTTTACCGTTATCACTTTTTGGGAGTTTCCACACCGGCTTCCTGCTTGCTGATGCGTTCTTTAACATATTCAGCGATTTTTTGAACGGCTTTGGCGGTCTGAGACTCGCGGTTGCTGATCATGAGCGGTACCCCGCGGTTGATTGATTCGGTGACGATGCGGTCTTCAAAGGGGATGGTGAGCGGGATCTCCTGTTTGAGCGATTCGGCCACCCGCTCGGGAGAAATCCCCACGCGGCGGTCAAATTTGTTCATGATGAAAGTAACGCGCTCTTTGGTCGGTATCCCGCCCATGTTTAACAACTTCAGGAAGGTATTGGCGTTCTTAATGGCCGGAATTTCCTGGGTGGTCAGCAAGATGATCTGATCAGCCACATCCAGCGCACCGGAAACAGCATCCGTCAGATAGGAAGACGTATCGACCACGACGTAAGCAAAAACCTGACGCAGAAATTGAAGCAATTTGGTGAACTGCTCACCGGTTACCCGCAGCGCGTCTTCAGGTGTTGGGGGGGCGATGAGCAGAAATAGACCGGAGGACGGGTGTTTAACCGCCACTTCACGAACAACTTCACCGTCCAGTTCGTCTACCCGGGGCGTCAGGTCCACGATCGAGTTTTTACCCTGTTCGTTGAGGAAAACCGCAACATCGCCAAACTGGAGGTTGCCGTCCACCAGGATGGTCTCGCTTTCCGGGGTATGCAGGGCTAAGGCGAGGTTGGTGGCGAGGGTGGTCACGCCGTTTCCACCTTTCGGACTGTAAACGACAATCACCTTGCCGTTTGGCGCGAGCGAACGCAGCCCACCCAGGCCGCCCGCTCCAGCGCCAGCGGCTGTGGTCTTCTTGCGCTCCTCCTGAGCCATCGCTCCCGCGCGTTTTATGGCGGAGGTCAAATCATCGATCATGGGAGGTTTGGTCAGGAAGTCGCGCGCGCCGGCGAGCATGGCGCGGCGCATATAGTTTGAATCATTCTGAACAGACAGGATGACAACCTGCACGAAGGGAACTTTCTTGCGGATTCCTTCGGTCGCCGCGATGCCGTCCATGTCCGGCATGTTGATGTCCATGATGGCCACATCCGGCTTGAGCTTATCGGTGATGTCTATCGCTTCCCGTCCCGTGCGGGCTGTGCCCACCACTTCGATGCTGGCGTCGAAGGAAAGCATACGCTGGATCATTTCGCGGGTTTCCGCGATATCATCCACGATAAGCACTCGGATTTTATCCTGCGTCACCATTTGCCATCCTGTCTGTTGCGATTCTATCGGTTATCTGCGGTTACGGCTGCGGCTGCTGCGGATTGGTTACCACAGGCGAGGTAGTGCGGGGATACGCCGGATAGATCAGTTCATTGATCCGGGTATCAAAGGCATAGGGCAGCTTGGCAGGGAGGGCAATATTGCGCTGATCCATCACAAACTGCATGGTCACCGGTTCGGTCACGATTTGTTGATTATCGCCGGCCGAGCGCAGCGCCAGATTGATGTTCGCCCCGGACTGCATCAGGTAATACATCATGACCGCGTCCTGCGGGGTGACCACCAGGGTAATGGAAGTTGGGTCAGGCGGCGGTTCAGCGCCTTCCTGCGGTTGGGCAACGGTTTGCTGGGTCTGAGCCTGGTCAGGGTTATCGCTGGTATTGATGGGGAATTTCCCGAGACGGAGGACGGCGGCATCCTGCACGACCGTCTGGCAGACCAGGCGCGGCCGGCCCGTCTCGGAGGGCAAAACATAGACCGGCTGATTAAAAGCAGTATCCAGTTCAAACCGGCCCTGAGATGAGAGCGCCCCCCCACTGGTGATGGTCGTGGAAGCGGTGACGCCGGTTTCGGTCGCCCCGGGAGCCATAACCGTGGCAGTGTAGTTTGGCAGGCGGGATTGGAAGGTCGGGTCGACGTCAATGAAGGTCATACAGGCGATGATCATGACGTGATCTCCGGGCTGGGGGGCAAAATTAACCCCCGTGGTGGCGTTAATCGGCACCGCGATGGCAGCTTTGCCCGGATCAATCTGGAAGGCGGTTTTTGAACCCGGGGAAGAATCGGTCACCAGATTGCGGGTGAGGAAGATCTGAGCCTCCAGATCATACTTGGCGCGCATGCCGATGACATCGTTGATATCCTGGAAATAGAGATTCTGGGGAACTTTTTCCGCGGGCAGTTCCACCGTTTGAAGCACGTCCGCGGTGATGATGGCGCCGCGGGGAATATACTGCACGGTGATCACCACCGGGACCAGGTTTTGTTGCACCTGGCTGCCGCCTTCATTGGGCATTGGCAAGGGTGAGGCGGCCTGATTGCGGAAAAATATGAAATAAAACGCAGCCAGTGCGATGATCAGGATCAACGCGATGATGATGAAAATTGTTCCGGTACGACGTCTGCCTCCAGCCATAGGAGCCTCCTGTTATTTCTTTGGAACCTGATATTTATTATACGGCAATCCTTTCTCAGGACACCTTGCGCGGGCTTTACAATTTGGTAATCCCCACAGATCAGGGTTGCAAGGTTCAGGCCAGCCTGAGGAAAAGTAAGAGCCGCTGCGATACCGAGCGGCTCCTGTGTTCCTGTGGTTTAAAGGGTCAGATGGCTATATCGTCGCGGTGATCCGACTGAAAACCTCACCCAGCGAGGTCCCCAGCAAGGTCAAGATGACTAAAATAACAAGGGCGATCAAAACGATCACAAAGGCGTATTCCACCAGACCCTGGCCGCGGTACTTTATGAAGAGATCCATAGCCCGGTCCCTCCTGCGCAAACCCTGGCGAAGCGATTTGGCTCCTTTTATGAAAGAATGGCTCCTGAAAAAAACTGGAGCCATTCTCGCTTGGTTTTTTGACGATGGAGTGTCAAGCACTCATGATAGGAGGTCTGGTTTTAGATAGCGCCAGTGATGCGGCTGAAAATAGCGCCAATGGTCGGGCCGAGGATAGCCAGAATGACAATCACGACAACGGCAACCAAAACAAGGATCAATGCATACTCAACCAAACCCTGACCTTTCTCTTTCGGAGCGAACAACATGTTTTTCACCTCCTTCCTGTTCATAAAATGGTTAGTTAATAACCTAAGCATATTATAAGCAGCACCTGCAAGATTACAATATCCTTAAAATTACAATTACCTTACAAACTGGTTTCAGCTTTGTTGTAAAACGGCGAGCAAGTTCGTCTGCATTTGCGGTGAAAACGAAGGAAGCGAGCGGCGTAAAAAGCGTTTAACCGCAGGGGCGGGATGGAGGTGGATCGTCTGGCGAAGGAAAAAGAGGGTTTCGTTCTCAGATTTTCGCGCCAGCAGAATTAATACCTCCAACAAATCGGGCTGTAATTCAGAGGTCAGGCGGTTAAACAACGGAGCAATGAGATTAAAGACCGCCGGCAAATTTTCAAAATTATCTTCTCTAACCAGGCGAATTAATAATTGCAAACCCGTGCGTTTATGAAGACTGGATTCTCGCAGCAGGAAGGAGGCGGACAGATCCAGCATGCGCGCCGGGCGGTCGCGCCGCAGCTGGGCTGTGCCTTCATCCAGCAGCATCTGGCGCACCGAGGCATCCTGGATGGCGGTCAGATTGTCCGTCAGGCGCGTTTCCAGCCATTCAGGGGGATCCAGCGGGAGGTAGCGGAGCAAACCGGCGCCAAGTAACTTAACTTCAAAATGCGGGTCAGCCAGGAGGACATCCACAACGCCCAGGGCAGCCTGGGGGTTTTCAAGGCACAGCTGACCGATTTGCAGACGCATCTGACGCACCACCAGCGGCGGCACATGATAAATTTCAAGCAAGGAGACAGGTTTTACGGCCTTACCTTCGTGGAAAAGCACATCCGCATAGGTCTGCATCAGCCGGTTGACCGCAGCGCAGAATTCTTCCGGTCGGGTGAAAAGCCAGGAAATCTCATCAACCTGGATTTTTAGCCGGGCGAGCTGGACGGCGGGCATGAAAGCTGGCGAACCCTCCTAGTAGGCTTTGGCGAAATAGGCTTTTTCACGGGCCGGCGCGCCGCAAATACAGCAGCGCCCTTCCCCGCCGGGTTGATCCAGGGGGATGCAGCGGGTGGTCGCGCGGGTATCGTCTTTCAGCCTGGCTTCACACTCACTGGAACCGCACCACCAGGCCAGCGCCCAGCTTCCTTCCACAGCCGAACACAGCTCGGCATAACTTTCCGGCTGGAGGATATGCGCGTCGCGAAAAGCGGTCGCCCGCTGCAGCAGGGCGGACTGAATCTGAGCCAGCAGGCTGTCAATGGTTTCCGCCAGACCTTCCAGCGGCAGGATGGTTTTGCCCTCCCGACCGGGAATGTCGCGGCGGGCGGCCATAACCGAGCGTTTTTCCACATCTTTGGGTCCAATTTCAAGGCGCAGCGGCACGCCGCGCATCTCCCAATCGTTAAACTTAAAGCCCGGGGTCATGCCTTCGCGGTCGTCCACCCGGACGCGGAAGCGGCCGGCCAGGCTGGCGCGCACTTCCTCGACCATTTCCATCACCTGCGAGGCTTCCGCGTCATTCTTGAAAATCGGGACGATGACGATTTGAATGGGAGCCAGACGGGGCGGCAGGATCAAGCCCTGATCGTCGCCATGGGTCATAATGATCGCGCCAATGAAACGCGTGGACAGGCCCCAGGAGGTTGTCCAGCAGTATTGAAGCTGGTTGTTTTCATCCAGATATTGAATCTCAAAAGCCCGGGCAAAATTCTGGCCCAGGTTATGAGAGGTTCCAGCCTGTAAGGCTTTGGTATCGCCCATCATGGCTTCGATGGTATAGGAGCGCGCCGCACCGGCGAATTTCTCGGTTTCGCTCTTGCGACCCGGGATCACCGGCACTGCGGCTTCGTTCACGGCAAAATCCGTGTAGATATCAAGCATCCGCCGGGTTTCTTCTTCGGCTTCCTGCGCAGTGGCGTGAGCGGTGTGGCCTTCCTGCCAGTAGAATTCCAGTGTGCGCAGGAACAGGCGCGTGCGCATCTCCCAGCGGACCACATTCGCCCACTGATTGATCAACACCGGCAGGTCGCGGTACGACTTGATCCATTTGGAATACATGTAACCAATAATTGTCTCGCTGGTTGGGCGCACGACCAGCGGCTCTTCCAGTTTTTCCCCGCCGCCAATGGTAACCACAGCCAGTTCCGGCGAAAACCCCTCCACATGCTCTTTTTCCTTTTCAAGAAAAGACATCGGGATAAACATGGGGAAGGCGGCATTGACATGCCCGGTTTCCTTGAAACGCCGGTCCAGGGCTGATTGAATGTTTTCCCAGATGGCCCAACCGTACGGGCGCACGACCATGCAGCCGCGCACGGGAGCGTAATCCGCCAGCTCGGCTCGCTGAATCACCTGGTTGTACCACTCTGAAAAATTTTCACGCTGCGGGGTCAGTTTTTCATTGCTCATAGATCAGGTTCTCTCGATATGTTTTTGATTGGCTGAATTATAAACGCTATCCAGCGCTTTTGCGCGGTTGAAACTGGTACGCTAATTGCAACAATTTTCCCAACCAAACAGGAAAGGGGCACGCTATGGACCAAGGCGCAGAAAATAAAGCACTGATTAAGAAACATGTGCTGGGTGTGGATGTCAGCCGCTGGCAGGCGAAGGTGGACTGGAAGCTGCTGAAACAGAACGGGGTTGAATTTGCGATTATCAAAGCCTCGCAGGGCAACTATCTGAGCGACGTGAAGCTAAAAGAACACCTGGAAGGCGCCAGCAAAGCCGGTTTGATCACCGCGCTGTATCACTGGCTTGACCCCTTGATCGGCGGCGAACAACAGGCGCAGTATTTTCTCAATGTTACCAAAGGGCTCAAGTACAGTTTTATCGCCGCGGATGTGGAGCAGTACTGGGCGGACTGGTCGCAATGGGGCAAGGGAGCCATTACCAGCATCCTTTCGCCAAACCGGATCGCCAACTGTTTGAAAATTTTCCTGGATTATCTTGACACCCGCAAAGACTGCAAGCTGGTGGTCTACACGCGCGCGAATTTTATCAACAATTACGCCGCCCCCGCGACTGCCTGGATCGGCGCTTATCCGCTCTGGCTGGCGTATTACCCGTTTAGCGCGGCGAGGGTGAAAATCACCTGGGATCAGTTAAAGGAACAATACAATCTGCCAGCCGCTCCTCCCCTGCCGCGCGGGGCGAGCAAGTGGACATTCTGGCAGTTTTCTGGCGATAAATTCAGCCTTCCGGGCGTATCCGGGGCGATCGATCTAAATGTTTTTAACGGCACCCGGGCAGAATTATTCAAGTTCGCCGGTCTGCCAGCCCCGGCTGAACCGCCCAAACCAGAAGAACCAAAGCCCGAACCGCCCAATCCTACCCCCACCCCGGAACCCACTCCGCCGCCAGACAACCCCGGCGACAGCGGAAGCGGCGGCATTCCGCCCGCGGATAACGGGTCATTAACGATAGAAGCCAGGCTGGCGCGTCTGGAAGCCGAAGCCAGGAAAAACGGCTGGCAAATTTAAAGGGATGGAAAACCGCCCGTTCAAACGGGCGGTTTTATTTGTTTTCACTGAGAGCGGCGGATATCGCCGCCAGATCCGCGCGGGCATAATACAACCGGAAAGCATTGGTTTCTGCGACCAGCCGGGAAAAGCGTCCCCAGGCCAATTTTTTTTTGCCTTCGTCGCTGCCCGCGGCCGAAGCGAGAAGCACCTCCCCGGTGTCTCTCAGGTAAACCTGTAAACTCCCGTTAGCCTGCAGCCAGTAAAGGCCTTCCACCACGGTCTGCTCGGTTTGCGCGCAGGCCGCAGCCAGTTCCGCCAGACTTGCCAGTCCGCTGCGCTGGTTGAGGATGAATTTAGCCAGACCGGCCAGGCGGTTCATCACCGCTGGGGGGTCAAGCCAGGGAACCGGCAGGTTATACAGCCAGATTTCCTTCGGCTGGACCAGCTGAACGACCCGGCGGAAAATATCCAGCGCGGGCGGCGCGCAGCCGACCGCGAGGCGGACGGCGGGGCCGAGTTCAAAACGGCGCAGGGCGCCGGGTAAATCCCGACCGTCTTCCAGCCAGAGTAGCAGATCGGGTCTGGCGGCCAGCTCAACCAGCTGAAGTTCGGTCGCGATGTCAGCCCGCAGGTCCTTCAGCAGCGGACTGGTTGACACAGACGGAACGCGCTCCTCCACTTCCAGCGGGCGGGCATCCACCCATTCCAACTGGATCTGATGCGCTCCGCGGTAAACGCTGGCGCGCAGCGAAAAGGCGAGGTCAAATTTACCCTGAGGCCGGGCAAGACCGACGCTATTCCACCAGAGGAGCTCCCGGGTGCTGCCTTCCTCGTCGGTCACCTGGGCGAGCTGATGCTCGCCCGAGCGGCCGAGCGGGCGCAGGGCATTGAGGGTTAAATTTCGCGCGGCAAATATGAAGGCGGGATTGCCGGCGCCAAATGGCGAAAGGCGCTCTATCGCCGCGACCAGGTCAAAGTTGATCTGGTCGAGCGTCAGGTAAGCGTCCACGGTTAATGTTTTTTCCGGAAGAATTCCGCCGACCTGCCGTTCGATGCTTTTTGCCAGAGCGCGTTCAAAGGCAGGCAGGTTCTCTGGTAGCAGCGACAAACCGGCTGCCATCGGGTGACCGCCGAAACCAATCAGCAATGAGCTGTTCTCGGCGATCGCGGCGGTGATATCCACCCCATCAATTGAGCGGGCTGAACCGCGCGCGGGTTGATCCGGCGGGGCATTCAGCAAGATGACCGGGCGGTGAAGAATTTCAGCCAGACGGCTGGCAACAATCCCTACCACGCCTCCGGGCCAGCCAGGATGGCTCAAGATGACCACCGGACGTATTGCCCGCTCCGGTTCGCGCTCGAGGGCAGCCAGCGCGGCCTGAAACACCTGATCAACAAGCATTTTGCGGTGCGCGTTTAACCCTTCCAGACGTGCGGCGGTCGTTCTGGCATTGTAGATGTCGGGCTCCAGCAAAAACTCGACCATCGGGTTGGAATCACCCAGACGGCCGACCGCATTCAGCCGCGGAGCGATGGTAAAGCCGATCACTTCATCCAACGGCGAGGCAGGTGAAACGCCAGCCTGTTCCAGAAGCGCCTGAAACGCCGGGCGCAGCTGGCCGCGCATGCGCTGCAGCCCAAGCTGAACCAGCGCGCGGTTGTCGCCGGAGAGTTCAGCCACATCCGCGATGGTTCCCAGGGCGACCAGATCCAGCAGGTCATCAGCCCGATCCTGTTTTCCAAATTCGCTGAGGAGAGCCAGGGCGAGCTGGTAAGCCGTCCCAACCCCGCACAGGGAGCGCAGCGGATGGCCGGTCGGGAGGAACTGCGGATTAACCAGGGCATCCGCGCGCGGAAGCGCCTCGGGCAGTTGATGATGATCCGTCACCACATACGGGACGCCGGCATCCCGCATCGCTGCCGCGGCATCCAGCGCGCCAATGCCTGTATCACAGGTGAGCACCAGCTCGACTCCGCGGGAGAGGAATTTTTGCAGCCCCGGCAGGTGGACGCCATGGCTGTCAGTCTGGCGCACCGGGATCACGTATTCAACCCGCGCGCCCAGCCAGCGGAGGGTTTGAACCAGCAGGGCTGTAGCCGTCTGCCCGTCCACATCAAAATCACCCCACACGCCGATACATTTATCCGCGCGCAGCGCGCCCTTTAATACGGCCACCGCCTTATCCAGCCCGGGTAAATCATAGGGATTCGCGAACGAATAACCGCCAGGATCAAGGAAGCGCTGGATTTGATCGGGGTCGCGCAGTCCGCGGTGGAACAAAATGGCCAGCACCAGATCGGGCAAATCGGCCCTGCTGCGCAGGCTTTCTGGCAGCGGGTCAGTCGGGGGTTCAATCCAGCGGGTGGGAATTTGCAGATTCACAGGCGAATCCCGAGAATGATTTGAATTTCGCGGGGATCGAGATCGCGGAACTGGCCGGGCTGAAGCGCCCCGAGCGCCACAGGTCCAACGGCTACGCGAATTATCCGTAAGGTCGGCAGACCGACCGCTGCCGTCATGTGGCGGATCTGGCGCTTGCGGCCTTCGGTCAGCACTAGCCGCAGCCAGGCGGTCGGGCCGTGCGGGGTGATTGGCTTTTCACGCGGCGGCAGCTGCGGTTCCGGAATCAGCAGCGCCTGACAGGGTCTGGCCTGAATATTCTGGTAACGCACCCCGCAGCGCAAGGCGCCGAGCTGGCTTTCAGCCACCTCTCCTTCCACCTGCACCAGATAGGTTTTCGGGAGGTGGTGGCGCGGGTCGGTCAGACGGTGAAGGAACCGGCCGTCATCGCTGATTAACAACAGCCCTTCACTGTCATAATCCAGACGCCCGGCGGAGTACACACCGGGGAAATCAAGATAGTCTTTAAGGGTTTTGCGGCCCGCCGAATCGGTGAACTGAGACAGCACACCGTACGGCTTGAAAAAAGCCAGGTAGCGGCGGCTGTTCAGGTCAGGCGGGCTGGTTTTACTCATCTTTGATTTCTACAATTCGGTTGACCTCATCCACAATCACCACCCGCGGGCGGTGAGCTTTGATTTCATCATCATTGAATAGGCCGTAAGCCATCACAATGACTTTATCCCCCACTTCCACCAGATGAGCAGCAGCGCCGTTTAGCTGGATCTCCCCCTTCCCGCGTTCGCCCGGGATGACATAAGTTTCCAGACGGGCGCCGTTATTGACATCCACGACCTGAACGCGTTCCCAGGGAACGATTCCGGCCGCATCGGTCAGCAAGGGATCAATGGTGATGGATCCTGGGTAATGAATATCGCGGGCGGTTACCGTCGCGCGGTGAATTTTTGCGGTTAACAACTGCCGATACATGGTCAGCCTCCATCCAAAATCTGGGGTTATTGTACTGCGGAACGCGCGGCTCCGGCGGAATTTTCCTCATGCTGGCGGACCAGTTCGCGCCGCAGCAGCTTGCCAACGGTGGTTCGGGGAAATTCACCGCGCACCTCCAGCATGGCGGGCAATTTGTATCCAGCCAGTTCCTGGCGGCACCAGTCGCGCGCCTCCTGCAGGGTAAGGGCTGCGCCTGGTTTCAGGATCACCCAGGCTTTGACCGCTTCTCCTTCTTCCGGGTCGCTGACACCGGCTACCGCCACATCCGCAACCGCGGGATGGCGGGAGAGAACCGCTTCGACTTCTGCAGGCCAGACCTGAAAGCCGCCAATTTTTATCATCTCCTTTTTCCGCCCCACCAGGTAAAAATAGCCGTCCGCGTCCATCCGGGCGATATCCCCGGTGTGCAGCCAGCCATCCCGCAGGGTCAGGGCGGTCTCCTGCGGCATGGCATGATAGCCGGCCATGATTTGCGGTCCGCGAATCAGCAATTCGCCCGCCTCGCCAACAGGGAGCTCCCGCGCCGGGTCTTCCAGGTCCACAATGCGGCATTCCACATCCGGCAAGGGCAGGCCGATGGAACCCGGCCGGTTTTCGCCCCACATGGGGTTGCAATGCGTGGCAGTGGGCGCTTCGGAAAGGCCGTAACCTTCGAGCAGTTTTCCGCCGGTGAGGTGCTCAAATGTTTGTTTGACTTCCACTCTTAACGGCGCCGAACCCGAGATGCACGCTTTTATAGAGCGCAAATCATACCGTCCGGCCTGGACATCCGGGTGTTGATTGATCGCCTGATACATGCCGGGCACGCCGGGGAACAAGGTGGCTTTATAGGCGGATATTGCGCCGAGGATTTCATGAAAGTCGCGCGGATTGGGGATCAATACCAGACTGGCGCCCAGCATGACGCCCATGTTCATGGCGATGACCATGCCGTAGACGTGGTACAGGGGAATGGCCGCCAGAACCACTTCGCGCCCGCGCTGCAGACCGGAGAGCCAGGTGGAAAATTGCAGCGTGTTGGCAGTCAGGTTGCGGTGCAATCCCACGGCGGCTTTCGGTATCCCGGTTGTGCCGCCAGAGTACTGAAAAATAGCCGCGTCCTGCGGATCGAGCTGCGGCAGAGGTCGCGGCTGCGCTTTAACAAGGAGAGTCAGAAGGTTATCCGCGCCGCGAGATTCCAGACCGGCTTGGGTCAGCGCCACCGTATCGGTCAGACAGACCGCATCCGCTGCGGCTGTGAAAATGATCTGCTGCGGATCAACAGGATCGGATAACCGGGACAGGGTCTCGCGTGCATCTTCAACCGCCAGCAGAACGCGCAGCCCTGAATCCTGAATCTGGTGGGAGAGTTCAGCCGGCCGATAGAGCGGATTCATCGCCACCACCACCCCGCCGGCTTTGAGGATGGCATAAAAGGCGAGGATGAATTGCGGGATATTGGGCATCAGCAAACCAACCCGATCCCCTTTTTTCACCCCCCTCTCGATCAGCGCCCAGGCCAGGCGCGTGCTTAAATCATCCATGCGTTCATAGCTGACCGCCTGATCGCGAAATATGGTGCACGCCCGCCGGGGGTAATCGCGCACTGCTGCTGCGAGGGTGTCCACCAGAGTCCAGGACGGGTAGGACAGGCTCGGCGGGACACCGGGATCGTACATCTTCAGCCAGGGTTTTCTTTCGCTCATTTTATTCTCTGCTTTCCAACCAGTTACGGATAAAGGTTGTGATTTCAGGCTCGCCAACAGGATCAGCCTGAAACCAGTGGATTTGGGGATCGTTTAGCGAAAACCAGTTCGCCTGACGGCGAACAAAAATCCGCGTCAGGCGGCGAATCTGGGCAACCGCCTCTTCCAGACTGGTTTTGCCCTGCAGCGCATCCATGATCTGCCGGTATCCGATTGCTGAAAAAGCGGGCAGATCGGCCGGGTAACGGGCGAGCAGACCGCGAACCTCTTCCACCAGGCCGTCTGCGAGCATGCGGTCAATGCGGGCGTCAATACGCGCGTACAGCTGCGGACGCGGCATGGTCAGACCAATTTGAAGCAAATCGTAAGGGCTTTCCGTCTGACCGCGCTGTTCAGAAAACCTCCTGCCGGTTGTGAGGATCACTTCCAGAGCGCGGACGGTGCGGCGCAGATTGCGATAATCAATGATTCGCGCGGCGGGCGGGTCCAGCCGCTGCAGCCAGGCGTGCAGCCCCGCGGGTGAAATCCGGGCAGCCTCAGCTTCCAGGGCAGCGCGCAGCCGAGGGTCAGGGGGAAGTCCGGGGGGCAGCCAGCCGCGGGTAACGGCGCGGACATACTGACCGGTGCCGCCGACCAGGATGGGCAGGTTTCCGCGGTCGGCGACCGCCTGAACGGCTGCGGCCGCCCGCTCTTGAAAGAGCGCCAGGCTCCATGTTTCATCCGGTTCTGCCACATCGATCAAGTGGTGGGGGACCTGGGCGCGTTCGGTCAGAGTCGGCTTGGCAGTTCCGATATCCATGCCGCGGTAGAAAAGGCGCGAATCAGCCGAAATAATTTCCGCGCCAAACGCCCGCGCCAGAGACAGAGAAAGGGCGGTTTTTCCCACCGCCGTCGGACCCACCAGGACCAGCAAAGGTGTTTTAGCCGCCATGGACCGCGTCCTCAAACCATTCCAGCTGCGCCTGACCGGTCGCCGGATCGAGGCTGACGGAAACAACATCGATGCGCCAGTCCTGTCCCAGTTCCGGGTGGGAGAACATAAAGTGCTGGGCAGATTGCAGCAGGTGAAGCTGTTTTCGGGGTGTGACGGAGATTTCCGGCGCGCCGAGGCTCGCGGTAGCGCGGGTCTTGACTTCAAGCACCACCAGTTCTTGAGCGCGGCGCAGGACGAGGTCCAGTTCACCAAAAGGCGTGCGAACGTTGCGGGCGATGATTTCATACCCGAGGGCAGCGGCGCGGTTGGCGGCGGCCTGCTCTCCCCAGCTTCCAAGCGCCTGGCGGCGGTCTGCCAGGCGGGATAAACCGGGAGAAGTTTTCGAAGTGGATTTCATTGCATCTGTTTATTAATCATCCGCAGCGGTAGCACAGGAAATAGAGTAAGTATCGGGATTTTTTCGCCTTTTCATACAGACACCGATCTTTTCTTTAATCTTACCAATTCTCAACTGGAAATGGTAGAGAACATCGGCATTGAAGAGCGTTTTAATCAAGAAGATACGTTTGTTATGGAAAACACCCCCGGGGGCGGAACTTTTCCTGGATCTGGTAGGAGAGTTCTAAGAAGGGGTCAACCCGGGGCTGGTTTCTCCTGACCCTAAAAAGCTGGGTGCGCCGCGGGGCGACCTTTGGCGAAATCGCGAGTGTGGATGAAGAGATTTGAACCGCACCCGTGCGCAGCGCGGCGAAGATGACCCGCGGGCTGCGAAATAACCGATCGCAACCGCTCGCGCTGCGCAGCAGCAGGCCGGGGTTGAGATACCGGGTGGTGTACAACTTCGCAGCGGATCCCGGTTTGAATATCCGCGGGGAAGATTGATCCATTTAAGAAGTGCTTTTGAACTTTTGTGTAAGAAAGCGGATTGATTAACCGCCGGATTATCCCGTACAATTGGAGCATGACAAGCGCAGAAATCATTGCCATTGGAACCGAGCTCCTGCTGGGGGAAATTCAGGACACCAATACCCGCTTTCTGGCCCGTCAGCTGCGCGATCAGGGTGTGGATCTGTTCCGCGCCACCCTGGTCGGTGACAACCCGCAGCGGATCGCCCAGGCCATCCGCGAAGCGGCTGAACGCAGCCAGATCATTTTCACCACGGGCGGGCTGGGACCAACGGTGGACGACCCGACCCGTCAGGCCGTCGCACTGGCCGCCGGGCGCGAGCTGGAATTTCGGGCTGATTTGTGGCAGGAAATCTGCAACCGCTTTGAACGCCTGGGCCGCCAGCCGAGTGAAAATAACCGCCGTCAGGCTTATCTGCCCGCCGGCGCGGCGGCGATATCCAATCCGGTGGGAACCGCGCCGGGCTTCCTGTGCGAACTGGAGGGGGGAGCCGTGGTCATCAGCCTGCCGGGCGTGCCTAAAGAAATGGAGTATCTCTTCCAGCACGCCGTGCTGCCCATGCTGAGAGAACGCTTTGATATTCATGGGATCATCCTGGCGCGGGTACTGCATTCCGCCGGCCTGCCGGAAAGCAGCATCGACGAACAAATCGGGGTTTATGAACAGCTTTCTAACCCGACGGTCGGTCTGGCCGCGCATTCCGGCCAAATTGACATCCGCATCACGGCCAAAGCGGATACGCGGGCTGAAGCCGAGGCGATGATCGCCCGGCTGGAAGCCGAAATCCGCGAAAAACTGGGTGAAGCGATCTACGGGGCGGATGACGAGACCCTGGAAGGCGCGGTAAACCGATTACTGATGGAACTGGGCTGGGATCTCGCCGTCCGGGAGAGCTGCGCCGCGGCCGGGCTGGGCGAGCGCCTGCGCGCGGCCGGCGTGAAGACGCTGGATGTGGATTTTGAAGCCTGGGAAGAAGAGCGGCAGTATTTCCGCCAGCGCCAAACGGCGGGGCTGGAAATTTGCCTGGAGGATGACAACCAGGGTCAGCGTCTGCGGTTGCGCTTTATTTGCCCGCGCGGCAGCCGGCAGGCGGAGCGAAAATTCCTGAATGCGCCCGGAGCCATGAGCAGCTGGACGCCCGTTCTGGCGCTGGACTTCCTGCGGCGGTCGCTGCTGGATGCCCGCAGGGATGTGCTGGGCGGTCGGGTATAATTAGAGAAATTAACTGCCGAGGCATGAATGAAAAAAGTTGATCTGTTACTCACCAACGCCATTGTTCTCACCATGGATGAAGCCTTTCATCAATACGAACCGGGAGCGGTGGCGGTGGAAGGCGGCAAAATCGCCGCGGTCGGGCAAGAACAGGAACTGCGCAATCAATTCCAGGCGGTAAACGAAATCGACTGCGGCGGCAAGGTATTGATGCCCGGCCTGGTGAACGCGCACACGCATGTCCCGATGACCCTGCTGCGCGGGCTGGCGGACGACCTGCGCCTGGACGTGTGGCTGCTGGGGTATATGATGCCGGTGGAACGCGAATACGTTTCACCGGATTTTGTCAGTCTGGGCACCAAACTGGCCTGCGCAGAGATGATTCGTTCAGGGATCACCACCTTCGCGGACATGTATTATTTTGAAGAGGATATCGCCAAAGCGACCGCCGAGGTGGGTATGCGGGCGCTTTGCGCCCAGACGGTGCTTAAATTCCCCACCCCAGACGCTCAATTTTATGAAGAATCGCTTGCCATGGCGCGCGACTTTATTCAGCGCTGGAAAGACCACGAGCTGATCGTTCCATCCGTCGCGCCGCACGCGCCTTACACCTGCACGGCTGAGATTTTGCGCGCCACAGCAGCCCTGGCGGCGGAATTTGACGTGCCGCTGCATACCCATCTTTCTGAAACCGCGCTGGAAGTCGAAAATATGCGCCGCGAACAGGGGATGCCGGTGATACCGTATGTTAAGAAACAGGGATTGTTCGAGGCAAAAGTGCTGGCTGCTCACTGCGTGCATATTGATGAAGGTGAGATGCGCACCATGCTGCACGCTGGAGCCGGCGTTGCCCACAACCCGTCCTCAAACATGAAACTGGCTTCCGGCGCGGCGCCGGTGCGCAAGATGCTGGAAGTTGGCCTGAATGTGGGTATTGGCACAGACGGACCGGCTTCGAACAACGACCTGGATATGTTTGAAGAGATTCGGCTGGCGACCTTTCTTGCCAAAGTCTCCACCAGCGACCCGACCACCCTGCCGGCGCGCACCGCGCTGGCGATGGGCACCCGCCTGGGGGCGCAGGCAATGCACATCGGAGATAAAACCGGCAGTCTCGAACCCGGCAAGCAGGCTGACCTGATCCTGGTGGATCTCAGCCCGGTTTACAACGCTCCCCGCTTCCGCCGCGACCCCAACGGCGTGTATGCCCAGCTGGTGTACGCCAGCAAATCGCACGACGTCAGCGACGTGATGGTTAACGGACGCTGGCTGATGCGGAATCGGGTTTTGCTGACCGTGGATGAAGCCGCCCTGTTGAAAGCCAGCGAGGAATATTCGCACAAGATTGACCTGTTCTTAATGCGCCGCGAAACCTCTGTGCTGTCAAAATTGATTGCGATCGGCGGGGCGATGGAAGAAGAATCTTTCGAGGTTCAGGTCAAGGTCAAGATTAAAGACCGCGAGAAAGCCCTGCAGAAACTGGAAGAAGCCGGGCTGCAAATCCTTTACAAGAAACATTACCGGCAGTATGACAATTATTTCCTGTTTGATGATCCGGAAATGGGGATCCTGCGCTACCGGGAAGATGATTTGATTGATGATAAAGAGAACGTCAGCATGGTGCGCACCCGGTTGACCCTGCTCGGGCCCACGGTTGAAGACCAGTTCCCGTCCAAAGTGCTGCTTTCGCGCAGCCGTTACCTGGCGCCGGCAGCCCAGTCCCTGCGCTTCTACAGGGAGTATTTCAAGCCCGTTCGCGAGCTGGAGATTAACAAAGACCGCCTGCGCTATCAGGTTCGATTTGAAGGAATTGAGTTTTACATCAACCTGGACGACGTCACCCTGCCGAAGGTGGGACATTTCCTGGAAATCAAATCACGCACCTGGAGCCGTCAGGACGCTGAAAAGAAATCCCGCCTGGCCAGCCGCCTGGTCGAGATTCTGGGTGAATCGGTCGAGCAAACCACAACCGACGATTATTTTCAGATGACCAACAATTAAGAAATTCAAACCAAAAGGAAGAAGCCATTGCCAATCAGTAAAATTTCCCGCGGATCCATTAAAGTCCTCTTTCTAGCCGCAGAAGTCGATCCATTGATTAAAGTCGGCGGGCTGGGAGATGTGGCCGGATCGCTGCCGAAAGCGATGTTGACCCTCTCACCCGCCAACCTGCACGGCCAGCATCTGGACTTGCGCCTGGCGATCCCGTTTCACGCCGGGATGAACATTGACCGCTGGAATCCTGAGCTGGCCGCCACGTTTGAAATTCCCGCTCCCTGCGGCATGCTCAAAGCCCAGGCTTACCAGATCGACCTGGACGGGCTGACGGTGTACGTGATCCAGGCCGGGCCGATTGGAAGACCCGGGCCCGTCTATTCGATGATCACCCAGGAAGACGGGGAGAAATTCACGGTATTTTCTCTGGCCGCTCTGGAACTTGCCAAAGCATTGAACTGGCAGCCGGATATCCTGCATGCCAACGACTGGCACACAGCGGCTGCGGTCTACGCGCTGGCGTTGCGGAAAGAACGCGACCCGTTTTTCGCCCACACCCATTCTGTTTTGACCCTGCACAATCTGCCCTTTATGGGAGCGGGGGTTGAAGAAGCGCTGGAAAAATACGGGCTGCCGGCTTCAAACGACCCGCGTCTGCCAACCTGGGCAAGGCAATACCCGCTGCCTCTGGGTTTGCTGAGCGCCGACCGGATTGTGGCGGTTTCGCCATCCTACGCCCGCGAGATCCTGACCCCGGAATTTGGCTGCGGTCTGGAAAACTTTCTGCTCACCCGCCAGGATGCCATTATGGGCATTTTAAACGGGCTGGATCAGGAAGTCTGGGACCCGCGGCATGATGCCGCGCTGGCGGCGCCATATTCTGACGAGGACTTCAGCGGAAAAGCGGTCTGCCGCAAAGCCTTGCACGAGGAGTTTGGTCTGGTCGAAGATCCGCAGGAAGCACTGCTGACCGTGGTCAGCCGGATGGATCAGCAGAAAGGGATTGATCTGGTGGTGGAAGGTCTGCGCCAGTCGCTTGACCTGCCGTGGAAAGCCATCATCCTCGGCTCGGGCGACCCAACCCTGGAACGCGCCTGTTTACAATTGCAGGAAGAGTACCCCGGGCGCATTCGCGCCGCGATTCGGTTTGATTCGCGCTTATCTCACCGCATGTATGCCGGGGCGGATTTGCTGCTGATGCCGTCACGGTACGAACCCTGCGGCCTGTCACAGATGATCGCCATGCGCTACGGCACGCTGCCGGTCGCGAGCGAAGTGGGCGGGTTAAAGGACACCATCCAGGTACGGCAGGGAAACCGCGAAGGGACCGGTTTTCTTTTCCACCCGGTGAGCGTGCCCGCCTTCCGCAAAGCGCTGGAAGACGCCCTGGCAGCTTACCAGAGCCGCTCCAGGTGGAAGACCATGCAAACCCTGGCCATGCGCCAGGATTTCTCATGGGCGCGTTCTGCCCTTGATTACGCTTTGCTATATCTTAAATTAAAGGGGTGATATATGAAAACCCGCGCAATCATCCTGGCCGGGGGCGAAGGGACCCGATTGGGCGTGTTGACATCCAAGCGAGCCAAACCGGCGGTGCCTTTCGCCGGAAAATACCGCATCATTGACTTCGCCTTATCCAACTGCGTCAATTCCAACCTGTTTGACCTGTTTTTAATCGCCCAGTATCGGCCGCATTCGCTGATTGAACACATCGGGGCGGGCGGTCCCTGGGATTTGAACCGCGACTTCACCGGCGGGGTGCGGATTTACACCCCGTACCGCTCGCCAACGGCTGACTGGTTTGTCGGCACGGCGGATGCCATTCAGCAGAATTTTTCTTTTGTGAAACGCGGCAGCCCGGACACAATCCTGATCCTTTCTGGAGACCATGTGTATTCGATGGACTACCGCCCGATGATCGAATTCCATGAACAGAGCGGCGCGGATATCACCCTGGCCGCGATTGTCGTCCCGCTGGAAGAAGCGCCGCGTTACGGCATTCTTGGAATTGGCGAGGACGGGCAGGTGACATCGTTTGTAGAGAAACCAGAGCAGCCGCCTTCCAATCTGGCCAATATGGGCATTTATCTGTTTAAGTTAGATGTGCTCAATCAATTATTGTGGGAAGACCACCTGGAAAAGAACTCCTCCCACGACTTTGGCAAGGACATTCTGCCAAAAGCCGTCCATGATGACCGCTATAAAGTATTTGCGTATCCATACCACGGTTACTGGATGGATGTTGGAACAGTGCGGTCTTACTGGCAGGCGCACATGGATTTACTCAGCGAGCGGCCAGCCTTCAACCTTTTTGACCGCAGCTGGATCATCCACACCCGCACGGAAGAACGGCCGCCGGTTAAGATCCACAACGGCGGGATCGTGGAAGACAGTCTGATCTGCGACGGCTGTGTGATCGAAGCAGGCGCAGTGGTTCGCAGCAGCGTGTTATCCCCCGGGGTGGTGGTGCGCTCGGGCGCGTTGATTGAACAGTCCATCGTCCTGACCGACGTGAACGTTGGAGAGGGAGCAATCCTCAAACAGTGTATTGTTGACAAACGCGTGCGCCTGGGCGAGAAGGTCCGAGTTGGCAGCCAGAACGCGGATGAACCGCGGATCGCCATGATTGGGCGGAACTCGATCATCCCCGGCGGTGCTGTGATCCAGGCCGGAGCCATGATCGGGACAGATGTGATCGAAAGCGATTTCAGCGATCTTGAAATAAAAACCGGTGAGTACCTGCTGACCAGGAGGTTACCGAATGAAATTTAAACGCAGTGCGGGCATTATTTTACATCCCAGCAGCCTGCCGGGACCGGACGGCATCGGCGATCTGGGTCCGGAAGCCTACCGCTGGGTGGATTTTTTGGCTGACGCGGGCTGCAGCCTGTGGCAGGTGCTGCCGCTCGGTCCGACGGGCTACGGCGATTCGCCCTATCAGTGTTTTTCAGCCTTCGCCGGAAATCCTTATCTGGTCAGCCCGGCGCTGCTGCTGGCCGATGAGCTTTTACAGCGGGCCGACCTGGCCGACCGGCCTGATTTTTCGAACGAACAGGTGGATTACGGAGCAGTAATACCCTGGAAGGTCGCCGTGCTGGATCGTGCCTGCGGGCGTTTCCGCGAAAATGCCAGCCCAAAATTAAAAAAGGAATACGCTGTTTTTCTAAAGGAAAACCAGTACTGGCTGCCCGACTTCGCTTTGTTTATGGCCTTGAAGGAACATTTTGGGGGCGGCGCATGGAATGAGTGGCCAAAGGAGATCCGCAGCAGAGAGCCCAATTCTCTGACCGAGATGGGCCGCCGGCTGGCGGATCTGATCGAGAAGCACAGCCTGCGCCAATTCTTTTTCTTTCGCCAGTGGAAAGAGCTGCGCGAGTATGCCCACCAGCGCGGAATACAGATCATCGGCGACATTCCGATCTTTGTGGCCAATGATTCCTCTGACGCCTGGTCGCATCCTGAACTATTCTTCATGGACGATCAGGGCCATCCCACCGTGGTCGCCGGGGTTCCGCCAGATTACTTTTCTCCCACCGGGCAGCTGTGGGGCAACCCGCTTTACAACTGGAAAGTGCACAAAGCCAGCGGCTATTCGTGGTGGATTGAACGGTTCAAGGCGACCTTGCGCCTGGTGGATATTCCGCGTCTGGATCACTTCCGCGGCTTCGCGGGCTACTGGGAGGTTCCCGGCGGGGCGGTCACCGCGGAAAAAGGACGCTGGGTGAAAGGCCCGGGCGCTGATTTCTTCAAGAGCATTCAGAAGGCGCTGGGAGACTTCCCGATCATCGCGGAAGACCTGGGAGAGATCACCCCGGATGTGGTCGCGCTGCGCGATCAGTTCCACCTTCCGGGGATGAAGATCCTGCAATTTGCCTTCGCGGATGACCCGGGGAACGACTTCCTGCCGCATCATTATCCGGTAAACTGCGTGGCGTACACCGGCACGCATGACAATGACACGGTCAAAGGCTGGTATGAGAGCGCGGCTGAGCACGAAAGGGATATGGCGCGCCGCTATCTGGCGCGATCTGGTGACGACATCGCCTGGGATTTTATCCGCGCTGTGTTCTCATCCACCGCTGT
The DNA here is from genome assembly GCA_029975475.1 of Anaerolineaceae bacterium. Classification (GTDB taxonomy): domain Bacteria; phylum Chloroflexota; class Anaerolineae; order Anaerolineales; family Anaerolineaceae; genus JARKPB01. The sequence goes on from JARKPB010000008.1 coordinate 1,272,330, forward strand.
CTTCGCGCTGACCACCATGCAGGATGTGCTCAGTCTTGGCGCGGAGGCGCGAATGAATTTCCCCGGCCGTCTGGGAGGAAACTGGTCCTGGCGGCTGCTGCCCGAGCAGCTGGATGCCTCTTTGAGCCGCAGGTTGAGGGAGATGAACTATCTCTACTCACGGGTCGAGACAGAAAACGACGAACAACCCTGAGGGGAGGATGAACCGCAGTTGCGGTGACACCGGGAGATCAGGTCGCCAGGCGGGAGAAAACCCGCCTGGGATTTTATTCCGCGCGTTCTGCCCGGGAGGTCAGATAGATCCCGGTGAGGATAAAAATACCCCCGCCAAGTTCGATCAGGCTGGGGGATTCGCGTAAAAACAGATAAGCCAGGATCATCGTCCCGACCGGTTCGCCCAGTAAAGCCACCGAGACATAAGCGGCGCGCAAATAACGCAGGGCCCAATTGAAGGAAGAATGACCTAACAACTGCGGGATCAAAGCCAGCAGGGCAAACCAGAGGTAGGTGATTGGCGGATAACCCAGAAAAGACTGCCGGTTAAGGGTTACCAGCAGGAGCAAGGTCAGCGCGGCCACCCCGTAGACCACAAAGGTGTAACCCAGCAAAGACAGCGAAGCGCGCACGCGGTGGCCAACCATCAGGTAGGAGGCGGAGAGCAACGCGCCTGCCAGAGCCAGCAAGTTGCCGGTAAAAACGCGCCCCAGGAAGAAATTCGCCATTCCAGGGCAGGAAATCCCCTGGTCGATCTGACAGCCCTGGCCAAGACCGACTACTACCCCGCCGATGAAGGCGATCAGCAGCCCCAGGGCTGCAGAGGCGGGAAGACGCTCGCGCAGGAAGATTGGAGAGAGCAGCGCCACCCACAGCGGGGCAGTGGTGACCAGAACAACCGAAGAGGCGATGGTGGTGAACTCCAGGGAAGTGATCCAGGCAGCGAAATGCAGCCCCAGAAAGACGCCAGCCAGACCAAGAAGTAACAACTGACGGCGGCTTAACCGGGCCAGCTCGCTGCGGGCGCGGATCAGGGCAAACGGCGCCAGGATCAAAACTGCCAGGGCTAGGCGCGCTGCGGCGATCACCAGCGAGGGAGCGTCTTGCTGGGCGTAGCGGATCAATAGAGAAGCCGTAGAAACCGCCAGAATGCCAATAACCAGACCGGCGACCGGCGGGAAGGCGGGTTTTACGGGGTTTTCAGCATCGGCCGACATAAATCTGCTATTTTTCCTCTGATTGCTAAGAAATAGCCCCGCAGCGCTTGACAAAGAAATCACCGGGGGCTAGAATTTTTATGCGGTTACCCCTTAATGGTAGCTTTCAAATACAGGCAGATAAACCATCTCACGCTGTGGAGGAAAATATGCCGTTTGAAATGATCCCATTAAGCTACGCGTTTGACGCCCTGGAACCAGTCATTGACGCCCGAACGGTAGAAATTCATTATACCAGGCATCACGCCACCTACCTGAAGAACTTTAACAGCGCACTGGAAAAATACCCCGAACTCTATCAAAAAAGCCCGGAAGCCATTCTGACGAACCTGGAACAGGTGCCGGAGGACATCCGCACAGCCGTGCGTAATAACGGCGGCGGATTTGTCAATCACAACCTGTACTGGGCGTCCATGAGTCCGGACGGCGGCGGAGAGCCGCAGGGAAAACTGGCGGAAGCGATCCAGAAAGAATTTGGCAGCCTGAGCACATTCAAAGAAGCGCTGGAAAAAGCCGGCCTGGGGCGCTTTGGCAGCGGATACGCCTGGCTTTCCCGCCGGGCGGACGGCAGTCTGCTGGTTCACAGCACTGCCAACCAGGATTCCCCCCTTTCCGAGGGGCTGACCCCCCTGCTGGTGGTAGATGTCTGGGAACACGCGTATTACCTCAAGTATCAAAACCGCAGGGCAGACTACCTGAAAGACTGGTGGGACGTGGTGGACTGGAAAGGTGCTGCCCGGCGCTTTGAGGCGGAATAACCAATCGGTTTTAACTTTATTATGGAGGAAACATGACCCACGTAATCACCAGTTTGTGCCTGCGCGACGGCGGATGCGCCACGGTTTGCCCGGTAGAATGCATCGTCCCGGGAAAGCCGGAAGATAAGTATCCCTGGTACTACATTGACCCAGACACCTGTATCGATTGCGGCGCCTGCGTTCCGGAATGTCCGTGGGCAGCCATCTTCCCGGAAGATGAAGTCCCGGCGGCTTACAAAGCCAAGGGTGGGGAGAAACTCTCCATGCCGGTTGGCACCCCCGGTTTCACCGAGGTGTATGACGGCAAGAACCACAACGGCGAAGCTGTGCATCTTACCGCCACGCGCACACTGGCTGCCGGAGAAGTTGTTGACCTGACCAAAGACATCCAGGCTAACGCGGCCTTCTTCAAAGACGGCCCCGGCTACAGCGCAGCCGGTTAGAAGAGCTGATAACAAATGGAGGAAGCCTGAGGGCTTCCTCTTTTTATCTCTGGAGGCGAAGATGGCTGAATTTCGAATGGAAAAAGACTCGCTGGGCGAGCTGGCTGTTCCGGCCAACGCCCTGTACGGCATTCAAACCCAGAGGGCGGTTCAGAATTTCCCCGTGTCCGGCATGAAACCGTGGAGAGCCTTTATCTGGTCGGTGGCTGCGGTGAAACGCGCAGCAGCGAAGGTCAACAGCGAGCTGGGACTGCTTGACCGATCCGCGGCCGCGGCCATCCGCGCGGCTGCCCAGGAGGTCATGGACGGGGGCCTGGATGATCAGTTTGTGGTGGATCCTTTTCAGGCCGGGGCCGGCACCAGCCACAACATGAACGCCAACGAAGTGATCGCCAACCGCGCGACGGTGCTGCTGGGCGGGCGCCCGGGCGAGTACCGGGTTCACCCCAACGATCATGTGAATATGTCGCAGTCAACCAACGACGTCATCCCCACGGCGATCCGGCTGGGCTGCCTCTGGCGGCTGGAGGAGCTGCTGGGGGTTAGCGCCGAACTGGCTGAAGCCCTGCGTCTGAAAGCGCGCGAATTTGACGGAATTGTCAAATCCGGCAGGACCCACCTGCAGGACGCCGTTCCGGTGCGGATGGGGCAGGAATTTGGCGGGTATGCCCGGGCAGTCGAGCGCGACCGGGAACGAATCGCGCGGGCAGCGGACGGGTTGAGGCGGCTGGGGATCGGGGGAACCGCAGCGGGCACAGGGTTGAACGCGCACCCCGAATATCACGCCCGTATGGTGGCTGAACTCACCCGGCTGACCGGGTTGAAGCTCTACGAGTCTGACGACCTGTTTGAATCCATGCAAAGCATGGCGGACGCGCTGGATTTTTCCGCCGCCCTGCGCACACTGGCCGGCACATTGGTGCGCATCGCGAACGATTTTCGGCTGTTAGCCTCCGGTCCTTCGACCGGGCTGGATGAAGTCCGCCTGCCGCCCGTGCAGCCGGGTTCAAGCATCATGCCGGGCAAAGTGAACCCGGTGATGGCAGAGATGCTTAACATGGCGATGTTCCACGTGCAGGGCTGTGATTTGACGGTTCAACTGGCCGCTCAGGCCGGCCAGCTTGAGCTGAATGTGATGATGCCAATTATCGCCCATAACCTCTTTGAAGCCATGCAGGTCATGATTGGCAGTATCCGGGCTTTCACCGAAAAATGCGTGCGCGGGATGAGCGCCAACCCAGCCAAAGCCGAAGGCTGGCTCGCTCGAAACACGATCATCGTAACAGCGTTAAACCCGTTGATCGGCTATGCGGCCGGAGCCGCGCTGGTCAAAGAAGCGCTCTCGCGGGATATCCCCATCCGGGAACTGGCGCTGGAAAAAGCGAAGAACCGCGAACTGGAAAGACTGGGCGGTGGAGATAAGATCAGTCCGGCGGAAATTGAAGCTGTGCTGGGCGATTTGCGCCGTTTCACCGAAGGCGGGCTGCTCGGCAGCGGATCCGGCGGCGGTTAGCTGGCGCGCGCCAGGGCGGTAAACGCCAGCACCAGAACCGAGAGGCCAAGATTGGCTGCCAGAAGCCGGGCTTCCAGCGTGTTCAGGCGTTGCAAACGTTCCGCAGTATCTTCCCGGCGGTTTTGGCGCCCGCCGGTCAGGCGGCGGATTTCCGGGAGGAGGCCCCAGGACAGCCAGGCGTTCACCAGAATCATCAGCAGGATGAGGCCGTGCTTTACCAGCAGCGCCCAGGCCCACAGGGAGGTCACCGCGAGGAAGCCCTGATACTGCGGGTGGGCGCTCATCTGAAACAGTCCGGTTAAAGCGAGGAGCGCCAGGCAAAACCAACCCAGCGATTGCAGGCGGCGGGAATATTCCAGCATATACGGTAGGCGGTCGCCTTCAGGCAGGACTTTGCGGGCGGCCGGCAGGGCGAGCAAGGTTTGCGAAAGCAAACCGCCAAGCCACACAACCGTGGCGAGCATGTGCAGCCAGTAAACCACAGCCAGAAGGTACGGGCTGTTCATCGGGATCAGGGAGTAGGTGTTTCAGCGGGCGGCGGCTCGGTGGTGGCCTCGGTGGGCAATTCGGTCACCGTCTCGGTCAGCGTGATCGCGGGCGTGGGGGTCTTCGTCGGGCCCTGACATTTAATATAAGCGTTGGTCGCCGTGGCCTGCAGGTTGCCGTCCGAAGCAATGGTTAGAGCCAGCTGATAATTGTTGTTTGCATCGCACCATTTGCCTTTATCCGCGAGCAGATCGCCGTATTTGATCAGGCTGATGCGGTAGCGTTCCTGAGCGGTCATGTTGCTGTCGCGCAGATTGGGGAAGGATTCGTAAATCAGGCGCAGGTTCTGAACGGCGAGTTCCCAGTTGACCCCGTAAAATGAAGCCGCGTAAATGTAGTTTTCAGCCCATTCGCGGTAGCTTAGGGCTTCACGGTCCACCGGGGCGTACGTTTCCGCCTGGGAAATATCGTAAGAGCCCCCCATCAGATCGCCTTCGAGGGTGATTTTCTGAATTCCGCGGTTGCGCAGCACCAGATAAAACATCCCGTCAACTTCCACCGCGCGGTAGGCGGGGTTGTTATTGCGCAGAACCACCAGGCTGTTGTAGGCATCCGCCCACTGTTTATTCTGAATGTAGGCGACAATCTGGTTAAAGATCTCTTCATCCCCGCGCGTATCCGGTGTGGGGGTCATTTCAGGTGTGGGGGTGAAGGCCGGGGTCGGGGTGCGCTGAATGGATATTTGCACCATGATTTCGGTCAACTTATCCGCCGCGCCGGGAAAATCGGGCACGATGCCGATGATGTATTCAAGCCGCTGGCGCGCCTGTTCCAGGCGGCCGTCGTTAATATCTTTAAGGGCAAGCTCATACTGATCCGTAGCGTAGGCGATCTTCTGGGATTCCTCGGCCGCCAGGCGGGAGCGGATGGCAGCGTTGTACCCAAACCAGGCGGCGATGGCAACGATGATCAGACCGGCGAGGAAAAACAGGAGGATCTTTCCAAAGCGGCTCAGGCAGCCGGCGCCCTTTTTTCCGGGCTGAGAGGTAACAGCAGAAGGCTGAGTTTGTTCCAGTTCATTGATTTCCATGGGGGCAATTATACCGTAAGAAAACAGCAAAAATTTTAATGCCAGATTAGAAGGCGCCGCGGGCTTTGATCACCGCGGATACCGTGCGGGCCAGGATATAGAGATCCAGCCAGATGGAATAATGCTGAACATAATAGAGGTCATCCTGGGTGTTCAGGTGCATCGGACGGTCAGAGCGGCCGTTAATCTGCCACCAGCCGGTAATGCCCTGCGGCACAGCAAATCGCTTCCGCTGCCAGGGCTCATAGCGTTCCACAAGCTCGGGCATCTCAGGGCGCGGGCCGACCAGGCTCATCTCGCCGATCAGGACATTCCATAATTGCGGGAGTTCATCCAGGCTGGCGCGGCGCAGGAAGCGGCCCACACGGGTCACGCGGGGATCATCACGAACTTTATGCATGATGTTCCCGTGATAATCCCGCGGCCACAGCGAGACAGCCAGACGATCCGCATCGACAATCATGGTGCGGAATTTCATCATATTAAACAGCCTGCCGTTTTCCCCCACCCGGCGGGCGCGGTAGAAAACCGGCCCGGGGCTGTCCAGCCTGACCAGCAGGGCGATCAGGCCAATCAACGGTAAAGCCAGCGGGGCGATCAGCAGGCACACCGTCAGGTCAAAGGCGCGTTTCACCATGCGCTGATACTCGCTCAATGCCGGCGCGCGTAAGTCCAGCAAGGGGATGCCGGCAAACTCATCCACGGAAGCGCGGTGAAGTGTCAGAGAGAAATAATCCGGGATGACCCAGACCCTCACGGGTAGATCGTGAAGTTCAGCCACAATCTGGTTGAGGCGCTGGTGGGCAGAAAGAGGCAGCGCGATGACCGCGTCATCAATTTTCTGTTCAAGCAAGACGGCGCGAGCCTGGTCCAGACTGCCGAGAACGTCGGGAGCGGCCTGTTTCAGCGGGTCGTCATCGAGAAATCCGACCAGGTTTAACCCCAGTTCGCGCTGGCGGTGAATTTCAGCGGCGAGCTTCCGCCCAACCTGACCGGCGCCGAGGATGATGACCCTGCGCTGGGATAATTCAGGCAGCACGCTGGTGCGCAGCGCCAGACGCACAGCGAGACGCCAGAAGATCAGCAGGAAAGTGCCAAAAAACCAGAAGGAGAGGAAGAGAAAACGGGAAATGTCGCGGACAGTGAGGTAAAGAATACCAGCCAGCGCCACACCCGCCAGCAGCGACCCCAGAAAAATCGCCCCCGCCTCCTGACGCAGGCGGGTGTACCGGCGGCCGTCGTAGACCGCGAAGACCAGCAGCACCATCACCCAGGTAAGCGGGAAGATCAGGTACAGCCAGACAGGGACGTTGACCGGCTCATCGATGGTTTTAACCCATGGGAGGAAATTGAGCAGCGGCCGGGATAGAACCGCCAGCCTGAGCGCCAGGCCGACCAGGAGGGCATCAAAGGCGATCGAGAAAAGGGCGAAATTGACAGAAAAGCGGCGGAACATGTTATTCCCCGGGTAATTTTAGCATACCCAGACGCTGGGCAAAAACGCGCAGGAGAAAAAGCGGATTTCCGATCAGATACCGCTGCCACAGGCGGGCCGGTTCGATCCACAGGCGGCCAAGCCATTCCAGGCCGCGGCGATTCATCCAGTCCGGGGCGCGCCTTACGCGGCCGGAAATGTAGTCAAAGACCGCGCCGCCGGTTAAACCCAGCCGGGCCGTCAGATTCGGCCAGTTTTCCATCAGCCAGCGTTCCTGAAGCGGCATACCCATTCCCAGGACGAGGATATCCACATTCAACCGGTTAATTTCAGCGACAATGCGACCGTTTTCCGGCGAACCGGGGGAACGGTCAAAAAAGCCGTGCTGGCAGCCCACGACCTGCAGAGCCGGAAAACGCCGGGTTAATGCCCGGGCAGCCTCTTCAGCCACACCGGGCCGCGCGCCAAGGAAGTACAGGCGGTAAGCGCGGGCAGACGCATGCTCCGCCAGCTGCCACATCCAGTCAGCGTAGGTGATTCGTTCTGGGATCCGCCGGCCCAGGATGCGCGCGGCCAGGATCACCCCGGCCCCGTCGCAGAACACCAGCGGCGCCCGGCGGAAAAAATCGCGCAACCAGGGATGAGCGTAAGCCAGATTTAACGCATGCGCATTGACATTTGGAATGACCGCGCGCTGGTTGGATTGCAGGCGCGCGTCCATCCAGGCATGTAAATCGGCTACACGCAAGGGTGTCACCGGAACCCCCAGGATCTCAACCGGCGCGGGCAGCATCAAAATACACCTCCTCGACCCGGCGGGCGATCTCCGACCAGGTATACTGTGAAGCGTAAACGCGGGCCGCCTCCACCACCCCGCCTGCCGCTCGAGCAGCTGGATCCAAAGCCGCTTCCAATACCCGCGCGGCAGCTTCCGGTGATGAAAAATCCGCAATTAACGCGTATTTTCCCCCGCCGGACAATTCACGGTAGGCGGGAATATCCGCGAGGACCGAATAGCAACCAGCGGCCATCGCCTCCAGCGCGGCGATGCCAAACGATTCATATTCTGAAGCGCTGACAAAGACCGCGGCGCGGCGGTACCAGTCCAGCAGCCGGGGCGCGAGCACTTCGCCGGTGAAGATTACGCGATCATCAATCCCTAATGAAGCTGCCAGACGGCGCAGCTCCGGCAGCTCGCCATAGTCGCCGCCCACCAGCGCCAGACGGGCCCCGTCCTGGCGGCTCGCCAGATGGGCGAAAGCGCGCAGCAGGCGAGCGTGTCCCTTGTTGGCGGCCAGACGCCCGACCGACAGGATCAAACCGCTTTCTCGCGGCCCGGCGGGGAGATCCAGAAAACGAGGGTCAATCCCATTGGGAATAACCGTTAATTTTTCAGGCGGCAGGATCACGGCAGCCCGGCGGGCATCACTCTGGCTGACGCAAATCACCCGGCGCAGCGATCGGGCAGCCAGACGGGTCAGGGTGCGAAAAACCAGCGGTTTGAGCACGCCCGCAAAACGGGTGTGAAAATAAAATCCATGGCTGGTGAGGACAACCGGCAGCCGGCGGCTGACCCCGCTCCAGTAGACCGCGTCGAGGAAATAATCGGATGAATGCAGGTGGATCAGGTCATAGCCGTTGAGATACTTGAGGAATTGCGGCGCAACAGCGTACTGGCGCGGACCGCGGTAGGGAACCCGCAATACGCGCAGACCGTTGATCCATTCTTCTGAAGGCAGGACGCGGGCTGGCTGATCCCAGGTGCGGTTAAGGGTGAGGATATCGCAGGTATGTCCGCGGGCTGACAGCGCGCAGGCGAGCGCGTTAAGCGCGTTTTCAATCCCTCCCACAGCGGGAAAAAACTGACGGGTAATGTGCAGGACGCGCATGCTCACGGGCGGCGGAGATAACCGCGCAGCCTCCCTTTGAAAATCGCGAGATGATAACCGGCCTTGCCAGGGTTTCCGCGCAGCAAAGACAGAAACGTGGCGGCTGTCGAGCGGAGCAGTTTATACAACAGAAACCAGAGCGGGTAGCGGTGCTTGCGCAGGACGTAACCGCAGCCCAGGGCGTACCGGTAGGCTTTCAAGTTTTCGGCGCGGTCGTAGCGCTGAATTGAATCATGACAGGTGATCAGCTCCGGCTGGTAATACACCGGCGCAACCGCAAGCGCGCGCAGCAGCAGGTCGGTTTCCTCCCCCGACTGCCAGGGCGTAGCGCTGCCGACGCCCAGGTCTTCATCAAAAGCGCCGACCGCGTCCAGGACCTCGCGGCGCAGGAAGATGGTCACCGCGACTCCCCGCTCCCAGACATTAAAGCGGGTGATCCTTCCCGGCGGATCGCGCCAGACGCCGACCGCCGGGCGGCCAAGGGCATCCCGCGCGGACCCGGTCACCCCGCCCCAGGATGGGTTGGCTTCCAGTTTTTCACGCACAGAGCGCAGCAGACCGGGGGGATACCAGCAGTCATCATCCGGAAACGCGACCACATCGCCGCGGACTTCCAGCAGACCAATATTTCTGGCACGGGCAGCGCCTTTGAGGGAACGAACGATTTTCAGCGGAAAACGCTCCCGGTAAGGGGCGGTCCAGCGCTGCAAACGGTCGTCGGGGTTTTGGTCCACCAGAATGAGATCAAAGTCTTCGGGCTGCTGGGCATCCAGGCTTTCCAGAAAACGCGTCAGCTCAGCTTCATCGGTATCCAGAGTGGCAAGAACCAGGGAAAATTTCATCAGGAATTCCTTACCGTTTACGGCAGCGGCAAATCAGGGGAGCGAGTTCGCAGGACAGCCCGCACCTGGCTGCTGCAGGACGGCTGGTTCAACGCCTGACACCAGTCCATCAATTTCAGGAAGCGGGCCTCCCAAAAACCTGGGATCGGGTAAGGCATCTGCGGAACCAGGTCAACCGGCGCAGCCGGAACCCGGAAGGCCGATTGAATGTAATATGCGCCGTCGCGGTTGCCGGGACCCATTGACCCGGGGTCAGCAAACTGGGCGAGTAATTCGAGACCGTTGGAAGCCGCCAACGCGAGATCCCCGCGAGCAGCAGCCAGGCTGGATTTTTGCCACTGCAGGTCAGCCAGCCAGTATGGGCGGTCGCTGCCAGCCAGTTCAGCCAGGGTAATGGACGTCTGGGCTTCCTCCAGGCGGTTGGTCTGAATCAGGCGCTCGATGAGGGCATTACGCGCGCGCAGGTCGAAAGGATTTTCAGCCAGCCTGGCGCGTAAATCCGCTTCAGCCGGTTCAGCAGCCTGCTCCTGGCCGGCCTGCCAGTCAGCCAGGGTTTTCTGGCGAAAGGAATTGGAGCGCCAGAAGGAAGAGGAAGCATTCAGCGGTTCAAGGCGCAGGGCTTCAGCATACGCACGCCTTGCCAGATCACGGTCGCCAATCCTTTCCGCTGCCAGGCCAAGGTTGAACTGGAACAGCCAGGACTGCGGGGCTTTTTGCACCGCTGCCTGCCAGGAAGACAGAGAAGCCTGATCGTCGCCGCTGGCATCCAGCAGCGCGGCCAGGTTGGCGCGGTGCAGCGCCCAATCCGGGTCAAGTTCGACTGCGCGGCGAAATTCAGCCACAGCCAGGGGCAAAGCGTCCTGGCTTCCGCTGGCAGCCAGCCGTGCATAGGCCATTCCCAGCTGCTGATGAGAAGCGGCTGAAAAGGCGTCCCGTTTCACCGCCAGGCGGTAAGCGGCCACAGCGCCCTGCCAGTCACCGCGGGAAGCCAGCTGCCGGGCAGCCGCGTAAGGAGACATCAGCCAGGCGGCCACCGCCAGGGCGAGAACAATTAAAAGCGTCCACCACGGGCGCGCACGGGGTATCGATCCGGTCTGCGGCCGGCTGCCGAGCAGGGCGCCCGCAGCGATCACCAGCGCCCAGAGGCCGAGGGTTTTGCCGATCAAGGTGTCAAACAAGGAATGAACCGAGGCGGCCGTCAGCGCCGCCAGCAGCCCGGCGATCAGGAGGCGCAGGTCTGGTCCGGCCTCTTGATATGCGCGCCAGAGTTGACGAACCGCAGCGGCGAACAAGAACAGAAAGGCGGCCAGGCCGATGAATCCCGTCTCAGCCGTCAGGGTGAGCGGCAGCGAATGGCTGTGGAGGTAGATACCGAACACCGGGATGGACTGGGTGCGGGCGAGCGCGGTGGCGAAAGTAAACGGTCCCTGACCCAGGAGCGGATCAGCGCGGATGGTTAAAATTGCGGATTTCCAGAATCCCTGACGGGATTCAATAAAAGACGAATGGCTGGGATGGACAGCCTGTTGATAGAGAAGAAAACCCAGACCGATGATGAACAGGAAGCCGGCAGCCGCCGCCAGCAGCGCCAGCAGGCGGCGGGAACGGAGATACCCCGCCGCAGCACGCAGGGATATTCCCTTTTGGCGAAGAAAAAGCAGGCCAAGCAACGCCATCCCCGCGGCCGTTCCGAGCCAGCCTGAACGGGAAGAGGAGAAAAAAAGCAGAGCCAGGCCGGATAAGATATACCCCGCGAGAACGAACCGGGTCAGACGCACACGGGTATTGAGCAGCCAGCCCGCCGCCAGCAGAATCAGGACGTTCAGGTTCCAGGCCTGGACATTCGGAGCGGACAGGCGGTAAGCGAAGTCGGGCCAAAAACCGCTGCCCGGCAGCGCCCAGTAACGCTGGAAGAAATCAGCCACACCAATCCAGGAGAACCCCATCGCCACCCCGCCCACAATCAAGACAGCCTGCAGGATGAGTTTGAAGGGCCACCCGCGCGCAGTCAGATCATGCGCCAGGCTAAAGAGAAACAGCGTGAGGGACAGGAAGAGGAATTCTGTAAGCGAGCGGCGGGGGTCAACGGAAAAGACCACCGCCAAAGCGTAAACAGCCAGATAGATACCGACCGGTAAGGCCAAAGGGGTGGGACGGCGCTGACCGGCGATCAGCCATGCCAGGCTGACCATGCCAAAAAAAACCGCGGACGCGATATTCAGCCACTGCAGGCCGAAATCACGGTTGGAGGCATCCAGTATCAGCAGGAAACTTAACCCGAAGATCAGCGCTGTCAGCCGAATTAAACGAGAAATGACGGGTTTTCCATTCTCCAATCATCACCACCGCAGTAAACTGGAAGTTCTTTTTCGGGCAGATTTATTATAGTGTATACTTTTCGATGGCAGGTTAACAATCCTGCAAGACCGCAATCGCGGTCCTTTTCGGGAGGATTTTCATGAAACAACTGCTCCAGAATATCCGCAGCGGAGAAACCAGCGTGGTCGAGGTACCGGTGCCGGCTGTCAGAGCGGGTACCGCCCTGGTTCGCGTACACGCTTCGCTGGTTTCCGCCGGGACAGAACGGATGGTGGTCGAATTTGCGGAAAAAAGTCTGGTTGGCAAGGCGCGGTCTCGCCCAGATCTGGTGCGGCAGGTGCTGGATAAAGCCCGGCGCGAAGGTTTGATCCCGACGATTGAGGCGGCCTTCAACCGGCTGGATCAGCCAATGACGCTGGGATATTCATCCGCCGGCGAGATCGTGGCCGTTGGCGAGGGCCTGAAAGGCTTTCAGGTCGGCGATCGGGTGGCCTGCAGCGGAGGCGGATTCGCAGCGCATGCCGAATACAACCTGGTCCCGCAAAACCTGCTGACCCGCCTGCCGGATTCAGTCGGGTACGAAGCGGCTGCGTTTACAACCCTGGGATCGATTGCCCTGCACGGCTTTCGCCTGGCGCGGCCGCAGGTGGGCGAACGGGTGGCGGTGATTGGGATGGGGCTGCTGGGTCTGCTGACCGCCGGGATCGCCAGGGCGGCCGGCTGCGAGGTGATGGGGGTGGAGCTGAATCCAGCCCGGATTGAACTTGCCCGCCGACTTGGATACACCGCGGTGACCCCGGAGGCAGCGGTTGAAATCGGCGCGGCCATCACCCGCCAGATGGGTTTTGACGCGGTGTTGATCTGCGCGGACGCCCGCGGCAACCAGACGGTTGAGCTGGCCGGGCTGCTGGCTCGGGACCGCGCTGCAGTTGTGGCGGTTGGCGCGGTCGGAATGGATCTGCCACGGAAAATCTATTACGAAAAAGAACTGCAATTTCTGATTTCACGCTCTTACGGCCCCGGGCGCTATGACCCGCAGTATGAAGAACGCGGTCTGGATTACCCGCCGGGTTACGTGCGCTGGACCGAAGGGCGTAATTTTGAGGCATTTCTTCAACTGCTGGGCAGCGGCAAACTGGATATCGAGCCTTTAATCAGCCACCGCTTCCCGATTGACCAGGCTGCTGACGCCTACCGCCTGATCACCGGAAAAACGGGCGAAGCTTTTCTGGGGGTGCTGCTGACCTACCCGGGCGAAGCCAGTTTTGAACGAACCATACGGCTGCTGCCAGAGACGGCGGCCGCGCCCGCTTCCGCGCTGCGGGGGCTGGGCGTGCTGGGGGCCGGTAATTATGCCAGCGCGGTTTTCCTGCCTGTGGTTCGTAAAGTCGGGCGTATACCGCGCCGGGCGGTGGCGACAAGCAGCGGATTAACCGCCCGACACGCCGCCGACCGGCACGGCTTTGAAACCGCCAGTTCAGATGAAAATAATATCTTTAACGACCCGGAAATTGATGTAGTCGCCATCCTGACCCGCCACAACCAACACGCCCGCCAGATCCTTCAGGGACTGCAGCGCGGCAAAGCGGTCTTTTGCGAAAAGCCGCTGGCCATCAGCGCAGAGGAGGTGGAATCCATCGCCGCCGCGCTGGCAGAGAACCCGCAGGCGCGCCTGATGGTCGGGTTCAACCGCCGGTTCGCCCCGCTCTCCACCCGGTTGAAAGCCTGGCTGGAGAATCGTTCAGAACCGCTCTACGCTCATTACCGCGTCAACGCGGGGTATCTGCCGCCCAGCCACTGGCTGCACGACCCGGCTCAGGGCGGCGGGCGGTTAATCGGCGAAGGCTGTCATTTTGTGGATTACCTGACATTCCTGACCGGACAGCTGCCCTTGAGCGTCAGCGCGTCAGCCCTGCCGGATCAAGACCGCTACCGCCAGGATAATTTTCAAATCACATTCACCTACCCGGACGGTTCAGTGGGCACCCTGACGTATCTGGCAAACGGAGATAAAGCCTTCCCGAAGGAGCGGGTAGAAGTTTTTTGCGGCGGTAAAGTCGCGGTGCTGGATGATTTCCGCAGTCTGGAATGCGTTTCCGGCGGGCGTAAAAACCGCTACCGGCATGCTTTCAGCCAGGAAAAGGGTCACAGACAGGGCTGGCAGGCATTTTTAGATTTTGTTGAAAAAGGCGGTCAACCTCCGATCCCTTACGCGGAGCTGATCGGGGTGGCGCGCGCCTGCCTGGCCGCCCAGGACGCCCTCACCAGCCGAAATTCCGTCCAGCTCACGGAGTGAGATGCGCCTTGCGACTTTCCTAAAAACGATGACCCAGCTGCCGGCGGAAGAGCTGTTTTATCTGGCGAACTACCGGCTGGGGCTGCGCAGCGGGAAAATTGACCAAGCCGTTCGGCAGGCGGTCCAGGGATCACCGGCGGGCAGCTTCCGCAATCCGTGGCCCGAACCCGGCGGAAAGCTGCATCTGGGGCTCTTTCTGGGATCGGATGCGCAGGTTCTTTCGCACGCCGAGGAAATCCTTTCCGGTATGACCCGGCGTTACGGCGGCGCGCCGACTGCGCTGCGGCTTGAGGCTCCCCTTCCCCTGCGTTCCTGGCAGGCGTACGGAGACACCCTCGAGGGGGAAGACATCAAGGATTACTGGGAAGACGCGCGTTTTGGCTGGGCTGTGCCGCTGGCGCGGGCTTACCGTTTATCCGGCGATGCGCGTTTCGCGGCTTTTTTTTGGACCAGGGCGCGCGCGTTTATCGAGGCAAATCCCCTGGGAATGGGTCCCCACTGGGCTTCCGCTCAAGAGGCCGCCCTGCGGTTAATCACCTGGCTGTTCTGTCTGCGCGCGTTTGAACCCGCCGAAACTCCCCGGCCGGACGACCGCGAGATGCTGATCGAATCCATTTACCGCCATGCCGCGCGCATCCCGCCAACCCTGGCGTATTCACGGGCGCAGAACAACAATCATCTGCTGAGCGAAGCGGTGGGCTTGCTGGCGGCCGGGCTTGCCTTTCCCGAGGATGAGCAGGCGCGCGGCTGGAAAAAGCTGGGCTGGTCGCTTTTTAACCGCTGCCTGAACACCCAGTTTTCTGAAGACGGAGAATATATTCAGCATTCCAGCAACTACCAGCGTCTCGCGCTGATGCTGTCCCTGCTGGGGTGTCTGCTGGGAGCAGGCGCCGGTTACCGGCTGGATCCCTGGCCGCGCCGGGCTCTGACTTCAGGCTGTAAATGGCTGCTGGCGCGCTGCGACCCGGTCAGCGGGCAGATGGCGCTGACCGGTCACCACGACGGTGCTGATTTCCTGCCGCTCCACGGGCTGGGGCTAAACCAGCCCACGCCGGTGATCAACGCCCTGCTGGCCTGGCTGGGACAACCTTCTCCCGTCCCGCCCGGAGCGGCGGATGAACTTTGCTGCTGGCTGGCGATTGACCCGCCAGTTTACGCGCCCGCGGGGGAATGGCTGGAAGCTGGCCTTAACCTGGGAACAGCGCACAGCTGGGCCAGCCTGCGCGTGTGGCGCGGAAACAGCCGGCCAGCCCACGCGGATATGCTGCAGGTCGATATCTGGCGGAAGGGCGTGAATGTCGTCTCAGACTCGGGGACATACCGCTACAACGCCCCCCCGCCCTGGGAAAACGGCCTGGCCGGGACCCGCAGCCACAACACGGTCAGCGTCAATAACCTGGATCAGGCTCAGCGCGCGGGTAAATTTTTATGGCTCGATTGGCTGCACGGCGAAATTTTGGAAAGAACCGCCCGGGTCATCCACGCGCGGCACGACGGATACCGGCGGTGGGGCATCGAACACCGCCGCCGGCTGGAGCTGGCGGATGAGAATACCTGGCGGGTGGTGGACACGCTGACCGGACCGGCCGGAAAGTCGGCTCTCGTCTGCCTGCGCTGGCTGCTGCGCGATTATCCCTTTCAAATCGAACCATACGGGTTGACCCTGGACCTGGGCAGCGAACTGCTTTCGCTGGAGGTCAAGAGCGAAAGCAGCCTGAGGCGGCGCGTAACGCGCGCCGGGCAGATCATCGCCGGTGAAGGCGAAGCTGTGGAGACCGACGGCTGGATCTCGCCAACCTATGGACTGCGTCAGGCGGCGGTTCAATACTGCGTTGAAGCAAACGAACGGCTGCCGGTTCAGTTGATCACCACCATCCAGTTCCGGCCAGCGAAGAAAGCGGAGTAAAATCCTGGTATGCATATCCTCTTAATTCACCAGGCCTTCGCCGCGCTGGATGAAGCCGGCGGTACGCGCCATATCGAGATGGCCCGCCGCCTTGCCGCCAGCGGCCACCAGATCACCATTGTCGCCAGCCCGGTCAGCTACCTGACGGGTTCAGCCAACCGGCGGCGGATCCCGTGGGTGGAGCGGACCCGGCTGGAGGACGGCATCACATTAATCCGAACCTACACCCTGCCGGCGCTGCATAAAGGCTTCGCAGCGCGGGTGATCAGTTTTTTCAGTTTCATGGTTTCCTCGCTGTGGGCCGCGCTGGGCGTGCGGCAGGTGGATATCGTCTGGGGTACTACCCCGCCAATTTTTCAGGCAGCAACCGCCTGGCTGACCGCGCGCATCAAGAAAGCGCGCTTTTTGCTGGAAGTTCGCGATCTCTGGCCGGCATTTGCCATCGCGGTGGGGGCGCTGCGCAGCCCGCTGCTGATCCGCCTTTCGGAATGGCTGGAA
Source organism: Anaerolineaceae bacterium (assembly GCA_029975475.1). Classification (GTDB taxonomy): domain Bacteria; phylum Chloroflexota; class Anaerolineae; order Anaerolineales; family Anaerolineaceae; genus JARKPB01. Next base: position 1,289,016 of record JARKPB010000008.1, read on the forward strand.
AGGTTCTTATACCGCCACGCTGACCGCATCATCGTGAACTCACCAGGGTTTATCGAGCACATTGAAGCGCGCGGCGGTAAGGAAATTGACCTGGTACCAAACGGTGTGGACACGGCCATGTTTGAAACAGCCGACGGGGGAGCGGCCTTCCGCGAAGCGCACGGCCTGGAAGACCGATTTGTGGTGCTGTATGCCGGAGCCCACGGACCTTCGAACGACCTGGATGTGCTTCTGGAGGCTGCCGACCGGCTGCGCGAGCTGCCCGAGGTGTGTTTTTTGCTGGTTGGCGATGGAAAAGAAAAAGCCCGGCTGATGGAAAAAGCGGCGCAGCTTCATCTGCAGTCGGTAGTTTTTTTACCCCCGGTTGCCAAACAGGATATGGCCGGAGTGACCGCAGCCGCTGACGCCGGGGTCGCCATCTTGAAACCAATCGAGATGTATAAGACCACCTACCCCAACAAAGTGTTTGACTACATGGCGGCTGGCAAACCCGTGCTGCTGGCGATTGACGGAGTCATTCGCAGGCTGGTGGAAAAAGCCGGCGCGGGAATTTTCTGCGTTCCCGGAGACGCCCAGGTGCTGGCTGAGGGTGTGAGAAGGCTGTACAACGACCGCGAAACCGCCAAAGCCATGGGCGCAGCGGGCAAAAGGTATGTACAATTGAATTACGACCGCGCGAAAATCACAGCGCAGCTGGAAGCGATTTTTCTACAACTGGCAGGCAAGCGATGACTGAAAAGATCTTGATTGTCGAAGATGAAGCCGCGCTGCAGGAAGCGCTGGCGTATAACCTCAAACGCGAAGGCTACCAGGTTGAAGTCGCCGGAGACGGGCTGACCGCCCTGGAGCTGGCCCGCAGCCTGCACCCGGATATTATTCTGCTGGATATCATGCTGCCGGGGATGGATGGGTTTGAGGTTTGCCGAACCCTGCGCAAGGAGATGTCCACGCCGGTGTTGATGTTGACCGCGCGGGATGATGAAATTGACCGCGTGGTTGGTCTGGAAGTCGGCGCGGATGATTACCTGACCAAACCGTTCAGCATGCGCGAATTGATGGCGCGGGTGAAGGCCATGCTGCGGCGGGTACGCCTGATCCGCGAAGAAATCAGCGCCGCCAGCCCGGAGCCAGAGGCGCCGAAATTGATGAAGTTCGACAATCTGACCATTAACCTGACCCGCCACGAGGTGCGGTTGAATGATCAACCCATTCCGATGAAACCCAAAGAATATGAATTGCTGGTCTATCTGGCCAATCACCGCGGAATGGTGCTGACCCGGGATTCTCTGCTGGAGAAGTTGTGGGGGTGGGATTACGTCGGAGACAGCCGCACGGTGGATGTGCATATCCGCTGGCTGCGGGAAAAAATTGAAGCTGACCCGCAAAAGCCGCAGCGCATCATCACCGTGCGGGGAGCCGGTTACCGGTTTGAGGGTTAAAGCAGATGCCGCGGCGGTCGCTGATCTGGAACATCCTTTTGCCGTTCAGCCTGCTCCTGGCGCTGGCGGTGGTAGCGCTGGATTTGTATTTTTCGTCCAGCGTGCGCCAGAACCTGATTGAAACCTGGCAAAAAAACTTAACCACCGAAGCCGAAGTGGTCGAGCAGCTGGTCAGCCCGCTGGTTGCCGCGGGAGAACCCTACACCGATTTGAAACAATGGGTCGAAGATTACGCCAGACAATCGGGCATCCGCGTCACGGTGATCCTGCGGGACGGTACCGTGGTAGCCGAATCAGCCTTCGACCCGGGATTGCTGGAAAATCACGCCGGCCGTCCGGAAGTTCAGGCTGCCTTTGCGGGCAGGCTGTCTGCAGATATCCGCTACAGCGAAACCACAAAACGCGAGCGCCTGTACGTCGCGAACCCGATCCTGATCAATGGTGAGATTCCGGCGGTGGTTCGTTTATCGGTCGCGCTGGAAGACGTGGACCGCCAGATCGCCAGCCTGCGCGGGAATGTCAACCTGGTTCTGTTCCTGGTTATCCTGCTCTCCACCGGCCTGGCATACCTGATCGCCCGCCGCTCGATCCAACCCCTTGGCCAGCTGGCGGACCGGGTGGATGAAATCAGCCGGGGGAATTTTACCCCGCTGCCCGAAAGCAAACGCCGCGACGAACTGGGTCAGCTCTCTCGGGCGATTAACCGCATGACGGCTCAGATCCACGGCCAGCTGGAAGCCATTCGCAGCGAACAAACCAAAGCTTCGGCGATCCTGGACAATATGTCCGACGGCGTGCTGATTATCTCCGCGGACGAGCGCGTGCAATATCTCAACCAGGCGGCGCGCAGAATGTTTCATTACCGCGACGCGCTGGATCATCCCACGCTGATTGAAGTGGTCAGACTGCACCAGCTGGTTGAACTCTGGCGTAAGACGCGCAGCACCCGTCAGGCGCAAAGCCAGACCCTGGAAGTCCCCGCCGAGAAGCTCTTCCTTCAGGCGGCCGCCTCTCCGCTGGAACCCGCGCTTCCCGGCAGCACCTTGCTGGTGCTGCAAGACCTGACGCGCACGCGCAGGCTGGAAACTGTGCGGCGGGATTTCATCAGCAATGTCTCGCATGAATTGCGCACGCCGCTGGCTTCGCTAAAAGCGCTTTCGGAGACCCTGAAAGAAGGCGCGCTGGAGGATCCCCCGGCCGCCCGCCGCTTCGTTGAACGTATGGAAACCGAAATTGACAATTTGATCCAGCTGGTGAGCGAACTGCTCGAGTTATCGCGGATTGAGTCGGGAAGGCTGCCGCTCAACATCACCCGCGCCAACCCGCTGGAGATCCTTCAAAGCGCGGGCGAACGGATGCGCCTGCAGGCGGAGCGAGCCAGGCTGAATCTGCTAATCGCCGATGGTCCCGGAGACCTGGTGATCCTGGGAGACCCGGACCGGCTGGAACAGGTCTTGATCAATTTGATCCACAACGCGATCAAGTTCACCCCGCCAGGCGGCGAGATTCGCCTGAGTCTGGAAGAACGCGAGCGCGTGGTTGTCTTTTCGGTTCAAGACAGCGGAGTGGGGATTCCGGCGGAAGACCTGCAGCGGATATTTGAACGGTTTTACAAGGTCGACCGCGCGCGCGCGACCAGCGGGACCGGTCTGGGATTGTCTATTTCGCGCCATCTGGTAGAGGCTCACAACGGTGAAATATGGGCTGAATCCAACCCCGGTCAGGGGAGCCGGTTTTCGTTCTCCATTCCAAAAGCCTGACCGATTCAACCGCTTAACTTCTGTTTACGAAACGTTAACCTGACATTGCCAGGCGGTTAAACTGGGGATGCTATCCTTTGGGAGCAATATCTCAAAAGGAGAAGAAGTAATGAAACTCAGTTTAATTCGTTTGATGAGCCTGGTGATCGTGTTGAGCTTTGCGCTGGCAGCCTGCGGCCAGGCGGCCACCCCCGCGCCGGCGACCCAAGCCCCCACGGAGGTTGTCACCGAAGCCCCCACCGAGAAACCCCTGGCGGAAGGCGAGCTTCCGGAAGTCAACCCCGCTGAGGTAACCGGTGATTTCTACGCGGCCGGTTCCTCCACCGTGTACCCCCTGTCGGAAGCCATCTATGCCCTGTTTGTGGCTGAAGGGTACACCGGCAACGGCAAGACCGACTCGATCGGCAGCGGCGGCGGTTTTGAGCGCTTCTGCAAGACCGGCGAAAGCGACATCTCCAATGCTTCCCGCAAGATTAAGGACAGCGAAGTCGAAGCCTGCCGCGCCATTGGCCGCGAGCCGATTGAATTCCGCGTCGGCACGGATGCCATCGCAGTGGTGGTGAGCAAGGAAAACACCTTTGTAAAGAACCTGACCCTAGAGCAGTTGGGCATGATCTTCAGCGACAAGGTTGAAAAATGGTCGGATGTCGACCCCACCTGGCCGGCCGAACCCATCCAGCGGTTTATCCCCGGCACCGACAGCGGCACATTTGACTTTTTTGTAGAGGTGGTTATCCAGAAACCGAACAAGATTGAAAAACTGGATGATGCCAAGAAGATCGCCCTCTCCGCCAAGAATCAGCAAGCTTCCGAAGATGACAACGTGCTGGTTCAGGGTGTGGAAGGTTCGCCCTACGCGATCGGTTACTTTGGCTTCGCCTACTTCAATGAGCAAAAGGACAGACTGACCGCTGTCTCAATCGATGGTGTGGAACCCAAATTTGAAACCGCTGAAGATGGTTCCTACAAACTCTCCCGCCCGCTGTTCATCTACTCCGATGCCAAAATCATGAAGGAAAAACCGCAGGTGGCCGCTTTCATCAACTTCTACCTGACCAATGTCAATGATGTGATCGGCGATGTTGGCTACTTCCCGGCCTCCGAAGAAGCCCTCAAGGCTTCCCGCATGGCCTGGCTTGAAGCGATGAAATAAACCAATCCATCCAATGATCGCCTGGGAGGCTGGTTGTGATCGTCCGACCAGCCTCCATAACAGTCTCACGGTTCAGGTGAAATGAGAGGGAAAATGACCTCAATAGCGCGCGAAAATCTTTTCAAAGCACCTTCTCGAATGGAATTTCTGAAAAAACGTTTCCGAAAACTGGAATTTGGTATTCAGGCATTTCTATTTTTCTGCGGTTTTGTTTCGATTCTAACCACCATCGGTATTGTTTTTGAGTTAGGAAAAGAATCCCTGCTTTTTTTTCAAACCCCGGGTGTGAACCTGGTTGAATTTTTTACCACCACAACCTGGCAGCCGTCCATCGGCCAGTACGGGGTGCTGCCTCTGGTAACCTCGACTTTGATGACCAGCACATTTGCCATGTTGATCGCGCTGCCGCTCGGGCTGGCCGCGGCGATTTACTTGAGCGAATACGCTGACCCAAAGGTGAGAAAAGTTCTCAAACCAATCCTGGAAATTCTGGCCGGCATCCCGACTGTGGTGTACGGCTATTTTGCATTAACCTTCATGACTCCTTTGCTGCGTGGTATTTTTGGGCAGCAAACGGTTCAGATTTACAACACGCTTTCCGCCGGTCTGGTGATGGGCATCATGATCCTGCCGCTGGTGGCGTCAATGAGCGAAGACGCGCTGCGGGCAGTTCCTCGGGCGCTGCGCGAAGCGGCTTACGGGGTCGGGGCAACCAAACTGGAGACTTCCATCCAGGTGGTTTTGCCCGCAGCCCTGTCTGGCATCGTGGCCGCATTTATTATTGGGATATCCCGGGCGGTCGGCGAGACGATGATCGTGGCGGTGGCCGCGGGCGCAGGGCCAAAATTCACCTTCAATCCGTTTGAAGGGGCTGAAACCATGACCGGTTATATCGCCCGCATCAGCGGGGGCGATCTATCTTACGACACGCCGGATTACAATTCCATTTTCGCGATCGGGCTGCTGTTGTTTGTGATCACCCTGGGCTTAAATATTATCAGCCGCACGATTTCACGGCGCTTCCGCGAGGTGTATGAATGATCAACGGCCATGAAACCCTGCTTTCCAGTCAGACGCCGGAGATGACGCGCCGCAACCGCAGCGCGAGCCTGTGGCAGGCGATTTTCTTTGGCGCCATCGTGATCGGCATCATCATGTTGATGGTCCTGCTGGCAACCATCGTCAATCAAGCTTTCGGGCTGGTGATTATTGTGGATAAGGTTCCGGCGGCCGCCCTGTCAGATCGGCCTTTAGAGGAATTAAGCCGGGAAGAATTAACCACCATTTTGCAGAACCGGCTCAGTAAAAACCGATTCAAAACCATTCAACGCGATCACGCCATCGAGACCATGCCGCTCAGCGACCTGGTAAACCTGGTGATTGATAACGTCGTGCAGCCGCAGGTGAAGAAGAGTTACCCCTTGCTGCAAAGTATATTGAATCGTTCTGAGATCCTTGAACTGGCGAAGAGCGACTATCCCGATGCGCGGGTTGAATTCCGTTCCTGGTTAAACCGCAGATTTTTGACTTCCACCATGTCGCCCCGGCCGGAGACCGCCGGGGTGCGCACGGCGATCATGGGATCAGCGCTGTTAATCTTAATCACCATCGTGGTCGCGTTTCCGCTGGGCGTAGGCGCTGCCATCTATCTGGAAGAATACGCCGATTCCCGGCGCTGGATCAACCGCGTGATTCAAACCAATATTGACAACCTGGCCGGGGTCCCCAGTATTATCTACGGCATTCTCGGCCTGGCGATCTTTGTTCGCGCGCTGGAACCGCTGACCAGCGGTGCTGCTTTCGGGGTGGTCGGGCAGAACGGGCGCACAGTTTTATCCGCCGGGCTGACCATGGCACTGCTCATCCTGCCGATTCTGATCATCAACGCCCAGGAAGCCATCCGGGCCGTGCCGAACAGTTTGCGCCAGGCCAGTTACGGTCTGGGCGCGACCAAATGGCAGACCATCTGGTTCCATGTTTTGCCCGTGGCTCTGCCGGGGATTCTGACCGGGACAATCCTGGCCGTCTCGCGCGCAATTGGCGAAACAGCCCCGCTGATTATTGTGGGCGCATCCACATTGATTATGAAAGACCCGGATGGAGTTTTCTCAAGCTTCACAGCCCTGCCCATCCAGATTTATAATTGGACCACACGACCGCAGGATACCTTCCGCAACATCGCGGCCGCGGCCATTCTCGTTCTTCTCGCGCTGCTGCTCTCCCTCAACGCAGCTGCCATTCTCCTGAGAAACCGCTTTAGCAGGCAGTAAAATGGAAAATCAAATGAATCATCAACCGCAAGACGGCCAGTTCGCCATCCAGGCCAGCCACATGGATATCTATTACGGAAATTTTCGGGCAGTAAAAGATTGCAGCCTGGAAGTCCTGCCGCGCAAGATCACGGCCATCATCGGCCCTTCGGGATGCGGAAAAAGCACCGTGTTGAGGGCGTTTAACCGCATGAACGACTTTATCCCCGGCTGCCGGGTGGAAGGCGGGATTCTCTTTCACGGCCAGAATATCTACGCCCCGGATGTCGATCCGGTCCAGGTGCGGAAATTGATCGGCATGGTGTTTCAAAAGCCGAATCCTTTTCCAAAAAGCATCTATGAAAACGTGGCCTGGGGGGCGCGAATCAATGGATACACCGGAAACATGGATGATCTTGTGGAAGAGACGCTGGTGAAAGCCGCCTTGTGGGATGAAGTCAAGGACAACCTCAAAAAAAGCGCGCTGGCGCTTTCCGGCGGTCAGCAGCAGCGCCTGTGCATCGCGCGCGCGCTGGCGGTGAAGCCGGAGATCATCTTGATGGATGAACCCTGTTCTGCCCTGGACCCCATCGCGACATTAAAGATTGAAGATTTGATGCGGGAACTCTCCTCGAACTACACGATCATCATCGTCACGCATAATATGCAGCAGGCCGCGCGTGCATCGGATTACACAGCCTTTTTCACGATGGACCCTGACCGCTCAGGTATAATGGTGGAATACGGAGAAACCAGCCAGCTGTTCACCCGTCCGCGCGACCAGCGCACAGAAGATTACATAACCGGCCGGTTCGGATAATAGAGAGGAACCATGACGCGCGAAACCCTCGACCGACAATTGCATCACATCCAGGATGAGATCTTGCTGCTGGGCAGCTTGGTGGAACAGGCGATGCTGAACGCTGTTCAAAGCCTGAAAAACCGCGACCGGGCCGCGGCCCATAAAATTTACCAGGCTGACCAGGACATCAACGAAAAACGCTTCGCGATTGAAAACGCGATCCTGATTTTGATGGCCACCCAGCAGCCGATGGCCCGCGACCTGCGCATGCTGGCTGCCATGCTGGAGGTCAACACCGAACTGGAGCGTATGGGCGATTACGCCAAAGGGATCGCCAAGGTTACCCAGCGGCTGGGGGATGTGGAGATTAAAATCCCGATTCAAGAAATCGAACAGATGGCTTCAATCGCCACTTCCATGCTTCACCGCGCCCTGGGTTGTTTTATCAGTGAAAATGCGATGGTCGCTTCCCAGATCCCGGCAGAAGACGATCAGGTTGACCGCCTGTACGAAGAAATTTACCGCCAGATCGTGCATACCATGATCGAAAATCCCGACTTGATTGACCACACCAACCTCTTGCTGTGGGTGGCGCACAACCTGGAGCGCATGGCGGACCGGGTCACCAATATTTGCGAAAGGACAGTTTTCATTAACACTGGCGAGTTGCTGGAAATGGATACCACGGATGACGAAGAGGAATTAGATTCGGAGTAAACAGCATAAATCCACCTTTTCAGGTGGATTTTTATTTGCTCAGGATGCTATAATTTTGTTGTCTGTACCATTCTGAATTCAGGGAGATGCCTGTGTTAATTCCGAATCCATACAAAGGTAAATTGATCGTTGTTGAGGGCATTGATGGCTCCGGCAAATCGACTCAGATTGACCTGTTGTACAAATGGCTGCTGGCTCAGGGAAAATCGGTTTACTTTTCTGAATGGAATTCTTCAAACCTGGTAAAAAGCACCACCCGCCAGGGGAAAAAAGAAAAAATGTTTACCCCGACGACCTTCAGCCTGCTGCAGGCCACCGATTTTGCTGACCGCTGGGAAAACCATATTCTCCCGATGCTGAAAGCCGGAGTGATTGTCCTGGCTGACCGCTACGCTTTTACCGGTTTCGCCCGCGACGTCGCCCGCGGGGTTGACCCGGCCTGGGTGCGCAATCTGTATTCCTTCGCGCTGCAGCCCGACCTGGCCTTTTATTTCAAGGTTCCGCTGGATGTGGCGGTCGAGCGCATCCTGAGCGCGCGGACGAACCTGAAATACTACGAAGCCGGTATGGATCTGGGTCTGTCGGATAACAAGGTTACCAGTTTCCGTTTGTTTCAGCAAAGAATCATCAACGAATATGACAAAATGGTGGATGAACTCGGTCTGGTTGTCGTGGACGGGACCATGCCGGTTCAAAAGCAGCAAAAGGTCGTGCGCCGGGAGGTCAACCGCATCCTGGAAGGCTGGGAAGGCCTGCCCAATCCGCTCGCTCCTCGCCCCGCCCGCCGCCGAGCCGCCGCTGGCAAGCAGAATGTCGAGGAGTAAACCATGAGCAAACCTGAATTTTACGGCGCTGGGTTTCCCTACCGCAAGATAAAAGACCTGAGCGGGAAATTAATTGTCCTGGAAGGCACAGACGGGGTCGGACGTTCCACCCAGGTTGGACTGCTGCGCAAATGGCTGGAGGATGAAGGCTTCGCGGTTACCGACACAGGGCTTCGGCGCTCTCCGCTTTGTAATGAGGGGCTGGAAAGCGCGAAAAACGGGCACACCTTTAGCCCGCTGACGATGAGCCTGTTTTACGCCACTGATTTTGCTGACCGGCTGGAAAATCAGATCATCCCGGCTTTAAAAGCGGGTTTTATTGTCCTGTCTGACCGTTATTTTTATTCAATCATCGCGCGGAATGTGGTGCGCGGCGCCGATCCATTGCGCGAACGGCACATTTACGGCTTCGCGCTGAAACCGGACATTGTGATTTATCTCAAGACCGATGTGCCCACCCTGGTATCGCGGATGGTTCAGGGGCGCGGCTTTAATTTCTGGGAATCCGGTATGGATATTCGCTGCGCTGATAATCTTTATGACAGTTTTTGCGCTTACCAGAAAGCCTTGTTAGAAGAATTTGACCGCATGGCGGTCGAATATAACTTCACGATTGTGAACGCCAGTAAAACCACCAACGAAGTGTTCAATGACCTCAAGCGTAAAATCAGACCGCTGCTGGTAAAAGAGGGAACCGGATGACAGTCAAAGGCAGCCGGGACGCGATTGTTTGTTCCTTTGCGGCGCAGGCGGCGCTGGTGCAGCTGCGGCGCTTGACCGCGGAAATCGCTGCCGTTCGGTTGAATGAGGACCTCGAAGCGATCCACCGCAGCAGGGTGGCGTCCCGCCGGTTGAGGGCGGTGCTGGAAGTCTTTCAGGACGTTTTTAACAAGAAAAAGGTCCTGCGCTGGTTAAAGCAGGTACGCTCGATTACCCGATCCCTGGGAGCGGCCAGGGACACGGATGTTCAAATCTTATTCCTCGAGGAGCAGCTGAACAGCCAGCCGGAGCCTGTGGTTCACTGGGCGGTCAAGCGCCTTCATTTGCGCTGGCGGCAGAAGCGCGCCAAACTTCAGAAAAAAGTCCTGAAAGCGCTGGATGCGTTTGAACACTCTGAAGCCGCCATCGAAATGGCCACGGAATTTTCGCCGTACACCATTTACCCCGCGCCCGGTTCCCCCGGCGAATCCAGGGTAATGCGTTCACTGGCCCGCGAACAAATTATCGAGCGCCTGAACGCGTTTCTGAGTCTGCAAGACTGTCTGGAACATCCAGAAGACCAGGTAAGGCTGCACGCCATGCGGATCGCGGGGAAAAAACTGCGCTACACGATCGAGATTTTTAGCCCGCTGTTTTCCGAAGAAAGTTCGGGACGATGGCTGACAGAGTTGAAACAGATCCAGGACATCCTTGGCAGTCTGCATGACCTGGACGTGTGGCAGCACATGCTGCCGCAGGCGATGGAACGAGAAGCGCGCTGGACGGAGCGTTTTTTTGGGACCAACCGGCCGTTTATCCGCATACAAAAAGGCGTTTCCATATTTCAGGAAGCGCTGCTGCGCCAGCGTGAGAGTCAGTTCGCTGAATTTCGGAAGAGATGGCAAAAAGAGAAAACACAGGCTCTGTGGCGGGAAATTGAATCAGCCGCGACAGGCTTGATCCCAGAAGATGAGGTAAAGTCGGACGATGACGAAACAGGAACCAACCCGGACGGAGAAAACAAGCCATTCTCTTGATGAAATCCAGCAGCTGGTGACCGAAAAAATTGGCGGGGACGCGCACACAGTCCAGGTGGTGCGGTTCAGCCTGATGCTGTTTGACCAGCTGGTGCCCATCCACGGCCTCGATCAGCAGGCTCGTGGTTACCTTGAAGCGGCGGCCTGGCTGCACGACATTGGCTACGCGGAAGGGTATAAAGGGCACCACAAAAAGGCGCTTGAATTTATCCTGAACACGCCCGAACTATCACTGGATAACAAAGAGCGCCTGATCATCGGCTCCATCGCCCGTTATCACCGCAAGGCGCTGCCCTCTGTTGCTCACGATCATTTCGCAGCCCTCAGCCCGGTCGAACGTCAGCTGGTGTCCCGTCTGGCCGCGCTGCTGCGCATCGCCGACGGTCTGGATCGAACTCACCAGGGAAAAATCGACAACTTCCGGGTTGAAATTGGCGAGAAAAAGGTAATCCTGTACTGCGAAGCAGAAGGAAGCGCCCTGCTGGAGGAAGATACCGCCTTGAAAAAGGCTGACCTGTTTGAAAAGACCTTCAGGCGTAAACTAAAAATCCGCTGGGAAAAAGCGTCAGACTAGGGTCCTTTCCAGTATCAGCCTAATGGTTCGCCTGGTTTAATTGCGCCATAGCCGCCGCCAGAATCCAGCCGAGCATGACAAACGCGCCGACAAAACCCGGACCCGGCAGGCCGGCGATGATATCAATGGCAGCCGTTGAAAGGCCGGCAACCGCATAAAACAAAAGCGCCAGCCAGACGGGCTGCTGTTTATCTGGATTTTCTCTTTTTGCAGACAGCGCCTGATACAGCAAAACAGCCGTGAACGCCGTCAGCCACCAGCCAAGATAGTTATGGATGGGAATACCAAAATATTCCCCGGGACGTTCCCACACCCAGTGACCCCCGGCGACCATCATCGGATCCATAGCAAGATCCCATGAGGTCATGATCAAAGCAGAAATCGCTGCGATCAGCAGCGCCCTGCCCCAGCGCGGCAGCCGTGAGGGAACCAGCCGCTCCGCCAGCGCCATAGACGGCGCGCCCATCATGAACCAGGCCAGCGGGATCATCAGCGGGACCAGACCAAAAACTTTATAACCCAGCAAACCGGTATAGTGATAAGGACCGTAGACCAGCCCTGTGGCTACCCCCAGGACCTCTAACCCCAGACCGACACCCGCGGTACAGAGGAAGAGAAGAAAAGCGGATGTCCAGCCGCCGCGCCAGGCTTGATACAGCAAAGCAAAAGCGAAGCCGAGGAGTGTGCTGAATGCCAGCAACACCATCGGCCGCGGCCACAACCAGGCGATCGCCAGAGTTGAATACACAACGATGGCAATGTAGATCGCCAGCAATAGGCCCAGCAGTCGTTTTAAGTTCATGAGTTATCCCTGTTAAGCACGGTCTTCGGTAACAATCAATTTATAAAGTCATGATGGCAAATTTTACACAATTGTGAAATATATGTTATGATTCAGTTGTCATACAATTGACGCCACGCCACCTTATTAATTCGCAAATGGAGAAGAAAAATGAACAAAGAGCGTATCGCGGCCGTGATTATCGTTGTCATCTTGATCGTCGTTGTCGTCGTCCTCGGCACCAACTAAGCAAGACCCCTTTTTACCGGCCGCGCGGGTCGTGCTTGCGTGATTTGTTCAGCAATTATTCCTTGCGCGGTAGCGCGCCGATCCTTCGGCGCGTTTTTTTATTTAACCGCAGCGCGCGCAGCAGGCTACCATCTAACCTATTCATCTTCCGGCGATGCTTCAAGCAGATCAAATCTTGGGCCGGGGATCTGCTTTGCTTTTGGCATCTTTGCTGAGATACATGGCGCGGTCCGCTTCCGCAATGGCTTCTTCCAGGCTATTCTGGACCGGGGCGACGCCGAATGAAAAGCCCAGCGGAAATGCCGTATACAGGTCAGCGCATTGTTTTTGAATTCGGTCAATGATCAAAACAACCTCATCCATTTTTGGTTGCTGAGTGTTCTGCGTGCTCAAGAGAAGCACAAATTCATCGCCCCCATACCGGATCACCAGATCATTCTGGCGGAGGTTGGCTTTAACCAGCCGGGTGAAATCTTTCAAAACCTGATCGCCAAACTGGTGCCCAAAGCGGTCATTAATATTCTTAAATTCGTCAAGATCCACCATGACCACATACCCGTAATTTTGCTGCTCTACCTCGGATAAAATATTGCGATTCAACGCGCCGGTAAGCGGATCCAGGTTTTTCATCCGCTGCAGGTTCAGGTTCTGGAACAACAGCTGGTTGTAATCCAGGAGTAATTGAACCCCGACCATCATGACGGTGAAGATAAACGCGGTGGGGATCATGGTTGGCCAGGTCAACCTGAGAGGTATTGAGATAAGCAAAAGCATGATGGATAGTAACAATAATGTGGCCGGGAAGAGCAGCCAGGTCGGTCTTTCCTTGCGAAAAAGGATCAAACCGACCACAATCGTGAGAAAAATCGTTAAGCCCGTGTTGGTATAGTTCTGAACCACAGCGATCGTTTTGATATCCGAAGAGAGGAGCAGGGCAATCACCGCGGCCAGGGTATACAAAGACAGCCAGCGGCCGATGCGGATTTTCTGCCAGTACTGCAGTTCAATTCCCCACAGCAGCCAAAGCGCTGCCAGGTATCCTGAAATAAGAAAAACCTTCTTCGCCCACAGGAATGTCGCCACCGTGCCCGTGGTCAGGCGAAAAGGCAGATCCTGCAAGAAGACGATGCCGAAGATCAGAGCCAGACCGATAAACAATTCTGGACTTTTTCTCTTCTTGCGGATAATCGACATGGCGATTAACACAAACCCGACTAGAACCCCTGCCCCGATGAGGGCGTTCGAGGTACCCGAATACATGGCATTTAACAACCCAACCCGGGCAGCGCAATCCTGATAGCGGCACAGGTAAGGGACGCTGTTAAAACCGTACCCGTAATAACGGCTGGCAATACGGACTTCCAGAAGATTTTCCGCCTGCAAGGGTTCGGGAAGCTGGATTATCTGGATGTAATTCCAAAGATTGGCCGTCGGCTGGGAGAAATCACCGAGCCGGTAAATGAGACGATGATTCAAGCGAATTTCCAACGCGTTGCCCGACATGCGCGGGATCACCAGGGTATCCGCATCCACGCGGTTGAAAACCGCGCGCATTTCAAGGTCCTGCCGGTCTGGTTGAAACATCTCCACCCAGGGCATTTCGACCGATTTCCAGCTCGCGCCTTCTTTTACCTGCCATTGTTGTAGAGGTAAGCCAACTGGCTGGAGGGGGAAAACAAGGATAAGCAGTAAAATCAGGAAAAATAAGATTGCCAGTAAAACATAGGCAAAGCTCTTAACCGATACTTTGAAAGCGTTGCTCATCATGGTTTCGATTTATTTCTTTTCAAGTGGTCAGACGCTGCTTCCCCAATCCCAAAATGGGTTGAAAAGCCGATACAGTATCGTTGGCCTTTACTGCCGCGCCGAGACGAGAGACAACGGTGAAGAAAATGGACGCCTGTTCCATAATCTTTATTATAGCCCAGCCGAGACGGGGCAAATTATGGAATGCACAAGAAATGGTGAAAGGTTTTACCAAATCAGAAGTATCTTAAAGATTGAAGCGGGGGCGCGGTGATGAATTTCAAATAAAAAAAGATGGGTTGAGTCGGGCTCTACCCATCTTTCTGCCAGTGCCCCCAAGGGGACTCGAACCCCTGTTATAGCCTTGAAAGGGCTGTGTCCTAACCGCTAGACCATGGGGGCGGGGCGGTTTGTATTTTAACACAGCAATAGAAGGGGGTCAAGAAATTGATGCGGCAATTTTCAGGTTTTTCGAAGCTGGCGCAGCGCCGATTCGACGCGCAGATATTCCGCTTCGACCCGCGGGAGGCGTTCCAGCGCAGCAGTCAGATCACCATCCACGATCAATTTCTCCACCTCGCCGCACAGCTGGGCAAAATTGCGAGCGCCAAGATTACCGCTGGTTCCTTTTAGACTGTGAATTCCCTGGCGCATCATGGCAGGGTCGCCAGCGCGCTGCCCTTCACGGATTTTTTCCATCAACCGTGGGGAATCCTGAAGATAGATATCAATCAATTCTGTTAAGAAGTCCGGTTCTCCTTCAAGCTGCAATTCGCGGATTCCGTTGATGAGGCTCTCATCCAGCACGGGATCAATGGACAGGCTGGCCTGGCGGTTATCATTCTCGCCTTCCTTTGTGTCTTTGCGCAGCCATTTTTCCAGCATGGTCTTTAACGCGTCTTTGGTTACCGGTTTGCTCAAATAATCATCCATACCGGCATCCACGCAGGCGTCCTTATCTCCCTGAAGCGCGTTCGCGGTCATCGCCACGATGGGGATGTGACCCCCATTCGCGCGTTCATAGGCGCGGATTTCGCGGGTGGCGCGGAATCCATCCATCTGCGGCATCTGGCAATCCATCAAAATCAGGGCGTACTTCTCAGGGTAGGTCAACACCTTCTGAAGCGCCTGCAAGCCATCGGTGACCGTTTCAACCTGATAACCCAGTTTGGTCAGTTGAGCAACCGCCAGACGTTGATTGGGAATATTATCTTCAGCCAGCAAGATTTTGACGTCGCCATGCGCCTGAATAAGGGACACTTCAGACCTGGCTTCGGGAACCACCCTGACCGCCGCCTGACCGCCCTGCTGCTGAGTCAGTGTATTCGCGATTGTGTCGAGCAGAAGCGATTGTTTGACCGGTTTGGTCAGATACGCGCTGAAGCCGGCCTGTATGGCGGCTTCGCCCTGCCCGCGGTGGTCAAACGCGGTGAGCAGGATCAACGGCATGCTGCGCATCGCTGGGTCTGCCTGGATGGCGCGGGCGAGCTGCATCCCGTCCATCTCCGGCATATGATAATCCAGCACCGCGAGCTGGAATGGATCGCCCGCCGATAAGCCCTCACTGAGCGACTGAAGCGCATCCTTTGCGCTGCCAGCCGGCACCCCGCGCATGCCCCAGTTTTCCAGGTAACGGCAGATAATTTCGCGGTGGGTGGGGTGGTCATCCACGACCAAAACGCGCAGATTATTAAGACGCTCGCGCAGGGTTTGATTCTGAACATCACCATCCCAGACAGAGCGCTCAAACGGGACCAGGAAGGAGAACGTTGAGCCTTTCCCAGGAGCGGTGGTAACCCCGATTTGCCCGCCCATTAACTCCACCAGCGATTTTGAGATCGCCAGCCCCAACCCGCTGCCGCCGTATTTACGGGTAGTGGAACCATCCGCCTGGGTAAAAGCCTGAAAGATGCGCTTCATCGCTGTTTCTGTCATGCCAATCCCGGTATCTGACACCGTGAATTTGAGCAGAACTTTGTTATCCTGCTCGCCAGCCGGGTCCAGCCTGACCAGGACTTCGCCAGAATCGGTGAACTTGACCGCGTTGCTGATTAAGTTGATTAATACCTGGCGAAGGCGCAGCGGATCGCCCATAACGACTTTGGGCGCCTGGGGAGAGATGAACGACATCAGAGAAATATTCTTTTCCTGAGCGCGGGAGGTGAACATCATCACCGCGCTCTCGACAATGTCGCCCGGCTCAAACGCGATCGTTTCGAGGGTCACCTTCCCAGCCTCAATCCGCGAGAAATCCAGGATATCGTTGATCAAGGAGAGCAGCACGTTAGCGCTGTCTTTGACAATCTGGGTATAATCGCGCTGCTCAGAAGACAGAGGGGTATCGAGCAGTAATTCCGTCATTCCAATAATCGCATTCATGGGCGTGCGAATTTCATGGGACATGGTCGCCAGAAATTCGGATTTTAACCGCGAAAGTTCAACCGCCTGATCGCGGGCGCGGGAGAGCTCTTCATTCACCCCGGCGATTTGCTCAGTATATTTGCGTAACTGAAGGAGGTAATCCTCGCGTTCCAGGTCCGCGCCAACCCACATTGCCATCAGACGGACAAATTCTTTATCCGCGGGCGTGATCGGTTCTGTCCTTGCCTCGCGGCTGGAGAAGTTTAAGGTCCCATAGATGCGGCCGTTGACATACACCGGTGTCCCCAGATACGCCTGGAGTCCGGTGGCTTGAAACGCGGGGTGAGTTGACCATTCACGGGTCACTGCCGCGTCGGTGAACGCGACGGGAGAACGCTCGGCCAGGGCAGCCTGGCAGAAGGTATCACTCAAGCGCAGCACCTCTCCCCGGTGAGGGGCTGATGCGGTGGAGTAAACTTCCACGACGGTGTAGGTATCTTCCTCTACCCGCGATAATATTCCTGTCTGCATGCCAAAATGCTGGCAGCCCATGACCAGCATGGCCTGCATCTTCTGCGAAAAGGGGACATTTTGCAGGGTGGTGATGTTGTAAAGCGCGCGCAGCGATTCTTCATTTCTTCGCAGCATATTCTCGATGCGCTTGCGCTCGGTTAAATCGGTGACCACGCCAATAATTCGCCGGGCATCCCCCTGATGGGGTAGCGGCACAAACGTGGTGATTGCGTAGATCATGCTGCCGTCTTCGCGAACCAGGCGCGCTTCGCAAACGCAGGTCTGGCTGCCGCCGCAGTCATCCATCGCCCTGGCAACCACCGGGCGGTCTTCTTCCGCCAGAAAATCGTTCAGGCTTCGACCGGCAAGGCTGTCAGCAGACAGCCCCACCAGTTCCGCAAACGCCGGATTGGTAAAAACAAAGCTGCCGCAGGAATCAATCAATACCAGGCCCTGGCCCATGCTGTTCATCACCTGCATGGCAAAATCCCGCTCCTTAACCAGTTCGGTCTGAGCGGCCAGACGACTTTCCAGCTCGGACTGCAAATTATGGTAAAGGCGGGCAATTTCTACTGATTGACTGACCGATGAAGCGACATTCTGCGCAAAACGAACTTCGTCTTCGCTGAATGTGCGCGGTTTAAGGGAATCGAGCCCGAGCGTCCCGATGACTTTTCCGCGAACAATTAACGGGACAATCAGCATGGAACGCACGCCGCGTTTCTTTAAGGTGGCAAGTAAAGCTGGATCGGTAACCGAGGCAAGCATATCCTCGACCACCAGCGGCTGCTGATGTTCAATTACCCAGTTTGTGGCAGGATTGCCTTCGATGGGGATGCGGTCCCCAAGCGCCGGCGGACGGTCTGGCAGGCGGTATTCCGCTTTGACATCAAGATACTTCCCGTCTTCGGAGATAAAGGCGAGCGCAGCCTGCGGCAGATTGAATTTTTGAGCCAGTTCGCGGCAGATTGTGATGGATATTTCCTCCAGATTAATCGAGGAGGAAACCGCCGCCAGGACTCGATACAGCGTCAGGGATTCATCCAGCTTTTCTTTTAAGCGATCCTGAAGCGCCATTTCTTCACTGATATCGAAAAAGAAGAGGCAAAGATACTGATTGGGTCCGACGGTGAGCAGGTTGGAAGAGACGCGGTAAATCTTCTTATCGTGGTTTGACTCAACCAGCAGAGAGAGTTTTTCCGGCTGGCGATTTTCAGCCAGAATTTTTTTCAAAGAAAGCGGGCCAGTTTTGCGTTTGAGGCGTTTAAAACTTGCCAGGAGATCATCCACATCTTTGCCAATAAATTCGCCAGAATCCATACCGGTGATTTCGGCGAGGCGAGGATTGGCTTCAATAATGATTCCGTCCGAATTATTGAGGATGGCGTAGCCTTCATTCGATTGTTCCACCAGCGCGGAGAAGAGATCGCGCCGCAGGGTATTCTCCCGCCGCGCCTGTTCCGCCTGAGCCACCGCTTGCTCGACCGGGACCAAAGCATCTTCCAGCCTGGGCAGGGCGGCGGCTTTGCCCGTTCCAGGAACGCCCCCTTCTAAAACCTGTCGGCGGCCTGCCAGGCGAGTGATCGGCTTCACCACCAGGGCTTCAAAAACCAGCATAAATACCGCCAGCAGGACCAGGCTGACAAAACCAACCGCCAGCATCAACAGGTTGAGCGACTCCAGGCCCTCCGCATAGGTTTCTCTGGGCAAATCCAGACGGAGGTAGGAGAAAACCTGACGCTCCAGATTGGTCAGCGGAACATACACCGAGATAGCCTTTTCTGACACCGGAAGGATTCTTAAACCTTGTGGATCGGCTGACTGGAGCGTCCCCTGAAGGTCACCGGTCAGATCGCCGTGGTTTACCAGAACAATACGCATACTTTCCGGCGGAAAGATTTCTTGCAGTAAACTCAAATCAAATAACCTGCCAAACACCAACCAGCCAACCGCCGGGCCCTGCCCGGTGGTCAGCAGGATCGGGTGGGCAGCGATCATGTAGGTTCCGCTTTCCAGTTCAAGAAAGCCGGTTACCGGTCGGGGATCGGCTTGAGCCGTTAATGTGCCGGCATCGGGAAGCAGCATATCCAGCTCCGCGGGGGGGATCGTTACCAGATCTCCGGCGTCGAACCTGACAGCATAAAGAATTCGATTGTTAAAATCGGTGATGACCAACAGGTCAATCCCCAGGTTGGTCATCCCATCCGGGTCTACTTCCATTTGCGGCCATTCTGGATTCTCACCGCTCACGAACGCGTAGGTCGCGTTCCATTCTGCCCAGTCCGCGGCGATCAAGGAAAGGCTTTCAAATTGACTTTTCAGAATCGCCTGTACGCGGTTTCCCTCCCGGCTGGCCTGCTGCTGTTCCAGGGCGACAAAACGTTCCTGGATTATCCGGCGCGATGAAACAAAAAGCGCTGCCAGGAGCAGCAGGACCGTTGCCGTGATGATCAGGAATGTCTTCTGGCGAATGGACATAAATCGGTTCAGGCTAGGGAGTTAGCGTGCTTTGCAGTTGAATGGTGCCGACATCCACCTGACCGCCAGCGGGAACCAGAGCCGGCACTTCAACAGCCTGGCCCTGCCAGCCGATTACGAGGGTAACCTGACCTGCAGGCACATCGGAGAAGCGAAAGGAGCCGTCTGGTTGACAGCTATTTTTCAGATCGGTGCCAAGGATGACCATCTCAGCCGGCACTGGCTGACGATCCGGTCCCTGGACCTGACCAACGATGTCTCCGCGCCCCAGGATGGCCGCTCCGGTGCTGGAGCGCACCAGGGAAAAAGCGCTCAACCCGGCGACCAGGACCAGCATGAGGATAATCACCACCCTTAATCGTTTTTTCTTGAGCGAGGGGTCCGGCAGAGACTGCGGAATGCCCTGCTGATAAGTATCGAGAGAAGGAGAATCTTCGGACATGGCTGCTCCTATCGAGAGGGGACGATGCTGAAATTGTCAAAGCACGCCTGGGTTTTATCCCAGGTGCGGAAGCCGGCAGATCCGCCGGCGGGATAGGTGGAATCGGTAAAGGTAAGGACTTTTTGACCATCCACATAAGCCGTGGTCGTGTACCCGTCGATGACCAGGCGGATATCGCGTTCCTGGTTTAACCAGGTGTAATTTTTAGGCACCACCCTGACCAGCGGCGGATTGACCTCCCAGCCGTTGACCCACTTGCGCACCAAAAAGGCACCCCCCGCGCCCGGATCGTACTGAAAGGCGTACCCATTGGGTGGATTTGTGCTGTTCATACGGAAAAAGACGCCGTACCCATCTCCGGCGATCAGTTTTGCCAGGTCAACCTTGATTTCATACTTCTGGGGAAGCTTTTGTTTCGCAGCGCAGGATGAGAAAATCTGCTGCTCATAGGTCCCGGTATTGCACAGGCGGCCGTCAATGACCTTCCAGCCGGTGTTGTTGCGCAGGGTCCATTCAGAGAGACTGGCAAATCCATCCTGGCAGTAAGCCTGACAGATTGGACCGCCCAATTTTCCGGTGATGGCGCAGTATAAATCGCGCAGGTTCACGCCGGAAATGGAGAGGATCAAAATCACCGCGGCTACAACCAGAACCAGCAATACCGCGTACTCCAATAAGCCCTGACCTTTATGGATGTGAGCGGGTTTTTTATTCATCGCGCCTCCTTATTTTGACGGCTGCCGGCTGGCGATCCGCGCGGCGACGCGCTGATACGCGGCGCTGGGATTGGCCGGTCTCCGCTTGCGGTGGTCTGGAGATGAAAGGGCAAAAGCAAAATCTTCAAACAATGCGCCGAGCGGGCTTTCCGGTTCGGTCAGCACTGGCGGCGCGCCGAGGTTTAGAGCAGAGATGAAGATATCCGAGGCAAAAGGAAGAACCAGATACACCGGTTGTTTCAGCACTTTTTCAATGTCCTTCCTCGCCAGCCCGCGCCGCTCAAAGGTCCAGTTCAGGATCAGTTTAACGTTTGAGCGGTCATATTTCAAGCCGTCAAAAAGGTCAAGAGTCATGGCGGCAGCGCGGACCGAGGCAATTTCCGGAGCCATGACAAGCAAAATTTCATCGCAGTAATCCAGACCGGTGATGGTGGTTTCAAAGATATTATGGGGTAGATCCAGCACCAGATACGCATTGGTCGTCTTCAATAACTCAAGCGTGCGTAAAACCAGCGGGGTGGTAATCAATTCAGATTCTTCCGCTTTTCGGGGGGCGGCCAGAACGCTTAAGCCGCAATCATGCTTCAACAGAGCGGCATCGACCACATCGGCGTCGAGCTCTTCGACCGGCAGCCTGGCCAGATCCGTCCAGGTATTGCGCAGGGGAAGATTGAACATCACCGCGGATTGACCGCTGCAGAACGCCATGTCTACCAGGCAAACGGGTTTATTCCACAGGCTGATCAGGCCGGCCGCAAGGTTGGATGCCAGGGTAGAGACGCCCACACCCCCGCGCAGCGAGTACACACCGATGACCCGGGATTGATGATCCTGGTCAACCGCGGCGACCGCCGGCTTTCGCTTCAGCAGCACTTTGACGCGCGCCTGCAATTCGGCTGGCTGAAACGGTTTGGTCAGATAATCATCGGCACCGACTTCAAACCCTTTCACTTTTTCTTCCAGACTGTCATGGGCAGTTAACATCATAATCGGCAGCTGGGCCGTGCGGGGATTGGCGCGCAGGCGGCGGCAGACTTCGTAACCGTCCATCTCTGGCATGGAAATATCCAGCAGGACAACATCCGGCAGGCTTTTTTCAATCATCGCCAGGGCTTCAGGTCCGGACTGGGCGGTGATCACTTCGTAACCCGCGTGGATTAAAGCAGCCGAGACAACTTTAAGATTGACGGCGTTATCATCAACGGCAAGTATTTTTTCAGAAGCCATATTCACCTTCCTGTCCAGATTGCTTAAAGAATAGCACAAAACAATCCAGCAAGGGCTAACGATTGTGTTAGGCTGGTTGAACGCACAACGGGGAATCAACCGCGGGATTGTTGACCATGCTTCCCACCGGCACGGCGGTCATTTTTTCCGATGGGAATGGCTTAAGGAAGTCAAAGGGTGATTTCGCGCCTGGTTCACCGACCCAGGCCGGAGCCTGGTCACGGCTGAGCATGACGGGCATGCGCTCATGCACCCGGCTGACCAGGTCATTGGCCGCGCAGGTAATAATCGTGCAGCTTTCCAGGCGATTCCCGTCCGGGCTGTCCCAGATTTCCCAAAGCCCCGCGAATCCAAATGGTTCACCGGAAGCCAGTCGAAAGAGATACGGCCGGGATGTTTTCTGCTCCGGTATTTTTTGCCATTCATAGAAACCATCCGCGAGAATCACGCAGCGGCGGCGGGATAATGCCTGGCGAAATGACGGTTTTTCCGCCAGAGTTTCCGAGCGGGCATTAATCATGCGGCTGCCAATGGCGGGATCTTTTGCCCAGTGAGGAACCAGCCCCCAGCGCATGAAGGTCAGTTTGGGCGGGGCAAAATCGCGCACCACGGCGACCGGCTGAGACGGGGCGATATTGTAACGCGGAACCCAGTCCGCAGGGACCTCTCCGAAACCCCAGGCGACCTGCAGATCACCAGGGTCAATCGTCAGGGTAAACCTTCCGCACAAGGAACACCTCCTCTATCTGCGAAGGGAACACGGATAAGATTATAATAAGGCATATTCCCATTTTTGAGGTGATTATGAGCCATCCGCTGGTTGAATGCATTCCCAATTTCTCGGATGCCCGCCGCCCGGAAGTGATTGAACAGATTGTCAGCGCGATTAAAGCGGTGCCTGGAACCACGGTGTTAGACCGCCATTCCGATCTGGATCATAACCGCACCGTAGTTACCTTTGTCGGCGCGCCACAGGCAGTGGAAGAGGCCGCTTTTCAGGCGATCGCCGCTGCGGCGAAATTAATTGATTTAAATCAACATGAAGGCGCTCACCCGCGAATCGGCGCCACGGATGTGGTGCCGTTCGTGCCGATCCGCGATATCACGATGGTGGAATGTGTCGAGATGGCCCGCCGGCTGGGAAAACGAGTCGGCACAGAACTGGGGATACCGGTTTATTTATATGAAGAGGCTGCAACGCGGCCCGAGCGCGTAAACCTGGAAAATATCCGCCGCGGGCAGTACGAAGGATTGAAAGAAGAAATTTTAACCAACCCGGACCGCCAGCCGGATTTTGGCCCGGCAGAACTGGGAAGCGCCGGAGCAACCGTCATCGGCGCGCGGCAGCCTTTGATCGCCTTCAATGTCTACCTGACCACGGATGATGTCAGCATCGCCCAGAAAATCGCCAAAGTGGTGCGCAACTCTTCAGGCGGGCTGCGATTCGTGAAAGGGATGGGCGTGCTGGTGGATGGACGCGCGCAGGTCTCGATGAATCTCACCAATTACCGCCAGACCTCGATCGCCCGGGTGGTGGAAATGGTGCGGCGGGAAGCGCAGCGCTACGGCGTCGCTATCCATCACAGCGAGCTGGTCGGCCTAATTCCGCAGGAAGCGCTGGTGGATGCAGCCGTGTGGTACACCCAGCTGGATCAGTTTGAGCCAGCGCAGATACTGGAACAAAAACTATTTGAAGCGATGGGCAAGGAAGAAAGCGCTTCGGGAGCCGGCGCGGACGAACCTGATTTTATTGATCAACTGGCGGCCGCCACCCCGACACCCGGAGGAGGTTCGGCTGCAGCGCACACCGGGGCCGCGGCTGCCGCGCTGGCGGCGATGGTGGCGCGCCTGACCATTGGCAAGAAAAAGTACGCCGCGGTGGAAGCGGATATGTGGAAAATTATTGAAGCGGCTGACGAACTGCGCGAACAGTTGAAAAATGGTGTTGAGGAAGACGCGCGCGCATTCGACGCGATTATGGAAGCCATGCGTTTACCGAAGGATACCGAAACCCAGCAGGCAGCCCGCGCGGCCGCGCTGGACCAGGCGACCCTGCACGCGTCCCAGATCCCGCTGGGCGCAGCGGAAAAATGCCTCAAAGTCATGGCACTGTCGTTAAAAGCCGCTGAACTCGGCAATCTGAATGCGATTTCAGACGCTGCCAGCGGTTTTACCCTGGCCAGAGCAGCTTTGGACTGCGCCGCTTACAACGTGCGGATCAACCTTGCCTCCCTGGGCGATGCCAGCCCGGCCGGAGCGCTGCTTGAAAAATTGGACGAGCTGGAACACAACGCTGTTGAACTTGAAAAAAAGTTGCGGGAAGTGCTTTCAGAGCGCGCTCCCGGTATCCTGGCGAAATCATTGCTTTAACGGACGATTCTCCATGCGACTTTCCCGATTGATTGTTGCGCTGTTGATCCTCAACAGCCTGCTCGCCGGTTGTTCTGCAGCCGCGCCGCTGGAACCCCCAACCCCGACGGCCGCGCCCAGCCCGACAGCTGAGCCAGCCGTGTCTGTTTACCTTGATCCCAGCATCCCCCCCGACTGGCTGGACCAGGCAGGTCTGCCGGCAGATCTCGTCCCGGCCACTTCCGCCAGCCAGGCGGACATCCTGCTCGGTTTGAGCACCGATGCGCCTCAAGCCAGGATGGTGATCGCTCTGGCGGCTCCCTTCGCCACCCTCAGCGACGAAGTCAGCCTGACGACCCTGCGGAATGCCTGGCAAACCGGGGAATCCGCCGGCCTGCCGGCCTCCAGCCTGCTGACCGCGCCGCAAACCCGGGCATGGTTCACCGCGCTGTGGGGCGAGCCATCCGGTTACGTTAAGGAAGCTCCCGCTGAGGAGATACTCCAGCAGGCCTGGGACCAAAACGCCTGGGCTTTACTGCCTTTCGACCAGCTGGATCCGCGTTTGAAAGTCCTGCGGGTGGACGGCCAATCGCCAATCCATCCGGAGTTCGACCCGGCGAAATACGCGCTCAGCCTGAACTTTGGCCCGAGCGGGCAGACCGAACGCGGGAAAGCCTGGCTAACAACGCACGCGCAAGTGCGCTTTTTTACCACGAGCGGAAACTACGACCGGGAAAAGCTGACCCTGCTGGTCATGACCGGGGTGACCGCGCTGGTGCGCGGGACAGCGGCCATGATGGAAATCAAAGGTATGACGTACCCGGCGGCAGATATTGGCGAGATTTTACGCAGCGCTGATCTAACCCATATCAGCAACGAGGTGCCGTTCGCTAAAAACTGTCCGCCGCCCAGCCCCAACACCGAACTGGTATTCTGCAGCAAGACCAAATACATTGAATTGCTGGAAGACATCGGGACAGACATTGTGGAATTAACCGGTGATCATTTTGCCGACTGGGGCCCGGAAGCGATGATGTACACGCTCTCGTTATACAAAGAACGCGGATGGCTTTATTACGGCGGCGGTGAGAATCTCGAGGAAGCGCAGAAAGCGCTCTATATCGAACATAACGGCAACCGCCTGGCTTTTATCGGCTGCAACGCCAAACCGCCCGGCTACGCCACCGCCGCCAAGAACAATCCGGGCGCGGCGCATTGCGACTGGGAGGTGATGACCCAAAGAATTCAGGAAGCTAAAGCCGCCGGGTATAACCCGATCGTTACCTTTCAGCACCTTGAGTTTTACACCTATACACCCAAAGCCCAGCTGGTTGAGGACTTCCATAAGGCGGCTGACGCCGGAGCTGTGATTGTGAACGGCAGCCAGGCGCATCAACCGCATGCAATCGAGTTCTATAACGGCGCTTTTTTACATTACGGGCTCGGGAATCTTTTCTTTGATCAGGTTGGAGAAGGCGAACCGCAGCGGCAGGCATTCATTGACCGCGATGTGTTTTACCAGAACCGCCACATCAGCACCGAGCTGATCCCGATCTATTTTATTGATCTCGCCCGCGCCCGGCCAATGACCGAAGCTGAAAGGATTAATGTTCTCACACTTGTCTTTCAGGCCAGCGGATGGTTAAATAAGTGAACTTGATCCGCGAGGAGGCATACCGATGGGATTAAAACCTGACCACTGGATCCGAAAGATGGCGCGGGAATACCGGATGATCGAGCCTTTTGTTGAAGGGCAGGTGCGAAACGGCGTGATCTCTTACGGGGTATCCTCCTACGGCTACGACATCCGCGTGGCTGACGAATATAAAATCTTCACAAATGTCTTTTCAGCAGTGGTGGACCCGAAGAATTTTGATCCCCGTTCGATGGTAGATATCAAAGGCGACGTCTGCGTCATTCCGCCGAATTCATTTGCCCTGGCCAGAACGGTGGAATACTTTCGCATTCCGCGGCGGGTATTAACCGTCTGCCTCGGCAAATCCACGTACGCCCGCTGCGGCATCATTGTCAACGTGACCCCGTTTGAACCGGAGTGGGAAGGGTTTGTGACCCTGGAAATTTCCAACACCACCCCGCTGCCAGCAAGAATTTACTCGAATGAAGGCATCGCGCAGGTTTTGTTCTTCGAGGCTGATGAGGAATGCGAAATCTCATACGCCGATAAAAAGGGAAAGTACCAGAAACAAACATCGATCGCTTTGCCAAAACTTTAAGCTTTTTTACGGTTTATCAGCGGAGCGGTCGCTCCGCTGTTTTTTTGTTTTGCGCTCTACGGAAATTTTCGGTGAAAAGAAAGGACTGAACCATTCAGGGTCCGCCCTGGAGGGGAAGGGCTGATTTATAATTAACAGCGAGCGAGTTCCCGATGAAAATCCCTCCGCTTGGCCCGAACCGCCGCGCGATCCGGCGTTCCAAATCCGACCGTTATCTTCTGATAACGGTGCTGTCCTTTGCCGCTTCGGTGGGACTCACCCGCGCGTTCCTGTACCTGACCGGTTTTCCAAAACTCGGCGGGGGTGAACTGCACATCGCCCACGTCCTGTGGGGCGGGTTGTTTCTCTTCGCTGCCTCGCTGCTCCCGTTGATCTTTGCCAACCGCTGGGCGCTGACCTGGTCCGCGCTGCTTTCTGGGATCGGTGTGGGCCTGTTTATTGATGAAGTTGGAAAGTTCATTACCGCGACCAATGACTATTTCACGCCCGCGGCCGCGCCTATTGTGTACGCGTTTTTCCTCATCACCCTGCTGGTCTATCTGCGCAACCGCCGGCCGGCGAAAAATGACGCCCGGGAAGCCCTGTACGCCGTCCTGGATCAGATGGAAGAAATCGTGGATCATGATCTCTCCGCAGACGAATTGAAGCAAATGCTGCGGCAGCTTTCGGCCGCTCAAGAAGAAGCGCCCAACGATTCGCTCAAGGAGCTCGCTGCTCACCTTCAAGAATACTTAATCAAGACCAGCCCGGACACACATGCCAAGACGGACACGCTGCTCGACCGCTGGCAGGCAGCCTGGCGCGGCTGGGAGGAAAAATGGCTGCCGCGCGGACGGTTCCGCTGGCTGCTGACGGCGGGAATCGCCCTTTATGCCGCCTGGGCGATCTTCTCAACGGTTGGCATTTTTCTGCTGGCGCGCAACCCGGAGCAACTGCAGGAGCTGATGCTCTCGCTGGTGAATAACCGGCTGGTCAGGAATGAATCTGGCCTGAACTGGTTTGTCGCCCGAATCGGTCTGGAAGGTTCTGTGGGTTTCGCCCTGGCGCTGACCGCATCATTGAACGCGTTTGGATTGGAAAAGAAAGCCTTCCTTTACAGCGCTGTGATTTTGATCCTTTCTGTGTCCATCTTCACGCCTCTCTTATTCTATTTCGACCAGTTTTCCGCCATTTTCAACACCCTGGCGCAATTTACCCTGCTGGTGTTTATAAACCGTTACAGACAGCGTTTTTTCTAACCCCGCCGGGAGACAGGATGAAACGATGAATGATCAGGCGCCGTTTGGCAGCACTTACTGGGTAAAAACGGATTCTTTTCTGGCCGGGTGTTACCCGCTGCTGGAGGGGACTGAGGACGGCCGCCAGCTGCGCGCCCTGCTCAAAGCGGGAATCAACGAGTTTATTGATCTGACCCGACCGGGCGAGCTGCCCGGTTACGAAACCTACTTGCAGGAACTGGCTAACCAGATGGGAACGCGGGCAGGGTATCAGCGATTCGCGGTTATGGATTTTGGCGTTCCCAATCCGGACGCCATGCGTAAGATTCTGGATGCGATTGATCTGCGGCTGGACCAGGGCAAGAAGGTGTATCTTCACTGCTGGGCAGGCATTGGCCGCACAGGCACTGTGGTTGGCTGCTGGCTGGTCAGAAAAGGATGGACGGGAACAAACGCGCTGGAGGAAATAAAACGCTTGAGGGCGAACCTGCCCGACTGGTACCGCACATCCCCTGAGACTCCCGAACAGCGCGAGATGGTGCGCGCCTGGCGGGAACCTTAACTCTGCTGGCGAATACGTTCTACCAGTTCTTCGCCTTCAATTAGGTGAATGGGCTTGTCTTCCGCCCAGCGAAGTGCCTGGCGGGTGAACTTGCCGGTGGTCATCAAATACCCGCCGACCGCGCCTTCATGGATCATTGTGCCGTAGAGATCGCGGACCAGCGGCTCGCCTACCGCGCCGCGGTACCGTTTGCATTGAACAATGGTTTTACCTTCCCTGGGTTTGTGCAGCACCAGGTCAATACCGTGGTCTCCCTGAGATCCCACTGACTGGACGTAAAAACCCTGGCGTCGAAAGTAAGCCGCCACCAGATCCTCAAACTCCTGCGGGGAAATCTGGTACAGCGCATCCAGATCTCTGGCGCGCTTCAGGCGGCGGAGGTCCCGAAAAAGCGGAAAAAGGCGGGACAGCAAGAGCCCACCCGAAGACAGCCCTCCCCACCCCCAGAAAAGCAGGGCGAACCAGCCGCGGTGGTGAATTTCAGGCGGCAGGTTCCCCCAGACAAGCAAGAGGAGCGCCATCCAGACCCAGGCCAGCCAGATGAGAAAGGCACCTGCGAAAAGCCCGGAGAGAGAACGGGAACCGCGGCGCCACCGCAGGCTGAAGATGAGCAGAAAAACGGCCATAACGGCCGGCCAGATTAGAAACAGGAAACGAAGAAAAGAGGAGAGGATCATAGATAGAACATATGTATTATATCCGAATCCCGGACAAAGCAACAAGTCCATTAAACTTGACGCGAATTGTGGTACACTACCCTTAAGCGACGAGTTGAAAATATATGGAGGACCCATGCTAAAGTACAAAACTCTCCTCTTGTTGATCGCCATGACACTTGTGTTATCCGCCTGCGGTCAGGCAGCCCTGCCGACCATGATTCCCTCGATTGACCCCAATATTGTCCAGCAAACGGTGGACGCAGTCCTCACCCAAAACGCAGTCAAAGAGGGCGCGACCAAAACAGCCGAGGCGATAACGACCGCCACGCTTGCCCCGACCTCCACTTTGCTGCCGACTTCAACCATGATCCCCACCTTCACGCCCATTCCGACCGCCACCGCGGTCCCCACGGCGACCCGGGTGGTGGTGGTTCCGCCAGTATCTGTGAGCACCACGGAGCCAAAGGACTACTACTGCGACATCCTGTCTTATTCCCCGGCTGAAGCTCAGGTTTTTAAACCGTTTCAAGATTTTGACGGCAAATGGGAGATCAAGAACACCGGCACCAAAAGCTGGGAAGCCGATTCTGTGGATGTTGTCTGGTCTGGCGGTACCCGCATGAGCGAAAAGACGGTCTATGACCTGAAAGAAACGGTTAAATCCAAAGACACGACCACCATTATCGTTGACCTTAAAGCGCCCGGTTATGAAGGCGGTTTCTGGAATACCTGGAAGATCAAGCGCGGCGACACAACCGCCTGCGTGATGACCCTCTTTATCGTCGTTCGCAAGTAAAATCCCACTGGTTCGTGCTTCACAGCCAGCCCGAATTCAACGCGCTTGAAAATTAGGGCTGGCTGTGCTATTCTTACCTGGTATGCATGCCAGGAATGTTTCCCCCCTGCTGCTGCCTTATACCATTTTTACGCTGCTGATCAGTATTTCCGCCATCCTCTCACCGGATCAATTCACCGGAGGGACTGGCTTCCTTTCGCCAGCGGTCGTACTGTCTGTGTGCGTGGCGGTTTATATTGGCAGCCTGGCGTTATTCTTAAGCGGGAGAAATGTCCTGCCGCACCCCTGGGCGCCGCAGGCAGGCATGGCGCTGGGCAGCGCTGCGTTGATGATTGTTTGCTCCGGCAAGCCGGATGGACCAGCGTTTCTCGGCGCAGCCGCTTTCACCACCAGCGCGGCGCTGGCGGGTTTGATGAAAAAACCGCAGCGTTCCCTGGATATTTTTGGCGCCGCGTTTCCGCTGCTCTGGTTGACCCAGGCTATCACCGGTTTTTCAACCACCGGGCTGCGAGTTCCCAATTTTGGGATCATCCTTTCCCCAATCGGTTTGTTGTTCGCGCTTTCATTTGTCCTCAACCTGCTCACTTCCGTGCTGCCGCACCGCGACGGGCCGATCTGGAAAGCTGGCTGGTACGGCATTTCTCTCGGGCTGGTGATTAACAGTCTATCCCTTTCCAGCCAGATAGAAGCCTTTCCCAGCATGGGCATTCTGACATTTTTCGCCGTGCTGTTTTTCCTAAATGAACGCTCCGCCAACATCTCGCCTGATCTGTATGATTTTAATAGTGATGAGCGGCGTCTGACCTGGTTGATGGCCTGCACGCTGCTGCTGGTTACCTTTGGCCTGCGAATTTTCAATTTGCGCTTCCTGGTCGAGCTGCCCGGTCTGCCAGCCGCGGTTGAGACCAGCACCATCCCGGCCATGGCCTGGGTTGGAATTTGCGGCATCAGCCTGAGTGTAACCATCACCCTGTTAATGCACCAGCAGTCAAAACTGCAAGGGATTGTACGGGAATTGCAGACCGGCCACAGCGGGACGACACAACAGACGGACCTGCCGCTTGGTGAGCGCCTGGAAGCGACCATCGCCCTGGCAAACGGGGCACTAAGGCGAGCAAGTTCGCAAAACCAGACTTTAACCGCCCAGTTATCTGAAATCGCAGCCAGCGAGAAGCAGCTGCGCCAGAAATTCCTGAGCCTGATCACCTTAACCCAGCAATTAAACGCCCAGCTTGATCCGCCGGTAACGGCTCAAATGACCGCCAACCTGCTGCAGCGCGCGATTGGCTGCGAACTGGCCGCCATCCTTCTTTATTCACCCGAAGACAACCGCTTCTTCCCAATCGCAACCGCCGGAACCAGTTCAGGAAGCCTGTCGGTCGGATTCAGAATCAAGTCAAGGGAAGGTTTGATTGAGCGGGCATTGAAAACGCAGCGGGCTACCCTGTTGAACGAACGCACAGCCAGCCAGGAAGCCCTGCGCATCGGCGATACCTTCTATAAATCCATTCTGACCGCGCCAATGATCACCAACGGCTACCATGAAGGGGTCATCATCCTGGCCGACCAACGGGCTGGCTTTTTCAGCGCGGATGACATCACCCTGACGGAAGCGGTAACCGACCGGCTGGTGTTTGCCTGGCAGCAAACCAGAGGCAATCAGGCTCTGGAGGCGTTGATCAAGGAGGGAATCACATTAACCCATGTGAATGATGCCGGCACGATCCTGCGCCTTGTGGCAGAGATCAGCCGAAAGAGCATCAAAGCCCAGCTGGCGCTGGTTGTGCTTCAGTACCAGGGAAGAATTTTAAGCGCGAAATCGGGGCAGGCAGCAAAATGGACCGAAAAATTAATCCAGGAAAACAATCCTTACCTGGATGAGTTTCGGCAATTTCAACAGCCGCTGCGCGTTCGAGACAGCGCGAAAGATTCGCGCTTCCAGCGGTTAATCCCCTCCGCTGAACGGCCGCGCAGCCTGATGATTGTACCGCTGACCTCAAAAGGAGAAGGCACGGGGTTCCTGCTGCTGGCGGGGAAGAAAAATGGATTAATTTTTGAGGAACGGGATGCCTTCCTGGGCAGCATCCTGGCAAACCAGGCGTCCGCAGCGCTAGAGAATTGCTTATTAAATGAAGATATACTTGAAAATTTGCGCAGCACCCAGCTGCTGAATATCCTCAGTAACCGGATTGAAGCCTCCACAAATCTTCAGGACGCTGCTCAGGCGATCACACAAACCGCGCTGCAGCTGACTCAGGGGAGCACCTGCGGATTAATCCTTTTCTCGCAGAATGAAGAGGTTGAGGCAAGCCTGATTTCTGGAAACGGCAGCCACAAACGGCGCCATCCTCAGGCGGTCATTCGACAGGTTTTACAGACGCGCCAGATCGTCTACCTGGATAAAGGTGATCGTTCTTCCCTGGCCTGTTTTCCCTTGTTAACTGCGCGGCGGGTTTTTGGCGCGCTGTGGATTGAACTATTAGAAAACGAGGACACGCACCGAAACAGCCGAACGACCGAAAATCTGCGCATGCTGATTAATCAGGCCACAATGGCTCTGGAACGCAGCCTGCTGCTCAACGAAACGCGAAAGCAGGCAGATGCGCTCTCAAGCGCGTACGCCGACCTGGAACAGATTTACGACCAGACCCTTGGCACGCTCATGTCAGCCCTGGATGCGCGCGATCACGAAACGGAAGGTCACTGCAACCGGGTGACCGAACTGGCCATTTCGCTGGGGCGGCAGCTTGGGTTACGGGATGAGGAATTGAAAGCGCTTGAACGGGGCGCTCTGCTGCACGATATCGGTAAAATCGGCATCAGCGATACCATTCTGCATAAACCGGGTCCCTTAACCGAAGAGGAATGGGAGGAAATGCGGCAGCACCCGATCATCGGGGCAAAAATTCTGGAAGGCATCCCCTTCCTGCGAGATGCCATGCCGGTGGTCGCCGGCCATCAGGAACGCTATGACGGCAGCGGCTATCCGCTGGGTCTAAAGGGAGAGCAAATACCCGTTCTGGCGAGGATATTTGCTGTTGCGGATGTTTTTGACGCGCTGCTCTCCGAGCGGCCTTATCACGAAAAAAAGACCATCCTGGAGGCAAGGGACTACATGCGCAAAAACGCAGGCAGCGAATTTGACCCAAGGGTGGTTGACATCCTGTTGGAATTGACCGGCGATCCCAATTTTCTTAAATCCCTCGGGTACGAAAATGCCAGCTGAGTCTTTTCATTCTTTTCCCCTGACCACCGAGCAACGCCAGCGCATGGCGCTGCCCGCCCTGTTGATCAGCCTTGGCCTGCATCTGGCGCTGTTGATCAATGCCTTTCGGCCAGGCCTTTCCCCGCTGGAACGCCAGGCGAATTTGGGACAGGGGCTGCTGGGCATATCCTACACCGTTTTGATCTTTGTGTTTCTGCTGCCAATTCTCGACCGTTACCGGTTGTTTATCTGGGTAGCTTCGGTGTTAAATGGGCTGCTGGCCGGGGTGGTGTATTTTCTGGAACCCTTCACCCTGCCAGGGACGTATCTGATGATCGCCAGCGCCATCATTCTCACCACCGCTGTGCTGGTTGGCCGCTGGCCGACCTATCTCTTCAGCGCTCTGGCACTCGGCATCCAGGTCGGCCTGCCAGCAGTAATCGGAATCGCGGGTCCGCATCCAAGTCATGTGATCACGCTGCTGGTCATCTCCGTGGGGGCAACTGAAAGCATAGCCAATATGCAGGACGCGATCGGCCGCCACAACAAACGCCTGGAAGCCATCCGCATCGCCGCGCATAAACTGGCTTCCTCGCTGGAGATGGATGAAGTCCTGCTGCTGATCCAAAACGCGGTGCAAAATTCGCTGACTACCGACACGTACTACGTCGGGCTGGTTCAGGATCATGAAATTCGGCTGGCGCTGTTCTACGATGAAGGGGAATTTTTCAACCAGGTAAAAGTCCCGCTGGAAGGGAGCCTGGCCGGATGGGTGGTCACCAACCAACAATCCCTGCTGGCGAGAGATTTACAGCGCGATTCGATTCGAAAAAAGATCCCATTTAAAGTGGTCGGAAAAGCGAAAGCCAGCCGCTCCTGGATGGGGACACCGCTGCGCATCGGGAATGAAGTCGTGGGGATGCTGGCGGTGGCTTCTTACCGCCGCAACACATTCGACCGTCAGGATTTGGAAATGCTGGAAAATATCGCCCAGCTGGGTTCCATGGCGCTGGATAACGCCCGCCACCACCAGAAAGTCGAGCTGCAATCGCACCTTGATTCACTGACCGGAGCATTAAATCACGGCTATTTCCTGCAGCAGGCTCAAAGCCTGATGCAGCAGGCCAGCGAAGCCCGCCCGTTCAGTTTGATCATGCTGGATATAGACCACTTCAAGGCGTTCAATGACTCCTACGGCCACCTGGTTGGAGACCAAACCCTGGAAGCGATCACCGCCTGCATACGCGCCAGCATCCACGCGACGGACCTGGTTGGCCGCTGGGGCGGCGAGGAATTCGCTATCGCGCTGCCAAACTCTAACGCGGCTCAGAGCTGCGAGATCGCCAGGCGAATCCGATCCAATCTTGAACAGCTGGAGATCCTAAACCGCGGGAATCGCAATATTGAACCGCCGACGGTCAGTCAGGGAATCGCGATATACCCCGGGGAGGCGAAAGATATTTACCGGTTGATCGACCTGGCTGACCAGCGCCTGTACCAGGCTAAAGCTGCCGGGCGCAACCGGATCGGTTCGGCGCTGGAAGGATGTTCTTAACTGCGCGCGAGAACTTCGCGAAAAGCGGATATTACCGCAGCGACATCGGCATCGCTGATCCAGGCGTGAGTAACCAGGCGAAAACCGCGCTCAGAAACGCGGCCAATCAGGATGCCGCGCTCGGAAAGCGCTGTTTCTACCTGCCTCGCCGATAACGGCACTTCTGGACTTAACTCCGGGAAGACCATATTGCTGCGCGGCATGCCTTTGGGCAGAAAGATTCCGGGAATGGCAGCCAGACCGCCGGCCAGTTCAGCCGCGCGGCGGTGATCTTCCACCAGACGAGGAGGCATGAGCTCGAGGGCGACGATTCCGGCAGCCGCCAGGATGCCGGCCTGGCGCATACCGCCGCCAAGCTGTTTGCGGATCCGCCGGGCACGGGCAATCGTCTCGCGGCTGCCGCACAAGACCGATCCCACCGGGGCGCAGAGGGCTTTGCTGAGGCAAAATGTGATCGTATCCGCCGGTTCAGCCAGTTCAGCAGGGCTGCACCCTTCCGCGGCCGCGGCATTAAAAATTCTCGCCCCGTCAATGTGAAATGCCAGACCGTGAGCATGGGCCAGTTCGCCCGCCTGGCGGGTATACTCGCGGCTGAGCGGCGCGCCGCCGCAGCGGTTATGCGTATTTTCGAGGATTAGCAGGCGGGTTTTGGGAAAATGCACATTCTCCGGACGTATAGCGGCGCGGATATCCTCCAGGCGCAAGGTTCCATCCGGCTGGTTGGGCAGGGTGTGGGGGAAAACCCCGCCCAGCGCGGAAATGCCGCCAACTTCAAAAAGAAACGTGTGGCTCAGATCTCCGATGATGGCTTCTTCACCGCGCTGGCAATGCACCAGGGCAGCGATCAGGTTTCCCATCGTGCCGGAGGGGACAAACAACCCCGCCTCTTTTCCCATACGCCCGGCGGCAATTTCCTGAAGCCGGTTGACCGTTGGGTCTTCTTCAAAAACATCATCACCCACTTCTGCCCGGTACATGGCTTCGCGCATCTCTGGCAGCGGATGGGTTACCGTATCGGAACGAAGATCAATTCGTTGGTTCATGCCTTTTCCTTACCTTCCACGCAGTTGTGATAAGACCTCCTGAAGCTCCGGCGGCAGGGGAGCCTCGAAGGTTCGCTCCGTCTTTTCGCCCGGCAGACAAATGGTCAACCGCCAGGCGTGTAAAAAGTGCCGCCGAACCGGGATGGAGGCGCGTTTTCTACCGTAGACCGTGTCGCCGGCAACCGGGCATTTGAGAAACGCCAGATGCAGGCGGATTTGATGGGTGCGGCCTGTGAGCGGGTGAACCTGCAGCAGGGTATGGGCCGAAAAATTTTCAACCGTGAAAAAATCGCTCACCGCTTCCCGGCCCTTTTCAGGGGGGACAACCGCCATCTTCTGACGGTTTTTTGGATCGCGGCCGATCGGAGCCTCGATGCGCCCTTTGGGGGTGGGCGGTTTCCCGTCAACCAACGCCAGGTAGATCTTCTCCACCTGGCGCTGCTTAAATTGCGCCTGCAGCCAGCGGTGAGCGGCATCATTC
The DNA here is from genome assembly GCA_029975475.1 of Anaerolineaceae bacterium. Lineage (GTDB taxonomy): Bacteria > Chloroflexota > Anaerolineae > Anaerolineales > Anaerolineaceae > JARKPB01. Next base: position 1,324,884 of record JARKPB010000008.1, read on the forward strand.
TTCGCCAGCAGGATGATGCCGGAAGTGTCTTTATCCAGACGGTGAACCACCCCCGGACGAATTTCTCCGCCAATACCTGTCAGATCCGGCGCGTGCGCCAGGGCGGCATTGACCAGCGTTCCGCTGGCATGGCCGGCGGAGGGATGCACCACCATACCGGCCGGTTTGTTCACCACGATGACATTTCCGTCTTCATAGAGAATGTCGAGGGGGTATTTTTCCGGCTGCAGACCGGCTGGAGCCGGCTCGGGCAGGTAAATCTGAACCACCTGACCATCTTCAACCAGCGTACCGCTCTTGGCAGCGGTCTGCCCGTTGATCTTTACCTGGCCGTCCCTGATCAGGGCTTGAAGCCGCGAGCGCGAAAGGTCTGGCAAGCAGGAAACCAGGAATTTATCCAGCCTTTGAGAGCCGCCCCGCAGGGTAAATTCAAGCGCTTCCACCGTTAGCCTTTCCCCTCCTGTTGATCCTCAAGGGGAGGGTTCGCGGTCAATTTCTCGCGCCGTTCGCGCATCTCCTGTAAAATCACGCCCAGTACCAGGACAGCGACCCCGACTGTGATCGCCGAATCAGCGACGTTAAAAATATAGAAGTTGCCGACACTGATAAAGTCAATCACATATCCAACGCGCAAACGGTCAATCAGGTTGCCCAGCGCGCCGCTAAACTGGAGAATCAGCGCCAGGCGCAGCGGCCAGTCGCGGGGAGAAATGCGCGGGAAATAATAGGCGATCGCGGCGGAGACCACCCAGGCTAAAGCCGCGAAGAAAAGATTGCTGTCCTGAAACATGCCAAAAGCCACACCGGTGTTCTTCCAGTGAATGAGCCGGAAAAAAGAAGCCAGCGCCGGAAAAGGAGCCCAGATTTCACCAACCTGCAAGGTCCTTTCAATCCAGAGTTTGCTGGCCTGATCCAGGAAAAGGATGATCCCAGCCGGGATGGATAGCATGAAGAAATCACGAGGTTTATATTTCAAGAGATGATCCTGGAGATGTGTGATGGGCTGATTCTACCCCATAAATTGCCCGCCGGAGAAAAAGAGCGGGGCTGCCCTTCAAGCAGCCCCGCCGATGATCCATTTACGCCTTGATCAATCCGATGGTCACTTCTTCTCCATCAAAGGTGTCGCTGGCTGCTGCCGCCTCATTTTGAGGCTCGCCAAAGGTCAGTTCGAGCGCCAGGGTTTCTGCCATTATGTAATCGCGGAAGGAACGGCAGGCTTTCTGGAGGCCGGGAGTGGCTTTAACGGTGACCTTGATGCGGTCCGCGATTTCCAAACCGGCGGTTTTCCGCAGGTCCTGGATGCGCCGGACCAGTTCACGGGCCAGGCCTTCTTCAACCAGCTCAGGCGTCAGCGTGGTTACCAGGGCAGCCAGATAGGGGCCGTCGGAAGCAACTGCGAAGCCCTCGCGAGCCTGGACTCGCACTTCAACTTCTTCAGGCAGGATCTCGAGCACGCCGCCGTCTACCTCAACGGAGATTGGCTTTCCGTCCAGCAATTCTCGGGCAGCAACATCGGCCGGAAATTCGAGGATGGCTTTGCGAACCGCCGGAAAGCGGGAGCCGTATTTCTGGCCCAACTGTTTGGGCAGCGGATTGAGCGAGTAAGCCGCCGCTTCGCCAGCGCCAGAAAGCGGGCGAATGTGCTTGACATTTAATTCATCTTCCAGCAAGTCCGCGTAAGCAGCCAGGATCGCGGCTTCTTCCGCGCTGCCGAGCGCGAAGGCGGCTTCCGCCAGCGGCTGGCGGACTTTGCGGTTGGCTTTGTTGCGAGCCGCGTGCCCGAGTGATGCCAGGCGCATGACCAGGCTCATTTCACGGTTTAAGGAGTCATTGATGGCGGCTTGATCCGCCGCAGGCCAGTCGCAAAGGTGAACGGAAAGCGGGGCGGCGGGATCATGCGAGCGCACCAGGTTCTGATAAAGCTCTTCGGCAATGAACGGCATGGTGGGAGCCAGCAGCTTGCTCAAGGTGACCAGGGCTTCATAAAGGGTGGCGTAAGCCGCCTGCTTGTCAGCATCCGAGCCGCTCTTCCAGAAGCGGCGGCGCGACCGGCGCAGGTACCAGTTGGAAAGCTGATCCACAAAGGTTTCAATCGGGCGGGTCGCACCAAGGACATCGTAGTTTTCCAGAGCCGCGGAAACATCCCTCACCAGAGCGTGCAGCGAGGAGCGCAGCCAGAGATCAAGCGAATTGTAAGCCGGGACTTCATTCGAGACCGGTTTCCAACCGTCCAGATTGGCGTAGGTAACAAAGAATGAGTAGGTATTCCAGAGCGTCAGGGTGAAATTGCGCACAACCTCTTCAACCAGGTCTGAAGAGAAGCGCCGTTCCTGGCCGGGCGGGCTGGCGGTGTAAAGATACCAGCGCATGGCGTCCGCCCCGTTGCGGTTGATAACCTCCCAGGGATCGACGATGTTCTTCTTGGTTTTGCTCATCTTTTGCCCCTGTCCGTCGAGGATCAGACCCAGGCAGATGACATTCTTGAAGGAAATATCGTCGAACAGAAGCGTGCTGATGGCGTGAAGGGTGTAGAACCAGCCGCGCGTCTGGTCAACCGCCTCGCAGATGTAATCGGCGGGGAATTGCTGTTTGAACTGGTCCAGGTTCTCAAAGGGATAATGCCACTGAGCTACCGGCATCGAGCCAGAATCGAACCAGACGTCAATCAATTCAGGTACGCGCTTCATCACGCCGCCGCATTCCTTACAGCGCAGTCTGACCTTGTCGACATGCGGGCGGTGGAGATCAAGATCGGAGAGGTCCCGGCCAGCGCGGGCGGAAAGCTCTTCCACTGAACCGATACAATCCTGGCTGCGGCAAGATTCACATTCCCAGACCGGCAAAGGGGTGCCCCAGTACCGCTCCCGGCCCAGCGCCCAGTCAATATTGTTGCTCAGCCAGTTGCCAAAACGGCCGGTCTTGATATGGCCCGGGTACCAGTTGATCTTGTTGTTTAATTCCACCAGGCGGTCGCGGAACTGGCTGGTGCGGATATACCAGGTGGGGCGGGCGTAATAAAGCAGCGGGGTTGAGCAGCGCCAGCAGAAGGGGTAGGTATGGGTATAGGTGCCGGCGCGCAGCAGCAAACCGCGGTCTTCCAAATCGCGAATGATCAGCGGATCTGCCTGTTTGACGAATTTGCCAGCCCAGGGCCGAACTTCGGAGAGGAAGCTGCCGTCCGGCGCGACGGTCATCAAAATCGGCAGATCAAACTCGATGGCCACGTTCATATCATCCGCGCCGAAAGCCGGGGCGATGTGTACCAGACCCGATCCGTCTTCTGTGGTAACAAAATCACCCAGAACGACATAATGGGCCGGTTTTTCCAACGGTAAAAAGGTGAAGAGCGGCTGGTAGCGTTTGCCTTTCAACTGTTTGCCCTTCATGCGCTCGACAACGCGCGGATGGTGCTCGCCAAACACTTTTTCCAGCAAATTCTCCGCCAAAATCAGGTGTTCGCTGCCTCCTTCCGGGAGTTCGTGTTCAACCTTTACATAATCCACATCCGCTCCGGCCGCCACCGCGACATTGGCCGGCAGAGTCCAGGGAGTGGTGGTCCACACCAGCAGGGAGGTGCCGGGCTCATCTACCAGCGGCATCCGTACGAAAACAGAAGGGTCCTCGGCATCCCGGTAGCCCTGGGCGACCTCATGGTCGCTGAGCGGTGTGCCGCAGCGCGGGCAGTACGGCACAACTTTGAAGCCCTGATAAAGCAGCCCTTTTTCCCAGAAATTTTTTAAGATCCACCAAACGGTTTCGATGTATTCGTTTTTATAGGTGATATAGGCAGTATCCAGGTCAACCCAGAAGGCGATCCGGTCGGTCAGCCGCTCCCACTCCTGAATATAGGTAAAAGCGGATTCGCGGCAAAGTTCATTAAACCGATCAATGCCGTATTCTTCAATCTGGCTTTTATTGGTAAAGCCGAGCTTTTTTTCCACCTCGATTTCCACCGGCAGACCGTGGGTATCCCAGCCGCCGCGGCGGCTGACGTGGTAACCGCGCATGGTTTTGTAACGCGGGAAGATATCCTTAAAGGCGCGTGCCAGCACATGGTGAACACCCGGCTTGCCGTTTGCGGTCGGCGGGCCTTCGTAGAAAACGTATTCCGGGCCGCCTTTGCGCATTTCCATCGATTTGTGAAAGATATCGTGGCTCTTCCAGTAGCGTAAAACACCTTCTTCCATCAGGGTAACATTCAATTTCGGTGATACAGGTTTAAACATTCAGCCTCCGAAGCTTTGAAAATAAAAAATCCCTCATCCATTCAGGGACGAGGGGCATCTCGCGGTACCACCCTGCTTCCCGCCACGGCGGGCACTCGGTCAGGTGCATCCAGATGCGGATAAACCTGCGCCAGGGGTAACGGGCGGCGAACCCGGCTAGCTTAATGAGGAAAACTCCCGTTCAGCGCGCAGCTCCAGAAGGATTTTCCGTTTCTCAGACTGACCCGGCTCACACCAGTCCCGGGATCGCTGACAGCCTTCCCAACGTACTCGTTTCTATCGCAGCTTTTTTAATTATGAACCCGCAAATTATGCCACGAAACCTTTGGTTTCGCAAGCTGGCCAGTTGGATGGATTCAGGGTGCGATGTAGCGGTACAGTGAAAATCCCAGCACGCTGCCGACCAGTTCGGTGTGACCGGGAAATATGGAATAATACGGGGCGGTCATCATCAAGACGCCTTCCGCGCCCATCACGTAATCCAGGCCAATTTCCTTGAGGTAAGCGGGCACTTCCCAGCTTTTCAGCAGCTCAAAATATTGTTTGCTGTTGATCAACCCGTCCAGGTTGGTGATGGTGCGGTCATTAATAAAATAAGCCGTCGCGCCGCCCCCTGGCATGCCGATCAGGCTGCCCGGAGGGGTCATCTTCTCAACAAATGCAGCTTCCTGGAGATAGGCGGCCTGAATATTTTCCTGTTGATACGCGACAAGGGAGGGCCGTTGAGCAACCATGAGGCTGAACAGCAGCCATCCCGCCGCCAGACCGGCCGCCAGCCGCAGCCAGCGGTTTTCCCCCGGTTTCTTCAGCAGCAGCCCGATGAAACCATCCAGCGAGAGGGCGAATAGAAAGACCGCCAGAAGGCTTTCATTTGACCAGTACCAGGGTTTGTAGTTCACGTAAGAACTGCCCGTGTAGGAAAGAATCTGGAGCATGGAAGAAGACAGCAAGGCATAAGCCAGCACCGCATCCAGATCGCGCCGAAGACTCGATTTGCGGAGTCCGAGTCCGAGGCCGAGCACCCCCAACCAGATCAGACCGGCGGGGCGCAGCCATTTTTCCATAAATTCATTTCCGCCGCCGCTGGCAGACGCGGCTGCCTTGACCGCCCGGAACACCGGTTCGTTTAGCAAACCCCAGGGGCTTTTATCCAGGCGGGGGAAGTACCCGAAAAGAGACGGAAGGTCATCGATCGGTTTTCCATAGGGGGTCTCGCTGAGCGTGCCCCACCAGTGTTTTACCTGACCGCTGACCGGCATGGCGGTTCCAAAGGTGGTTTGGTTGAAGATCAGATAAGCGCCCAGAGTGACAACGACCGGCAGGGAATACTGCAGCCCGTGAAGCAGCCAGCGTTTCCAGCTGGCGCGCAATTCTTCGAGGGGCGCGGGCGCTCCATCCGCCGGCGCTTCAACCAGTGCGTACCCCAGCAAGCGCAGCAAGAAGATTAACAACAGGCTGATGGCGGGTTCGAACAAAACTGCCAGGCGCGGAACGCTGTTCACCCAGCCGATTTGATATAAAAGGAGCAATCCGGCCGCGGTTGGAAGTGAAGATAAGCCAACCGTGAGAACCACACGCCTGATTTCTTCCGCCCATGCCCAGCGCGGCGGACGGGATAATACACTGAAAAAATAGCCCAGCAGAATTTTAAGCGGCAGAATGAGCGCCAGATATCCATAGACCGTCGGCAGGAAGGAAGCGTAAACCGGTTGAAAATCAAAGCGCAAAAGAAAAGCCAGGAAAACGGAAATCAGCGCGGCGATCAGCATCCCGGTCCAGTAGATATAGCGTCTGCCCTGCCGGAACAGCACCACAAGCCCGACGGCCAGAACCAGAAAGGCATTATCCAGGCGGCTTAAGAGCGCCAGGGCAGCCAGGCCGCCGAGCAGCAGGCGCTGTCCGGCGGTTTCATTTTCAACCGGACGGTTGATCAGGCGGGCTGTCTGGGCAACCAGCAGGGCGACCAGAAAGGCGTTGATTCCGATTTCCATGCCCTGCCGGGTGACCGTGTTGTGTAAGGGGGCATAGAAAGCCCAGAAAAATGCCGCCAGCATAGCCAGGGAGGGACGAACCACCGGTTTTAAGATCCGGTAAATCAATACTCCCGTTCCGGCGGTTAACAGAGTCGACAGAAGTATGATTAAACGCAGGGGTAGAATCAGGTCAACCTTCGCCAGGGTAAAAACGGGCAGCAAGACCAGCATCCAAAGGGGATGGTAACCATTGGTTAAGTTAAATCCGTCAAATGTTGAGCCGTTCCCGGCCAGGATGTTGCGCGCCACCTGATAGTAATAAAAAGCATCATCGGTTGTGAACCAGCGGTCAAGCACCCAGCTCACCGGCGCAAGCATGAAAACCAGGTGGCTCAAGATCACTACCAGGATGAAAATCCATTCAAATTGTACTTTGCGCAACCCCATCCATTCCTCCCGGGTGGCTTGAGCGAACCGCATCCTGCGTTGAGAAGATTTTCCGCAATTCTGCAATTATACCGGCTAATTTATCCGCCCGCACGGTAGTGCCTATACGCAATTAAAGCCAGGCGGGTGAACATTTCTGCCACCCCAGCGCCGGTTAACGCGCTGGTTTTCACCGCGGGTTTGCCCCACTGCCCCGCAAACCGGGCACCGGCCTCGTTTTCCGTCCCCGGCAGGTCTTCTTTATTCCCCACCACCAGCCAGTCAATCGCCGGTTCGCGGCGCTGGATTTCTTCCAGCCAGCGGGGAAGATCAGCCGCGCTTTGCGGGTCGCTGAGATCATACACCAGCGCAGCCGCCAGCGCGCCGCGGTAGAAACCTTCCCGCACGGTCGCAAAACGATCCTGACCGGCGATATCCCAGATGGAAAGCTTGACCTCACCGCCGGGTAGCGCCACCCGCCGGGTTTGAAAATCCACTCCAATCGTCATGACCCGGGTGTGCTCGAAACGCTCTTCACACCAGCGGCGGATCAGGGAGGTCTTGCCGACTCCCCCATTCCCTACCAGCAAAACCTTCAGGACCGGTTCGTGAGGCGCGAATGGATCAGAAGTCATGGGTCAAATAATATTCATGCAGACAGACCAGCGCGGATGCGTCCACCGGGGCTTTCTCCAGCACCTGCGCATTGGCGTGCTCAAAGACCTGGTGCATCTGCTCCAATTTTTTTAGCTGTTCGCCCGAAGGTTCCAGAGAGAACAGCAGTATCGAAGTGGTCAAACGCCCCGCCAAAAAGCACAACCAGCGGCCGCCCTCGATTTCCATCGTCCGGACGCCAGCGCCAAAGATTTCCTGCGTGGCCGAACGATAGGATGAAAGCATCGGGACAAACAGAGCCGGGTCCAGGCTAAATTGTCCCCCATCGCGAACGGGCATGCCGGAATGGTTGTCATAGATCGCGTAGCCCAGCAAGCGCGCGGCGGACCGCCGGCGGATGAGAATGGATTGACCTTCCGTGACGGCGTCCTTCCAGGACTCACCAGACGGGCTCAGACGCAGCAGATTCTCAACCTGCCGCATTTCGGTTTGATAATGGTCGTAAAGTTCTTCAAACTGGCGGCGGTTGATGCGGCCGGCAGCGAATTTCGCGGCCAGCGAGCCAATTTTTCCACGCAGTTTTTCCAGGTACGCCTCGCCCTCGCGCTGGCTGCGCCAGTCGGGGCGGTCAGCCGTCAGAGGCGGCGCGGCTTCTTCAGGGGAGACCGGGACTTGCTCAAATGACTGCGGCTGGGGTTCTGGCGCCGAGCGGCCGAAAACGCGTTTGAACCAGGGTAATTTCTTCATTGGCTCCTCGCAAATTTCCTTCCGTAATTATTGTACATAGCCGGGCCAGATCTGCGCTTAACAAAGCTGTAAAAAAAGTCCCTGCCCCGCGGCAGGGACAGGAGGTTTATTCAATGACGCCGTAAAACAGGGGCAGCTCTTCTACCGGGCCGGAGGAGATCTCTACCGCCGCGAGCAGACGCTGACGGGCATACGCCAGGCTTTCAGGACTGGCGGCATGAACGGTGAACAAAGCATCCCCGGCCCGGATGGTTTCGCCAACTTTGCGGTGCACGATGATCCCGACGCGGTGGTCAATGCTGTCTGTTTTGACCGCCCGACCAGCGCCCAGCTCTACCGAGGTCTCACCCACCGTGCGGGCGTGGATCATGCGGATCACCCCGCTTTGCGGAGCGGAAATCGTTTCAATCACGGGAGCCAGGGGGAATTTTTCAGGCTGATCCACGTAACTGACATCCCCGCCCTGTATCTGAACCAGGCGCCGGAAAGCCTGCCAGGCGCTGCCGCTGGCCAGCGCTTTTTCGGCGATTTCTCGTCCGGTCTGAATATCCGCAGCCCGGCCCCCCACCCGGAGGAGGTGACTGGCGACCACCAGACAATGTTCGCGAAAATCGTGCGGTCCGCCGTTCTGCAGGGTTTCAATGGCTTCTTTGACTTCCAGGGCGTTGCCAACCGCGAACCCGAGCGGCTGGTTCATATCGGAAAGCAATGCAACGGTGGTGCGGCCGGATAGTTTGCCAATCGCGACCATAAGCTGCGCCAGCCGGCGGCCTTCTTCCAGGCTGGTCATAAACGCGCCGTTGCCGATCTTGACATCCAGCACAATCGCTTGAGCTCCGGCAGCGATCTTTTTGGACATCACGGATGAAGCGATTAAGGGGATGGACTGAACCGTGCCGGTGACATCCCGCAGGGCATACAATTTGCCGTCGGCAGGTGCCAGGTCAGCGGACTGGCCGGCCAAAACCAGTCCTTCTTTTGCCAGTTGTTCCATGAACTGTTCGCGGGTCAGGTTAACCTGAAAGCCCGGAATGGATTCCATTTTATCCAGCGTTCCGCCGCTGAAACCCAGACCCCGCCCGGACATCTTTCCAACCGGCAGGCCGCAGGCAGCCACCAGCGGTTCGACAACCAGCGTGGTTTTATCCCCGACTCCGCCGGTTGAGTGTTTATCCACCGCAATTTTTACCGCGGCGGAAAGATCCAGCATCTCGCCGGAATGCGCCATTGCCAGAGTCAAATCGGTGGTTTCCTGATCGGTCATTCCGTTCAGCAAAACCGCCATCGCCCAGGCCGCCGCCTGATAATCAGGGATCTTGCCTGAGGTAAAGCCTTCAATAAAAAACTCGATTTCTTCGCGGGTTAAGGTTCCTTTATCGCGTTTCTTAATAATCACATCTACAGCGCGCATGGTATCTACTCCTGTCTGACATCTGGGATAATTTTACCGCGAAGAGGATGGAAAACAAAGACTGGCTGCCCGAACAGCAGCCAGTCGAACCGGTTGAGAAGGTTTTTCACTTTTTCAGCAAGATCGAAACTTTTCGATTGGGTTCTTCACCCACGCTCTCCGTGGTTACCTGGGGGTGGTTGCGCAGTTCCAGGTGGATCACGCGGCGCTCATTGGCAGGCATCGGCTCTAGGACCTGGCGTTTGCCGGTGGTGACCGCCTGTTCGGCCATGCGCAAAGCCAGCTGGCGCAGCTGTCGTTCGCGGCGCTGGCGGTATCCCTGAACGTCTATCATTAATGGCACCCAGTGACCAACCTGCTTGCAAACGATCAGGCTGGAAATGTACTGGAGGGCATTTAATGTTTCTGAACGCCGGCCGATCAAGATGCTGAGGTCATCCCCCTGAACCTCGACCTGCACCATGCGCTCGTCTTTATCATCCACCGGCGCGACGTATTTGGCCGTAACCCGCGCGCGAACCTTCATCTTGTCAATCAAGGTGCGCACCACTTCGGCGGAGGTGGTGAGGATGAATTCCTCATCCGTGGGGATTTCGTTTTCTTTCCAGGCTGCCCGAGAAACAGGAGCGGCTTCGGACCCGGCAGAATCACCGGTTCCGGCGAGGTCCGCGTCCGCGCCTTTGATTTTAATTCGCACGCGCGCCTGACGGCTGCCCAGGCCAAAAAGACCTTTGCTGCCAATATCGAGGACATCCACGTCCACACGGTCGCGGGATAAACCCAGTTGATTTAAGCCTTCAGCAATCGCCTCTTCGACACTTGGCGCGATTACTTCGAGAGTTGTATGTTCCTGACCCATGCGACACCCCTTGTTATTTCTTCACCACGACTGCTTTTTTGCGGTTGGGAAAAATATTTTCCCAGTACAGGCGGCCAATCAACCCGTATTGCAGGATACCGATCAGGTTCGAGGCAACAAAATAAAGCGCCAGACCGGATGCCAGGCTGAAGGAAATCCACCCCATGAGCAAGGGCATGTAAATGCTCATCATGGAATTCACCCGGGCGGACTGGTCTTTGCTGTTGGCAGAGGGAGGCATGCTCAGCTTCGTTTGAAGGAAGGACGTGACGACCACAATGATGGTCAGCACGGGGATGCCGAATGAAAGACCGGGGATATACAGCCGTTCCGGCTGGGTGAGGTCCATCCAGAGAAACTGGTTGTTCAACGGAATCAGGTTTGAGACATCCAGCAGCCAGGGATAAATGTGCTTGGTCAACTTCAACAGTTCCATCGGGGCATTTCCCGAAGCGGCGATGATCGCCTGGTAGAGACCAATGATGATTGGGAACTGGATTAACGTAGGGAGGCAGGATGAAAACGGGTTGACCCCCAGTTCCTGGATCAGTTTCGCCTGTTCCTGCTGCAGTTTTTCTTTATCATTCTTGTACTTGACCTGCAGGTCCTGCCAGCGTTTATCCTGCTGCAATTCCTGCATGGCCTGGCTGCCCTTGATTTGTTTGACCATCAACGGATGGGTTACCAGGCGGATCAAGAGGGTAAAGAGGATTACCGCGATGCCAAAATTCTGGCCGAGGTACTGATAAATGAACATCAAAATATTGATAAACGGTGTGATGATAATCGCGTCCCACATGGTTCCCTGCCTTATTTCGCCGGTGTAAAGGGCCGGACAACTTTACCGTCCGCATCCAGGACGACCAGCAAGAACTCGCCGTCCTTTACCGCAACAACCAAATTTTCACCATCGAATACCGGGGTGGTATACAGGCTGCCCTTTACCGTGGTATTCCAGGCGCTGGTTCCGTTGGGATTGAAAGCGGTGATCGTGCCGTTTTCGGTAACGAAAACAATGCGGTCTTTCACCGCCACGGGAGAGGCTACGATCGGTGATTTCAGGTCGCCGAATTTTTCCATACGGCCGTCTTTGGCCGATACCGCATAAGCCGCTCCGGTCTGGTCGCCTACATATAGCCTGTCGCCAACCAGCAAGGGGGTGCCCCAGACGATCCCGTCCAGGCTGGTCTTCCACAGCGGGCTGCCAGTTTTGATATCCCAGGCTTCCAGGTCTTTCGCAAAGGTGCCGACATAGAGCGTGTCGTTTGCCAGCAGCGGTTCTGAGACGACCGCTCCTTCGACTGTAATGCGCCAGAGTTCCTTGCCGGATGTAAGGTCAATACCAAAGATGGTCTTATTCAGTCCGGCAACGATAACGGTCTGATCCTTGACGATCGGGCGGGTCCAGAGTTGCTGCTGCAGGTTTAGACTCCAGAGCAATTTCCCATTCCGATCCAGCGAATAGAGGCTGCCGTCCGTGTTGGCAGCCAGGATGGAATCATTCAGGATCAAAGCCGGGGCAATCCAGCGGCGCTTTGCCTGATCAAACTGCCACTGTTCGACCCCATTTTGAGGGGAAATGCCAAACAGCCGGTTGGTGTAATCACCCACCACAATCAGATTAGAGGAGACGGCGGGCGCCGCATAAAAGAACTCGGTATTTTTCGGTTCAGCCGGAAAACGCCAGGTCTCGATGCCCTTTTGATAGTCTACCGCGTATACCATTGTGCCGTAGGAGATGTAAGCCGTGCTGCCGCTGACAGACAGGCCCGGCCAGGAAGTGGTCACCCCGGCGCCTGAACAGGCGCTCAGCAAAACCGCGGCGAACACCAGAACTAGAGCGAGAAAAAGAGTACGCTTCATTGCATGTTTCCCTTGGTGGTTGGATAATCAGGGGACCGGGTCGTAACCGCCCGGGTTGAACGGATTGCAGCGCAATACCCGCCAGATCGCCATGATGGTGCCCTTTATGGCGCCGAATTTATAGATGGCTTGGTAACCGTAATGCGAACAGGAAGGATAGAAACGGCAGGTATTTTCGGGCAGGGTGGGAGACACGAACATCTGATAGAGGCGGATCAGACCCAGCAGTGGGAAGCGCGGAAGATTCCAAATCGTAACCGGCAGGTCTTTCAACCTGGGTTCATTGGGATAATCGCCCTGATCTTCAATCTGGGTCGCGCTCATCAACGATCACCAATCCCGCGCGGGAAAGCAGCTGCTTAACAGCGGTTTGAAGCTCTGGATACGGCGCCTGCAACAAGGGTTTGCGTGCCAGGAAAATCAGATCAAAACCGGGAGCGGTTTGCCGGTAGAGGGGTTCGAGGGCAGCGCGCAGGCGCCTTTTGGCTCGATTCCGTTTGACAGCATTTCCAATGCTCCTGCCGGCGATGACTCCAAATCTGTTGACGGGCAAATCGTTTGGCGCGACCAATAACACAAGCAGCGGGTGTGCATGGGTTCTTCCCAGCAGGCGCACCCGCTTAATATCCTTTGACCGGGTCAGGCGAAACGATTTTTTCACCCATTAACCTGTCTGATCTCACTTTCCTGACAGGCCAGCAAACATAAGGCATGATTCAGCTTCTAAACCGTTGATAAGGAAATCCTTATCCCCAGCGAACACGCTTGACGTGATTGTTCATGCTCACGGTCAGCTTGTGACGGCCGCGCAAACGACGGCGCTTGAGCACTTCGCGCCCATCAGCGGTCGCCATGCGCTCCCGAAACCCGTGGACACGAATGCGGCGGCGGATTTTCGGTTGGTAAGTCCTTTTGGTCATGCTACTTCCTTTCTTTTCCTGATATTGATACCAGCAGAAATTTAATTATACCCCAGGTTGAAGCCTCGGTCAAACCGAAGCGCCGGGATGACGGGACGGGCGCGGTCCGGAGAATAATTCAGCCAGGGCGGCGGCGCCGTCCGGGTCGGTCACTGCCAGGACTTCATCGCCAGCCTGGAAAGTGGTGATCCCGCGGGGGATCATGACTTCTCCCTTGCGAATAATCGCGGCGATCACGCAATGATCCGGCAGCTGCAAGTCTTTAATCGAAGTGCCGATCGCGCGGGCGCCTTCCGGGATCTTTTCTTCAACCAGCGAATAATGGCCGCGGCGAAGCTTCAACAGGGTCACCATATCGCCCATGGACATTTCTTCTTCAATGAGGCGGGTCATGATCGCCGCCTGGTCCACCGCGACATCCACATGGAAGATATCATTGAATAACCAGGCATTGCGCGGATTGTTAACCCGGGCAATCGTGCGGCGAACGCCGTATTTCTCGCGAGCCAGATAACACACCGTGATATTTGCCGCGTCGTCCGTGCTGGTAGCCGCCAGAACATCGGCATCCATAATACCGGCGGTTTCCAGCGCGGTCAGATCGGTGTAATTGCCTTCCACGATTGATTCGGTCGGCAGTTCGCGGTGAATGCGGTCGATGATCTCATCGCGGAACTCAATGACGGTCACGTTATGCCCCTGCCCCATCAATTCGCGGGCGAGCTGCGAGCCTGTTCTGCCTGCACCGACAATGATAACCTTCATGCCGCCTCCTCGCCTTTGCTCGAAACCGTCAGGCACTTGCGCACCGCCTGAATCCCTTCAAGCGTGGCCGCCAGGTGGACAATATCCCCGTGGGTCAAGGTGGTATCGGCGGTGGGGATAAAAGCCTTGCCAGCCCGGGTCAGCGATACGGGTACGCTGCCTGGCAGGAGCATCTCGCCCAATTTACGGCCAGACCATTCTTCAGAAACAGCCACTTCATAGACTTCCACCTCGCCGTTGCCGGCGGAAAAGACGGTGGTGAGTTCTGAGTGGTAGATCATTTCTTCCAGCCGCTGGGCGCCCCAGACAGAGGAACTGACCATCTGGAGGTCAAAGACTTCCAAGAGGGCCCGGTTGCGCGGGTCGTAATTGCGCACGACCACATTTTTGACTTTGTAAAAAGATCTGGCGATTTTGCCAACCACTGCGTTCAGGCTGTCGGACGTGGTAACCACAGCAACCGCATCCGCGTTTTCTATCCCTGCGCGGTGAAGGACATCCTGATCCATTGCGTCGCCAACCACGGTGCGGCCGTGAAAGTCGGGCGGCAGGTTTTTGAACGCGTCTTTTAATGTGTCCAAGACAACCACTTCATGATTGCATTTACTTAACCGGCCGGCCAGGTCAGAGCCCAGTCTCCCGCATCCGATGACGATCACTTTCATAATTTTCCTTCCTTACAAAATCGCCGTAACAAGAGAACGATTCTAAGCGCAAGCGGTAAAGCGGTCAAGGAACTCTATCCCCTTTGGTTTGGATCACAACACCTTCATAAGGTAATAATTCTATGCTATCACAAATCCCGGGCTTTCTGGAATGGGTAGAAAATAGAATTTCTCCTGAATAATCAAACCTGACTGGATGAGCCGAGATATTGCTAACCGCCAGCAGCCGTTCTTCTCCGCTTTGGCGCAGGTTCCAGAAAAGATCCTGACCGCCCCCCAGGCGGGCGGTTTCCCCTTCGAATAATGCGGGTTGGGAACGGCGAAACGCCAGGATGCGCCGGTAAAAAGCCAGGATGCTTTCCGGGTCAGCGGTCTGATCAGCCACATTGACGCCTTCAGCGTAATCCGGGTTGACCGGCAGCCAGGGTTGAACACCCGGCGGACAAAAGCCCGCATTGGGCTGGTTCGCCCACTGCATGGGGGTACGGCATTTGTCCCGCCCCTGCACAGCCGCGATCTGGACGGCCTGCTCAAGACTGGAGCCCATCAGGGTCTGTTCAAGCTGCAGGCTGCGCAGACTGAGAGGATCGCGGAAAGCGGCGGGATCATTGATTAAAAAATCGCGCATTCCAATTTCTTCGCCGTTATACAACACCGGGGTGCCCTGAAGAGTCAACAGGATAAAGAGGTTCAGGCGGGCGATCTCGCGGTCATGCACCCCATCCCCGAACTGAGATAGCATGCGGGGGGAATCGTGATTTCCAAGGGTATTGCAGGGCCAGGCGCCGGCTGGAAGGGCTGCCAGACGCTGCCGCTGGTTTTCCAACACATGGTCGGCTGTGATGCGGTCGGTCCGCATCAAGGGAAAATTGAACACAAGGTGAAGTTCATTCCGCCCGTTTCCGTAAAACGCAATCTCATCCGTCTCGCCAATCAATACCCGGCCGGGATACTGGTCCACCAGGACGCGCAGATCGCGCATTAATGAATGCATTTCGGGGAGATCGTGCTGCCCGGCGAACAGCAGATCCCAGCGGCGGGCGACGCGCTGGCGTTCTTCCGGGCTGGAGGCTTTTCGGTTTTCAATGTAGAGATCATCCAGATTAAAATCCAGGTGGTGGTCTGCCCAGGATGGATCTTCAAAGATCGTGCCAATCGCATCGAGGCGGAAACCATCCACACCCAGATCCAGCCAGAAGCGGACAACCTCCCACATGGCCCGCTTCACCTCCGGGTTGCACCAGTTCAGGTCGGGCTGCTCTTTGAAGAAAAAATGATAGTAATATTCACCGGTTTGAGGATCGACCTGCCAGGCTGATCCGCCAAAGGTGGAATGCCAGTCGTTGGGCGGGGCGCCATTTTTCCCGGGGCGCCAGATGTACCAGTCTCGTTTTGGATTTGACTTACTGGAACGCGATTCGAGAAACCAGGGGTGGCGGTCGGAGGTGTGGTTTAACACCAGATCCAGGACCAGATACATTCCGCGCCGATGAAGATCGTTCAAAAGGACACGGAAATCATCCAGGCTGCCGTATTCCTGAGCCACAGCGCAGTAATCGCTGATATCATAGCCGCAGTCCGCCATTGGCGAAGGATAATGAGGGGAAAGCCAGATCGCGTCAATCCCCAGCGATTGCAGATAATCCAATTTTTCGGTTATACCGCGCAAATCTCCGATGCCGTCTCCATTCGCATCGGCAAAGCTGCGCGGATAAACCTGATAAAAAACAGCCGTCTTCCACCAGTCGGTCATCCTGTTTCCTCTGATTGCAAAATAATTTCGCCAGAAAATTCATCCCCGTCAAGCGACCGCAGGGCTACGCTGTCCAGTTGATTCCAGCGGTTTTGGTCAGTTTGGGCGCTGACGCGCAGATAATTATCCGTCAAGCCGTGCAGGCGCCATTTTCCGCCCGGGAGAGGCTCCGCGCTTTCCCAGAGAACCTGCTGGCGGGTATTCAGAAAATTTTGATGAAAGCGGCGGCTGCTCTCCGCCAGGACAGACCGCAAGGCGGCCGCCCGCTCGCGGCGCAGCGGGTGCGGAACCTGGCCACTCATCCGCGCCGCTGCCGTCCCCTGGCGGGCTGAATACGGGAAGACGTGGCCCCCGGCGAACTCCATGCGGCGGACAAATTCCAGCCCTTCTTCAAATTCCGCCTGGCTTTCGCCCGGAAAACCGGCGATCAGGTCGGTGGTAATCGCCATTCCCGGGCTGCGGAGGCGCAGCTGCTGCAGCAGGCTGGCGAACTCATCCAGGCGGGTTTTGCGCAGCATGCGCTGTAAAACGCTCTGCGATCCTGATTGCAGCGGCAGATGCAGGTGCCGGCAAAGGCGAGGGTCGCCCCACAGGTTGATCAATTCTGGATCCAGGTCCCAGGGCTCCAGCGAGGAAAGGCGCAGGCGCCGCATTCCGCCCCAATTGAGCAGGCCGGCGATCAAGGACGATAAACGGTCGGGGGGATTAAACTCGCCGCCCCAGGAACCAAGGTGAACGCCGGTAAGGACCAGCTCACGCGCGCCGCCGGCGACCGCCAGACGGGCATCTTCGATCACCGCGTCCAGAGGGACGCTGCGCCCGGCCCCCCGCGCCAGGCGGGTTACGCAATAGGAGCAGAGGTTATCGCATCCATCCTGAACTTTAAGAAAAGCGCGCGTGCGCTGGTGAATTCCGGGCAGGGGTTGGCGGGCAAGCGGCTCAAGGTCAAAAACTTCCAGCCCAAGAACCGCCTGCGCCAGGCGGTCTTTTTGCGCGTTGGGGATCAAACGGCTGACGCCGGGTAGAGCCGCGGCTGCCTCGGGCTCCAGCGTGGACCAGCAGCCGGTCAGTACAATCTGGCCAGCCCCGGCGCGGGCCGCCTGACGGATTTTCTGACGGGAATCGGAAGCAGCTTCAACCGTTACCGAGCAGGTGTTGATCACAACCAGATCCGCTTCTGCCGCCGTCGCCACAACTTCATGACCGGCTGCGCGGAATTGACTGGCGAATTTTTCAATCTCGCTTTGATTCAAACGACAGCCGATCGAATCAAAATAAACTTTCATGGACGCGATCAGGGTTGAATGACCGTGAAGGTGTCAAAGCGAACATCCACACCGGGCTGGTCATAGGTACCGACGAGGAGACCGACATCGCCGCGAGCGAAATCAGCATCCACAACCTGAGCCAGGAGGATGTCGTCCACATACAGACGCAATTCAATGCCGGCGCATTCCGCGCGCAGCCGGCGCTTGCCCAGTCCCTGACGCAGCTCAGGTTTAAATTCCATCCGGCCGCCGCCAGTCAGGGCGATTCGTTCCCCGTCTTTCATTTTATAAATTCCGTAATAGCCGTCCGCGCTGACGACAAAGGCGTAAAAATTTTCCTTATTTGTATACCGGCAAAGAATGCCGAAAGCATTGTTCAACGGACCGCCCAGCACGTCCGCTTCAACTTCAATCCGCGCATCTTTATACTGGCGGCCCGAAAGCGACCAGAGGTCGTACTGCGGGGCCGCAAGCAGAAAATGCAAACCGCTTTGATCGTACTGGATCGAACCGCCGTCTCCCTGCCAGGTGGCCCAGCCGGATTGATCATCATCGAAGGAATCGGCATACAGCACCGTTCCCGGCGCGGCCGGCAGCAACGCTGAACAGGCTGCCAGGACCGCGGCTGCCAGCAGGATAACCAGGGAAATTCGGGTAAGCCTTCGCATCAGGCTGATTTTACCTTACTTTCTACGGGCAAAAAGGACAGGCAGGGAAATAGCGCTGCAGCAGGCGGGCCGCAGTCTGGCCTGGGTTTTCTCCGGGGGCGAGGCGCAGCGCGTTCAGCAGGTATTTTCGAGCCTGATCCTGCCGTCCGGTGGTCAGGTACAGTTGACCAAGGCGCAGGTGAACCGTCGGGCTGAGCGGAGAGAAGGTAAGAGCGGAAATCAAATGCTGCTCCGCCAGATCGAATGAACCGCCCAGCCATTCCAGCCAGCCGTTAACTTCCAGAACCGCGGGGTCATCCGGAAGCAGCTCCAGGGCTCGCCAGGCAGCGGGCAGGCCAAGGGCGACGATTTCGACTTCGTAGCGGGCTGAAAAACGGGCCGCCGCCAGGTTTACCCGGGGGTCATCGGGATGCAGCTCCATCGCCCGGCGCAGCAGGTTGACCGCCTGGGTCATATCCCCTGCCTCCGCGGCGCTGGACGCCAGTTCGGTCAGGACATCCTGCCCTTCCGGGTCGGTTTCAGCAAGTTTGAGGAGGACCTCCACAGCGCGCAGGGGTTGACCGGTGCGGCGAAAATAAGCCGCCAGCGCCAGAAGAACCGTGCGGGAGCGCGGATCCAGCTCATAGGCGCGCTGCAAAACGGGCCAGGAAGGTTCGCCCAGTTGAGCCCTGGCTTCCGCCAGGCAGGCCCAGGCGTCCGCGTAGATCGGGTTAACCTGAAGGGCGCGTTCAAAAGCTGACGCGGCCAGCACCCAGCGTTCATCGGAGGACAATAATATCCCCAGCCGAACCCATTGGTAAGCATCGTCCCCAAAAGCCGGCTGTTCCTGAAGCGCGGCTTGCCAGGCGGTGAAATTTCGCCGGCAGGGTTCGCCAGCGCCAGCCTGCTTCCATTCTTCCAGACTGGAACGGGGATCATCAAAAAGGGAAAGATAGCCAGCCAGACAGGCAGTTTTCCCGGGCGGAAAAACACCTTGAAGCAGGTGAAGCGTGCGCCGCGCGCCGGTCAGGTCTTGAACGCGCACCTGCCATTCGACCAGGGCTTCTGTTTGCTCAGGGGTGAGAGAATAGGGCGGGATTCTCATAAAAGCGGCCGCGGCCGCATCCAAACGCCCCTGCGACCAGAAAAACCGTCCAATCTTTAACCAGCCTTCGGACGAAGGCTGACCCCGGGCAGCCAGGATAAAAGCGCCGGCAGCCTGAGGGTAGACCTGAGCCTCAGAAAAGTGAGCGCCAAGCTGAATCAGGAGGCTGCTCTGACGCGCGCGCACAGCTTTGCTTTCCCAGGCGCAAACCAAAGCTCCAGGCTGCAGACACAGCGGCTGCCCCGTGAGCCGAACACGGGCCGCGGCAGGCATCACCGCAGGGGCAGCGCAAGCGCTGAGGAGCGCAGCCAGTAGAAACAGCGAAAATATTTTCCAACCGGGATTCTTCATTCCACCTTTATTATAGCCACGCTTTATAACAGGCCAGAGAGGGATAAATGAGATAGTTTTGGTATGATACCTTTCCTTGACATTCCACCTGAAAAGTGATAATCTTGCCTGCGTTGCGCTGCCAGGGCGCGCTGAACGTCCTAAGGCGTAAACTATTTCAAGAAAGAGGAAGATAATAGCATGTCCGAACGTATTACTGGAACCGTCAAGTGGTTCAACCCCGCCAAGGGCTATGGTTTTATTGGCCGCGAAGATGGAGAAGATGTCTTCGTGCATTTCAGCGCCATCAGCATGGAAGGGTACCGCCTTCTTAAGGAAGGGCAGAAGGTAGAATTCTCGATTGAAAAAGGTGAGAAAGGCCTGCAGGCTGCCGAAGTCACCCCGATTAGCTAATTTAAGCCGCGAAACATGATGAGCCGCCTTTCAGGCGGCTCATTTCTTTAAGTCCCAAACTATGATATCCCGATCCAGTATGAGATCAGCTTCCCCCACTCCAGCAGAGTGATTTTCCAGCCTTCCAGACTGCGCCACCAGGTCGCAGGGGAGTACCAGGAATTACGAGAAGCGTAGACTGAACAGGACATATCGGTACCTTCAAAAGCTTTGGTAAAAATGAGCCGCGTGCGTCGGGAATGAAAAGGATCCGTTACCACAATGCAGCTTTTCTTACCCGCTTTTGACATCATCTTCT
This sequence comes from Anaerolineaceae bacterium, assembly GCA_029975475.1. GTDB lineage: Bacteria > Chloroflexota > Anaerolineae > Anaerolineales > Anaerolineaceae > JARKPB01. Next base: position 1,345,172 of record JARKPB010000008.1, read on the forward strand.
TGATCACCCGGGCTTCTTCGGCGGTGCTGTCCACGACCTTTTCTGTAATCACGATGGCTGTTGGGGGAACTCCGGCTTTGACGGCGTAAACTTTGGATTCAACGGTGAAGAGACCTTCGGAACCCGGGACTTTTGCCCCGGTTTCAGTAATGACCAAAAATTCAGACCAACCTTCATTAAATAATCTTGCTGCCTCATCCAGGCGGCTGTAATCCTTTCCGCCGCTTAAAACGACCAGGTAATCGGACTTTTTTAATTCCTCGCGAACCACCAGGAAACGCCCTCCACCCCAAAGGAAGAGGACGGCGGCGAGAAAAGTGAATGCCAGGAGGATCCCCAGGCAGCCTGGGCTTTTGCGTGAAGCGGTCATCGGGCGCGGTCCTCCAGTGAGCCGCGCATTCTTTCCAGCGCTTCCTGAAGCACGCTGCGCGGGCAGCCAAAATTCAAGCGCACAAAGCCTTCGCCGCCCTGTCCAAAGTCCTTTCCTTCGTTCAATGCCACACGGGCATTGCGTAGAAAGAATTCCCCGGGCAGGACGGGTAAATTCAGACGGCGGCAATCCAACCAGGCCAGATAGGTCGCTTCGGGCGGGGCAACCGCGATCTGGGGGAGATCGGTGCGGATAAATTCAACCAGGTAATCGCGATTGGCCTGTAAATAGTCGCCTAAATCAGTCAGCCACCCGTCGGCGTAGCGGTAGGCGGCCAGCGCGGCCGTGAAACCGAGAATATTCGGGCTTTTCACCAGCCCCAGGCGGGATTGGTTGAGCAATTTTCGGAGGTCTTCGTTTTGAACAACGGCGAACGAGCAGTCCAGTCCAGCAATATTAAATGTTTTACTGGGGGCCATTAACGTGATCACCTGCTGGCTGACTTCAGGAGCCAGGCTGGCAAGGGGCGTATGGCGGCTCTCGGAAAAGATCAGGTCGCAGTGGATCTCATCCGAGATCATCAAAATCTGATGCCGAAGGCAAATCTCCGCCAGGCGTTCCAGCTCCGCGCGGCTCCAGGATCGGCCAACCGGATTATGCGGATTGCAGAGGATAAACGCGCGCACACCGGCGCCGCTCACCCCGGCTTCAAAGGCGTCAAAATCAATTTCAGCCCGGCCGCCGGGGCCGTAGACCAGCGGCAGATCCAGCCGCTGCATGCCGGCATTCCGCGGAGCGCTGAGAAAGGGCGGATAGACCGGGGTTTGCACGGCGGCCGCAGCGCCGGGAGATTGCAGCGCCTGCAGCGCCCAGTTGAACCCGGTGATCACGCCGGGGACAAAGAGAATCTCTTCCGGGGTAACCTGCCAGTCGTACAGGCGCGCCAGACGCTCAACCAGCAAATCTTTCAGCTCCTGCGGCTCTTCTCCGTAACCAAAAACTCCGTGAGCGACCCTGCGGGTTAGTGCTTCAATCACCGGTTCGGGGGATCGAAAATCCATATCGGCTACCCATAACGGCAGCACATCTTCATCAAAAAGCCGCCATTTGATGCTGTCAGAATCGCGGCGTTGGATTATCCTGTCAAACTGATTGGTCATTGCAACTCCTGTGTGGTCGGGATTATACCTTGTTTCTATCTGTATCCTGGATCTGAGCCCGACGGCCATCTGGTACAATCATAGGGAACCCCAGGAGCACGTATGTCCAATCTTTCCCTTCCAACCCTTCAGTTGATTCCCCTGCCAGACTGGCCGGATTATGAGCTGCTGGACAGCGGCAACGGCCAAAAACTGGAGCGCTACGGGCCTTACCGTTTTCGGCGGCCAGAGCCTGAAGCCATCTGGCAGCCTGCGCTCGCCGAGAAGCACTGGCAGGACGTTCACGCTGTCTTTATCCCTTCACCTGAGGAGAACGGCGGCCACTGGGAAGGGCGGCGCAAATTCCCGGAGCGCTGGCAGATGACCTATAAAGATCTGAAATTCTGGGTGCAGACGACCGCGTCCCGTCATCTGGGCGTGTTTCCCGAACAGGCCGGTCAGTGGGACTGGATTAATCAGCAGGTTCGCCAGGCAGGAAGACCGCTCAAAGTCTTGAATTTATTCGGCTACACCGGTCTGGCCAGTCTGGCAGCCGCCCAGGCCGGGGCGCAGGTCACGCATGTGGACGCTTCGCGAAAAATGATCGTATGGGCAAAGGAAAACCAGGCGCTCTCCGGTCTGGCGGAGGCGCCAATCCGCTGGATCGTGGATGATGCGCTGAAATTCGTCCAGCGAGAAGCCAGGCGCGATGCGGCGTATGACGGCGTGATCCTTGACCCGCCAAAATTTGGGCGCGGTCCTAAAGGGGAAGTCTGGGAATTCTACCGGCTGCTGCCGGATTTGCTGCAAGCCTGTCAGGCGATTTTAAGCCGGCAGCCCGCCTTCCTGGTATTGACCGCCTACGCGGTGAAAGCCTCCGCGGTAACGCTGTATTATGCCCTGCTGGAAAAAATGAGCCGTTACGGGGGCGCGGTCAGCGCGGGGGAAGTGTTATTGAGCGAAAAGAGCGCCGGAAGGCAGATCGCGATGGCCATCTTTGGGCGCTGGAGCGCGCAATGACTCACCGGAATACTCTGCCCGCGATCCGGGAGGTGCGCTCCAATCAAGAGCTCAACCAGTTTATCCGCTTTCCCTGGAGCATTTACCGTCAGGATCCCAACTGGGTCCCGCCGCTAATATCTGAGAGGACAAAACTGCTTGACCGGCAGGCAAACCCCTTCTGGCAGTCGGCCGAACTGGCCTGCTGGATCGCCTGGCGCGGAGATGAAGCAGTGGGAACCATCGCCGCCATTCTTGACCGCCACCGCAACGAGGTTCTGGGGCAGAAGATGGGTTCCTTCGGATTTTTCGAGTGCGTGCGAGAACCGGAAACCGCCAGAGCGCTGATCGAAACCGCTGAAGCCTGGCTGCGCGCGAGAGGAATGAAGCGCATCGTCGGTCTGCACAACCCAACACATTCAGATGAGATGGGATTGCTGGTTGAAGGCTTTGACAGCCGTCCGGCCGTGCTGGAGACGCACACCGCGCCGTATTATCCGGCTTATTTTGAGCAAATGGGATACCGGCCTTATCAGGAACTGGTCGCCAGGCGCCTGTTTATCCCCAGACACGCCAGGCCGGAAGATCTGCTGCCCGGGCGGATGATTGAAATCGCCCGGCGGGTCACCAGCCGCCGGGATGTGCGCGTGCGGCCGGTCAATATGCGCGCCTGGGAAGAGGATATCGCCAGCGCCTGCCGGATTTACAACGCTGCCCTCGCGCCGCTGCCGGGCTATGTTGATATTCCGGAAGAGGAATTTCAACGGGCGGCGCGCGGCTTTCGGCCCATTATCGACCCCGAGATGGCTTTAGTGGCAGAAGTGGACGGACAGCCCGCAGCATTTGCCCTGGCTTTGCCAGATGCCAATCAAGCGCTGCAAAAAATGAACGGCCGCAGCGATATCCTGGCAGTGATCAGGTATCTGTGGCACAGCCGCAGGCTGGAACAGCTTTCTTTTAAAATCCTGATGGTGCTACCAGAATTCCAGGGACGCGGGCTGGAATCGTTATTAATTCTGCGAATCACCGAACGCGCGCTGCAGAAAAAGTACCGCGTGGTCGAGATGTCGCTGACCGGCGACGAGAACCTGAAGAGCAACCGCCTGCAGGAACGCCTTGGACTGCAGGTATACCGCCGGTATGTCATCTATCAGAAGGATTTGTAAGGAGGCGAAAAATGAAAAGAGCGCGTCATTTACCTGATATCCCGCGGGCGCACACTTTTTCCATCATCGCCATTGACCGGGAAGAAGGATTAATGGGTGTGGGCGTGCAGTCGCACTGGTTCTCGGTCGGGTCGCGGGTCGCCTGGGCTGAAGCGGGCGTCGGCGTGGTCGCGACCCAGGCCATGGTCGAAGTGGGCTACGGACCGCGCGGGCTTTCCGCCCTGCGGGCGGGGAAAACCCCGGCAGAAGCGCTGGCAGAATTGCTCGCGGAGGATGCGCAGCGCGAGGTGCGCCAGGTGGCCATGCTGTCGGTGAACGCGCCGGCGGCCGCGCATACCGGGGCACTGTGCATTGCCGATGCCGGACATATCTGCGAAGCAGATTTCTCGGTCCAGGCGAACATGATGGTCAACGGGCGCGTCTGGCCGGCGATGGCGAACGCGTACCGCAGCGAACATGGAAATTTCACCCGGCGCATGCTGGCCGCCTTGCAGGCTGGACAGGAAGCCGGGGGAGATATTCGCGGGCAGCAATCAGCCGCGCTTGTCATTGTGCGCACGACAGCCTCCGACCGCCCCTGGGAAGACCGGGTGCTCGATTTACGCGTGGAAGACCACCCCGAACCGATCGCTGAATTAACCCGCCTGGTTCAGGTGGCTGAAGCCTATGACCTGATGGATCGGGGAGATCAGCACATCAGCCGCGGCGAAACGGAAGCAGCCATGCAAGCCTACGCGCAGGCGGCCGCGCTGGCGCCGCATATCGCCGAACTTCCCTACTGGGAAGCGGTTACCCTGGCTGACCTTGGCCATCTTGAAGAGGCGCTGCCCATTTTTCGGGATGTATTCCGCCGCGACCCGAACCTGATCGCGTTAACCCGACGGCTGGTACCGGCCAATATCCTCCACGTCACAGCTGAAACGCTGGAAATCATTTGCGCTCAGGGAAACTGAGACCCGGCAGGCTGCTGAAAATCCGACCGGATTTTGCGCTGATCGTATAATTAAGTAAACGCTACCTTCGAAGGAGGATGCATCCATGAGCGGCAATCAACTCGATCTGGCCCAGATATTTCAACTGGTGGCTAACAACCTGGCGCAAAGCCAGAGCGCCCTGAATCAGGCGGACACAGCCAACCACGATCACGGCGACAACATTGTGCAGATTTTCAATACCATCACCAAAGCCGTGCAAAGCCAAAAAGGCGAGCCCGTGGCAGCCCAACTGGCTCACGCCGGGAAAACACTCAGCGCGATGAAGAGCGGTTCAGCCCAGCTGTATTCCAAAGGGTTGATTCAGGCTTCAAAAGAGTTTAAAGGAAAGACCCTCAATCAAGACACGCTGCCCATTCTGCTGCAGGCGCTGCTGGGCGGGGGAACACCGACGCCCAAGAAGGCGGAAAACCCGGGAATGGAAATGCTCGGACAGCTCCTGGGCGGCACGTCTGGCGGAGGCGTTAACCTATCAGACGGGGTGGACCTGAATGATATCCTTTCGCTGGGCGGGTCGCTGCTTGCCGGGCAGCAAAGCGGCAAAGGTGTCGATTTAACTGACGGGGTAGACATGAACGATCTGCTGGCGCTGGGCGGTTCGCTGCTGGGCGGTCAACAGCAGCGCAGCGCCAGCCCGCTGGAAACCATCATCGGTTCGTTCTTGAATAACTCGGCGGTCGGGTCCGGCTATCGGGCGCAATCCGGGCAGATTATCATCCAGACCATCCTGCAAATCCTGGCGGGCATGGCGGCGAAACGGTAAATTAGAGAGTCTGCTCTCCCGGGCTGGAAAAATAGCCAAACACCGTGGGAAACAACCTGCTGCCGGTAGTACAGACTGGCAGCAGGTTATTATTTAAGCGGCATTCTTACTCTACACCCAGAGCGTAGCATTCAGCAGGACTGAGATACTGTTTGAAATCTTCGATAAAAAACGCTTTCTGACTGTAGCGTCCCGGTTCATCTGCCCAGCGCCTGATTTCAGCCTGATATTCAGCCGCATCTTCATTCAGAGGTACCCAGACAATCAACTGGTATCCGGGCGTGTTGGGAATCGCCGTGCTTACCTCCAGCATCCACAACAGGGTCCCGTCATCCCGGTAGAACGGGACGGGGATCCCGGTGGACTGAGCCAGGGTGTGCTCCGGCGGGCAGGCGGTTTTTTCCCACATTTCATAAAACCGCGGGGTTCGGGAGAGCAGCTCCATTAAAGCTTCATAGCGAGGGTCTTTTATCTGCCGGAAATGCTCGGTCGCGGCTTTGAACCGCTCCAACTGCTGACAGTTATAAACTTCGGCATAGGGTCCGCGCAGCGAATAGCGCTGGCTGTCAGATTGATATTTCGGCTTTCCTTTTCGGCTGGCGGTCAATCGGTTCCACCAGGACCAGTGGCGCATATCCTCTTCCGCGTATCCCACCAGCGCCATTTCATAACAGGTGGAAGCCCGCACACACCAGTAAGGGTCAAGCACAAAACAGAAAACAGGCCATTCGGCGAAGCGGTTTTTCCAGTCGGCCGCGAAGGAGAAATTCGCCTGCCGTTCTCCTGTTTGAATTTCAAGGTCGTGTAACAAACGGTGCAGCTGGAGGCGGTTCTTGACAGGAACATCCCGATACAGGCGGATGATTTCGCGCAGTTCTGATGTGGCCATGACCGGGCGAGAACGGTGGGTGTGTTCGCGCAAAAACCACCTCACCAGGGCGACCACCCGGTTACCGCGGACCTCAGGGGACACACCGCTGACGCGGCGGGCTGATTCGCCGTCGCTGGTCCATTGTTTAAATGATTTATCGCCAATTTCGCCGATGCCTTCGCCCAGCGCGGGCAGCTCTTCCAGAATGGTGCGCGATTCAACCCCGGAACGCCGCAACCAGAGGGAGAAGATCCGCCCGCTCTCCTGATCAGCGGTCTGGAAATCGTCTGTTCCAAAATTAGAAATCTCTTGAGCCATTTTTAGATTTATTTGTCACCCAAATTTATGATTGACCGATTACATTTCTAGCGGCTATAGTTTGATTATAGCGAGAATCGGAAAACTTGATCCAGGAAAAATCAGGGTAAACCGGAACAGAGTGACGAAAGTGTTCTCGCTAAACTTACCCACCCAATTTGAGGAGCGTGTGAGATGAAAAAGATCGCAGTCATTGGCAGCAGCGGGGGACATCTATTCGTTCTGGGCGGAAAAGATCCCAAAGGATTGCTGGAAGAAATTGTCCGCCAATCGGAAGCGGCTGGTTTTCAAGTCAGCCATGTGGCGTTTGTCGCCGCTTCCACATCCATGGATCACGTGACCGAAAAAACCACCGCGGCGCTGTGGACTCAAACACCGCACGGGCTTGAAGCCGGAGACGCCCTATCACTGGAAGCAGCCAACGAAGCTGCAAAAGCCGAATCCGCCAAAATCGCCGAAGCCATTCGCAAGGGAGAAGTTGACGCGCTCATCATGGTCAGCGCTGATCCCAAAGGCATTAATAAAGAAGTCATCACTGCCGCGGCGGAAATGAAAATCCCGGTCGCCGGTACCGGCGGATCTTCCATGGCGGACGCAAGATCGCTGGGAGCGAATGTGATCGCCGCTTCTGGAACCACCGGGTCAACCAACCGCACCCGCGCGGTCGGGTATATCTCCGCCTTCGCCAGCGAATGGAAGACCAAATATACCCCCGTGATTGGCAAAGCCAGCGCAGTCGAAGCCGGGTCGGTCTGGCAGCGGATCAACTTCCGCAGCATCATGATGGGTTCTTTGCCTGGTTTCATCGCCATGGCGTTGATCCTGGCTGTCGGGAAAATCCCGGCGTTATCTGAAAGCGTTGGGCCGCTGTTCGACACCCTGATCGCGGCGTTGCCGGTGATTGTGGCCGTCGTGGCAGCCAAACAGGTCTCGGGTCTTGAGGAAGTCGGGATCGTCGCCGGGGTTGTGGCCGGTGTGCTCTCCGTCAACGGCGGCATTCTGGGTGGCATCCTGGGCGGCATTCTGGCAGGGATTCTGGCAAACTATCTGCTGAACTGGTCCTTCCGAATGCGCTTTCCGACCACCACGGCCTCTCTGGTGGCCGGGGCGATCAGCGGCCTGACTTCTGGTTTGATTATTTACTTTGTCCTGGCGCCAATCACCCTTTGGCTTGGCAACGGCGTGCGCTCGCTGATTGAATCCGCGCTGGCGTTTAGCCCGATTCTGGCCGGGGCGGTGGCCGGGTTATTGATCTGGCCGGCGATCATTGGCGGGGTTTACCACGCGGCGATCCTGCCGATTGTGCTGCTGGAAATGGAAACCACCGGCAACAGTTTTCTGGGCGCGATTGACATGACCGGCCTGGTGATGGTTTCCGCCGGCATTACCCTGGCAAACATTATTGCCCCGCGGGCGAAGAGCGAAGCCTCTGTGGCTGCTCCGGGCTTCCTGGTGAATGTGGGTTTCGGCACGTTCGTCGAAGCCGCGTATCCATTCATGTTCGCGGACAAGCGGATTTTCGGCACGGCGCTCTTTTCCGCGATGGTCTCAGGCGCGTTCTGCGGTTTCTTTAACGCGCGCGGCACCGCTTATGTCCCCTCCATTGTTGCGCCAACCCTGTCCAACAATCCGCTTGGGTTCCTGGTCTCGATGCTGGTGGCGATGGGCCTTGCCTGTATTTTGACCATCATCTTCAATAAAACCGCCAAGAAAAACGCCCCCGTGGAAGAGGCGTAAACAAGATTACAGGAGGTTCCTATGATTACTGGAGATATGCAGCGCAAGCGCGATTTCGGGATGAAGAAGGTGAAAGATGCCATCGCTGCCCACGGCGGGACGACCCTGCTGGCCACCGGGATCACCGGCGATGACGCCCGGTTTGCCCTGGCCGCCGTTCAGGCAGGCGCGAAGCTGCTGGAACCAAATCACCCGGCTGTGGCTCTGGCGCGCGGGCATAAAGGCGTCACGAGCATGCACGCGGCGGAAGAGGTCAGGCATGAAATCTTGATGGAAGAGATGGTCAAGGTCGTTGCCGGTGTGCGCGCGGTGGTCGGGCCGGAAATATTCATCACCGCGGGCGTGCCCGGATCATTCACCGAGACGATGCCGACCCCGTTTACCGATGAACAGGCGTACGCCCTGGCGCGCGCCGGCGCGGACGGCATTCACACCCACAAATCCACCATCGAAGACCTGAAGGACGTGGTTGACCTTTGCCATAAATACGGCATGCTGGTGGACGCTTACGTGGCGCACCCGGCAGACCGGCACCTGTTTGGCATCCCCGCTGAAACCCCCGAGCAGGTTGCCGACACCGCCAAGCGCATGCAGGACATTGGCGTGGATTTGATCGGTTTGATGACCGGGATGAGCTACGAAGGCGTGGCTGCCGGGGAAATCGCGCCGCCGGTTCGCGCGCGTTTGGAAGCGATGCTAAAAGCCGTCAGCGTGCCCACCCTGGCAGAGGGCGGGATTAACAGCAAAAATTTCAAAGCCTTTATCGGCACCGGCGTGAACATCCTGGTGGTCGGAACGGCATTTGACGATGTCGCCCGTCAGGCCGTTCATGATTCCGTGCGGTCGTTTTTAGTCCGCCAGGATCGGGTTTAACGGTATTGCCTCGGGATGAGGAGCCATCCAGAAGTGGATGGCTCCTCAAATATTAACGGGCATCAGCGCAACCCGCAGCCTGTCTGCGGGTTGTAGTCTGCATAGTCACAACGAAACAGGTGAATCCCATGAATTCAAACGAGAATCCTTTTAGCGGTCTCTTCTTCCAGCCCGACCCGGATCAACCGCCTGAAGCCGAGCGGTTGAAACGCCTGGACTTACCTGTATACGCCGTAAACACTTCATCGGGCTGCCAGTTTTATTGCAAGGGAAAGCTGAGCGAGCAGCCCACGGATTTTGAGGTACTGGGCGGCGCGGGGGCGGTCCTTCCCGAATCCTTGGGAGACCCCACTTTTCGCGCCGTTTACGGTAGACGCTATGCCCTCTACGCGGGAGCCATGGCAAACGCGATCGCCAGCGAAGATCTGGTCATCCAGATGGGCAGGGCCGGTATGATGGCGTCCTTTGGCGCCGGGGGGTGTTCTCCTGAGCGGATTGAACAGGCGATCAAGACCATCCAGCAGGCGCTGCCCAACGGAGGATACGCTTTCAATTTACTGAACAGCCCCAACGAACCGGCGATCGAACAGCGGACGGTGGATTTATATCTACACCACCGCATCCGGGTGGTCGAAGCCTCGGCGTATCTGGCGCTGACGCCCGCGCTGGTGCAATACCGCGCGGCCGGTCTGAGCCGCAGCCCCGACGGGAGCGTTCAAATTGACAACCGCGTGATCGCCAAAATCTCACGCAAAGAAACCGCCAGGCGTTTCCTGGAACCCGCCCCGCAGGATTTACTGGATCAACTGGCGGCGGAAGGAAAGATCAGCCCAGAACAGGCTGAGCTGGCCCGGCTGGTGCCCGTGGCGGATGACATTACCGTGGAGGCGGATTCGGGCGGGCACACAGATAACCGCCCGCTGATCGGCGCGCTGCCGGCTATTCTCAACCTGAGGGATGAGATTCAGGCTGCGCGCGCTTACGCTCAAGAGGTGCGAATCGGGGCAGCCGGCGGAATCGCCACACCGGCTTCCGTTCTGGCAGCTTTTCAAATGGGCGCGGCTTATGTGGTCACCGGTTCTGTCAATCAATCCTGCCTGGAGGCCGGGGCTTCCGAACACACCCGCCGCCTGCTGGCGCAGGCTGAAAGCACGGACGTGGCAATGGCGCCCGCCGGGGATATGTTTGAAATGGGCGTGCGCGTTCAGGTCCTAAAACGGGGCACCATGTTTGCCATGCGCGCGCAGAAACTCTACGAACTGTATCAACGCTACGAATCGCTGGAAGCCATCCCGGCTGCGGAAAAGGAAAAGCTTGAAAGCACTGTTTTTAGAAAATCATTCGAGGAAGTCTGGCAGGAATGCGAACGCTTCTTTGGAGAACGCGACCCGCGGCAGATTGAACGCGCCAGGCAGAATCCGCATGACCGCATGGCGCTGGTGTTTCGCTGGTATCTGGGGCTTTCTTCTCGCTGGTCCAATCGTGGTGAAGCGGGGCGCGAAATGGACTATCAAATCTGGTGCGGCCCCGCGATGGGCGCTTTTAACGACTGGGCCCGCGGCAGCTATCTGGAAGACCCGGCCAACCGCCGCGCGGCGGATATCGGGCTGCAGCTGCTCACCGGAGCAGCCTATCTGGCGCGGGTGCGCATGCTGGAAACTCAGGGCATCCGGCTGAAAGCCAGCGAGCGCGTTTACCGCCCGGAAAAAGCGCTGATCTAAGCGGTTTCCTGCCAGTTAAATGGATGATCAGCCGGCTGCGCCAGGGTCATCACGTAACCCGAGCGCACCTGCCAGGCCACCTGCCAGCGCTGACCGTTCGGACCGCCGGCGGACAGGAATTGCCAGCATTTTTCCGGCGCGGGTCGAAGATCGCTGAGGGCGATCTGAACCTGGCGGGTATCTAGGCGCAAGCCGGCCCGCAAAGCCTTCAGCACGGCTTCTTTCGCGCTCCAGATCAGGTTGGCAGCCAGCGGTTGGCGCGGCAGCGGTTGATTCTTTACCGCGCGCAGTTCCTCAGCGGTAAAAAAATCCCGCAGAAAATCCTCCTGGCGCGGCTCAATCCATTCCAAATCCATGCCAAAGGGATTTTCAGCCTGAAATGACAGACCGCAAAACACGGCTCCGTGGGAGTGGCTGAGGGAAAAATTGCGGTACTCCGCTCCGCCCGTCAGCAGCCGCAGGAACGGCGCGCCGGCGGGATCATGCTCAATTTCCAGGCGTGAAAAATCCATCCGATCGGGAATAACAGCGCAGGATAGGGCGAGCTGCTTTGCCGCCAGGCGGCTGAGGGCAAATTCTGCCGCGCGTTTTGGAACACTGAAACGGGAATACCGGGCATATTCAAGCGGAGTGAGCCAGGTTTCAGGCGGCAGCCCCTGAACAAGGCTTTCCGCCTGACCGGGTAAGTAGAACAACCAGGCGCCTCCGGCTGGCAGCAGCCCGCCGGAGGCGCTGGAGGCGCATTTATCCTTCATCAACCAGCCGTTTGAAAGGGGCAGCCAGTTCGGCGTCCGCTGGATACGGTATCGGGGCGGTGCGGTAGGCGTTCATCTCCAGATACACGCTGCCGTCCTCATCCACAACCCGGCAGTCAAAATACAGCCCGTCTTCTGCTTGCTGCGGCAGGACCTCGGCGTAAATTTGCTTACCATTTATCTCGCTGCGGTAGACGCGCAGGCTGCCAATACTGCGCGGCAGGGCCAGAACTCCGCTGGCGCCTACCTCCCAGATACCCGCGGTCTGGAAGCAGAGCTCGACCAGCATGGGCACGGAATACCGATCCGTTTTTCCGGTTTTCGCCCGGCCGGTCTCGCGGTTCATGCGCCCCAGGATAACTTTCCCGGAGCGCTGGGCAGCTTCCAGCACCTGAAAAGACGGGCCGTGAAAATACAGGCGGTAAATCTCATCCGCGTTGACGGTGCTGCGTTTTCCCCAGCGGGGCACCGCGGAGCGGGGAGCCGCCGGCAGGGCATTGGTCAGGACCGCCCGGCCAGTGAAGTGCACCGTGTGTTCCACCCGCTGATCAAGCAGAGTCTGCTCGGATTCCAGACGAACATGCACCACCAGCCCCGCGCTCTCCTGCACCGCGTTGGCGCGCCAGAGGATGCTGCGCGGCTGGTTGCGGTAAAACTTAAAGGGAGCGTGGAAGTTCACCGCTTCAAGGCGATCAATTTCAAAGCGGCCGCTCTGAGCCGCCAGGGCGCTGGCGATGTGGCGGGCAGCCACCGCAAAACCCTCAATCCCGATCACGCCCGGCAGGATCGGCACACCGTTCAGCGAATGGTCTTTTAAGAAAGCCTGCTCGTTGGGATCCAGGATGGCTTCAAGCAGGATCTCGCCGCACGGATCCATCCCGGTCAGGTGGCTGAACATGGTGTGGCTGGGCGTTCCGGAGCGCAAAGCGGCATCCGCGCGGGCAACATCCAGGCCGTGGGCGGGATGGCGGGATGCTTCCAGCAGCCCCAGGGAACCGGCGAGCACGACTTCGCCGCCTTCTCCGTAAAGCAATTCATCCCGCAGCATTGCCGCGCCGACCGCGGGCGGGAGCATCTCAATCCCGGCGTAAGCCATCAGACGGGGGATGCTGCCGCGGCTGGCCATTCCAACTTCAGCCCACGCGCCCCAGTCCACGGAGATGCAGCGCGCGCCGGGGAACCCAGCGGGCAACAGGAAAGCAAGCTTGCTGAGGAAATCGTTGGCGGCCGCATAATCGGTTTGACCCGAATTTCCAAATCGACCGGCGACCGAAGAGAACAGAACAACCGCCCTGGGCGTCAGCGCCTGTTCTTTCAGCGCGCTAACCAGGTTGTGAATGCCTTCCGCTTTGACAGCCACAACCTGGCGGAATTCTTCCAGCGTTTTTCCATCCAGCTTGCGGCTTTTATCCACCCCGGCCGCGTGTATAAGCACATCCACCCGCCGGGCAGATTTTTTAACCTTTGCCAGAGCAGATTTCACCGCCGCGGGATCGTTAAGATCGCAGACCAGGTATTCAGCCTGCCCGCCTGCCTGGCGCACAGCCTCCATGGCTTCAAGCGCGCCGGCAGCGCGTTCAAAGGCGGCCAGTTTGCTCTCAATCTGCGCCGGGGTGGGTTTCTCGCCCTGCGCGCTGAGGCGTTCCATCCATTCCTGGCGCAAGGCGGCGCGGTCCTGGCGCAAAAGCGCCAGATCGGGATCATCAGAAGCCGGGAGGGGAGAACGGCCAAGCAGGAAAAACCGGGCTTTGAGCGCGGCGCCAAGTTCTTTGATAATGGGAGCGGTGATACCGCCCGCTCCGCCGCTGATCACGACTACCGCGCCTTGGGCGATTTTTGCCTCGCGGGTGTCAAAATCGCGTTCCAGCAAGGTGGGCGAAAAGCGCAGATCATTCTTCCAGCCGACTTCTCGGACGGCGGGATCGGCAAGCGTTTCCGATACCAGGGATTGCGCAGCGCGGGCGGGGTCAATTTCCTTCTCAAAATCAACCACTTTCACAAAAGCCCCGCCGCGTTCCATTCCAAGCGCTTTGGTGAAACCGCCTACCGCACCCCCCACCGGGTTCGGCTCGGGGTACGCTTCCAAACCGTTCAAGCCACCGAGGCGGGTGGCGCTGACCAGAAAAGCGTTTTCCGGCAGCGCGCGCATGAGGTGGAAAAGCGGTTCCAGGCGTCCGGCAAGGAGCTCCCGCCAATCCTGCGGCGAAAGGGAAAAGAAATCTGGTTCAGAATCCAGAGCAGCCAGGTAAAAGACACCCTGCACGGCGCCCTGTTGATTCCAGGCCGCGGCTTTTTCTGCCGCCTCGCCCGGGTTAACCGCCAGCACCTGACAGCCGCGCGATTTAAGCGCTTTAACCAGCGCCGGCGCAATCTTGCCGCTGTCTTTGACCACCACAACCCGGCTTTTTTCATCCAGCTCTATGCCGGTTGGCAGGCATAACTCGAGTTTCGGACGTAAAACTGGACGCACCACGCGGCGCTGCGGCTGAGGCTGCGCTTTCTGCGGCTGCTGTTCTGGCGCAGCCGCTTCCGACAGGGCTGGAGCGGCCGCCGATACCGCATCTTTCATAAACCCAATCACTTTGCGCAGGGTATTGTAATCCGCGAGGCGCAGATCTTCCCGGCGCGGAATGCCGTAATGGGTGCGGATCTGGGCAAATAATTCCGCCTGCTTGACAGTGTCAATTCCCAGATCGGCCTCCAGATCCAGATCAAGGTCGAGCATCTCTGGCGGGTAACCGGTCTTTTCGCTGACCGCGTTGAGGACGTACGGACCAATCTCATCCGCATCCGCAGGCTGAAGAGCCGGTGCGCGCGGCGGGGTTACCGCTGGCTGCTCCGGGGCTGGTTTCTGCGCCGGAGGGCTGGCAGGCAGGGAAGCAGCCGGCAGTTCTACCAGACGGGGGGCGTCCGCCCAGGCGCGCGGACCCTGACCGTATTCCCAGCTAGAGGCCAGGGGCTGAAGCGTCGGGGCGCCCTGATCTTTGACGCGCAGGGTGCGCTGCACCACTTCCAGTTCAGCCTGCGGATAACCGGCGGCGACAGCCAGCCAGCGCCGGTAAGTCGGCTGGTCAATCCGCTGTCCCTCACCGGGAACGCGGCGCAGCAGGGTCATCGCGATTTGCGAGCCAAAGCCCGCGCCAAGGCGCAAAGCGAACTGGATTTCCGCCGGACCGCCGCGCGACAGGTTTAGATCTCCCAGGTCGGGGTCAGGCTCAAAGCCGTCGTGGATAAACGCGATTGGCGGGACCCGGCCAAATTCCAGGGCTTTCACCGCCAGGACATCCTCCACCCCCACCCCCATGGTGTGGCCGGTAAACCCCTTGGTGTTGGCGATAATCACGCGGCTGGCAAAATCGCCAAAACAATCGCGCAGGGCGTGAATTTCCGCAGCGGCGCTGCCACCGCGGGCTGGAGTATAGGTTTCATGTGAGACAAATACAGTCTGGGCGGCGATTTGCGCCGGGCGCAGACCAAAGCGCGCTTCGGCGACTGCCAGCAAGCGCCGCATGACACTGCTGACGTGGGCCACATCCAGGCGGGTGCCGTGGTAGGCGCTGTTGGCAATCTGGCTGGAAAGCAGCTCGCAGATAGCGCGAACCCCGCGCTCTCGGGCCGCGTCTTCCGCTTCAACCACCAGGGCGGCCGCGCCCATTCCCATGATCATCCCGTTGCGGCGGCGGTCAAACGGCAGGGCGGCCATGCGCAAATTGGCTTCGGTGGTGGCTGCGCCGCTGGCAAACATGCTGGTGCCAATCCACTGAATCAGATTGGGGTTGGTGACGTCATCCCCGGCGACGATCACCACCCTCCGGCAGCGGCCGGCGCGGATCCAGTCCTCAGCGATGGCGACAGCGTGAGTGGTTGTCGCGCAGGCGGCATTGACATGCGTGTTCGGGCCGCGCGCTCCGATATACTCGGCGAATTGAGAATGCCCCATTGCCAGGATGCGGAATACATAGCGGCGGTCAAATTGGTAATTCAGATCCTTCAGCGCTTTTTCCAGTTCCTTCGCCCGCCGGTCAAGAACGCTTTCCACCTGTTTTCGGCTGGCTGGATCCAGCCCGGAAAGCTCCTTGCGCAGACTGGCCAGTTCGCGCTGCTGTTTTTCCAGCGAACGGTGGGTGTAATACCGGTCGGCTTCATCGGACATGCGGTCAAGGCCGGGAAAAGCGGAACAGAAGATCACCCCGGTTTCATCCTGCAGGGCTGGCGGCAGCATCCAGCGGTTTGGCAGATAGGTGCCGCGGCTGGTTTGCCGGTAGTTCATCACCAAAGGAATACCCGCGTCGCGCAGGGCTTCGATTCCAGCCCCCATCGCCAGCTGGGTGGAGATATCCAGCGTTTCCACGCGTTCCTCCGGAACCCCAAAATCAGCCGCAAGGTCAAACGCCCCGCGCTGCCCGGCCAGACTGAGAACCTGATCCAGCGAGTCAATGGGTTCCATCACCGCCCCGGCTTCGCTTTTAACCAGGCGGGTGACTTTCTTCTGCAGCATGCGTTTGCGCGCTTTTTCTGGCAGCGGTTCAATCATCATTTCGCCGTCGAGCAGGCGCTGAATGTTATAGTCCTCGAATACCGCATGGCGGCTGCCCGGGAGGCCCAAACCGGCGCCGGTGATGACCACGGAACCGGATAGGCCGCCGGCAGAAAGCGGAGCAGCGGTTTCAGAAAGGACCTCAACCACCGGCTGCGCCGGCGGCACCGCGTCCGTCAGGATTACGGGATCTTGGCTGGCGGCGCCAACCCCGGCGGCGAACAAACCGCACAAGGCTTCGTTAATGCTCGCCCGTCCGCCCTTCCGCGGATGGTTGGAAGCCAGGAGAATCACGTCGGGTTTATCTTTCAGGTTATCCGTTGCCAGGGCGTTTAGAACCCGCTTGGGGCCAACTTCGATGAACACCCGGCCACCTTCTCGATACAGGGTCTGCATGCCCTTGACAAACTGCACCGGTGAAGCCACCTGCCGGGTGAGGATATCCAGGATTTCGGCGCGGGTTTGCGGGTAAAGTTCGCCGGTGACATTGGCAACGATCGGGATGCGCGGCGGCTGAATATTCATGCGCTCGATCACCCTGCGCAGCGGCTCACTGGCCGGTGCCACGATTTTGGTGTGGAAAGCGTGGGAAACAGGGATTTTCACCGCCTGAAACCCGGCGGCGGGAAAAGCGGCGATGGCGGCATCCACTGACGGCGTGTCCCCGCCGATCACCGATTGCAGCGGGCTGTTGATATTGGCCAAAACAACGTACCCGCTCAAACCGGCCAGGATCTTTTCAACCTCGCCAAGCGGAGCCGATACGGCCGCCATACAGCCGTTGTCAGCCATTGAGACCTTTTTCATCTCCTGCCCGCGCGCGCTGACCACTTCCAGGGCTTCAGCGAAAGTTAAGACCCCGGCGGCGACCAGGGCGGCGTACTCGCCCAGGCTGTGGCCAATCACCAGGTCCGGTTTGAAGCCAAACTTATCCAGCACCCGCAGCAGAGCGACGTTGGCTGTCAGCATGGCGGGCTGGGTGATGGTAGTATCTTTGAGGTTTTTTTCCGCCTGTGCCAGTTCCTCTTCACCGCCTTCGACATAGATAAAACTGGTTAACGGCCGGCCAAGAATTGGCTCAAGTATGCGATCCGCCTCGTCAAACGTGTCCACTACCACCGGTTCATACTGGCGCAGGTCTTTAATCATATTCACGTACTGCGAACCCTGACCGGGAAAGAGGTAAACCAGCTTTCCGGCCCGGCCCGATCCGCGGTAGACCCCGTGCGCCATCATGGCCTGCCAGCCAGCGGGCGTGTCGGTGTCAAAAGCGCTCAAGGCGCGTTCGGCGCGTTTGAGCAGCTCCGCGGAATCAGCATAATCAATCACCACGCGTTCTGGCAAAGCCAGGGCTTCCGGGGTGGGCAGCGCCGGAACGTGGACGCCGCCCGCGCGCAGCTCTTCCACTTTTTTCGCCAGCGCAGCCCGCAAGTCCGCCTTGCTCCCCGCCGACAAAAAAAGCAAGCCCTGATAGGGGACCAACGCTGAAGAGGACGCAGGGCTGGAGATAGGCGCAGCGGTGGCTGCGGCAGCAGGGGTTGAAGATGTCTGACCAGGCGCGCCCGCAGCCGCGGCGCCGAGCGCTTCTTCCATGAAGCCAACTACCTTGCTCAGGGTGTTGTAATCCGCCAGGCGCAGATCTTCGCGGCGGGGGATATTGTAGTGGGTGCGAATGGCAGCGAAGAGTTCCGCCTGCTTGACCGTGTCAATTCCCAGGTCAGCCTCCAGGTCGAGATCCATATCCAGCATTTCAACCGGGTAACCGGTCTTCTCGCTCACCGCCGCGAGGACGAAGGAAGTGACCGCCTCGCGGGATGGTCCGCCGGCCGGGGCTGCTGACTGAACGGCGGCCGGCGGTTGGTTTTCCGCGCCGGCCTGAGCCGGCGCAGACCCGGAAGGACCCAGCGCTTCCAGCATAAATCCAGCCACCTTGCGCAGGGTATTGTAATCTGCCAGCCGCAGGTCATCGCGGCGGGGGATGTTGTAATGGGTGCGCACGGCCGCGAAGAGTTCAGCCTGCTTCACCGTGTCAATCCCCAGGTCAGCTTCCAGGTCAAGGTCCGGGTCAAGCATCTCAACCGGGTAACCGGTTTTTTCGCTGACCGCGGAAAGGATGAAGCCCATCACATCATTTTCACTGGCTGAAACGGCAGCAGCCGGAGCGGGAGCGGAAACCGCCGCGGGAGCAGGAGAAGGGGCCGGGGCAGCCGCCGCGGTCGGCGGTGTTGACCGCGCCGCCGTAAAGACCTGCTGCGGTTCCGCGGTCAGCTCACCGGGCCGGTATTCTTCGAGGACGATGTGGAAATTGGTCCCGCCAAAACCAAAAGAGCTGACCCCAGCGCGGCGGATTTGTCCCTGGTTTACCTCCCAGGGTGTGGCAGCGGTGTTCACATAGAAAGGGATCGAGCCAAAGGGAATGTTCGGATTGGGGCGGTCAAAATTGAGCGAAGGCGGGAGCATCTTGTGATGCAGCGCCAGAACCGCTTTTAACAACCCGGCCGCGCCGGCCGCGCTTTTTAGATGGCCGATATTGGATTTTACCGAACCCAGGGCAATACTGCCGGCGGGCAGACTGAACTCTTTGAAGACCGCGTCCAGGCTGCTGACTTCTGCCACATCCCCGACGCGCGTTGAAGTGCCGTGTCCTTCAATCAGGCCCACGCTCTGGGGGGAGATACCGGCGTCCTGCCAGGCGCGGATGATAGCGCGCTGCTGACCGAGCGGGTTTGGCGCAGTGATGCCTTTGCCTTTTCCATCGCTGCTGCCGCCAATGCCGCGAATGACCGCGTAAACCCGATCGCCGTCCCGTTCGGCGTCAGCCAGCCGTTTGAGCAAGAAAACCGCCGCGCCTTCGCCCATCACAAAGCCGTTGGCCCCGTCGGCATACGGGCGCGAACCATCCGGCGAAAGCGCGCCAATTTTGGAAAACTTGACAAACCCTTCCGGGCCGTTGGAACGATCCACCCCGCCGGTCAGAACGGCGTCAAACTTATTATCCAGCAAACCTTCAACGGCCGCCTGAACCGCCGCCAGAGAAGAGGCGCAGGCAGCGTCGGTAATAAAGTTGGGACCGCTGAAATTGAAAACATTCGCCACCCGCCCGGCGATGACATTGGCCAGTTCCCCCGGCATGGTGTCCTCGGTAATGGCGGGAATACGCTCGCGCACACCCCTGCGGAATCCATCCATTAACGCCGCCTGAACAGCCGGGGGCAGACCGGCAAATTCGGGCAGCTGCTGCAAGACAGACTCGTATTCCGGGAGTAAGATACGGATATTGGTGCGGATGTTGTACTCCCCGCCCATGGCATTTCCGAAGATGACCGCGACGCGCTCGGGGTCAAGCGCGCGGGCTGGATACCCGTAATCATCCAGAACCTGCTTGACCGCGGCGATCGCCCATTTTTGGGCATCATCCATCACCGCCAGTACGCGCGGCGGGATGGGAAAACCAAGTTTCATCGGGTCAAATTGATACCCCTGGACAAAAGCGCCAATTTTTGAGTAGGTTTTATCCACCGCGGCCGGATCGGGGTCGTAGTACAGGGCTGGATTCCAGCGATCCGGGGGGACTTCCTGAATTGAATATTTTTTCTGGATCAGATTGTCCCAGAAAGCCGGGACGGAAAATGCATCTGGAAGAATCGCCCCCACCCCGACGATTGCCACTGCCTGGCTTGCTTTCATAGAAACCTTCTCCTTCGTTTGTTGGTGTGAGCCGGACTGTCCGAGAAAAAGGAACAATAAAACACACCTGCAGTCCGGCAGGCGTTAGAGAGATATTGAGCTGGGTCAAAATGATTTACAACAAACCGTTAAACATTGCCCTTACAGGCAACTGCCGGCCCCAAAGCGTAAGCATCTGGTAAGCATAACCGGCTTACGTACTATAACCCGCTTGAGATGAAGGAGTTTCGCAGGTAAAGATACTGATGACGGTATCTGCACCGCGATCCAACCCTGCAGGCGGTTGACCGGATGGGCAGGCTCTACTACACTTATCCTATGCTCGCGCGAATATTTTCCTGCGCCGTGATCGGCCTGGACGGGGTGGTGGTTGAGGTTGAAGTGGATACCGGCCAGGGGCTGCCAGGCATTGATATTGTCGGGCTGCCGGACGCAGCGGTCGTAGAAAGCCGCCAGCGGGTGCAGACAGCGGTTCGCAACGCCGGGCTGCCCTTTCCGCGCAAGCGGCTGGTGGTCAACCTGGCGCCGGCTTCGGTGCGTAAAGAAGGACCCGCCTATGATCTGCCGATCGCGCTGGGGGTTTTGGTGATGCAGGAACTGCTCCCACCCGAAGCAGTGGCCGCGACCATGGTGGTGGGCGAACTATCCCTGGACGGATCGGTCCGCCATGCCCGCGGTGTGCTGTCCGTGGCGGCCGCGGCGCGCACGAACGGCTTTAAGCGCCTGGTGGTGCCGCGGGTGGACGCTCCGGAAGCGTCGCTGGTGCCGGATATCGAGATCATCCCGGTCGAAAGCCTTTCCGAACTGGTTCAATACCTGAGCGGAGCGGCGAGAATCCCGGCGCCGAGCGTCCCGGAACCCGGGGATGACCCGGCGCCGGTTCAAACCGATTTTCAGGAGATAAAAGGGCAGGAACATGTTAAACGGGCGCTGGAAGTGGCTGCCGCCGGCGGTCACAATGTGCTGATGATCGGCCCACCGGGATCGGGAAAAACTTTGCTGGCCCGCTCCATGCCGGGGATTTTACCCGCGATGGGAATTGATGAAGCCCTGGAAGTTACCCGGATTTATTCGGTCGCGGACATGCTGCCGCCGGGGGTCCCGCTGATGCGCATGCGGCCGTTTCGAGCCCCGCACCACACCATCAGCCATGCCGGGCTGGTGGGAGGCGGGAACTGGCCGCACCCCGGAGAAATTTCACTGGCGCACCGCGGCGTGCTTTTTCTGGATGAACTGCCCGAGTTCGGCACCCGCGTGCTGGAAGTGCTGCGCCAGCCGCTGGAGGATAAACTGGTCACCATCAGCCGCGCGCAGGGATCGCTGACCTTTCCCGCCAACTTTCAACTGATCGCGGCGATGAATCCCTGCCCGTGCGGCTATTACGGGGATCCGAGCAAACCCTGCACCTGCGCGAGCGCGGCGGTCAGCAAATACCAAAAACGCATCTCCGGACCGGTGCTGGACCGCATTGATATTCATGTGCAGGTGCCGCGGGTGGATTATGATAAATTGAGCGAAACGCGCCTGGGCGAACCTTCGGCGGTCATCCGCTCAAGGGTGGAAGCCGCGCGGGCGATTCAGCGCGAGCGCTTTGGCGGGCCGCAGCCGCTCATCCCTGGAATTGAGAGCCAGAACCGGCTGATGTGCAACGCGGATATGCGCCCTGCGGATCTGCGGACGCACTGCGTACTGGATGAACCGAGCCGCACCTTGATGCGCGCGGCCATGAGCCAGATGCAGCTTTCCGCGCGGGCTTACCACCGGATTCTCAAGCTGGCGCGCACGATCGCCGATCTGGCATGCCAGGAGCGCATTCAAGCCCCCCATCTGGCTGAGGCGCTGCAATACCGGCCGAGGCTGGAGATCCTTTAAGCAGATGCCTGCTGCCGGGAAGAAAAAAGGGAATTGATTCGGGAATGAATCTGTTCAATAAGACCGCCGGTAGAAAATCGGGGCGGTGAAAGCGCCGGGTTTTGTTGCCCGGCGCTTTTTTTACAGAATTACAGCCGCGAGACCAGGGCTTCGCGGCGGAAAAACCGCCGGCCGTACCACAGCAGCCCGGCATCCACCAGCCACAAACCCAGCCCGAGCAGAACCACCAGGCCGGTGCTGAAGAACATCACCCCGGTCGCCTGGCCGAAGACCAGCAGCAGAATCGGCAGCACGACCATCCCGCCCATTTGGTAGGCATCCTGAAAGCCCTGAGCGCGGGCAGAGACCAGCACCATCACCGATAAGCCCAGCCCTGCCGCGGCCGGCGCGACCCAGAAGACCATCACCAGCCACATCATGTTGGGGAAGAACACCGCGCCAACCACCTGCCAGGCGGCCAGATTGACCATCACACTGTAGAGCAGAAAACCAGCCGCAGCGGTGGCCACAGCCGCCAGCCAGGCGGAAAGCAATTTACCAAGCAGCAATTCTCGATCGCTGGTCGGCGTGTAGAGCAGCGCTTCCAGCGTGCGGCGTTCGCGCTCTCCGGCGATGCTGTCCGCGGCGATGACCGATGAGACCATCAGCGGGATGATCAGGAACATCGGCGCGAGCAGATACACCAGGAAGAAGATAACCGTCTTCTGCTCCAGGTTGTACGGGGCCAGTTCAGCCGTCAGATTCGCGGGCAATTTCGCCAGGAGGGGAGCGATGTCATTCATCGTCGAACCGCCCATGTTGATCGAACCGGGAACCAGCACAGCCAGCCAGGGCAGCGCCCCGAAGAGGATCAGCGGCACCATCAGGATCGGGATCACCACGCTGCGGTTTTGCGCAACGACTTTCAGGTCTTTCTTGACAATTGCCATTAACACGCGCCAGTTCATCTTATTGCTCCTTCCCGGCATGCAGCGCGAAATAAACATCTTCTAAGTCCGGTTCTTCCGCGCTCAAGTGATAGACGCGGATCCCTTTATTCACCAGCAGACTTAATGTCTGCGGAATGGCTTCCCGCCCTGCGGCGGCGAAGCGCAGACCGCCGTTGGCAAGTTCCGGCTGCCCGTCCACCAGTGCTCCGGCTGCGGCGAGGATCTCCAGAGCGCTTTCGCGCTGGGCCGGGTCGGTCTCCAGATTGACCATCAGCCGGCGCACATACCGGCTGGCCAGCTCATGCGGACTGCCAACCGCCACCAACTGCCCGTGTTCCATGACAGCCACGCGGTCGCAGAGGCGCTGGGCTTCCACCAGATTGTGGGTACAGATAAATACAGTTCGCTTCTCTTCCCGCGCCAGATGGGTCACCAGGCTGTGCACCTGGCGGGCGGCCATTGGGTCCAACCCCGAGGTGGGCTCGTCCAGGAAGAGAATTTCCGGCTGATGCAGCAGCGCGCGGGCGAACGCTAGGCGCTGGCGCATCCCGGTGCTGAAAGCGGCGACCCGGTCGTTGGCGCGTTCAGCCAGTTCAAACTGGGCAAGCAGGCCGCTGACGCGGGTCTTCACCTCGGCGCGGGGAACGCCGTACAGATCCGCGTAAATGGTCAGGTTATCCAGCGCGGTCAGACGGTTGTCCATCGAGGCGGTTTCGGTAATCACCCCGGTGCGCGCGCGCAGCTGCGGCCCCTGGGTTTGCGGATCAAATCCGAGGACGCGAATCTTGCCCTGATCGGCTTCCAGGACGCCGTTCACCAGGCGGATGGTGGTGGTCTTACCGGCGCCGTTGTGGCCCAGAAAACCGAAAATCTCCCCGCGGTAGACCTCCAGGGTCAGGTCCCTGACGGCCTGCACCTCGCCGAAACGGCGGGAAACGTTTTTCAGCTGAATCACAGCTTCCATTTTTATTACCTCACATTGTTCTATTCCGCGCGGCTCGCCGCGGAAAACCCGAAAGCCTATCTGAGAACAGAAAGTCTGATTTTTAGTGGGTACAGGATACTATGGATTCAGCAGACTGCGATTGGCGCAGAGGATAAATCCAGCCTGAACAAAGGGCCACTGCGCGCCTGCCCATTCGGCCAGGTTCAGGGTTAAGTCTCATCCCAATGCCGGCCGCCTGCTGAACCGTGGAAATGAGCGCGGGTGGGAGCCGGACCACCCTTCTATTTTTTGCAAAACCGGGGATGTGACCGCATCCTGCGCTCTCCCTGCCAGCGAAATAAGGCGCGGCCGCGGCGGGAAATGAACGCTTCAGGGCATAGAGGATTCCTGTGCAGACGGGATTAACTGGAAACCGCCGCGTCCATCAAGGAGAGCGTGTCATGCACCTCCAGACCGGCGTGCCGCCCGCGGCCAGAAAAAAGTTCCCGCCCGCCGCTGTCGCTCAGGCGCACTTCAACGGCCGCGGAAAGGGTTTCCACCACCCGGCGGCCCATATTCAGGGTGGAGGGACCCAGCAGCAAACCGCCTTCGGCGCGTTCCGCGCGCAGGCGCAGGCGCTTGCCGCCGCCGCTGACCGTCCAGTCCACATGCGTATCATGCACCTCGAACTGTTCCACTTTTGCCCCGGTGTAGGTCGCGAAGCGGTGCAGCCTGCCGTTGTGCCATAACCCGATAATAAACCCGCGAAAGGCCCCGCCCATCCACGGGATGGTGGCGATGGAGGCGGTGATGCACACGCCTGGAACTTCAAAATGATTGCTCTGGAACCAGACCCAGGCTTTCGGGAAAGCCATGCCCCAGTCCTTTTCCATATACCCGCGGCCGCCGTCAAAACGAACCGCAGTGCGGTTGTACTGCAGAACGCCGCTGACGGCGTGGTCAAAGCCAAGCACGCCGTGATAACATTCCATGCGCGGCACCCAGGCGTACCAGCCCATGATGCCGGGGGACAGCAGGCTGACCGGCCAGGCAGTGGGGGTGTGCAGCGCGATCGTCCCTTTCAGGCTGACATCGCCTTCCGGCAAATCCAACTTCAGGTCGGTGCGGGTAAAACGGTTGGGGCCGACCGCGATATCCAGTTCCCGGCGGGAAGCCCAGAAGGCTTCATACGGATAGCGGAAATAACTGGACTTTCCGCTGACGCCGTCCAGAGTCTGGACGAAGCAGTGAGCGTCTTCCCCAAGAATCACCCCGGGGATCACCGCCAGTCTGGTTTTTTCATCAGCGCTGACCAGCTTGTAATACCAGCCTTCAAAAAAAGGCGGCCGGCGGTCGTGGCCGTGATAAATTTCTGGGTGGAGGGTGGCATATACAAATTGTTTCATGTCAGCACTCCTTTGTTATGATTAAACAACAGAAACCAGCAAATGTATCCCGGTTGTACATCATTTAATTTTGCTGGATTACAATAAGAACGATTAATAATAAAGGAGCAGCGGCGATGCCTGAGATGATTACCGTTTCAACCCTACTACCAGCGGATCCAGAGACTCTGTATCACGCCTGGCTGGACAGCGAGATCCACAGCGCGTTTACCGGAAGCCCGGCGGTGATTGACCCCAATCCGGGCGGGCGGTTTACCGCCTGGGACGGCTACATCAGCGGGTACAACATTGAACTCGTGCCGGGCAAGAAAATCGTGCAGGCATGGCGCACAAGCGATTTTCCGCCGGGCGACCCCGATTCGCTTATCGAGGTTCAGTTTGTGCCACAAAAGGAAGGGACTTTGCTGTCGATCCGCCACGAGTACATCCCTGACGAACAGGGCGAGGATTATGAGATCGGCTGGTGGCAATCGTATTTTGAGCCGATGATCGCTTACTTTTCATCCCTGAACAAACGGTGAGCAGCCCGGCACGCCGGCAGGTCAAAAGCGATTCGCGAGACATTCGCGCCGTTCGCGCAGGCAGGATCTCCGACCAACCAGCAGGGCGAATCAAGGTCGGAGGGAGGCGGAAATAAGCCTGGCAAACGCCAATAACCCGGCGCGAGTCGTCCGGGCATTACATCTCTTTGAAGGAACCGAAGGTGCAGGCATGGAAAAGGATCTCAGCCAGACCATACCAGTTGGGATTGAACCGCGCAGCGTCTTGAAACGGGCTTTTCCCGGCATCCCCGATGAAGAAGCCGAGGAAATGATCCGCGCCGGAGAGGTGCGCACCTATCCCCCCGGTTTCATCCTGACCCATGAAGGCGAGTTAGAGTACACCTTTTATATACTGTTGCGCGGCCGGGTGGCGGTCAGCAAAGTGATTAATGAAAGCGAAGCCCGGTTGTTAAAACAGCTGGGGCCCGGCGATTTTTTTGGCGAGATGGCTATCATCCATAATGCTCCGCGGGCAGCCACCATTCAGACCGTCGAAGAATGCGTCGTACTGGAAATTTCCAGGGAGATTTTTACCGACTTGATGGAACGCAGCAGCAGCATGTCGCTGGCGATGGTGCGCGAGGTCAGCCGCCGCCTGAGGGAAAACGATGAAATGGCGATCGAAGACCTGCGTCTAAAGGCAAAGGAACTGGCCGAAGCCTATCAGCAGCTGGCGGAACAGGAATACGCGCGGCGGGAATTCCTCACCACGATCGCGCATGAACTGCGCACCCCCCTGATGGCGGCCAACGGCTATATGCAGATCGCGCGGACAGGCATGCTGCAGGGCGAAGGGCTGAAGGGCGCGCTGGAAACGGTTGCCCGCAACCTGCAGGAAATCAGCGCGCTGGTCAATGATATTTTATTTCTGCAGGAGATGGATCTGATCCTGCCGGATTTTCAATCCGTGGACCTTGGCGCGGTGGTCACCGCGGCGGTGGAACCGGTGCGCGGTCGGGCAGACCAGGCCGGCACACCGCTCAGCCTGAGCATCGCTCCAGGCCTTCCGCCGGTTCGCGCGGATGAGAAAAGCCTGACCCGGGCGATTTCTGCCGTGCTGGACAACGCCATCTAGTTTAGCCCGGAAGGCGGTGAAGTTAAAATTGAAGTCGGCCGAGAGGGAAGCCGCCTGTTTGTGAGTGTGGAAGATCACGGGGTGGGAATTGACCCGCAGGTAATGGAGCGCATCTTTGAACGCTTCTTTCACACCGATGAAGTCCGCGGCCATCTGTTCCGCGGGATCGGGCTGGGATTGTCCATCGCCCGGCAGGTGATCGAAGGCCACCACGGGACAATCACCGTCAGCTCTGTACCCGGCCAGGGGACAAGGGTGCTGATCAGCCTGCCGGAGGGCGGAGCGGATTCAGGCCAGGGTCAGTAAAATAATTCCCCCAATGGTCATCAGCATTCCGAGGATGGTTTTGAAGGTCAATGGTTCAGCCCCAAACATCACACCCATCAGAACACCGAAGAGGGGCGAGGTGAAGGCGATTGGCATCACCCTGCCAAGCGGGGCGCCTTTGATGGCAGCATAAAAACAAAGCATCCCAACCGCCCCAGCTACAATTCCACCGCCAACTATCATATACAGCAGCGCTTTTGGCCCTGCCTGAGGCAGGGTTTTCCATTGCTGGTAGCTGACCGCGCCAAGAATGAGAAGGGCGACAGCGGTGCGGATGGTAATACCGAGCTGCGGGCTCAGGTTTCCGAGGATCAACCCTTTTTTTTCAAAGTACCCGCCAACTCCCCAGGCGATGGCGGTCAAGAGGGCTAATAATTGCGGTTTCATGGCATTCTCCCTTTTCTGATTTACGTTTTTGAAAGATTAATAAACAGAAAAAATACTTGTAATCCACAGTCAAATGGGCTATACTGTGGAGGAAAGTGGTAATAAGTGGGTAAAAGTGGTGTAAGAAGCGCCGGATCACCGGCGTTTCGGTGTTAAACACGAGGTCGAACAAATGTTCTTAGGGCAATACCAGCACAGCATTGATGAGAAAGGCAGGGTGACCATCCCGGCTCGTTTTCGCGAGCAGCTGGATAACGGCGCTTACCTGACTCGCTGGTTTGAGAACAACCTGGTCGTGTTTACCGCCGAGGACTTCACCCGAATTTACGAGCATGTCAATGCCTTAAGCATTACTGACCCGGCTGCACGAGCCTTGCGCCGTCTTATCTTCGCCAACGCGGAACGGGTTGAATTTGACCGAGCCGGCCGCATCTTAATCCCGCAATTTTTACGAGAAGCGGCAGGCATCACCAGCGGCGCGGTCGTGGTTGGCTCGGGCAATTACTTTGAAATCTGGTCAGACGAGCTCTGGCAAAAGCAAAATGCCCAGTTTGAAAATTCCGAGGCGGTGGCAGGCAGCTTTGCCGGATTAAATCTGGCCTTCAAATAAGCGGCTGTCATGAACGCCGAATCTGAGCGCCCCGCGCATCAATCTGTACTTTACCATGAGATTATACTCGCATTACGCCCACAAAGCCCAGGCTGCTATGTTGACGGCACTGTTGGCGCGGGCGGCCACGCTTACGGAATTTTGGAAGCGAGCGCGCCCGCGGGACGCCTGTTGGGATTGGACTTAGACCCTCAGGCGCTGGAACTGGCATCCCAGCGTCTTTTGATTTTTGAGGGCCGTTATACCCTTCAACAGGCATCTTACACCACGCTGCTGGAAAGCATACATCAGCAAGGCTGGGAGGCGGTGGACGGCATTCTGGTTGATCTGGGGGTTTCTTCGATGCAGCTTGACCGGCCAGAACGCGGATTTTCCTTTCTGGCGGATGGTCCGCTCGACATGCGCTTCGATCCGCGCCAGCCAACCACAGCCGCCGACCTGGTCAATACGCTGGATGAGCAGAGTCTGGCTGATCTGCTCTGGCGCTGGGGCGAAGAACCGCAGAGCCGCAAGATTGCCCGCGCCATCGTTCAGAACCGGCCGCTGCAAAGCACCGACAGGCTGGCCGAGGTGATTTTGAAAGCCTGCGGCGGGCGGCAGGGGCGAATCCATCCTGCCACGCGGTCCTTTCAAGCCCTGCGCATCGCAGTCAACCGCGAGCTGGACGCGGTGAGCGATTTTTTGCCCCGGGCGGTGGAAGCGCTGAAACCTGGCGGGCGGCTGGCGGTGATCAGTTTTCACTCGCTGGAAGACCGGCTGGTGAAACAGTATTTTCGGCAGGAAAGCCGCGGCTGCCTCTGTCCGCCAGATCAACCGGTTTGCACCTGCGGTCACCAAGCAGTCATCCGGGAAGTTTCCCGCAAGGTGATCACGGCGAGCGAGGAAGAAATTCGGCTGAACCCGCGGGCGCGCAGCGCGCGCTTAAGGGTGGCAGAGAAGCTGGCATAAGAATTGCACTTAAACGATTGAGCAGTGTATGAAAGCGAGGAGATAAGGAAATGAGACAACGGCTGGCCCAGGCTTATCGACAGGCACCCTGGCGTTTGCAGACCCGCAACATTCTGAGTCTGCTGGTCGGGCTTGTCATCCTGCTGGTCGTTGCCGCGCTTTATCTGAGCATCAGCGGCCAGGCGGCCACCGCCGGGGTTGAAACCCGCTTTCTGGAATACGACCGCGAAGCCGCCCAGCGTAAGATCGCCCATCTGGAAGCGCGTTACGGACAGCTTACTTCATTACAGGTTATGCTACCGCGCGCGAAAGAACTGGGGTTTGAAGAACCAAACCCTGACGATATTGTTTACGTGGTTGTTCCGGGTTATTACGGAAGGCCGGCCTATGTGGAAGCTCCCCCACCCGGCACGGGGAGAATGCAAGGTCCCATCATCAAACCGGAGTACCGCCAATCCATCTGGGACTGGCTGTTTAAGAGCTATCTGAGCGGGCCAGGGGGTTAGGAGAACGGCAAAATGAAATGGTTATCGGTGTCCCGCTTCACATTTCTCGGAGGGTTGCTTACCCTCTTTTCGCTTTTAATTATTTCAAGGATGATCGCGATCCAGACCGGTCCGGTGGCTGAGGAATTAAACAACTGGGCGAAAAGTCAGAGCTATGAGCGGCGAATTGTGTACCCCGAGCGGGGGAAAATTTACGACCGCTGGGGGCATTTGCTGGCCGGCAATAAAATCGTCTATGAGCTGGGGCTGGAACTGCGGCAGCACCGCAATCCCCAGTCCATCGCGCTGACCCTCAGCTCGATCCTGCCCAGTTTGAAATACGAAGAGGTTCTGGCCGCCGCAGCCATGCCGTACGACCCCGCCAAATCCGCATACATCACCTTGAGCCAGTTCGTGGATGAGGAGACCAAACAAAAAATCGAGACGCTCAAGAATGAGTATGATCAGGTAAACCCCGGCGGGAAGAACCCCAATTTACCCTCTTTGAACGGTGTCGTCTGGACCCCGAAGCTGATCCGGTTTTATCCCGAAGGGAAACTGGCAGCCAATGTGCTGGGTTTTTACACCTATGCCAATATCGGTCAGGAGACCGGCGCGCAGGGCGTGGAAGGGTATTACAACACCCTGCTGGCCGGGCGGCCCAAGGAAATGGTGCTGCCCTTCGACCCTTACGAGATGCAAGCCCTGCCTGATATTCCCCCGGGCGCGGACCTGATCCTGACCATTGACCGCGAGATGCAGGCGGCCGTGGAAAAGATCCTCGACCGCGCGATGGAGAAAAACGGAGCCAAATCGGGTACCGTTATTGTTTACCAGCCGGAAACTGGCGAGATCCTGGCAATGGCAACCAATCCGCGGATTGACCCCAACCGTTACGGTAGCGAACTTACAACCGTCCTGCCGAAAAATATGGCGTACAATAACGCGGTTTCGACCGTGTACGAACCCGGATCGGTGTTCAAGGTTCTCACCATGGCAGCCGCGATTGACGCGGGTGTGGTGACCCCGGACACCACCTTTATCGACACTGGCGGTTATTCCTACGGCGGATACGTCTTCCGCAACTGGAACCAGGGCGCCTGGGGTGAGCAGACCATGACGGGCTGCATGCAGCATTCGCTCAACGTCTGTCTGACCTGGGTGGCGGTTGAAAAGCTGGGAAAAGGAAAATTTTACGAATACATGGAAGCGTTCGGGATCGGCCACCGCACCAATATCGACCTAGCCCTCGAAGGGCAGTTCCCGTTTTCCACCCCGCTGGACTCGAACACCTGGCAATCGGTCAACCTGGCTACCAATTCCTTCGGTCAGGGGGTGGCGGTTACCCCGATCCAGATGGTGCAGGCGATCGGAGCGATCGCCAATGACGGGAAAATGATGTGGCCGCACGTGGTCAAAGGATATATTCAGGACGGCCGACAGATCAATATTGACCCGCTGGTGGTCGGTACACCGGTCTCCGCCGAGACGGCGCGCACGATCACCAAAATGCTGACCATCACGCTTGAGGAAGAAAGTTTCTCAAACGCCAGCGTACCCGGGTACAGTGTGGCTGGAAAAACCGGCACCGCCCAGATTCCGGGGGAGGACGGCTATTATCTGCCCAACGCCACCAATGCCTCCTTCGTTGGCTGGGGACCTTCGGATGATCCAAAATTTCTGGTCTATATCTGGTTCGAACAGCCGAAAGCGGATTCCTGGGGTTCAACGATCGCCGCCCCGGTGTTCCCGCCGATATTCAAAGAACTGGTACGTATCGGAAACATCCCCCCGGATGATATCCGCTCGCAACTCTCAGGAAGGTAAGGTGGCGCTGTGCTGACGTTGAATGCGGTTCTGGAAGCCTTGAGCGGTCAAACCATCCCCGCGGCCTCGATGGTCATCAGCGAGGCGGTGATTGATTCGCGCCAGGCGATCCCGGCGGCGATGTTCGTCGCCCTGCGCGGCGAGCGCGTAGACGGGCACGATTTTATCGCTGACGCGTTCGCCCGCGGCGCCAGTATCGCCCTGGTGGACCGCGATCCGGGTAGCGGTTTTCGCGTCCTTGACCTGACATCCGGCGGCGAAATCAGCCTGCCGCAAACGCCGTTTTGTCTGAAGGTCAAAGACAGCCTGCAGGCGCTGCAAAGCATCGCGAAATTCTGGCGGGCAAAATTCCCGGTTAAGGTGATTGGCATCACCGGCAGCGTCGGTAAATCCTCCACCAAGGAAGTCATCGCCGAGCTGCTCAGCACGCGCTACCGCGCGCTTAAAAATCTCGGCAACCTGAACAACGAAATTGGCTTACCGCTGACTCTGCTGCGGTTAAGCGAGGGCTACCAGCGGGCTGTCCTGGAGATGGGTTTCTATGTGCCCGGCGAAATCGCCTTTTTGTGCGATTTGGCCAAACCGGCCATCGGCGTGGTTACCAACATCGGCACCGTGCATGCCGAGCGCGCCGGGTCGCAGGAAGCGATCGCGCGCGGTAAAAGCGAACTGGTGCAGGCTCTGCCAGTGGACGGGGTGGCGGTGCTGAATTACGATGACCCGTGGGTGCGCCCGATGGCGGAAAAGACCAGAGCGCGCGTACTGTACTACGGGCTGGACCCGGCTGCCCACCTGTGGGCGGACGAAGTCAACGGGCTGGGATTAAAAGGCATCTCCTTCAGGCTGCACTATCAGAGGGAAGCCATCCGGATGCGGATTCCGCTGATCGGCCGGCATTCGGTTCACACCGCCCTGCGGGCGGCCGCGGTGGGCCTGGCGGACGGGCTTTCCTGGTCAGAAATTGTCAGCGGGCTGCAATCCAGCCAGAATCAACTGCGCCTGATGGCTGTGCGCAGCGAGACCGGCGCGCTGCTGCTGGATGACACCTATAACGCCTCGCCAGAATCTACCCTGGCCGCCCTTAACCTGCTGGACGAGATGGAAGGCCGCAAAATCGCCGTGCTGGGAGACATGCTCGAACTGGGTCAGTACGAACGCGAGGGGCATGAGATGGTCGGCGCGCGGGCTGCTGAAGTGGTTGACCAACTGATTGTGATGGGAGAACGCGGAAAGATCATCCTTGAGGCGGCGGTTCGCTCAGGTTTGCCCAAGAACCGCACTTTATGGGTAGAATCCGTCGAATCCGCGAGCGAGCATTTGCGGAAAATTCTCTCGGAAAAGGATGTCGTACTGGTGAAAGGTTCTCACGGAATGCGAATGGATCGAATCATCACGGCGCTGGAGGCGGGGTCATGAAAGAGACTTCGATCGCCCTGGCGCTCAGCGGTTTGAGTTTCATGCTGTCGGTTATCTGGGGCGGGCCGCTGCTGCGCGTATTGCGCCATTTTCGAATTGGCAAGATTATCCGCGTGGAAGGCCCTTCGACCCATCAGGTGAAGATGGGCACCCCCACCATGGGCGGCGTGATGATTATCGTCCCGGTGCTGATCTTGACTGTGCTGCTGAATGCTTCTTCTCTTATCGGTTTTCAGGTGCTGGGGCGCTCGGTGCTGCTGCCGCTCAGCGTGATGATCGGCTACGCGTTGATCGGCGCGGTTGATGACTGGGAAGGTATCCGCGGACCGCGGCGCGGGCTGGGAATGCGCGCGCGCACCAAGTTCCTGCTGCAAATCGGGCTGGCCCTGGCGGCCGCCTTTATCCTGCAGTATGTTTTGAAAGTGCCAGAACTGGATTGGCCCGGCGCGGAGAAACCGATCAGCCTGGGGATCTGGTACATCCCGCTGGCGACGGTGATCATCGCCGGATTTTCCAACGCCGTCAATTTCACGGACGGGCTGGACGGGCTGGCCGGATTGATTTCCGCCACCTGTTTCGCCGCCTTTGGCGGGATCGCCTTACTGCAAAACCAGGTTTTCCTGGGCCGTTTCTGTTTCACCCTGGTCGGAGCCCTGTTTGGCTTTCTGTGGTTCAATGTTCACCCGGCGGAATTGATCATGGGTGATACGGGAGCGCTTTCGCTCGGCGCCACCCTGGGCGTGGTCGCATTGATGACCGGTCAGTGGATCCTGCTGCCGATCATAGCCATCATCCCGGTCAGCGAAATGGTCAGCGTGGTTCTGCAGGTCGCGTACTTTAAAGCCACCAAAGGGAAGCGCTTATTTAAGATGTCGCCGCTGCACCATCACTTTGAATTGATGGGCTGGTCTGAAACTCAGGTGGTGCAGCGTTTCTGGCTGATCGCCCTGTTGTTTGCCATGATTGGCGTGGGATTGGCGGTGATATGAACCAGCAGTGGGCAGGGAAACGCGTTTTAATCCTTGGAGCCGCCCGGCAAGGGCTGGCGCTGACGCGTTACCTGCTGGCGCAGGGGGCATGGGTGACCCTGAACGACAAACGCCCAGGCGAGCAGTTGAAAACCAGCATGGAAGGCCTCACCCATCCCCACCTGACCTGGGTAACCGGTGATCACCCGCTGGAATTGCTGGACAGCGCGGAAATCGTCTGTCTTTCGGGCGGGGTTCCCCTGGATCTGCCCATTGTGCGCGCAGCCGCGGCTCGCGGCCTGCCGTTGAGCAATGATTCGCAGATCTTTATCGAAGCCTGCCCCGCCCCGGTGACAGCCATCACCGGCTCAGCCGGGAAAACCACCACCACCACGCTGGTCGGCCGCATGGCGCAGCATGGGCTGGCACCCGGTCAGCGCGCCTGGGTGGGCGGGAACATTGGCCAACCGCTGGTGGAATTTATCGATCAGATTTCGCCCGAAGACCGGGTTGTGCTGGAACTTTCCAGTTTCCAACTGGAACTGATGACCGCGCCGATCGCTGTGGCAGCCGTGCTGAATATCACCCCCAACCATCTGGACCGCCACGGCACGCTGGAAGCCTATACCGCAGCCAAAGCCCGCATTCTGGATTATCAACATCCCGGTAGCCGCGCGGTATTGAACAGAGAAGACCCGGGCGCTTGGAATTTACGCGGGCGGGTTAAAGGCAGGCTGCTGTCGTTTGGCACCGCGCGGCTCGAAAGAGGGCAAGACGGGGTCTACACGGCAGACGGCCAGATTCGCTGCTGCCAGGGCGGAAAGGATAGCGTTCTGCTGCCGCTGGATCTCATCCGTTTGAGGGGCGAACACAATAAAATGAATGTCCTGGCCGCCTGCGCCATCGCCTGCGCGGCCGAATTTCCGGTCGAGGCGATGCTGGCCGGGGTCAGCGGTTTTACCGGCGTCCCACACCGGCTTGAACTGGTGCGGGTGCTGCGCGGGGTGGCCTGGTACAACGACTCGATCGCCACCGCACCGGAGCGCACGGCCGCGGCCATCCGGTCGTTTAAGGAACCCCTGGTTCTGCTGCTGGGCGGTCGGGATAAGAATCTGCCCTGGGAGGACCTGGCCAGTCTGGTGCGGAAGCGGGTTGACCACGTGATCCTCTTTGGGGAAGCGGCGGAAAAAATCGCCGCAGCGATTGGCAGACCCGGGTTTGGCCGGCCGTACACGCTGACGCGCTGCTCCGGTTTACAGGAAGCCGTTCAAGCCGCCGCTGAGGTGGCGGAAGCCGGTGATGTGGTGCTCTTATCGCCTGGAGGCACCAGCTACGATCAATTCCGCGATTTTGAAGAGCGCGGGGAGAGTTACCGATTATGGGTGAATCAACTTTCGTAAGGACGCGCACCGCCCGCGCCAGTTCGCTGCGCCAGCTGGGCAGCCTGCGCCTGGGGTTAGATGTTCCCCTGGTGGGAGCCGTGGCCGCTTTGCTGGTATTCGGGGCGTTAATGGTTTACTCATCCGGCTGGCAGTACTCGATTGTCCACGGACTGGAAACCAACGAACTGATCCTGAAACAGGTCGTCTACGCCGTGGTGGGCAGTCTGATCGCGCTGGCGGTGTCGTATTTTGATTACCACCGGTATCAGCGCTGGATTTTACCGGTCATGTTTTTGACGCTGACAGCGCTGTTCGTGGTCCTGCTGGTCCCGAACGAAGGCGTCTCCACCAAACGATCCTTCCTCAATGGTTCCATACAGCCGTCTGAACCGGCCAAACTGGCTGTGCTGCTGTACCTTTCCGTCTGGCTGTATTCCAAGCGAGAATTCCTAAATCATATAACCTTCGGCCTGATTCCCCTATCCACAATTTTAGGGTTGGTGGGCGGTTTCATTTTATTGCAGCCGGACATCAGCGCCGCTCTGACGATCTTCCTGCTGGGCGGTATGCTGTTCTTCCTGGCAGGCGGCGACTGGAAACAGATCATTCTGGTTGTTTTAATTGCCGCGGGCCTGGGTGTATTAATGGTGCAGTTCAGCGACACCGCCCAGGTGCGAATCACCGAATACATCAACGGGTTAAACAACCCGATCAACGCCTCAACGCATGTGAAATGGTCGATGCAGGCTGTGGTCAACGGCGGCATTTTTGGCGTCGGCATTGGGCGTTCAACGGCAAAATTCGCCGGGCTGCCGGTAGCCCCCACGGACAGTATTTTTGCCGTCATCGCGGAAGAAACCGGCCTGGTTGGCTCAGTGGTTGTGATTGGTCTTTACCTGGTGATCCTGTGGCGCGGGCTCGCGATCGCCAACCGCGCCCCAGATTTGCTGGGAAAATTGATGGCCAGCGGGATCACCTTCTGGATCATCATCGAAGCGTTAATCAACATGGGCGTGCTGGTCAACCTGCTGCCGTTTGCGGGAAACGCCCTGCCGTTGATCAGCGCGGGCGGTTCCAGCCTGTTGGTGACCCTGGCCGGGCTGGGCGTGGTTTTGAACGTTGCCAGGGTGAGCAGCCAGAAAACTGCATCTGGCGAAGGGAGGTCCTTTGGTGCGGTTGTTGATTTGCGCCGGCGGGACGGGCGGGGGCGTGTACCCCGCGCTAACCGTTTTACGGGCACTCGGTAGTGATGCCAACCCGGTGCTGTGGGTTGGCGGGGAGGGCGGCATGGAAGCTGGCCTGATTGAACGCGAAGGAATTCCGTTCAAGGCTATTCCGGCGGCCGGCCTTCACGGGGTTGGGCTGAAAGCCCTGCCTGGTAACCTGCTGCGCCTTGCCCGCGGCGTCACCGCCAGCCGTAAAATCCTGGCGGAATTTCAACCGGATGTGCTCCTCTTCACCGGGGGTTTTGTGGCCGCGCCCATGGCGGTGGCGGCGCGCAGACTGCCAGCGCTGCTGTATGTGCCGGATATCGAACCCGGCCTGGCCTTAAAATTCCTGGCAAAATGGGCGGACTGCATCGCGCTGACCGCTGAGACCTCACGCCGGTATTTCAATTCCAAGGCGCGCATCGAAGTTACCGGTTACCCGATCCGCCCGGAACTCAGCGCCTGGAGCCGGGCTGCCGGTCAAAAAGAACTCGGTCTGGATGAAGGGCTGCCGACCCTGCTGGTCTTTGGCGGCAGCAAGGGCGCCCGATCGCTGAACCGCGCCGTAACTGCCAACCTGAACGAGCTGCTTGAAAGCGTACAGATTGTGCATATCACCGGAAGTCTGGACTGGGAAGAAGTGCAAGCCGCCAGAAACACCCTGCCAGCCGGGAAATCCGTCCACTATCATATTTTTGAGTATCTGCACGATATGGGAGCCGCTTTGGCCTGCGCTGATCTGGTGGTTTCGCGCGCTGGGGCTTCGACCCTGGGCGAACTGACCGCCTTCGGGCTGCCAGCCATCCTGGTGCCGTATCCCTACGCCTGGCGCTACCAGAAAGTGAACGCGGATTATCTGGCCAACCGCGGCGGCGCGCAGGGGATGGAAGACCGCAAGCTGGCGGAGAGGCTGCCGGTTCTGGTGCGTGACCTGCTGGCGGACCGCCAGCGCTTAAGCCAGATGAGCACTGCCATGCGCGCTCTGGCCCGGCCAGAGGCTGCCCGGCGGCTGGCAGACTTAATTTTGGAACTTGCCGGAGACTCCGGCAGGAAGGTTGGACCGTCATGATCAGTCTAACCGGTGTCTTCTGGATGATTGTGGCAATCTTCACGCTGATCGGCGCCACCCGCGGATGGGCGAAAGAATTAATCGTCAGTTTCGCGGTGATCCTGTCCCTCTTTGTCAGCACGGTTCTGGAAGTGTTCCTGCCGGCGATTAAAAATTCCCTCCAGGCCGGGGACGGCACCGGTTTGTTCTGGGTTCGGACTGGTTTGTTGATTGTGCTGGTTTTCTTTGGTTACCAGACTCCCAACCTGCCGAAATTCGCGGCGACCAACCGCTTCGCCCGCGACCGGTTGCAGGATTTGCTGCTGGGAGCCTTTCTGGGAGCGATCAACGGGTATCTGGTATTTGGTTCGCTGTGGTATTTCCTGGCGGACGCCAAATATCCCTTTGACCTGGTGATTGCGCCGGTGGCGGGAACACCGGCGGGAGACGCAGCATTGCAGCTGGCGGCGATTTTGCCACCCGTGTGGATGGCGCCGCCGGTGATTTACTTCGCGGTCGCTGTCGCCTTTATTTTTGTGCTGGTGGTGTTTATATAATGAAACACATTCATCTGGTCGGAATCGGCGGAACCGGTCTGGCGCCCATCGCGCGGGTGCTGGCGGAGCGCGGCTATCAGGTCAGCGGCTCTGATCAGGCCCTCTCCCCTCTGGCGCGCGAACTGTCTGCCGCCGGGATCGAGATCCATATCGGGCACGAGGCAGCCAATATCGCCGGCGCCGACCTGATCGTCCGCTCTTCAGCGGTGAGCGAACACAACCCCGAAGTCGCCGCGGCGCTTGCCAGCGGTATCCCGGTGATGAAACGCTCGGAATTTCTGGGTCTCCTGCTGAGCGACGACCTTCCGCTGGCTGTGGCTGGCACGCACGGCAAGACCACCACCACGGCCATGCTGGCCTGGGTCATGACCGCTCTGGGCGAAGAGCCTTCCTATATCATAGGCGGAACCGCACGCAATTTGGGACGCAACGCCCGCGCGGGCAAGGGCAAATGGTTTGTCATCGAAGCGGACGAATACGATTACATGTTCCTCGGCATTCATCCGCAGGCGGCGATTGTCACCACCATGGAATACGACCATCCCGATTGTTTTCCGACTCAGGAAGCTTACCGGGAAGCGTTTGAAAAGTTCACCGGCAGCTTGCGGGCGGGCGGGACCTTGATTGTCAACGCTGAAAATCCCCTGACCAGCGGGTTGATTGACTGTCTGCCGGAAGGCTGTCAGGCGCACCGGTTTGGGCAGGGCGGCGATTATTCGCTCACAGACCTGCGCGTCAACGCGGCCGGCGGTACCAGCTTTACCGCTCTGCTGCCCTGGGGTGGAGAAGTCGCGGTGGATTTGCAGCTGCCAGGCAGGCATAACGCGATGAACGCCCTGGCCGTCCTGGCGCTGATTTCCGCCCTCGGCCTGCCCCTGCAGCGCGCCGCGGCGGCCCTGGCAGAGTTTAACGGAGTCGGGCGGCGGTTTGAACAGAGAGGCGAAGCCGGCGGGGTAACAGTGATTGACGATTACGGCCACCACCCGACCGAAATTCAAGCCACTCTGGCCGGCGCACGTGCCCGTTTTGGAGACCGCCGCATCTGGGCCGTCTGGCAGCCGCACACCTATTCGCGCACCCGAACGCTGTTGAAGGAATTTAGCGCTTCGTTCCAGGATGCGAACGAGGTCATTGTTACAGAGATCTACCCCTCTCGAGAAACCGTCGCGACCATTTCCAGCCGCGAAGTGGTGGCAGCGATGCCGCACACCAGCTGCCGCTATGCTGAAACCTTGCAGGACGCCGTCAACATGCTGGTTAAAAACTTGCGGTCTGGAGATGTGGTGATTGTGTTCTCTGCCGGCGATGCCGATCAGATCAGCACCGAGGTCTTAAAGACCCTGGGAAAGGTGGAGCAAAATGGCTGAAAATGCCCAGCGAACCTGCGAGATGAAAGTTATGGGACTGAGCGAACTGCGCTCAACCGCGGAGGTGCCGTCGGATAACGGCCTGAAAAGCGCCCGGCTGAAGAATTCGTTTGAGAATTTGCCCGACCCGGAAAAGAGAAAGGTGGTCGTGCGCATCATTGACACGGTGAAGGATCTGTAACGATGACCCTGGTCGGCCGTTTACCGCTTTCTGACCTGCGCGCTGCATTTGGCGACCATTTGCAGGAAAATGTGCGCATGTCCAATTACACCACCTCTCAGGTAGGCGGAACGGCGGACGCGTTTCTGAATGTTTACAGCGCGGAAGAACTGGAAAAAGCGGCCCTGACCCTCTGGCGTCTGGCCGTGCCGTTCCGGGTGATTGGCAGCGGTACGAATATTCTGGTCAGCGACCGCGGGATCCGCGAGGTGGTGATCAATAACCGCGCCAAAACGGTGAAGGTGGATGCGCATCATACCCCGCCAACGGTCTGGGCGGAATCTGGCGCCAACCTCTCTTCGGTAGCCCGACAGGTAGCGCTGCGCGGGCTGGCCGGGCTGGAATGGGCCGCGCCCATCCCGGGCACGGTTGGCGGCGCGGTTTACGGCAACGCTGGCGCACACGGGGCGGATATGTCGGGCAACCTGGTGCTGGCCGAAATCTTGCATCCCATTTATGGAAAGCAGGCTTACAGCAGCGAGCAGATGGGATACGCTTACCGCTCCAGCCTGCTCAAGCGCCAGCGGGAAGGCGCGGTGATCCTGGCAGCCAGGCTGCAGCTCAGCCAGGATACCCCAGAACAGGTGCAGCAGCGCATGGAAGCCAATCTGGCCCAGCGCCGCAAGACCCAGCCGGCTGGAGCCAGCCTGGGCTCGATGTTCAAAAATCCTCCCGGGGATTACGCCGGTCGGTTGATTGAAGCAGCCGGATTAAAGGGAAAGCGCATTGGAGGGGCAGAAATCAGCAGCCAGCACGCCAATTTCTTCATCAATCATGCCGGCGCAACGGCTGAAGATATTCACCAGCTGCTGCTGCTGGCAAGAAAAATGGTCGCGGAGAAATTTGGCGTTACGTTAGAGCTCGAAATCGAACTGATTGGCGAATGGGACAGCCCATTCCTGCAGGAAAGGGCTGAAGGGTAAGTATGAGCAAGAAGTTGACCATCGCGGTTTTATTCGGCGGACGAAGCGGCGAACATGAGGTCTCGCTGCTGTCCGCGCGTTCCGTTTTATCGGTACTGGATGTCGAAAAATATCAGATCCTGCAAATCGCCATTTCAAAAGAGGGTCAGTGGTTCAGCGGACCGGATGCGCTCGCCGCGCTGGAAAAAGGCGATCTTTCCGGGGTGAAACCGGTGCTCTTCCTTCCGGACGCAGGCAACCGCACGCTGTACACCGTCAGCTGGCAGGGAAAGTCAGCCCGGATTGAGCCGCTGGCGGATGTGGATGTCGTTTTTCCGGTGCTGCACGGCACGTTTGGGGAAGACGGCACACTGCAGGGGTTCCTGGAAATGGCCGATATGGCTTATGTCGGCGCCGGCGTGCTCGGCTCAGCGGTTGGCATGGACAAAGGGCTCTTCAAATCGGTGATGCGCGCCAACCAGATCCCCGTGCTGGATTGGTTGATCTTTAACCGCAGTGAAATTGAGCGAAATATGCGCGCATGCCTGGAACAGGCAGAAACCCTGGCCCCCTACCCGCTTTTCGTCAAGCCAGCCAATCTGGGCTCTTCAGTCGGGATCAGCAAGGTGAAAAGCCGCGCTGATTTACTGGAAGGACTGCTGGAAGCCGCCCGTTATGACCGCCGCATCCTGGTGGAGCGCGGAATTGACGCGCGCGAAATTGAAGTCAGCGTTCTGGGCAATGAAGAGCCTGCCGCATCGCTGCCAGGCGAGATCCGGCCTTCTGCCGAGTTTTACACCTACGCCGCAAAATATCTGGATGACCGTTCTGAGCTGCTACCGCGTGCTGCGGATCTGAGCCAGGAACAAATTCGCGAAATCCAGACCTATGCCCTCAGCGCTTACAAAGCCTGCGATTGCGCCGGTCTGGCGCGGGTGGATTTTCTGCTGGAAAAGGGAACCGGCCGCATCTATCTCAATGAAATCAATACCATGCCTGGTTTTACCAAAATCAGCATGTATCCAAAAATGTGGGAAGCCAGCGGAGTTACCTATACGCAGCTTGTTGAGCGGCTGATTGAGCTGGCGCTGGAACGCAAAGCCGAAAGAGACCGCACCGAGCATTCCTTCCGGAGGGAGCCATGAGCCCGCAGCCCAACCGGCCCCTGACCCGCGCAGATCTGGTGCGTCAACGCCGCCAGCAAAGCAGCCAGCAGCGGATAAACAGCGCCGCGAAGACCGCCGCCCGACCGCCTGCCCCGGTTCGCCCTGTCGTTGCCCGGGGAGCTGCCGCCGGCCGTCCCATTGGCCAGCAGAGCGCCAGCCGTGTGCGCCGTCAAATGTACTATTCTCTGGGCGCGGAACGCGCCGAAGTCCGCCTGCCTGCCCTGCCGGTGATTCAGCCCGGATGGCGGCTGTTGTCCGGCATGATTTTCCTGTCCATGCTGATCACCCTGATCGTGCTGCTGACCGCCCCCGGGTTTAAGGTGGAGACTTACGCGCTCAAAGGGATTACCCGGATCTCCCCGGTGGATATCGAAGCCGCTCTGAAACTGACCGGCCGTTCGATCTTTGAAATGGACCCGCAGCAAATCAACCGCACCCTGCAGGCGGCATTTCCGGAATTAACCGGGATCAAGGTTTTTATCGGTTTTCCGCGAACGGTCGCGATTGGCGCTTCAGAACGCATTCCCCTGCTGGCCTGGTACGTGGATGACAGCGTGGAATGGATTGACGCGGAGGGGGTGATCATGCCAGCCCGCGGCGATCTGCCGGATCTGGTAACGGTCCGTTCCAATATTCACCCTCCCAGCACCCTGTACGCGATTGAGGGTCTGGATTTGAAGCAAGGGTTTTTCACCATCCAGCTCAACCCGGCGAACGGGATCAAGAAAATCGAACCACAAATCCTGCAGGCGATTCTGACCCTGGGGGCGCGGCTGCCGGCTCACACCCTGCTGATTTTTGACGAGATGCGCGGGCTTGGCTGGAAGGATATGCGCGGTCATGATGTGTATCTCGGTTTTAGCCTGGAAAATGTGGATCAGAAAATTGTGATGGTTAACGCGATTGAGAGTCAGTTAGAAAAACAGGGCATCCGCCCTGCGATGATCAGCGTGGAATATCTCCACCAGCCGTATTTCCGGACGGAGCAGTAGCCATGGACGAAGCAATTGTGGTTGGAATTGACATCGGCACGACCAAAGTTTGCACACTGGTCGCGCGGCTGGAAGGCGAACGCGCCATGCGCATCCTTGGGGTTGGAATTGAACCGTCCCAGGGCATCCGGAAGGGCAACATTGTTGATCTGGCTGCCGCTTCGCAATCCATTGCCCGCTCGATTGATAAAGCCCAGCGCTCTTCCGGGCTGGAGATCACCTCTGCCCTGGTGTCACTGGCCGGTTCGCATGTCGCCTCGATTAACAGCCGGGGAGTGGTGGGAATTTCTGGCGGAGTGATCGACGAAGATGATATCGCCCGAGCGCTGGAAGCCGCCCAGGCCGTCGCCATCCCCCACAACCGCGAGATCATTCACGTCATCCAGCGCGGGTTTAGCGTGGACGGGCAAGAGGGCATTCGCACCCCGCTGGGGATGCACGGCTACCGCATGGAAGTCGAGGCGCATATCATCACCGCCGCGGCCGCCACGGTCGAAAACATCCGCCAGTGCGTTGAAGCCAGCGGGGTTCAGGTGACCCAGTTTGTGCTCAATCCGCTGGCTTCAGCCGAGGTGGTTTTAACCGAAACCGAGCGGCAGATGGGCGTGGTGGTGTGCGATATCGGCGGCGGGACAACTGACCTGGCGATTTACATTGACGGAGATGTCTGGCACACCATGGTTCTGGCGGTTGGCGGCAACCACATCACATCTGATATTGCTCACGGGCTGCGCCTCTCCCCCGACCGGGCCGAACAGGTTAAAAAACAGTACGGGCTGGCGATGGCGCGGGATGTGGCGGAAGAAGACACTTTCCATATTCAGGGTTTTGGAGATGAAGGGCCGACCACAGTCAGCCGAAAAGAACTGGCTGTGATTATTGAAGCCAGGGTTGAGGAAATATTTGACCTGGTTCTGCAGGAAATCAAACGCTCGGGGTACGACGGTTTGCTGCCAGCCGGAATGGTCCTGACCGGCGGGAGTAGCCAGCTGCCCGGGATGAAAGCCCTTGCGGCCGAAGTGCTGGATCTGCCAGTGCGGGTGGCCCGTCCGGAAAACCTGGTCGGCCTGGTAGACCAGCTCAACTCGCCGGCATATTCAACCAGCGTTGGGCTGCTTTACTGGGCTTTGATGATGAGCGACACCAGTCTGCCAGCCAGCCCGCGGCGGCG
The DNA here is from genome assembly GCA_029975475.1 of Anaerolineaceae bacterium. Lineage (GTDB taxonomy): Bacteria > Chloroflexota > Anaerolineae > Anaerolineales > Anaerolineaceae > JARKPB01. The sequence continues at coordinate 1,388,830 of JARKPB010000008.1, forward strand.
GCCGCCATCCGCGCCCAACCTGGACTGGGAGAAAGTGCGCACCTTTTTGAGACGTTTACTACCGTAAACCACCGGCAAGTACGCAGCGACCGGCGTAAACAAAAGCATGAGTCAGGATTAGAGGAGAACAGACATGGAAACAATCAACCAGCAAAACGAAGCATTTGCCCGCATTAAAGTCATCGGTGTGGGCGGCGGGGGCTGCAACGCAGTTAACCGCATGATCGAGGAAGGCATGCAGGGCATCGAGTTCGTGGCGGTGAACACCGATGCTCAGGCGCTGCTGCTCTCAAAAGCCCCGACCAAGGTCCGCATCGGGGATAAGATCACCCGCGGCCTGGGCGCGGGCGGCAACCCGGAGAATGGGCGCAAAGCCGCGGAAGAATCAGCGGAAGAGCTGTACGAAGTGCTGCGCGGCAGCGACATGGTTTTCGTTACCTCCGGGCTTGGCGGCGGCACCGGAACCGGAGCTGCGCCGATCGTGGCGCAGATCGCCAAGGAAGTTGGCGCTTTAACCATCGGCGTGGTGACCCGCCCGTTCACCTTCGAGGGCTCGCGCCGGCTGCAATCCGCCGAAGCCGGCATCGCTAAACTCAAGGAACACGCCGATACCCTGATTGTCATTCCCAATGACCGCCTGCTGCAAATTGTGGATAAGCGCGCCAGCCTGCAGGACGCTTTCAAAACCGCCGACGACGTCCTTCGCCAGGGTATTCAGGGCATCAGCGAACTGATCACCGTCCCCGGATTGATCAATCTCGACTTTGCCGACGTGCGCACGATTATGTCCGAAGGCGGAGCCGCGTTAATGGCGGTCGGCCGCGCGTCCGGCGAGGACCGCGCGCGCGTGGCAGCCGAGATGGCTATTTCCAGCCAGCTGCTGGATATCACCATTGACGGCGCCCGGGGAATTCTCTTCAATGTCACCGGCGGCCCAACCATGACCCTCTTCGAGGTCAACCAGGCAGCCGCGATTATCAAGGAAACCGCGCACCCGGATGTCAACCTGATCTTCGGCGCTGTGGTAGACCCGACCATGGGCGATGACCTGCGCATCACCGTCATTGCGACCGGTTTTGACCGCACGTCGCAAACCTCCGTGCGCGCGCCCATTCACCGCCCTTCCCGGGTGGAGGAACGCCCGGCGGCGCTGCCGCGCTTTAAGGAAGAAGCTGAAGTAACCAGCAGCCCGTCTGCAGGCTCCGCCCAGAGCGGTTTCCAGCCCCGCGTCATCAACACCGACGACCTTGACATCCCGGCTTTCTTGCGAAACCGGGGCGGCTCACGGTAAGCCGGACGCGCGGTGGGCAAGAATAGCCTGAATTTTTCCTCTGATCCCCTTCAGCAGGATCCATAAAATGCTGAAGTTCTCCTGTCCTGTCTGCTGCCGGCGGTCCGCCCCGCCGGCAGTTTTCTTTAAGATTCAGAGATGGGTATAAAAATCGCCATTTTAAGCACGATTTTTCCTCCAAAAGGATTTAAGGTTTCTTAAGAACCGATTCTGGAATTTTTGCGGCTATACCAACCCCCAGATATGGGCTGGCCGGTTGAAAGAAGATTAAAACTGCCACAGATGACCAATAGATACACGCAATTGTCAGGCCGCCTGATATACAACCGGGTTTTTTACCGAATCGGAACAATTTTTCTAGTACTTTATTTTTAAGATGAGAATTCTGGCGCCTACTTGTAAGCGCAGAACGAATATGCTAGAATTTCATCGTAGATATACGGGTAATCCAATATTTGCCCCCCATATGTGGGGGCGAACGATTCGAGAGGGGGTCCCTGCCCCTTCAGCGGTTGGAGGAATGGTATGCGCTGTCCTTACTGTCAGCACGGCGAATCCAGAGTGATTGACACCACCCACGACAACCGCGGAGGAGTGCGCCGCCGGCGCGAGTGCGAAAACTGCCATCAGCGCTTCAGCACCTATGAACGACCTATTCTGGCCACCCCGCTGCTGGTGAAACGGGACGGCACGCGGGAGGAATTTGACCGCGAAAAATTGCTGCGCGGGATTCGGATCGCCTGCGCCAAACGGCCGGTGTCGGCGGCAGAAATTGATAATCTCATCGGCGAAATTGAAGTAACCCTGCAAAAAATGGGGCGAGAGGAAATCCCCTCCCGGGTGGTTGGCGATATGGTCATCGCAGGATTGAAAAAACTGGATCATATCGCCTATATCCGGTATGCGATTGTGTATTTGCACCTGAATGATCTCTTTGCGATTCGCAAAGAAATAGACAGATTACTGGAAGGATGAGGAGAAACACATCATGGTAGCAAAAATAAAAACCACCGACGGCCTGTTACCCACCCCGCCCATTCCGGCCAATGTGCGCAAGATCGATCTGACTGAAAACGCGCGTCAGGTGCTGGTACGGCGGTATGTGCGCCGTGGAAGCGACGGAAAGCCCGCGGAAAGCGTGGAAGAAATGTTCTGGAGGGTCGCTTTTCACGTCGCGAATGTGGAAAGCGCCTGGGGGACAGAAATCGAACCTCTGGCTGTGGCTTACTATGATCTGCTCACCTCTAAAAAGTTTTTCCCCAATTCCCCCACGTTTACCGGCGCCGGAACGCCCCTCGGCCAGCTGGCCGCCTGTTTTGTGCTGCCCATTTCCGATGATATGGGCCGGAAAAGCACCGGGATTTTCCAGACCCTGCGCGACGCTGCCCTGATCCAGCAGACTGGAGGGGGCAACGGCTTCTCCTTCTCTCGCCTGCGCCCGAAAGGCAGCCTGGTAAAAACTTCCGCCGGTCAGGCGACCGGACCGGTTGGTTTCCTGCGGGTGTATGACAACGCCTTCGGCGAGGTCGCCCAGGGCGGCACGCGCCGGGGCGCAAATATGGCCGTGCTGCGCGTGGATCATCCGGATATCGAAGAATTTATCACCTGCAAGACGGATGAAAACCAGATTACCAATTTCAATATCTCGGTAGGCATTACGGATGCCTTCATGCGCGCGGTGGAACGGGACGATGAATGGCCGCTGCGCTTTCCGGACGTGACGGATCCGCTGTATAAGGAAGTGGACGGGACACTGGAAGACATGGAGAAAGCCGGGGTGCGCATCATTACATACAAAAAAGTACGCGCGCGCGATTTATTCAACAAAATTGTCACCCAGGCGCATCACAACGGCGAACCGGGCGTGCTCTTCCTGGACGCCGCCAACCGCACAAACCCGGTGCCGCATCTTTACCCGCTGGAAGCCACCAACCCGTGCGGAGAACAATGGCTGGGCCCGTATGAAAATTGCTGTCTGGGATCGATCAATCTGGCGCAGCATTTCGGACCGCGCGGGACGGTGGACTGGGACTCGCTGCAGGAGACGGTCGCTTTAAGCACACGTTTCCTGGACGATGTGGTGGATGCCAATCAATATGTACCTTCTGTGCCGCAGTTGAAAGAAGCCGCTCAGCGCGCCCGCCGGATTGGTCTGGGGATCATGGGATTGGGCGATTTAATGTATCACGTCGGGATCCGCTACGGTTCCGCTGAAGGGCAAAGCTTTGCTTCATTAATAATGGAATTTGTCCGCTACCACGCCATGCGCACCAGCATTGAGCTAGCTCGCGAACGGGGACCTTTCCCGGCGATCAAAGGCAGCATTTATGATCCCGAAAAGCTGGCCTGGCAGCCGCCGACCGCGATGGTGCCGATTCACAACAACTACGGCCGGCCGTCGATCAACTGGCAGGAAATTGTCAGCGGTATTCAGACCTACGGCATTCGCAACGCCGCCCAGACCACCATCGCCCCGACCGGGACGATCGCCACTGTCGCCGGTTGCGAGGGCTACGGGTGCGAGCCCGTTTTCGCGCTGGCATATATCCGCCATGTCAATGATAACGGGCAGGATTTGCAGCTCACCTACGCCAGCCCGATGTTTGAACAGGCGCTGATCCAGGCCGGTCTTTCGGAGGAAGAACGGCAGAGAGTCGTTGACCAGGTCATGCGCGAAGGCACCTGCCAGAACATTCGCGAGCTGCCCAGGAAAATCCGCGATGTGTTCGTCGTCTCGCTGGATATCACCGCTGAAGAACATGTGATGATGCAAGGCGCGATGCAGGCTTTTGTTGATAATTCGCTCTCGAAGACAATCAATTTCCCGGCCGGGGCGACAGAGAAAGATGTGGCCACGGCTTACAAGCTGGCCTGGAAGCTGGGATGCAAAGGCATCACCGTGTACGTGACCGGCTCGCGGGAAAAAGTGGTGCTGGAGACTCCCGCCACCGCCAGTAAAAAGAAAGGGCGGGATGAAGGGGCAGAGGAGCCGTCCGAATCCGATACCGCCCGCGAGTTGATTATCTGGCAGGAAGCGAAGAAACCCCGCCCGCGCTACCTTTCCGGTTTCACCTATTCGGTAGAAACACCGCTGGGCAAAGCATTCATCACAATTAATGAAAACGGCGGCAACCAGCCTTTTGAAGTTTTCATCAATACCGCCAAAGCCGGATCGGATACCGCCGCTGTGTCCGAAGCGATTGGCCGTCTGATCTCCTACGCGCTGCGATTGGCTTCGCCGGTAGAGCCGATCAAGCGCCTGGACGAGATTGAACGCCAGCTGGCCGGGATCGGCGGCGGCCGCCCGATGGGTTTTGGTCCCAAGCGGGTGCGTTCGCTGCCCGACGGCGTCTCGCAGGTGCTGGAAGAATACGTGCGGGAACGCAGCGAACGGCTGACCCGCATCTCGGGTGAAGAGAAGCCAGCCTCGCGCCCGAAACCCGCCGCGAACGAGGCTGACGGCCTGAGTTTTAGCGAAGCTTCAGCGATGAAAATCGGTGATCTCTGCCCGGAGTGCGGCACCGCCAGTTTTGTTAATGAAGAGGGCTGCCGGAAGTGTTACTCGTGCGGTTACAGTGAGTGTTAGGTGACCTATTTCGAGGGGCTTGAGCAGTACCATGGTGTTGTGTTCAACCCTCTGGCAGGCGAACACCTGTCAGACAGGCCAGGCGCTGGCGGCCAACACCGCTGGCGGAAAGGAAAACAGAGATGGCGTACAAACATGTGAACAAGAAGGGCGTTACCTATTACCTTCACGGCAAGACCCGCAAAACCTCCACCGGCAAAACCGCAACCCTTTATTTCTTCTCAAAAGAGGTGGGCGCGGGCGCGCTGGACGCCGTTCCGGCGGGCTATGTAGTCTCTGAGACGGCCAACGGCATGCTGGTGTTGAAGAAAAAGTAAACCAACAGCATAGCCAACGAACCTGTATCGGGCGCGTATCCCCTCAACGCGCCCGAATTTTTTACTGGGCGGCGTGCCTGCGCCGCTTAATTTGATACATCAGGTCATCCGCGCGCCGAAAAACCGCGTCAATTTCTTCCTGCTCCTGGCTGACAGCCACCCCAACAGAAAGGGACAGCGCTGGGCCCTGGTAATAGGTGTTATTCAGCTTCACCAGGCGTTCGATGCGCTCATCCATCCGGGCGCCCGCCTTGCTATCCACGCCGGGCAGGATCACGCAAAATTCATCCCCGCCAATGCGGCAGGGTTGAAAATCAGGCGCGAAGGCGGATTCCAGCACCTCTGCCGCGCGGCGGATTAAGCCGTCACCGGTCTGGTGACCGAGGCTGTCGTTTACCCGTTTTAACCCGTCCAGGTCGCAAATCACCACAGTCACCGGCCAGACCGGGTTAAGGCGCAGCGAAGCCATCTGCTCCTCGAACGAAGCCCGGTTGAGAAGGCCGGTCAGAACATCGTGCGTGCCCAGATATTTCAGGTATTTTTCGGTTCGCTTGCGGACTGTGATGTCTTCCAGCGCGACAATTACCCGTTCAAAGGTATCCTCAAAGCCAGGCAGGACGGAGAAAAAGATGTGAACATCCAGCGGGTTGCCGTTTAACGCGTAGTTGATTCCTTCACGGTCGTAACTGGTCTTGCCGTTCCACATGTCCACGAGTTCTTCGCGAAAATGAGCGCTCATCTGGTCGCGGAAAACCTGATGGAGGTTCGCGAGGAGATGTTCTTTGCTCTGCGCCTGGAATAATTCCAAAGTTTTGCGGTTCACATCCACCACGCGAATGGCAGCCTCGCACGCTTCAACGAACTCCGGGTGCTGATCCAGATAGGTCAGGAAATCATCCACGCCCTCCGCCCGCAGCCCATCCAGACGGCGCTTGATGCCGCTAAAATCCTCTTCCCAGAGCGAGATGGGAGAATTCTCAAACAGGCCGTGAAAATGGGCTTCGCTGGCCTGCCGCGCCAGCTCGGCTTCCCGGCGGGCGGTGATGTCTTCCAGCGCGACCAGAACCCGGCCGTAGGTTTTTTCGTATCCCGGCAGAACGGAAAAATGCACCCGGACGTAAACCTTGCGCCCGTCCAGGGCGTAATTGATCCCTTCCCTTTCATAAGCCAGTTTTCCCGCGGCGATGTCGAGCAATTCCTCTAAAAAGTGAGCCCGCATCTCATCCCGGAAGATCAGGTGGAGATTATCCAGCAGATGGCGTTTATCGCGGGCGCCAAACAATTCCAGCGTCTTGCGGTTCACATCCAGGACGCGAATTTTCTGCTCGCAGCGGTCGACCAGTTCAGGATGCTCGCTGAAAAGGGCGCGCAAATCCCCCGGGTTTTGAGCGGCCAGATGATTCAGTTCCGCCTTAACCTGGCTGAAATCTTCTTCCCACAAACTGATCGGGCTGTATTCAAACAAATGACGCTCATCGCCTTTTACCGGGTCAGGAAGATGGGACTCCATATAACCCTCCAGATGGATTGATTACTCCATTGTAACAAATCCGTCAAATTTTCCAACCTGCCCGAATTGGTTATAATCAAAGCAATCCCTTCTGACGAGGTAGATATGGCCAAGAAACTTGTGCTGGTGGCGGGGAATATCGGAGCTGGCAAGACTTCATTGACCGAACGGATCGGCGAAAGGCTGGGATGGCGCACGGCTTACGAATCAGTGGCAGACAACCCTTACCTGCCCGATTTTTACAACGATATGCGCCAGTGGTCCTTTCATTTGCAGGTTTTCTTCCTGGGTCATCGGGCCGAACAACATCTTGAAATGGCCCGTGATGCCCGTTCGGCGATTATTGACCGCAGTATTTACGAAGACGCGTATATCTTTGCCCGCGCCCTGCACCACCTGGGGAATATCAATGAACGCGATTACGACACCTACCGACAGTTGTTTCATCTGGTGGTGAAAACGTTACCCGCGCCGGATCTACTTATTTACCTGAATGCGCCAGTCGACACCCTGGTGCAGCGCATCCGGGCAAGGGGGCGCAGCATTGAAAATTCAATTTCCCCAGAATATCTGCAGTTGCTGGATCGCTATTACACCGAGTGGATTGGGTCCTTCGACCTCTGCCCGGTGCTGACCATTCGCTCGGATGACCTTGATTTTGTGCATCAAACCAGGCATTTGAACACGGTGATCCAGCGGATTCAGGAAAAGCTGGCCGGTAAGGAAGAAATCGTCTTTTAACCAGGTGCGGCGAAGGGGACCCCTTCGCCGCGTTTTTCCCTAGCGCGTTTTGTAGTGTTCCGCCGGCAAAGAGCGCAGACGCTCACAGGCGGTCTCGGGGGTTATATCCCGCTGCGGCATGGCCAGCATTTCAAAACCAACCATAAACTTCCGGACAGTCGCGCTGCGCAGCAAGGGCGGGTAGAAATGGGCGTGCAGATGCCAGGCCGGGTCAGGCCCGCCTTTGCACGGCGCTTGATGAAAGCCCATGGAATAGGGGAAAGAAATTTCGAAGAGGTTGTCGTAACGGATGGTCACCTGGCGGTAAATATCCGCCAGGTCCGCGATTTCGGCTGGCTGCAGCGCTGCCAGATCGGGGACATGGCGGCGGGAAATCACCAGTACTTCAAAAGGCCAGACCGCCCAGAACGGCACCAGCGCGATAAAATGATCGTTCTCCGCCAGGACGCGCTCGCCAGCCTTGATTTCCATTTCGACCGTGTCGCAGAGCAAACAGCGGCCGTGTTTTTGCAGGTAATCCGCCTGCGAAGCGCCTTCCACCGCGATTTCATTCGGCAGATGGGCAAGCGCCCAGATCTGGCTGTGAGGGTGTGGGTTGGAGCAGCCCATCATGGCGCCTTTGTTTTCAAATACCTGAACGTAACGGATAAAATCAACCTTGGCCAGCTGGATGCTTTGATCCCGCCAGGTCTGAATCACCGCCTCCACCGCGGGCTGAGACAGTTCAGGGATGGTCAGATCGTGCCGCGGCGAAAAGCAGATCACCCGACAAAGGCCGTCTTCCGGTTCAGCCCGCAGCAAACCAGACTGGGCATCCTGTTCATTTCCTTGCGGCGGCAGTAAAGCGGCGAAATCGTTATCAAACACAAAGGTGCTTTCATACGCAGGGTTGAGCACCCCGTTCGAGCGGGCATTGCCAGGGCAGAGGTAACACCCAGGATCATATGCGGGCAGCTGTTCAACGGCAGGTTTTTCGACCTGACCAAGCCAGGGCCGTTTGGCGCGGTGCGGCGATACCAGCACCCACTGCCCTGTCAGCGGGTTAAAACGGCGGTGCGGCCGATCAAAATCCATACGCACTCCTGCGGGTCAAAGAATGTGCTGATTATACCCGCCCCGCTGCCCTGCCGCAATTCAGGCAATTTGACGAAAATGGGTCAAGATTTGCAACCTGAGGGACTGGTTTGCGTATATGATAGTGTAACCACAAGACCGCAGGAGTGATCTTTGATCAACCAGGAATTGGAGTGGATCCAGCAAGCCAGGATGGGAGACGAGCAGGCCTTTACCCTGCTGGTGGAACGATTCCAGTCCCCCGTTTACAACCTGTGCTACCGCATGCTGGGCAACGAGCAGGAAGCAGAGGACGGCGCGCAGGAGACCTTCTGGCGCGCTTACCAGAATCTTCAGCGGTTCGATCCCCAGCGCTCCTTCATCACCTGGCTGTTATCCATCGCCGCTCACTACTGCATCGATGAGAGCCGAAAGCGCCGCGACAGCAACATTGATCTGGAATTGCTGCCCGAAGACAGCCTGACCGATCTGGCGCCGCTGCCGGAGAAACAGGCTGCCCTGAGCGAAGAGCAACGACTGCTGCGCGATCTGCTGGGCAGGCTCTCGCTCCAGGATCGTTCTGCGGTCATTCTTCGTTACTGGTATGACTTCTCGGAAGAAGAAATCGCCCGCAGCCTGTCCCTCACCGTGAGCGCGGTCAAAAGCCGCCTGCACCGGGCCAGACTGCAGCTGGCGAAATCTTATCAAGAAGCGCAACCTGAGATTAATCTAAAGAAGGAAAGGATGCCCCATGAATCACCAGCATTTTGAAACCTGGCTGCTTGATGAAGCAAACCTGACCGAGGATGAGCGAAAGTTGATGAACGAGCATCTGGCAGGATGCGAGGAATGCCAGATGATACAGCGGAACTGGGCTGCGGTTCAGGGTCTGATCCGCAGCGCCCCTGAGGCGCAGCCGCGGGCTGGTTTCACCACCCGCTGGCAGGCGAATCTGGAACATCGAAAGGAAGAGCAGGCTCACCGCCGTTCGCGGCAATTGATCTTCGCGATGATTGGTTCCGTTGCCCTGCTGCTTCTCATCTCCGGCGCGATCGCGCTAAACAATACCAGTCCTGTCGAGATTCTGGTTTCCATCATCCGCAGCATCACCCAGTGCGTCATCGGGCTGCAGCAGCTTCAAAAGGCGCTCTCGATCTGGCTGCGGATCGGGCTAAACGCCACCACGATGTCTCTGGGCTTAGCCCTGGCAGTCTGGTTAACTGCCTTTGGTCTGACCATTACAATTACTTATTTCCGAAACTGGAAAAAAGGAGGAATTACCATTCAATGAAAACAATTCGCGTATTTTTCTTCACGCTTCTGGCGCTTTCCCTGTTTGCGCTGCCCGCTTCAGTATTTGCTCAAACCGGCACGCCGCAAGCGCCGTCAGGCAACCCGAACGATTACCAGATTGTCTCTGGGGATAAAGTCGTTACCGGGGGAGATTACCGCCTGGTCACCGGTCAGGCGATAGACGGCGATCTGGTGATTTTTGGTGGAAATGTGACCCTGGATGAAGGTTCAGCCGTCTTTGGCACAGTTACCGTTATGGGGGGAAATGCCAATCTGGCCGGTCTGGTAGAAAGCGATGTGACCCTGTTTGGCGGCACGTTGAACATCTCTGGCAAGGTGGAAGGGGATGTCAATGCGCTGGGCGGTTCCATTAACCTGCTGGACGGCACCGTGATCGCCGGCGATGTCAACGGGCTGGGCGTGGTGATCAACCAGAACGACAACGCCAAAATCCTCGGCAAAGTCAACACCGAAGACCCGGGGCAGGTGCGTCTCGATCTGCCGTCGTTCAAGAATTTCAAGTGGGCGACCAATATCCAGCGCGAGGACCGGCCGGCTTCCATCATTCTGAACGCGCTGCTTTCCGCTGTGCTGCTGGGCGGTCTTGCTTCCATCGTGATGTTGATCGCTCCCAAGCAGATCACCCGCACCGCTGGGACCATTGAAACCCAGCCGGGGATGACCGCTCTGGTTGGCGTGCTCTCCAGCCTGGCTTTCCCGCTGGCAATCGTCATCCTGGTGCTGGTGATGATCACCATTATCCTGATCCCGGTCAGCGTCCTGGCCATCATCCTGCTCAGCCTGGCTTTCGCGGTGGCGGCAATCGGCGGATGGATCGCGATTGGTTATTATCTTGGAAACGCCTTTACCAAAGCCTCCAGCCTGACCTGGTCTCCGGCGGTCATCGCCGGGGTGGGCACGCTGACCCTGACCCTGTTTACCCGCATTCTCGATCTGGTTCCATGCTTTGGCCCTCTGGTTTCCGGATTGGCCTGGCTGTTTGGGATCGGCGCTGTGTTGTTGACCCTGTTCTCACCGCGCACAACCCCGCCGCAGCCGGCTCCGGTTGGCGGCCCGCTTCCGCCGGCTTTCAACCCGCCGGCCGCGCCGCAGGCGCCCAGGCAGGAACCGCCGGTTCCGCCGGCCCAGTAACAGATTTACGCAAGTGGTGGGCGGGCGAACCGCCCACCCTTTTTTGGAGGGAACATGTCTCGAAAAATCCTTTTCTCCGCTTTGATCTGCGCGCTGATCCTGAGCGCCTGCACCCTGACCTTTACCGTCCCGGCCACGAAAACCGGCGAAGTACGGGAGTTCAACATCAGTGAACCAAAACTGGAGAACGAGCCCGCCAGTGTAGAAATCAAAATGGGCGGGGGAACGCTGAATATCCGCAGCGGCGGCAGCCAATTGATTGAGGGAACTGTCCGGTATAACGTGGCGGAATGGGAGCCAAGAATTGAACGCACAGAGCGCGCTTTGACCATTACCCAGGGGGACGCGGGTCTGGCCGTGCCGAACTTTGATGTGGTCAACCAGTGGGAATTGACCCTGGGGACCCAACCGGTGGATTTGAAGATCAGCGCTGGCGGTTATAAAGGCAAACTGGACTTTGGGGGCGCCTCCCTCACCCGCCTCGAAATCAATGACGGCGCAAGCAATTCAAGCGTTGATTTCAGCCAGCCGAACCTGAGCCCGATGGATAAACTGGTTTACGCCACCGGCGCGTCAACGGTAAAACTGCTCAATCTCTCCAACGCGCGGGCGAAAAATATCGAATTTTCCAGCGGCGCGGGTTCTTATCAACTGGCGTTCGGCCCGGACCTGATCCAGGATACCCGCGTTAAAATTTCCAGCGGTGCCAGCGAAGTCCGGCTGAGCCTGCCAAAAAATGCCACTATTCGCGTGCGGTTTCCCGGAGGGATCAGCAACATTGACGCCCGGGGCAGCTGGTCGGTGAACGACGGGGTATACAGTTATGACGGGGGCGGAAAAACCCTGGAAGTCGAGATTGACATGGTTGTCGGCAGCGTGATCCTGGAACGAGAATGACGATCCGATAACCCGGTGGAGCCCCTTCTAAAGAAGGGGCTTTTTTTCTCCTTGCCAGAGTTCCCACTTACCGGTAAGATTAACGAATGAACGACCGAACCTCAATTCTCCATTCAACCCCCGCGCCGCTCATCAGCGTAAAAGGGAACCACCGCCAGATCGGGCAGCAGATCGGCGAGGCAGCCCGTGAACAGGTCCGGCACTCGATAGAAAATGCCCGCGCTCTGATCAGTTCTGCCTATGACCAGCTGCAGCTCAACTGGGAAGGCACGACCATCCAGGCGCAAAAATATCTGCCCTTCGCCCAGGAAAGATACCCCCAGTATGTCGAAGAAATGATCGGGATGGCGGAAGGCGCCGGGGTTAAATTTGACGATCTCGTGGTGATCAACGCGATGGAAGCGGTCACATCTGACGCGCTGCACCTGACCAAATGCACCAGCCTGGCGGTGAATGAACAGCACACCAGCTCCGGGCATGTGCTGGTGGCGCACAATGAAGACTGGCTGCCCGAAGATGAAACGGATGTGTTGATCATTCAGGCGCGGCTGGATGATGAACCGCCCTGGCTGGCGATGACCTACGGGGGACTGCTTCCGAACATTGGTCTGAACGCGCACGGAATTGCCCAGTGCTGCGATTCGGTATACCCGACGGATATCCGTATTGGAATTCCGCGCATCATTGTGTCCAGAGCGGTGCTGGCAGCCCAGACGCCAGGTCAGGCAATCCGCCGCACGCTGGTCCCCCTGCGCGCCGCGGGATACAACCACCTGCTGGCGCATGAATCCGGCGAGCTCTACAGCGTGGAAGTGTCAGCGCGCAACTTCGCCGTCCTTTACGGAGAGGACGGCTACATGGTGCACACCAATCATTTCCTCGATCCGCGCATGCAGACCCTGGAAGATGAGCCAGACGAATTGATCGCCACGCGCGTGCGCTACCACCGCGCAAAACGCCTGCTGACGGGCAACCCGCAGCATTCGATCCTGACGCTGCAGGCCATCATGCGCGATCACGTCAATTATCCCGATTCAATCTGCAATCACGCCATTGAAGACGACGACCCGCTGGATCGCGAAAAAACGATCAACAGCCTGGTGATGGATTTGACCGAACGCATCATGTACGTCGCCTGGGGCAACCCCTGCAAGAACGGTTATCACGCTTATCAACTGGAAGGTTGAAGGGCGCTGATGCTTAAAATTTGCGCGGGCCGGCACAACCGGTCCGCGCGCTGTTTAGCGGTACCACCCCCGGGCGGCAATCATCTCCGCTACCGGGGGAGGAAGATAATGGCGGTACGGAGCGCCAGTGCGAATCCGCTGCCGCACCGCGCTGGCGGAAATTTCGATCAGGGGAGTGTTTACCCAGCGCAGCCGGGCGGGTAATTCGGGCAGCAGGCGCTCCAGTTCAGCCAGATCAACGGCCGCGCCTGGCCGCCGCATGACTCCGATTTCGTCACAGGCGGTGATGAAATCGCGGGGGGTGTGCCAGGTCGGCAGATCGCGCAGCGAATCCCCCCCCATCAGGTAAACCAGCGTATCCCCGGGATAGTCTCGGTGTAAGATGCGCATGCTGTCCACCGCGTAATGCGGCGCGGGGCGGTCGATATCAACCCGTGAAATGACAAAAGCCGCTTCGCCAGTCAATGCGGCCTGCAGCAAGGCCAGGCGCTGCTCCAGCGGACTGATGTCCTGCGTCAGCTTGTGCGGTGGGGTCGGGGTAAGAACCCAGAGGACTTTATCCAGCTCAAGCTGATAGCGGCATTCATCCGCCAGGATCAGGTGAGCGAGGTGGGGAGGGTCAAAAGTGCCGCCGAAAATTCCCAGGCGCATCGGCTACTCCTGCCATTCCAGCTCGTATTGATCGCCAATGTAGACGGTATCGCCGTCCTGAACCCCGGCTTCGCGCAGCGCCTGCTCGACGCCGAGCGTTTCCATCAAGCGCTGGAAGCGCCGCACGGACTCGTCGTATTCCCAGAAGGTCATATCCGCGGCGCGTTCAATCGCCGCTCCAGAAACCTTCCAGCCGTCGGATACGCGGGTAATTTTGAAATCTTTCTCTTCAACCGGCGGGCGGTACACGGGCAGCTGTTCAACCACCGCAGCCGCTGGAGCGGTTTGAAGCAGCTCATGCGCTTTCCAGAGCAATTCGCGCAGGTTGAGATGGCTGGCAGTCGAGACCGGCAGGGCTGAAAAGCCTTTTTTTGCCAGGCGTTTTTCAATTTCAGGCCAGCGCTGCTGGACATCCGGCAAATCCATCTTGTTGAAGGCGACAATTTGCGGTTTTTTTGCAAGATCTGGATCAAAAAGGGCCATCTCCGCGTTGGTCATGCTCAGGTCAACCAACGGGTCATCGGAGAGCCCATCCAGCATGTGGATCAGCACGCGGGTGCGCTGAATATGGCGCAGGAAGGCGTCGCCCAGTCCAGCGCCTTGATGCGCGCCTTCGATAAGACCGGGAATATCCGCCAGTACCAGCGTGGTGTTGAGATCCAGTTCAGCGACCCCCAGGTTAGGTTCGAGAGTGGTAAAGGGATAATCAGCGATCTTTGGCCGGGCGTTGGTTACCGCTGCCAGCAAACTGGATTTTCCAGCATTCGGGACGCCCACGATGCCAATATCGGCGATCAACTTGAGCACGAGCCGCAGGCGTTTTTCTTCGGCTGGCTGTCCTTTTTCCGCCATTCTGGGCGCCTGGTTGCGCGAAGAGGCAAAATGCTGGTTGCCGCGCCCGCCCTTGCCGCCTTTGCAGACCAGTAAACGCTGCCCCGCCTCGACCAGATCGCCCAGCAATTCTCCGCTGTCCGCATCGTACACCACGGTCCCGGGCGGAACCGGGATGACCAGCTCGGGGGCAGATTTTCCGGACATGTTGCTGCGCGCGCCTTTTGCGCCGTCGCGAGCCTCGAAACGCATTTGATAGTGAAATTTCGCCAGGGTGTTCAAACCAGGGCGAACTTCCAGAACGACATCTCCGCCCCGGCCGCCGTCGCCGCCGTCAGGTCCGCCGCGGGGAACATACTTTTCCCGGCGGAAATGCACCATCCCATCGCCGCCTTTGCCTGACCGAACCTGGATCACCGCTTCATCAATAAACATCAGACCTGCTTTCTTAAGAAAAAAAAGGAATCAGCCGAAGCGCGAGCGCCGCGACTGATTCCAATTTTACCGTAATGTCGGTTTACTTGCGGGCGAATTTCTCTTTGAGGATGTCCTCAAGGGTGGGCTTGCCGATTTCCTGCAGTTCATAGCGAACGCGCTGCATGGGTTTGTTGACCTTGATAATGCGGGTCAGGTCAATCGGCGTGGCCGAGACGATGATATCCACGTCCGCTTTGTTGATCGTCTTTTCAAGGTCTTTGGTCATATCTTCGCCGTAGCCCATGGCGGGCAGGATCGCGCCGGTAGTGGGGTATTTCTTGTAAGTGGCGGCGATGCTGCCAACCGCGAAGGGGCGCGGGTCGACAATTTCAGCGGCGCCGTAGCGGCGGGCAGCCACCCAGCCAGCCCCGTAGGCCATTTCGCCGTGGGTCAGCGTGGGGCCGTCCTCAATCACCAGCACGCGCTTGCCGCGGATTAATTCGGGCTTGTCCACAAACAATGGAGACGCGCCTTCGATGAAGATGGCGTTGGGGTTGACCGCATAAGCAGCATTGCGAACAGCAATCACGCTTTCAGGGGTGGCGGTATCCACCTTGTTGATCACAAAGACATCCGCCAGGTTGACATTGGTTTCGCCCGGATGGTAGCGGGTCTCGTGACCGGCGCGGTGCGGGTCCAGGACAACAATGTTGAGATCGGATTTGTAGAAGGGGAAGTCGTTGTTACCGCCGTCCCACAGGACGATATCGACTTCCTGTTCAGCCTGGCGCAGGATGGCTTCATAATCCACACCGGCGTAGACAATCACGCCGTTATCCAGATGGGGTTCGTATTCCTCGCGCTCCTCAATCGTGCAGGCGTGTTTGTCCAGATCGGCATAGGTGGCAAAGCGCTGAACTTTCTGCTTAACCAGATCCCCGTAAGGCATCGGGTGGCGGACAGCGGCGACTTTATAGCCCATTTCGCGCAGGATTAACGAGACCCGGCGGGTGGTCTGGCTTTTTCCGGAGCCGGTGCGAATGGCGCAAACAGAAACCACCGGCTTGGTGGATTTTAATTGCGTGGTGCCGACGCCCATCAGGCGAAAATCGGCGCCGCAGGCGTTTACCAGAGAAGCCTTGTGCATCACATACTCATGCGGGACATCGCTGTAAGCAAACACAACCTGGTCAACCTTCAAATCTTTAATCAGTTTCACCAGATCGGATTCGGGGAAGATCGGAATACCTTCCGGGTAGAGCGATCCGGCCAGCTCGGCGGGATAGCGGCGGCCTTCAATGTTGGGGATCTGGGTGGCGGTGAAGGCAACCACGTGATAATCCTTGTTGTCGCGGAAGAAAACGTTGAAATTGTGGAAATCACGTCCGGCCGCGCCCATGATGATGGTTCGAATTGGGTTCATGTAAAACATCTCCTTTTCAATAGAATTGCGGTTAGTTCACATCGCTTCTGGGGCTGTGATGCCCATCAAAGCCAACAGGACCGCGATCGCCTGCCTTGAAGCGGCGACCAGGCGTAGACGCTGATCCCGCACCTGCGGTTCAGCCGAGATAACGGGACACTGGGTGTAAAAATCATTAAAAGCCCGGGCCAGTTCAAAGCCCAGGGTGGCGATCTGCAGCGGTTTCAAATCCGCCGCGGCGCGCTGCACTTCTTTTGGAATGCGCGCGATCATGTCCACCAGCACAATTTCGGGCTGGGTTAACGCGTACTGTGGAGTGGTTTCTGGCGGGAGGCTGCCGCCGGCTTTCCGCAGGATGCTGCCGGCGCGCACGTAAGCATACTGGATGTAAGGAGCCGCCTGACCGTCAAAATCGAGCGCGGTTTCCCAGTCGAAGGTTACGATTTTCCCATTTTCCCGCGCCAGCATGGGATATTTAATCGCGCCAATCCCAACCGCCCGCGCTACCGCCTGCTTGGCTTCTTCGGAAAGATCGGGATTCTTCTCCTGGACAACTTTCAGCGCGCGGCTGACCGCCTCGCGGATTAAATCTTCCAGCAGGACAACCGTGCCTTCTCGAGAAGAGACGACCACGTTTCCGGGCAGGTTCACCAGTTCATATGCCACATGCTCGAGCTTATCCGCCCAGGGATAACCGGCGATTTCCAGGGTCTTGAACACCTGCTGAAAGTGCAGGCTCTGACGCACGTCAACCACATACAGAGCGCGGCTGAGGTCGGGATAATCGCTGAACTTCTGGCGCGCCAGGGCTAAATCTTCCGTGGCATACAGGGCTGTGCCGTCGGAACGAAGCACAACCAGCACCCGGTACTTTTCCTGTTTTAACCCGAGGACGTCATCAATTTTGACGTAAACCGCCCCGTCCGGGCGTTCATCAATCGCGATCCCCTTGCGGATTAAATCCGCCACGATTTCTTTGCCCGCTTCCTCAAACATACTGTTAAAGTAATAGCGGTCAAACGGGATATCCAGCAGGGCGTACATCTCGTTAAAACCATCCAGCGACCACTGGCGGGTTTCTTTCCAGAGATTGACCACCTGCGGATCTTTGCGGTCCCAGCGGGCGTAAAGGGCGCGCACTTCCTGTTCCAGTTCGGGGTTTTCCTCCAGCCGCCGGCTGGCTTCGGCATAGAGATCACCCATCCAGCGGGTAATATCCCGGTCGGGTCGTTCGCCGGCGTGATACTTCATGTAATTCCACAGCCACTTGATGACGTGCAGCCCGATATCGCCGGGGTAATTGGCGCGAATGACCTCGTAACCCGCGTGGGATAAAATCCGGCAAAGACCGTCGCCCAGGATCGCCGAGCGCAGATGGCCAACATGAAAGGCTTTGTGGGTATTGGGCTGGGAAAACTCCACCATGATCTTTTGCCCTTTGGGTTCGCCGCGGGCAAAATCAGATCCCTGAGCCAGGACGGTGGAAATCACCTGGCGGGCGTAATCGGCTGTGGAAAAATAAAGGTTCAGGTAGCCCTTGACCGCTTCGACTTTTTCAAAACCTGCCGGTATGCCGAGATGGTCTGCCACCTGCTCGGCGATTTGCTGCGCGCGCTGGTGAACCGGCACTTTCAAGCCGCTTTGGCGCGCTTCCAGAGCTGCCAGCTGAAAGAAAGACGTGGAAATCCCCCAGGAGCCTGCAAAGGGGATCCAAACCCAGGCGACTGGCAGATCAGGCAATCCCTGACTGGCTAAAAAATCCTTTATCCTGGCGGCTAACTCGGTCTGTTCTCGCTCAAACATATCCCATCTCAAAGGCTGCTCTGCAAAAATTATAACATTCCGCTTATCGCTGTCAGGTGCCAACCTTCCACTGGCTTTACGCCGTTCCTCACCTGACTGGAGAGTAACAAGAAAGCGGGAGCCGTCTGCTCCCGCTGGTGGGTCCTGCTAGAGAACTGTTAAGGGTCTATTCCGCGGCAGCGGCGAGCTTCTTCATCAGGCGGCTCTTGCGGCGGGCGGCATTGTTTTTATGCAGAACGCCTTTTTCCGCAGCCTTATCAAGGGCGCTGACAGCCAGCTTTACCGCTTCGACAGAAGCGGTCTGATCGCCATTTTCCAGGGTAAGACGGGCTTTGGTGATCAAAGTGCGGGCGCGGCCGCGGTACACGCGGTTGCGAAGGCGGCGTTTTTCATTTTGCTTGTTGCGCTTGATAGCAGACTTAATATTGGCCAACTTCTTCCTCCAAAATGTCTTTCACAATCCGAAGTGCTATTCTACCCGAAGGCTGCGGATTTGTCCAGATTGATTTTCGCTGATAAAAGAAAAGCCGGCAGGCATTCAACATCCTGCCGGCCTGCCAAAACACTACTGCTTACTTATCCTGCAAAGCCGCCAGGCCGGGCAGCACCAGCCCTTCCAGCATCTCGAGCGATGCGCCGCCGCCGGTCGAAATGTGGGTGATTTTATCCGCCACGCCAGACTGCTGCACCGCGGCGACCGACTCGCCGCCGCCGATGACGCTGACCGCGCTGCTTTCAGCAACCGCCCGGGCGATAGCGAAGGTGCCTTCCGCAAAGCGCGGGAATTCAAACACGCCCATCGGACCGTTCCAGACCACGGTGCCGGCAGCAGCAATCACTTTGCTGTAAGCGGCTGCGGTTTCGGGCCCAATATCCAGAATGCGCCAGCCCTCCGGCACCGGGCCGACCGCCAGGGTCTTTTTTTCCGCTTCGGCGTCAAAGGCGCTGGCGATCACCATATCAACCGGCAGGCGCAGCTTGTCACCGCCGATTTTCAGCAGGTCCGCAGCGGTCTGGACGGCTTCTTCTTCCACCAGGGAGTCGCCAACCGGGTATCCCTGGGCTTTGAAGAAGGTATTCGCCATGCCGCCGCCGATCAAAACGGTATCGGCTTTGGTCAAGAGGTTTTTAATCACGCCGATTTTATCGGAGATTTTCGCGCCGCCCAGGATGGCAACAAACGGGCGCCTGGGAGATTCAACCGCCTCGCCCAGGTATTTAATCTCTTTTTCCATCAGGAAACCGGCCACACCCGGCAGGAACCGGGCAACGCCTTCGGTAGAAGAATGCGCCCGGTGGGCCGTGCCGAAAGCGTCATTGACGTAGATATCCGCCAGAGCGGCCATCTGCCTGGCCAGGTCAAGGTCGTTCTTTTCTTCGCCGGGATAAAAGCGGGTATTTTCCAACACCAGGATTCCCCCGGGTTTCAGCGCGGCAGCGGCGGCCTCCGCTTTTGGACCCACGCAGTCATCCACAAAAGCCACCGGCCTGCCCATGACTTTTTGCAGGTGTTCCGCAACCGGCTGTAAAGAGAATTCCGCGGACGGTCCGCCCTTGGGACGGCCAAGATGCGAACAGAGGATGACCGCAGCGCCGTTATCCAGCAGATACTGAATGGTGGGAACGGCCGCGCGGATGCGGGTATCATCCTTGATTTTGCCTTCTTTCATCGGAACATTGAAGTCTACGCGCACAAGCACCCGCTTGCCTTTAACATCCACATCACGAACAGTTTTTTTATTGAACATGGCGTCCTCTTAAGGTCCCGGGGCGCGCGCTGATGACAAACGCCGCCCCGGAAAACCGGCATTTAAGGTTAGAGTTTGCTCGCCAGCAATGCGGCCAGATCCGCGGTGCGGCAGGAATAACCCCATTCATTGTCATACCAGGTAACCACTTTAACAAGGGTTCCGCCCATGACCATGTTGGAAGGCAGATCAACGATCGAGGAACGGACATCCCCCTTGAAATCGCTGGAGACCAGCGGATCGCCGTATTCGCCGCGGGTCACGCCCAAAATGCCCTTCAGTTTGCCCTGCGAAGCTTCAATAAAGGCGGCGTTTAATTCATCTTTGGTGGTGGGTTTCTCCACGGTCGCGGTGAAATCGACAATCGAGACCGTGGGGGTCGGGACGCGCAGCGCATACCCGTCAAACTTACCTTTCAGTTCAGGGATCACCAGCGCGACGGCTTTGGCAGCGCCGGTCGTGGTCGGAATGATGTTCAAACCGGCGGCGCGGGAGCGGCGCATTTCTTTCTTGTGGCCCTGATCCAGGATCACCTGGTCATTGGTGTAGGAGTGGATGGTGGTCATGACCGCGTGCAGAATCCCAAATTTTTCATGCACAACTTTGGCCGCCGGAGCCAGGCAGTTGGTCGTGCAGGAGGCGTTCGAGATCACATGATGTTTGGCCGGGTCGTATTTGTCTTCGTTAACGCCCAGGACAATCGTCAGATCTTCGTTTTTCGCCGGAGCGGTGATGATTACTTTCTTCGCCCCGCCCTTTTCAATATGGACGTTTGCGCCGGGTTTGCCCTTAGCCGGATCGCCAACCGCGTCGGTGAATACGCCGGTGCCTTCAATCACGATTTCCACGCCCAGATCTTTCCAGGGCAGCGCGCCGGGATCTTTTTCGGCAAACACTTTGATGGTCTTGCCGTCAATCACCAGATTATTGTCAACAACTTCCACACTGCCCGGGAAGATGCCGTAGGTGGAGTCGTACTTGAACAGGTGGGCATTTTGCTTTGAATCAAACAGGTCGTTGATGGCCACGACTTCCAGTTCTTTGGCATGGTTTTCCAGGATCGCTTTCAAAACCTGCCGGCCAATACGGCCAAATCCGTTGATACCTACTTTCACAGTCATTTCAAACCTCCATGGGTGTTCAGAGTTTCTCTACCATGGGTCGCATGGTATAAGTTCAGGTTACGCGGGCGGGAGATCTTCCCGTCCGCCGAGCGGACCTGTACGTTCGTAGAACAGGTCCATCACCGCTCTGGCCAGCTTGGTATCATCATGCCGCCAGGGGTTTTCATCATCTACCAGGTCTGCGAAATACACCGAAACGCGCTTGTCTAGATCGGGCTCCGGCTTTACCCATTCTACACCAGGAGCCAGTTTCTTTACAAATGAATTGTTGCAGATCATGACATCAAATGGATTACTGCCGAGGTGTTTGACCAGCGTATCCAGGTGATCGCCGCAGGTGAAGCCGCTGGTCTCGCCCTGCTGGGTGGCGACATTGCAGACAAAAAATTTGATCGCCCGGCTGGCTTTAATCGCTTCGGCGATATCGGGCACCAGCAAATTGGGCAAAATGCTGGTGAACAGACTGCCCGGGCCCACGACGATCAGATCCGCGTTAAGGATCGCCTGCAGGGTGGGCGGAAACGCAAGCGGATTGTTCGGCTCCAGCCAGATGCGCTTGACCCGCCCCCGGGCTTCGGTGATCTTGCTTTCCCCCTTGACGCGGACCTGCTGGCCGGTCTGGGGTAATTCCACATCCGCCACCAGGCGCACATCGTGCAGGGTGGCAGGTAAAACCTGTCCTTGAACCGCCAGTACCCGCCGGGTTTCAGAGACCGCTTCTTCAAAACTGCCAGTGATATCTGTCAACGCGGTGATCAGCAGATTACCCAGACTGTGGCCGCCCAATCCGGCGCTTTGCGCAAAGCGGTACTGGAACAGCTGGGTAAGCAGCTCTTCATCATTGGAAAGGGCTGCCAGGCAATTGCGAATATCGCCGGGCGGAAGAATGCCAATGCGCTGGCGCAATTCCCCGGAAGAACCCCCGTCATCCGCAACAGTGACAATGGCGGTCAAATTGTGAGTTTCCAGTTTCACCCCGCGCAGCAGGGAGGATAAACCGGTTCCCCCGCCCAGGGCGACAATTCGCGGGCCGCGCTCCTTGCGGCGGTATTCTGACACGGTTTCAATGATCGGCCGGCTGGAACTGATGAACGGCTTGAGCAGGGATCGATTTAAACCCAGCACGCCCAGCGCGATAAGAAGCAAACCCAGCCCGCCAAAGATTAAAGCCCGCAGCGGCCGATCCAGGAAACGCAGAGAAATGAAAGACAGAACAGGCAGCCACCAGGTGTCCGGGGCGTTGCGGTACAGGTCGATGACCAGCACCGCAAAACCAAGGCCGATCAGGGTGGTCCCGGCCAGGATAACCGCGATCCAGCGTTTTACACCGATACCAGGAATGAGCCAGCGCAGGGCAAGATGGAAAGACTGCCGCAGGCGCTGAAACCATTTTGCATTTGTTTTTCTGGGCATTGAAATTGAATAATAGCAGGAATCAGTACGAGCGTCAATAACGCGCACAAAGGGCTGTACGACCTCATTTTACCTGGGTTAGAATAACAGATATGGAAGCATATCTGGCGCTGGATATTGGCGGCACCCACCTGCGGGCGGCCTGTTTTCTTGGTCATGACGATCAGCCGATCCGGCAAATCCGGGAACGCACGCCTGCGGCAGGCTCGGACGGGCTGAAATTCTTGGTGCCGCTGCTCCAGGATCTGCTACCCGACGGGGTCAAGCCCGCCGGGATCGGGCTGGCGCTGCCTGGAATCATCGACCAGCACAACCTGATCATGAAGCGAGCGGTCAATCTACCCGGATGGGAACAGCTCCCGGTCGGGAGCGCCCTTAAAGCGGCTTTTAACTGCCCGGTGCGGATCGATAATGACGCGCGCCTGGCCTGCCTGGGAGAAGCGCGTTACGGCGCCGGGCGCGGCTGCCAGAACCTGATCTACCTGACCATCGGCACTGGGATCGGCGCCGGCATCCTCTGCCAGGGCAGCCTGCTGCGCGGCAGCCGCGGATTGGGCAGCGAAGCCGGGCATATTTTGCTGGACCCGCACGGCCCGCTGTGCGCCTGCGGCCAGCCCGGCCACCTCGAGGCGCTGGCTTCCGGCCCGGCGATCGCGCGGGAAGTACAGCGGCGTCTGCGGGCTGGCGAGCGGTCGATCCTTCAACTCGAACCGCCGCCCACGACCCTGCAGATTGGCGAAGCCGCCAGGGCGGGAGATCAACTGGCGCTGAGCGCGATCGCCGGCGCCGGCGAATGGATCGGCACCGCCCTGGCGAGCCTGGTGCATTTATTCAATCCCGAGCGCATCGTGCTCGGAGGGGGCGTCAGCCTGATCGGTGAATGTCTGATGGAATCCGTTCAGCGCGGCCTTGAGCAGCACGTCATGGAAGCGCAATATCTCCAAGATTTGAGCGTGCTGCCCGCCGGGCTGGGAGATGATTCCGGCCTGTACGGCGCTTTGGCGCTGATCCGGGATGAACGCGCCTGAATATGCCAAAAGTCCGATGGAAGAGTGGACATCCGGCAATAGGTTTCTGCCCTACGGCAATGCTATAATGCTTGAGCAAATTCCTGCCGGGTTGGGTAGACAATGGTTTCGCCCAAACAGGCAGGGATCACATTCAGAAATCCACGGAGGCAGGTTATGCAGCGGTTAAACGTCCCCGGTCCAAAGGCCAGGAAATACATTGAAAGAGATGAGGCGGTGATTTCACCATCCTACCCGCGCGGTTACCCGTTTGTAATGGATCATGGAAAAGGCAGCCAGGTGTGGGATGTGGACGGGAATCGTTTCCTGGATTTTGCCGCGGGGATCGCGGTCGCTTCGACCGGTCACAGCCATCCCGCTGTGGTCAAAGCCATTCAAGATCAGGCCGAAAAATTTATTCACATTTCCTCCGACTTTTACCACGACAGCATGGTTCGGCTGGGTGAAAAGCTGGATGAAATCGCCCCATTTAAGGAAGACGCGCTCAGTTTTTTGACCAATTCTGGAACGGAAGCGGTGGAAACCGCCATCAAGCTGGCGCGTTATAAAACCGGCCGCAGCCAGTTCATCGGCTTCACCGGCGGTTTTCACGGCCGGACGATGGGCGCGGTAACCTTTACCGCCAGCAAACCGAATTATCACCGCGGATTTTATCCATTGATGAACGGGGTCACCCACGTCCCGTTCCCGGACGCTTACCGTCCGGTACTGGCAGCGCGCCCCGGACAGGATTACGGTGAGGCGGTGGTGGACTACATTGAACACGAAGTGCTGGGCCGTTTCCTGCCGGCTGAAGAAGTCGCCGGCATTCTGGTTGAACCCATCCAGGGCGAAGGCGGATATATTGTCCCGACCCCCGGTTTCTTCCCGGCTTTGCGCCGTCTCTGCGATCAGCACGGCATCCTCTTGATTGCCGACGAAGTGCAGGCTGGCACCGGCCGAACCGGGAAATGGTGGTCAATTGAGCATTTCGGGGTTGAACCGGATATGATCTGCATCGCCAAGGGAATCGCCAGCGGCGTCCCGCTGGGCGCGTTGACGGCGCGCAAGAGCGTCATGACCTGGCCGCGCGGCGCGCAGGGAAACACATACGGCGGCAACCCGCTGGCCTGTTCAGCCGCGCTGGCGACGCTGGCTTTGATCGAAAGCGAATATATGGCCAACGCCGCCCGGGTAGGCGCGGTGGCAATCAAACGTTTGACGGAAATGATGGAACGGCACCCATCTATTGGTCAGGTGCGCGGTCTGGGTTTGATGATCGGGGTTGAATTTGTCAGCGACCGGGTCAGCCGCGAACCAGCCGCAGAACTGCGCGATCTGGTGGTTGACACCGCCTTTGAATACGGCCTGCTTACCCTGGGCTGCGGAAAAAGCGTGATCCGGGTATCTCCGCCGCTTTGCACCACCGAAGCAGAGATGGAAGAAGGCCTTGAAATTTTTGAACACGCGATCGGCATCGCCGAAGAAAAGCTCCTATAAGAATAGACCAGAAACGACAGCCCGGCCAAAACTGCCGGGCTGTTTCGTTTAAGGTACAATTTTGATAACGCCCCAGCGCAACGGAGGCATGATGCTGCCCGATTACCGCGTCCGCCAGAGAGATTACCTGTTAGAAATTGCCCAGGCGCTCACCCAGGAGCTTGACCTGGACAATCTGCTCAACCGCATCCTGGATATATCCCTGGATTTGCTTTCCGGCCAGGCCGGTCTGATCGCGCTGCGCTCAGAGCGCGGCAGCTGGCAGATTCAGTCTTCGCGCAATTTACAGCCAGCCTTCCTGCGCTACCTTGAGCAGCGTTTGAGCAATCTGCCGGAATTTGGCGATCCGACGGTTCAGGAAATCCCGGAGATCAACCGGATATTAAATGACATCACCCGGGCGGTCAGCGGCGGGTTGATCAACGGGGTCGGTCTGCCGCTTGCCACCCGCCAGCGGGTGATGGGGGTCATCTTTATCTTTCGCTCGTATTCGGGCATGTTTAGCGCCAATGACCGCTTGCTGCTGCGCAGTTTTGCCAGCCAGGCGGCCATCGCCATCCAGAACGCTCAGTTGTACGCCATTGTGACCCGCGAGAATCAGCGCCTGGACGCCCTGCTGAATTCCGCGGCCGACGGGATTATGATCCTGGAAAATGACCTGCAGATCGAGCGCTGCAACCCTGCCCTGCTGCGCATGTTGAACACCGACCAGGATCACGTCGTGGGTCAGCTGCATGAAAAAATCATCCGCTGGGCAAAACCGCCGCAAGGTCAAACGCTCGAAGATGCGGTCGCCAACGGCTGGCCGCTGACCGAGAACGCGGCGCTGTATGTCGAAGGTGATCTGCTGCGCAGCGACAGCCTGCCGCCCCTGCCGGTGGGCATTACTTACGCCCCGCTGGTGGATGAAAACGGCAGGTTAGGCAATATTATCGCCAACCTGCGGGATATTACCCGTTTCCGCCAGGCCGAGGAAGTAAAGTCAACTTTTATCTCGATTGTCAGCCACGAGTTAAAAACACCGGTCGCTTTGATTAAGGGCTACGTCTCAACCCTGCGCCGCCAGGACGCCGAATGGGATAAAGAAATTCTGAATGAAGGCCTGGAAGTTATTGAAGAAGAGGCTGACCGGTTGAGCCTGATGATTGAGAATCTGCTGGACGCTTCTCGGCTGCAGGCTGGCGGCTTCTCTCTCAAACGCGCGGATGTGAACCTGCCCGATCTCGCCAGGCGGCTGATTGAACGGTTTCAAACCCAGGCCGGGCAGCGGAAGCTGCGGGCTGATTTTCCGGCTGATTTCCCGGTTATCATGGCGGATGAAGCCCGGATTGAACAGGTCTTGAACAATTTGCTGACCAATGCGTTGAAATACGCGCCGGACGGCGAAATTGTGGTCAGCGGGCAGGTGCGGCCGGACACGGTGATCGTGTGCGTCAGCGATCAGGGACCCGGGATCGCCCCGGAAGACATCCCCTATGTGTTTGACCGCTTTTACCGCGCGCCGGAAATGGTCAAGAATACCAAAGGTGCCGGGCTGGGATTGTATCTTTGCCGGTCGATTATTGAAGCACACGGGGGAAGGATCTGGGTGGACGGCGGTGCCAGCCGCGGCGCGCGGATTTGCTTTTCACTGCCGCGCGGGGAATAAACGCGGCCAGCCTTCTACGCTCCGCCGGCGCTGCACGGTCAGAGTGGTATAATTTGCGGAAATTAAATCGCAAGAGGAACCTCAATGGCCAAAGTGCAAACCAGCTGCCCGCGCTGCCGGCAGCCGATCATCGCCGATGTTGAACAATTGTTTGACATGAACACCAATCCGCAGGCCAAGCAGATGCTGCTTGGCGGCGGCGTGAATACCGCCAGCTGCCCCAATTGCGGGTATCAGGGGATGTTGAGCACCCCGATCGTGTACCATGACCCGGAAAAAGAACTGCTGCTGACCTTCTTCCCGTCCGAAATGGGCCTGCCGGTTAACGAGCAGGAAAAAATGATCGGACCGCTGATCACCCGGGTGGTCAACGCGCTGCCGGTGGAAAAACGCAAAGCCTATCTCTTCCAGCCGCGAACCATGTTAACGTTCCAGACGATGGTTGAGACCATCCTGGAAAAAGACGGCATCACCAAAGAAATGCTGGATGCCCAGCAGAAAAAGCTGAATTTACTGCAGCGCTTACTGGGGGCCTCTCAGGAAAGCCGCGCCGAGATCATCCGGCAGGAAAACGACCTGATTGACCAGGGTTTCTTTACTCTGATCAGCCGACTGGTCGAAGCCACCCTCTCACAGGGGGATGAACAAACGGCAAGGGCGCTGGCGGCTTTGCAGCAGGAATTGCTGAACACGACCGAGGCTGGCAAAGCACTAAAGGCACAGGCTGAAGACGCCGAAGCGGCATTAAAAGCCCTGCAGGCGGCCGGAAAAGACGGCCTGACCCGCGAAAAGCTGGTCGATCTGATCACCGGTGCAACGAGCGATGTGCAGCTCACTACCCTGGTCAGCTACACCCGCGCGGGAATGGATTACGAATTCTTCCAACTGCTCAGCAGCCGGATTGATTCCGCCAGCGGGGCAGAAAAAGAACGCCTGCTGGCACTGCGCGAAAAATTGCTCAAACTGACCGAAGACATTGACAAAGTCATGCAGGCGCGCATCAAACAAATGCGCGACCTGATTGAGGAATTATTAAAGCAGCCGGATTTGGATGCGGCTGCTGCGCAGATCGCGCCAATGGTGGACGAGGTGTTTGTGCAGCTTGTTCAGGATGAAATCGCCGCCGCACGAAAGAAGGCGGATCTGGAACGCAGTGCCAGGCTGCAGAGCATTCTGGCGGCGATTGAGAAAGCGTCCGCCCCGCCACCCGAAGTGGCTTTTATTGAAGAACTGCTGCAAGCCGAATCGGACGAAGCGCGGGCCGCCCTGCTGGATCAAAAATCCGAGCTGGTGACCGAGAATTTTCTCAGTATGCTGAATAACCTGGTCGCCCGCACGGCGGAGGATGAGCAGGCCAAGGAGATGAACCAACAGCTTCAGCAGTTGTACCGGCAGGTTCTGCGTCGGCAAATGGCCAGTAACTTAAAGGGCTAGATGACATAAACAGCAGGCCGGCGCACGCCGGCCTGCTGTCTTTTAGATAAGGGGGTTAATCAAAACGTGGGTTTTCCAAACGCAAACCGTGGCCGCGAACGGTTAAGACATAAGCGTTTTCGCGGTCCAGCTCTGCCAGACGGTCGCGCAGCCGGCGCACCAGCGCATCCAGGGCCTGTTCGCTGACCCCAACCGCTTCTTCTTCGCCCCAGATCGATAGGATCAAGTCCTGACGCGAGACCACTTTGCCCTGATTAAAATAAAGGGACTGCAGCAGGAGAAACTGGGGGAGCGATAAGGGCGGAAGCAGTTCCTGTTCGCCGATCCAGACCCTGCGCGAGCGCGGATCGAGGAACAGTTTTCCCGAGCGGTCCGCCTGCGCCGGAACCTGATCAAGCGGCATGGTTGAATCAGAATTCAAAAAGACCATCTGCTGGACCAGCGCGATTTGAAGGACGTCGCCGTCTTTTAGCGTCTGAGGCGCGGATAACATTTTTCCATTACAGTACGTGCCGTTCTTGCTTCCCAGATCTTCGAGGAGGACGCCTTCTGGCGTGTCCCGCAAACGGGCATGGAAGCGGGAGACCTGACGGTCTGGAATGACCACATCGCACTGCGGCTCGCGGCCAATAGACAGTTCCCCTACAACCGTCCAGCGCTGGCCGTTCAAGGGGCCGGTCTGGGCGATCAAAACCGGGTTATCGCTTTTTTCTTCCTCACGAAGCGGTTTAACCATTCCTATCCTCGAAAATCAGGCATTTTCGGTGGAACATGTCCCCGTTGGGTATAATATAACAGATTATACGCAACTATGATGAAATCTTGACGAGGAAATTAGTTGCCCAAGATCCAAACGCCGCGCCCAAAGAATACTCCGCCCGGCCTGCCGGTTCTAAAATCCGGCGAGGTCCTGCGCGGACGTTACCGCATCCAGCGTATCATTGGACGCGGAGGCATGGGCAGTATTTATCTGGCTGAGGATCTGCGTCTGGGGGGGCGAGAATGCGCGGTAAAAGAAGTTGAGCATGACCGCAGCCTTACGCCGGATCTGCTCAGAGAGGCGCGTGAACAGTTTTACCGTGAAGCCACGGTGCTGGCCAAACTTGATCATCCCAACCTGCCGAAAGTCTCGGACTATTTTTCCACCGAAGCGCTCGATTATCTGGTGATGGATTACATCCCGGGAAAAGATTTGCGCACACTGATGATCGAAGCCCGCTCCGAAAACCGTTTCCTGGACGAACTGGAGGTGGTCAACTGGGCCATGCAGCTGGGCAGCGCCCTGGCATACATGCACGCGCAGCAGCCGCCAATCTTGCACCGCGACATTAAACCCAGCAATCTTAAGCTCACCCCGGCCGGTCTGGTCAAGCTGGTGGATTTTGGACTGGTAAAAATTCTAGCCCCCGGTGAAGTGACCATCACCATTCTTCAGGGACAGGGCACGGCCATTTATACCCCTTTGGAACAATACGGAGGGGACAGCGGTCACACGGATGTGCGCAGCGACCTGTACGCATTTGGCGCGACCCTGTATCACCTGCTGACCAACCGCGCCCCCGCTGACGCCCGCGACCGATTTTTGGACGGCGGCGCGCTGATCCCGCCCCGACAAATCAACCCGGCGGTCAGCCAGCGAGTCGAGCGGGCCATACTGTGGGCCATGAGCCTGCACCCTTCCGACCGCCCCGGGTCAGCCGAGGAATTCCTTCACGCGTTAACCTGGGACCGCCCCACCCTGCCCAACCCCATCCGCCGGCCGGTTCAAATGCGTGATTATCTCAAACGAACCCCTGAGCGCCAGATCGCGGCGGCGGCAGTTATCCTGGGCGTCCTGGGCCTGCTGGTTTCGTTATTTATTTAAGCGATTCTGATAAGAAAGCCGCGAAACCGGGTTTAAGCGCGGGTAAGAATCTTTCGCCAGAGGAACGCGCCTGCCCATCCGGCCAGCGCGCCGGCAGCGCTGGCGGCCACGACCAGCAACCCGCGAAGCCAGGTCAGCGGTTCACCCGTCAAAGCCGTCACCAGAAGCCCGATAAAACACACCAGCATGCCCGCAGCCGCGCTGACCAGACTGTAACGCAGCCCCCAACGGGCTGCGCTGCCGTTGAGACCCAGCCGGTAAGCAGAAAAACTGACCAGGCCGACGCCAGCCAGGCTGAGCATCCAGAAGAGGATGCCCGGCAGCACTCGTACCGATTTTTCTGGCGCGGGGGTTTCTGACGGGGTCGGCGTTGATTCGGTCTTTGAATCGCTGGTGGCGGTTGGCTCAAGGGTCGGCGCGATCGCGGTCACCTGACCGCCTTCGGCGGTTACATCCAGAGAAAGAATCTGAGACACGGTGGCCGGGTCGCTGCTGGCGCGAATCTCGACCAGTCCAGGAGTCTGGATGCGGTAGGTTGCGCGCGCCTGGCCGGCGCTGGTGGCTGCCTCAAAAGTTTGAGCAGTCGCCGGGTCACCGGACAAAGTCACGGTGAAACGGACGATCGTGCCGTCGGGCACGGCGTGACCGTTTGTATCCAAAATGGTCCCCGTGCGGATGGGAAGGACATCCCCAACCTTAAATAGCGGCGGCAGTCGGGTTGGCTGCTGCGGGTCGTTGGTGGGCAGCGGGGCGCCGCTCAACAGCTCCTGGTCGACAAACAGCTGAATCACCTGCGTCGGGTCAGGCGATAAAGCCTGGATCAAATCATAGCCGACGGCTGGTAAGGATACCGGCAGCGCGCCGCGGGGCACCAGTTCCTGGAACAAAGCCCGCGCGGCAACCTCAAAATTCGGCGGAGTCTTGCTGAACAGCCCGTAATAGGCAGTTAACTTGCTGATATCGGTGGAATCCAGATCAAAGGGAGGACCAAAAGCAAAGACGATCACCTTTTTATTCCTCAGCAAGTCCTGCCGTTCAGACAGCAGCCGGCGAAATGCCGCCGAGGCGGGCCTGTCCGGCCGGATTCCGCTGGAAGCGACAATCACCCAGTCTGCCTGGCGTAAGTCCGCTTCAAGTCTCGCCTGAGACGATGGATTATTAAGCAATTCAAGCAAATCATCAAAGGAATACGAATCCAGATAATCGGCGAAAATTCGCCCGCCCGCCTGGGGGCCGTAAAAACGCGCGACGGCCTTCTGGAACGCATCAACCGGCACCAGCGCCTGTGAAAAACAATTGCTGCACTGCCGCACCTGCACCACATCGGTCAGGAAGAGGATATTTTCCCCGTAGTCCGGCGGTCGGGGAAGCACTACGGACAGATTTTCAGGATCCGGGTTGATCAGGGTTAAGCATTGGCGCGCAATTTCAAAAGCGAACGGGCTGCCCGTGCCGAGAATCGAAGTGTCGATTTCTTCCAGGAGCACATTTTCAGGGCTAAACTCGCTGTACAGGCGGAATTTGAGCGCCAAAATTCGTTCAACAGCCTGATCGACCCGCTGGGCAAACACCGGATCTTCGGCATATTTCTGGACGAAGAAATCCAGCGTGCGGGTGATGGTCATGTAGGGATCTGAGTCGCCGGTGGCGATGAAATTATCCGCAAAGAGAAGATCATTCCCGGCCAGAAACGCGTTGCGGGCGATTTGACGGGCATCGAAATTTTGATTGTTGGGATCAAAAAATCGGCGTAAGGCTTTACTGCCCAGGTCATCACTGATTAACAGCCCGCCATTTTCGCGCCAGACAGAGAACTCGGGCAGCTTGAGCAGCGCTTCCAGCGCGGCCGGATCAAAGCTGACCGGTCGGGTGGTGGCGCGGATATTGCCCTGAAAACCCTGATAGCGGATATGCGAAACCAGCAGCCCGTCCGCGACCTCTTCCCGGCTGCGAGCCTGCCCGGTGATCGCGAAGAAGGGCGCCAGCTCCACCTGTTTCAACTGCTCCAGCGACTTGCGGATGGTCACCACTTCTTCTTCGACCGGGCGATCTGACCCGCCTTTTCCGGGAAAATGGGTGGCGATCACCGCCAGACGGCCGGCGCTGCCGGTGTGCAGCCCGCGAACATACTGCCGGCTCATTTCACTGACCCAGTACGGGTCGCCCCCAAAGGTAGCCGTGCCCAGGTCCTCTCCCATGCCGGCGTAATACGGTTCCAGAATATCCAGCGAAGGGCCGAGCAGGAGATTGACCCCAAGCGCGCTCAATTCTTTACCCAGAATGCTAGCGGCCTGAAAAGCGTTTTGAGGGTCCCAGGTTGCGCCAATGGAGAGCTGGGAAGGCAGGCGGGTCAGGTCATTGTAAATCTGATCGTAAGGATATGAATCCCCGCCCTGCTGAATGGCAATAAAGAGCGGAATATACGGGCTGCCGGATTTTGATTTGCCTTCAACCGGAAGAGAATTTTGCCAGTTGATGCGCTGCAGGCGAGAAATCAGATCGTGCGCCTGGGCAGCGGTATTTTCCGGGCCAAAAAAATTGTCGTTGGAGGTTCTTAAAACCACCCCGCCCACAAAGTACCGGGTTAGCAGGGCGTGAATCTGGGTTTCATCACCGGTGGAGGTTCCGCGGAAGGTTACCAGGAACAGTTGCCCGACCCGCTGGGCGGGGGTGAGTTTTTCCAGCAGCTGGCGAGCCTGCTGGCGGGCGGGATCGCTTTGGGGTGCCGGTTCGGCCGCGGCCGATAGCGATGGCATGACCAAGCTGACCAGCAGCAGGACGATGACGGCCAGACGGGCCAGCAGCCCGCGGCTTTTGAATAGAGTGGAAACCGGCCTGGGCTCCGCCCCGCCGGCTGACCCGCCGTCCGCAATTTGCCGCTGACCGGTCACCTTCACTGCCTGCCGAGTAATTTTCGCGCCAGGGGGGGATCATCCGTGAAGAGGCCGTCCACACCACAAGCGAGCATGCGCCGCAGGTCGGGTTCCTGGTTAACGGTCCAGACGTGCACGCGCCTTCCGCGGGAATGCTCCGAAGCGACCAGCTCCGGGGTGACGTCGTCCAGATACGGATGGAGCGCCTGGGGACCAGCCCAGCGTCCGGGCAAGCCGCGCAGGAACGCCCCGCTGGCGCCTTCAAACGTCAGCATCCCGCGCGGAACGCCGGGCAGCAGCCTGCCGGCGCGCAGCAGGTTAAAGGGATTGAAAGACGAAAACATCACCCGATCTTCCAGCCCATACCGCTGAACCAGGGCACAAACCCTGTCCACCAGCCCATCAAGGGGGCTGGCGTAATTGGTGAGTTCAATGTTGATGTAAAGTTTGGCGCCGATGCTTTCAAAAACTTCCGCCAGGGTCGGAATTTTCTCGCCGGCGAACTGGGGGCCAAAGAAAGCGCCCGCGTCCAGTTCTTTTAAAGCAGCCAGGGGCAATTGGTTGACCTTGCCGCTGCCGTTGGTGGTGCGGTCAACCGTCTGGTCATGAATGACGACCACCTGCCCGTCGGCAGAAAGTTTCGCATCCAGTTCGACCGCGTCCGCCTGATGTTGAAGCGCGAGTTGAAAGGAAGCCAGGGTATTTTCCGGCGCATAGGCGCAGGAGCCGCGGTGGGCAAAGATCACAGGTTGTTGAAGGGATGTCAGCAGGTTCATAGTTCCACGAAATAAGATTCAGCCGCCCGGTCGAGCATCTCGCGGGTCATGGCTGGTTCCTGACCGATGTAATGAGCGATATCCAGAATTTGATCGCAAAGGTCGCGCGGGTGAGAAGCGCGCAGCTTGCGGTTGCGCTTGATATACCATTCCTGCAGCAGGTAAGCCAGACCCTGGTCGGAATACGCCACTCCCTTGCTGGAGGCCACCCGGCGGAAGACCTCGCGATACTCTTCATACGAGGGATCGGTGATCTCGATTTTATGCCGCAAACGCCGCAGGAAGGCTTCATCCACCAGGTCGCGCGGCGGCAGGTTGGTCGAAAAGATCACCAGGACATCAAAAGGAACCTCGATTTTTCGGCCGGTGTGCAGCGACAGGTAATCAATGCGGTTTTCCAGCGGGACGATCCAGCGGTTGAGCAGATCGCGGGGGCGGACCTGCTGGCGGCCGAAGTCGTCAATCAGGAAGATGCCGCCGTTGGCGCGCACCTGGAACGGAGCCTCATAATATTTCACCGTGTCATCAAATACCAGATCGAGGCCGGAGAGGGTCAATTCCCCGCCAACCATCACAAAGGGGCGGCGAATGCGCAGCCAGCGCGGGTCGCGTTTTGTGCCGGTGCGCAGCGCGCCGGTACCGGCGGTGGTGACTTCATCTTCGGGGGCGAGCTGGTGATTGACATTGTCATACATTTTAATCACCTGCCCGTCCACATAGATGGCAAAGGGAATATACATGGTCTGAGCCAACACCAGGTTGCCAATCGCGCGGGCGATGCTGGTTTTTCCGTTTCCCGGAGGACCGTAGATGAAGATGGAGGTTCCCGAATTTACCGCCGGGCCCAGTTTATGGAAAGTTTTTTCAGAAAGCACCAGCTGCCCCAGCGCCTGGCGCATGTGCTTACTGGTTACCTGAACGCGCGAGCGGCTTTGACGGCGCACGGATTCGTTGTAAACCTCAATCGGCACCGGCGCGGGGCCGGCGTACTGACTGCGCTCCAGCGCCTCCCGCGCCCGGGCGATCCCGGCGCCGGTGATGGCGTACACATACGCCCCCTCCCCCAGTCCCATCTGGGAGGTGCGCACCTCAATCAGTTTATCGCGCTTGAGCGCATCCATGATCTGATCCACGATGCCGCTGAAAGGCAGGGCGATGGCCTCTGAAATCTTAAAACCGGTCATATACCCCTGAAAATAGAGGATTTTTAACACCAGGTCCTGCAGCCAGAGCGCCGACAAGCCGGTATCTTCCACTTTTGTGATCGGTGGGGGGACAAACCCTGAAGAAGGGAACGGGGCTGTGGGAACCGGTTTGGGAGTGGTCATCTTTCCTCCTCCGCCTTGACCAGAGATCATCAGGTAACACGTAAATTATAGCACGTGGAAGACCGGCAGCGCGTCTGCAGACAGGTTTACAGTTTCGTCAGGCTGCCCGGCAGGCGGCGCATTTGCACCATGATCGTGCCAGCCAACGCCAGGACGATGCCCGCGACCTGACGGGCTGTAACCTGCTCCCCTAGCAGCCAGATCGCGAGCACCGCCACAAAAACAGGGATCAGATTGCCGATCAGGCTGGTTTCCATCGCCTGCAGGGTGCGCATGCTGTAATTCCACAGTGTGAACGCCAGCGCGGTATTCACGGCGGCCAGCCAGATGAGGATCCCCCAGCCGGTCAGGGAGAGCGCGGTCCATCCTTCCACCGCCGCCCCGGTAATCAGCATCAGAGCCCCGCCAATCCCCATACTCACCAGGGTGACCGTCAGAGGACTGATCACCAGTTCGCGGTTCAGGCCGCGGCTGACCACCGAACTGACCGCGTTGCTGAGCACGCCAATGCTGACCACCCCCAGCCCGATCCAGGCTCCGGGCGGGATATCCAATGGGGTAAAGTACAGGATGATCCCGGCCAGATTTACCCCGGCGCCAAGCCACTGCAGGACAGTCGGAATTTCCCGCAAAAGCCAGATGCCCAGCAGCGTCACCAACGTGGCAGAAAGGTTGTACATCAAACTGACCGTAACCGCAGGCAGGAACGCCAGCCCGACATACTGCGCGCTCTGGGTGGCGAAGTAATAAAAGACCCCCAGGAAAATCAGGGTGAGCCACTGACCGCGGGAAAGGTTCTTTATCTCCCTTCTACCCGCTGGGCGCAGCCCGAATGGGAGCAGGAGGATAAACGCCAGAAAATAACGCAGCCCGACGAAGAGCAGCGGGCCAATTTCACGCAAACCGATCTTAATCAGGACCCAGGATGTGGACCACAACAACGTCACCGCCAGCGCTGCCAGCAGCGCAGCCGGGCGGCTAGGCCTGGATTCCATCTACGCTGCCTGCCGCGCGGATGTCTTTGATGCGCAGCTGAAAATTTTCGATTTGGTTGTATTCATTGATCTCAAAGTGATACATCACATCCACCACATCCGGCAGCTCAGGGGCCAGTTTCCCCTGATTGAAGGCGATCGCATCAATACTGATCTGCCCCTGCTTTAAGACCAGTTTCAAATGGGCGTTATCCTTTCCCACAAGGCGTTTTTGGCGGACGGTGACGTTGCGGGAAACAAAAACGGCATCCCGGTTGCCTTCGCCGGTTGGCTGAAGCTGGCCAATATCCTCGTACAGAGCTATGTTTAACTGGTTAAATTCCAGCACCATATCCGCGCGCAGCAGCGGCCGCAGGTCAGCGCCGTCGAGTTCGCGGCGGACAATTGCCTCAAGACGCTGGCGCAGCTCCGGAACCCGCTCATTGCGGATGGTGAAACCGGCCGCGGCAGCGTGCCCGCCGTGGCGTTCCATTAAATCCGCGCATTCGTCCAGCGCGCGGGTGATGTGAAATTCCGGTATGCTGCGGCAGGAGGCGCGGGTGAACGCTTCCATTTGCTGGCCAATCACCGCCGGACGGTAATACGTTTCGGAAAGCCGCGATGCCACCAGCCCAACCACGCCCTGATTAAATTCCGGGTGAACCGCAAAGATCAATCCGCTGGAAGGATCAGCCAGGAGCTCCGCGGCCGCCTGGATGCTGCGGGTCAATTCCTGGCGCTCGCGATTTTGAACATCCAGTTCCTGCGCCAGATAGCCGGTTTCGTACAGGTCTCTGGACATTAACAGGCTCAGCGCTTTCAGGCCGGTATCCAGTCTCCCGTTGGCGTTCAGGCGCGGGGCGAGCAGAAAGCCAATATCCGCCGCGGTCAGGCGGTTGAGTTTGACCCCCGCGACCCCGGCCAGGGAAATAACGCCGGGGCGGGTTCCCTGGCGCAGTAAGCGCAGCCCGCTGCGCACCAGTGAGCGATTTTCGCCGGTGAGTGGCACGATGTCTGCCACCGTTCCCAGCGCCACCAGGTCCAGCCATTCTTCTGCCTGGGGAATAAACACCCCCGTGCGTTTAAGCAGCGCTTGAGCCAGCTTAAACGCCAAACCGACCCCGGCCAGATTGCGGTTGGGATAGGCGCTTTCGGGCAGCTTCTGGCAGATCACCGCGAGCGCATCCGGTATGACCTCTTTGGGTTCGTGATGATCGCTAATGATCAGGTCAACACCCCGCTCGCGCGCGTACAAGGCTTCATTCACCGAGCGGATGCCGCAATCAACCGTCAGAATCAGGCGAATACCCTCGTTCGCCAGGGTATCCACAGCATCCGAATTTAACCCGTAGCCTTCTTCAAACCGGTTGGGGATGTAAGGTCGTACGGAAGCCCCCAGTTCCTCCAGCACCTGGGTGATCAGGACGACAGCGGTCAGGCCGTCCACATCGTAGTCGCCATAAACAGCCACGCGTTCCCCCGCGCGGATGGCAGCCAGCAGGCGCTCAACAGCCGCCTCCATCCCCGGCAGTCGGAAGGGGTCATACTCCGGCCGGTTATACAGCCCGGAATCATCGAAGTATTCCTGGGCTGACCGCGCGGTATGGATTCCGCGGTTGAAGAGCAGCTGACGCATAACAGGAGAATAAGCCGCCAGTTCCGCGGAAATCTCCGCGGGAATAGGATCAGCCAGCTGCCAGCGCCGGGTTGCCGCTGATTCAGCCAATGAGCATCCCCCCGGCCGCCTGACCGCGGTAAAACCTCGGCACGCGCGCCGCCAGACCGCAGGTGACTTCGTAGTTAATTGTTCCCCAGGCTTCACCGACTTCTTCAGCCGTGATCTGTTCACCCGCCTGCGCGCCGATCAAAACCACCTCATCGCCAATCTGAGCCTGGGGAATCGGATCCAGTTGAAGCATACACTGATCCATGCAGACCCCCCCGGCCACATTTACGCGCTTTCCGGCGACAAGGGCAAAATTCCCCAGCCGCCGTCGAAAACCATCCGCGTAGCCGACCGGGATGACGCCGATTCGTTCGGCAGCGCGGGTGACGTAGCGGTGGTTGTAGCCAATACCCGAGCCGGGCGGCAGGGTCTTTACCGACACCAGGCGCGTCTTCCAGGAAAGGACCGGGCGGACTTCGGGAGGCAGCGGCGCCAGATTGGACGGGTGCAGGCCGTAAATCGCGATTCCGCAGCGCACCATATCAAAAGCCGCTTCGGGGAAGTACAGCGTGCCGGCGGAATTACAGGCATGCACCCAGCGCGGCCGCAAGCCTTCCTGTTCCGCGCGGCGCACAGCGGCGCTGAACCGCTGAATCTGCTCGGCCGTCTCCGGGCGTTCAGGCTCATCCGCGCGGGCGAAATGGGTAAACAGGCCTTCCAGTTCCAGGTTTTCCGACCCGGCGATGGCGCGCAGCAAATCCTGGCTGTTTTCAACCAGCTCACCCAGCCGGCCCATCCCGGTATCAAGTTTCGCGTGGACTTTGATTTTTTGTTTAAGCCCGGCTGCCTGGCGGTTTAACTGAGCCGCCAGCGAGCGGTCATAAACCGTCAGACTGACATCATAATGAGCCGCTTCCGAAGCCCGCTGCGGGGCGGTGTAGCCCAGCACCAGGATCGGACCGGTGATTCCTTCCTCGCGCAGCCAGACCGCTTCTTCGAGCCGGGCCACGCCCAGCCAGTCAGCCCCACCAAGCCTGGCCGCCCGGGCAGCCGGCACCAAACCGTGCCCGTAACCGTTGGCTTTCACCACGGCCATCATGCCGGTGCCGCTGCGCTTTTTCAGGTAGCGCACGTTCTGACTCAGAACATCCAGGTCAATCTCACACCAGGTGGAATAAATCTCCGCTCCAGGGTTCATGTTGTCGGTTTCCATGAGAGTCGCCCTCTCGCAACAGGCCGGAAAACGCAATCGTGGTTCGCCAGCAGTTGTCTAATGTATTCTAATAAAAATTGTGCTATTGTAAACAAAAGTATAAATCCAGGCCGGAAGGACAACAAGAGACATCTGTATACTCGCCGGTAAACAAAGCTCACCCCTGGAAGCGCCTGGTCGGCATTCAGCCTGGAGAAGAGGGAATGAGGGGAATCCTTCAGCGGCTGTCTCAAAGGCACGCAACGGCCATATCCTTTGATATTCGCCAGCATCGAAAAAAATTGGCCCGCGGCGTGTTCCTGGTCGCCTGGGTCTGTCTGACGATTCTAACGATTGAAGTGCTGGTCGGCTGGTGGGAAATCGCCAACCGGTATTTCATTTTGAACCTTTGTCTGGGCGGTCAATTCATGGCAGTCCTGGCCGCGGTCAGCGCGGCGCGCGGGGACTGGGCTTTGGTGAGCGGCTTCGACCTGCTGTTCTTTGTCGTCCTGGGCACCCTGGGTGTCGCCATCGAAGGGCCGGATACACTGCTGGCGTTGGCTTTTGTCCTGGCTATTTTCCTTTCCGGCACGCTGTTTGGAAATCGGCTTGAGATCGCAGTCCTGCTGATCTGCATTATTACCTATCTTATCTTTGGGCTGACCTACCCCTGGCTGGGCTGGCCTGAAAAGCTGGGGGTTACCGCCGGGGGATTATCCCTGCTGACTGGCTTTTTCCTGATATTCCGCTTCGCCCAACGCCAGGTAGAGCGCACCGTCGCGGCCCTGCACGAACGGGGTGAACGCTTGCTGGATGAAGTCAACGAAAGAAAGCGGGTAGAGGAAGAATTAAAATATCTCAGCACCCACGACGCGCTGACCGGCCTCTTTAACCGGGCATTTTTTCAGACTGAAATCGAACGGCTGCAGAACAGCCGATCGTATCCGATCAGCGTCATGATGACGGATGTGGACGGCCTGAAAAAAGTCAACGATCAACTGGGCCACGTCGTCGGCGATGAACTGCTGAAAAGGGTGGCGCGCCTGCTGCAAAATTGCTTCCGGGCGGAAGACATCGTCGCGCGCCTGGGAGGGGACGAATTTGCTGTTTTGCTGCCAGAAACGGACCCAACCTCAGCCAAGGAGGCAATTAACCGGGTTCAGCTCGCCCTTCAAACTGATCGCAGGATCAACCCGCAATTGCCGGTGATCTCTCTTTCCATCGGCTGCGCGACAGCCCGCGAATGCTGCCAGCTTAACGAAGCGATACGGGATGCCGACGACCAGATGTATAGGGATAAAAGGGAACACAAAATCCGTTGCGGGGAAATTTCCCTTCCCTCTGCCTGATATAATCAAGCATCAAAACCCTGTAAGGCGGTGGATGTGATCTGCGAAAAATGCGGGTATTTCAACCCCAAAAATGAAACGGCCTGTCAGCGCTGCGGCGCAAGCCTGGACGCGGACAAGCAAAACGCCCTGGCCGCGGTTACACCGGTGAGAACCCCGCTGCCCGGGCTGGGCTGGCTGCCGGCGCTCGGCGGGCTGCTCCTTTGCCTGACCCTGTTTATTCCGGGTCCAAATGCGCTCCTTTTCCACGCCTCTACCCTGGCGCGCCTCGCAGATCTATCCAACCCGGACGCGCTCGGCGGTTCTGGCTGGTTTTACCTGGCGGCAGGCATCCCGGCCTTGCTGATCCCGCTTGTTACCATGCTGGGATTTCTGATTTATCTGGCTCCGCAGCGCCTGAGCAGATTTACCGCCCGAACCGCCTTGATCGGGCTGATTGCCCTGGCACTGGCGATGGCCGCGTTTATCCGCGAGATGCTGACCCTTGATTATTTTGACCCCCTGTTCACAACCGCTTTTGTATTAACCGCGGTGGGGTTAATCCTGATTTGTCTGCCCGCCTGCCGATATTCGCAAAAAGAGCAAAGGAAATAAAAACACGCCGCCTTTTTAGGCGGCGTGTTTTTGATCATAAGGGCTTATTTCACCCGGGTCAGCGGGACGCGCGAGCCGTTGGCAAAGGTCAGGGTGAGCTTATCGCCGCTGATTACAAACTGCAGGGTCAGAATGGCGTTCGGATCACCCACTTTGTTTAAAACCGGACCAAAGTCAATCACTATGGTATCGTTATCAACCGCGTACCAGGTGGTGGTTACCGGTTTACCGCTGGCAACCGCATCCAGGGTGCCGTCTTTCTTAAAATTCCAGGTGTCGCCGACTTCATCAATCCAGTTTCCATAAAGGTTATCCACTGGGCTTGGGGGCGGGGCGACTTTGGTCAGTTCAGCGTAGGCTGAATCCAGCTTTGTCTGAAGATCAGCCACCTGAGCATTTGCCTGGTTTAGCTGCGTTTTGGCGTTATTCAGGTCATTTGCCATGGCAGTCATGGTGGCGACCGTCGCAGCATTCGGACCGCAGGCTGACAGGGCTACAGCAAACAGGGTCAGAACAACGAAGAGTAAGGCAGACTTGCGAAACATTCGATCATCTCCTCCAAAAATTTTGTCTGGCTGGCGAGCGCTCGCAACGCTCGCAGGCGGTTGATTGGGCGGACAGATACCTGCGAGAAGATGTCATTAATTCAAATCTGTCCAATATCATTATATGCGTGCCGCTGCGATTTTACAATTAAAAAGAACCCGCCATTTTGGGCGGGTTCTTGCTCCTGATCGCGGAATTATTTCACGCGCTTCAGGGGTACTTCCTGGCCGTTCTGGAACTTGAGGGTCAGGTTATCGCCGCTGATGGTGAAATCAAGGGTGAGGACCGCGTTGGGATCGCCAGCCTGGGTCAGGATGGGACCGAAATCAATCGTGATGGTATCGTTGTCCACATACTTCCAGGTGGTGGTGTAATTGGTTCCGCTGGCAACCGCGTTAAGGTTGCCACCAGCCACAAATTCCCAGGTGTCACCCACTTCGTCAATCCACTTGCCGAGCAAGGGGTCAACTTTGGCGCCGCCACAAGCCGACAGCACAGTCGCCAGCAGTACCAGGGCGATCAGCACAAACGCAAATTTCTTGGTCATTAGCTCCTCCTAAAAATGAAGAAAAATTTTTTGATGGTAACTCACCACGCTGAAATGGTACTTGTTACCGGCGACCTGAAATCTGGACCCCAGGCCGCAAAGTGTTACCACTTTGATGAGATTAGTATAAGGGGTTTTAGGGAAAAATAAAAGGGGATAACGGGATGAATTTCTATATTTTTATAAAAATTATCCGGTTTTCCTCCGCCCCACTGGCCCAAAATTTTATGCGATAATAGACAAACTAAGAATTATCGGAGGACAGGTATGCCGGCAGACCGCCAGGTCATCAGCGTGGGAATTGATATCGGCACGACTACCACCCAGGTCGTCTTCAGCCAGCTTAACCTGGCAGATACCGCCAGGGCAGGCCAGGCTCCGCGAATTGAATTGACGGATCGGAAGGTGATCTACCGCTCGCCGGTTTACTTTACCCCGCTGACAGACAGCGAAACGATCGATCCCGAGCGTCTGGCTGCCATTATCCGCGGCGAATTTTCAAAAGCAGGCATCGGCCCCCGGCAGGTGGAAACCGGAGCGGTCATTATCACCGGCGAAACCGCCAAGAAGAAAAACGCGGACAGGATTCTGCAATCGATCGCGGATCTGGCAGGCGACTTTGTCTGCACGGTGGCAGGACCGCATGTTGAAAGTATGATTTCCGGGCGCGGCTCGGGCGCCGCGGCTTATTCCCGAGAACACTTCACCACCGTCAGCAATGTCGACATCGGCGGCGGAAGCGCCAATCTGGCAATCTTTAAGCTTGGCAGCCTGACCGCTTCGGCCGCGATGAATTTTGGCGGGCGCATGGTTATTCTTGACCCCGCAAGCGGCAAGATTACCCATCTGGCCGTGCCAGCGCAGATCATCCTTAATCATCTCAACCTGAATTTACAGGTCGGAGACATCCCCTCCCTGGCGGATCTGGCACGTCTGACCGCGGTAATGGCTG
This sequence comes from Anaerolineaceae bacterium, assembly GCA_029975475.1. Taxonomy (GTDB): domain Bacteria; phylum Chloroflexota; class Anaerolineae; order Anaerolineales; family Anaerolineaceae; genus JARKPB01. The sequence goes on from JARKPB010000008.1 coordinate 1,431,517, forward strand.
ATTTGACCGTGGAATTAATTGAAGGCGGCCGGTCTGCGCTGGCGGAAAAACTGTATCTGACCCCGCCAACCCCGGTCAGCGGTAAAGGACGAACCCTGATGTTTTCCGGCGGGGTCGGTTACTACTTTTACCATCCTATCCCAATTCAGACCGTCAAGGACCTCTCCATCCACGGAGATATCGGCCCGCTGCTGGCGTACAGCCTGCGCCAACACCCCGCCGTCAGGGAATACCCGCTTGTTGAGCCCGCAGAAACGCTGCACGCCACGGTTCTGGGAGCCAGTTCTCAGCATATCACCCTTTCCGGGTCAACGATCTGGGCGGAAGAAGGGCTGCTGCCGTTGAAAAACATTCCGGTGATCCGCACCGACCTGAGCGGAAACAGCCTGGCGCCGCAGAGTGTGGCCGGGGCGATTGTCCAGTCTTTACAGCGCTGGGATGTCGAGACGATCATGGAGCCTTTTGCCGTGGCGCTTGACCTGGACCGCGCGCTGGACTACGCCCTGCTGGTGCAGCTTGCCGCCGGGCTGCACGCTTTTTCCCTGAACCTCCCTCCCCGCCAGCCGCTGATCGTGATCCTGCGGCAGGATTACGCCCGCGCAGTGGGTCAGACGCTGAAAGGATTGATGGGAAGCCGACCGCTGCTGGTGATAGACCAGGTCGGGCTGGAAGAGGGCGATTATATTGACATTGGCGCCCCGATGATGGACGGCAGGGTCGTGCCGGTGAGCGTGAAGACTTTAATTTTCTATCATTAGAGGCAGATATGCTGCTCAGAACCAGAATGTTTGGAAAAGTATACGAATTTCCAGATGTGCGCATCCTGATGGGGAAAGCGAATGAAGAAAAATCAGGAGACCGCCTGGCCGGGGTCGCGGCTGAAACGGCCGCAGAGCGCGCCGCCGCCAAAATCGTGCTCGCCGAACTGCCGCTGTGGGTGTTATTTGAAAACCCGGTCGCCCCGTATGAACAGGACGAGGTTACCCGCGTCATCCAGGACGGCATTGATCGAGCGGTTTATGAGCGCATCAAGGATTGGACCGTGGGCGAATTGCGCGAGTGGCTTCTGGCTGATACCACCAGCGGAGAAGATATCGCCCTGGTTTCCAAGGGTCTGACCGCGGAGATGGTGGCAGCGGCTGCGAAAATCATGTCCAATCTTGACCTGATTTATGCCGCCAGCAAAATCCGGGTTGTCCGCCACTGCAATAACACCATGGGCCTGGCCGGCACCCTTTCCAGCCGGCTGCAGCCCAATCACCCGACCGACTCGCCGGAGGGCATTCGGGCGGAGATCTACGAAGGTTTGTCATTTGGTTCGGGCGATTCCGTGATTGGCATCAATCCCGTGGACGACTCTTATTCCTCGGTTGCCCGTTTGCTGGAAATGAGCTATGAGGTGATCAAGACCTGGGGAATTCCCACCCAGAACTGCGTTCTGGCTCATGTGACCACGCAGATGCGCTGCCTGCAAAGCGGCGCGCCCGTCGGGCTGGTGTTTCAATCCATCTGCGGGTCTCAGAAAGGGAATGAAAGTTTTGGCATCTCTGTCGGGATGCTGGATGAAGCCTACGAACTGGCCAAAAAACACTGTTACCCCGCCGGCCCGCACTATATGTACTTCGAGACCGGGCAGGGATCCGCTTTGAGCGCAAATGCGCACCACGGCTGGGATCAGCTGACGCTGGAAGCGCGAAATTACGGCCTGGCTCGCCGCTATGATCCTTTTCAGGTCAACACGGTGGTCGGGTTCATCGGTCCCGAATACCTGTACGACAGCGCGCAAATCACCCGCGCCGGGCTGGAAGATCATTTTATGGGAAAACTGAGCGGTATTTCGATGGGTTGCGATGTTTGTTATACCAATCACGCCCGCACTGACCAGAACGGCAATGAAAACCTGGCCGTGCTGCTGGCGGCCGCGGGCTGCAACTTTATCATGGGCGTGCCGGGAGCGGACGACAGCATGCTTTCGTATCAGTCGACCTCATACCACGATACCGCGACCCTGCGCCAGCTCTTCCGGCTGCGTCCCGCCCCGGAGTTTGAGCAGTGGATGGAATCGATCGGCCTTCTCAAAGACGGCCGCTTGACGGAAAAAGCCGGCGATCCTTCTTTTTTCTTAAGCCGGTAAAACAGGTGCAGCCATGAGTGATGCAGACCATTTCGATGAATTAATTGACCGGGTAATGCGCGAATTGAGCGCCGCCGGGTTGATTCGCCCGCTGGAAACGCCCAATCGACCCACACCGCCGGCGAACACCGCGTCTGCCCCGACCGCCAGAGGCAGGCAAACCGGGGGCGAGCTGCGGCTGGACCTGCCCGATATCACCGCGGCAGAACAGCGCGCGCAGGGCGGGGTTGACCGGCCAGTCAGCGCGGAAGGGCTTCAGGCGTTGATGAGCGTGACCCCGGCGCGAATCGGGGCCGGGCATTCGGGCCCGCGGCCGCGCACCCGCGCCCTGAATCTGTTCGCCGCCGACGCGGCCATCACCCAGGATGCCCTCTGGCGGGACGTGGACCCGGCGCTGCTGGAACAGATGGGCCTGTTCAGCGTGCAAACCCGCATCACGGGAGGCAAGGAAGAGTACCTGCTGCGCCCAGACCTGGGGCGCCAGTTAAGCGACAGCGCGCGCGAAATTTTACGCCAGCGCTGCCAGCCGGGCGCAGCCCTTCAGGTCTGCGTTGGAGACGGACTTTCAGCAGCCGCGATTGAAGCCAATCTGGGCAAAATCCTGCCGGTGCTTCAAAGCGGGGCGCAATCAGCCGGCTTATCCTTTGGCACACCTTTCTTTATTCAGTACTGCCGGGTCGGGGTGATGAATGACATCGGCGAAACGCTGAAACCGGAGGTGGTGATGCTTTTGATTGGCGAGCGGCCCGGTTTAGGCCGGGCAGAATCGATGAGCATTTATATGGGGTACCGTCCTCAAAGCGGGCACAGCGACGCGGATCGGGATGTGATCTGCAATATTTATGACGGCGGGGGCACCAACCCGCTGGAAGCCGGGGCGTACGCGCTTCAACTGGCTCAGAAAATGATTAAAGCCGGGGCTTCCGGCGTTAAGCTCAGACTTCAGGAAGACGGAGGACGATAAGATGGCAATTCTGGATCCGATCATCGCCCGGCCGCTGGCCGTGCGTCTGATTTCCAATATCGCCCCGGGGCTGGCTGAAACTCTAAAATTGAAGCCTGACCAGCGCAGCCTGGGGGTCTTAACCGCCGATAACGACGACGCCACCTATGTTTCGATCGATGAAGCGACCAAAATGGCGGATGTTGAGGTCGTCTATGCGCATTCCTTCTACGCCGGCGCGCGGCACGCCTCCGGCCCGCTTTCAGGCGAAATTATCGCCATGCTGGCTGGTCCCACCCCCGCTGAAGTGCGCGCGGGGCTGGAAGCGGCCGTGTATTACCTGACAGAGAAAGCCCTGTGGTACTCGGCCAACCCTGAGGGCACAATCGGCTTCTTCCCCCACGTGATCTCAGCCTGCGGCGCTTACCTGGCGAAAGTTTGCGCGGTGCCCAAAGGGACTCCGCTGGCTTACCTGATCGCCCCCCCGCTGGAAGGCACGCTCGGACTGGACGCCGCTTTGAAAGCGGCGGCGGTGCGGGTGGTGTCCTATACCGCCCCGCCTTCCGAAACCAACTTTATGGGAGCGATTTTATGCGGCGAACAGCCAGACTGCCACGCCGCCGCCCGGGCTTTTCAGGAGATGGTGCTGGACGTCGCCCGGAACCCGATTCAGTACTGAAGATAGAAAAAACCGGCCGGCGGCCGGTTTTCTTTTATTTCTCGCCTTCCAACTTGCCGGTCTGCTTGCTGTAGATCAAGCGCACGGTCTGGGTTCCGCTGATCAGGGAACGCAGGGAACTGATGAAAATCACCACAAAGATAAACGGGACAAACAGACGAATAAATTCGGACGCTCCCGCGAACATCCACCCCTGAAACGTGCCCCACACTATGACGCCTGCGAGCAGCATCGAAACCAGGGGTAATACCATGCGAATCAGGATATCCCGCCGCAGGGAAATTTTCCGGTAAGCCGCGCGGGCTTCTTCCAGCCGGCCGGATTTTTCAAGCAGGAGGGCTTTATTGAACCAGGCAGCGCTGATGCCTGGATTGAGCTGGATGACGCGGTCAAAGTAATGGATGCTGCGTTCCGGATCAAATTTCATGTTAACCGCCAGGATACCCAGTCGAAACCACTGCGCGGTCGGGTCTTTGACCTTGCTAAAAAAGTCAGCGGCAACGTCTTCCTGTCCGTTTTCGCTCAGGGCAACCCCTTTATAGAAATTGAACAGGGGTGAATCCGGCTTTTCTTCCAGTAGGGCGTCCAGTTTTTCCAGCGCGAGGTCGTACTGTTTGTCGCGCAGACAGCCAAGCGCTTCTTCCACTTTTCCCTGCAGGATCATCTGGTCATTCGCGGACATATTATTTTTCCTCATCGCTAGATTATAACAAATCACCGGGTCTGCGGGTTTTTGGCTATAATGAATTCATGAACACTGGCCAAGAAACGGCTTCACCTGTTCGCACGCTGACCTGCACACAATGCGGCGGCGAGCTTCACTTGCAGGAAGGGCAGATTTTTCTGAACTGCCCCTACTGCGGATCGGCCGTGTTTGTGGATAAGACCCGGGTGGTCTTTCATTACCAGCTTTCCCCCACATTGAACCCGGATCAGGCTCTGGGCGCGCTCAAGCGCTGGATGTCCGGCTCGCAGACGATTAAAGACCTGGATAAAAAAGCCGTGATCAGCGCTCAAACCTTTGAATATTTTCCGCTGTGGTATTTCCGCTGGGCTCAGGCAGGACGGGAAGGCATCAGCCTTGAACCCGCGGCCGCCACCGCGGTCACCGAAATCCGGGCTCTGTCCGTGCCGGCCGGGGATCTCAAGCCCTATTCTCCCGAACTGGAAAATCAATCGACCGCTCCCAGCGTGCCGGTCGAGGCAGCCCTTGCCTGGCTGAAGCAGCAAAACGGAGAAGTCGAAATCCGCGAGAGCAGCCTGGTGCATGTGCCGGTGTATCATTTCAAATATCAATATCAAAACAAGAGCTACACGGCGCTGGTCGAAGCCGGCACCGGCCAGGTGTTCGCCAACCTTTACCCGGCCAAGGCGGAAGCGCCTTACCGGGTGATCGGGGGGATCACCGCCGGGGTGTATCTTCTTCTGGCCCTCCTGGCTGCTTTTGGCGGCGGCACGGGTATCATTACTGCTTTGATCCTGGCCATCGCGGCCGCGCCGGTGTTGTTTGCAATCGCCGCCTGGGTAGCCAGCAAGGTCTGACCCAAAACCAGACTGAAACTGGCCGTCTGCCCTTTAAGCGGTGGGCTGGGTCCGGTTTAGAGAGCCAATCAGCGCAATTTTTGAGCTGCGCGTTCAACCACCGCCCGGAAGCGCGAATATTCCTGCTGCAGCTCGCGCACCAGCGGAGCGAGCGATTCTGTCTTCCCCTCCCGGCCGTTCTGTTCAATCTGGGCCGCCAGCTCGCGCAGTTTCTCCGCGCCAAATGTCGCCCCGTTGGATTTCAGGGTGTGCGCTGCCCGGATCATCGCCGGCCAGTCGCCCTCCGCCAGACCCACCCGGATGGTATCCATCAGAGAAGGAGTTTCCTGCAGAAAGAGGGTCACCAGGTCCAGGAGGATATCCGGGCTGGCTTCAAAGCCCAGGCTGGCTGAAAGTGCGGAGGCGATATCTTCATCTTTTTCCTCTGGCCGGGTTGGCGGCTCCGCCGGCGGCTGCGCGGTTTCCGGGACAGGGCGCGGCCGGCATTGTTCCAGGGCTCTCACCAGCTCTTCAGGCCGCACCGGTTTGCTGATGTAATCATCCATGCCGGCTTCAAAACACAGCTCGCGGTCCCCCTGCATGGCGGCGGCCGTCATGGCGATCAGGCGGGGGCGCAGCTTACCGCTAAACATCTGGCGGATTCTCCTGGCGGCTTCGAGACCGTCCATTTCCGGCATCTGCACATCCAGAAATACCACATCATAAAACTGGCGTCCCAATGCCTGAAGGACTTCTACCCCGTTGGCAACCACATCGGCCCGAAAGCCCAGCTTTTGCAGCATGCGGGTGGCGACCTTTTGATTGACCAGGTTATCCTCTGCCAGCAAGATATGCAGCGGCAGCCGCACCCCCATGTTCGGGTCAATCTGCACTTTCAATTCCGAAGTCTTGGTTTTCTTGGCTTCCAGGGGGGCGAGCACAGACACCAGAGTGTTAAACAACTGGTTGGTCTTGATTGGTTTATTCAAAAACGCTGAGAAAAGGTCAGCGGTGGCGCGCTGGTCGCGGTAGCCAAGCGAGGTCAGCATGATCATCGGCATATCCGCGGTACCGGGTAAGGCGCGGATGCGCTGGGCCAGTTCAACCCCGTCCATTTCGGGCATTTGCATATCCAACACAGCCAGGTCAAATGCCTCCCCCCTGGCAAGAAGGGTTAACGCCTCCGGTCCTGAAGCCGCCAGAACCGGGATCATCCCCCAGGTCTTGGACTGATGAGAAAGCAGTTTCAGGTTGGTGGGGTTATCATCCACCAGCAGTACGCGTTTCCCTTCCAGATTTACATCCACTTCAGCCCGGTGGGGGCGAGCCAGACCATCGGCTGTCTGCACCGGCAGGGTGAAGTAAAATGTGGAGCCTTTTCCCACGGTGGATTCGACCCACATGGTGCCGCCCATCAACTCAGTCAGACGTTTGCTGATCGCCAGCCCCAGACCGGTTCCGCCGTATTGCCGGGTGGTTGAGGAATCCACCTGGCTAAAGGATTTGAAGAGGCGGTTCATTTTGTCCGGGGGAATGCCGATGCCGGTGTCTCGAACGCTGATCAAGAGCGAGATGCGGCCATCCGCCGTTTCGGGCGCCTGGGGATCCATTTTGGCCTCCAGAACCACTTCCCCGCGTTCGGTAAACTTGACCGCGTTGCTGAGTAAATTAACCAGGATCTGCCGGACACGGGTCACATCGCCAATGATCATCCCGGGCACTTTTTCATCCACCAGCAAAATTAAGTCCAGCTCTTTTTCCGTGGCGCGCATTGCCACCAGGTCAATGGCTTCTTCCATGACCGCCTGCAGCTCAAAGGGCTGCTTTTCAAGCTCCATCTTGCCGGATTCAATTTTTGAAAAGTCCAGAATGTCGTTGATCAGGGTAAGCAGCGCGTCGCCGCTGGTGCGGATGGTCTCGACGAAATCCTGCTGCTCCTCTGTCAGGGGGGTATCGCCCAGCAGGCTGGTCATCCCGATGATCGCGTTCATCGGGGTGCGGATTTCGTGGCTCATCATCGCCAGGAAAGCGGATTTGGCTTCATTGGCGGCTTCGGCTTCATGGCGGGCGTTGGTCAGATCGGTGATATCGTGGTAGATGGCCAGAACGCCGATTTTTTCATCGTTCAGCAGCACCGGTACGCCAAACACCTCGACATCAATCATCGTGCCGTCCTTTCGGCGGCGCTGAAAGAAACCGTGGGCAGGCCGGCCGTCTCTGACCGAGTTTGACATGTAAGCGCCTGAAGCCATGGTCTCTTCCGTATTCACCAAATCATCCAGCGACTGGCCCAGGATTTCCTGACGCTGCCAGCCGAAGAGATCTTCAAAAGCCGGGTTGCAATCGGTGATGAGCAGATCGTTGTTCAAAATCACGATCGCTACCGGAGAAATCTGGAAAAGGGTTTCGAAGAACAGTTTGTTGCGTTCGCGTTCCTGCTCCGCCAGGCGGCGCTCGGTAATATCCTGGCCAAAGCTGAAGAGCGCGATCGGGTTGGCAGGGTTATGCACCGAGCTGTTTTGCCAGAGGATGATCCTTTCCCGTCCGTCTTTGGTCAGGATGGGATTTTCAAACTCGCGCGCGAATTTTCCCGCAGCCCGCAGACGCTCGAATTCTTCCCACACATACGGGTAACGTTCGCGCGGCACAACCAGTTCAAACCAGTTTTTCCCCAGCACTTCCTGGCGTTGATACCCGGTGATTTCTTCAGCCGTGCGGTTGAACAACTGCACATTGCCATCCTGATCCAGCCCAAGCACCATCACGCTGGCGGTTTCAATCAGCCAGTCGTTGAATTGCTTTGCCTGCAGCAGGTTTTCCATGATCATCTTTCGCTGGGTGATATCCTCAATCGAAGCGATGATGACCTGACCGCTTTCCAAATGGAGCGGACGGATATTCATTTCAGCCGGAAATTGCTTCCCGTCTTTTCGCAGGAATGCGGCTTCAAACCGGCGGGTCGCGCCAGCCTGAAGCTGCTGGAGTATCCGGGCGAAGGCAGTCTGCTGACCTCGGTATTTTTCTGGCAGCAAACCGTCAAAGTTCATCCCGATCAGATCTTCAAGTTGATAGCCAAACAGTTCGGCAGCCTGCCGGTTACCGCTCATGATCTTTAAATCGCTGCCAATCATCAAAAAAGCGTTGGGCGCTGATTCGGCCATCTCTTGAAGATATTGATGGTGGAGCTGCTCTGCCTCACGCGCCTGCAATTTTTCGGTCACATCCTGGAACAGGCCGATAAAGTATTTTGGCCGGTTTTGACCGTCTCGAACACAGGAAACGGCGACCTTCAGGTAAATTTGACTTCCATCCGGGCGGATAAAACGGGTCTCGGTCAAAAAGTTCTGGCGAGTATCCGCGATGACCTGATCCCCCAGCATGCGGTCGCGGGCGTGATCATCTGGATGGGTCATGTCAAACCAGGTTTTCCCCAACAACTCGCTTTCGCTGCGGTCCAGCAGGCGGCAGAGGTACGGGTTCACCTGCAAAAACGTGCCTTCCTCATCCATGTGCGCAATACCGATTAAAGACTGGTCCGTGATGGTATTGATCCATTCCCGGTTTTCAAACAGTTCCACTTCGTGCTGCTGAATTTGAATGAGGTGATCCAGCAATGAAATGAACCAGTGCTCTGTAGGTTGAACATCAAAGGGGTGCAGCAAAGAAGCCGGAAGCCAGTCTGGCAGCGGCTGGGAGCCAACTTCCAACAAGAGAATATGGATCGGCGCGTCGGCTGCCCGGCACAACTGGCTGTAGGTCTCACGGTTGTTTTCCAGGTCAGCCTGGCGCGCGATTAACGTTATCATACGGCCGGGGGCGAGGATACTGAAAGCCTGATCCAGCCCGGAAATCTGAACAACATTCCCCCTTTTGGATAATTCAGCGATAAACTGCGGAAAGCCCCCTAACGCTCCATTTAGAATAAGGAATGCAGACTCGCGTCTCATTGTGCCTCTAGAGGGTGGGATATATTAATCATATACAAGGTTGTTATTAAAAGCAATCATGCGGACAAACCGGAAAGGTACCATTAGCAAATTATTCCGCCAGTCCAGGGGGTAACTTCGACCCCTTGACTGAACAACCCGGCGGTTAGTCTCTGGTATAATCTGGGAAGTTATTTCCGCAATCTTCCGGGTTTTTCCGGAGACCTCACTTTAGGAAAGTTAGAGATTTTTCAAACCCATGGAACAATTTCATATCGAGATGCCCAATCATTTCAGCCTGCCGCGCAGGATCAACCGGCTGGGTCAGCTGGCTTACAACCTGTGGTGGGTATGGAATCCAGAAGCGCAAACCTTGTTTGGCTTAATCAATAAACCCCTCTGGAACCGCCTGAATCACAACCCGATCGCTTTTTTATACAAAGTGGACCGCGCGCATCTGAACGCGGTTACGAATGATCGTTATTACCTGGAATTTTACGACCGCGTGATGGCCAAATTTGACGCCTACTTAAAGGCGGAAGACACCTGGTTTAACACCCGCTATCCCCGGCTTTCTGACAAGAAAATTGCCTATTTTTCTTTTGAGTTCGGGCTGCATGAAAGCCTGCCCGTTTACGCGGGCGGTCTGGGCATTCTGGCCGGCGACCATTTGAAAGAAGCCTCGGACCTCGGTCTGCCGCTGACAGCGGTCGGTTTCGTTTACAACCAGGGATATTTTTCCCAGCGAATTACCGAGGACGGCTGGCAGGAAACCCGCAACGCAGTTTTAAACTTCAGCGAGATGCCCATTTTGCCGGTGTATGACAGCGAAGGCAAACCGCTGAGCATCTCTGTGGAACTGCCGGGGCGCGATGTGCACGCGCGCATCTGGACGATTCAGGTCGGGCGGTTGAACTTATATTTGCTGGATACCAATGTCGAGCAAAATTCGCCCATTGACCAGCAGCTCACCGCCAGGCTGTATTCCAACGACCCTGAAGTGCGCATCTCTCAGGAAATCCTGCTGGGTATGGGCGGGGTGCGCGCGCTGCGCAGACTGGGCATTGAGCCAAGCGTCTGGCACATGAACGAAGGCCATTCCGCATTTCTGACCATCGAGCGCATCCGCGAACTGGTGCAGCAGGGGATAAGCTTTGAACAGGCTGCCGAAACAGTCCGGAAGGGCAATATCTTTACCACCCACACCCCGGTGCCGGCCGGCAACGACCAGTTCCCGCTCTGGCTGGTTGATAAATTCTTCGCTAACACCTGGCCGCAGTTGAACCTGACGCGAGATCAATTTATCAATCTGGGCCGCCAGGCTCAGTCCTGGGGCGAGGCTTTTGTCATGCCGGTGCTGGCATTGAAACTATCAGACGCCGCCAACGCGGTTTCTGAACTGCACGGGCAGGTTTCGCGCCGGATGTGGCAGTGGATGTGGCCCGATCGGCCCGAATCAGAGGTGCCGATCACCCACATCACCAACGGCGTGCACACTGGCACCTGGCTTGCCAGGCGCATGCGCCTGCTTTTCGAGCGCTATCTTGGTCCAGACTGGTGGGAGCGGTTTGACGACCCGGCCCTGTGGGACCGGATCGAAGAGATCCCCGATGCGGAATTATGGGCTTTGCGCGGCCATCTGAAGCGCAAGCTGGTGAATTATGCCAACGAACGCGCGCGCGACGCCTGGTTGAGCGGGTCGGTCCACCCGGTTCAGGTCGTCGCCGGCGGCGTTCTGCTGGAGCCTTATTCGCTCACCATCGGCTTCGCCCGCCGTTTCGCCACGTATAAACGCGGTTCGTTGATCCTGCGCGATTACGATCGGCTCCTTCGCCTGATCACCAACCCTGACCGCCCGGTGCAGATCATTTTCGCCGGTAAAGCCCACCCGGCGGATGAGCCCGGAAAACTGCTCATACAGCAGGTGTACCGCGCGGTGAAGGATTCGCGCGCTGGCGGCCGGCTGGTTTTTCTAGAAGATTATGATATGAACATGGCACGTTTTCTGGTGCAGGGCGTGGATGTCTGGATGAATACGCCGCGGCGGCCCAACGAAGCCAGCGGCACGAGCGGAATGAAAGCCGCCCTGAACGGCGCGCTCAACTTTTCGGTCATGGACGGATGGTGGCGCGAAGGGTATAACGGCGCGAACGGCTGGGCGATCGGAGAAGACCGGGATTATCCCGATCCGGGTCAGCAGGATGAAGCTGACGCCGTCAGTTTATTTGACCGCCTGGAAAATGAAATTATCCCGCTGTACTATCAGCGCTCGGCTGACGGGCTGCCGAATGAATGGGTCGCCCGAATTAAGGAATCGATCCGCACCCTGGCGCCGCAGTTCAGCACCCGCCGGATGGTCAAAGAATACGTCAATAACCTGTACGCAGCGGCCGCAGAACGCGTTGAGGGCAAAGGAAAACAGCAGGAGCGATAATGGAAATCTTTCTTCAACCCGCAGCCTGGCTGACCGCGCTGGGGATCTTTTGCCTGCGCGTCATGGATATGTCTATGGACACCCTGCGGATGCTGTTTGTGGTCCGCGGGCGGAAAGGTCTGGCCTGGATTCTGGGCGCGCTGCAGTCCTTTATCTTCATCATGGCCATCAGTTCTGTGCTGACCGGCGACCTCAACCCCCTGTCGATTCTCGGGTACGCCACCGGCTTCGCGACCGGCAATGTGGTCGGCATGTTGATCGAAGAAAGGCTGGCGATCGGCTTCACCTGGCTGACGATTATCAGCTCCACCCGGGGAGCGCTGCTGGGAGAAGAGCTGCGCAAGAGCGGATTCGGGGTGACGGAAGTCTCCGGCCGCGGGAAAGATGGGACCGTGACGGTTTTGCACGTATCCGCCCGACGCAAGGAAGTGGCGCAGGTGGAAAAAATCATTCTGGAATGCGATCCCAGCGCCTTCATCACCTCGGAAGATGTCCGTCCGCTGCGGCGCGGTTTCTGGCGCTCGTAACAACTGCACACAGCAAAAACCAGCCGCGGTAAAATGTGGCTGGTTTTTTATTCCGCAAGTTCATGGATGCGAATAGGTCTGGGTGCCTGAATAGAGCACACAGCTGCTGCCGTCAAATTTACACACCCGCACATAATAGGTCTTCCCAGATTCGAGCCCGCTGATGCTTCCCGAACTCGCGCCGGGGTCATTGATCAAAGTGGAATTCGAACCCGGATAAGTCGGGCTGGTCAGGCTGTCTGACCAGACAATCTTAAAGCCCTGCGGGAAAGACCCGCTGGCTGACCAGGAAACCACGGCCGTATCCGCGCCGCTGGCGCTGACACTGGTGATGTTGATCGTGCTGGTATCCGCGGTCGGCTCGGGGGGAGGCGGTTCGGTGGCCGCCGGCGCAAAGGTAAAACTGACCCCGGGGCTGTAGGTGCCGCAGCTTCCGCCCAGATATTTACACACCCGGAATGTGTAGCGCGTCCCGGGAGTGCCTTCAACAACGGCTGACCGTGCGTCCGCATTGGATACGTAAATCCAGGTATCTTCGGGATACGTTGGATTCGGATTGACCGCCGACCAGACGACCTTAAAACCGTTCGGGAAGGAACCGGTCGCGCTCCAGCGGATGACAGCCTTGCCGGCGGTCGTGTTGCTGATGTCTGTAATGTTAATGGACACCGGTGATTCAGTTGGCAGGCTGGGGAATGTGTATGTATAAGCAGCGCTGTAAAACGCGCAGGCGCTGCCGGTGTACTTGCAGACCCGGAAATAGTATTGAGCCCCCGGGTCCCCTTCCACAACCGCGCTGCGCGCATTTGGATCGCTCAGGTATACCCAGGTATCTTCAGGATAGGAAGGGTTTTTGTTGGTCTTACTGTAAGCGACCTTAAATCCCTGCGGAAAACTCCCCACAGCTTCCCACCGCAGAACCGCTTTACCCGCAGATTTCGCGGTTATTTCGAGGATCCGAATGCTCTCCGCGCTCGCGGTAGGCAGTTTCCCGGAAAGGGTAAACGCGAATCCAGCACTGTAAAGCGTGCAGCCGCTGCCGTCAAATTTGCAGATCCGAAAAGTATAGGTTTTTCCAGCCGCCGCGGTAATTTCTGCCGACCGGGCTGCGGGATCGCTGATGTAAATCCAGGCATCTTCCGGGTAAGTGGGCGCGGTCTTTTTATCTGACCAGACTATCTTAAACCCATACGGAAATTTTCCCTCAGCCATCCAGGTCAGGCGAACTTTGCCGCTGCCCAGTTCAGTGATCGAAAGGATCACCAGCATTTCAGTGTTGGATGAAGGCGGCGTATTCTTTGAGAAAGTAAAGTACACCGGATCGCTGTAAACATCACAGATTGAGCCGGTATACCGGCAAACCCGAATCGCGTAGATCTGTCCCGGGCTGCCGGTGATTCGGCCCGAGCGCGCGTCGGGATCAGAAACATACACCCAGTTGTCTTCAGGGAAGGTCGGATTGGGATTGCGGTCTGAGTAGGCGATCTTAAAGCCAGAAGGGAATTCTCCGCTCGCTTCCCAGCGCACCAAAGCCTCGCCCCTGGCGCTGTCGGTAACCTCGGTAATCCGAATCGCTGCAGGGGTATCCGCGGATGAACCCGGGCTGCCTGAAAGCTGCCGGTTTTCGGTCGCGGTCGGCGCCGAAAATGCCGCAGCTGTCGCAGTCATCTGCAAGGCTTCCAGTTCCGGGTATAACGGCGGATCAGCCGCCAGACTGAACGGCCGCATCGCCCCGCAGCCGGAAAGGATTAATGCGAAAAGCAACCCTAGCATCTGCTTTTTCATGCTCCACCTCGGCCGAATGTCAGTACTAACATTATAGAGAGGTTGGCGAGAAACTGCTCAACGGAAGGCTATCAATGTTGAAAGGTCCTCACGGCCAGCCTTACAGGTCTTGAGATCTAAAAAGAATGGGCAAATCGCGAGAAGCGGCGGCTGTTCCCAGCCGGCGGCGCAGCTGCGCGGTGTGGTAATACACTGTGCGCGGCGAAATTCCCAGGCGGCGGGCGATTTCAAGGGTTTTCAGCCCTTTCCCCAACAGGGAAAATATCTGCGCCTGGCGCGGACTGAGTGCGGCGCTGCCGCTTAATCCCGGGCTTACCCCTGGCTGTCCCTCCGGCAGCACCAGCAGCGTTGACGCGCCCAGACTGTGGCAGCTCCAGCGGCTGGATCCAGTGAAATTCTCCGCACCACAGCCAGCCGGCCAGCTGCCGGATTTAATCTGCGCGGCCACATGCTCGGCAGACCGTTCAGTGATAAATATCATCAGACCATGCTCCGCGACAACAATCAACTGGGTCATTCCCACCTCCAGCATAAGAATATTTGTTCTATTATGCGTAGGAATAAGCGGAATTGCAAGTCCCCTTCCCGGGGGGAACCCGAAGGGGGGATACCTTTTTCCTAAATATTTGTATAATTGAATCTGAAGTCCAGCTGTGGGAGGGCAATATGATCTGTAAAGCTTGCGGACATACCAATCCTGATAGCGCGATTTTTTGTGTTAAGTGCGGTGCCCAGCTTCAAAGTGTTGAATCTGGCCCATCTGTTCCACCATCTGTCCCCTCAGCGCCTTACCCGGACAGCGGTAATGTAACCATGCCGTCGTTGAAACACACCACCCCTCCGCCAGCAGGCCAGGCCGCGCCAGCGCCCGCCGCAATGCCGCCGGCATACCCTCCGCAGGGGTATCCCGGCCAGCTCAGAACACAACCATCGTTTGATCTGATTCGCCGTCTGCCGGTCATTGGCGGGCTTCTGGTGCTTCTGGGTTTTCTGCTGCCCTGGGCTGGCAACGGAAGCACGGGCATTGATTTCTTCGTCGCCGGCACAAATGCCCTCGGGTATGTGCTCCAAAATGGGGCCAGCGGTGTGAGTTTTGCTCAGTTCCTGTTGTTCCTGATCCTGCCGCTGCTGTCCATCAGCATACTGCTCGCCGGAATCGCCGGCCTGCTTGCAGCGCTCGGTAAAAAATGGCTGCGCTGGGTAATCCTTATCCTGAGCGCCGTTGGTCTGCTGGATTTTCTATTCTTCGTTTTTCTCTCATCCTCCTTCTACCAGATGCCGCTTGGATCAATGCTGGGTAGTTTAACCGTCTGGGTGTGGATCATGCTGGTCGGGTTGGTGTGGATGTTAATTACTCCGTGGATTGGCTGGAAAATTAAACTGTAAAATTTTAAGAAAAGAAGACCCACTTGCGTAATGACATTATCTGATATACGATAGTAAGACAATATTCAGTTAAGGAGGGGTTACGCGTAAACCATCTTGATTCCAGTTCGACCTGCCTGGCAGGAAACCTGTGTTCAAAAATATTAAAAAGGAGAGATTGTATGAAAATTCGCTATACGCTGTTCGCACTGGTAGTAGTATTCGCCATGCTAATGGCGGCCTGTGGAGGCACCCCTGCAAAACCCGCCGGAAATGAACCGGCGGCCGGCGATCCGCTTGCTGATCTGATCAAGGCGGCGCAGGCAGAAGGCGAGCTAACCGTCATCGCTTTGCCGCGCGACTGGGCAAATTACGGCGAGATGATTGACACCTTCTCCAAGAAATACGGCATCAAGGTGAACGAGCTGGATCCCAATGCCGGTTCGGGTGATGAACTCCAGGCCATTCGCGCCAACAAAGACAATAAAGGCCCGCAGGCTCCGGATGTGATTGACGTAGGCCTGTCCTTTGGCCCGGCCGCTAAAGAAGAAGGTTTGCTGATGCCCTACAAGGTCAGCACCTGGGATACGATTCCCGATGGCTTAAAAGACCCCGACGGCTACTGGTATGCGGATTACTACGGCGTGCTGGCCTTCGAAATTAACAAAGGCGCGGTTGCCAACCCGCCGGCTGACTGGGCCGACCTGTTGAAGCCCGAATACAAAGGTCAGGTTGCTCTGGGCGGCGATCCGCGCACCAGCAACATGGCTCTGTTCGCGATTCTGGGCGCTGCGCTGGCCAACGGCGGCTCAGCCTCGAATCTGGCCCCCGGGCTGGAATTCTACAAGAAACTGAATGAAGCCGGCAACCTGGTTCCTGTGATTGCCAAACCCGGCACGATCGCCAGCGGCGAAACCCCGATCGCGATTATGTGGGACTACCTCGCCCTCGGCGATAAGGACACCTTCGCCGGCAACCCGGAAATCCAAGTGGTCGTCCCGCCCTCCGCGATTATCGCTGGCGTCTATGTTCAGGGCATCAGCGCTTACGCGCCGCATCCCAACGCCGCGAAATTGTGGATGGAATTCCTGTATTCTGACGAAGGTCAGCTGATCTGGCTGAAGGGATATGTCCACCCGATCCGCTACAACGATCTGGCTGCCCGCGGGATCATCCCGGATGAACTGTCCAAGAAACTGCCGCCCGCCGAGCTGTATGCCAAGGCAGTCTTCCCCACACTGGATGAACAGAAAGCCCTGAAAGAATACGTTGTGGCCAACTGGGACACCGTTGTGGGTGTTGATTATCAGAAGTAATGGACGCTGGATATCAAGCCAAACAATTGAAGAAGGACGCGCCTGCGGCGCGTCCTTCATTCCCGCGCGTAAACTGGAACTGGCTGGGCGTTGCACCGTTTTTCCTGTTCACCTTCCTGTTCATCATCCTGCCAGCCAGTGTCATCTTTGTAGGCAGTTTTCAGGACCTGCGCGGGAATTTCACCCTGGATAACATCACCGGGCTGTTCACCCCTTACATCCTAAACTCGTATAAATTAACCATTCAGGTCAGCCTGGTGACCGCCATCGGCGGGGCGATCTTCGGTTTTCTTCTGGCTTACGCGGTAACCATCGGCGGGCTGCCGCACTGGGTCAAATCCGTTCTGTCCTCGTTTTCCGGGGTTGCATCGAATTTCGCCGGCGTACCGCTGGCTTTTGCTTTCATCAGCACGTTGGGCCGGGTCGGGCTGGTCACGGTCTTCCTAAAAGGGCTCGGCATTGACATCTACAACAACGGCTTCAACCTGTATTCTTTCTGGGGGCTGGCGTTGACGTACATGTACTTCCAGTTTCCCCTGATGGTCTTAACCATCATCCCGGCCCTGGAAGGATTGAAGAAAGAATGGCGGGAAGCCTGTGAAAACCTGGGCGCCAGCCGCCTGGACTACTGGCGGTATATCGGTTTTCCGATTCTGCTGCCTTCACTGCTGGCGACCACGATCCTGCTGTTCGGAAACGCTTTTGGAGCTTACGCGACCGCTTACGCGCTAACCGGTGGTTCGCTGAACCTGGTTCCAATTATCATTGGCGCGCAAATTCGCGGAGATGTGCTGAACAATCCCAACCTTGGTTACGCCCTGGCGCTAGGCATGGTTGTGATCATGGGGTTAATGGTGCTGTTGTACAGCCTGCTCCAGCGGCGCGCTTCCAGGTGGTTGAAATGAAACGATTCTGGTCCTGGCTCTGGATTGCCCTGGGCGCGGTTTACTTTTTCCTGCCGTTGTACGCGACCCTGAGATTCTCTTTAATGATGAAAAAAGGCGAACTCAGCCTGCTGGCTTACGAAAAAGTATTAACCGACCCGGCTTTTGTCAAAGCTTTCGTGTTTTCTGCTGAGATGGCGGTTTTTACCATTCTGGTGTCTTTACTCCTGGTGGTCCCGACCGCTTACTGGGTACATCTGCGTCTGCCGCAATTAAAACCGGTGATGGAATTCATCACCATGCTGCCCTTCGTTATCCCGGCGATCGTTCTGGTTTTCGGATTAATTCGGGCATACAGCAAACCGCCGCTGCTGCTGACCCCCAGCCCGGCGCTGCTGGTGATGGCTTACTGCGTTCTGGCCATGCCGTATATGTACCGCTCGGTAGATGTGGGGCTGCGGGCGATTGATGTTCGAACGTTGACGGAAGCAGCCCAATCGTTAGGGGCTGGCTGGCCAACCATTCTGTTCAAAGTAATTTTCCCCAATCTGCGGTCAGCGCTGCTGGGGGGCACCTTCCTAACCTTTGCTATCGTCATTGGCGAGTTAACCATCGCGGCCAGCCTGGCCTGGCCCGCGCTCGGTCCGTATATGGCAGTTCTGGGGCAAAACCGCGCCTATGAGCCCGCCGCGCTGGCCATCATGAGCTTCGTGCTTACCTGGGGCAGTATTCTGCTGATCGAACTGGTTGGACGCGGCCGTGGGGGGCTGCGCTCTGATCAGCTGGCCGGCACGCACTGAAATCGAGGTGATCCATGGGATTTCTTGAGCTGAATCACATTACCAAACGCTTTGCAAACTTCACCGCAGTGGAAAATTTTAACCTCGAGGTTGAAAAGGGCGAATTCGTTTCCTTCCTCGGCCCGAGCGGATGCGGTAAGACCACCACCTTACGCATGATCGCCGGTTTTGAGACCCCCACGAGTGGAAAGATCATCATCAACGGAGAAGATGTAACCTACCGGGCTCCCAATCAGCGCAAGATCGGGATGGTCTTTCAGTCTTACGCCCTTTTTCCGAACATGACGGTCGCGGATAATATCGGGTTTGGTCTCAAGGTGGCGCGTAAACCCACCGCCGAGATCAAAGAACGAGTCAAAGAAATGCTGCTGCTGATCCACATGGAGGAATTTGCTGACCGTTATCCGTACCAGATATCGGGCGGACAGCAGCAGCGGGTTGCCCTGGCGCGCGCGATCGCAATTCGGCCGACCCTGCTCTTGTTGGATGAACCGCTTTCCGCTCTGGATGCCAAAATTCGCGTCGAGCTGCGCAACGAAATCCGCGCTATTCAACAAAAACTTGGCATCACCACCATCTATGTGACCCACGACCAGGAGGAAGCGCTGTCGCTCTCAGACCGGGTTGTGGTGATGAATAAAGCCCGCATGGAACAGGTCGGCGCCCCGTTTGAGATCTACAATTTCCCGCAAACGCCCTTTGTCGCTTCGTTTGTCGGCACATTGAGCATCCTGAACGCGGAGGTGGTCAACCCCGCCCAGGGACTGCTGAAAGTGGACGGCCAGGAATTTTACGGACCGGGAGGGCTGGAAGCCCGGCCAGGGGATATTCTGCGAATCGCGCTGCGGCCGGAAATTGTTTCTCTTAAGGAGACCGCTGCGGACATGAACCGCATGAATGTTCAGGTTCAGACCATCACCTTCCTGGGTTCAGTCGTTCGCGTCCAGGTTAAATTAGAAACTTCCCGCATGTTTTTTGACCTGTTCAACAACCCATCCTTGCAGCTGCCCAGAGAGGGTGAAAACCTGACCATCTACTTCCCGAAATCAGCCTGCCTGGTTCTGGGAAAATAATCTTTCAAGTTCGATCGACCCCATCCCGGCCTGCAAGGATGGGGTCGATCGCTTTAAGGCGGAACCGGTGACCCCCGCTTGAGTCACCGGTTCCCTTGTACAAAGGGGAAAAAGATGGTTTGTTCTGTTTTCGTGAGGTCGGCCTCACATCATGATCATAACGAAGCCAGGCGCTGGCAGCATCGGACAGGAGGATAAACCTCGTCTTGACCAGATGTCGCATCTTCTGCCTGGCCAGGCGGCAGGTTCACTGGGTACCCTGAAGCCGCGGGTCAAGCGCGTCGCGCAGACCGTCGCCTAAAAATGAAAACGCCAGCACCACCAGCGAAACGCAGATCGCCGGAGCCAGCAGTACCCAGGGTTGAGCGTTAATCGAAACCTGGCCGTCCAGCAGCAGCGAACCCCAGGAAGTGATGAAAACATCTTGCGGGTTGGTAGAAGGGCGCAGACCAAGACCAAGATACCCCAGGATGGCTTCGGTGATGATCATGTTTGGCACGGTCATCGCGGCGGTGATGATGATCGGGCCCAGCGCATTGGGCAGGATGTGCTTGAACATGATACGGCTGTCGCGGGCGCCAATGCAGCGGGCGGCTTCTACAAACTCCTTGTTTTTCAGTGAAAGCACCTGACCGCGAACAATGCGAGCCTCTCCGACCCAGTTCACAACCGCCAGGGCGGCAAAAAGCAAGACCAGCCCGTTTAGCGCCTGCCCGAGAAGGGTTTCACGCAGCGAGATCATCACAATGATGAAAAACAGCAAATCCGGAAACGCGTAGATGATGTCGGTGAAGCGCATCAGCAGGTTATCCACCCAGCCGCCGCGGTAACCGGAATACAGACCGACCACCGTGCCAATCAGGAGAATAATCGCTGTCGGCAGGAAACCGACCACCATCGAAACCCGCGCGCCGTACAGGGTACGGCTGAGCACATCCCGGCCCAGCGTGTCCGTACCCAGCAGGAAGCGCGGATCGCCGGATTTCCCCGCAGGCCCGTTGACCACCCAGGCGGGCGGCGCGTAGGTCGCATCCTGATGCATCAGCAGCGGATTATGCGGAGCCAGTTGATCCGCGAAAACCGCCACCAGAATAAAGATGCCAATCACGAACATGGATGCCACAGCCGCCTTATTGCGTATCAGGCGAAACCAGGCGTCCGCAAGAAGGTCGCGCCGCGGCGTTTCAGGCAGGGGACTCAGCTCAACAATTTTTGATTCGTCTTTAACCGACGGGTTTAATACAGCCATGATACCCTCCCGTGTTACTCTTCCAGGCGGATGCGCGGATCGAGCATGACATACACCAGGTCAACGCTCAAGTTGCCAATCGCAACCAGAATCGCCAGCAGTAATGTAGTTCCCATAATCATGGAATAATCGCGCTGCTGGATGGCGGTTACATATGCGCGGCCCATGCCCGGGAAACCGAACATGGACT
This sequence comes from Anaerolineaceae bacterium, assembly GCA_029975475.1. Classification (GTDB taxonomy): domain Bacteria; phylum Chloroflexota; class Anaerolineae; order Anaerolineales; family Anaerolineaceae; genus JARKPB01. The sequence continues at coordinate 1,452,343 of JARKPB010000008.1, forward strand.
CGATAATGAAAGCGCCGGTGACCAGAAATGCCAGCGCCGGGCCCAGGAAAGTAACCACCGGGATCAAGGAATTTTTAAGCATGTGGCGCAGGATCACCACCCGCTCCGCCAGACCTTTTCCGCGAGCTGTGCGAATGTAATCCATCCGCGATACCTCCAGCATCGAAGCCCGGGTCAGACGGGTGGTTCTGGCAAGTGTGCCGAAACCCAGCACCGCGGCAGGCAAAAGCCAGGCGCTGATATCTTCCCAGGATTTGGGCACTATCGAGACCCAGCGAAGGCCGGTGGCAAAAATAATGATCAGGAAAATGGCAATCACAAAATTCGGGACGGATACACCGATGGTAGCAATGAACAAACTGATGTAGTCAATCAGGGTATTTTGCTTCAGAGCCGAGACCACACCCAGGGGAATGCCCACAGCGACCGCGAAGACAATTGCCAGGAACCCCAGCCGCATCGAATAACCAAAACGGCTGTAGAAGAAATTCTTGCCTTTGGGAGGTTTGAACAGGTAATCTTGAATACTGACCCCGCGGATGCGGTAAGAAGGGCCAAGGTTGCCGCACACCAGGCCGCAGATAAACTTGCCCTTCGGATTGACATCGCCAATGATATAAGCCATGAACTGCCGCCAGAGCGGCTTGTTCAATCCGTAGTACTCTTCCAGTTTTTTCTGCGTGGCAGGATCAACCTGTTTGGCAGAAGGGTCGCGGTCCCAGGGACCGCCGGGGGCGTTGTGCATTAACACAAAGGTGAGGCCGGCGACCACCAGGGTTACCGGAATCAGCCACAAAATACGCCGAAGGAGATATGAGGTCATGCCAGCCTCCAAGGAACTGGCTGGCCGGCGCCGCGCGAGGCACCGCCGGCCAGCATATTTCTAAACCTTACTTTTCAATGGTGATGGACAGCGGGTTGACGTCGCCGGCAAACACTGCGTCCTGAGGGGTGGTAACGATTCCCTTTACCCACGGCTTGACCAGGAAGGAATTCACCGAGTTGTGGGTGAAAGCCAGCTGGGTATCGCCGATCAACATGCGTTGGGCTTCCAGGTATTTCTGAGCGCGAACCGCGGGATCCGACTCCGAATCGGCTTCCTGCATGATCTTGTCCAGTTCCGGGTTGTTATAGCCGTAGCGTTTGGCGTATTCCGATGTGCTCATCCAGTACACCGACAACCAGTTCTGCGGATCGGGGTAATCTGAACACCATCCCAGGTAGAAGACCTGAGGAATCGTAGCCTTATCTTTCGTCAGAGCTGAGTAAGTCGTCGGTTCAACCGGATTCAACTTGACATCCACGTTCAGCACCTCTTTATAACGGTTTGCCAGGAACTCAAAGCGGGTGCGGTTGCGGGGACTATCGGAGAAAGTGAAGGTGATATCCAGCGGTTTGCCAGACTTAACCCATTCCGATTCTGCCAGAGTTTGCCTGGCCAGTTCCGGATTGAAAGCGAAACGGGTTTCTTCCGCGTCATAGCCAGGGAAGCCCATCGGGATCCAGGTCAGCGTGGGCGAACCAAGCCCTTTCAAAACCGTGCTCACCCAGCCTTCGCGGTCCGTGGCCAGGATAAAAGCCTCACGAACTTTCGGATCGGTGAACGGTTCTTTGAAGGACGTGAAGTAAACGCCGAAGGTGCAGTTGCCTGGATAGACCATTTTCTGAGCGTTGAGCTCAGGATCTGCTTCCACGGTGGCCAGGTCTTCAGCTGCCAGGATGATGATGTCAAATTCATCATTCTTGAAAGCTTCAAAAGCGACGGCCGAATCGGTGATGTAGCGGTATTCCAGGTTGTACTTCGCCTGACCTTGCCAGTAGTAAGGATTCGGCGCGAAGGTCGCGACAATATTGGGCTCCAGGGAGGTCATCATGAAGGGGCCGTTGCCAATAAAGTTCGCCGCGTCCAGCCACCAGGTTTCTCCGCCAGCGGTGATCAGTTCTTCTTTGGCCGGGAAGGTCACCCACAGGCTCATCACAGTTGGAAAGTACGGAGCCAGCTTGGTCAATTTAATCTGCAAGACTTTGCAATCTTCCTGATCATAACCGGTGCAGGCTTCGCCTTTCGAGTCGAGCGCTTTGACGCCCACCGCTTCGCGCAGCTTGGCCAGCTCTTCAGGAGCGGCAGCCGGATCAGCGCTGCGGTATTCAAAAGCGCCAACAATTTCGTCTGTGATGCCAGCGTATTCGCCCGCGGTGGTCGGATCCACCAGCCGCAGGAGCGCGTATTCAAACCGCTTGGCGTTGAGCAGGGAACCATCGGAATATTTCAATCCATCGCGCAGGAAGAAAGTCAGGGTTAACCCATCATCCGACCATTCCCAACGTTCGGCGGATCCAGGAACCGTTTCCAGGTTTTCATCCAGCCGAGTCAGTCCTTCCCAGGTCTTGTTGACATGGCCAATTTCATTCAAGAAAGAGGCTTTTTGCGGATCCAGCATATCCGGGAAGCTGCTTACCTGAACGCGCAGGGTTGGCAGATCTGCCGGAACTGAGGGCTGAGTTTCTTCGGCCCCGGCTGAACCCGGAACCTGCGTTTCCGCTGCCGGAGCTTCAGCAGCCTGACCGCAGGCCGCCAGCAGCAAGCTCAGGACCACCAGCAGGCTAAATAAAAATGAGAGTCTCGAACGCATTGTTTCTTCTCCTCCTGAGAGAAATGCCCCCAATGGGGGGTGAATTCTTCGGGCAGATTGCCCGCGGGCAGGTGGTTATTACTCCACCATATGACAGGCCACACGATGGCCTGATGCCACCTCTCGAAATTCCGGTTCCACTTCCGCGCAGATCTTGTCCGCTAACGGACAGCGCGTCCGAAAGTGACAACCGCTCGGCGGATTCGCGGGCGACGGCACATCCCCT
>JARKPB010000011.1 GCA_029975475.1 Anaerolineaceae bacterium
GGAGATGGTCATGCCGGGCGACGACATCAACATGACGGTGGAGCTGATCATCCCGGTGGCGCTGGAACAGGGTTCGAAGTTTGCGATCCGCGAAGGCGGTCTGACCGTTGGCGCGGGCGTTATTACCAAGATTCTGGATTAGGTGGCATAGAATGGCTAAACAAAGAATTCGCATTCGCTTGAAAGCTTACGACCACCGCGTACTTGACCAGTCCGCTAAACGGATTGTTGAGACCGCGGAACGAAGCGGAGCCCAGGTTACCGGGCCGGTGCCTCTTCCTACCAAGAAAGAGTCCTTTACCGTTCGCCGTTCGACTTTCATCGATAAAGATTCGCACGAGCATTTTGAGATCCGCACCCACAACCGCCTGATCGACGTGGTTGACCCGGATTCCAAAACGATTGATATGCTCATGCGCTTAAACCTGCCCGCGGGCGTGGATATCGAGATCAAACTGGTCTGAGTGAAATAATCGGTCTGCCGCCCCGCCCGCAATAAAAGGGCAGGGCGCAGCCGGAAAAATCAGCAACCGGGTGATTCACCTCTGGTCTGATTGACAATTTTGGATTATAATGTGCCGGTTTGCGGGTCATTGACCCGCTTAACAGGCGGCATAAGAACGCAGGTGCGAGCGAACGCAACCAGACACAGGGTTCTGCGCGCAGCGCGTTGACTGTGCCGTACCAAGATGATGCAGCCAAGCCCAGGCTGACAGTCTTGATCAATATTTTAGAAGGAGACAACCGAGATGTTCAAAGGGCTTATTGGGAAGAAAATCGGCATGACCCAGATTTTCGATGACGCCGGCGCTGCGGTACCGGTGACCCTCATCGAAGCTGGGCCATGTTACGTTACCCAGGTCCGCACGCCCGAAAAAGAGGGATACGCCTCTGTGCAGCTGGGTTTCGTAGAAATTAAGCCAAAACGTTTGACCGGCGGCCAGCTGGGCCACCTCAAACGGAATAACCTCCCCCCACTGCGCTTTTTGCGCGAATTTAGAAGCGAATCGGCTGATTTGAAAGAAGGCGACAAGGTTGATGTCAGCGCCTTCGCAGTCGGCGAGCGGGTCGACATCCAGGGAACCAGCAAGGGCAAAGGTTTTCAGGGTGGCGTGCGCCGCTATCACTTCCGGGGCGGGCCGAAGACGCACGGTCAGTCTGACCGCCATCGCGCGCCCGGCTCACGCAGCTCCGGCACGACTCCTGGTCGTGTTTACAAAGGTTCCCGCGGTGCCGGTCATATGGGCGATGATCAGATTACCGCGCAGAATCTCAAAGTGGTTCTGGTTGACACCGAACGCAATCTGCTGGGCGTGTGCGGCTCTGTTCCGGGCGCGCGCGGCAATCTGGTGTTGATCCGGGAAGCTCGCAAGCAATAACCAGGCCTGTACCTGTAGACTAGGGAGCGTTGCAAAATGGAAGTTGATGTTTTGAACATGGAAGGCAAGAAGGTCAGCACGGTGGAATTACCCGCCGCGATCTTTGAAGCCCCTGTATACGTAGATTTGATGCACCAGGCCTTTGTGCGCCAGATGGCCAATGCCCGCCTTGGCACGCATGACACCAAAGTCCGCGGCGAGGTTGCCGGCGGTGGCCGCAAACCCTGGAAGCAGAAGGGTACCGGCCGGGCGCGTATCGGTTCGACCCGCGCCGCCCAGTGGAAAGGCGGCGGACGTATTCACACCCCGCACCCCCACAAATATGTGCAGGCAATGCCGCGCAAAATGCGCCTGGCCGCCCTGCGGTCAGCGTTGACGGTGAAAGCCTCGCAGTCTTCGGTGGTGGTCGTGGATGAATTAAAAATCTCGCAGCCCAAGACTCGCCTGATGGTTGCGGCTTTAAATTCGCTGGTTGGCGACTCAAGCGCTTTAATCCTGATCCCTGAAAAAGCGGAACAGTACGAAGCGGTTACCCGCTCCACCAGCAACATCCCGGATGCCAAGATCCTGCTCGCCGGGTATCTCAACATCCGCGACATCCTCAAGTACGACAAGCTGGTGGTCCCGCTTTCCGCGTTGGATGCCATCAAGGCCCACCTGGGATAAGGTAGGAGGAAGACATGAATTCTCTTTATGATGTGCTCCGCCGCCCGTTGGTGACCGAAAAATCGAATTACCTTTCCGGCAAGCTGCACCAGTATGTGTTTGAGGTGGCTGAAGACGCGACCCGCACGATGGTGAAAGATGCAGTTGAGACGATCTTTAAGGTTACCGTTCTGCGGGTGAATGTCATCAACGTGCCTGCCAAACGGTCTCGCCGCGCGCGCAGCCGCCGCCTGGCGGTTCGCAACCCGGGGTACAAGAAAGCCATCGTGACCCTGGCGGCCGAAGACCGCTTACCGATTTTTGAAGGGGTTGAGTAATGGCTATTAAAGTTTACAAACCCATCACCCCCGGTCTGCGCAATATGACCGGTTACGGTTTTGAAGAAATCACCAAGAGCAAACCGGAACGCTCCCTGATTGTGATTCGCCGCGAGCGCGGCGGCCGCAACAACCAGGGCCGCGTCACCGTGCGCCACCGCGGCGCGGGCGAACGCCAGTTCCTGCGCATTGTGGATTTCCGCCGCAACAAGTTCGGCATTCCAGCGCGCGTTTCGGCGATCGAATACGATCCCAACCGCACAGCCCGCCTGGCGCTGCTCACCTACGCCGACGGCGAAAAACGCTACATCCTTGCCCCCGTCGGCCTCAAGGTCGGCGACAGCGTGGTCTCGGGGCCGAACGCTGAAATTCGCGTGGGCAATTCCCTGCCGATCGCCAATATCCCGCTGGGCACCACCATCCACAACATTGAACTCAAGCCTGGCAAGGGCGGGCAGATTGTGCGCTCCGCGGGCGGCTCCGCGCAGCTGCTGGCAAAAGAAGGCAATTATGCTCAGGTTCGCCTGCCCTCCGGTGAAGTTCGCCTGGTGCTTCAGGTGTGCTACGCCACCATCGGGCAGGTGGGCAATCTGGACCACAGCAATATCAAGCTTGGCAAGGCTGGCCGCAAGCGCCATCTGGGCATTCGTCCGACAGTGCGCGGTACTGCGATGTCTCCCCGCGATCATCCGCACGGCGGTGGTGAAGGCCGCCAGCCGGTCGGCATGCCGGGGCCAAAGTCACCGTGGGGCCGACCCACGCGCGGCTATAAGACCCGCCGTAACAAGCAGACCGATAAATACATTGTGCGCCGCCGCAATGCTGTCAATCGGTAAGATGTAGAGTGCTGCATCTGGGACTATACCGAGAAAGAGGATTGTAGAGATGTCACGATCGCTTAAAAAAGGTCCGTTCTGCGACCCGAAACTGTTGAAGAAAATTGAAGCCATGAATGCCCGCAATGAGAAGAAAGTCTTGCGCACCTGGAGCCGGGACAGCACCATCTTCCCGCAGATGCTCGGGCATACCATTGCTGTTCATGACGGCCGGCGGCATGTGCCGATTTATGTCACTGAAAACATGGTTGGCCACCGCCTGGGCGAATTTGCGCCGACGCGTCATTTCCGCGGACATGTATCTGAAAAATCAAGCGGGAAGGGAAAGTAAGCCATGGCCACTGAAGTAAAAGCCTATCTTCGCCATTGCGGTATTTCCGCCCAGAAGGTTCGCCTCGTGCTGGATACGGTGCGCGGAAAACCGGCGGTGGAAGCCGTTACCATGTTGAAATTCACGCCCAAACTGGCTGCCCGTCATGTTGGGAAACTGGTTTCTTCGGCGATTGCCAACGCGGAAGAGAATTTTGGCCTGAGCCGCGATGATCTGTATGTGTATCAGATTACGGCGGATGAAGCCCCAACCCGCAAATGGCGCCGCTTTGGGGCCCGCGGTCGTTTCAAACCGCTGCTGCGCCGTTCTTCCCACATCACTGTGGTGCTCCGCGAAAAGGGCAATTAAGGGAACTAGGAGTCAATATGGGTCGTAAAGTTCATCCGATTGGTTATCGTCTTGGCATCAACCAGCCCTGGGTAGGGCGCTGGTATGCCGAGGGTAAAGAGTACAGCGAGCAGCTGCACCAGGACCTTGCCATCCGAAAGATGATCCACAAAGAGGCCGACAAAGCCGGCGTCTCCAAAGTGGAAGTCGAACGTTTCCCCGGTAAGGTGAAGGTCACGGTTCACACCGCCAAACCCGGCATCTTAATTGGCCGCAAGGGTGATACCGTCAAGAAGATCCGCCAGAGCCTTGAAAGCTTAACCTCCAAGAAGATTGACCTGGAGATAAAAGAGATCAAGTCGCCGGATTGCGATGCCTACCTGGTTGCGCTAAACATTGCTCAGCAAATTGAACGCCGCGTCAGTTACCGCCGCGCGATGAAGCGCGCCATCCAGCAGGCCATGCGCCAGGGCGCCCTGGGCGTGAAGATCGAGGTCGCCGGCCGCCTCAGCGGTGCGGAAATGGCCCGCTCGGTCTGGCTGCGCGAAGGCCGCGTTCCGCTGCAAACGCTGCGCGCTGATTTTGATTTCTCCCGCGCGGAAGCCCTGACCACCTACGGCCGCATCGGCGTGAAGGTTTGGGTGTACAAGGGTGAAGTCCTTACCGCTCAGGTGGAAGAGAAAGCCGAAGCCACCGAAGGTGTGTATGTTAGTGAATAAATCTGCTGAGCCAGAAATTACTGCTCAGGTAAACCAGAAGAGGTAGCTGCTATGTTGATGCCAAAACGTGTCAAGTGGCGCAAGCAACAGCGCGGTCGCATGAAGGGCAAAGCCCTGCGCGGCGCGGAAATGATCTACGGCGAATATGGCCTGCAGGCCACAGAACCCGGATGGGTGACTGCCCGTCAGATCGAAGCCGCCCGGCGTACGATCGTGCGTGCCATGCGGCGTCATGGAAAAGTATGGATCCGCATTTTCCCGGACCATCCCTATACCCAGAAACCCCCCGAGACCCGCATGGGCAAGGGGAAGGGTAATGTGGAATACTGGGTTGCGGTTGTAAAACCCGGCCGCATCATCTTTGAAGTGGGCGGCCTGGATACCCCCGAAGCGGTGGCGTGCCTGCGCCAGGCGGCTTACAAGTTCTCCATCGGCACCAAGGTGATCGCCCGCCATGAGACTACAGGAGAGCAGTCATGAAACTCAAAGATATGCGCCTGCTTTCTACTGAAGAATTGAAGACCAAGTTGAGCGATGCCCGCCAGGAATTGATGAATTTCCGCTTCCAGGTGACCACGGGCCAGCTGACCGATACCAGCCGCCTGCGGATTGTCCGCCGGCAGATTGCCCGCTTTGAAACCCTGCTGCGCGAACGCGAACTGGGCATTAAGGAAGGTGAAAAATGAACAATCGCCGCCGTCTAATTGGGGTTGTTACCAGCAATAAAATGGACAAAACCGTGGTGGTTGAAATCACCCGGACGTACCGGCACCCGATCTACCGCAAGGTTGTTCACAGCACCAGCAAGTTGAAAGCTCATGATGAGCTGAACTGCCAGGTGGGTGATCAGGTTCAGATCGTTGAATGCGCGCCGATCTCCCGCGAAAAATCTTTCGTGGTGGAAAGCATCGTGAAACCCGCCGTCGCTCCGGCCGAAACCACGGAAGGAGAGTAAGTCATGATTCAACAGGAAAGTCGTCTGAAAGTTGCCGATAACACCGGCGCGCGTGAAATTCTGGTGATTCATGTCATGGGCGGTTCCACCCGCAAGTACGGCCGCGTCGGCGATATTGTCGTTGCCACGGTTAAATCCGCCGCGCCGCAAGGCTCGGTGAAGAAAAGCGATGTTATCAAAGCGGTCATCGTGCGCTGCGCCAAAGAATGGCGGCGCGAAGACGGCTCGACCATCCGCTTCGATGACAACGCGGCTGTGATCCTTGACAATGATGGCCAGAACCCGAAAGGGACGCGCATCTTCGGTCCGGTGGCTCGTGAACTGCGTGAAAAAGGCTTTATGAAGATTGTCTCTCTGGCTCCGGAAGTCATCTAGAGGCAGAGGAGGAAACGAGACCATGGACGTGAAAATTCGCAAAGGCGATTTAGTGGAAATCATCAGCGGACGCACCGAAGACAAGGGCAAACGCGGTGAAGTAATTCGTGTGCTGGTGGGCGATAAACGCGTGGTGGTGCAGGGTGTGAACATCCGCACCAAACACCAGCGTCAGGTTCAGGCTCAGGGCCGAACCGTAAACCCTGGCATTGTGCGCTATGAAGGCCCTATCGACATCTCCAACGTGATGCTGGTGTGTAAAAAGTGTGGGAAACCCACCCGCGTGAGCATCAGCCGCGACGGCGAGAAAGTCCAGCGGGTTTGCAAGAAGTGCGATGCCCTCATTGACGAATAATCGCCAGGAGCAGGAAGATGAATCAATTACAAAAAAGGTATCAGGAAGAAATTGTTCCCACTCTGGTGAAGTCGCTGAACCTGCAGAATAAAATGCAGGCGCCGGCCATCAAGAAAGTGGTGATCAATATCGGCCTTGGCGAGGCGATGGATGAGCCCAAACTGCTGGATGCTGCTTCCGCAGATCTGATGGCGATTACCGGGCAAAAACCCGTCATCACCAAGGCGCGCAAGAGCATTGCCAATTTCAAGCTGCGCGAAGGCCGCGCCATCGGCGTGATGGTCACCCTGCGCGGTGAAAAGATGTGGGCATTTCTCGATCGGTTGATGAACATTGTGCTGCCTCGCGTTCGCGACTTTCGCGGCGTATCGGCAGAGGCCTTCGACGGCCGTGGAAACTACACCCTGGGTCTGCGCGAACAGGTGATCTTCCCGGAGATCGAATTTGATAAGGTTGATAAAGTCCGCGGTATGGAAATAACCATCGTTACTTCTGCTCCGTCGGATGACCAGTCCGCGCTGCTGCTGCAGCTGCTCGGCATGCCTTTCAGGAAGGGATAGTATGGCAAAGAAATGCATGATGTATCGTGAACAACGCCGCAAATATGCGGTGCAGGTGCGCAACCGCTGCCGAATCTGTGGGCGCCCGCGTGGTTATATGCGCCGCTTTGATGTTTGCCGCATCTGTTTCCGTGAGCTCGCTCTGGCAGGACAGATCCCCGGCGTAACCAAGGCATCCTGGTAACGCCAGACCGGAGGTAGGAAGCATGAGTGTTAATGATCCGATCGCAGATATGTTGACCCGCATTCGTAACGGCGTCCTGGTGGGATTGTCCGTGGTTGCGATGCCCAATTCCAGTATCAAGACCGAGATAGCCCGGATTTTGAAGGAAGAAGGCTTTATCGAAGGGTATGAAGAAGCGGAAGGCGACAAGCCCACCCAGAAAGTGCTGCGCATCCGCCTCAAATATGTCGGCGAACGCCGCCAGCGGCGCCCGGTGATTACCGGCATTGAACGCGTCAGCCGGCCCGGCCGCCGGGTTTATACCCGCAAAGAAGACATCCCCTGGGTTCTTTCCGGGATGGGTGTTGCGATCCTTTCGACCCCGAAAGGCGTCATGACCGGCGCACGCGCCCGCCAGATTGGCGTTGGCGGTGAAATTCTGTGCAAGGTCTGGTAAGGGGCCGAACAAGGAGGTATGTAAAGTGTCTCGTATTGGCCGATTACCCGTAACAATTCCTGCCGGTGTGCAGGTTACCGTGGATGGCTTGAACGTCTCGGTCAAGGGGCCCAAAGGTGAATTAAAACGCACCTTCCATCCCCTGGTTGAGATCAAGCACGAAGAAAACGCGATCACCGTCAGCGCGGACCAGACCAACCCGGTCGCGCACGCGCTGCATGGCACCACCCGCGCTGTGATTCAGAATATGGTCACCGGTGTTTCCGCCGGCTTCACCCGCGTTCTGGAAATCAACGGCGTCGGTTACCGCGCTGAAATGGACGGCAATAAACTGATGATGTATGTCGGTTACTCTCACCCGGTTGTCTTTGACCCGCCCGCCGGTATTTCCTACGAAGTGGATGCAAAGACCCGCCAGGTGAAAGTGAACGGCGCCGACAAAGAACTGGTCGGCCAGATTGCCGCAGATATTCGCAAAATTCGTCCTCCTGAACCTTACCTGGGCAAAGGTATCAAATACCTGGAAGAGACCATTCGCCGCAAGGCAGGTAAAGCCGGTAAGGGTAAGGGCGGCAAGAAGTAGGTGAGCGATTATGGCTAAACTGACTCGAAAAGAACAACGCATCCGCAGGCATCAGCGCGTTCGCAAGAACCTCGCCGGGACCCCCGAACGCCCGCGCCTGAACGTGTTTCGGAGTGTTTCCGATATTTATGCTCAGGTGATCGATGACCAGGCCGGCCATACACTGGTCGCTGCTTCCAGCATTGATCACGACCTGCGCGCCAAGACGTCTGGGGTTAACAAAACCGAACAGGCGAAACTGGTCGGCAAACTGGTGGCTGAACGCGCCCTGGAAAAGGGCGTGACCAAAGTGGTGTTTGACCGCGGCGGTTTCCGCTATATCGGCCGCGTCAAAGCCCTGGCAGATGCTGCCCGAGAAGCAGGCCTGGAGTTCTAGGAAACTGAGGAAGGAAACAGGACCAGACTATGGATAAGATGGAATACCAACCGTTGGAACAGATTTACGACGAGCGCGTGGTCGAGATTGCCCGCGTGGCAAAAGTGGTCAAGGGCGGCCGCCGTTTCCAGTTCCGCGTTACCGTAGTTGCGGGCGATAACAATGGCAAGGTCGGACTTGGTATTGGCAAGGCGAACGCCGTGCCGGATGCCATGCGCAAGGCCACCGAACAGGCCCACAAGAATATGCGCCAGTTCTCGCTGGCCGGCACGACCATTCCCCACGAGGTTACCTCGCAGGTGGGCGGAGCGGTGGTGCTGCTCAAGCCGGCTTCAGCCGGCACGGGCGTTATCGCCGGCGGCGGCGTTCGCGCCGTGCTCGAAGCTGCCGGTGTGCGCGATATCCTGACCAAATCACTGGGCAGCGCCAATGTTCTGAACGTGGTGAAAGCCACTTTTGAAGCCCTGGGTAATTTGAAATCCGTTGAAGAAGAAGCAGCCCGCCGCGGCAAACCCGCCAGCGAACTGATCCCCTTCTGGGAGCGGAGGAAGAAGAATGGCTAAGAAAGCCCAACCCCAAGTTGAAAAAATGCTGCGCATCACCCTGGTCAAGAGCGCCATTGGTTATTCCGAGGTGCATAAAGCCACCGTGCGCGCGCTCGGTTTTCACCGTTTGCATGAAACTCTGGTGAAAAAAGACACGCCCGCGCTGCGCGGGATGCTGGCCAAGGTGAATCACCTTGTCAAAATCGAAGAACAGGTTGAGAAATGAAACTGAATGAATTGATTCCCAATCCGGGTTCAAAGCGCCCCCGCAAGCGCGTGGGTCAGGGTCACGGCGCTGGCCAGGGCAAGACGGCTGGCCGCGGTACCAAAGGCCAGAACGCGCGCTCCGGTGAAGGCGGCCACCTGTACCGACAGGGCGGCAACCTGCCTTTTTACCGCCGCCTGCCGTTTATGCGCGGTGAGGGCTTTACCCCGCCCCATCAGGTGATTTATAACGAAATCAACCTCGAACAGTTAGAACGCTTCCCCGCTGGCAGCGAGATCACCCCGGAAGTGCTGAAAGAGGCAAATTTGCTTCACAAGCCAGCCCAGCCAGTGGTAATTCTGGGCCGCGGAGAGGCTGCTGCCAAATGGACTGTCAAGGTTCATCGTGTGACCAAAGGCGCGCGCGCCAAGATTGAGGCCGCGGGCGGCAAGATTGAACTGATCGCCTGATCCTACCACTAAAGGAGTGCTTCAATGAAGCGGTCTGCTTGGCGCTATCTCTGGAAGTCCTATGAAATCCGCAGGATGCTGCTGATCACTTTGCTTTTGCTGGTGATCTACCGCCTGGCCGCGAATGTGCCGGTTCCTGGTATCAACCGGGAAATCATCGCCCAGCTGGCTGGTTCTGGCGGGGCCGCCGGAAATTTGATCAATTTGCTGGATCTGCTCTCGGGTGGAACGGTGTCTCGCTTCTCCATCCTGGCGATGGGGGTTTACCCTTACATCACCGCGCAGATTATTATTCAGCTGCTCGTGCCGATCATCCCCGCGCTGGAACGCCGCATGAAGGATAACCCGCGCGAAGGTCAGAAACTGATGGAACGCTGGACAGTCATCCTGACCATCCCGATGGCCATCCTTTCCGCGATCGGCCAGATCAATATCTTCAACTCGCTGGTGGGCGGCAACGCGCTGACCTATACCTTCGGCTTCACCGGCGCGAGCCTGGTTCCGACCCTGACCACCATATTCAGTATGATGGCCGGCACCATGTTCGGGGTCTGGCTGGGCCAGTTGATTTCAGAATACGGCATTCAAAAGCAAGGCCTTTCGCTGATCATCTTCTCCGGTATTGTTTCGCGCATTCCGGATAACCTCGGCCGTTTGCTGGTGGACTTCACCACTGGCTGGTGGGTCCTCTTAATCATCCTGGTCATTCTGGCGCTGACGATTTTCGCGATCGTCTATGTCCAGCAGGGCCGCCGCTATATCCCGGTGCTGTTCCCCGGGCGGCGGGTAGGCAACCGCATGTCGATGCCGGTGCGCAGCAACCTGCCCTTGATGGTCAATATGGCCGGCATGATCCCGCTGATCTTCGCCCAGTCTATTCTGACTTTCCCGGCGATCCTGGCTTCGTATTTTGTTCGGTCTGAAACCGCCTGGGTCAAAAACCTGGCGGAGGGCATCTCCAACACGTTTGGCGGCAACAACCTCGGGTACGCCATCATGTACCTGGTCATGGTCGTGCTGTTCACCTTCTTCTACACGGATGTCCTTTTCACCCAGCAAAACTACGGTGACAACCTCAAGAAGCAGGGCGCCCAGATCCCGGGCGTGGTGCGCGGAGCCCCGACTCAGAAGTACCTCACCAAGGTCCAGCGGCGAATCACCCTGCCAGGCGCGATTTTCCTCGGCCTGGTGGCGGTCTTGCCTTACTTCCTCGGTGTTGTGCTGCCAACCTCGGCTCAGTCCGGTTTGCTGCTCATCTCCGCAGCCGGTCTGCTGATTGTGGTTGGCGTGGTGCGCGACACGTTCACGATTATCGAAACCGAGCTGAAGCTGCACGGTTATGATGACAATCTGATTAAAGGATAAAGCGAGATGGCCCGTTACATCGTTCTGCTTGGCCCTCCCGGGGCTGGAAAAGGCACGCAGGCGGAGATCCTCGCCCGCGAAACCAGGCTGGCGCATATCTCCTCCGGTGAGATCTTCCGCGAGAACCTGAAGGCTCAGACCGAGCTTGGTAAGCTGGCGCAGGAATACATGAACCGCGGGGAGCTGGTGCCTGATGATGTAACCATCTCGATGATTGAAGAACGCCTCTCCCGCCCGGATTGCGCCGGTGGAGCCCTGCTGGACGGTTTTCCGCGCACCCCGGCGCAGGCAGAAGCGCTGGAGGCTATGCTGCGCAAAAACGGCAGCGGTGTTCAGGTTGTGCCGTATATCGCGGTTCCCGCGGCGGTATTGATCGAACGCCTGAGCGGCCGCTGGACGTGCCGTGCGCAGGAACACGTCTATCACGAAAAATTCAACCCGCCGGCGGTGCTCGGGAAGTGCGATATTGACGGTTCAGAACTGTATCAACGTGAGGACGACAAACCGGAAACGGTGGAAAGCCGCATCCGGGTCTACATGGAAAAGACATCGCCGTTAATCGCGTATTACCGCGAGCGCGGTCTGCTGGCAGAAATTGACGGCACTCAGCCGATCGAAAAAGTCACCGCGGACCTGATGGCGGCGATTCAGAAATAAGGCAAACATCAAATGTCCTGGGATCGTCAGATCACGATTAAATCCGCCGAAGAGTTGAAGATCATGCGCGAGGCCGGGCGCATCAATGCCGAAGCGCTGGCCGCCGTGCGCAGCATCATTCGACCCGGGGTCACCACTGCGGATTTGAACGCCGCCGCGGAAGAAGTTCACCGAAAATACGGCGTGTACTCACCTTTCAAAAACTATCCCGGTCCTTACCCTTACCCGGCCAGCATCTGCGCCAGCGTGAACGAAGAGCTGGTGCACGGAATTCCGGGCAAACGCAAGCTCAAGGAAGGTGATATCGTCTCGGTGGATTGCGGAACGGTCTATGAAGGATTTGTTGGCGATTCGGCCTTTACCGCCGGGGTTGGCGAGATTTCTGAAACAGCCAGAAAATTACTGGAGGTGACCGAAGCCTCGCTCTACGCCGGGATTGAGAAAATGGTGGCCGGTAACCGGGTGGGTGATATCTCGGCGGCGATTCAACACTACGTTGAATCACGCGGGCTGCATGTGGTCCGTGAATACACCGGGCACGGCGTCGGGCGGCAGATGCATGAAGGTCCGCAGGTGCCCAATTACGGCAGCCCCGGTAAAGGCATGCTCTTGCGCAACGGTCTGACGATTGCGCTTGAACCAATGGTGCTGGTTGGAACTCCGGCAACGCGGGTGTCTCCCGACCAGTGGACCGTATGTTCGCTGGATGGCTCGCTGACCGCTCATTTTGAGCACACCGTGGCCATCACTGAAGCCGGGCCGGTCATTTTGACCGCCCTGGAGGATTGAGTCTGGACGGAACGGAGTTCAGCGGTTATAATTGCAACTTTGCTGATGTTTCGTAATTATTTTAAGGAGTACGCAGCATGAGAGTATCACCCAGCATTCGTAAACGATGCGCCAAGTGCCAGATTGTTCGGCGCAAGGGCATTCTGTATGTCATTTGTGAAAACCCAAAGCATAAGCAGCGACAGGGATAAGAGACCATGGCGAGAATTGAAGGCGTTGATCTGCCCCGCAACAAGCGGGTCGAAGTTGCACTCACGTACATCTACGGCATTGGCCCGACCCGTGCCAAGTCGATCCTGGAATCCACGAAAGTGAACCCGGATACGCGCGTTAAAGACCTGACCGAAACGGAAGTAAACGCGCTGCGTGATTTCATTGCAAAGAACTTTAAGGTGGAGGGCGACCTGCGCCGAGAAGTCCAGATGAGCATTAAGCGGTTGATTGAAATTGGCTGCTACCGCGGTCTGCGCCACCGCCGGAGCCTACCGGCGCGCGGACAGCGCACCCGCACCAATTCCCGTACCCGCAAGGGTCCGAAGAAGACCGTTGCTGGCCGCGGCCGCCGCCGTGGAGCTACGAAGAAGTAATTCAACTGGCTCAGCCCGCACGGGGTGGGGTATTTCCTTCCTTCTCCCCCGCGGCAAACCCTGTGCGGCTGAACAGCTGGTTACCTGGCAATAAAGAGAAGAGGTTGAATCTATGGCTCAAAATGTACGCCAAACGCGTCGCGGTGCTTCAGCGCGCAAAGTCAAGCGGACACTGTCCTCCGGACAGGTGCATATCTTTGCGTCCTTCAACAACACCATTGTGACCGTCACTGACCAGCAGGGCAACACCGTCTGCTGGGGCAGCTCTGGCTCGGCCGGTTTCAAGGGGTCGCGAAAAAGCACGCCCTTTGCCGCCCGCCTGGCTGCTGAACAGGCAATCAAGGCTGCCATGGCGATGGGAATCCAGGAAGTTGATCTGATCGTCAAAGGTCCTGGTCCCGGCCGTGAATCCGCCATCCGGGCCGTGCAGGGTCTTGGCCTGCGCGTCCGCTCGATTGCAGACATCACACCGGTTGCTCATAACGGCTGCCGGCCTCCAAAGAAACGCCGCGTCTAAACAAATAGAGAGGGAAGTATGGCTAGATATACTGGTCCGGCTTGCAAATTATGCCGGCGTGAAGGTGAAAAATTATTCTTGAAAGGCGCGCGCTGCTTCAGCCCGAAGTGCGCGTTTGAGCGACGTTCATTTGCCCCCGGTCAGCACGGCAAAGCCAACGCGGCCGGTGGAGCCGGGCGCACGGACCGCGCTTCAGACTACGCGCGCCAGCTGCGCGCCAAACAGAAAGCGCGCCGCGTGTACGGTATCCTTGAACGGCAGTTCCGCCGCTATTTCTCGGTGGCTTTGCGCCGCCGCGGTTTGACCGGCCTGAACCTGCTTCAGACTCTGGAACGCCGGATTGACAATGTCGTTTACCGCATGGGCTTCGCTGAAAGCCGCGCCCAGGCCCGCCAGCTGGTGAACCACGGGCATTTCCTGGTCAACGGCATCCGCGCGGATATTCCTTCCATGTTGTTGAAGGTTGGTGATGTGGTTACCGTTGCCGAACCTTCCCGCGATTCCGCCTTCTTCAAAGAGCTGCCCGCTCTGGCTGAGAAGCGCACCTGTGCCATGTGGCTGGATCGTGACCTTAAGTCTGTCTCCGGGCGCGTTCTGCGCCTGCCGGAACGGGCTGAAATTGACGGGAACCTTAACGAGCAGCTGATCGTTGAGTACTACTCGCGCTAAATCCATAAATTCCGGCGGGGCAACCTGCCGGGGAGGGGTGAAACGTGTGTGCTCTAAGTAATATGGTGACGCCGAAAGTCGATAAAGAAGCGGAAGCTCGCGACTATGGGAAATTCATCATCAGCCCGTTGGAACGCGGTTACGGGGTAACCCTTGGGAATTCGCTGCGCCGAATCCTGCTCTCATCGCTGGATGGCGCTGCCATTACCTCAATCCGCATCACCGATGTGCTGCATGAGTTTAGCGATGTCCCCGGCGTTCGTGAAGATGTCATTCAGATCATGCTGCAAATTAAGCAGGTGCGTCTGATCATGCATGAGGGCGATGTCGCCCATTTGCATCTGGATGTGCGCGGTGAAGGTGTGGTAACCGCTGCGGATATTCAGGCGCCGGCCGAGGTGGAAATCGTCAACCCGGAACTGTATCTCTTCACCGTGGATGATAAGAACACCCGCCTGGAAATTGATATGACGGTGGAACGCGGGCGCGGTTACTCTCCCGCCTCTGACCGCAGCGGCAAGCTGCCCATCGGCGAGCTGCCGGTGGATGCCATTTACAGCCCGGTGCGGCGCGTGAATTACACGGTTGGTTCAGCCCGCGTTGGCCAGAGCACCAACTTTGACCGCCTGGCGCTTGAGATCTGGACCGATGGCACCATCTCCCCGGAAAAATCCCTGGGACTGGCATCCAAGATCATGATTGATCATCTGCGCCTGATCTCCGGCATTACCGAAGAAACCTTCCTGCCCAGCCCGGAAAAAGAAACCGCCGGAAGCCGCTTGACCAGCGAGGCCGCGGAAACGCCGATCGAGAACCTCGATCTTTCGGTGCGCGTGTTCAATTCGCTCAAGCGGACCGGTATCACCACGGTTGGGGATGTGTTGGAATTACTGGAAAAAGGCGATGAGGCCGTCATGTCCATTCGCAATTTTGGCGAAAAGAGTCTGGATGAATTACGCCAGAAGATGCAGGAAAAAGGCTTCATGCGCGATGATAAAGATGTGGAGTAAGAAATTATGCGTCATCAGGTAGCAGGTTACAAACTCGGCCGCAGCGTCGGCCAGCGCAATGCTCTGCGTAAAACAATGATTAACCAGCTGTTCACCCATGAACGGATTCAGACCACCCATGCCAAAGCCCTGGCGATTCGCGGTGAAGCTGAAAAATTGATCACCCTGGCTCGCAACAGCAGCAAAGGCACTGATATTGATAAAGTCAATGCCCGCCGTCTGGCTGCCGCCCGCCTGGGCGACGCGGATGTGGTCAAGAAATTGTTTGATGATCTCGGACCGCGCTTCGCTAACCGCAACGGCGGTTACACGCGCATCCTCAAGCTCAGACCGCGCCTCGGCGATGCTGCGGAGATGGTCCAGTTGGAGCTGGTTGAAGAGTAAACCAACCGGGTAACCGGATTGGTATGGCACGTTACCAGGTTATTCTTGCTTACGACGGAACCGAATTCCGCGGCTATCAACGCCAGGGAAGAGGCAGAACCGTTCAGAGCGAGTTCGAAGCAGCCCTGCGCGGTTTGGGCTGGCAGGGGAGGTCAATCCTCTCCGCCGGCCGAACCGATACCGGGGTGCATGCGGCCGGTCAGGCGGCAGCGTTTGACCTTGACTGGCAGCACTCCGAGGAAGCGCTGATCCGCGCGTTGAACGCCAGGCTTCCGGCTGACATCGCTGTGCGGGCTGCGCGCCGGACGCGGGATGATTTTCATCCGCGCTTCGACGCGCTCGGCAGAAGCTACCAGTACCGCCTGTACTGCCAGCCGGAGCGCGATCCGCTGCGCGGCCGGTTCGCCTGGAGGGTCTGGCCGGCTCCTGATCTCGCTCTGCTTCGCTCTGCGGCCGGTCTGCTGCCGGGTTGCCAGGATTTCGCCGCGCTGGGTTCGCCCATGTCTCCCGGCGGTTCGACCATCCGCGAAATCTTTTCGGCGCAGTGGGAATCGCAGGCGGACGAGTTCGTATTTACCGTCAGCGCGAACGCCTTTTTGTACCGCATGGTGCGGCGAATGGTGTTTTTGCAGCTGCTGGTTGGGCAAGGCCGGTTGACGCTGGAGGCTTTTGCTGAAGGCCTGAAGCGTCAGCGCAGCCTTCCCCCCGGGTTGGCTGAACCGGCTGGTTTGACCCTGGTCGCAGTCCGGTACGCCGAATAGCAAGAAAGCGCTCGCGATCCACGAGGATCGTTCCTCCGACAGGTCCCTCCCCCGTTTCCTGCCGGCAGAACCCCAAAACGGATCAACCAGCGCGCAACCGACGATGCAACTGAATCTGGAATTTAGTTCGTGGAGAAGATGACCGTGGACAAGACATACGTCCTCAAAGGGCAGCAACAGCATGATTGGATCCTGGTGGATGCGAATGAAGCCAATCTCGGCCGCCTGGCAACCAAAATTGCTCACCTGCTGCTCGGCAAACATAAACCGACTTTCACCCCCGGAGTTGACCTGGGCGACTTTGTCGTTGTGGTCAATGTTGATCGTCTGGATCTGGCCCCCAAACGTCTGGATACCAAACTGTATCACCACCACTCCGGTTATCCCGGCGGGTTAAAAACCATCACCCTGCGCGATCAGATGAAACAGCAGCCTGACCGCGTCATCCGCGCTGCGGTGTGGGGGATGCTGCCCCATAACCGCCTGGGCCGCAAGCTGATCAAGCGCCTGAAGATTTATTCAGGTAACGAACATCCGCATGCTGCGCAGCAGCCAAAACCCGTTGCCTAAAGGAGTAAGAGAGCATGACTGTTCAATATTTTGAAGGCATTGGGCGCCGTAAAGAATCCACCGCCCGCGTACGGGTAATGACCGGAACTGGCCGGATTATCGTCAATGATCGGCCCGGTGAAGAATACTTCCCCCGTCTGGGTGATATGGAACGCATCCTGTCTGCGGTTTCTGCAGTCGGGGTTGAGCCTTCCACCCTGGATATCACCGTTAAGGTCAACGGCGGCGGTATCACCGGTCAGACCGACTCGGTGACCCTGGGCCTGGCCCGCGCGCTGGTCAAGATGAACCCGGAAAATACGCCCCTGCTGCGCAAACACGGCCTGCTGACCCGCGATGCGCGCGTCAAGGAACGCAAGAAGCCAGGGTTGAAACGCGCCCGCAAGGCTCCTACCTACACCAAACGTTAATTTCAATTCTTTCACCCGACCAATCAACGGGGCACAGTACCGGTGCCCCGTTTTGGTTTTCCATGATTTGCGTTTGCGCGGTACAATTCTGCCATCTCTTACCAGGCGGTTTATTATGTCAGGAATCACGCTGCTCGGACTGGGACCCGGGAACCCCGAACAACTTACCCGCCAGGCCTGGGCCTGGCTGGAAAAATCATCTCAAATTCTGCTGCGAACCCGACAGCACCCGGTGGTCGCGCACCTCCCGGCGCATCTGGAGATTCTCAGCTGCGATGATCTCTATGAGTCCGGGAAGAATTTTGACGCAGTTTATGAGGCGATCATCCAGCGCGCGCTGGAACTGGGCCGCCGCGATCAGGGCATCACTTACGCGGTTCCCGGCCACCCGTTTGTGGCTGAGACAACCGGACCAGAAATTGCCCGGCGGGCCGCTCTGGAAGGCATCCCCGTGCAGGTTATCGAAGGCCTTTCCTTCCTGGAACCTTGTTTTTCTGCCCTGGGCGTAGACCCGTTTCCCAACACGGTTCTTGTCGATGCCCTCGATCTTGCCCGGCGGCACCATCCCCCTTTCTCCCCAGCTCAGCCCGCGTTGATCGCTCAAATCTATTCCCGCCAGGTAGCCTCGGATGTCAAGTTGACCCTCAACGCGGTCTACCCGGATGAATATCCCGTCGTTATGATCCACGCCGCGGGAACACCGGCGCAGGCGGTTGAACGCATACCGCTGTATCAGGTCGACCGCAGCCGACAGATCGGCCTGCTGAGTGTTCTGTATGTGCCCCCGCTGCCAGACGACACAGCGTTTGAAGATTTTCAGGATGTGG
The DNA here is from genome assembly GCA_029975475.1 of Anaerolineaceae bacterium. GTDB lineage: Bacteria > Chloroflexota > Anaerolineae > Anaerolineales > Anaerolineaceae > JARKPB01. The sequence goes on from JARKPB010000011.1 coordinate 18,166, forward strand.
TGGCGCGCCTTCGAGCCCCGGACGGCTGTCCCTGGGACCGCGAACAGACCCATGAGAGTTTGCGCAAATATCTGTTAGAAGAGACGTATGAAGCTCTCGACGCTCTGGACCACGGCGATTTGAGCGCGATGCGCGAGGAATTGGGCGATCTTCTGCTGCAAATTGTGCTCCATGCGCAGATCGCGGTTGAAGACGGCGAATTTAGCATGGCGGATATCCTCCAGGGGATAAACCAGAAGATCCGCCGGCGCCACCCGCATGTGTTTGGAGAAGCGCAGGTCAGCGGAACCGAAGCCGTATTGCAGAACTGGGAAAAGATAAAGCAGGATGAACGTAAAAACAACGGCGCGGCTGAAAAAGGCCTGCTGGACGGCGTTCCCCGTTCACTTCCGGCGCTCTCGCAGGCGCAGGAACTTCAAGACCGGGCTGCGCGGGTTGGCTTTGACTGGAGCGAGATGGCTCCTGTGCTGGCGAAAGTCCGCGAGGAACTGGATGAGGTCTTGCAGGCTCCGGAAGGCGAAAAACGGGCGGAAGAGCTGGGTGATTTGCTCTTCGCGGTGGTGAATCTGGTGCGCTGGTACCGGGTGGACGCCGAAAGCGCGCTGCGCCAGACCAATCAAAAGTTCCGCGATCGTTTTCAGTTCATCGAGCAGCGAGCCCGTGAGTCTGGGCGCCAGTTGAGCGAGATGAGCCTAAATGAGATGGATGTGTTCTGGGATGAAGCCAAACAGCGCGGGATATAAAAACTCGCGGCTGCGCAGCAGCCGCGAGCGGTGAGCCGTCTGCGAATCAGCGTAATTCTGCCGAATCAAACCATAAACCGCTCAGCAGGTAAGGCTGGCTGGTTTCCAAAACCAGGCGCATCACCACCTTCGGAGATTTCTCGTATTCCATTTCAAACAGCGCCACATAGTATTGATCGCTCAGGCTGATGCTGGTCATTTTCATGGACTTATAATCCCCCAGACGGGTCTGAAAGAGGGCGCGCAGGTCGTCAAAGGCTTTCTGATCGAAGGCGGCGGTCATCTGCGCGTTCATATCCGCGTGGAAAGCGGTTAGATCGCCCGCATCAATCGCGGTTACCAGCCGCGCGGCAATTTCTTCTGCCCGCTGGCTGACTTCCGCATTGACTTCGCCCGATGCGGGCACACAGGCGGCGAGCAGCAGGGTCAGCAGTATCAGTCCGGCCCAAAAGCGGTTCATTTTCATCTTGAATTCCTCCAGGAATTATACCGGTTCAAACCGGCAGGTAAAATGGCGCAGCAGCTCGGGCGCGTACGTGAAGCGGAAACCGCGCAGCGCGTCTTTATTTTCTTTGATTTTATAAAAAGTCTCCACCACAAAATCCATGTGGCTCTGGGTATAGGTGCGCCGCGGGATGGCCAGCCGGACCAGTTCGAGGCGCGGATGAACCATCTTACCGCTTTCCGGATCGGGATGGGCGAACATCACCGAGCCGATCTCCACACTGCGGATGCCGCCTTCCAGATACAGCGCGGCGGACAGCGCCTGGCCTGGAAATTCAGCCGGGGGAATATGCGGCAGCAGGCGTCCGGCGTCCACATAAACGGCGTGTCCTCCGGGCGGTTCGATCACCCCGATGCCGCCTTCCAGCAAGCGGTTCGCCAGGTAGGCGGTTTGCCCGAGGCGGTATGCCAGATAATCTTCATCCAGGCCTTCTTCCAGGCCGATCGCCAGGGCTTCCAGGTCGCGCCCGGCAAGCCCGCCGTATGAAATGAACCCTTCCCGCAAAATCAACTGATTGCAGATCTGTTGAAACAGCTGCGGATCGCGCACTGCCAGCAGACCGCCAATATTGACGATCGCGTCTTTCTTGGCGGACATCCAGGTGCCGTCTGCCAGGTCAAACATCTCGCGGGCAATCTCGCGCGTAGATTTGGCAGCGTATCCGGGCTCGCGGGTTTTGATGAAGTAGGCATTTTCGGCAAAACGGCAGCAGTCGATGAAGAATGGAATGTTATAACGGTGGTAAGTATCGGCTACCGCGCGCAAATTTTCCATTGAAACCGGCTGGCCCCCTCCGGCGTTGTTGGTCACGGTGATCGAACCAAAGGGGATATTTTCCACACCGGTCTGCTCGATAAAAGCGGTCAGTTTGGCAATATCCATGTTGCCTTTAAACGGGTGCCGGTTTTGCGGATCGTAGGCTTCGTCGATGACCAGATTCACCGGCAGACCGCCGCGGGCGCGGATGTTTCCTTCCGTGGTGTCAAAGTGCATATTCGAAGGCACTTTCATGCCCGGTTTTATCAGCAAATTGGCCAGGATGTTCTCCGCCGCCCGGCCCTGGTGAGTCGGCACGAACAAATCGAAACCAAAAACATCTCTGACCACCCGCGACAGGCGCTGATAAGAGCGCGCGCCGGCGTAAGATTCATCTCCGCGCATCATACCCGCCCACTGCTCCTGGCTCATCGCGCCGGTTCCGGAATCGGTCAACAAATCAATGAAGACATCCTCGGCATTCAGGGCAAACAGATTGTATCCAGCCGCGCGCAGGGCCGCTTCACGTTCGGCCCGGGAAATCAGGCGCACAGGCTCAACCATTTTGATCCGGAAAGGTTCTGGCGGATAGATGGACATGAGGATCTCCGTTGAAGTGGGATGGATAAACGTAGTGTAGCACCCCGACCCGGAAAAGAAAATGGAATATCGTCATCAACCGCGGGGGAGAAAAGCACCTGCGTAGATTATAAATATAATTTACAATAGTTTTTATAATATTAAACATATTTCAAAAATATTTATAAATCACTTGACAAAATTTATATTTATTGCTACACTGAAAACATCCTTTGAACCTGAATCCTGCAAAGCGCGGGGGAGGAGAAAATGAAAGAAATCGCCAGTGACCTCAGCGGAATTGCCCGGTTGACGATTCGGTGCCACGCCGACCTGCATGCGGAAGGTACCGATCAAAACGCCTTGACCGGCAGAATCAGCGGGCGGGACGCCGTCACGTTAACCCGAAAAGAGGATACCCTCATCCTGGTCTGCCTGGACGATGCCTGGCTGCGGATTCCGCGCCAGGTGACCCTGGAAATCGAGCGTGTCGGCGGGGATGCTTACCTGCAAAATCTACCCGCATTAAAATTGTTGGGCCGTGTCGGCGGCGATTTGGCTGCTCAGGGTTTTGAGATGCTTTCGGTTCAGCATATTGGCGGGGACTGCCTGCTGCGCGATATCACTTCTGTGCTTACCGTTGGCAGCATTGGCGGGGACTTGCTGGTTGATCAGGTTGGCCTGGATTGTCTGGTCGAATCGGTTGGCGGCGACGCGGAGTTTCAATCCATTGGCGGTGAATTGACAGCCCTGGCAGGCGGCGATATAACCCTGCGGCAGGTTAAGATGTCCGCGAAAAACATCACCCTGAAAGCCGGCGGGGATGTGGAACTTTACCTGCCAGAAGCGGTAGACGCGGCTCTGGAACTGACGTCCCGCGGCCAGGATATTGCAATTGACTTTGCGGACCAGAAGCAAGCATACGAACAGGCTTTCGTTCAAATCACGCGCGGCAGCGGCGCGGCCAGGATCCAGGTCGTGGCAGGGGGTGATATCCTTGTCCGCGATCATGACTGGCAGTTCAGGAACATGGACAGAAAATTTGAACCTTTTGAGCGGGACTGGAACCGCGTGTTTTCGGATCTCGTCCCCGAACGCATTCTGGCCGGCCTGGAATCGGATAAAATTGATAAGATCGCCCGCCTGGCTGCCGATCGGGCTGAGGAGGCCATCCGCCGTGCGAACGAACGAGTCCAGGCCGCCATGAGGCGCATCGAGGTTGAACTATCCGAATCCGCGGCGGATTTTTCACCACCTGCCGAGCCAACCCCGCCGACACCGCCAACCCCGCCAACACCGCCAACACCGCCAACCCCGCCAACACCGCCATCGCCGCCAACTCCGCCGGCGCCTGCCGCATCCAATCTCTCCGCAGCTGGCTCAACCCCCAACAAGAGCGCGGAGGCTGAAAAAAACCTGGTGCTGCAAATGTTAAAAGAGAGAAAAATCAGTGTAGAAGAAGCGGAGCGGCTTTTAGACGCGCTCGACATTTCAGAATAAACCCAACTCCGGGAAGTGAAGCATGGATATCAACCTGAAACGGCGTGAAATTCTCAAGCAGGTGGAACGTGGTGAAATCGCAATTGAAGACGCTTCAGTATTACTGGCTGCGCTGGAAAATTCGTCCCAGCTGGCCCTTCCGCAGGATAATCCCGGTGAATCCGCACCTGATCAGGACCGTTCTGGTGAAGAACCTCAGGAGGCGCAGCCTGAAAAAGCCAGCGCTCCCGGCTGCTGGCGGGTGGTCTGGTTTTTACCCCTGGTAACCGGCGTGATTCTGACCTGTTTTAGCGCCTGGTGGATGGCTCAGGGCTGGCAAAAACAGCCCTTTGGCTGGGCTTTCTGGCTTTCCTGGCTGCCATTTCTAATCGGGATCGCTCTGACGGTGGTCGGCTGGATGCTGGAGACAGCCCCCTGGCTCATCCTGGATGTGCGGTCTAAAGCAAAAGCGGGCGAACACCGTTCCGGATTTATCCTCGCCATGCCGGCGCCCTTTGGCCTCCTTTCCTGGTTGCTTCGCACCTTCCCGGCGCTGGTTCCTGAAAATGTCAAACAACAGGGGATCACTGAAATGATGGAAGCGGTCAACGAGTCCTTAAAGAACGGCGACCCGGTGATGATTGACGTCAATGACGAGGATGACGGCGAAAAGGAACGGGTCCTTATATACATTGGCAAGCGCTGACTTTGACGCTTACTGGCCCCGCTGCGATCAGCGGGGCTTTTTTCTTCCAGTATAATCACAGGCATGAACAGATTGTTTCTTCGCCGCCTGATCGCGGTGGCGGCGGCCTTGAGCGCGCTGGCGTTGATCGCGCTGACTCTGCAGCCGCCAGTTTATAAGATGGTCAGGCAGTCAGTGGCACCATCCGCGGGGTTTGAAGGCGAAATGCAGTTAATCATCCCGCAGGTGGTGATGTTTCAGTCGCAGGCCAGCCTGCAGGTGCAGTTAACGGCCGGGGCTGATGCGGAAGGGCGGATGCTGCGCGCGCGGTTAGATTTTCCTGCCGCCAGTCTGCGCTCGCCCGGAGAGGTGCTGGCTCCATTAACGGTGGATCAGCCCGTTCATCTCCAGTGGCAGCTGGTCCCGGCCGAGCGCGGGGAACTGCGGGGTACCCTCTGGCTTTTTGTTCAATCCACCGATGGGGCAGAGTCCAGCGCTTTTTTATCCCTACCGGTGAATATCCGCGTAATGGACTTTCTGGGTTTTCCTCCTTCGGTCCTGCGCTGGGCAGCCGCCGTTGGCCTGTTTTTTGCCGCCCTATCAAGCGGATTAGCAGGATGGATAAAGAGAAAAGTACAGCTCCATCCGGAAACATGATTAATTATTACAATTTAGATATAATTAGTGAACTGGCGGGCTTGTGATACAATCAATCCATCCAGACCTGGCGGGAGAAGGAGGTTGCGCAGCGTATGCCATCCGAATGGATCTATATCGGGATTTTTAGCCTGATAGCCCTGGCGCTGCCGGCCGCGGCCATTCTTATGGCCGGGGTCCTGGGCCCGAAAAAGCCGAACCCCATTAAGAATTCCACCTATGAATGCGGGATTGAAACCACCGGTGAGACCTGGGTGCAGTTCCGCCCGCAGTATTACATCTTTGGATTGTTATTCCTGATTTTTGATGTCGAGACGGTCTTTCTGTTTCCCTGGGCGGTTGGGTATCGGGTGCTTCCGCTTTTCGCGGTGATTGAAGGAATCGTATTTATCCTCATCTTACTGGGCGGTCTGCTGTATGCCTGGCGCGTGGGCGCGTTGAGCTGGCAGTAACGCGCGGGAGGGAAGCGGAATGACTTTCTGGCAGGACCCTTACGCTGCTGCAGTCGAATGGCTGCGTAATTTACTGATTGGCTGGGGATTGACGGTTGAGGCTGCTCAGTTGATCCTCTACCTGGCGGGCGGGATTGTCCTGGCAGGCGGTTCACTGGCGCTGGTTATCTTCCTGATCTGGGCTGAACGGAAGATTATCGGGCGCGTGCAGGACCGCCTGGGGCCAAACCGGGTGGGCCCGTGGGGCATTTTTCAGACTTTCGCGGATATCCTCAAAATTTTCACCAAAGAATATATCACCCCGAACGGGGTAGACCGCGTGCCGTACAATCTGGCGCCGGTGCTGGCTGTGGCAGCGGTCATTATGATCTGGGCGGTGGTTCCATTCACAGTGACCCTTTACGGCGCGGATCTCAGTGTCGGGCTGATTTACGTTATGGCCGTGGGCGCGATCGGTGAAATGGGTATTGTCATGGCCGGGTGGGGCTCAAACAATAAATTTGCGCTTCTCGGCGCCTTCCGGGCAGTGGCGCAGATGGTTTCCTATGAAATTCCGATGGTGATTGCCCTGCTCATCCCGGTGATGATGGCCGGGTCGCTTTCTCTGGGCGCCATTACCGCCAGCCAGGCGGTCTGGAATATCCTGATCGCGCCGCTGGCGGCACTGATCTTTTTCATAACATCCGTTGCTGAAGTTGGCCGCGCTCCGTTTGACCTGGTGGAAGCGGAATCGGAACTGGTGGCGGGGTTTAATATCGAATACTCCGGCTTAAAATTCGGCTTCTTCTTCGTCGGCGATTTTCTGCACGCCTTTACCATCGCCATGCTCTTCACGGTGTTCTTTCTGGGCGGGTGGCGCGGACCGTTTGTGGACCAGGTGCCCATCCTTGGCGCGGTTTACTTTTTTATCAAAACCAGCCTGGTCTATCTGGTCAATATCCTGATGCGGGCAGCCCTGCCGCGCTTTCGCATTGACCAGATGATGGATTTTAACTGGAAATATCTGACCCCCCTTTCTTTGTCCGTTCTGGTGGTTACCGCGCTGGCGGATAAACTGACGCTGGGTTTAAGCGCCTGGGTGCGGATCCCGGTCTTTTTAGGCCTGAACGGCCTGCTCTTTCTGGCAGCCAGTGTGATGGTTAACCGCCGGGCAATCAACCGCCCGCGCGCGGAGGTGGTCAGCCGCCCCCGGCCGCTGGCTCGCCCGGAAACGGCGGTCCAACCTGAAACGAATGGAGGCGTCTCGTGAGCACGGCGCAGATTCTATTTCTTATTTTTTCCGCCGTGGTGGTGGCTGCGGCGGTGATGGTTGTCCTGTCGCGCCGCATCATGCGCGCGGCCCTCTGGCTGGTGCTGGCTCTATTTGGCGTGGCTTTGATCTTTGCCCTCCTGGACGCCAGTTTCTTCGCGGTCGTTCAGGTTTTGGTATATGTAGGCGCGATTGCCACCCTGTTAATCTTCGCCATTATGCTGACCCGGGGTGTGATGGACGACAGCAAAGCGCAGTTAAACCGCGGCTGGCCGTTTGCGCTGCTGGTCTGTCTCGGATTGTTTGGCGGGCTGGTCTATATCCTCTCGCAATGGAACCGGTTCAATTCAGCCGCTCCGGCGCTGCCGCAAGATGCCTATGACCTGACGCTCTTCGGCCTTGCTCTGACATCGCCGGATGGCTATCTGGTCGCGTTTGAAGCCGCTTCGGTCTTGCTGCTGGCTGCCATGGTCGGGGCAATCTACCTCGCGCTGGAAAAGAGGGGGAATTAAGCATGATCCCGCTTTCCTGGTATCTGATCCTGGCCGCGCTGCTCTTCTGTATCGGCCTGTTCGGCGTCTTGGCTCGCAAGAATTCGGTGGCGGTCCTGATGAGTGTTGAGTTGATGCTCAACGCGGTCAACATCAACCTGCTGGCTTTCTGGCGGTATCTGTATCTAACCAGCACCGCCTATAACGGCTTTGTCTTTGTGGTGGTATTGTTTGCCGTGGCGGCAGCCGAGACCGCGGTTGGCCTGGCGATTATCATCTCCGCTTACCGTAGCCGAAAGACAGTGGCGGCGGAAGACTTTACTGCCCTGCAGGGTTGAGCGAGGCCGCATGAATCCTGAATCATATTTTTGGCTTATTCCCCTGCCTCCATTGGCGGCTTTCTTTGGCATCTTGCTGCTCACCTGGCGAAAACGCACCCTCAGCCACTGGCTGGCACTGGCTGGAGCCGGGCTGGCTTTTCTGGGGTCGCTGGCGGTCCTCTGGCGCGCGTTTTCGATCGAGCATCTTGCTGAGCATCCATTTGGCGTTTCCATCGACTGGCTGCCGGCGGGCAGCAGCGTGATGCGCATCGGGGCGGCTCTTGATCCGCTTGGGGCGGTCAGCCTGGCTTTTGTGGCTGTAACAGTACTGATGATCTTCATTTACTCGATCGGGTATCACAATCACGGACAGCCGGAAGGGAAAGATGATCTCCCCGGATTGCCGCCCCGCGGGATGGAGATGATGGATGAACACGGCCACACCGTCCGCGCGGCGACGATCGAGCCAATGTACAGCCGCTTCTTCGCGTTGATCAGCCTCTTCGCCTTTGCCATGTTCCTGCTGGTGTTGAGCGACAATCTGCTGACCCTGTATATTGGCTGGGAGATTATGGGCCTGTGCTCGTATCTCTTGATTGGCTTCTGGTACGGCCGGCCTTCTGCACGCGACGCCGCGGTAAAGGCTTTCATGACCACCCGTATCGGGGATGCTTTCATGCTGCTTGGACTCGCGGCGCTTTACAGCCTGACCGGGACCTTCCGCTTCAGCGAGATTCTGGGCAGTCCCCAAACGCTGGAAATCTTGAGCACCTCGGCTTCCGGCGTGCTGGGTCTTTCCTGGGCCGGGTTGATCGGCATCTTGCTGTTGATGGGCACGGTGGGCAAATCCGCGCAGTTCCCGCTGCACGTCTGGCTTCCGGATGCCATGGAAGGTCCCACGCCAGTATCAGCCATGATCCATGCCGCCACGATGGTATCCGCCGGTGTGTATCTGGCGCTGCGTTTCTTCCCGCTGATCGCGGCCGGGTGGCAGCCAGGCGGCCCTCTGACCGCGCCCATGCTTTTTATCGGGGCGGTTGGCGCGTTTACGGCCCTGTTTGCCGCGTTGATTGCCCTCGGGCAGGACGACATCAAGCGCGTCCTGGCTTACTCGACCATCTCGCAGCTCGGGTTTATGCTGGCTGCCCTGGGCATTGGTGCTTATGTTGCCGCGGCCTTTCACCTGGTAACGCATGCGTTTTTCAAAGCGCTGCTCTTCCTCGGCTCCGGTTCGGTGATCCACGGCATGGAACACGGCGCAGCTCACAGCGGAGAACATCTGGACCCGCAGAATATGAAATATATGGGCGGGCTGGCGTGGAAGATGCCCTTAACCTTCGCCGCCTTCCTGGCTGGTGGACTTTCGCTGGCGGGTTTCCCGCTGCTCACTTCCGGCTTCTGGTCAAAAGACGAAATCCTCAAATCCGCTTACGGACTGGCGCCGGTCGTGTTTTATACGCTCGCTTTCGCTGCCCTGCTGACCGCATTTTACACCGCCCGCCAGCTGACCCTGGTCTTTCTCGGCCAGCCGCGCAGCCGGGCCGCTGAAAAGGCGCACGAATCCCGTCCGGTGATGACCTGGCCGCTGCTGATCCTGGCGGTTTTCGCCCTGATCGGCGGTCTGGTGGTAAAGCCCTTTGAGCATTTTGTGGCCGGGATGCTGCCGCACGAACTGCTGGTTGAACTGCCAGAGTCGGCGGTGCCGGTCGCGGTCTCGGTTGCGGTCGCCCTGGGGGGGCTGCTGCTGGGTTGGCTGGTTTACCGCCACGCTGCGAAAGGACAGCCCGATCCGCTCGAAAGCGCGCTGGGGCCGCTGTTCCGCGCTTTTCATCGTAAATTCTGGGTGGATGAAGCCTATCAGGCGGTCATCCTGCGCCCCGCGGCCTGGCTGGCAGAGACGGCGGTTGCGCGCTGGATCGATCAGGTGATTCTGGACGGCATCCTGCACGCGGTCGGACGTTTTACCCTCTGGCTGGGAGAATTGCTGCGCAGCAAAGTTGACCGCAAGGTGTTTAGCGGCGGCGGCGACGCGCTGGCAGCCGGCGCTCAACTGGCCGGCAGTCAGCTTTCAGGCCTGCAGCGCGGCCGGGTGCAGGAGTACATGGCGGGCGGGATCGCGGTGCTGGTTCTGGCTGGTTTAATGGTTCTGTTCTTCCTAAACCTTTAGGCGCGCAGGCGGACAAATGCTCAACTTCCTGGAAGCCCATTCTCTATCCATCCTTCTTTTTACCCCTGCGCTGGCAGCCCTGGCGGTCATGCTGCTGCCTGCGCGGCGAATAAAACTGCTGCGCTGGTTTGCCCTGGCTGCAAGTCTGCTGCCGCTCGGGCTGAGCGTGTACCTGTGGCTGCGGTTTGATCCCGCCCTCGATCCGCGCCTGGCTTTTCAGTTTGAAGAGTGGCTGCCCTGGTTCCCGGCGATTGGCAGTTCCTACCATCTGGGACTGGACGGCCTGTCCTTGCCGATGGTCGCGCTCACCTGTTTGTTAACCCCGCTGGCGATCCTCGCTTCATTTAAAATAGAAACTCATCTGCGGGGTTATCTCGCCCTCTTCTTGCTGCTGGAAACGGGCATTCTGGGCGTCTTTATGGCGCTCGACCTGCTGCTGTTCTTTGTGTTCTGGGAAATTGGTCTGGTGCCGATGTATTTTCTCATCAACCAGTGGGGCGGAGCGAACCGCAATTACGCTTCCCTAAAATTCATCATTTTTACCATGGGCGGCTCGCTTGGATTGCTGCTGGCGATCCAGTTGATCGGTCTGAACGCCGGTTCCTTCGATATGCTCAACCTGTTCCGCAATTTCGGCAGCCTCGATTTGAGCGTTTTTGGGTTAACCAGCGCTGCGGTGAAAACAATCGCCTTCTGGGCTTTTGTGATCGCCTTCGCGGTCAAAGTGCCAGTCTGGCCCTTTCACACCTGGCTGCCTGATGCTCACACCGAAGCCCCAACCGCTGGATCCATGATCCTGGCGGGTGTTCTGCTAAAACTCGGGGCATACGGTTTTCTACGGTTGGTCCTGCCGCTTTTCCCGCAAGAATCAGCGCGGTTTGCTCCGGCGCTGGCTGCGCTGGCGGCGGCGGCGATCATCTTTGGCGCGCTGGCCGCTGCCGGACAAAAAGATCTGAAGAAACTGGTCGCTTACTCCAGCGTCAACCACATGGGGTTCGTGATGCTGGGTGTGGCGGCGGTCGCTTCTGCGGTGGGCGGTGATGCCGCGGCTGTTCAATCTTCGCGCATCGCTGCCAGCGGCGCGGTCTTGCAGATGGTCAACCACGGTTTGAGTTCAGCCGGGATGTTCTTCCTGGTCGGGGTGTTGTACGACCGGGCGCATACCCGTCAGCTGGATGAGTTTGGCGGATTATACGCCCTTCTTCCCGCTTACGGCACCGTCTTCATTTTTGTTTCAATGGCTTCGCTTGGTCTGCCGGGATTAAATGGGTTTATCAGCGAGCTGCTGGTGGTGGTTGGCGCCTGGCCGCTGTTAAGCGCTTACGTCGCCGCGGCCATGATCGGACTGATTTTCACCGGTACGTATATCCTCAAAGGCATTCGCCAGGTGCTTCACGGTCCGCTCAATCTGCGCTGGCGAGGCGTCCTCACGGAAATGAGCGCGCGTGAGTGGGCGGTGATTTTGCCGCTGATGGCGTTGATGCTCCTGCTGGGCATCTGGCCGTCCTGGCTGCTGGATCTGATCAACCGGGCGGTTATGTTCTGGTTCTAAGAGGTGGCGGATGCAGTTTCCATACCTTAGCGTACTGATCTTTACCCCGCTTGCGGCAGCGGTCATCCTGCTGCTGCTGCCGAACCGTCAGGCGCGCCTGATTCGCGCCATTGCCCTGACGGCTTCCGCGCTGGTACTGGGATTATCGGCCGCGTTGTTCTTTATCTCAAGTCCGGTGGTGGACGGCTACCGTTTTATCGAGAAAATTGACTGGCTGCCTGAACTGGGAATATCGTATCACGTGGGTGTGGATGGGTTTAGCCTGCCGCTGCTGCTGCTGGCCGGGCTGGTGGCGTTCAGCGGGGTGCTGGTCTCCTGGAATGTGCAGGACCGACCGCGGGAGTTCTTTTCTTTCTTTATGTTTTTGGTGGCCAGTGTGCTGGGCGTCTTCAGTTCGCTGGATCTTTTTCAGCTGTTCTTTTTCTTTGAACTCGCGGTTTTTCCCAAATACTTGATGATCGTTATGTGGGGATCGCCTCAAACCCGCGAATACGGCGGCATGAAACTGACTCTTTATCTGTTTTTGGGTTCGGTCGTGGCGCTGGTGGGCGTCTTTGCCCTCTACTTCGGCAGCGGCTTAAACACCTTTGACATGCTGGCGTTGGAAAAGGCCGGGCTGCCGTTGGCGTTTCAACAGATCTGGTTCCCGGTTATCTTTATCGGTTTTGCCGTGCTGGCGGGTATTTTCCCGTTTTATTCCTGGGCGCCGGATGGTCATGTGGCTGCCCCGACGGCGGTGTCCATGCTGCTCGCCGGGGTGGAAATGAAGGTGGGCGCTTTCGCGGCTTTGCGGATTGGGATTGAATTATTGCCGCAGGGGGCGCAGCACTGGGCCTGGTTGATTTTGCTGCTCGGGACAATAAACGTGGTCTACGGCGCGCTGCTGGCGATGGCGCAAAAAGACCTGAAATACGTCATCGGGTACAGCTCGGTTTCCCACATGGGGCTGGTCTTGATCGGTTTCGCCGCCCTGAATCAACAGGGTTTGCTGGGAGCCGGTTTACAAATGTTTTCCCACGGCGTGATGACAGCTCTCTTCTTTGCGGTGGTCGGCATGGTGTACGACCGCACGCATACGCGTGACATCGGACAGCTCGGAGGTCTGGCGCGCTTTATGCCGCTGGCCGCCTTCGGCTTCATTGTTTCCGGTCTGGTCTCGATGGGTATGCCGGGTTTCTCCGGCTTTGTGGCTGAGATCCCGATTTATCTGGGCGCTTGGCGCGTGGCGCCCTGGGTGGCGGTGGTGAGCGCGGTTTCTATTGTGATTACCGCGGCTTACATCCTGCTGGTTGTGCGGCGGGTGTTTTTTGGCGAAGTGCCGCAATCTCTGAGCGCGTTGGAAGATATCCATACCAGGGATAAACTGGTGGTCTTGATGCTCAGTCTGGTGATGATCGCGGTCGGTTTGCTGCCTGGCTTGATCAGCGCTGGCATATCAGACGGCGTTAACCGCATCCTGCAGCTTCTGGGAGGTTCATTATGACGGGCAGTTTCCCCGCCGCCATGCTGTTGAAGTCGCTGCCAGAAATCAGTCTGGTGATTCTGGCCGGGCTGGTGCTGCTGCTCTCGCTGGTCTGGAAAAAACGGCCTCCCCAGGCTCTGACCTGGATTACCATCGCCGGCCTGATGCTCTGCCTGCTGCTGGCTTTGTTGTTTGCCTTGCCGGTTAAAGGCCCTTACCTGATCTGGGGCGGACTGCTCAAAATTGATGTGCTCAGCTTTCTGTTCCGCATGATCTTTCTGACCGGGGCAGCGCTGACCGTCTTGATCAGCGTCGAGCGCCAACCCTCGCAAGGGCAGGGGGAATACCTGGCGCTGCTGATCACCAGCGTATTTGGCATGTGTCTCATGGCTGCCTCGGCGGATATCCTCATGCTCTATCTGGCGATTGAAATTACCGCTATGCCGCTATTTATTTTGGCCGCCTTCCAATTCCGCCAGAAAAAATCCGCTGAAGCCGGTCTAAAATATTTTCTCTACGGCGCCATGACCTCGACGGTGATGGTCTTCGGGTTTTCTCTGCTGTTTGGGATCAGCGGTCAGACCGGCTATTCCGCTATCGCTGCCGCGTTGGAACCTGACCGGCTGCCGGTCAGCCTGACAGCCGGGATTTTCATGTTGGTTCTGGTCGGGTTTCTTTTTAAGGTTTCAGCAGCGCCGTTTCACTTCTGGGCGCCTGACGTTTATGAAGGCGCGCCAACCCCGATCGCCGGTTTCCTTTCCACAGCTTCAAAAGCAGCCGGTTTCGCCGCCTTGCTGCGCATTCTGCAGGAGGTTTTTCGCGCCTCGCCCGAATTGCGCTTCGGGCTGCTGGCTGCCGCGGCTGTGGCCAGCATGCTGATCGGCAACTTCCTCGCCCTGCGGCAGAAAAACCTGAAGCGGCTGCTGGCATATTCCAGCATCGCACAGGCCGGATACATCCTGGTTGGCGCGGCGGTTGGCACTCCGCTGGGCGCCAGCGGGGCGATCTATTACCTCATCGCCTATCTGGTCACCAACCTGGCCGCTTTTGGCGCCGTCGCGGTGGTTAGCAGTAATACCGGCAGCGATCAAATTGCTGCTTTTAGCGGTTTAAACCGCAGAAATGCTGCGCTGGCGCTGGTTCTGGGCGCTGCACTGCTGTCTCTGGGCGGGGTTCCTGTCTTCGCCGGTTTCTTTGGCAAGTTCCTGGTGTTTGCCTCGGCGGTCCAGGCCGGGGCGGTCTGGCTGGCTGTGATCGGTGTCTTGAACGCTGTGGTAGGCCTTTATTACTACCTGAACCTGCTGAAAGTGATGTATCTGGACCCGGTTCCTGAGGGAAGCGGTCCGCTAACCGTTGTGTTTCCCTGGAAAGCTGCTCTGTTGGTGTGCGCGGCAGGCATCCTTGTCCTCGGATTTATCTACCGGCCGTGGTATCACTGGGCGGATCTGGCTGCCCAGATGCTATTGCTACATTGACGGTCGGATTTGCGCTATGTTATAATTTTCGCATGGACTCATCCCAGGGAAAGAATCCAGACCGCCGCCAGCAAGCCAGGAATATCACGCTGGCGGTTATGGCTGGATCAGTGGGGTGTGTTACGCTGGTCATAGTCCTGGCGGCCGTGGGCGGCGGGCTGCTGCTCGATCGGCAGTTCAACACCAAACCTGCGTTTACCCTGGGCCTCTTGCTGGTCAGTATTCCGGTCTCACTTGTGGCTATGTTTGCCATCGTTCGCGCGGCTGTGAGCCGCATCAAAGCGCAGACAGATGCCTCAAAATCAGACTCTACGGAGGGTAGCGATCTTGGAAGAAACCAAACCGCGTAAATGGCGATGGGGCTTCAAGCGCTGGATCGTCCTGGTGCTGGTGATTATTGGAATTTTTGCTGCCAGGGCTTTTCCGCCCATCACTCCGCACATTCAGGTTGCCCCTGAAAATGTCAGCCGCCAGCCCTTGTTCAGCCTGCCGGTGATTGGCGATTTTTATCTGACCAATACGCTGGTGGCGATGTTGATCGTGGATGTGATCATCCTGGCGCTGGCGCTGGGCGTGCGCGCCACGCTGCGGAAAGGCACTCTGCTGCCCGGCGGGATCACCGGCCTGGTCGAGTTCCTGATTGAGTTTATTTACAATTTGACGGAATCGACCGCCGGTAAATACGCCAAAAAGATCTTTCCCTTTTTCGCCACAATTATGATCCTGGTTCTGGTCTCGAATCTGATGGAATTGATCCCCGGTGTAGATTCCATCGGCCGCTTTGAGGAATATTCCCACGGTTATCAGGTCGCAGAACTGATCCCGAACAGCGTCGCCTATATCTACGGACAGGAACTGGATCACGGAGGCGAGATTATTGTTCCCTATGTGCGGGTGCTGTCGACGGATTTGAATTTTACCGCTGCCCTGGCGTTGATTTCTGTCTTTTTCACCCAGGTTATCGGCGTTCAGGCGCAGGGTTTCCGCTACTTCTCAAAATTCTTCAATACGACCACATTTTTCAAAAAACCCATTTTTGGAGCGATTGACTGGGCGGTCAGCATTCTTGAGCTGATCTCCGAATTCTCCAAGATCCTCTCTTTTGCTTTCCGGTTGTTTGGCAATATCTTTGCTGGAGCAGTTCTGCTGTTTCTGGTGGGCTCGCTCATCCCGGTATTTGCGCAAAGCGCGATCCTGTTATTTGAGTTCTTCATCGGTCTGATCCAGGCTTTCGTCTTCGGCATGTTGACCATGGTGTTCATGTCTCAGGCGACTCAGGGTCACGGCGGCGAGGAACACCACTAAATTCTCACGAAGATTCCCGGAGGAGGTTGATCAGGCATGGAAGAGGCAATTATTCAAGCGGCAAAGTTCTTGGGCGCGGGCCTGGCGATGATCGGTGCGGCGGGCGCAGGGATTGGAATTGGTCTATCCGTGCAGGGCGCATTAAACGGCATGGCGCGCAACCCGGACACGTACAGCACGCTGCTGACCAATATGATTCTGGGTATTGCGTTCTCCGAAGCGATCGCGATCTACTGTCTGGTAATCGCGTTCCTGATGCTGTTCGTGCTTTAAACCTGCGGCTGAAGGAGAGTTACCTTGGAAAAACTTGGTCTAAACCTAGGCTATTTAATCGTCCAGATCCTGAATTTTGGGATTGTCTTTATCGCGCTGTACGAGTGGATTTATAAACCCCTGCTCGGGATGCTGGGAAAACGGCGCAAGACTATTGCTCAGGGTCTGGAGGACGCTCGCATCGCTGCGGAAGCGCGCGCCAATGCTGAACAGGAAGCGGCAAAAATCCTGGCTGATGCGCAAAGCAAAGCCGCCGCTACCGTCCGCGAAGCCACCGAACGCGCTCAGTTAGCGGCCAAAGAAGTGCGGGCTGCCGCGGAAGCGGAGACGGTTAAAGCGCGCGAGGCGGCGATGGCGGAAATGGAAGCCGAGCGCAACCGGATCCTTTCCGAATTGCGCGGTCAGGTGGCGGCCCTTTCAATCGCTGCCGCGCAAAAGCTGATTGGTGAAGCGCTGGATGAAAAGCGCCAGCGCGCTTTGCTCGAGGAATTTTTCTCCGGCGTGCGGAACGGCAAGGTGGTTGTCCTGCAGGGCGCTGAACTGGAAGGC
Source organism: Anaerolineaceae bacterium (assembly GCA_029975475.1). GTDB lineage: Bacteria > Chloroflexota > Anaerolineae > Anaerolineales > Anaerolineaceae > JARKPB01. The sequence goes on from JARKPB010000011.1 coordinate 34,865, forward strand.
AGCGCTGCTGAGGTTACCAGCGCGCTTCCGCTGACGGAAGCCGAGCAGGCGGTGGTGAAGAAAGAACTGGTCAGCGTTTTAGGCGCCAACCCGCAGATCGATTTTCGCGTAGACCCCGCCATCCTCGGCGGCCTGGTGGTGCGCGCCGGAGACCGGCTGGTTGATGGTTCGGTGGCCGGTCAGCTGCAAAATTTGCGTCAGAGTCTGCAATAAGCTTCCTCACCTTAATCCGATGGGATGGATGGGTTCGGGCGAAAGTCCGAACCCATTATTTTTGATCGGGTATAATCGCTTCTATGCTCGCACCAATGTATTTAACCGATATTCTTCAACAAATCCCGGTGGCTGTGATCAATCAACCCAGACTGGAAGGAGTCCGCGTAAACGGCGTCCGGCTGGATTCTCGCGCGGTGACCCCGGGTGATTTGTTTGTCGCCCTTACGGGCGGGAACACCGACGGCCACCGTTTCATCCCGGACGCGGTCCGGCGCGGCGCGGCCGCGGTGATCGGGACCCGCGAACCGGAGGATCTGCCAGTGCCGTATCTGCAGGTGGCGGACAGCCGGCAAGCGCTGGCTTATTTTTCCGCCGCTCTATACGGCTTCCCATCCCGCCAGCTGACCGTGATTGGCGTAACAGGAACGGACGGGAAGACGACCACCAGCAATATTCTCTTTTCCATTTTGAAAAGCGCCGGTCTAAAAGCCGGCATGATCTCAACGGTGAACGCGTTAATCGGCGATCAGGCTCTGGACACGGGGTTTCACGTTACCACCCCCGAAGCGCCGGATGTGCAGCGCTACCTCGCGCTCATGGTTCAGGCTGGCCTGACCCACGTCGTGCTGGAATCAACCTCTCACGGCCTGGCCCAGCACCGCGTCACCGCCTGCGAGTATGATATCGGCGTCGTGACCAATATCACGCATGAGCATCTGGATTATCACGGCAGTTATGAAGCCTACCGCGCGGCGAAAGCGCGCATGTTTGAGATGCTGGCAGAACCTAAAAAGAAAACCAGGCCGGTCGAAGCGCTGGCGGTGTTAAATCATGACGATCGTTCTTATGAATTTCTGCATGATCTGGTCAGGGTTCGCCAGATCGCGTACGGCCTGAGCCATGATGGCTGCGAATTGTGGGCGGAAGAGGTGCGCCACACTCCAGATGAAATGACGTTTTTCGTTTGCGCTCGGGATTTTCGCGCGCCAGTGCGAACGCGTCTGGCCGGCGAATATAATGTTTCCAACATTCTCGCAGCCTTCGGAGCGGCGGTGTTCGGGCTGGGGATCGCTTTGCAGGACGCGGCCCGGGGCGTCGCCAGCCTGCCGGGCGTGCCGGGGAGGATGGAACGCATCGCCCTGGGTCAGGATTTCACTGCGATCGTGGATTTTGCCCACACTCCAAACGCTTTAAAAAATGCGCTGGAAACCGTGCGGCGGATGACGGCCGGCAGAGTCATCGCCGTGTTTGGCTCGGCGGGGCTGCGCGACCGGCAGAAGCGCAGGATGATGGCAGAAGTCTCAGCGAAACTGGCGGACATCACGATTTTGACCGCCGAAGATCCGCGAACCGAATCGCTGGAAGCCATCCTGGCTGAAATGGCCGCCGCTGCTGAAGGCTGCGGCGCGCGCGAAGGCGAGACCTTTTTCCGCGTTCCAGATCGCGGCGAGGCGATCCGGCTGGGTCTCCGTCTGGCTCGGCCGGGCGACCTGGTGGTCGCCTGCGGAAAAGGCCACGAGCAGAGCATGTGTTTCGGGGAAGTGGAATACCCCTGGGATGACCGCACGGCGGTGCGGGCGGCTTTAAGCGAGCTGCTCGGTTTGCCGGGTCCCGAAATGCCGTACCTGCCAACCCGGGATCCCCGTTAAAAAAAAAGCGGAGGCTGATCAGCCTCCGCTTTACGGTCAAATTACCGCCGGTTGTTCCGTCCGCGGTCTCCGCCGCTGCGGTTAAACCCGCCGCGCGGATTGCGGTCGCCGCGGTCGCCGTTGCGGTCGGGCCGTTTGGGGCGGTCCATTTCTCGCGCCTGTTCGGCGGTCCAGCCTTCCAGCACTGCCTGGCGGGACAGGCGGATTTTTCCCTGCGGGTCAATATCGGTGATCATCACGGTGATCTCATCTCCGACCTTGACCACATCTTCAACGTTTTCTACCCGTTCGGTATCGAGCTGGCTGATATGCACCATGCCGTCCTGGTTGGGCAGGATTTCCACGAAAGCGCCAAAATCGGCGATGCGCACGACCTTGCCGGTGTAAATACGGCCGATCTGCGGGGTTTCGGTCAGGCTCTCGATCTTTTCGCGGGCCAGGGCTTCCATCTCGCCGTCGGTGGCGGCGATAAATACCGTTCCGTCATCGTCAATGTCAATCTTCGTACCGGTTTCTTCCTGAATCGCCCGGATTGTTTTTCCGCCCGGGCCGATGATCGCGCCGATTTTATCCACCGGGATCCGTATCGTGGTGATGCGCGGAGCGTGCGGTTTGAGTTCTTTATTGGGCGCAGGAATGGTTTCCAGGATTTTGCCAAGGATAAACAGGCGCGCTTCCAGCGCCTGTGAGAGGGCTTCGCTCATCAATTGAGCTGTCAAACCGGTGATTTTAATGTCCATCTGCAGGGCGGTGATGCCGTTCCTGGTTCCGGCGACTTTGAAATCCATATCGCCCAGATGGTCTTCGATCCCCTGGATGTCGGTCAGAATGCGGTAAGCCTCGCCTTCTTTCACCAGGCCCATGGCCACCCCGGCGACAGGCGCTTTAATTGGTACGCCGGTATCCATCAACGCCAGGGTTGAACCGCACACGCTGCCCATGGATGAAGAGCCGTTGGATGACAATACTTCCGATACCAGGCGCATGGTGTAGGGGAATTCTTCCTGGCTGGGCAGGACGGGCACCAAAGCGCGTTCCGCCAGCGCGCCGTGGCCGATCTCGCGCCGGGACTGGCCGCCCATGCGCTTGACTTCACCGGTTGAGAACGGCGGAAAATTGTAATGGTGGATGTAGCGTTTGGTATCCACAGGGGTCAGGTTGTCCAGTTCCTGGGCTTCTTTTGGCGTCCCAAGGGTCGCCAGGGTGAGCACCTGGGTTTCGCCGCGGGTAAATAATCCGGAACCATGCGCGCGCGGGATCAGCCCGACTTCACACCAGATGGGGCGGATTTCGGTTAACTTTCGCCCGTCCGGTCGTTTGCCGTCGTTAAGGATGCGGCGGCGGACCACCTTCTTCTCCACGGCGTCAAAGGCTTTCTTCGCATCCGCGATTTTGCTTTCATCTTCTCCCGCCAGCGCGCTGACGACCTTCTCGCGAATGGCGTCCATTGCCTGGTTTAATTCCGCTTTGGTGTGCGGGGCGTCCAGCGCGGCTTCGAGTTCGCCCGCTGCCAGTTCCATGGCCTGTTCGACCAGGCTTTCATCCAGGGTAAAGAGCGGCACCTCGCGTTTGGCTTTTCCAACCTCGCGCGCCATCTTTTCTTGAAGTTCAATCAACGGCTGGATGGCCTGGTGGCCGAACATCAGGGCTTCGACCATGACCGATTCGGGCAGTTCGTTCGCGCCGCATTCGACCATCAGGATCGCCTCACGCGTACCGGCCAGGCGCAGATCGAGCTCCGACTCTTCAATTTGCTGATAGGTAGGGTTGACAATGAATTGCCCGTCAATCCTGCCAATGCGCACCGCCCCAACCGGGCCCTCCCAGGGAATATCGGAGATCATTAACGCTGCTGAGGCGGCGTTAATCGCCAGAATATCCAGTGGATTTTCCGGATCGGCCGAGAGCGAGAATAGAATCACCTGGACTTCGTTGCGGATATCTTTGTTGAAGAGGGGGCGCAGCGGGCGGTCAACCAGCCGGGCGATCAGGATGGCTTCAGTGGATGGACGGCCCTCGCGGCGGAAGAAAGAACCGGGAATTCGGCCGCCAGCGTACATCCGCTCTTCATATTCAACGGTGAGCGGGAAAAAGTCCTGGCTTTCGCGCGGTTCTGAACCCATGGTGGCAGCGCCGAAAACAATGGATTCGCCGTACTGCACGGTGAGCGAACCGCCTGCCTGACCGGCCAGCTTGCCGGTCTCAAAGACAAGTTCGCGCCCACCAACAACTGTGGTGTAACGTTTTACTTCTGGTTTCATTTTTCCTTCTGTCCTTTTCTTTTCCCGCCTGGTCAGGGACTGAAAACTGGCGGGAAGCGGACTTCCCAACATATTTCAATACCTAACCTGCGGGTAATCAGTTTGCTTAAGTATTATACCCGTTAAAAAACGAAAAGTAGATGGCCGTGTGCAGCAACCATCTACTTCGCCGGTTTGGTTGATGTACCTTACTTCTTGCGGATCTTTAATTGCTCGGTCAGAGCCAGGTAGCGCGCGTAGCTCTTGCGCCGCAGGTAAGCCAGCAAACGGCGGCGCTGGCCGACCATTTTCAACAAACCCAGGCGGCTGGATTCATCGTGCTTGTTGCTGCGCAGGTGATCGGTGAGCTGGTTGATGCGCGCGGTCAGCAGGGCAATTTGCACTTCAGCCGAACCGCTGTCTTTTTCGTGCTTCTGATGCTCGCTGATGATCTTCGACTTTGTTTCTTTGTTAATGGGCATGACGTATGCTACTCCTGTTAAGGTGATTTTTGCAGGTCTCCGGCACCCCAGCCGAAACCAGGGAGCGGACCAGTCAACGGCAGGAATTATACCAGCGAATCCGGCGCGCTGGAAGGGCATCCCCGCAGCGCGGGCTGTACTATAATTTTGATATCTCGTCCCATCGGAGGGAGTCATGTCGGATTCATATCTGTGGTGGCGCGATGGCGTCATTTATCAAATTTATCCCCGGTCCTTTTATGATTCAAACGGCGACGGGATTGGTGATCTGCCGGGTATCACCGCCCGCCTGGATTACCTGGCTGATCTTGGCGTGGATGGTTTATGGATCTCGCCGATTTATCCGTCTCCGGATGTGGATTTTGGTTACGATGTGAGCAATTACAAAGACATCGATCCAAAATTTGGCAGCATGCGCGATTTTGAGGATCTGGTCGCGGCTGCCCGTCAGCGCGGCATGCGCATAATTCTGGATCTGGTGCTGGCTCATACTTCCGACCAGCATCCCTGGTTTGTAGAAGCGCGCCAGTCGCGCGAAAACGAGCGCCGCGACTGGTATATCTGGCGCGACCCAAAACCGGGCGGCGGGCGTCCCAATAACTGGGAGTCGATCTTTGGTGGACCGGCCTGGGAGTTCGACCCGCTCACGGGTCAATATTACTATCACATGTTTTACAAGCAGCAGCCCGATCTCAACTGGCGCAATCCTGCCGTGCGGGCCGAGATGATGGATGTCTTTCGCTTCTGGGCAGATAAGGGCGTTTCCGGTTTTCGTCTGGATGTCTTCAACAACTATTTCAAAGATGCTCAGTTTCGCGACAACCCGCCTCGCTTCGGGCTGCGCGGGTTCGACCGCCAGCACCACATCTATGATACCAACCAGCCTGAGATGATCGGCGTGGTCCAGCAGATCCGCCGTCTGGTCGACGCGTATCCCGAATCGTATGTGGTTGGCGAGACGTTCATGAATCAGGAATGGGCAGCGGATTACGTCGGCGAGGATAAGCTCCACGCCGCGTTCAATTTTGAGATGCTCGGCAGTCCCTTTTCCGCCCGCAAATATTTTCGGGCGATTCAACGCTGGGAAAGCGGTCTGGCGGAGACCGCGTGGCCAAATTATGTGTTGAACAATCATGATAACCCGCGCACGGCGACCCGCTTTGGCCGCGGAGAACGGGACGAACGCTTGAAGGTTGCAGCCGCGATGTTGTTAACTTTACGCGGAACGCCGTTTATCTACTACGGTGAAGAAATTGGCATGCGGGATATTCGCATTACGCGCAAAATGATCCAGGACCCGATCGGTAAGCGCTACTGGCCCTTTCACAAGGGGCGCGACGGCTGCCGGGCGCCGATGCAGTGGAGCTCGGACCCCCAGGCGGGTTTCACCGGCGGGACGCCCTGGCTGCCGGTTCATCCGGACTATCTCTGGCGCAACGTTGAGCGCCAGCTGGCCGACCCGGATTCGCTGTTGAATTTTTACAAACGACTGATCAGGCTGCGCAGACAAACTCCAGCCCTCCAGCGCGGGATGTTTCAGGCTTTGACGTTTGATCCGCGTTCGCTGCTGGCTTATCAGCGGCAGACCAGCGACCAAACTGTGCTGGTCGCGCTCAATTTTTCCCGGCGGCCGCTGCGCTTATTCCTCGGCCCGGCCACCACGCGGGGTGAATGGGCTTTGCTGCTTTCCAGCCACCGCCAGGAACCCCCGGATTTGACGCAGGGCGTCCTGCCGCTCGCCGGGTACGAGGTCTGCATTCTGGCAAAAGCCGGTTAGCTCTGGCTGCGCTTTCTTGCGCTGATTTCCGCGGCCTGCTTCTTGGCGCTTGTTTTCGCTTTGCCGGGTTTCTGCGGTTTTGAAAGCGCATTTAACAGTCCTTCAACTTTATAACCGGATTCCGACTCGGCCAGCTTCAAAGCTGAATTCAATTCAGACAGGTAAAGGATGCGTTCCATGCGCAGCGCGGCGGAGACGCCTCTGGCGCTTTCATTCTCCAAAATCGCCAGCAGGCACATCCAGTCGGTGAAGGTCAGGAAGGATTCATGGTTAAACCAGAGGACATCCTGGTAGCGGTTCACACCCAGGTAAGACTGAGTTTCGGGCTGACCGAGCCAGGCCTGCATCTGCTGCAGCGCGTCAAGCTGACCCCGCGACCAACCCTGCTGGGAGATCAACAGCTGCAGCGTGTTAAAAGCCCGCCAGCGCTGCCCATCATCCAAACCCAGAGCAGAAAATGTCTCCTGGAGCGGTCGGGTCAACTGCCACTCATCCAGCCAGGAAAGCGCCCGCAAAGCGGCATCCGCCTCTCCGCCAAGCAATCCGGCGGCGTGAGTAAAAGCGAAAGCCAGTAAAGTCGGCCGGCTTTCGGGCAGGGTAAGCAGGGAGGCGCGCAGCCTCGTGATCAGTTCAGCCGCTTTAGGGGCGCGCAGGTAGGCGGGCCGTTTCTCCAGATGGTCCAGGGACAAGATGGCTTCCACAGCCAGGCGGGTCTGCTCCAGGGCGGCTGCCCGTTGGTTCAATTCTGGATTCAGCCACTGAATGCCGTCATACCAGGCGTTGAGTTTAGCGGTCATTTCTTCAGCAGCGGCGGGCGGCAGTGCGGTCTGGCGCTCCGCTAATGGATTTTCCAGCAGATAGCGGAAGTAACCGGGATTGGCGATTTGAATGAAGGGCTGGATGATCGGCTGCAAGACCAGGTCGCGCAGCGATTCGCGAATGGAAGGAACACCGCGCCCGCCGAGCGTATCGCACAGGCGGCGGTAACTGCCGCTTGGATCGTCCTCCACTTCCTGAAAATCAGTGAATACATGCGCCTGATAGGCGCGCAGGCGCAGGTGCAGCCCGCGCTCGCGCACCTCGCGCGAAGGGCGGATGAATTCCCAGCCGCTGATGACATCCCGGAAAATGCAAAAAGTGTTCGGCCCGCCGTTCAGTTCAAGCGCCTGTCCGAGCGTTTCAGAAACCGGGCGTTTTTCGCCAGCCTGGCGGACCGCGCTGATGCAGGAGTGGTGGATCCAGCCCTCGTATTCAGCGTAACGGTTGTTGACCACAACCAGGCAGCGCTCCCCGCCAGCAGCATTCGTATAGGCATAAACATCTTCAACGGTTCCGTAGGCGGCTTGAAAATCATACAGACGGAACCGGTCTACCCCGGCGAACAGATAGCGCTTCTTGAGCAGCGGGAAGATCTCCTTTTCATGGCGGGCGATCAAGTCGCCGTCTGGCTGCTCATCCCAGTAGGCGCGGCGGAATTCCATGCCGTATTTTTCCGCGAATCCCTCTACCTGTCCGTGCCCCAGCATGGGCAAACCGGGCAGGGTAACCATCAGGACGCAGATCGCGAAGTATTTGTCCCCCTTGCCGAATTGATCCACAGCCGTGCGCTCATCCGGGTTGTTCATGAAATTTACAAAACGCTTCAAAATTTCCGCATCAAATTCCAGCGTGTTCTTCATGATCTTCCGGTAGCCGGCATTGTCTTCATTGCGCAGCATGTTCATAAATGCGCTGTTGTAAACCCGGTGCATCCCCAGTGTGCGCACAAAATAGGATTCCATCAGCCAGAAAGCCTCTGCCAGCAGCAGCGTATCCGGGGCTTCAACCGCGCAGCGGTCCACCACTTCGCGCCAGAACTCGATCGGCATCGCCTGATCGAACTGTTCGCGCGTCATGGCGAAGTCAGAACGGGACGGGATGGCTCCGCCTGAACCGGGCTCGGGATACCAGAGGCGCTGCACGTGCTTTTTCGCCAGGGTCATGGCGGCGTCAAAGCGAATAATCGGGAAGCGGCGGGCGACTTCCAGGATGGTTTGAATCACCGCTTCGCGAACCTGCGGGTTGAGGTAGTCCAGCTGGGCTGTGTCATTCCACGGCATGCTGGTGCCGTCATTCCCGTGGTAAATGTAGCGCGTATCGCCGCTGCGAAAATCCACGCGTTTGAACACCACCGCAGCATCTGTGCGGTCGTAATAATGATCTTCGATATAAATTCCCAGGTTGGGATCATCCGAGAGATTGGGCCCGTTAAAGCTATAGCCGGGGAAAGGGCTGTAGGGAAGCCCGAGGAAGTAGTCCGGGCGTTCTTTAACCCAGGTGGAATCGATGCCCATATGATTGGGCACCATATCGCTGGCCAGACGGATGCCGCGCTGCCAGGCGCGGTCGCGCAGGTTGCGGTAGGCATCTTCTCCGCCCAGGTCCGCGGCGATCTGGTAACTATCGAGGGAATAGGCTGAGGCGACCGCCTCGGGGTTGCCGCACAACTGTTTAATGCGCGCGGATGCGCGGGAGCGCTCCCATAAACCAATTAGCCACAGACCGGTAATCCCCCAGCGCGAAAGCTCATCCAGCGCTTCGTCGGGGATCTGATCCAGTCGGTTAACCGGGCGTTTGAAGCGGCGGCTGAGCTGATCGAGCCAGACGTAGGTATTTTTGGCGATCAACACCAGGTTGGGCATCCACTCGCGGTCGGGGCTGAAGGCTTCAGCTTCCCCCGCGCCGGCCAGCAGAGCCGGGTCGTATACCGGGATGGTCACCGGGCCCGGGCCAAAAAAGCGCGCGCGCTCTTCTTCCTGAATCAGATCCAGCGAACTCAGCAGACGGTAGAGATAACGCCCTAACAGCTCAGACCAGCGGCTGCGGATAAATTCGAGCTGACCGGACAGGGAGGACGGCACGGCGATGGCGGGCGCGCGCAGCATATCCAGCAGGTTTTGCTGGTCGGGGCCAAAACGCGGGCGGGTATCAAAGAACTGCTGCAGCGCTCCCATCAGGCGGGCGTAGGCGCTGTTGTCGCTCAGGCGCGAATCGTCAAATAATTCCTGGTAGGGTTCGGCCGCCGGGTTCTTATTGGTCACCCACAGCAGGATCAGCTCTTCCAGCATCACCGCGCGGTTTGAAACCCCATCGGTTTCCCCGTCCATGTACTCGCCCAGCGAGATTTCTTTTCGGTACACGCGCAGCGGTGGGAATTCGGTGCCAAATTCCAGCAGCACGCGCTCAACCTGTTCAACCCCCATGACGCCTTCCAGCCAGACCAGGGCTTCTTCCATCACCTGCGGGGCTTTTTGCCTGCGGTAGAGAAAGACGACATAATGCAGAATTTCATCAATCAGCCCTAGCGCGTTGATCTGGCCGGCCTTAACCGTCTGTTCCGGGTAGGTCACCAGATCGCGTTTCTGATTCATTTTTTGGGCGAGCAATCGCGCCGCGTGAAAATTCGCCAGAATGGCATTGCCGCTGAATGTGAAAATCGATTCATCGAACTGATAGCGGTCGCGAGACTGCCGCGAGATGTGAAATTCGCGCATGCATACCCCTCCCTTAGCAGGATATCTGTATTATACCGTTGAGTATTATTTGGCGAAACCAACCAGAGCCGTATGCGCCAGACAGCGCCCGTTCTCGCCTTCCAGCCGGCAGTCGGATAATATTCCCTGACGGGTTAGCTGGTTGACGGCGCGTTCAGCCAGGGCTGAATCCCAGCGCAGGATGCGGATCAGCGCGTTGATCGGTGCGGCGCCAAGGGAGCGGAAGAAAAGCCCGGCCAGCTCCTCTCGAGCCTGGTTTTCAGTGATTTGACCGGCTGCGGCGATCAGGTCGGGAAAATGGCGGTGGGTCAGATCATAAATAAACGAGTACCGCCATCCGCCAGCTTCGCTGATGCCCACCGGCAGGATGCGGAACGCGCGCTGCAGCTGCTCCAGGGCGCGGTTAAATGCGCTTTCGCTGCCCGCGCTATTCAAATGAGCTTTTTTCCTCAGGCTAAGCGTATCCAGCGGCCCTTCTCTGAGCAGCGCTTCAAATACCTGCCGTGTTTCCAGCGGCAGCCGGCCTTCTTCGTATTCGAGCAGATAATCCGTTTCCGGTTCGCCGTAATTGGGGCTGAGCGCGTAAAAATACGGCAGGCAATCCAGGCTGATCATGGCGTTTTTGCCCTTCAGCACGCGCCCGTAATACCAGACCTTTGTGCCTAACTGGCTGTCTTTCCATCCCCAGGTGACATGCCCGGGGTCATCGTGCGCGTCTGCCACCGGCCGATCGCCCGCCGCTGCCGTCCAAAGACTGGGAAAGACCCACCCCTTGATCGGCCAGAAAAACACAAAACCGCGCTCATTCACAAACTGAACGGCTTCAGCCAGACTGGCCAGGCGCAGGCCGGGCGCGGTGCGAAAGGTGCGGGATCGGTATGCCGCCAGCAAATCAGCCGGAAGGGTGATCATGTGGTGATTATATGTCAGATTTCTTCGTTAGAAAAGATGTTCTTCAATGTCATTGATTAAATCGAAGGCTTGATTGATAAAAACCGCCGCCTGCGATATGATGAAGGTATCCTGAGGTCTGGAGGTAACTGTGGAAATAACCCCTGCCCTGCGCCAACAACTGTTGGTCTTACAGAAAGAAGAAATAAACGGTTATGAAATGTACCGCTTCATCGCCTCAACCCTGCCGCAATCTGAAAACCGCCGGGTTCTGGAGAAAATTGCGGCCGATGAAATGGATCATTATCAGACCTGGAAAGGCTATACCGGCCAGGAGGTCAGTCCTGACCGGCTCAAAGTCGCATTTTACAAATTGCTGGTGCGCTTGGTTGGGTTTACCTTTGTCATTAAATTGATGGAAAACGGTGAGGAAAAAGCTCAATCAGCCTATGCGGCGGTCAACACGGCTGTGCCCGAAGTTGCCAGTGTGCTGCGTGCAGAAGAGGGACATGAAGATCAGCTGATGGCCATGCTGGATGAAGAGCGCCTGCGGTACGCCAGTTCGGTCGTGCTGGGCCTGAACGATGCGCTGGTGGAGCTGACCGGCGCCCTGGCCGGTTTCACCCTCGCGCTTCAAAATGTAAATTTGATCGCGCTATCAGGCTTAATTACTGGAATCGCCGCGGCTTTTTCAATGGCCGCATCGGAATATCTGTCCACCAGGGATGAAAAATCTGAAAAGCAGCCCGTCCGGGCAGCGGTTTATACCGGCATCGCCTATATCATAACGGTCGCGCTGTTGATCCTGCCTTTCCTGCTTTTAACCAACCCGTATATCAGCCTGGGCATCGCGCTGGTAACCGCAGTGGTTATCATCGCCATGTTCAACTACTATATCTCCGTCGCGCGGGGAGAGCCGTTCCGCCGCCGGTTTATTGAAATGGCGGCCATCAGCCTGGGTGTGGCTGGATTCAGCTTTCTCTTGAGTTACTTCATCCGCTTGTGGCTGGGTGTCAACCTATAAATATAATGGGGATTGTCTGGCCGCCCTGCCTGGGCGGCCAATTTTATTCATCCGCGCGCAGGATATGCGCGATGATATTCGAGCCGCTTCCGCCAATGTTCTGGGCCATCCCAATCTTCGCGCCCGGGACCTGATTCGCCCCGGCCTGCCCGCGAAGCTGCTGAACGACTTCCACCAGCTGATATAAACCGGTTGCGCCGACCGGGTGGCCGCGGGCTTTTAATCCGCCCATTGTGGCGATCGGAATGCGCCCGGTCGGGCGGATCTCTCCCTCCAGGGCTAAAAGCGGGGCTTTGCCAGGCTCCGCGAAGCCGCAGGCTTCCAGCGAGAGGGCAGCCATGATGGAGAAGGCATCGTGCGCCTCAAACAGATCGATTTCTTCCGGGCGCAGGCTGGCCTGGGCGTACGCCTGCCGGGCAGATTTCTCCGCGGCGCTCAGCCAGAGCGGGACCTGCCGCGAATGGACCGCGATGGTGTCTGTGGCCGCGCCGGACCCGACCACGCGGATGCGCGGCTGCCCGGGAGCCGAACGCACTTTTTCCGCCGGAACCAGCACCAGCGCCGCCGCGCCGTCGCCCAGAGGTGAGGCATCCATAACATTGATCGGGTCGGCCACCATCGGCGCGCGCACGTAGTCTTGCTCGCTGATCGGGCTGCGAAAGCGCGCATTGGGATTGTTAACCCCGTTGGCATGCGCGTTAATTGAAAATCCGGCAAAAGCCTCTTTTCCCCATTTGTATTCGTGCATGTATCGCCGCATGATCAGCGCGTTCAGGGCGACGAACGAGATGCCCTGATCGCGTTCCCAGTCCGCGTCTGCGGCGGTGGCGAGTTCCCCGGTGATGATGTCGGACGGTGAATCGGTCATCTTTTCCACCGCTCCGGCGACAGCCACTTCCACTTCCCCCGAAGCCACTGCCATCACCGCGGTTCGGAACGCGGCCGCGGCTGAAGAGCAGGCCGCTTCAAGCCGGATTCCTTCCGTGTAGCGCTGACCGACCCAGTCGGCGATGTACGCGCCTAAATGCTGCTGAAAATTTGCCGAGCCGGACATCATATTCCCCATGTAGAGGGCGTCGAAATGATCCAGACCGGCGTCTGCCATCGCGCTCAGCACGGCTTCGCCCGCCAGCTCTCGCAGGGATTTGTCCCAGTGTTCTTCGATTTTGGTTTGCCCAATGCCAATGACTGCTACTTCTCGCATGACCAGCCCTCTTGCCGATGTTGATAATAAGGATTATAAAGGTTGCTACTGTCATTCTCTATCAACTTCCCCGGAAATGGGAGCCTTTGCACAAAGTTTGAAGCATCGATTCTCCTTCTTCGCCCTTCTCGGTCTTGCCGGTCTGGTCCTGACGCTGTCCGCCTGCCAGCCCGGGCTGGCTGTTCCGGAAATTGATAAAAGCCCCTCTGAACCGGCCCCGGCGGTGACGCCGACCGGTGTGCTGGCCTGGCGGCTTGCAGAAGGGGTTCCCCCGGCTCTGCGCGCGCGTCTCACGCTGCCGGCCGGCCTCCCGGAAGCGGCCAGCCCCGAACAGGCGGCGCTGATTTTTGACCTGTCGCAGGATCAACAACCCGCTGTGGCGTGGGTTTACGCGCTCACGGCCGCTTTTCCCACCGTGGAGGACGGCTATTCGCTGGATCAAATTCGCGCCCTCTGGGCGGGAAACCAGGCAGCGGAGACTGGTAAAAACTGTTTGCTGCTCAGCCCCCAGACGGCTGCCGCGCTGACCCGCTGGTGGGGCGCGCCGCCGTCACCGGCGGTCGAACAGCGGCCTGCAGAACAGCTGCTTGAAACAGCCTGGCAGCGGCGCGGTTGTCTGGCGATTTTGCCGTTTGAGGAGATTTCCCCGCGCTGGAAAGTGCTGGAAGTGGATAACCAGTCGCCGCTTCACGGCGATTTCAACCCGGAGACGTATCCATTAACGCTGCGTTTTTCCTGGCGGGGAAACGACCAGCTGGCGCCTCCGCTTCCGGAGGGAAACTGGCGGCGCGACCGGATGAGCATTGTGCTGATCACCGGGACCACCGCGCTGACCCGCGGCACAGCGGCCCGCATGGCAGAAATGGGCGCAGCTTATCCCGGCGAAAAAATCCGCTCCTGGTTTACCCAGGCGGATCTGGCTCACATATCCAATGAGGTCTCCTTTACCAGCAAATGCCCGGCTCCCGACCCTTTTAGCCCTTCACTGATGTTTTGTTCCGCCCCGGAGAATATGCAGTTGTTTGAGTATCTCGGCGTGGATGTGATCGAAGTTACCGGAAATCACGTTGCGGATTACGGCATGCAGCCCTTTCTGGATACGCTGAAAGCCTACCGGGAGCGCGGCTGGAAGTATTACGCGGCCGGGAGCAACCTGGAGGAAGCCCGCCAGCCGCTGCGCATCGAACATAATGGAAACCGCATCGCTTTCCTGGGGTGTAATCAGGCCGGGCCGCAGGAGGTCTGGGCAGGCGCTGACCGTCCCGGGGTGGCAGAATGTAACCTTGATGACCTGAAAAACATGCTGGCGGACTTAAAAGCCCGCGGATACACGACCATCGTTACCATCCAGTATGATGAATCGTACCGTTCAAAACCGACCGAGCTCCAGGAACGCTTTTTCCAGGCTGTTTCAGCCGCCGGAGCGGATATCGTCAGCGGAAGTCAGGCGCATTATCCTCAAGCATTTGCCTTCAGCGAACAGGGCTTTATTCACTACGGCCCCGGCAATCTATTTTTTGACCAGATGGATTATCCAGTTGTTGGGACGCGGCGGGAGTTCCTGGTGCGTTACGTGGTTTACGATAACCGTCTGGCCGGGATTGAACTGCTGACAGCCATGCTGGAAGATTATGCCCAGCCGCGGCCAATGACCGCGGATGAGCGGCGATCTTTTTTGCAGGAATATTTCACCGCTTCAGGCTGGTGAATCTTTGCGCAGGGAATGGAAAAAACCAGCGGCTGAGGTATGATTAATTGAAACCAGTGAGGTGCTTATGAAAATTTTTGATATCAGCCTGACCATTCATCCCGACATGGTTACCTGGCCGGGCGATCCACCGGTCGCCCTGGAACGGGTGAGCAAGATGGAAGACGGTGCGAACGCGAACGTTTCCCGTCTGACGGCAGGCGTGCATACCGGCACGCATGTTGATGCGCCGGTTCATTTTGTGCCTGGGCGCGGCGGTGTGGATAGCATCCCGCTGGAAGCCCTGGTCGGGCCCTGCCAGGTGGTGGAATTGCCAGACAGCGTCAATGTGATCAATGCCGCGGTGGTGCAAACCTGCGGGCTGGCGCCGGCGGTCAAGCGGATATTGTTTAAAACGCGCAATTCTGCGTACTGGAAACAGCCCGATCTGCCTTTCCAGACGGAATTTGTGGCAGTGGATGAAAGCGGCGCAATCGAACTGGCCGCTCGCGGTATCCAGCTGGTTGGAATTGACTATCTTTCCATCGCTCCATATAAAAACAGCCGCCCCGCGCACCAGGCACTATTAAAAGCCAGTATCGTCATCCTGGAAGGGTGTAACTTAAGTGAAGTACCGGCCGGTTATTACCGCCTGATCTGTCTGCCGCTAAAGTTAAAAGACAGCGACGGCGCTCCGGCGCGGGTGATCTTGCTGGATGAATAATCTATTAAGGAAAATTTACCAATGTCTATCCCGGTTCTAATTACCCATCATCTGGTGAAAGGGGAAGATCTAAACCATCACGGCACCCTGTTTGCCGGGCGCAGCGCTGAGTGGTTCGTCGAGTCCGGTTTTATCGCCGCCGCCGCGCTGACCCGACCGGAAAACATCGTCTGCCTGAAAATTCACGGGATGACCTTCACCCGCCCGGTGCGGCGGGGGGAGGTCATCCGTTACGAAAGCCGGATTGTTTCAACCGGGAAATCCCGTCTGGTCGCTCACATTCAAATGAAAGGGAAAGATCCGCAGGATCTCATCGTAGATGGCTTTATCACCTTTGTGAATGTGGATGCCGAGGGAAAACCGCTGCCGCACGGCATTGAAATCCAGGCGGAGACGGAGGAGGAGAAACAGATCCAGCAAAAAGCAGCAGCTTTACGCTAAGCGGCAGCGGGCAGATTTTCCACTAGCGCGGCACAATCAGGGTATAACCGCCATCCTGCAGGATGATCTGCCCGCGGATCATGTCTGCCGCAGGGCTGCATAAAAACAATGCCAATTCAGCGACATCCTCCGGGGTAACCAGCCGCCCGGCGGGGGTATTGGCAACCGCCCGCGGAATGACTTCTGGATCTGCCATGATGGAGAAGTGGCGCAGCGCGTCGGTCAGGACCAGCCCGGGCGCGATGGCGTTGACGCGGATATTGAGCGGGGCGAGTTCCACAGCCAGGTAGCGGATCAGGGCATCCAGAGCTGCTTTTGACGCGCCCACAGCGATGTAATCTGGCATGACCCGGTAAGCGCCGGGCGAAGAAATCGCGAGAATATGTCCCCCGCCGCGGGCCTGCATCAAAGGCGCCGCCTTTTGCGCCGCGAAGAGCAGCGCGCGGGCATTGAGGTTCATCGTATAATCCCAACCACTTTCTTTCTGTTCCAGGGCTGGTCGGTTGAACCCGGCGGCGGCGTTGTGGATAAAAATATCCAGCCCGTCGAATTCTTCCTGGATGATGGTAAAAAGGCGCTCGATTTCCTCGATTTTGCTGAAATTGGAGCGCTGCACCACAGCGCGCCGTCCCAGAGCCCGGATGGCGCTGGCGGTCTCTTCGGCGGGCTGCTGGTTGCGCACGTACGTGATCATCAGGTCCGCGCCTTCACGGGCCAGCGCCAGCGCAATCGCTTTGCCAATGCCGCGCCCAGAACCGGACACCATTGCGATTTTCCCGGAAAGAGGAAGAGGTTCGGCAGTCATTGGTTTTATTCCTTCTCTAAAATCACAGGTTTTAGCAGGCGCATCGGAAAGCGGTCCATACCTTCCGGCCCAAGGCGCTGCAGTTCGAATTCAACCTGCTGGATATCCGCCAGCAGGCTGGCCAGCAGCAGCCCCTGGCAGCAAGGCGGGAAAGGTTCCGCCCAACGGCGCAGGCGGGCGATCATTTTTAGCGCGCCGTTATAATTTCCCTGTTGAATTTTATAATATACGACCGCCGCCTGAAGGAAGACCCGGTACGCTTCTCTGACCGGGCGGCGCTCGGCGCGCCAGGCATCTTCCAGCGCTTCGTGGGCTTCAAAGTAAGCGCTGCGGTTAAATAACGCGACCCCGCGCCTGACCGTCAGCGGCAGCGGTTCGGCGCACTGCGCGGCCAGATCAGCGGGGTCGGGGTTAAAGCCGTCTGACAAAGGTTTACGGGCGTCCCACGCCGGTGTAATGGAAACCCAGCTCGCGCAGGTGCTGGGGGTCCCACAGATTGCGCCCGTCCATGATGATTGGTCTGGCCATCAAATCTCGGATGCGGGCAAAATCCAGCTGTTTGAATTCGTTCCATTCGGTGGCCAGCACCAGCGCGTCTGCCCCTTCGGCGACCTGGTAGGGGTTCTGGCACAGTTTCACGTTTTTGAGAATTTTGGCTGCGTTTTCCATGCCCTGCGGGTCATAAGCCTGAATTTTCGCGCCTTCCAGCTGCAGAAGGTGGATGACCTCAATCGCCGGAGCATCGCGCAGGTCATCGGTGTTGGGTTTGAAAGAAATCCCAAGGATGCCGATGGTCTTTTCGTCCAGGTTGCCCAGCGCTTTTCTTAGCTTCATCACCAGGCGGCGGCGCTGCATGCGGTTGATGTCCATCACAGCCTGCAGCAGCTGCGGCTGGCTGCCGTGCAACACAGCCATGTGCGCCAGCGCTTTAACATCCTTGGGGAAGCAGGACCCTCCCCAGCCCAGACCGGCATCCAGAAAAGCCGGCCCGATGCGCTTGTCCAGCCCCATGCCGGCGGCTACCTGGCGAACATCCGCGCCCAGTTCCTCGCAGATATTGGCAATTTCGTTGATGAAGGAAATCTTGGTGGCCAGAAAAGCGTTGGATGCGTATTTGATCATTTCCGCGGTGCGCAGATCGGTGATCAAAATCTGGCAGCGCAGCGCGGCGTACAGCTCCGCCACCGCTTCAGCGGCTTTGCGGTCTTCGGAGCCCAGCACGACCCGGTCAGGCATCATAAAATCATTGATGGCGGAACCTTCGCGTAAAAATTCCGGGTTGGAAGCCACGCTGAATTCCAGCGGCCGACCATTGCGGCGCTTGCGAATGATGTCTGCGACCCAGTCGCCCGTGCCGACCGGCACGGTAGATTTATTGACCACCACCACGGGTTTATTCACCAGGTCAGCGATGGCTTCAGCGGCCTGGCGCACGTACTGGAGATCGGCTTCCCCTTCATCGCCGGATGGGGTTCCAACCGCAATGAAGGCGAAATCGACATCTTTCAACGCCGCGGCGTAATCGGTGGTGAAGAAAAGCCGGCCCGCTTTCACATTCTGCACCACCAGCTGTTCCAGGCCGGGCTCATAAATGGGCATGACGCCCTGGTTTAACAGGGAAATCCGGTTTTCGTCAATATCCATGCAGGTCACCTGATTGCCAAGATCGGCGAAGCAGGTGCCGGTGACCAGACCGACGTAACCGGTTCCAATGACGCAAAGTTTACTCATAAGTGCTTGATTTCCTCCTGACAGACGAATTATAGCCGAAAAATAACCTTCGGACCGCAGAAATCTTCATTCTCCCGGCGGATGGGTGGGCTGAGGGAAGGTTGTATAATCAATGATAAGAATTCCAGTGCGGAGGCAGAAATGACGGCAAGAATCATTGATGGGGCGGCTGTCGCGCAGCAGGTGCGGGCAGAGGTGGCCGAAGCAGTAAAAGCGCGCGTCAGCGCCGGGAAGGTTGTGCCTGGTCTGGCGGCGGTGCTGGTGGGAGAAAATCCAGCTTCTCAGGTCTATGTGCGCAACAAGCGCAAAGCCTGCGAAGAGGTCGGCATCGCTTCTTTCGGGTACGAATTACCTGCCAGCGCCAGCCAGGAAGAGGTAGAAGCTTTGGTCAGCCAGCTGAACGCCGATCCAAAAGTCCACGGGATTCTGGTGCAGCTGCCGCTGCCAGCGGGTCTTGATGAACAGCGGGTGTTAAACGCCATCCGCATCGAAAAAGATGTAGACGGATTTCATCCCATGAATCTTGGCCGTCTCGCGCAAAAAGGGAGGGATCCGCTGTTTGTTCCCTGCACACCGGCCGGGTGCATGGTGATGCTGGAAAAAGAACTGCCCTCCCTGGAAGGGGTAAACGCTGTTGTCCTCGGGCGTTCCAATATCGTTGGGATGCCGGTGGCTTTGCTGTTGGTGCGCGCGAACGCCACGGTGACCATCTGCCATTCGCGCACAAAAAACCTGCCGGATGTCGTCCGCAGCGCGGATGTCCTCGTCGCGGCAGTTGGCCGCGAGGAAATGGTGCGCGGGAGCTGGGTAAAACCCGGCGCGGTCGTCATTGATGTCGGGATTAATCGCGTGGAAGATGCCAGTAAGCCCAAAGGATACCGCCTGGTCGGGGATGTGGCGTTTGATGAGGTCAAAGAAATCGCGGGCGCGATTACGCCGGTGCCGGGTGGGGTGGGGCCAATGACCATCGCCATGCTGCTCAAGAATACCCTGCGGGCCGCCGAGCTGGCAGATTGATGACATTCATCATAATGTCTGACAATTGACTTTAACCATGAAAATAGGTAAACTGGAATAGTCAGACAATTAAATGAGAATATCTTAATCTAACAACCGAGCTCAGGGAAGTCACATGCCCACACTTCTCGTAAAAAATGCGGAAGTTCTGGTAACTATGGATGGCCATCGCCGGGAGATTCCCGGGGGTGGCCTGTTTGTGCGCGACGGTTTTATTGAACAGATTGGTCCAACCAACAGCTTGCCGCAGCAGGCGGATGAAGTGCTGGACCTCAGCGGCCACATCGTCCTGCCGGGATTAATCAACACACACCATCATTTCTATCAAACGCTGACCCGGGCGGTGCCGGCAGCGCAGAATGCCAATTTATTTCACTGGCTAAAAACCCTGTATCCCATCTGGGCGCGCATGACCCCTGAGGATATCTACCTGTCCACGCAGACCGCCCTGGCGGAACTGGCGCTGTCTGGCTGTACCACCGCATCGGATCACCTGTACCTCTTCCCCAACGGTGCGCGCCTGGATGACGAGATCGAAGCCGCTCGGCAAATCGGCCTGCGTCTGCACGCTTCACGCGGTTCAATGAGCCTGGGCGAGAGCCAGGGTGGGCTGCCGCCCGATCGGGTGGTGGACAGCGAAGACCATATTCTGGCGGACAGTGTCCGTCTGATTGAACGCTATCATGACCCCAACCCCGGTTCGATGGTTCAACTGGTGCTGGCGCCCTGCTCGCCATTCAGTGTGACCGGGGAATTGATGAAACAAAGCGCGGCGCTGGCACGTCAGTACGGTGTGCATCTGCACACCCACCTGGCTGAAACTCAAGATGAAGAAGAATTCTGCCTGCAAAAATTCGGCTACCGGCCGGTGGCTTACATGCAGTCAGTGGACTGGATCGGCAGCGACGTCTGGTTTGCCCATTCGGTGCATATTCGCCCCGATGAAGTGGACCTTTATGCGCATCACGGCTGCGGGGTGGCACACTGTCCTTCTTCCAATATGCGCCTGGCCAGCGGGATCGCTCCGCTGAGGGAATATTTACAAAAGGGCGTTAAAGTTGGGCTTGGCGTAGACGGCTCGGCCAGCAATGACGGGTCCCACATGCTCGCCGAAGCCCGCCAGGCGATGCTGCTGGCGCGGCTGCGCGCGGGGTTGGAAGGCGCGTCCCTCTCCGGAAAGGAGGCTCCGCCCATCTTAACTGCCCGCCAGGCGTTAGAAGTTGCCACCCGCGGTGGAGCGGCTGTGCTCGGGCGCGACGATCTTGGCGCGCTGGAACCGGGAAAATGCGCCGACTTCATCGCTTATGATTTGCGCCGGTTAGAGTTTAGCGGCGCGCTGCATGACCCCGTGGCTGCCCTGCTCTTTTGCACGCCGGTGAATGTGGATTATTCTGTGGTCGGTGGCCGCACCATTGTTCGAAACGGTGAACTGTTAACGCTGGATGTGGCCGCTCATGTGGTCAAACACAACCGGGCTGCCCGGCGGCTACTGGAAGGTTAAGAGGACTGGCGAATGAGCATGGAAAGTTTTCGCTTGCAGGATGCGCGCGCGCTGGTGGACTGCGCCATGGGACGCAAGCCAGCGGATCTGGTGATCCGCAACGGCCGCTGGGTCTCGGTTCAATCAGGGGAGGTGATCCCGGACACGGATATCGCCGTGATCAACGGGCGCATCGCCTATGTTGGATCGGATGCCGGCCATTGCCTCGGGCCAAAGACGCGGGTGATCGAGGCCGCCGGTCGTTATCTGGTTCCCGGCCTGCTGGATGCGCACATGCACGTTGAATCAGGAATGCTGACCGTAACCGAATTTGTGCGCGCGGTTCTGCCCCATGGCACCACCGGCATGTTCGTTGACCCGCATGAAATCGCCAATGTGTTTGGGCTGCCGGGGGTGCGCCTGATGGTGGATGAGGCTGCCCAGCAGCCAGTTCATGTTTTTGTGCAAATGCCTTCGTGCGTTCCCTCCGCCCCCGGTCTGGAGACTCCCGGCGCGAGCCTGGGCCCGGCGGAAGTGGAAGAGGCGATGAGCTGGCCAGGGATTATCGGCCTGGGCGAAATGATGAATTTCCCCGGGGTTGCCGCCAGCGACGCCCGCGTGCATGCCGAAATGCAGGCGACCCGCCAGGCGGGCAAGGTGATCGGCGGTCACTACGCTTCCTTAGACCTCGGGCTCCCGTTTGCGGGTTACGTGGCCGGCGGCCCGGCGGATGATCATGAAGGCACCCGCCTGGAAGATGCGGTTGCCAGAGTGCGCCAGGGCATGCGCGTGATGATGCGCTATGGATCCGCCTGGCATGATGTCGCCAGCCAGGTGAGAGCCGTCACCGAGCTGGGGCTGGATTCCCGCCGCTTCATCCTCTGCACAGACGATTCACATTCCGCGACCCTGCTCTGCGAAGGTCACATGAACCGTGTGGTGCGCCACGCTGTGGCTCAGGGGCTGAACCCGATCACAGCGATTCAAATGGCGACGATCAACACAGCCGAGCATTTCGGCGTGGACAGTGAAATGGGCATGATCGCACCCGGTCGTTACGCGGACATTCTGCTGGTTGACGACCTGGTGCATTTCAATATCCACATGGTGATTGCCCAGGGAAAACTGGCAGCGCGGGATGGCGAACTGCTGGTAAACCTGCCGGCGGTGGATTACCCCGGCTGGGCGCTCAATTCGGTCCATCTAAAGCATTCCTTAAGCAAAACGGACTTTGCCCTTCGAACCGAACGGCGCGGCAGGGCGAAAGTAAACGTGATTGGAATCATTGAAAACCAGGCTCCGACCCGCCACCTGGTGATGGAAGTGCCGGTCAAGAATGGCGAGATCCAGGTTGATGCGTCCCAGGACCTCGCCAAAATTGCCCTGGTCGAGCGCCACCGCGGCACTGGCGCGGTTCAGGTTGGTCTGGTCCACGGGTTTGGTTTCACCGAACCCTGCGCGATTGCCAGCACGGTGGCGCATGACAGCCACCACATGCTGGTCGTGGGGACGGACGAGGAATGCATGGCGCAGGCGGCCAATGAGCTGGAAGCCTGCGGCGGTGGCCAGGTTGTCGTTCGCCGCGGTCAGGTGATTGGCAAAGTGGAACTGCGCATCGCCGGGTTGATGTCCAATGAACCGGCCCGGGTCGTAGCGCAGAAGGCTGAGACGGTGTTAAACGGTTTTAAGGCCTGCGGCAGCCCGATCAACAATCCCAATATGACCATGAGCTTGCTTGGCCTGGTTGTGATCCCAGAATTGCGCATATCCGACCGGGGACTGGTGAATGTCAACACCTTTCAGATCATCCCGGTTGTGGAATAACCCAGGAGGTGGGGATGGTTTCAAAAGACAGCAGTAAAGGGTTTGAACAGCCCTATCAGCGTTTGCAGGGCGAGCTGGCCCGCATGATCGCCAGCATTCCCGCCGGCGAACGTCTGCCGGCTGAACCTGATCTGGCCAGACAACTTGGTGTTTCCCGCGCCACGCTGCGCGAAGCCATGCGCACCTTTGAGGGCCAGGGTATGATCCGCCGCCGCCAGGGCGTTGGCACCTTTGTTGTTGGGCAGGGCCCGGTTCTGCAAAGCGGTCTCGAAGTTCTGGAAAGCATTGAGACTCTGGCGAAGCGGATCAAATTGAATGTCCAGATGGGCGCGCTGCGTTTTGACCATATTCAGGCCGGCGAAAATCTGGCAATGGAGATGGATGTTCCCCCAACCGCGGACCTGCTGCAGGTTTCGCGCGTTATTCTGGCTGAAGATCGTCCGGTAGCCTATCTGGTTGATATTCTTCCGGAAAATATCCTCTCGGAATCGGAATTACAGGAAGGCTTTACCGGTTCGGTGCTGGATTATCTGATCCGCCGCGGCTCCCCCAAGCTGTCAAATTCGCTGACTGAAATTCGCGCCACCGCAGCCAAACCGGAAATTGCGCGGATGCTGCAGATACAGCGCGGAGATGTTTTATTAATGTTCCAGGCAAAACTTTTTTCCGCTGAAGCCCGCCTGGTTGATTTTTCCTTCAGCTATTTCATCCCCGGTTACTTCCGCTTCCAGGTGGTTCGCCGCGTCGGGGATATTCATTCATAAGAAAGGAACACGATGAATTCTCAAACTTTTGCCGAAATTCAAAAACAGGTCGCTGGTTACAGCGAACGCATCACCCGTTTTATGTGTGAAATCGTTGCCATTCCCAGCATGGATTCCCAGATTGGCCCGGTTTGCGAGCGGATCGCCCAGGAAATGCGCGCCTTGAAATTTGATGAAGTCCGTTTTGATAAGATGGGCAACATTCTTGGACGCATTGGCAGCGGCAGCAAAGTGCTGGTCTACGACTCGCATATTGACACGGTCGGGATTGGCGATCCCGCCGCGTGGGAGTGGGACCCGTTCAAAGGAAAAATTGAGGACGGGTACCTCTACGGCCGCGGCGCCAGTGATGAAAAACAGTCCACGCCCGGGATGGTCTACGGTCTGGCCATCGCCCGCGATCTTGGGCTGCTGGACGGCTGGACGGTCTATTATTTTGGCAACATGGAAGAATGGTGCGACGGGATCGCCGCGAACACCTTCGTAGAGGTTGACCCAAAAGTGCGTCCTGACTTTGTTGTGATTGGTGAGCCAACCAAGATGAATGTGTACCGCGGACATAAGGGCCGTCTGGAACTCAAAGTAACCGCCAAAGGGCGCAGCGCCCATGCCGCCAGCAATCATCTCGGCGATAACGCTGTTTACAAACTGCTGCCGGTCATCGCCGGGATCCGGGATATGGAACCCAGCCTGGGGGATCACCCGTTCCTGGGACACGGCAAGATCACCTTAAGCGATCTGAAGGTGCAAACCCCCAGCATCAACGCGGTTCCGGATGAGGCGGTGATTTTCATCGACCGCCGCATGACCTTTGGCGAAACCAAAGAACAGGTACTGGCTCAAATCAACGCCCTGATTCCGGAAAAGGATAAGGATTCGATCAAGGTGGAAGAACTTTTTTACGCAGAACCATCCTATACCGGTTTCGTTTTCCCGGTGGACAAGTATTTCCCCGCCTGGGCGGTTGAGGAAGACCATCCTCTGGTTCAGGCAGGGCAGGAAGCCCGCCGCTGGATGGGACTTCCAGACGCGCCTTCCGGTAAATGGAACTTCAGCACCAACGGGGTATACTGGGCCGGAAAGGCTGGCATTCCCGCGATTGGCTTCGCCCCCGGAGATGAAGAAACCGCTCACACGGTGATTGACCGGGTCAAGCTGGATGAGGTGGTTAAGGCTACCGAGTTTTATGCTGTGCTGCCCGCTCTGATAAAATAAGAACCAGAAAAAGGAGTAAGTTATATGCAAACGAACTTAAGAGGCCGCGACCTGATCGGCGACCTGGACTTTAGTCGAGAAGAAGTTGAAACCGTCCTGGATGTCGCCTGGGATTTGAAGCGCAAGCGCGCCCTGGGGGAACCGCATCCTTATTTGCGCGATAAAGTGCTGGCGATGCTGTTCTTCTTCTCCTCCACCCGCACGCGCGGCTCATTTGAAGCTGGCATTGCCCAGCTCGGCGGGCATGGCGCCTTCATTGAAAGCACCACCACCCAGATCGCTCACGGGGACACCGCCAAAGAAATCGGTGAAATTTACGGCCGCTATTTTGACGGAATCGCCATCCGCCACTGCGACTGGAAACTGGGCAATCAATACCTGAATGAAGTCGCCAGATATTCCCGCGCGCCGATCCTGAATATGCAGTGCGATGTTTATCATCCGTTTCAATGCCTGGCGGATCTGATGACCATCATGGAGAAAAAAGGCCGAGATTTGCGCAAGAAAAAGATTGTGGTTTCCTGGGCATATGCGGCTTCATACCTAAAACCCATCTCTGTGCCGCAGTCCTTGATTTTACAAATGCCGCGTTTTGGCATGGATGTTACCCTGGCATATCCCAAAGAATTCCCGCTGATGCCGGAGATTGTTCAGCAGGCGCAGGATGAAGCCAAGAAACACCACACCAGCTTTGAAATCACGCACAACATGGAAGAGGCGTTCAAAGACGGCGATGTGATATACGCGAAATCCTGGGGCCCACTGTTGACGACCTCCGACCCGGCGGAAGGCAAGAAGCTGCAGGATATGTACAAAGACTGGATCACGGACGCGCGCAAGATGAAGCTGGCAAAAGAAGATGCGATTTACATGCATCCCCTGCCGGCTGACCGCAATATTGAGGTAACCGATGAAGTCATTGACGGCCCGCAATCGGTCGTTTATGATCAGGCGGAAAACCGCCTGCACGCGCAGAAAGCAGTCATGGCTTTGACCATGAGCTAATATTATTCAGTAGAGGAAGAGACGGAGACACAGGTATATGGAAAAGAAAGGTGTAGCAGTTATTGCCGTCGGCGGCAACTCGTTAATCAAGGATGAAAAGCGCAAAACCATCCCGGATCAGTACGAAGCCGCCTATGAATCCATGAGCCACATTGTGGACATGATTCAACAGGGATGGGAAGTTGTCGTGACCCACGGCAACGGTCCCCAGGTTGGCTTCATTCATCGCCGTTCTGAATTATCTGCGCATGAGCTTCATGAAGTCCCGCTGGATTACTGCGGCGCGGATACCCAGGGTTCGATCGGCTATATGTTTGTTAACGCGCTGCACAACGAATTCAAGCGGCGCGGAATTAACAAAGAAGCGGTCGCTGTCGTTACCCAGACCGTGGTTGACCGCCACGACAAAGCCTTCGAGCATCCCAGCAAACCGATCGGTTCATTCCTTTCAGAAGAAGTGGCGAAAGAACGCGCGGCGAAAGAAGGCTGGGTCATTGTTGAAGATGCCGGCCGCGGCTGGCGGCGCGTGGTTCCTTCACCCATTCCCCAGCGCATCGTCGAAGCCGAAGCCATTCATAAGCTGATTGAGCACGGTTTTGTGGTCGTCGGCGTCGGTGGCGGCGGAATTCCGGTCATCGAAGATGAAAACGGATTTCTCAAAGGCGTTGAGGCTGTGATTGATAAGGACTTTGGCACTTCTCTGCTGGCGACGATGATCCAGGCCGACCTGTTCATCATCAGCACCGCGGTTGAGAAAGTCGCCCTGAATTTCAACAAGCCGGATGTGAAATGGCTGGATCGGATGACCGCTGCGGAGGCTCGCAAATACATTGAAGAAGGGCACTTCGCCAAAGGGTCGATGCTCCCCAAGATCCAGGCGATCCTGAAATACCTGGATGCTGGCGGCAAACAGGCATTAATCACCAATCCGGAAAATATCGGGCGCGCGCTGCGCGGCGAAACCGGCACCTGGGTCACTCCCTGATCGTATTCTGCGCGGGGGAGGGGTTATTCCCTCCCCCGCGGTGATATGACAAATGTCACTTCTTGTCTAGACAATCACAGTTTTGGCGCATTTTTATTTGGAACATCTCCCAGGTTGGTGTACAATAATCAAGCGCGAATTTACCCAACCGAGTTAACAGTTGAACAATCCGATCTTACCCCGCTGTCGCTGCGGGGGTGGTGTGGTTCAAGGAGAGGAGGTGGTCAGACAATTCCCGAATTGATGTGAAGGCTTTGTCAATGTTCCGTATGGTTCACCAATTGAAAACTTCAGGAGGAGAATGATGTCAAAACGATTGTGGTTCGTGATCAGTATGCTGGTTCTGGCGGCCATGCTGCTGGCGGCCTGCGGTCCGGCTGCGGCGGGCGGCAAGGAAGTGGTCTTCGGCATGCTGCTGGTTGGCCCGTACAACGACCGCGGCTGGAGCCAGGCGCATTATGACGCTGGGCTGTACGTGCAGGAAAAACTGCCCGGCACCAAGATGGTCTACCTGGATAAGGTGAACGGCGCTGACCGCCCCGGCACCACCCCGGATAAACTGGCCGAAGACCTGCTGGCTCAGGGTGCCACGGTGATTGTTTT
Organism: Anaerolineaceae bacterium; assembly: GCA_029975475.1. Classification (GTDB taxonomy): domain Bacteria; phylum Chloroflexota; class Anaerolineae; order Anaerolineales; family Anaerolineaceae; genus JARKPB01. The sequence goes on from JARKPB010000011.1 coordinate 62,162, forward strand.
TAACTCCGATGACATGAAAGATGCCGCCGTCGCCTTCGCTCAGAAACACCCGGATATCCCCGTGATTCATGCTTCGGGCGATAACAGCTGGAAAGACGGCAAAGACTTCAAGGACTTGAAGAACCTCTACAATGTCATGGGCAAGATGGAATACGGCAAGATGATTGCCGGCTGCGCGGCAGCTCTGACCACCAAGACCGGTCAGATCGGCTACCTTGGTCCCTTGATCAATGACGAAACCCGCCGTCTGGCTTCCTCTGCGTATCTTGGCGCGCGCTATTGCTGGACCAATTACCTCGGCAAAAACCCGGCGGACTTAAAATTCAAAGTCACCTGGATCGGTTTCTGGTTCAATATCCCGGGTGTGACCTCTGACCCCACCCAGGTCGCCGATGATTTCATCAACAGCGGCGCTGATGTGGTGATCTCTGGTATTGACACGACCGAAGCCCTGGTGCAGGCCAATAAAGCGGCTGCTTCTGGCAAGAAAGTGTTCGCCATTCCGTATGATTACAAGACCGCCTGCGATGCCGCTCCGGATGTCTGCCTGGGCGTCCCGTACTTCAACTGGGGTCCCTCTTATGTCAAGTTGATCAAATCCGCACAGGAAGGCAAATTCGCGGCCGGTTTTGAATGGCTGGCCCCCGATTGGGCGGATATCAACAATCCGGATACCTCAGCGGTCGGGTTTGTGAAGGGCAAAGCCCTCTCTGCGGATGCTGCCGCGACCCTGGATAAGTTCATCGGTGAACTGGCTTCCGGGTTGAACCTGTGGAAAGGCCCGTTGAACTATCAGGATGGTTCAGTCTTCTTGAAAGACGGCGAGACCGCCACGGACTTCCAGGTCTGGTACCTGCCTTTGCTGCTGGAAGGCATGGAAGGCCAGAGCGTTCCGGCGAATTAATTTTATGTCGGTTGATGGGGAAGGCTGCTCGCAGCCTTCCCCGCTCATATTCGCGCACGGCGACAGGGTATCAGATGAATGTAGAACTTCGACATATCCATAAGCACTTTGGCAAAGTCCACGCCAATAACGACATCACCTTAAAAATTCCCTCAGGCTCGATCCAGGGCATCCTGGGTGAAAATGGTGCTGGAAAAAGCACCCTGATGAAAATCCTTTCCGGCTTTATCCAGGCGGACAGCGGGGAAATTGAGCTGGATGGAAAAATTGTCACCATTACCACACCGGCGGACGCGATCCGCTACGGGATTGGTATGCTGCATCAGGATCCGCTGGATTTTCCCCCGCTTAAGGTGATTGATAATTTTATCCTCGGGCAGCCAGGCGGCCTGTTCCCAAGGCGGCGGCAGGCGGTCAAAGAATTTATGGATCTGTGCGGGCATTACGGCTTTAAGCTTAATCCCGAAGCCTACCTGGAAACCCTGACCGTGGGCGAACGCCAGCAGCTGGAAATCATCCGCCTGCTCTGGCTTGGAGCGAAGGTGTTAATTCTGGATGAACCAACCACCGGCATCAGCGCTTTGCAGAAAGAAAAACTGTTTGAGACCCTAAAGGTCCTGGCCAAAGAGAACAAGACGATTATTTTTGTGTCGCATAAACTCGAAGATGTCGAAGGCCTGTGCGACCGGGTGGCGGTTTTTCAACGGGGAAAACTGGTAGGCGAAGTGAAACCGCCGTATAAGACCGAAGAACTGGTTCAGTTGATGTTCGGAAAAGCGGTATCCCCTGGCTGCCGCGAGTACACCGGTTTAAATGACATCGCTGTAAAACTTGAAAATCTTTCCCTGGAAGATGCGCGTCTGCAAATCAAGCACGTGAACCTTGAGATTCGGCGCGGCGAAGTGATCGGTCTGGCTGGGATGGAAGGCTCGGGCCAGCGGTTGTTCCTGCGCGCCCTGGCCGGCCTTCAGCGGCCCAATACCGGGCGGATCGTCGTGGACGGCGTGGATATGAGCGGGAAAAATTATCACGCCTTCATGAAACATGGGATCACCTACGTGCCGGCGGCGCGCCTGGAGGAAGGTCTCATTCCGGGCTTATCCCTGATGGAGCACGTGGTTCTTTCCGAAGAAAAGCCTGGATTTTTTATTGATACGGGTTCAGCCACGGCAGAGACCAACCGTAAAATTGATGAATACTATATTCGGGGAACGGCGGCCAGCCGGGTCGAGGCGCTTTCGGGCGGCAATCAACAGCGCGCGCTGCTCGCGCTGCTGCGCAGTCCCCTGAATCTGGTGCTGCTGGAGCATCCCACCCGCGGCCTGGATATCGAGTCAGCGATCTGGATCTGGAGTAAATTAAAAGACCGCTGCCGCCAATGCACCAGTATCGTTTTCATTTCCTCGGATCTGGAAGAAATTCTGCAGTACAGCGATTATATTCTGGTCTTTTTTGGCGGTAAGGTCTCCAAACCGTTAGAAGCAGCCACAACCTCGGTTGCCCGGCTGGGTGAATTGATCGGCGGCAAGGGCTGGGAAGAGCACAGTTAAGTCAATGGAGAAGCGCATGAACAAGAACTCAAAGTCATTTGAACTGCTTTTCCGCGGTCTGGCCATTCTGCTCGCCGTCCTGTTTGCGTCGCTGGTATTGCTGCTGGCCAAAGCCAACCCGCTGGAAGCCTTTCGCTATCTGATTGTGGGAGCGTTTGGTACCACCGGAAAAATCCTGGATGTGCTGGTTTCCTGGGTGCCGCTGGCGCTGGCGACCGCCGGCCTGCTCTTCACATTTACCGCCGGGCTGTGGAATATCGGGGTCGAGGGTCAAATCACCCTCGGGGCGGTTTTCACGACCGCTGCCCTGCGTTTACTGATGAACAGCGGTCTTCCGCCGGGATTGATCATCTTTCTGGCGATCCTCGCCGGCGCACTGGGCGGGGCGCTCTGGGCTTCTCTGGTGGGCGTCCTCAAAATCTACGGCGGGGTCAATGAAATTTTCGGCGGTCTGGGGTTGAACTTTGTTTCCGTCGCCATTACCATCTGGTTGATTTTTGGCCCGTGGAAGCGCCCCGGCACCGGTTCGATGAGCGGAACAGAACCCTTCCCGCGCGAGCTGCACCTGCCGGTGCTGGGCAATTCCAACCTGAGCGTCTGGTCGCTGGTGCTGGCCGTGCTTGGGATCGTCCTGGTGTATATCCTGCTGCGCAACACCTATTTTGGCCTGCGTTTGCGGGCGGTAGGGAAAAACAGCCGCGCGGCCTTTCTGCTCGGGGTGCCGACCAACCGCTACGCCATGCTGGCGTTTTTCCTGTGCGGAATTTTTGCCGGGCTGGCCGGTGCGGTTCAGGTAACCGCGGTGTATTACCGTCTGATCCCGTCCATTTCCTCCGGGTATGGTTTTCTGGGGCTGCTGGTAGCCATGCTGGTTAATTTCAACGCCATCTGGGCAGCCCTGGTCGCCTTTTTCTTCGCGGCTCTGAATATCGGCAGCATTCAACTGCCGCTGATGATGCGCCTGGATTCGACCCTTTCAGGGGTAATTCAAGGTTCGCTGGTGCTGTTTGTGCTGCTGATGGATGGCGTGCGGCGCCGGATCACTGGAAAACGATAAGGAGTACCCGCAATGAATGAAACCATCTTAATCGGTCTGGCGGGTGTCATCGCAGCGGCAACCCCGGTTGTGTTCGCGTCCATTGGCGAGACGATTACCGAGCGAGCCGGTGTCATCAATCTTTCAGCCAACGGCACAATTCTGTTGACGGCCATGGCGGGGTTTGCGGTGGCGGTCAATACCGGCAGTTTGCTGCTCGGGTTCCTGACCGGCGCGCTTATCGGCGCGCTTGTGGCTGCCATTGTGGCGTTTTCCAGCATTACCCTGAAGCAATCGCAGGTCGCCGTGGGCTTCGTCCTGGCATTGATGTGCCGCGACCTGGCTTACTTCCTCGGCGATCCGTATAACAGCGTATCCGGTCCCTTCTTAACGCCCACGCCAATCCCGTTATTAAAGGATATTCCTGTGCTGGGGACTTTACTCTTCAAGCAGGATATCCTGGTGTACCTCAGCTATCTGCTGATTATCGGGGCGGCCCTGTACATGTTCAAGACCCGCCCGGGTCTGATTTTGCGCGGCATTGGCGAACGCCCCGCCGCCGCGTTCGTCCGCGGGGCGAATGTCAACCGCCTGCGGTATCTCTACACCATTCTGGGCGGCGCGATGGTAGGCCTGGCGGGCCCGATGTATTCCCTGAGCTATAAAGCCGGGTGGAAGGGCACGATTTCCGGCCTGGACGGTATTGGCTGGATCGCGCTGGCTATCACCATTTTTGGCGGGTGGAGCCCGATCAAAGCTGCTTTTGGCTCTTACTTCTTTGTCTTTTTACAATGGTTGGGATTGGTGTTACAATCCAGCCTGACCAACATCCCCAGCCAGGTCTTGCAGGTCGCGCCTTTCCCGCTGATGATCCTGGCTTTGCTGCTGGTCAACATTGGCAACGCGGAATGGGTCGAGCGCGCGCTGGCGGCCATGCCGGACCGTCTCAGACACCTCATTTCGGGGCTGCTGCGCTCGCTGCGTTCTTCCCCGCCAGCCTCGCTGGGCGTGCCTTTTGAAAACGAATAGAGGCTATGACTGAATTTTTAGGGTATCGCTGCAGCCTCTGCCGGGCGGAATATCCCCCGGTAGAGGTGTTCTATACCTGCCCAAAAGACGGCGGGAATCTGGATGTCGTGCTGGATATTGATCAAATTCGGCAGCGCTTTGAGCCGGCGGATATCACTTCGCGGACTGAACCATCCATCTGGCGTTATCTTCCTCTGCTGCCGGTGCGCAACCCGGAATTTGAAGATACGCCCCTTTCGGCCGTCGGCTGGACACCGGTCTACCGGCCGCGCCAGCTTTCAGAGCGGCTGGGCGCGAAGCGGTTGTGGATCAAAGATGAAAGCCGCAATCCGACAGCCAGTTTTAAGGATCGAGCCTCCGCGCTGCTGATCGCCCGCGCCCGCGAAATCCGCGCATCCACCATCGTGACCGCCTCGACCGGAAATGCCGGCGCGGCCCTGGCCGGGATGGCTGCCGCCGCCGGGATGCGCGCCGTGATTTTCGCGCCGCGCACTGCTCCGCCTGCCAAAGTGGCTCAGCTGCTGGTTTACGGCGCGCAGGTTATCCTGGTGGACGGCAGTTATGACCAGGCGTTTGATTTAACCATCCAGGCAGCGCGCGAATTCGGCTGGTATTGCCGCAACACGGGTTACAACCCTTTTACAGCAGAAGGGAAAAAGACCGCCGCGTATGAAATCTGGGAGGGACTTATCCTTCCGTATTTGCCCGAAAGAGAACAACTGACCGTTTTTGTCTCTGTGGGAGACGGAAATATCATCTCGGGTATTCATAAAGGTTTCAAGGATTTACAGGCGCTCGGCTGGCTGGATAAAATTCCCCGCCTGATTGGGGTGCAGGCGGAGGGCTCCGCGGCGGTGTTTAACGCCTTTGCAGCCGGCCGGGATTATATCGAACCGGTCCACGCGGACACGATCGCTGACAGCATCTCGGTTGATTTACCCCGCGACGGTGTGCGGGCTGTTCGTGCCGCGGTAGAGACGGGCGGCGCGTATCTCAAAGTCAGCGATCAGCAGATCTTAAACGCCATTCGCGACCTGGGCAGTGCGGGCATCTTCGCGGAACCGGCGGGCGCTGCCGCCTATGCCGGATACCTGGAAGCCCTGTCAACCGGTCTGGTGAGCAGTGAAGATCCCGTTCTGGTGCTGAATACCGGCAATGGATTAAAGGATGTCCGCGCCGCGATGCGTTCAGTTCCAGAAGCGCCGGTGATTGAACCGGGATTTGATGCCCTGATCCGGTATCTTGATCAACAGAAAGGAAGCCTGCATGGGTAAGCCTGTTTTTTCGATTATTGCGCCGGTTTACAATGAAGAAGACTGCCTGCACGTGCTGTATGAGCGCATTCGGGAAGTGATGGACACGACCAGTGAGGCGTGGGAACTGGTTCTGGTAGATGACGGCTCAAAAGACCGCTCCAACGAGATCATCCGCGAACTGGCGGATAAAGACGAGCGGGTTCGGCCGGTCATCTTTGCGCGCAATTTTGGCCATCAAATCGCGGTCACCGCGGGGCTGGATTTCAGCCGCGGCGACGCGGTGGTGATCATTGACGCGGATTTGCAGGACCCGCCTGAAGTGATCCTGGAGATGATCGCCAAATGGCGCGAAGGCTACCAGGTTGTCTACGCGGTTCGGTCAGAACGCGAAGGCGAGTCTTGGTTCAAGCTTGCCACCGCTTCGCTGTTTTACCGCACCATTTACAAAATCACGGATGTCAAGATCCCGCTGGATTCAGGTGATTTTCGCCTCTTAGACCGCAAGGTTGTGGATGTGATGAACAGCATGCGCGAACGCCACCGCTTCCTGCGGGGCATGTCGTCCTGGGTTGGTTTTCGGCAAATTGGCCTGCCTTACAAGCGCGCGGCGCGCTACGCCGGGGTGACCAAGTATCCGCTGAGCAAGATGCTCAAACTGGCGTTAAACGCCATTACCAGCTTTTCTTATTTCCCGCTTCAACTGGCCACTTACGTCGGTTTTATTTCAGCCGGGATCAGCATCGTGGCGATCCCGGTCGTGATCGTGCTGCGGTTGACCGGTTCCAACGCCTTTTTTGGTCAGGCTTCCACGTTGATTGCAGTGTTGTTTCTGGGCGGTGTTCAGCTGATCTCGCTCGGAATATTAGGCGAATATCTGGGCCGTGTTTATGACGAAGTGAAAGGCAGGCCGCTTTACATCGTCAGCCAGGGCCCGGATGACATCCAGAGAAAGAAATAATCAGGAGAACAACGATCATGGCACGCATTGACTTAACCATCATGCAGGACCGCCTGGAACGCACCGTCAGGCGCGCGCGCGAGCGCAATATTATCGTTCCCACATTTGCGCAGATGAAAAATCCGGGCTTGATCCCGGATCGGCTGAAAAGCGACCTGAAAGCGGTTGGACTCTGGGATGTTCACCCGCGCAACTTATTCCGCATCACCTGGAAAAACGAGCCAAAGCCCTCCGGCGGCGGATTCGGCGGGGTGAACTACTTTGAATTTCCCTCCAGCCTGACTGGCGTAAACGCGCGGATCATCGGCCTGGTGGGAAAGTGGTTTCCTACCGGCGCGCACAAGGTCGGCGCGGCTTTTGGCTGCCTCGCTCCTCGCCTGGTGACCGGGCAGTTTGACCCGACCACCCAGAAAGCGGTCTGGCCCTCCACCGGGAATTACTGCCGCGGCGGCGCCTATGATTCCGCCCTGCTGGCGTGTGAATCGATCGCCATTTTACCCGAGGGGATGAGCCGTGAACGGTTTGAGTGGCTGTCCAAAATCGCCGGTGAAGTAATCGCTACCCCTGGGTCAGAATCCAATGTCAAAGAAATTTTTGATAAATGCTGGGAACTCCGCCGCTCAGGCCAGGATTTGATGATCTTCAACCAGTTTGAAGAATTCGGTAACTATCTGTGGCATTACAGCGTTACCGGCGCGGCGTTTGAGGAAGTCTTAAAGCAGGTTCTGGGTCCCAGGGATCAATACCGCGGTGTGGCGCTGACCACCGGTTCCGCCGGCACCATTGCATCCGGTGATTACCTCAAGCAGTTGTTCCCCGAATCAAAAATTGTAGCCAGTGAAGCCCTTCAGTGCCCCACCTTGTTGGAAAATGGGTTTGGCGCTCACCGCATCGAGGGCATCGGGGATAAACACGTTCCGTGGATCCACAATGTCAAGAACACGGACATGGTGGTGGCGATTGACGATCAGGCGGTGGTCAGCCTGGCCCGCCTGTTCAACGAACCCGAAGGTCGCAAATATCTGCTGCGCAAGGGCGTTCCGGAAGAAGTGGTCAACCAGCTCGACCTGCTCGGTTTTTCCGGCATCGCCAACCTGCTTTCAGCAATTAAGTTCGCCAAATATTACCAGTTAGGGCAGAATGACGTCGTTCTGATCGTGCTGACCGATTCGATGGAGCTGTACACATCGCGGTTGAAAGAAATGCATGAACAGTACGGTGCTTATGAAGCTCTGAATGCCGCGGAAGATTTTGGCAGATTTCTGCTTGGCCAGGCCACCGATCATACCCTTGAATTAACCTTTGAAGCCCGCCGTAGAATTCACAATTTGAAATACTACACCTGGGTGGAACAGCAGGGCAAAACTTACGAAGAGATTAACCAGCAGTGGTTTGATGACCAGTACTGGATTGATATTCAAAAACAGGTTCCTGAGATTGACGCGTTAATTACAGAATTCAATGAAAAAGTCGGTCTGACCAGAAATCTGTAATTGTCCGGGGAAAACGGGGGCTGATGATGGAATTTTTCCATCACGCCCCTTTTAATTTTCCCTGAAAGGTGGGTGAGAATGGAGGCGGTTCTGCCTGAAACAGCCCTGGTTCTGGTGGCGGTGGTAACGGCTCCGCGCGATCTTGAAATTGCCCGTTTACTAGGCTGGTACCGCATCCCGCTGCGCTTTGCCCCAAAGGTTGTCGCTGTTGATTATCTTGCGTTTTATCAAACCGGCGCTTTTGGCAGCCAGAACCGCTGGAAAATCGAATACACCGCTCCAGTGCAGGGCTATGAATTGACCACCCGCCGGGAACTGCTGCGCGATGAGCCCGATCATCCCCGGGCAAATGAAGAATATTACCGCGTGCAGCTTGGCCCGCTGACAGCGCTGCCGCGGCCCATTCTGGCGGATGCCTGGCGCAGATTGACCTTTCTCTACACCACCGGCGAACTGGTGAACCGCGCCGCCGCTCTGCGCGATCTGGTGGTGCGCAGCGAGGAACGCGCCTTACTCTGGCAGGCATTGCGGGAAAAAGCGCGATACGCAGCCGGGGCTTCAGAATTACCCGAAGTGCCGCTTGACCCGGCCCTGCTGGACATGCTTGGACAGTGGGATTAACCCCGCCGACACCGCTGCGGTGAGTATGGTATCATCAAATGCAGGAGGAGGCCGTATGAGCGGACTGCTGATCAAAGGCGGCACCATGATTACCGCCGCTGAAACATTTGAAGCTGACCTGCGCGTTGAAGGCGAGGTGATCGCCGAAATCGGGGTTAACCTGGCCGAACGCGCCGGAGAAGAGGTTGTTGACGCGGAGGGAATGCTGATCCTTCCAGGCGGCGTGGATGTGCACACGCATTTTGATCTGCCAATGTTTGGCACGGTCTCATCTGACGACCATTACACCGGCCATAAAGCGGCCGCGATGGGCGGCACCACCACTGTGATTGATTTTGTCCCCCAGGATACCGCCCCGTTACTGGAGAATGTCCGCCGCTGGCACGCCAGGGCGGACGCGAAAGCCGCGGTTGATTTCAGCTTTCACATGAATATCAGTCATCTGGACGCGCAGGTCGAGCGAGAAATTCCAGAACTGGTTAAAGCCGGGATTACCAGTGTAAAAGTCTTTACTGCCTATAACAACCGCCTCAGGCTTTCGGACGGCGAGATTCTTAAAGTCTTGCGGATTGCCCGCCAGCACGGTATGCTCACTCTGGTGCATGCTGAAAACGGGGATGTGATTGAAGTGCTTGTGGCAGAAGCTCTGGCAGCCGGCCGCACCAGCCCAGAATGGCATGCCCTCACCCGGCCAGCCTGGGGCGCTGTGGAAGCTGCCCTGCGCAGCGCTTCGCTCGCCGCGCAGGCGGAAGCTCCCATTTATCTGGTTCACATGAACGCGGGCGGCGAAGCTGACCAGCTGACCTACGCGCGTTCAAAAGGTGTTCAGATGATGGGCGAGACCTGCCCGCAGTATCTGTTTTTTAGCCTCGACGATCTGAAACGTGAAGACGGTGCCAAATGGATTTGTTCTCCCCCGGTTCGTTCCCCTGCCGATCAGGAACGGCTCTGGACGGCGCTGCAAAAGGATGAAATTCAGGTCGTTGCCACCGATCACTGCCCGTTCTTTTACGACGGCACCCGCCCAATTGAGTATGAAGGCCAGTCTGTCGCCATCCCCGGCAAGGAACTGGGTCGGGATGATTTTACCCGGATTCCAAACGGGCTGCCCGGGGTGGGCGATCGAATGTTGATTCTGTGGACCTACGGCGTTGGCGCTGGCCGCCTGACCCCCAACCAGTTCGTGGCGCTAAACTGTACCAATCCGGCGAAAATTTTTGGTCTGTACCCGCGCAAAGGGACTTTGATCCCGGGCGCGGATGCGGATATCCTGATTTGGGATCCGGGTAAAAAGATACGTCATGGAGTCGCCAACTCGGCGCAGCGAACCGATTACAACCTGTACGAAGGCTGGGAACTGCAGGGCGTTCCGTTGGCTGTGTACCTGCGCGGAAAACTGCTGGTTCGCGACGGCCGCTGGTACGGCAAAGCCGGGATGGGCAGGTTCCTCCACCGCAGCCCGTATGCCCCGGTGTTATAACCTGTCATGCTGACCCTGCTGCCGGCTTTGTTATTGCTCCTTTCATCTGTCGCGGTACTGGTACTGCGCCGGGTGAAATCAGGTTTTGGCATTGGCTGGCTGGTCAGCGCGCTGACGATTTTGCTGGTCTGGGGGTTGGTGCTGTCCTACCGCTGGCTGATACCGGCCCCTTTTGTTCTCGATGACTGGTTAAAGTTAAACGGGCCCGGATTACCGCTTCGCTTCGTGTGGAATCCGGTCAGCTGGACATTCGCGTTCGCGGTCATCAGCCTGTTATTCGGGGTTCTGTGGACCACGCCAGCCCGCTTTGAATCCCAGAGCAGCCCTGCTACCTGGTCGGCGAATCTGGCGCTGGGAGGGGTAACCCTGCTGGCTGTTATTGCCAGTTCTCCCGCGGCGGTGTTAATCTTCTGGGGGGTGATCGACTTTGTCGAATTGGGCTTTATGGCGCTGGCGCAGAACAGCGCGCGCCAGAGCGGCGAGATTGTCACCGCGTTTTTCTTCCGCTTCCTGGGATTGCTGCTGGCGGTAGCCGCCTTCGCGATCGGATCCCTGGATACACCCAACCTGACCCTCGAAACCCTTTCGCCCCGCGCCGGGATGTGGCTGCTGGGGGCGGTTGGTCTGCGCCTCGGCGTTTTACCGTTGCACCTTCCTTATCGCGAAGAAGGGACCGCCCGCCGGGGACTGGGTCTGACCATGCGGATGGCCGGCCCCGCGGCCGCGCTGCTGATGCTGCCCTACCTCCCGGCCGGGACGATTCCGTCCGGAATTCAGGGGCTGACCCTGGCATTGTTATCTCTGGCCGCCCTTTACGGATCCAGCCGCTGGGTTCTGGCGAAAAACGAAATTGAAGGGCGTCCGTTCTGGCTGATTGCCGCCGCCGCCGCCGCGGTGATCGCGGCTGTCAAAGGCGCGGTGACGGCTTCGCTGGGCTGGTCCTTGATCTTGCTGATCGGCGCTTCCCCATTGTTTCTGTTCTCACACCGCGAACCGCTTTACAGGGTTTTCTTGCTGCCCGCGTGGATAGCCATGAGCGGTTTGCCGTTGACCCCGGCCGGTTCCACCTGGAGTTTCTCCCTGGCGGCGGGGTTCGAATTTGCTGATCTGGTCACGGCGGTAGCGCACACCTTTTTGCTGGTTGGTTTTATTCGTCATTCTCTCTCAGAGGGTCTGCCGCCGGTTTCGTTTGAGCCGTGGATGCGCTTTACCTACCTGACGGGCATTGCCCTGGTTGGCGTGACCCTGTGGGTCGACGGGTTGGCCAGCGGCCTCATCACTGGGTTTTCCCCATTCTGGTGGGCTGGCACCGCGGTGGCTGTCCTGGCTGCTGGATTAAGTCTGGCGATTTTTCCGCGCCGTGGTCAGACCGCGGAGCGGAAAGAGGCGCCACTGGGCGGTTCGATCCAAACAGCAGCCGGTTTCTTCAACCAGATCTTCAGCCTGAGCTGGGTCTATGCCATCCTGTGGGGTTTGTATTCCATCCTGTCCAGAATTGTGCTCGCCTTCACCGCCGTTCTGGAAGGGGAGGGCGGCGTTCTCTGGGCAGTATTGTTGTTGGCTTTGCTGGTTTCACTCTTGAGCGGGGGAGGAACCTAAATGGATAGCTGGTTTACGCTCCCTCTCATTGGCTTATTAATGGTCAGTAATTTGTCCTTGCTGGTGGTGAATGACTGGCGCCGTTTGATGGTTATTCTGGCCGTTCAGTACCTGGTGGTTTTTTCGCTCGTGCTTTCCCTCTGGCCGCTGGGTATGGCCGCGATTAAACTGATTGGCGGCTGGATGTCTCTGGCGGTCCTCGCCGCGCATCCCCCCCAGCCTGAGGCGTTAAGTGCCAACCAGCCTCCCCGCTGGGGGACGGTCGTCCGTGTGCTGGCTCTGGGTTTAATCTGGCTGGTGGTGTTCTCTATCTCGCCAATGCTTTCTGATGCCACATTTATTCCCTGGCCGATGATGACCGCCGGAATGTTGTTGGTCTGGAGCGGGTTGTTGCAGTTGGGGATCTACCGCCAGCCAATTCGCGTCATTATCGGATTGCTCACCCTGCTTTCAGGCTTCGAGATTATCTATGCGGTGGTTGAATTCTCCCTGCTGGTGGCTGGTCTGCTGGCGGCTGTGAATCTTGGCCTGGCGTTCATCGGCTCCTATCTGTTGACCGCTTCAGAAATGGAGGATCAAACATGAGCGCGCCGTTGATCTGGATTCTCTTCCCCTTCCTGGTTTCGCTGGGGCTGATTTTCCTGCGCCGTTTCCAGAAGCTCAGCTACGCCATATCCGCGGGTCTCTCGTTTTTCCTGACTCTGGCCGCGCTGATGCTGCCGCTTCAAACGGTTTTTCGTCTTGGCCCGCTCAATCTCGAAATTGTCTCATCCCTGAGCTATTTTGGACGGCAGTTAAGCATCACCTCCGCCGACCGGCTGATTCTGGTGTTGATTTACTCCAGCGGCGGGTTCCTGCTGCTGGGCGGCTGGGTGTCCCGCGCGCCGCGCCTGCTGCCTTCGCTTGGACTGATGCTCCTGTCTGTGCTGGTGGCGGCGCTCTCCGTGCAGCCTTTTCTGTACGCCGCCCTGTTGGTTGAACTGGCGGTCTTGATCTGTGTACCCTTGCTTTCTCCGCCGGGTGAAAAACCCGGCCAGGGAACCCTGCGCTTCCTCATCTTCCTTACTCTTGGCCTTCCGTTTATCCTTTTCGCCGGCTGGGCGCTGGGCGGCACGGGTTTGAACCTGACCGATACCCGGCAGGTTAATCAAGCGCTCTTTTTGCTGGGCGTTGGGTTCCTTTTCTGGCTGGCGGTTTTCCCCTTTTATACCTGGATTCCAATGCTGTCCAGCGAGACCCACCCGTACAGTGCCGGTTATGTATTAAATCTCCTCCCGCCGATTATGCTGCTGCTGTTATTGGATTTTCTCGGTTCATTCCCGTTTATGCGCGGACTGCCAGCTTTTATTGCCGCGCTGCGGCTGGTGGGTGTCCTGATGGTTCTGACCGGCGGAATTTGGGCCGCTTTTCAGGAAAATTTGGGCCGGCTCTTCGGCTATGCCGTCATTATGGAAACCGGTTACCTCCTGCTGGCTTTTAGTGTCCCGAACGCGGCCGGGCTGGAAGCGTTTTCTGCCGCTTTGATACCGCGCATGGTGTCCCTGGCTGTATTTTCACTGGCATTATCATTGCTGCGGCAGGCCCGGATCCCTCTGACTCTGACCGGGATCCGCGGTTGTCTAAAGACCCGCCCCTTCACCTCCGGAGCGCTGGTGGCTGCTTTGCTTTCACTGGTCGGATTACCGCTGTTTTCAGTCTTCCCGGTGCGGATAAACCTGATCTTTCTGCTGGCAGGTGAATCAATCCCGGTGATGGCTGCCAGCCTGGCTGGAATGGCCGCCCTGCTGGTGACTGTGGTGCGCGTGCTGGATTCCGCCTTACGCGCACCTCAACCGCAAAAGGACCGGGACGAACAATTGGAAAACCCAGCCGATCTGGATTCTGCTCAAAAACCAGAAAACTGGCAGGAAATATTATTCGCTTCTGGCGGAATTTTGATCCTGGTGATGATGGGCCTCTTCCCGGGGTTGTTCCTGGGCGGTTTGCCGGGGATTTTGAGCGCATTTCCTCTGTTAAAATAGCGGATGGTATAATCTTTTCAATCTTAGGTGATGAGGCAGGCAAAATGGATCAAGAACAGATCTTACAACGGCTGGCCTGGCTGGATGAAGAACGCAGAAAAGACAGCATGACTCTGGCAACGATTAAAGAACGGGTCAATTCGCTGGAGGGAACCGCCAACACGTTGTCGGGGCAGATAAAGGAACTCAGCTCGGACCTGACCCGTCTTTCGACGGCCATGGGAAAATTTGACCAGCTAGAGACCGCCATAGCACAGGTACGCGTGGATGTCTCGAAGATGATTGATAATCTTGAGAAGCAGCGCCTGGAAAAAGAAAGAGACGCAGAAAAGGTCCGTAAAGGTGATCTGGAAACTATTAATAAGACCCTCGCGGAATTAAAAAAGGCGGCTGACTCGCTGGGAGAAATGAAAAAGAGTATGCAGGCTCGCGTGGAGGAAGATTACCGCCTGGCAAAAGCGGTGGAAGATCTTCACCAGCGCTTTACTGAAAGCCAGCGTGGGGAAGAGGAACACCGCAGGCTAATCAAAGCCATTGAAGAAGGCGCCCGCCAGGATAATAAACGCGTCTCGGATTTGCAGACCGAGATGCTGGCATTCCGCAAACGCCTGGATGAAACCCGGGGAAAAGCAGATCTGCAGTCTGAGAATCTGCGAAAATTGGAAACGCGGTTTAATGAACTGCAGGCTTCTGAAGGCGAACGCCGTCAGGCACAGGCGGCTTTCCTTGAAAAACAGGCGCTCTATCAGGTGGAACGCGACCGGGTCTGGAAGGAGTGGGAAGCGCGATTTGCAGAATATGAAAAGCGCGGCCAAACGGTCGAGCAGCAAATTCAGGCGCTTGAAAATACCCGCCGGACATTAAAACGGACCCAGGATGAATTTGAGGAAATTACCGCTCGATTTGAGCGCCGAATTAATGAAATCACCGAAATGCAGCGCCTGAATGAAGACCGCATGAAGCAGGACTGGGTTGGCTTTAAAGCGGATGACCAGAAACGCTGGACCAATTACACCCTCGCCCAGGAGGAACAGCAGCGAGAAATTACCCGCCTGCTGAACCGTCTGGAGGAACGCCTGCAAGCTGCTGAAGATTCCCTGGCTGAAAATCGCGAAATGTTTGAACAGTCCAATGAAGAAACCTACAAACGTCTGCAGACGTTGTTGAATTCTGCCCATGAGTGGATGGAGGCTTTCGAGCGCTCCTTCCCCAGACGCGCCTGAGCAGGGAGCGGTATGCGCGTTATCGGCACAGCCGGGCATGTTGATCACGGCAAATCCACCCTGGTGGCAGCGCTGACAGGCATTCACCCGGACAGGCTGAAAGAAGAACAAGAACGAGAGATGACCATCGACCTGGGTTTCGCCTGGCTGACCCTGCCAGATGGAACCCAGGTTGGCATTGTGGATGTCCCGGGACATCGCGATTTTATTGAGAATATGCTCGCGGGTGTTGGCGGTATTGACGCCGCGCTGTTTGTGGTCGCTGCCGATGAGGGGGTGATGCCGCAGACCCGGGAGCACCTGGCAATACTGGATATTTTGCAAATTCCCGCCGGTGTGATTGCGCTGACCAAGGTGGATCTGGTCAGCGACCCGGAATGGCTGGATATGGTGGAGCTGGATGTTCGCCTTGCCCTGCAGGGCAGCGTGCTGCAGGATGCGCCTTTGATCAGGGTTTCTGCGCGCAGCGGAGAAGGATTAAGCAGTCTGCTGGGCGCCCTGCAAACGGCGCTTTCCGCTGCTCCGCGCCGCCTCGACCTGGGCCGTCCGCGGCTGCCGGTAGACCGGGTATTCAGCATGCCTGGGTTTGGCACGGTGGTGACCGGAACTCTGCTGGACGGCAGCTTCAAGGTTGGGGATGAAGTCGAAATCCTGCCTGGCGGTTTGCGCGGCCGGATTCGCGGGCTGCAATCCCATAAGAAAAAGGTGCAGACAGCGGCCCCTGGTTCGCGAACAGCGGTGAACATTAGCGGCCTGGATGCAGATCAGATCCGCCGCGGGCAGGTGGTTTCCCTGCCGGGGGCTTACGCTGAGACCCGCCGGGTTGATGCATTCTTCAAGATGCTGCCAGATGCCAGCCGACCGCTGCCTCATTCCTCTGAAGTGAAATTATTCACCGGCGCCGCGGAAGTGGTCGCCCGCGCCCGCGTGCTCGGAGCAGAAGCAGTCCGTCCGGGCGAAGAAGCCTACCTTCAGCTTGAATTACGCGATCCCCTGCCGGCAGCGCGCGGCGACCGGTACATTTTGCGCTGGCCTTCTCCGGGTGAGACAATTGGGGGCGGTGAAATCCTGGATTCCCAGCCGCGCCAGCGCTCCAGGCGCAATCAGCCCGAAGTCATAAGCCGGTTGGAAGCGCTGCACCAAGGTGGTCCCGCGGACCTTTTTTACCAGGCTGCACACGCGGCGGGAATCGCGCCTGTCGCGGAGATCGCCCGGCGCGCCAGGCTGGAGAGAGAACCGGCCGCCCGGTCAATCAGTGAATTGATCGCGGCAGGGCGTTTGATTGCTCTGGAAAATGCTCCCCTGGAACTGGAAAGCGAAACGCTGGTGGCTGCGGATCAAACCCTGGAACAAATCTGGACGCGGGCGAGGCAAGAGCTGTCCGCCTATCATCAGCAGTACCCGCTTCGATTCGGGATGCCCCGCGAGGAGCTGAAAAGCCGGCTGAAACTTTCCGGGCGGATTTTCCCTGCCCTGCTTGCGCACTGGCGGGCCGCGGAAAAGTTGAAAGAGCGCGCGGGGTTGATTTCACTGACCGGGCATGAGGTAACCTTAACCCCCGCGCAGCGCGCCGCGGCCGACCAATTGCTAAACCGCTTCGCGCAGTCCCCCTACGCGCCGCCTTCCCTCAAAGAATGTGAAGCTGAAGTAGGCGCTGAACTGCTCTCGGCCCTGGTTGAATCCGGCGAGTTAATTCAGGTGTCTGCCGAGGTGGTTTTTCGCCGTCAGGATTTTGAGCAAATGCTGGCCGGTGTCCGGGAACATTTCGCCGAGCAGCCCACCCTGACAGTGGCGCAGTTTCGCGACCGCTTTGGCAGCAGCCGCCGCTACGCGCTCGGTTTTCTTGAGTACCTCGACGCTCAGGGAATCACCCGCCGCGATGGGGATACCCGGCGCTTGACTGCCTGATTTATTTTTCCCATTGACTGGCTGCGAACACCTTTTCCAGAAAGGGGTATTTTTCTTCTGGGGTCATCAGGCGGGGGACGGCATAATCTTCGCGCATCAGCGGGATTAACTCGGTGCTGATATACCGGTTATTGTAAAAGTAATGCCGGTCAATAAATGCCGGCCGCAGCCAGGATTCCATCTGGTCAAAGAACAGGTTTCCCAGGCCGTAATGGATAAAGGTCTTTCCGCGAAAGGTCATCCCCTGGGCAAAATGCGACTGGCTGCCGCTGACAATATCTGCTCCCATATCCGCAGCCAGGGCAAAGTCATCCCGCTGGCCCATTTGCGGGCGAAGATTTTCGCTTTCGAAATGTTGAAAAGTAAAGATAACGATGTAATCTTCCGCCTTTAACCCGGAAATCTGTTCGCGCAGGTACTCAAAATCACACGGATTCGCGCCCGGCCGGTCGCTGCGGGCAAAATCGCTGTCGGGACCGGGAATGTTGCAGCCGATAAACGCCAGGCGGTTGCCGCGGATGTCTACTCGCAGCGGCTGCTGGGCTTCTTGCAGGTTCTGGCCGCCGCCGTAATAGGGCAGGTCGTTTTTACGGTATAACGAAAGGGTATAGAGCAGAGGTTCGCTGCCGTAATCTCTCAGATGATTGCCGGTTAATTCAATCACGTCTGCGCCAACTTCCTTCAGGAGGTCCAGATATTCCGGGCGGCTGCAAAAGGTCATGCCGCCGCGCAGGGGTTTCCCGGGCGGACAGTCGGGCGAGAAGGATACTTCATTTGAGATATGCGTCAGGTCAGCCGATCGCAGCAAATCGCGTATCTGCTCGCCGGGATAGAGGATGCCTTGCTCTTCCATGCGCAGCGCGGTTCGGCGCACCAGAGCGGTTGTGCCGGTGAGAATCACCACCGCCAGGCGGTCTTCCTGTCGGTTAGATTGCGGCAGCAGGCTGGCGAGTTGGGCACAGCCAGGATCATCCGCGCAGGTAAGCGAGTAGCGCAGCGCCAGGGGATACCCTTCCAGGTCCAGCCCTTTTTCTAACGGGGAGGAGCCGTTGACGCGCAGCACCTTCCAGCGCGGTTCCAGCAGATCAAACGGCAGGATGGCGTATGCCTGCGGGTGCTGCCAGGCGGCTTTTAGCAATTCATCCAGCGAACCAGTTTGGACTGCGCTGCCGGGAGGACCCCAGAGGCTGGTGAAAACTGGCAGGTCAACCGTGCGGACCAGCAACCGCGGCGCTTGCTCTGGTTCGTGGTCGGCTTTCCAGCGGCTAATCAGCGAATCCAGAGGTACGTCCTCTTCCAGAGACGGAAAAGCGGCCGCCAGCGCGTAGACCCAGGTCAGACTGGCGATCTCTCCCGGGCGCTGCTGCGCCGAATAACTCAGCTCCGCCGGGGCGCTTTCTCCGCGGCCGGCCGGGATGACCCCTTCAGGCAAGTGAAGAGCGGCGCGCAACTCCAGCGGAAGGTTGGGGTCAACCGCTATTTGTAAGGGAGGTGCCGAGGCAGTCGCGGCAGAGGCTGTCGGCAGGCTTGGCGGCGCGGGCGTCTGGCTGGCTGCGCAGCCGGGCAGCAGGGTCAAGGCCGCAAGAACCTGCAGAAAAATGAACACAGGTGAGCGGGGAGGATTCACAGGGCGATTGTACCACTTTCCGACCGTTGACAAGCCAGCCCTGAGCGTTTATAATACCGGATTGCGCTGCCCCGGGTGTTGGTTGCCGGGGTGCGACAGTGTTTTATCCCCAACTTCCCCGGAAGCCGGCGTTTTGAATGGCTGCGCGGGTCCTCCGGCGAAGTGAAGATTGGAGACAGAAATGAAGTATGCCATTGTTGAATCGGGCGGCAAGCAGTATAAGGCCGTCGAAGGGTCCGCGATTGAGGTGGACCTGCTGCCGGTGGAAGTGGGTCAGCCGGTAACCCTGGATAAGGTCTTGCTGGTGGTGGACGGGGACGAAATCGCGATCGGCGCGCCGACCCTGGCCAAAGCCAAAGTCAACGCAAAAGTTGAAGACCATATCAAGGGTGAGAAAATTGTTGTCTTCCGCTATTCACCCAAAAAACGCATCCGCCGGAAGACCGGTCATCGTCAGCAGTACACCCGTCTGCATGTTGAAACGATAGAAGTGGAGTAGAACCATGGCGCACAAGAAAGGTGGCGGCTCCAGCCGCAACGGTCGAGACAGTAACGCCCAGCGCTTGGGCGTGAAGCGCTATGCGGGCGAAAAAGTCCTTTCGGGCTGCATTCTTGTCCGCCAGCGCGGCACCAAGATTAAACCCGGTTTGAATGTTGGCGTCGGCAAGGATGATACCATTTTTGCCACGGTTGCCGGTGTGGTTTCTTTTGAAACCTTGCCGAACGGTCAGAAACGCGTCAGCGTGATGCCCGAAGCATAATGCACATCCATCCGCTCCGGCCCGTTCACCTGACTCTGGTGAACGCAACCGGGCGATAAGAAGGAAAGGTACTATTACGATGAAAAAGGGTATCCACCCCAATTATTATTACGATGCTCAGGTTATCTGCGCCTGCGGCAACACCTGGACGACCGGTTCGACCCTCAAAGTGATTAAAACCGAAGTTTGTTCGAAATGCCATCCCTTCTTCACGGGCCAGCAGCAGAGAATCATCGACATCGAAGGTCAGGTTGACCGCTTCTACCGCAAATTGCAGGCGCGTCAGGACTTT
The DNA here is from genome assembly GCA_029975475.1 of Anaerolineaceae bacterium. Lineage (GTDB taxonomy): Bacteria > Chloroflexota > Anaerolineae > Anaerolineales > Anaerolineaceae > JARKPB01. The sequence continues at coordinate 81,920 of JARKPB010000011.1, forward strand.
GTTGAGCAGAAGAAAGCCCGTGAAAACGCGCGCACTTCGCCCGAACGGCCGATCGCCGAGCTGGAACTTGGCACCCGTCCGACTGACGCTCTGGCGAAAGCCGGGATTGTTAACGTCGGTCAGGCACTGGCGAAAATGAGCGAAGGCGATGAGGCGATTCTGGCAGTGGAAGGTTTTGGCCGCAAGGCACTGATTGACTTAAAGAAGAAGTTGCGTGCTTTCGGTTACGAACTGCCGGCCGGCGCTGCCGAAGAGCCAGCCGCCTGAGATATTCATGCTGTCATCAGGCAGATGAGCGATCATCTGCCTGTTTTTTTAACCTGGCGCGGAGTGAGTTCGCGTTTGTTTGGTGTAGAATCATAAAAATCTAGATTGGAGGCTCCTTCATGATGCATCACCACGGGTCGGTAGAGGTGGTTTGCGGTTCAATGTTCAGCGGAAAAACCGACGAATTAATCCGCCGTCTGCGCCGGGCGACGATCGCGCGCCAGAAAGTGCAGGTTTTTAAACCCGCTATTGATAACCGTTATGATGTTGAGAAAGTCGCTTCTCACGCTGGCTCGACCTTCGCGGCCATCCCGGTGGGAAGCGCCGGGGACATCCTCAAAAACCTGGATGCGGATACCACCGTGGTCGGGATTGATGAGGCTCAATTTTTCGATGCTGCCATTGTTCCGCTGGTTCAACGCCTGGCTGAGCGCGGAGTCAGGGTGATTGTGGCCGGGTTGGATACCGACTTCCGCGCTGAGCCTTTTGGCAGTATGCCGGTCTTGATGGCCATCGCGGAACGGGTAGATAAACTTCAGGCGATCTGTATGGTCTGCGGTGAGCCCGCCTGCCGGACGCAGCGCCTGGTGAACGGCAAACCGGCAGGCTATCACGACCCTGTCATTATTGTGGGCGCTGCCGAGTTGTATGAAGCCCGCTGCCGGAAGCACCACGAGGTCCCCGGACGGCCGGAGTGAACAGGAAGAATTATGCAAAAATATGAAGAATTTATCTCCGAAATTTTAATTCCGCAGGAGCGCCTGCAGCAGAGGATAAAAGAACTGGGGGAGGAGATCAGCCGCGATTTTGCCAACGAATCTGTCCTGCTGATTTGTATTCTGCGCGGCGGGGTGATGTTCTTAACGGACCTGATGCGCCAGATCAGCATTCCAACCGCGATCGAGTTTATGGCGGTCAGTTCTTACGGGGTTGGAAGGCGGTCTACCAGCGGCGATGTGCGCATCACGCTCGACCTGAACACAAGTATTGAAGACCGCAATGTGATCTTGGTGGAAGATATTATCGATTCGGGCCACACCATCCATTCGGTGCTCGAGATGCTTTCTGTCCGGCGGCCTAAAACGCTTTCTATTTGCGCGCTGCTGGATAAAGCCGAGCGCCGCGAAGTTGATGTGCCGGTGCGTTACTGCGGGTTTACCATTCCGAATAAATTTGTCTTTGGCTACGGGTTGGATATTGATGATTACTACCGCAACCTCCCGTTTATCGGGGTCGTGGATCTGGATAAGTATCAGCCTGAAGTCAAATCGTGAGCATTCTTGGCCCGCTTCCCGTTTTTTGACCAGTTTTCTGCTGCCCTTAACACGGTAGCCTCATCCTGTCTGCCGGATGAACAGGTCTGGGCGGTGGGCGGGATCATCCGCGATCATTTTCTGGGCCGGGTGACGCATGATATTGACCTGGCAGTCCGCGGCGATGCCCGCGGGCTTGGCCGGCGGGTGGCTGACCGCCTGGGCGGCGCGTATGTTGATCTGGACCCCGAACACGGGATCGGGCGGGTGATTTTCCGGCAAAAAGGTCAGCGTTTCTTGCTGGACTTCGCTGCCTTGCGCGGGCCTGATCTGACCGCGGATCTCACCGGGCGCGATTTCACCATCAATGCCATGGCGGCTGCTCTCACCGATCCTGAATCGCTGATTGACCCGCTGGGAGGGCTGCGCGATCTGCAGGCGAAAATTCTGCGCCCCTGCTCGGCGGAAAGCATCAGCGCTGACCCGGTGAGAATACTGCGCGCCGTGCGCCTGGCGTTTGCGTTTAACTTGCGCATGGACCCTGAAACGCTTATCCAGGCGAGGGCGGCCAGCAGGCTGCTTCCGCGGGTATCTGCCGAGCGCCAGCGCGATGAGCTTTTCCGGTTATTTGAGCAGCCGCGGCTTGCGGCCGCGCTGGAAGTGCTGGATTCGCTTGGAGTTTTGGAACAGGTCTTGCCGGAAGTTCGCCGCCTGCGCGGAATCGAGCAGGGGCCGCCGCATGTGATGGATGCCTGGGGTCACACCCTCTCCGTGGTCTCGCATTTCCAGGAGATCTATGCCGCCCTGGTCGAACCGTTTCAAGAAGATCTGGTTTCAAACCTAACCCTGGGATACGCGGTTCTAAAACTTGGCCGCTTTCGCCGTGCGCTGGAGTCGTTTTATTCGGAACCGCTGGTGCAGGAGCGCAGCCTGAAAGCCTTGCTCACCTTTTCTGCGCTGTATCATGATTGCGGAAAATTAAACGCACGCAGCGTTGACCGGGACGGCCGGGTGCATTTTTACCAACACGACCACATTTCAGCGGACCTGGCAGTTGAACGCGCCAGGGCTCTGGCGTTGAGCAACGCGGAAATTGAACGGCTGGCTGCCCAGGTGCGCGGGCACATGCGCATCCACTGGCTGGCAAAGGATGTGACAGTTCTGGACGCGCGCCTGATTCATCGTTATTTTCGCGCGCTGGGTCCGGCCGGGGTAGATGTTTGTCTGATTTCGCTGGCTGACTTGCTGGGAATCACCAGTCCGGCTGTGGACCAGGAACGCTGGCAAAAAGAAGTGGATCTGGCGGAGCAGCTGCTTTCCGCGTGGTTTGAGCAGCAGGATACTCTGGTGCGTCCGCCCCGGCTGATTAACGGTCACGATCTGCAAACGGTGCTGGGCCTGGCGCCGGGCCGACTGCTGGGGCAGCTGCTGGAATTTGTCAGCGAGGCGCAGGCGGCCGGTGAAGTCGCCGATAAAAATAGCGCGCTGGAATGGGTGCGCGCCTGGTTAGAGAAAAACGGAGCCCCGCCCGGGCGGGTTCAGGGATAAATTTCTTCCAGCATGGGTTCATAGAAGCAGCGGCAGCCAGTCGGGCAGGAACAGCCTTCAACAGGCAGCGAAGGCGCGCTGAATTTTTCATAGGTGCCTTCCATTTCAGCGCAGGTGGGACAGGCATCGTGAGCCACAACCAGCCGGATATTCAAAACGCGGGGATTATCCTGGAATTTTTTTAACGCGACGGCGGTCACGCTGTACTGCTGCAGGTCTGCGCCGCAGGATAGGCAGGAGCGGGTAGAATCCGGGGACTGAGAATGACAGCGGGTGCAGGTTTGCATCTGGGTGATCTCCAAAATATTGATGGTTGAATTGTACATCAAAAATGCGACAAAAAAGGGCAGGGATTTCCCTGCCCTTTGATGCGGTTGGATGAGAGAAAAAGCTAACTGGCGGGCGCGACGCGGGGGTCAAGGCGGGTCCGGCGCATGAGGTTATTGATATGCGCCAGCAGCACGCCGCTGGGAACAGGTTTGATCAGGTAGTCGTCCGCGCCGGCATCCAGGGCGGCCGCGACAGTTCCGGGGCTGTCAAGAGCGGAAAGTACCAGAATAGGCATATTGCTAAAATCGCGGATGGCTTTACACACCTCCCAGCCGTCCATCTCGGGCATCATCAAATCGAGTAAGACAATATCTGGTTTATGCTTGCGCGCCAGCTCAAGCCCATCCCGACCTGAATTGGCAGTCAAGATGTGGGCCTGGGTAGGCTGCAGGAGCAGCTTGAGCAGATCCGTCATAGCGGGATCGTCATCAATGACGAGAATTCTCATTTGGGCCTCCGACATAGTTTCCACAACCCTATTATCAGACATCTTGCTGTTTTTTTACCTTGCAAGTGATTAACAAAAGGGAGATGGCAGGGCGATGAAACCTGACGATTTAGTAAGGGGAAGCGGTTGATAAGGCCGCGAAGCAAAGGTCTTGACCTGCGGAGAAGGGGATGGTATACTTTGGGCTCACGATGCGGGGTAGAGCAGCGGCAGCTCGTCGGGCTCATAACCCGGAGGTCAGTGGTTCGAATCCACTCCCCGCTACTAAAGTCAAACCAGAGTCCGTCGGGCTCTGGTTTTTCGTTAGCCTGGCGCACAGCGGTAGACATTTTTCCAAAAATGGAGGAATTT
>JARKPB010000004.1 GCA_029975475.1 Anaerolineaceae bacterium
ACCGAAACCCCGCACTGGATCTGCTCGCCCAGCCGGCCGGGTTTGCCGACTGTGTTCATCACTTCGCGCAGCAGGTCCTCATCGGTGAGCGAATCCACGTCCCGCCCGGGGAAGCGGGCTTTATATTCTTCTTTAAACCGTTCAATCTCGGTGGCAGCGATCTTTTTAAACTCATCACTCAGCGCTTCACCGGATTCAAGCTGCTCGCTATCCACCAGAATGGTGTTGGGGCGGGGCAGCCATGCGCCGCCGTTGACATTGGTGAGCAGGGGCAGTTTGCCAGGCACCAGCACGGTCGTTCCATCCGGCAGGGTCTTTTGCCATCCGGCGATGTAGTTGTACACCATGCGCGAAACATTGGTGTTGTTACACACCACAATGAAGACCGGCGGTGTCAGTCCTTTGGAGAGGGCATCGGCGTCCTGCTCCCACAGGGCATAAGAACGGGTATAGTTGGCATACAGGCTGTGCAGCGCGCCTTCCAGCTCCACCGGCAGTTTGGGCTCTTCCTCCACCGCCTCGGTTTTACGCCCCTTCTTGGGCAAATGCTCGCGAATGCGCGGCCAGATATCGCGGTAGGTGGGCAACTCGCCGGTCATGGAATCGTCCGAGACCGGCACGCGCGGCACCTTCACGATGCCCGATTCAATGGCGTCGATCAGCGAAAAGTCGGAGACCACCCAGGGAAAGAGCGTCCCTTCCGGGTAACCTGACCCACGCAGGAAAAACGGAGTGGCAGAGAGATCGTATATCACCTTGATGCCGATCTTGTTCTTGACTGCTTCCAGCCCGGAGATCCAGATGCGCGCCTGTTCCTCGCGCTTTTCAGCTTCCTTGCGCTCATCCCCTGAAAGTTTCTCGCCGTCGTCTTCGGGTTTGTGGCGGTAGCAGTGGTGGGCTTCATCATTAATCACCACGATGTTGCGTTTGTTACCCAGCTCACGGCAAACACGGCGCACCATCTGGTCAGGGGTTTCAGTGAATGGGCTTTCTTCGCCTGCGGTCAGGATTTCTTTGGTTAATTTCCCTGCAGCAATGCGCTCATGCAGCATGAAAGCATGGAAGTTGGTGATCACCATTTTGGCTTTCCCAAGTTCCGGAAGCAGATCCACCGGGACCAGGTCATGCTGGCGGTAATAGTTGTTTGGGTCAGAGGGCAGCAGCACGCGCAGCCGGTCACGGATGGTAATGCCCGGCGTGCAGATCAGGAAGGCGTCCGAAAAGCGGTTGTCTTGCGGGCCGGCAAGTTTGTTCAGTGTCTGCCAGGTGATCAGCATGGCAATTACCAGGGTTTTACCGCTGCCCGTGGCCATCTTAAAGGCCATGCGATAAAGCAAAGGGTTGGCGGCCTGGTTTGCCTCTCTCAGGCTGTTTTCAATCCAGGCATCACCATACCTGCCGGCGACTTCGGTTATGTAAATTGCGGTTTCGAGTGC